>NZ_JBYSXZ010000002.1:0-3198880 GCF_058782725.1 Paraburkholderia sp. FW306-02-B
ATGGCCACGAAGCGCGCGAAGAAGACCGATGTTGTGAGCCCGAGTTCGGCCGAATTGCGAAAAGCCGTCGAGGCGATCGCCATCCAGCCCAAGAGCGGCAAAATAACACTCCTCACCCGTAAGCTGTTCAACGTGCTCCTCGCCGTCGCTCAGCAAGCGGACGAGTCCGGCGACACCTATCGGGCATTGCTGTCGGACATCGTCGCCAATTCTGCGTTCGATTCGAATGACACCGCGCTCGTGAAGGAACACTTGCGGCGCATGGTGTCGGTGCAGGTCGAGTGGAGTACCGGTACGTCGAGCCAGAAGCCAGGCCGCAAATGGGGTATCTCCACGCTGATCGCTGACGCTGAAATTCTCGAAGACCCCACCACCCGCCGCGTGTGGGTCGAGTTCTCGTTTGCGCCGAAGATCAAGAAGAAGCTGCTCGATCCAGTCCAGTACGCACGCTTAAGTCTGCAGTTCCAGAGCCAGCTGCGCAGCAGCGCGGGCCTTGCGCTCTACGAAATCTGCGTGCGCTACCTGACGAACCCGAGTCATCTGACGATGCGCGAAACGTGGGAGTGGTGGCGCCCTATCCTCTCAGGCACGCCTGACACGGAAGCCGGCGACGAAGCGAAACGCGAGTACAAGTATTTCAAGCGCGATTATCTGCGTCCGGCAATCGCCGAAGTGAACGCCGTCACCAATATCTTTGTCGAGTTGATCGAGCATCGGGAAGGACGGCGAGTCGCCGAGATCCAGTTCCGCGTGACGGAGCGCAAGCAGCCGATGCTCGCGCTCGACGAACATCCGAACGTGTTCGACAGCACGCTGGTCGACCGTATGGTGAAGATCGGCATTCCGTTGAA
This sequence comes from Paraburkholderia sp. FW306-02-B, assembly GCF_058782725.1. Classification (NCBI taxonomy): domain Bacteria; kingdom Pseudomonadati; phylum Pseudomonadota; class Betaproteobacteria; order Burkholderiales; family Burkholderiaceae; genus Paraburkholderia; species Paraburkholderia sp. FW306-02-B. The sequence goes on from NZ_JBYSXZ010000002.1 coordinate 852, forward strand.
GGAAGCGCAAACGCTGTACGCCGATAGCGAAGAAAATCGTATTCGCGCAGCTTTGCAAATGACTGAGCAACGCATGCGCAGCACGTCCTTGCCGCCTGTGCGCAGCGCGCCTGCACTGTTCAAAGATGCGTTGAAGAAAGGCTATGCGCCACCGGTCGAAGCGGTGCCGTCCATTGGCGGTGGCAAGGCGGCGGTCGCTGCGCCGGCTGACGATCTGAAAGCCCGTCTGCTTGGCGAGTACTCGGCGTATCGCCGCAAGGAAGCGCGCGAGCTTTACGACGAACAAGGTGAGTCTGAGCGGGAGATCGCCCGGCAGTCGTTTGAAGAAGACGAATTGCCGGGGCTCGGCACGCACATGCGGGACGACTGGCGTCGGCGCGGACTGGATTCGAAGATTGTCGAAACGGCGTTCTTCGATTGGCTGGCTCGCAAGACGTGGGGTGAGCCCACCGATGGCGACCTGCTCGCCTTCACGCTGAGCCAATCGCGCGCGGCGTAACTTGCAGCAGGACGGCGGCCACGCTTCAACGCCGCCGTAACTTGCTCTTCTCTTATTTCAACATCTGTTCGATCTGACGAAGAATGTCGTCGCGCTTTTCGCGTGAGAGACCCTTCAGGCGGAGTTCGATTCGATCGTCGCCATACGATTTCAGATCGCCGACCGAAACACCGCCGAGCTTGATTTCCAGACGCTGCGCATAGCGCTGCCGGCCCGCCGGTTTCGTGCTTTCCTGCGCGCTTGCCCTGCCCTTCACGATGTCGGCGACTTGCCTCGTGCTCAGATCATCCGAAAGGATTTTGTTGATCAGGCGCAGCGTCGCATCGGCGCCGCGGGCGGTGTGATAGCGGCCTACCTGATAGGCCATGTTCGAGCCGAACCGGTCAGGTCTCGCGACCATCTCATGCATCACCACTTCGGGCAGCTTCGCAATCGACAAGGCGACGGCAACGGTCGACTCGTCTAGTCCAAGGTGTTCGGCGAGCTCCTTCTGGCTCTGGAAATGCCGATCCTCCAGAAAGCGTTTCCACACGACGGCGTTATCGAATACCGTCTGCGAATCGCGCTGGACGTTGAGGTCGTAGCCGAGCTTATAGCTTTGGATGCCGATCGGCAGATCGATAACGATCGCCTTCACCGATTCCTTGTTCGCTTCTTTCAGCGCTCGAACACGCCGGCCGCCGTCGCTGACGAAGTACGTGCCGGGATTGTCGTAATCCGGAATGACGTGAATGGCCTGTTGCTGCCCCTGCTTGGCCAGATTGACGGCAAGCTCGGCAATCGACGACTTCAGATAGAAATGCCGGGGATTAAACGGACTCGGCTTGATCGTTTTGAGCGCGAGATCGATGACCTGGCCCGGCCGGTAGCCGTGCTCGATGCGCCACGCGCGATAGGCCGACGATTCATTGGCGGTGTCAGCCGATTCGATTTCCGCGACGACTTGCGGCATCACAGGCTGGTTCATACGGCCCGGCGCATTGTTACTCGTGGGGCCATTCTTAACCAAACCGTCGATGGCATTCAGGCGGTCGAGAGCGGTTCGCTTTTCGCTGCTGGTCGTATCAGGACGTGCTTGAAAGCCTTTGGCGAATTGGGAGGGTTTCATTCAGGGTCCTTTATGCGCATAAATTCACGGAAGCAGGGCGGCGATTTCGTTGGCGCACGCCCGGATTTCGATGCCGGCGAGCTTGGCGCCGCGATCGTTCATCTGAAGTACTGTTTGCCCTAACGCCATTGCCTGCTTGTACGCTTCGCGGGTTGGGATCTGGGTTTTGAGTAACGGGAATCCGAGTTCTTCCAACGCGCGCTTCAGTTCACGCGTCAGCATCCGCTTCTCTTCGGTCTTATTGAGCAGAAAGACTGCGCGCAGATCTTCGTTCATGAGCTGGGCTTGCTGGACAAGTTTGACCAGACCGACGCTTGACCAATAGTCAGCGGGCGAGGATGAGGTCGGGATAACGGCGACGCTCGCTGCGAGCAACACAACGCCGGACACTTTCTCGGTGATGGAGGGCGGGCAGTCGACTACGATGATGTCGTAATCAGCGACGAACTTCTTGATCTCGCGATGGATTTGGCTGCCGGCTTCGGAGAGGTTGACGACTGGAAACGGGATGCCGGATTCGCCATCGGATGAGGCACTGGCCCAATGGATCAGTGTGTTTTGACCATCTGCGTCCACGACGAGGACGCGTTTGCCTTTCTCATGGAACGCAGCGCCGAGGTGCATCGCGATAGTGCTCTTCCCGACACCGCCTTTCTGCTGAGTTACCGCGATGATTTCTGCTGCCAATCTTCACCTCCTCTTTTTAGACGCAGATGGATTTTACCTGGATGAATTCGTATTTCAATCGATTTTGTGTAAACACGCGAAGAAATAGCCATTCGGGATAGGTTTATGCGCATAAACGTTGGAGGACGCAGCGCGGACACTGTGAGGCGACGTTGGACGAGATGAGCGGCGCACGCCATTTCGGAATATTCCGAACGTGTTCGTTCTCAAGTCGGCTAGACTCAGTCCGGGGGACTCGGATGCTCGTGGTGTTTTGGATTGGGGGCTTCGATCGGATAACGGGCCGATCTTTATGCGCATAAACGTGCTTCCCGAAACCGATTACGTGCGAGGCCGCGCAGCGGTGTCTTGACGCGCCGGATCGATACCTCGTCTCGGCGGCAACCGTATTCGACGATTTGGTGATGGTCGCAACGAGGCCGCTCCACTCGTGCTTACCGAGCAGGCCCGTTTCAACGGCCTGAGAAATGCCGGCATGTGCGACCGGGTGCGCGCCAATCGAGAGGCTCCCGCGACAGGTCCGCGCTTTATGCGCATAAAGCGATATGCTTCTCGCAGCAGCGCGAGCGGGCGGTTCTACATCGCCTCTCGTGCACGCTCTCATGCACTACCACTCGCTTTCACTCCGTCACCGGGCGCGAAGAGCAGGCACCCGGTGGTGTTCCGTCCCATGCTCGCGTTCAGCAAGACAATCCGCTTTCTATACGCTCAATCATTAACGAGCAAACAATGCGAAGCATCGCCGCTGGGTCTGGCACCCGCATTGTCGAGGTCCTAAGCCCGGAGAGAACTATCGATCAGATGGTGACCGCCAATGCAGCTTGCCTTTCACAGTTCGCTACTGAACAGGCCGCCCCACGCCGTGTCACCCTATGCTTTCCGGCAACATCAGATTCCATCGACTGGCACCGAAGCCCCCCACCGCCGACGAGCTACGTTGTTCTGGGCGCGACTCAACGAAGCGTCATCCAAACCGCGCCGTTCGCACTGGAGTAAGAACAATAAATAGAACAGAAAATATAGCGGCAAGTTTGAAGCAGCGATCCGGGTCTATCGCTAGCGCAGGGACTGGCCTTGCTGAACCCCTCATACTCGCCGGACCCGGAGAGCGCTTCCCACCAGCGATCAATCACGCGCAACCCATCGACAAACCGGATCTCATCAAAGACCACCTCACCGCTCACAGCCGCTAAAATCCACCACGAAAAAACACCCAGCAACCGCGACCGCAAACACCACCATGATCACCATTTACCACAACCCGCGCTGTTCAAAATCGCGTGCCGCCTGCGAGCTGATCGCAAGCACCTACAACAGCACAAACGAACCGACAGAAATCGTCGAATACCTGAAGCAGCCGCTAACAATTGCGCAACTGAAGCAACTCAACGTGCAGCTAGGTTGTACGGTCCGCGAGATGATCAGGGACACAGAAGCCGAGTACAAAGAACTTCAGCTCTCCGATCTCACTCTGAGTGACGCTCAGTTATACGAAGCATTGGCCAAGCATCCGGTCCTTTTGCAACGCCCGATCGTCGTGCGAAACGGGCGGGCCGTGATCGGCCGCCCGCCAGAGAATGTCGAAGCGCTGTTTGCCTGACCGTCCAAACGAAATGATCTAGGCCTTCGCAGCCAATACAGCGTCCTTCGTAACGATCTTCGTCGGGATGATGCGCAGTTCGTTGAACGTGTCGGCGATACGCTGCTGCTCGGCGAGCACGTTCGCGTCGATTGGTTTGTAGATGTGCGCGTAGTGCCGTAATCCGGCCTCGATCACGCCTGCTTCGAGGCCCTGAATCGGCGCAAGCTGCGCGGCTGCTTCGCTGTAATGGCCGCGCACCCAGGCGCCTTCTTTTCCGGCTTCGTCCATCACGATAGCGAGCACATCGCCGTTTTGCTGCGCGAACGGCCGTGCGCTCAGAAAGAACTGATGGTGATTCACGATACCTTCGCCGTCGGTGAGCAGGCGCGCGTTCGATTGCCGTTTCGCCGCTTCGAGGAACGGATCCCAGATGGCCCATGCGTCGATCGCGCCGCGCTCGAAGGCCGCGCGCGCGTCGGCGGGCGCCAGATGGATCGGCTGGATTTCGCTGTACTTCACGCCAGCCTTCTCCAACGCCGCGACCAGGAACCACTGAACGTCCGAACCCTTGTTGAAGGCGATTTTCTTGCCCTTCAGGTCGGCGAGCGTTTTGATCGGTGCGTCCTGATGCACGAGGAGGCCCTCCGCGTGCGGAGTGGGGATTTCGTAGGCGGTGTAGACGAAGTTCGCGCCGGCCGCTTGCGCGAATACCGGCGGCGCCTCGCCGACATAACCGAAGTCGATGGCGCCGACGTTCAAGCCTTCGAGTAACTGCGGCCCGGCGGGAAACTCAGTCCATTTGACCGTGATGCCGAGCGGCGCGAGCCGCTTTTCGAGCGTGCCGTGCGCCTTGAGCAGCACCAGCGTGTTGGCCGCTTTCTGGTAGCCAATGCGAAATTCCTTCGCATGCGCATCGGCGGCGAAGGCAGAGGTGGAGACGATGGGCAGGGCCGCGGCGGCCAGCGAGGCGCCCACGCCGGCGATAAATGCGCGGCGTGTAAGCAGCGGATGACGGGACATAGCAGTGCTCGTTAAAAAGACGGACGCGAAACGGACCGATTGCCGCCGACGATAAGCCGTCTGCAAACCTGGACGAACCGATAAATTCGCATAAGCAAATCACGCCGGAGGCGGCAGCCGTCATGGCGCGCTACCACTCCGGCCGTCCACCCGCTTCACTGCGCCACGTCGGCCTCGCGTTGACGCTTGTGATGTGGACGGTGTTGACCCGACCGCGGCATAGGCATTGGGCGCGATTGCCGGCGCGCACGAGCGGGCGTGGTGGCAGGAATTGACGCGCTGCTGTCAATTCTGCATCGCGCTTGCCGCTTACACTGCTCCGTATCCGGCAAGCGCGGTTGACGCGACATACGCGCTCGCTTTCTCCTGTCGATGCGGAGGAACCATGCTTGAACTGAGACCATCCTGCGAAGGGTGTGGCAAATCACTGCCGCCGAACGCGCCCGACGCGATGATCTGCACCTACGAATGCACCTTCTGCGAAGTGTGCGCGCTCAGCACGCTGCGCAATGTGTGTCCGAACTGCGGCGGCAATTTCCAGCATCGGCCGATCCGTACGCGGGCGCAGCTCGCCAGGCATCCGGCTCGCACTGACCCGCATCCCGTCGCCATTGACGAAGCGTCGCATGCGAACTTCTTCGCCCGCTACCGCAACACGCCGCCGGGCGAGCGCTAAGCGAGGCGCCTAGTTGACGCGCTGCTAACGCGCAGACTCTGGCCGCACATCAATCATCGGCTCCGGCCGCGCCCGGTGCTTCAATCCCGCTTGCCGCATGCGCGGCCACCCGCAGCAGACGGATCTGTTTGCGGTAGTTCCGGCAGCCGCTGCAGGTCGGCAGATGCAGCCGGATCGCGACCCATTCGCGGGTCGTCAATCGACGGTCGAGCGCATCGGACAGCAGGCGCGTGATGTTTTTACACTTCCCCATTCGCATCCTCTCTGGATAGGCCCTTTTCGCTCAGGCAAGTGCGCAAGCGCAGCCGCGCCCGGTAGATCAGCACGCTGCAATGATTGGCGGTCATCTGCAATTCCGCGCAGATGGCATCGGTATCGAGATCGAGGAATTCGCGCATCATGAACACGCGCCCGATGTGTTCGGGCAGATGTTCGAGGCACATCTCAAACAAGGTCCAGAACTGCTGCTGACGCAGCGCGGTTTCGGGCGTCGGCCACGGCTGCGGCTTGGTCTCGCGCGACCAGTGGCCGTTGTCCTTGAACAGCTCCCGGTCGAGCAGCGCCTCGCCGTCGAGTTCGGATTCGAGCGCCGACAGGTTCACCGTGCGCTGCCGGGCGCGCAAGGTATCGACGAGCTTGTGCCGCAGGATGCCGAACACCCACGTTTTGTGTTCCGACTGCGCGGCGAACCGGTCCGCTTGCGTCCACGCGGCTGCCAGCGCTTCCTGCACGGCGTCTTCGGCGGCTGCGGCATCGCGCAGCTGCAAACGGGCGAAGCGCAACAGGTCGCGCCGCAACTGCGTCAGATAGATGGGATCGTCGAGCGCGAGCCCGCTTATCTGCGCCATGACGTGCTCCGTCGGCGCGCCAACGGCTGCCGCACGTCTTCTATTGAATTGTTGTGGTTCATGAGCGGGTGACTTTCCTCGCGCTGTTTTTGGACTCGTGCGCCATTCTCCCGCACGTTCCTGCGCAAGCGAATCGGTATTGAACATGTGCCCGCCGGAAAGCGATGACTCGATGACTTTAGTCGCGCCGGAAAGGCTTATATGACAGCGAAATACATTGTTGCGTAAATTGAAAGCAAAACCTCGGGATTAACCCGGGGCCTGAAGCATATGCGCTGTGGCTGAAGTTGACGGGGATGCGTATCCCTAGCCACACGGGACATCAATTATTTCATTATCTGAAAAAATGTCTTCTCGACTTCGATGTTTTTAGGTGAACGCTGAATCGCTATTCTTCACTACATCGATCGCACCAGATCGCGAACCAAACGCTGAAGAGGAGTAGCACCATGAAACGCATTCTTTCCGCCCTGATCGCTTCCGTCGCTCTGTTTGCCGCTGCTTCGGGCGTGGCCCAAGCTGCCTCGCCGGCACAATGCAGCGGTCCGGCATCGTACTGCAACGTGTTCTTCGGTAACTGATCGCCTGGCGGGCACGGTCGGACGAAATTCCGGCGCAAAGCTTGCCAACGAAACGGACTCACGAAGTAAAAGAAGGGCGCCGACAACGGCGCCTTTTTTGCATTCACGGCCAACCTATTTGCGGCGCGTGCGGCGCATGCCGCCAAATGCTGTAACGGACCTGTGCGACACCGCTCCCAGCCAGCGGTACACCTTACGCGGCACCACGAAGCAACGCCCGCGCCCGGCGGCCAAATGCGTCTAATGCTCGCTCAACTTACGTGTTACAGTGAGCCAACAGCTTGCAGTTCTCCTGCGTGTCCTGCGCAGTCCCAGACGCAAAAAAGTCTCTCGTCACAGCGCCCTGGTTTGAACAGGGTCCTTTCCTTCTACTCAGCTTTGCGGTGTCGTCGGCTCGGCTTCCTTGAAGCGGCCGCTCTTTGCGCGCATCGTCGATCAGCATTTTTTTCGCAGAAACGGCGTAATTCGCCCTGCTTCAGCCGAAGCCACAGCGACACGTTTTACGCGAAAAGCCTTCACCGGAGACGACCACCATGAGCAACACGATCAGAAGTTACCGGGGCCTTGAGATTTATCCGCTGGTTTATCCACATCAACCGCGCAGCCTTGACGGCGCCCGTCACTACGATGCGGGCTTTGACGCAGCCGTGCGAATCTGCCGACGCGGCACCGACGATACATTGACCAGCAGCCGTGTGTTTCGCGTGCCGAGCCGTTCGCCATTTGGTGCGGCCGGCGACGCGCGCATTGCGTCAGCCAGATATGCGGAGCGCGTGATCGACGGCATGGTTGCAGGCCAGTCGATTGCCGGACTCTGATGAGCGCATCGATGGCAAGTCTCGTTTCCAGGCGCTCGCAGCGCGCGGATCCCCCAACCCTCACGGGCCGCGCGAACTATCAGGTTGTGGTCTCGTCGCGCCGTACGTCGAGCGGCACCGTACCGACGCTGAAGGTCATCCGTTTGAGCGACGAGCGGGTGATTTACCCGTTCCAGGGCCACGCGGACATGCCTTTTTTCGACAACGCCGACGCCGCCCAGGTGTTCGCCGAGACCTACGGCTGGCAGCTTGTGGATGGCGACATCGCCGTGCCGGAATGACCGGATGACCGCTCGCGCCGGCTGAGCGCGGACGGTTTCCAGACGCCAGACCATCGGCCTTGGCGTCTCGCGTGGCACGCCGTTTGCCATGCAGCGCACCGGCGGCCGCCATCAGCCGTTTATGCCAGACGTGTCGATTTGCATCCGGGCAGGCAAAGTAGAACGTCCATTTGCCTCAATTCGTCATACACCGGAAGCAGGCTTGATTGACAAGGCAAAAGTACTACTTATCCACAAGGTTATTCAGTGAAACTGTGGATAACTTTGGCTGCTACCGGGTTATCCACTAACTGCAACTGCCATCGTTTGCTCCCCGTTTTCCCGATCGCCGGCGGTTTTGTCGCCGCGGCCGTCATCTCGTCCGGCTTTTGCCTATGATTGTCAGTTCGGACCCTTTTCGCGCGTCAAGCGCCTCACACCCAAGGAACGAGACATGGCCCATCACATTGCAGTCGTCGTCGGCAGTCTGCGCCGCGAGTCCTTCAACCGTCAGTTGGCTCACGCCGTGATTTCGCTCGCGCCCGCCGACTTCACCTTCGAATTTATCGACATCGGTTCATTGCCGCTTTACAGCCAGGAATACGACGCCGACTATCCCGAAGTCGCGAAACAGTTGAAGCAGCGCGTTGAAGCTGCCGATGGCCTGCTGTTCGTCACCCCCGAATACAACCGCTCCATGCCTGGTGTACTGAAGAACGCAATCGACTGGGGCTCGCGTCCGTGGGGCACCAATTCATGGGCCAACAAGCCCGGCGCGGTGATCGGCACGTCCCTCGGCGCGACCGGCACGGCGCTGGCGCAACAGCATCTGCGTAATGTGCTGGCGTATCTCGATGTCGCCACGCTCGGCCAGCCCGAAGTGTTCATCAAGCACGACGCGGCGGTCATCAACGAGAAAGGCGAGATCCTGAACGACGGCACGCGCAAGTTCCTGCAGACATTCGTCGAGCGCTACGTCGCGTGGGTCAAGTTGCATACCGCCGCCTGACGGCGTTGCCGCGAAAGCGATTGGGTAAACGAAAAGCGCCGGCGTTGCCGCAACCTGACGGCACGCCGACGCTGCCGCTCCCCCGTTTATACGTGGTGATGCCTCGTCACACGTTCCCAGCCGTGACGCACGGCGAGCTTGAAACGCTCCCACGTGCTCTCCGGTGAGGTGGTTTCCCAATGGCGCCGGGCTTCCGGTTCGACATCGTCCCACGGCCTGTCGCGATAACGCGTGTCTCGGGCGATGTCCGCGCCGTAGCGATAGGCCGGCACGTAATCCTCGAAACGCGAATTGTCGGTCGCGTACTCCTCGTCGTAGTGGCTGCGGAAATCTTCTTCGTATTCCAGATACTCGTTCGGAATCTGCTCGCCCATGCCGGCGGTTGGCTGGCGCGCTTCGGGAACGACCTCTGACGGCTGCATGATGGCGCCCGAACCCGGCATGCTACCGGCGGCAATCGCGCTGCGTCCCGCATCGCCGACCAGCGGATCGGATATGGGCTCGTTCACCGGATCGGTGACCGGCCGCTCAGCCCGCGGTGGCGGCGTAAAAGGTTTGGCCGTGCCGGCGCCGGCGTCCACGGGCGGCGGTGAATACTGCGGATCGGCCTGCGTCGCGGGCCGGGTGGTTGCGCCCGGCGTGGTGACGCTCGATGTGCGAGGCGTGCCCACTGTCATCGCGCCAATGCCCAGTTCGTCGAGGATGGAATGGTCACGGCTCGGCGGCGTGTCCCCGTCGGGCGAGCGCTCGCCGATGTCGGTAGCGCCCAGTCTCCTCAAGGTATTGCGAGCGAGTTCCGCATGCGATTCGCTCGCCGCGTTCACGCACACCAGCACGGCGCCGCGGCGCACGGCCTCGGCATAGCGGGCCGTTTCGGACGCGCGCGGGCCGCTGGCAAACAGGTTGGCCAGAAAGCGTTCGATGTTGGCCAGCACACCCGCGCTGGCGACTTCATCGGTTGCCGAGCCGACGGAGGGTTCCGGGTTCGCCTGCAACTCGATCGTTTCGCGTGCAAAACCGGTTTGCACAAGCGTGTCACGGGCGGCTTCCGCTTGTGAATAGGTGTCGAATAAACCAATCACGGTGTGTCGCATGGCAGTCTCCCGACGTCTTGAGCGGAGTGGACAGCGCGGGCACGCGCCGCTCTCCTTCCCTAACCGTGCTGCAACGTTCGTGCCGGAACTGTCCAATGCCCGTGCGCGCCCGTTTGGAAGGCAAAAAACGTGGCGTGTCGCCGGTTGCGGCCGCTGCGTTTTTACAATTTCCGGTAAATCGTGGTCATCTCTGAAGAGCCTTAATTAGCCGGGTGAGCCGCCGGGTGCGTACCCGACTGCGCCAGATTGCGCTGGATCGTTTGCAGGAGCTTGTCGAGCAATGCGATATCGAAGGGTTTGGACAGCACGCGCACGTCCACATGCCGCGCGCGGTCGAGTTCTTCCGCGTAGCCGGTGACCAGAATGACCGGCAGCCTGGTATCGAACGCCTGCACCGCTTCAGCCAGATCGATGCCGTTCATCGTGCCGGGCATGTGAATGTCGGACAGCACCAGATCGAACGGCAGCGGCTCGCCGGTGCGGGCCTGCTTCGCGTGGGCGTCGTCGAACAGGCGCAGCGCGGTGTCGGCATTGAAGACCCAGGTGACCTGGTGACCCATCATCTGCAGCAAGGCTTCGGTGCCGGCGGCGACTTCGTCGTTATCCTCGACCAGCAGAATGCGCAGACCGTGCGGCGCGCCGGTTTCTTCGACGCCCGGTTCAGCCGGCCGTTCAGCCTCAGGCGCCGTGGCGGCGCGCGGCAGATAGAGGCGCACCGACGTACCCGCGCCGATCGCGCTGTCGATCGCCGCGAGGCCACCCGAGCGCTCGCAGAAGGCAAACACCTGCGGCAGCCCGAGACCCGTGCCCATGCCTTTCGGCTTGGTCGTGAAAAGCGGCTCGAAGGCGCGCGCGAGCACGTCAGGCGGCATGCCGCCGCCGGTGTCTTCGAGCGACAACTGCACGAAGTCACCGGTGAGCGGAAAGCCGTCCTCGTGACGGAAATTGATATTGGTGGCCCGCACGGTGAAGCGGCCGCCGTTGGGCATCGCGTCGCGCGCGTTCACGGCGATGTTGATCAGCGCCAGTTCGAGCTCGGCCACGTCGACGCGCATCGGCCAGATTTCGACGCCGATATCCATCACCAGCGAAATCTTCGCGCCGAGCGACGCGCGCAGCAATTCGCGGCACGCCGGCAGCCAGCGCTCGAGGGCAAGTGTCTCGTTTCTCAACGGCTGCTTACGTGCGACGCCGAGCAATTGCCGCGTGAGCGATTGGCCGCTCTTGAGCGCCCGCTCGATGGCCGACAGCTCACGGTCGAGCCCCGGCGCGCCGCGCCGCCGCGCGATCTGCACGTTGGCCGACACGATCATCAGCAGATTGTTGAAGTCGTGCGCGACGCTGCCGACCAGATTGCCGAGCGCCTCCATCTTGCGCGACTGACGATACGCGGATTCGATCGAGCGGCGCATCGACGCCTCAGCCTGCCAGCGCTCCCACGCCTCCTCTTCGGCGCCGAGGCGCCGCAGCGACAACCAGATCACGCACCACAGCACGACCGACGGCGTAAACATCGACAGGATCAGAACGCTGAGATGCCGGTACCAGCCGGCCCAGATCGCCGAAGCGCGATAGCCGCACGACACGTACACCGGATAAGCGCCTACGCGCCGGTATGCGAGGATCAGATTGTCGCCGTCGATGTCCGAGCGCATCCTCACGACGCCGGCCCGCCGCACTTGCGCCAGCGCCTGGGCGAGCGGTGACTGCGGCGACACTGTCACCGGCTCGCGCGGACTGCGCGGATAGTGCGCGAGGATCGCGCCGTCGGTGCGGATCAGGCTCATGGTCATCGGCGTGTCGTCGCTGCCGCCTAGCAGCTCGCGGTAGAACGCGCTGAAATAGCTGGGCCGCAGCGCGACCGACACGACCCCGGCGAACGCGCCGTCGGCGGTGCGCCGCTCGACGCCCATGTTGAACACCTGTTCACCGGCAACGTGCCCCGTCATCACCTTCGACACGTGTTCGATGTCCTTGCCGCCGCGAATCCCGGTGAAATCTTCACGCTCGGCAATCGACATCGGCGGCGCCGGATAGAAACGGCTGCTGGCGAGCAAATCGCCGTCGCGACCGAAGATCGACACGGCGGCCACCTGCGGATAACCGCCGCCCATCGTGCGCAGCTTGTCGTGAATGGCGGATTCGCCGGCGCGAATGCCGTTGTCGTCGAGTCCTTGCGTGAGATCGACAATGCGCGAATCTAGCGTCTCGTTCATGTCGAACACCTTCAGCGCGTGTTCTTCGGCGACCCGCACCGTGCGCAGCGTCATGTCGGTGGCGTCGGCCTCGCGCGCGCGCAGATCGTTCAACGCCATCGCCGCCACGTACACGCATGGCAGGACGATCGCTGCGATCAGCAACGCGATCAGCGTTATGCGCCGGACGTGGAAATTCTGTTCCGGCACGGCTGGGAATAACGCCTTGTCCTGCCGGTTAGCGGAAAGGCGGTTCGCTTGAGGCGGGTCGAACCGGTCAGGTGTCATTTTCGATTAACGCTACGGTCGTTCAAGACGAAAAAACTGGAAGCCGGCATCATCATATGAGAAGCATAGACTCGTGGCGACGCGAGTCGTTGCTACGGCTAATGGCTGTACAGATTTGTCTGCCTTCTGAATCAGCGACGAATCGACAAGCGCAAACGTACACAAAAGTATAAAGGCAAAAGAAAGCTGCCGAGACCTAATAAAATATTTTCAAAAATAGCATTAAATGGGGAAATCTGATTAGTGTAGGCTAAATTGGCGTGTTGCCTTTCCGCGCAATTACTTCGAAAATCGACGCCACGATAAATAATGCGTTCGCCATGTTCGGACACATTTGCCGCGAGGGCCGCCAGACAACGCGCACAACGCGTGACGGACGGCGTTTGCGGAATCACGCGCGCGGCAAGAGGACCAGCCCGATCCACGAAGCCGCGCAGATTCATCTACGGGGTAGGCTTCGAACATGCCGGTCATAGCCGTCGTCCATCGTGCGCGCACGCATTCATGCGTGCCCTGCGGTTCCACCATAAGCGCCTCGCGGCGCGCGCTCCCCGGCCGTCCGCAACCTGAATTCCCGCAAGCATCAGTTCTATCAGTCCTTCTTGCCGCCGGTCGACAGACCCCGCGCTAAAGAAATCGCCGCTACCCGCCGTTAACGCGCAAGAGCTAATTTCGCTTTCCCGACCTGCCCATGCCTTTGCCTATTGTGATCGCCGATGATTCGTTGCTTGCCCGAAAGGTGCTCACCAAGGCATTGCCGCCGGACTGGGATGTCGACGTGACCTACGCAACGAACGGGCGCGAGGCGCTCGCTCTGTATCGCGAAGGCAAAGCGTCGGTGATGTTCCTCGACCTGACGATGCCGGACATGACCGGCTATCAGGTGCTGGAAGCATTGCAGCATGAGGATCTGAACACCTTCGTGATCGTCGTCTCCGCCGATGTTCAGCCGATGGCCCAGTCGCGCGTGCGCGCGCTCGGCGCCGCGGCGTTCATCGCCAAGCCCGTCACGCCCGAGGCGGTACTACCCATCCTCCAGGAGTACGGGTTGTATGTCTGAGCCAGTCCTCAACGAAGACCGGCGCGACGCGCTGCAAGAGGTCGCCAATCTGGCGATGGGCCAAGCCGCGACGCGCCTCGCCCGGCTGCTCGACGCGTTCATCGAATTGTCGGTGCCGCGTGTGAAGATGGTGGCGGTGAGCGAAGCCGCGCAGGCGCTGCGCGAGATGACCGGGATCGAAGACACGGTCAGCGCGGTGCGCCAGGGCTTTCGCTCCGATATCAAGGGCGAGGCGTTGGTGATCTGCCGCAGCGACAGCATCGAGCAGCTGTGTTCGCTTGTGAGCGACCCGTACGCGCGCTCCACCTACGAGACGGTGAGCCAGAACGAACTCGTGTTCGATGTCGCGAACGTGCTGACGGGCGCGTGCGTGTCGTGCATTCTCGACCAGCTCGGCCGCACACCGGTTTTCTCGGCGCCCGGTCTGCTCGGCGAAGCCATGACGCTCGACGACGTGTTCCAGCCCGGCGTGCTGCAATGGGAAGTCGCGTTGCTGGTCGAAGTGAATTTCGCCCTCGAAGACCAGAGCTTCCGCGCGCATCTCGTGATGCTGATGGCCGAAGAATCGATCCGCCACATGAACGAGGCGCTCGACGCCCTCCTGTCCAGCTTATGAATGTGTCCGCTGATTCGTTGAGCGATCTGGTAGTCGAACGTGTCGGCTTCGGCATCTTCGTGCTCGATCGCGAGATGAACGTGTTGATGTGGAATCGGTTCATGCAGGATCACAGCGGTTTGTCGCCGGAACAGGTGGTCGGCAAATCGCTCTTCACGCATTTTCCCGAACTGCCGCGCGTGTGGCTGTCGCGCAAGATCGAAAGCGTGTTCCAGCTTGGCAGTTTCGCGTTCAGTTCATGGGAACAGCGCCCGTATCTGTTCAAGTTCGATCACGACCGGCCGATTACCGGCGGCGTCGATTTCATGCAGCAGGACTGCACGTTCATGCCGCTTATGCGCGATCGCGAAGTGGTGGCCGTATGCGTGACCATCTCGGATGTCACGCACGTCAGCATCGTGCAACGCGAGCGCGAGGAGGCGGTCGCGAAGCTGCAGGAATATGCGGACCGCGACGGTCTGACGGGTATCGCCAATCGCCGTTACTTCGAAGCGCGCCTGCGCGACGAATACACGCGCTGGCAGCGCTACGGCGGCGACATGTCCGTGCTGCTATTCGATCTCGATCACTTCAAGAAGATCAACGACCAGTTCGGTCACGGTGTCGGCGATACGGTGTTGCGCGTGATGGCGCAGCGAGTCGCCGAGGTGGTGCGGGCGCAGGACACCTTTGGGCGTTTCGGCGGCGAGGAGTTCGCCTTGCTGTTGCCGTGTACGCCGCTCGAAGACGCGATGCGGGTGGCGGAAAAGATTCGCCAGACGATTAGCGACACGCCGGTCGAAGTGCAGGGCACGAGCGTGCCGGTGACGGCGAGTGTCGGCGGCGCGGCGGCGCGCGTGGGCGTGCCGGCGTACGACGTGCTGATCAACGAAGCCGACGCGGCGCTTTACAGCGCGAAGCGGCAGGGGCGCAACCGGTCGGTTGCATTTATTTGACGCGGACGCCGGCGGTTTTTGCCCGCGCCGCGTGCGATCGGATGCGAGGCCGCCGCCAAGTGCGGGCCCGCTTCAGACCCCTTATTCGTCCCCAGAACTGCGGCATCTCACAAACGTTGTTATACTTTTCGCCGTTTCCGGCATCCCTGCCGGGTGTTTCGCGCGTGTCCGCGCGCGCGGGCCGCTTGCCCTGCGGGTAGGCATTAAAACTTCTTGAACGCCTTTCAGCGGGCGCCTCCAGCGGAGATCGTCTTGGCTGTTTCCAATCTTGTCGTGGACGATACAGAAATCGACGCCGCTGCCGCCACGTCCGGCAGCTCGTTCTATCTCGCGATGCGCATCCTGCCGGCCGCGCAGCGCGACGCGATGTATCGGGTCTACGCCTTCTGCCGTGCTGTCGACGATATCGCCGACAGCGACATGCCGCGCGCCGAACGCGCCGCCGCGCTCGAGCGCTGGCGGGCCGACATCGACGCGTGCTATGCCGGTGCGCCGCGCGCTTCGTTGCGCGCGTTGACGCGGCACATTCATACGTTTCACCTGCAGCGCGAAGATTTTCACGCGATGATCGACGGCATGGCGATGGACGCCGCCGCCGACATTTGCGCGCCCGATGAAGCCACGCTCGATCTGTACTGCGACCGTGTCGCGAGCGCAGCCGGCCGTCTATCTGTGAGGATATTCGGGATGCAGGACGAGCCCGGCCGCCTGCTGTCGCACCACTTGGGCCGCGCGCTGCAACTGACCAACATCCTGCGCGATATCGACGAAGACGCCGGTATCAACCGCTGCTACCTGCCGCACGAATTGCTGGCGCGCGAGGGCATCGCCGTGACGAGCCCGACGCAGATCGCCGACGATCCGTCGCTGCCGCGCGTGTGCGCGACGCTCGCCGAGCGCGCCAAGAAGCATTTCGCCGCCTCCGACGCAATCATGGACCGCGAGCCGCGCAATCACGTCCGTGCGCCGCGCATCATGTCGGGCGTCTATCGCGTGCTGCTCGAACGCACGCTCGATCGCGGCTTCGACATTCCGCGTACGAAGGTCAGCAAGCCGCGCCTGCGCCTGCTGTGGATCGTCGCGCGTTACGCGCTCTTCTGAGCTGATGCAAAAGCTCGTACATGTGATCGGCGCGGGCCTCGCCGGTCTGGCCGCGGCGGTGCAATTGCAGCGCCGCGGCGCGCAAGTCGTGCTGCATGAAGCGTTGCCCCAGGCGGGAGGCCGTTGCCGTTCGTATTACGACAGTACGTTGGGCGCGACCATCGACAGCGGCAACCATCTGGTCCTGTCCGGCAACTACGCGACGCTTAACTACGTGCGTGCGATCGGCGCCGCCGATGAACTGACCGGACCGGCCCAGCCCGACTATCCGTTCGTGGATCTGGCCACGCGGGCACGCTGGACCGTGCGCATGTCGCCGGGCCGCTTGCCCTGGTGGATCTTCGATCCGAACGCACGCGTGCCGAACACAGGCCCGACCGACTATCTGGCGCTCGCGCCGCTGCTGTTCGCCAAACCTGGCCGCAGCATGGCGCAGACCATGCGCTGTAACGGCGCGCTGTGGGACCGCTTGCTGCGGCCGTTGTTTCTCACGATGCTGAACGTCGAGCCGCGTGAAGCCTCCGCGGAGCTGGCGGCCGCGATGGTCAGGGAGACTGTCATTGCCGGCGGTCAGGCGTGCCGGCCTCTGGTGGCGCGTAACGGACTGGGTAGCGCCTTTGTCGATCCGGCGTTGCGTCTGTTACAACATGGCGGCGCGGCGATCCGGCTCGGTTCGCGTCTGAAGGACATTGTGTTTGCCGACGCCGGCCGTGTGTCGTCGCTGAATTTCGCCGATGAAAGCATTGCGATCGAAGCGAACCAGGCCGTGGTCCTCGCGGTGTCACCGGAGATCGCACAGACGCTCGTGCCCGGCTTGCGCGCGCCCAATCGCTTCGCGGCGACCGCTAACGTGCATTTCGCGGTCGAGCCGCCGTTTGGTTTGCCGCCGATCACAGGGCTGCTCAATGCAACTGCCGATTGGCTGTTCGCGTTCGATGGCCGGCTCTCCGTGACGATCCACGCCGCGGATCGATGGCTCGACACGCCACACGAAGCACTGGTGAAAACCGTCTGGGCCGAAGTAGCCCAGGCGGCCAGTTTGCCGGCCGAACCGATGCCGGCCTGGCAAGTCGTGATGGAAAAGCGCGCGACGTTTGCCGCGTTGCCTGATCAGGAAACGCTGCGGCCCGGCACGCGTACTCGCTGGAATAACTTGATGCTCGCAGGCGACTGGACGGCCACCGGCTTGCCCGCGACGATTGAAGGCGCGATCCGCTCCGGTCAGAAGGCCGCGGATATGCTGCTGAATCAACCGATGGAACGCCGATGAACGACTTATCTCAAGCCCAGCAGTTGGGCGCCGTCCTGCCTGAATTCGCCGATGCGTCGCCTGACGCGCCGGCCGTTGCGCCGCAAGCGTCCGTAGCCTCGCTCGACGCCGCGATCACGCGCGCGACCGATGCGATCCTCGCCGCGCAGAGGCCGGACGGCCACTGGGTCTACGAACTCGAGGCCGACGCGACGATTCCCGCCGAATACGTGTTGCTGGTTCACTACCTCGGCGAAACGCCGAACCTGGAGCTGGAACAGAAGATCGCCCGCTACCTGCGCCGCATCCAGCTGGCGAACGGCGGCTGGCCGCTTTTTACCGACGGCGCGCTCGATATCAGCGCCAGCGTGAAGGCGTACTTCGCGCTGAAGATGATCGGCGATCCTGAAGACGCCGAGCACATGGCCCGCGCGCGCGAAGCGATTCTCGCGCACGGCGGCGCGGAAATGGCGAACGTGTTCACGCGGATTCTGCTCGCGTTGTTCGGCGTGGTGTCGTGGCGCGCGGTGCCGATGATGCCCGTCGAGATCATGCTGTTGCCCATGTGGTTCCCGTTCCATCTGTCGAAGGTGTCGTACTGGGCCCGCACGGTGATCGTGCCGCTGCTGGTGCTCAACGCGAAGCGGCCGGTCGCGCGCAATCCGCGCCGCGTGCGCATCGACGAGCTGTTCCGCGGCGCACCGGTCAATACCGGCATGCGTGAGCGAGCACCGCATCAACACCTCGGCTGGTTCCGCTTTTTCCGCGGTGTGGACGTGGTGCTGCGCGCGATCGACGGCCTGTTCCCGAAAGCGACGCGCGAACGCTCGGTGCGCGCGGCGGTAGCTTTCGTCGATGAACGGCTGAACGGCGAAGACGGCCTCGGCGCGATTTTCCCGGCGATGGCCAATTCGGTCATGATGTACGACGTGCTCGGCTATCCGGCCGATCATCCGAATCGCGCGATTGCCCGCCAGTCGATCGAAAAGCTGCTCGTTATCAAGGATGACGAAGCGTATTGCCAGCCGTGTTTGTCGCCGGTGTGGGATACCTCGCTCGCCGCGCATGCGTTGCTCGAAACCGGCGAAGCGCACGCCGAGCAGGCCGCTGAACGTGGGCTGGCATGGTTGCGTCCGCTGCAGATTCTCGACGTGCGCGGCGACTGGATCTCGCGCCGTTCGAACGTGCGGCCTGGCGGCTGGGCGTTCCAGTACAACAATGCATACTATCCGGACGTCGACGATACGGCCGTGGTGGCGATGGCGATGCAGCGTTCGGCGGCGCTGACGCAATCCGATGTCGATCGCGAAGCCATTGCGCGTGCGCGCGAATGGGTGGTCGGCATGCAGAGTAGCGATGGCGGCTGGGGCGCGTTCGAACCGGAAAACACGCAGTACTACCTGAACAACATTCCGTTCTCCGATCACGGCGCGTTGCTCGATCCGCCGACTGCGGACGTATCGGGGCGCTGTCTGTCGATGCTCGCGCAACTCGGCGAACTGCCGGTGGGCAGTGAACCGGCGCAACGCGCGTTCGATTACATGTTGAAGGAACAGGAATCGGACGGCAGCTGGTACGGGCGCTGGGGCCTGAACTACATCTACGGCACATGGACCGCGCTGTGTTCGCTGAACGCCGCGGGCATGCCGCACGACGACCCGCGCATCAAGCGCGCCGCGCAGTGGCTGCTGTCGATCCAGAACGACGACGGCGGCTGGGGCGAGGGCGGTGAGAGCTACAAGCTCGACTACCGCGGCTACGAGCGCGCGCTGAGCACGGCGTCGCAAACGGCATGGGCGCTGATGGGTTTGATGGCGGCAGGCGAGGTGAATCACGAGGCGGTCGCGCGCGGCATCGAGTATCTGCAGCGCGAACAGCGCGAGCATGGTCTGTGGGACGAAACGCGCTTTACCGCGACCGGCTTCCCGCGCGTGTTCTATCTGCGCTACCACGGCTATCGCAAGTTCTTCCCGCTGTGGGCGCTGGCACGCTTCCGGCATCTGAAACGTAACGGGCTGACGCGCGTCGCGGTCGGGATGTAACGGATGCCTCTTTCGACAACGCCGTTGTCCGACGCCGGCAGCAGTACCTTGCCGGTGATCGCGGTGACGGGCATGGCGTTCGAGGCGCGCATCGCGCGCGGCAAGGGCGTCGAGGTGGTGTACGCCGCGCGCGCCGATTTGCTCGAGCGCGCGCTGAGCGCGGCGGTTGCGCGTGGGTGTTCGGGGATTATTAGTTTTGGCACGGCGGGTGGTTTGGCGCCCGATCTGGAGCCGGGCACGCTGATCGTCGCGGACGCGGTCGAAGGGCCGTTTGGGCGGCTCGAAACCGATCCGCGATGGGCGGATAGGCTGGCTGCTGCGTTGGCAGTTGGGCCGCTTGTGGCGCGGCTGCGGCGCGGCTCGATGGCTGCCGTTAGTGCGCCTTTGGTCAGCGCTGACGATAAGCGCGTGTTGCATCGCTCGACCGGTGCTTTGGCCGTTGATATGGAATCGCATATTGCCGGGGCTGCTGCGGCGGCGCATGGTTTGCCGTTTGCCGTGTGCCGGGCGATTGTCGATCCGGCCTGGCGGACGTTGCCTTCGGCGGCTACGGCTGGCTTGCGGGATGATGGGAGTACTGCGCTTGCGCCGATTCTGCGGGAGTTGCTGCGGCAGCCGTCGCAGATTGGGGCGCTGATTCAGGTTGCTGTCGATGCCCGGGCGGCCCGGACTTCGCTGGTTCAGGCGCGGCATGCGATTGGCGAGGCTGGGGCCTTTCGGATGGGGGGCTGATGCCGTTTTCCTACGACGTTGGCCTTTCCTTGTTTTGTTAGTGGTCTATTAGCTTCGCCCCTGTGCGGGGCAGGCACTTACTTTCTTTGCCGCCGCAAAGAAAGTAAGCAAAGAAAGCGGCTTCACACCGCTAGTTCTTAAGCGGGTCCCCTAGCTTGGAGGAGGTAGTGGAGCATCTGGAATCGGTGCTCTCGCACACTCCGCGCCGGTGACAAGGCAGTCATTCTTCCGGCGGCGCTGCGCGCGCCGTGGCGGTACTTCCTGGGCTGCGCGCCTGTCTTCGTCTTCGCTTTCGTAAGCCGTAGTCCGTTCCCCATGACTCGCCGCGTTTTACGCGGCGTCCCGCTTTCGGGCGCCCCCGCGCGGCGCGCGCAGAGGCCGTGCCTGGACGCTTATTGGACTGCTGGTGTCGCGGCCGGCTGTTTGTTGTCCGTCGGCGTTGTCGCGCCGGAGGCCGCGGCCGGTGCCGCCGCCGGGGCACCCGGCGTCACGCCACCCGCGCCGCTCGCGGGCGTGTCGCCCGGGTCGGCGTAATTCGGTACGCCCGCCGGACCGCCTGCGGCGCTTCCGGAGGCGGCGTTTGGCGCTTGCCCTGCGTCACCCGGGTCTGTGTAGTTTGGCACGCCCGCCGGTGCGCCCGCTGCCGCGCCCTTGGCGGGCGCCGCGGATGCGCCGGAGTCGTCCTGGTCGTCGTAGTTCGGCGGCGGCGCCGCGCCTTCGCCGGTGGCGCGCAGACGCGCTTTGCGTTGCTGCGTATAGGCGTCGCGAACGAATGAATATTTGTCGAGCGCGGCCTGTTGCAGCAGGTCCGTCGCGCCCAGCAGGTCGGAGCGCACGCTCACGAACTGCAACACGTACAGCGGATTGCGCTCCGCCGGCTCGATGTAGTTCAGCGGGTTGAACTTCACGTCCACCACGAGACCCATGCTGTCGCGTACCGTGCTCGGACCGAACAGCGGCAAGACGAGGTACGGGCCCGATGGGATGCCCCAGTGGCCGAGCGTCAGACCGAAGTCCTGGTGGTGCTTCGGCAGGCCGGCCGGCGTCGCCCAGTCGAGCAGACCGCCCAGGCCGAAGGTCGAGTTGAACGCGAAGCGAATGATGTCTTCGGTCGCGTCGGTGATGTTCAACTGCAACAGGTTGTTCGCGGCGTTGGTCAGGTCGCCGAGATTCGAGAAGAAGTTGCTCACCGCCGTGCGCAACGGCTGCGGCGTGACCTTTTGATAACCCTTCGCGACCGGGACAGCGACATAGCGGTCAACGCCGTCGTTGAAGTTGAACACGACCCGGTTCACCGGTTCGAACGGGTCGCCAGGCTTGCGGTCGGGACCGGTCGCGCAGCCAGAGATCAGACCGGTGGCGACGAGCGCCAGCGCGGTGGTTCGCAGCTTCATGCTTAAATTCCTTTTTTCTTCGGACGACGTGGCCGCGGTTTGCCCATCAGTACGGGTTGGAACACCACCGCGCCGATCAGCGTGCAAAACAACGAGAGCGCCAACAAGCGTCCCATGCTGGACGTCCCCGGATGGTGCGACAGCCAGAGGCTGCCGAACGCTGTTGCCGTGGTCGCCGCGCTGAACAGCACGGCGTGCGTGAGGCTCGACTGCAGGAGGCCAGTCTGACCGTTGCGCCACGCCATGACAAAGTAAATCTTGAATGCTACGCCGACGCCCAGCATCAGCGGCAACGCGATGATATTCGCGAAGTTCAGCGGCATGCCGAATACCACGCACAATTCCAGTGTCACCAGCGCCGACACCAGCAGCGGCACCAGCGTGCGCAGCACGTCGCCGATCCGGCGCAGCGCAATCCACAGCAGAATCGCAATGGTCAGCAGCGCGTAGCCGGCCGCTTGCATGAACGCCTTGATGATGGTGTCGGCCGAATGCAGGATCGAAATCGGCCCGCCGATCGCGCCCGGTTCGGCCTTCTTCACCGCGTGCGCGAAGCGGGCGAGCATCGCGTCGTCGTTGGGATCGGCGCCGGGCTTGACCTTCGGCGCGATGTCGACGAGCGCGCGGCCATCCTTGGAAACCCAACTCCCGGAGATCTCCTTGGGCAGGTTGTCGCGGGTGATTTCGGTCGGTTGCAGCAGATCCGCCAGTTGCTTCAGCGCGATTCGCAGCGGTTCCGACATCGCGGTTTCGGCGCGGTCGCGCGTGGCGGCGTCCGCGGCGGCCAGCTTTTGCAGCGTCGCCGACAGATGCCTGGCTTCGGCGGCGCCGGGGCCCGGGTGATCGTCGGCGGCGAGCGCGAGCTGGTTCGACGCGCGTTTCAACGCGGCGACGCGCACCGCGTCCGTGGCTTGCGGCGCGGGCTGCTGCGTCAGCGCGGGCAAGAGTTGCTGCGCGGCGCTCGCGACCAGCATCAGCTTTTGCTGCTGCTCAGTCGGAATGAAGGTGTCGAGCGTGGTCACGCGGCCCACTTCAGGCAACGTTTGCAGATGCGCGGCCATGCGCTCCGCGTCCGCCAGCGACGGCGCCAGCGCTTGTACATTGTTGACCGCCGCTTCCGGCGAATCCTTCAGCGACAGCAGCGTCGCCATCGATTCCGTGTGCGGGTCCTTCAGATGCAGCGGGTTGAAGTCGAAGCGCAAATGCGTGAGCAGGGGCGCTGCGCCGATCACGACGATAAGCGTCGCAATCAGCACTGGCTTGCGGTGTTGATCGAGGAAATCGTCGACGGGCGCGAGTCGCGGGAAACCTGGCGACACGGGTTCGCCCGGCGGGTTGAAGACTTTCAGCAGCGCCGGCAGCAGCGTCATGTTGGTGAAGTACGCGACGAACATGCCGACACCGGCGATCTTGCCCAACTCCGACACGCCGCGATAAGCCGTCGGCAGGAACGAGAAGAAGCTTTCCGCGACCGCGACCGCCGCGAGCGTGAGCGGCACGCCGATGCTATGCGCGGTGTGGACGAGCGCGGCGGAGAGGCGGTCGTCGCGATTGCGTTCCTCGCGGTATTTGACGCCGAACTGCACGCCGAAATCGACCCCGAGCCCGACGAACAGCACCATGAACGCAACTGAAATCATGTTGAGCGCGCCGACCATCATCAAGCCGAGCGCGGCGGTGATTGCGAGACCGGCGAACAACGTGATGAACACAGCGAGGATCATGCGGCCCGAGCGCAACGCCAGCCACAAGATCACCAGCACGACGATAAAGGTGCCGATGCCGTTGAGCACCGCGCCGTCCTGGACCGACGCGAATTCCTCGTCGGCGAGCGGCTGTTCGCCGGTCAGACGGACGGTTGCGCCGTAGCGTGTATCCAGGTGCAGCGATGCGGCGGTGTCGCGAATTGCCTTCGACGCGCTTGCGCCTGCCTCGAGGGCGTCGTAGTTCACGACGGGCTGCACGGTAACAAACGCGCGCGCCGGATCGGTGGCGGTGCTCCTGTCGACCAGCGCGCGCCACGAAAACGCCGCTGGCTGCCCGGCCAGCACGCGATCGAGCACGGTCGCGCTTTGCGACAGCAGATGGCTCATGTCGGCGAGCTTCACCTGACCGATTTGCAGCGGCAACAGCAGGCTCGTCGTGAGCGTGCCGGCGAGGCCGGTCAGGCTCGGATCGTGGGCAAGGGCGTTGACCAGCGGCCGGGACTGGACGAGCTGCGAGGTGGTCGACATGACGTCATTGGTTGACGGGAACAACAGGCCATTGTGTTCGAAGAACGGGCCGCCGGCCGGTTGCGTGACCGCGACGAACTCCTTCGGGTCGGCTTTCAGCGCGGCGGTGAGCGCATTGGCTGCGGCATCGGCGAATTCGGGGGCGCGGGCTTCGACCACGACCAGCACGGTTTGACCGCGCTGGGGGAAGGCCGCGTCCAGTGCATCGCCGGGCGACGACCATTCCTTGTCGGCTTCGACGAGACGGCTGATATCCGTGTTGATCTTGAAATGATGGACGACGTAAAAGCTGCTCAGAACCGCGAGCACGAGCGAGAGGACGATGACGCTTATCGGATGGCGCACCGAATAGGCGACGAGACGGACGATAGATGACTTCAGCATGTAGGCGGAGGGGGCCTTCTTATCACGGATGGTGTTTTTGACGAAAGTGCACAAGTATACAGAGCCGGCGCGATCCGGCTCGTATTCGGCAGCAAGTGCGACGCTGGGCTTAAGGGGCCAGGGCGGGAACGCAATCTCGGTATACTGGTCTATCTTGCTTTTGCTGCCGGCTTGTTGGCTTGCCGGGGCTTACTTCTCAGGTGTTGACGAGCGTATGAAACGTTATTTGTCTGCTTTTCTGGCTGCGGCTGTGATGTCCACGGCGGCGTATGCACAAAGCGCGCCTGATGCGGTGGTGAAGAGTGCTGTTGAAGGCACTGTTGCCGCGATGAAGGCTGATCCGCAGGCGCGCGGTGGCGATATGAACAAGATCACCGAATTGGTGGAAACGCGATTTGTGCCCGCGACGGATTTTCAGCGTACTACGCGAATTGCTGTAGGCAAGGCGTGGAGTACTGCCTCGCCTGAGCAGCAGAAGCAGTTGTATGAGCAGTTTCAGATCCTGCTCGTGCGGACGTATGCTTCTTCGTTGTCGCAGCTGCGGGATCAGGATGTGAAGTTTAAGTTCTTACCGGTTAATGTGCCTGCCGGCGCTAAGGATGTGGTGGTGCAGTCGCACGTTATTAGTAATGGCGGTGATGATTCGATCGATTATCGGCTTACTAAGGGTGCCTCCGGCTGGAAGGTTTATGACATCAATATGATGGGGGCCTGGTTGATTCAGGTTTATCAAACGCAGTTTGCCGATCAGCTTTCTAAAGGCGGGGTTGATGGGTTGATTAAATTTTTGACTGCTCATAATGCGCGGAGCGCTGGGTGATTTTTGCGCGTAGCGCCTGATTGGTTTTTTTGCCTTTGGCGGCGGCATGGGTTGTGTGCCTGCGGTGTTGGCCTTTCCTTGTTTTCTTATTGGTTTATTAGCGTTCCCCCTGTGCGGGGGAGCACCTACTTTTCTTTGCCGCCGCAAAGAAAAGTAGGCAAAAGAAAGCGGCTCAAACCGCCAATTCTTAAGCAGGTCCCCTGGCTTGGAGGGGATAGTGGAGCATCTGGAATCGGTGCTCTCGCGCACTCCACCCTGGTGACAAGGCAGTCATACTTCCGGCGGCGCTGCGCGCGCCGATGCGGTACTTCATCAATCCGCCTGGCGGTTTGGGCGCCTGCGCCTGGTTCGGCGCGGTGGCTCGCACTCACGTCCCGAATGCCTGGCCCTCGTGTCCCCCTTGCCTTACCGAGGCGCTAGCGTTTCTCTCGAAGTGGTGGTCCGCACGTCCACCATTCAGCGCCTCGCCGAGGCGAAGCCGATGGCTCCCCACAGAAAAAGAATTACCCACCGGTTTCCCTGGCAGACCGTTCCGGCGAGCACGCAGTGCGAGGCGGGACGGATGATGCCGGAGGCGCACACGCCCCATCGGTTTTGAGAAGCGCCGCTACGGCGCGCGCAGCGCCGCCGGAAGCATGACGGCCTTGTCACCAGGGTGGAGTGTGCGAGAACACTGATTCCAGATGCTCCACTACCTCCTCCAAGCCAGGGGACCCGCTTAAGCGTTAGACAGTATGACTCCCGTGAGGCAAGGGCTGGCCTGCCGTGAGGAATCAAACGCGGGTTAGCATTGCTACCAGAGCCGCACGGTGCGGACGGGCCGCACCCGGCGAATTCCGGCACGGAGGCCAGCATGGAACACGATAGCACGCTGTACGTCGGTTGCGACGTTCACAAGGATTCGATCACGGTTGCCTATGCACTCGATGCGGGTGAGGTTGAACTGCTCGGCAAGACCGGTACGAGGCAGGCCGATATCGATCGCCTGTGCAAGCGCCTGCAGTCAAAGGCGCGCCGCATCCGCGTCGTCTACGAGGCGGGCCCGTGCGGCTATGGGCTTTACCGGCAACTCATCCAGAAAGGGTTCGACTGCATGGTGTGCGCACCTTCACTGATTCCCAGAAAGCCCGGTGAACGTGTGAAGACCGATCGACGTGATGCCGTGAAGCTCGTGCGCTCACTGCGCGCTGGCGACCTGTCAGCCGTGTACGTGCCCACCGTGGAGGATGAAGCGTTCCGCGATCTCTCACGTGCGTGGGTCAGTGCCAAAGACGATCTGAAGCGTGCGCGGCAACGGCTGAAAGCCTTTCTGCTCTCGCATGGGGTGCGCTATACAGGCCGCGCCGACTGGGGAGCGGCGCACCGGCGCTGGCTGGGCGCGTATGCATTCGACAGTGCATGGCAGCAGCTGGCGTTCGAGGAACATCGGCGCGCGATCGAGGACCGCCTCGCGCAATGCGAGCGCCTCGAAGCCGCGCTGCGCGAGGCCGTCGTCAACTGGCGCTTCTATCCGGCCGTGCTGGCCCTGCAGACCATGCGCGGCGTGCAGTTCACCACGGCCGTGGGCATGCTCGCGGAGCTGGGTGAGCTGTCGCGTTTTGCACACCCGCGCCAGTTGATGGCCTGGCTGGGCGTGACGCCCTCGGAACACTCGTCAGGCGAGAAGCGCCGTCAGGGCAGTATCACGAAGAACGGCAACAGCTACGCGAGAAAGCTGCTCGTCGAAGCTGCCTGGAGCTACCGGCATACGGCCCGTGTCAGTCCCGACATCCAGCGCCGCCACGAAGGCATCCCCAAGCCGATCGTTGATCGCGCCTGGGACGCACAGGTGCGCCTGTGCCGACGCTATCGCAAGCTGGTCGCGCGCGGCAAGCAGAAGAACATCGCGGTGGTCGCGGTTGCCCGCGAACTGGCAGGTTTTATCTGGGACGTCAGCCGGCTCGCGATGTCGCTGGCCGTACCGCACGAGGTGCGCCTGGCATGATGCAACATCCAGCCCCGTTGCCCCAACCTGACACTGGAGGAGTTTCCTGAAGGCGGCGTAGCCCGGCACACGAGTAACCCGCGACACCGCTACGCAACGGATTGCATCCGACTTGCGGCTTTAGATTGCGGCAGGCTCATTGGGCGGACCTCTGTAATGCGGTACCCAACCCGCGGATATCAGCGTGATCCACCGTCGAGATGTACTGCTACGTCGCCCTCAGGAAATTCAGGTAAATATGAATTTGAGAAACCGAAAAACCGATCCCGATTGACACCGGGAGTCATATCAGCGGTGTGAAGCCGCTTTCTTTGCTTACTTTCTTTGCGGCGGCAAAGAAAGTAAGTGCCTGCCCCGCACAGGGGCGAAGCTAATAGACCACCAGGAATTCAAGGAAAGGCCAACACCGCAGGCGCACAGAGATAAGCACCGCGAAGGTAAAGAGAAAGCAAAGGCCAACACCGCAGGCACACAGCCATAAAGCGCCGCGCAGGCAAAAAAGACCAAAAAAAAGCGCGATAGCAACAAAGCCACCGCGCTTTCAAAAAACCTGCAGGGTAAGGGGCATGCAAAACCGCCCCTATAAACCAAATCTCAGTGTGCAGAAGCCGTCTGCACCTTCTTACCCTTACCAGCCCGCTGGATTTCATCCAGCTTGATCTCGACATGTCGAGAAAAAACATACTCAGCAGGACGCTGCTTATCCAAAGGAATATCCTTGGTAAAAGCACCCGAAGTCTTAGGCCCCCGAAGGCTAACCTTCAAAGCCTTCAACGGATGCGCAACCGTATCCATCACCGCGGTAGCTTCAAACCCACAGTGCACCATGCAGTCAGCGCACTTCTCATAGTTACCGGTACCGTAGTTATCCCAGTTCGTGGTTTCCATCAGTTCCTTGAAGGTCTTCACATACCCTTCGCCGACCAGATAGCACGGCTTCTGCCACCCAAACACGGTACGTGCCGGATTACCCCACGGCGTGCACTCGTACGTCTGGTTGCCGGCCAGGAAATCCAGGAACATCGCCGACTGGCTGAACGACCAGTTCTTGCCGTTGTTGCCGCGCTTGAAAATCTCGCGGAACAGATGCTTGGTCTTGTCGCGGTTCAGGAAGTGCTGCTGATCCGGCGCGCGCTCATACGCATAACCCGGCGAGACGGTGATGCCGTCCACGCCCATCGGGCCCAGCGTGTCGAAGAACGCTGCAACACGTTCCGGCACCGCGTCGTTGAACAGCGTGCAGTTGATGTTCACGCGGAAACCACGGCGCTTGGCTTCCTTGATCGCAGCGACAGCCTTGTCGTACACGCCTTCCTGCGACACCGAGTGATCGTGCGCCTGCTGGTCGCCGTCCAGGTGAACCGACCAGACGAAGTACGGATTCGGCTCGTAATCGTCCATCTTCTTTTCCATCAGCAGCGCATTCGTGCAAAGGTACACGAACTTCTTGCGCGCGATGATGCCCTTCACGATCTGCGGCATTTCCTTGTGCAGCAGCGGCTCGCCGCCTGCAATCGACACCACCGGTGCGCCGCATTCGTCGACAGCGCCAAGGCACTCTTCGAGCGACAGACGCTGGTTCAGGATGGGATCCGGATAATCGATCTTGCCGCAGCCATTGCAGGCAAGATTGCAGCGGAACAGCGGCTCCAGCATTAATGCGAGCGGGTAGCGTTTGTTGCCAGACAGATGCTGACGCATGATGTATGAGCCAACCCGGACTTTCTGTAGCAGCGGAATAGACAAGACGTCCTCCTTAAACTTCGCGTGCAGCGAGTGGTTGCATCAGTTTCGATGGCAACTTGAATTCGACTGTTTCTTCACGGCCCGCCATCGTCGTGACCTCGACGGACCCCAATGCGCGCAGCGCATCGATTACGTTCTTCACCATTTCTTCCGGCGCCGAAGCGCCCGCCGTGATGCCGACGGCTTGCACGTTCGCAAACCACTCCGGCTTCACTTCCGAACCGTCGGCGACGAGATAACTCGCGACGCCGCTTTCGCTGCCGATCTCGCGCAGCCGGTTCGAGTTCGAACTGTTGGTTGCGCCCACCACCAGCAGCACATCGACCTGCTTGCTCAGCTCGCGAACCGCCGCCTGACGGTTTTGCGTCGCGTAGCAGATATCGCGCGTGTCAGGACCGACGATGTCGGTGAAGCGGCGCAACAGGGCGTCGATAATGCCACGGGTGTCGTCGACCGACAGCGTGGTCTGCGTGACGTAGGCGAGCGGCGTATCGAGGGGCAGATCCAGATGCGCAACTTCGGCTTCGCTCTGCACCAGCAGCACCGCGCCGGGAATCTGTCCGATCGTGCCTTCGACTTCCGGGTGCCCGGCGTGGCCGATCAGAATCAGCGTGCGCCCCGCGGCCACATACTGGCGGCCCTGCACATGAACCTTGGTGACCAGCGGGCAGGTCGCGTCGAGCACGTCGAGGCCACGCTGTTCCGCGTCGCGCTCGACCGTTTGCGCAACACCGTGAGCGCTGAAAATCGCCACGGCGCCTTGCGGTACTTCATCGAGCTCTTCGACAAAGCGCGCACCCTTTTGGCGCAGATTGTCGACCACATGGCGGTTGTGGACAATCTCGTGGCGCACGTACACGGGTGCGCCGTGTTGCTGTAACGCGCGATCGACAATCTCGATCGCACGAACAACACCCGCACAAAAGCCGCGGGGTTGAGCAAGGATGACTCGCATAAGTTGGCGAACTCCGACTGACGCGGGTTTCGAACAAGTCGGTAAAAATGACTTTATCGCCGCGACCATCATATTTAGTTGGTGTTTTGAGTCCGGCGTAAGGCCGGTACAGCAAAACCAAACGCGCATTCTAACGCTATCGCGGCCGCTTTGCTTTGGCGCGCCCGCCCAGGTGTTGGGCCGGCGCCGCAACCGCCGGCTCGCCGTCCGGCGGGGCATCCGCGTCTCGCGCGGCAATGATTACACGCTGCACCGGTTTATCGGAACCCTTAAACTACGAGGTCCTGCGGCACACGTTTGCCGCCGCAATACAGAATGAATCCGAGGCTCGCTGGATGGACGTCGATCACTACGAAAATTTTCCGGTCGCGAGTGTGTTGCTGCCAAAGGCGCTGCGCGCGCCAGCCGGCATTATCTATCACGTTGCCCGCACCGCCGGCGACATCGCCGACGAAGGCGACTGGAGCCCGGCGGAGCGGCATGCGCGCCTCGCCGACTTTCGCGCCGGCCTCGACGCCGTGGCGGCCGGTCGCGCCGCGCCAGTGCACCCGCTTCTGTTCGGCAAGCTGGCCGGCGTAGTCGCCCAGTATAAGCTGCCGCTCGCGCCGTTCTACGAGCTGGTGCAGGCCTGCGATCAGGACATCGACACCCGCCGTTACGCGGACCGTAGCGCGCTACTCGACTATTGCCGCCACTCGGCGAACCCGATCGGGCATCTGATGCTGCATCTGATGGGCGGCGCCACGCCGGCGAATCTGGTTGATTCCGATGCGATCTGCACGGGGTTGCAACTGGTCAGCTTCTGGCAGGACGTCGCGACGGACTGGAAAAAAGACCGCGTTTATCTGCCGCTCGCGGAACTGCAACGCTTCAATGTGACCGGAGCGCAAATCGCCAACGGCGTCGTCGACAATGCATGGCGGGCGCTGATGGCCCAAGAAATTTCGGCGGTCCGGGCGATGCTCGTAAGCGGCGCGCCGCTCGCGTTGCGTATCCCAGGGCGTTTGGGCCTCGCGTTGTGCGGCGCCGTGCACGGCGGCTTGCGCATCCTCGAGCGGATCGAAATGGCCGGCTACGACGTGTTTCGCGAGCGGCCTGTGCTGAGCAGTTTTGACTGGTGCGTTGTGGCGGCGCGCACCGTCGCTATGTGGCTGTCGCGGCGCGTCGGCGCGCAGGCGCGTTCAATCGAGGGTAATGCTTAATGGCGGTGGTTCTGTTTCTTCTTTCGTGTCTGTCGTTGTTGATCTGGTGCGTGTTGCTGTTCGCGCGTGGCGGTTTCTGGCGGGCCCGTCCTGCCGCGCCGCTGGCGCTCGAGCCGCGCGAAACATGGCCGGCGGTCGCGGCGGTCGTGCCGGCGCGCAATGAAGTCGATGTGATCGCCGAGGCCGTCACCACCTTGCTTCAGCAGGACTATCCTGGCGAATTCCACGTGATCGTCGTCGACGACCACAGTACCGACGGCACCGCCGACGCCGCCCGCGCCGCGGCATTGCAACTGCAATGCGCGGACCGTCTGACGGTGCTGAGCGCGAAACCGCTGCCGCCGGGCTGGTCCGGCAAGGTATGGGCGCAGTCGCAAGGCATCGAGGCGGTGCGCACGCTCGATCTGCCGGCCGATTTCCTGTTATTGACCGACGCCGACATCGGCCATCCCGCCGACGCTGTCTCCCAGCTCATTGCCCGAGCGGAGGCGGAAAAGCGCGACCTCGTCTCGCTGATGGTCCGTCTGCGTTGCGATTCGTTCTGGGAAAAGGCGCTGATTCCGGCCTTCGTGTTCTTCTTCGCCAAGCTGTACCCGTTCGCGTGGGTCAACAACCCGCGCAATCGCACGGCGGCGGCGGCGGGCGGCTGCATGCTGGTCCGGCGCAGCGCGCTCGAAGAAGCGGGCGGCATCGAGTCGATTCGTGCGGAACTGATCGACGATTGCAGCCTCGCCGCGCGTATCAAGCATCGCGGCGCCGGGCGTCATCCGATTCGTCTGGATGTGGCGGCGCGCAGCGTGTCGCTGCGTCCATACGATAGCTGGCGCGAGATCTGGAACATGATCGCGCGCACCGCATTCACGCAACTGCATTACTCGCCGTTGCTGCTGGTGGGCACCTTGGCGGGCATGACGATCATCTATCTGATGCCGCCCGTCGCCGCGCTGCTGCTCGGTCCGACAGGCTGGCCCGCGTGGCTTGCCTGGGCGGCGATGTGCTGCGCCTATGCGCCGATGCTGCGCTACTACCGCCGCTCGCCGTTGTGGGCGCCGTTCCTGCCGCTGGTCGCGCTGTTCTATGTGGGCGCAACGTTTGCGTCGGCGGTGCGGTACTGGCGCGGCAAGGGCGGGCAATGGAAGGCGCGCGTGCAGGCGCCGGTGCAGGAGCGCTGAAGAGGAGCACTGAAGCGCGCGCGAATACGTAATGACGCGATGACGCGGATTTGTCGGATGAAAAAGCGGCGCTCAAGGGCGCCGCTTTTTCATATCACCCCTTCGTGAGCAGCATGTACAGCTGAATCACCATGTCGGGCGAGAAGGTGAACGGCACCCAGCCGTGGCCGGTGTGGCGCATAACCAGCAGGCGGTCGCCATTCGACTGTTTCTGCACCGCCATGACCGGGTTCTTCGTCGAGACGAAGCGCCAGCCCGGCGGAATGCCCGGAGGCGGCTCCGGCGTCATCGACGCGCGCGCGTTCGACAATTCCTCGATCAGTTGCCCGATCTGCTCAGCACGCAATGCGACCGTCTGGCCGCCGATCGTCATCGTGATTTCGTTCTGAGCGGGGCGGTTGATTTCGAGCGTCGGCTGGATTTGCGCGGCCGGTTGTTCGGTTAGCGCCGATGTTTCTGCTGCCTGTGCTTCAGGCGCAGCGTCTTCCGCTACGGATGCCGGCGTGGCGACGTGATCCACCGGCGCTTGCGGCGCGGCAGTTTCTGCGGGTGTCTCGGGGATGTTTTCGGCCTGCGGGGCCACGACAGCCTGGATGAGCTGATCGACGCCCATTTCCAGCGCGCCGAGCTGTTCATGAAGATTCATGCGAGGTTTCTCTGGTAAGACCCACGATTTTACCTGCTGCGCGTAGGCTTTTACCTGTCGCAAACAAAGTGACGTTGTAACAAAATGCGTGCGGGCCGCGCCGAATCGCGCGGCCCGGCCTGATTTTCATGCAAGCGTCAGGGCTTCAGATAGCCCGCTTGCCTGAACCATTCGAGTGCATCGCTCAGGCCTTCGCGATACGGCCGCGCGCGATAGCCGAGCTCGCGCTCCGCCTTCGCCGACGTGAAGTACATCTTGTTCTTCGACATCTTCAAGCCGTCGACGGTGACGAACGGCTCGCGCTTCGTGAACTTCGCGACCGCTTCAGCGCCTACCGCCAACGGATAGAGCGGCCAGCGCGGCAAACTCAGCGTCGGCGCTTTGCGGCCGGTCAGCGCGGCGATATCCGCGAGCATCGCCTGCAGCGGCAGATTTTCGCCGCCGAGAATATAGCGCTCGCCGATCTTGCCGCGTTCGAGCGCGAGAAAATGGCCGGCGGCCACGTCGTCCACGTGCACGAGGTTCAGACCCGTATCGACGAACGCGGGAATCTTGCCGAGCGCCGCTTCGACGATGATGCGTCCGGTCGGCGTCGGCTTGACGTCGCGCGGACCGATCGGCGTGGACGGATTGACGATCACCGCGGGCAGGCCGTCCTCGGCGATCATCCGTTCCACCGCGCGTTCGGCCAGCACTTTGCTGCGCTTGTAGACGCCGATCGCCTGGTCGGCTTTGAGCGGCGAGGTTTCGTCGGCGGATTGGCCGGAACTGGTGACCTTCAGCGTGGCCACGCTGCTCGTGTAGACGATGCGTTCGACGCCTTCTTTCAACGCCGCGCGCATCGTGGCCTCGGTGCCTTCGAGGTTCGAGCGTTCGATTTCGCTCGGGTCCGGCGCCCACAAGCGATAGTCGGCGGCGACGTGCAGCAGATAGCGCACACCGCGCAGCGCGACGCGCATCGACGCTTCGTCGCGCATATCGCCGACGACGATTTCCGCATCCAGCGCCTCGACGTTTTGACGCGGACTGGTGGCGCGCACCAGCACACGCACCTTGAAACCCTTCTGCTGCGCGATGCGCGCCACCGACGAGCCGACGAAGCCGGATGCGCCGGTCACCAGCACGAGATCGCGATTCTGTTCGGTCATTCTCTTTCCATTCCCCGCGTGACAGTCGACGGATTGTACGTGGCGCGCGCGGCGCGTGTCGCCCCGCGTAGTCGGCGAGCAAGCCGCCGAGCAATCTCGGCGCGACGCGGCTAGAATGCCGGCTTGAAAGATTGCGTTGCATGGGACCGGAGTTAGCGCTGAAGCGCTAACTGGTCGACACGCTAACGCCGGTCGACCGCAACGGGTTGCATGGGACCAGAGTAAGCGCTAAAGCGCTAACTCTGGTCGACACAGGAGAAGACGGCATGGCCCCGGATCTGGATTCGCGGATCGAAACGTATTACGTGCGGGTGCGCGGCATGGTGCAGGGCGTCGGCTTTCGCCACGCGACCATGCGGCAGGCGCACGCGCTCGGTATCAAGGGATGGGTGGCGAATCTCGACGACGGTTCGGTCGAAGCCATCTTGCAAGGATCGGCCAACCAGGTCGACCGGATGCTGTCATGGCTGCGCCACGGGCCGCCGGCGGCGCGGGTGACCGAGGTCACCGGCGAAGAGCGCGTGACGGAAAAGCGTTACGAGCGTTTCGAGCAGCACTGAGAACGCGCGTGATGGAACGGCAGGGCGGCGCGGCATCATGCTGATGTCGGGCCGCCTTGCCGTTTTTGCGTAGATTACTGCGTCGGTAGCTACGTCGGTCGCTGAGTCGATAAATTCAACGCGCCACCAGCAGGCTCTCCGCAAAACCCCATTCCCCTTCGATCCATTGATGGCTGCAGACGAAGCCGGCGTCGTCCGCAATCGCGGGCACTTCGTCGGCGCGATATTTGTGGCTGCTCTCGGTCCAGATCGTTTCGCCTTCCTTCAGCGTGACCGTCAGTTGCGCCGCGCCCACGTGGGCTGTGACGTCGCGTTTTGCGCGCAGATGCATTTCGATGCTGCGCGCGTCCGGATTGAAACGTGCGACGTGTTCGAACGCGTCGAGCGGAAAGTCGCCGTCAAGTTCGCGATTGACCCGCGCCAACAGGTTCAGATTGAACGACGCGGTCACGCCGATCGAATCGTCATAAGCCGCCACCAGCACCGGCGTGGGCTTGATCAGATCGGTGCCGAGCAGCAACGCGTCGCCGGGTGCGAGCATGTTGCGGATGTCGCGCAGAAAACGCGTGGCCGCGAGCCGGCCGAAATTACCGATGGTGCTGCCGAGAAACAGTACAAGTAAGCGTTCGTCCGATGCGCGGTTCTTGCTGACCTCGGCGAGGCCCGCCAGATAATCGCGCTCGTAACCGACAATCGAAATCCGTTCGATGTCGCCGAGCTCGCGCCTGCACAACTGCAAAGCGCTGCGCGAAATTTCAATCGGACAGTATGAAGTAGGGCGCTTTTTACACAGCGCTTCCAGAATGCGCCGCGTTTTGCGGCCACTGCCGCTGCCGAGTTCGGCGACGGTGACGTCATGCGGCAGGTGCGCGACGATGTCCGCGGCGTGCTTCGCCAACAGGCGCTCTTCGGCGCGCGTCACGCCGTATTCGGGCAGCACGGTGATCACCTCGAACAGCGCCGAGCCGACTTCGTCATACAGATATTTCGACGGCAGTTCCTTCTGCGGTGCGTGGGTGAGTCCGGCGCGGACGGCGGCGGCAAAGGCGGAGCGTAGGTCGGGTGATACGTCGTACGAGAGGGCTGGCTGGGTCATGCTGGCTCCAGTAGTCACATTCGGTGGTCGGGGGTTGCTGACCTGGCGGCGGCGTGCGCGGCGAAACGCAATTGATACATGCCGCTGAAAGAGGAGCGGACCGGATTCGCCGTGATGCGATGGCATTTATTCCCGGACCGAAGGATTGATGCAGCAAGACTCGTAGCAAGATTCGCGCTTGTGCGACGAGCTTCGGCGTGACGACTTCAGCATTGCCGGTTGCGCGTGAAGTTATGTTCTAGTGCATCGGCGCGCGATGCGCACGAAATAAATGCGGCACGCTGCGGAAAACGTACGTGTGCTGTCGCCGGATAACCCGTCTAGAATGCCGGCTTGCATCGAATATCGACAAAAAATCGCAGTGCTCGCGCAGTGCTTGATCTGCTTGCTGCACGGTAGAGACAACCAAACTTAATGACAACAACCCAGGCCACGCCCTTGCATGCTGCGCTGCACACGTTCCCGATTTCGCAGCAGGCCGCCGAATGAACCAGTATGACCCGAAGCGCGGGATTGCGTTGTCAGTGGGCGCGTCTGCGCTATTTGCATTGCTGTCGGGTTACGCAAAACTTCTCGCGCCACTCAGCGGCCTTGACATCTTCGCGTGGCGCATCGTGTGGACCGTACCGGGCGCGTTATTGCTGATCGTTCTGCGCCAACGCCTGCCGATATTCCGGCAATTGATTGCCCGCATGTTCCGCGAGCCGGTGCTTGGCCTCTCGATGATCGCCGGCGCGGTGCTGCTCGGTCTGCAACTATGGGTGTTTCTATGGGCGCCGCTGCACGGCCGGATGCTCGAAGTGTCGCTCGGCTATTTCCTGTTGCCGCTGGTGATGGTGCTGGTTGGACGCTTCTACTATCACGAGCGGCTCGACGGCTTGCAGTGGCTGGCCGTCGCCTGCGCCGCATGGGGCGTCGTGCATGAACTTTGGGTGACAGGCGCGTTCTCGTGGCCGACCTTGCTCGTCGCACTCGGTTATCCGCCGTATTTCGTGCTGCGCCGCAAAATCAACCATGATTCGCTGGCGATGTTCACCGTGGAGATGTCGGTGCTGCTGCCGGTGGCGATCATGCTCGTCATCAGCGGCGGCTCGCTGACAAAGATCGCCGGCCGTCTCGACATGTGGTGCCTGCTGTTACCGGGCCTTGGCGCGCTCAGCACCGTCGCGCTGGCTTCGTATCTGAAGGCGAGCCGCTTGTTGCCGGTCGCGTTGTTCGGCATTCTCGGCTATGTCGAGCCCGTGTTGCTGGTGGTGGTCTCGGTGACCTTGCTCGGCGAAACGCTGGGCGCACAGCAGTTGGCCACCTACATACCGATCTGGATCGCGGTCGCGCTGACCGCGTTGCATAGCGTGCGGCTCGTACGCGTCGCGCCGCGCTGAGCGGTGCCGGCCGAATGCGGCGCGCGTGTTCAACGATGCGCCGCCGCACGATCCGGGTTAATACGCGTTGGGCCGACTTGCGCTTCGATCGCTTCGCGCAGCGCAGGCCGCCAGCCGAAACCGAACAATGCTTCGGCAAGCACGAACAGCGGGCCGATCAGAAGCCCGATCACG
Source organism: Paraburkholderia sp. FW306-02-B (assembly GCF_058782725.1). Taxonomy (NCBI): domain Bacteria; kingdom Pseudomonadati; phylum Pseudomonadota; class Betaproteobacteria; order Burkholderiales; family Burkholderiaceae; genus Paraburkholderia; species Paraburkholderia sp. FW306-02-B. Next base: position 38,149 of record NZ_JBYSXZ010000002.1, read on the forward strand.
TCGTCGACAAAGGCCGGCTTGCGATGCTCGTACGCGACGTGGCCGATGAACTGAAACACCCAGCCGACCACGAACAGGCCGATGCCCGAGGCCAACCAGATGAGCGTCGAATGCGCGGCCAGCCACTGACCGCACCCGACGCACAACACCGACACGACCGTCATCATCGCGCCGAGCGGCACATCGAGCATGAAGTAATAGAGCGTTGCCGCTACGAACAATATCCACGCGGGCGATAGCGAAAACGGCAACGCGCCGAAAATGAACGCGGGCCGGCTCAACAGCACCGCCAACGCCAGCACGATCATCGGAATGCCGATGAAATGCGTGGCGATATTGCGCCGGTCACGATGGTAGGCCGCGTATTGCGTAAGCTGTTCGGTCAGCGTTCTCATGGATGCCGCTCCTCAATCAAAATCAGCATAATCGCGGGCAGCGGAATTTGAAACCATCGGGTAGCCGACAATCAGCCGGCAATCGGGCACGGATGCCATCCTATGACTGCGAGTTTTTCATCGAGTGAGCTTGCCGCGGTGCTTGGCCGCGGCGCGTGGTTTCGCTCGGCGCCCACTATGATGCAGGCGCAACTGATCGAAGCGGGCCGTATCGAGCGCCTGCCTGCAGGTCAACGGCTATTCACGCGGGGCGATCTCGACGATGGCCTCTACTGCGTACTCGACGGCCTAGTGCGAATCGGCGCGGCCAGTGAGGCGGGCAAGGAAGCGTTGCTGGCGGTCATCGAGCCGGTGAACTGGTTCGGCGAGATCGCGCTGTTCGACAATCGCCCGCGAACCCATGACGCGTATGCCGAACGCGATTCCAAACTGTTTCATGTGCCGCGCGCCGCACTCGCCGCGCTGCTCGAGCGCACGCCCGAGTATTGGCACGTGTTCGGTTTGCTTCTGACGCAAAAGTTGCGTCTCGCCTTCGATGCCATCGAAGAGGCCGCGTTGCTTCCTGCCGCGCCGCGTGTCGCGCGGCGCCTGTTGCTGATGGCGGGTGGCTACGGCGAACCCGGCGCATTGCGGCGCGTGCTCAAAGTGCCGCAGGAAGATCTTGCGATGATGCTGGCGCTGTCGCGGCAGACCATCAATCAGGTTCTTAAGCAGTTCGAAACGCAAGGTGCGTTGAAGCTGCGTTACGCGGAAATCGAACTTGCCGATGTGCAAAAACTCGGCGCACTCGCCGTTCTGAATCCGGTTTCGGATTGACGGCGTCACTCGCTTACGCAAAAAACGCAAACGGCATCCCGGTGCGCAGGTAGTAGTCGGCGAGGCGCTGCAACGCATCGATGTCGACTTCGCCGTTGCGCCGAAGCGTAACGATGGGCAATCAGATGCCTGAAAACATGACTAGCACGCCTTTGCGACGACGTTGCGTCGCGTGAGCGGCCCGATCAACGCCGCGGAAAGCGTCCTGATCAGTGTGTGCAGGGTGAAGTCGAGGTCGTCGGGCGCGATGTCGAGTTGCAAGCGAACCTCGTCGCGAACCACCTCAGTGCTGACGACGTACACGCCGAGTGGCGAGTGCAATAGCGTGCGGAGTTCGGTGCCTGCAGGGTCGTGCGACTGGTGAGGAAGGGTGACCTGCAAGCGGGCACGCGTCGCGGGAAAGGGGATGACGTTGCTACGTCGAACGGTTGATTTGTTGAGCAGCTGCGTGTCGAAGCTGTCGAGTGATTGGGTGAGTGCCATGCGATGCGGCGTAGACGCCATGGTTGGTCAAGACAGTTTCGAGAGTAGACGTCCCCGAGTAAACACAGTGCAAAAATTAAAGAGCCGAGCGAAAAAATGATGCGCGCTGCGCACGGCGAGAAGAAGCGATGGATAAAGAAGCGCATAAAAAAAGGCGAGTCATAAGACTCGCCCTCCCTGAACGGCACAGTTCGGCTTTGATTAACTACACATGCCTTGCCGGTGCGTGCCGAAAACCGGACACGTGTTATTGCGTTTTGGTCGTGTCGGTTTTTGCGCCGTCGGCTTTAACCGGGGCATTGCTGGCCTCGTTCGCGCTACCCGTTTTGGTCTTGTCCGCGCCTGCTTCGACAGCGTCTTTCTTCTTGCTGGTTTTATGGACCGGCTTCTTCGCGGCGTGAGCGGTGGAGGCCTTTTTCACATGCGTTTTCGTCGTGGCTTTCGTCGTGGCCGTGCCGGTCTCGGCGGCGCCGGTTTGCACAGCCGTGCTTGCCTTCAGATTTGCCTGGCCAGCGGGTTGCGTTTGCGCGGGTTGCAGCGGTTGTGTGGTCGACGGTGCGGCGGTTTGCGCGAAAGCGGTCGACACGAGCAGAGCGGAAGCGAGAGCGGCGAAAAGCGTCTTCATGGTTTAACTCCTTGGTTTAACCGGTTGAATCTTGTGTGGCGGCTGAGATTTTTCAGCGCTGCCGGTTTAACGTTGACCGGAAGACAGGAGTTGACGATGCGCTGGTGACAAAACGTAACGGTTGAAACAAGCCGGGTTGCGTCGACGGCCGCCAGCACCGTGCGCGATCGAAATAAACAGGGTGCGCGCCGCGCCCGCTTTGTGCTGCGTGCGCGGCGATGCGGTAACGTTATTGAAACGGATTCTGCACGACGCCCGGTTTCGCATCCGGCTCGTCCTTTACCTTGGCGGGCAGATTGGTCTGGGCTTGCAACGCGGCGACGATCGCATCAACCGCTTCCTTGAGCGCGAGCGCCGCCTTGAGTCCGCGCTGGTCCTGCGTTAGCTCCAGGGTTCCGTTCAGGACGACGCGGGTGGTGCCGTTGCTCACGGTGAGCGCATCGCCCTGAATGTTGAGCACGTCGTCATCGTTCGAATAGGGTTTAAACACCTTTCAGTCCTCCCGGTCGCTGATCTTTGAGATTCTCCGGAATGCCCGGAAAACGGATACCGCTCGCCGTTTCGAGTTCGTGAATCGTCTTGATGTCGTAACGGTTGGTCGAGACATTGTCCACCACCACCGCGAACGCCATCCGCTTCGACGGCACGTAGACGATCTTGAACAATTGCGTCGGCACGAAAACGCGCGTCGGCCCGATGGTCTGCAATTGCTGGCCGTTGAAAATCGGCCCGGTGACCACGTAGGTATCGTCGTACGACATCGCGATTTTGCGCACCGAGGTTTCGATACGCGCCCACAAGCGCTGATTGTTCTCGCGGTTTTGCGGGACCACGTTGGCGAGTGAAAACGATTGTGCCATCGCTTCCTGATTCCAGCGATTGCCGGCCGGGCTCATATGACCACGATCGAAACCGCTGCGTTTATAGTCCGCCAGCGTCGCGCCTTCGCCGTCGGGCAGGCGCGCATCTTCGAAGAACTTGTTGGTGCGCACCATGTCTTTGGCGGCTTCGATGTGATCGCGCGTCAGATGCTCGGCGGACCACAGCGGACCATGCGTGATACCGGAATGCAGAACGGCGAAATCGGTGTAGCAAAGCATGCGCGTTCTCGGCGCCATCTTCTGATTGGTCAGCACCGGCCACTGCGCGTTTGGTGTGAACTGGGTGCAGGAGGGCGCCGCGCTCGCGTGAGCGGCGACGGCAAACAACAGACAGGCGAACCACTTCTTCATGAGTTAATTGGTCGAGGGATGGGGGGCGCAAGTATAGCGTTGCGAACCCGATTCGAGCGACGTGGGACGCACGAAAACACAACGGAAATTGAGGGGATTTGTGCGGAGCGCCCAGGAAAACCGGAACTGCTTTGGGCAAAAAAAATGGGCCGCCTTGCAGCGACCCTAATGCGTGGATTTCCAACTCTACGCACGCAAACTTAAGAACGGCTTAAACGCCGGCAAAAGTGCGGCGGCGGATGAACTGCCTGCAGATGGGGCGTACAAGTCCGCCTGCGCTCAGGCGGCGCCGTTCGATTCGTACGATCGTTCGCTCGACAAGAAAGCGCGGGAAGCTAATTCCCGAACACGCTGTGTTCGGCGTGGGTCGTTTGCCGGTCGACGGCTTGCAGGCGCCAGAAGCCGCTCGTTTGCGCGTGCGTCGGCACGGCTGTCCATGCGGCGGCGCCTTGCGCTGCACTTACTTGCTGTTTGCGGTCCACGTGTAATCCGCGCAGCGTGCACAGCGGCGCGTCCGCGCTCGGCGCGCAGAGCGTGGTGACGCCGTTGTCGTCGTGTAATTCGCCCCACGGGGGCAGATCGATCCCTTGATGCGCTTCTCTCGACCACCGGTGCTCTTCGGTGTCGAGCCATAGCACAGCGTAATCGTGGCTAACGGTGGGATCGGAACCGTTGATCAGGATGGTCAGGCGCATGGCAGTTCCGTACAAATTGCGAAGTATTGCTCTATCAGTCTACGCCGCGACGCGCGTTATGCAAGCCAAAGGTACGGCAATCTGGCACGAAAAAGCTTGACGCGATGCCTGCGGCTGTACGATAGCGGCGTCCATGTGATGTTCGCGGAGGCGTGTCATGTTGCGTCGATTTTTGCAGCTCGCGGGGTTGGCCTTTCCTTGAATTGTTAGTGGTTTATTAGCTTCGCCCCTGTGCTGTTTGCCTTCGCTGCGCTTTATGTCTGGGTGCCTGCGGGGTTGGCCTTTCCTTGTTTTGTTAGTGGTCTATTAGCGTCGCCCCTGTGCTGTTTGCCTTCGCGGCGCTTTTTGGCTGGGTGCCTGCGGTGTTGGCCCTTCCTTGAATTGTTAGTGGTCTATTAGCTTCGCCCCTGTGCGGGGCAGGCACTTACTTTCTTTGCGGCCGCAAAGAAAGTAAGCAAAGAAAGCGGCTTCACACCGCTAACTTTGAAGCGGGTCCCCTGGCTTGGAGGAGGTAGTGGTGCATCTGGAATCGGTGTTCCCGCACATTCCGCCCTGGTGACAAGGCAGTCATACTTCCGGCGGCGCTGCGCGCCGTGGCGGTACTTCACGAAACCGGCGGGTCCGTCGCCCGTAGGGTGCTTCCGGGGCCTGCGGTTGTTCAAGCGTAGTGGCTTGCCTTTGCTGCGCTAGCGTAACGCGCGGCTGCGCTTCGCTCGGCACTTTTCCGTGCCTGCGATGGTTTGCCCTTACGTCCCTAATGCCTCGCTGAGGTGCTAGCGTCTCACCTGGAATGGAGGCGCGCACTTGCACACCTGGGCGCTTCGCCGAGGCGAAGCCGATGGCCCCCACCGAGCAAAAAACCAACCACGGGTTTCCCTTGCAGACCGTTCCGGCGAGCACGTAGTGCGAGGCGGGAAGGATGCTGCCGGAAGCGCGTACACCCCATTGGTTTTGAGAAGTACCGCTGCGACGCGCGCAGCGCCGCCGGAAGAATGACTGCCTTGTCACCAGCGTGGAGTGTGCGGGAGCACTGATTCCAGATGCTCCACTGCCTCCTCCAAGCCAGGGGACCCGCTTAAGAATTAGCGGTGTGAAGCCGCTTTCTTTGCTTACTTTCTTTGCGGCGGCAAAGAAAGTAAGTGCCTGCCCCGCACAGGGGCGAAGCTAATAGACCACTAACAAATCAAGGAAAGGCCAACCCCGCAGGCACCCAGCCAAAAAGCGCCGCGCAGGCAAACAGCACAGGGGCGAAGCTAATAGACCACTAAGAATTCAAGGAAAGGCCACCGCCGCAGGCAAACAGAAGAATGCCGCCGCCAAAGGCAAAACCGAAAGCACAGCCCAACCCCAAGCCCTCAGCCAAGATCAAGCGCATTAGTCAAATCGCCAAGCGGCGCCAACCCATTCTCCGCAAAAGCGCGATCTCTCGCCACAACCCCATCCAGCGGCGCCAGCCCCCCCACCCGACTAATAAACCGCAGAATCGAGTTAGTGTCATACACCGTATGATCGACAAACCCTCTCTTCGCCAGCGGCGAAATCACAATTGCGGGAATCCGCGACCCCGGCCCCCAGCGATCGCCCTTAGGCGGCGCGACAGGATCCCACCAGCCGCCGTTCTCGTCGACGGTGACGATCACCACAGTGTTAGCCCACTGCGCACTGCGCTGAATATGCTCGATGACGTGCGCAATATGCCGGTCGCCTGATTCGACGTCCGCATAACCCGCATGCATGTTGAGATCGCCCTGCGGTTTGTAGAACGTGACGGCCGGCAGGCGCCCCGCATCGATATCGGCGAGCAGGCGATTGGTCGCCGCTTCGTTGCCCAAGCCCGCATCGCGCAGATATTTACGGCGCGCCGCAGTGCCCGGCGCGTAGTTGGCGAAGTAGTTGAACGGCTGGTGGTGATACTGAAAGTCGGGTACGGCACCGGTGTCCTGATGTTCGAGTGCGTATTGCCACGCGCCGCTGTACCACGCCCAATCGACACCCTTGTCCGTCAGACGGTCGCCGATCGTCGCGAACTTTTGCGGCGGCAGGACGCGCGGATTCGATGGGTCGGCGAGCGTCGGATCGCCGCCCTGCGCCGCACGCACGTTGCTCGGCTGATAGGGCGGCGCCATCGTGTTGACGGCGTAGCCGTCGGCGGTGAACAAGCCATCGTTGACGTATTTCGGCGGACCGTCGAGCGCGGATGCGGGCGAATCCGCCGCCAGCTTGAGGCGCGTGCCGGTAGGGTCGTCGCCTTCGACCACCGACACCAGCTTCTTCGCCGGACTGTTATGCACGTCCGGGTAGAACGGCGCCTGCGCCGAGATCAGAAAAATGTGGTTCAGCCACGAGCCGCCGAAGGCCGCCATGAAGAAGTTGTCGCATAGCGTGTACTGCCGTGCGAGATTCCACAGACGCAGCGTGTCGGCGGAATTGCGGTAGTGGCCCATCACCAGGCCGCCGGAATCGCTCCATGCGGCGAACTGATTGTTGCGCCCGGCGTTGATCTGCATCTGGTTCTGATAGAAACGATGCACCAGATCGCGCGTAATGACACCGTTCGGCAGCGGCGCCCCCTGCGCGTCGGTGATGTTGAACGGCCGGTTGTGCAAGCTGCCGATATCGCGCTCGCCAATCATGTAGCGCTTGCCGTCCACTTCCTGCGCCTGCGGCACGAGGCCGCCCCAGATCTTCGGCAACTGCGGCAGCGGCGTCTTGCCGTCGCGGTCGAGTTGCAGGTAACGCTCGGCTGTCACTGCATCGAGTGGATACTGGACGCCGGGAAAATTGCCGTACAGGTTAGCGAAGCTGCGGTTCTCTGCGTAGATCACCACGATATGACGGACCTGGTCGCGCAGCGCGGCGTCGAGTCGCAAGTCGGCGGCACTGCGCGGCGCGGCGCCGTTCGCCGCACTCTGGTCAGCAGTGTGGCAGCCGGCGAGAGCGAGTCCCATGCCAACCGCTGCGAGGCCGGTCAGGACACGGCGGCGCTCGGGATCGTCAGGGGCGTCGTCAGGATTGGGCGGCAGGGCGGAGTCGTTGTCGGTCATCGGTGTTTTCGCAGTTTGCGTGACGGGTGTCAAAGCGGGCGTTAAAGCGCTGCTCGCGGCGGCGTGCGCGCGACGACGGTTTAAGGTTTGGACTGGCCCGGCCGGGCCAGCTTAAGGCAGACGCCGCTTGACACGCCAACTGTTGTGCGTCGCGTCAACGGCCAGCAGGAGCCAATGTCTGGCGTCGACGGGATGGCGTCTTTGCGTGGCGTAGCCGTCGACAGTCAATTCGAGTTCGTCGGGCGCGCGGCGATGGCAGGTGGCGTGTGCGCCTGAGCCGTCCGCGAATTCGACTATCGCGGCGGCCGCGCGGGCCGGCTCGGGCAGGTGCGCGATGCGCACCGCACAGCCCGGATAAAGATGCGAGTCATCGACCTGAATCTGGATGGAATCGGACATGAGCGTGCCCTCCGGACGCGTGCGAGGAGCGAAAGCGCGGCGAGACGGCCCGGCGCTACGAACCGCATCAAAGGATAGCACCGCGCGAAATGGTGGCGGTGCACAAACTGCATTGCCAGCCGCCGCAAATAAGCGCCCGCTACGCCCGCCGCGCCGCTCGCCAGATAAATGACCGTCCCATGCTTCGCGCTATCATGCTGATCTGTAAACGATGAACAGCAGAAACGGCAGCCAAGATGGCAAAAGAAGACCAGACAGGAGCGGGACGCAAGCACGCGAGGCCACGCGGCGCGGCAGCGCCGACTCCGCAAGACGACGCGGCGTTGTCCCGGGCGGACAGCGCTGATTCCACCGATTCCGCCGATGAAGAGAGTACCGGCGGATCGACCTACCTCGTGCCGGGGCTGGAGCGCGGCCTGCGCATCCTCGCCGAATTCAGCGCGCGCGAGCCGGTGCTCGGCGCGCCCGAATTGTCGAAGCGCATCGGGATTCCGCGCACCACCACTTTCCGTTTATTGCAGACGCTCGAAGCCCTCGGCTTTCTCGAGCGCGTCAATGGCGACCGCTATTTCCGCCTGAGCGTCGCGGTGCTGCGGCTCGGCTTTGAATACCTGAGTTCGCTCGAACTCACCGACGTCGGCACACCGATTCTCGAACGCTTGCGCGATGTGACCGGCCTGAGCACGCATCTGCTGATTCGCGATCAGCGTGACGTGGTGTTCGTTGCCAAGGCGCAGACCCATGAGCCGATGTTCAGTTCGGTGAAGGTGCATGTCGGCACGCGTTTGCCGGCGCATGCCACCGTCCATGGGCAGGTGCTGATGGGCGATTTGAGCTTCGAGGAATTGCGTCAGTTGTATCCCGAACAGCAACTCGAACGCTTCACCGAACGCACGCCGGCGACTGTCGAAGAGCTGTACGGAAGAGTGCGCGAAAGCGCGGCGCTCGGCTACGCGTTGAGCGAAGCATCGTTCGAGCGGGGGATTTCGGTGGTAAGCGCGCCGGTACGCGACCAAAGCGGCAGGATCGTCGCCGCGCTGACCGTCACCATTCCACGTTCCGATATCGGTGAAGCGGAAGAACGCGAACCGCTCGTCATCGCGGTGTGCCAGGCGGCGCTCGAATTGTCCGAACGGCTCAGCTATCGCCCACGGCCGGATGATCCGACCGCGGCCCAAGCTCGCCGCAAACCCGTCGCGGCGAACTGATTCTGCGTCGGCCCATGTTCAACGGCCCGGCTTTTTTCACAGCCGGGCCGTTTGCTTCACACTATCGACATCACTTGCATCAGAACGAGTGGTGGATGCCAGTCAGGATAATCGTCTGGTTCCGGCCACTCGACACGCCCGCCGTAAAGAATGCGGCGTCCGTGTTGGAGCCCGCGCGCTCATAGAGCGCATTGACGTACAACTGCGTCGACTTCGACAGCGCGTAAATATCGCCGATCTCGAACTGCGTCCAGCGATGGCCGGCCATCGTTGTCGTCGCGGCGCCGCCGGCCACGCTGTTGAACGGCGTGAACTGGTAATTCGCGCCGACGTCGTAGCTCTGATACGTGTCCGAATGCCCCGACGATTCCAGCTTCACGCGCGTGTACAGGCCGTGCACCAGCAGCTTGCCGAACTGGTATGACGCGCCCGCGCCCATGTTTTCGACCTTGCTCGCCGTGTAGTTCGCGGCCGCCACGCCCTGGAAGTTGGTGATGCCCGTCGTTACGATCGACGGCGTGCGGTCATGCTCGTTTGCGTACGTCGCGCCGGCCTTGAACGGACCGTTCGCATAGCTAAGCGCAAAGCTCAGTGTCTTGCCGGTCGAGAAGTTGGTCGTGTTGCCGAGCCCCATCATCGCGCCGAACGAGAAACCGCCGAAACTCGCCGAGCGGAATTTCATCGAGTTGTCGAACGGCACCACGCCGGTGTCGGCGAGTTCGTCGATATTGCCCGGGTGGAACGCGTACCAGCTCGCAGCCAGATAAGCCGTGCTCAATGGACCCAGCACGTCGAAGCTGAACGGCGTCTGATGGCCGAACGTCAGCGTGCCGATCTTGTCCGAACTCAGTCCAACAAAAGCCTGGCGATTGAACAGCGTGCCGGCTTTAGCGAAGTTACCGGTGTTCGTATAAAAACCGTTCTCCAGCTGGAAGACCGTCTTCAATCCGCCGCCCAGATCCTCGACACCCTTCAGGCCCCAGCGGTCCGGCTGCATGTTGCCCTGTTCCTCGATCCACTTCGAATGGCCACCCGCATTGCTGATATACGCGACACCGGCATCCAGGCTGCCGTATAGCGTGACACTGCTCTGCGCCCAGGCGCCTGTCGTTGCGCAGATTGCCGCTACGCCGGCTGCAATGATGTGCTTCACCGTTGGTTCTCCTGATCACACGACGGTTAGCGCTTTCGCGATTCCGTCATCCCTGATCCGTACTGTGGGTTGATGCAGCTTTGGGTTTATGCGCCAAAACTGCTACGCTTTATGTTCCACCTATGGGCGTCTGTATCGCCTATGGAAAAGTATAGTGAGTCTGGAAGTGGTCAAAATAAATTTTCGGACCCCGTACAAACCCGCATGAGCGCCTCGGCATTTGTCTGGAAATAAGCCGAAAACCCATGCCTGGAAAGGCTCTGATGGCAGCGCGGCCACTCGCATCAGTCCACGCAACGTTGTGTTGTGGGTACCACACTCGGTGTTTTCCCCTAGCTGCCGCGATTTTTATTTCTTCTCGCCGAAGCCGATCCTATAATTATCCATACACGAACTGATGTTCCTTGTATGGAACATAGAGCTTCAGGAGAAAGGCGAGAAATGACTGAACAATGGCGCTGCGCCGGCCATGCCGGCGACCTGTCCGACGACGCGCCGATCGAGTTCAAGCTCGACGGCACCGAAATCGGCATCTACAAGGTGGGCGATGCGCTGTACGCGCTGGAAAACGTCTGCCCCCATGCGTACGCGTTGCTGACGCAGGGCTTTGTCGACGGTGACACCGTCGAATGCCCGCTGCACGAAGCCGTGTTCCATATCCCGACCGGCAAATGCCTGAAAGAGCCGGGTGGCCGCGACCTGAAGATGTACTCGGTACGTCTCGCCGGCGAAGAAATCCAGATCAAGGTGGAATGACATGCGAGAGGTAGCCGTGAACTTCAATCCCTTCCTGAAGCCGTGGCTCGCGCCGCAGCCGAACAACGTCGCCGGCAAAGGCGTGATCGAAAAGCCGGGCGAGACCGAAAACTTCATCTGGCAAACGCGTAAGGCCGAGCCGACCCAGTACGAAAACGACTTCGGCGATGCGCTCGAAAAAGTCTTCGAAGCCGGCGCGATGGAGTTGCAGGAAGTCGTCGACGGCTTGAATGGCGTGGGTTTCCGCACACCCGAGGGCAATGCGTGGGACGCCGACGGCCTCGCCGCCGAATTCCGCCTGCTCGCCGACTAGGCGCGCGTTCCCGAACACGTTCCATCGCATCCGTATCCGGAGTCTCTTCATGACGTCCCCCAATACAACGACTCAAAGCGCGGCCGACCCGATTCAGTCCTATCTGGACCGCGGCCTGCGCAACTACTGGTATCCGGTCGCGCCGAGCTGGCAGGTCGGCGACGCGCCGGTCGGCATCACGCGCCTCGGCGACCAGATCGTGCTGTGGCGCGACAAGGAAGGCAAAGTCCGCGCGCTCGAAGACCGCTGCCCGCACCGCGGCGCGCGTTTGTCGCTCGGCTGGAACCTCGGCGGCAGCGTCGCGTGCTGGTATCACGGCATTGAAATCGACGGCGGCGGCACGGTCACCAAAGTGCCGGCTGTGTCGAACTGTCCGCTGGAAGGCCAGAAGTGCGTGAAGTCATATCCGGTCGAAGAGCACGCCGGCGCGATCTTCCTGTGGTTCGGCGACGACGCTCATCAAGAACCCATGCCGCTCGTGCTGCCGGAAGAACTGGTCGGCGAGGCGTACGCGAACTTCCTGTGCATGTCGAACTGGAAGTGCAATTACCAGTACGCGATCGACAACGTGATGGACCCGATGCACGGCGCGTATCTGCACGCGACCTCGCACTCGATGGCCGAAGGCGACAAGCAGGCCGACATGCGCGTGCGCAAGACCGAAACGGGCTTGATGTTCGAAAAGATCGGCCAGCGCGACGTGAACTTCGACTGGGTCGAACTCGGCGAAACCGGCACGCTGTGGATGCGCCTCGCGATTCCGTACAAGAAGAAGTTCGGCCCGGGTGGCAACTTCGGGATCATCGGCTTTGCTACGCCGGTCGACGAAAACAACTGCCAGGTTTACTTCTGGCGCACCCGCAAGGTGTCGGGCTGGCAGCGCGACGCATGGCGCTTCATGTACCGCAACCGCCTGGAAGGGCTGCACTGGGCCGTGCTCGAGCAAGACCGTTACGTGCTCGAAAGCATGGCGCCGAATGCACGCGAACACGAATTCCTCTATCAGCACGACGTCGGCATGACGCGTGTGCGCCGCATGCTGCGTCAGCGCGCGCAACAGCATTTCGCTGAGCTGGACGCGCATCGCGCTCAGGCTGAAAGCGCTCAAACCGAAGCAGCAGGCCACAGCCATGCATAACGAAGCGCCACCGGCGTTGTCAGCGCTCAAAGGCCGGCGCGTCCTCGTGACGGGCGGCGCGCGCGGTCTCGGCGCGGCATTCGTCCGCGCGCTGGCGCAGGCCGGCGCGCAAGTGGTGTTCGGCGACGTGCTGCACGACGAAGGCCGGGCGTTGGCGGCATCGCTCGTCGAGCAAGGCCATGCGGTCACGTATCTGCCGCTCGATCTCGCCGACCCCGCCAGCATCAAGCAATTCGCTGAACAAGCAGCAGCCCGGCTCGGCGGCCTGGACGCGCTGATCAACAACGCGGCGATCACCCACTCCGGCGGCAAGTTTGCCGACGAGCTGTCGGTCGACACGTGGGACGCCGTGATGAACGTCAACGTGCGCGGCACGTGGCTCATGAGCACCGCGGCGCTGCCGTACCTGCGCGACTCGGGCCGCGGCAGCATCGTCAACATCGCCTCGGATACGGCGATGTGGGGTGCGCCGAAGCTGCTCGCGTATGTCGCAAGCAAGGGCGCGGTGATTTCGATGACGCGTTCGCTGGCGCGCGAGTTCGGCGCGCACAACGTAACCGTCAACGCAATCGCGCCGGGCCTGACCGAAGTCGAAGCGACTGCGTACGTGCCCGCCGAGCGTCACCAGTATTACCTGCAAGGCCGCGCGCTGACGCGCGCACAAGTGCCCGACGATGTCACCGGGCCGGTGCTGTTCCTGTTGTCTGACGCCGCGCGCTTCGTGACCGGCCAGTTGCTGCCGGTCAACGGCGGTTTCGTGATGAATTGATCTTGTCGAATCGTAAGGAGAAAGAGATGGCGGACGCCGAATTCGAACGCAAATCGTGGGACCAACCCGCGGACGCGAGCTTTGCCCAGTGGCTGGACAGCCGCGTCGCGCGCCTGGAAACGCGTCGCTATGACTGGGACGCACTCAAGTTCCAGGCCGACTACGACCCGACATACCGCCGCGCGCAAATGCGCTATGTCGGCACGGGCGGCACGGGCGTCGCGAAGGACGCGAACACGGTACCCGCGGGCGGTTTCACGTTCTCGACGATGGTGATCCCGGCCGGCAACATCGGACCAAGCCATATTCATAGGGATGTCGAAGAAATTTTCTTCGTGCTGCGCGGCAAGATGAAAGTGATCTGCGAGAAGGACGGCGAAACGTGGGAAGCCGTGCTCGGCGAACGCGATCTGATTTCGGTGCCGCCGGGCGTGTATCGCACGGAGGTGAACATCGGTGAAGAAGACGCGTTGATGTGCGTCATGCTCGGTTCACCGAAGCCGATCACGCCGACGTATCCGCCGGATTCGCCGCTGGCGAAGCTCAAGCGCTAAGCGTTCGCACTGCCGCTCACTTTGAGAAGAGAATCCATGTCCGCAGTCCCGTCCGTCACCGCCGATCAGAACGCCACGCTCGAAGCGCGTCTTGCGCGCTTTCCGGCGCAGCAGATCTGGCTGGCATCGCAACGCGCCGTGAGCTATCGCGAAGTGGACAGCGCCGGCAGCGGTGCGTTGCCGCTGGTGTTGTTGCACGGTATCGGTTCGGGCGCGGCTTCGTGGGTGCAGCAATTCGAAGTGCTCGGCGCAACGCGCCGTGTGCTAGCGTGGGATGCGCCGGGTTATGGCGCATCCACGCCGGTAGCGGCCGAATCACCCGCCGCAGGCGATTACGCAACGGTGCTGAAGGAATGGCTCGATGTGCTTGGCATCGAACGCTGCGTGCTGCTCGGCCATTCGCTCGGCGCGATCATCGCCGGCGCGTTTGCTGCCGTGCATCCGCAGCGCGTGGCCGGCCTGCTGCTGTTGTCGCCCGCCGGCGGTTATGCCGCGGCATCGGCGCAAGTACGCGAAACGAAACGTGACCAGCGTCTTGCCATGCTGAAAGAGCTCGGCCCGCTTGGCCTTGCCGAAAAGCGCAGCACCAATATGTTGTCCGCTCACGCAAGCGACGAAGCCCGCGCCTGGGTGCGCTGGAACATGTCGCGCGTGATCCCGCACGGCTACGCCCAGGCGACGCATCTGCTCGCCAACGCCGATCTCGCCGCCGACCTCGCGCGTTACAGAGGCCGCATCAAGGTGGCGGTTGGCGCCGACGACATCATTACGCCCCCTGACGCCTGCGAGCGAATCGCACTGGCAGCGGGCACCCAATTGCAGGTCGTGCCACGCGCGGGGCACGCCGGTTATATCGAAGCACCCGCCGCGTACACCGCGATCATCGACACGTTCTGCCGCACTTGCGACGGACAACGGAGCCAATGAATGACGCCCGACACGATTAGCGCCGAGCGCGACGCGGACGACGACCGCAACGACACCAGTTACCGGGTGCCGGGTCTCGAACGCGGTCTGAAGATTCTCACGGAGTTCTCGCCACGCGAGCCGGTTCTCGGCGCACCGGAATTGTCCAGGCGCCTGAAGATTCCCCGCACGACGGTATTCCGTCTGCTGCAAACACTCGAATCGCTCGGCTTTCTCGAGCGCGCCGACAAGGACCGCAACTATCGCCTCGGCGTCGCGGTGCTGCGGCTCGGTTTCGAATATCTGAGCTCGCTCGAATTGACCGACCTCGGCTTGCCGATCATCGAAGCACTGCGCGACGACACCGGCTTGACGAGCCACATCGTGATTCGCGATGGGCGCGACGTCGTGTTCGTCGCCAAGGCACAGAGTCACGCGCCGATTTTCAGCTCGGTGAAAGTGAACGTCGGCACGCGCCTGCCTGCCTACGCGACGACCCACGGCCAGGTGCTGATGGGCGACATGACGCTCGACGAGTTGAAGAAGCTCTATCCCGAACCGGAACTCGAACGCTTCACGAAGCAAACGCCCGCCACGATCGACGACCTGTACGAACGGATTCGCGACGACGCGCGGCGCGGTTTCGCGATCAGCGAGTCGTCGTTCGAACGCGGCATTTCGGTGGTCAGCGCGCCGGTGCGTAACGACACGGGCCGCATCGTCGCGGTGATCACGACGACGATTCCGCGCCACGAGATCGACGCGTCGCTGCTCGACAGCGGTCTGATCGACAAGGTCCGTCGAGCCGCCGACGAACTCTCGCAACGGCTCAACTATCGGCCGTCCTCCGGCACGAAATACATGAAGGCATTGGGGCTCTGATGATTCAAATCGACTTGACCGGGCAGGTAGCGGTGGTGACGGGCGGCTCGTCCGGCATCGGCCTCGCGACTGCCGGACTGTTTCTGCGGGCCGGCGCGTCGGTCGCGATCTGCGGCCGCGATACCGAACGTCTTGCGCAAGCGGAAGCCGCGCTGAAGGCGCAGTTCCCTGATGCGCAGCTGTTGGCGCATGCCTGCGACGTGCTTGACGCCGACGAAGTCGCAGTATTCGCGCAAGCCGTGCAAGTGCGCTTCGGCCGCACGGACATGCTGGTGAACAACGCCGGCCAGGGCCGCGTGTCCACTTTCGCCGACACCACCGACGACGCCTGGCGCGAAGAACTCGACCTCAAGTATTTCAGCGTGATCCGCCCGACCCGCGCGTTTCTGCCGATGCTGCGCGACGCTGCCGGGTCGGACAACACCGCCGCGGTGGTCTGCGTGAACTCGCTGCTGGCATTGCAACCGGAGCCGCACATGGTCGCGACCTCGTCGGCGCGGGCCGGCGTGCTCAGCCTGATCAAGTCGCTCGCGGTCGAACTCGCGCCGCAACGCATTCGCGTGAATTCGATTCTGATCGGCATCGTCGAATCGGGGCAGTGGCGCCGCCGTTTCGCCACGCAGGCGCAGCCGGGCCAGAGCTGGGAAGACTGGACCGCCGACCTTTCGCGCAAGAAAAACATTCCGCTAGGCCGCTTCGGTCGCCCCGAAGAAGCCGCTCAAGCGCTCTTTTACCTGGCTACGACGCTGTCGTCCTATACGACGGGCAGTCACATCGATGTTTCTGGAGGCGTTGCACGACATGTCTAACACAACCACCGTTGGCGAGCTGATCGCCGCCTTTCTCGAACAATGCGGCGTTCAAACCGCATTCGGCGTGATCTCGATCCACAACATGCCGATCCTCGATGCGATCCATAACCGCGGCAAGATCCGCTACGTCGGCGCGCGCGGCGAAGCCGGCGCGGTGAACATGGCCGACGGCCTCGCGCGCGTTTCCGGTGGTCTCGGCGTTGCGTTCACCAGCACCGGCACCGCGGCGGGCAACGCAGCGGGCGCGATGGTCGAAGCCCTGACCGCCGGCACCGCACTGCTGCACGTCACCGGCCAGATCGAAACCGAGTACCTCGATCAGGACCTCGCGTACATCCACGAAGCGCCGGACCAACTGTCGATGCTGTCGTCGATTTCGAAGGCCGCGTTCCGCGTGCGTTCGGTCGAAACCGCATTGCCGACGATCCGCGAAGCGGTGCGCGTCGCGCAAACCGCGCCGAGCGGTCCGGTCAGCGTCGAAATTCCGATCGACATTCAAGCCGCCGAAATCGAATGGCCCGCCGATCTGGCCGCACCGCACGTGACCACGCTTACGCATTGCAGCAAGCGTGTCGCGCAACTCGCCGATCAACTGGCGAAGGCGAAGCGTCCGCTGCTGTGGCTGGGCGGCGGGACGCGCCATGCGCGTGCGGCGGTCGAGCGTCTGGTGGCGTTGGGCTTCGGCGTGGTGACCAGCGTGCAGGGCCGTGGCGTGCTGCCGGAAGATCATCCGGCCACGCTCGGCGCATTCAACGTGCATGCCGCAGTCGAAAGCTTCTACAAGACCTGCGACGCGCTGCTGGTGGTCGGTTCGCGTCTGCGTGGCAATGAAACGCTGAAGTACAAGCTGGCGCTGCCGCAACCGCTGTATCGCGTCGACGCCGACGCGCTCGCCGATAACCGCGGCTATCGCAACGAAATGTTCATTCATGGCGATGCGTTGGCGGTGCTTGAAGAACTGGCGACGTTGCTCGAAGGCCGCCTGAAAGTCGATCCGTCGTTCGTGCAGGACCTGGCCGCCGCGCGCGAGAGCGCCGTCGCCGATGTGGGCAAGGGCCTTGGCCCGTACAAGCGCCTCGTCGACGCGTTGCAACAAGCGGTGGGCCGCGACTACAACTGGGTGCGCGACGTCACGATCTCGAACAGCACGTGGGGCAACCGCATGCTGAAGATTTTCTCGCCGCGTGCGGGTGTCCATGCACTCGGCGGCGGCATCGGCCAGGGCATGCAGATGGGCATCGGCGCGGCGCTCGCCGGCAGCGCGGCGAAGACTGTGTGCCTCGTCGGCGACGGCGGCCTGATGGTCAACGTCGGCGAACTCGCCACCGCCGTGCAGGAAAACGCCAACGTGATGATCGTGTTGATGAACGACCAGTGCTACGGCGTGATCCGCAACATTCAGGACGCGCAATACGGCGGCCGCCGCTGCTACGTCGATCTGCATCAGCCGGATTTCGCGCAGTTCTGCGAGAGCCTGAAGCTGACGCACTACCGCATCAAATCGCTCGACCAGGCCGAAGAGATCATCCGCGAAGGCATGGCGAAGACGGGGCCGGTGCTGGTCGAAGTGGACATGTTGTCGGTCGGCTCGTTCGCCACCGCGTTCGCGGGCCCGCCGGTCAAGGAACAGGAGCCGGAACATGCGTGATGCCGATTACGCCGGACATCACGCGCCGGTCGACGTCGCGATGATCGGCTTCGGCGCGATTGGCCAGGCGGTGTACCGCTCGGTCGCCGCCGATCCGACCGTGCGCGTGTCGCACGTGATCGTGCCGGAACGCCATGCGGCGTCGGTGCGCGAAGTGGTGGGCGCATCGGTGGACGTGGTGTCGTCGGTGTCGGCGTTGAGCAGCAAGCCGCACTTCGCGCTCGAATGTGCGGGACACAGCGCGCTGGTGGATCACGTGGTGCCGTTGCTGAAAGCGGGCACGGATTGCGCGGTTGCTTCGATCGGCGCGCTGTCCGACATGATGTTACTCGACGCACTGTCCGCAGCGGCCGATGAAGGCGACGCGACGTTGACGCTGCTGTCCGGCGCCATTGGCGGCGTGGATGCATTGGCTGCGGCGAAGCTCGGTGGTCTCGACGAAGTGCTGTACACGGGCCGCAAGCCGCCTGCGGGCTGGCTCGGCACGCCGGCCGAACAGGTCTGCAATCTGAACGCGCTGACCGAAGAGACCGTGATTTTCGAAGGCAGCGCGCGTGAAGCGGCGCGTCTATATCCGAAGAACGCCAACGTCGCCGCGACGATCGCTTTGGCTGGCCTTGGTCTGGATCAGACCAGCGTGCGCCTGATCGCCGACCCGAACGTGACGCGCAACGTGCATCGGATCGTGGCGCGCGGCGCATTCGGCGAGATGTCGTTGGAGATGTGCGGCAAGCCGCTGCCGGACAACCCCAAGACGTCCGCACTGACCGCGTACAGCGCGATCCGTGCGCTACGCAATCGCGCGGCGCGCTGCGTGATTTAAGTCCTCAAGTTGAAGCTAGTTTGAAGCACACCGGAACGACCGACATGACTCACTTCGATACCAGCCTCGTGCCCACCGGCGACATTTTTATCGGCGGCGAATGGCGGCAAGGGCGTGGCAACCCATACAAAAGCCTGTATCCGGCGGATCAGTCGGTCAACATGGAAATCTCGACGGCCAACGCCGACGACGCCCGCGAAGCGGTGGAAACCGCGGATATCGCATGGCGCAAAGCCAATTGGTCCGGCCTCAAGCCGCATCAACGCGCGCTGATTCTGCACCGCATCGCCGATCTGATCATGGCGCGTCACGAAGCGCTCGGGCAATTGCAGCGCCGCGACAACGGCAAGCCGATCGGTGAAACGCGCGTATTGGTGGCGAGCGCGGCGAACACGTTCCGCTACTTCGCTGCGTGCCTCGAAACGCTCGATGAAGAAGTGACGCCTTCGCGCGGCGACTATCTGACGATGAGCATTCACGAGCCGATCGGCGTGATCGCGGCGATCACGCCGTGGAACTCGCCGATTGCCTCGGATGCGCAGAAGCTCGCGCCGGCATTGGCAGCAGGCAATGCCGTGGTGCTGAAGCCCGCTGAGGTGACGCCGCTGGTTTCTCTTGCGTTGGCGCGCATCTGCGAAGAAGCCGGCGTGCCGAAAGGTGTACTGAGCGTACTGCCGGGCAAGGGTTCGGTGATCGGCGACGTGCTGGTGCGCCATCCGTTGGTCAAGAAAGTGTCGTTCACGGGCGGCACCGAAGTGGGCCGTGGCATCGCGCGCATTGCAGCGGACAAGCTGATGCCGGTGTCGCTGGAACTCGGCGGCAAATCGCCGACCATCGTGTTCGACGACGCCGATCTCGATCACGCAGTGAACGGCGTGCTGTACGGCATTTTCAGTTCGTCGGGCGAAGCGTGCATCGCCGGTTCGCGCCTGTTCGTGCAGCGCTCGATTTACGACGCGTTCATGAAGCGTCTCGCGGAAGGCGCACGCAAGCTGCGCGTCGGCGATCCGTCGCGCGCTGAAACGCAAATGGGTCCGCTGATCACGGCGGCGCATCGCGAAACCGTCGAACGTTACGTCGCGCTGGGTCTGGAAGAAGGCGGCCGACTGCTGTGCGGCGGCGAGCGTCCGGTCGGCGACGGCCGCGAAGAAGGTACCTATTTCCAGCCGACGATCCTCGAAGGTCTCACGAACGACGCCCGCATCTGCCAGGAAGAAATCTTCGGCCCGGTGCTGGTCGCCATGCCGTTCGACGACGAAGCCTCGCTGCTGAAAGAAGCGAACAACAGCGTGTTCGGCCTCGCCGCCGGCATCTGGACGCGCGACTACAAACGCGCCTACCGGATCGCCCGCGCGCTCGAAGCCGGCACGATCTGGATCAACACCTACAAGCTGTTCTCGATCTCGACGCCGTTCAGCGGCTGGAAAGAGAGCGGCATGGGACGCGAGAAGGGCCGGCTCGGCATCCGCGAATACATGCAGCAGAAGAGCCTCTACTGGGGCTTGAACGACGCGCCACTGGCGTGGGCGAACTAGGCAAGAGGCACGTTATGACGATTCTCGGCATTGAACAGATTATTTACGGCGTGACGGATCTCGCCACCTGCCGCCGGTTTTTCGCGGACTGGGGCCTGAAAGAGACCGGGCACGACGACAAGCACGCGCGCTTCGAAACGCTGAACGGCTGCACGATTCTCGCCGTCGATGCGAACGATCCGTCGCTGCCGCCCGCCTTCGAAGAAGGTCCGACGCTGCGTGAGGTGACGTGGGGCGTCGCGACGAAAGCCGAACTCGACGAACTGCGCGGCCGTTTCGCCGGCCAGCCAGGTCACTTCGAGACCGACGACGCGCTCGGCTGTATCGATCCGAACGGCATGGCGATTCGCGTCGAAGTGACGCGCAAGCGTGCGCTCGATATTCACGGTTCGCCGTCGAACGTGTGGGGCCAAACGCTGCGCGTCGATCTGCCGTCGCCGATTTACGAGCGCGCCGAACCGGTCGAAGTGGGCCACGTGGTGTTCTTCACGAACCGCCTCGCGGAACAGGAAAAGTTCTATCAGGAACTGCTCGGCTTCGAGATGTCGGACCGCTATCCGGGCCGTGGCGCATTCATGCGTTGCGCGCCGCATGGCGGCCACCACGACATCTTCCTGCTGGCGCTCCCTGGCGGCAAACGCGGCCTGAATCACGTTGCGTTCACCGTGCGGGATATCCACGAAGTATTCGGTGGCGGCATGCACGTCAGCCGTTGCGGCTGGGATACGCAACTTGGCCCGGGGCGTCATCCGGTGTCGTCCGCGTATTTCTGGTACTTCCAGAATCCGGCCGGCGGCCTGATCGAGTACTACGCCGACGAAGACCAGCTGACGCCCGAATGGCAGCCGCGCGATTTCGAACCGGGTCCGACCGTGTTCGCCGAATGGGCGATCGACGGCGGCATCGACGGCAATACGCGTCGCCAGAAGAACGCGAAGGCGCCGGAAGGCAAGTTCATGACGGAGCGAAAAAATGACTGACGCTGCTGCTGCAAAGGCGCAAGCCGCGCACGCCGGACTCGAAGCGCCGCGCACGATCGTTGTGATCGGCGGCGGCCAGGCGGCGGGATGGGTCGTGAAGACCTTGCGCAAGGAAGGCTTCGACGGCCGCCTCGTGATGATCGCCGATGAGATTCATCTGCCGTATGAGCGCCCGCCGTTGTCGAAGGCCGTGCTGGCCGGGGAAGCGGATATCGAAACCGTACGTCTGGTGACGCCCGACGATTTCGAGGCGCTGAACGTCGAAGCATGGCAGCCGGATTGCGCGACGTCGATCGATCGCGAGCAACGCATCGTGCGCACGCAATCGGGCCGCGAAGTGCAATACGACCGCCTGGTGATCGCCACGGGCGGCGCGGCGCGCCGTCTGCCGGATGCACTGGTGAAGACTTCGCACATCGCCTATCTGCGCACGCTCGACGAAGCCGTCGCACTCGGCGAACGGCTGCGCAAGAGCAAGCGTGTGCTGGTGATCGGCGGCGGCTGGATCGGTCTCGAAGTCGCGGCGACCGCGCGCAAGCTCGGCGTGCAAGCGTCGGTCGTGGAAGGCGCGCGGCGTCTGTGCGCCCGTTCGTTGCCGCCGATGGTGTCGGACTTCCTGCTGGATCTGCATCGCGCGAACGGTGTGGATGTGCGCTTGAACGCATCGCTGGTATCGCTCGCGGATCGCCCGAACGACGCCGACCGCATCCGCGCGACCTTCGCCGACGGCTCGACACTCGACGCCGACTTCGCCGTCGCCGGGATCGGCCTCACGCCGCACACCGCACTGGCTGAAGCCGCCGGCCTCAAGGTGCAGGACGGCATCGTCGTCGACCATTTCGGCGCGACCGAAGACCCGCGCATCTTCGCGTGTGGCGACGTCGCGAATCATCCGAGCGCGTGGCTCAGGCGCCGCGTACGGCTCGAATCCTGGGCGAACGCGCAGAACCAGGCGATCGGCGCGGCAAAAGCCTTGCTCGGCACGTTCGAACCGTATGCGGATATTCCGTGGTTCTGGTCCGATCAATACGACGTCAATCTGCAAATCCTCGGCGACATTCCGGCCGATGCGCAACTCGCCGTACGCGGCGATCTGCCGGGCAAACGCGCCACGCTCTTCTATCTGGAAGACAACGCGATTCGCGGCGTGATCGCCATCAACAATCCACGCGAACTGAAACTGTCGCGCAAGTGGATGAACCAAGGCCGGACCATCGACCTTGCCACACTGACCGACGCCTCAACGGCGCTTGCCTAACCACACCTACGGACGGCACCACGGCATGAGAACCATCGATAACACCATGGGGGACCGCAGCAGCGCCGGTGTCTCAGGCCCTGTGACCCGGGGCTCGATCATCGCGCGTCTCGAGCGGTTGCCGAAGAATTCGATGCAGGTGCGCGCGCGCATACTGATCGGTCTCGCGACGTTCTTCGACGGCTTCGACGTGATCGCGATCGCGGCCACACTACCGATCCTGATCGCGAAGTGGCATCTGACGCCGTGGGAAATCGGCTTCCTGATCGGCTCCGGCTCGGTCGGCCAGTTGATCGGCGCGTTCGTGTTCCCGTGGTACGCGGAACGCAAGGGCCGTGTCAGGGCGATTGCATTGAGCTCGGGGATCATCGGCATTACCAGCATCGCGTGCGGTTTTGCGCCGACTTTCGCCGCGTTCGTTGTGTTGCGCGTGATTCAGGGCTTGGGGCTTGGCGGCGAATTGCCGGTGGCCGCGACGTACATCAACGAGATCAGCCGTGCGCATGGTCGTGGCCGTTTCGTGCTGCTGTATGAAATCGTTTTTCCGGTCGGCCTGCTCGCGTCGAATGCGTTGGGCGCGTGGATCGTGCCGCGCTTCGGCTGGCAAGCGATGTATTTCATCGGCGGCATGCCGTTGATCCTGTTCTTCGTGCTGCGCAAGCTGGTGCCGGAGTCGCCGCGCTGGCTCGCCGAGCGCGAACGGATGGCCGACGCCGATGCGGCCGTGCATGCGTTCGAGCGTGCCGCGAAAGGTCCGCTGCCGCCGGTGGCTCATTCTGCCGAATTCGAAGCGATGGCCAATCGTCATCCGAAACGCCGCATGGGCGACCTGTTCGGCCCGGCGTATCTGAAGCGCACGCTGGCCGTGGCGATGTTGTGGATCACCTGCGGCTTCATTCAATACGGTCTGTCGACCTGGCTGCCGACGATCTATCGCACGGTTTATCACGCGCCGTTGCAACTGGCGCTGAATCTGGCGGTGGCCGCTTCGGTACTCGGCGTGGTGGGGTCGCTGACCTGCGCATTGCTGGTCGATAAGGTGGGACGCAAGCCGATCATTAACCTGTCGTTCGTGTTGTGCGCGCTGTCGTTGTTGCTGGCTGGCGTGTTCCACGCGTCATCGGTGTATGTGGTCGCGACGTGCTGCGCATTCTCGCTCGGCTTCCTCGCTTGCGGTTTCATCACGGCATACGTGTACACGCCGGAGTTGTATCCGACCAGCATCCGCGCGATGGGCTGCGGTGTCGGCGGCGCGTGGCTCAAGGTGGCGGCGATCTTCGCACCCGCGATCGTGTCGAAGACGATGATCGGCGGTAATCTGCAGGTCGCGTTCTATATCCTCGCGGCGGTGCCGTTTCTGGCGGCGATCACGGTGCACTTGCTCGGCATCGAGACCAAAGGCAAGGTGCTGGAACAACTCGAGGCTTGACGGTTTGGTGGGCGGTAGATGTGGAAGTGAAGCAGTAGCATGAAGACGAAGGGCGCACTGGGTGGTGCGCCCTTTGTTTTGGGGCAGCGTTACAACGCCTTGCGATACACCACGAAGCCCGAGCGTTCAGCAACGCTGTCATAGAGCCGCATCGCCGTCTGATTCGTTTCATGCGTCTGCCAATAGACGCGCTGCGAACCGTCGGCTTTTGCCCGCGCATACACCGCCTCGATCAGCGCCCGGCCGACGCCCTTGCCGCGCTCCGTCTCCAGCGTGTACAGATCTTGCAAATAGCAGGTCGGGCCCGCCATCGTCGTATGACGGTGATACAGGAAGTGCACGAGGCCGAGCAATTTGCCGTCGCGCTCGGCGACCATCGCATGCATCGGCTCGTAGCCGTCGAAGAAACGCCCCCACGTAATCCGCGTGATTTCGCGCGGCAATGCGGTTTCGCCCGAGCGGCCGTAGAACGCGTTATAGGCGTCCCACAACGGCAGCCACGCGTCGAAGTCGGCGGGTGTGACGGGGCGGATTTGAATCGATTCGGACATGACTGTGGCTCCTTGTCTGGTTATGGGTTGTGGGCGAGCGGTTCGCGCCGTTACGGCTGAGTCGAGCAAGCGTAGAGGGCTGCGCTCAACGCCTGCTCGCGGTCTTCTTTGCTGACGGGGTCAGCTGTGGCCACGCTGCCGCGCTCCGCCAGTTTTGCGGTGACGCAAGCGTCCAGCCTCGCGCGGGCCGTTGCTGCGGGGTTCAGCACGTCGTACGCGAGAGCGGCGCACGCCAGCGCCACGCACCACTTTGCCCCGGCGCCATAGCTTCGGGCTGCGGTCACAGCGTTACGTGTGTGCGTATTCATCGTATCGGCCTCTCCGGCTGCGGCCGTGTGTTGGCAACCCGACAGCCATCAGCATAAGAAATTTGTGGCACCATTGTTAGCTCCACAAGGCGGTCAGAATTTGGAGCCACGAACTTGGACTACGGTCTGTTGATGTCGAGCGTCGAGCGGGCACCAGGCGGCCGCAAGCTGACGCAGCAGGATGTGCTGTACGAGAGCCTGCGCCGCGCGATTCTCGATGGCGCCATCCGCCACGGCAGCCAGCTCGTGCCGACGCGTGCGCTCGCCGAGCAACTCGGCATCGCGCGAAATTCGGTGCTGTACGCCTACGAACGGCTGACCGAAGAAGGCTTCATTACCACGAGCCGGCATGGCTCCATCGTCAGCATGGTGAGCGGCGCGGGCGCGTCGATAACCATGGCCAGCGGCGGCGTACACGCACCCGCGAACCGTCTGTCGCATCGTGTCACCGGGCTGCCGCGCGAGCGCAGCAGCCCGGACGACCCCACACCGTTTCGTCCCGGCGTGCCCGCGCTCGATGAATTTCCGCTCGCGCAATGGCGCGCTTCGATGGAACGCGCGTGGCGCTCGGTCGAGCCGAACGAACTCGGCTACGGCAATAATTCCGGACATCCCGCGTTACGCCGCTCGATTGCTGAATATGTGCGCGTGTCGCGCGGCGTGCGTTGTTCGCCCGAACAGGTGTTCATTACCGCGGGCACCCAGGCGAGTCTGGATCTGTGCGCATGCATGCTGGCCGACCCCGGCGATAGCGTGTGGGTCGAAGATCCCGGTTATCACGGCGCGAAGGCCGCGTTTCAGGCGGCCGGTTTGCGGCTGGTGCCGATTCCCGTCGACGCCGCGGGCATCGCCCCCACACCGGATCACTGGCGGCAGACACCGCCGCGCCTGATGTACATCACACCGTCGCATCAATATCCGCTCGGCAGTGTGTTGAGCCTGGAGCGGCGCTGGTCGATCATCGAGAACGCGGTGGCGCGCGGCGCGTGGATCATCGAAGACGACTACGACAGCGAACTGCGCCACAGCGGTCCGCCTTTACCGTCGATCCAGGGGCTCGCGGCCGATACGCCGGTGATCTACCTCGGCACCTTCAGCAAGACAATGTTTCCGGCGTTGCGAATGGGCTTCATGATCGTGCCGGCGCATCTGGTCGCTGAGGTGGACGAGGCGCTCAGCGAGATCGCGCGGCAGGGTCGCGTGGCCGAACAGATCGCGTTGGCGGATTTCATCGATAGCGGGAAATATGCGCGGCATCTGCGGCGCATGCGGCGGCTCTATCAGCAGCGCCGAGCCGCGTTGGTCGACGCGATCGAGCGGCACATGGGCGATCTGGTGACGATCTCGTCCGATGGCGGCGGCATGCATCTGACGGTGCGGCTCGATGCGCCGCTGCGCGATCAGGACGTGAGCGCGGCCACGCGCGAACACGGCTTGCATATCGCGGCGCTGAGCGCGTTCTGCCAACCGCCCGCAAAGGAAGCCGCGCACTACAACGGTTTTATGCTCGGCTACGCGGGCATCAAGCCAGACGAAGCCGATGCACTGGTGGCGCGCCTCGCCGCCGTGGTGCGTGGACTGGATCGCGAACGTACGCGGCGCTAGAGCGGCGTGTTTGTTGTGACGAACGGCCGCTATGCCATTTCTGCTCTGAGCCAGCGCGCGAGCATGGCGTCGTCGTCCGTATGCAGCGCTTGCGCGATACGCTGCCCGACCGCCGCGCCGAATTTATAGCCATGGCCCGAGCATGCCGAAACAACCAGCGTATTGCCGATACGCTGCGAAAAGAAGCGGCTATCGGCGGTGAACGTGTACGCGCAAGTCTTTACTTCGGTAACCGTATATTCGTCGATGCGGCCGAACGGCGGCGAGAATAGCCGGCGCAACCTGTCGCCTTCGCCGGGCGCGGCAACGCGATTGGCGTCGGGGTCGGCGGCAAGTGTCTTGTGCACGCCCGCGCCGAACTTCAGACCGACGCCGTCGATCGGCGGCAGCACGTAGCCGGCGCTATCGCCGCCGATATCGACAATCGCCGGCGCGTTCGACCACGCGTCCTGCAAGTCCGCGGGCGGCTCCATATAGGCGACCGCGTTGCGATAAGTCATCAGCTTTTCAGCGAGGGCGGGGAACAATTGCAAGGTCCAGGCCCCCGCGGTGATCACGAGCTTGTCGCCGCGAACGGTGCTGCCGTCTTCGAGTCGCACTGACGCCGTAGCCGGATCGACGGCGAGCGCTTTTGCATGCATGCGAATCTCGGCGCCGCTCATCTTGAGCCACGCTTTGACATCGCGTGCTATGCGTTCGCTGAAGAGCGCGCCGCCGTCATGGTCGAGGTAAGCGTAGCGAAAGGTAGCGGGGTCGAGAAACGGATAACGTTCGGCCGCTTCGCGTGCGTCGAGCCGCTCGTATTCGAATTCCATCCGGTCGAGGCCGGCGCGGAACAGTTCGGCACCGTCGCCCGCATATTGCGAAATGCCGAGCACGCCGCAGTTCGCATAGTGCGAAACGCCCAGGTCGTTCCACAGCAGATCCCAACTATCGAACGCTTCAGCGATGGTGTGTGCGTAGCCGTCGGCGTCGCCGTATGCGCGGCGGATCATCCGGTGCTGGTCGCCCGATGCGGCCAGCGGATTGGGAATCGAGCCTTGCTCGATCAGCGTCACGTCATGTCCCAACTTCGCGAGCGCCCATGCCGTGCTCAAGCCCGCAATGCCCGCGCCTACGATTGTCACCCGCATAACTGCTCCCCCCAAATCGGTGCGTTGGGTTCAGAGTCTAGCAGCGTGAAAATTAAGTCGGTGCGCGTTCGTGCGAATTAGCGCGCGCAAACCAGCGAGGCTAGTGCCTCGTGCGAAACGGCGTAAAGCAAGGCGTAAAGCAGGCGGTGGTCTCCGCGCGCCAATGTATCAATGTTTTCGATTCGACGAATTCCGCAGCTGGTCGCGGACTTTCTTCGCTGCGAAGAGCGGCACGTAGTCGAAGACGCGCGCGTCGATTCGATAGTCGGCCAAGGTATCGGCGTACATCTTCGAAACTGTTTCGGCGGGCGTATCGGTTTCTTCCGCGATGTTTTTCACCACTTCGTCGACATTGGGCTCGGGCTGGTGGGACATGGATCTCTCCGGAGTAGGCAGGATGAACCGCGGACAACAGGAGTTTCATTAGAGGCCGTGATGCGCGTTGATGCCAATTGAATCGGTCTATCGCGTGAACTGTCCCACAGAGATTTTTGTCTTGCGGTGCCGCGCATTCCTGCGACACGCCGTCATGCGAGAAATCAATGTGTATGTCGATGATGAATATCTGGGAAATGCGCGTGAGCGTGCGTCATTGGTGCATGGCGATGCGGGTGGGTGTGCGGCTCGTTGCCGTCCCACGCGAAATCATGTTCGTGCTGATGATGCGCGTCGTGGCGATGACGATGCGTGTGGTCCAGCGCGTCATGAGTGTGCGGATGTTCATGACGTTCGCGGATGTGCAGCCAGACGCCCAGCGTCATCAACGCAGCCGCGACCCAGAACATGAGCGGTGGCATGTCGGGCCACAGTACCCACGACAAGGTCACGCCGAATAGCGGCGCGACCGAGAAATAAGCGCCGGTGCGCGCGGTGCCGAGATTGCGCAATGCTACGACGAATAGCACGAGGCTCACGCCGTAGCCGGCGAAACCCGTCAGCATTGCAAGCGCGAGGGTTGCGGCTTTCGGCCACGCGGCGCCGAGGGTGAGCGCGAGCGCGACATTCACCGAACCGGCCACGAGTCCTTTGACGCACGCAATGAACATTGCATCGTTAGCCGACACCTTGCGCGTGAGATTGTTGTCGATGGCCCAGCAGGCACACGCGGCAGCCAGCAGCAGGGTGCCGGGCGGCAGGCCGATGGCGCCAGGCTGCCACGACAATACGACCCCGCCTGCGACGATCGCGACCATGCCGAGGAACACCTGCACGTCGACGTTCTCGCGAAACACGACCCATGCGATCAGCGCGGTGAATACACCTTCGAGATTCAGCAGCAGCGAACCGGTGGCCGCGGGCGTCGTTTGCAAACCGAGCATCAACAGCGCCGGACCGGCGACGCCGCCAGCCGCGATCGCGCCGGCGAGCCATGGGACTTCGCGTAAAGGGAAGCGGTCGTGGCTGACTTGCTGGCCGCGGACATGGCTTTGCAGCCGGCGCATCAGGATCACGACGGCAAGGCCGGTGCCGCTGCCGAGGTAGAACAGGCCGGCGAGCAAAAACGGCGACAACGAACCGAGCAGCGCCTTGGCGAGCGGCGTGGTTGCGCCGAACAGCGCGGCGGCGAGCAAAGCGGTGAAAGCTGCGTTAAAGCGGGTAGACATGAATTGGAAATCCGGTTGAAGCGAGCGCTGCCGACACGATAGCGCTATCCGCCCGCCGACGCTTCGGGAAATAACCGCTCCGACAGAAAATCCACGAAGGCCCGAAGTTTCGGCGACAACTGCCGGCTCGACGGCCATAGCACCGAAAACTGTCCCGTGTGCGCCAGATGGTCTTCGAGAACGGTGCGCAGCGTGCCTGCGCGGATGGCGTCGCGCGCCAGAAAGTCCGGCATGTACGCAATGCCCAGGCTCAATTGCGCCGCCGCGCGCAGCGCCTCCATGTTGTTGCAGGTCAGCGCGGTCGGAAAGCGCGCGGCCGCATCCTCGGGCAGTCCGCGAAACGCCCAGTGTTGCAGCTTGCCCGAGGTCGGAAAGCGAAAGCGCAAACATGCATGCTTCGCCAGATCGGCCGGCGTGAGCGGCACGCCGTGCTGTTGCAGATAGGCGGGCGATGCGCACAGCACGAAGTGGAACGGCCCGAGCCGTTTGGCCATCAATTGCGAATCGGGCAGATCGCCGCTGCGGATGGCGGCGTCGAAACCGCCTTCGATCACGTCGACGATGCGGTCGTTGAAATCCAGTTCGAGATCGACCTCGGGATAGCGTTCTGCGAACTCGGGCAGGATCGGCAGCAGGAAGCGATAGCCGATGGTTGGCAGACTCACGCGCAGCCGTCCGCGCGGCGCGGCGTTGGCTTGCAGCATCATCGACTCGGCTTCGCCGAGCGCGTCGAGAATCTGCCGGCAGCGCTCATAGAAGCGCTCGCCGTCGCCGGTCAGGCTGACGCGCCGCGTGCTTCGCTGCAACAGCCGCACGCCGAGGTGCTGTTCGAGCCGTGCGACGCTTTTGCCCACCGCCGAAGGCGACAAGCCAAGCCGCTGCGACGCGCCGACGAAACTCGACGCCTCCACGGTTTGCACGAACGCGACGATGCCGGTCAGGTTTTCCACCATGGGTCGATTCGAGAATTGAAGTCCGGAGTGTGGCGACTTTATCAGTATTTATCGTGTTGAACTCCGCAATTAAGCTCTGGCAGATCTCCTTCTCAGGAAGCGCCATGTCTGTCAGTACCGTTATGCAACGTCCTTCGAGCGGCTCCGCCGTGCTGGCCGCTGTCTGCCTCGCCGCGGTGATCCTGCCGCTCAGTTTCTCGGCGGGCGCGATCGCCACGCCGGCGATCGGCCGCATCCTCGGCGGCGGGCCGGTCGCGCTCAACTGGATCACCAACGCCTTCATGCTCGCGTTCGGCAGTTGCCTGATGGCCGCGGGCACGCTCGCGGACCGTTTCGGGCGGCGCCGCGTGTTCATGGCGGGCGTCGCGGCGTTTGCGATGATTTCGACCTTGCTCGCGCTCGCGCCGGGCATCGTCTGGCTCGATCTGCTGCGCGCGGCGCAAGGCGTGGCGGCGGCTGCCGCGCTGGCGGGCGGCTCGGCGGCGCTGGCGCAGGAATTCGACGGTCACGCGCGCACGCACGCGTTCAGCCTGCTCGGCACGACCTTCGGCGTGGGCCTGGCGTTCGGGCCCGTGTTGGCCGGCGGCTTGCTCGAAGTCTTCGGCTGGCGCGCCGTGTTCGTGTCGACGGCGCTGCTCGGCGCCGTGTCGCTGTGGCTCGCTGCGCCGCGGATGCGCGAAACGCGCGATCCGGCTGCGGCCGGCGTGGACTGGCCGGGCATCATCAGCTTTACGGCGATGCTGGCGCTCTTTACCGTCGCGATTCTTGAAGCGCCGGAAATCGGCTGGCGGCATCCGGCGATCTGGGCGTTATTGGTGGCGGCGGCGGTCGCGCTGGCCTTGTTCATCGTGATCGAACGGCGCGCCGCGCGGCCGATTCTCGACCTTTCGCTGTTCCGTTACCCGCGCTTTATCGGCGTGCAATTGCTGCCGATTGCGACCTGCTATTGCTTTGTCGTGTTGCTGGTGCTGCTGCCGCTCCGCTTCGTCGGTATCGAAGGACATGCGCCGCTCGTGGCGGGTCTGATGATGATCGCGCTATCGGCACCGATGCTGGTGATGCCGATGTTGGCGGTGCGCCTGAGCCGTCACGCGTCGGCGGGATGGATTTCGGGCGTCGGCTTGCTGGTGGCTGCCGCGGGTCTGCTGTGGCTCGGCGGCATACCGGCTGGCGCCGTGCCGGCAGCGATTTTGCCGCCGATGGTGCTGATCGGTATCGGCGCGGGGCTGCCTTGGGGCTTGATGGATGGCTTGTCGGTCAGCGTGGTGCCGAAGGCGCGCGCCGGTATGGCGACCGGCATTTTCAGCACGACGCGCGTCGCCGGGGAAGGGCTGGCGCTGGCGATGGTCAGCGCGGCGCTGGCCGGCATCACGGCGCGCCGGCTTGCGCCGGCAAGCAGCACGGCGACTGCCGCCGGCACCGTCTCACGCGCGGCCGAGCGGCTTGCAACCGGCGACCTGCACGGTGCGGCGGCGCTGCTGCCAGGCATGCCGCTCGCGCTGCTCGAGCAGCAGTATTCGGAAGCCTTCCGCTTGCTGACATACGGGCTGGCTGCCATTACAGTGCTCGCCGCGCTGGCGACGCTGCGTTATCTCGGCGCGGACGCCGTTGCTCGCGACACGCATTCGGCGCCGATCGCGCCCGCCTGCGACGACGCCTAGCCGCCGCAGGCGCTGGCTGAAACCAGCGACGACTGCGCTGATAAAGCTGTGAACGCGGCCGGCTACTCGACGGCGTGATCCGCCCGCGGCATGTGTCGGTTGAAGCGCCAGCGGTGGCGCGATAAAGCGCTCGACGGCGGCGCTGTGGTTGACCAGGTACCGTGTACGGCGTAAACGTACAGCATCGCCGCCAACGCCCGGGTGGACCTACGATGACGCGTCCGTTTTTCACGATCGGTCATTCCACGCGTCCACTGCGCGAGTTCATCGATTTGCTTGAAGCATCGGAGATCGACACACTGGTGGACGTGCGCAGCATTCCTCGCTCGCGCACCAATCCGCAATTCAATCGCGATACGCTGCCGGGCTCGCTCGCGCCGGCGCATATCGACTACCTTCACCTGAGCGAACTGGGTGGCCGCCGCAGCCATCACAAAGGCGATGCGCCGTCGCCGAACGGTTACTGGACGCATCCCGCGTTTCGCAACTATGCCGACTACGCGACGACGGCCGCATTTCAGGAAGGCCTCGCACGCCTGCTCGACCTCGGCCACCGCCGCCGTTGCGCGATCATGTGTTCGGAAGCGGTATGGTGGCGTTGCCACCGGCGTATCATCGCCGACTATTTGCTGCTGCGCGGCGAGACCGTGTTGCACATCATGGATACGCACCACACCAACCTCGCAACGATGACGCCGGGCGCGCAAGCGCAACCCGGCGGCACCTTGATCTATCCACCGGAAACCGAGTCCTGATCTCTGCGCCATGGCATGAACGCCAGAAAACTCGCTTCACTGAATACGCTGCTGCGCGAGATCCGCGCCTGTACGATCTGCGCGCCGATGCTGCCACATGCGCCGCGGCCGGTCGTTGTGGCGTCCGCGGATTCGCGCATTCTGATCATTGGCCAGGCGCCCGGCGCGCGCGTTCATGCCTCTGGAATTCCATGGAGCGATGCGAGCGGTGCGCGCCTGCGCAACTGGCTCGATGTCTCAGATGAGACTTTCTACGACCAGTCGAAATTCGCGATCGTGCCGATGGGTTTCTGCTATCCGGGCAAAGGCGCAAGCGGGGATTTACCACCGCGGCCCGAGTGTGCCGCGCATTGGCATCGGACCTTGCTGGCGCAGTTGCGCGACGTACGGCTCACGTTGCTGATCGGTCAATACGCGCAACGCTTCGGTCTCGGCGACGGGTTCGGGCCGACGCTAACCGATACGCTGCTGCGCTGGCGCGAGTATGGCCCGAACGTCATGCCGCTGCCGCATCCATCGCCGCGCAATGTCGCGTGGTTCAAGCGCAATTCGTGGTTCGAAGCGGAGATGTTGCCGACGCTGCGGGAGCGGGTATTCGCGGCGTTGAACGGATAATTCCGCCGGGGTCTATTGACGCCGCTGCCGCCTTCAAGTCCTTGGACTCGCTATCGCATAAGCGTCCGGCCGCGCGCTACGCGCTCGATTGCTTCGGCGGTGTGCCGGTTCCCGCAGCGGCGGCAGGTCAGCGGCTGGCGGGCTATCGCCCCGGCTGTTGCGCCGTGCGCCGGCGAAATAAACCGAAATATCCATTTAAGCGTTTGACGGAATAAAACGGCACACTAATACGTATGCCTTATGCCGGCGGCGCAATCAACGATGCTTCGGCATGGCCGTATTTCAAACAGCTTTCGCAGAAACACCTTCTTGCCGACGGAACCACCAATGAACACCCACGCCGACACCCTTACCGATTCGACCGGCACACCCCTGCCGTTGCGTTACACCCGCACGGCGATGCTGCTGCACTGGCTGATCGCGCTGCTGATGATCGGCAATGTCGTGCTCGGCCTGAGCGCGGATTCATTGCCCGACGACTGGGTGCGTCCGGTGGTCGATACCCACAAATCGATCGGTATCACGGTGCTCGGGCTCGCGCTCATGCGCATCTTGTGGCGCGTGTCGCACAAGCCGCCGCCGTTGCCGCGTGAGTTTCCGTCGTGGGAAAAGATTGCCGCGCACGTCGCGCATTTCCTGCTGTATCTGCTGATGATCGCGTTGCCGTTGTCCGGCTGGCTGCACGATTCGGCCTGGAAAGATGCGGCGACCCATCCCATGCGCCTGTTCAACCTGTTTCCGTGGCCGCGCGTCGGCTATGTGATGAGTCTCGATCCGGCGCTCAAGGAGACCTTGCACGACCGCTTCGGCGCGTTGCATACGTGGCTCGGTTACGCGCTGTATGCGTTGCTGGCGATGCATATCGGCGGCGCGTTGAAACACCAATGGATCGATCGCAAGTCGGTTCTCAAGCGCATGGCGCCGTAAGCGCCGCAGCCAGCACGTCCAATCTTTTAACCGCACTCTCGACGGACTCAGCCGTTATTTTGAAGAAAACTCTGGAACAGGCGCTTGCTCTCGCATCGCCGCGCATTCTGCCGCGTCCCGCTACGCTGTCGAGCACGCTGATTCATGTCAGCGTCGTCGCGTTGTGGCTGTTGCTGTTCGCGCGCGCGTTCTTTCTGCAAGGGGTGGTGGCATGGTCGACCGGCATTGCGTACGTGGTGTACGACACCTTGCTGCTCGCGTTCGTCACGTTGAAAACGCTGCCGCTGATGCGTCCCACGCCGCCGCTCGAACCCGACTTCGACCAGCGCGATTTGCCGAGCATGGGCGTGATCGTTGCATCGCATAACGAGGCGGCGGTGTTGCCGGTGACGCTCGCCGCGCTTTTGCGTCAGACGCACGGTCTGGCGCAAATCGTGATCGCCGACGACGGTTCCACCGATCACACCGGCGAACTGCTCACCGAACGCTTCGGACTCACTGCCGCAGCCGAAGGCGTACTGAGCGCGCCGAGTTCGCTTTACCCGAATCTCTACTGGCTGCGCGTGCCGCACGCGGGCAAGGCGCGCGCGCTGAACGCCGCGATCGCGGTCATGACGACCGACACGGTGATGACCGTCGACGCCGACACGCTGCTCGACGACGACGCCACCTACGCGATGCGCGCTGCCTTCGCCAGCGAACCGAAACTGGTCGCGGCGGCGGGCATTCTGGTGCCGGTCTGCGGCAAGTCGGTTGCGGGCCGCGTGTTCCAGTGGTTTCAGACCTACGAGTACATGCGCAACTTCATCGCCCGCTTTGCATGGATGCGTGCCGACAGTCTTCTGCTGATTTCAGGCGCGTTCGCGTCGTTCAAGCGCGACGCGCTAGTCGACGTGGGCGGTTTCGATCCGCAATGTCTGGTGGAAGACTACGAGCTGATTCATCGGCTGCGCCGCTATTCGGTCGATCACGGCCTCGACTGGGACGTGCGCGTGGTCGGCAACGCGCATGCGCATACCGACGCGCCAGGCAACCTCAGCAGTTTCCTGCGGCAGCGCCGCCGCTGGTTCGCGGGCTTCCTGCAGACGCAGTACTGGAACCGGGACATGACCGGCAATCCGCGCTACGGCACGCTCGGCATGCTGATGCTGCCGGTCAAGGCGATCGATACGATGCAGCCCATCTACGGACTGACCGCGTTCGCGCTGCTGCTCGGGTTTCTGTTCGGCGGGCATGGCGCGATCGTCGTGTCGATTTTCAGCGTGATCGGCCTGAAGACCGCGATCGATCTCGCGTTTTATCTGTGGTGCATCCACCTGTACCGCCGCTGGACCGGTGAGCGCACCGGCTCGAGTTTGCGGATGGCTGTCCTCGCGGCGATCGCCGAGCCGTTCACGTTCCAGCTGGTGCGCCATGTCGGCGCACTGCTCGGTTGGCTGCATTTCCTGCGCGGCGGACGTTCGTGGGGCGTGCAACGTCGCTCCGGCCTCGTGGCGCGCGACGAAAGTTAGCGGCGGATAGCCTTATTTGACGCACGCGGGGTGGCAGACAGGCGCGATTGCGCCCATGGGCTGCGCAGCGGGGCATGGCGTGCGGTCGGCGGAACCATGCCGCTTCGGGTTCGAGTAGACTGTGCAACGATGTCGGCCTGCGAATTGCAGGGCGGCAACCTTCTGACCGCTCGTGCACGGAGGCTCCACTCATGCATGCTGTTCCCCCGCTCGAACAAGACATCGTCGACGCGCCGGTCGATGCGTCGCTTGCACATGCAGCCGCGCAAACCGACGCCCCTGCAGCAGGGAATGCACATGCGCCAGATCAGGCCGCCAACGACGCCCCGGTTCGCGATCTGCGCCGCGTCGGCATTCACCCCGACTACTGGTATCCGCTTGCGTGGTCGCATGAAGTGAAGCGGGGCAAGACGCACGGTGTGACGTTCGCGGGTGAGCCGGTCGTGCTGGCGCGTACGGAGTCCGGCAAGGTGTTCGCGCTCGAAGATCGTTGCGCGCATCGTCAGGTGCCGTTGCATCAGGGCGTGGTGGACGGTGAATCGATCCGTTGCGGCTATCACGGCTGGACCTACGACTGCTCGGGCACGTGCATCGACGTGCCGTATCTGGGCCGCGAACGGCTGCCGAATGGCGTGCGTTCTTATCCGTGTCGCGAAGTCGAAGGACTGATTTTCGTGTTTCCCGGCGACGCCGCTTTGGCTGAAGAGCGACCGCTACCCGCGTTCGGCTCCGTATCCGACAAGAAGTACAAGACGCGCCGTTTCGGTCGTCCGGTGAATTGCCACTATTCGTTCATGCACGAGAACCTGATGGACATGAACCATCAGTTCCTGCATCGCCGGCAAATGGGGCAGATGCGCGCGCGTTCGGTGGGGCGCCGGCGCGGCGAGGGCTGGGTCGAAGTCGATTACACGTTTGCGCGCATGGCTGGCCAGCAGCCGATCGGCGAAGCGATCGTGTTCGGCCAAAGCCGCAAGACCGGGGGCGACAACGACAAAGACGTGATGACGATCCGCACCGAGTATCCGTATCAGACGCTGCAGATCCGCACGTCCGATCAGACGCTGGTGATGGATTTGTGGATCGTCTACGTGCCGCTCGATCGCGAGCAGCGCACGAACCGCACGTTCGGCCTGCTGTCGATTCGCAAACCTGGTATTCCTGGCGTGCTGAATCTCGCGTGGCCGCTGCTCGTGTGGTTCACCGAACGTATCTTCAAGGAAGACCGCGCCATCGTCGAAGCCGAACAACGCGCGCACGACACGCAGGGCGCGGATTGGAATCACGAGGTGTTTCCGGTCATCAACGAACTGCGCGCGTTGCTGCGGGAGAGCGGCGCGCCCGATCAGGTGGTGGGCGCCGGCACGGGTGGCGCAACGGTGATCCGCTTCTGGGATTCGCGTCACGGCAACTCATTGTCGAATACCTGATACTCGAGTTTTTGACGCCGCGCAGGATCGTACA
Source organism: Paraburkholderia sp. FW306-02-B (assembly GCF_058782725.1). Classification (NCBI taxonomy): domain Bacteria; kingdom Pseudomonadati; phylum Pseudomonadota; class Betaproteobacteria; order Burkholderiales; family Burkholderiaceae; genus Paraburkholderia; species Paraburkholderia sp. FW306-02-B. The sequence goes on from NZ_JBYSXZ010000002.1 coordinate 75,089, forward strand.
ATCGTCGGCGACGATGAGCGGTGAGCCGGCGGCATCGGCTACAGCAAGACGGGTAAAACGCATAAAGCGCAGGCTCATCGATCGGGAAATCCAAAATCATAATGAATCGCCTGAGGGGTCCATTCGATGAGTTCCGAACTGCATGCAGTGATGCCGGTTGTCGTGTTCCTGGTGGGCCTCGCCATCATGGCGGTGGCGCTTGTGAAGGGCGGCCCCAAACAGCCGCCGCCGCTCGCGTCGATCAATGAGCCTTTCAAGTCGGTCGATACTTCCGATTTACCTCCAATTGAACGCCACACCGCACGCGATAACGCGGAACTCGCGTACCGGCGTTATGCGAGCCGGATAACGCCGGTGCGAGGCAGCGCGGTGCTGATTCACGGCTCGTCGGCGAGTGGCGTGAGCTTGCATACCTTGGCGAAGGCGCTCGCCGCGGCCGGTTACGACGTCTACGTGCCCGACATGCGCGGGCATGGCGAATCGGGCAAGAAAGGCATGATCGCGTATATCGGCCAGCTTGAAGACGATCTGAGCGATTTTCTCGACGCGGTTCAGCCGGCCGGCCCGCGCACGCTGGCCGGTTTTTCGGCAGGCGGCGGTTTCGCGCTGCGGTTTGCGGGGGATGCGCGGCAAATGGCATTCGACCGCTATGTGCTGCTTGCGCCGTTCATTCATCAGAACGCGCCGACAACGCCGCCTTCCGTCGGCGGGTGGGTGAATGTCGGGTTGCCACGCGTGATCGTGCTGGTGATCCTCAACAAGCTGCACGTCACGCTGTTCAATCATCTGCCGACCGTGGCCTATGCACTGTCGCCTGAGGCGGCAGCCAAGCTCACGCCGCAGTACTCGTACAACCTGATGCAGAACTTTCGTCCGCATGAGGATTACCGCGCGGATATCCGCGCGACGCGGCAACCGGTTGAAGTGCTGGTCGGCGCGGATGACGAGGCGTTTCACGCCGAGAAATTTGCCGAGGTCTTTGAGGAAGCGGGGCGTGCGGTGCCGGTCACGATCGTGCCTGGCGTGGCGCATATCGCGTTGACACTCGATGCTGCGGCCGTCGCCGCGATTGTAGCGGCGGTGTCTGAGCATGCCGGCGAGGCGGCTTTTTCGTAGGCTGGCTTTCCACCCGGTGGGGAATTAGTCCATCTCCACCTGGAGGGGAATCCAGGCTGATCGAGCAGCGATAATGGCATGTAACACACTTGGGTTTGCGCCAATCGAGATGCGCCGGCCTTCGACCCGTGTACCATTTCGCTTTTTCCGATCTTTAAGAACACCCCGTGACTACGCAACAAATCCCCACTGCATCCCGTAAATCCCTCACTCTTCTGCAATTGCTGGGCCTCATCGGCACCGCCGGACTGATCGCAGCCATCGTGCTGAACCAGTTCGCCTAACCGACCCCCCGCCACGAAGCCCTCGGTTCAAGCATCCAACCCTATGCCGGTGCTCGCCGCCGGCTTCATCGACATTCCGATTTGCCATGTACAAGAAGGGCGTAGCCGTAGAAATCCAGTTTTCCCCCGAGCGGCTCAACGACGGCGCTGGCGATCCGTACTGGATCGATTTGACGCAGGTCGAAGCGCAACGGCTGCTGGAAAGCCTGCAGGCACGCGTCGCTGAAAGTAGCGTAGGTACGGCCGCGCCGTTGGTGGTGAGCCTCGACGAGACGCCGGCGTCGCAAGCGGTCGCTGCGTCGTATGCGTCAGAAGAAAGCGCGGCCTCGGCGGACGACTTCAAACAATGGGTCTGCGTGATCTGCGGCTGGATCTACGATGAAGCCGCCGGCTTGCCGGAAGAAGGTATCGCGCCGGGCACTCGCTGGGCAGATGTCCCGGCCGACTGGCGCTGCCCACTGTGCGACGTGGGCAAGGAAGATTTTGCGTTGGTCGAGTTTTAAGCCCGGCTTTTAAGCCCGGCATCAGCCAGACGGGGTTGTCTCGATTCATCATTTAGGACACTCCTGTTGATGGGCCAACGTGGCGCGGATTGATCGTCGAGCAGCGCCCTTACTGCTGCCTACGTCTTGTGTGGGTTTTTAACTGTAGTCGTAGCGTGTCGGCTTCGCTTTGCAGCGCTTCGACGAACGCGCCAGCCAGCGGATGGCGCGGACGATGCGCCGGATGAACCACGCTCACGCGAAACGGCAGCGACACGGCGAGCGGCCGGATATGCAGATTGCGGCCCGCGAAATCGAGCGCGGTAAGCGGATTGACGATGGCCACACCGAGGCCCTGCCGCACGAAACTGCAAACGGAGACGGCGGTGGGCGTCTCGATCATCTGGCGGCGCGCGATGCCAGCTTGCGTGAAGGTCTCGTCGATCTGAATCCGGTACGGATCGTTCGACGACAGGCTGATGAATGGCTGATTCGCGAAATCCTTCAGTTCGATCGCGCGCTTTGCGAGCAATGGATGCTCATCGGGCAGCACGCAGACTTCGTCCACTTCGAGCAACGGCGTCAGGCGGGTTCCGGCGGGCGGCGCGCCGTGTTCGGTCAAGCCGAGGTCGTAGCGCTGCGCGGTCAGCCATTCTTCGAGGAACGGCGATTCCTGCGTCGCGATCGAGAGGCTTACGCCGGGCTGTGCATCGTGGAAACGTTTCGATGCGCCGGGCAGGATCGAATGCGAAAACGCGGGCAACGCGATGATGGAAAGCTGGCCGCCCTGAAATTCGCGCAGGCTTGCCGCCGTGGACGCCACCCTTTCGAGCCCGACATATGCGCGCTTGATTTCGTCGAACAGCGTCAGTGCGGACATGGTTGGACGCAATCGACCATGCACGCGTTCGAACAAGGCAAAGCCGATGCTCTGTTCCATGCGCGCAAGTTCGCGGCTTACCGTGGGCTGCGAGGTGAAGAGCATCTCGGCTGCTTTAGTGACACTGCCTGCCGTCATCAACGCGCGGAAAACTTCGATATGTCGATGAGTGAGCGCCATGGTGTCTATATCAGAAATGAATGGATTCTAGAAGAATAGGTATTTTACTGAATGATCGATTCTCGGCATCATCTTGCTCACACCCATGCTTCGAGATAGAGAGCCGCAAATCGTGACCACGTTCAATCCACAACAACTTGTCGAACTCGCGCGTCAGTACGGCACGCCTCTTTGGGTCTACGACGCCGACGTGATTCGCCGGCGTATCGCCGAATTGCGCCGCTTCGACGTGATCCGCTATGCGCAGAAGGCGTGTTCGAACGTGCATATCCTGAAGCTGATGCGAGACGAAGGGGCGATGGCCGACGCGGTGTCTTTGGGCGAAATTACCCGCAGTTTCGCGGCGGGCTTTACACCGGATGGCGATCCTGAGGGCGTGGTTTTTACGGCGGATCTCGTCGACCACGCGACGCTGGCTGCGGTGATCGAGCACCGCATCACGGTCAACGCCGGGTCGCTCGATATGCTTGAACGCGTGGGGCAGCATGCGCCTGAAGGTCACCGTGTGTGGCTGCGGATCAATCCCGGTTTCGGCCACGGACACAGCAACAAGACCAGCACGGGCGGCGAGCATAGCAAGCACGGCATCTGGCTCGACGACGTGCCGCTGGCGATAGCCATGGTGCGGCGTTATGGCCTGAAGCTGGTCGGGCTGCACATGCATATCGGCTCCGGTGTCGACTACATGCATCTATCGCGCGTGTGCGATGCGATGGTCGAAGCGGTGCAAAGCTTGGGGCACGATATCGAAGCGATTTCGGCTGGCGGCGGTTTGTCGGTGCCGTATAGCGAAGGCGAACCGCGGATTGACGCCGAGCATTATTTTCGTCTTTGGGACACGGCGCGGCGGCAGATCGAAGCGCATCTCGGGCATCGCGTGAGACTGGAGATCGAGCCAGGGCGCTTTCTGGTCGCCGAAGCGGGCGTGCTGGTTGGCGAGGTGCACGCGCTGAACCGGCGGCCGAACCGGCAGTTCGCCTTGGTCGATGCGGGCTTCAACGATCTGATGAGGCCGTCGTTTTACGGCAGTCATCATGAGATGACGGTGGTGAAAGGCAATGGCATGCCGAGCGAAACGCCGGTTGGCTCTTTCGCGGTGGCTGGGCCGTTGTGCGAAGCGGGCGATGTGTTCACGCAGGACGCGGGTGGCGTCGTCACGAGCCGCTCCATACAGACGCCGGAAGTGGGGGACTTTATCGTGTTTCACGATGCGGGGGCGTACGGTGCGTCGATGTCATCGAACTACAACAGCCGGCCGCTGGCGCCTGAAGTGTTGCTGGAGAACGGCAAGCCGCGTTTGATTCGGCGCAGGCAAACCATCGAGGAGTTGATCGCGCTAGAAACGCTGTATTGAGCGAGATGGGGCAGTGCGGCGTGCAGGTCGTCGACGTTCAGCACCACACTGCATGAATCTGGCCTCATCGCGCTCGCACCGTGCGCGTGTACGACGCGATCATCGTCGCGAGTTCCTGCGCGGCGGGCGTGACGGGAATCGCCGCGCGCTGCAGCAGGCATACGTTCTGTTCGACCGCTCGCTCGCGTACGTCGATCGACGTGAGCGTGCTCGCAAACGGCCCGCGCTTCGCGACGATCGACGACTCCAGCGACAGACAGTCCGTCGCGCCGACCAGATGCAGCGCCTCGAACAAGCCTTCCACCGTCGCGATGATTTTCGGCGGCGGCAAGCCGTGGCTCTCGAACAGATGGCTCAGGCGGTTGACTTGCGGATCGTCGGTGAGATTTGGCGAGCGCGTGGCCACCCATGTGCAATCGGTGAGTTCGGCAAGCGAGGTCGCAGCAGCTTTCGGATGACCGCGCCGGCAGACGATCACCGGATCGGATGGATACAGCGGCGTGACCGACAGATCGGCCGTGTCGGTGTGTTTCGACACCAGCGCGACGGCGAAATCCAGCGTGCCTTCGCGGATCCACGAAATCATCATCCGCGAGGTGCCGGTGCGCAGATGTACCGCGACCCGCTCAAAGCGCGCGCGGAATTCCATCAGCACCGGCGCGAAGGCATCGACGAGCGGCTCGGTGGTCATGCCGAACGTGACCTCGCCCGCGTAGTCGCCGCGCAGTTGCTGCACCTCCTGTTCGGCCCGCTCGCATTCGCCGAGAATCGCGCCGGCGCGCTGTAACAGGCGCTGGCCGAGCGCGGTCAGTGCGATCCCGCGGTTCGTGCGGGTGAATAAGGTCGCGCCCAGCATCGATTCGAGGTTCTGCAACTGCTGCGTGATGCCGCTCTGGGCGATGCCGAGCGCCCGCGACGCCGCGCGGATGCTGCCGTGTTCGGCCACGGCGGTGAACGCGCGCAACTGGGAGATCGTCAACGCCATGAAGAATCTTTGTGATCGGTAAAAGTGATCATGATATTACTTTCGGAACTTCTTTGAGGCGCGGCAGAAGCATAGGATGGCCTGTAGCAATCCGCCCAACTCACACCCGTCCCCCATGAAAATCCCGCTGATGATCTTGAGCGCCGCACTGGCTTTCAGCAGTGATGAGTTTGCGTGGAAGTACTTCGACTTCGATCCGTACGGCAATTGATTTCCCGCTTACTTCCTCTTTCTCTACAGACCTTCCGCTCATGAACAAGCAATCGATTCCGCTTCTTTCGCCGGCTATCGGCACGCACCGTGAACTGGTTTCATTTCATTTTGGGTCCTCGAATAGTGGGCAAAAGATTTATATCCAGTCGTCGCTGCATGCCGATGAAACGCCGGCGATGCTGACGGCTGTTTTGCTTAAGCGTCGTTTGCTTGAATTGGAGAAGCAGGGTGCGCTGGCGGCTGAAATCGTTTTGGTCCCTGTGGCTAATCCGGTCGGCCTTGGGCAGTACGTGCTCGGGCAGTTTCTTGGGCGCTTCGATCTTGGCAGTGGCAAGAACTTCAATCGACACTTCTTGCAGTTTTCGAAGCTGGCCGCGCGGGCTAAGGAGGTTTTGAGTTCTGATCCTTCGGAGAATCTTCGAATCGTTCGGGCGTTAATCGCTGAGGAGCTTGCGCAGCAGAAGCCGTTGATTGAGTTCGAGTCACTTCAATTGGCATTGCTGAAGCTTTCTTTCGATGCCGATGTTGTTATCGATCTGCATTGTTCGCTTGAAGCGGCAATGCATCTCTATACCAGTGAGGCGGCTTGGCCTGAGTTCGAACCTCTGGCTCGGTATCTTGGGGCGCAGGCTTCGTTGCTTGCCACTAACTCGGGTGGTGAGTCGTTCGATGAGACGCATAGTTTGTCGTGGTGGCAGTTGCAGCAGGAGATGCCCGTCGGGAAGCCGGTGCCCGATGGGGCGATTGCTGTGACTGTTGAATGCCGCGGGCAGCGGGATGTTTCTTATTCTGTTGCTCGGCAGGATGCTGATGCCATTGTCGATTTTCTTGTTTGGCGGAAGGCTATCAAGCTTGATGCTAAGCCTTTGCCCAAGCTGCTGGCACCTGCTACCCCGCTCGCCGGTAGTGAGCAGTTTTATGCGCCTGTTAGTGGGATTCTTGTTCATCGCGCGACGATTGGGGACACGATTCGTGTCGGGCAAGCTTTGTTTGATATCGTCGATCCGTTGGCTGATGAGATTACTACTGTTTCTAGTCAAACCGAAGGTGTGTTTTATATGCGGCGCGCTATTCGGTTTGTTACGGCTGGAGCCCCGTTGGGTCGCGTGACTGGTGCGCGGGCTTTTAGGACTGGGGTTTTGTTGGGGGCCTAGGCGATGAAGACACCGATGCGGAGTCGTCCGCGCCGCAGCTTAACAATTCGCGTCGGTTTCTCGAAAGGCAACGGAAAGCGATAAGCTGGCGAATGTTCACGATAGCGCCACACGCCTGAAGTCCAGGCAACCGAAAGATTTGCGGTTTGCTTAACCTTGGTAAATCGATGACACGCATCGGCAGACCCTTCGACATGACGCGTCTCGAAGACGAATGGCTCGAAGCAGACGGCTTCGGCGGTTTCGCATCGGGCACCGCCGGCATGTTACGCACGCGCCGCTATCACGCGCTGCTGCTGACCGCTACACGTGCCCCGGGCGGGCGCGTCGTTCTCGTCAACGGTGTCGAGGCATGGCTCGAAGCCAACGGCAAGCGCTATCCGCTAAGCATGCAGCGCTATGTGCCGGACGTGATCTATCCGGACGTGACGGCGAGCCTGTTGGACTTCGACACTCAGCCGTGGCCGACATGGCGCTTTCAACTCGACGCGCAAACGCTGCTGACGGCCGAAGTGTTCGTCAGCAAGACAACGTGCGAAACGGTTTTGCGTTGGCGCACGCAGGGTTCCGAACCAACCTCTAACGCGCACGCGTTCACGTTGAAGGTCAGGCCGTTGCTTTCCGGCCGCGACTATCATGCGCTGCACCATGAAAATCCTGCGTTCAACTTCAACGCGCAAACGAGTGACGAGCAAGCGCGCGTCAGTTGGCAACCCTACGGCGACTTGCCGACCATTCAAGCCGCAACGAATGGCGCCTACACGCATGCACCCGACTGGTATCGAAACTTCTGCTACGTCCGCGAGCGCGAGCGTGGCCTCGATTTCAGCGAGGATCTCGCGGCGCCCGGCGTGTTCAGCTTCAATCTCGCCGATGGCGAAGCGGTGATGATCCTGAGCGCATCCATTGCGGCTGCGGCTCAGACTGCAAACATTGAACCCGCCATCGCCCACGCCACGCAACTCGCCACCATCGAACAACAACGCCGCACCGCGCCAGGCTCCCGCCTCCAGCGCTCCGCCGATGCGTATGTCGTCACGCGTAACGAAGGCCGTACAATCGTCGCCGGCTTTCCGTGGTTCACCGATTGGGGCCGCGATACGTTCATCGCCATGCGTGGCTTACTGATTGCATCGGGCCGATATAGCGACGCCGAAGCGATCCTGCTCGAATGGGCCGGCACGCTGTCTGAAGGCATGCTGCCGAATCGCTTCCCCGACTATGGCGACACACCGGAATACAACTCCGTCGATGCGTCGTTGTGGTTCGTCGTCGCTGTGCACGACTATCTCGCGACTCATCACGCCACCGCCGCCACGCGCACGTGCTTGCAGCAGGCAATAGAAACCATCCTCACGGGCTATACGAACGGCACGCGCTTCGGGATCAAAGCATCCGCTGACGATGGACTTCTGAGCGCGGGCGTGTCCGGCGTGCAACTGACGTGGATGGACGCAAAGGTCGGCGACTGGGTGGTCACGCCACGCATCGGCAAACCAGTGGAAGTACAAGCCCTCTGGATCAACGCATTGCGCATTGCAGCAATGTGGAATCCGCAGTGGCAGCAACCGGCCGAGCGAGCGTTGCAAGCGTTTCATGAACGCTTTATCGATCCGTCGACGCAAGCGCTTTTCGACAATATTGACGTCGATCACATAAAAGGCACTGTCGATCGCTCGATCCGGCCGAATCAGATTTTCGCCGTGGGTGGCCTGCCGTTTCCATTACTCGACGGCGCGGCGGCGCGTGCGGTGGTCGATCACGTCGAAGCGCAACTGCTTACACCGCTAGGCTTAAGAACGCTCGCGCCGTCCGATCCCGCCTATCGGGGCCACTATGCCGGCACGCCGTTGGAACGCGACGGCGCTTATCATCAAGGTACGGCTTGGCCGTGGTTACTAGGCCCGTTTATAGAAGCGTGGCTGCGGGTTCACGCGACCGGGCACGATGTCTGCGCGCAAGCCAAAGCGCGCTTTCTCGACCCGCTGTACGCACATCTCGACCACGCCGGTCTCGACCACCTCTCCGAAATCGCCGACGGCGACGCGCCGCACACGCCCGCCGGCGCGCCGTTTCAGGCGTGGTCGCTGGGCGAGCTGTTACGCATTGAAAATCTGCTTGCCCGGATGAAGCCCATCGCCGCGTAAACCGCGCTACGATATGAGTCCCGCCGCCAAGCTCGACGCAAGGACGTATTCATGCCACCGCTGCGCGCTGCCAATTTGCTCGCCACTACTGAAGGTTCACGCCTGCATTCTGCCGAGTGTGACCACTGGCAACGCTGGGGGCCCTATCTCAGCGAGCGTCAATGGGGAACGGTGCGCGAGGATTACAGTGCGAACGGCACCGCATGGGACCACTTCCCGCACGACCATGCGCGCAGCCGCGCGTATCGCTGGGGCGAAGACGGCATCGCCGGTTTCGGCGACGACAAGCTCAGCTGGTGCGTCTCGCTTGCGCTGTGGAACCGCAACGATCCGATTATCAAGGAACGGTTATTCGGCCTCACGAATGCGCAGGGCAATCACGGCGAGGACGTGAAGGAGTTGTACTTCTACGTCGACGGCACGCCCACGCATTCGTACATGCGGATGCTCTACAAGTACCCGCAAGCGGCCTTTCCATACGACGATCTGGTTCAGGAAAACGCGCGGCGCGGCGCCGACATGCCGGAGTACGAAATCCTCGATACCGGCGTGTTCGACGATTCGCGCTATTTCGACGTGCAGGTTGAGTACGCGAAACATGCGCCCGACGACATCCTGATGCGCGTGACGATCGAGAATCGCGCGGACCGGCCGGCATCGCTCGATGTGCTGCCGCAGATCTGGGCGCGCAATTCGTGGTCGTGGAAGGAAAACAAGGACAAGCCTTCGCTGGTTGCGTGCGAAGACCACAGCGGCGAGATGCATGTGGTCGGCCGTCAGCATGGTCATGAGCCGATCGTCGTGACTGCGTGGTCGAAAGATGCGCCGCAACTGACGTGGTTGTTCTGCGAGAACGACACCAACGTCAAGCGCCTGTTCAACATGGACGGCGCGGGCCCGTTCAAAGACGGTTTCAACGATTACCTCGTGCACGGCGACGCGCAAGCGGTGCGCCACGACGCCGGCACCAAGGCCGCCGCGCACGCGCCGCTCGAACTCGCGCCGCATGGCCGCGCCGTGGTGTACCTGCGCTGGCGTCCGGAGTCGAGTCCGGATGAGGTCTTGCTCGACGCCGACGCGGTATTCGCTCACCGCATCGCGGAGGCGGACGAATTCTATGGCGCGTTGCAGCATGAGATTGACGATCCCGATGCGCGCCTCGTGCAGCGTCAGGCGCTGGCCGGCATGCTGTGGTCCAAGCAGTATTACCAGTTCGATGTGCATCGCTGGCTCGAAGGCGATCCGCTGCAACCCGCGCCGCCCGAGAGCCGCAAGCACGGCCGCAACGCAGAGTGGCGGCATCTGTGCAACGCGGACATCGTGTCGATGCCCGACAAGTGGGAATACCCGTGGTACGCGTCGTGGGACCTGGCGTTTCATGCAGCCGCTTTCGCGCTGATCGATCCGGCGTTTGCGAAGCGTCAGTTGCTGCTGCTCGTGAAGGATCGCTACCAGCATCCGAACGGCCAGTTGCCCGCGTACGAATGGGCGTTCGGCGATGCGAATCCGCCCGTGCATGCATGGGCCGCATGGCGCGTCTATGAAATCGACCGCGCGCTGACCGGCAAGGCGGATCGCGATTTTCTCGAACTCGTGTTCCACAAGCTGTTGCTGAATTTCTCCTGGTGGGTGAACCGCAAGGACGCCGACGACCGCAATATTTTTCAGGGTGGCTTTCTCGGTCTCGACAACATCGGCATCTTCGATCGCTCGTCGCCGCTACCGACCGGCGGGCACATCGATCAGGCCGACGGCACGGCGTGGATGGCCGCGTACGCGCTCGACCTGATGCGCATTGCACTCGAATTGGCGTATGCGAACCATGTGTTCGTCGATATCGGTGTGAAGTTTTTCGAGCACTTCCTGTATATCGCCCAAGCCGTCAGTTGCGACGACGGTTGCGACACCGGTCTGTGGGACAGCGAAGACGAATTCTTCTACGACAAACTGCGCCTGCCGGACGGCAGCAACGTACCGATGCGGGTGCGCTCGATTGTCGGGCTGATTCCGCTGTTTGCCGTACACGTACTGGAAGAACGTCTGCATGGCGGCTTGCCGGGTTTGCGTGAGCGGCTCGTCTGGTTCCTCCAGCATCGGCCCGATCTGGCGAGGCTGGTGTCGCGCTGGAATGAGCCCGGCAAGGGCAATAGCCTCTTGCTGTCAGTGTTGCGTGGGCATCGGATGAAAGCATTGCTGCGCCGAGCACTCGACGAAAGCGAATTCCTTTCCGATCACGGTGTGCGGGCACTGTCGCGCGTCCATCGCGACAAGCCGTTTGAGCTCGACCTCAACGGCCACAGTTTCTGCGTCAAGTATTTGCCGGCCGAGTCGGACTCTCGCGTGTTCGGCGGCAATTCGAACTGGCGCGGGCCAGTGTGGATGCCGGTGAACTACCTGCTGATCGAATCGTTGTATGAATTTCATCGCTACTACGGCGACGATTTCCGCGTCGAGTATCCGACCGGCTCAGGCCAGAAGTTTTCGTTGTGCGAAATCGCCGACGAACTGGCGCGCCGCGCAACCACACTGTTTCTCAAGGACAAGGACGGCGAGCGGCCGGTGATGGGCGCGTATCCGCTATTGCAAGCGGACCCGCGTTCGCGCGATCTCGTGTTGTTCCACGAGTATTTCCATGGCGACAACGGGCGCGGCGTGGGCGCTTCACATCAAACCGGCTGGAGCGGCCTGGTCGCGCTGCTGCTGCAACCGAGAGCGATGGCCGGATCGGGCAATGTGCCGTTGACCGGCGAACCGGAACCGGCTCGCGCACCGGCACGCACGCCTGAGCCTGCGCTGGCAACCGCGGCGGCGAAGTAGTTAAACAGGCATACGAAGTGACCCAAGCCATACAGCACGCGTTCTATGCGGGTTTAGCGGTTGTTTTGAACTGTGCGGGTTCAAGCGTGGTCTTTTACCTATCGCCACGTCCGTTTCATTGGCTTCCTTAAGCGAATCCCATGTCGACTACTCCGAACGCTTCGCCATCCGCCCAACCTGCTTCCGGCGCTGGAGCGAACCCCGAAGCCAGCTGCAAAGTCAGCGCGAGCCCGCATGATGCGCCGCCGTCGCCGGCCGGCAAGCGGCCTGCGCCGCCTTGCACGCTCGTCATCTTCGGCGCGGGCGGCGACCTCACCAAACGGCTGCTGATGCCCGCGCTGTACAACCTGGCTGTGGATGGCCTGCTCGACGGCGGCATGCAGATTGTCGGCGTGAATCACGGCGAGCGCGAGACGAGCGCATGGCGCGACGATTTACACAATTCGCTGCAGCAGTTCGCCGCCGACAAAGCCAGCACCTTCCACGCCGGCAAGCTCGACGACAAAGCGTGGGATTGGGTTGCGCAACGGCTCGAATACATGGCCGGTGAATTCGAAACCGACGACACGTTCGCGAAGCTCAAGCAGAAGATCGATCAATTGCCGGGCGGCAACGTGATTTTTTATCTGGCGGTCAGCTCGCGCTTTTTCAAACCGATCGTCGAGCATCTCGGCAAAGCGGGTTTGCTGAAAGAAGGCGATGGCGCAAGCGGCGGTTTCCGCCGCATTGTGATCGAGAAGCCGTTCGGCACCGATCTTGAGTCGGCGCGCGATCTGAACGAACACATTCTGTCGTACGCGCAAGAATCGCAGGTGTATCGCATCGATCACTTTCTCGGCAAGGACACCGTGCAGAGCATTCTTGCGGTGAGATTTGCGAATGCGCTGTTCGAGCCGGTCTGGCGGCGCGAGTATATCGACAGCGTGCAGATCACCGCGGCCGAAACGATCGGCGTTGAAGGGCGCGGCAAGTTCTACGAACAGACTGGCGCGTTTCGCGACATGCTGCCGAATCATCTGTTCCAGCTGCTCGGCATGGTCGCGATGGAGCCGCCCAATTCGTTCGATGCCGAAGCCGTGCGCGACAAGAAGGCCGACATCTTCGACGCGATTCTGCCGCTGACCGCCGACGACGTCGTGTTCGGTCAATACGAAAAGGGTCCGGCAGGCGTCGGGTATCGCGAGGAACCGGATGTCGGGCCGGACAGCACGACGGAAACGTATGCCGCCGCGCGCGTGTTCGTCGAGAATTGGCGGTGGGCGGGGGTGCCTTTCTATCTGCGTACGGGCAAGCGGCTCGCCGCACGCCGCACGGAGATCGCGGTGCAACTGAAGCCCGTGCCGTTCCGCCTGTTCCGGGACACGCCGGTCGATGCGCTGACACCGAACGTTTTGACCTTGCGCATCGATCCCGCGCATGGCACGAGTTTCGACTTCAACGTAAAAACGCCGGGGCCGGTGATGCAGGTGGGCGCGGTGCAGTCGTCGTTCGACTATGGCGACTTCTTTGCCGAGCGAGCTAACGTCGGCTATGAGACGTTGCTGTATGACTGCATGCTTGGCGACGAGACGCTATTCCAGCGCGCCGACAGCATCGAAACGAGTTGGGCCGCGGTGGACGACGTGTTGCATCCGAAGACCGGCGGCGCAATACCGGTGCACGGGTATGCGGCCGGCAGCGAAGGCCCCGCGGAAGCGGACGCGCTGCTCGCGCGCGACGGACATGCATGGCGGCCTTTGCAAAAGAATGCAGTCGAGAAGAAGTAATTCCATGAGACGCAGCGACACAATAGGGGGACACCATGGCGAGACGTAAGAAGAAAGCGACAGGCAGCACCGAGCGGATTCTGGCAATCGACGTCGGCGGAACTGGGTTGAAAGCCGCGATTATCGATGATGCCGGGCAAATGAAAACCGAGCGTTTGCGGGTAGCGACGCCGCATCCGTGCACGCCGGATCAACTGGTGGATGCGTTGGTGAAGCTGGTGGAGCCGCTCGTCGAGAAGGCGCCGCCGACGCTGATGTCGATCGGTTTTCCGGGCGTGGTGCGCGACAACCGCATTCTGACCGCGCCGCACTTCGGCGTTGAAGGCTGGCATGAATTTCCGCTGGCCGATTCGCTGGCGCGGCGCTTGGGCGGTTTGCCGGTGCGGATGATCAACGATGCCGAGATGCAAGGGTTTGCCGCGATTGAAGGCCACGGCATTGAGTTCGTGCTGACGCTGGGCACCGGCGCGGGAACGGCGCTCTTTCGCGATGGCGAGTTGATGCCTCATCTGGAGCTTGCGCATCATCCGGTTAGCAGGAAGGGTGTGGCGTACGACGAGTATATCGGTGAGGCGGCGCGCGAGAAGGCTGGGAACAAGCGGTGGAATCGCCGTGTCGAGAAGGTGATCGGGATTCTTGCTTCGCTGGTGAATTATGACAAGCTTTGGGTTGGGGGTGGGAATGCTGCGCGGCTGACGATTGAGTTGCCGGCGAATGTCGCGACTGTATCGAACGATGCGGGTATCGAGGGTGGGGCGCGGTTGTGGCATCCGAAGTCTGTTCGGGAGACGCGGCAGTTGCCGGAGGTTAATCAACGGGTTGGCCCGTTCAAGTGATATGGTTTCTTGCGTAGTGCTTTGTGGCTGTGTTTTTGTGCCTGCTCGGCGCTTTATGTCTGTCTGCCTACGGCGTGGGCTTTTTCTCTTCTTATTGGTTTATTAGCGTTCCCCCTGTGCGGGGGAGCACCTACTTTTCTTTGCCTGCCGCAAAGAAAAGTAGGCAAAAGAAAGCGGCTTTACACCGCCAGCGCTTAAGCGGGTCCCCTGGCTTGGAGGAGGCAGTGGAACATCTGGAATCGGTGTTCCCGCACACTCCGCGCTGGTGACAAGGCAGTCATGCTTCCGGCGGCGCTGCGCGCGCCGTGGCGGTACTTCATCAAACCACTCGCCGGTTTCGACGCTCTGCGGTACTTCATCAAACCGCTTGGCGGTTTGGGCGCCTGCGCCTGGAATCGGTGTTCTCGCACATTCCGCCTTGGTGACAAGGCAGTCATCCTTCCCGCCTCGCACTACGTGCTCGCCGGAACGGTCTGCCAGGGACACCAGTGGCTTCGTGCGCGCGGTGGGGGCCATCGGCTTTGCCTCGGCGAAGCGCTGAACTGTGGAAGTGTGGGCTACTTCGCCAAACGAAACGTAGCCGCAAGTTACGCTAGCGCAGCAAAGGCAAGCCACTACGCTAGAACAACCGCAGGCACCGGAAGCGCCCGAGCGGCCCGTCGGTTCTGTGAGGTACTGCAGAGCGTCGAAACCGGCGAGTGGTTTGATGCAGTACCGCAGAGCGTCGAAACCGGCGAGTGGTTTGATGAAGTACCGCCACGGCGCGCGCAGCGCCGCCGGAAGCATGACTGCCTTGTCACCAGCGCGGAGTGTGCGGGAACACCGATTCCAGATGCTCCACTACCTCCTCCAAGCCAGGGGACCCGCTTAAGAGCTGGCGGTGTAAAGCCGCTTTCTTTTGCCTACTTTTCTTTGCGGCAGGCAAAGAAAAGTAGGTGCCGCCCCGCACAGGGGCAACGCTAATAAACCAATAAGAAGAGAAAAAGCCACCGCCGTAGGCAGACAGACTTAAAGCGCCGAGCAGGCAAACAAAGCAAGCAAAGACCAGCACCGCAGGTAACTCAGCAAGCCTGCAAGCGAGAAACCGCCCCGTCGGGCTAAAATCATCTGAGACCGCCAACCCGTTAGGCCCCACCGGGATGCCACCAAATGCCCACACCAGCCAACGAAATCGAAACCGCACTAACATCGCGGCGTTCAATTCGCGCGTTCCTTCCCACGCCGGTCGCACGCGCCGACATCGAAGCAATCCTCGAAGCAGCCAGCCGCGCGCCGTCCGGCACCAACACCCAGCCGTGGAAGGTGTACGTGGTAACAGGCGATTCACTCGCGCGCCTGTCGCAGGCCTTGCTCGACGCTTACAACCATCCCGAACGCGACGCGCTGTACCAGGAAGAATATCGCTACTACCCGCACCAGTGGGTCTCCCCATACATCGACCGCCGCCGCAAAATCGGCTGGGATCTGTACGGCCTGCTAGGCATCCAGAAAGGCGACAAGGAGCGCATGCACGAACAGCACGCGCAGAACTATCGGTTTTTCGGCGCACCGGTCGGCCTGTTCTTCACGATCGAACGTGTGATGGAGCGCGGCAGCTGGCTCGATTACGGCATGTTCCTGCAAGCGATCATGACGGCGGCGCGCGGACGCGGCCTCGATACCTGTCCGCAGGCCGCATTCACGCCGTTTCATCGGGTCATCGCCGTGCATCTCGGCCTGCCGGACGAAGAGCAACTGGTGTGCGGCATGTCGCTCGGTTTCGCCGACGAAAGCGCACTGGTCAACACGTTGCGCACCGAGCGTGAACCGGTCGAACGTTTTACCCGCTTCCTCGATTGAAGAACGTTGCCGCGTGTCGTCGCTCGCCATCATCCACTACTACTTTCCACCGGACCACCATGAAAACATCGCGCCGAAACTTTCTGATGCTGAGCGTGGGCGTCGGCTCGACGCTGGTGCTCTCGCGTGCCGCGTTCGCTGACACAGGCGGCAAGCTCAGCGAAGCCGATCCGAAGGCGCAAGCCGTCGGCTATAAAGAGGACGCTGCCAAGGTCGACAAGGCGAAATTCCCCGACTACACCGCCGGACAAACGTGCGGCAACTGCTCGCTGTTCCAGGGTAAAGCCACGGACGCCTATGGCGGCTGCACGCTGTTCGGCGACAAGCAGGTCGCCGCGCGCGGCTGGTGCAGTTCGTATTCAAACATCTGATGTAAACGAACGCGCGCCGCCCGCGCGCATGTCAGCGTAACGCGTCCAGCAGCAGTTGATGCGAGTGGCCGATCCACACGGCCGCGTCGCGATGGTCGCGCAGGGCGTCGCCGGTGTTCGGGTGTAGAAAAACATCGAGCGAGCCGTGATTCAGCGTGAGCCAGCCGACAATCTCGGCGAACTGCTCCTGGCCGAATGCGAGTTGATACGACCACATCGGATGCGGTCCAACCGGACGCTCGTGAAAGCGGCCCAATTGCAGCTTGCCGTTCCAATGCGCGTCGATCTGCTCGCGAAAAGCCCATGCGGCGTCGCGGCTGCTTGAGTCGAAGTAGATATGGGCGTGCCAGCTTGCGATGGCCGAGGTGTCGCGAAAGGTCATAACAGGGTCCGTTGCATACCAGTCTTTATCAGACTTTCATTCTGCTTGAGTTTCCGTCGACGCGCGCGGTAAGCGCCTCATGTGAAACTGTCTTTCGTCTTCGTCGACGGTCTCGAAGCCCAGACGTTCGTACAGGCGCTTCGCTGGATTGCCCTTGAGCACCTTGAGCGTGACCGGCAACGCGTCGGCTTGTGCGGCCTGCAGGACCGTTTGCAATGCGCGCTCGCCGATGCCGCGGCCTTGATGCTCCGGCGCGATCTGCAATTGCACGACGACCCATTCGGTGTCGGTGCGATGTGCTTTCAACAAACCGGCCGGCGCGCCGTCGATGCAAATCACCCGCGCCGTGTCGTAGCGATGCAGCAGACGCGCGCGATGCTCGGCGTCGTCCGCCGGTTCGCCGACGCGCGCCAGATGCTCGGTCATGGTCGCCTTGCGCAGTTCGAAGAGAAAGCTTTCGTCGGCGTTCAGTGCCGGACGCAAGGTGAGGACAGGTTCTGGTGCGGGCATGCTGGAAACGTTCCCGGTGCGCAGGCGGCTAGTAAGAATTGTCGTGAATTGTCGCGCCGTCCGCGTTTTTTTCCACGCGGTCATGTTTCGGCCGATCGACTTCATGGCTCGGCGGGCGCTTCGATTCTGCTACGGATGATCCGCGTCGATGCCGGCAAGCACGCTGCTTCAAGCACTATTTGGCGGCGTAGCTGAAACAATCCGATCTTTTCAGCGCCTATTGATCGAAATCGCCGAGCGCCGGCGATTCGCCAAATTGGGCCGCCATTTCCCCTCGTTTCGCGCAATTGCATTCGCGCTCACTCGCATAAACTGGTTTCCATGGAGCGACAGGTCATCGAGCCCATCGACGCGGTCTTCCCCCGCGTTGTTTTGAACCGTACCGTTGATAGCAGTTTGCCGCGGTTGTCGAAAGCGGCAGGGCAGGAAAGCAGTAGGAAGTAGAAGCAATCGGAACAGCGCGCAGTCGATTCAATAGGCGCTGGAAACAGCAGGGGATTGCAGCGAGGTGCAGTAAAACGAGGGACCGAACTGTGATGCAGTAGCAGTTGAAGTTGAAGTTGCAATTGAAGTAGCAGCAGCGTTGTTAGTTAGTGGTGGGTATCGGTCGGCAAGCATCCACGCGCCTGCGCGACTCCTCCATCCTGTCCGGCCCTGTTCCCTTGCGGAACAGGGTTTTTTTTCGTCGGTGCAGCACCTTGCGACTTGTATTCGCTTAAGTCTGTCTTAATAGTTACTTGCCATGATAGCGACACAGACTCACATTCGGAGTCTGTCAGGCCGCCGGCGCATCGGCGGCGTTTGTCGCCGGACAACAAAATTCCGGTGGCAAAGCCGAGAGTTAGCGAAGGAGGTTGAACCGATATGTCCAGTAAATCGCGAAGCCGCAAGCACAGTCAGCCAGCAATGTCGCCGCTGTTGCGCGCGCTTACCTATAGCCGCACCGCACACGAGCCAGTCACCGAGGCGATGCTGTTGCAGTGCTACACCGCTCTCGATGCATTCCGGCACGGCCACGGCTCGCGGAATTTGCACATGACGCTGAGCCGGCATTTGCTGGTGTCGCAAGAGCTTTCGCGTCTCGGGTTCGGGGCGGACCTGCTTGCCGACATTGAAAGCGCACATGCGGCGATGGTTCAGCTTGACGTCCGCGAGCATCGCGACGGCGTCTGGACACTCGAGGACAGCGAATATTCGCGCCTTTGCACTGCGCTGGCCATTCTGGACGGGCAACTGTCCATCGCCTCGCTGAGCGATATCGCGAACGCGGAAGCGAAAATGCTCGAAGGGCTGATGAGATCGGCCCGGAAACTGGCGACCGCCGAAGCGACGGTCTAGCCACACCGTTCTTCGCTCCGTAGAACCCGGAAACAAAAAACGCCCTAAGTAGGGCGTTTTTTGATTCCGGAGTCGGCCGTTATCACTATTGCTCAGCGCGCGCTAACCTTGTACCCATCGTTCAGCGTCTTCAGGAACGCGATGATGTCGCGAATGTCTTCATCGCTCATCGCGGGCTTGTCGCCGAATTTGCGGTCGAACGGCGCGTCTTTGTCGTCGATGTTTGCCTGGTACTTCGCCGGCAGATCATCGTACTTCTGAATCTTTCCATCAGGGCCGTGCGCGTAGAACTTCTGCGGCGCGGTATTGCGTTCGTTGTAAAACGCCATGACGTCCTCGAGCGAACGATAAACACCGTTGTGGAAGAACACCTGGCGTGTGGCGACGTTGCGCAGCGTCGGCGTGAGGAACATCCCGCAATACTGCGTCTGGTCCTTCAGGTCGGTACGGAAGGGCCCGCAGATGCCCATGTCGAAGAAGCTGTGGTCCTGGTTGGCGGCAAGGCTGGCATTCCGTGGCACGCCGAGCGCCTCGTATTGATAGTCCGTCAACATCGGCGGCAGGCCGTCGGAACCCGGCTTCGAAAGATGGCAGCCCGCGCAGTTCGCCTTGTTCGGGTCGTTGAACAGACGCAGCCCGTGCAGTTCCGCCTGACTGAGCCGCGCTTTTCCTTCAAGCCAATAGTCGTATTTGCTGGTGTAAGGATGAAACGATTGCTCTTCCACCTGGTAGCGCGCAATGGCAAACATGGCCTCTGACATCGCGAGGTCCGTGTTTTCGAAAACGTGCGGACCGAATAGCTGAATGAAGTCGTTCCTGTACGGCGTGCGTTGAAGCTTCGCCAGGACGTCGGCTATGCTCGCATTCGCCATTTCGACCGGGTTCAACATCGGACCGGATGCCTGTGCCTGGAGCGTGTCGGCGCGGCCGTCCCAGAACATGCCGCCTTGCGGCACCAGCGCAGGTGCCGCAGGTGCAACCCCCGCGTTCTTCTGAGCCTTTTCCACGCCCGCCGCCTGAGTCGCGATCTGCGCCAGATCGGGCGCATTGTCCGCATCGCCGCTATCCGGGCCGATGCTGAAATTCGGCTGCCGGTAGAGGTACATGAGCGACTGCGGCGGCCGGTAGCCTTGCTGCGACAGAGCGGGTCCGCCTAATTGAACAGCCAGATTGTTCGCTGGCCCGTACGCGTGCTCCGGGCTATGGCACGACGCACATGACTGGCGACCGGATGCTGAAAGCGTCGGGTCAAAAAATATCTTCTTGCCGAGTTGCGCCACGGCACTCAGTTGAGCCGGTGCGACCGGACGCTGGAGCGCGACGGGATTTGCATTCGCCCCCGTGAGATCCTCGACAAGCGCGCCGACTGCGGCTGGAACCCGCGACGGGTACGCCAGCGCCCAGCCACAAAAGCCGATCGACGCGATAAGCGCGGTGACGACGAGCAGCGCCAGAATGCGCCGGGCGCTGTATCGCGACTGATGCTGGGGAGGACGTGATTCGACGGGACGTGCTGCGGAAGCGGGCATAGAGGCAACGGCAAGGAAGCTAAAAATGAAAAATGTTGCCGACCTCGAAAAGGTTGGCAACACGGGGTGCTGTCCAGCTTTGCGTCGGCGCCTGAGCGCCGACGCAAACCGCGGAACCTAGATAGCAGGGACCGACGAGACCGGCGTGCCCAGGTTCGGGTCGACGAACAAAGTCGGGTTGTTGCCGCCGCCGTTGAAGTTGAACAGGCCCATGATGCTGCCCGCCGTCGCATCGAAGGAGCCGCCGCCGATTCGCTGGCTGCCCAGCCAGTTATCTTCGATGAAGCGCACCACGGACGCCTGGCTAATCAGGGTATGGTCGACATAATTGACCTTCGCCCACGGCGAAATCACGAGGAACGGGATGCGCGTGCCAGGGCCGCAACGACCGTTGACCGCAGCGCCGTTCACGCCGGCCGGCGCCGTTCCCGTGCCGCACTTGCCGGCGCCGTTCAGTTGGTCCGCCTGAGCATCGAACGACGAAGTCGTCGGATTCGCATAGGCATGGTCGTACCAGCCATCCGAATCGTCCCACGCGACAATCACGGCCGTGCTCTTCCAGTCAGGCTGTTGCTGGAGGAAGTTGACGATCTTGGCCGTGAACGCCTGTTCGTCGAGCGGGTCGGAGTAGCCCGCATGGCCGTCCTGGAACGCCGGCGCCTTGATGAAGCTGACCGACGGATAGTTGCCTGCCTTCACCGTCGCAAAGAAGTCGTCGGAGTCGTACTGGTGATTGGCCGGGTCAGCCGTCTTGCCGTCCGACTGAAGCGTGTAGCCGATGGCTGCCGTCGCGCTCGGGCGCAAGTGCTGCGGGTTCGCCGTCGATGCGTAGTACTGGAACCAGTTGTGGTGCGGGATATAGTCGGCCGTTGCCTGTCCGACCACCGGCGACACCGTGCTGCGCTTGCAGCCCGCCGTGCCGTTGCTGTTGGTGGTCGCGAGGTTGAAGCCGCCCATGAAGCCGCCCCACGTGATGTTCTTCGCGTTGAGCAGGTCGCCGATGTTCTTGCCGGACATCAGGATCTGGTCAGTCGTGCTGGAGCACAAGTCCGCAGCCGGGTCGGCGTCGTTGATCAGCGTGATGCCGCCTTGACCGTCGTTGACGTAATACGAGTGCGATGCAGTCGACAGATTGAATGGCTGCTGGCTGGTCTTGACGAGCTGCACGCCGTTGTTCTGGCCGGAGATCACTTCAAGTGCGCCCGGAGTCGACGGACCATACGTATCCGTATAAGCGTTGTCGCTCATCGCAAAATGCTGCGCCCAGTTCCACATCGCCGACACGGTGTTGCCGTCGTAATAGCCCATGACCTGGCCAGTCGTACCGAAGGCGCCTGCGCCGCCGCTCGACCCCTTACCCGTGAACTGCGGGAAAAGGTCGGCTGCGCCGTTGTCATACGCTTGTTGCTCCGCGGTGTACGCGTGGTTCTGGTCGGCCGTCGCGGCCTGAGTACGGTCCAGCCGGAACGGATTCGCAGCGCCCGTGCCGTTCGCGGTGTTCGTGAAGTTGGGGTTGGCGGTCAGCAGCGTGCCGCTCAGGCCGTTCACCGTCGGCGTGCCGGCTGCAGCCGTGAACGCAGGTTCGCCCGCCGGATTCGTCGCATTCGGATAGGTGGCGAAGTAATGGTCGAACGAGACGTTCTCGTTATAGATCACGACCACATGCTTGATGGGCGTCGACGTGGTCAACTGATTCTGCACCGACACGGGGGTGAGCGAATTGCCGTTGTTGCCACCGCACGCGTATAGCGCGACCGCCATAGCGATGCCTGATACGCCAAACAGGAAGGCTCGGGAAAGCATACGTTTTAACTCCGGGTATCGTTTTTGCTCGTTATTTTTCGACCGCTGTTCGTGGCGAATTCAGCGGGCGCGCGGGGACCGTTTAAAAACCCACGCACATTGGAGCATCTGGGCGTTACCGTGAAATGGCGCTTTGCTTACCCGGCTATTACGTTGCTGGTGCGATATCAAGCTTATTGAAGGACTTCGCGGAGAGACAGGAGTGACAAGCAGCAGGCGGTCAGCCGCGGGCTTCCGTTTGTTCACTGGCTACCAGATAGAACGACCGCTAATGCCCGGATAATCCCGCGATCCACCATGAATCGTCCGACTTGCCTACCTGGCTCGATAGTGAAGTTTGAACTCACTGAGTACACGTGCGAAGGCGTGCTGAAGCGCGTACATTTGCGTACCGTCCTGTCTATGAAGTACAGCCTGACCTCTGTACCGGCTGGCGGTCGACAGTCCGTACGACGAAGAAGCTCGAAAGCAGTATGTTTGCCCTTGCCGAACCGCAACCTGTCACCAGACGATGCTCCAAGTTGCCATATAAATGCATTTACCCAAAGACGCCGCAGTGCATTCCCCCAAACACACAGGGGGCAATACCCCAAGCCGCAGGCGTGCGAGGGGCAGGTGGCCACGAACGCGCCAGCGTCGAGGTCTTGAGGCGTCAGGCTGGCGCGGTATCGATGTCGACACGGTTTTTCACCGGGCAATCATGCGCCCACCCTTTACCAAATCGGGGGGCAATCGGTAGGGATCGCTACAAACTGACTATATTTTTCACGCTATAATTCCCGCCATGAAATTCCTCCGGACATTGCTCCTTCTGTTGCTCTGCGCTGCGCTGCCCATCAGTGGGCTGGCAGCCAGCGGCT
Organism: Paraburkholderia sp. FW306-02-B; assembly: GCF_058782725.1. NCBI lineage: Bacteria > Pseudomonadati > Pseudomonadota > Betaproteobacteria > Burkholderiales > Burkholderiaceae > Paraburkholderia > Paraburkholderia sp. FW306-02-B. The sequence continues at coordinate 97,935 of NZ_JBYSXZ010000002.1, forward strand.
TGACGGGAGCGTGTCCGATGCAGATGAGTATGGGCGCAGATGAAAGCAGCGCCATGTCACCGGATATGTCCGGCTGCGAAAATATGAAGCCTGTACCAGTCGGGAAGACCAAAGGGTTTTCCTGCAAGGTAACGGCGCAATGCCAGGTCGGCAGTTTGTATCACCCCGTCTCCGCCACTGAAGTAACCCGCCCGGCGGGGCTCGCCAGTCCAGTCGTGTTCCACTACGCGCAGTCGCTCCCCGTCCGTGAACCGGCCGGACTCTGGCGACCTCCTCGCGCCATCTAATCCCTTGCTGACAGGTTCACCGCATTTGCGGTGAGGTCGTCCTGCGTTCAGGACGTGGACGCCCTTTGGGAGTCCGCCGTTGGGGTTAGAACATGCCTTTAACTATTGGCACGCCGTCATGCCGGCGTGTACCACTGCGCGCGCGTTCGCTTTTTGCCGCGCTGATTCTCGTGAGCGTCACCGCGCGCGCTCAGGAAATGCCCGTCACGCTCGATGCGGCACTCCAGTCCGCTACCGACCGCTCTGCCGCCATGGGGGCGGCGCAAGCGTCCGTCAGCGCCAGTTCGGAAGCTGCCGTCAAGGCCGGACAGTTACCCAACCCGATGCTCGCGGCGGGCATCGACAACCTGCCGATCAATGGCCCGCAGGGGTTCACGATTGGCCAGAACATTCTCACGATGCGCCGCATCGGCGTCGAGCAGGAATGGGTCTCGCCGGAAAAGCGCCGGCTTCGTTCCACGCTGGCAAACCAGGTCGTCGACCGCGAACGGGCGGGATTTCTCGCACAGCTTGTCAATGTGCGCCAGCAAACTGCGACGGCATGGCTGAACGCAGCCTATGCAAAGAAGGCGGTGTCGTTGCAGCAGGAGCTGGTTGGGCACATGACGCACGAGCTCGCTGCCACGCAAGCCTCCTATAGGGGCGCAAAGGCGTCCGCAAGCGATGTCGCGCAAGCCCGGCTCATGCTGGCGCAAACGCAGGACCAGCTACTGAAGGCCCAGCAGACTTTACAGACAGCGCTCATCAGCCTGTCGCGCTGGACCGCCGGTACGGTCACCGACGTAGCCGGCGAGCCGCCTGCGCCGCAATCCGTGGTTGCTTCGCTTCCGCCCGACCAGCTTCGCGAAGTGGAGCCGGCGCTCGTTACCGCGTCGGCGGACATGAGAGTAGCGGACGCCGATACCGCTGTTGCCAACAGCAACCGCAGTACGAACTGGACCTGGAACGTCTCTTATTTGCAAGGGGGCGGCTCTTCGCGGTTTGTGTCGGTGGGCGTCAGTATTCCGCTGCCAATCAACCGGAAGAATGTCGAGGATCGGGATGCTGCCGAGAAAGCGCAACTCGGCACAAAGGCGCGACTGATGTACGAGGACGCGCAGCGACAGGTCGAAGCGGACATCCGCACGCTGTCGGCAACCCTGGCCAACGGCCGTGAACGCATCACCAATCTCACCAACTCGCTGCTGCCGGCTGCGGACCAGCGCGTGCAACTTGCTGCTGCGGCTTACAGGACAGGCACCGCGTCGCTTGCCGACACATTCGCTGCCAAACGTGCGCAACTCGACGCCCAACTGCAGGTGCTCGACCTGCAGCGTGACGTTTCCCAGACCTGGGCCCAGCTGGAATACCAGGTGGTGCCCGCCTCGATGTCCGTCAGCCAGTGAAGGAGAACAACATGCAAAAGAAACAACTGGCACGCGCGGCCCTTATGACGTTTGTCGCGGCAGCATTGCTGGGTGGTGGTTATGTTGCGGGCACCTACCGTGTTTCGGCGACCGGTTCGACCGCGGTCGCCATGACATCCGCCACCGGCGACAAAACCGACCCGAAGACGGGTCGCAAGGTGCTGTACTGGCACGATCCGATGGTGCCGAACCAGCATTTCGACAAGCCGGGCAAGTCGCCTTTCATGAACATGCAGCTGGAGCCGGTCTATGCCGATGAAGGCGGTTCGAACGGCATCAGGATTGACCCGGGGTTGCAGCAGAATCTGGGGATTCGATACGCAACAGTACGGCGCCAGGATACTGAAGAAAGTTTCGACGCGGTGGGTACGACACAGTTCGACGAGTCGATGGCGGATGTTGTGCAGTCGCGGGTAACGGGCTACATCGACCGCCTCTACGCGAGTGCCCCGATGCAGCGTGTGGCGAAGGGCGCACCCATTGCGTCGCTGTTCGTGCCTGACTGGCTGGCGCCACAGGAAGAGTATCTGGCGCTGAAGCGTGGCGGCATGGACGGTGGCATGCTGGAAGGGTCCCGCGCGCGTATGCGGGCAATGTCGATTCCAGAGGGCGTTATTGCCAGCCTCGAGCGGACCGGCAAGGCCCAGACTCACGTCACGCTATCGGCGCCGGAAACCGGCGTGCTGACCGAACTCAACGTGCGCGATGGCGCGATGGTATCGCCCGGTCAGACGCTTGCGAAAGTCTCCGGACTCGACAGGCTGTGGCTCGTGGTTGAGGTACCCGAGGCGCTGGCCCTTCAGGTTCGACCGGGCATGAGCGTGGACGCCGTGTTTGCCGGTGACCCGGCACAACATTTCACGGGACACATCCGCGAAATTCTGCCGGGCATCAGCACGAGCAGTCGTACGCTCCAGGCGCGTCTCGAAATCGATAATGCCGGGCTGAAGCTGACGCCGGGGATGCTGATGCGCGTGCGTGTCGGTGCGGCGAAACCTGTGTCGCGCCTGCTGGTACCTTCGGAAGCGGTGATTACCACCGGCAAGCGGTCCGTCGTGATCGCCAGGAACAGCGACGGTCGGCTGCAACCCGTTGCTGTCACGATCGGCAACGATGCCGGGGACAGCACGGAAGTGACGGGCGGTCTGACGGAAGGCCAGCAGGTCGTCGCATCGGGTCAGTTCCTGATCGACTCCGAAGCGAGCCTGAAGTCCGTGCTGCCGAAGCTGGAAGGAACCGCCGCGCCCAGCGGCGCGTCTGCAGCGGTGCCTGTCTCCGGCGCCGCCGCGACGGCTGCCCAAACCTACGAAACGACCGGCAAGGTTGAAAAGGTCACGCCCGGCGACATCACGTTCTCGCACCAACCCGTGCCGGCACTGGGCTGGGGCGCGATGACGATGACGTTTGGCAAGCCGTCGCCGACGGCCTTCCCGGACGTGAAGCCGGGCGAGGTCGTGCACTTCGTCTTCAGGCAGTCGGATGACGGATACCAGTTGACGAAGGTCGAACCAGCCGGAGGTGCCAAATGATTGCCCGCCTGATTCGCTGGTCGATCCACAACCGGTTTCTGGTGCTGCTCGCGACCTTGCTCGTTACCGCGTGGGGCGTGTATTCCGTGACGCAGACACCGCTCGATGCGCTGCCCGACCTGTCGGACACGCAGGTCATTATCAAGGCGTCGTATCCCGGCAAGGCGCCGCAGGTCGTCGAGGATCAGGTCACCTATCCGCTCACGACGACGCTGCTCGGCGTGCCGGGCGCTAAAACGATCCGCGCGTATTCGTCGTTCGGCGATGCGTTCGTCTACGTGCTGTTCGACGACAAGACGGACCCGTATTGGGCCCGCTCGCGGGTACTCGAATACCTGAACCAGGTACAGAGTCGCCTGCCGCCCGGTGCGACCGTTTCGCTTGGACCGGATGCAACTGGTGTGGGCTGGGTGTACGAATATGCACTCGTCGACAAGACCGGACAACACGATCTCGGGCAGCTTCGCGCGCTGAACGACTGGTTCCTGAAGTTCGAGCTGAAGTCAGTACCGGACGTCTCCGAAGTCGCAAGTATCGGCGGCATGGTGCGGCAATACCAGGTCGTCCTCGACCCGGACAAACTGCGAGCCTACAACCTGACGCAAGCCGCCGTCGCGGACGCACTGGGGAAGGCCAACCAGGAGTCGGGCGGTTCGGTGGTGGAGCTGGCCGAGTCCGAGTACATGGTTCGGTCGTCCGGGTATCTCCGTTCACTAGATGACTTCCGCAACATCGTGCTGCGCACCAACGATAGGGGCACGCCGGTCCTGCTAGGGGACGTCGCTCGCATCCAGATCGGGCCAGAGATGCGCCGCGGCATCGCTGAGCTGAACGGCGAAGGCGAAGTCGCGGGTGGCGTGATCGTGATGCGTTCCGGCAAGAACGCGCTGACGACCATCGACGCGGTGAAGGCGAAACTGGCTGACCTGAAGCGGTCATTGCCGGCTGGCGTGGAAGTCGTGACGACTTACGACCGCTCCCAGCTCATCGAACGCGCTGTCGACAACCTCAAGGACAAACTCATCGAGGAGTTCATCATCGTCGGGCTCGTGTGCGCGGTGTTCCTGTTCCACCTGCGCAGTGCTTTCGTCGCGATCCTGTCGCTGCCGTTGGGTGTGCTGGCTGCGTTCATCGTGATGCGCTATCAGGGCGTCAACGCGAACCTGATGTCACTGGGCGGCATTGCGATTGCGATCGGCGCGATGATCGACGCTGCCATCGTGATGATCGAAAACGCTCACAAACATCTGGAAGCGTACGACCACAAGAACCCGGATATGCCGATCACAACGGCGCAGCGATGGGAACTGATCGCGCAGTCCGCGGCCGAAGTCGGGCCGGCTTTGTTCTTTTCGCTGCTGATCATCACGCTCTCGTTCATCCCCGTCTTCTCGCTCGAAGGTCAGGAAGGGAAGCTCTTTTCGCCGCTGGCGTTCACCAAGACATACACGATCGCGGCTGCCGCCGGATTGTCGGTGACGCTCGTACCGGTGCTGATGGGTTATCTGATCCGGGGCCGGATTCCGCACGAGAACGCCAATCCGATCAACCGCGTGCTGATCCGGCTATACCGCCCGCTGCTCGAAGCGACGCTGCGCCGGCCGTGGGGCGCGATCGCGCTGGCGGTCGTCGCGCTTGCCATCACGCTGATTCCCGTGTCGCGGCTCGGTGGCGAGTTCATGCCGCCGCTCGACGAGGGCGATCTTCTCTACATGCCGACTGCGCTACCGGGTATCTCGGCAGACAAGGCCGCCGAGCTGTTGCAGCAGACGGACCGCCTGATCAAGACCGTGCCGGAAGTGGCAACCGTATTCGGCAAGTCAGGCCGCGCGGACACGGCGACCGACCCTGCGCCGTTCGAGATGTTCGAGACAACCATTCAGTTCAAACCACGCAGTGAATGGCGCCCCGGCATGACGCCCGAGAAACTGGTCGATGAACTCGATGCGCGGGTGAAAATTCCGGGCCTGTCGAACGTCTGGGTGCCACCCATCCGCAACCGGCTGGACATGCTGTCGACCGGCATCAAGACACCCGTGGGGGTCAAGATATCCGGCGCGGATCTCGGCCAGATCGACCGGATCGCCACACAGGTCGAGGCTGCGGTGAAGAACGTTCCGGGCGTCACATCCGCGCTGGCGGAACGGCTGAATGGCGGGCACTACATCGACGTCGACATCGACCGGCTGGCGGCAGCCCGCTACGGGATGTCGGTGGCCGACATCCAGTCGGTCGTGTCGTCGGCGGTCGGCGGCGACAACGTCGGCGAAGTCATCGCGGGTCGCGAGCGTTTCCCGATCAATATCCGGTATCCACGCGAGAGCCGGGACTCGGTCGATAATCTGCGCCAGTTGCCGGTGGTCACGGACCGGGGCGCGCAGATCACGCTGGGTGACGTAGCCGCCATCAGGATTACCGATGGCCCGCCGATGATCCGTAGTGAGAACGCGCGTTTGTCGGGCTACGTCTACGTCGATATTCGCGATACGGATCTTCAATCGGCTGTGAAGGCGATGCAGCAGGCCGTATCGCAGAACGTCGTATTGCCGCCGGGCTATTCGATCGCCTGGTCCGGCCAGTTCGAGTACCTTGAGCGGGCGGCGGCCAAGTTGCGCACGGTGATTCCTGTCACGCTCGTGGTTATTTTCGTGCTGCTCTTCCTGACGTTCAACTCGGCGGCCGACGCGCTCCTGCTGATGTCGACCGTGCCCTTCGCGCTGGTCGGCGGCTTCTGGCTGATCTGGATTCTCGGTCACGCCGTATCTGTCGCGACGGCCGTGGGATTCATCGCGCTCTCAGGCGTCGCCGCCGAGTTCGGGGTCGTGATGCTCCTGTACCTGAAGGGGGCGCTCAACAGTCGGCTCGAGCGAGGCGAAGCGTTCACGGAAGCGACACTCGTGGACGCTATTCGCGAGGGCGCCGTGCTGCGGGTCAGACCGAAGGCCATGACCGTTGCGGTCGTGCTGGCGGGTCTCATTCCGATCATGCTGGGCCACGGTGCGGGGTCGGAAGTCATGCAGCGCATCGCCGCGCCGATGGTGGGCGGCATGGTGACCGCGCCGCTCCTGTCGATGTTAATTATTCCGGCCGCGTGGTTTCTACTGCAACGCCGGCGCGTCATTCGCACCAGAAAAGCATCTCAATCTCATGCAGTACCTCTTGGCACGCCCGTGCCGCAAACCCTCCCTGGAGAAAACCAATGAAGAAGTTGATTATCGTATCCGCTCTGTTCTGTACCGCTAGCGTGTTTGCCGGCACCGCGCTGGCAGCCGACGACATGGCGGGTATGAAAATGAAGACAGGTACCAAGGACGCAGCGTCATCGACAGACACCGCACTCACTGACGCGGTGGTCAAGAAGGTCGACCCGTCGACCGGCATGGTGACGCTCCAGCACGGCGACCTGAAGAACATCGGCATGTCGGCGATGACGATGGCGTACAAGGCCAAGGACGCGTCAATGGTCAAAAGAGCGAAGGAAGGCGAGAAGGTCAAGGTCCGCGTTGAAAGCATCAATGGCACGCTGACCATCGTGAAACTGGAAAAACAGCAGTGATGGGGCGCTGACACCATCACCACAGGTCCGTCGCGTAACGGCGGGCCTGTGGTCGCGTTTTCGCTCACGTCCTGTGAGCAGGAGTACTGCCATGCGAATGACATCATCCAGCACACGCCGCGGCATGCGTTGTCTGGCGGGCACGCTGAGCCGGGCGTTGCGCATGGTGCTCGCTTTTCTGCTTGTGCTCACCCCATTCGCTGCGCATGCAGTGAACGAGTCCGATCTGCTGTCACCCACTGAGGCTTTCCCATTGATGGTCAGCCTCAGTGGGCCGCGGCAGGTGACGCTCGACTTCGGTACAAAACCCGGGTACTACCTGTACCGGGATCGCTTCAGCTTCGCTGTGGATGGCGTGCCGATAAAAGCAGCCGAGATGCCAGCGTCAGAATCGAAGAATGACCCGACGTTCGGGGTGGTGCAGGTCTATCACCGGCCGGTGCAACTCCAGCTTCCGTTGCCTCGTGTCGTCGCGTCGAGCATCGTGCTGTCAGTCACGTCGCAGGGCTGCGCGGACCTAGGCGTGTGTTATCCGCCGCTGACGCGAACCTACCGGATAACGCCCGACGGGACTGTCACCAGCATCGCGCATGACGGGAACGCAACAGCAACGACAGACTCTGATGAAACCAAAGTCGGCGTTGACAATCGGAGGCTCCCGGGTTTCGGTCTGAACCTGCGACCCGCGAATGGTCTTGGTGTGCCTGAATTACTCGGCTTCCTCTTTGCCGGCCTGTTGATGGCGGGCACGGTGTGCATGTATCCGTTGATCCCGATCGTGACCGCCGTTATCGGCGGCGCCCAGGAACGGCCGCACCGGTGGCGTGGCTTCGTGCTGTCGCTCGCCTACGTGCAAGGGCTCGCGCTTACCTACGCGCTGGCGGGCACCGCTGCGGCGCTCGCCGGCATTCCGTTGGTGGCCCTGACGCAGAAACCCTGGATACTGGCCGGCTTCGGCGTGCTCATGGTGCTCTTTGCACTTGCCATGTTCGGGGTGTTCAGGCTGCAGTTACCCGCAAGCGTGCAAACGCGCCTGACCGAATGGAGCAACCGTTTGCCCGGTGGCCGGATTTTTCCGGTGTTCGTGATGGGCATGCTGTCCGCGCTGATTGTCGGGCCGTGTTCGACCCCGGCGCTGGCGGGTGCGCTGCTGTATATCGCCAATAGCCGCGACGTGATCGGCGGAGCGCTGGCCCTTTATGTGATGGGCATCGGAATCGGACTGCCGCTGTTGCTGGTTGGCACGTTCGGGGCGCACGTTCTGCCCAGGTCGGGCCACTGGATGGTCGCGGTGCAGAACACGCTGGGTGTCATGCTGCTGGCTGCAGCCCTGTGGTTCGTCTATTCGTTGCTGCCGGGCTGGCTGCTGATGGTGCTGGTCGCATTGCTGCTGGCCGGTTGCGGCATGATGCTGCGCGCCATCGACCCGTTGCCGCCAGATGCTCATGGCGTTTTCCGCATAGGCAAGGCACTCGGCGTACTGTTGCTGGTTGTTGCAATCGCCGAACTGGTGGGCGTGGTGTCGGGAAACTTCGACGTGCTTCAGCCGCTTCGCAGTATTACGCAGGGGACACCCGCCGGAACGGTCAGTGTCGCGCGGTTCGAACCGATACAGTCAACCGACGAACTCGACCGGGCGCTTCAGGCGGCACATGGCCAGCCCGTCATGGTGGATTTCTACGCCGACTGGTGCATCAGTTGCAAGGAACTGGAGCGATTCACCTTTAGCGACCCTCGTGTGGTAAGCGAGTTCGCGCACTGGAAACTGCTGCGTATTGATGTGACGAAGAACACCGCTGCAGACGCCGCAATGCTGCGGCGCTTTGGACTCTTCGGCCCGCCAGCGCTGATGTTCTACGACCGCAATGGCCGTCAGCAGGTCAACGCGCAACTGGTCGGGTTTGTAGGTGCCGACGCGTTCCTCGTGCACCTCAAGCAATGGGATCGCTAGATCAGGAAACGTCTGCCAGGGACGTTGCCATATCGTGGCGACGTGCAACGCCAGCGCCTATCCAATTTGCAATGCTTCGAAGACAAAATGGCGGTCGACTGCGCTGTGTGCCAGGGTATCGCAATGAAATTTTGGTGTCCAATGTTCGCCCGAAAAAGACCTTGACATTCCCGTAACTGGAAGGTCTAGAGTGAAATCAGGCTAGAGGTAATAGATGGAATTGCTGCTACGGGTTTTCGCCGGGTCCGCTCATTCCAGAGCGGGCCGCGTAGCTTTGTGACGCTGCGGCATGGCCGTTGGCAAGTCACTGCAATGTAATGGGTGAGGTGTGGAATGAATATCGGACAGGCAGCCAGCGCATCGGGTGTTTCGGCAAAGATGATCCGCTACTACGAAAGTATCGACCTGGTACAGGTCGCCGCGCGATCCGACAGTGGTTACCGGACGTACGGCGACAGCGACGTTCACCTGCTTCGCTTCATCCGGCAAGCCCGTACCTTGGGATTCCCGATCGAGCAGATCAGGCAACTGCTCTCGTTATGGCAGGATCGGGATCGTGCGAGCGCGGAAGTCAAGGCAATTACGAAACGACATATCGGCGAGCTGGACGCCCGTATTGCCGAACTCGTTGTGATGCGCGACAAGCTCTCCTACCTCGCGAAGCATTGCGCGGGTGACAGCCGGCCTCGCTGCCCTATCCTGGAGGGAATTGACCGCGCTGATACCCGGCAGGTGCAGGATTGCAAAACTGCAGACCGTCATGTGGCGCTCGCATCGTGACGCGAATCCTCGCAAGAGCGTTGCCTGATTAAACTCATTATTCCGGGTCTGAACCGACACGTGAAACACGCCGTTAAATTGATACTGTATCTGCTGATCGCATGGCTGCCCCTGACGGGGTTTGCCACGTCGGTATCAATTTGTCCGCGCATGCCGGTCACAATGACGGGTACATCGCCTGTGACGACGCACCCACCGGCAGCGCAGCATATGGTCGCGAAGACTGCGACGCATGCGGCCACTGCCGTATCGATCATGCACCAGTCCGATTGCCACGGCAGTATGGGCAGCGCTGGCTGCAATCATGCGGCGATACCGTCAACCGCGGTGGCAGTGGTTGCCGCTCCGACTATGCACGTCTACACGTCATTCGACGCCACGCTTCTTCCGCAGTTCATCCCCGACCTTCCGCAGCGGCCCCCCTCAGTTTCTGTAACTCCCTTCGCTGGCATTGGGCGTCAAGACCGTACGCAGGCGTCAACGCGCGCGTACGGTCTCGAGCCGGCACGGCGATATCCCGGCGTGATGATTTAAAGCCAGTGATATTCGTGTGACGCCCGGGAAGGTGATCAGACGATCTTCAATTCTCGATTTCCGGATTAACGAAGGAGGTTGTTATGCGTACCAGACACCTGGCTGCCGTATCGCTTGCAGTTGCACTGTTAGGAGTGAGTGGCTTGAGCGCGGCGGCTGGAACGCCGCAATCGGCCATGCACGATCGTGGAAGCTCGATGATGGGCGGAGGAATGATGGGTGGGGAGATGATGCGCAACTGCCCGATGATGGGGCAACTCCCGCCAGGAAACGAAAAACTGGCCATGCAGATGCACGGGGAAATGATGAAGGCGATGGGCGACATCATGCTCAAGTACGCCGACAAGATTCAGGCCCCGGCCGCGAAATGACACATAGCGCCTGTTGATTCAGGCAATCACCGAACTTTGATCAAGGAGCAATGCCATGAAATGCACGAAAACAATGGTTGTCACGGGCGTCGCCTTGCTGGCTACCCTGGCGCTCGCCTATACGGCGTTTCCCCAGTTCCGGACGCTTGTAGTCAGCGCCGGACCCTACCTGCTGTTTCTGCTGTGTCCACTGTCCATGCTCTTCATGATGAAAGGTATGCATTCCAGCAACGACGATCATCGTTTGTCGACGGTCGAGACATCACGCGATCAGCAACCTCAGTCGCAGATCAGCAAACAGTGATCCCGATGGTTTTCATCTAAAGCAGTCACGTCGGGCGAATGCGCAATTGTGCGCATTCGCCCGGCAAAGCCGCTGCGAGGAATGCTTTTTTCGATTGCATGCTTGAGAAGGGTGCTTGTCGCGGTCCGCGTCGCAGTGGCGACCAGCAGCATCAGTGTGGGAGCAACGCGCTCCTGCATACGCTGGCGGCCGTCGATTGAAACGTGCACTTGATCCAGCCACGCGGACGTGCTGCGAGTGGCTATCGGATCTATAGTGATAGCGACGTTCAGGTTCTGCGCTTCATCCGGCAGGCGCGCACGTTGGGATTTTCGATCGAACGAATCCGGGAGCTGCTGGCCCTGTGGCGCGATGAAGATCGCGCGAGTTCCGATGTCAAGGCGGTCGCCCTGAAGCATCTCGCCGAGCTGAACATGCAGATAGTCGAATTGTTGGCCATGCGCGATTCACTCGATAAGCTGGTGCAGCAATGCGCGGGCGACATCCTTTGGTGCACCGGCAGCAGATGACGAGGCTGCGCGGTTTTTCTGCCGGGACGGTGCTTTTTTCAGGAACGCAGATCAAGCGGAACCTTGATTTTCCCTTCATGGGAGGGTCTATGGTTCTCTTTGTCATCTCTCGATTAAGGCGGGCAACATGAAAGAATCGTCCGACTTGCAAACACTGGAAACGCGCCGCGCGAACCACGCGCATGATTCGCATAAGGCTTTGGAGCACCGCCACGATGCCGGATCACACGTTGAGTCCCGGGTACTGGCGCGGGAGCAGCAAGCTGATCCTGCCAGTGTCGAGTACACCTGCCCGATGCACCCGCAGGTGCGTCAACTGGGGCCTGGAAACTGCCCGATTTGCGGCATGTCCCTGGAGCCAGTCGCCGTCACGGCGGATGCCCAGGAAAGCCACGAACTCCGCGACTTCACGAGACGCTTCTGGATTGGCGTTGCCTTGACCCTGCCCGTGGTGATTCTTGACATGGGCGCCCATCTGCTCGGGCTCGATCACTTTATTGCGCCACAGGTATCGAACTGGCTGCAGCTAGTGCTGGCAACGCCGGTGGTTCTCTGGTCCGGCTGGCCTTTCTTTCTGAGAGCGGTGACGTCGGTTGTGAACCGTAGCCTGAACATGTTCACGCTGATTGCACTCGGTACCGGCGTGGCCTGGACATACAGTATCGTGGCGACAATGGCGCCACAGCTGTTTCCAATGACCTTCCGTACAAGCGGCGCGGTGGCCGTGTACTTTGAGGCCGCAGCGGTCATTACCGTGCTCGTGCTGTTGGGCCAGTTGCTCGAGTTGCGTGCGCGGGAGCGGACCTCCGGCGCGATCAAGGCACTGCTGAATCTCGCTCCCAAGACAGGTGTCAGGGTGAGTCCTGACGGGACAGACGAAACGATAGCCCTGGAATCCGTGCAGGTTGACGATCTGCTTCGCGTCCGCCCGGGTGAGAAAGTCCCGGTGGATGGCGTTGTCACCGAAGGACGATGCACCGTCGACGAATCAATGGTGACAGGCGAGCCGATTCCTGTAACCAAGGCGCCTGGATCGAAGGTCACCGCCGGCACCTTGAACCAGACTGGCAGTTTCGTCATGCGGGCGGAAAGAGTCGGTGCCGATACGCTGCTTGCACAGATTGTCCAGATGGTCGCGTCGGCACAGCGAAGCAGGGCACCCATCCAGCGTCTGGCGGATCGGGTTGCGGGCTGGTTCGTACCTGGCGTGATTCTCATTGCGCTCGCTGCGTTTGTCGCGTGGGCAGTGTGGGGACCAAGCCCCGCGTTGTCGTACGCGATCATTTCGGCCGTTGCAGTATTGATCATCGCGTGTCCTTGCGCTTTGGGCCTTGCGACCCCCATGTCAATCATGGTCGGCGTCGGTCGTGCAGCACAGTTCGGCGTGCTGATCCGGAATGCCGAAGCGCTTGAGCAGATGCAGAAGGTGGACACGCTTGTCGTCGACAAAACCGGGACACTGACTGAGGGCCGCCCCAAGGTCGTCGCGATTCAGCCAGACGGGACGCGCGATGAAGGCGAGCTTTTGCAACTACTGGCGAGCGTGGAGCGGGCCAGTGAACACCCCCTGGCTGCTGCAATTGTCTCAGCGGCAGTGGGAAGAGGCCTGGCGATTCTGCCGGCAACGGATTTCGATTCTCCCGCTGGCAGGGGTGTTCTCGGGACAGTCGAAGGCAGAAAAATTGTCTGCGGCAGCGCGAAATTCCTCCTCGAACAGAACATCGCGATGCCATCCGATGACCCAGGCGAGACGCTTCGGTCTGAGGGCGCGACCGTGATTTATGTCGGTGTCGACGGGCAATATGCCGGCCTTGTGGGAATCGAGGATCCGGTGAAGGAATCGACACCGGAGGCAATCCGGTCGCTACATCGTGAAGGCGTCCGGATCATCATGCTGACCGGCGATAACAAGGTGACCGCGCAGGCTGTTGCACGAACACTCGGCATCGACGAAGTCATCGCGGAAGTGTTGCCGCACGACAAAGGGGCTGTTGTTGAGCACCTTCAGGCACAGGGCCGGGTGGTGGCAATGGCCGGAGACGGTGTCAACGACGCACCGGCGCTTGCAGCGGCCAACGTGGGTATCGCGATGGGGACGGGTACTGACGTTGCGATGGAAAGCGCCGGCATTACCTTGCTTAAGGGGGATCTGATGGGTATCGTACGCGCGAGACGAGCTTCGCAGGCAACGATGCACAATATCAGGCAAAACCTGTTTTTTGCCTTCGTCTACAACGCGGTTGGTGTGCCGATTGCGGCTGGTGTGCTCTACCCGATCTTCGGTATTCTGCTATCGCCCGTCATTGCGGCTGCTGCAATGGCGCTGTCCTCGGTGAGTGTGGTTGCGAATGCTCTTCGGCTTCGAGCAGTAAAGTGAACGGTTTTGTATCGCGCGGCGAAGAATGGCGAGCAAGACAAGCAATCCACATGCCGTGTCCGCGCTACGAGTGTCCGTAGGGCGTGCGATTCGCCGCGGCCCCAGCGCTGAAACGGGTTTGCTGGAGTCCTCCGCGCTTGTTAGACTGCCTCTCGCAAGCTATCCGCAAGCGCGTTTTTGCCGTCATACGCCTACCGGGCGTTCACGTCTGCGGCACGATCAATCGGAGACTCTATGTCTTACATGCTGCTCATCGTCGAACCCCCGGAACAACGCATTGAACGCGGTGAGCGTGCCGGGCGCGAAGTCTACGACCAGATGGTGCGCTTCGCCGCCGATCTGAAAGAACGCGGCAAATTGCTCGCAGTCGAATCGCTGACGTCGACCAGTGACGCCGTACGCGTGCAGGTGCGCGAAGGTCGTGCGAGGCTGCTCGACGGCCCGTTTGCCGAAGCCAAGGAAATGATCGGCGGCTTCTTCCTGCTCGATTGTGAAACCCGCGAAGAAGCTGTTGCGATCGCACAAGCCTGCCCGGCGGCGTCGTGGTGCACGGTCGAAGTCCGCAAGCTCGGGCCTTGTTTCGAGTAAGCCGCGCACATCCTACGCGTAGGCGCTGTTAGTCCAGGGTTTTCCCTGAGCGACGAAAATTGGTGTCGATCCGGTCGCGTACCGCTCGTCGTGTGAGTAAGGAGCCAGCAAACAAGCCGCGGCTTTCCACTTACAGCGAAAGGAGCAAGTGCGATGCGATTCATGATCATAGTGAAGGCGACCGCCGTCAGCGAAGCCGGCGGCCCGCCCGACGAATCCCTGATGGCCGCGATGGGCACGTACCACGAGGAACTGGCAAAGGCCGGTGTGCTGCTCGACGCAACCGGCCTGCAACCGAGTTCCAAAGGCTGGCGCATCCGCTACAGCGGCGGCAAGCGCACGGTGCTCGACGGCCCGTTCGCGGAAACCAAGGAACTGATTGCCGGCTACACGCTGATCCAGGTGCGCACGCGCGACGAAGCGATGGAATGGGCGCGGCGCTTTCCAGCGCCGTTCGGTGAGCACGCCGACGGCGAAATCGAAGTCCGGCAACTGTATGAACTCGAAGACTTCGAGCCCAGCCCCGAAGTGGAGCGCTTCTGCGAACTGAACGCGGCCAGGCGCTGATCGGAACGCTGATTCAAGCGCCGATCCAGCTACATCGAAAGGAATCGTCATGCTCAAAACTATTCTGATCGCCATCGTCGCGGCCGTGGGGCTGCTGCTGATCTACGCGGCGACGCGCCCCGACAGCTTTCGCATCGAGCGCAGCGTGCGCATCAAGGCGCCGCCCGAGCGGGTTTACGCGCTGATCGACAACCTGCATCAGTTCAACCTGTGGAATCCGTACCTGCGCAAAGATCCCACGACGCAAGGCACGTACAGCGGCTCGACGAGCGGCAAGGGTGCGCGTTACGCGTGGCGAAGCGAAAAGGTCGGCGTGGGGCAGATGGAGATCGCCGATACGGCGGCGCCGTCGAGCGTGACGATGAACCTCGATTTCCTCAAGCCATTCGAGGCGCACAACATCGCCGAATTCACGTTGAAGCCCGATGCGGATGCGACTCAGGTCACATGGGCGATGCACGGACCGGCACCGTTTCTGTCGAAGCTGATCCAGGTTTTTTTCAGCATGGACAAAATGGTCGGCAAGGATTTCGAAGACGGTCTGGGCAATCTGAAAGCGCTTGCCGAGGCGAGCTGACGGCGCCGCAAACCCGGCGCACCTTGGCGCCCGTGCAGCCCGCACATTACTCGATTAATGGACTCCGTCATGCATAAGCAGATCTACGTGAACCTCGCCGTCGACAATCTCGAACGGTCGAAGGCATTTTTCAGCGCGCTCGGATTTACTTTCAACGCGCAATTCACCAACGAACAGGCGGCGTGTCTGATCCTCGGCGAAAACATCTACGCGATGCTGCTGGTCAAGGATCTGTTCAAGTCCTTCACGCGCAAGGCGCTCTGCAATCCGCAAGAAAGCACCGAGGCGCTGCTGGGCCTGTCGTGCGAGAGCCGCGCAGCGGTGGATGCGCTGGTCGCGAAGGCGATCGCCGCCGGCGGCACGGCGCCGCGCGCGCCGCAGGACCACGGCTTCATGTACGGACACGGCTTCGAAGATATCGACGGGCATATCTGGGAGCTGATCTATATGGACCCGAACGCCAAGGCGGCGGGCTGAGGCCGTGACGACGGCGGCCACACATCGTGCCATCGAGGCGGTCTGGCGGATCGAGTCCGCCAAGGTCATTGCCCACGTCGCGCGGATCGTGCGCGATGTGGGGCTGGCTGAAGAGTTGGCGCAGGACGCGCTGGTGGCGGCGCTCGAACATTGGCCCGACGCGGGCGTGCCTGATAACCCGGGAGCGTGGTTGATGGCGACCGCGAAGAACCGCGCACTCGACCGCTTGCGCCAGGAAGCGCTGCATGCCCGCAAGCGCGAAGAGCTCGGCCACGATCTCGATGCGCAGGAGGCTCACCTCGTGCCGGATTTCGTCGATGCCCTCGATGCCGCGCGTGCCGACGATATCGGCGACGATCTGTTGCGGCTGGTGTTCACCGCGTGTCACCCGGTGTTGTCGACCGATGCACGCGTCGCCCTGACGCTGCGCCTGCTCGGCGGCCTCACCACGGACGAAATCGCGCGCGCGTTCCTCGTGCCCGAGCCGACCATCGCGCAGCGCATCGTGCGGGCCAAGCGCACGCTGTCGGCAGCCAAGGTGCCGTTCGAAGTGCCGCAAGCAGATGCGCGTGCGCCGCGGCTCGCGTCGGTGCTCGAAGTGATCTATCTGATTTTCAACGAAGGCTATTCGGCGACCGCCGGTGACGACTGGATGCGTCCGTCGCTTTGCGAGGAAGCGCTACGGCTTGGGCGCGTGCTGAGCGGTCTCGTGCCGGACGAAAGCGAAGTGCACGGGCTCGTTGCGTTGATGGAGATTCAGGCGTCGCGCACGCATGCGCGTACCGATGCCGAGGGCCGTCCGGTGCTGTTGCTCGAGCAGGACCGCAGCCGCTGGGATCCGCTCCTGATCCGTCGCGGGCTGGCCGCGCTCGGCAGCTCGCACGCGCTCGGCGGCGCGAGCGGACCGTATGCGCTGCAAGCGGCGCTGGCGGCGTGTCATGCGCGCGCCCGGCGTGCCGAGGACACCGACTGGGCGCAGATCGTCGCGTTGTATGACGCGTTGGCGCAAGTGGCGCCTTCGCCGGTGGTCGAGTTGAATCGCGCGGTGGCCGTGGGCATGGCGTTCGGGCCGGCCGCGGGTCTGGAGATCGTCGATGCGCTTGCTGCCGATGCGACGCTCGCGAACTACCACTGGTTACCGAGCGTGCGCGGCGATCTGCTGGCGAAGCTCGGGCGCGTGGCCGAGGCGCGCGCCGAATTCGAACGCGCCGCGGCGATGACGCGCAATGCGCGCGAGCGCGAGTTGTTGCTTGCGCGGGCGCGTGAGATGGCGCATTGAGCGGCGGGTCGAAAAGTACCGACCTTACCGTATCAACTGCCGCACACCCAGCGCGACGATCAAGCCGCCGCACACGCGATCGATCCACGCCTTGCAGCGCCGGTACGCCGATGCAATCCGAGAGTGCGCCAGCGCCAGCCACGGAAACGCGGTGAAGACGATGCCGACGCCGAGGATCGCGCAGCTCGCCCAGAACAGGTTGACCAGCACGATACCGGCGACCATCGCCAGCACCTCGAGCCGCGTCGCCGATGCCGCTTTGTGCGCGACCGCCACGAAGTTCGGGCCGGGAATCACCACACCGGCCACATACACGGAGAAAACGCCAAGAACCGCGGGCCCATCAATCACAGACCACTCCTTTATTCGCGCAGCGCAGCCACTGAATGTGCTTGCCTGCCGGTGCACGCATCATGCCGAGAAAAACGCCCAGACGCTCATCAGCACGCCCGCCGTCGCGACACCGAACGACAGATTGCGCAGCCAGTTCTTGCGCGTGAGCAACGTGATCGCGCTCATCGCGATCGCGACCTGGATCAGTGTGGTGGCCTGCGCCCATCGATGATGGCCGTGCAGAAGCGCCTCGCTTTTAGTGTCGTTCAACACGACTTCCTTTTCGATCGCTTCAGCCTTCGCGCGGATCGGCTCTTTCTGCTGCGTGTATTTTTCGACGTCGGCGACGAACTTGGCGTGCGCGTCGGTATTGCCGATCGACAACGCCGCGCCGAGTTCAGCGAGATTCTGCTTCTCGCCCTTGGCCTGGTAGTAACTCCATTGATTCGACGCTTCGGTCTTCTTGATGGCGGCTTCGTTCTTGTAGTACAGCGCCAGATTTTCGCTATTGCCGCTCTGGTACGCGCACAGCGCGCCGATCGTCGCGAGGATCGCCGTCATCACGGCCATGCGGCTCGCGAACGGATCGGCGTCGTGGTGGCCGGCGTGCTCGACCGCGTGGTCGTGCGGACCATGCACTTCATATTCTTCAGGCATCTCATTCTCCGAGGTAAAGCTTTTCTTGTATTCCGGATGGCGCTCGCAGACGCGAACAAAGTGCTGGCATTGACAGCTGTGCGGCGAGAGCTTCCGGCGGCCTCAATCTTAGCGTGAGGCGCGCCGTGATGGAAAAGGTATCGCCGTTACGGCGACGAACGCCCGGAGCTATCAATCAATGAATGCTGGAGGCCAACCACGTCCGCCGGTCGTTTCGCTTACGGCATCGTGATGACGACACGGCCGCGCGTGCCCGCGGCCACAGCTTCGTATGCATCGCGTGCGCGTTCGAGCGTGAACTGCTGGGCGATAACCGGTGCTTGCAGCTTGCCGCTTTCGAAGCCTTCCACCAACGCGGTCATCAACGGCGCCGATTCGGCGACGCCCAGCTTCGCGCTATCCACACCGAGCAGTTGCGTTTCGTTGTGGTAGAAATCGATCAGGTCGAACTCGACGCGGCGCTTGCCGGTCCCGCTGATTTCCAGCACCCGGCCACGGCGTTTGACGAGACTCAGTGCGGTCTCGAACGCCACACCGCCGACCGTGTCGTACACCACGTCCGCGCCGCCGGTCAGCGCCTTGACACGCTCGGTCACGTGTTCGTCGAATGGCACGTACTCGTCGATGAGCCGGCCCGCGGGCGAATCGGCTGAAAGCGGATGGCGGTCGACGGCGATCACGCGAGCGCCGCGCGCTTTCGCGATCTGCACCACCGCGCCGCCGACCCCGCCGCCCGCACCGATCACCACGATGGTTTCGCCGGCTTGCAATCGCGCGTATTCGACCGTGCCGAGCCAGGCGACCACGAAATTCACGCCGATCGCCGACGCCTCGGCGTGGCTGAGCGTCGCGGGTTTGCGCGACAGCGCGCCGAGCGGAATCTTGATGAAGCCGGCATGGGTGCCGTCGCGCGTGAAGCCGATATCGCCGCCGGTGCCCCACACTTCGGCGCCGAGCCATTGCTGCGGGCCGTCCACCACCACGCCGCTGAAGTCGCGGCCCGGCGTGCGCGGCAGTACCGTGTGTTCGAAATGACCGGATACGTTCTTGGCGTCGCTCGGGTTCACCGAGGCCGCCTTGACCTGCACGACGACGCTGTCCGCGTCGGCTTGCGGCGTCGGCAGATCGACGTATTCGAGCACCTCGGGGCTGCCAAAAGTCTTGAACTGAATCGCTTTCATCGCGTGTCGCTCCTGCTGGGTCGTGCGCTGCGTCGTGCAGCGGATGAGCGTAGTCTACGTGGCCGACGCAACGGCGTTAAGACAAGACTTTCGAATGCCGGACAACCCGCGACGGACTCCGATGCGAAGCCTCAATCGCTTAACAGGCCGCGGATGCGCCGCTTTTTACCTGCTCGGCTACCGCAGCCGCAGCCTCTTCGCTCAGCGTGCCGCGCGGATCGGAATCCGTGTTTGGCACGGTTTCTTGAGTCGGCCGAATCTGCGATCATCCCACGCACGCCTTCAACGCTTCAAAGTCTCCCAACCCAACCACTCGCCCCTCTTCAATGTCCACCCCCACGCTCCTCACCACCGACCGTCTGATCATGCGTCCGCACACGCGCGACGATTTCCTCGAGAGCTATGCGATGTGGTCCGATCCCGAGGTGATCCGCTACATCGGCGGCAAGCCGTTCACGCGCGAAGAAGTCTGGGCGCGCCTGTTGCGTTACGCCGGGCACTGGGCGATGTTGGGTTACGGCTACTGGGTGGTTCGAGAAAAGGAGAGCGGCCGGTTCCTCGGCGAAGTCGGCTTTGCCGACTACCACCGCGAGATCGAGCCTTCGCTGATGAACACCCCTGAGATCGGCTGGGCTCTCGACCCGGCGGTGCATGGCCGCGGCTACGCGACCGAAGCCGTGCGCGCCGCGCTGAGTTGGGCCGACCAGCAGTGGCCGGACGCCGAAACCGCCTGCATCATCGCGCCGGAAAATCTGCCGTCGCTGCGCGTCGCGCATAAGTGCGGCTATCGCGAGCGGCTCCGCACGACGTACAAAGGCCAGCCGACCATCGTCTTGCGGCGCGCGGCAGGCGGTGCCTGAGACGTCGCGCGCCGTGCGGGTTGTATGTCGTCGCCAGCTCGCAGCTTATTGACCAGCCGCACTCGCCGCCGCCCGCTGTTGCGCGATCAGATCCGCCAGCCGTTCAACCTGCTGACCCTGCGCGTCGAAATTGCCGGCGTCGAGCCAACGCGCGTAGCACGGACGCAGCGCGGGCCATTCGCCGTCGACTATCGAGAACCACGCGGTATCGCGATTGCGTTCGCGATAGACGATCGCCTGGCGGAAGACGCCTTCGAACGTGAACCCATAGCGCAGTGCCGCCGTCCGTGATGGGCCGTTGAGCGAGTCGCACTTCCATTCGAAGCGGCGATAGCCGAGGTCGTCGAACACGTGGCTCATCAGCAGAAACATCGCTTCGGTGGCGATGCGGGTGCGCTTCAGGCGCGGCGAATACGTGACGTGCCCGACTTCGATCACGCCGTTCACACGGTCGATACGCATCAGCGCGAGGGTGCCGACGGCCTTGCCGGTCGCCAGATCGATCACCGTGTAGTGCAGCGGATCGACCGACGCCGCCATGCGTGTCAAATGTTCGCGATACGCGGCGAGACTGTCGAACGGTCCGACCATCAGATAGGTCCAGTCGCGGCCATCGGCTGCCGAGCTGTATGCGTCGAAGAGGTCTTCGGCGTGGCGTTCGACGTCTACCGGTTCGATCCGGCAATAGCGGCCCACCAGCGGCTCGCGGCCCGGCGCCTGCGCGCCGTTCCAGCCCGGCACCGGTGCGCCGATCGGCTGGTCGAACGCGTTACGTCTGGGTTCCATGTCTGCTCTCCTTGGTTCAATCGGTCGATTGTCAGAGAGAACGATACGGCAAACGTGGTATGTTAAAAAGATCCAGTCTCAGCGCATTTGATAGGTCCAGCAGCGATGATCGAAATCATTGGTCCGCTCACTCATCCGGCCACCGCGCCAGCCACCGTGAGCGGTGCCGACACCGTCGGCGGAAAACCAGCGCCGCTGCAAAAGCAATTGATCGAGCGCTTGCAGCAGGCGATTCTTGCCGGGCGTCTGCCGGCGAGCTCGCTGCTGCCGTCGTCGCGTTTGCTGGCGGCGGAGATGGGCGTGTCGCGGAATACGGTAGTGATCGCTTACGAGCATCTCGCCGCGGTCGGCTACGTGGTCGCCGACAAGAAAGGCACGCGCGTGAGCGCACTCTCCAGCCCGGCCGCGCGTGGCGAACATCAGACACAGCCCGCCACGGCCGAGGCGGTCTATGCCGCGCGCGTCGAGCAATTCGCCGCAACGCGCACGCATGCCGACAACACCTTGCCGCTGACGCCAGGCACGCCCGCGCTGGATCGCTTTCCGCTCGGCGCGTGGCGGCGCGCGCTCGAGCGTTCGATGGAACGCGCGTTGCCGCTGGCGCTCGGCTACGGCGCGCCGACTGGCGAGCCGGCACTGCGCGACGCGATCGCCGCGCATCTGCGCATGTCGCGCGGCGTGCGCTGCGACGGCTCGCAGGTGGTGATTACCGAAGGCGCGCAGGAAGCGTTGAACCTGTGCGTGCGGCTTTTCACCAATCCGGGCGACATCGGATGGGTCGAAGATCCCGGCTATCGCGGCGCGAAGGCGGCGTTCAATCTCGGCGATCTGACCACGCTGCCGATGCCGGTCGATC
This sequence comes from Paraburkholderia sp. FW306-02-B, assembly GCF_058782725.1. Lineage (NCBI taxonomy): Bacteria > Pseudomonadati > Pseudomonadota > Betaproteobacteria > Burkholderiales > Burkholderiaceae > Paraburkholderia > Paraburkholderia sp. FW306-02-B. The sequence goes on from NZ_JBYSXZ010000002.1 coordinate 119,700, forward strand.
TGGAAGGCATCGCGGTGCCGCCCGACGCGTGGCGCACGCATCCGCCGAAACTGATCTACACGTCGCCCGCGCATCAGTATCCGACCGGTTCGGTGTTGTCGGTGGCGCGGCGGCTGGCGTTGATCGCGCAGGCGCGCCGCAGCGGCGCGTGGCTGATCGAGGACGACTACGACGGCGAATTCCGCCACACCGGCGAGCCGATCGCCAGCATGCAGGGGCTGGTGCCGGACGCACCGGTGTTGTACGTCGGCTCGTTCAGCAAAACCATGTTTCCGGCGCTGCGCATCGGCTTCGTGGTGCTGCCGGGCGCGATCGCCGAGCGCGCTGCAGTCGCGTTGCAGGAGATGCTGCGCGGCGGACATCGTCTGGAACAACTGGCGTTGGCGCATTTCATCGAAAGCGGCGAGTTCGGGCGCCATCTGGGCCGCATGCGACGCCTCTATCGGGAACGGCAGCAGGCGCTGCGCGATGCGCTGACCGCGCATTTCGAACCGTCGCAGATTCTCGGCGGCAATTGCGGCATGCATCTGACGCTTCGCCTGCCGCCGCACCTATCGGATCAGGTGCTCGCCGCGCGTGCGCTCGCCGCGCGGCTCAATCCCCGGGCGCTGTCCGGTTTCGCGTTGCAGCCTCGCGAGGAGACGAACGGGCTGGTGATCGGCTACGGCAGCACGCCCGCCGAACAGCTGGCGCCCGCCATCGGTGTATTGGCCAGGCTTGCCGGCCTGGCGGGCGAGATGGCGGGTGCACCTGGCGTGTAAGTTTTTACGTTTGTCCGCGCGGCCGATGTCGCGCTATCGTGTCGTTTATGCGCGGCGATTTTCCAGGTGCGCGAGGTTGGCGAATCGCCCGCAGGTCATGCTCAGCGCGCCGCACTGCACCATCGCGTGAAATGTGGGCGTGCACGCCGGGCCGCTGCCGGGCTCGGGCATGAAGAATGCCTTTGTGGTTGTCTATGACGATTTATCAGACCGGAGAAGACATGAAGGAAATCGAACCGACCCCATGGTTTGAGCTTGCCGTCCATACGCCCGTTCGTGAAGGCTGGTACGAGGTGCAATTGACGAGCGGGGACACGGCATTTGCGAAATTCGGCGACGGCGTATGGACCGAAAAACCGTTGCTGGTGTTCACGCACTGGCGCGGCCTGTCCGTCGATCCGGCGAGCGTTCCCGCAGGCGAGGAAGCCGAATCGATCAGCGCGGAAGCCACGGCGGCGCAAGGTGTGCGCGCCGCCTGGAACGTGTTCTTCCCGGGGCTCGGCGAGGAACAGCACAAACCGTTGGATGCGTTGCCCAACGGTAAAGCCACGCATTGATGCAAGCCTGGGCGGCGGCCTGGCGGTTGCCGTCCTGGATCCGCTGGGTTCTCAGTCCAGCTTCAACGCGTCGGCAGCCAATTTGCCGATGTCCCTATCGATGTCCGGGGTCTCGCCTGTCTCGAGAATCCACGCCGCGGACAGTCCCGACCACGCCAGAATCCATTGCAGCAAACGGCGTCTATCGAGCCCGGCCAATTGCGCGACATGTTCGACGCGCCGCTCGAAGCGTCCTGGTGCCAATGCGCACTGCCGGTCGGGGTTGCAGAAAATGTTCGCGTAGTCGAAACCGCGCTCGCCGTAGAGGCCTTTCGGGTCGATTGCCAGCCAGCCGCGCGGGCCGAAATCGAGCACGTTGCCGTGATGGATGTCACCGTGCAGCACGACCGGGTCCTGTGGGGCGGCAAGCAGCGCTTGCGCTGCGGCGGCACTGTCGGCGAGCCAGCCGCCGTATTGTTGTGCTGCCGGCCAGAGACTTTGAAACCAGCGTGGCAATCCGGTTAGTTCGGGTAGCGGCTTGTTACGGGGCGCGTGCAGTCGTGCAGCGGCTGCGCAGAGAATCTCGGTGGCGTCGTCGTCGTCGCTGTCACCCGTGCGGGCCTTGTCCGCGAGCGCGTGGCTATTTTGTGCGCGCTCGAGCAGTATCGCGACGGCATCGTGCGCCAGCACGCGGGCCGCGCCGTCGCCGTCCCACCACAGCATCAGCTGCGCGCCGGATTTCTCTTCCGCTTCCAGCGCGACCTTCAGCATCGCTGCGACGCCGTGCCGGCGTACCGGCAGAAGCCGGCTGCTGTGCGTGCGGATCGGCTCGCCGTCCGGCAGCAAATCCCACTTGACGATGTACTCGGCGAACATCGCGAATCAGGCCAGCAGCGCGGCCGCCTGAACGGCGGCGGCGAGTCCGGTGGCCGGGCTGGTCAGCGGTTTCTCGCCGCGGGTGACTAACGCGCCGGCATCCGTCATCGATGCTTGCGCCAACGCCACAACCTGCGCGCCGTTTGCATAAGCAGCATCCGCCGCGGCGGCGATCGAAGACAGATAACCCGCCGTATCGCCCGCTTTGAAACGGTCCCAGGCGCCGTTGACCAACTGCACCTCGACGTCGGCTGCGGTGCGCGTGGCGGCTTCTGTGAAGAGACGGGTGGTCGGTTCGAGCGTCGTCGGTGCGGTGCATAGCACGATCACTTTGCCGCCGGCTTCGACTGCGCGCCGCGCCAGTGCGGCGTCGGCCTGCAGAACCGGCACCGGAGCGGCCTGCGCGGCGAGGGCGTCATCCACGGCAGGGCCAAGTGTCGAACAACAGAGCAACACGGCGTGCGCGTCGTGACAGAGCGCGAGGAGCACAGCGCGGGTTTGCGCCGCGATTTCATCGGTCAAACCGCCGGCTTGCTCGGCGGCGGCTAGCAGGTCCGCACGGACCGCGTGTTTCAACTCGTGCGCTTGCCAGCCGGCGGCGCGGGCTGCCGCGTCGAACACGGCGATATTGCTGTCAGCGGTATGCAGGCAGACGATGCGCATTGTCACTCCAACGCCTTTGATGATGTCGCATTCTCGCCTGGAAACGGCTCATGCAGGTTGAGCGTGGCCGGCCGCTTATGCCCAGCACGAGGTGGCTTGCACGAGCGCCGTGCATGGTGGCGGTGTCAACAACACCGCGCGCGGCCCGCTACAATCGACCCAATCCATCGACGCGGAAAGGACGTATGAAAGGCACTCGAGAAACCGTGGCATTGCCACGGGCGACGCAATTACTGAATCATGGACCGGTCACGATCATCACCAGTGCGCACGACGGGCGCTCGAACGTGATGGCGGCATCGTGGGCAATGCCGCTCGATTTCAACCCGCCGAAGGTCGTCGTCGTGGTGGACAGCCGCACGCTGACGCGGCAACTGATCGAGGCGAGCGGCGTGTTCGGATTGCAACTGCCGAGCCGCGCTTTTGCCGCGCAGACGCTGGCGGTGGGTTCGAACGCCGGCGCCGAACTCGACAAGTTCGCCGCCTTCGACCTTGAAACTTTCCCGGCGCAAAACATCGACGTACCGATGCTGGCCGGCTGCATCACGTGGATGGAGTGCAAGGTGATTCCGGACGACAGCCAGCGGCACGATCTGATCATCGGCGAAGTCGTGGCGGCGTACGCGGACCGCCGCGTGTATTCGAACAACCGCTGGCACTTCGGCGACGACCCCGATCTGCGGACATGTCATTACGTTGCAGGCGGAACATTCTTTGCCACCGGCGACGCGTTCGAAGTCGCGCCAGTGACGAACGGCGCGACGGAATAAGTAGCGGCTGTGCGTCTGCGTCTTGTCAGCCCAGCACTACTCGCTATTTTTGCCGCAGGAATTTGCCTGCTTTTTGCTCTAGCAGCGCGACGAGCTCAGGCTGCATGAATGCATAGTCGTCGGGGATGTCGAGGCAGACCACTTTCTTGCCGTGCAGGCATGCGCGGAATTTTGCCGACAGCCTCGCGCGTTGAGCCTTCTCCATCACGAAGACGATGTCGGCCCAGCGAATCTGCTCGGGTGAAAGCGGCACGGCGGCGTCAGTGCCGAGACCGGCTGAATCGGTCTCGACGTTGGGCCAACTGGCGAACACCTGCTCGGCTGTAGGGCTGCGCAGGCGGTTCTTGCTGCAGATAAACAAGGCTCGTATCACCGGACACCTGCTACGCTTTTAATCGAGTGAAATCGTAAGTCACGCTGGCCAAGTCCTCACACATCGCCATCGGCAAACGCCTTGAGCGCGTCGCCCGCCAGCCGGTAACGGACCCACTCGCTCTGCGCGCTCGCGCCGATCGATTCGTAGAAGCCGATGGCGGGTTCATTCCAGTCGAGCACGCTCCATTCGAAGCGGCCGCAGCCCGTGTCGCATGCAATGCGTGCGAGGTGGCGCAGCATCTGTTTGCCCGCGCCGCTGCCGCGCGACTTCGGCGACACGTACAGGTCTTCCAGATAAAGTCCTTGCTTGCCGAGCCACGTCGAATAAGAAAAGAAGTAGACGCAGAAGCCAACGGGCTCGCCGTTCATCTCGCAGATCAAAGCCTTCGCGGTGGATTCGGCCGAGAACAGGCTCGCTTCGATATCTTTGACGGTGGCGACAACCTCGTGCTCCGCTTTCTCATACACCGCGAGTTCGGTGATGAAGCGCAGAATCAGAGCGGCGTCGGATGCGTGGGCAGGGCGGATGTGGATGCTCAAGGTAAGGTGCTCGGTCGGTTTTGAATGTCGCTCGAAGTTTCGCGAGTATGCATCGGCTTCGAATCAAGTCTGCATCGTATCGTTTATCGTGTTGTCCTGGCCAGCAGACGCCGGCTCACAATATGACAGAGCGAGCAAGCGTATGTCGAGATTACGATTGACGCGTCGTCGCAAAATCGCTTACTGTCGATCCATGGACTTCCACTCGATTCCCTTCGCTGCCGTCACCACCACGACGACCACCTTCACAGGCGGGTCGTCTGGAGGTTGCACGCGCTAGAGGCACGAAGCAGTGGCAAACCACCAAAGGCCCCGCCGGAAACGGATGGGGCCTTTGGCGTTTCTGGACCTCCGTTTGCGGCATCAACCCGCGGCATCAATCAAACGGAGTGTGACTGTGAACGACATCGATCATCGTGTACTGGGCAATAAACTCGACCTCTTCCATCAGCAGGAAGAAGGCGTCGGCATGGTGTTCTGGCACCCGCGCGGCTGGGCGCTTTACCGCGTGCTCGAAGACTACATTCGCGCCCGTATGCGGCGCGCCGGTTTTCGCGAGATTCGCACGCCGCAATTGCTGGCGCGCTCGTTGTGGGAGCAGAGCGGCCATTGGGAGAAGTTCGGCGCGGCGATGTATTCGCTGGCCGATGCGGAAGAAGGGCGCGCGCTGTGCCTGAAACCGATGAGTTGTCCGTGCCATGTGCAGGTGTTCAATCAGCGCGTGCGTTCGTATCGCGAGTTGCCGGTTCGCTATAGCGAGTTCGGCGCCTGTCATCGCGACGAGCCTTCGGGCTCGCTCGAAGGTCTGAAGCGCACGCGCGCCTTCGTGCAGGACGACGCGCATGTGTTCTGCACGGACGCGCATATCGAGGCCGAAGTCGGCCGCTTCTGCGAGTTGTTGCGCACGGTCTATGCGGACCTCGGCTTTCCCGCCTTCAAAGTAGTGCTCGCCACGCGGCCTGCGATGCGCGCGGGCAACGAGCAAACGTGGGATCGCGCGGAAGCCGCCTTGGCAAACGCGGCACGCGCGGCGGGCCTCGAATTCGATGTGTTCGAAGGAGAGGGCGCTTTTTACGGGCCGAAACTGGAGTTTCATCTAACGGACAGCCGCGCGCGCAGCTGGCAATGCGGCACGATTCAACTCGATTTTGTGTTGCCAGACCGGCTCGATGTGGCGTTCGTCAGCGAGCGGAATGAACGCGAGTGTCCGGTGATGATCCATCATGCGGTGCTCGGCAGCATGGAGCGTTTCATTGCAATGCTGCTGGAACATCACGAGGGATGGTTGCCTGTGTGGCTCGCGCCCGAGCAAGTCGTGATCGCGACGATCAACGACGCCAATACGGCCTACGCGCAACAGCTCATGCAAGCGCTCGACGCCGCCGGTATCAGAGCGCTGCTCGACAACCGGCCGGAACGGCTGGAAAAGAAGATCGTCGATGCGCGCGAAAAGCAGGTGCCGATTCTGGTCGCGGTAGGTTCACGCGATGAACGCGATCGGACCATCAGCATTCGCATGCGCGACGGGCAGCAATCGACGCTTGCGATGGCGGAGGGCGTCGAGCGATTACGGCTAGCCGCGTTGCCGCCCGCGACGCGATTGAATCTGTGACTTCGTCCGCGGCTGCGACGGTCGCGGTGCGGAGATTTCGCAAATTGACCTGTCGTTTTTCATGATGATGCGGCCGCATGAATGTTCACGTGCGGCCACGTCACCCTCCCGCCTCTCTCACATCTTTTTAGCCCGTTTCGTCGGTCTTCATTTCGCCTTGGGCACAATCGGACGAGTCCGAACTTGTGCACAGTGTTGTACTGGCGCGGAAGTTTTACAAATGTTGATGCTTGCAGCCGGAGTTTTCGAATACGTTATGCGGCTTTAGTCCGTACAACGTATCAATAAAATGAATAAGACAACCTATCGGCTGGTTTTCAGCCGGCTCTGGGGAATGCTGGTCGCGATCGAGGAGACCGCTGCGGGAACCGGCAACAGCAATCGGGGAGAAACCATAGGAGCAGGGCGAGGCGCGTCTGGTGCGCAGTGCGTGTCGTCGTTCGCGTTCCGGCATATCGCCTTTGCGGCGCTGATGCTGATCGGCACCGTGCCTTTGCATACCGAGGCGCAGATTGTGCCATCGGGCGCGCACGCGCCCGGCGTCATCCAGACTCAGAGCGGGCTTCCGCAGGTGAACATTGAACGTCCGTCGGGCGCTGGCGTGTCCATGAACACGTATTCGCAATTCGACGTTCAGAAGAATGGTGCAATCCTGAACAACTCGCCGACGCTCGTACAGACGCAGCAGGCGGGTTATATCAATGGCAATCCGAACCTTGGTCCTGGACAATCCGCGCGCATTATCGTCAACCAGGTCAACAGCAGCGCCGCGAGCCAGATCAACGGCCATCTTGAAGTCGCCGGACGGCGGGCTGAGGTCGTCATCGCAAACGGTTCCGGAATCAGCGTGAACGGCGGCGGCTTCATCAACACGTCGCGCGCGATTCTGACGACGGGTGCGCCGAACTTCGGTGCCGACGGCAGCCTGACCGGCTTCAACGTGACGGGTGGCAACATCACTATCCAGGGCGCGGGACTCAATGCGGGCGATACCGATCAGGTTGACCTGCTCTCACGCGCGGTACAGGCGAACGCCGCGATCCATGCGAAGAACCTGAACGTCGTGACGGGCGCGAACAGCATCGACCATGACTCGCTGAATGCGACACCTGTCGCGGGCAACGGTCCCGCACCCGGTGTGTCGATCGACGTGAGCAACCTGGGCGGCATGTACGCGAATCGCATCGTCCTCGTCGGGACAGAGAACGGCGTCGGCGTGTCCACCAGAGGCGTACTTGCCGCGCAGGCGGGTGACCTGAAGCTGACAACACAGGGCAAGCTCATCCTTGCCGGACAGACCAACGCGAGCGGAAACCTCGCCCTGTCCGCGCGTGACGGGATCGACAACAGCGGGACGACCTACTCCCAGCAGAACGTCAGCGCGAATACGTCGGGCGCGCTCACGAACAGCGGCGTGCTTGCCGCGCAGCAGAACACGACCGTCGGCGCGGCCAGCGTCACTTCGACGGGCACACTCGGTGCGGGCGTGAACGGCGACGGGAGCCTCACGCAGTCCGGCGACCTGTCGGTGACGACGGACGGCACACTCGCCGCGACCGGCCGCAATGTGGCGGGCGGCAATGCGACCCTGAGCGGCGCAGCGGTCAATCTCGGAGGAAGCAGTACATCGGCTAATGGTTCACTCCAGCTCACGGCAAACAGTGGCGACCTGAACCTGTCGGGCGCGACGACGACGGCGGGCGGCGTGCTTGACGCACGCGCGGGCGGGACGCTGACAAACGACGGCGGCGCGATGTCGTCGGGCGGCGGGCAGACCATCACGGCCGGCGCGCTGTCGAACCGCAATGGCCAGATTGTTTCGGGCGGCGCGTTGACGGGAAGTGTTGCTGGCTCCATCGCGAACCAGGGCGGGACGGTGCAGGCGGCGGGCGCGCTGTCCGTCACAGCCGGTTCGCTCGACAACACAGGCGGTCATATTGCGTCATTGAACGAGGACGGCCTGACGCTGACAATGGGCGGTTCGCTGAACAACGGCGCGGGTGACACCGGGGCTGGCACCATTGGCGGCAATGGCAATGTGACTGTACGGGCCGGACGGATCGCGAACGCAGGTTCGATTACGGCCGTCCAGAACCTGATTGCGACGGCCGTGCAGACGCTGTTCAACGGCGGCACGCTGGCGGCGAATGGCAACGTCAACGCTTCGGCTGGCACGACGCTGACGAACGCGGGCACGATAGCAGCCGGTCGAACGGCAGCCCTTAACGCCGCCACATTCGACAACAGCCAGGGCACGACGAACGCGGACCAGTTCACGCTGCACGCGACGAACCTCATCAACCACGGCGGCAGTATCACGCAGACGGGCTCGGGCGCGACGACCGTCGACGTGACCGGCGCGCTCGACAACTCGGGCGGCACCCTTCAGACCAACAGCGACAGCCTTGCTCTCGGCCCCGCCACGCTCGTGAACGAAAACGGCATGATTAGCAGTTCCGGCACCGGAACGCTGTTGGTCAATGCTGGCACGTTCTCGAACAACGGCGGGACCATCGCGACGAACGGCAGCCTTGATGTCCGCTCGGGCGCGGCTTCGAATCGAGGCGGCACGCTCGCCGCGCAGACGGGCGCGACGCTCAATGTCGGCTCGCTCGACAACAGCGCGGGCGGCTACGTCGGCGCGCAGACAGTTTCGGTCACGAACACGGGCGCACTCAACAACGCAGGCGGCACGATCCAGGCGGACGACACGCTTTCAGTCTCCGCGCAGTCGGTTGCCAACGACGGCGGTTCGATCGCGAACGGCGGCACAGACACGACGACGGTGAGCGCCAGCGGCGCGGTCACAAACACGCAGAACGGCCTGATTGGTGGTAACGGCAAGGTATCGGTATCGGGCGGCAGCATTGGCAACGCAGGCGGCACGATGACAGCGGGCGGCGCGGCGACGGTGCAATCCGGCAGCACGCTCGACAACCGGGCGGGCATGATCCAGGGCAACGGCAATGTGTCGGCTTTAGCGCAAGGCGCGATCGACAATACTGGCGGACAGATCGAAGCGGACGGCACGGCCGCGACACTTGCCGTCACAGGTGCGTCGCTCGACAACACGAATGGCCGCATCGCGAACACAGGATCGGGCGCGACCACAGTCAGCGCGGCCGGAATCACAAACAGCAATACGGGCGGCGTCGCCGGCGCGGGCACCATCGGCGGCAACGGCGACGTGACGGTCAACGCGCAGACCCTGTCTAACACGAACGGCGCGCAGATCGTTGCGGGGCATGACGTGACGCTGAATGTCGCGCAACTTGTAGACAACACGAACGCGACACTGTCGGGCGCGAACAACGTGATGCTGAACGGTCCGAACGCTGCGCTCGTCAATGCGGGCGGCTCAATACACGGGAACGGTGCTGTCTCACTCAACACAGCGTCGCTTGATAACACCAGCGGGCGCATCGGCAACGGTACGGGTAGCGGCGGCTCGGTGTCCGTCAATACCGGCACGCTTGCGAACCAGAACGGTGCGATCGGCAGCGACCAGAACCTGAGCGTGGCGACGGGTACGCTGACGGGCGACGGACGCATCGTCGCCGGGAACGACGGCGCGATCACGATTGGCAGTGACTACGCGCTTAACGGCACCAACCAGATTCAGGCGAACCACGACCTGATTTTCACGACAGCGGGCACGTTCACGAATCAGGGCACGCTCGGCGCGGTGAATGCGCTGACTCTGAACGCTGCGAACGTGGATAACCAGGTCGGTGCGGACATCAATTCGTCGAATACGACGGTCAATGCGGCGAACGCGATCACGAACGGAGGCCGTATCGAAGGCGATTCAGTGACGACGTACAGCGCGTCGCTGACCAACACTGCAACGATCGTTGGTAACACGGTCACGCTCAACACCGGTTCGATCGCAAACACCGGCGCGGCGGCAGCCGTAGCGGCGGCGTCGGCGGTCAACCTGTACGCGCCGGGCGATATAACGAACACGGGCGGCGCAAATATCTTCAGTCTCGGCGACATCAACATCGCGGCCGATGCAGCGCGCGACGCCAACGGCGTGCTCGCGAACCGCGCGAATTCCGTGACGAACGATCAGTCGACGATCGAGGCACAAGGAAATCTGGAAATCGCGGCGCAGACGCTGACGAACACGCGCCCCGCTCCCACAGTCGAGACAGCGACGACCGGTGTCGACACGGATCATCAGACCAAGCGCGAGAAGTACGTCGGCTGCGCGACGACTAACGCCAACGGGAAAGCCGGGTGCTCGCAGTCGGCGTGGGACAGCGGCTACAAATCGCCGGTAACGGCGACCTACAGCAGCGCCGATATCGTATCGAGCCAGAGCGGGCCGAATGCGACCGACCGCGTACTGGTGGTCAACATCAATGGCAAGCCGCAAACAATCTACTACAACACGCTCACGACCAATGCCGACGGCACGCTCGCCGTCAGCTACTGGGACGGCTACAACCCGAACGTCAATTACGATCCCGCTACCGAGTACGCGACGCGCAGCGACGGACACAAAGGCTACCAGCGCGTCGAGATAGCACGGGACACGACGACCACCACGCAGCAGGATCAGGTAACAGAGCAGCAGGCGCAGCAGGCGCAACTACTCGCGGGCGGCAACATGACGCTGGCGAACGTCGGCACGCTCAATAACAGCTACAGCGCGATCGGCGCGGGCGGTTCCATCCAGATCGGCTCCAGCGGGCAGGACGGCGCGATTGGTAACGGCAGTGGCAACCACGGCGGTACGCTCGTCAACAACACCGGCCAGACGCTTTACCAGTATCAGAAGCAGGACATCGTCTCGACTTACGCGTGGAACGAAAACATCACGCGCGACGTGGGGACGGTGGTCGAACCGTCGATTGTGCTTTCGCCCGTTGCCATCGGCGGTACCGGCGGCACGATCATCGCGAACAACGCGGTGCAGATCATCGGCACGGACATCAACAATACAAACGTTGCGGCGGCAAACTCGGCGACCGGCGCGACCGGCGGCACGCTCGGCGCGAACGGGACCGTGGGTGGCATTACGGGCGGCGCGCAGACCGTCAACCTCGCAACCGGTCAGATGCAGACCATCAACGCGCCGCAGTCCGTCGCGGGGCCGACCGGCGCACTCAACATCACGTTGCCGTCGAGCGGCCTGTACACCGTTAACACTGCACCCGGCGCTTCGTATCTGGTCGTCACCGATCCCCGATTGACCAGCTATACGAATTTCATTTCGAGCGACTACATGCTCGGACAGCTTGGGCTCGACCCGTCGAAGACCATCAAGCGGCTGGGTGATGGCGTGTACGAAGAACAGATGGTACGCAACCAGATCGCACAGTTGACGGGTCGTGTCTATCTCCAGGGTTACACGAGTAACGAAGATGAGTACCGGGCGCTGATGAACAACGGCGTGCATGTCGCGCAGGAGTTCAACCTTGTTCCGGGTATGGCATTGACCGCTGCGCAGATGGATGCGCTCACCAGCGATATTGTGTGGCTGGTCAGTCAGAGCGTCACGCTGCCGGACGGCAGCACGCAGCAGGTGCTCGCGCCGGTTGTCTATCTGGCGCACGCTCACGCGAACGACCTGCAACCGACCGGCGCACTGATTGCAGCCGACGATGTCGAGATTCACGCCACCGGTAACGCGACTAACTCGGGGGTCATCAAGGGCGGCACGCAGACAGTTATCAGCGCGACTAACATCCTGAACCGGGGTGGTTCGATCGGCAGCAGTGCAGACAATGGCACAACGGTCGTCTCGGCGACCAACGACGTGGTCAACGCATCGGGACGGATCACGGGCAATCGGGTTGCGGTGCTCGCCGGTCATGACATTGTGAACACGACGCTCGTGGATACCGTTGGCGTCAGTTCGACAGTCGGCAACAGCAAGGTCAGCCAGACGCTGCTCGGCGCACAGGGCACGATTGCGTCCACGGGTGACATTGTAGTGGTGGCAGGCAACGACCTGACTGTACACGGTGCGAACATCGCCGCGGACCGCAACGCGCAGGTCGCGGCCGGCCACGATATCACGGTCGATATGGTGCAGTCGGACACGTCGCAGTCAGTCGCGAAGAATGCTGACCATCATTGGGAAGCGGAGGGCACGACCAATGAGACGAGCGCCATTACCGCTGGCGGCAGTCTCGCGATGCAAAGCGGCAATGACATGACGTTCAAGGGGGCGACCGTCAGTTCTGGCGACGACATGGCTGTCGTTGCTGGCGGCAACCTGACGGCGACGACGGTGACTGACACCGCCATGTATGACAACGTTGCAACCGACGACCGCACGCGCAAGGAAGTCGATCATGCCTATGACGAGCAGGCGGTTGGGACGCGATTTATGGCGGCTGGGAATGCGACGCTGGCCGCAGTCAATACGACGAATGCGAGCAAAGGCAATGTGACGCTGACCGGGTCATCGCTGACAGCGGGTGTGACGGATGGCGTGAATAACGGCACGGGCGCGGCGACGATTGCGGCATCCGGCAATGTCACCATCAACGAGACACGCGAGGAACACGATAGCGCCGTTGCCGTTGAGTCGAAGCGCGGTAGTTTTATCAGCGGCTCGACCACCGATACGTCGCAGAACACGCAGGTGAATATTGGCGTGGCGAGCACGGTATCGGGGGATTCGGTAACCGTGCAGGCCGGCAAGGACCTGACAATTCAGGGCAGCAATGTGGTTGGCACGAACGACGTGAAGCTGGGTGCAGTCGGGAATGCGAACATCACCACCTCGCAGAACACGGTCGATTCGTCGAGCAGCTACGAGAAGAAAGAGTCCGGTTTCATGTCGAACGGCGGGCTGTCGGTATCGATCGGCTCGCGCTCGATATCGGACCAGCAGCAGGCAACGGACGTCAGCAACAACGGCGGCGTGATCGGCTCGCTGAACGGCAACCTGACAGTTACCGCCGGCAACGACCTGCATGCAACGGGCAGCATTCTGCACGCGGGCAACGATCTGAACCTGGCGGGCAAAACGGTGACGATCGATTCCGCTTACGACACCACGGCGCAGTCGGAGCAGCAGCAGTTCCGCCAGTCTGGTCTGACGGTCGGGATCACCAACCCGGTCGTCTCTGCAGTCCAGACCGGCCGGCAGATGGCGGATGCCGCGCAACACGTGGACGGCGACGCCCGACTGACCGCGCTCGCGGCGGTTACGACCGGTCTGGCGGCGAAGAATACCTATGATGCAGTTGGCGGCGATCCGGTCAAGGCAGCAACCAGCGTCGGCATCAATATCTCGCTGGGCGCCAGCAAGAGCGACAGCCAGTCGCAGGCGCAGTCGAGCACAGCGATCGGCAGCACGTTGTCGGCGGGGCATAACGTGAACATTGCGGCAGCGGGCGCCGGGGCGGACAGCAACATCAACATCGTCGGCAGCAACATCTCGGCGGGCAACAACACGCTGCTGACCGCAGAAGGCGACGTGAACCTGCAGGCCGCGCAGAACACCAGCAGCCAGCACTCCACCAGCAGCGGCGCAAGTGCTGGAGTAGGCGTATCGATCGGAGTGGGTTCGCAAAGCGGGATCGCGTTCACGGTGGGCGTATCGGGTAATCGCGGGAATGCCGATGGCGATTCCACTACGTGGACCAATACTCACGTTGCTGCGGGCGACACCCTCACGATCCAGTCGGGCGGCGACGCAAACCTGAAGGGCGCGGTGGTGTCGGGCCAGCAGGTCGTCGCCAACGCAGGCGGCAACCTGAACATCGAGAGCTTGCAGGACACCGACCACTACGACTCGAAACAGCAGAGCGCGGGAATTTCTGCGAGCGTGTGCGTGCCGCCGTTGTGTGCCGGCCGTTCGAGCGTATCGGGCAGTTTTGGCCAGACGAAGATGAACAGCGACTACGCGAGTGTGACCGAGCAGTCGGGTATCCAGGCGGGCGATGGAGGTTTCCAGGTCAATGTGAAGGGGAACACGGACCTCAAGGGCGCCGTGATCACCAGCAGCGATGCAGCGGTACAGAACGGCGTCAACAGCCTGACGACCGTGACGCTCACGCACAGCGACATCCAGAACACCGCCGAATACAGCGGCCAGTCGGTGGGCATCAGTGGCGGTTACGGCGGCGACATCGGCAAGAGCCAGACCGATACAGCGGACAACGTCAATCCGGTTCCTGGTACGACCCTGCCGAAGAGCGGTGGAATCTCGATGGCGCCGCCGATCGTCATGAGCGCGTCAGGCGATGCGAGCGGGACGACGAAGAGCGGGATCAGTGGCGGGGCCATCACCATCACCGATGGTGTGAAACAGCAGCAGTTGACCGGGCAGACGGCGGCAGAAGCGGTTGCCAGTATCAACCGCGATACGAGCGATACGCAAGGGACGATTGCGCCGATCTTTGACAAGGACAAAGTTCAGGCGGGTTTCGACATTACCGGCCAGTTCATCAATCAGGTCGGCACGTTCGTCAATAACAGGGCGCAGGAAGCTGACGCCGCGAAAGCAGCGGCCAATGATCCGAACCTGACGCCGGAGCAGCGCGCGCAGGCCCAGCAGCAGGCGGACAGGCTGAATACGGAATGGGGACCGGGCGGCAACTATCGTCAGGTGTTGACAGCGTTGACTGTTGCGGCGGGCGGCAACGTCACGGGTAGCATGGGTCAGTTCACGCAGAATGCCACGATTGCCTATATCCAGGAACTCGCGACGAATCAGGTCAAGCAGATCGCCGACAGTCTTGGTAGTGATGAGGCTCGCGCCGCCCTGCATGCGATTGTCGGTTGTGCGGGTGCAGGGGCAAGCAGCCAGAGCTGCGGCGCGGGTGCCTTGGGCGCGTCCGCCAGTTCGGTGATTGGCAGTCTGCTCGGGCCAACCACTGACATGTCGGACGAAGATCGCCAGGCCCGTGAAAACTTGGTGACGAGTCTGGTAGCGGGCATCGCGGCGGCATCGGGGACGAATGCGGCGACGGCAGCAGGCGCAGGACAGATTGAAGGAGAGAATAACCAGTTTTCGATCATGGAGGCCGCGCCGAAGTTGCCGCCGCTCGGTGGTTACACGGGCGAGACCACGAAGAAAGGCGACGGCGTCATTGCCGATCCGGCGACTGAGCTTGATCCGACGATCAAGGCGGGTCCGCTGGTGACGCCCCTTCCTGGGCCGGGCTTGATCGAGCAGATTTTTACGCCGGTCGGGGATGCGGTTAAGGGACTGGTTGACCATGTCACAACGTCGGTCGGTGGAAATGGAAGCGGTGACGATTCTAGACAGGTGAATCCGTCAAAGGCCGACAGCCCAGTATGGCAAGGTTTGCGCAGTGCGGGCAATGGCGTTAAAACAGACGGCAGTCGATTTTATGAGTGGGATTACACTCACAATGATATTGAGATCTACGATAAACGCGGACGTCATCTTGGTTCCGCAGACCCTGTTACTGGCGACCTGTATAAACCGGCCGTCCCAGGCAGAACACTAAATCGGTGATAAATTGGAAAAACGCAACCTTCTTGATGATTTGATCGCGCAGAGGATAACGCCCGACGAAGCGGAGAGGGTCTACGATTGGTACATGGATAGTCTGACGGCTGCTGATTCACCGGTCGTGGAAATGCTCGGATTCTCAAGAAAAGAATGGACAGCTCACGCCCACGGTGCGCCCTTTGAGGTGATAGCGTCCTGGCGTGCTCACGGTTGGCCAACCCGGTGCTTTCTTTGCGGTGGGGAGATTGTTTCAGATAACTACGGATGGTTTCCTCGCGAACACGATGGAGTTTACGGACTGGTGCATATTGTTTGTCCTGCGTCTGAGTGACGATGCCGCGGGAGATATCATTAAGACTGCTAAGATTGAAATTTCTGTTCAATTCGTCCATTCATGGCAAAGGCAGCACTCGATGGATTTCGCCACGCTTACTAACGCCCAGAAGGGGATGGTCGGCGAATTGCTCGGTAGCGCCACAATCGATAACATCGTGCCAGGCGCCGAAAAGATCGGCCGCACGCAGACGATCGGGCAGAACGGCATCGACGACCTGTATAAGGTCAGCAAAGCCGGCTTTGATAAATTGCAACCATCGGACGTCCGCGATCTACCCAACGGCGGTCGAGTTGGACAGCTACCCGATGGCGGAACGGTGGTTGCCCGGCCAGACAGCTCGGACGGCAGGCCAACTCTTGAAATCCAAAATGGCTAGAACAAGGAAAAGGTTAGGTACGGATCACGAGCGAATTTTTGCCGGTTAAACATGCCTTATTGGATGCTGCGCCGTACGTTCTCATTTCTCTTACCGACGCAGCGGGACTGCTTACATTGCGGCTACAGGGAACAGACGGGCGGATCGTCAGCGTATGCTTCGATGGACACATCTATTACAACCAGATGGACGAGGGTGAAGCTTGCCCTGCTAATGCACGAATCCTGTCTTGGCTTTACGTTGATCGAGGCACGTCGTTCGGACTTACTCGATTGGTTCATTGAGGAGAGCTTTGGCGTCCGTTCGGTCGATACCTTGTGCCACTACGTCGTGTTGACAGAGGACGACGTAGTCAACATTGTGTCGCTTGATGTTCCGCAAGTTATGGCGACCTAATGCGCTTCATTGGCACATCGATTGAAACCGCCTTGCCCGAAGGAAATTCGATATGGATCGAACTAACAGACACGTTACTCTCTCGGATAGTGACCTTGCCGGCAGCGGGCCTTGTCCGCCTGCTTCGGCGCTTGACGAGCAGAATCGATGTTTGAAACAGCGACGAAATTCCACTACGAAACCTTCGCAAATGCAGATTCAATCCTCGTTGCGGAAACCCACGAATACTGATCCCATTTCTTCGGTAATCAACGCAATACCTAACTCAAAAGATGTCTATGAAACCCGTCGTCCGTTTTCTTCTTAAGTCGTTCGCTTTCTCGATAGTTTTTAGCGTCGTTTTTAGTGCCGTGGCAATCCTGTTATTTGCAGTGTCTCAAAGGCTCAATGAAGAGAAGGAGGCAAAGGTCCAAACCGCCCAAGTCTCAGCACGGCAGAAATTGCAGGAAAGGTCTGCGCAGCAAGATGCCGAGTACCAAAAGCAAGTTGCTATGCAGGAGCGGTTATTCCGCCGCTCCGAAGACCAAATGAGCCGCAGCGAGGCAAATCTCGCCCGAACGGAGGCAATCGTCAAGCGCGAGAGCGTGTGGCTCACTCAGAAGGAAGCCAACGTAAAGAAGGAAGCGGTGATCCTCGCAGAACAGGCGCGTCAGCTCGGTATCGCGAAGGCGAAATAACTGGATTTTTGCCGGAATCATCAGGATTTGAGCAACAATGAAGATCGGAAAGAGGCTATCGCTTCTGCCATTAATAGCCTCTGCCTCGCTGGCAGCCCGTATTCGACAGGGACTTTATGGCCACAGAGATCCTGTGCGGCCTGACGATGAACGGGCGTAGCCGTCACTTCCTGACTCCTGCAAAGCGCAACACCTTCTGGGATGTGATCGCCGGCACGGCTGACGATGCGATGGTGCGCATGCGCGCCTCACCGCAGGCGATTCGTGCCATCGATGCGCGCGAGCGCGAACGTGTGTTGCTGACCTCATTGAGTGATCGCCGACGCTTTAAACCCACTGATATCGTCGCCTGCTACGAGCGCCGCTGGCAGATCGAAACCAGCTATCAGGAACTCAAGCCGTCGATGCTGAGCGAGACCTGGTGCCCAGGCAGGAAGCCGGCATGTTCGAGCATGGCATCGATGACCTGCATCCAGAGAGCGGCGATGCGTTGCATGTCGCACGGGAAGGACACGTCGCTCTCGTCGATATAGAAGGCGACGAATGTGTACCACCGCTTGGCCGCGATGAGTCAGGCTCGGTGTGGTGCATGGTGACAAAGAAACAAGATCTGTCGCCGCCGCATGTGATGCAGCATTGCGCTGAAACAGAGGCGACACACTGTGAAACCAGCGTGAGCGAGCTGTTCGTCATGCGGCAACAATCCGGTCCGCGGGCTATCGCAGCTCGATCTCGGCATATAAGTTTAGCGGGTCGATTAGTTATGCAAACATATCGAGATGACCAGAATGAATCTTCTGGCAAACTTCCCCCAATCACGATAACAAGTCTGAGCATTCCCCGCATCGATTCAGCATTGAACCAACAGCCGAATCGAATGGAGCGATCTCGTCGCCACAAGCCATCAAGCGGCAACAAGATCCGGTTCCCTTGAACAATTTTGACGATTACGAACTAGTGCAAGAGACAAACAATTTGCCGCTGGTTGTGGATCTGGACGGAACGCTGACATTGACTGACACGCTGACCGAGTCCGTGATTCAGCTGGTGAAGCGCAATCCGTCGAACATCATTCGTTTGCCGACGTGGTTGTTGCAAGGACGTTCGGCATTCAAGCACAAGATTGCCGCCCGCTCCAATTTCTCAGCGGAATACCTCCCGTATCGCACAGCATTGATCGACTTTTTGATCGCCGAAAAAATGCGCGGCCGAAGAATCATTCTTGCCACTGCCGCGCATGGTTCGATTGCTTCGAGCGTGTCTGCACATCTAGGGCTGTTCGACGAAGTGCTGGCTACAAAGGAAGGCATCAACCTGAAAGGAGTGGCGAAACTTGAGAAAGTACGCGAATGCGTCGGTGAGCCGTTTGTCTATGTCGGCGACAGTTATGCCGATCTACCGGTGTGGCTTGGCTCACAGGCGGCCATTCTGGCTGGTGTTTCGCCGCGTCTGGCCGCTTTAGTCCGCGAAAACGTTCCGGTCGAGCGTGAATTCACAAACAGGAAAACCGGTCTTCACGTTTGGCTGAAGGCGCTACGCGTTCATCAGTGGCTCAAGAACCTGTTGCTGTTCGTGCCGCTGCTGACGGCATTTTCTTTCTTCGATACTGACAAGCTGGTCACGCTCGCGATGGCGTTTATTTCGATGTCGCTGGGCGCTTCCGCAACCTACATCGCAAACGATATCTGGGATCTGGAAAGCGACCGTCGGCATCCACGCAAGCAGTATCGTCCTTTCGCAAGCGGAACGCTGACGATATCGAGCGGACTTCTGTCCACTGTTGCGCTTCTCATTGCGTCGCTAGTCCTGGCGTTCTCAGTCTCGGTTGAGTTCGCAGCGATGGTGGTGCTGTACCTGATCCTGACCACAGCCTACAGCTGGTTTTTGAAAACTCGCGTGATGATCGACGTGATCATGCTGTCGCTGCTGTACACCCTGAGAATTTTAGCGGGATCGGTAGCGGTTCAGATCAACACGAGCCGCTGGTTGCTTGCCTTTTCTGTTTTAACGTTCCTGAACCTCGCCCTCGTCAAACGCTGTTCGGAGTTGGTGTCGCTGCGTGCGAGCGGTGATACCGCAACGGTGGGCCGCGATTATCAGGTCGCCGATCTCGAGGTTCTGTGGCCACTCGGCATCGGAGCATCGCTCGCGGCCGTGGTCGTCTTCGGTCTTTTCATTAACGCGCCTGACACGGCCGGTCGATATGCGTTACCTGATCTGCTGTGGTTAGTCGCGCTCGGTTTGATCTCCCTGTTCGCGCGGCTGTGGATCAAGACTGTACGCGGTGCGATGGATGACGACCCGGTCGTCTATCTGATTGAAGATCGCGGCAGTCTTCTCACTATCCTGCTTATGGTCGCGATCATGATGGCGGCCCATTTTGTACAGCTTTGACAGGTCATCAACAAAATGAATCAAAAAAACAGAAACAGGATGCTTGCGTTCTGCCGGTTCTCGATCGTATTCGTGTTGCTGCTGGTCTGCAGCGGAAACGTAACCAATAGCGTGTTGCTGAAGTTCGGATTTCGCGACGATCACAAGCTCGATGGCTACGCGCAAAGCCTTACGCTGGTCAGCATGATGGAGGGGACCGCCCCGAAGCCGTACGTCTATCGTTCTACCTTCGCCAAGGTCGCGAAGCGAATGTCAGAGAAGCTCAGCCCGAGCCTGCAGCAGAAGCTGTTCAAGTCTATTACCCGCTACGATTCGCTGCACCACAGCTACTTCAACGGCGTCCCGGACGTGTTCTGGACGACGACGGTGGCGATCAGCTATCACGTCGTCTATTTCTTCGTAGTGTTGTCGATGGCGCTGACGTTATGGTTGGTCTATGCGCTCGCAAGAATGCGCGGCTTGTCGTTCGGGCAGGCATTGGGGTTCCTGGCGGGCTTTAGCTTTATCTATCCGCTCACGTTCCAGCAGGGTGGGTATTACTACGACTTCATCGAAATACTCGGCGTATTCAGCGCATGCTATTTCCTGCTGAAGCGGTGGATGATCCCCTGCACGCTGGCCATTGCATTCTTTTCGTTCAATAAGGAAACTTTTTTCCTCGTACCGTTCGCTTTGTTTTTCCTGCATCAGCAGGAGGTTCCGATTCGCAACCGGATCGGGTGGCTGATCGTTCAACTGGCGTGCTGTTTCGCGAGTCGGGTTTTCATCATGAGCGGCTACGAACTGAATGGCGGGGGCTTCATCGAGTTTCACGCAAAGGAGAATCTGCTGTTCTGGCTTAACCCGGCGTCATACGTTCGTTTCTATAACCTCATTGCCAAGGGTATTTTCACGCCGAGCCTGCAGAATCCGCTGATCCTCATACCTGCGGTCGTCTTCTTTCGCCAGGCGTGGCGGGAGACCGGCGCGCGCTACAGGCGGTATTTCCTCGCCGCTTTCCTGCCGGTTGCCATTCTGTTTGTGCTGTTCGGCTATATCGACGAAGCCCGTAACTTCTCACTGGCGTTCCCTGCGATCGTACTCGTTGCACTGAATGCGGCAAGCCGTTTTGGGCAGATTTTTTCACTTGGGAACGCCGATCAGGCGGAGGTCGAAACGCGCCAGCGCTCGGCCGTGGCGGGTTGATCATGTCGTTGATCGCATTGATTGCCAGCGGTATGTTGAGCGGACTGGCGAGTGTCCTGCTACGGCTCGCCGCGCTCCGGGCCGCGGCACCGTCTGCTGAATGGGTGCCGCTTCTGCTTCGAGCAGCCGCAATGGGCTCCTATGGCATCGGGTTTGTGCTCTATGCGCTTGCGCTTCGCAAAGCCAGTCTGGGCCTCGCCTATCCGTTAATGGTCGCCGTCTCGATCCTCGTTGTACTCGCGTTCACGGCGCTGCATGAGCAGATGTTAAAGCCGACCCAGATAGTCGGCGCGGCAGTGATTTTTGTTGGTGTCTGGTTGGTAACAAGACAGGTATGACCAGACCACAACGTATGCAGGTGGGCAAGGCGCTGTCCATCCTTCCACTATCGGTTGCTTTCTTGTCGCTGACCGCTTCTGATTTGCGTGCCCAGCAGGTGCCTGCTGCTCAGGCTGCTGTCCGAACCGGAGCCGAACAGGATCAACGTGCCCGGCAACAGCAGGAAGCCCGCGAACGCGAACAGACCGTGAACGCCCCGGCGGTACGCTCCGCTGCCGTGCCGCCGGTGGTCCTTCCTCAACTACCGACAGAAGCCCCCTGCTTTCCGATCCGCGCATTCATGCTGGACGTGCCATCGACTCTTTCAGACGAGGTGCGGGCGCAGGGTGCGTCGGCCTTACCGCTTGACCGCTTCGCGTTCGCCCGCGAATGGCTCGATCACTACGTGGGCCAGTGCATCGGCAAACAGGGACTGGACACGCTCACGAAAGGATTGCAGCAAACGATCCTGAATCGCGGCTACATCACGACGCGTGTGCTGTTGCCCGGACAGGACCTGTCGACCGGCGGACTGGCATTCGCGCTCGTCCCGGGCATCGTCCGCCAGCTACGCTTTGCCGATCCATCGACGCACGGCACATGGAAATCCGCATTCCCCGTCCGCGGCGGCGACATGCTGAACTTGCGCGATCTGGAGCAAGGGTTGGAGCAGATGAAGCGCGTCAGCAGCCAGGACGTCGACATGAAGATCGAGCCGACCGATATACCGGGCGAAAGCGACGTCGTAGTCACGGTGAAGCGCGCAAAATCGTGGAGCGTCGTCGCGTCGGTCGACAACTCGGGTTCACGCGCGACCGGCAAGCTGCAAGGCAACCTGAGCATCGGCATCGACAACCCGCTCGGATTGAACGATGTGTTCACTGTCGGCGCGAACCAGGACCTTGAATTCGGCGACAAGGGCTTGGGCTCGCACGGCTTTAACAGCTCGTACTCAATTCCCTGAGGCTACTGGACCGCGACGCTGTCGGGTAACACAAACACCTACTATCAACAGATCGCGGGCGCAGACCAGGCGTTCATCTCAAGCGGTAATTCGCAGACAGCCGGCCTGAAGTTGCAGCGCGTCATCAGCCGCAGTCAGAGCGACGTGCTCGGCGTCGAGTTCCAGCTATCGAAGCGCTTCGGCGAGAGCTTCATCGACGACACAGCGATACCGCAGCAGCACCGCAACAACATGTTCATCGAAGCCGGGTTGACCGACCGTCACTACTTCGGCGATGCCCAGTTCGACGGCACGCTCGCCTATCGCCAGGGCATCAATGCATTCGGCGCGACACCCGATCCGTACGCGAGTGGACCGACGTACTGCTTTCACATGGCCGTGCTTGACGCAAACCTCTCAGTGCCGTTCCAGATCGCGCAGCAAAACCTGCGCTACGTGACAACAGTACACGGCCAGTTCACGAACAGCACACTGTTCTACATCGACGACCTGACCATTGGCAGCCGCTACACCGTGCGCGGCTTCGACGGCGAAACGATGCTTGCCGCGGAAAAGGGTTTTTACTGGCGCAACGAATTACAGATGCCGATCGGACAGACCGGACAGGCGTTGTATGTGGGGATCGACTACGGGCGCGTGTTCGGCCCGAATACGGCGTTTCTGGCGGGCACGCAACTGGCGGGTGCGGTCATAGGCATTTGCGGCAGCATGCCGGCGCGGATCGCAAGGCTCTCCTACGACCTGTTTGCGGGCACGCCGATCTATAAACCATCCGAATTCCCCACCGCACGAGTCACGCTCGGTTTCCAGATGATGGCTCAGTTTTGACCCAAACAGCCCGTCGACTTTTTCGGGCCGCCTCGCCTATGCCGCGTGGCACGAACCACGTGATTTAACTGATTTATAGCGTTTTCCCCACTGCCCCCTTTTCATGGAGCGATGCAATTGAAGTCAATCAGAAAATATGGAGTGCTGATCGCAGCCTCCGTCACTATTGCCCTGACCGGATGCGCAACCGAATCGTCAAGAGCATTACCGGTGCCGGTCGTCAGCAGCGCCCAGACACCGTATGCGGGCAAACCGGTGGAGATCGCCGTAGGCAAGTTCGACAACCGCTCGAGCTATATGCGAGGGATTTTCTCGGATGGGATCGATCGCCTGGGCGGTCAGGCCAAAACCATCCTGATTACCCACCTGCAACAGAGCCGCCGCTTCAATGTGCTGGATCGCGACAATCTGGACGAGATCAGGCAGGAAGCGACATTCACGAAAAAAGTGCAAACCATCAAGGGCGCCAATTTCGTCGTGACAGGCGACGTGACCGAATTTGGTCGTAAGGAAGTCGGCGACCAGCAACTGTTCGGCATCCTGGGGCGCGGTAAAAGCCAGGTGGCTTATGCGAAGGTGAATCTGAACATCGTCAACGCGACGACATCCGAAGTGGTGCTGTCGAGCCAGGGCGCTGGGGAATACAGCCTGTCCAACCGCGAAATCATCGGCTTTGGTGGCACGGCCAGCTATGACTCGACACTGAACGGCAAGGTGCTCGATCTGGCAATCCAGCAAGCGGTGAATCATCTGGCTGAGCAGGTTGATGCCGGAGCATTGACGGTGAACAAATGAGCACCATTCGAACCACATTGGCAGATCAATACCTGGACATGAAAACGATGAGAAACAGCACAATAACGAGGACGATCTGGTTGCCGGTGATGGTAGCCGGAACATTGCTGGCGGGATGCGCGACGTCTACGCCGACGCTGTATCAGTGGGACGGCTATCAGCCGCAGGTCTATGAGTACTTCAAGGGGCAAAAGAGCTCGGCAGAGCAGATCGATGCGCTCGAAAAGGCACTTCAGCAGATTCGGGCCAAAGGCAACATGCCGCCGCCTGGCTTCCATGCGCATCTCGGGATGTTGTACGCGAGCGTTGGTAAGGATCAACAGGCGCAACAGGAGTTGCAGGCGGAAAAGCAGTCGTTCCCGGAGTCTTCGACCTACATGGACTTTCTACTGAAAAAGTCCAAACAATAATAAGAGGATAACCATGTTCAAATCCATTTTTCTCAGACTGCCTGCAGCGATTTCGGTCCTGGCCTTGCTTGCCGCATGTACGGCGCCCGTCCAGCGTGCCGACTACACGGCCTTCAAAAAAAGCCAGCCGCGCTCGATCCTGGTACTGCCGCCTTTGAATGAAACGTCGGATGTGAAGGCGACTTCGGGAATGCTGGCCCAGATGACGAAGCCGATTGCGGAAGCCGGGTATTACGTTTTGCCCGTCGCCGTGATGGACGAGACTTTCAAACAGAATGGTTTGACCACCCCGGCGGATATTCAACAGATCTCCGCGGCCAAACTCCGTTCTATCTTTGGCGCGGACGCAGCGCTGTATTCGAAGGTCACCCAGTACGGCTCCGTTTACACCGTGATAGATAGCAATACAGTCGTGACTGCTTCGGCGAAGCTCATTGATCTGAAAACAGGCGATGTGATCTGGCAGGGCTCCGGGAGCGCTTCGGGTAAAGAGCTGGGGAATTACGGCGTGAATGCCGGATTCATCGAGGCGCTCGTGCAGGCAGCGGTCAAGCAAGTGGTGCACAACCTGTCAGACGATAGCTTTGCGGTAGCGGGGCTGACTAGCCAACGTTTGCTGTCCGCCGGGCCTCCAAATGGCCTTCTGTACGGACCGCATTCTCCGAAGTACGGTACCGACTGACGGAAGGAGTGCAGTTTCGATGCAGCGAACCCGATTCAAGCTGACCGGCAAGCGCCTGCGCGATACGCTATTCGATTTTGAGAACGGCGCGCAGCCAGGCGCTACGGCTAACGCCTCGCCCAAAGCGAAGGCTTAAGCCGGCGGCGACTGCACCACCACGCCATACCACCCCAGCCCGCGATAGCTTTCGTAGCCGGGCGTGGCGGCGAACGATACGGTGCGGCCGTCCGTCAGCCGATAGAAACCGGTCGGCTTGCCGTCGATCGTCAGGCGAAACTGTTCGTCGAGCACGCCCTTGTCGTCCGAGCTGGCGATCACGCGATGCGACGCGTTGACGATCATGCAGCGCGTGCGACGCCATTCTTCATCCGTGAGACGCACGCCCTTGACGACCGCCGACGCTTGCGGCGCCCAGTCGAAAAAGATCACCAGCGCGCCGAGCGGCTTGCCGTCGACTGCGCCGTTCTCGCGAATCGCCGTGGCATAGGTCGCGACTTGCGCGTGCTTCAGCAGCGGCAGCGCTTCGATATCGCCCGCGACAAAATCGGCGCCAGAAGGCGTTTTTATCGCCTCGCGAAACCAGCTCGCGTCGGCGACATTGCGGCCGTGCACCGCGTACGTATCGGGCCGCCCGTTCGCGATCACGTTGCCCGATGCATCGACGATCCATAAATCGCGGTACACGGTATAGCTGTCGAGAATCACCGACAGACGGCGCGACGCATACGCCTGCGTGCCGGCGTTCGCATCGGCGAGGCAGTTCACCACGGCGGAGTCGGTGGCCCACCAGCGCACGTCGCATGAGCGCTCGTACAGATTGCGGTCGATTACGTCGATCATGTTCAGCGCAAGGTCGGCGCAACGCTGGCCTTCGTGCGAGCGCAGCCGTTCGATCATGCTGTCGCCGAGGTCGGTCAATTTGGTCAGCGAACCCGCGAGTTCACGGTTGAGCACGGTAGTGATTTCGCCGATGCGCGCCGACACATGCTTGACCTGATTGGCGACCACCGCGAAGCCGCGGCCCGCGTTGCCCGCACGCGCCGCCTCGATCAGCGCGTTGAGCGCGAGGAAGGTGGTCTCGCGATTGATATCGTTGATATCGGAGATTTTGCCCGTGGCGAGCTTCCTGACGTGATGCGTCAGTTCGACAATTTCAAGCGGATTCGACATGACGTGGTCCCGGTTCCTGGCAATGTTATGCCTGCATAAAAGCAAGCATTGGGCCGGGCAGATGAAGTGGGCACTGCGGAGGCTGCCATGCACGCGGCAAACGTTTGGCGACGCATGACATGGTGCAAGGCGTCACCGGCGCTTACCGGCGACGCACCGCGCTCGTGCATCGCCGTGATGGAACTGGCGGCCTGCAAAGGCGCAAATCAGGCCTTCAAAGGCAACCAGATTTCGAGCCCACCCATTCCGCTGACGGGATCGAACTTCTCGTCGTAGCGCTCGAAGTTCGGCGCATCGGCGGGCACGTGTCCCGACGCCGGCAGCCACTGATTCCAGATCGTGTTCCAGGTGCGCCGGATCGTCGAGATATGCTCGCGATGGCTGAATACCGCATAGCGCTGTGCGGGAATGCGTACGCGGCTCAATTCGGCCGGCAGCGTTGAGAAGTCGCTGACTTCGACGCCGCACAGGTAATCGAAATTGCCCGAGTCGTCGGCGTTGTAGGACACGCCGTAGGCGACACCGCCCACTTGCGCCGGCACCTTGCCGTAGTAGGCGCCAAAGCGCTGCCATTGCGAGGGAATGGCCTGGCTGGTGTCGCAGGAGTAGCGCTCGTTCAGGCCCGCGACGAGAAACGGTTTGCCGTCTTCGAAACGCGGCGGTTCCAGATGGGCGAGAAGGGTTTGGTCCATTTTGATCGGCTCCACGATGGCAAGATTGTCCAGATGACCACGCGCGCGCAGCGCTTCGGGCGTGAGCCCGAACTGCTCGCGAAACGCGCGCGTGAATGCCTCGTGAGAGCCGTATCCGGCGTCGAGTGCGATCGTCAGAATGTCCGGTGCGCCGTTGGCGAGGCGCCGCGCCGCTTCGCTCAAGCGCCGCGCGCGGACATAGCGCATGACCGGAAACCCCGTGGCCGCTTCGAATGCGCGCGCCATGTGAAAGCGCGACACGCATCCACAGCCGGCGATGTCCTCGAGCGTCAGCTCGCGGGCAAAGTGGCTTTCGATAAACCAGAGTGCTCTTCCGACGGGGCTCATATCGGCTCTCATGTCAGCATGAAGCCAGCATAGCGGGCGGCGAACCGGCGCATTTGATCGCGCTTGCGGTTGTGCAAATCAGTCACCTCAAGATGACAAGCTGGCCCCGCTCCTGGCTGGAACACGTGAGGCGCCGATCCTGCTAGACGAATTCGATTTCAGGCTTGACGACGAATTCGCGCGTTGGTTTGGGGTGGCGTGCTCAATCTGATTGCGCTGGGTCAGCCGGACATCAAGCAATACATGACCGTTACGCAACGGCCACTCGACAGGCAGTAGTGCAGTAAGCCAGACGCGAACCGACAGGTCTGGGGGCCGCTCAATAATTTTCCGTTGCAGCCTGGTTCCCAGCGGCTCTTGAGTGTCCGTCCGCTTCCGGCACCTTTTGGCCATGTACGCCTTCGTGCGAGCCAGCGCCGCCCGGCTGCCCTCGCCGCAACAGCAATCCGCCAAGAACGCCCGCCGCTGCCGCGAAAATCGCCCCGAACAGGA
This sequence comes from Paraburkholderia sp. FW306-02-B, assembly GCF_058782725.1. Lineage (NCBI taxonomy): Bacteria > Pseudomonadati > Pseudomonadota > Betaproteobacteria > Burkholderiales > Burkholderiaceae > Paraburkholderia > Paraburkholderia sp. FW306-02-B. Next base: position 147,345 of record NZ_JBYSXZ010000002.1, read on the forward strand.
ACGCGACGTGATAACCGCTGTTGAGCGCCATCACTGCATTTTCGGAAGCCTGCGCGGCGCTGCTGCGCGCGGCGGCGAGACTCGCGAGCACCGCGAGCCCCAGCGCACCACCCATCATGAACGACGTATTGACGATCCCGGACGCGAGGCCCGAATCGCTCGGATCGACGTCGCTCATCGCAGCCAGCAGCACGGGATTGAACGCGATGCCCGCGCCGAAGCCGAGCAGCATCATGCCGGGCAACACGTCGAGCACGAAGCTGCCGTTGACCGGCGCGCGCGCGAACAGCGCGAGTCCCGCCGCCGCGACCAGCAGACCGACGGCGAGCGGCACCCGCAGACCGAAGCGCATCACAACCCGCGCCGACAGACCCAGAGAGAAGAACGCCATGATCAGATTGGCGGGCAGAAACGCGAGCCCGACCTGCAGCGGCCGGTAGCCGAGCACGCGTTGCAGATACAGCGCGGAGATGAAGAACCACGCGAACATCGCCGCCGCCCACAGCACGCCGACCACGTTGGCGGTCGCGACATTGCGCAGGCGGAACAGCCCGAGCGGCATCAGCGGATGCTGCACGCGCGCTTCGATGACGAGAAACACCGCGAGCAGCATCAGCGCCGCGAACAGCAGACCGAGCGTCTGCGGCGAGGTCCAGCCTGCTTCATTGCCATTCACGACCGCGTACACGGCCAGCATCAGCGAAACGGTGACCGTGAAGGCGCCGGCGACGTCCAGTCGTTCACCGTGCGCGTGGCCGCGCGCCGACGGCAACAGCGCGACGCATAGCCCGTAGACCGCGATACCGATCGGCAGATTGACGAGAAAGATCCAGTGCCAGCTCAGCAGGTTCGTCAGCAGACCGCCGAGCAAGACGCCGATGCTGCCGCCGCCCGCGCAGACGAAACCGTAGACGCCCATCGCTTTCGCGCGTTCGCCGGGCTCGGTGAACAGATTCATGATGAGCGACAACGAAACGGCGGAGACGATCGCACCGCCCAAACCTTGAACGGCGCGCGCACACACCAGCAGCACTTGCGAGTTCGCCATTCCGCATGCGAGCGACGCAAGCGTGAACAGTGTGATGCCGCCGAGGAACAGCTTGCGGTGCCCATACAGATCGCCGAGCCGGCCGCCCAACAGCAAACAGCCGCCGAACGTGAGCATGTAGGCGTTGACCACCCACACCAGTGAAGTCTCGCTGAAGCCGAGATCCGCCGCGATCGACGGCAGCGCAACGTTCACGATCGTCGTATCGAGCACGATCATGAGCACGCCGAGGCACAGAACAATCAGCGCCAGCCAGCGTTTGTTGCCGTGGATGGAATAGGTCATGCAGGGAACTCCTTTGCCGCGCTCAGTCGGATGCCGGACGCGCCGCCGCTTCGCGAGACGTCGGCAACTCGTTGATGGCAATGGGGATTTTCGAGTCTAGCCCCGGTAGTGCCGGACTACAACTACGAATTCCTGGTCGCCCGGCATCGGCTCGCTAGTTGAGGCCGCCTGCCAGCCTCAGCTCAGAAGTTCGTACTTGCCGCCGCGTTCCAGCGCGCGCTGATAAGCCGGCCGCGTATGAATGCGTTTGAGAAATTCGACTACAGCCGGAATCTGGCCCTCCATGCCGCCGCGCGCGGTGGCGGCTTCGAGCGGAAAGCTCATCTGAATGTCGGCGGCCGTGAAGTCGTTACCGACGAACCAGCCGGTCGCGCTCAATTCATTGTTGACATAGCCGAGGTGCAGCTTCAACTGCGGATCGATGAAGCTCGATTGCAGCGTCGCCGCAATCTTGCGGGCGATCGGCTTGGCGAAGAACGGCATCGGCGCGCCGGCGATGCGCAGCGCGATCAGCTTCAGCAGCAGCGGCGGCATCGCCGAGCCTTCGGCATAGTGCATCCAGTAGGTGTAGCGCAGCCACTCGGGTGTGCCCGCCGCGGGCGCCAGGCGGCCTTGACCGTACTTGTCGATCAGATACTCGATGATTGCGCCCGATTCGGCGAGGGTCTGGCCATCGTCGGTAATCACGGGCGATTTGCCGAGCGGATGCACCGCGCGCAACGCCGGCGGCGCCAGCATCGTTTTCGGGTCGCGCTGGTAGCGCTTGATCTCGTACGGAACGCCGAGTTCTTCGAGCAGCCACAACACGCGTTGCGAGCGGGAGTTGTTCAGATGATGGACGGTCAGCATGGGGCGAGGGACGTTGGCCTGTGGAGTGTCACATCATAGGGATGTTGTGCAGAGGCGTGACTCTAGTCGTACCTCACACGCGTGACTTGTTGCCCATCAACCGGTTCGACGGCAGCGTCTCGTCGAGCAGTTTGCGCGCGCTCTCGATGCCGGCAACCGGCAGGCCCTCGGGATCGAGCAAACCGACCTGCACCAGCACCGAAGCCTGATCCCAATAGATATGCTCGTTATAGAGCTTGTCGCCGCGGAAGCACACCACGGCCAGCATCGGCACTTCGAAATACTTGCCGGTCGGCGCCACGCCAGGCAGCAGCCAGTCGATCTCGCACGTATGCGTGCAACTGAAAATAAATTCGTCGACGATGCGATCCGCGCCGATCGTGCGCGAAATCGGAATCAGCTTCGTATCGACAGGGTTCGAATTGACGAAGTGATGCGTGTAAAAACGTTTGAGGTTGTCGTGGCCTACGCCGCCGGTCATTGTCGGTACGTGATTCACGTACGGTTGCGCGACCATCGTCGGCATCACTGCTTCGACGTCACGCGTCGCGAATTCGTAGTAGCAGTGCTGCTCCCACAGCGTGTTCAAATCGTAGACCGGGCCCAGCACCTTACGCAGCAGCGCGAGCGTGCGCGAATATGCCATCAGCGCGGCGGGTTTGTCGTATTGCGGGCGCGAGGACGCGGCGAACGCATGATCGCAGCCCGGGTACACGTATTGCTCGATCTGCGGGCGCGTGCGCAAGGCAGCGCTGATCCGCTCGCGTGTTTCAGGCGGGCAGAGTGCATCGTTTTCGGGGAAGTGAAACACCATCGGGCAGCGAACGGCCGGCACTTCATCCAGATACGCTTCGAGGCCCACGCCGTAGTAGCTCACCGCGCAGTCCACGTCGGTGCGTGCCGCGCTCAGAAACGCCAGCCGTCCGCCGAGACAGTAGCCGACCGCGCCCACCTTGCCGGCCTGCTCAGGCAACGTGCGTAATGTTGCGACTGTCGCCGCGATATCGTCGACGGCGAGATCGATGTCGAAACGCCCGAGGTAATCGAGCGCCTGTTTCATGTCGGCTTCGTCATAGCCGAGCACGATGCCAGGTTTCATTCGCCAGAACAGATCCGGCACCAGCACCACGTAGCCTTCCTCGGCGAAGCGGTCGGCCATCGACTTCATCGTGTCGTTGATACCGAAAATTTCCTGCAGCAGCACGAGCCCTGGCCCTGAACCTTGTGCCGGACGCGCGACGTAGGCGTTGAAACGGCCGCCATCCTGGGCGACGACTTCGATGAAAGAGGCGGCCATGCGGTGTCTCCTGCGAAGAAAGAGGGGCTACATGAGGGGCTACCCGAGCGTACGCAACGCGAAGCGTTTGAGCTTGCCGGTTTCGGTACGCGGCAGCGCGTCGATGAACGCGATGACGCGTGGATATTTATACGGCGCCACGCTATTTTTCACGAAATCCTGCAGTTGCGCGACCAGTTTGTCATCCGGCGTGTAGCCCGGGTTCAACACCACGAACGCCTTGACGATCTGCCCGCGCGTTTCGTCCGGTACGCCGACCACGCCACATTCGGCCACCGCGTCATGCTGCATCAGCACGCTTTCCACTTCCGGGCCGGAGATGTTGTACCCGGCGGAGACGATCATGTCGTCGGCGCGCGCCTGGTAGAACACGTAGCCGTCTTCGTCCAGGTAGACCGAGTCGCCGGGCAGGTTCCAGCCGTCGCGGACGAATTTCGCTTGTCGCGCGTCGGCCAGATAGCGGCAGCCGGTCGGCCCGCGCACCGCGAGTTTGCCGATCGTGCCGGGCGGGACCGGTTGCATGGCGTCGTCCACAGCTTGTACGACGTAGCCCGGCACCGCGCGGCCGATTGCATGCGGACGAATCTCATCACCCTGCGCCGAAATGAAAATGTGGATCAGTTCAGTGCCGCCGATTCCGTCGATCATGTCGATGCCGGTGGCATCGCGCCAAAGATGACGCGTCGAATCCGGCAGCGCTTCACCCGCCGACACCGTCTTTTGCAGGCTCGAAACGTCGTGGTGCGCAACCAGCGGCGCCATCTGCCGGTAGAACGTCGGCGCGGTGAACATGATGGTGGTGTGAAAGCGCTCGACGGTCTGCAGCAAGGTCTCGGGCGTGAGCCGCTCGATCAGTACCGTCGACGCGCCGACGCGCAGCGGAAAGCACAGCATGCCGCCGAGCCCGAACGTGAAGGCGAGCGGCGGCGTGCCGCAAAAGATATCGCTCGAAGACGGTTTCAACACGTGACGCGGGAACAGATCGCACATCGCCAGGACGTCGCGATGAAAGTGCATGCAGCCCTTGGGCGCGCCGGTCGTGCCGCTGGTGAAAGCGATCAGGCAGACGTCGTCGGCGGCGGTGTCGCACGCGGTGAACTGGTCCGGCTTGTTGATCGCGAGCGTCTCGAGAGAATCGGCGGCGTCGCCATGGAACAGGCGTGTTTGCTTCAGGCCCGCGCAATAGAACTCGTCTTGAGGATCGTTGCAGCGCGCGAGTTCTTCGGTTAGACGGGCATCGCATAACGCCGCGCCGACTTGCGCCTTGTCGATGATCTGCTTCAGCTCTTTCGCACGCAGCAACGGCATGGTCGGCACCACGACGAGGCCCGCCTTCAGCGCGGCGAGTGCGGTCACCGCCATCTGCAACGTGTTCGGCCCGCGCAGCAGCACGCGGTTGCCCGGTTGCAAACCCATCTCGTCGACCAGTACATGCGCGCTGCGGTTCACCAGCGCGAGGAGCTCGCCGTAAGTGGTGGCTTGAGGCTTGCCGTCCACCTCGGACCAGATTGCCGGATGATCTCGATGGCCTGCTTCGATGGTCCGGTCCAGCAATTCCGTCGCGCAGTTGAAGCGCGCGGGGTATGCAACGTCGGGATTGTCGAGCAGAAAAACGGGCCATTGATCCTGCGGCGGAAGATTGTCGCGCGCGAAGGTATCGACGTGTGCTGACGGTTCCATCATGGTCTCCCGGGTGTTGAGCCGGCTTGATGCACTTCGGTTGGCTTGGCGGTCTTAGTTAGGGATCACTGCTGTGGCTTCGATCTCGACTTTGGCCTCGTCTTCGATCAACGCGACGACCTGCACCGCGCTCATCGCAATGTCGTAATCGCCGATCAACTCGCGAAACGCGCGGCCGATCTCTTTCAGCGATGCCAGATATTCGCGTTTGTCGGTGACGTACCACGTCAGGCGCACCAGATGATGAGGCGAGCCGCCCGCTTCATGCAGTACGGCCAGGATGTTTTTGAGCGCCTGAATGGCCTGGACGGCGAAGTCGGTGGTCTGGAAACGCGCCTGTTCGTCCCAGCCGATCTGGCCGGCGATGAACACTTGCGTGCCGGTGGCCGCGACGCCGTTCGCATAACCGCGCGGCTTGACCCAACCGGCGGGGAGGAGAGCTGTTTTCATGAGCGTTGTGCCTCGATGGGTTCGGGCTGTGGGGCAAACTTCGCGAGCGCGCTCGCGATGTCGGCGGGGATGTCGATGGATGTGCCGCTTTCGAGCGAGGTCGTCACCAGCACCTGCTTCGCGCGGAAGCGGGTTTCGTCGCCGCAATAGCCGACGATGTCGATGCTTAGCGAGCGGCGTCCGATTGCAAGCACGGCGAGCGAAAGCGTGATCGTTTCGCCCATCTGGCTCGGCCGCGAAAACTCGCAATCGAGCTTGACGATCGGCAGGCCGACGCGGCGCTGCGCGATCATGTGCGCGTAGTCGATATGCAAGCCTTCGTTGAACCAGTCTTCAACCAAAGCGTTGGTCATCACCAGATATTGCGGAAAGAACACGATGCCCGCCGGATCGCAGTGCGAGAAGCGGATGCGAACGGGTCTTTCGAAGCTCGCGTTCATTTCGGGTTGCCCTCACTGTTGTCCTTGAGGGCAGCGGCAGCGTGCGCCTTGAGCAGATCGCGGCCGACAATCAGCTGCTGCACTTCAGTCGCACCTTCATAGATTCGCAACGCCCGGATCTCGCGATACAGCATCTCGACGGCCGTGCCGCTCTGCACACCCATGCCACCGAATAGTTGCACGGCGGCGTCGATCACCTGCTGCGCGCCTTCGCTCGCGTGCCACTTCGCCATCGCGGCTTCACGCGTGACGTTTTCACCCTGATCGCGCAACCATGCCGCGCGATAGACCAGCAATGCGCTGCTGTCGATCGTCAACGCCATTTGCGCGAGCTTCGCCTGGGTCAGTTGAAAATCGCCGAGCGTCTGACCAAACATCTTGCGCGACGCTGCGCGAGCGAGACCCTCGGCCATCGCATGACGTGCGAAGCCTAAAGACGCCGCCGCCACCGACGTGCGAAAAATATCGAGCGTACGCATCGCGAGTTTGAAACCTTCGCCTGGTGCGCCGAGCATCTGGCTGCGCGGCACGCGCGCGCCGGCAAAGTGCAGACGCGCGAGCGGGTGCGGCGCGATCACGTCGATGCGTTCGGCGATTTCCAGCCCCGGCGTGCCGGCGTCAACGATGAATGCGCTAATGCCGCGTGCGCCCGGCGCTTCGCCGGTTCTGGCGAACACCACATAAAAATCAGCGATGCCGCCGTTCGAAATCCACGTCTTGTCGCCGTCGAGCACATAGGCGTCACCGTCTTTGCGGGCGGAAAGCGCCATCGCGGCGACGTCCGATCCCGCTTCCGGCTCCGACAAGGCGAACGCGGCGATAGCCGTGCCGTTCGCCACGCGCGGCAAGTAGCGCGTCTTCTGCTCATGCGTGCCGCCGAGCGAGATCGCGCCTGAACCGAGCCCTTGCATTGCCAAAGCGAAATCGGCAAGACCGGAATGTTTGGCGAGCGTTTCGCGCAGCAGGCAAACGGCGCGGGTGTCGATCGTGTCGCCATGCCCGCCATACGCGACGCCGCCGACGCCGTATTTCAGCCAGCCGGCCGCGCCGAGTTCACGCACGAGCTTGCGGCAGGCGGCATCGACGTCATCGTGTTCGACGTGCGTGAGATTCGTGCGGGACCATGCCTCGATACCGGCGGCCAGTTCGCGATGACGCGGTTCGAAAAACGGCCACGCCAGCGCGCTGTGCAGATCTACGTGAGCGCTCAACTCAATCTCCTTCGAACACTGGGCGCGACTTCGCGGCAAACGCGCTATATGCGCGCTCGAAATCGCGGGTGCTCATGCAGATCGCCTGCGCTTGCGCCTCGGATTCGATCGCTTCGTCGATGCTCATGCTCCATTCCTGGTGCAGCATCTTCTTCGTGATGCCGTGCGCGAAAGTCGGGCCCGCGACCAGGTCTGAAGCGAGCTTGTGTGCTTCTTCAAGGAGCGCTGCCGGTTCGCACAAACGATTGTAGAAACCCCATGCGTAGCCTTCCTCGCCGCTGGCCGAGCGGCCGGTGAAGAGCAATTCGGCGGCGCGTCCCTGGCCGATGATGCGCGGCAGGATCGCGCACGCGCCCATATCGCAACCTGCGAGACCCACTCGCGAGAACAGAAAGGCAAGCTTGCTACGCGCGGTGCCGAGCCGCATGTCGGACGCCATTGCGAGAATCGCGCCGGCGCCGGCACATACGCCGTCGACGGCGGCAATCACAGGCTGTGGGCAATGCCGCATCGCCTTGACGAGATCGCCGGTCATGCGTGTGAACAGCAGCAGTTCCGGCATCGGCAGATCGATCAGCGGCGCGATGATGTCGTGCACGTCGCCGCCGGAGCAGAAGTTCTCGCCTGCGCCGTGAATCACCACGGCTTTTACGTCGGTCGCATACGCGAGTTGCCTGAACAGGTCGCGCAGCTCCGCATACGATTCGAAGGTGAGCGGATTCTTGCGCTCGGGCCGGTTCAGCGTGATTGTCGCGACCTTATCGGCGACCGACCAGCCGAAGTGCTGCGCCTCGTAGCCGGCGAGCGTCAGGCGATTGCCGGCCAGCAATGCGTCGGCGTTGGATCGTGTCATGAATATCTCCTGTGTCGACCAGAGTTGACGCTTTAGCGTCTTACTCTGGTCCCATGCAATTCGTTGCGGTCGACCAGAGTTGATGCAAAGCACTTACTCTGGTCCCGTGCAAGATGGTTGCCCGGTTCGGTGCGGATCAGTCTTTCAGACTGTCGAGCAGATGTTTCTTGAGTTTGCCGAGGCGTTGATGGGTACGCGATTTTTCATCGAGGCTCAGGCCGCCGAACAATTCGACGACCCATTGCTCGTGCGCGACCGCCATCTTGTCGAACGCCTTGCGGCCCGCGGGCGTCAGGCAGACGCTGATCGAACGGCGATCGTTCGGATCGGTATCGCGCGAAACGAGCCCTTCTTTTTCGAGCTGATCGGTAATGCCGGTGACATTGCCGCCTGTGACCATCAAACGGCGCGACAACTCCGTCATTTTCAGGCCTTCTGGATAGCGTTCGAGTTGCGCCATCAGGTCGAAACGCGGCAACGTGGTGTCGAATTCGTTGCGCAGGCGCTTGCGCAGTTCGGCTTGCACGAGATTGGTGGTGGTCAGCATGCGCAGCCACAAACGCAAACCCATGTGACTATCGGCGCCCGTGCTCATTTCCAGATCCACGACGTTCTCCGCAGGATTGGCGATGCCTTTGCGCGGCGGTTTAGTCTCTGCCGCTGCGGGCTTTTTGACGTTCGATGACTTGCTCACATTACTTCTCCACCGGAGATGGAAATGGATTGGCCCGTGATCGCGTTCGAGTCGGGTTGGCAGAGCCAGAGCACGGCGTTGGCCACCTGTTCAGGACTGACAAAGCGACGCTGCGGATTTGAGCGCAGCAAAGTGTCGCGTGCTTGCTGTTCGGTGCGCGAGGTCTTGCTGGTGATCTGTTCGAGCGATGCGTGCAGCAGCTCGGTCTCGGTGTAGCCTGGGCACACCGCGTTGACCGTCACACCCTTGGTCGCGACTTCCAGGGCGAGCGAACGCGTCAGGCCGATTACGCCGTGTTTTGCGGCGCAGTAGGCGGCGACGTACGCGTAGCCGATCTGTCCCGCCGTGCTCGCGACGTTGACGATGCGGCCGTGGCCGCGTTCGAGCATGCCCGGCAAGGCCGCGCGCGTGCCGAGAAATACGCCCGTGAGGTTGACGTCGAGCATGCGCTGCCAGAGCGCCATGTCGGTGTGCGTAAAGGGGGCGGCTTGCGCCTGGCCTGCGTTGTTGACGAGGATGTCGATTGCGCCGGCTTGAGCGAATGCTTTTTCTACCGAGTCTTCGCTGGTGACGTCGACACTGATGCAGGCGACCTCGCCGAGCGCTTCGAATTGCTCCCGCTGTGTATCGAGACGCTGCGGATTGCGGCCCATCAATGTGACACGCGCGCCGGCTCGCAGCAGTGCTTCGGCGACTGCCGCGCCGATGCCGCTGCCGCCGCCGGTGACAACGGCGTGCTGTCCGGCCAGCGTCGAGGTATTCGTGTTCACGTGGTTCCTTCAGCGCGTTGCGCGCGTTCTTGTGGCGACAGGCCCGCATTGGCGGCAGCCTGCGCGCGTTCACGTTCGAGATTGCGTTCGAGTTGCGACTTTGCCGCCATATAAGGCTTGGGCCACATCACGTCGAAATAGCCGATTTTCGCGGCTTCGTTCAAGGTCCACGACGGATTTGCCAGATGCGGACGCGCAATCGCACAGAGATCGGCACGGCCCGCCGCGATGATGCTGTTCACGTGATCGGCTTCGGAGATCGCACCGACCGCGATCGTCGCGATGCCGGCTTCGTTGCGGACACGATCCGCGAACGGCGTCTGAAACATACGGCCAAATACGGGCTTTTCTTCCTTGCTGACCTGACCCGACGAAACGTCGATCATGTCCGCGCCGGCGGCTTTGAACGCGCGTGCGATTTCAACCGCATCGTCGGGCGTCGTGCCGCCGTCGACCCAATCGTGGGCCGAAATGCGCACCGAAATCGGCTTGTCTTGCGGCCAGACTGCGCGGATCGCTTTGAAGACCTGCAACGGATAGCGCAGGCGGTTTTCCAGCGAGCCGCCGTACTCGTCGGTGCGGTGGTTGGTCAGCGGCGACAGGAAGCTCGACAGAAAGTAGCCGTGTGCGCAGTGCAGTTCGAGCCAGTCGAAGCCGGCTTCGTTGGCCATGTGCGTGGCGCGGACGAATTGCGCTTCGATTTCGCGCAGATCGTCCTGGGTCGCTTCGCGCGAGCGCTGGCTGATGCCGCGCAGATATTGCTGTGGCGATGCCGATATAACCGGCCAGTTACCGTCGGCGAGCGGCTGATCGATGCCTTCCCACGCGACGCGGGTCGAACCCTTGGCGCCGGAATGGCCGAGCTGCATGCCGATCTTCGCATCCGACTGGCGATGCACGAGATCGACGATGCGTTTCCACGCGGTGAGATGTTCCGGCGCATACATGCCGGGACAAGCGGGCGTGATGCGCGCTTCCGGCGACACGCAGGTCATTTCCGTCATGACCAGCGCGGCACCGCCCATCGCGCGGGCGCCGAGATGCATGAGGTGATAGTCGCCGGCGATGCCGTCGACAGCGGAATATTGCGCCATCGGCGAGACGATCACGCGGTTCTTCAGCGTGACGCCGCGTAGCTTGAACGGCGTGAACATCGGCGGGACGGAATGTTTTTCCGGTGCGCGTTCTACGCCCGAACGCCGCGCGAGCCAGTCTTCGAATTCGGACAGGTAATGCGCGTCGCGCTCACGCAGATTCTCGTGCGAAATGCGCTGCGAGCGGGTGAGCAACGAATACGCGAACTGTTCAGGCTCGAACGACGTATAGCGGTCGACGTGCTCGAACCATTCCGTCGAATTGCGCGCGGCGTTCTGAATACGCAGTACGTCGATGCTGCGCACATCCGTGTAATGCTTCAACGCAGTGGGCAGATCGCCGGGGTGCGCGCCGATGCTGTTCGCGAGTTCGATCGAATCTTCAAGTGCGAGCTTGGTGCCTGAGCCGATCGAGAAATGCGCCGTGTGCGCCGCGTCGCCCATCAAGACGATCGGCGTTTGGGTGCCGTCGGCGTTGTCGCGCCAATGCACCCATTGCTCGTTGACGACGCGTGGAAAACGGATCCATTGCGACGAACCGCGCAGATGCGCGGCGTTCGATAGCAACGCGTTGCCGTCCAGATACTTCGCGAAGAGCTTTTCGCAGAAGGCGATGCTGTCTTCCTTGCTCATCTCGTCGAGACCGGCCGCGCGCCACACGCGCTCGGGTGTTTCGACGATGAAGGTCGAGGTCTGATCGTCGAAACGATACGCGTGCGCCTGAAACCAGCCGAATTCGGTTTCTTCGAAGGCGAAGGTGAAGGCGTCGAATAGTTTTTTGGTGCCGAGCCAGACGAAGCGGCAATCGCGCATGTCGATGCCGGGTTTGTACGTGGCCGCGTGCTTTTGGCGGATGGCGCTGTTGGCGCCGTCGCAGGCGACGATCAGGTCGGCTTCGTAAGCGGTGTCGTCGGTTACCTGGGTTTCGAAGACCAGCTTGACGCCGAGGTCTTCGCAGCGCGCTTGCAGGATATTCAGCAGACGTTTGCGGCCGATGCCGCAAAAGCCGTGACCCGAAGAGCGGATCTGCCTGCCGCGGAAATTGATCTCGATGTCGTCCCAGTGATTGAAGGCGTCGAGGATCGCGTCCGCGCTTGGGGCGTCCGCTGCGCGCAGGTTGCCGAGGGTCTGGTCGGAGAACACGACGCCCCAGCCGAACGTGTCGTACGGGCGGTTGCGCTCGACGACCGTGACTTCATACGCCGGGTTCCGGCCCTTCATCAACAAGCCGAAGTACAACCCGGCCGGGCCGCCGCCGATACAGACGATGCGCATGCTGGTTCCCCAATGTGGACTCTGCTATGGGGGGTAATTTAGGCCTCGATAGTTTAGGTGTCAAGTAAAAATCGACGTAGTCCTGGCGACGTAAAGGTGATCGTGATCAGAAGAAATAAAGTCGGTCGGAGTTAAATATAGACGGTCGGAGGCCGGTGGTCCGCAGGGGGAACGCCCTCACGAGTCTTTTCTCACTTGGACTAAATGGTTCCCGCGTTGTGAAGTGGCGGTAAGAAACGCGAGTGGTTTTGCGATGAAGTCCCGACGTGTGGAGACTGGGCGGAATCTGGCGAATCGTCAGTGACGGTGGAGCTGGTGGCCGACGACGGAGAGGATTTTGCCAAGCGAAATTAGAAACGTTTACGCATAAACCTTTCTCGGCCGATCCATGAGATTTTCGACGGGTACGCACTCAAGCATGCAGCAACACGACGCTCCCATTGCCAGCTTCTGTAACTCGATCCTAACCAGGCCGGTGCACCACACTGTGGTGTGGGGGACCGTCGGGATTATGGAGTTGAGTTCGCGCATGCAATCCGGGGCGCCGAATCTGCATTGCTGTGCCGCCACAACGTGGCCCCCCTTTTTCAGAGAGGCGGCCGGTGACGTCATAAAGTCTTCGTAGGAGTGTCTCGAAATGGTCTCAATGGCATTTTGAGCCTATTGGACTGGCGCTCTCAGCATAGCTGCATGAAATGAATCGAGGTAGTCTGCGATGCAGGTTTGCCAGATAGTGACCACTCGGAATGTCGTATTGTGGAATGCAGAAGTGGTTTCTGGATCGTCGAAGCCGCTTGATCACCCAGACGCTCGCGATTCTCCGCTGACGGTGAAAGCGGCTTTGCCGCCGGTAGACTTGTGGCTCATAACAGGCGCGCCCGGACGGCGAAAAACGGGCTGTCACTACTTCTACGAAGTTCGGCGTCCAGCCACTTGTTAGCCTGACGAGATCCAGGCCCAGTCCAGCAGCGCGCCCGCGATTCGTGCAAAACGTTTTGCGGGATTTGTCACAAGCGTAGTAATGTGTTTCGAGGATGCGATGGATATCGTTCAAACTCCGGTCCAGACTGATGATTCGAACAACCTGGCGCGTTGGGAAGAAGTTGTTTGTGGTACGCAAGTCTCAGTTCAAACGCTCCCCGTCGGGGAGATGCCGTTCAACGGGAAATTGAAGACAACCCAATTGGGTGCAGTACTACTGCGTCATTTCCGATCGACACCGATACGTTATGTCCGCGGGCAGCGTGAGATCAGTCGCTATCCCGGAGATGTGTTTGAAGTGTCGCTGACTCTGTCCGGCAGAACCATTTTTGTGCAAGACGGGAACGAGATTGTTCAGAATCCGGGCGATGTTGTCATGTTCGATACATGCCGCCCTTTTGACTACCTGCTACCTGAAGGAGATGATCAGATTGTTCTGGATATTCCTGGCGTGTTGTTGCGGGAATATCTGCCGAATGCGGACAGCTTTACGTGCACCTTACTGAACGGAAAATCAACATTCGGGGGGCTTGTAGGAAAGATGTTCCAGGACATTGAGACGGTGGGCGCTGAGGCAGGAGAAGCTCTTTCCGCACGGCTTGGCACTGCCGTCGTTGATATGGTTGCGACCGCCTTTGACGTCGAGATGGGATCGAGAGTTTCCGTTCGCTGCACCCGGCCGAACCTCGTGGAACAGGTCAAGACATTCGTACTCGACAATCTATCCGATTCGACACTGGATGTTGAGGCCATCGCTCGAGCCAACAATGTCTCGGTGCGCTCCTTGCATCGGTTATTTGCCGCGCAGCAAGGCACGACTGTGATGCGCTGGCTCTGGCAGCAACGCTTGTGCGCGAGTTACAAGGCACTGGCAGTCGGGCGAAGTAGCCGTGTCAGCGATGTTGCAATGATGTATGGCTTCACCAATTTTTCTCACTTTGCACGATCTTTCAAGCAGACGTTCGGCGTACTGCCTCAATCGTTGCTTCGATCCCGGTTGAAATAATTTTCCTTGGACGTAGTAGTGCGTCCACCGCAGTCGATCGCCCGGCAGCAACGACTGCGGTGCAATCAGCCTAGAAAGAACGCGTTACTGCAATGCGTGCGACCGTCTGGTGTGAATTTGACGACACGCCTGCGGATCCGGGAATATAGGCCTCCGACAGAATCGTGTCGTCACCGCCCGATACTTTCTGATATACGAGCTGACTGTAAAGAGCAGTTCTCTTCGACAAACTATACTGAGCCATCAGCCCAATTTGATTCCAATGTAAAGAAGATTCCGGGCCACCTTGGTTGACCTTTGATCGCGTATAGGTGTACATGCCACCGACGAAGAACAGCGGCGTAACGTCGTATTTAATATTCAATTCAACGTTGTCGAACCGGATGTCCGGCGTTGGAGTGCCAAGCCCACCCACGTAAATCGATGAGGTTGCACGCCCGACATTCACGTGCGTGTAGACTGCCCCAAGCGTTACGTTGCCGATGCCGTAGTCGGCGCCAAACCCATATGTTTTCTGACTTGTACTTTGTAGTCCGTAGTCATCTGCGGCGATCGAGCCTGTCGTCGCTGCGCCCGGGTTTGAGAGGTTGGCAAAGGCCACTGCAAGTGACAGTGTGTTGTACGAATATTTCATCCCCATCGAGAACTCTCGATCTTTTGCAAAGCTTCCAGGTTGGTTGCTGAAACCATAAAGAATCGTTCCGGAAAGACCACCATACGTGTTGCTTGTAAATTTGATCGAATTATTTGCGTGGTACGTCGAATCGGTATTGTCGTTGTCCAGCGGATGAGAGAAGAGGAAGCCGGCCCAGTTGCCATTTGCGGTTAGAAGCCCAACCGTATCGGATATTGAATCGAACTGTCTGCCGATAGTTATCGAGCCGAGAGTGTCCGATTGAAGGCCTACATATGATTGGTAACCGAAGAGACGACCACCATATCCGAGTGTCCCGCTCTCAACGTTGAATCCACTCTCGAGGTCGAATATAGCGTTCAGTCCGCCGCCAAGGTCCTCTGTACCTTTTAAACCCCAGCGACTGATGGCGACGTCGTCACTCGCCATCTGGTAAGCACGACTTCCTCCGGTGTTGCTGGTGAGATTGAGGCCTTCATCAAGAACACCGAATAGCGTAATGCTACTTTGTGCAGATGCATTTGCTGAAAAGGCAAGAAATCCGGCAATAAGCAAAATGTTGGTATTCATAGTAAAAGCAATTTGCTGAAAAGTTGAGGATGAATTCGTCGTAGACAAGTAGATATGTGAAAGATGGTTTTCGAGAAACAGGTCATCCACGTCGCGGGCGCGTTCCGGTTGTTATCCTCAACAGAATCTGCGTGTGGGGTGACTTTGAAGATGTGGAAGTTGAGACAGCCCCGGTCTGAGCTGGTTTATTCAGCCGGGGCTGAATGTTTCGTCAATGTCTACCTATGCTGGTGTCTGCAATAGGGTGTGGCATTGAATGGCGGTCTGGACTGGTCGGATTGAGCAGGTCGGATTCATCTAGCGTATTGAGTTTTGCGCGTGAAACTAATTTCAATTCGGCTTCGAAATCAAAATTTCGAACCAGGAAGAGATACATTGCCGTTGAGAAAAGCAGGCCAATGGAGAAAGCGATGTCGGCTTTACCTAGCAAAATTGCTACGGGTCCCGTGTATATCGAGGTACTGAAAAACGGAATCATCACGAGAAACCCGCACGCATAGCTCGTGATCCCAGCTTTGTTCCATTGCCCGTAGATCCCGCCGTCAGGGCGCATGATGTCGGATATTGAAAATGCACCGCGCCGCACGAAATAGTAATCGGTCAGATTGACGGCGGTCCATGGAATCAGGAAGTAGGCGAGAATGCTCAGAAAGGCCGAGAACGAGTCGAGGATGTCGGAAGAGAGAGACAAAACGGCGATGATAACGAGTAGTCCGGCACCAATGATGGTACAGGCGCGCAACCCAACCGTTGAGCGAATAGGGCGGAAAGCTTCGGCGGCACTCAGAAGTGCGACCGTGCCGCTGTAAAACGTGATGGCGCAAGTGATGAGACACGAAATTGCCGAAATGACCATCGTCGCGGCGCCGAGACCAAAGCCGAAGCTATCGCCCATATTCCGGATCGATGCGATAACGTCCGTGTTCGGAAATGCTACCGAGAGTGCGGCTCCGAGGCTCTCGAGCCAAATCGCCGAAAGCAGCGTACCGCAGAAGACTGCAGCCGACACCGCGCTACCCTTTGTCTTCGACGGGAGGTACCTCGTGTAATCGGAGACCATCGGCGCGATCGCGATCTGGTACGTCGCCGCTGCGCCGAATTGCGCCAGAAACGGAACGAACGCGAAATGACTATGAGACAACATGGACCGGATCGGCAAGACGGTCGCTGCGGCTATTGTCAGAAAAACCAGGTTCGTCAGCGTTGCATACGAGGCAAATTTTTCGACACGCAGAACAAGTCTATAGCCGACGATAGCGATGACCATCGCGGCAATTCCAAATGCGGTCTGGAGGGTAGAGACGTGGTTGATTCGTGTGACGTCTACAATCGATTGAGCGCCTGTCTGAATATAGAAAATTGCGAAACCGAACTGGCACAACATCGCAGCCATCAGCGGAATGACAGCGCCGCGCGATCCGAACTGGACTCGCGACTGAATCATCTGAGGTAGACCCATACGCGGACCCTGCGCGCCATGAAACGCTTGAAAGAGCGTGCCAAAGACGCTTCCAAGAACTATTGCGGCTAGAGTCCAAACGAGATCGAGTTTGTAAAGCGGGCCGACTGCGCCCGTGAACAGCGTGATCAATGTAGCGTTGACCATGAACCATAACTGAACCTGGTTCGCAACGTTGCCGTGTCGTTCATTTTCTGGGACGTGGTCGAATGAACGCGATTCGACGATATCTGACTGGCTCACGGATTCTCCTTTTGGGGGTATATCGTCCAGGTGTTTCAACACTGGTAAATTTTTACGATGATTCTCGTTTCGAGGAATGCATGTCATGAATTTGCCTCGGCCGAGCGACTGTCCGGTAATGCGCTCGCAGAGGAAGGTCTATGACACTTGCCGCGTGACTCAAGGCTGGATCGTTTAGTCTTTTCCGGAGCGTATGGGCGTCAAAATAAGCATGCTCCGCTGTGTGTGCTAGCTGAATCGTCTAGTAGTGCCAGCTACAGCTTGATTCAGGATCCGGGCATCTCGCGACGTTACGCCTTCCAACGAACGTTTCGTCGGCACGATTCAATCCATTTGTGAGTTATTCGAAATCCTGCTGATCGTGCCAGCCTATACGCCGGAAATGCCTAAATTGGGTTTCACGCGGTCCAGAACCTTGTGTGTGATAGAACGAAAACAAGATTGAGGATCGAAGGTGAAGTATTGATGCGAGGGGAAGGATGAAATCACTTGTCGTGAAGCAGTTCGGGCGGCCACCACAGATGATGGTCGAGGAGCGTCATCGGCCTGCGCAGAAGGAAGGTTTCACGCTCGTACGCATGAAGGTTGCGACGATAAACCAGCTTTCGAATACGGTCCGCTCCGGTGGCATTGCTGGATTGAAAGCCCCACTGGTGCTCGGCAATGAAGGCGCCGGCGTCGTTGAATCGAGCGCCCGATTCCGCCAGGAGACGCGCGTCGCGGTTTTCGCGGCGGGACAGCTGGTGTTGTTCCCACGCGGGTTCAATCGAATCGCGGCTCGCGGGCGCTTGCGTGGCGTCGTCGACGATCTGATTGCAGCGATTGATGAGGATTATTATTGACGCGTCGGGCCGACTTCGTATCGGACTTAGCGACGGACGGCTTGTCCAATCGGCCAGACAGCAGCGAATGTGATTCGTGAAGTGGTCGTCGGACTGGCCTAATCGTCGCGTGTGTGCAATAGTCGTTGGCACGTACGGCGTTGGTCGCTAACTACATCTTGTCGGGCAACGGTCAGTCAATGGCCAATTCACAGGTCAAAGTGGCCTCAATGACCGTTGTGCAGAAGGGTGAACGGGAGCAAGCCATAGCGCTTCTTGAAAGCTCTGCCGAAATGTGACAGGTCATTGAAACCTGAGTCGAATGCCGCTTGGCTGACACGTTTCACACTACCTTCGCTGAGCAATCGGTAGCTGGCAGCAAGCCGGCGGTTCCACATCCACGCATTCACTGTCAGTCCCTCTGCCGCAAAGACGCGGTTCAACGTCCGCACTGAGATGCCGTTGTCAAAAGCGATACGTTGAATGTCGAGTTCGGGATCCGCCAGGTTTGCCTCTATATATCGCTGAATTGTTGCCAGCGGCCCGGATCTATTGCGGTCAGCTGCAGCAGAGAGACGGCTTTCGACCGCTGCGGCGAGGATGTCCAGCGTGCCATGACAAAGACGAACGTCGTCCGCCTGATTCGATAAGGATAACTTCATACATTCACGAATCAGGCTCCGAGCCATGGAGCCGAGCGCCGTCGAGCCTTCCAGCAGCGTGGCCCCGATCCCGTTTGCAGTTCCAAGTCGATCGAGAAGGAGGGCACCTGGAATTTTAACAACCTGGGTCGTCGAGCCTTGCGGATAGGTGACCGTGGATTCTTCGGACGAACTGTAGATCACCATGTCGCCGGAACCAAACTGGGTGCGTTTGTTACCCTGCTCGACGACCCCGTGGCCCTCGAGTGACAGCACGAGTTGAAAGCAGTCCCCCCTGCTGTCGCGTAGCGCTTCGCCCCCCCTTCGGTAAGCCATGGGTGGCGATGTCACCTGGCTGATCTCAAGCGAACCGAACCGGCGTGCGCAAATGAGTCCGGTCAGAACATCGTGACTGAGCGTTTCGCAGTCGACCGTGAGATAGGTCTCGCAAATTGCCTCCCGCCAGCATTTGAATCGTTGCGGAAAGGGTACTTCGCCGAGGTTGAGGGGGGATGCCGTCATGCTTGGGTTTCCAGACTATGTGTCGCTCATTTAAGCCGTTATGCACGATGAAATAGCGGAGATAGCCTGTCAATCAAGGTGAACACCTAGGCGCTGGGAGTCGATCATTTGGCGCGCTCAGCAGAGCCGGCTTGTGACGGCAAGGGTAAGTTTTTGAGCAGTCGGTTTCGAACGATTGTCCGCTCTCAAACCAACGCATGGATGATGCGGCAGACCGTTAGCGCGACAGCAGTAGCGTAAAAAGACAACATTGAGGCAATCATGAGTGCGATTTTTGAGCCGTTTTCATTGCGTAGCGTGACCATCAAGAACCGGATCGTAATGGCGCCTATGCTGATGTACACGAGCCAGGAGGACGGTCGGGTCAACGATCTTCATCTCGCTCACTACGGAGCGAGGGCGTTGGGCGGTGTCGGGATGATTACGACCGAGGTGGTTGCGGTGGATCCTTCCGGACGCATCAGTCACCGGGATTTGGGGCTTTGGAGCGACGCGCAGATTGGCGGACTGCGCCGCCTTGCGGATTTCATTCGAACTTGCGGCGCCAAAAGCTGCCTCCAGCTCGCGCATGCCGGACGAAAGTCCCAGGTGGAAGGGGCGATTTTCGCCCCGTCGGCGATCGCGTATGCCGGATCGACGCGCGTTCCGACCACGCTAACGCTCACGCAGATTGGCGAGATCATCAATGCGTATCGGTCGGCAACTGTCCGCGCTGTCGAGACCGGCTTCGATTGCCTGGAGATCCATGCCGCGCACGGGTATCTGGCGCACGAGTTTTTGTCCCCACTCAGCAATACGAGAACCGACGAATACGGCGGGGCGCTGAAGAATCGGCAACGCTTCCTGGTCGAGGTTGTGGAGGCGGTGCGAGCTGTCTGGCCGGATGACAAGCCGCTGATCGTGCGGATTTCCGCCGAGGACAAAGCAGGGCAACGCGGTACGGCTCTAGCGGACACTATGATGCTGGGGGCCGCTCTCAAGCAAGCCGGCGCGGACCTACTGAGCGTTTCGGCGGGCGGTCTGTCGCCAGTTTTCGACGGCGAAATTTACCCGGGATATCAGGTCGAGTACGCGGCAACGCTAAAGAAAGAATTGAAGGTGCCAACGGCGTGTAACGGTTCTATCACGTCCAGCGAGTTGATCGAATCGATTCTCCATAGCTCGTCTTCCGACCTCGTTTACATCGGCCGCGCACTGTTGCGAGATCCGTTCTGGCTGTTAGGCGTCGCTCGCGAAATCGGTGTGGAACCTGAGCTCGCGATTCCCACCTACGCGCGCGCGACCGGGCCGTATCAGCGCGGCCACTGAGTGTTCGCCGGAGTAGCCAGATCCCTCCTTGTCTTTGGATCGAAGCAGCCGGAGCGAGATTGATGGGCGCGCAAGCGGGTAATTCCGCGACGCAAGATATGGCGGCCGTTAATGGTTAATGGCGCGCCCGGTCGAAAGATTGGCGCTCCCGTCCGAGAATATTGAATCGCTGTCGATTAAATTGGTTCCGAAGCATCAATAAAAGCAGGACATGGAGCAGGAGACAATGGAAACCAGTTCATACGACTATATCGTCGTGGGCGGTGGCGCGGCTGGCTGCGCCGTCGCGGCGAGACTCAGCGAAGCCCCAGACAAGAGCGTGCTGTTGCTCGAAGCGGGTCCCCACGACAGGACGATGTCGATCAAGGCAAATGGGGCGTATTTTCGTACGATGGGCACCCGGCGAACGGTTCAGTACTTCACCGAGGCGCAGTCGTACACGAACAATCGTCCGATTCAGGTGATGCAGGCGCGTACGCTCGGAGGCGGTCATTCCATCAATGCGATGGTGTACGTCCGGGGACAACGCGAGGATTACGATGGCTGGGGCGACGCCGGCTGCACGGGCTGGCGCTACAGCGACGTGTTGCCCTATTTTCGAAAATCAGAGAACAACCTCCGCCTGCGAGACGAGTATCACGGCAACAACGGCCCCCTCGTCATTTCCGACAACAGCTATCGGCATGAACTCAGCGAGGCGTTTGTCGCTGCCGCGCGTGAGGCGGGACGCGCATCCGGCATCGACGTAAATGAGAACGCCGATTTCAACGGTGCAACCCAACAGGGCGTCGGCTACTACCAGACGTCGAGCCGTAACGGTGAGCGCTGCAGCACGGCGCGAGGGTATCTGAGAAGTGCGCAAGGACGGCCAAACCTTGTCGTCGAGACCGATACGCAGGTGCTGCGCATTGCCATCGAAAATGGCCGGGCGACAGGCGTGCTGATTCGGGATCAGCGGGGCATTGAAAGGCGTATTGAGGCACGGGAAGAAGTGGTCGTGTCGGCGGGAGCGGTCATATCGCCGAAGTTGCTCATGCTGTCTGGCGTCGGTAACGGGCAGGATCTGCAGGATCTCGGAATCGCCGTTAACAGCAATCTCCCGGGGGTTGGACAAAACTATCAGGATCATCTCGTGGCGCCGGTCGACGGCGAACTCAATCGTCCGATCAGCCTGCTTGGGCAGGATCTCGGCTGGAATGCGTTTCGTCACGGCCTGAATTGGTTGATGTTCCGCCGCGGCTTGCTGAGTTCGAACCTCGTCGAAGCAGGTGGATTTCTCGACCTCGACGGAGACGGTCGGCCGGAGATCCAGTTGCATGCGCTTGCCATGGCGTCGACCGCGTGGGGAAAACTCGAGGCCGACAACAAGATTCACGGTTACTCCGTGGCCCCGTGCTGCCTGACGAGTTACTCCCGCGGCACGGTCCGCCTGCGTAGTGACGATCCCGCCGATGCGCCGATGATCATCGCCAATTATCTGAAGGACGATCGTGACGTTCGCAATCTGATCCGTGGTGTCCGCTTCGCGCGCCAGATTCTAAAGGCACCATCGCTCGCGATGCAGATGACACGGGAAATCATGCCTGGAGCGCATATCGCGGACGACGACGAGTCACTTGAACAGTACGTTCGGAACCATGTGCAGATGGCGTTTCACGTTGCCGGTACCTGTGCAATGGGAACCGGCGTGGATGCGGTTGTCGACACGCGTCTGCGCGTCCGCGGCATTGAACGGCTCCGCGTCGTCGATGCGTCGATCATGCCGACACTCGTGCGCGGCAACACCACCGCGCCGGTCGTCATGATCGCGGAACGCGCCGCAGAATTCATGCACGAAGAGGCGGCGAACCGTAGGGCGTTTCCCTGCGCTGCGTAGCTGCGAATCGAACTGACAGGGGTTATCGCGAATGGAAAGTATCTCAGACGTCAATCATCAGGACCCGAGGCAGGCGGTTTTGTCGCTGCTCTATCAATACTCATGGGCGTACGACACTAACGATATGCCGTTGCTCGAAAGCGTGTTCAGCAAGAACGGCAGTACGGGCGGCGTGGTCGCCGGCACGGCGATTAGCTGGGGACAGTGGCAAGGGCGACAGAAGATCAGGGATGAGCTTTCCGCGATTCGCTGTTCCCAACCCGATCGGCGGCGTCACGTGATTACGTCGCCCGTTTTCGAGTCGGTGAGTGCGGATCGCGCAACATTGCGCGTGTATCTGTCGCTGTTCTCCTATGGGAACGGAAAGGTCCCCCATCTCGTGACGACCGGCGAATACGTCATGAATGCCTCGGTGCATGAACAAGGGTGGCTGATCGATTCGCTGGATGAAGTGCTGGAGTCGCCATTCTGACTCTGGCCGGGCGGGGCAGGGTCCATCAGACCGGATCCGCGTGAAGAAACAGCAACCGGTTCGCGAACAGGAAAGGATAAGGGACTATGAAACGGGAATCGAGTGGCAGGCAGAACGCTCAGGCAGTACTGAACGTTGTGCATAGCTACGCATGGGGTTACGACGAAAACGATGTCGAACTCCTGTCGTCCGCGTTTGCGGAGGAAGCCGTGTCGGGTGGGAGAGTCGCCGATACCGGCGCCGGCTGGGGGCCCTGGAAGGGCCGTCGGGCAATCGTTGAGGGACTGCAAGCGATTCGGGAGCTTCAGACCGATCGACGGCGGCATCAGCTGAGCACGCCAGTCTTCCACTCGTTGACGGAAAACGAAGCGGTCGTGAACGTATATCTGTCGCTGCTGGGCGTTCCCAAAGGCGCTGCGCCGCGTCTGGTGACCACGGGTCATTATCGTGCCTCTCTGAAGAAGCTCGATGGCGCATGGAAGATCGTGGCGCTGGATGCCGAACTGGATGGATCCTTCTGATGACCGGTGTGATCTTCGATCACGTCGTGCGGCAGGTGGTTTTGCGTTGACTGCCGCCGCGATCTATTGAACAGGAACGATATGAATGCAATGGCAATGGGCGATGGCGAGGCAGTGATGAAGGAGCTTATCGATCTGCTCAATCACTACGCATGGTGTCTGGACAAGACAGAAGTAGAAAAGATGCGTGACGTGTTCGCCGAGAATGTGGAAGCACTTGTAAAAGTCGCCGGAAACGTGGCGACTGAACAGTGGCACGGCCGCAACCGGGTTGTGGACGGGTTGATCGGCATGCGTGAATCACATTCGCGATGGCGCAGTCAGCAACTTACGACGCCTTTGTTTGCGACCATCGGTGACACGCGCGCCACTATGCGGACCTACCTTTCGTTGTTCACCTGCGATCGCGGCCAGACTCCCGAGATCGCTGCAACGGGCGAATATCGCGCCGAGGTATCGAGAGCGGAAGGCAGATGGGCGATTGATCGACTTGAATTGATACTCGATTGCGACATAGCGGCGTAAACGCCGCGGATACATTGTTGCGCGCGAGTTTGGGCAAGACGGGTACAAAAAGCTCGACCAGGATACGGCGGGAGACACGAGATGAACACGATTGACCAAAGCAGAACGCCGGACGGCCTCAACGACGTGAGGGTCACACAGATCTTCGTTGCAGCATTTATCACCCAGTTCTGCATTGGGCTGGAAGTGCTGCTGCGAATCAATGCCGCCACGCCGATCAAAACCAGTTTCTTCGACGCAGTCGATCCATTGACGTCGGGCGCGCATATTGGTGAGATTCTGGGCGTGCTGTTTCTCGGTTTCGCGATTGCAAACTTTGTCATGGCGCCTTTCGTCGATGCAGTCGGTATGCGGCGGCTTCATGTGCTCGGCGTGTTTGGATTTCTTGCCGGTACGGCCACCATCTGTCTCGCGCAGCCCGGCGCGCCGTATGCCTACGCGCTTCTCTGGACAGGCTCGTTGTTGCAAGGACTGGCGTGGGGCGCGCTTGAAAGCGTACTGAATCCTCTGGTTGTCAGCATTTATCCCACACGCAAGGTTGCGCGGCTTAACCTGTTTCACGCCGCGTACGCATTGGGCATGCTTGTGGCTGCGCCGGTGTGTGTTCTGGTCGAGCACTATTCGCTGGGATGGAAGCTGCAGCTTTGCGTGGTCTTCGTGCCGGCATGCGTTGCGCTGCTTCTCGTGGCGCGCTTGAGCTATCCGCCAAGCGAGCGTGTCGCCCACGGCATTTCGTTTCGCGACATGTTCCGTCATACGTTGAACCGTCCGCTTTTCTACTTCTGCCTGTGCGCGATGTTCCTGACAGCCGCGACGGAGCTCGTGACAAGCAGCTGGATCGATCTGACGCTGACGAAAATCGTCGGTATTCAGGGTTTCTGGCTGGTCGCATTTATCTATACGGTGCATCTGGTGGTAAAGAGCTGTGCCGGTGTACTCAATCGATATCTCGGTTCCGCCGGACTCCTGATGGTCGCTTCGTTGTTCGCTGTCGCGGGCTTGCTGATGCTGAGTCAGGCGAATACACCGGCGAGCGGTTTGTGCGCGGCGCTCGTATTCGGAATCGGCACGGCGGTCATGTGGCCGACGACGCTTGCGGCAACCTCGGAGCGTTTCCCAGCGGGCGGCGCTTTTGCGATTGGGACGATGGCGTCGGCAGGCATGCTTTCAACGTACGTAATGATGCCGGTGTTTGGTCGCATGTTCGACGCCGCAAAGATCGAGGCGGCAGGCGGAGCCGAGGCATTCCAGCATGTCGCACCCGGCACGCCGGGATTCGACAGGACTATGGTGCTTGCAGCGTCGACAATTTTCAGGGACGGCAGCGTGATGCCGGTCGTGACACTCGTGTTCTTCGCTTGTCTCTGGTTCTACGACAGCCGCCGGAGGCAGGTAAATCTTGCGCTCGCGGATTCGGTCGCGACGAAGTAGAGCCAATTGCGTCCTCGTGCCGGATCGGATGCACTTCGTTTGTGTGTACGCGTGATTGATTCATTCCATAGGCATCCTCGCCGTAACGGATGCCGATTTTCGTTTGAAGGAGTGGTGTAATGGGCGGTTTGTTTGACGAATTCCAATTGGGCGACCTGCAACTGTCAAATCGACTTGTGATGGCCCCGGTGACGCGCGCACGCGCAGATCATGGCGATGTGCCGACTGCATTGATGGCCGAGTACTACGCACAACGTGCGGAGGCGGGGCTCGTCATCTCGGAAGCGACCAACGTAAGCCCGATGTCTCGCCCATTCGACCGGGCGCCGGGCCTCTATACCCCGGAGCAGGTCGAAAGCTGGAAGCAGGTGACGTCCGACGTGCATCGCGCGGGTGGGCGTATCTTCGCGCAGTTGTGGCATGGTGGCCGCGTAGGCGCGATGGGGCTGCTCGACTGGCAGCAACCAGTATCGCCCTCCGGTTTCAATGATGATGTCGACAGCCTGCATGTCTGGGGGCTGCTGGATAACCGCAATTACGTGCGTGTTAGTGCGACGCCTTCCCGCGCGATGACAATCGAGGAGGTGGGCGCAACGATTCAGGAATACCGGCAAGCTGCGGCGAACGCGCTGGAAGCGGGATTCGATGGCGTTGAGATTCACGCTGCCAACGGATACTTGCCACACCAGTTTCTATCGGCGCACGTCAACCGGCGCGACGATGAATACGGCGGCTCAGTGGCGAATCGGGCGAGATTTCTGGAGGAAATCGTTGACGCAGTTGGTGCTGTGATGCCGTTGTCGCGCGTAGGCGTTAGAATTTCGCCCTACACGTCGTATAACAATGCGCTCGACGATCAGGTTCCGGAAATGTACGCCCACGTTGCGACCTCGCTCGACAATCGTGGCGTCAGCTACATCCATATCGCCGATGTGAACGGCTGGTATGGCGCACCTGATCTCGAACGGATTCTGGACATCGTCCGGCCGCGATATACCGGCGTTCTGATTGCGAACGGCGGATTGACGGTTGATGACGCAAAGGCCCTGGTCAACGATCGCCGCGTGGAACTCATCGCGTTTGGCCGGCACTTCATTGCGAACCCGGATCTCGTGAGTCGATTGAAAGCGGGTGCGCCGTTGAACGTGGTGCGTGAGGAGGGCCTGTACGCCGGCGGTGCCAGCGGGTACACCGACTATCCGCGTTATCGCTGAAATGAAATGACATCGTGCCGCAGGTTTGCGGCACGACGCGCTATTTCCGGCTTTTCTGCAGCGGGCAAGCTCTGGTCAGATGGCGGCCTCCCGCGGTTGTCCGAGCAGCGGTAGCCGATGCAGCATATCTCTCATCGCCAATGCATCCCAAGGCAAATGCTCGGTAATGCCCAGACCGACCACGTCCACCACTTTCGATACGTCATTGATGAGCCTGACCACCTGAGGAATGGTCATCGAGCCCTGTGCGATTCCGTCGAAAGCGCCCTCTGGTGCCGCAGGGTTCGAGAACAGCAGTGACCGGAACTGGATTGGGTCAAGCACATCGAGATCGAAATGGATGGCGATGTGCTGTGCACCGATCTCTTCCAGCCATTCGAGCACCGGCTGGCTGTCCGTTGCCAGATCGACGGGGCCGGCGTGGCGTAGACCGGTGCGAGCGATGAAATCGCTCTCGACGGGTAGCGTTTCCTTGAGTCCCGCATACATCACGCGCGACGGATCCAGCGGACGGCTAACCGCCTTCACGAAATCCGGATCACCTTCACCGAGCAGATTCCCCAGCACCATCGCGTGCGCATGTTGAAAATCGCGCGGCGTCATGATGTCGGGATGCGCGTCGATCCAGAGGACAGCCAGTTTCCCGTCATAGCGTTCATTCAGGTAGGCGAACGGCGCGAGATCCACGAGGCAGTCTCCGCCGAGCACCACAATGCGTTCCGGGTTATGACGCGCGATGCATTGCTTTGCCGAATCGAGTTGGGCAAGCAGTGCGCGGCGGCCAACAATGCCATCCTCGATCGTCAGCGCGCCGGAAGCGGGGGGTTCTATGTCGACCGTTTCGACGGGACCGCTTGCAGGAGGCGCGAGCCAGGCAAGCAGTTGAGCGCCGAAGTGATACGGTGGGTTGTTGCCACCTTGCCATTGCGGCATGAGCAGGCGAAGCGTCGTGGTGCGCTCGGTCGGGGACATGTCATTTTCTCCGGAAAAGGACAGATTCACAGAAACAGAGGCGTGCGTCTCGACCGCGAATGTCAAGTAGTTGCTTCGACGTGCCAGTCGCTGGAATATACGGCACGCGACTGACGGGAAGAAACCGTGACGGGGATGGAAGGGAGACCACCTCGACCCGGACAGGGATCGAGGCGCGCGAGTGGTGCGCGGATTACATGCGCCGATGCCGACCCGGCAGGGCAGACAGCCAGCGCGGCAGTCGCCCATGGCCGTCGGACATCAACACAATGAACAATAGCGCGCCATTCACTAGCAGGATCGTCGCCGACGGCACTCCAAGGAGGCTAAGACCATTGTTCAGGATGGTCAGAGTCATCACGCCGCTCGCGATGCCTGTCGCGCTGCCGACGCCACCATTCAGCGTCACGCCGCCGACAATCGCCGCGGTAGCTGCCTGAAGCACCAGATCCGTTCCAAATCGGGACGACGCTGTCGACAAACTGATGGACGTCAATGCACCGGTCAGACCGGCGAGCGTCCCCGACAGAATGAACGCGGCATATAGCGCAAATGAGACATTCGAGCCGGCCATTTCTGCCGCCTTGCGGTGACTGCCTGCCGCGCGAATATCCCGGCCGACGCGTGTGCGGGACAGCATAAGCGCAACCAGTACAAAAGTGCCGAGCGTAATTAGACTGCGCACGGAAAATATGGCGCCGATCGACTGGTCCAGCAGGTCCGCCTCATCGAAATTATCGTAAGCCAGCACCTGACCGCCTTCGAGCCATACGGCCAAGCCATTCAGCAGGATCATGGAGCCGAGCGTCGTGACGAGTGAGGAGACGCGCAATGCCCGGGTCAGAGCGCCGTTTGCAAAACCGATGACTGCGCCAGCAAGCAATGCGAGCGCGATGCCGAGCACCGGATGCGAGCCACCGACCTTGACCAGCACGAGCCCGGCGACGGCGGAGACTGCACCGACGCTCAAATCGAACTCGCCAGCGATCATTGTCAGTGAGATGCCCAACGTGACGAGGCCGAGCAGCGCAAATGCCTGCAGCAATGCATAGATATTGCCGGCAGACAGGAAGCCAGGATCGGCTGCGAGGAAGATCAATAGCAGGGCGATCGGGAGTGCGAACCGCCAGTAGGAACGATTGAGGAGCAGGGTCATGATGTTGGCGTGGGACGGTTGGTGTTTAACGGCGTTTGCCACCGAGGAGGGCGCCAAGCGCGACCGACAACAGCACCGCTGCCCCCTTGACCGCGAGTTGGGCTTCGTACGGCAGATTGTTGACGATCAGCAGGTTGCTGATGATCGCGAGGAACAGCGCGCCGAATGCCGCGTCTGCAATCCGGCCGCGTCCGCCGGCGATACCGATTCCGCCCACCAGCACGGCGGCGATGGCGCTGAAGTTCAGGTCGCTGCCGACGAGCAGATTTGCCGTACCGGATTGCGACGCGATGAGAACGCCGGCGGCGGCGGCGGCAGCACCAGCGAACACGCAGCTCGCCAGCACCGTGGCGCGCGTTCTCAGTCCGGCAATCCGAGCCACGGCGCCGTTGATGCCGACGAGCCGCAATTCGCGACCGAAGCGCGAACGTTGCACGATCAGTTCGATTGCGAGGGTCGCCACCACGAGTAACAGGCCCTGGTGGGGAAGGCCGGGGAACAGGACGCCGAGCCCGAGCCAGGACGCATCTCCGTCGCCGATGATCGTGCGGCCACCAGTGAGCAGTGAGGCGATGCCGGTGATCACCGAGGCGGCGGCAATCGATGCGATGATCGGATTGCAGCGCAGCACGCCGATCGCGAGTCCCTGCGCTGCGCCGAGTATGACGCCAGTCGCGATCGCGGCGATTGCAGCCGGGATCATGCCGAAACCCAGAGCCGACACGAACACGATCGCGGCGAATGCCGCGGTCGCGCCGGTTGATAGCAGGAACAGCTGTCCGCACAGGGTGACGGCAGCGAGACCGATGGCCGCCATGCCAATGGCGGCGGTCGAGTAAAGGATCGCGGCCAGATTGGCCGGCGACGCGAAACGCGGAACGGCAATGCCCGCGACAACGAGCAAGACAATACACAAGAACCGTATCGACGTTGCCTGGACTCGGGTCGAGCTGAATTGATGACGGATCCACATAGGAAGCTTCGGCCGGGATGGTCCGGCGGGGTCGGTGATGGGTGAGTGGAGCGTTCTCATGCGGCCTCCGGAACTGGCGATCCGTGCAGGATGTCCTGAAGGATGTCGTCGCCGGTCGTGTCGCGGCGTTCGAGCACGCGCACGACGTTGCCGCGATAGACGGTTACGATGCGTTGCGCAACCTCCATGATTTCCTCCAGGTCCGTCGAATAGAAGACCACGGTCATGCCCGCCTGCGTCATCGTGCGCAGACGGGCGTAAATTTCCGCGCGGGCTCCGATATCCACGCCTCGGGTCGGCTCGTTTAGCAGCAGCAACCGGGGACCTGCGGCCGCCGCCTTCGCGATTGCGACCTTTTGCTGGTTGCCACCGCTAAGCGTCGACACGTCATGAGGAATCCGATCGGGGTCGATCTGGAATTGCGTGGCAAGGCGAACGGCGAGCTTGCGTTCGGCCGCTGCCGAAAGCCATCCACTAGGGCTGATTGACGACAGCACGTGTGAAGTCAGGTTGATGCCGATCGGCGCGTCGAGAAAGACACCCTTGCCGGCCCGGTCTTCGGGCACGTACGCAATGCCTGCGGCGTGCGCCATGTCGATACTGCGCAAGGCGACCGGGTTGCCGTCCAGCTCGATATGACCGCTGTATTCGGGGTGAAGGCCCGCAAGCGTCTCGACAAATGCATCGGCGCCGGAGCCTAATTGCCCGGCAATCGCGACGATATCCCCTGGGGCAACCGCGAGATCGAATGTCGCGAATCGGCCCTGTGCCGCGAGCGAGCGCGTCCGCAATCGCGTCAGCCTTTCCGACGCGGATTGCGCGAGCGGCGAATGACCGCCACGCACCAGATCGCGGCCAATCATGCCCCGGACAAGCTCGTCGCTGGTCAGGTCCGCGGTCGGTCGCGTCCAGATGTGCTGTCCGCTCCGAAACACCGTGACGCGGTCCGTTAGCGCAAAAATCTCGTCGAGCCGGTGGCTGATGATGACGAGCGACGCGCCGGCGTCGCGCAGCTTGCGCAACACGCCGAAAACCTGCGTTATTTCCGCATCGGAAAGCGTCGCGGTGGGCTCGTCGAGCAGTAGCACACGTGCGCCTCGCGCGACACCACGTGCGATCTCGACAAGCTGCCTTTCAGCGAGGCTGAGCGTCGAGGCGGGCTGCGCCGGATCGATGTGCGGCAAGCCGACGGCATCGAGATGTTCGCGGACGATACGCTCGAAACGACGCCGGATGTAAACGGCACCGACTTCCGGCGCGCCAAGCATCACGTTGTCGAGTACCGAAAGATGCGGGACGATCGACAGTTCCTGATGAACGATCGATATGAGGCGTGGATCGACCCGTTCGCCGAGCGCGAGCCGTTCGTTGTCGACGACGATCGTGCCGGTGTCTGGTTTGACTACTCCCCCGAGTATCTTGACGATGGTGCTTTTGCCCGCGCCGTTCTCGCCGCATAGCCCGTGAATTTCGCCGCGCTGCAGTTCGAAGCTAACGTCACGCAGGGCTTGCACGCCGCCGTAGCGTTTGCTGAGATGTTGCGCGATGAGAATGGAATCGGTCATGGTGTTGACGCTCTATCGGATGGCCATGGGCGGCCTGAAGCCGCCCATGGGCCGTGTGGAGGCGTGATGAACTTAGCGGGCGGCGGTCGTCCACGGCTTGCAGATGCGGTCGATGTCGTCCTTCGCGGTGACGGACGGCATCGGAACGTAGCGCAGCTTGTCGAGCTTTTTGCCGTTGAGCAGATCGACGACGCTGTCGATCGCGTAGTGCGCTTCATCGTTCGGAGACTGCAGGACCGTGCCGTACAGCTTGCCGGACTTCAGCAGGTCGACCCCGACCGGCTCGCAACCGACGCCAACCACGGCGAGTTTCGACGGGGTGAGGCCTGCGCGTTCCGCCGCGACGATTGCGCCTGCGGCCATGGCATCTTCGTGGGCATAGACGCCCTTGACGTTTTTGCCGAACTTGGTGAACAGGCCCGAAGCGGCGGTTGTCGAAGTTCCCTGGTCCCAGTTCCCAGGCTGAGTACCGACGACCTTGATGCCAGGGGCGATTTTCGCGAGTTCTTCCTGGAAGCCCTTTTGTCGCGAGATCGTCTGGGCCTGGCCAACATAGCCGGTGATTTCAATGACGTCGCCAGTGTTTCCGTAACCCTTGGCCTTGAAGCCGTCCACCATCAGATGAGCCGCGGCACGACCTTCCGCTTCGTAGTCGCCGCCGCTGTATTGCGCCCAGAGCGTGTCGTACTTCTGGTCAGGCAACACGTCTGTCAGCAATAGCGGGATACCCGCCCGCTGGATCTTGTGCATTGATGGCAGCAGTGCTGTGCCGTCGATGGCCCAGAGCAGGATCGCTGCCGGTTTCTGCGCAATCGCCTGGTCGACTTGGGCGGCTTGCTGCGCGGGATCGAATTTGTTGGTGACCAGTTTCAGATCGATTCCTTTCTCCTTTGCATACTGCTGGGCGGTCGCGTTGTACGCGGCGCAGTATCCGCAAACGTCGTCGGCGGCAAGGAGAATAACTTTTGCGTTAGCCGCGGCAGCGTGGGCAGGGGCGACCGATACGGCCAGCAGTGCAAGGATGCCGGCTGCGTCGCGCAGGAAATTTGTGATGGCTTTGGAAGTTCGCATGATAGGTACTCGGTCAGAAAGAATGGGTCATGCCGATCATCACGGCGTTCTGATTTACCGACTTCAGATTCTTGTTGTCGGTGCCGGTCCAGTAATAGATCTGGTCGCTTGCTGCGCCGCCTCTGAGCCGATAGGTGTCGACCTCCGCGTACAAGCTCGTGCGCCTGGACAGGAGGTATTTCGCTGAGATCGCAAGGATGTTGGCGTGTCCGGTACCCCCGCCGCCACTAATCCCGTACTGGGTGCTGCCAGCGCTACCCGCCGCGACAGTCTGGCCGGCCGTGCAAGTGCCGGTGCAAGACGATTGCTGGTAGTAGAAGTAGCCACCAGACAGGAGGATGTCGGGTCTCACCGTGTACTGTGCACCACCGAAGTACAAGCTGCGGCGCTGGCTTTCCGTGCCGCTGACCGAGTTGTGCATGTAGCCGGCGAACAGCGTCGCCTTGCCGAAAGCATATCGCCCACCAGCGGTCCAGTTTTGCGCCATGCTTGCGCCGTCGGCGCTCTTGAACTGCTCGTAGGCTGCGCCGAGCATTGCATCGGCAAAGTGGTAGGCAACATTCGCACCGGCGGTAGCGCCTTTGGCCAGGCTTCCAGGTTGTCCGCCGAAACCGTAATCAAGCTGGAAAGAGACCGGTCCTGCAGATTTCTTGTAGACAACGCTGCTATTCATACGGTATCCGAGCACGAGGTTGTCGCCGCCAACGTAGAACGGCGAGGCGCCATCGACCCAGATCGGTGCGTAGTTAAAAAATACGTTGAGGGCGTTGTACTGATGACCGGCGGTCAATGTCCCGTAGTTGTCTGTGTCGAGGCCGACAAAGGCTTGCCGGCCGAATAGTTGGGGGCCAGTACTGATAGGCGATGCTGCGCCGTTCGCGGCTGAAAACTGATTTTCAAGTGCAAAGATGGCGCGCATACCGCCGCCGAGATCCTCAGTGCCCTTCAGGCCAAAGAAGACTGGGCTCATGCCACTGGAGGACAGATAAGCATTGCTATGCTCGCCGTCGAATGCCGAGACGTAGCGAACACCTGCGTCAACCTCGCCGTACAGCGTGACGCTGGATTGCGCGTGTGCGTTTCCCGCGCTGACGAGCGTTACCGCGGCAGCAGCAAGAAAGTAATTTCGACTGCGGACTGCGGCGTTTTCCGTCACTGCTGCGGACATGTGACGGTTTGGGATACGCCTACGGATTTTTGCTTGCATACAGGTCCTCAGATCAGATGGATTCGCGGTGAAGAAAAAGACTGGTATGGCCCGCAATGTATGAAGGCGAAATTCGCGGTACTCGCTCACAAACGCCATACGCTGGACTGGATTCGCCAATCGCTATGGTGGAATTTCATCTGATCTGTCGTTCGGGGGGGAAACCCGCCTTGCGCCCGGGGTCCCTTCGGTGAAGAGTCTCAACAACGCTTGATCGGTCTGACCGTGAGCGTCGTTTTTGGACGGCAAAGTTGCCTAAGTTGGTGCGCTTGGCGCACATAACTGGCGCGGTGTATTGACGTGGAATGAAATTGAGGGGTAGCCGCGACCACTGAAACCCTGTGCTGTGCGGGGTTGATCGTTGGCTTAAATATTGCTTGCTACTGTTACGGGTTTGGATGAAGGTTTTCAGCGATATGACGACACATTTTTCTACCTCCGAAGTGTCCGCGCAAAGTCGCATTGAGTTTTGGCGAGACGTCGTTTGCCGCACGTATGTGGCGGTGTCGTGTTCGTCGCTCGAACGGGATTTGGATGCGAGCGTCTCGGTGCATGCATTTGGCACCGGGCAGCTTAGCGACATTTCTTCAACGGCGATGACGTACGCGAGAACGGCTGACAACATTCGCCAATCGCCGAGCGACGATCTGCAGCTTTGCCTCATTCGGAGCGGGAGTGTTTCGATCTCTCAAGACGGGCGCGAGGCCGCGCTGCGCTCGGGCGATATCGGCTTGTACGATGCGGCTCGACCGTTTTCATTGAATTTCGGTGAGCAGTACCATTCGCTGATCCTGAAATTTCCACGCCCGGTGCTTGCGGCGCGAATTCCCGATATTGACAAGTTGATGGCACTTAAATTTGCCGGTGATTCGCGTCTGGGTGCGCTCGTCAACTCAGTGATTCGTGAAACGGTGAATATCTGGCATGCCACTGACGAACAGCTCGCCGCGCGTTTGAGTGGCTCTGTCGTCGATATCGTCGCAGTCGCACTCGAGCACGAGCTATTGGGTCGGAGAGGCGATGAGTCGAGACAGGCGGTGCAGATTGAACGGATCAAGCGGTATATGCTTGATCGACTCGGCGACGCGGAACTCGACATCACAGTGATCGCCGCCGATTGCCATGTCGCGCCGCGAACGATTCATCGGCTTTTTGCCTCAGAAGGGACAACGGCGATTCGTTGGTTGTGGCAGCAGCGGCTAGCGGCGAGCTATCGTGCCCTTGCGGAAGGGCGGGCGAAGCAGGTGTCCGAAGCGGCGATCAACTGCGGCTTTAGTGATTTCTCGCATTTCACGCGGGCCTTCAAAAAGGCTTTCGGCATCGTGCCGCATAGCCTGCTGCAAAAGCTCCATTGATGACGGGAATGACGACTGCGGCGCGCAGCCCAGTCGTCATTCCCGTTGACCACGCATTTAAACCGGCACAGTTCGGTTTGCCAGGTATCAGACCACTTTTCGGAATGTCAGCGGCAACGTAATCATCGTCTCGACATCAATGAACAGGAGCGTGTCGGTTTGCACCGGCCCGTTTTCCGGCGAGTTCCATGCTGCTGCGGCGGCTTCTTCGCTTTCGAACGTATAGACAGACAGGGCATCGAATCCATGCGGAATGTGTGCGTGTACGTCGCCCCGGTTCGCTTCGCGCGCCGGATAATGTCTGTATTCGACAAGCCCAGGCAACTTGGCCGCTATAGGAGCGTGGATTTCTTTGTAGTGGTGGTCGAACGCTTCTCGCGTCATGCCGGGCTTGCGTTTAAAGAGGAACGCGATGGTATGCATAGTGTGTCCTGCGTTGTGAAATGCTGATTCGGAGATATGACTCGGTATCCAACCGTCCGCGACGGGTTGACGATAAGAGTAAGGGGACGAAAAGCTGATTGCCTGACTGCGGGTGACAACGCGTTAGCCTCGAACTGCCACTTCAGCGACATTCCGATGACCGACAATCGTCTGCAGGAACTTATGCGATCGCGCGCGCAACGGCCGTATTAGAGCCGTACGCAAAGTAGGGGAATTCATTCTGGTTCGGCGCGCGTCATCCGCATTCCGCAGGTTGATTGCTTTCAACCTTTATAGATTCGGCCTCTGTGACCGCAACGCCAGCGCGGCGATGCGTCAGTCGCCCCGCCCTCTAATACCGTCGGTCAACAACGAGATCGCTGTGCCAAGCAGGCCGTCGATCTGATTGGCGTCCAATCGAAGGTCGTCTGGGCGCCACATCAGGCTGATAACGCCATTCATCATCGCCCACAGCGCCGTCGAGGCATGTTCCGGTTCAACGTCGGCATGCACCCACCCTTCGTCGATGCCTTGGCTGATCAATGCGGTCAATTTGGCGTTTTGCTGCCTGATCAGCGCGGCAATACGCGTGAGCGCCTCCGGCTCGTTAGGTGGTTCGACAAGGATACGCTCGTGTAAGCAAGCTTGCGCGCCAATCCGTGGCCGAAGGTCGCTCCTTGGTCACGATGCTGGACGAGTCCGGACTGCTTTCTACGGATGACACCATCGCGGCAAACCGGCTGCCCGCGACAAAGTCCACGGCAATCGTCAGTTCCGTGCCGAAATCGACGCCTTGCACATACCACGGCGCGTTGATTCCCAAGGCCGCCTCAAAGAGTTGGGTTTGATTCGTCATTGTTCGCATTGTCTTGCAGGGCTGGTTGCCGCATTCTGCCGCAACCAGCCCTGCACCAGCCTATTTACCCCGCGCGCGTCAAGTGTTCGCTTCGCCGGGCTTGCGCCCGCACTTGACCCGGAAGCGCACCCACTCGAACTTCGAAAGAAGCATATCGATTGATAGATGCGAGCCCTTCATTTTCGTTGATTCCTTTACTTCCGCGACGAACTCATCAGGAGATTCATACATTACGGAAACAAGAAACGCATTGCTTATCGGATTGCCAATCACCTGGAGCAACACAACACAACGCCTGCGCAGATCAAATCGGTCAGCATCGACATGTCGCCCGCCTTCATCAAGGGCGTGGCCGAGCATCTGCCCGATGCGCGTGTGACGTTCGACAAGTTTCATGTGGTGGCGCACGCGTCCAAAGCACTCGATGGTGTGCGCCGCGAGCAGCAGAAGACCGATCCTGCACTGAAGGGCATGCGCTGGTCGCTGCTCAAAGATGCTGACAAGCTGAATCTCGCGCAACTGACCGATCTCGAGGCGCTGATCAGCCAGTACACCACCAACCGCACCGCCCGTGCCTGGATGTACCGCGAGCAGCTGCGCGAGATACTCGATCGCAAGCAAATCCATGTGATCTCCAAGATGTTGCGCCGGTGGGCGACGTCGAGCTTCGACGATCTCGTCCAGTACAACGATGGCTTTCGCACGAATCTGATCGGCACGCCGCAGCAAATCGCCGAGCGGGTCAGTTGAACTGAAGTCGGTGGGCGTCGACCTTGTACCGGCTGGCTTCCTGCATTTCATCGAGGATGTGGAGTACTTCGGGCGCAAGGTACTGCCGCTGGCGCGCGAACTCGAACAAGCCGCACTTCGCTGGAAAGCGGCTTGAGCCGATGATGGCCCGCGGCGCTCGCCGCTCGCCATGCCCTGTTGGCAAGCGGTTCAGCCCATTGCCCCGGGCGCGGAACATGCCGCGCCCGGGTGCGTGACGGGAGTACGAGGTTTAGCTCCCTTGCAGCCGGATGTCACGCGACGACGCCCCGACGTACACCGTCCCGCCAGGCACATACCGCCAGCCATTGCGCGACGTGTCCCACACGCTCTGCATGCGCGGCGTGACCGTGATGCGAACGTGGTGTGCTTCGCCGGGGTTCAGGCCGATCTTCTCCCAGCCGACCAGACGTCGCGGCGGTTCGTCGCGGTAGGGCACGCCGAGATACACCTGCGGCACTTCCGCGCCCGCCATTCGGCCATCGTTGCGCACCGTGAACGACACGTCGATCGCGCCGTCAGGGCGATGTTTGACGGAAAGCCCCGAGTACGAGAAATGCGTGTACGACAGCCCGTATCCGAACTCGAACATCGGGGTGATGTTTTTCGCGTCGTACCAGCGATAGCCCATGTTCAGCTTCTCTGCGTAGACGGGATCCGGCTCGAACGCGCCGCTTTGCCCCCACGTCGGCGTATCCTGATCGCGCACGGGGAAGGTGACGGGCAGCTTGCCGGAAGGATTGACCTTGCCGAACAGCACGTTCGCGATCGCATTGCCGCCGCCTTCACCCGGATACCAGGCTTCCACAATTGCCGCCACGCGATCCTTCCACGGCATTAGCACCGGGTTGCCGCTTTCCACGACGACGATCGTGCGGGGATTGGCATGGGCCACCGCGTCGACGAGCGCATCCTGGTTCGACGGATTCGCAAGGCTCAGGCTTTGCAAATCGCCGAAGTCTTCGCCCGCCGGCTGCGCGACGACGACAATTGCGACATCCGAGCGGGCCGCGAGCGCCGCCGCCTGGTCGATCTCCTGTTGCGTGTACGCGCGAAACGGCGTCTGTTGATCGCTGTTGCCGGCAAAGCTCACCTGCGCCGACGGCGCGATCGCGCGAATCGCTGCAACAATAGGTGTGCTCAGCTTCAGCCACGGATTGGCCCACCAACTGCACCCAGTCGATGTGCCGAACGTCAAGCCGCCGCAACCCGCGAATGCCCCCGTGACCGGATCACGGGTATTGCCTGACCCGCCGCCCGTCAGCACGGCCGCATCAGCGTGTCCGCCGATCACCGCAATCCGTGAGAGCGAGGCTGCGGAGAGCGGCAACTGGTTGTTGTCGTTCTTGAGCAGCACCATCGACTGCTCGGAGACCGCCTGCACGAATGCGTTCGCGCCAGCGAAGTCGATCGTGGTGCCGCCCTTCGGAGGATCATCCATCACGCCGATGCGGATCATCACGTACAGCTTGCGTCGCACCATGTCGTCGAGGCGCGCGGTCGAAACCGAGCCGCTCGCGATCGCCTGCCGAACTGCCGTGGGTGTCAGATAGACGGTGGAACCGACGTCCTCTTCCTCGTCGAGGCCTGCGTTGATCGCGTTAGCCGTGCTATGCGTCGCCCCCCAATCCGACTGGACCTGTCCTTCAAAGTGCCAATCGTTCTTCAGCACGTCGTTGAGCAGATGCGCGTTCTCGCACGCATAGTCGCCGTTGAGCCGGTTGTAGCTGCACATCACGCTGCCCGGCTGCGCGCGCTTTGCGGCAATTTCAAACGGCAATAGATAGAGTTCGCGCAGCGTGCGCTCGTCGATCTGGCTGTTGCCGCCCCCCCGGTTATGTTCCTGCTCGTTGCCGGCGTAGTGCTTGATCGTGGCGATGACCTTCTCACGCTGCGTGCCGTCGGTGCGCTCTGCGAGCATCTCGCCGGCGAGCACCGGATCTTCGCCGAGATACTCGAACAGCCGGCCGCCGCGCGGCTCGCGCGCGAGATTCGTGCCGCCGCCAAGTCCCATTCCGAAGCCCTGTGCACGCAGTTCTATCGCAACCTGTCTGCCGAAATTGGAAGACAGGCGGCGATCCCAGCTTGCCGCAAGCGCGATCGTTGCCGGGAAGGTCGTGCTGGCCTGCGACGTGCTGCCGGAGCCCGTCGCGGAGTCGACCATGTTCAGATCAGGAATGCCGAGGCGCGGTACCCCTTGAATGTAGCCCGCACCACCTCCCGGCACGGCAGACATTGCGTATTCCGAATGAATGAACTGCAGCTTTTCGCCGAGCGTCATCTTGCTGACGAGGGTGTCGGCGCGCCGATGCGCGGCCGCCGATCCGAACGCGTTCATCGCAGTTGAAGTGGGTGCGAAATCGAGTGGGAAGTCGGGTACATCCGCACGGGCAGCGACGCACACGGCCGCCACTAACGCGACCGCTGGCCATAGTTTCTTCTGCATATCTGTCTCTCCGAGATTCTGCTTTTGTTGGAATGCGGAAGCGGAGCGAGTCCGACAGGTTCACACCGGACACGAAGGCTGGCGACGCAGGGTGGCTGCGCAAACGTTTGCCTGCCCGAACGGAATCGGGACCATCGGATTGACTGTAACGACTCTCCGTGCTGAGTAATGTAAGAATGTAGTCTGACTACAGCATCAGTACTTTTACTAATACGATGCGTTTTTATGCTGAATGATGGTTGCCCGTTAAAAACTATTGGCGATTAAACGCGTTGAACGCGCAAAGCCCAATGCATTCAGCACGATGAGTAGTGGTTGAAACGTAGGGATGAGGAATGCGTCGGCGAAGGTTAACCTCGAATCGTTGGAAGGCTGAGCGAGCCTTGATAACGGTCACGGACTGCTCAACATTGCCGACAAGCTTGGAAATATCGTTTGCCATTAGGCTGTTGATTTCCCCCGAATTCTGACCCGCCGTTTTCATCTAAATTTGACCCACCCCGAGACAGCGTAGTACATCTATTCCGATGTGAATCGCGAGGAGGTCGTCGATTTCTAACAAGATGCCGGTTCGCCTGAACGGTCAAACTTCGCCGCAAGCGCCGATAGCGCACAGCGGACGCATTGGGCGCGCACCTATGTGGAACTCTGTGGCGGCCGGCGCCACGACGGCGTCATGGCGGGGGCAGGGCATGTCGACAATCAGACCGCGTTCGTGCCGGTTATCGCACTCGCGTCGGACAGCGACAGGCTGCGCGGACATCGCCATCATTTTGTCGCCTTCGTGAAGGACCTGTTCCAGCAGGATGACGACCACATCGAAGCCGGGTACAGGCCGGCGGTCGGTTCTGCGCAGCGCTTCGCGCTGCTGCAGGCGATGGTGGTGCAACTGCCGCAATTCGGCGCTGCAGCCGGAGACAAGCAGACGGTCAGCGACGTGCTGTCGCTTGTCTTCAAGCAACTGGACAGCAGGAATCTGGCACCGCGGCACAAGGCGCGCCTGGTGAAGGATCTGCTTGCCGTCACCGGACACCTCTCCGCAAGCCGTTTCAGCGCAAGCGGCGCGGCCCAGTCGTATGCGCTCGACGCGATCAAGGCGGGACTGAAGTATCTGCAGGGGCAGCAGCTTGTTACGCTGCTGCGGCACCTGCTTGCGTCGAGCGAGTCGTGGAGCGCGGAGCGCAGCGCAAGCGGGCAACTGCCGCGAACCCGGGGACAGAAGCTGAGCTTTGCGTTGTCGTCGATCCTGCCGCCTATCGGCGCAATGAACGCCGCCACGTATGCGGTCCAGACCGCCATCGGGCGGAAAAGCCCGCGGCACGAGGCACTCCGGTTGGTACTCGATACGCTCGAAGCGCGTCTCGAACGGGCCCACCAAGTTGGTGAGCGGGCGGCTGCCGAGCTGATCCCGGTCTACGGGCAACTGCTGCGACAGATGTTTGCCGCCGCTGGGCAACCCGGTGCAAAGCTCGACAAGCGCGGTCTTTCGCGCACGCTGTCGTGCATCGTGCGAGGCGGCTTGCCGGTTGGCGGAAATGCGTCGCAGCGCAACCAGTTCATCTCGGATGTGCTGGGCGACGACCCCGCGATGCGTGCAGCGGTGGCGCGGGTTCTGACTCGGGCGGTGAACGACAGGACCGGTGCGGCGACCAACCCCGTCGCGCGCCTGGGTGCGGCGCGCTACCTGCAGAACCTGATTGCCGCCGGGGCCGGCAGCCTGAGCGAAACTGAGTTGCACGCGGCGCACGCGGCCATCAACCGCGCCGTGTCGAGCAAATCTGTGGACATGACCGACGCGCGACAGCAAGCCGTGCTGGAAGCGATGCTGCGCGAGGCACAGCGTGACCAGATGCCGATCCAGCCTGGCCTGGTGCTGCGCACGGCGGGGCAAACCATTGCCTCGCTGCAAAACGCGCTTGCACCCGAGGACGCGCGCGAAGCGGCGAAGCACATGCCGCTGCTGGTTTCCGCGTATTCGTTCCTCGACACGCGAACCCGCAACGCATTGAAGACGGCGCTGCTTGCCGGACTGCCGCAGGCGCCCGCGCCGCACGGCACGCCGGCGGCACAGCGGCAGTTGCCGTTGCTGGGCTTCGCGGTCGGTCTCTCGCATTTCGCCGGCAACCCGCGGGATGCCGCCGAGCTTCTGCAACTGCTGGAACAAGGGTGGTCGCGCCTGAACCCGACGAACCAGGAGGCCGCGCTCAGCGACATGTTCAGCGCTTACGACGAGGCGACGCCCGCAGGCCGCGATATGGTGCTGGCGGTGGTTTCGAACCTGGGCGAGCCCGGTCAGTTCGTCAGCGCGGCGATCAAGCTGATTGAGAACACTGTCGCCGATGACCGCATGCGCTCGAAGCTAAGCGACGAAGAGAGCGGCCGCATCGTCAACGCGGTGTTGGGCCGAATCCGCGATCTGCCCAGCGCCAATGCTTCGGATCTCGTCTCCAACGTGATGGCTCACGGCGGCCGTCTGCCGCAAACGCTGATCGACGGCTTCGTCGGCGCGGCACGCAAGCTCCACCCTCGGGTGCTGGCCGACGTGCTGAGCGCCGAGCTGACGCGCGTCGCGACCTTGCCGGCGCCGGAGGCCGCCGCCGTGCTGACGTCCTTGCGCCGCATCCGGCAGCGCATACCGCTGGATAGCGCACAACGCGATACGCTGCGGCTCTTCGCAACGATTGCCGGTGAGGCATATCCTCATTTCGACACGCAGGAGGCGCACGCGGACCGTGTTCCGGTGCCTGGCGATGCCGCGAGTCAGTTGCTGGGCGCGCTGCCCACGTTTGCGCCAGAACTGCAAACGGTGGTGCTGCGCCATATCGCCGGAGAAGGCGCGCCGGCCGACGTACGCAAGTCGATTATCGACGACCTGTTCCGCGATTTCGCCATCGGCGATGCAACCCGGCGGCAACTGGCGATGGAGCTCGGGGGGCCAGGCGCAGTCGGGCGCGGGCTCGAAGCGCTGGCGAAAGAGTTCGGGGTGCCGCGTCCGGCTGCCGGCGGACGGGTGACGAGGCCGGGTCTCGATCAGCCGTTCATTGCCAGTGGCGGCGCGGACCACCGGAGCCCCGGCGCGCTAAAAACGCTGGAGTCGGCGCTGCGGGACTCCGCGCGCACGCCGGAGGAAATCGCGGTTGCGCTGGAGGCTATCGCCGAGCGGTTCCTGGCATTACCGAAAAACGATCACCAGGTGCAATTCGAACGGCTCTTCAACACGCTCGCCGATCGCTTGCCGCCGCATTTACTGGGACGCGTGGTGGATACGCTGGCGCTGGCGAACCCGTCGCTCGCGGCGACGGGAGCGCGCGACGATGAGTTGGTCAGGGATGTCACGGAGATTGGCCGGCGACTACTGCAACGTCACGATAGGGCGATGACGCCTCGCGCGATGAATGCGGTTGCGGCGATGAACGCAATCAGTCCGGCGAACGAGGTGGCGCGCGCCCGACTCAGGGAAGAGGGCGCCGCGCTTTTGCGACAACTGCGCGACAGCCGTCTCGCGCAATTGCCGGGTATTGGCCAACTTGGAGAGTGATCGAATGGCGTGACGCTGAACGCCTTCGGTCTTGATGATGCCACTCGTCAGGGTTCGGTTCCGCGGCTTAAACGCTCCCGGACAGGTCTACGCCGGAGCGAATACGACAGCCCCAACGTCGGCGATGTGCGTGAAGCTTCGAACAAAGCGGTACGTCTGGTCGCCGGCTGTTATCCCGTTTACGCCTGCCTGCGTCAACTCGAGTATCTCGTCAGCCACGCTCGTCGTAATCGTGCCGTGACCAGTCAACTCGTTGTCCTCGTCCGCGGGGTCGCCAATGTAGACGGCACACACGTCTGGACCGTGCCGCATCATGACGACGCACTTCCCCTCGTCGAGCGCGAGCTCGAGATATTTGACCAGTGTCAGCAATGACTCGGGCGTTTGTTCCTGCGAACCGTAAGCCAAACCAGAAGCGATAGCCATCTTGCCGTCCCCCGTCAAAGGTGCCCGTCCTGAACAGAAAGATCGCCTCAGGGCGACCGTGGTTCCACTATAAGCGCCCATGCCTCAAGTCGGAATACATTGGCAACCGTCGTTGCACGTTTACCAACGCGGACAGCAATTAAGCCCGGGCGTATCCGCGAAACAGCCTGTCGTCCATCTGTACGCTTAGACCTTCCCGCAGTGTAAAGCGCGAGTGCCGTCCAGAAGGACAGAAAAAAGCCCCTTCTCCTGCGGGTCGGACACTTGCCATTGAGTCAAGGTATCGCCTCCGCCTGACTGCGAACGCGGAAGAATTTCTCCACCGGGATGACCGCAACGACTCCGTCTCCAATTGCGCCGACATGCGCGATATCCATGATGGTCTTCACAAGCATATCGACGTTTTCCGCCTGCGCGAAGATTTCGACTTTGGCGTGCTCCGTTGTCCAATCATTGGCGAAGAGATTCGGGTGCGCGCCGAATCCTCGTACTCTCGTAACGGTCACGCCGTGGATGTGGATGGCGCCAAGCTTTCGCTCCAGTACTTCAACTACATCAGGCCTGACAATGGCAACAACGCATTTCAGTTCCATGTCTTCCTCCTAAATGCTCGATTATTGAAAGAGTCTGCTCCTGGTAACCCTTGCATCAGGAAGTAAGAGCGGGTGAAATGTCGCACGCCGAGGCGGCGAGACTGCATCGCGATGACCATCAGATTCGCCAGGAGGAGC
Organism: Paraburkholderia sp. FW306-02-B; assembly: GCF_058782725.1. Classification (NCBI taxonomy): domain Bacteria; kingdom Pseudomonadati; phylum Pseudomonadota; class Betaproteobacteria; order Burkholderiales; family Burkholderiaceae; genus Paraburkholderia; species Paraburkholderia sp. FW306-02-B. Next base: position 191,002 of record NZ_JBYSXZ010000002.1, read on the forward strand.
GTGACATGGCAAGCCAGAACGGCAGTCATATCACCAGGCACGAGGATTACGCGCTGAACCAGCAGCAGAACCGCGTAAGCCGGCAAATCGGGCAATAACGCCTATTGCAAACGCCAGCGACAACGGTAGCCAAGGTACAGCGCTACCGTTGCGCATGCATCGCTGCACGGTGGCGCTCCACGAGTCCGTGTGGCCGCTCAACCGGACGCCGCCGAGGCAATCCGGCAGGACTTGATTGCAACGCTTGTCGACGGTAACAAAGCAGCGGCTGGCCGCTGCTCCGGAATCGCACACTTCTGTCTTTATTGCCCGCCATACTGCTGGTTTATCTTGTCGAGTTCACCCGACTGACGCGCGCGCAGATACTCCTGCTTGACCTGGGCCCGGGTTTTACCCATTGACATGCCTGTGTCGCTGGTCCTGGCAGGGACGCCGCCATAAGAGTCTGTCGAAGACACAGCGGGACTGGTGGCCTGCGTTTTAGGCGACGTATCCTGAGCCTGAACGTACCCGAACGCGAGAGCAGCGGCAATAACTGCTGCGAATTTGAGGGGTTTCATATCTATGTACTCCACGTAATACCTTGTGACTGACCCAGAATTTGCGGGTCATTTTTCGTCTCCTGTTTGCCGTTCAAGAAGTCCGTAAGCGACTCGCATCCAGAACAGTGTTCTTGTTCGGCGGCCTCAGTGGGGTGAAGAAGGGGCGAGCGGCCGGTGAACGCGGCCGCAACACGGACAACGTCGGTCAACTCACCCGCTGTGGCCACCCCCCGGTTTTCTGTTGGTGTCCCGTGCATCACTACCTGATTTTTAGCTCCCTCCGAAAAAGATGTTGCATTGTGGGTCAGTGCCACAGGGCCTGGCATGTTTTACGCCGCCTTGCATCTTCGTGTCGGACACGCCGCCGTACGCCTGCGTCCCCGCACCGGGGGCGGCATCCTGAGTCGCTGCGTTTTCCTGTGGGGCGGGTTGTGGCGTCTGCGGCATGCCTTGCGAATGTGCAAAGCCGGCGATGACAAACAACCCTGCCGCGGAAGCGATCAACATTCTTGAGTTCACGTTCGCTCCTTAATTAGGTTGGATTTTCCGTTCATTCGCTGCGCTATTCGTGTGCCCCGAATTTGGCATCCAAACGGAATTTTCGGACGCGCGAAAGCGCTCTTCGGGTCAGCGGGCCAACCGGCCGATGCCAAAGTTCTAGGTCGTCGGGAATGTAAGGGAAGCAGTGCGCCGAACCGAGGTTCCGAGGCGCAAGGTGGCGTGCGAACTGGCAGTGTCAACGGATTTTGTGGACCCTCGACACGTAATAATCGCCCTGCAAATACGTTATAGGGCGTGCGATGCCGGAGCGGTAGTGAATATTTGCGTCGAGCGCCGCCCGTGAACTTGCAAGCTGCTTTTAACGCCAATCGATGTTTAAATGCCGGCCGTCTGGCGGATTTGGCCAGTGGCCGATATATAGGAGCCGCTACTGGCATCAATCGCTCTTCGATGATGACGCTTGCGCACCTCAGGCGGTATCGCGTCGGATGCCGATGCAGGTGCAGTTCCGGTTCGCCGCAGCGGCTTTCATGTAGCGGGCAAAAGCGACCGGGCCTGCTTGAGAAGCGCGTGCGACGCGGTAAGCTCATTAGTTCGCCCTGAATAACCCGTAGCGCCTCGTGCGACGGAGCTTTGAGGCTGAAATGGTGTTGTGAGATTTGCAGGAACCTGGCACATTAACGCGAGAGTCCTGCATTTTTCGATGAGGTGCAGATGGGTCCGAAGACGCCTGTGCCGGAACAAGATTTCTTCCGGCATCCGCTGCGAGAACAGATCAACCTGAAGCATCTATATGAACGGCCCCCTTTGCGCCAGGATTTCACGTATGTTGACGAACAGGATGGGCTGCACCTCTATATCCGGCCTTGTTGCAGCCTGATGTGCTGCGGGGCCTCTATGAGATCCGCTGACTCGTACCTCATTCCGCTGGCGAGCTCGAAGCTCCGATGCTTCATCAGGTTTAGCGAGTCCCGGTCCTACCTGTTTTGTCATCACACTTGATCGCCAACGCAACCTTTCGACAGGACGTCTTGCCTGGTTGATACTGCTTGTAAAAAACTACGGCCACTCAAGCCGGCTACACGCTCAGGTGATCCTTACGGTAAGGGGTGTCTACTGTCCTCGGGAGGGCTGTTTGCGGTGAAGTTGTGGGAGACGATGACCTCGATGCTGTTCGTCGGATTTCTCGGCCTGCTGGTCGAACACGTCGGCAAGCCGCTGACCGTGATTCTCGACAATGCTTCGGCCCACACGGCCCGCGCACTGCGGCCTTATCTCCGGCTGCTACAGACGAATGGCTTGACGTTGTACTTCCTGCCACCGTACAGCCCGGAGCTCAATCGCATCGAGAAGCTCTGGCGCAAGATGAAATACGAGTGGCTGGCCTTCAAGGCCCGCGACACCAAAACCCTTGAAGCTGATGTCGATGCAATCCTTCAGGGATTCGGGGCAGACTACAGATTCACTTTTTGTTGAAAGCTTAATACGTGTCGAATTTTTTTGCATTATTTCAGAAATTTCTCGCTCCGCTGCTCTTTTATCATAAAACGACGACACCATTTGTAAGTGTTCACGAAAATTTGATTTGAAAATCGATGCCGTAGCCGCGTAGCAGTTCATCGAGGCCGGCGTCGATGGTGTCCCGAGTCCAGGTAACAAAGCGTCGCCATCTGTATTTCAGCTGCCGCCAGACAATCTCGATCATGTTCAGTTCGGGGCTGTAGGCGGGCAGGTAGAACAGGAACGCCTTGTGATCGAGCAGCCAGCGTTGCCGGGTAACCGCATGCCCTGAACTGCTTTTTCACTTCCTCGCGATTCAGCAGTTCTGACGAGGCGCGCATTTGGTCGGCGCGGATTACGGCGGCATCCAGGCAAGCAACTACTCTTGCAATAGTCTTTTTAGCTCATCAAGGAATGATTCAGTTGTATATCCCCACGTCCGGGGATTAAATTGGTCTCCGAATTCATGCTTGAAGGCTGAATCAAGGCTATCTGGGTTTTTTGATTTAAATTTATCGATTTCATCTATCGCGGATTTTATTTGAATTTCATTGGAAACGCTTTTGTGGTAATCAATTATTTCAAATAAATCTTTCCCAAACAAATCAAAATCCTCGTGAAAATATCCAACAATGATATTCCATAGATTTTCGTATCGCGAATTGTTCATTTATAAATTCACCTCACAAACGCGGTAAGTATGTAATACGGCATTCCATTGTAGACCTCGAGATTCAGAATCACAGTTACCTTTCTTGCGCTTGTTATTTTTCCGGTTTCCCTGGAAAGAACGCGCCCTACATCTTTACTTACGCTTCCGCGAAGTGGCAAAGGGCTTCGTAAAGATGACCTTGCCCATGCCCTTATCTGACTGTTTCCGGTTCGCAGAATCTCAGAAATAGCCCATTCAGCAGATTCTCGACTTGTGAATGTTGAAACAAAATTCCTCAATGGTTCCGCCTTCAGTCTAGCGTGCAATTGATCATCTGTTCGTGCCACATGCTTAAGAAGCGTATGCCCGCCAAGCCGGGGATTGGCCGCAGTCGCCTCATGCTGCAGCAAATTGATTCGGCCCATCGTCACGCTGCCAACACGCGTTGCCTTCACGATCCCGGCGACACCAAACGACACCCCGATGTCTAGCGACAAGCCAATGTTGTTCGCCATCTCCGGCGGCGCCTTCATCGCCTCAGCCAGTTTGCTCGTACCCTGTTGCGTCAGCGTGATCGTATCCCGCCCCGTCCACATCTGACGCGCCCCCGCCGCTACTGTGTCCGAACCGTGCACGCCGAACGCAATACACCCCAGCTTGGTCAAGCCCGTGGGCTCCGGCGCAATGCACAGCGCCGCCGCTCCCGCCATTTCCAGCACGCCGCCGACCACTTGCCAACCGCCCCATAGCCGGTTGCTCAGCATCTCGCTCGGGCTAATTGACTGGTTCGACAGCACGGCCGCGAGTTGCGGCGCGCTCAGCACCACGCGTACTCCTTCAGTTTCGCAAGCTTGAGTCATCCTGAATATTTCCTTTCAATGAATGAAAGGTTGGATGCTAACAGATTGATTTCATGCTGTTTTTTGGGATAGTCGGGATTTCCAGTTGCGGTCAGCCTAGCTGCTTGAACAACGGCCAACCGGGTTTACAACCGTCCCGCCACCATCTGTAACGTTTCATGCAATCGCCCTGGGCAGAGGACGTAACCGCCGCGCTTTTCCGACTTTCTTGTATCTGCAAGCCACCATGAATGCTACGGTGCTGGTTTTTCTATCGAGTGAAAATCATGCCCGGGGCGCGCCAGAGCTGCTCAAGCAACTGCCCGCCGTACGGCACGATGCCGACGATACGAATGATTCAACCAGAAAGGACTTAGTGAATATTTGCGTCGAGCGCCGCCCGTGAATTTGCAAGCTGCTTTTAACGCCAATCGATGTTTAAATGCCGGCCGTCTGGCGGATTTGGCCAGTGGCCGATATATAGGAGCCGCTACTGGCATCAATCGCTCTTCGATGATGACGCTTGCGCACCTCAGGCGGTACCGCGTCGGATGCTGACGCAGGTGCAGTTCCAGCTCGCCGCAGCGGCTTTCATGTAGCGTGCAAAAGCGACCGGGCCTGTTTGAGAAGCGCGTGCGACGCGGCAAACTCATTGCGTCCGGCCATAGTCAGTGCGGCGTGGCCTGTGCGCGTGAACAGTTCGTCGTCGGACGTTGCGATCGCATTCAAGCCGAGACCAGGATGGTCGTATCGGCGAAAGAACGCGAGCATCTGGAACGCATCGAACCGCCAATCCTGGGGACCGGCCTTGGCTAGAATCTCGGCGGCGGCTGCCAGTTGTCGGGTGGCGGCGAGGAATTCAGCGCGTTCCACGACATCTGTCTCCTTATAAGTCGCCGTCGCCGATCGTTCTGAGAGTGTAATGCTGGTCGTTGACGGCGCCAGCGATGCAGAGCGTGTGCGCGAGCTGCGCACCCGCCTATGCACCACGCTGAAACGCGAGCGCCTTGATTCAGCTCTGCAAGCTTGCGACCGTCGCCTGCACGAGAGGGTGCTCTGCGGTCGGCTTCCGCCCGTTGGCAGTGGGCGGGAATACGCACCAGCTGCCGTCATCGTGCCTGAAGAAGAACAACGCGCGCGCTCCGGCTGGTGACGACGTCTCGACGCACACGTAGCGCCGCCCATTCCATCCGGTGCGACTGAATCTGGTCACATGAACGGGTGTCGCGGGACCCGGTGCGAGCCACTTTTCGACCTGACAACGCAGGGACTGCTCGTTAGTGTTTTTCATGTTCCGCTCCAGCACGTTTCCCGTTCAGGTACCTGGACGGTTTCTCACCGTTCATTTCCTTAACGCTGCAGACGCCCGTCATGTTGACCAAGGGTTTGTGAGTTCTGAAACCGAATATTTCGAGGTGGGTGGGCTTCAGAAAACTGCCCAGAAGTGGGCGGCCGAAGTCATCAGGTCGGACTTTCGCTGAAGCATCGAGAAACGTGTTTGAACGACCCGATCCGGCGTTCCGAAAGAATCCAAATGAAAAATCGTTGGTTCCCCGGCGCCGCGCGCCTCCGTAATCTTGTCGGCTATTGCACACAGGAAACGGGTGGCGGTGCGACGCGCCCTTCACAAGGAGAACCAGATGGGCAGGCCACGCGGCGTTATCGATCGGCAGAGTCCAGGCACGCCGTGGACGAACGCTTCCCAGCTTTCAACAAGCCTGACTACCGGCGAGAGCCGGTTCACGATGTCGTCGCCGATCCTGACGGCAGTTGCCGTGGCAAAGCACTTCGGTCCCACCGTCGCGCTGTCGAAACTCGATCTCTCGATTCGTGCCGGCGAAGTCGTCGCGTTGATGGGCGCGAACGGTGCGGGCAAGTCGACGCTCGTCAAGATCCTGAGCGGCGTGTATCTGCCCGACAGCGGGACCTTGACGTTACGCGGCGAACCGTATCGGCCAGCTTCTCCCCAGGCAGCAAAACAGCTCGGCATCGCGACGGTTCATCAATCGATCGCCGACGCGGTCGTGCCGGCGCTGTCGATCGCCGATAACCTGCTGCTCGACCGGCTGTGCGATCCGGCGTCGCCCTGGCGCGTGCCGCCTGCGGCGCGGCGTGACGCCGCCAGACCGCTTGCTGCAAGAGTCGGGCTGGATGTCGATCTGTCGGCGCCGCTCGCGTCGCTGTCGCTCGCCGCTCAGCAGCTCGTCACGCTGGCGCGTGCGCTGGCCTCGCATCCCACGCTGCTGATTCTCGACGAGCCGACCGCCAGCCTGTCCGCCCCGGAAGCCGAACGGCTCTTCGCGCTGCTCGACCGGCTGCGCGAGGAGGGTGTGGCGATCCTGCTGGTATCGCATCGACTCGGCGATCTGCGGCGTATCGCCGATCGGGTGACGATCGTCCGCGACGGGCGTATCGTCGCCGACCTGAAGCCGCCCATCGATTTCGATGCCGCCGTCGAAACGATGATCGGGCGGCCCATACCCAAAGATCGCGCTCAAGATGCGGCAGACGCGGCGTCGCTCGAACCCTGCTTCAGCGTGCGCGATTTTCAGGTGACGCCTCACAGCATCCCGTTCGATCTCGACGTGCAGCGCGGCGAGATCGTCGCGATAGCGGGCCCGGTGGGCGGAGGAAAGTCGCGCCTTGCGCGTGCGATTTTCGGTGCAACACGCGCCGCCGCTGGCGAGATGATGCTGGACGGCCAGCCATGGCGTCCGCGCTCGCCCGCCGATGCGATTCGCGCAGGCGTGTTCCTTGCCGGCGAGGATCGCCGGCGCACGTCGCTGTTTCCCGATAGCGTGCCGTTCGCGTCGATCGCGGGCACGCTCAGCTTTCCGTTCCTGTCGCGCTGGTTCAAGCGCGGCGCCGTGGACCGCGAACGAGAGCGCGATGCCGCCATCGAAGCGATTTCGAATTTCGGCATTCGCTGCACCGGCCCCGACGACCGCCTCACACGCCTGTCCGGCGGCAATCAGCAGAAGGTCGTGCTCGCGCGCTGGCATGCGGAACGCGCCCGGCTGTTGCTGCTCGACGAGCCGTTTCAGGGTGTCGATGCCGGCGCGCGCGCCGATATCGTCGATACGCTGCGGCGGCACGCACATGAGCGCGCCACGCTCGTATTCGTCAGCGATCTCGACGAGGCGTTCGAGATCGCGGATCGCGTCGTGCGCTTCGATCGCGCGACGCTCGATCGCACACCTACTACTGATATGACTTTTCACATCCATCGATGAAACCCGGCACATCCTCTCTCGCTTCAGACGCCGTATCCGGCACGCGTTCACGCCCCGCATTGAGCGGTTTGCGTGAGCACTTCGAACGCACCGGCATCCTGCTCGTGCTTGCAATTCTGATTGCCGTGTTCGCCATCAAGGAACCTGCGTTTCTGAACGTCGATAATCTGTTCAGCATTCTGCAGGCGGTATCGATCGTCGCGTTGCTCGGCATCGGCGTGACGGTCACGCTGGCGGCCGGCGGTTTCGATCTGTCGGTGGGCAGCGTGGCCGCATCGACGCAGATGGCGGCGAGCTATGTGCTGATCGTCTGGCATGGCAGTGCGGTTGCGGCGGTGCTCGCGTGCGTGGGGCTCGGCGTCGCAGCCGGTCTGTTCAACGGACTGCTCATCACACGCCTGCGCGTGCCCGACCAACTCGCGACGCTCGGCACGTTGTTCCTGCTGGCCGGTCTGCAACTGATCCCCACGGGCGGGCGTTCGCTCGCAGCCGGCACGGTGTTGCCCGACGGCACGGAAGCGACCGGTGTTTTCTCCGATACGTTTCTTGCGCTGGGGCGTCTGCGTCTTTTCGACGTCGTGCCGCTGCCGGTGCTCATTCTCGCTGCGTTGACGGTGCTGGCCTGCATCGTGATGGAGACGACGCGCTGGGGCCGCGTGATCTATGCGATCGGTGGCAACGAAACGGCCGCGCGGCTCGCCGGCGCGCCCACTGCGCGCTACCGGATTGCCGCGTACGTCGCGTCGGGAACAATCGCGTCGCTGGGCGGTGTGCTGATCGCCGCGCGCGTTGGCCGCGGCGATGTCAGCGCCGGACACTCGTTGCTGCTCGATGCGGTGGCCGCGGCACTGGTGGGGTATGCGGTGTGGGGCGCGAAGCGGCCCAACGTGTTCGGCACGGTGGTGGGCGCGGTATTTGTCGGCGTGCTGCTCAACGGGCTGACGATGCTGAACGCGCCGTACTACATGCAGGATTTCATCAAGGGCGTGCTGCTGGTGCTCGCACTGGCGTTCACATTCAGCGTCGGAGGGCGCGCTGACTCACGCGCATAAGCCACACGTGCCGGCTCATGCATAGCGGCCGTGCCGTTGCGCGAAGCTCACAGCCAGCACGGCAAAGATCAGCACGCCGGTTGCGACCTGCTGCCAGTAAAAATTCCAGCCGATCAGCAACAGCCCGTTTGCGACGAGACTGATCAGCAATACGCCCAGCAGGGTGCCGGTTACGCCAGGCCGGCGCGCCGGCGACAGGGTCGTGCCGATGAAGGTCGCCCCGATCGCATTCAGCAGATAGCCGTTGCCGGCCTGCGGCACATAGGCTTTGACCGTCGATGAAAGCAGCAGACCGACAACGCCATAAATCAGCGCACTGGCAATGAACGTCACGGCCGTGATCGCCGCAACCGGCAACCCTGAATAGCGCGCGACGCCCGGCTGAGCGCCAAGCGCTACGCTCTGCCGTCCGAAGACGGACCACGCGAGCGTCACATGAACGGCAACGGCAAGCACGGCGACGATCCACAACGGCACAGGCAAGCCAGCCAAAGTTCCGTGCGCCAGTTCGCTGAAGAGCGGCGGCAACGTGACATTCAGCAGATAAACCGGTTGTCCGCCATCGGTCGCGAGTTGCTGGACGGTCTGGCCGATGAACAGCGTGCCGAGCGTTGCGAGAAACGGCGCGATACCGAGCCCGGCAATCAGCACGCCGTTGAACGCGCCGACCAGCAGCGCCGCGGCAAGGCCGCCGAGCAAAGCAGGCAACACGCCGACCTGATGCATGCTCAACAGCACGAATACGAGGCTCGCGACATCCACGGAGGTGCCGAGGGACAGGTCGATTGCCCCGATCGACAACGCCAGTGTCATCCCGAGCGCGGCAATGGCGAGCAGCGCGAAGTTGTTCAGCAGTACGTCGGCGAGATTGCCGGGACGCGCGAAGCCGGGCGCGAACGCGGCAAAGAATGCGATCACGGCAAGCAGTGCGCCGACGAGCGCAAAGCGCTGCAGGCGTGCAATCTGTTCAATCATTGGCATGGTTTCCTGTGTGCCGGCGCCGGATGACGGCGGTCGTCGCCACGACAAACAGGATCAACGCGCCTTCGACACCGTTGACCCAATAACTCGACACGTTGTCGAGCTGAAAGCCGTTGCTGACGATGCCGATGAAGAGCACTGCGAGCAGCGTGCCCGGAATGGTTGGTACGAGCCGCCGCGAGAACACGACCCCGAGTAGCGCGGCAGCGACCACCGCCAGCAGATTTTCCCCGGCGCCGGGCGAACTGCCGCTCAGCAGCGCGGCAGACGTCAACGCGGCGAGCGCTGCCGCGATGCCGCTCAACACGTAGCTGGCCGCGGCGTAGACGTTCGTCGGCACACCGGCGGCCCGCGCGGCGTCACGATGCGCGCCGGTTGCGCGAAGCCTCAGGCCGAACGGCGTGTAGTGAATCAGTACGGTGAAGAGGGTCGCGACGATCGGGAGCGCGTACGCGAGATGCGGCACGCCGAACGGCCCGCTATCCAGCAGGAATGTCAGCACCGGGCTCGCCGCCGGGACCGACGTGTTCTGCGTCAGCACCAGTTCGAAACCGGCGCAGAGGTTCATTGTCGTCAGCGTGGCGAGCAGCGGGAAGATGCGCAACGCGATCACGGCGAATGCGTTGAGCGCGCCGACGACAGCCCCAGCGGCAATCGTCAGGGCGAGCGCCGCGCTTTCCGGCGCGCCTTCGCGTAGCACGACCGCATAAACCGCCGCGCAAAGGCCCATGTTCGCCGCGACCGAGAGATCGAGGCCGCCTTTGATCGGATCCGAACCGCCGCCGATCAGCACGACCGTCAGGCCGAATCCGAGAATCCCGACGACAACGGATTGCTGCAGCACATTCGCGAGATTCGCGACGGTGACAAACAGCGGCGAGCTGACGGCAAAAACCGCAAACACCGCGGCGAACGCCAGCGCGGCGCCGCATCGTAGCCAGAACTGCGCGCCGAACCAGCCTGCGGGCAGTTCGAGTCTCGCGCCGTGCCGTGTGCCTTCGAGCACCTTGCTCATGCGGCGTTCTCCTGTTGCTGCGCTGTGCCGCGCGCACCGGTCGCCCATGCGAGCACGTCCTGGCTAACGGTCTCGCGCGACACGAGTTCCCGCACGATCTGGCCGCGTGCCATCACGAGTACGCGGTCGGTGACGTCGAGCAGTTCGATCAGGTCGCTGGAAAACAGCAGGATGGCGGCGCCTTCTTGCGCGAGCCGGTCGAGCAGCCGGTAGATCTCCATCTTTGCCCCGATGTCGACGCCGACCGTCGGCTCGTCGAGCAGATAAACCGACGAAGCTGGGTCTGAGCCGCGGCTCAACCATTTCGCCAGCGCCACTTTCTGCTGATTGCCGCCGGACAGATGCCGCACCGGCGCCTCCGGTCCGGGCGTGCGCACGTCCAGTGCTTCGATCAGGTGCCGCACCATGCCGGTCTCCCGTCGCCGCGCGAGGAGTCCGAAGCGGCTGAAGCGCGCGAGGCTCGCGAGCGTGATGTTCTCGCGCACGGACAACGACGGTGCCACCCCGTGTGCGCGGCGGTCTTCCGGCACGAACGCGATGCCGCGACGCACCGCATCGAGCGGACGGCGCAGCCGTACGGCGTTGCCGTTGATCTCGACGTCGCCGCGCACGCCGCGCTCGAGACCGAACAGGCTGCGCACGACCTGTTTGCCCCCGGAGCCGAGCAGCCCTGTCACGCCGACGATTTCACCGCGCCGCACGTCGAACGAAACGTCGTCGAAGCGTCCGGGTACGCGCAGATTGCGCACCTTCAGCACCGGCTCGCCCGGTGTGCGTGACGGGGCAGGCGTCCGTGCCGCCGCCTGCGTACCGATCATCGCGGTGACGAGCGTTTCGGTCGGCGTGGTGCGTGCGTCGACGTGCGCGACATCGGCGCCGTCGCGCAACACGGTGACGCGATCGCAGATGGCGGCGATCTCGTTCAGATAGTGCGACACGTACAGGATCGTCAGACCGCGTTGCCGCAGACGGTCGATGGTCTGCAGCAAACGGTCGACTTCGCGGCTCACGAGCGCAGCGGTTGGCTCGTCGAACACGAGGATGCGGGGTTCGCGTATCAGCGCCCGCGTTATCTGCACGATCTGCTGTTCGGCGACGCTCAGTTCGGCGATCAGCCGGTTCGGCGGCAAGTCGACGCCGAAGTGCGTCAGCAGCGCTTCGCGCGTGTCCCGTTGCATGCGGCGCACGTCGAGCAGCCGCAACGGACCTGCTGCGCGCGCGCCGATTGCGGGCTCGTTGCCGAGCAGGAGTGCTTCAGCAACCGTGAACGTAGCGGGCAGCAGGCGTTCCTGATGAATGAACCCGATTTCAGATGATGGCGTGCGGCCTGCCAGGGCGGCAAGCGGCCGGGCGACGCCGTCGATTGCGATCGTGCCGGCGTCCGCGGCGTAGATACCGGCGAGAATCTTGATCAGCGTCGACTTGCCGGCGCCGTTCTGTCCGATCAGGCCGTGCACGGTGCCGCGCGCGACGTCCAGCGAGGCGCCGCGCAGCGCCGGTATGCCGTCGAAGTGCTTGACGATGCCGCGCAATTCGAGCGCGGCCGGGCGAGCTGCCGCGTTCATTTCGCGCTGAGCTGGCCGAGCGTCTGCTGGATCGAGCCGGCGTTGTCCTTCGTCACGAGGATCGATGGCACATAGGTGTACAGCGGCAGCGTGCGGTCTCCGGCCAGATATCGCGCGACGTTATCGACTGCGGTCTTGCCGATCAACGATGGCTGTTGCGCGACCACGGCAGCGGCGCTCGACTTCGGATCCTTGACCAGGGTGACGACATCCGGACTGCCGTCAACGGCATAGGTCTTGATCTCGTTGCGATGCGCGGCATCGACGGCCTGCGTCGCGCCGACTTGCGGCACGTCCCATGCCGCCCAGATCGCGGCAATCTGTCCCTTCGGATACTTCGCGAGCAACTGGCTGACCTGTGCGTAGGCGCTTTGCACCGTGTTCGGAATCACGTCGCGCAGTTCAGGCTCGATGATGTGGACCTTCGGGTAGTACTTCAGCACGGCCTTCAACTGATCGTAGCGGATCGCGCACACGGGCACGCCGTAAAAGCCGTTGAAAACGAGAATATTGCCTTCGCCGTGAATATCGTTGACGAGCTTCAGGGCGAGCTGTTCGCCGATAAAAAAGTTATCCGACGTCGTGTCGTTGATGCTCGACGGCGAAGCCGTGTCGATCGTGAAGAGGGGGATGCCGGCCTGACGGATTTTCTGCAACCACGGCTCCAGCACGGTCGCGGTGCCCAACTGTTCGATGATCGCATCCGGCTTCTGCGCGATCAGTGTCTGGATCTGCGCAATCTGCCGGTTGTCGTTGCGCCCGGCGTCGAGCGCGATCGGTGTGCCGCCGAGGCGCTTCACTTCCTCGATCGCACCCTGGTAGGCTTTCAGATCCCAATAGTGATCCGTGCCGGCCGCGGTGATGCCGATGCGCTTGCCTTTCAGCGACGGCACGGTGTTGTCGCCGGAGGCCGCGTCACCCTGTGCATGCGCCACGGAGAAAGAACTGAGGGCGGCAATCGTCAATGCGGCGGCGGCAAGCGTTGCGAGGGTTTTATGAAAGGGCGTCATGTCGTCGAAGAGTGAAGGACCAATGGATTTATCTCGCGACGACTCTAATCAACAACGCCCTGTGCCTGAAACCATCGATTGTCGCTATGGTTATCAGTCGCGTGCTGCAGTGCTTATCGTCGAATGGAAATTGGGCCGCTGCTGACCGTTTGCCATCCGAAGGAATATCGATTGCCGAATCGTTCAGTTTGCGCGTGCGATATCCGCTGATAGATTGTGCGAACAGTCATTGAAGCGGAGATTCCCATGGCAGAGATTGACGAAGCGGCTTCATCGCACACGACCGGCGCGGCTCGCCATGCAGTGCGTGTCATCGCCGATGACGCACAGGCGATCGTGGTCGCGCACGAGCTTGCGCTTCGCCTCGCGCAAGGCGCGGCGGAGCGGGACCGCGCGCGTCGTTTGCCGCACGAAGAGATCGAATGGTTCTCGCAATCCGGCCTGTGGGCGATCACAGTGCCGAAGGCATACGGCGGCGCGGGCGTGTCGTTCGTTACGTTGACCGAGGTCGTCAAGATCGTCGCCGCGGCCGACCCTTCGCTTGGACAGTTGCCGCAGAACCACTTCGGCCTCGTCGACGTGATTGCACTGACGGGAACCGAAGAACAGAAGCAGTATTTCTTCGCACAGGTATTGAACGGCAAGCGCTTCGGCAACGGCTTTTCGGAGAAGGGCACAAAACACGTGCTCGATCTGAAGACGCGCGTGCGGCGTGACGGCGAGCGCTATGTGGTCGACGGCACCAAGTTCTATTCGACGGGCGCGCTGTTCGCGCACTTCGTACCGGTGCTCGGGCTCGACGACGACCGCAAGGGCTGGCTCGCCTACATTCCGAAGGGCACGCCGGGGCTGAATGTGATCGACGATTGGTCGGGCTTCGGCCAACGCACGACGGCGAGCGGGACGGTGGTGCTGGAAAGCGTGCGCGTACCCGCCTCTCATGTATTTCCGGCACATCGCGTGTCCGATTTTCCGACGCTCAACGGCCCGATCTCGCAGATCATTCAGGCCGCGATCGACGCGGGCATTGCGAAGGCAGCGCTCGACGACACGCTGACGTTCGTGCGCACGCGCTCGCGGCCGTGGATCGACAGTGGCGTCGAGCGTGCGAGCGACGATCCGCTTACCGTACGCGAAATCGGCCATCTGCACATCCAGTTGCATGCCGCCGAAGCGCTGCTTGAGCGCGCCGCGCGTGTGATCGACGAGATTGCCGCGCAAGGCGAGACGGCCGAAGACGACGTCGCGCGCGCCTCGGTCGCGGTGGGCGAAGCGAAGGTGCTGACCACCGAGATTGCATTGCTCGCGAGCGAAAAGCTCTTCGAACTCGCCGGCACGCAGGCGACGCTGACCGAACACAACCTCGATCGCCACTGGCGCAATGCGCGCACGCATACGCTGCATGATCCAGTGCGCTGGAAGTATCACCTTGTCGGCAACTATTATCTGAACGGCGTCAAACCGGCCCGTCATCCGTGGAATTGACGCTATGAGCGCTTTGGCAAAATCCGTGGCGCGCGAAACGCCACGCGCGGTACGCATCGAGAACGACACGCAGGCGCTCGACGTCGCCCGCGAACTTGCGGGCACACTGTCCAAAGAGGCATCCCTGCGCGACCGCGAACGCCGCCTGCCGTACGAGGAAATCGACGCATATTCGGCAAGCGGCTTGTGGGGCATTGCAGTGCCACGCGAATTCGGCGGCGCGCAGGTGTCGTTCGCGACGCTTGCGGAAGTGACCGCCATCATCTCCGAAGCCGATCCGGCGCTCGGCCAGATTCCGCAGAATCACTTTTTCATGCTCGACGTGCTGCGCGTGAACGGTACGCGTGAGCAACAGGCGTTCTATTTCGAGCGGGCGCTGGCGGGCGAGCGTTTCGGCAACGCGCTGTCCGAGCGCGGCACCAAAACGGTACGCGACTACCACACGACGCTGACGCCGGACGGCGACGGTTACCGCATCAACGGCACGAAGTTCTATTCGACCGGCGCGCTGTTTGCACAGTGGATTCCGATCGTCGCGAAGGCGGGCGACGCGACGCTGTATGTCGCGTTCGCGAATGCGCGGACGCCGGGCCTGACGGTTGTCGACGACTGGTCGGGCTTCGGCCAGCGCACCACCGGCAGCGGCACGACGACGCTGGATAACGTATTCGTCGAGGCAGCGGCGGTGGTGCCGTACAGCGCCGCGTTCGATGCCCGCCCGACGACCGTCGGTCCCGTCGGCCAGATCATTCATGCGGCGGTCGATCTCGGCATTGCGCGCGCGGCCTTTGCCGATGCGCGGCGTTTCGTGCGGGAACGCTCGCGCCCGTGGATCGACAGCGGCGTCGAACGGGCAAGCGACGATCCGCTCACGCTCGAACTGTTCGGCAAGCTCGCGCTGCAACTCGAAGCCGCGAGCGCGCTTCTCGAGCGAGCCGGCCGGCGCGTGGATGCGGCGGCCGAAAAATCGGACGAGCAGACTGTGGCCGCTGCGTCGATTGCCGTCGCGCAAGCACGTGCGGCGACCACCGAAATCGCGCTGCAGGCATCGACACGCCTCATTGAACTCGGCGGCACGCAGGCGACGCTGGCCGAACACAACCTCGATCGCCACTGGCGCAATGCCCGCACGCATACGTTGCACGACCCCGTGCGCTGGAAATACATCGCGGTCGGCAACTACTTCCTGAACGACGTGCTGCCGCCGCGCCACGGCGCGCTTTAAGGCGCGACTCAAAGCGCGCATCAAGGCGTAATGCAGCCCTTCGGCTGCGCACGCCGCAACGTTCCCACCATTATCCGAAACCGGACTCCGATCATGGCCAGACAGATCCGCCTCAACGCATTCGACATGAACTGCGTCGGGCACCAGTCGCCGGGCTTGTGGGCGCATCCACGCGATACGTCGTGGCGCTACAAGCATCTCGATTATTGGACCGACCTCGCGAAACTTCTCGAACGCGGGAAGTTCGATGGCCTTTTCATTGCCGACGTGCTGGGCATTTACGACGTCTTCAATGGCAACGGCGAAGCCGCGATCCGCCAGGCCGCACAGGTTCCCGTCAACGATCCGATCCTGCTGGTCTCGGCGATGGCGAACGTCACCGAACATCTCGGCTTCGGCGTGACCTGCTCGCTGTCGTACGAACATCCTTATCCGTTCGCGCGGCGCATGTCGACGCTGGATCACCTGACGAACGGCCGCGTCGGCTGGAATATCGTCACGTCGTATCTGGACAGCGCCGCGCGTAACGTGGGCTTGCCGGCTCAGGCAAATCACGACGAACGCTATTCGCTTGCCGAGGAATATCTGGACGTCTGCTACAAGCTGTGGGAGTCGTCGTGGGAAGACGACGCCGTTGTGCGCGACGCCGCGCGGCAGGTGTTCACCGAGCCGTCGAAGGTGCATCCGATCGAGCACCATGGCCAGTATTTCGACGTGCCGGGCATCCATCTGTGCGAACCGTCGCCGCAGCGTACGCCGGTGCTCTATCAGGCTGGAGCGTCGAAACGCGGCAAAGATTTCGCCGCGCAGCACGCCGAGTGCATTTTCATCGCGGCGCCGTCGCGCACGATCCTGAAGAACTTTGTCGCCGATATCAGGGCACGCGTGAAATCGTTCGGCCGCGATCCGCACGACGTACTCATCTTCAATCTGCATACGGTGATTACTGGCAAGACGTCGGCGGAAGCGCATGCGAAGCATGCCGACTACCGTCGCTATGCAAGCGATGAAGGCGCGCTTGCGCTGATGTCGGGCTGGACCGGCATCGATCTGTCGAAATACGACCTCGATGAACCGCTGCGCCATATCGAGAGCAACGCAGTGCAATCGGCGGTGGAGGCGCTCTCGAGCGCGGACCCCACGCGCGTGTGGACCGTGCGCGAGATTGCGAAGTGGGGCGGCATTGGCGGTTTGGGGCCGCTTTCGGTAGGCAGCCCGCAGGAGATCGCCGACGAGTTGCAGTCGTGGGTCGAGGAGACCGACGTCGACGGTTTCAACCTCGCCTACGCATTGACGCACGAGAGCTTTGCCGATTTCGTCGACCTCGTGGTGCCTGAACTACAACGGCGCGGCGTGTACAAGACCGATTACGCAGAGGGCTCGTTGCGCGAAAAGCTGCACGGCGGTGGTGCACGATTGGCCGATCCGCATCCGGGCGCGCGTTATCGTGCGCGCCGTACCGCGCATGCCGAATAACCGTTCCTACTATTCATAACCACGTTATTCATCGGGCTGGGGATCATTCATGAGATCGCTTCTTCTTCGCAAGTCTTACTTGAGCCGTCTTCTCGGCGCACTCACGCTATTTTCGGCGGCCTTGTTGGCAGGGCTGGCCGCACATGCCGCACCGCTTAAAGGTGCGCCCGCGCCGTTCGAAAAGGGCGGTGTCAAGATCGCGCTGGTCAACTATCTGTCCACCGGCGATTTCTTCCAGGCCTATGAAGCCGGCGCGCAGAAGCAGGCGAAGGCGCTCGGCGTCGATTTGCGCATCTATGAGGGCCGCCAGGATGCAGCCGAACAGCGCGAACAGATCCAGCAGGCGATCAGCCTTGGGGTGTCGGCGATCATCGTCAATCACGGCTTGCCGGAATCGCTGAAGGACGTCGTGCAGCGCGCGCTGGACAAAGGCATCAAGGTTGTCGCATTCGATGTCGACCTGGGCAATCCGAAGGTGCCGCAGATCGAGCAGAGCGACCGCGACCTGGCGGCGCTGCTGCTCGATCAAGCGGTGAAGGATAACGGCGATACGTTTGCGGCCGGTTACGTGTATGTGGCTGGCTTTGCGCCGCTCGATCGACGCGATGCGGTGTGGCGGGACTTCAAGCGTGCCCATCCGAAGATTCAGGAAAAGGCGCGCTGGGGCACGGTCGACAATCCGATCGCGCAATCGGTCGCGAACGAGGCGGCCGCGGCCTATCGCGCGCATCCTGACATTCGCGTGGTATTCGCGCCTTACGACGAGTTCGCGCGAGGCGCGAAGCTGGCGGCGGACGAAGCGAATTTGTCATCGAAGATCCGAATCTATAGCGCCGACATCTCGACCGCCGACATCGAGGCGATCCGTGCGCCCGGCAGCGCATGGGTGGCGACGGCGGCAACCAATCCCGCGGTTGTCGGTGCGGTGTCCGTGCGTGCTGCTGCGTTGCTGGTGGCCGGACAGGATCCCGGGCACCGGATCGTCGTGAAGCCGACCCTGATCACGCGCGACGATCTGGTAAAGAACAACATCACAACGATCGCCGAGCTTGGCGCAAAATTTCCGGCATTCCGCGCGAGCGACGCCGCTACGGCACCGTGGATCCCGGCTCCGGATTGAAGCGTCGTAGGAACACCCGGTTGTCCAACCCGTTCGCGCGGAAAAACGTGAGTGTCGCGCCAACGCTGACCCCGTCATATTTCTTGGGCGTCGGCCACGGGCCTTCCTGCTCGATATCGACAAGGCTCGTCGGAAGCAGTGGCGTCTGCCGGTGGCTTGCACCGCGGCCGGTAGTCCTGCGGGGGCGATCGCCTCGGCAAGCGCCGGCGCACCGCTATGCGCGTACCAGTGTTGAGCCTAAACTACCCGCATACGGCCAGCCCCCTCGGAATTCATGCCCCCTCGCGAAGACCATAACGCCCAGCCGCCTGCCTCGTTCCCTGCATCGGTCGGCGCCGACACATTGCAAAACCCGGCCCTGCTGCGCCGCCTGCTACGCGCCAAAGACCGCATGGACGCAGCCTCGCACGAAGCCTGGCCCGTCAAGCGCCTGGCCGAGGTCAGTGGCGTCTCCGAAGCCCATTTCGCGCGCTCCTTCAAGCAAGCCTTCGGCGTCCCACCGCACCGCTACCTGCTGACGCGGCGTATCGAGCAGGCCACCACCCTGCTGCGCGACACCGAGCTTAGCATCACGGAAATTGCCTTCGCCACCGGCTGGGAGAGCCTGGGCACCTTCGGCCGCACCTTCCACGACATCACCGGCCAGAGCCCCAGCGCCATGCGCGTTGAGACCCAGGCCGACATGCGTCAACTCGACCGCGTGCCCGCCTGCGTCCTGAAGGCCGCGCAGCGCCCCGACCTCACCATCGCAGTTTTGGAGAAGCGCCGCCGCGTGGCCAAGGGTACATTCCGGCCATCAACCAAGGAGGTGCCATGAACCAAGGTGTCAATGTGGTGGGCTTGTACGTCGATAACCAGGACGAAGCGCTCACGTTCTACGTCGACAAGCTCGGCTTCCGCGTCCACACGGACGTGCGCAACGGTCTCTACCGCTGGCTCACGGTCCAGCATCCGGATCAGCCCTCGTTCCAGCTCGGCCTTTTCACACCCGGCCCGCCCATCCACGACGAAGCCACCGCGCAAACCCTGTGCGCCATGGTCGCCAAGGGGGCTATGCCGCCTTTGGTCCTCGCTGTGGCCGACTGTCGCGCCAGCTATGCCCAACTGAAAGCCCGCGGCGTGGAATTCACCCAGGAGCCGGTAGACCGTTTCGGCAGCGTCGATGCCGGTTTCCGCGATCCCGCTGGCAACGGCTGGAAGATGATCCAGGCCCCGAGGAGCGCGGCATGAGCGCCAGTACCTGGATTCGTCGGTTGCACCGGTGGGTATCCGTCATCTTCACGCTGACGGTTCTCGCCAACTTCGTCGCCATGGCCCAGGGAAACGGCCCTCCGCCGCCCTGGATCACCTACGCGCCGCTGCTGCCGCTGGCCCTCTTGCTGTTCACGGGGCTCTACCTGTTTGTGCTGCCCTACTTCAGCAGCCACCGCACCCGTCACAGCCTGCAGCGTTCTGTTGGCGACCGGGAGGCGCCACTCGCATGAAGAACCCCCCCATCGTGCACGTCGAGTCCGCGTCCGAACTCATCGACGCCCGGATTCAGTCGCTGCCCGACTGGCGAGGCAATCTGCTCTCCAGCCTGCGGGGCCTCATCCGGGCAGCCGACCCCGCAATGGTCGAAGAATGGAAGTGGAGCACCCCAGCCTGGTCCAGCCACGGCCTGGTCTGCACCGGCGAAACCTACAAACAGGTTGTCAAGCTCACCTTCGCTCGGGGTGCCTCCCTGCCAGACCCGACCCGCCTCTTCAATTCGAGCCTGGACGGCAAGGTTCGCCGAGCCATCGACTTCCGCGAAGGCGATGAGGTGAATCAGCCAGCGCTGACCTACCTGATTCAAGCAGCCGCGGAATTGAACAAACATTCAGCGCGTTGATGATCACGCCGATTTGAGCAGGCTGATCACGAAACTGGAAGCGGCGAACTGCGCGAAACGGCCATGGCGGACACAGGCTATCCTGACGTCACACCTGCATAGGCGTTGGTGACAAAAAAGCTCAAGGTTTCTTGATCATCCACAGCAGCCGGGCGCCGACGTTGATGGCCTGCTTTCGGGCATCAAAAATACATGCACCGAATTTCCGGTTTGGGGCGATTTATGCCGTTCGCATACCTACCGCGATCAGCGATCGATTGAGGTCTGCGTCGGACCGGGTTCGGCCACGAGCGGACCTTTGTCTGACCGCTCTCGCGAGCGACGGGACCGCTGAACGCGAAATCAAAGCTGCAACGCCGTCGTCCCGTATTCCAGCAGCGCTGGGTTGGGAGAACGACTCCATCGGGGCATTCCCTGGCGCGGCCGGCGTATGGGCCGAAGCGTCGAAGAATGGACTCCAGCTTTACAACCTGCCTGGGAATCCGTAGCGGCGGGTTGCTGACATTCTAATGGCGGCGAAACTACGAGTAAGCGATTCGCCGTAGTCGGCCACAGAAAGCAAAAGTCAGTTTCCTTTCATGAAAACCGATAGCGAGATGGTGTGCAATCGCGTTAAACGCTTCCTTCCTCGCCAACCCGACCCGTTCGGTCCAGAACTCGACGTCGTGAGACGGTAGCCGGATTTTTGGTCAGGTTTGGTCATGGCAATGGCATGCCGATGAACTAACATTGACGCAAAGAATCAAGGAGGACATGAGAGGGCGGGTTCAGTCGGTGTCGTCGAAGGCAGAAAGCAGGTCCATAACCGCATCACAAAGCTTTCGGAGAGAAAAATGGATTTAACCAGTTTTTTCGTTACGCTGGAAAACGCGCTAAGTGGCTTTTTGCCTAAAATCGCCGGTGCGCTCGGCATTCTGATCGTCGGTTGGCTGGTTGCCGTAATCGCCCGGGCCGGTGCCCGCAAGCTGCTCTCTGCGCTCAAGGTCAATCAGCGCATTGCCGACAGCACGAAGCAGGCCGCGCAGGTGGAGAACGTCATTGCCGGCGGCCTGTTCTGGCTTGTTCTGCTCGTGACCGCCGTCGGGGTCTTCAATGTCCTGAACCTGTATGCGGTCTCCAATCCGTTTTCGCTCCTTGTCACCAAGATCGTCAACTATCTGCCGAACCTGATCGGCGGCACCGTGCTTGCGCTGGTCGCATGGCTGATCGCGTCGCTATTGCGTGCCGTGGCCGACAGGGCGCTGCGCGCGAGCAAGCTTGACGGCAAGTTGTCCGAGACGGCCGGCATGCGTCCGATGAGCGCGTATGTAGGTGACGTGCTCTTCTGGCTCGTCATCCTGTTGTTCATTCCGGCCGTGCTCGCGGCATTCGATCTGAACGGCCTGCTCGCGCCCGTGCAGAGCATGATCGACAAGCTGCTTGCGATCGTGCCGAATCTCTTCGCGGCCGCCGTGATCGGGATTGTCGGCTGGATTTTCGCGAAGATCCTGCGCGGCCTTGTCACCAATCTGCTCGCGGCGGCCGGTGCGGACAAGCTCACACAGGACGTCGACAGCCCGACGCCCGTGCGGCTGTCGAGTCTGGTCGGAACGGTGGTGTACATCTTCGTGTTCGTGCCGACGCTGATTTCCGCACTCGACGCACTGAAGATCGAAGCGATATCAGGACCCGCCACGCATATGCTCGATCAGTTCCTGAGCGCCGTGCCGGATATCGTCGCAGCCGTGGTCATTCTGCTCGCGACCTTCTATGTTGCACGCTTCGTCGCGGCACTGGTACAGAAGCTGTTGGTGACGGCCGGTGTGGACGGGTTGCCGGCGGTGCTCGGTCTCGACAAGGTGCTGTACGGCCCGTTGCAGCCGTCGGTGCTGGCCTCGCGACTCGTGGTTTTCTTCGCGATGTTGTTCGCCGTGGTGGAAGCTGCTAATCGCCTGGGCTTTGGCCAGGTCCGCGACGTGGTCACGCTCTTTATCGAGTTCGGCGGACACATCCTGATGGGCAGCGTGATCCTGATCATCGGTTTCTGGCTGTCGAGTCTTGCGCGGCGTGTGATCGAGCAGGCCGATCGAGAGCACAGCGTGCTGCTTGCCCGCATCGCTCAATTCGCGATCCTCGGACTTGTGTTCGCCATGGGACTGCGCGCAATGGGTATTGCCAACGAAATCGTGCAACTTGCATTCGCCCTGGTACTCGGCGGGATCGCGGTGGCCGTGGCGCTGTCGTTCGGGCTTGGCGGACGTGAAGCGGCCGGCAAGCTGCTCGAACGTTGGTTCGATACCCGGGGCGACAAGAAGTAGCGGCGCCCGCCTGAACCGCACCGCGTTGGCGGTGCGGTTCACATGCGGGGCGCGTAGGCTCGGCAAGGCGGACCGGATTCGTCATCCTGAGGAAATCGGCTGGCCGGGCACTTGCGGCCACCGGGCATACTACGTGCTGCTCGAAGCGCAACAGGAAAAATGATGGAGCCGTCATGGCGCAGCGCCTGCCAATCGGAAAAATTGCTGCATGGTTTGTTGCCGTGCTGGCGGTACTGATTGCGGCACTCGTCGTCCTTTTCCTGACTTTCGACTGGAACCGCGCGCGGCCGTGGATCGACGACAAGGTCACGCAGGCGATCGGGCGGCAGTTCCAGATCACCGGCGACCTGAAGGTCGGCTGGCAGCGTCCGCCTAGCGAAACCGGCTGGCGGCGCTGGGTGCCGTGGCCACGCTTTTCCGCCGAAAAAATCACTGTCGCGAATCCGGACTGGGCGAAACAGCAATACTTCGCCACCCTCGACGAGATCGATTTTCAGGTTGAGGTTCTCCCGCTGCTGGCACGCGACATCGTGATTCCGACGATCAACCTGGTCAACCCGTCGATCGATCTCGAACGCCTCAAAGATAGCCGCAACAACTGGACGTTCAGGTTCAACCAACCGACCGAGCCGTCCACGTGGAATCTCAAACTGCACGACATCGCGTTTACGACGGGTCAAGTTGCGTACGCCGACCAGATCACCCAGGCCGACATGCAGGTCGTCGTTGATACGCTCGGTCAGCCCGTGCCGATCGGTGACGTCATGAAGCAGCAGGAGCAGGCGTCGCGCAAATCGTCGGCGCAGGTGGTCGGCAAGAGCGGCGCGACCAGGCTCCACAAGCAGGTCGAAGCCAAGCAGGTCGAAGCATCGGCGGCGTCCTCTGCCGCGGCCGAGAGCAGCGGGCCGGCGAGTCCGGCGAGCACGTCGGCGAATACCGGCACGACCAGTCAGCAGAAGTCGAAGCCGTCGGTGCCGCCTTATGGTCTCGGCTGGACGGTCAAGGGCACCTACAAGAAGACGGCTGTGTCGGGCAGCGGCAAGGTGGGAGGCGTGCTCGCGTTGCAGGACACGACGCGGCCGTTCCCCGTGCAGGCTGACGTGAAGATCGGCGATACGCATATCGCGCTGGCCGGTACCGTGACCGCCCCGGCGCACCTCGCCGCGCTCGACCTGAAGCTATGGCTGCAGGGCGTCAGCATGGCGCATCTCTATCCGATCGCTGGCGTGCCATTGCCCGAAACGCCGCCGTACGCGACCGAAGGGCGGCTCGTCGGACAGTTCACGGAAGACGGCAACGTCTTCAAATATGAGAACTTCACGGGCCGCGTCGGCGGCAGCGACCTGAACGGCTCGACGGTTTATGTGGGTAAGAAGCCGCGGCCGATGCTGTCGGGTGAACTCGTGTCCAATCTGCTGCAATTTTCCGATCTCGCTCCGATCATCGGCGCCGACACCAATGCGAGCAAGGCGAAGCGCGGCGAGCAAACCCGGCAGCCGTCGAACAAGGCGTTGCCGGTCGAGCAATTCAAGACGGATCGCTGGAAGGCCATCGATGCCGACGTGAAGTTCACCGGCCGCCGCATCATCAAGGACCCGGCTCTGCCGATCACCGATCTCTACACCCACGTGATCATGACGGACGGCGTGCTGACGTTCGAGCCGTTAAAGTTCGGCGTGGCGGGCGGCACGCTGGCATCGAACATTCACCTCGATGGCAGCACGGCGCCGCTCAAGGGACGCTTTGCGACGCAGGCGCGGCACCTGAAGCTCAAGCAACTTTTCCCGACCGTGAAGACGATGCAGTCGGCGCTCGGCGAAGTGAATGGCGACGCGGCGTTGTCGGCAACGGGCAATTCTCCCGCGGCGCTGGCGGCGACGTCGAATGGGGAAGTGAAGGCGCTGATCACCGATGGCACGGTTAGCCGTCTCTACATGGAAGCGGCAGGGCTGAACGTGTTGAACGTCGTCTACGAGAAGCTCTTCGGCAAGCGCGATGTGAAGATCAACTGCGCGGCGGCGGACTTTGTGGTGACGAACGGCGTGCTGGAATCGCGCGTGTTCGCCCTCGACACCGACAACGCCGTGATCAATGTGGACGGTCACATCGATTTGCAGACCGAGCAGATGGATCTCGGGATTCATCCGCATACCAAGGGCCTCAGGGTAGTTACGCTGCGCTCGCCGCTTTATGCGAAGGGGACGTTCAAGAACCCGCACGTCGGCGTGAATGCCGGCGCGCTGGCCGTGCGCGGCGGGGCGGTGGTGGGGCTCGGGCTGATCAATCCGGTCGCGGCGCTGATTCCGCTGATCGCGCCGAGCAACAACAAGCCGCTGCCATGTGCGCAGCTGCTCGCCGACATGCGCGCGGCGCCGAGCGCACCGCCGGCGGGGCAGAAGCAGCGTGAGAAGGCGGCACCGGCTTACCTGGCGTCGGGCGCAGCGGGTCCGGCAGAGGATAGTCCGGGCAGCTCCGCGCGCGCGCAGGCGGCAAGGAAGACGGCGCCTGCGGGTCCGGCGGCAGCCAGCGAGGCGCAGTACCGGGGACGTTGAGCCTGTATGTGATGCGCGACGCGCTTTTCGCACGAGCGGGCGATGAGCGCCTTTCGATCAACGACCTGGAGGAGCTGGGCTTATCAACAGGCCTCTGAGGCAACGTCCGCAGGCACGGTACCGGAACGGATGAGGTTGGGTTGAGGGGCCGCCGCCCGCGCTTACCGCGAAGTCAACTGGAGGCAGGCGCGTTACTTGCGTGCCTGACGTTCAGGGCGATCCTCCGTGGCGGAGACGTAGATGGCGCTCATACATGGTCGGCGACTTCCGGTTACCGCGATACCTTCGTTCCTCTCACTGGCCATTGGCGTGGGTCAACGGTTCAGCACGGACCGCTGCACCATGATGGCCGCGAGCATTGCGTTCTACTGCGCCTTTTCGCTGGCGCCGACCCTTCTGATCGTGCTGGCTGTCGCCGGGTGGTTTTTCGGCGCCGACGCGGCGCGCGGCCAGCTGTTTGGCGAGATCAATGGGCTGCTGGGCAACGAGGCCGCCGCGGCCGTCCAGGCGATCGTGGAGCATGCCCGACACCCCAGTACGGCGGGTCCAGCCGCCCTTCTTTCGGCCGTCCTTCTCGCGTTCGGCGCATCGGCAACCTTTGCCTCGCTGAATACCGCGTTAAACGTCGTGTTTCCAGCCGCAGCGCGGTTCGGCGCGGTAAGCAGTATTGCCTTGCTGGTCAAGGTGCGGCTCATCTCGTTCGGCCTCGTCATGGGGGTCGCCTTCCTGCTGGTGGTTTCGCTCGTATTGGACACGACCATCAGCTTTATCGGCGCAAGGTTGTTCGGCAACTCGCCGCTGATTGTCGTCGGCGAGATCGCACAGCTTGTTTTTGGCCTGGCCGTGTTGAGCGCGGCCTTCGCAGCGTTGATCAAAATGTTGCCTGACGCGCCCGTGCGCTGGCGGACCGCATGGTCGGGCGCGGTCGTGTCGGCGTTGCTGTTTTCCGGTGGACGCAAGCTGTTCGCCCTCTATCTTGCTCACGCCGGAACAGCCAACGCATTCGGTGCAGCCGGCTCACTCGCGGCGCTCATGATGTGGCTGTACTTCTCGGCAGCGGTGCTGTTGCTTGGCGCCGAAATCGCCGCCGAAATCGCCGCCGAGGTTGGCCGCCAGAAAAGCCAGCCGGCCCATGTCCGCAGCCACGCGGTGCGCGAGCATGCTGAATTGCCGCACGACCGGCTCCGCCAGAGGCAATCAGTCATGCTTCACCACTCATACGAAGACCAGTACGTCAAGAATCTGGTCACCTGGGGTGCGATGTTGTGTCTCAAACATCGTTCGAAGGCCGCCGTGCGGGTCCTTCATAAGGTGCTGCCGCGTACCGTTTATCGGAGAGCGGACGGCCTGATCCTGCTGTTGAACAGCTATGACAAACCGATTGGCGCGGACGATTCATTCAGACTTGTCGAATTCGATGCGCCCGGGTTGGCCACAGCGAGTGTGTCCATGCTGTTACGGCCTGCCTATGGCGCATTGGACGGTATGCCGGACTGCTTCTTTAGCGACGCGAACGCGCCATGGCTATCCCGAAGTGATGCGGAGGAATATGTGTCACGCATCGAGGAATGCTTGGGAATCCGTTTGCCCGCGGATGCTTCCCCATTCTCGCGAGCGGCTGCCTCCTCCCGCTTCGAGAGCGAGCGCGCTGGAGT
Organism: Paraburkholderia sp. FW306-02-B; assembly: GCF_058782725.1. Lineage (NCBI taxonomy): Bacteria > Pseudomonadati > Pseudomonadota > Betaproteobacteria > Burkholderiales > Burkholderiaceae > Paraburkholderia > Paraburkholderia sp. FW306-02-B. The sequence continues at coordinate 217,575 of NZ_JBYSXZ010000002.1, forward strand.
GCGGAGCCGCTCGGAAGGGAACGCTTCCTGAGGGTCGTCGCCGGGCCGCGTGACCCACGCGCTCTCCGCACCATCAGGGCATCGGGGCATCCGTGTTCATCCGGTTGCCACGTCAACCGGGGACCGCATTCGCCGTACACCTCCTCACCTATTGAATGCATTTCGTTCAACAGCACTCACGAGTCCTCGTGCAGTGTCTGAGTCGTCGTTCGGCACCCACGCTCAGGAATGCTTGTTGCACGTTTATGGGTATCCACCTTCTTAAAGGGTGTCGGGAGGAAGTATGTTTTGCCGATTATGCGCGCCGTACCGCGGATACGGCATTCATCTTACGATGACGGAACTCGAAATCGCCTCCTTTATCGGGGCGCAATGGCGCTACACGGTCGCGTGGTCGATCCATCGGGGCGGACTGCGGTCAAACGTCATTGCGAGCTTTGCTGAGCCAGTTGAATTTACGTGCGTCGACGAAGCGCTGGACTATGCCGAAGCCCGCGCCCATACGTTTGTCGATTGTATAGTCGCGGCAGGAGGCGCGACGAACAAGGCGCTGGCGCACCGGCTGATAAATCGACCGTCCTTCTAATCGCAACCGCAGGGTTTCCGCCGAAGGTGCTACCGCGGAAAACGCGCGAACGATCGGACGCAGGCGAAGGTGGCAATCGCTCGGGAACCCCGGAATAAGCCGGGTGGGCTGAACGTTTAGCTTTCGTAGCAAGCAATTGACCCATGGGCAACCAGCCACACGCGAATGCCCACACCAATTTGAGGGGGACGGCGATGATCTCCAGCGCGCGCACCACCGCAGTCGGCCTATGCCTGGCCACTGCTGGAGTCGTCTGAAGCCCCGCGTACGCAGACGGGGCGATAACGGAAACGATGTCTGCCTCGCCTGCACCGAGAGATGAAACTGGATCAGCCTGGCGCCGACACGATGCTTAATGAACGGAACACGAGCGATGATGCCGATTGAGAACACCGAAGACCGCTTCGGAGCGGTCGCGATCCTGCTCCACTGGTCCATGGCGGTTCTTATCATTGGACTTGCGGCATTGGGTCTTTACATGGTCCGGCTTCCCGATGTCGGGTTCGATACGAAAAAGATCATGCTGATTCTCTACCACAAGGAGATTGGCTTGTCGGTACTCGTTCTACTCGTAGTGCGGTTGGCCTGGCGTTTAACCCAGGTACTGCCGCTACTGGTTGCACACCTGCCTGCCTGGCAACAAATCGCGGCCCGATTCGTCCATCTTTCCTTTTACGCACTGATGTTCGCGTTGCCGGTGACTGGTTGGCTGATGTCTTCCGCCGCTGGCATCCCGGTATCGTTTTTCGGGCTCTTCACGCTGCCTGATTTCCTTGCTCGCGACGACTATCTGTTTCAACGACTCATCGACGTCCACAAATGGTTGGGTTACGTACTCATCCTTTTCATATGCGTCCACGTGGGCGCGGCGCTGTTGCATCATTTCATGCTCAAGGACGACACCTTACGCAGAATGCTGCCTTAATGTGCTTTCTCGACCACGAACCTGGCGAGTTCCCGCAATAGTTTTGCCATAGCCTCATTGGCCGCCACAACTCCTGCGGCAGCGTTCCCCTCCCGCATGGGTTCCCGCACCGACAATTCTCTCGTCGCTATCACCTGGTTCGCTGCCTCGCGGCTTAGAGTGAAGCGCATCGCGAGCTGCAGCTTCGCAGGGTCCGAAGTGAAGTCCTGCTTAAGCTCCAGGATTTCGGTGCGAAGCGCGAAAGTGTGCCGGCCGAAATGAGGGGGCGACAAAACCTCGCTGAAATAGTGCGTGTGTCGAAGCGACTCTATAATTAAAGGCTGAATCATCTGCGCTGGTGTTTCCGCCCATTCATTCTGACTGAAATACGCGACCTGATACGCGTGGGTTGTATACGCCATCTGCGTTGTGGCGTAGATCGGCTCGGCCTCGGGGACCAGGACCAACAGGGTCGCGGAATGCGTCTGTTCGCTGCGCAGATCGAGCGGGATATTGTTCAGCACATATTTTTTCGTATCAATCCTGACCGGCGAGAAGAGCGTGCAGCCCGACAACGAGACGACGCATAGCGCGATGAAAGCCGCCCTGCCCATATCGATTTTCATTTCCGTTCGCCCGGTCCGGGTGGTGGCGGCGCCGCGCCACGAATCACGATTGACGGATCCCGATTGATCCTGGTCGCTAAGTCAGTGACGGAACTGGACAGATTGTCAAGGTTGAACAGCGCCTTGTGCGTTTCCGGCAAGATCTGTGTCTGGAGCGCTGTCACGGTGTCACGGCTCGATTCCAGCAGCGGCTCAAAACGATGACTGGCGCGCTCCGTGTTAGCAACGATAGCGTTCAGCTTCCCGGTATTCTCCGCCAGTACTTTGGTTACCTGCTCCAAGTTGTCGGCCGATTGCTTCAGCGAAGCTACGGTCGTCTTGTCGAGTATTGATTCCAGCAGTTCCGTGACGACCTGAAAATTTTTGTTTACCTGATTCATCGCCGTATCGAGTGTCACGGCTTTCGAAGGTGTCGTCGGTATGATCGGATAAGGCTCGCCTGGCCGTGTGGTCAGTGGCCGGGAATCGCTGCCGACGTCTTCGAGAGAAATATAAACGTAGCCAGTAAATCCCCGTGCCGCAAGGCCTCGGGATGTGATCGTCGCCACACTCGCCGAAGTAACCGGCGCGGTCCTGTCGATACTCAACACGATGCTCACTGAATGCGGGTTGACCAGCCTGACGCTTTTCACTTTTCCCACATCGACGCCGTGGAATTCGACCGGAGCATCGGCAATGAGACCGGAGACCGACTCCTGGGTATAGATCTGATAGGTCGCGTATTGGCTTACGGAAGAAAAATACCAGCCTGCCCCAGCGACAGTCGAGACAAGCAGGAACGCCGCGAACGCGAGTCTCGCTTTCGTGTTGATATCGTTTTTCATCGTGCATTGCCTCCATGGCTACCCTGACTTCGCCAGACGTAGGCCTGGGGCCGGTGCCGACCTGATCCGCGATGACCGACTGGCCAGTGCAGCCCAACTCACCCGTTCGGATCCGTCCGAATCAGGGCCGTCCAGACATCTGGCGAAAGTATGCTTCCGAATCCTGACGGCATCCAGCTTGCGACGTGTCCGTAATGGTTAATATCCACCACCACTGCTGCTACTGCTGGCGCCACTGCTCGACGCCGCACTGCCGCCATGCGTGCTCGCGTCTGATGGGCATCCCGTTAAGGTGACCGACAAAACCATGAGGAATGCTGCTAATAGTCTGGTTGTTTTCATCTTGATCTCCGGTGGACGCGACTAGCGCTCATTGCCCGACTATGGGCTTTGTCATGTGTCATATGCCCTCAAAGCGGTCATCATTCGTGTCGACGGCTTCTTGTCCAAGGCTAACCGGAACAGAGGTGCCGCTCGTTTGCTCACGGGCATTTTCCGTTGCTACTTTCGATGAAACTCCAAGGTGTGGCCGCCTTTGCCAAATCCGTCCGCCAGCGCTTCAGGGCGGTGTGCGTGGCGGACGCCGTCGCACGAACCTCTCCAGACACGGCGTCCGGGTCGAAAACGTGAGGGTTCTCGCCGTCTTCGTCGATCCATTTTCTGGCCTTCCGCCCTGGGCGTTCCCGTCGAACGCCGTAGCAACAAGATCCGTGCCGCGGGCAGCAAGATCGACGTGCCCGGTGTAGTGCTCCTTCTTGGCCCGCGACCGATCCATAGAGGGGGAAATGCGTGGCGCATCGCGCGATCACGACAGGTAAACGTCCTGTGGCACGGCTCTATTCCATTCGGGGCGGGTGAACGGTTGGCGTGATGGAACCGACCTTGTAGCCGTAAAAAAACTGGAATAAAAATGCTGGACCGGACGTTTTTATACCGTAGTCGGCAGGTGGTTGCATGATCAGCGCTCGACGCGTATTCGAGCATGAAATTCATCTTCCTGCGTGTCGACTATTACTCAGACGGCGGTCTGAGCAAGGCCCCAATGTCGGGTATTGACATCACGTTGATGCTGATCGATGGCACGTCGCTTCCCGGCGCCGCGTCTGGACCCTGGCCATGCAACGCCCGCCCCTGGCATCATGCATAGAGCGATCGGCGACACGCATGATGCTCGCGGCGATCTGTAGAGGAGAACGTCATGATCTCCAGTTCACGTACTGTGGTATTCCTTGGTATGGTCGCGCTCGGTCTCGTGTGCAGCCCTGGTTACGCGGCGGAGACGATCAAAGCCACGTTGCTCAAGAACAACACGATCCAGCTTGATACGAGTCGCGTCAAGGCGGGCTCAGTCACGTTCGAGGTAAGCAACGCGCCGGACACCGGTCTGACACATGAACTGGTGGTCCTCAAAACGGACCTGGCTGCCGATAAGCTGCCAGTCAAATACGGGCAAGTGCCAGAGAGCCAGTTCAAGAAAATAGGAGAGGTAGAGGACATCGCGCCTGGCGCGAGCAAACTTATGACGCTCAAGTTGACACCGGGCCGCTACGTTCTACTCTGCAACAAACCTGGTCATTACTCGATGGGCTTGCATACGTCTTTGCTCGTCTTGCCCTGACTTATGGTCACGATGGGAGCCGCACATCCGATTGCGTGGCGGTTCGTGAGATCGCGATGCGGCAGAGGTGACCGATACACGCTCAACCTGCAGCACCCGCTCGTGGGTCAGAGCAGTTCCGTGGCGAAGTCCTCCGCGGAATGGCTGCGGCCGGAACCGGGGGAACGCGTACGAAACAGGGCGGTGAACTCCTCCGCAGGCAGAGGCCGCGAAAAAAGATAGCCCTGTCCAGCCTGGCAGGACCATTCCCGAAGGAGCCTTGCCTGCTCGCTCGTTTCAATGCCCTCGGCCGTGACGGACAGTCCAAGCGACTGCGCCATGGAGATGACGGCTCGAACGATTGCGTCGTTCTCGGCACTCGTGCCAATGCACTGAACAAAGGATCGGTCGATCTTCAGCACATCCAGCGGCAGCTTGCGAAGATAACTCAGCGATGAGTAGCCCGTACCAAAGTCGTCGATTGCGATCGTTACACCAAAATCTTTCAGTTTTCGGAGCGTCTCGATGCTGTTTGCCGTATCCCGCATGATCAGGCCCTCCGTGACCTCCAATTTCAGCGAGGCAGCGCCGATGTGAGCACCGGACAGCGCCGCAGCCACGTCGGCAACGAGGTTGGGATCATCGAACTGCCGAGGCGAGAGATTGACGCTGATCTGCAGTGACGGCTCTGTTGGGAACTCCCGCTGCCAGCGGGCGACTTGCCGGCAAGCCTCTTCCAGTACGTATCGTCCGAGCGGAATGATCAGGCCGCTTTCTTCTGCAATCGCAATGAACTCGGACGGCGGCAACAAACCTCGCGTGGGGTGCTGCCACCTCACGAGCGCTTCCATTTCACGGAACCCTGCCGCATGAAGCTGCATGATGGGCTGAAAATACACGCGTAATTCGCGATGCTCGATCGCGTAACGCAGGTCCGTTTCAATCTCCGGCTTTTTGACTGCTTCAGCGTGCATGTTCTCTTCGAAAACCACGTAGCGGCCTTTTCCGCCGTTCTTGGCCCGGTACATGGCGACGTCGGCGTCCCGCAACAACGTGTCAGCATCGCCGCGGCCGCGGCCAGCGTGCGCGAATGCCAGCCCGACGCTCGCGCTGACGATGTACTGTTTGTGGTCGAGATCGAACGGTTGACTGAATTGCGCAAGAATGTTGTCCGCGACCAGGGTCCCTTCGCTCGTCGCTTCACTCCCCAGGTGTTCCAGCAGGATGACGAACTCGTCTCCGCCCAGCCGCGCGACGGTGTCGGTCGGGCGAACGCATCCTTCGAGGCGCTTGGCCGCTGCGATCAGCAACCGGTCCCCCACGTGATGCCCGAGACTGTCGTTCACCCGCTTGAAGTTGTCCAGGTCGATGAAAATGACGCCGATCATCGCATTACGTTGACCCGCGCGCGCTTCGGCCTGGCTAATACGATCAAGCAGCAGTGCGCGGTTCGGTAACGAGGTGAGCGTATCGTAGAACGCCCGTCGCGCGAGCTGCTCTTCGAAGTTCTTTCTTTCGGTGGTGTCGCTCGCTGTCGCCACGATCGCGCCGACAGCCGGTTCGTCGAGCAGATTCGTCAAGGTAAGCTGAATATAGCGCCACGCATCGCCCTCGCCTCGAGTACGGATCTCGATGGATTTCGTGGATTGAGCCGTCGACGACACGGTCTCCAACAGTCCCTGCAGCGTGGGACGGTCAGTGGGATGGATCGGATCGAGCAGACTGGTGCCGACGAGCTGGCCCATGTTGTTCAAGGGATCCGGTCTTCGCGTCGGCGCCTCGTAAGTCACGGTCCCGTTGACGTCGGAAACGAGTATTGCATCCGACGTGTTGGCGACGAGCGCCTGCAGCCTCTGTTCGCTCGTGCGTAGCGCGTCCTGGGCTGCCGCATCGGCGTTCTTGCGAATACGCCGCAGCATCTGAAGAAACAACAGCGTGAGCCCCACGCCGATCGCCAGGACTACAGGGGTCGATATCAGGACGATCCGTTGCACGGCAACGAGCCGGTCGAGTTGCATCGTCGCGTCGTCGCGGTGCTGTGCCGCTACTGCGAGGACCTTTTGCTCGATATTGTCGAAAAGCGGATCGGCCGAATCCTTGTCGATCTCATTGGCTCTCGCGATGTCGTGATCGTCGACGGCCTTGAACATCGGCTTGGCGAACGATTGATACTTCGCGTGCTTCTCCAGTAGGCCGAGCAGCATCGTGCTGCTGCCAGGTTCAAGTGCCATCGCCTTCTTCAGCGACGCATCAAGTGCCTGGCCGGCCTCGTGGTGCTCGCGTAGAACCTCCGGACGTGGGTCCAGGAAGTACTTGCGTTCGGCCGATTCCTCCCAGGCGACGCAGTAGCGGGCTTCCTCGAACGCTTTATCCGCCTCGTTGGCAGCTTGCGCGGCGAAACCCGCGCTCAAGCTTTCATAGGCGCCCCAGAAGGCCAGAAGCGGCACGCTCAACAGAACGAGGACGAGACCAAATATTGCGGTGCGCCGCGCGGGGGGCACGTTCAACGGCGTCTGCTCGACTTGGTCTGCTCCTGCGTTGCGTCGCCACAGGTATCGACGCCTTGGGGTACCTTTCTGTCTGGTCACGATTGCTCCGATGTGGAACGGCACGTCGACGGGGTGATCTGTTCGAGCAGATTGGGCAGAAGGAAACTGGAGAGGTCAGTGTGCCCGTAGACGACGTGCGCATCCGAAAGTCGTGGCCCAAAGCATGGCGCGGTTCGTTGGTTGACCCCGAACCGGGTAGTAATTGACGGACGACTCCGATCCCGGTCCACGTTTTGTTGGACCACCGCTTGTTAACGGCACGCTCTGGTCTTTCTAAAGGTCTCGCGTGGGTGGATTGCAGTGGCTGGCGTGCCGTCCGGCTGGAGCCTGCGGACAATATCCATGCCTGCCAGTGCGCGCGTCAGCCTCAACTCGCTGGGGGCGGAGGTGGCGGTGGCGGCGGCAGCACGCCTGCGAGCGGCGGTGCATAGAGCCGGACCCCGGGCGTTTGCAGTGCAGCGGCACCGCCGTCGCGCGAAGGTCCAATGCGGCAGTCGAGGCTTCTGCGTACGCCACGAGAGTGGACCTGCTTGTCCTGCGGTTCATCTGGAGACCCCTGTCATGGAATCCGCCACAAACGTAGCAGAAAGCAGCCGCTTCATTTCGTTGCGGCTTCACTACAGTACGGCACGTCGCGCGTGCAACCTGTTCAAGCGCGTGCTGTTGTTCGTACTATGCAGCGCAGGCCTTGCGTCTTTGCTGCCCGAGGCCGCTTACGCGGGCGGCGGCCTCACGCCGCTGTTGCCGCCGTCGATGGTGACATCGTCGACGGTTCCGCCAAACGGAGATGTCAATCCCTACGGTGTCGCCTTCGTCCCCGAAACATTTCCTCGCTTTGGAACAATCGGTCCCGGCGACCTGCTGGTATCAAACTTCAACAATCAGGCCAACCTGCAAGGCACCGGATCGACTATTGTCAAGATCGTGCCCAACAGCAAGCCCGTTGTGTTCTTCCAGGGTGGCCCCGGCCTTGGCCTGAGCACTGCGTTGGGCGTGCTCAAGGCTGGCTTCGTGCTGGTCGGCAATGTTCCCACCACCGATGGCACTTCAGCGACGGTCAAGGCGGGCTCGCTGCTGATCCTGAACCGGACCGGTAACGTCGTCGCGCAGTGGACGCCTGCGTTGGCAAAGATTGACGGCCCATGGGACCTGACTATCTTCGATCAGGGCAACATGGCGAAGGTGTTCGTATCGAACGTGCTCAACGGCACAGTCGTCCGGCTCGACGTTGGCATAAGCGAGAGCGGCGTGAATCTGAAAGGCGCAACCCAGATCGCATCCGGCTACCAGTTTCGCGGCGACCCGGCAGCGCTCGTCGTAGGTCCGACCGGGCTCGCCTACGATCCACAACGAGACGTGCTTTACGTTGCCTCCACCGTCGACAACGCGGTTTTCGCCGTATTTGGCGCCGGAACCGCCCGCCACGATGGTGGTAAAGGTGTCGTGATCTACGCGGACAACGCGCATCTGCACGGCCCGCTCGGACTGGCGCTCGGACCGAACGGCCATCTGTTCACGGCCAACGGCGACGCGATCAATTCCGACCCGAATCAGCCGAGCGAGATCGTGGAATTTACACCGCAAGGCCGCTTCGTCGCGCAGCTTTCGGTGGACCCAGCGCAAGGTGGTGCATTCGGGCTCGCGTTTTCGCAGATCCGCGATGATTTCGTGCACTTTGCGGCAGTTGATGACAATGTGCCTAACATTACCGACTGGCTTCTTCACGTCGATGAAGCCGGGCGCTAATACGAGATCCTGCCGAGCCCTTGCCATTCTCTATGGCCGAGGAGATCGTTCCACAGGACGCAGCCAGGCCGGCAGTGGCACGGACGGACCAGCCTCGTCACTGACGGCGAGTTGCGCGGGAATGAATAAGTTCCGGATCCTGCAAATATGCAAACTCACAAGCCATCCCTGCCAGGAACGTGAGAGCGCCGCCGTCGCAAAGGCGCGTGGCGACGCGTTTGCGACGGCCGCGCTCCAGCCGATCCACAGGATGACCTCTCAGGAGTGGCGAAAAGTCCGGGCCACCTGGCCTCTATCAGGTCAATGCTGAAGTCGTAAGCTGCAACAAACACATCGCTTGTCAGTTGCGTACTTGAACGCGTTGCAAGCAGCGAAGCTTGACATCGTGCGTGCAGCTGTCGTGCACTTTCCCCGCGGCCAATTTGCGGCCCTGCGCAAGCGATGGTCGGATCTCCCATCTACTCGCCTAGGACTCCTACTAAAAAATCAATTTCCGGATGGAATAGAACGGCGTTGCCTATCGTTTAGTCCGTTATAAGTACGAGTACCTGCTGGAACCGCACACGATCACCGCGCAAGCGCGCTATGTTCGAGAGAACATCCACGACCCGAACAATTTCGTGGTCGGCGATAGTACGTCGGCGAATCTGAACACGCTGCGGATTAAGGCGTCGTACGTCTACCAGTCGAAGTACGGCATGAGCCTTTCCTTCTTCAATACAACGGGCAGCCCCGACAGCGTGGCTTACGCCAACAGCGCGAATTTTCATCCCAACACGCAAGGCTGGACGTCCGAGATATTCTGGATTCCGGTGCAATACGTTCGCGTTGGCTTGCAGTACACACACCTCACTAAATACCTTGGCGCCGCTACTAACTATGACGGTAACGGGCGAAACGCAGGAGATAACGACACGCTGTTTCTATATGTGTGGGCCGCGTCATGGTGAGATTTCTCCAACCTTCCCGACTCGCCTGGTCGAGACATTCTTCTGAAACCTGAAGGACCTTCGTGCGCCCGGAATAAGAAACGAACGCGAGTCGTTGAACGGTGGAGCCGGCCGCGCTGCGCCTTGTCGCGCAGCGGCGGCGACCCAAAGGCGGTATCGGTGGCAGGGGGCTCGTGACATGAGAAAAGTAGTGCAATTCGTTTCGCTTGCGACGTTGCTGGCGGGGTCCGGTTGTCACGACCTCGAACGGTCCCGGTCGATCGACAACCCGGCGGTCGCCGGAAAGACAATAGCCCTGCAGGTTTGCTCGAACTGTCATGGCGCGAACGGCGTCTCGGTGTCACCGATGTTTCCCAAGCTGGCAGGTCAACAGCGGCAATACCTTATCGATCAGTTAACGGACTTCAAGTCGCATAGCCGGGCTGATCCGAATGCCAAAAGATTCATGTGGGGCTTTACTCACTTGAGCGACGCGCAGATCGAGGAGATTGCCACGTATTTTTCGGATCAGCCCGCGGCTCCGGGTGAGCCGGGCGATCGCATGCTCATCGACCAGGGGAGGACGATATTCGCATCCGGCCTGCCGGACAGAAACGTGGCGGCATGCATTTCATGTCACGGACAGCACGGCGAGGGGGCGGGTCCATTTCCTCGCCTCGCTGGTCAACATGCGGATTATGTCGTGAAGCAGCTGCTGGTCTACCAGCGCACCGAAGACAGGCCCCGTGGTACAACCATGAAGGCGATCTGCATCAACATGTCGGAGCAGGAATTTCGCGCAGTAGCTGCTTACGTGGAGGCGCTTCCGTCCGGGACGGGGATGCCGACCGACACGCCCACCGATCGAAGAGCAGTCCATAACTAGGGGTGCCCAAAGGCGCCAGGCTGCCCCGTTGCTTCAGTCCGTCTTTATAGGCCCGCCGGATCGTCACCCCGAACGATATCGTCGGCATGCGGTGCCGGCGCGCAGCGTTGTGTTTGTTCGGCATTGAATTCCGGCAGGAGCTGGCAAGCCGGAAGTTTGCCTCACAACCTTCCCAGATTCCGATCCGCACACCAACGCCGTTGGCGACTCGCTGCAGGCGACCTATAGTGTTGGGGAACGCTGGATAGTCCACGGATGACGCCCCAGCAGATGACTTGACGAAGCCGGGAAAAGCCAGGTCCGATGCGTGCTCAGTCCGGTGTCAGGCGGGTGCAGACACCTCGAAAGGATCATCATGACTTTCGGAATGCGACGCGCGATCCACGCGGGACTTGTATTCGGATATGGGTGTCTTTTTCCGGTCATCGCATTCGCGCATATCGGCCAAGGCGACATATCCGGCGGCCTGCTCGCCGGTTTCAGACACCCGATTTCCGGCCTGGATCATGTCGTCGCGATGGTTGCAGTTGGATTGTGGGGTGCCCAGCTGGGGAGACCGGCGATTTGGGTGCTGCCGGTCACGTTCCCGATCGTTATGGCCTTCGGCGCTGTTCTCGGCGGCCTGGGCGTCCCGATTCCGGGGATCGAGGTCGGCATCGCGCTATCGGCACTGGCGCTCGGTGCGGCGGTGGCACTTGCGTTGACGCCGCCGCTCTGGATTGCGGGTCTGCTGGTTGCCGTGTTCGCCATCTGCCATGGACACGCACACGGAGCGGAACTACCCGGGTCCGCGAACGCAATGACCTACGCGATCGGCTTCGTTGCGGCCACCGGCACACTTCATGCACTCGGCATCCTGACTGGCACAGTCAATCGCTGGAAGGCGGGCGGCTATGCACTGCGGGCAGGCGGAGCCCTCATCTCCGGCTGCGGTGTCTATTTCCTCACGTATGCGATTCGGGGAGCGTGACGCATGCGCGCATTGCACCGGATGGTCCGGCAAGCCGCTGCTGGTCTGAGTGCGCTGATGTTGCTTGCATCAGCCGAAGCACACGCGGTGTACCAGGGCGCGGGCGATTTTTACGCCGGGATGCTGCATCCGTTGACGTCGCCGGAACATGTATTGCCCATGCTGGTGCTCGGCGCGCTGGCCGGGCAGAACGGCCTGAAGCGATGTGAATTCGTGCTTTGGGCGTTTCCGGCCGCCATGGCGGCCGGCGCGTGCACCGCCCTTTCAGTTCCGGATCTGCGCGGTGTTCTCCTGTTCAACGTCGTTTCGGCCGTGTTGCTGGGTTCCCTCCTTGCGGCTGCCTTTACGCTGCCGTCATGGCTGATCCTGATTTTATCGGTCGGGTTCGGCCTGACCCACGGGTACGGAAACGGATTGGCCATCGTGGGTCAAATCCGCCCAGGTGTTTTCATCGCGGGCATGGTGGTCGCGAGCTTCATCCTGATCGCCTACACGGTTGCGGCGACCTCGTTCGTGCTGCGGCTAAGGCCCACCTGGATCGCCATTGCCGTGCGCGTCGCGGGCAGTTGGGTCGCGGCAATCGGGCTTCTCGTTCTCAGTATCACTCAACGTGCGTTGCTCCTCTCCTAGGTCATCTCAATGGCCGTCAATGGCATCTAAAGTGCAAGCACTGTCAGCCCGGTCGTTCGTTCATAAATCCACAAGCTCGCGAAAACCGTGATGGCTGCCGATCCGCCGTACAGGGTAGTGAGGCGAAACCAACGACTTGACCGATAGATGTAAAGAATGGGCAATAGCAGCAGGACCAGTGAGATCTGCCCCAATTCGACACCGATATTGAACCCGGCAAGGGCGGCCGCAAGAAGGGATCTCGGGAGGGCCATATCGGTGAGCACGCTTGCGAAACCGAAGCCGTGGATCAAGCCAAAAGAAAACGCGACCAGCCAACGGCGCCTGCGTACCAGCGGAACAATATTGTTGAGCGCGGAAAGCAGGATCGTCACGGCAATAGCGACTTCCACCCAACGCGACGGCAGTGCCACCACCTGAAGCGTGGCAAGAGACAACGTGATTGCGTGTGCAGCCGTGAACGCGGTGACGAGCTTCAATACATCGATTGACACGGCACCCGGGGAGGCAGCAGGGAACCACTTTTTCCCGTGCAACACGCAAGCGGCCGGCAACATCAGTGACAGGAGAAATAAGGCGTGGTCGAAGCCGCGCCAGATGTGCCACATGCCTTCGCCAACGAAATCGATGAAGGCGCGCCCGACTCCCTTCCCGCGTATGTCCAGAATCTCGGTCGGATGACTGAGCCCAAGAATAGCCGTCGTTGTCGCGCCGTTGCTCACGACGTGCACTAGGCCCTTGTGCAGTGTGTCGACGTCGGCAAACAAACGGTAGTCGATGCCGAGCCGGGTCGGTCGAGTTGGACAGGCCACCTCGAATGCGAGCACCGCGTACGCGCCGTCGCTGTGGTGGTCGATCAGCATGTCGCCGGGATGAATCGCGCACGTTCGCCCGTCACCGGTAAGCTTGATCCGCGTGAAGGCATACGACTTGATGTCCGCTTCGCGGACGCGGACCTCTCCCCACGTCAGCGCGCCGTCCCCGTCGGCATCGAGGATAAGCGGATTGTCCAGGTCGCGAAGTGCGATATCCCATCGACCCACAATGGTTTTGTCGCTGACTGTAAGCGTCAGATAACTGTCGCTCGGCTTGTGCGCCTGCACCGCGGCAGCCCAGCACAACATGAAGAGAGCAACCCACCCGGACGCTCGCGGTTTCATGCAGACGGCTCGCCGCGCGTCGCCTGCATCGCGAACCCGGTCCCAAAGACAAGGCTTGCCAGCCGCGCCTCGAGTGACGTCAAGACCGGATGGCGCAATCGCGCGGTCTTCAGCCACGTCATCGCGGGAGCGGCGCGGGCAGGCTGCCGGGCGGCGATTGCCGCCTCCATCAGGATCCGGCAATCCGCGACCTCCTTTTGCACCTGCCAGTCAGCCTCGGCCAGGCTGAGCGCTTTCTCCGGGTCGTTAAGGAGTTTCAGGTTGAAAATGGCTTCCTCACGCAGATGCACGCGATCACCCCGCTCGGCGGATGCCGCAAACCGGCTTCGCAAATCTTCGACGTGAGGCGCCAGATCAGCATTCAGCCCTGCCTGTTTCTCTGCCAGCGCCAGGCGAAGGAGCAGGTTGTCGTTGCGGACGTCGGCCGCGAGCAGGGCGAGGACCTCCTTGGGCCGGTTCCGGTCGAGCAGGAAGTCAGCCCAGGCTGCTTTAAGGTATGCGTCGCGCGGATTGGCGACCAGCGCCTTGCGGAAGAACTGTTCGGCGGCTTCCTGCTTGTCCATCCAGACTGCCGTTTCGGCTTGACTGACCATCAGCCAGGTGTAGAGCGAATCTGTGGGCGGTATCTGGGCGGCAAGATGTTGCAAAAGGAGATAAGCCTGCTCGGGCCTGCCGCTGACCGCTGCCACATTGGCGAGGCATATCCCCGCGATGGCGGTATTCATCAGGATAAGCCGACCGCAACTCTGCCGGGCCTCCAGGTAGCGGCCTTGCACTTGCAGGATATTCGCGCGGATCAGCCACGCATCCACGTTGTCCGGCTGGGCATGAATTGCGCGATCGAGATCGTCGAGCGCGCTCGCAAAGAAATGGTTGCTTTGCCGAACGCTCGCACGCAACACCAATGCGCGCGGCGGTGGGTTTGGCTGCCGGAGCCACGGTTCGATTGCGGCTTCGGCCTGGCCCAGGTCGCGCGGGTCTTGATCGCGCCGAAAACGCTCCAGGTGGCGCTTCGCGAGCTCAGCCGCCAGCTCGAAGTTATGACCGCCCGCAGCCAGGGCTGCGTGCATGCTCGCGATGGCCGAGTTAAGTGCGTCGTGCGCACGGGGCGGGAGCGTTTCCAGCACCTGTGAGTCCTGTTGCGGCCGCACTGGAGCCGCGTTCACCAACGCGCCTGCCAGTCCAACGAAGAGGCACGATACGCACAGGATGCGGCGCACATTCGTTTCCCTTTTAACGACACGCGTCCGGTTCGAACGATAGGCCCGTAGTACCTTGAGGGCGGTCGATCTTTTTAGCGCCATGGCCGCCTCGGTCTGCCATGCGGCGACAGGGTGAACCCCGCGCCGCATCATGGTCTGCTGCGACCCATTCAGGTTGCGCTTGCCCGGTTATCAATTCATCGCACCCGGGATCGGTGTGGTCAGATAAGGAAAGGAATTGTCAAATACGCTGTCGTCGATTGCCGCGCCGTCTGTCAGCGGAGCCGCTCCGGCCAGAGCGTCGGACGGCGAGCAGCCGAAAATTCCCGGCTTATTGAACGTACACAGCACGCCTATCACCACCCTGAGTGATGCCGTGACGACGTCGTCCCCTGGCCGCCGTCCGTTTGGGAATCCCGCGTTGTCGCCTGCCAGGACCCCCAGATTCTTCTGACTGCCTTTGGGCGTGGGCGGAATAGACGTGTTCAGACGCAACATTTCGGATGGTGTGACCGTTCTCAGCTGATTGAGTCCCTGAAATCCTGTGAGGAATGTGAAAACCAGATCGAGGCGCGGGAAGTTTGTAGGCGCTTTGGCCCCCGGGAAAAGGCTCTCGATCAACGCGGGAAGCGTGGGATTCGTCACATAGTCCGCAAACTGCCCGTCGTTCGCGGGCTTTGAATTATTGAATTTATCCTTGTCCTTCAAGCCGATCACGAGTTCGTTAACCAGCGGCATACCGAGCCGGGAAACTTGCGTCCAGCCCCTCTCTGATATTCCTGCTGCGTCGTTATCGCTCAGCCTCTCCTTGCGAATGCTTGACGTCGTCCAGCCACCGATAACCGGCGTGCCGCGCTCGCCGATCAGACACTGGGTCGGAACCTCGAGCGCGATCGAGGTGATGTTCTTGTCGGACAGATCGTTCGGGTTACCGTTTAGGGGACCCAGAGGATTAAGGTTAAGCAAGTCAAACGTCTTGCCGAGCGCCACCGCAAACGACTCCTTTCTCTGGCCCACAAAAACGCGCCCTGGAGCACCGCACCCGGGAATGTTGATCGTGTACACATATTGCCGCGCGTAGCTGGCATAACCGCTTACGCTGCCAAACGTCTTGGTCCCTATGAAGTCCGTTGGTTTGGTGAAGGTCGTAATGCCGCCCGGGCCCGTGACCACTTCCTCAGAATCTTCGTGATAGGCACCACGCAATACCTTGAGCGTGTACGTTTCGTTAACGTTCAGCTTCGATGAATCGCCCGCTGACACCGGGCCCGCCTGAACGAGCGGAATCGCCACCTGCTTGCCGCCGACGTTCAGTGCGACGTTGCCCACTGTATTCTTGAAACGAAACTGAAACGTCAGGTGCGCTCTGCCGTCGCCGACGTTGTCGATGTGAATTTCGTACAGCGCGTTGGGGTCGAGGGCGAAGTAATTCGGGCCGCCGTAGGCGTCTTCCAAAGGCGAGTAGTTCGCGATCAGCGTCACGTAGCCGCGTCGGTTCGGCTCATAGCTGTTGAACATGTAGAAGTCGGTGCCATCCACCTTCGGCATCGTTGCAATCAGCGGCGCCTCGCGATGGCTCGACGCGTAAGCAACGCTCGCGGCGGCGCACAACAGAATTCCTGCGGCGAGTACTTGCTTCAACGCGAAGTAAGCAGGCCGAAGATTAAGTCTTGAAGTAAGCATGGCAACTCCTCAAAGATACGACGCCGAAACGGCGGTTCGTCACAGGAAGGAGGACACTGTCTCACTATAGGCAAGATTCGTTGCTGCGATATGGATTTCCCGCAGGCAAGTAGCGGGATGGTGTCGCGTGGCGTGTGCATGTCGGCGGCTCATCGCGCCGCTCTCGTGGCATCGCGCTCAGTATTCGCGACGTCAGCTTGCTGGCCACACTATCGTCAGAACGAAGTGCTGACCGACGCACCTCATCCCTCGATATATAGTCTGGCAACTCCGGTGAACGGTGATGCTCCAGCGGAAATGTTCTTCGATGCGTGTCCAGGGGACCTGGCTCACATGGTAGTTCGCGTGCCGCGAAGCGCGGCCATCGTTCGCACTGCCTGCCACCCCGGCACTCATCGCTGCGTGCCACGTGCGGCGTCACGTTGCGCGCGGCAATGTTGGACGAAGTCTCGCGTGTCGTACGCCTTGGAGGCACCGACCGTCTTGACGGTCGGTGATGTCCGGACGGGAATATGAAAGGGCTGTGATGCAAATATCCGGCTTGCCAACTCCTGGCGGAGTTCGATGCCTGACAAACATGACTCCGCAGGCCTTCACCACATTCCGAAGATGGTGTTCGGGGGTGGCGACCAACGTTGCATTGTCCGCGACCCAGAAGAAGCCCTTCGGATTGAAAGCGATGCCCTAGGGGTTTTTCAGGTTCGCGTCGGTGTGCGGCGCGGGGACGGCGTCATCCGAAACCAGCGCCCGCCTCGCGCAGGCTAAAGCGCGTCCGGCTGCGCGCGGTCTTCAGCGGCTCACGCGCAGCGTCTGGTACGCGTGCCGGTCGACGTCCCGACTTTCCATGGGTCTGCCGGGCACTCCGCAGATTGGTTTGCGAAACTACAGCGCTACGCTGAGATGCAGGCGAAGGTCGTGGCGAACTGCGCTCGCTGCTTCGGGACTCCGCCTTTCCTCGAGGCGGCGAGCGAGGAGTTCAACAAACACCGAAAAATCCTGCGCTCCGTGGCACTCCACAAATTCACTGAACGTCTCGGCGATCGCTGCCCGTTGCGTGGCGGACGAGTGCGTACTGGCAATGTGCGAACTGGCCCGCGCCAGTTCAACGAAATACTCAATCTGGCAACGCGCCAGATCTACAGCGGAGGGATGTTTTGCTCCAGATGGCATGGCTTTCTCCCACGTTTCGGTAACCGGCAGCCCGGTCCGCTTTTCAGGCTTGCAGCACATTGCGAGCCACCCCGGTACCCGGGAATCGCAGACGACGGTCGGCTCTGTTCATCCGGGTGTCGCGGGTGGCGAAGTCCCATCACGACACGTCGCTGGATTCGCGGTGTGGCGTTCCCAACCGTTTTTCCGACCACCAGATCAGCAGTTACGCGATGGAAATCGTGAAACGGAACGTTGTGCGGCAATGCCCGTAAGAACAGGTCAGAAAATGTCTCTCCGGACGGGGAGACCCGACGACGCAGCAAGGCGAATGCTCCATCGAACCGGATGGTCGACGATACGCTTCTCGACGTACCGGATGCACCTGCGTGAGAGCTGCGTGCAACTCCACCTCATACTCAACGCCGGCATATAGCAGCCTTGCGGACCCGACCGGGATGGCAATCTTCGGACGGAAAATGGAACTGCCGTCATCCCGCGTATCGGGAGAAAACGGCGCGTTCAACGCAAGCCTCATCCGCTGCCCGGAATCTCATTCGTCGTAGGCAGCCATGACAAGCCACATGTCGCGTTCGCCGTCGCGGATTTCAGCTGCCAATGCATACGGGTCTCGCGGATCGCACACTTGCGTGAGCACGGTGTGCGCCACTTCCCCATTACCGAACGCGCTGTCCGACAGCGGACGGACTTCCTGTTTGCCTTCGAACATCGGCTGACTCTGGTGATACACGAGCGGTTGCCGCTTCCATTCGACAAAACAGTCTCTGACGTGCTGAAAATCGCCACCGCAGATGTTGGCCTGATAGTGGAATCTGGATTTCATGATGCGATCTCCTGCTTCCAGCCCGGGAGACCGCGATTCCTCCGCTTGTCGGTCGCCCGGAGATGTCGTGTACGACTGCGGAATACAGCCCTGGCACCGTGCCGTGAGTGACGCCTCCGGGCGCCCCCAGTTGGCCCTGTCACTGGCTTGCGCCCGAGGCTGCTGCCGCGCCGCCACCCGAACTCATGGCTCCGGCGGCTGCGGGGTTGTTCATCGTTCCGCTGGACCCTGTCGCTGCGCCGCCGGCATCGGTGCTGTTATCCGCCCGTTTGCATCCAGGCGCACCGATCGCCAGCAGTACGACCGACGCCGCGATTGCAATGTGTTTCCTGGTGAGTTTCATCACCCATTCCTCCTGGGACTGTCTAGAACCCCGGACCTGGTCGTCGGATTAGCAGCACCATGGACTCCAGCCGGTCATTGAGACAGCAGCAAATTGCGTGCCTCATATTCAACGGCACCAATCGATCGTGGATAGTGCGAAACGAATTCAGCACCACGATACCCAGAATGGCCAGCGACAGATTGAATAGGTGTAAACGGCCAGAACCGGCCGGTCAGCGGTGATATTCGAAAGGGGGCGGACAAGGGAGCTTTCGCCCGGGCATAGTGGGCTGTCAGCCTTTCGAACGGAGTCAATTCCCGGGTCCGGATTCGACGCAGTAAATGAACCGTTAAGGGCGAAGATGGCGCGCTCTTTTGAGCGCCATAAGGAGTCGCGTTTCGAACCTCAGGTCTTACGTAAGTCCGTTGCTGGCCCACGTCGCGTTTAGAATAAGATTCATGCAAGCATGCTTGCATGCGGTGGTCCCGATGAACCCTCGACACCCATGCCCATCTGGTGTCGGCGCCGATGCCGACACCAAGGCTTTCTCGAAGGAGGCAACATGACACGACTCATTGCATTGCTTCTGATCGCCAGCACCACTCTCCTCGCGGGTTGCAACACGGTAGCTGGAGCCGGCGAGGACATATCGAAAGGTGGCCAGGCCATCCATAACTCGGCCGAACAAGCCAAATAGACGACGCTAGCCCCACGCGCCAACTGGCCGACATCGTCGCACGCCGGCCCCTCCCGGCAACGTTTGGTAAGCGCTGAAGAGATTCCGCCTGTAAAAAAAGCCGCAGACAGTGCTGCGGCCCGAAACACACACGTCGCGCAAGGGGCGCTGACGGTGGTTCCATCGTACACATCCGCGTTTCTGAAGCAATCAGGTATCTCGTCTGAATATATGCGGGAGGCCGCATTGCCGCATCTACCGTGGGGCGGGCCTATCTTAATCGCGGCCGCGGGCGTTGCCGAATGGCCACAGGGCCAGTCGTCTGACACCAGGGTGATGTATCCGGACTTTCACTTGACCAGGGTCTTGGTCTGTATAGATGAATCAGTGTCCGGGCTGGTAATGTTACCTTCGCGCGCGTCGATCCACTCAATTGCCCGTTGGCGCGCAACCTGGATCGCCTCGTCCTGATTTTCGAACCAGGCAAGATTGCGCTCGATGTGCATTTCAGTGTCCGCATCATCGTCAGGTGACGCGCGGATCAGTCGCGCGTGCGCAAAGAACTGACCCAGCAAGAAATCCGGGGTTGCGTCAATGACCCAGCCGCGGTACTCGAACTCCATGATTACCTCCGATACTTGGCTAATCGAGATTCGAACCGACAAAGCATGGATTCATCAGGCTGTATTCGCTAAACCTCCAAGGTTGAATTGCCGACGCCGGGGCCGGCGAGCAGGCAGCACGTTGTCTTCGGGCCGCAATACTGTTATAGATCCGCGCTAGTGCTCCAGCACATTGACAATCAAAAGATAAGATGCCCTTCCTGGCAGACGGGGCCGAAGCGCCCATGCGGTCCAGCCGGAACACAGCCTTCTCGGGGCGTGTTGCCGTAAGCAACGCACTTCCGACGAGACATTCGTGAGCGTAATAGAGGGCTCGTTTTAGCACGAAGGTGACGAGCAACTGATCGTCAGCGAGCATCTGCTATCGAGAAAACTGGAGTCGCGAAAGCGCTTTTGCAGGTTACGAACGCCCAACGCCGGCGCATGGATCAGAACCCGAGATGACGGGCGATGTATTCGCGCGAGGAGGCGGGCGTAACCGGGCGAACGTCGCGATCCATAGCGGCAAACAACTGCATCAACTCAAAAATTGGCGTGGCAAGCGACCCCGGTGTGGCCAGTCACGCTGGAATATTTGCCCGTGCCAGCCGTTTACTGCGCACGCTTCGCCCGCATTCGAGTTTGCCAGCGGACGATCCAGTTCTCGTTGCGCATGACGCATGCCTCGCTCGCAGCGCTCCCGCTGGCAACGGGTCTGCTTTTGCCTGGTTTGCGTGATTCGCCCCACCGCTGCCGACGCTGTGCGACCCGCGTTTGAGTCGCAGGACTGCGGTGCTAGTGTCCGTTGCGCGGACACGGGCGAAATTTGCTAGCGGCGGCCGGCACGCGATGCGTGCAGCGACAACAGACGCGTCCGCCCCGCAGCTTTCGTGGAGAGCCAAGTCATGAATCCCGTCATACAAAGTCTTACTCCGAAAATCGACCGGCAACCCTGCCAGCGCGTTGCCCGTGGAAAAGGCCGCGCACTGAAACGCCTGCTGCTGGTCACGCTATACGGCACTGGTCTCGCGCTTTCCGCAGCGGGCGCCGCTGTTGCTGATGAGCTCATGCCGCTGCTGCCGCCCTCGTTCGTCACCTCATCGACGGTGCCCGCCAACGGCGACCTCAATCCGTACGGCGCCGTCTTTGTGCCGGACGGCTTCCCCCGCTTCGGCACGATCGCCGCAGGCGATCTGCTCGTGTCCAATTTCAACAACGCGCAGAGCGCCGGCAACCTTCAGGGCAAAGGCACGACCATCGTCAAGATCGTGCCGCACGACCAACCGGTCACGTTCTTCCAGGGTCCTGCGCGTCTCGGTCTGAGCACCGCGCTCGGTGTGCTCAGGGCCGGCTTCGTGCTGGTCGGCAGCGTACCGACCAAGGACGGCACGTCCGCAACGATCCAGCCCGGCTCGCTGCTGGTGATCAATCGAAGCGGCAGCCAAATTGCGGAATGGACGCCCACGATGGCAAAGATCAACGGTCCCTGGGATCTGACGATCTTCGATCAGGGCGATCACGCGAAGGTATTTGTGTCGAACGTGTTAGATGGTACCGTCACGAGGCTGGACGTCAGCGTCGACGGCGGCGGCGTTCATCTGAACCATGCCACGAAGATCGCCTCCGGCTACACATTCCGCAGCGATCCGGCAGCACTGGTCGTCGGACCGACCGGACTCGCCTACGATCCGCAGCGCGACGTGCTGTATGTCGCGTCGACCGCCGACAACGCGATCTTCGCCGTCTTCGGTGCGGGCAACTCGCGGCACGACGGCAGCAAGGGTGTGGTGATCTACGCGGACAACGCCCATCTGCGCGGCCCGATCGCGATGACCCTCGGACCGAACGGCCATCTGTTCGTCGCGAACGGCGACGCGGTCAACGCCGATCCGAAACAGCCGAGCGAAATCGTCGAATTCACGCCGCAAGGCCGCTTTGTCGCGCAGCTTTCCATCGACCCGGCGCCAGACGGTGCGTTTGGAATCGCGTTCGCACAGCCGCAGCATGAGTTCGTGCGCTTTGCGGCGGTCGACGACAACACGAACACTGTGACCGTCTGGACGCTGCCATTCGAGAACGCGGGCCAATGAGGCATAAATCTGCATGCGGCGCATCACGCAATGAAGGTGCCCGCGTGCGGCCCCTCAGCGGACATTCGCCAAGTCGTGTTGCTGTCGCGAACAGCCGCTTGGCCGGTGACCTGCAGAGCGACTCGAAGGAGTGAATGACCGTTGTACCCAGTAAGCTGCCGACTAGGTGCCGCCTGGTGCACCGTCCGTTGAGGGTCGACTGCCGCCGACCGGCGACAGGCAGCGACCGGCCACGAAGGGACGGTCGACGCTCCGGCCAAGATCGTCGACACCCATTAGCGGGTGCCCGGCGCAGGGCATCTTCGATAATTTTTCGCAGATGGGCGCCCCTTCAATGCCCGCAGGAAGTGTGAAATCAGGACGATAGGGCATCCTTTTTGCTCAACGAAGGTAACTTATCGCAAGAGCGATATGCAGGCTGGCGATAAGCCCGCCACGTGAGGGCAACTGTCCGGCCGACCAGCGGGGAGGAGCTATGCAGGGAAGAAACGACAAGGTACGTGCTGCAATTCTTGCCGTGGTGATTTCGCTGTTTACCGCGTGCGGCGGGCATGGAGGCGGCTCGAGTAACGGCAGTGGCGCGGCCATCCCGGCGGGCGGCATTCATCTGCAAGTTGTCTCGTTCGGCGACAGCCTGTCGGACGTCGGGACCTATGCGCCGATCGCGAGCGCGCTGGGCGGGGGGCGTTTCACGACCAACCCTGGGCAAGTGTGGACTCAGGATGTCGCGCAATACTACGGCGATACGCTAAGCGCGGCGTTTACCATCGACATCACTCATAAATTGAGTGCGCAAAGCGGCCTCGGCTATGCGGAGGGTGGCGCCACGGTGGCAACGCCGGCAAACCAGTACGACTTTCTTGCCGACGTAATCGGCGACATCGAAATGCCCGTCAATCAGCAGGTTTCGAGCTATTTGGCCGCCCACGGGAGCTTTAGCTCCAATCAACTGGTGCTGGTCTGGGCTGGCTCGAACGACGTGCTTCGCGCCGGGGCGCTGCCGGCTGCGGCGCAGACCGTTCAGACGGCGGCAACCACCCTGGCTCAAGTTGTCGGACAGATCGTCCAGAACGGCGCCACTCACGTCGTGGTGATCAATGTTCCGAATGTCGGACTATCGCCCAAAGGCGTTGCCTCGCCCGATGGCGGGGCAAACCTGACTCAGTTATCGCAAATCTTCAACGATAGCTTAAACGCAGCCTTGCAGGCCAATGGCCTGCAAGGCAAGGTCGTCCAGATCGATTCTTATACATGGGTGAACCAGATCATCGTGAACTTTCAGGCCAATGGCTTCGTAGTGCCAAACACTAGCGTCGCCTGCGACCCTGGGAAAACACCCGATGCGACGGCATTGCTGTGCTCGCCGATTACCTACGTGGCGCCCAATGCCGACCAGACGTACATGTTCGCCGACGACCTTCATCCGACGACGCGTCTGCATGCACTGTTCGCCCAGTTCGTGGAGCAGCAGATCGCCAAGAGCGGTCTTGGTCACTGAGCCTGGGGAAATGCCGACCGGCCGCGAGCCAGAATGTCAGGCCTGCAATGGCACCCGCCACAGCGAATACGGGGACGATCGAATGAACCGTCTGCCAAAATCCAGCAGGTGGCAGAGGATTGGGAGGATCGGTGTACCACGTCCAAACAGATGTTGCGGAAACCATAGGGGCAACAGCGAGAACAGCCAAGCTGTAACCCATGGTCGCCGTCGTCCAGTAGTGGATCTGGGGCCATTATTGGCGAAAACGGACCCGTGTGCCGTATGGGGGCATCGCCCCATTCGTCGTCACGCCCACGCAGTTACGGCGCTGTCGCCAGCATGTTTTTCACACGCGAGCGAAAGCGAACTATTCTTAAGGAATCTCGCGCAATAATCTCCCGTTTCCTTCCCGAGGAGGTGCGTCATGTCGATTTCTGCCACGCTCCAGGACTGCCTGCGCAGCAAGGGCTCCCAGTACGAAATCGTGCATCATCCGCACAGCCATTCCAGCATCGAAACCGCGGCGGCAGCGCATATTCCCGGCGATCGCCTCGCCAAGACAGTGCTTTTTGAAGACGAGCACGGCTATGTGGCGGCTGTGCTGCCATCGACCTACGCCGTGCGGTTGTCCGAGCTTTGGGCACAGACCGGACGCCACCTCCTGCTGGCCAAAGAGGTCGATCTGCGGGAACTGTTCAAGGATTGCGACGTAGGAGCGCTGCCGCCGGTATGTACGGCCTATGGCATGCGAACCTATCTTGACGAGAGCCTCGCCCAGCAACCGGACGTGTATTTCGAGGCCGGCGATCATGAAGCGCTGATTCATATGGGCACGGATCATTTCCTGGATCTGATGGACCGGGCCGAGCGGGCACGCTTCGCCCGTCGCATGCATGGTGTGCCAAGCTGACCGGCGCCCGCCTGATACGGCAAGGTTTGCGCAGTGCGGCATCAAGCGCGCTGCGCCACCCAACCTTTGCGCGAGGCAGGTCATGCAACGCAGCGATACGGTCTTGAAGCAGGTGATGGCAGCCTTCGAACGCGAACCACACCTGAAGTTCCAGATGGAAAACCACAGGATCACGCTAGCAGGTCGGGTGGCGACCAAGGCCGAAAGACGGCAGACGGAACAAGACGGCGGGTGTCTGGATGCTATCGGGGGCGTCGTCAATCGTATGCAGGTGCGGGCCTGATCTGACTGCAGGCCCGCGTAGGGAAATGAGTGCGCGCAAGATTCTGTCGGGTCTGGCGATGGCCGTGCTGTCCGGAGGATACCTGGCTGCGGACGCTGCGAGTTCGTGTTCTCCGGCATTGTCCGAGGTCGATGTCGAGGACGGCCTCAAGGTACAGGCCGATTGTGGATTCCCCGTCCGAACCTTCAACCGCATGACCACCAAGTTGAACCACGCGGTGAAGGGCGCCAGACTCTCCAGTGCCCAGATAGTCTCGCTCGCGAGAGCGGCGAACGTGATGCTGGCTGCCGTACATGCGCGATCGGGCCGCATTGAGCGCAAGACCGATACCGCGTTCACCAACATCGAACCGCTAATCGAGCACCTTGCCGAGCAAATCAGGGCGCGGCCCGATGCAGACCTGGTAGCCGAAGCCCGGAAATGGGCCGCACGTTACGAGGATCTGCTGAGCAGATCGTCGATCGCACGAAGTTCCGACCCTCTTGAACCGCAGATATACGAAGCGCTCGAGCGCGTCGATCTGGACAGTGCATCAAAACTGATGACCAGGCTGCTTGCCGAAACACAGAGGACCGTGCAGGTGTTCGCGGCGCATTGTTATGAGGCTGGCGAAATCGAGTTGCTGCGCTTCACGCCGCAGAATGCACTGCCGTATCTGGAAAAGGCCTACGCATTGCAACCGGAAGACTCCGACATTGCGACTGCGTTTTCCGACACTTTGCAAGAGCAACGCGAGTTCGAACGTGCGGAACCGATTTACCGCACGCTGCTGTCGCGCTATCACGTGCTTGCGCAGGAGAAGCCCGCCGCCTACCAACCCCAGATTGCGCGCACGCTGGACAAGCTTGGCAACCTATACGTTGGGATGCAACGGCCCAAGGAGGCGGAGCTCGCGTATCTGCGCGCGCTGGAGATTTATTGGGTACTGGCGCGACAGAACCCAGTGGCCTATGGGCCCGCTGTGGCAGAAACTTTTGACAACCTCGGCGTCCTATATCGCGATACACAGCGCCTGAAGGAAGCCGCGGATGCCTACCGCGAAGCGCTGGACATCGACCGTGCATTGGCTTATCGCGACCCCACGACCTACAAGCCTGATATCGCGACGACGCTTAACGACCTCGGCATCCTGTACGGCGCCACACAACGCACGAGCGATGCGGAGAAGGCATATCGCGAGGCGCTAAATATCCAGCAAGCTCTCGCGCGCGGCAACCCCGCGGCCTATCGCCCGGCTCTCGCGCGTACGCTCAACAATCTCGGGAACCTCTATAGCGCTATGCAGCAACGCCCCGAAGCAGAGCATGCCTACAAGGAAGCGCTAACGATCCGGCAGCAGCTTGCCCGGAAGAGTCCAGCACTCTATCGGCCCGACGTGGCGCGCACGCTCACCAATCTTGGCGCGCTCTATCGTGCCACGCAACGGCCGAAGGAAGCGCAGCAGGCTTATCAGGATGCGTTGCAAATCTATCGCGCGCTCGCGCGAGAAAGCCCCACTGCCTACCAGCCGGACCAGGCGCGAACGCTGAACAATCTAGGTGTCCTATTCAGTCACACCGGGCGCCCGCGCGAGGCGGAAGACGCCTACCGGAACGCGCTGGATCTTTACCGGACTCTGTCGCGAGATAATCCCGTGGCCTACCGTCAGGATGAAGCACGGACACTCGGCAACCTGGGTACGCTCTACAGTCAGATCCAGCGACCGCGTGAGGCCGAGCAGGCGAGGCGTGAAGCCGCCCGTCTTCTCGACTCAACGGAAGCGCCGTAGATCGCACAATCGGCAGAAGCGGGGATGCCTGTCGTCGGTCAGGGCGGCGGTGGAGGCCCGCTAGATGATTTTCAATCGGAGCGCGTGGTAACGCTCGGCATTGCGTGGAGCGTTTCAAGATCGACCCAGCCGCCAAAGCATGGCCCCCTTGACCATCAAAGTCTCCCGATGGGCAGGACTCGAACATTACTTTCTAGATTCATATGCCATTCGTACAGCTAACCCTGTAAGGACGGTTCCCATGAGCCAGCGCTGCACCAAAAGCCAGAGAGGGCGTCCCGAAAGAAATGAGGCAATCGATCCGGCCATCACGGCGATGAGAGCATTTACTGCGAGGCTGATCGAAATTTGGACGCTGCCGAGTGCCAACGATTGGGTGAGAACACTCCCGTGGCCCGGAGTAATAAATTGTGGGAGCAGCGACAAGTACATGACAGCGATCTTCGGGTTTGCGAGATTTGTGACGAGCCCCATCGCGAAAAGCTTCCTCGGGGTATCAACTGGAAGATCGCGTACCGCAAAAGCAGACCGCCCGCCAGGTTTAACTGCTTGCCAGGCGAGATACAGAAGGTACAGCGCGCCCCCAAAGCGGAGGGCGTCATAAGCGTACGGCACCGCGAATATCAATGCTGTGATTCCAAATGCCGCGCAGAGCATGTAGATCACAAAGCCAATGGCGACACCGCCCAATGAAATAAGTCCTGCACGCTTGCCTTGACAAATAGAGCGGGAAATCAGGTAAATCATGTTTGGCCCGGGAGAAAGGACCATTCCTAACGCCACGAGAGCGAACATAAACAGGTGTGTGAAATCTGGCATAACCTTCCTCTGAGTGGGGTTGAACGTTCGCGTGAGGCCGTGCCGGTTCTGGACGGGGCTCGACGGCTCCATGCCGCTTTGCTCGGCCACTTCGGGCATGAAATTATTGCATGGACATAAATTGATAGCCCGGCATCGTGGCCGGTCGGTGTCCGCTAACGAGCGATGCGCCGGGCAGCTTCGGGTCGCGTGCTGCCGATCGCCGTCAGGCGGTGACCGGCCATGAACGGCCGGTCGACACACGCCCTTGAATTGTTGACAGTCGCTATCCCCAGCGAGAGCAGCTGCTGGCTAAACTACGGTTTCCAAGCAGTGGCGTGACAGACGCTGAATGACCTAAGCCGCACTAACGCGGCGACCCGGAAGATCCTCTGACCATGAAAGGAAAGGAGAGACCTCATGTCGAGCCTTGAGCGAGTGCGACCGGCTATGCTTATCGACTCTGTCTGGCGCATGGCGCTTCGCCTCGGATTCCGGTTCGCTCGCGCCTGGTGGTATCTTCGACGGCCTCGCCATGAGGGCGCGCTAGTAGCAATCTACGTCGGGCGGGCGCTGTTGCTTGTGAAATCATCGTACCGGGCCGAGTGGAATTTTCCCGGCGGTAGTGTCCGGCCCGGTGAGACGCCTGATGCAGCGGCGCAGCGTGAAATGGAGGAGGAGATTGGTCTGTCGTCGTACCCATTACTCCCCGCGGGCAGCGCCTGCGGCATTTGGGACGGGCGAAGAGACCGGGTGCATTTCTTTGAACTGCACCTCGATTGCATACCCGAGCTGCGGCTTGATAATCGTGAGATTGTCGCCGCGCATCTGGCATCGCCGGAGGAATTGCACGGCATCGCGTTGACAAAGGCGGTCGCTGCGTATCTCGGCAGAGATCTCTGCTGTTAGTTGGCCCTTTTCCTTTCGGGACATCTCGACGGGTCATGGTGACGGGAAGGCAGCCGGCCAGTCCCCGCCCGTATGCGTCGAAAAGAGGGGGCCTGAAAAGCACCGGCAACGCGATGAGGACCGTGGGCAATGGGGAGAGCGCCGCCGTCAACAGGCCATTGTCGGCCATCTCCAGCCATTTGCCAATCGACCCAGTTGGACACTCAGACGTCCGTTCTACACAGGGAGCGGACCATTACGATAGAGCACCCGCGATCTGGCAGACCTGCGATGTGCCCGTTTGCAGCATGGCTGGGCACACGCACTGAACGGTCTTGCGTTCGCTTCCAATGTCCGACGCCATTACTGTTGGTGGCGAAGTCGCTGGGGTGCTTTTTTACGACCCGGAACCACAACGCCGTTGACGCCCCGCGTGTTTTCTACCGACTGCCGTTTCCCGTCGTCAAGATTCCGCCGCCGTCCGACTCCGTCTGTGTGCTCGCCGTGCTCTCTACACGTTCAATCCGTACTTGCATCGACCGTGCGTCTGTCAAACCCAAGGTCTTCGCCGCGGCATAAGAGAGATCGATAATTCGGTGTTTGATGTATGGTCCACGATCGTTGATACGCACGACAACCGACTTTCCTGTTGCCAACGAACTGACGCGCACATAGCTGCCGAGCGGCAATGTTCGATGGGCAGCCGTTAATGCGCCGCCATCATAGCGTTCTCCGTTTGCGGTCAGATGCCCCTGGAACGTTGCCGAATACCATGACGCCTCGCCGGATTGCAACATCTCGTGTCGCATGCGACAGGAATCAACTCTGCACGCAGCATGTTCGGACGCAATCTGTCCGCAAGCCGCGAACAAAGCGCAGATTCCCAAAACTCCCAAATAGCGGAGTGATAGCACCATAGACCACATGTCAGTTAATGAGGCGTGGTTTTAACGTTCTTAAAAAGATCAGGCAAGCCGCGTGCCCGGGTGACATAACATCTTGACAATTTTTTTAGATCTCACGCAGTGGGTCTGTCAGTCCGACCCTGATTTCATTGCAGGTGTCGCCGATGCGATTGGTACTGGCCTTGACGAAAATACATGAAGCCGGGGGCCACATGGCTATCATAACGGCCACCGATCTCGCCCGGTGCGCGAAGTTACACGCCGCACCGCTCAATTGTTCGGGCTGCTCGCCACGATGCAACGTCCACAACGTTCCGGACGTCGAACGGGTTTGCAAGGCAACTCGTGAGTAATGCGTCTGCTTAAGGTTCAACGGAAATTATCACCTGCGGTGCGATGGACCGCTCAGTGTCGAGTACGCGCTGGCAGAGATGACCGCGTGAACGACCGTTATAGCCTGGAAGCTGCCGTGGCGTTTATACGAGGCGAACGGCCGAATTGGGTCGCGTGCTGCCGATCGCCGTTAGGCAGTGGCCGGCCAACTCCAGTCGTTCGTCTGCGCGCTCAGACGGACACTCAAGCGTCGGCTCCGCCCGGATAGCGGACTTTCAGTCGTCACTCGAACTCGCGTCGCCATCGTCTGAATCGGCGAACATTCCAGTCTTACTGACTACGGGCAGCGACTTCTGACAGGTTACGTTGCTCGCTCTTTGCAAGGATCTCGCGAAGGCGGGCGATATTGATAGAGCCACTTGCTAAGTCGATGATGACATTGTGGTCGAGCGTGAGCTTCATAACTCGGACCTACCTCCGACTGGATTCTGAGCACCGAAGGATACGCACTCACCCACGGCGTGCCGATGCTGCGTCAGTCCACGAAAGGAAGCAGAGCATGACGCTCCAAATCGACGCCCTGCGGGCGCCGGTGCTGGATCACTCCGTGCAGCACGGCCGGTCAAACAACGCGAGTTCCCCGGGGTCTTGCAGATCTTGCCCGACCGCTTTGAGCTGGCCATGCTTGCATGGCGACATCTGCGATCGCCTTCAGCTTTTGCGGGCCGCCTCCGTCTCGTGCCTGGACGGCCATTCCGCGGGTCACGGCGCTGTAGAAGGCAGCAAGTGCGGCCACGTCGGTGTCAGGCGGTAAGTCGCCGTCTTCGACCCCCTTGCGCAACCGCTGCGCCATCATCTCTTCAGCGTTTGCGCGGTGCTCGGTCATCGTCTCACGAATAGAAGCGAGTTCGGGGGGCAGGTGAGTGCCGGCCAGAGAGATCATGCAGCCCGATGGGTGGCTGTTTCGAGTGAATTCCACGACGGTAGTATCGAGAAGCTTCGTGAATGCTTCTCGCGCGTCGGCCGTGCCGAACAGTCTGCCAGCGAACCAGACTTCGGCCATGCTCAGGTATGCGTCAGTCGCTTCCTTGTAGAGCTGCTCCTTGCTGCCGAACGAGTTATAGAAGCTCGAGGGGCTGATCCCCATGGCCTGGATCAACTGGTCGAAGGAGGCTCCTTCGTATCCCTGCTCCCAGAAGAGCTTCATGGCCCGGTTCAGAGCTTCCGTACGATCAAAGGTTGAGGGCCTGCCGCGGCTGCGCCGGGGTTGCGTATCTTTTTTTGTAGTCATAGCTCCAAAAATAATTGACAAGTTGTAGAGGTGAATCTATTCTGCCATAACGGAGCGATCGCTCCAATAATCAAATTCTTGCGGAAGGAGTCTGTGATGCAGCGAATTGTTCACACCAGCCATGGCGAGCCCGCCGAGGTGCTCACGCTGGAAGCATTTTCCGATGCCCCTTCTCTTGTGAGCGGAGCGGCGCTTGTGCGTGTGTCCGCCGCACCGGTTCATCCGGGCGACTTGCTGGGCGTCTCTGCTTCCCCCGCCTTCGGGGCGGCTCCCCTCATCCCGAGGGGAGGTCGAGTGCCCGGCGTCGAAGGTGTAGGGGTGGTGGAAGCGCTGGCCGCTGACATCGACCCTTCACACCGGATTCAGGTCGGCACACGTGTGGCCTTCTTTCCCGTCAACGGCGCCTGGAGCGCCAGGATCGCCGCGCCTGTCCAGTCGCTGATACCCGTGCCCGATGAAGTGAGCGATGAGGTCGCAGCGCAGATGTTGGTCAACACGTTGACTGCACGCCTTGCGATGCGGGCTGGTCACAACGCGTTGCCTGAAGACAAGCGCGAAGATGTCACGGTTATTCAGACGGCTGCCAATTCCGCCGTCGGAAAGCTGCTCACTCATCTGCTCGTCGAAGTGGGCGTCAATCCGATCCTGCTCGTCGGCTCCGCGGCGAGCGCGCAAGCGCTTAAAGCTGCTCGCCCCAACCTTTCTGTCATTGTCACGGAGAACCAGGGCTGGAAGGACGAGCTTCGCGATGCGCTTGCGAACAAGCCCGTCTACGTGGCGTTCGATGGCGTCGGCGGCGCGCTTTTGCCCGACGTAGCGAGCTTCCTCGCTCGCGGTGGAACGATCGTTAGCTACGGTTCCCTGGGTGGCGCTACGACGGACATTCGTTCCATCGCCCCTCGAGCGCTGACCATCAAGGGTGTGTCGTTGTTCAGCTGGCAATTCGAAGCCGCGGCGGTGCACGATGCAGACGTGGCCAAGGCGCTCGAGCTCGCACGCAACTTCCCGAGCCTTTTCCCCGTAGCGGAACGCTATCAGGCGAGCGACTACCTGGGAGCGCTCGAACATACGTACCGCAGGGGAAGGACCGGCATGGTGCTGCTCGCGTTCTAGCGCTACGCGTCCTGCGCAATGTGAGGCGCTCCTCGTGATGAGGGGCGGCCTGGTAGCGTTCACCCCGGTTTTTGCACGATTTCGAAATGAGCCCCGAGTGCCGAAGTATTGCCTCCCGGCTTTCCAGTCAAACATCTTATGAAAGGACGTAAGCCATGCGTGCTATCCAGAACACCGCTTTCGGCGACCCCGTCGAGACGCTGAAACTCGTTGACCTTCCGGAGCCGGCCAACCCCGGCCCGGATGAAGTCCTGATCGCGATGGAGTATGCCCCCATCAACGGCAATGACCTGGCCGTCATCACCAATCGCTTCGCCTACTCGACTCCACTGCCCTCGATCGTGGGCAACGAAGGCGTCGGGCGAGTTCTGCAGGTAGGCTCGAATGTCTCCAGCGTGAAGGTCGGCGACCGCGTGTTGCCCCCGCTTTATGCGTTGACCTGGCGCGAGCGCCTGGTGATCCCGGCCAAGGGGCTGATTGCGCTGCCTGCCAACGTCGATCCACGTCAACTGGCCATGCTGCGCATCAATCCTCCCACGGCCGTACTTCTGCTCGGGCGCTTCGTTGACCTCAAGGAAGGCGACTGGATCGTGCAAAACGCGGCCAACTCCGGCATCGGCCGCACGGTGATCGCGTTGGCGAAGAAGCGTGGCCTGCGGACCATCAACTTCGTACGTCGTCCGGAACTGGTCAAGGAACTGGAAGAAGCTGGTGGGGACGTCGTTCTCGTCGATGAGCCAGGCGCCATCGACAAAGCCAGGGCCGCGGTCGGTCCGGGCAACGTTCGTCTGGCCATCGACGGCCTGAGCGGTTCGGCTGCGGTGCGCCTGATCGACGTGCTGTCGCAAAACGGTACGCTGGTGAGCTATGCGTTCACAAGCGGCGAGCTGGTCACGCCGCTCAAGGTCGTGGACCTGCATCTGCGCGGCATCGTCGTGCGCGGCATATACATCGACCTTCCCGAATACCTGCCGTACATCATGGACGCAATCAAGGAGTCTGCCGAACTGATGGCTCGCGGCGAGCTTGACCTGCCTGTGGCTGCCGTCTATCCGCTTGCGGACTACCAAAAGGCCGTCGCTCACGCAATCAAGGGTGGCAAGGTGCTGCTCGACTTGCGCTCATCGAACTGACCTGGCTGTTCTCCCAAGTGCCGTGCTCCTGGACGAGCATGGCTTCGTTGACTTACGTTGCCGCTGAGGTGTCGAAATGAAGATTGGTTTTATTGGAGCCGGTGCTGTAGCGCAGTCCATCGCCAGGAGTGCCATTCAAGCAGGACATGAGGTTGTCTTGAGCGCTCGTCGTGGGCCGCAGGTTTTGGGCGATATCGTGGCCGGACTCGGTCGGAACGCGTCGGCAGATACGGTCCAGCAGGTGGCCCGGCTCGAGCTGGTCATGCTCGCCGTTCCATGGCTTCAAGTCCCGTCGGCCCTGGATGGGCTGCCCAATTGGGCAGGTCGCATTCTGGTGGATACCACTAACCCTTTTACGCAACTCGAGCCTGAGCTCGTTCTGGCGGACTTGGGGGGCACGGGCGCCAGCGAGATCGTCGCGGCACACGCGCCGGAGGCTCGCGTCGTCAAGGCGTTCAATGCTATCCGCATGGAGCACTACGACAAGGGCCCGAAGTTTCATGACGGAAAGCGCGTGATCTTCGTCTCCGGTGACGACAAGGACGCAAAGGCGGTGGTGATCGGACTCGTCAACGATTTTGGCTACGCACCAGTGGATCTTGGCGGTCTGGTTTCGGGCGGTCGCATGCAGCAAGCGGGTGGTCCGATTGCTGGCCACGACTGGGTCGTCGCATAGGACTGCAAGGTATGCAAACCAATGTCGCGTTATTTCGGGAAGCAGAGCGGCTGGATGTCCGGTTATCTTTGTGATCTGCCGTTGGCGGGACGCCACTTCGAACGTCGGCCATGAAGCGACGGTCAGCGTTAGTGCTTTGAGTGACTGCACTGCGCCTCAAAGTTGACCCTGATGTTTGATGACCCGAAATATGTCGAGTCGGATAGCGCCCAGCGGCCCCACGTATTCGCTGCGTGTGGACTTCTCGCCGAACGCTTCAGCAATCTTGCATTGACGCTTGTAATCAGACGTCACTCATACAGAGCTAGATATTGATGAAGAGACTGAATGGCGGCAGCTCCTTCTCCGACGGCGGCCGCAACCCTCTTCACCGAGCCACTGCGAACGTCACCCACTGCGAAGATGCCAGGTCGGCTCGTCTCCAGATAGTAAGGAGGGCGGTCTGACGACCACTTGTTGATTGCATCGGGACCGGTGAGCACAAAGCCGTTCTTGTCCAGCGCAACGCAATCGCCGAGCCAACCCGTATTGGGCTGCGCACCAAGAAACAGGAAGATGTGGCGGAAGGGCTTCGGTTCGATATGCCCCTGCCTGTCCCATATGACAGATTCAAGTTGTGTCTCGCCTTTCAACTCGACAATCTGTGTTCGTAGATGAACGGTGATGTTCGCAGCGGCGTCAATCCGCCTGATCAAATAGTTCGACATGCTCGCGTTGAGTCCGTCGCCGCGAATCACGATGTGGACGTGACGCGCAAATCCCGCCAGGAAAACCGCGGCCTGGCCGGCTGAATTTCCCCCGCCGACGATAATCAGTTCTTCGTTGGCACAGAACGCAGCTTCCATGAACGTTGCGCTGTAATAGACTCCGCGTCCCTCAAAATCCTCGAGGCGGGTCAGCGACGGTTTTCGATAGCGAGCGCCGGTTGCGATGACGATAGCGCGGGCATACACGTGCTCGTCGTAATTAAGACGGATGTGAAAGGGTGGCGCCTCGTGGCATTCGATGCCGAGTACTTCGATTGGTACGCCGACTTCGGCGCCGAATTTACGACATTGAGACAAGCCGCGGCCGGCAAGTGCTTGTCCCGAGATACCTGTCGGAAACCCGAAGTAATTTTCAATCTTCGAGCTGGTACCCGCCTGGCCACCCGGGGCCTTGGTGTCGAGAACCGCGACCCGCAATCCTTCGGATGCCGCATAGACCGCGGCCGCGAGACCTGCCGGTCCCGCGCCGACCACGACCACATCGAACCGCTCGCCATTCAACCTGTCGGGGCTCAGGCCGATCGCATCAGCCACGGCCCGGTTGGTCGGACTCTTCAGCACGACGCCTTGCAACGTAATGAGCACCGGTATGTCAGCGTCCGTCGCGCCATAACGCTCAAGGAGCGCCTTTGCTTCTTCATGCTCGACGATATCGAAATAGGCCGACGGCTGGGCGTTGCGGCTCAGAAAATGCCGCAAACCGAGCGTGGCCGCAGAAGCCGAACTGCCAATGACCAGAACACCCCCATTCTGATCCTGGATGAACGCGACGCGCCGCAGGATAAACGCGCGCATGATCGTTTCGCTCAACTCCGCTTCCGCAATGACGAGCTCGCGTAGCGATTCCTCGTCGATAGCGATAACCTCGCAATCACAGGTGGCGCGCGCGGTCGCCACCGCGGCGCGGCCGGCAAGCGTTCCCACCTCACCGGTGAAACTGCCAGGGCCGTGCACGCCCAGAACATGGAGACCGTCTCCGGAGCCTCTTGTCGCCTCGATTGAGCCCGAGACGATGGCGAACATGGGAATGTGCCGATCACCTTCCGAGAACAGTAAATCGCCCGTTTTCAGTTTGCGTCGTTCGCCGTATCGCTCCAATAGCGCAAACTGCTTTTCATCCAGCCTTGGAAAAATCTGATGGTGACGGCTGCCGCCTGACACCAGTTCTTCAAATCTGCCTGAAGAATTATTGCTCATGGGGGCGTTCCGAATGGGAGGGCGCACATTGCGGCCCTGGTGAGCCTGTTATGGAATACCCAGTTGGCGCGAACAATCAGGAAGACTGGAAACGTCTCCGGGCTGCAATATCCGCACTGATTGTGCGCCTGACTTCCACAATCAGTAAAGTGCGCGAGAGAAGGTGAATCGCGTGCATTGTGCTCGCTGCGGAAACCCCGCGGCGGCCATCCGAGGGCGTTCGCCACCGTTACCCGGCGAAGTCCGTCGCTTCGGATGAGCCTCTCCACGCATCGATGTCGTGTTGGACCGCCGCGGCCTTTTGCACTGCCAGTTCGTTGGCGATCTTGCCGGCGAACAGGTGCAACGGTGGTTCCGCTACGTCCACGGCTTGCATGATCAACATGGCCAGTTTGTCCGGATCGCCAGCCTGATTACCGTGCAGCGTGCCGAGATGCAGATCGAGCGATGCCTTGGCTTCGGTGTAGTCATCGATCTGCCGTTTGGCGACTGCCAGCGCGCCGCTCGACAGAAACTCCGTGCGTACGGGACCCGGATAGACCACCGTTGCCTTGATACCGAACTCGGCGACCTCGGCGGCGAGCGACTCCGTCAGGCCGGCGAGTGCAAACTTGCTCGCCACATAGCTGCCCCAGCCGGCGTATCCGCCCTGATAACCGACGATTGACGCGATGTTGATCACATGCCCGCCGCATTGTTCGCGCAGATGCGGAAGCGCGTGTCGCAGGACCGTCAGCGGCGCGAACAGATTGACGTCGAAGTTCTGCCTAAGCTCCTCGTCCGAGAGGGCTTCGACGGTGCCTTGTTGCGCGTAGCCGGCGTTGTTGACGATCACATCGACCTTGCCGAAGGTTTCGATCGTTTGCACGATCGCGGACTGCACGCTCTGGTCGTTGGTCAGATCCACTTGCATAGGCAGAAACTGCGCGGAGGCGGGGCCGATCGCGTCCGTCAGCGACGCCACGGTTCGCGAGGTAGCGGCGACACGATCGCCGCGTGAGAGGAGTTGTCGCACGAGTCGTTGGCCGACGCCTTTCGATGCACCGGTGACGAACCAGGTTTTTGCGGACTTGCTCATGATGATTTCCTTTAGATATTAGTAGTACAAATTTAAGTGAAAACGACTTCTAAAATAATTCGGCGAAGGCGTTATTTGAGGGCCACGCTCATGCCACCATCCGCCATTACCACTGCGCCGACGATATAGCTGGCTTTCTCAGATGCAAGAAAGGCGATCACTTCAGCGATTTCCCGCGGCTCGGCCGCCCGTTTGATCGGCGCGTTCTTGCCGTGCTCGGCAAGGAAGGCCGGGCCATCCTCGTGGAGGTGGTTCGTGATATTCGTCACCGCATCGCCGGACCCCACCGCATTGACGCGAATGCCGTGATCGATTGCCTCGAGCGACATGGCGCGCGTCAGCTGGGCGAGCGCACCTTTCGACGCCGCGTAGGCGGCGATCAACGGAAACGCCTGATAGCACGCGTATGAACCAACGTTGACGATGGCGCCGGTCTTCGCCGGCATCATTGCGCGCATTGCCTCGCGCGAGAAGAGGAATGCCCCGGTGGAATTGACCGCCTGAATGCCATTCCAGTCATCGAGCGTCATTTCGACGACCGGCTTGTTGATGATGATCGCGGCGTTGTTGACCAGAATGTCCAGCTTGCCGAAGCGTTCCATTGCGGTGGACACGGCGCGCACCGCGCTTTCCTCGTGCGCGACGTCGGCGATGAGCGGGACGATCCCCGGGCGGGCCAACGCTTCGACGTTGGCGCCGCGCCCGACGGCGATCACGCTGGCGCCTTGCGCGTGCAGCAGGTCGGTGGTGGCGAGTCCGATGCCGCTTGCCGCACCGGTGACGATGGCGACCTTGCCGGCGAACGGCTGGTCTGCGGATGCATGTGAAGTCATGATGAATTTCTCCTTGGAGATGAAGGTGGTCAGAAAGGGCTCGCCGTCGGGCGTACGACGATTTCGCTGACGTCGACATCCGCCGGCTGCTCGATCGCATAGGCGATCGAGCGAGCGATAGCGTCGGACGTGAGCGCAATGCGGCGGAAGTCGCGCATCGCTGCCCGCGCGGTTTCGTCGGAGATCGAATCGGCCAACTCCGACTCCACGACGCCCGGGCAGATCACGGTCACGCGAATCTTGTCGGTTTCCTGCCGCAGGCCGTCCGAGATGGCGCGCACGGCGAACTTGGTGGCGCAGTACACGGCGGCCGTCGGTGAGACGGACAGGCCGCCGATCGAGGAGATATTGATGACCTGGCCGGACCCCTGGCGCTCCATGGTCGGCAGGACCGCGGCGATGCCATGCAGCACGCCGCGGATGTTCACGTCGATCATGCGATTCCATTCGTCCACTTTTATCGCGTTCAGGGGCGACAAAGGCATCACGCCGGCGTTGTTGACGATCACGTCGATACGGCCGAAGGCGTCCAGTGCGAATTGGGCGAAAGCGTTGACGTCGGTAGCGGAAGTGACGTCGAGTGCCAGGTAACGAATCGAGCCGCCGCTCGCCTGGATTTCTTCGGCCAGCGCCGCGAGCCGATCGGTGCGCCGCGCGCCGATTACGAGCTGGTGCCCCTGCGCGGCGAGCAGCCGGACCGTCGCTTCGCCGATGCCGCTGCTTGCCCCGGTGATGAGGATGACCTTGGGGTGGTTGGTTTGCTTTGTCATGTTGCGTTCTCCGTTCCGATAATTCGTGCGGGTTTGTCTGAGGAAGAGGTTACGAAGTCCGCGCACGAGGCGGCAAGGCAATCGCGGCGCGGTCTCCCGGGTGCTTCGGCTGCACCGTGCAACCGATAACCCATCTTATGAGCCGGACGCCTGCGCGCGAATACACGCAACGATGGCGGTATTGCCTATTCCTATTGAAGTGGGCTGCTGTCCGTCGATCGCGTCCAGTAGAATTACTCCACTTGATCTGGTGCAAGAGGAGTCCTCGTGACAGTTGCCGACAACCCGGTTTCCACAAAGATGGCGAGCCTGCTTCAGCGTCTGGCACCGAATGAGGGGTACACCCAGTCCGCGCTTGAAGGCGTGCGGTTCATGCGCTCGAACCGGCCGCTGGGGCGCACGCCCGTGCTGTATGAGCCCAGCATCGTGATCGTGTGTCAGGGGCGCAAGCTGGGCTTTCTGGGCGACGAGGTGTACGTCTACGATGCGCAGCATTATCTGGTCTTGTCCGTGCCGCTGCCGTTTTCAACTGAAACCGAGGCAAGCGAGTCCGAGCCGATGCTGGCCGTGTCGTTGCGGCTCGATCTCACCGATCTGACCGATCTGATTCTGACAATCGATCAGTCGGACCGCCATCAGCAAGGCACGCCGCTTGGGATCGTATCCACGCCGTTGGAGGGCGATCTTGCCGACGCCACGTTGCGCCTGCTCCGGGCGTTGATTTCACCGCTCGACGCCCAGGTGCTTGGGCCAGCGATCGTGCGCGAAATCTGCTATCGGGTATTGGTCGGGGAACGTGGTGCGGCGATGCGAGCGGCGCTCGCCCATCAAGGCCGTTTCGGCAGGGTAGCGAAGGCACTGCGGCGGATCCACACCGACTTTGCCCAGCCGCTAGATGTCAGCTGTCTCGCGGACGAGGCTGGAATGAGCGTGCCGACTTTTCATGCCAATTTTCGAGCCGTCACGTTGACTTCTCCGATCCAGTACATCAAGTCGACACGTCTGCATCAGGCGCGCCTCATGATGATTCGCGACGGCTTGACGGCCGCATCCGCGTCGGCGCGGGTCGGTTACGAAAGTCCATCGCAGTTCAGCCGCGAGTTCAAGCGGTTTTTCGGGCGCTCGCCTGCCGATGAGACTCGAGATATGCGGGCCTCGTTCGCGCTCTCACCCGCTGCAAAGATCGACGATTTCGCTGGATCTCACTGACTGACGACTTCGTATGGCACGCCCGTTGACAGCGTTCAAGTCTGTGATGTCTGAGTCCGCTTCACTCAGGTTTGTACTTTCCGTCACGGCGGCGCCATTGAGGCCGATCAACCGTGGTCGGCGGCGTTGCGGAGGTTGGCATCCGCTACGTCTTCGCGCTGCGCTCGCTCTTCGCGGTCGATTCATTGCTCGCAAACAGTGCGGCGAGCCAGTCGATGAACACGCGAACCTTCGTGCTCAGGTGCCGGTTTGGCGGATACGCGACGAAAACGGGAACGGGATCCGATACCCAGTCGTTCAGGACGGCTTCGAGCGCGCCGCTTCGAAGGTGTGTAGTGGCGGAAAACGTCAACGCGTGTACGACACCGAGACCGGCCAGGCTCATGGTCAGGCACGCCATGATGTCGTTCGAGGTGAGTCCGCGCCGATTCTGCACGTCCACGCGTTCACGATCTTTCGTTACCACAATCGGAAAGGGGCGGTTGGTTCGCGAAGCGATGGTTCGGATGACGACATGGCCATGCTCGAGGTCCGACGGATGCGAAGGCCGCCCGTGCTTGTCCCAGTACGCAGGCGTCGCACACAGAATCTGCTTGACGGCGCCGATCTGTCGCGCCGCGAGCGATTGATCGAAGATCTCCCCCGCGCGCACGACGCAGTCGACGTTCTCTGCAATGAGGTCGACCGGGCGGTCGCTGAGTCCAAATTCGAACTCGATGTCCGGATAACGCTCGACGAACGCCGGTAACGCGGGAAGGATCACGGACAGACCCAACGGCACAGGCAGATCGGCACGCAGGCGTCCTCGAGGGTTGCTCTTCGCACGCGACATCGAGCCCTCGAGCTCCGCGAGATCGCTCATCAACTGCAGCGCGTGCTCGTAGTACGCGGCGCCATCCGCTGTCGTCGACACCTTGCGCGTCGTCCGGTTGAGCAGCTTCGTGCCCAATTCGACTTCGAGCGACGCGATCAGACGGCTGACAGCCGTCTTGGGTAAATCGAGCATCTGCGCAGCTTTCGTGGAGGTCCCGCTCTCGACCACTCGAATGAACGCCTGCATGGCCTGAAACTTGTCCACGATCCGACTCCTCGCTTTCCCACTCGGTCTGCATTGTTTCACAGAAGAAACAATGTGGCATCGTAGCAGCGGTTTATCCCTTTGCACGCGCTCGGTATCGTTCACCCATCGCAATCGTTGACGAACTTAAACGGCGCTTCGATTGGACCAGGCAGGTCACTCGTGCCGCTTTCACGGCTGCGCCGATGTTCATTTCGTAAAGGGAAAATAGCTATGTCCATCACTGCAGAAACGCATGTCGCGGACCGCCCGAAGGCGGTGGTCATCGGAGTGGGGCCGGAGCACGGGCTCGGCGCCGGTCTGTCTCGCCGATTCGCAGCAGAGGGTCGTCACGTCATCGTCGCAGGGCGCACCGAAGCGAAGATCGAACGGGTCCGCGAGAGCATTGTCGAGTCAGGTGGCTCGGCGAGCATATTCGTCATGGATGTGACGCGCGAAGCGGATGTGATCCGGTTGTTCGACGTCGCGATGCGGGCAGACGAAAATGGCAGCAGCGCCGACCTCGTCGCATACAACGCGGGAAACAACCAACCTCTGGACCTGCGCACGATGGAAGCGGAGGTCTTCGAATCGTTCTGGCGGCTGAATTGTTTTGGCGGGTTCCTCGTGGGTCGCGAGGCCGCGCGGCGCTTTGCGCCCCTCGGCCGCGGTTCGATTCTTTTCTTACGAGGCAGAGTGCCGGCCGACTACGGTCGTCCGTACAGTCTCTTGATTGTCCACAACGGGTCGAACTGCGACCGATCACGATATTTTCGAAGAAACAGCCGCCACTGGGCGTTGTTCGGGGTTGACGAAGCGACGCCTCTGCGGCAACTCCCCTTGCACTCAACGTGTCCTCGTTATCCGTCCGCCGGAAACGGGACGCCCGCGGTGGTCTGACTTCTAAAAATCAGGTTACATAAGCGTTTCCTATCGTGCAAGAACGAACCCGTCTTGGCGTTATTCGCAGGGGCGATATACCGTTATATCCGTGCTACAGCGGCTGCACGGAAGCCAATGAAGCGTGCTCGGGCAATCACGATAGTTCAGGCGGCAGGACAACCAGTAAGCGTCCACATGTCGACAGGCGCAAATCGGTTCCCGTCCTCGAACTGATGTGATGTTTCCGGATGAGCCCTTCGTTTTGCCTCCTCGGTCCTAACCTGCAAGAGCGGTTCCCCTTACATCCGGAAGCGAAGACTGACCATGTACAAAGCCA
This sequence comes from Paraburkholderia sp. FW306-02-B, assembly GCF_058782725.1. Taxonomy (NCBI): domain Bacteria; kingdom Pseudomonadati; phylum Pseudomonadota; class Betaproteobacteria; order Burkholderiales; family Burkholderiaceae; genus Paraburkholderia; species Paraburkholderia sp. FW306-02-B. Next base: position 259,261 of record NZ_JBYSXZ010000002.1, read on the forward strand.
TCAGGAAAAACCCTTCGGCGCCTCAAGCTGCCGACAAGATTCTTACCGCATTGCGTGATATTCCCGTATCTGCTCTCAGCGACAACATGCATCGCAACATCGGCAGCGTAGGACTCCATCCCTATCAGCGACCCGGCAAGAAGACGATGGCCGGCACCGCGGTTACGGTGCGCTCGCGAGGCGGCGACAATCTGACTTACCTGCGCGCCCTGGAGTTTTGCCGTCCCGGTGACGTGCTGGTGGTGGATGCGGGGGGCGACCTCAACAACGCCGTGGTCGGTGGCATTCTGTCTTTCTACGCGGCCGGCGTCGGCGTGGTCGGATTGGTGGTCGATGGCGCAATCCGCGATGTCGCGGAAATCCGCGATCGGGATTTTCCCGTTTACGCACGTGGCGTCACGCACCGGGGGCCGTATAAGGACGGTCCGGGCGAGATCAACGTGCCGGTATCGGTCGGCGGAATGGTGGTCAATCCGGGCGACATCGTTGTCGGCGATCAGGACGGCTTGCTGGCTATTCCGCAGGACGATGCCGAACATGTCATTGAAAAGGCGCTAGCCGTTCTGGAAGCAGAGGCCGAAACCATGCGTGCGATGAAGGAGGGCCGTTGGAACCGCGCGTTTATCGATGCACTCGAAGCGCGCTGCAACAACTGAGCAAGGCGCAGCGAGAAGTTCAAAAGGCCGACGTCTGCATCTCGACGTCGGCCCGTTTTTTTCTGGCCCGTGGCGATGATGGCGGCGAGCCTGGTTTGCTCGTCAGTCTGTCCGACGACGATCGCGGCATGCTGCGCGACAGTCGCCGCCCGGCGCACACGTTCAATCGAAAGTCACCAGCACCTTCATCGATCTGGAACGATCGCCGGCGGTCTGGAATGCCTTGACCGAATCCTGATACGGGAAAATGCCGGATATTAACGGCTTCACGTCGATCAGCCCTTTGTTCAGCAGTTCAACGGCCACGGCGAACTCTTCGTGGAAGCGGAACGCGCCGCGCAGATCGAATTCCTTGGCGACAATCACGTTAATCGGCAAGGTAATGTCTCCACCGAGTCCGACCTGGACGATCACGCCGCGTGGTTTGAGTACGTCGAATGCGCCGCGCAGTGCCGCTGCGTTGCCGCTCGCCTCGAACAGCACGTCGAAGCTGCCCTTGCCGGCGGTAAACGGCGTGAGCGCATCCGGTGTCTCGGCGATGTTGAGCGCAAGGTCTGCTCCGACCTTTTTCGCGCTGTCGAGCGGCAGCGTATTCACATCGGTGACGACGATCGTGGCCGCGCCGGCTCTGCGCGCAGCGGCCACGATCAACGCGCCGATCGGTCCGCATCCGGTCACGAGCACACGCTTGCCGAGCAGCGGACCCGCGCGTCGCACGGCATGAAGCGCGACAGAGAGCGGCTCGGCCATCGCGGCTTCCGCATCGCTCAGGGAGTCCGCCACGACGTGCGCCTGTGAACGGTCGATCACCATCTCCTGGCGAAATGCGCCTTGCACGTGCGGCGTGCGCATCGCGCTGCCGTAGTAGCGCATATCCAGGCAATGATTCTGCAGCCCTTGCTGACAGTATTGGCACAGACCACATGGCCGGCTAGGGCTGATGGCGATCCGGGTGCCGGCTGGCATATCCGTCACGCCAGGTCCCACACGCGAGACGGCGCCGGAAACTTCGTGGCCGAGCACCATGGGCTCCTTGATGCGAACAGTGCCGAAACCGCCATGATTGAAGTAGTGAAGATCGGAGCCGCAGATACCGCCGGCCCGAACCCGCACGAGCAACTGGTTTGCTTCCGGTTCAGGTGTGGGAACGTCCTCGATGCGCAAATCCAGTGGTGCGTGAATGACAAGTGCGTGCATGGTAAGTGCCTATAACGGTGAATGCGGGATCAGCACGCTATACATTAGCGGCGAAAGACCCAGTCGACAAAGACCGATGTTGTCTGGGCCGATAGTCGCCGCTTATGGATGCTCACTTATCGGGCAACGCCGAACGGTCACGGGGTGCCATAGACGTTAGAACTTGTGACGCAGACCGATTGCCGCTTCGAACACCGAGTTGTAGCCGTAAAACGGCTGGTTTGAACCGGAGGCCGCGGCGAGGGTCGTCCATGCGCCAGTGAGGTGGTTGTAGTCCACGCCCACATAGACATCCGTGCGCTTGCTCAGGAAGTAGTCGAGCGTTGGGCCGCCGGTGATGCGCGTGCCGCTCCGGCCGGCATGGTGGACGAAGTCGATGTAGAACGGCAGGTCGAGAACGAGCGCCGGCGTGATGTAGTACTGGACCGCGGTCGAGAAGGAGTCGTTGCGGTAATCGGCGGGATAGACGTGGCTGTAGATATACGAGCCGAACACCTTCGCCGCGCCGAATTTATAGGTTGCGCCCGCGGTGAAGATCTTTTGTGAGCTGTCCGGAATTGTCACGCCGAAGTAGGTGCTGCCGTAGGCGCTTGTCGAAGGCGTCAGGCCACCGATGTCGTTGACGACCTGATACGCCGCGCCGACGCTCAACGGGCCGTTATCGTAGGAAAGACTGACGGCCGGCGACGAGTTCTGGTGAATGCTGCCCGCCGTCTGCCCGAACGTGTACGCGCCCTTGAGGGTGAAGCCGGCCAACGTTGGCGAGGTATAGCGCACGGTATTGTCCAGACGCCCACCGCCGGTCAATCCGGCGCCCTGGAAGCCGATGGTGCCGGTGTAATTGGCGAACGCGTAGATATCGTGCGTCCATCCCATTTCATGCACCAGCGTGTATTGACGTCCCATCGTCACTGTGCCGTACGGGCTTTTGAGTCCGACCATCGCGGTACGGCCGAACAGGCGGGCGGCACCGGACGGCGTGGATTGCTGTGTCACGCCGGTATTCGGTGTAAAGCCGCCTTCGAGTTGGAAAATCGCGGCCATGCCGCCGCCGAGATCCTCGGTTCCCTGCAGGCCCCAGCGGCTACCCTGAATCTCGCCGCCGCTGCCCATCGTGAAAAGCTTCCCGCCGGATTTGTTCTGGTGCGTATCGAAGCGCACGGCTTCGTCGATGATGCCGTATAGGGTCACGCTCGACTGCGCGTGCGCGATGCCTGAAATTGCCAGTCCAAATCCAGTTAGTATGCCTAATGTATGCTTTTTCACGAGTAGATCCCCTTGCAGATTGACGAAAAATGGAAAGCTCCAAACCGACTGCCGCGTCCTGTCGGCGCGGCATGTCTTTTTTACGAGGCGACGCCGCTGTGTATCAACGTTGTCGCCGTACTCTCAATTCAATGCGGCTACTGCGGCTGCGATCTTCCTGCAACCCTCATCGATGATCTCGATGCTCGTGGCGATCGACATCCGGAAGAACGGTGAGACGCCATAGGACGATCCGGCAACCAATGCAACTCCAGCGTGCTCGAGCAGGTACAGGACGACGTCGGCGTCGCCTTCGAGGCGCTTGCCTTGCGGCGTGGTGCGGCCGATCATGCCGCCGCAATTGACATACAGATAGAAGGCGCCGCCCGGCGTCTTGCAACTGATGCCTGGAATCGCATTGAGGGCTTCGAGCGCGTGGTCGCGGCGCGCCTTGTAGGTCTGCACGGATTGCTGCACAAACGTCTGGTCGCCGTTCAGCGCGGCCAGCGCCGCAGCCTGGCTGATCGAGCTGGCGTTGCTGGTGGACTGGGACTGGAGCGTGTCCATTGCCGCAATCAGGTCGGCGGGCCCGGCTGCGTAGCCGATGCGCCATCCGGTCATCGCGTAGGTCTTGGAGACGCCATTGACAACCAGGGTGCGCGAGCTGAGCGCGGGTTCAATAGAGAGCAGGTGCTGCGACGCCTCGCCTTCGAAGCGGATGTGCTCATAGATATCGTCCATCATCACCAGCACTTGCGGGTGACGCAGCAGCACATCCGCTAGCGCGCGCAATTCGCTGGTGTTATAGGTCGCGCCGGTCGGATTGGTCGGCGAATTGATGATCAGCCAGCGCGTGCGTGGCGTAATCGCCGCTTCGAGGGTGGCGGACGTCAGCTTGAAGCCGTCCTCCTCGGTGCAGGCCACGATGACCGGCACACCGTCACAGGCGAGTGCCATGTCGGGGTAGGACACCCAGTAAGGGGCGGGAATTAATACTTCATCGCCCGCTTCGACGGTGACAGCGAGCGCGTTGAAGATCGCGTGTTTGGCGCCGCACGTCACGATGATGTGCTTGGGATCGTACGAAAGACCGTTCTCACGATGCAGCTTCGCGGCGATGGCGGCACGCAGCGCTGGCGTGCCCGCTGTTGGCGTATAGCGTGTTTCGCCGCGCTCCATCGCCTCGAAGGCGGCTTGGCGAATATGCGCAGGCGTATCGAAATCAGGCTCGCCAACCACGAGGTTGACGATGGCTTTTCCTTGCCGCCGCAGTTCTGCGGCCCGGTCGGCCGCGGCACTGCTCGGCGAAGGTTTGATTCGCTGGACGCGGGCGGCGATGCGCGATGCACTCACACTTGACTCCTGAACGGCATTTGATGAGCCTTCACATTAAGGGCGCGGAAAAGTTCAAGCCAAGATGACTTTCCGCTGGTGCAATAACATCCACTTATGACGTGGCGGCACGCGTGGGCGTTCGGTTTCGCTGACCGAGGTCCATGAGGGAATACGCTGACCCGCGGTTTTTTCGCGTTGCCACGGTGCGAGAGAGGGTTTTTTTAAGCACTGTCCGTTGAGCGGCGCTTGCCCTATCATTGTTGCAATCCCTTAACGTTGAGACGCGACTACCGTGAACCTGCGGCGTTTGAAGTACTTCGTGAAGATTGTCGATATCGGCAGCCTGACTCAGGCCGCCGAAGTGCTTCATATCGCCCAGCCGGCGCTGAGCCAGCAGCTGATCACGCTCGAGGACGAGTTCCAGCAGCAACTGCTCGTGCGTACGAAGCGGGGCGTCACGGCCACGGAAGCGGGCGCCACGCTGTATCGCCACGCACAGTTGATCCTGCGCCAGTACGAACAGGCGCAGGCCGACGTGAAGAGTGCCGGCCAGACCCTGTCGGGCCAGGTCTCGGTGGGACTGGCGCCCGGCACCGGGGCGTCGGCACTGTCGTTGCCGCTATTGCGTACCGTACGTGCCCGGCACCCGGATATCCTGCTCTACATCAACGAGAACTTCGGCACGACGCTTAGCGAACTGATCATGAACGGGCGAATGGACATGGCCGTGCTGTATGGCGATAAGCCCGTACACGGCCTGTCGTTTCAGCTTCTGATGAACGAGGAATTGTTCCTGGTCGCACCGCGCAGCATGGGGATCACGCAGGAGCAGATCGGCGTGACTGAATTGCGCGATGTTCCGCTTCTGCTGCCGCGTCCGTACAACTATTTGCGCAAGTACGTCGACGAAGGATTCGCGCGCGTGCAGATGATCCCGAACGTGGTGGCCGAGATCGAATCGGCGTCGACGTTGTCGGCAGCGGTGAGCGCGGGGATCGGCGCGACCATTCTGCCGGACTCCACCGCGCGCGTGGTGGCGGCGGCGGGCGACATCGTGCAGTGTCGTATCGTTTCACCCGTCATCAAGATTCCGCTTTCGGTCTGTCTGTCCGATCACCTTCCTCTTTCCGAGCCCGCCGCGGCCGTCAAGGACATCCTGCTGGAGCTGGCGGGAGACCTTGCGCTCGACGTGCGCTCCGAGTCCGGCGCCGATACATAAGCGCGCCTTATCGCTACAAAGCCAAACCGTCTTGGCGCAATTTTTATGCGCCGGATACATTGAGTCCATCGTCGATCGCCCGGTTCGAAGGGAGCCGGAGCGACGAGGCTTGCCGTCACGCGGGCGAGACAACCGGATAGTGGTTCCGCTTGTCGTGCAGCAGCAGCAGCGGCGCTTCGCGCCCGCCAGTTTGCCGGCGAGCGTCTAACCGGCCACGGACTCAAAGATGGATCTCCAGAAGATTAAGGCGCTTATCGACCTGCTGGCGGAATCTCCGCTGGCCAAGCTCGAAGTCATCGAGGGCGAAGAAAGGGTCAAGCTTGTCAAGGCAAAGCGGCGAGGCAGCCGGGCTGGTGTGGCATCGGGCGATGAACGCGCTGCCTCGACGCCTGCCCCGGATGCCCAAGGGATTCAATCGCCGCTCGCCGAGCCGGCGCAATCCGTCGACGCAACCCGCGCAGCGCCCGCAACGGCAAGCGAGCTGCACCTCGTTCGTGCGCCTATGTTCGGCATCGTCCATCTGACACCGGCGCCTGGCGAGGCGCCGTTCGTGTGTGTCGGCGACACGATCGACGAAGGCCAGGTGCTGTGCACGATCGAAGCGATGAAGATGTTCAACGCGATCGAGTCTGAATTCGGCGGCGCCGTCCGGGAGATTCTTGTCGCTCCGGGCAGCGAAGTGGAATCCGGGCAACCGCTCTTTCGAATCGGCTGAGCGACCATGTTCAACAAGGTACTGATCGCCAATCGTGGCGAGATTGCGCTGCGAATCCAGCGCGCCTGCCGTGAACTGGGCCTCAAAACCGTGGCGGTCCATTCCGAAGCGGACGCCGATGCGCGTCACGTGCGGCTCGCGGACGAGGCGCTGTGTATTGGGCCCGCTGCGCCTGGCGAAAGCTATCTGAACCGGGCCGCGATCCTGTTCGCCGCGCACGTCAGCGGCGCGCAGGCGATTCATCCCGGTTACGGCTTTCTGTCGGAAAACGCGGAATTCGCCACGCAGGTCGAGGCGGCGGGCCTGGCCTTTATCGGCCCCGAATCCCATTCCATCCGGACGATGGGCGACAAGGTGGCCGCCAAACGGACCATGCGCGCGGCCGGCGTGCCATGTGTTCCGGGCCCGGACGGCGGTCTGCCGGATGACCCGGCCGAGATCTTGCGGGTCGCGGAGGAGATCGGCTTTCCGGTCATCGTCAAGGCGGCGGGTGGCGGAGGCGGCCGTGGCATGCGAGTGGTGCCGGGGCCCGAACAACTGCTCGAGGCGGTGTCGGTGACGCGCGAGGAAGCACGCCGTGCTTTCGGCAAGCCCGAACTCTATGTCGAGAAGTTTCTCGAGCATCCGCGTCACGTCGAAATTCAGGTCTTGTGCGACACGCACGGCAATGCCTTGTGGCTAGGTTCGCGCGACTGTTCGCTGCAACGGCGCCATCAGAAGGTGCTGGAAGAGGCCCCCGCGCCCGGCATCGACCCGGAACTGATCCGGCAAGTGGGCGAACGCTGCGCCGAGGCCTGCCGGCAGACGAATTACCGCGGAGCGGGTACCTTCGAATTTCTCTTCGAGGATGGCGAGTTCTACTTCATCGAAATGAACACGCGGTTGCAGGTCGAGCATCCCGTGACGGAGATGACGTCGGGTATCGACATCGTGCGGGAGCAGATTCGTATCGCCCAAGGGCACGCGTTGACCATTCGTCAGTCGGACATCCGCACGCTGGGCCATTCTCTGGAATGCCGGATCAACGCCGAAGACCCGTTCTCATTCGTTCCGTGCCCGGGGAAGATTTCCGTTTGGGAACTGCCGGGCGGCAACGGCGTACGGGTGGACTCGCACGTGAGCGGCGGCGTTGTCGTGCCGCCGTATTACGACTCGCTGATCGCCAAGGTGATCACACACGGCGCCACCCGCGATGAGGCCGTGGCGCGCATGCGCGTCGCACTCTCGGAGATGCGGGTCGAAGGCATTCGCACCAACGTGCCATTGCATCAGGCGATGCTCGAGGACGAGGGATTTCGCGCGGGCGGGGTCGATATTCATCATCTGGAGCGCTGGCTCGCAAAGAGGAAACAGACATGACGCTGATCGTTGAGCATGCGTCGATCGCGCACACGGACGCAGCCGGGGGGTTACGGCCGGATTCACGGAGCACCGCCCTTGCAATGAAACAGGACGAATCGGAGCCGTCGCTTTGCATCAGCATGCTGGGTACGACGGCGATGCTGTTCGAAGCCCCTGGCGCGCTCGATCTGCGTGCGCAGCGTCGCATCTGGACGCTTGCCCGCGAGGTCGAATCATGGCCGGGCGTGCGCGAAGCGGTACCGGGCGTAACCAATCTGATGCTGACGTTTTCCACGCCGCCCGCGGATCCGGACTCGCTGGGCGCTGCTTTGCGCGACGCGTGGGCTGCGGCGAACGAGTTGCAGATAGAAGGGAAGGTGGTGGAGTTGCCGGTGGAATATGGCGGCGAATTCGGGCCGCATCTGCAGGACGTCGTGAACCACACCAGGCTGTCTGTCGATGAGGTCGTGCAATTGCACTGCGCGCCGCTATACACCGTCTATGCGCTCGGCAGCCATCCTGGGTATTGCTATCTCGGCGGAATGGACCCGCGTATCGCCACGCCGCGGCGCAAGGTTCCGGTGCTGGGGCTGCCCGGCGGCGCGGTGTCGATCGGCGGGGTGCAAACGGGCGTATCGGCATCGGCGGGTCCGAGCGGCTGGAACACCATCGGCCACACGTCGATGTCGTTCTTCGATCCGGCGCGTGAGAACCCGGCTACGCTCGCGCCCGGCGACATGATCCGGTTTCGCGTCGAGAGGATCGTTCCATGATCGAGATATTGTCTTCGTCCGCGCTGGCAACGGTGCAGGATCAGGGGCGCGAAGGCTATCTGCGCTACGGCGTCGGAACGGCCGGAGCGATGGACCGGCTGGCGCTCGCGGTCGGCAATCTGTTGCTCGGTAACCCGGACGACGCGGCCGGCATCGAGATTCCGATGTTTCCCTTCCGCATCCGCTTCCTCGAAGACCTTGCGTTCGCCATCACCGGCGCCGACTGCGCCGCGCGGCTGGGCGAGCGGCCCGTGCTGCCATGGTGGACGGTGCACGCGAAACAGGGGGACGTACTGACGATCGGCGTGCCGACCAGCGGCACGCGCTGCTATCTGTCGCTCGCGGGCGGCGTGGACGTGCCGGTCGTGCTGGGCTCGCGCAGCACGCAGCTGCGAGGCCAGTTCGGTGGCTACAACGGCCGTCAGTTGCAAAAGGGTGACGTGCTGAAGGCAGTGGGCTTCGCCGACCGTGCCGCGCCGGAAGATCCCATGCACGCGGCGGGGTTCGGAACCGTGCCGCCCGAGTACGCGTTGCCGGCGCCGTTATCCAGTCCCGCGGCCGACGCCGGGGAAACCGTGGTGCGCGTGCTGCCCGCAGCGGAATACAACTGCTACCAGCCGGAATCGCTTGAAGCGTTCTGGCGTGAAGGGTGGAAAGTCACCCCGCAGAGCGATCGGTATGGATATCGCCTCGCCGGTCCGACATTGAATGCGACACATGCGATTGAAAAGCGCTCGCACGGGATCGTACCGGGCGTGATCCAGGTGCCGCATAGCGGACAGCCGATCATTCAGCTACGGGATGCGCAGCCGTCGGGTGGCTATCCGAAGATCGGCACCGTGATCGAAGCGGATTTGTGGCGGCTCGCGCAGGCGCGCATTGGTACGAAGATTCGCTTTGTCCAGACGACGTACTCAGAAGCCGTCGCAGCACTGGAAGAACTGGACGGCTATCTCCTGAAGGTGCGCAATCTCGTTGGGCTCTTTTGTCCTTCCAGACATTGAAACATGACACAAAAAATCGAAGTGGATATCGGCGAGCTGCGGCAAATCACGTCGTGGCTGGCAGCGGCCGATATCGAGTTCATCGAAATCAGAAAACCCGGGGCGACGATTCGGTTGACGATGGAGCAGGAGTCTTATGCCGTTAGCAGGAGCGCATCGGCGCAACCGCCTGCGCCCGTCGCTGCCGCTGGACGAGTGAGCGTTCCGGAAACTTCGTTGCGCAAGCAGGCCGTCAGCGTCTGCGCGAAGTCGGCAGGCATCTTTCTGGCAATGCATCCGGCACGTTCAACGCCGCTGACTGGTGCGGGCGCTCACGTCAAACGGGGTGACGTAGTCGGCTTGCTACAGATCGCGCAGCTGTGTGTGCCAGTGGTCGCGTCAGCGGAGGGCGTGGTCGTGCAGCTGCTCGTCGCGCATGGAACGACAGTCGGTTACGGAACGCCATTGCTCGAGCTTTCGCCATCGGCGTAGACGCGCATCGATAGACAGAAGCTGAACTGGGTGGTCCGCTACGGATCGCCTGGTACAGACAGATCAAAGTACGGAGAGTGGATTGTGGAAATCGACCTGAACGCGGACCTTGGCGAAGGTTTTGGGCCCTACCGTATGGGCGAGGACGAAGCGATGCTCGATATCGTGTCGTCCGCCAATGTGGCGTGCGGCTATCACGCGGGCGACCCGGTCATCATGGACAAGACGGTGCGGATGGCGTTGGCGCGCGAGATCGACGTCGGCGCGCACGTCGGTTTTCCCGACCTGATGGGTTTCGGCCGGCGGCAGATTCAGGCCGATCCGCTGGAACTGGCGAATTACGTGGTGTATCAGATGGGCGCGCTCGCCGGCATTGCGAAAGCGGCGGGACATCGCGTCACGCACATGAGCTTTCATGGCGCGCTAGGCAATATGGCGGCCGCATCTTATGAACTGGCTGAGCCGCTGGTGCGCGCGGTGGCCGAATTCGATCGCGATCTGATCATCAGCGTCTCGACGAACACCGAAATTGAACGAGCCGCCGATCACGTCGGGATTCGCACGGCAAACACGTTTCTCGCCGACCGGGCCTACGACGATCAGGGCGCGCTCGTGTCGCGCAAGCTGGACGGTGCCGTCATCAAGGACCGCTCAGCCGTCCTTGCGCGTGTCAAGGAGCTGCTGGAAGAAGGCACGATCATGACGATCGCGGGCAACAAGCTCAAGCTCGCGGTCCAGTCGATCCTGCTGCACGGCGATACACCCGGCGCTGTCGAACTCGCCCGTACGGTGCGCGGCGTGATCGAATCGGCGGGCGGCCGGGTCGTGCCGGTATCGAAGCTCGTACGCTAGGCGGCGCACCGGCCAGGCATAAGCCAACCTTATCGCTACAAAATCAATCCGTCTTTGCCGCGCGTTTGCACGGCGTATACATTGAAAGCAGGCTTTTCACTCGCCTCCAGGGGCGACATTTCAGAACTACAGATAGAGGTCATTCATGCCGTTTTCAGACTATAAGACCGCGCTGGTGACGGGCGCTTCGACCGGGATGGGCGCTGCGATCGTCGAGCGCTTCTGCCGTGAAGGACTCGAAGTGCATGCGCTCGCGCGCAACGCCGATCGTCTGAATGAGCTGGCCGAGCGAACCGGCTGCATCCCGCACGCGATCGACGTGTGCGATCTGGCGGCGGTGACGAAGCTGACGCAGGAAGTGCCGTTCGATATCGTCGTCAATAACGCCGGCGTATCGCGCAAAGGCTCGATTCTGGACGCCGGTGTCGAGGACATCGACGTGCAGGTGGAAGTGAACCTGCAAGCCGTTCTCCATCTCGTGCGGCTCACCATGCCGGGCATGGTTGCCCGGGATCGCGGTCACATCGTCAACATCAGTTCGATCGCGGCGATCTACAACTTCAACGGCAACTCCATCTATCACGCGACGAAGGCTGGGATCCATGCGCTGTCGCGCCAGTTGCGCGTCGATGCGACCGGCAAGCGCGTACGCGTGACGGAAATCTGTCCGGGCCGTGTCGCCACCGATATCTTTGGCCATGTGCACGGCGATATCGAGGAGGCACGCAAGAAATTTATCGACGGCTTCGAGTTGCCGCAGCCGTCCGATATCGCCGATGCCATTGCTTTTGCGATCGCCGCACCGCTGGCGGTCAACATCAGCAATATGGAAATCCTGCCGACTTTGCAGGTGCCGGGCGGACTGACGACGATTAAACGCGAGCCGGCCGATCACGACGAGTAAGCGCAAGTTTGTCTTCGAATCTTGCCGCACCGGCAGACCGACTGCCTGCTTGAGCGGCCCGCACGCGGGCTTGGGCGAGCGGTGATCCGTCCGGCAATCCGGTGCTGTCGATCGCCTTCGATGTCATATCCCCGCGCGAACATCACCCGAACCCAACAAGGAGGTTTTTCATGCGTGCATCGGTACTGGTTACCCGTGCGTCATTTCCGGACATCGTCGATCGCCTGCGTGTGAACTTCGACGTGACCGACAATCCTGAAGACACGATCTGGACACAGCCGGAGCTGATTGCCCAGCTGCAAGGGAAGGTGGGAGCCATGACGGCGGGCAGCGATCGGATCGACGCGACCTTGCTCGACGCTTGCCCGCAGCTGAAGGCCGTGTGCAATATCGGCGTCGGCTACAACAACGTCGACGTGGAAGCCTGTACCGCGCGTGGCGTGTTGGTGACGAATACGCCAGACGTCCTTACTGATACCACCGCCGACTTCGGTTTCGCGCTGATGATGGCCACTGCCCGGCGTATCACGGAGTCGGAACACTTTCTGCGCGGCGGCGAGTGGACCAGGACGGGCCGTTATGACATGTTCGTCGGCGGCGACGTGCATGGTTCGACGCTCGGCATTCTCGGCATGGGACGTATCGGTCAGGCCATCGCGAGGCGCGGCGCACTCGGCTTCGGTATGCGCGTGATCTATCACAATCGCTCGCAACTGGCCCCCGATGTCGAGGCAGGCTGCCAGGCGCGCTATGTCGACAAGGAGGCGCTGTTGCGCGAGTCCGATCATCTGATCATCGTGGTGCCGTATTCGGCCAGCTCGCACCACGCAATAGGCGCGGCGGAACTCAAGCAGATGAAATCGTCGGCCACGCTGACCAATATCGCGCGCGGCGGCGTGGTGGACGATGCCGCTTTGGCGGTGGCGCTGAACGAAGGCAGCATCGCGGCGGCCGGTCTGGACGTCTTCGAAGGTGAGCCGGTTATCTGTCCAGCTCTGCTTGCCCAGAAGAACGTGGTCCTGACGCCGCACATCGGCAGCGCGTCTGTCAGCACACGGCGTGCGATGGCCGCACTTTGTGCAGACAATTTGATTGCCGCGCTCGGCCATGGCCCGTTGGCCGGACAGCCGCCGACCCCGGTGAATCCGCAGGTGCTGACGCGCCCGATAGCCGTTGCGTGAGCGATGACCGGCGCAGCCTGCTGCGCCGGCGTCGAATCGCGAAAATTTGCGCTCCGATAGCGGAGCGCGCAAACCGATGAGGCGCCCGCAGAGGCGCCGCATACTGGAGACAAACACCATGCCGGACCACGCCTGTTCCGCTGCCGGAAGCCGCCCCGATTCATCATTCCCGAAACTTATTGCACCAGAAGAAAGGCATCTGCAACGGCCTTTTTTTGCGAGCTAGTATCAATTCAACACGGAAGTCAATGACGCCTTCCGAGTGGATAACGGTGTAGCCGCAGGTCGAGTAAGACCGGGATCATCGCTTCGATCCGAATCATTGGGACGTGCAACATGAAACTTCATTTTGACGTGGCGACGGTGCTGCAAGGCGACTATGGCGCGCTGCTTCTCCATGGGATCGAGCTCACCCTCGCGATGGCCGCACTGGCGTGGGTACTCTCGCTGGCTGTGGGCATTCTCCTCACGCTGATCCGCATGACCAACAATCGATTCGCAACGGGCTTTGTCGCGGCGTTCGTTGCCTACCACCGCAACGTGCCGATGCTGGTCCAGATTCTGTTCTGGTACTTCGGCATCTCGAACATCTTGCCGGAATCATTGCAGGCGCTGCTTAACCACTACAACGGCCAGTTCGTTTTTGCGGTCATCGCGATCGGATTGTGCAGCGCGGCCTATCTCTCCGAGGATATTCGAAGCGGATTGCGTGCGATTCCGTATGGCCAGTACGAAGCTTCGCGCGCGCTGGGTCTGAACTTCCTGAATGGCATGCGTTATGTCGTCCTTCCGCAAGCGCTGCGCAATGCGATTCCGCCCATGGTCAATCACGCGGTATTGCTGTTCAAGAATACGAGTCTCGCGATGGCGATCGGCGCGGCAGAGCTGACCTATGTCACGCGGCAAATCGAGAACGAAACCTTCCTGTCTTTCGAGTCGTATTTTGTCGCCACGGTGGTTTATCTCGGCCTCTCCCTTGTCATCATGCTGGGCGGCGCCAGGATCGCGATGCACTACCGCATTCCGGGAGTGAAGTGACATGTTCGACATCCTGCGCGACAACTGGACGCTGCTGCTCATCGGGCAGTATCCGCACGGACCGCTCGGCGGCATCGTTCTGACGATACTGCTGTCGCTTTCAGCGCTCGTCATCGCATTTCCTTTGGGTATCCTGGTCGCACTGGCTCGCATCAGCCCGTTCCCGTTTCTGCGGGCGCCGGCCACGGGTCTCGTCTACATGGTGCGCGGCATTCCGCTGCTGATGGTGATCTTCTGGGTGTACTTTCTCGTGCCCGTCCTGACCGGTTATCCGGTCACCGGGTTCGTCACGATGCTGTGCGCGCTGGTGATCTATGACTCCGCCTATCTCGGGGAAATCATCCGTGCGGGCATCGAGGGACTGCCGAAAGGGCAGACCGAAGCCTCCAGGGCGCTCGGCATGAGCTACCTGAAGACCATGCGGGCGGTCATCCTGCCGCAGGCGCTTTATAACGTGGTGCCGAGCATGGTCACGCAGTTCGTTTCGACGGTCAAGGAGACCTCGCTTGGTTACATCATCAACGTTCAGGAGATCTCCTTCGCGGCGGATCAGATCAACAACCGGTTGATGACCAGGCCGTTTCCCGTGTACCTGATTCTGGCCTTGAGCTACTTCGCCCTGTGTTACGCGCTGACACAGCTTGCGCAGTATCTGGAGCGGCGCGTGACGCGCAAGCGGGCCGGCGTAATGGCGAAGTCGCAGCAGGCAGGCGCTGTCGCGCTGGCCGATCCGCTACCCACCGAGAACTAGGCGTTCACTCACTTCGAGGTCATTCGCATGATCAAGTTTTCCAGTGTCAACAAATGGTACGGCGAATATCACGCTCTCGTGGACGTGAATGCCGAGGTTCGCAAAGGCGAAGTCGTGGTTGTCTGCGGGCCATCCGGATCGGGTAAGTCGACTTTGATTCGCACCGTTAATCGGCTGGAGGAGATCAATCGTGGGCATATCTTCTTCGACGGTCAAAACATTCACGACAGGAAGCTGGGTCTGAATGCATACCGCAGCCGTGTCGGCTTTGTGTTTCAGCAATTCAATCTGTTTCCGCACCTGTCGGTGCTGGACAACATTACGCTATCGCCGATGCGCGTGAACGGCCTCAAACGCGCGGATGCTGAACGCAAGGCGGCGGATCTGCTGTCGCGCGTCGGTCTATCGAACAAAGCCAGTGCTTATCCTGCGCAATTGTCCGGTGGTCAGCAGCAGCGCGTCGCGATTGCGAGAGCATTGGCGATGGATCCCCCGGCGATGCTGTTCGATGAACCCACCAGCGCGCTCGACCCGGAGATGGTCGGCGAAGTGCTGAACGTGATGAAGAGTCTCGCGCAGGAAGGTATGACGATGATGTGCGTCACGCATGAGATGGGGTTCGCACGCGAAGTCGCTGACCGTGTCTGGTTTATGGATGCAGGGAAGATTCTCGAAACAGCCGAGCCGGAGGAATTCTTTTCGCGCCCGAAACACGCGCGTGCCCAGAGATTCCTGTCCGATCTTCGCACGCATTGAGGCGGCCGGTAACGCCTCGGCGATTCGAATTGACCACCTTTGATCAGCAGTCGATTGCTTTACACATAAACTTCAGGAGCATCACCATGCAGGTAAAGAAGATTTTCGCGGGGATGTGGGTCATTGGCGGTGCTGTTGCATCGATTGCCCCGGCTTACGCTGATCAGTTGGCCGATATCAGGAGCCGCGGCGAGTTGACCTGCGGCGTGTATTCGAATGTCGAGCCGTTCTCGTATCCCAATGCGCAGACGCGTCAGCTCGAGGGCATGGATGTGGACCTGTGCAACGCCGTGGCGAAACAGCTCGGCGTGAAGGCGAAGCTCGAACCGTTGGCCGTCGAAGCGCGCATTCCTCAACTGAAGTTGGGGCGTGTCGACATCGTGGTTGCAAACCTTGCCTACACGAAAACGCGCGCCACGCAGATCGCCTTTAGCGATTCGTACTACTCGACCAAGGAAGTACTTGTCGTGAAGAAGGCTGACGCGAACAAGAAGCTGACTGATTTCGCGGGGCAGAAGATCAGTGCCGCCGATGGCTCGACGTCCGCGCAGTCGATCCCGATCTCGATCAAAGATGGCCAGGCGGTGACCTTTCACGATACCAGTTCAGCGTTTCTCGCACTCGAGCAGAACAAGGTCAAAGGCTTCGTCACGAATCAGATGACGGCGACGAAGATCGCGAAACAGGTCGACGGCACGGACGGCGCAGTGGCGATTGCTGCGGAGCCGATGTTGATCGAGCCGATCGCGGTGGGCTTGCGCCAGAACGAACCAGCCATGCTGAGCGCGGTCAACAAGGCCTTGGCGGCGATGGAGCAGGGCGGCGAGATGAGCAATATTTTCAACAAGTGGCTCGGACCGAAGACGCCGTATGGCCTGACCCGTACCGACAAGGTCACGCCGATCGACCAGCTCAAGTTCACGCCGGTGTCCTGAAGCGGATAGCGTGTGCTGTACCGGTGCGCGGGTGTCTGCGCACCGGGCGGTGTAGGATCGAAGTCGGACGAATTAGCGTCGAGGAGGCGTTGACTTGAACAGTAATCTGAAGATGTTCGACCTGTCGGGGCGTCGTGCTCTGGTCACCGGGTCGAGTACCGGTATCGGCTACGCGCTGGCAAAAGGATTGGCCGGCGCCGGCGCTGAAGTCATTCTGAATGGTCGTAGCGAGGCCCGGCTGGCAGAGGCTGTCAGCCGCCTGCGCGATGAGGGGGCGACCGTCCACGCCGCAAGTTTCGATGTGACGTCGGCCAATGAGGTCGACACTGCAATCGCGCATATCGAGCGCGAAATCGGCGCGATCGACATTCTCGTCAACAACGCCGGCATGCAGCGTCGTGCGCCGCTCGAACAGTTTTCCCATGGTCAATGGGAAGAGTTGATGAAGACCAACGTCGACAGTGTGTTTCTTGTCGGCCAGGCGGTAGCGCGGCACATGATCGCTCGCAAGCGTGGGAAGATCGTCAACATCTGTTCCGTGCAAAGCGAACTGGGCCGTCCCAACATTGCCGCATACACCGCAAGCAAAGGCGCGGTGAAGATGCTGACGAAGGGCATGGCGATCGACTGGGGACAATACGGAATCCAGGTCAATGGCCTCGGACCGGGCTACTTCAAGACCGAGTTGACCGAGGCGCTCGTCAAGGATGAGACCTTCAGCAACTGGCTGATCGGACGCACGCCATCGCGGCGTTGGGGCGACGTGGAGGATCTCATCGGCGCCGCAGTGTTCCTGGCGAGCAACGCTTCGAACTTCGTGAACGGCCACATTCTGTATGTGGATGGGGGAGTGACTGCCACGCTGTAGTTTGACTTGCTTTGGCAAGAACGAAGTCGCAACCGCCAACGGTCTGACTGGTATCGCAGCCTGGCTCGGCAGCATCAGCTTTTCCCCGGTCCATCGGTGCGGTGGCCACTACGATTGGATATAACCTACTGTTCGTGTGTCTGGCACTGTTCGATGTGCTCGGTGCCATCGTCGTCTGGCTATTGCTTCCCTCCGGGAAGGATGCGGCTCGTCGGCGATTGGTCTCGAAAGGTGCCCTTCAGGGTGAACGGTAGCCGGTCATGCACGACTGGCTGCCAGATCTGACCGCACGAAGCGGCCGTATCCGTGACACGCTGGCGAATTCGATCGAAGCGGCCGTCCGATCGGGCGTTTTCCGTGCCGGTGAAACGTTGCCTACCCAGCGTCTGATCGCCGATCTCCTGGCGATTCACGTCGATACGGTCAATGGTGCGGTCGCGGAACTCGCACGACGCGGGCTAGTAGAGGGCAAGGGGTTCGGCGCCAGGCCGCAGCCGGCCTCGGCCGTGACGCGTCATTCGCAGGCACCGTTGCTCGGACGTTCAGATGTCGGATCCACCCAGCAAGCGGCTATCCAATTCGCGAGGATGAACGATGCTTCGTCGGCCAAACCCGCCGTTCGTACCCTCCCAACTGCCACCATTTCGCAATGACCGGTTCCGATTGGCGCGAATAGGGGGCGTCCTATTTTCCGTGAAAAATCTGGCGGTTTTATCCTGAAAAGCTATATTGATCAAGAGCTTGCGAAATTGCTGATTGCGCGAAAGCGAACGGACGGCAGAACCTTGCAGCAAGCGGCTCTGCGCAGCTACCGCCAGATTTTGCACGGAAAGTACGATGCCCCAACACGCGTTGATCGACTATCTTTGATTCATTCCACCCGACATCGAACGCCTCCGCCCGTACGCCACCGCGTGCCTGCGTGCGGGCTGTTCGCCAGGCTCATGAAGGAGAATTCAGCATGTTGAACTACCCTGCCGCCTATCAATCCACTAAGGGTTCCGCACTCGACGTCGATAAGGCGTTCTATCAACGCGTCGCTTCACAGCACGACACCCGCACGCTGGTCGAATCGATCGTCGTGCCGATCCGCTCGGGTCAGGCGTGGACCGTGCCGGCCGGCCATGTGTTTCGCATCGTGACGATCGAAGGTCCGCAGGTGGCCGACCTGAATATGTGGAGCCTGCACAACCCGCGCGAGCGCATGTGGGCCTCGCGCACGCGCCAGTTGCAGCAGGCGCACGTGAGCACGTTCGACCGTCTGTGGTCGACGCTGCCGTTCCTGCGCCCGATCGTGACGATCACGGATGACAGTCTCGCCGGCTACGGCATCGACGAGCATGGCGGCCGCGTCCACGATCTGCTCGGTACGCGGTGCGATCCCTATGTGAACCGGATGCTGACCGGCGAGGATTTCCATTTCCACTGCCACTCCAACCTCACACGCGCGATCGCTCCGTACGGATTGACCGAATACGACGTGCACGACGTGCTCAACGTCTTCCAGTGCACCGGCCTGAATCTGGAAGACAAATATTTCATGAAAGCATGCCCGGCAAAGAAGGGCGACTACCTCGAATTCTTTGCCGAGATCGACTTGCTGTGCGCGCTGTCGACCTGTCCGGGCGGCGATCTCTCATTGCCGATGTGGGGGCCGGACGCGCGCGATCCGCTGGAGGTGTGCCGACCGCTCGGCATCGAGATTTACCGGCTCGCACCGCAGATGCTGGATGGATGGGTACCGCCATCCGTCGCTGCGTACAAGGGACAGCATGGAATGACACTGCAGCAGCCGACATGGAAATGCGGTTGTTGATGATCGATCATCCATGCATGCACGGCCGATGGCCACCATGTGGGTCGCGTGCTGCCGATCGCCGTCAGACAACCGTCGGCCGGGTTCGGCCGTTCGACATGGCCGCCCGGATCGTTTCAATCGGTATTTGGAATCTGGCCATACGCGGTCATCGAGCATTCAAACTCGCTCGAACGCCGCCGCTCATCGGATATCATTCGAAGTCTGTGCAGATGCGGCCGCGGACAACTCTCGCTGTGGAATCCAACGCAATCCCGAAGCCAATGACCATTGCCTCAGTACCCAAGCTCGATCTTTCAAAGTTCCCGCGTCGTGCCCTTCTTGAGGGACCGACTCCGATTCAGCATCTTCCCCGCCTGAGCGCTCATCTTGGTGGTGTGAATGTTTTCGTCAAGAGAGAGGATCTGAACGGCTTGGGTGGCGGTGGTAACAAATTGAGAAAGCTTGAGTTCCTCATCGGGGAGGCACTGGCAGCCGGCGCGGATACGATAATTACCGTCGGCGCCCGGCAGTCGAATCACGCCAGGCTGACGGCCGCAGCAGCGGCGCGTGTCGGTCTCAAATGCGAACTTGTCCTGACGCGGGCGGTGCCGCGTTTCGACACCGACTATATCGACAACGGAAACATCCTGCTCGATGACTTGTTTGATGCGCTCGTGCATGATCTGCCGGGTTCCGCGAACTCCCTGCATTTCGCCGAAGAACGCGCGAACGAGCTGCGTGCGCAGGGCCGAAACGTTTACGTGTGCCCGCTCGGTGGCTCAAGTCCCGTCGGATGTCTGGGATATGCAGATTGCGCGGCTGAAATCATCGCTCAATCGAGTGCCGAGGGTTTATCCTTTGATCGTATCGTAGTGCCCAACGGAAGCGGTGGAATGCACGCTGGACTCGTCGCCGGTTTTGTCGCTCTCGGCCTGAATCCGTCGTTCATTGCTGGGTTTACCGTGTATCGGAATGCTGAGCAGGCTCAGTCCATCACACTGGATAAAGCAAATCAAACAGCCCGACTCATCGATGCGAATTTGCGCGTTGATAGTAGTGCGATTTCGATTGATGAAGCGCAACTTGGGCCGGGATACGGAATCCCAACCGACAGTATGCGTGCGGCTGTTCGGTTGCTGGCATCGACGGAGGGTCTCCTCCTCGATCCCGTATATGGCGGAAAGGCGTTCGCGGGTCTTGTGGAAAGCGTCGACTCCGGAAACTATCTTGTGGGACAAAATATCCTGTTTGTAATGACCGGTGGTCTTCCCGGGTTGTTTGCCTACCGAAGCGAGTTCTAACGGTAGCGGCTTTTTGGAATGACCGCTCCCGAGCAAAGCGACTCGGCGCTATCGACCCCGTTGCCTCCTCTCGTGTTCCGCGTAAGCGGTCGAGCGGCCAGGAGCTGCCGACCGGTAAGCGCATGGGCAACCCCCGTCTTGAGTCGCATTGAAGGTCTTGGGAGTACTCGGGAGCAGGTGTTGGATATCCGTCCCCTCCGGAAGCCAGATAAGTTGACATCGCAAAACAGCCCAGCCCCACGCGTGCATTCCATGATCAGTTATCTGTTGACTTCGAGCCGCCCGATTTCCTGATGGGCCACGCTGGTCACCATGGTCATGGCAGCTTTCTGGATTTTGACGCCCTCTGGGCTGGCGACGAGAGTGGCGATCCGTTGAATTGCAACGCCGAGCAAAATGTCTAGCTCGGGCTCCCACGGGGAAATGTGAACGAGATGTCCACCGACGATCTCGTCCCCGCCGCCACGATATAAGTCACCACGTTGGTGAACTCTCGCACCGCGCGCGGGTCGCCTATCCTTTGCCTTCAAGACGCTTGACTTCCTGTTGAGCTACATGCGCCACCATGGCCATGGCTGCTCTCTGAATGCCGATACCCCCGGGACTGGCGACAAGCGTGGCGATCCGCTGGATCGCGACGCCCAGCAGAATATCCAGTTCGGGTCCCCAGGGCGGAATATGTACGATATGCCCGCCCACGATCTCGTCGCCACCGCCGTCCTGAATGATGCCGTCCAGAATCTGGGCGACCTGCCCATACAGGCCGGGTGGAATCCTGACCTGTACACGGGCCGGCACGATGTCGGTCCAGAGTTCCTGGATACCAGTCCGGGTGTCCGTCCAGAGCGGATAGAATCCCCGCGTGCTGGCGTCCAGCCCGAAGTAGTCACCGATGAAGGTGACGTTGGAATCTCCATGGGACCACGGTGCGTCGATGGCCGGATCCCATGGCTGGTCCGTCACGGTGGCACGATCGAACGAGATCCCGCCATCAACCGACTGGGCGATCATCACATCGATGAGTGGCGTCGACGGCTTGGGTCCGAACTCGTAGAAGGCGCACCCGATCACGCCGTTGGGATCAATGACGATCTGCGGGTGAAAGTGCTGCAAACCCGAGGGTAGCGGTCCTGCCAGCAACGGTTTTCCCGAGAGACCGGTGGGCCAGCTAGCGCCACCGTCAGGCGACACTGCGCAGTAGATACGGGACACGCCTGCGCGGAAGTCGGCCCATGCCACGGCGACCGTGTTCCCGAAGACGCTGACCGATGGGATCGTCAGCACGCGAAAGTTTCCGCCCGGAAACACCGGCCACCCATGCGGGGCCGGCAATCCGGCATTGAGCGTCGTCACGCCCGTGGCCGGCGATACCGCCGGCGCAAAACTGTCGCCCCCGTCCGTCGACACGATCATCTTGATCTCGCTTCCCGCGATCCAGACGATATAGATGTCACCGTTGGCCGCGACTCTTATGTCCGGTGAAAACGAATCATTGACGAGCACCGTACCGGCGGGTGTCACGCCAGGTCCCGCACCGATCCAGGTTGCACCATGGTTCGTGGTGCGTGCGAACCGCATGTCGGATCCGTCGTCCCAGACTGCATAGACGCGGCCGCGAAACGGACTCGACGGATTCGTGTCTCCCGCCGCCCACTGCTTGTCATCGCCAGCGCTGTTGTGGATCGGCAGCGGAGCGCTCCAGGTCTGTCCGCCATCCGACGACTGGTAGATCACGATCCCGACAGTGTCGAAGGTCGGCGGATTGTTGCCTGACAGACCGACCAGATAGACGTTGCCGACGTCGTCCCATGCAAGCGCAGGATCGGTAAGAAGGGTAAAACCGGGTAGCGCAAGGGCGGCCGAATCATGCCAGGAGAGGCCACCGTCCGTGGAGTATTCGGTGGCCAGAATGAAGTCGTAATTGTGAACGTCCCGGAACTTCTTCGACCCTCCTACGATCTGCGTCGGGTTGTTTGGGTTGACGGCGATATTGCTTTCGCTTCTCGCGTTATTCACGCTCGTATCGTGCGTGACCTGGATATTCGACATGATTCCCCCTTATCGATTATTCGAAAGGTCGAGTGATCGCCCGGCGCGAAACCTTCATTCATGGGCTGGTCACGAAGACACGACCAGCAGAATGAAAAGGCCCCGGGCGGTAACAGCTGGCCGATGGAGCTCGATAGCCCAGCTCGGAAAAGGTGCCTCGCAAAATCACGTGTAAGCAAAACGGCACAGGCAGGCCGATTTTGTAAAGTGCGTGCAGTAAAAGCTGGAGTCCGATGGTGCGCGGCGTCATCGCCCCGATTTGCGCGTCGAAGAAGCACGTTGTTTCCGTTCGGAGTTCGCGTGCCTGACGTGGCCGCGAACGAGCTCGAGGATGGCGCTGCCGGTGGTGACATGGCCGTCATTGCGCTGGAAGATGGTCAGCTTCGTCGGCGCGTCGAGATCGAATTCTTTAGGAAGCTTGACCGACAGCTTCAGGCGAAGCGTCTGCCCTGGTTCAACCGCAAAGCCGACTCCAGCCACTCGATGGGTCAGGTTCCAATGCTTGCCAGTAAGCTTGGCGCCGTGCATGTGATTCCTGTCAGGTACAGGCGGCTTCTCCCCCTTCCCGGGCGGAAGCACTTCGAGAATCATCGGAACGTCGTCGAGCCGGTAGTCCTTGTGGACGATGACCTCGACGAGCTTTGCGTGACTGTACGGACTGCCGATGATGAAGGGCAACTCGATCAGGCTCTCGGCGTCGGCGAAGACATGTGCGTATGACAGGTTGCGCTGACAGACGTTGTTGTCGCCCCAGAAGTAGCTGCCGTAATCGCACGTACCGGGCGCGACCAGCAGCGGCGCGCCATCAAGGCCGCCTGCGGAGTCGTTGTTGTCCCCACGCGCCTCGGCCAGGAGGCATGGGTGCCAGGTGCCCTCCTGAGGAATCTGAGCGGCGGACCAGCGAATGGGTCCGAAGATACGGGTGGCGCCCACCGCCAGATTGATCGGCGCACTTTCACCGAGATACAGGTGTCTCTGCTGGACCGCAGCCGTCTGCCAGTCGCCCGGATACCAATCCTGCGGATAACGAAACTCCAGCCCAGGCAGCGCATCGAGCGCGGGATAGTTGCCAACGGTGACAGCGAGCGTGACATTCTCCGCGGGATTGGGCCCGAGGTTGGTGATCTTGCCGTAGATGAAATGGTCCGTCACCCCGTCGCGCAGCAGATCCTGATCGACCCAGACAGCGTTGCCGTCCTGTTGCCGGCGCACGATCAGATCCGGAGCCTCCCAATGATTGCCGGGTGACGGTACCGTTCCTGTGTCGCTCGAGGAGTCCCTGATGTAGACGTTCGCGGGCCGGACCGCGACGCGCGCGGTGAACATTTCCTGGGTTCCGGTGCGAGTGTCCATCCAGAACGGGAAGAACCCGAGCGGGCTCGCGGCCAGACCGAAGTAATCGCCAATGAAGGTGATGTTGGGATCTCCGTGCGCCCAGACGGCATCCACTGTGGGGTCCCACGGCATCTCGGTCACGGTGGCCCGATCCACGAAGGTCGCCGCGTTGTCGGCCGACGCTGTCAGGACAACGTCGATCAGCGGTGTCGTGCCGCCGCCCTTCGGTCCGAAGAGATAGAAATCGCAGCCGACGTCTCCCTGTGGCGTGCAGGCAAGCTGCGGCTGGAACTCGTGTTGATCAGGGGCAGAGACAGCGCCGCCGCTCATCAGCGGCATGCCGGAGCCGCTGCCCGCCTGCCAGACGGCGCCGCCATTGCTGGAGCGCGCATAGTAGATGCGGGCGACTCCCTGTCGATAGTCGGCCCAGGCAACAACCAGGTCGGTCGCGTTGACCCCAACACACGCCGTCGCGACCGTGGGCGTCCGGAACGTCCCACCGGGTAGCTGGCCGGGCAAGCCCGTGATTCCGCTCGCAACGGTGGCCGGGTTCGAGAACGAATCCCCGCCATCGGTGGATTTGACGAACTGAATGTCGGTGCCGGCGATGAAGAAGATGTAGACGCTACTGTCCGCCGCCACGACGACCTGAGGTCCGAACGAGGCCGGAGCAAGCGACGTTCCGACCGGGTTCGCTCCGGTCCCGCGCCAGCTGGCCCCGTAGTCGATCGTGCGCCCGAAGAGCATGCCACCCGGACCGTCCCAGGCGGCGTAAACACGGCCATGATAGGGGCTGCCGGGATTGGTATCGCCTGCGGCCGACTGCTTGTCATCGCCAGGCGCCGAGTGAATGAGGTTCGGAGCGGACCAGGTCAAACCGCCGTCCGTAGACTTGTACACCGCTATGGCCATCGGCTCGGCTCCCTGAAACGGCAGAGCGACGAGATACGCGCCTCCGACATCATCGAAGGCGACTGTCGGATCCGAAACCCCGTCCCAGCCCGCGAGGAGCCCGAGAGGCGCAGCCTCCTGCCACGATCGGCCCGCGTCGAATGTCGAATATGCGGCGAGCGAGAACGCATAGGTGTGCGGGTCGGTGAATCGTTTGGACGACGCGACCATGTTGTACGGATTGGTCGGATTGACTTCTATCGTCGATTCACTTCGGTCATTGCTGGGGCTGGCATCGCAGGTGACGCGGATGTTGTATCGTGGTCCAAGAATGAGCGGGAGCATCGTTCCTCCTAGGTAACGCCATTGGCGGTAGCCTCTCTATTTTCTTATCCACCTCGGGAAATAGTTTTGCGTCCGTGGTCGACACTCGGAGAGGGATTGGACTACGAATCCCCGTTGTTGTTAGCTCTAAGACGAACTGACCCGGCTAGATTCGCAGTCGACCACCGCAAATTTTTCGATGACCCGGGCGACCCCGATAGGGGAGCGGTGGTCGGTAGGTGTCACGCACGGTGCGGGCGTACTCGCGTGCCATATATATCGTCTCGCACCGGCGCGCCCATTCCCTGTATCGGCGTGGTCGTCTGCTGACGAGAAAGTCCAATGGCCGAAACGATTCGATAGCGCCTGTTCGAAGTGCCCGGAACCGGCCATTCACGGTAGCTCGAACTTGCTGAGGTACGAAGGACCGCAATGGCCGATGACTTGACGGGCGGCACGCGTGCACGAATGACTGCTGGACCTCGGAAGCCGCCGTTCGCGTCGCGCTAGCTCCAACGGCCGGAGAGGGTCGAACTGAGCCGGTCGTCGGCGGACTCAGTGCGGCCACAAACCGCCGTTCACATGCGTCGTCGGTCGGACGTTCAGGCGTCGGCTCCGCCCCGTAACCGGCCGTCCGATTGTCAAAGACGAACGCTCCTTCATCGGCCATTGCCGACATTGGTGAGAGCCGGGTTCTACGTCAGCAATGGGGCGCATTGCCGACAGTGGCGGCATCGAGCAGTCGGACGGCAGCTTCCTGCATCAGCGAACTCACACTCCCGACCCGAATCAGCCTTTCTCTGTCGCTATTTGTCCGTCTCTGACCCGACCGTAAGCGGACGCTCGCAAATCTCCGTGGCGGCTGCCACGCTCACGGCATGGTCGCTGATGATTACCTTTTTTGTCGGCTGTACATTCAACGCCCCTGGGCGCGCTCGCCGCGCAAAGTCATGATGGCACTCGTGACGCTCGCCTAGTGGCGATGGTCCGCAATCCCATGCGAAGATCTCGCCCACTTCATGAATGACGCCCCAATGCCGTACTGGCTGGACGCATAGCTGATAACAGACGGCACGCCGTCAAGACCAGATCATGTCCCTGATGAGCCGGTCGACCTGTTCGTCATATGGAGCCTGCATCGGTCGGTTGGAATCACCGGATTGGCTCTGAAGAAGCACGGGTTTGGCATGACTCAGCGCACGGAATCCATACTGCCCATGGTAATGACCCATTCCAGACGCACCTATACCGCCGAATGGCAGGGCATTCACGAAAACGTGCGTCATCGCGTCATTGACGACTACCGCTCCCGATGTCGTCTGGGCACTGACAAGTTCACGCTCACCCTTGTCGTCCCCAAAGAAATAAAGTGCAAGCGGTCTCGGTCGTGCATTGACGTATGCAATCGCCTCATCGAGCGTCCGGTAAGTCATCACAGGGAGAACCGGACCGAAAATCTCTTCCTGCATCACCCGCATCTCATCAGTCGCACCAAGTACCAGTGTCGGAGCAACCTTGCGGATTGCCGGATCGGAAAGATCCTCACCTGCTGTTCCGAGGCTGATCACCGAACCTCCTTTCCCGGCTGCATCGGCAATCAAGGCTTGCTGCCGCTCAAATCCGCGAACATTCACCATCGATGTGTAGTCCGGGTTATTCCGGATCGCCGGATACATCCGGGCCACTGATGAGCGGGCTGCATCGGCAAATTCCGGTACGCGATCCGCGTGAATCATCACGTAGTCAGGCGCAAGGCAAATCTGCCCGGCATTAAACGTCTTGACAGTCAGGATCCGCTCAGCAACCAGGTGCACGTCGGCATCGCGCGCGACGATGACCGGCGACTTGCCCCCCAGTTCCAGCGTCACCGGGACGAGGTTGTCCGATGCCGAGCGCATGATGTGGTGGGCTATCGACGTACTGCCCGTGAAAATCAGGTGATCAAAAGGTTGCGCACTGAACGCCGCTCCCGTTTCGGGGCCGCCCAGAACTGTCGTAACCTCATCCGCATCGAAGCAGCTTGCAATCAGCTCGGCGAGCAACTCGGAGGTCTGCGGAGTGAGCTCCGATGGTTTCAGGATCGCCCGGTTCCCGGCCGCGAAGATGTTCGCGAGCGGTCCGAAAGCGAGCAGGACCGGAAAGTTCCATGGGCTGATCACGCCGACCACACCGAGCGGCTGGTATTGGACCCATGCCCGCGTGCCAGGAAACGGCTCCAGGAAGGGTTGCTGGCCCATCCAGTCGTCGAGGTGATCGCGGTTGAAACGTAGCTCGTCGATAGATGTGTAGATGTCGGCGAGCATGCTCTGCTGGCGGCTCCGGTTGCCGAAGTCTGCACTCACGGCATTACAGAACGCTTCGGCGTGCGCACGCAACAGCGCAATCGCGCGGTCAATCCGGTCTTTCCGGATCTCCCCGGACGGCGGTCCCGCCTCGATGTGGGCCTGCTTCATCACATCGAGCTGCTGGCGGATCAGTTCACTGGAAGGGTCACGAGGAAGCTGGAATTTTGGCATGTTCTACACCATGTTTCGGTCATTGGACGCTGGCAATATTCACCGGCCAGCGTTTTTCGCAGCTACGGCCTGGGTGATTGCGCCGAGCAGAGACGGAACATCGAGTTCGGGCAAAACGACCTCGATCAGCGTCAGGCGGTCGGTATCCGCGGCCACGCGGAGCGCCGAGACCAGCGTACCAACTGTCTCCGCGTACAACGTAGTCGACGGCTTGTCTCGACCCATTGCGCTGGCTACCTGCTGCCAGTTCCACAGCGCGATGTCGTTGTACCGTTCCTTCGGGCCGTGAATCGCGCGCTCGACCGCATAGCCGTTGTTGTTCAGGACGAGAATGATCGGCTTCGTGTCATCACGCAGCATCGAACCGATTTCCTGTGCGGTCAGCAGGGCAGAACCATCACCAACCAGCAGGAGCGCCCGTCGCCCCGGCATTGCCAACTGCGCCCCATAGGCCGCCGGGATCGTGTATCCGATTGATGCCCATAAAGGCTGACCGATGAACTTGACGTCCCTAGGCAGCATGAGCGGGGCCACACCATAGAACGACGTGCCCTGCTCCGCTATGACGATGTCCCCGGGACGAAGGAAATCCTGGATGACTGGCCAAAGGTTGCTCTGGGTCAGCAGCTCGCCAGCATCGGCCTGGGCGGGCACGGTCGCTGCTGAAGGCTGGAATGTGACAGGCTGCACGCCCATGCGGCGGATCTCAGCGATCAGGCAGTCGAGCGCGCGTTCCATCGGCACATCCGGGTAATGGACACCGGCTACGCTCGCGCTGAAGGGCTGGATATCGATGACGCATGTCGGGTCAATCCTGTGGCTGAAACCAGCCGTCCCAATATCAAAAATGAGCGTGCCCACCGTGATGAGCGCGTCCGCCGATTCGACGGCCTCGCGCACACGGGCTTCACTCGCGGCGCCGGCGTAGACGCCAAGAAAGCCGGGCAAGGTTTCATCGAGCGTGCTCTTGCCCATCATCATGGTCGCGCTTTCGATACCGCCCAGCCGGATCAACTCTTCGAGCTTTTCTTCGCACTCCCACCTGGCGGCCAGAAAATCCGCAAGCACCGTCTTTCTTCTGGCGGCACGCAGATGTTGTGCTGCATGTCGGGAGAATGCTTCCACTTGTGCGCTGTCGCATGCAGCCTCCTGACGATGGAAGGACCCCGGTACGACAGGCAGGGGAGCACACGCAACATCTGTTGGCAACGCAATGTACCCCGGTCGGCGTTGATGCAGCATGGTGCGCAGTACTCGATCGATCTCGTCCACGGCATTTTCGACGGTGAGTTCCGCCGTGGCGACAGTGACCTCGGCGCTCATCTTGGAAAAGTGCGAAAAGTCACCGTCTGCCAGAGAGTGATGCATCTTGAGGCGGTCACGCTGCACAGCGGTGGACGGGGCGCCTACGATATGCAGTACGGGAAGATACTCGGCATAGCTGCCGGCGATACCGTTGATTGCACTCAACTCCCCCACGCCGAAGGTGGTCAATAGTGCGGCAGCGCCCTTGCAACGCGCATAGCCGTCTGCGGCGTAAGCCGCGTTGAGCTCGTTTGCTGCACCGACCCAGCGCAGAGTCGGATGGGCAATGACGTAATCGAGAAACGCAAGGTTGTAGTCACCCGGTACGCCGAACATATGCTCGATCCCGATCTCGTCGAGGCGGCTGACCAGGTGCTCCCCAATAGTAGAAATTTCCCGCATGGAATACTCCCTCCGAAAGGTACGAGCTGAGTATCGGGCGCCGTCATCGATAATGGAAATGCTTTATTATCATCCAGTTGATGCTGATTTTTTATCACATAAAGTCTATGGACATGAAGGTGTTGCGGTACTTTGTCGAGGTAGTTCGCCAGAACGGTTTCCGCCGAGCCGGCGGTACGCTGCACGTCACGCAGCCGGCGATCAGCCGCGCGATCCAGCAACTGGAAGAAGAGTTCGAAATGAACCTCCTGATTCGTGAGCCGCGCGGTGTACGGCTGACGCCAGAAGGGGAAGTACTCTATCGGCACGCCGGGCTGATCCTGCGGCAGGCAGAGAACCTGACGAGTGAGTTGAGGGATCTACGCTCAATGGTTACTGGAACGTTGCGTATTGGCCTGCCGGCGGCGACCGGCTCAACCTTCTTCGGTAACGTGATTACGGAGTTCCGTCGCCGCTATCCAGGCGTGCAGCTTCATATTGCTGAATATGGGACCAATCAGTTGGAGAGTGCGTTGACCGATGGGCGCGTCGAGATCGCAGCCGCTATGTTGCCGATGGAGGATGAGGGTTTTCTGACGCAGACGTTTGTGCGCGGCCGGCTCGCACTGCTGTGTTCCCGTGAGCATCCGCTGGCGGCGCGCAAAAAGATCGCCCTGAAAGATCTGGCCGGTGACTCCTTCGTCGCATTTACTGACGACTTTAAAGTGAACGATCTGATCGACAGGCTTTGTCGTATGCAAGGCTTCGTTCCGACTGTCGCCGGCCGTAGCAGTCACCTGGATCTGGTCGTCTCGATGGTTACGTCGGGCATGGGGGTTGCCTTATTGCCGGAAACGGTATGCGGAAGACCCGCTCCGTCCGACTTGCCGTTGTGACGATCGCCAATCCGGTAATGTCTTATGAACTGGCGCTGGTTCGTCACCGGGACGCATATTTGAGCCGGTGCGGTCGTGCCTGGATCGATATCGCGGCGGAGGTGCTAGGGTTTGACCTCAGCCCGTCGTTCGTCGCCTAACCCTCGATCAAGATCGATGCACAACTCTCAACTGGACCGTCTGGGCATCATCCTGACATCGAGAATTGCCGCTTGCCGCAGTGTTACATAGTTCGCATCCGATAGGCAGGTCAGTCGAACCGATAGCTGCCCCGCTGTCTTGGCAAACCCCGGTCTGATTCGCGACTTTTCCATTTATTTCAACTCCGATCACACGCCAGTCTCCTCGCAGCGCCGGCTCGGACTAGCGGGGCAGATCATCGATTCTGAAGGAACCGACTACCTTCGCCAACTGCTGTCAAGCGTGAGTGATGAAGCGCAGGCGGATTACGTCGTTTCAACGGTCCACCGAGCGAAGGGACTCGAATGGGATCGGGTGGACAGCGTCAAGCAGGACGTCCAATTTACCGACAAACATCTTGGCCGGTCGGCCGAGGTGATTGTCGCTGTTTAGCTGGGCATGGTTGTCGCTCCGTTCGGATTGTCAGCGGGTAATTGACGGCGTCGCTCCTTCTGTTTGTCGCTGGCTGTACGTCGCCCTCACTCGCGCGCGTCGCCTTCTCGAACTGTCCGAACTCCGGGCCGACCTTCTGAAGATGTTTCTTGACTCGACAGGCGCTCGACGACCCTTTGCAGCCGGTGGCTATACTCGCGTCGAATGGCTGGTGATGGTCGGACTCCGGCCGTTGGAATCAAGGCGCCTATCCGCTCGACCGGAGCGTTACCTACAGGCGTTTGCAACGTGTGCGATGCGCCCGGGGACCACTCCCCGAGCTACCGCGTGACAGCTACGCGAGCGGTCAGGTCTCTATGACGTCTCCCATCACATCTTTGAGCGCTAGTAAAACGCTGAGCGAGGAAAGCGTTTGTAGGCGGCCTTTTTTGCTCGATGATTTCCTCTGCACCTAGATGTTTCGACTGCTCGGAACAGAGAGTACGCTGGACGACTAAGTCCCATTTTCGCTGACAACTTGCAGACGCAATTCCTTCCGCATTACCTTACCGGTGGCGGTCATTGGCAAGGTTTCAACGAAGCGAATTTCACGAGGATACTCGTGAGCAGCAAGCCGGGTTTTCACATGTTGCTGGATATCACGCGCCAGATTTTCATCACCGACAAACCCTGGGTTGAGGACGATAAACGCCATCACGATCTCTGTGCGCGCACTATCGGGCGCCCCAATAACCGCAGCCATATAGACAGCAGGGTGGCGCAGTAAAGAGTCCTCAATTGCTCCGGGTCCGATGCGGTATCCTGCGCTCGTTATAACGTCGTCGTCGCGGCCGACGAAGCGAAAGAAACCATCCTGATCGCAGGTCGCCAGATCTCCCGTGACGAGATACCGGCCCCGATACTTCTCGCGGGTCGCTGCTTCATGTTGCCAGTAGCCCAGGAACATGACAGGGTCAGGGCTCTCGACGCCGATATTCCCGATCGTTCCGGGTGGCTGCTCCTGTCCCGCATCATCAACGATCTTAACGCGATGCCCCGGCACGCACCGACCGATTGCGCCAATGCGTGGCTCGTAGAGGGCAGCGCAAGATGAGAGAACGACGTTGCACTCGGTCTGACCGTAAAACTCGTTGATTGTCACACCCAGCGTGTTCCTACCCCACTCGATCAGCTCCTCGCCTAAAGTCTCACCACCACTTGCAACGGATTTAAGCGACAACGACCAGCGTTCCGGCCGCTCCACAGTACGCATCATCTTCAAAGCTGTCGGCGGAAGAAACGTATGCGATACACCGTGACGCTCCATCAGATCGAATGCCGCCTCCCCATCAAATTTCGAAAATCGCCTCGCGAGCACCGGGACGCCGTGATGCCACGCCGGGAGCAGAACATCAAAGAGCCCCCCAATCCAGGCCCAATCAGCAGGGGTCCACATCAAGGTTGCGTCGGCCGGAAATCCTTGCTGTGAAAGCTCGACGCCCGGAAGGTGTCCCAGCAGCACCCGATGCGCATGAAGCGCCCCTTTAGATTTTCCGGTAGTTCCAGACGTATAAATTATGACGGCGGGGTCATCGGCCGTCGTTTCGACGGGCGTGAAATCACCGGACGCAGCTTGCAACTCGCCCCAGAACGAATAAATCCCTGCTTGAGTTCCCGCCTCCCCACCGTCGACGTTATAAATGATTTGCAGTTCTGGCAGCGACTGTCGGATGTCCCGTAATTTCTCGATGCCTGAAAGATCGGTAATTAGCGCGACGGTGCCGCTGTCGCCCAAGCGGTGCTCAATAGCATCGACGCCGAACAAGGCAAAGAGTGGAACCGCAATCATGCCCGCTTTGTACACAGCCAGATGCGCTATCGCCGTTTCAACAGACTGCGGAAGGAAAATCGCGACCCTGTCACCACGGCGCGCACCATGACGCAGAAGCGAATTTGCAAAACGGTCCGACAGCGATTTCAGCTGATCGAACGAATACTTCGTCGCCTTCCCATCATGGTCCTCATAAATGAGGGCAACGCGCCCGCTACCGTCGGCCCACTTGTCGCAGGTGTCCACACCGATGTTGTAGTTTGCAGGGATATTCCAAGCAAAGTCCGCTGTAACACTCTCGTACGTCTGTCCTTCTAGCTTCATCTCCGCCCCCAACCATCAAAGTGCCCTCTGTGCTAGTCCTGGAGCCCTTTAGGCGGCTCGTAGCGAGGGAACCCGTTATATTCGGTGATTCGCTCAGCGTTGGCGAGCGGCCAGGAATGTCGGGCGTTGGGAACCCCGCCGTCCACGCGGATCACTGTACCGTTAATGAAGGCCGAGGCCTCCGAGAGTAGGAAAACCGCAGCGCTCGCGAGCTCAGATTCGGTACCAAAACGTTGAAGCGGCACTTTATGCTTCAGTTGGCGAAGCAATGCCTGGTACTCTTCGTTATAGCTGTCCATGCCTGCGGAGGCGATCCACCCCGGCGCCACGGCGTTCACCCGAACGCCGGCATGCCCCCATTCACAGGCTGCCGTCTCGGTCAAATTCCAAACGCCCGCCCGTGCGGCGCCCGAATGACCCATCCCGGGCATGCCCCCCCAAATATCCGCGAGCATATTCACGATCGCACCACCGTGACCCGCCATCCATTGGGTAAAGCACTCGCGCGACATGAGGAATGTCCCGTGCAAGTTGTTACGCACTACAGCGTCCCAGCCATTCAGCGAGATTTTTTCCAGCTTTGCCGGGAATTGTCCACCGGCACAGTTAAACAGGCCATCGATGTGGCCGAAGTCCGCGAGAGCCGCCGCAACGGTCTGTTTCACGCTGGCTTCATCGCGAATATCGCAAGCATATAAGCCGATTCGGTCTGCACTTTCCGGATAGTCCACATTAAGCTCGTCACGAACCGCAGTCAGTTTGTCCGGATTCCGTCCGACCATGATCAGCGTCGCGCCCAGCGAGGTAAGCTCATGCGCCGTGCAGCGACCAAGGCCACTTCCCGCACCGGTTACCATCACAACTTTTCCATCAAACAGGCCCGGTCGAAACACCGAACGGTAGCGGGCACTGACTGATTCATTTTCGCGGTCCTTCATATCGTCTCTCCGAATTGGCGATGCGGGCGCCCGGCCTTTGGTGCCGATTGCTCCGTAAAAAAGGAACTCCGTGAATCGGCTGCGGGCGCACTCATGTTGCTCGATCACAGTCCGAGCTTTGCCTGCAAATTAGTACCTTTAAAGACCTAAAATACGAGAAATTAATTCCATAGTTTGCAGCGTGTCTCTGTCTTGGTGGTAAAGGCCTGCTCGCCAGGGATAGTGGCCCGGCAGGCGTTTTAACCCGCATCAGATACATATCGTGAATCATGCTTCCATCTGGGCGGATAGGGGACCTGCACCACACGGAGACGGTGGCGGAAACGCCGCATCATGAGAAGGCGGCCTGATAGACCTTCGGCGTCACGCCAGTCTGCTGCTTGAACACGCGCGTGAAGTGCGATTGGTCGGCAAAACCCATTAGTGCGCCCACCTCCGCAATGGGCCTGCCGGCTCGCAACAACGGCATCGCACTGCGCACGCGCTCCTGTTGCTGGAAGGCATGCGGGCTCAATCCCGCGTCGCGCACAAAGGCACGCAGCAGCACGAAAGGCGTCACGCCAAACTCGCATGCAAGCGTCGACAAGGTCGGGTGTGCGTGCAGTTCGTCGCGCAGGCGGGACTTGATCGCGCGCACCAGCGCAGGCTCGCTGCGCACCACGGGCAGGGCTGCAGACCGGCCCGCGTGTCGGGCATGCAAGCCGATGACGGCGCGGGCCAGTGTTTCACTGCGCCTGAAGCAGTCCTCGTCCACCTCGGAACACCAGTTCACGCCGTAGAGCTGCTGTGACAGTTCAGCGTCGACGACGAACGGACTCGGCATGTCGAACCGCTCGCGTCGGGGAATACCGAGCCTCTCGCAGTAGGCGGCCAGAGCTGCGGGCTGCACATGTGCCACGCGCATCTTCCACTGCCCATCGTCGGCGGCCGAACCGGAGTGCACCACGTCGGCATCGATGACGATCACGTCGCCACGGCGGCACACGCGTCGCTGGTCCTGAACTTCGACCGCCAGCGCCCCGCCCGTAATCACCGCGAGGCAATGCGTGTCGTGCGTGTGCGGCGGATAGCGGTGGCCGACGAACTGGCCCCTGAGCATGACGGCGTCCATGACGTCTGGCGCGTGCCAAAGCTTGATCGACTTCGTCGGTCCAGTGGTGTTCATGGTGAGGCTGCCCCTGGAAGTGGCTGGAAGATTTCATCATATTCCTCCAGCCGCGGCATCGGCATGCGCGGCTGCTCGTCGAGGCGGGCGACGAAGTCGCTCCAACGCTTGAGCGTGTCGACTCGCTGAGCGTGCGAACAGTAAGGAATGTGCCAGGCAAAGAACGGCTCGAGCACTTCATAACCGACGTAACCCAAGGTCCCCTGTAGCAGGTGACGCAGCATGCCGCCTGCAAGTTCGCCATGTATCCCTTGCGGTCCGAACATGTGCTCCCGGCCGCCCAGGCTTACCCCGATCACCGCGCGCTTGCCGACCATGCCGCCGCGACCGTAGATGCGCTTGCCGCCGTAAAGCGCGCCGGACAGGAAGCAGCGGTCGATCCATCCCTTGATAAGCGCAGGCACCGAAAACCAGTAGAGCGGAAACACCAGCACCAGCGTATCGCTGGCCAGCAGCGCGTCGACCTCCCGCTGGACGTCGGGCGCAAGGGCGTTGCGCTCACGTGCGTGGCGCTGCTCCTTGGCGTAGACGAGGTAGTCGCTGTTGGCGCGCTCGGCGAAATCGCTGGCGCGCACCACGGGATCGAAGTTGAGCGCGTAGAGGTCTGAAAAACTCACGTCGTCGCCGCGCACCTCCAGCAGGCGTCGGGCTTCATGGGCCATGGCCGTGCAGAAGGAGCGCGGCTCCGGGTGGGCGTGGACGACGTGAACTTTATGCATGAGGGATCGAGCGCCAGGTAACGGCAGGAATGAAGGCGTTCAGGTCGGCAAGCTCGCGCTGGATGGCTTCGCTGGCTGGCAGCGTGGCGCCCTCCAGCAACAGACGCCGCATACTTTGCAACGCTGTCGGCGGCTTGGCGGATAGCAGCGCGCAGTATTCGTCGGCAGTTGCGCGCACATCCGCGTCTGGCACCACGCGCGAAACGAAGCCCCGCTGCAATGCCTCCGCGGCCGTTATCGGCCGGCCGCTCATGAGCCAGTCACGTGCGCACAAATCGCCCACCCGGCGGGCCAGCAATGCGGTTGCGCCGGCTTCAGGCACGATACCGAGATCGGCAAACGGAAAGCGGAACATGGCCCCCTCGCCAGCAACCACCCAGTCGGCGTGCAGCAGCATCGTGGCACCAAACCCGACCGCCGCGCCATTGACAGCTGCCACGAGCGGCCTCGGCTGGTCCGCGAAGGCCTCGATGCAGCGCACGACCGCGCCGTCGGCTGCCTGCGGCCACAAGGAACCGAACTCGGCCGTGTCGTGGCCCGAGCAAAAGCATTCGCTGGTTCCGTGCAGCAGCACGCAATGAACGCGCACGTCTCCATGCGCCTGGCGCAAGGTGTTTGCCAACGCTTCGAACAGAGGGCCGTTCAGCGCGTTGCACTTTCCCGGACGGTCGATGCCCACAGACCAGACCTGGCCGCGGAGCTCCGAGGTGAGGTTTGCGCCCATCATGCGAACAGGGCGAGACCACCGACCAGTTTGCCGACCTTCTTCCTGGGCCCGACCAGCCCGACTGCCAGGTACTGGAGGGACTCGCCCGGCTGCACGCGCACTGCGTGTAGAAAGGCGTCGTAGTCGACGGTGGCCTGTCCTTGCACAGGAAAGTCAACCACGTCGCAGTGCGCCAGCGATTTCTGGCGCAGCGCGTTCAACTGATCAGTCGTGGCTTTGAGAACCGGGATGCCAATGGGAATGAGACCAGGGTGCGC
Source organism: Paraburkholderia sp. FW306-02-B (assembly GCF_058782725.1). Lineage (NCBI taxonomy): Bacteria > Pseudomonadati > Pseudomonadota > Betaproteobacteria > Burkholderiales > Burkholderiaceae > Paraburkholderia > Paraburkholderia sp. FW306-02-B. The sequence goes on from NZ_JBYSXZ010000002.1 coordinate 295,811, forward strand.
CGTGCCGTCCTGGTCCCGCAAGGGCTCTCCGACGAGATGGCTGTGGCGCTGGCCCAGCGTGAACGCCACCACTGCAGCGGCGTTCGAGGCTTTACCGGGCGGGAGCGCTTCGTCCACGACGATGACACAACGCTCCGGCTCGGGCGGGGCTTCAATGGCGTTATCGCCGCCTGGTTCGTTTTGTAATAACAAAGCATCTCTCCAGAAAAATAAGCGGTGGAGGGAATGCTAGGTAGATTCAGGCCAAAAGTATTGAACGATCTTGCAGCGAACCGAGGTCGTGTCGGCGACAATGACACGCTCGAACCTCCACCTCATTTGTGGGGGACAACCCAACGCCAGTGGCATTTCAGGTAGGTCGACACCGACGAGCGGGGGCAAGCGACTTCAGCGATCGTCTCGTGCCGGTCCGGTAACAGACGGTCGCAAATCGTGCACGAACGGCTCTTGATGGCCCAGAGCGTGTCAAAACGCGTAGCCACTGGGAATTTGTCGGCACGCTGTCTCGGCGGCAGATCGCGGCGTATCGATTGCGGCACCGAAAACGTCAAGTCAGCGCCGAACGTATTGCAAGGACTAGTCAGCCGCGTGCGGGCTTCACGCCCGCATCGCCTTCATAACCGTTTCTGAACCAAGTAGCTTGATAACCCGCTTCATGTTGTAGGCGAGGACGTGCAAGCTCATCTCCGTGCTCACCCGCTCGATAGTGCGTGTCAGGAAATGAGTCGCTCCCATCCAGGCCTTGATCGTGCCGAAGGGATGCTCGACGGTCTGTCGTCGGATACGCATCATGTCGGGGGCGAGATCAAGCCGGACCTGCATCTCTTCGAGCAATCCTTCGTGCTCCCAGCGCGTTACCCGGCGTTCGGTGCTTGGGGTGCATTTGTCCTTCAACGAGCACTGCTGACACTGCGAGCTCCAGTAGCGATCTAACTTCAGGCCACGTTCGGTTGTCTTGTAGCGCCATATGAGACGCTCGCCCGCCGGACATCGATACTCGTTTGTCTCAGCATCGTAAATAAAATCTTCTTTGCCGAAGCGACCGTCGAAGGTCGCGCCCGAGGTCTTCGTCTTGGGAACAAACACCGTGATGCCGGCCTCGTGGCATGCGAGTATCTCCTCACTCTTGTAATAGCCTCGGTCGGCAACTGCCGTGAGTTTATCTACACCCATTTCCGTGCGTGCCAGCTTGGCCATCGAGGTGAGTTGGTCTCGATCAATGCCGTCGTTGGTGACCTGGTGCACAACAATCAGATGATGCTTTGCATCGACCGCTACCAGGACGTTGTAGCCGACGACTCCTGTTCCCCGCGTCTTCATCGAACGCGCGTCCGGGTCCGTGAGCGACACTTGCTTGTCCGGTGCCGCGTCGAGTTGAACTTCGACTTGCTTGAGGATTTGCATCTGCTCCTTGAGAGCCGCGATCTTGTCTTGGAGCCGTTCTGTCTTCACCTTCGCAATCGTAGGCTCCTGACGATCGGCGGTGTCCATTTGCACTAGATAACGGCTGATGCTTGCCTCGATGTCCCGCATTCGCCGTTCTAGTTTTGCGCTCGTGAAGTTGCGGTCGCGATGGTTCACCGCCTTAAACTTGCTCCCGTCTATCGCAACGAGAGCTTCAGAGAATAGATCTAGGCGTTGGCACAGCACAACGAACTGACGACAGACGCTGCGGATCGCTTTGCCGTTGTCTTTGCGAAACCGCGCAATGGTCTTAAAGTCCGGTGCCAAGCGGCCCGTGAGCCACATCAATTCAATGTTGCGCTGGGCCTCGCGCTCAAGACGACGACTGGATTGAATACGGTTCAGGTAACCGTAGATGTAGATTTTAAGCATCACCTCAGGGTGATATGAAGGCCGGCCTGTAAGTGCTGGCTCGACGCCTTCAAACCCAAGCTTCTCAAGATCAAGTTCATCTACAAAGACATCGACTACGCGCACAGGGTTCGTGTCCGTCACATAGTCGTCGAGCGCTTCAGGAAGAAGGATGGTTTGAGTACGATTGTCGCCTTGAACGAACCGCTTCATCTCACTCACCCTCCGCTATCGGACGAGATATTCTAGCCATTCAAAAAAGCGTTTTGACACGCTCTGGGCCGGCCTCTGCCTGTTGCCGACCGGCACAGCGCGCCCCTGAGTTGCCTGTCGCGCAAGGCGGTGAATGTGCGCTGAGCGGTCGCAAACCGGACGTCCGGAGGCGACGGTCAGGTTATCCCCTCATCAGCCATACCTGCCGTTCGGGCTATGTCATTTGCGACCAATCAAAGGTATCCGCTTCTGTGTACCGCGAACAGGTGTCTTCGACCCGAAGGCAGCAGCCGCTCCGGCAGAAAGTGAACGTCGAGGGTGCGCACGCTGTCCCTGGTCGGCATCCGGAGCCTGAACACGACACGTCTATTTCTCGTTAGCCGGATCGTACGGCAAAACCTGCTCGCGTTCGTCGGGCTGGTTGCGCGCGACGATTGCTCTAGCAGGTGTTGTCTCGCTCAGATTAAACGGTTGGTGTGGCACCCCGGGTGGAATGAACAGGAAGTCACCCGCTTCGGTGACGACCGACTGGCGGAGTCCGGGCCCGTATCGGGTTTCGACACATCCCTCCAGCACGTAGATTCCTGTCTCATGGCCGCAGTGCACGTGAGGTTCAGCGTGTCCGCCCGGCGGGACGACGACGTACATCGACAGTCCTTTAGCGCCTGTGGTGATCGCAGATATGCCCACGAAGTAGGGCAAACGCTGGCTTGTTGCAATCTCCCGATCGGGATGCACCTTGACCAGCGGCGCTTGAACATCGTGTGAACGGTCCCGCATGTTTGCCACTCCCGAAATCCTGGGAAGACGTCGCTTACGTTCGCTTCGATTCAACGCCTGAAGGCATGCCGAAGCCTGGACGCCCTGACAGGAGATTCTACGCGTGCGGTCCGCAGATCACCGGAATGCGCTTTCGCCGATTAGTTACCATCGCCCCCTTGCCGCCGACCGGTATTCTTCGACGTTCGCTACCACGAAGGGTTTTCCATCGTCGCTCGCGCCGTTGCGGCTCGCGTACATGTCCGACACGGTCGGGTTTCAACCCATTGCCTTCAAGATCGCCGTCGCAGCGATAACCGACACGTCAACGACCCGTACCGCGAGGATCGTCTTCAACGCCCAATCAAACCTTCCTGCCTCATCCAGACCAGGGTATCGGTAAGCAGCGCGTCCAGCGGAGTTTCAACGTAGTCCAGCTCGCGCTTCGCCTTGGCCGAGTCCACGCGGAGGGTCCCACAGGCCAGCGTTACACTCTCGGGGGTCACGTCGGGTTCCTTTCCGGTCACTCTCGACCATGCATCGGCAAGGCGCGCGTACGTCATCAATGCCCAGACAGGCATGGCATTACGAGGTGTGCGCTTGCCCAATACAGTGCCCACCCGGTGTACAAGGTCGACAAAGCTTGCGTGTTCGCCACCGACCAGGTAGGCCTCGCCGAACCTCCGCTGTTGCCAGGCACGTACCTGCGCACTGGCGATCTCTCGCACATCGGCGAATGAACCGATGCCTGGTGGAATGCCCGGCAGCTTCTCGCGGTCCACCAGCATGATAAGGCGCGCCCAGTTGTGACGGTCGCCGGGACCCAGAATGTGTGAGGGATTGAAGACAATCCACGGCGTGCTGGAGCCCCGCACGGCTTGTTCGCCCAGGAACTTGGTGCGCTCATAATTGATCCAGCTCTCGGCGCCTCGCTGCGGCACTGACTCGTTCAGCGTGCCGTGCGCGAGGTGCGAGTAGGCCGAAACCGACGACGTGTGCACAAAGGCCAGCACCCCCACCGACTCGGCCGCTCGCAGCAGGTTTTCGGTCCCTTGCACGTTGGTGGCCGTCTGCGCCGCTGCCTGCGGCCACCACATGCTGGTGTTGGCCGCCGCATGAAACACCGCTTCGCAACCGGCCTGTGCTGCCTTCAGAGATGCAACGTCCGCCAGGTCGGCGCGAACCGGAACGCCGCCCTGCCTGGCGATGGCCTCGTCGGACTCCGCACGACGCGACAGTGCCCGGACCTCGAAGCCAGCCGCGCGCAACTCGCGCAATAAATGCCCACCCAGAAATCCGCTTGCGCCGGTCAAGAACACAGTGGCCATATTCGTCATGGGCTCGTCGCGATCTCCTATGAGAAAACAGCGAAATGAGGAAGGTTGCCCAGACGTGCATTATGCCTTGGAGATCTGCGGGACTGGAACGGAATGTCAAAGCGTCATCAGTGACCGTCTCATGTCGGCCGGAGAGCCGACGGTCGCAAATCTTGCCCGAGCGACTCAAACTGGCCGGTTGCACCCGCTGAGATATGACGCAAAAAGCTGCCGCTGCCCAAGGCGAATGTTTTCGACCGGAGGCTGACGGCGAAGGGGCTCAACGCGTACAGTCGGCCACAAACCGCCAATCGCGGCTTTCACCAGAATGACCGGAAAGAATTCGCCTTCGGACGTTCACACTCTGTAGACTTAATTTGACTTTACTTTGGCATCCCCTATGATCAACCACGGCTTTCCGCCTCATAGAGTAGGCGCTGTTGCGATAGCCGTAGGCCATGCGCTTCATGACCTTGATGCGGTTATTGATAGCTTCGAGCTGGCCGGTATGCATCGACCAGCGCACGCGGGAGAGGATGCCGCGCCAGTACTTGGCGAGCTCGTCGGCAAAGCGCCGGAGCGGGTCGATGTCGCTAGCGCAGGCCTGCGCCAGCCAAGCCCGCCAGGCTCGACGCCATTGCCACGCGGCCATCGGCTGTCAGAGTTCCTTGAGCAACGATTTGAGGACGTAGACGGTCATCAGGGCCTGATTGGCTTGCATCAGTTCACGTACTTTGATCTGGTGTTCGGCCGACAGATTCTCGCGGTTGCGCGACAACAGCCAGCGCGCCCGTTTAACCACGCGCCGCCGCGGGCGATCATGCCTGAGCCGATTGGCTTCATCGACCGGCACCCGGTCGATCACCTCCCGGCCGCATTTGGCGACCACCTGATACCGCCGCAGCAAATCGCCCATCCTCAGACATTTTATCCGTTATACTAAATAGTAAAACTAAAACTTGGCAGCGGCTTGCAACCAGATTCGGTCTCCCCTCGACCGGTTGCGCACGAATGCCTCGTGTTGCCACTTGACCACAACCCCCCAGGTCTTTCCGCCTTGAAACTTCACGAAGGGACCTATCGAAAGCACTTGTCCTTTATTGCCGTCGACAGGAGCGATACCACCACCTTGCTTGTCGTTCGTGATCTGCCGATAAACATACCCACTTACACCAAGCTGCCAGGTTCGATTGATGTTGTAGGCGGCGTCATAGTCGAGGTTGAGTTCCTGTCCTGACGTGTAGTCAGTCGCGTCGTTGCGAAAATTGAACAGGTAGATCGCCTTGCCGTTGAATTCCCAACGGTCTCCAGCAAACACCGTGAATGCATACCACGGACCAACCGACCAGTAATGCCGGCTGGGATTGAACAACCGTGACTTGTCGTAGTCGCCAGTCGGCGCAAAGATATCCAGCCCCGCGATCTGGTGCAGCGACGTGCCATGCCATCCCAACAACAACGGCGATAGCGTGAGATCACCGAAGCCGGAGGCCCGTCCACTCCGGTAGAGCGGGCCTCTGGGCGTCATCGCGTTGAACTCCACATTTCCGTTGATGTACGGGAGTGCGATCCGCGATTCGACGTCCGCGCCAAGGAACTTGATCCTCGGATAGACTAAGTCGACGCGTATCGATGCCGCCTGGACGTGAAGATTGAAATTCTCGATTCCAGACTTGTCGTCACCATGCTGATCGAGCGTGTGCGCAGCATTGTAGTTGGACAGATACACGTAGCCGTACAGGCCCGGTGGCGGCATCATTCCGGACCATACTGTGTTCACCCCCGGCGCATAGGACGAGCCTCCGCCCTCAGTCGCGCCGAGCGGCGACGCAAAGCACACTGCGACGGCCAGGACAATTCCCAAAGGCCTTGTCGCCTGGAGAGCGCCTTTGTAGATCGCGCCGAAGCGAATCTCTGCGCGCTGCTCACGAATATTGACGGAGTGCCTCCAACGCCGCACCGGTTTCATGTCGTCTCCTGGTTGTTCGAGTACGGACGCATCTCAAACGACGCCGTCCTTCATTCGCAGGAACGTTACCGCGCGGGGCGAAAACCTCGCCAACTATCTTTCCTTATACGCACTATCAGCAATCCAAATTACATAGAAACTCAACCTCCCGTACTATTATCAGCAAGCTTCACGGCATCGAAGAAAGCAATTTCCCGTCAACAGCTCACACCATCACCCTCGAGAGATTGAATCGTCGCCCACGGATTCTTCAGTCTCAATCGATAAGCTGCATTCGACTCATAGCGCACTCCGTATTTGCATGCGCCACGACGATCTCCTACAGTTTCGATCGACGACTTCGATCCCCGGCAAGCATCGGCCCAACATCGAGGCTCTCTGTTTAACACGGCACTATCATCACTCTACGATTCCATGTGAAACGAGGGTCACGATCGCGTACGTACCGGTTCTGCCACGCCCCTCGCCACGGGTCCCCTGCTATTCCGCACGACAGCGCAGCGCCATACGCCAAACAACCTCAGTCTCCCATTTCCGAATAGTCAGTACCGAGCTTACGCAGAAGGCCCGCTACATATGCATCAGAAAATTCACTCTGTATCAGTGTCCGCAGCCACACAAGTTTGGGTTCGTGATGATACTTTCGGTGCCAATACTGCTTGAGATCGTAGTCGGGTAGTTCGAGCGGCAGCGACATCACCCGAAGCCCAAACTGCTGGGCAAATATTTTGGCCACGATGAGCGGCGCGACCGCGATCAGATCCGATTCCGCGAGGATCCGCGGAATACTCATGTAGTGCGACGTGGTCAGAACGATGTTGCGCTGGATCTTTTTGTTCGACAACGACTCTTCGAACATCTCACTGGTCCGGCTGCCATCCCTCACGTCGACGTGACCGGCATTGACGAACGCGTCGAGTGTCATGCGGTCTCCGGCTATCGCATGTCCTTGCCTGACCAAACATACGAGTCGGTGAGAAAAAAGCCGCTGCTGATAAATGTCGGCAGACACCAGATCAGGATAGAAGCCGATCGCCAGATTCACCTTTCCGTTCAGGAGGCTCTCCTGCAGGTCCTGCGGCGCCAGCGATAGAGATCGCATTCGAATCAGCGGAGCGCGCTGATTCGTCACCGATACCAGATGGGGTAGAAATACATATTCAGCGATCGCGGTCATGCACAGCACGAACTCATCCGTTGCGTGTAGCGGCTCGAACGTCTGGCTCGACAAGATATCCTGATCGATCGAAGTCAGCACTTCCTTGACCTTCTCGATGATACTCAGCGTTCGCGGCGTCGGCTCCATCCCTCCCGGTGTTCTCACAAAGAGTGGGTCGTTGAACGCATCGCGCAACCGCGCCAAGGCCGCGCTGGCCGCAGGCTGGCTGACACTCAACAACGTGGCCGCCGAGGTGATGTTGCGCGTCTCATAGACGGCAACCAACACTCGGAGGAGATTCAAATCCAGTTTCATAGTTTGCTTGCGTCAAAGCCGACGGACAGGCATCTCCGTCGGCTTTGACCACGGCTGCCGGTCTAACCACACAGAGTACGGTGTTGCATCGCCGGCCACAACCCGCACTATCTCCTATTGATATGCTTGCTGTGGGATCTGCCGCTCGACCAACTCGGCACGTTTCTTCGACGAACGTGTTCACTTCGCTCAGACCGACTCCGGATCACCTGAGGTCATGTATTCCCACATGCGCTCGATGATTCCACCACCCCGAACTGCACGTTCGGTCGCCTCGGCCTCGGTCAACACACACGCTTCGGTCGCGAGGCCCGCCATACGCAGTTGCAACTCCACGCGTGCGGCATCTTCCAGATAGCGGCTCAACACGACCGCCTCCTTTAGCGAAGCCGCCGCAACGACCGCGCCGTTGCCTCGCATCACGACAACGTTACCTGCTCCGATTGTTTCAGCAATGCCGCGCGCGCGCTCGTCGGTTCTAGCCAATCGGACGTCATCCCAAAGCGGAATCGACTCTGGAAAGTAGGCGCCGAAGCCGTGCCTCCGACGAGGCGTACATCTCGCAGCGGAAAGCGTCATCAGATCGCCCGGTGTCGTACGAGCGATTCCCGAAACGTCCGGCCGCGACCGGTAGATGGCTTGATGAATGCGCACTTCACCGAGGACCCCCGCTGGAAGGGGTTCATCGATAGCGACGATTGTACCGTTGTCGTTCGGCACAATTAGAGCCATCGGCTTTGCCGTACAAACCAGAAACCAATCGTGACCGATCCTCACACTGCAGTGGCCATACGCGTGCACGAGCCCGGCGCGCGCCAATGCACGAGCCGCAACTCGCACCTCTCGTTGGAATGCCGTATCTATGGAGTCGTCTACTGTCATACCGATGTCCAAGGCCCTCTTCGCGAGATGAGCGAATGGACCTGACTTACACGAAGATCTCGACTTCAATCGCCGCACGCGCGGCGCGTCGATTGCCGGGAACACGCCACGAGGTTGCGTGGCGTGTTCGCTATTAGACGAACGATTGGGTCATTTCCCCAATCTTCTCGATCCACATCTTGACTACGTCACCGCTCTTCAAAAACTCGCCCCGCGCCGCCCCGACACCCGCAGGCGTTCCCGTGAGAATGATGTCCCCCGGCTCGAGCGTCGTGCGAGTGCTCAGGAATGCGATCTGCTCGGCAACACTGAAAATCATCGAGCTCGTCGATCCAGACTGGCGGATCTCGCCGTTCAGCCAGAGTTTCATTCCCAAGGCTTGCGGATCGCCCACGAACTCCGCCGGACTGATCCACGGGCCGATCGGACAACTGCGATCGAAACACTTGTGGGATACCCAATCGAATCGGAACGGCGATTGTTCGGAAAAATTGGTGCGTCTCAGGCCATCTCGCGCCGACAAATCGTTGGCGACGGTATAGCCGGCGACATAATCAAGCGCCTCAGCTGCCGTGACATTCCGAGCGCGGCGTCCAATGACGGCGGCAAGTTCGATCTCGTAGTCGACGGACTTCGCGTAGGCCGGCAACTCGATCGTGGCGCCCGGATTGGCAATCACGCTACGTGTCGGCGATTTGACGAAGAACCACGGATTGCCGCCGTTCTCACGCGGGCTCGCTTCAGCCGGCAAGTTGAACGCTCGTCGCATCTCTTCGACATGGTCCGAGAAGTTGGCTCCCGCGCCGAACACGACATTGGGAAACAGAATCGGCGCGAGCAAAGTCACATCGTTGACGGCGACGCCCATCCCGGCGGCAGAGTCGGATTGCGCAACCCGAGCCGCAACCTTTTCCAGCATCGGTCGAAACGCGTCCCACTCACCCAGCAGATCGATGACCGCCAACGTTTTGAATTGCGTCTCGCCTACCTCACTCAAGGCCGAGGCGGCATCGAACACTCGTCCGTCGATCAAGATGCCAGCACGGGCTTCCCCGTTGTCGCTCTCGTAGGTGAGCAGCTTGTATTCAGTTTTCATGGGATCGTCCTCTTCACATTCTCTATACAGCGTTGTATGACCAATCAGAACAGATCGCCGAAATCGAAGAGGTCCTCATCCTGGAAGTTGCCTTCGTAATACTCGACTTCCCACCAGTTGTAATCCATGTCTTCGAGATAGAACGAGTACACACCGTGCTGCAATGCCGGCTCGGTGATTTGCCGAATCTTGTACTTATCCTTCAACTCGACCGTCTTGGCGTAGGCGGCGTCCACCTCTTCCTTGCTGGTGACATCGAGTCCCCAGTGATTCAGGAACGGCACCGGCTCGATCTCGTCACCGATCTCGACGCAGAAGATGTGGAACTTCATGCCAAGGCGCACGGCGAAGGAACGGGGGCCGTGACGCACCGTTTCCAGACCGAGGAACTCCTTGTAGAACTTGCGGGTTTCGTTGATTTCACGACATGCGAGGGTGCCATGACCCAGAACGTAAGGCTTGACGATCGAATCCCCGTTGCTCACGGGAACGGTGGTGACCTCAGGAATTTGCGGCATCGTACACTCCGGTATCCGAAAAAAGGCGCATATGAACAAGCCGGTGCCCCGGCCTTTCAAACGACGTGGTGTGGGGTTCAGACGAAGGAGTCGGCAAAGAACTCGTTCGCCGGCAGCTTGCATTGCTCGACAAAGTCCTTTCTCGCGGCATTCACCATGGCCGGCGTTCCGCATGCGTACACCTGGTGCCCCGAGAGATCCGGAAGGTCCTCCATCACTGCCTGATGCACAAAGCCGCGCCGACCTTCCCATTCGCATTCCGGTGTTGCATTCGAAACGACCGGTACAAACCGGATGTGGTCGTACTCTTCCTGCCAACGCTTCGCGATATCCATCATGTAGATGTCGCGCCGCGTCCGTCCACCCCAGTAGAGTGTGACCGGTCGCCGAATACCGTGAAGGTTCATGTAATCGATGATCGACTTGATCGGTGCAAATCCGGTCCCGCCTGCGAGGAATACGATCGGTTTGTCGGAGTCTTCGCGCAGGAAAAACGTGCCGAACGGACCTTCGAGCTTCAGCATGTCGTTTTCCTTCATCGCACCGAAAACGTGGCCCGTAAACATGCCCCCGGGCGAATGCCTGATATGAAGTTCGAGGTGCGTCAGGTCGTCATGACGGGGTGCGACTGCGACCGAGTAGCTACGGCGCTGTCCGTCCTTCAGCAGTACCTCGATGTACTGTCCCGGCATGAAGTAGAGCGTGTAGTTCATCGGGATTCTCAAGCGGACGACCATCACATCCGGTGCTGCTCGCTCCGCGTGAACGACACGGCAGGGAAAAGTCATCGCCTTGACCGAAGCAACTCCGTCGAGCTCGCGCAATTCCACGACCAGGTCAGTCAGCGGTTTCGCCACGCACATCAGTGCGTAGCCTGCCTTGCGATCACTCTCCGGCAGCACGCCCGGAATGATCGGACCGTAGTCGACAGATCCCTCGAGAATCTTCCCGCGACACGTCGCGCATCCTCCAGCACGGCAGCTATAGGGCATCAGCAGACCCGCATCCATCCCAGCCTTCAGTACGGTCTTGCCGTCCGCCACTTCGAAGGTATGTCCGGTCGGTTCCAGTCGAACGTTGTAACTCATGATTTCGTTTCGCATTTCAAATTGTGTGCCGCCACGAGGACCCCGGATCGGCGTACTCGTCGACGCGTTAACGGCGCGTCGCCAGTGAAGATCAGCTCTCGAATCCCGCGATCCCGGTCGGTTTCGACCCCAGGATGCAGTACGATCGCGGTTCGATCGGAAACTGTCGTGGGCGATGTGTCTTCTCTTCTTCTTCCGTGAAGATCCGCACACCACACGAGTACTCGAACGTCATTCCGTCCGGGCCCGCGAAGTAGAGGAAGTACGCGCCGGAAGTCGCGTGCCGCCCAGGCCCAAAGCGAATCTCGACACCTTTCTCCTTCAGGAAGTAATAGGCGCGCAGGATGTCGTCGATCGATTCGACCTGGTGATTGATGTGCTGTACGCCGCCATGGTTGGACGGAAAGAGCGCCAGCGTGTGATGAACCGGATTGATTCTCAGAAGCGCTGCATCACCGATCCGGTCGCTGACTTTGGCACCTGCAATCTCGGTCCAGAACTGTTCGTCGCGCTTCGGGTCACTGCTGTACAGCCCCACATGACTGAAACCCGTGATACCCGCGTCGCGCGACGAAAAATGGCGTCGGCCGCTGTCATCCGGACGCAGCACGAGATCGAAGTGTGTGCCCGAAGGATCCGTGAAATGGACGAAATCGTACACGCGCCGCTGTTCGCATTCCTCACTGGTACCCGAACGGACCCGATAGCCGCTGTCTTCGAGCAGGTCGGCGGCTTTCTTGAGGCGGCCCTTCGACGCAACCTCAAATCCCACCGTCTGCTCCTTCGGGTCTCCCTCGAAATAGCAAAGCGTATGGTCCCGGCTGTCGGAACGCAGGTAGAGCGATTTCCCCTCGCGCCGGATCGCTTCCATTCCGAGGATCTTCGTCGCGTACTCCTCCGCTTGATCCAGGTTCGCTGTACCCAGACGCACATAGCGGATGTCGTGTAGATCAAGCATCGTCTCCTCCTTTATGCATGATCTGATGTCTGATTCGATATGCTCCAAGGCATATCGCATAGCTACGTGTCGCTTACCGTCCCAGTGCCTTGGCACTGACTCCGGCGATCCCCCAGTTGGTCTTGGGAACGTCGAGGATCCAGACACGAATGTTCTCTTTGGGTGCGCCGACCGCGTCACTGAGCGCCTGTGTAACCTTTTCGATTACCGCCGCCTTTTGTTCCTCGGTTCGACCTTCGACCAGATAGATTTGGGCGAATGGCATTATTTAACCCTCCTGCCCCGCGACCGACGATGCGACCTTGAGCAGACCGCGATCCTTTGCCAACGTCAGCGCGGTATCCTCGATCATGTCTTCCTGCCCGCCCACCATCTTTTTCCGGGCCAGCTCTAGCAGAATGTCGCGTGAGGGCACGCCATATCGCGCAGCGGCTCGTTTGGCGAACAACAGGAACGTGGAGTACACGCCGGCGTACCCGATCGTGAACGAATCGCGATCGACGCGAATCATCTGATCCATCATCGGGACCACGATGTCCTCTGCGACATCGACCAGCTTGAACACATCGACGCCCGTTTCGATGCCCATGCGCTCGCAGACACCAGCGAACACTTCCAGCGGGGTGTTGCCGGCGCCGGCTCCGAGACCGCCGACGGAACCGTCGATACGGCTCGCACCTTCCTCGATCGCCGCGATCGAGTTCGCGATGCCCATGCCGAGGTTGTGATGGCCGTGAAAGCCGATCTCGGTTTCCGGCTTCAGCACCGCGCGCAGCGCGCGGACGCGGGCACGGACGTCATCCGGAAGCATGTAACCCGCCGAATCGGTGACATACACGGTCTGTGTCAAGTGCGCATTGATCGGGTCCGGCAATATCGGCACGGACCTGATCTACAAGATTGCGCGTAGTCCGGTACTGGAGCCCGTCTGGATGGTGGGTATCGATCCTGGATCCGAGGGGCTCGCACGCGCCCGTGAGCTCGGCCTGAAGACGACCGCGGAAGGCATCGACGGGCTGCTGCCCCATGTGGAACGTGATGGAGAAGAACGGCGAAATCGTCGCCGTGGCCGCGGCGGCTGCGGTACTGGGTCATCCAGCCGAGCGGGCAGAAGAGCAGTTGTCGGCGATCACGCTCGCCAGGTCGAACTTGAAGGCCGCATATCGCGAGTCGATGATCTCGACGGCAGGTAATACGTAGTCAGTCGCCTCGAGCACCATTTCCGCAGTGCAGCCAGGACCTTGCAGATCCTTCGCGGTGACGAAGGCAACCTCGCATTCGACACGGGGATGCACTAGGTCGGCCGTCGAGATCGCCGAGCTTTCGGGACGCGCCATTGCGTTCGTCAAGAAGCCGATACACGGCTGATCGACACCCATCTGCTTCATCTTGGCCCGCGAGGTCAGCCCTGCCTTCCACCCCACAAGACGCTGACCATCCGCGAGATAACGGCGTCGCAATTCCGCCTGGACCGCATAGCCGTCGGCTACGGTCAGATCGGGCCATTGATCAGTCAGCTTGGCGATCGCACGCGCTTCGCGCTGCGCGCTCTCGACTTGGTCCGCGAGCTGAGCGATCACACTCTCTTTCAATGCGCCTGCCATACGGCCTCCTTTCGCATCACAGTCATCCGGCAGCTACCAAGGCCACCGATCGTGCACACGAACTCGTCGCCGTCAGCGACCGGGATCAGTGCCGACTGGGAACCGGACAGAATCACTTCGCCCGCCTTGAACGGAATGCCGAGTGCGCCCAACGTATTCGCGAGCCAGGCGACAGCATTTGCGGGCCCGCCCTGTACCGCCGCACCCGCCCCAGTCGCGCACACGTCGCCGTTCTTCTCGAGCACCATGCCTGCGAGCGTGATGTCCAGCTTGCGTGGGTCGCCGCGCGTGTTCCCCAATACGAAAACACCGCACGATGCGTTGTCCGCAACCGTGTCCTGGATCTTGATCTTCCAGTCATCGATTCGTGAGTCGACGATCTCGAAGCAAGGCACGACGTAGTCGGTCGCCCGGATCACGTCCATTGCCGTGATCCCCGGACCGTTCAGGTCTTCCTTCAGCACGAACGCCAGTTCAGCTTCGACGAATGGCTGGATGAGACCGGAGAGGTCGATCGCGTCGCCTTCGCGATGAGCCATTCCGGAGGTCAGTTGCCCGAAGTCGGGTTGATGGACGCCGAGTCGCTCCTGCACCGGCTTACTCGTCGCGCCGATCTTTTTCCCGATGATGGTTTCGCCGGCCAAAACGCGACGCTCGACCATATGCCGCTGGATGCGGTACGCATCCTCGATCGTCAACGTCGGGTCGCGATCCGTCAGCGGTGCCACCGGCGTGCGCGTCACCAGCGCGTCGTACAGCTCGTCTCCGTAACGCCGAATTTTTTCACTGCTCATGATCGACCTCACAGCTTCACGCAGATATTGCGTGTTTCGGTATAAAACTCGAGAGAATGCACGCCACCTTCGCGGCCGATCCCCGATTGCTTCGCTCCGCCGAACGGCGTGCGCAAGTCGCGTAGGAACCAGCTGTTGATCCAGCAGATTCCGACATCGATCCGGGCTGCCATCCGGTGCGCGCGAGAGAGGTTTTGTGTCCAGATCGTGGTCGAAAGGCCGCACTCGCTGTCGTTAGCAAGCCCGATCACCTCGCCCTCGCTGTCGAACGGCCGAATATGGCAGCACGGTCCAAAAATCTCCTCCCGCACGACGGCAGAGGTCTCGGGCAAGCCAGTCCAGATGGTCGGCTGCACCCAGGCACCACTCGCCAGATCGGCCGGCAGACCGGGAATGCCGCCGCCGGTCACCAACGTGGCACCGTCCGCTCGCGCCCGCTCGTAGTACGACAGGACCTTCTTTCGATGCTCCTGACTGATCAACGGGCCATAGGTGGCGCCCGGATCACTCGGCCGACCGTACTTGACCGACTCCGCGCGCGCCTTCAGCGCATTGACGAAGCGGTCGAAGATCGGGCGCTCGACATAGACACGTTCGGTACCGAGGCAGATCTGACCGGAGTTGAGGAATGCGGCGCGATAGATGCCTTCGACAGCGGCATCGAAATCCGCATCGGCAAACACGATGCCCGCATTCTTGCCACCCAGCTCGAACGAAACGTCGCGAATGCCTTCCGCGGCAGATTTCATGATCGCGGCGCCAGTGCGCGTCTCGCCCGTGAACGTGATCGCATCGATGCCCGGATGGCTGGCAAGCCATTCGCCTGCGGAATCCGGCCCGAAGCCGTTGACAACGTTGTAGACGCCTCGCGGCACGCCAACGACGTTCATCACTTCGCCCAGAAGATTCGCGGTAGCGGGCGTCTCTTCCGACGGCTTGACGACGACGGTATTGCCGCACGCGAGCGCAGGAGCAACCTTCCAGGTCATGAGCATGAAGGGCGCGTTCCACGGGCAGATCACCGCGATCGCACCCTTCGGTACTCGAATCGCATAGTTGATCGCGCCTCGTCCATCCGGCGTCGCCGTCTGAAACGACTCGGACGATACGGTCTTGATGGTCTCCGCGAATGCCCGGAAATTGGCCGCGCCACGGGGGATGAACACGTGCTCCATCACATGACGGTGTTGTCCCGTGTCAGCCATTTCGGCCTCCACGAAATCGTCGAAGCGACGCGTGATTTCGTCGGCGACGCCATAGAGCAAATCCACACGTTGCTCGGTACTGAGATTTCCCCATTCGCCATTCAACGCACCACGAGCCGCATTGACTGCTGCGTCGACATGGCGTTGACTGGCTTCGGACACGGAGTACAGCACCGTGTTATCGACAGGCGATCGTTTGGTGAAAGTCTGGCCGCCGGCCGTCTCAACAAACTCGCCATTGATGAAGTTGTGGACCACAAACAGCTCCTCTCTTTATATCTGCACGACAACCTGGATTCACGCTCCCTGATGGGGTTGACGTATCGACCAAGGTGAACTCATTGTGGATATTCGCGAGCCGTTGGGGAAACTTTCATTCTTTATATCGACTATTCACGAAGCCGATTTGGATTCACCCGTTGCCCTATGAACAAGTCGCGCAGGCACGGCGTCAATCACTGACACCATGCACTTCGTCGGCTCGGCTGGGCATGGTCCTGATCAGCCGGCACTCTGGTGCGCGCATGGAGCGGCACTGGCACCTGGCGGCGTGCGCCTTCATCGGCGCCGCGAGCCTGGTGATGGTGTCCGCGACCACCTCCAGCCCGACGCGGGCACTGGCGGCCCTGGCACTGACGACGGCGACGATTTTCGCGTGCATGCCCGTGTTCTGCGCGATTCCCACGGCCTACCTGTCCGGCAGCGCGGCGGCGGGCGGCATCGCGGTCATCAACAGCTTGGCGCCGCCCGGCGGCTTCGTCAGCCCGGCCATCATCGGCTGGGCCAAGACCACCACCGGCAGCTTCACGAGCGGGCTCTACGTCATGGCCGCCTTGCTGGTCGCGGGTGGCTTGGCGGTGCTCCTGGGGATGCCGGCGCGTACCTTGCAGGAAACACGTTAACTTCTGGATGGCCCGGATGTCTGTTGATTACAAGTATCGAGGACCTGTGCCAGCGTGCGCAGCGGCGCGTGCCCCGCATGATGTTCTACGACTATGTCGATACGGGCTCATGGACCGAATCCAGCTACCGGGCCAACGCCCAGGATTTCGATCTGATCAGGTTCTGGCAGCGGGTCGCAATGAGCATCGAAAACCGCTCGCTGGCCAGCTTCATGGCCACGCGTTCACGGTATGTCTGCTATCACTCCGTGAGCGGCCAATCCTCGATCTTCACTGAATGGCTCAGAAGGGTCGGGAGCGTGAGTTCGCTGATGCAGGAAGCTGCCGTCCGACTGCTCGATGCCCCCACTGTCAGCAATCCACCAAATTGCTGACGTAGAACCCAGCGCATCTCAATGTCGGCAATGGCCGAAATTTACCCGTGGGTTCACGGGCAGGATTTTGGTGCGGACCAGCCGTTCGCGGGACGGATTCGAAAGATGGTGGCAATAGTTGGCTGCGTGTAAGCCTCGGGCAATTCCACCCAAGAACCGGCGTCGAGGCCGGGTACCACAATTGAACTCCCATCATCCCTGTGGGAGTCTGCCATGAAGACCGAACAAACCCGTGAGGCGTGGAACAAAGGCAAACTCGTCGGCCAGAAGCCACCTCTGAGGCCCAAAGACGTCTGGGCTATCCGGATCTACCTTCAGAACGCTCATGCTGTCCGCGACCTCGCCCTGTTCAACCTTGCAATCGACAGCAAGCTCCGCGGTTGTGATCTGGTCAATCTGCAAGTCCGCGATGTTACGCACGGCAATCAAGTCTTGGCGCGGGCGCAAATCATTCAGCGAAAGACTCAACGCCCGGTCCAGTTTGAGCTCACCGAGTCGACCCGGAAGGCGGTCGGAGCATGGATTGAGAAGGCTGTCTTGAAGCCTGATCAGTATCTCTTCCCAAGTCGACTATCGGTGTCACCACATCTTTCAACCCGGCAGTACGCGCGGATGATACGTCGATGGGTGGATGCGGCGGGACTTGATCCGACAGCCTACGGTACACATTCGATGCGCCGTACCAAGGCAACCCTGATTTACAAACGCACGAAGAATCTCAGGGCCGTCCAGTTGTTGCTCGGACATAGCAAGATTGAAAGCACGATCCGATACCTGGGCATTGAAGTCGATGACGCGCTTGAGATTTCGGAGCAGACTGAAATCTAGAGCGGCCTGCGCTGGCCGCGCGAAACGATGAACCGTCCGGGTTCGTGCGGCCGCCTTCGGGTGCTGGGCGAATCCGGGCCAGTTGTTGCCGATCGTCGATCCTTCTACGCCGTTACGCGAACGGCCGGTCCTGTGGTCCGCAAAATCCAGATCAGGTGCCAACGGTTAACAGTGAATACTCGTGGTGCAGCCCGCCGAGAATCGGTTTGGCGCGCACAACAAGGCACCGGTCGACATGGTGACCGGAATTCTCATGGGGAGGCAGTGCAGGATCGGCCGGCGGATCAGGGACACCCTGTCCCAAAGACATATGAGGACGCCCGCGGTTGTAATGCGCCGTCCAGCTTTTCAGGATCGATCTGAGATGCGACGCTGAGAGCGGGATCAGCCAGTTCAGGCACTCGCGCCGGATTGTGCCGATGACCCGCTCGCAGATCGCATTGGCCGTCGGCGTCCGGGGTGGTGACTTCAGCACGGTCAGCCCGAGTCGGCTGATGGAATCGTCCAGATGCTTCGCAAAGATGCTATCGCGATCATGGAGGAGGTACCGGTAGCAGTTCCCGAAACCGGTTGCTTCCCGCAGTTGCTGCAGCGTCCAGGCTGCCGTAGGGTGAGGTGTCACGTTCACATGCACCAGCCGGCGCGACGCATGCTCGATCACCACGAACACGTAGAGCTGGCGCAAGGTCGCGGTGACGACCAGGAAGAAGTCGCATGCAACGATCGCATCGGCGTGATTGCGCAGGAAGGTCGACCAGCGCTGATCGCCACGCTGCAGACCCGGCGCGCGCCGGGGCATGTACTTCCTGACCGTCTGTGGCGAAACCCGCAGCCCGAATTTCAGCAGAAGTTCGTTGGCAATGCGCTCTTCGCCCCAGAGCAGATTTTCGGCCGCCAGCCTCCGGATCAACTGGCGCAGCTCCAATGGAATCGGCGGGCGCCCCAGACGTGATCTGAAACGCCACAACAACCGGAAGCCGGCGCGGTGCCAACGAATGAGCGTCTCGGGACGTACCACCACGAGCGCTGCGCGCCAGTCGAACAGCCGGGACAGCAAGGTCAGACCGATCCGCATAGCCGCATCGACGCGGTGTGGCTTCATGCCGCGCTCCTGATATAACGCGAGCTGGCGGCGCAGGAAAAGGTTTTCGGCCGCCAGGGCACCGCTTGGACGAAGCAGCAGGACGGCGAATCGGCACACGTCCGATAGCAGTTGAACAACAATCCTGATGAGCGCAATCATGTGTTCATCATGTCATATGCGATGCGGCGCCGCTGAACACCCTCGCCCTGTCTTGATCGAGTTTTTGCGGAGGACAGGTGGGCAACCCGCTCCCACCCCTGAAGCGCGCCGCTTTGCGTTCAGAAAAATGACGAACCAACTTGACATTTAGAAGGGCGTCCGGGGCAGCCAGTATGCGAGCGATGAATACCAGACATTGCTCAGGCAGCATCACGTGGTTTGCAGCATGAGCCGCAAGGGAAATTATTGGGATAACTCGGTGATGGAGCGGTTCTTCCTGAACCTGCTAGGCGGTCCGTCGCGGCGGCGAAGCCCTTCGCTTCCGCAACAGTACAGAAGGCTCGAAGGCTCATCAGAGTGTCCATGGATCATCAACTTTTAGGAAACGGCGCATCAATAAAGTGCATGTTGATTGCGATATCGGAGAGCCTGTAAATTGAAAACCTGACGCTCCCGAGGGCCGGCATATTTTATGTGCAAAATGGTTCGCAATCGTGGCGCTCTGGAAAAAGGAACTCAAATGGGCATCTCCAATATGGCAAAGGCAATGTCGGTAGCGCGCTCGCACATGGGCTAGAGGAGCTACAGAGAAGGTTGCCCGGCGCCAGAATCGTAACTCGTTGCTTGCGACGACACAAAGGCGAAAGACGCCGCTCCGCAGCTGCCCGGCCCTTCGGTTTTGATGCGATTGACGCGGGGCCATTAGCCAACGCACGCCGCTGCAGCGCTGCGCGAGCATCTCGGCCCGTCGCCGTGAGCAAGCGACTAGCGTTGCTCGAGGAATCCTCGAACGCCCACCTGAGCGCGCTCCTGTTCCGTAATTCCCAACCGTCGAACATTGAGATGAATACGTCAACGCCCGGTCGATCCAGCTAATACGTATTCCTACCCATAAATTATCTGAAGAAAGTACCCAAAATGGCTGAATCCCTATTGCGCTATCAAGATGCCGGATCCTTTCGCTGGGGGCGCCTGGTCGGCGATGCGCCTCGCAGCGCGTCGGATACGATCGAGGTGGCGCCTCTTCTGACGAATGCCCAAAAGACCAGCGAGCTGCTCAATGCCTTGTCGAGCGGGACCGTGCATGAGGAACCTCCTTTCCGGCTGCCAGCCTCTAGTCTGCTGAGCCCGGTAACGAGCGATGGTCAGCTCGTCTGCCAAGGCCTCAACTATGCCGAGCATTCGGGCGAATCGGGTCATCACCTACGGCGGCAGAACCTGTTCTTCATGAAGGCGAGTTCAAGCCTCACTGGCCCCTATGCCGACATCGTGCGTCCTCGGGAGGTGGAGCTGCTCGACTATGAGGTCGAGATAGGCGTGGTGATGCGGCGCGCGGTCACGGGAGCCTGCAAAGTGACCGACGAAACGATTGGCGACTATGTGGCCGGCGTCGTGTTGTGCAACGACGTTTCCGCGCGCGACACGATGTTCGGGGCGTCCTTTCTCCAATGGTTTCAGGGCAAGAGCTATCGCGGTTTCTGCCCCGCAGGTCCCATCCTGCTCGCGTTGGACCCCGACGAGGTGGCGGAGACGCTGAACGCACTCGAGATTACGCTCGACTGGGGGAATACGCAGCGGCAGTCGGCGCGCTCCGATCAGCTCATCTTCCGTCCCGCCGAGACGATCACCCAGCTGTCGGAGATCATGGATCTCGCGCCCGGGGACATGATCCTGACCGGCACCCCGGGCGGGGTTCTCGCGAAGGGTTCGCCTATGGTAGTCGACATCCTGGCCGCCCACCTCATGGCCGACGAGACGCGTCGCGACGCGCTTCGGGCTGAGATGACAGCGCGCACGACCTTCCTGCAACCGGGCGACGTTTTACGGCTGACGATGCGCGATACGCGCAGCGGTAAGCTGATCGGCGGCCAAGAAACCCGCATTGTCTGAGATGTTCGCGAACCATATGAGAGGATCCATCCAGTGAACAGCCTGCTCCGTCATCAAGATCCGATCCTGCATGCCGATCGGCTGACTCATGTCGTCTTCAACCGGCGCGATCCCGATGCGATGGACCGCTTCCTGCGCGATTTCGGCTTCGTGTCGCTGGAGACGAGCGGCAGGAGCCGCCATTATCGCGGCTATGGGAAAGCACCGTTCTGCGTCGAGGTGATCCCGGCTGATGAGGACAGCTTTGTCGGCTTCGCGCTAGTGGCGAAGGATGTCGCCGATCTGAAACGCCTGGCTCAAATCGAGGGCGTGGCGATCGAACCCAACGATGGTCCCGGCGGCGGGTTGCGCGTTCGCCTGACCGATCCGGACGGGCGGCGTGTCGATCTGCTGGCTGAGATAGCTGAACTTGACCCCCTACCGATCCGCGCGCCGTTCGTGAGCATCAACACGCCCAACCGGAACGTGCGCGTGAATGCGCCGATACGCTCGTCCGCGGAACCGTCGCCGGTGCTGCGGATGGGCCATGTCGTGCTGCAGACCCCCGACTTCCAGCGAACCGCCGAATGGTACATGCACCGTTTTGGCTTCATCGCCTCGGATCTTTGCACGGTCGCAGACGGAACGCCGGCGCTCGGCTTTTTCCGGCTCGACCGCGGCGACACGCCTGCCGATCACCATAGCCTCGCATTCCTCGCCGGCCCCGCGCCCGCGGTCCTTCACGTATCTACCGAGACGATCGACATCGACGCCGTCGGACAGGGCCAGCAACATCTGCGCGCCCGGGGTTGGACCCACGCCTGGGGCACCGGCCGGCATGTCCTTGGCAGCCAATTCTTCGACTATTGGAAGGATCCCGCCGGAGATGAGTGGGAGCACTATGCGGACGGCGATCTCATGACCGCCGACTATCCGACGGGTCAACACCCGCTCGCCCGCGGCGGGCTTTGGGCCTGGGGCGACGATCTGCCCGAATCCTTGCGACCGCCCGGCCCGCTGCCGGAAGGGGCGCCCCCCTTTTCCCGCGCAGTGGTCGATGCGCTGTTGACGCCGCCACGCCCCTGGATGCGCTGAAGGAGAGAGAACAGATGTCCAAGGTCATTATCAGCTGTGCCATCACCGGCTCCGTCCACACTCCGTCGATGAGCCCCTATCTGCCGATCACACCCGACGAGATCGCGACGCAGGCAATCGAGGCAGCGGAGGCCGGAGCGTCGGTGCTCCATCTCCATGCCCGCGATCCGGATACCGGCAAGCCCTCGGCGGACCCAGCGTTGTTCATGCAGTTTCTGCCACGGATCAAGGAGTCGACCGACGCGATCGTGAATATCACGACCGGCGGCGGCCAGGGCATGAGCCTCGACGATCGGCTGGCGGCCGCGGAACGCGCGTCGCCAGAACTCGCATCGCTCAACATGGGCTCGATGAACTTCGGCATGTACCCGATGCTGGGTCGCTACAAGACCTTCAAACACGACTGGGAACCGACCTATCTCGAATCGTCGCGCGACTGGATCTTTCGCAACACGTTCAAGGATATCGAGCAGGTGCTGGAGCGGCTGGGCCAGCGCCACGGCACCCGGTTCGAGTTCGAGTGCTATGACACAGGGCACCTCTACACGCTCGCCCATTTTCTCGATCGCAAGCTGGTGACGCCACCGCTCTTCGTGCAGTCGATCTTTGGGCTGCTGGGAGGCCAGGGCGCCGATACCGAGAACCTGTTCCACGCCAGGCGCATCGCCGACAAGTTGTTCGGCGACGACTATCGCTGGTCGGTCATGGCCGCCGGGCGGCACCAGATGCCCTTCCTCACCATGGGCGCCATCAACGGTGGCAATGTCCGAGTGGGCCTGGAGGACTCGCTGTTCACCCGCAAGGGGCGGCTCGCCGAGTCCAATGCCGAGCAGGTGCGGCTGATCCGCTCAATCCTCGAGCCGCTTTCGCTCGAGGTGGCGACCCCGACCGAGGCGCGTCAAATCCTGGCGCTCAAGGGGAGCGATAACGTCGGCTTCTAGCCGCGATGAAACGAGCACACCGCTTCGCGCCGGCGTTCGGATCGGTGATCTCGACGCGATCACGGCTACGACAAAATTCCATTTAAGGCAATGGAGCGGAAGGGATCAGCCCGATTTGGCCCGCTTCCGCTTTATGGTAGGGCTCGCCGCGCGCTTGGTTCGGGCCGAATCACCGCCTCGTTCCGACAACAATCGAATACCGGTCTCGACATCGAGCGTCGGGTCGAATTTGGTGGCAGCGCGGAACCCACCGATGATCAGCTCGATCGTGGCCTCGATCAGTACGTCGATCTTCTGGATCCGGCCCTCCTGGAGCCAGCGGACGCTGAGCTGATCCATTCCCGATGCCGCCGTACGGATCGCCAGTCACAGCGGTTGGGATTTCTGAGAGAAGCCGACCAGTTTGAGCGCCCACCGTTCCATTTCGACGCGATGACGATCCAAAATGGGCCATGCCTCGGGGTCAGCTGCCATGGCGTTTGAGCCGCGCATATAGTCAAGCAACAATGTTTCGTTATCCGAAATATTCTGAAAATGATCGAGAAGAAGCTGCCGTATCTCATCGCAAGGCGGCAGGTTCGGATCGGGAACGCTCAAGTCGAATAGCCGGCGCGAGATTTCATGCAACGCTATCGAGATAGACCACGCTTGGTGCCGAAATGGTGGAACATCAGGCCATGGGTCACGCCGGCACGTTCTGCGATCTCACCGACCTGCACATCGTCGAAAGGCCGGTCCGCGAATAGCTCGACGGCGGCTTCAAGCATCCGTTGCCGGGTGGACAGCCCCTTCTTGCGTTGACCCGATTGTGGTGGTTCGAGAGCCAGCGTTGGTTTCCGAGATGCCATGATGGGCTCGCCTCAGGTAATGGAAAATGATCCATGGTTACCCTCATGTTTGCAACGCTGGATGCCGGTGTCGTTGTTGGCTTGCGTAAATCTATTCGGCGTCGTTGTAGGGATCGCTCCTCGGGCCGTGAGATTCGCGCCTGGCGGTCCTAAAAGGACCGCCGAGACCCGCACCATCCACAAGGAATTCGATGAAAAGCCGAACCTTGGCGGATAAGTATTTTCGGCTGGGATACACGGCGAAGATGCTTCTTCTTATCTGAGCGCTCTCTGGAAAGAGGATTTCTAGCCGCCCATCCGCAACCTCTTGCTCAATCATCCATCTGGGCAGAAATACAATACCCATCCCCTCAATTGCGGCAAGTTGAAGCATAGTATCGTTGCTGCTTTCCATCACCGACCTGAAACCAACGGTCTCAGGACCGTTCGGCCCTTCAATGATTACATGCTGATAGTCGCGCATCGCGTTGTAGCGCAGCAAGGCATGGCCATTCAGATCGCTGATTCTCGATGGGCGGCCCACACGATCGAGGTAAGTCGGCGCAGCTGCGAGCTGAAACGACACATCGCCGAGACGACGCGCCACTAGACTGGGATCCAGCGACATCGGATCGACTGTTCGAAGTGCGAGGTCGAGCCCATCTTCGACGAGATTAGCGATCCTCCCGGTGAGATCGATGTCAAAGACGACGTCTGGATATCGACTACTAAACTTGGCGACCATCCGTGCGAAATTCGTGTTGGCGAACCATACGGGTGCGCTGAACCTTAAAGTTCCCCTAGGGACGACCGTAACATTAGCCATCGCCGCCTCGACTTCGTCCAGCCCGTCCAATAGCGCCTTTGCCTGTTGAAAATAGAGTACGCCGGCTTCTGTCAGGCTGACATGACGGCTGGTGCGATGTAGCAGCCGAGTCGCAAGCTTTCCCTCTAAATGTATGACATGTTTGCTAGTCATCGCTGGCGAGATGCCTAGGCGGTCCGCCGCGGCGGCGAAGCCCTTCGCTTCCGCAACAGTACTGAAGACTCGAAGGCTCATCAGAGTGTCCATGGATCATCAACTTTTAGGAAACGGCGCATCAATAAAGTGCATGTTGATTGCGATATCGGAGAGCCTGTAAATTGAAAACCTGACGCTCCCGAGGGCCGGCATATTTTATGTGCAAAATGGTTCGCAATCGTGGCGCTCTGGAAAAGGAACTCAAATGGGCATCTCCAATATGGCAAAGGCAATGTCGGTAGCGCGCTCGCACGTGGGCTAGAGGAGCTACAGAGAAGCTTGCCCGGCGCCCGAATCGTAACTCGTTGCTTGCGACGACACAAAGACGAAAGACGCTGCTCCGCAGCTGCCCGGCCCTTCGGTTTTGATGCGATTGACGCGGGGCCATTAGCCAACGCACGCTTGCTTGAACCGGTCGGCTTCCTCCATCCAGCACATCGCCGTGCGTCGTGAGAGTCTTTTCAACAAACACCTCTCCGCCACGGCGGAGCACAGTGTCACCGCCTGCTGTGCGCTCCGACTGGCTAACAAGTTCGCGCCGGCCCGCCACCGGTTTTAATCTGACGGAAACACCTGGAGAAATTCAATGTATTCAACGTCCCATCCTCCCGTGATCATCGAAGTCTGTCTCAACGGCGTCACGTCCCGAGAGGTGCAGCCGCACGTCCCGCGGACGCCTCAGGAGGTGACAGCCGACGCTCTGTCCTGTGTCGCGGCCGGCGCTACGATCCTCCACTCCCACACGGATGATCCGGTGATCGCACCGGGAAGCGGCCGACACGACTCCAGGCCACTCATCGACGCCTGGGCGCCCGTTATCGATCGCTATCCCGACATTATCTTCTATCCGACCATGCAGGGCGGCGGCGGCGAGACCACGATCGAGGCACGCACGCAGCATATGCAGGAGTTGGTGGATGCGGGGCTGCTGCGACTGGGCCTGATCGACATGGGCACCAGCAACATGTCCTTCTTGGGCGAAGACGGCCTTCCGGGGTCTTCGGACGAACTCTTCATTAACACGAACTCGGACGCCCATTACATGTTCGAGTTCTGCATCCGGAACCGGATCGGAGCCTCGATCGGCTGCATCGAGCCCGGCTTCTTGCGGACGGCCATGGCCTTCGCTCGCGCGGGCAAGATCCCTCAGGGCTCGATCTTCCGCCTTGTGTTCGGCGGCCCGCGTACGCTGATGGGCCTGCCCGGTGCCCGCGCGTCGCTTGACCTCTATCTCGAGATGATTCAAGACGCGGGCATACCTTGGAACGTCGGCATCTTCGGGGGCAACGCCTTCGAGAACGGCTTTGCGGAATACGCAATGGAACGGGGCGGGCATCTGCGGATCGGGCTGGAGGACTATCGCGCTGCCGACACACCCACCAACGTCGAGCTCGTTGAGCGCGCCGTCGCCCTGGCGAAGAAGGTCGGCCGGCCCGTGGCGACCCGCCGGGAAACGAACCAGATCCTCAACCTTCAACGCCAACCGGAGATTGCATGATGCGAGCGCTCCAGTACCTCCAGCCTCAGGCGCCCTTGGCCGTCGTCGAAGTTGAGAACCCCGTTCCCGGGACGGACGAGGTTCTAGTCGAGATGGCCTACGCCGGCCTCAACTCCATGGACGCCCAACTGTGGCTCGGCGTCGGCGGCCTCCGCCCGCCAACACCCCACGTTCCGGGCGTGGAAGGCTCAGGCTGGGTGGACGGTAGACCGGTCCTCGTGTTCGGAAGCGGAACGGGAGTGCGGCGCTGGGGCGTGGCGGCCGAGCGTGCCGTCGTCCCAAAGTCGGCTATTTTCCCGGCGCCGCGCGACCTCCCGCTGGAGTACGCAGCAGTCTGCGGCGCCGCCGGCGCCACTGCCATGCGGCTGTTCGAACTCGCGGAAGTCAAGGCTGGCGATTGCGTGCTCGTTTACGCGAGCGCCGGCGGCATCGGCGCCATGCTTGTCTCGCTGCTGGCGAACGCCGGCGTGCGAGCGCTTGGTCAGATCCGCGACCCTGGCAAGGCCGAGGTCGTGCGGCGCGCAGGCGGAGTGCCCATCGTGGCCGGCAACCCGGTCGATCTCACCGACGCCCTCGGCGAGATCGTCCCCAGCGTCATCGTAGATCCACTGGGCGGCGCCTGGACGAGCGTGGCCGTGGAGCGCGTCGCCGTGGGCGGCCGCATCGTGAGCTTCGGCGCCCTGGCCGGGCCGACGACGATCGACACGCTCAAGTTCTACCG
The DNA here is from genome assembly GCF_058782725.1 of Paraburkholderia sp. FW306-02-B. Classification (NCBI taxonomy): domain Bacteria; kingdom Pseudomonadati; phylum Pseudomonadota; class Betaproteobacteria; order Burkholderiales; family Burkholderiaceae; genus Paraburkholderia; species Paraburkholderia sp. FW306-02-B. The sequence continues at coordinate 322,821 of NZ_JBYSXZ010000002.1, forward strand.
CAAGTGCATCACCCTTCGCGGCTACAGCGGCCTGGAGGAACCTGAAGCCCATGCACGGTGCGTCACAAGCGCTATGGAGGCCGCGGCCGACGGTCGGTTGCTTATCGCGCCCCTGCTACGCCGTTACACCCTCGACAGCGCAATCGACGCCTTTGAGGCGCTTCGCGCCGACGCGCCGGGGAAGATCATCGTCGACCTCCGCAGCCAGCCGGACTAGATGTGACCCCGCTCGCGGCCCCGGCCGCCCCCTAGAGATTGCCCGCCAGGAACGCCGATTCAAGCACACGGGGAACGTACATCGAGTGCCGCGTCTCATTCATCTCCGCCGCGTCACCATGTGCGGGTCCCTCTCAGCCAAAGAAGACCGAGTTATAGGTCGAAGTGGGGAATTGTTAAATTTTTAAGTAATCCTATTAAGAGGAGAGACAATTGTGGAAGCGAAGCGTGTTACACGAGAGCAGGTTCTTGAAGCCAGCAAGGATATGCTCAAGAAGCAGTTTTATGTGGTCTTTTCGAGGCCGACCAACGGTATTGGTCCGGTCATGGAGAACCTTCCAGCCCACCTTGAACATCAATGCAAAATCGAGCGTGATGGCATTCTGGTCGCCGCCGGGCCTCAATGGACCGACGATGAAAAATACTGGGACGGCGATGGAATGTTCGTAATCCGTGCCTCCTCCATGGAGCACGCGCGCGAAATCGCCGCCTCGGATCCCATGCATCAGCATGGCGCTCGTTCGTTCACCGTTCGGCCATGGCTTGTTAATGAAGGTAGCCTTAACCTGCGAATCGAGTTTTCGACAGGGAGAGTGACGTTGGATTGATGGCATCCATTCGATGCCAGTACTGAGGACTCGGTCCAAGGTACTCATGGCACGGAGATCACTGGAGGAGTGTAAAGCTTTATATTTGACTGTGTTTCGACAAGGCGGGGCAGTTCGAGTTGCGTGAGCGCACGAGGGCTGAGCATCGCACTTACCTTAGACCGAACGTTGAGCAAGGTGCAGCAAATTGATCTCGCGTTTCCCAGTATCTGCGTTGAAATTGAGAAATCGTGCGAGGAAATGAAATTGTATAAAACTCATAAGGAGACTTTCCATGTCACGGTTCTATGATGTTCTAATTGCTGCCGTCATTTCAACGACGACATTCTTGTCGCCGGCAAAAGCGCAACCCGTAAGTCCTCCGATAGTACAGGCGGATCACGCGACTCCACCTATCAAAAATTTCTTCAAATCATACTTCATAGAGAAGACCTCGCATGATGCCAATGGTTTGCTTGGTTTTTTTTCGCCCAACATGGCTACGTACAGCGATGCGGTGCTCGGTTATGAATGGCCTAGTTTCGTGGCGTTTAAGGACTTTTTGGTACCTTATATGGCAACACTTCCTCCAGCTGCCGTGTCGTACCCTATTCGTATTGTTGGCGGACCGGAAAGCGCGATTGTCGAATTCGTGGATACACCTGAATGGTTCGGCAGCAAAATCCCGGCTACTGGCGTGGTTGACATCAGAGACGGAAAGATCGTTCGATGGATAGATTATTTGGACGCTAGTACTTTTGACACGAATTTATACAATAAGCTGCGGACGCCTTCAGACAAATTTCCCACAGACTTCAAAGAAAACGCTGTCGGCGAGATGGCTTCGGAAAAAATAAGGAACGTTGCGCAACAACTTGCGGATGCGTTCAGAAATGACGACGCTAGATCTGCCGCCTCCTTGTTCAGCAACGACGCAATCTACGAGGACCGTGCACTCAGGTCGGAGATTGTTGGCCGTTCGGCGATTGAGGGATACCTCAATCGCATACTTCCGGATGCACCATTCGGAGTTGGATCTCAGCTTCGCCACATAGTGGGGGGAGACCTTGGCGGTGGATTTGAATGGCGGGCGGGCCCCTCTTCAGCTCTTAAGGTGGGCGTCACCACCCTCGAGCTGGATAATACTGGGTACATTTCGCGGTTGACGACGGTCTACGATAGTCGTCAGCTTCCCAAGGATCTCGTATTAAAACTTGTTGACTTGTCTCGGGAGCCATAGATCGACATTTAGATTAGAGAGCGACCTTGCCGCCTCACTCGAGGCGAGTGGCCGTGCGGCGCAGATGGCCGGCACGGCTCTCACCAGGGCGGCGCTCGCTGACTGGATCTCCACCGTTCACTTTACAGGAGCCCGTGGACGCACTAGCCGCAGTTTCGGGGTTTCATTTCCAGGCGTCTTGCCGTTAGCGGCGACGCTGGAGACTTTTATGGGAGCCGCCTACGCCGGTGGTTCGGCACTGGCTATGCCCAAGATACTTTTTAAGAACTGTTGCTGGAACGGTGGGATGGCATCGATGTTGCGATCTTAATGTCAAGAATAACGATCCAAAGTTGTTCGTTAATTAACGAACTTTGTAAATTACTTAAAAGATCAGTTAAACATTTTAAGAGAGGAGACAGCGCAAGAGTCATCGCTAGCAAAGAGCCTTTGTCACGCGCATTTGGATGGTGCCGACCGGAGGATACGAGCTTGCTATTGAAATCCTCGCAGCATCGACGACCGTTTTCATTTTTACTTTCCTGTTTCTTGGGCGGTACCCGCGCGAGTCCGAAAAGCAGAGGAGACTAACTGGTGTCGAGTCAAAACTCCTCTAGTTTTGCTAAGGAAGTTGCTCCACGAATCTCGAGCAGACGATTACAGAAGGCAACGGGAGTGACGCCCAATGGAGGCTGATACCTCGTACGACCTAGATACGCACCTTCCCGATCGCCCTCACGTTTGACGACGGAGTATCTTGCCGGTCGAGAGCAACAACATATGTGATATGTATTCCTAAATAATAATTGCCATGAAGTAATGCCTTACCAACTACGGCTAAGTTTCGGTCTATATATGCTTGAACCAGATGTCAGACATTTACCAACCATCAAACGTGTACTAGTAAAATGGAGGCAAGTGAATGCGTTTACGGCTGAATCGGCCCAGGAGTAACCTGGCACGGTGTCGGTTGGTTTGGTGTGGGGTCGCATCGCTCGCGGCATGTGCGTCTACCACATCGCAAGCACAGAGTTCTGTCAGCCTATACGGGGTCGTGGATACAGGCGTCGCGTATGTGACGAATGTCGGTCCCCAGCGGTCCAACTTTGTGCACATGACACCGCTCACGGGATCACTTCCATCGCGATGGGGTTTCCAAGGCAAAGAAGATCTGGGGGGTGGTCTTCGCGCAGTGTTCAACTTGGAGTCGGGTTTCTCCCCAACACAGGGCACGCTGAATCAAGGGGGGCGTCTCTTCGGCAGGCAGGCCTATGTCGGAATCTCGGGGCCGTGGGGCACGTTAACCTTCGGTCGGCAGTATTCACAAGCCTACTGGGCTTTGAAGGCCAACACGATGGGGCCGAACGTCTTTGGCGCCCTCGATCTGGATACCTACTTCGCAGCCTCGCAAAAGGACAATGCGGTAGCCTATACCTTCACGTCATCTGGGCTGACTGCGGGTGCGACGTATTCCTTCGGCCGCGATACGGTAGCCTCCGCAGCGGCAGGAGGCTGCGCCCAATCGGTCACGGACTGGCGGGCCTGCAAAGCGATGTCTGCCAGGTTGCAGTATGAGACGGAAAAGTGGAGCGTCGCGGCTGCCGTCGATCGCAACTACGGTGGGGGCGGCACTGGCTCGCCTCTGCCCAGTAGCTCGCAAACCGATACGCGTATCCTCATCGACGGCTACGCGATGTTTGGTAACTCGACTATCGGCGCGGGATTTGTCCATCGAATCAATCATGGAGCGCAAACGGCGACCGTTTTCAACGCAATCAGCAACTTCTGGTGGTTCGGTGGAACCTATCTTCTTCGTCCCGATATCGCTCTTGACGCTCAGTTCGGCCATTTGACCGTGAGCGGTAGCGACTCGGGAGCCTCCGTGATCGCAGCGCGCGCGATGTACTTCTTGTCCAAGCAAACGGCGACGTATGTCACCGCAGGGCGTATGTTCAACCAACGCCACGGAACGTTCGCGCTCGACGCCTCGGTGATCCCGCCTGCTGCGACGCCGCTGCCAGGCGTGAATCAAACCGGTGTGATGGTGGGTATTCGCCACTTGTTCTGAATGGCCGTTGCCGCGCGATAGGAAGGCGGTGGCATCAGGGGGTGTCACCCCGTGCGAACGCAGTTGGCGAACGGGCCAAATACCCCTCACTGGGCGCATTAACAGCTAAGCAGTATGAATCCCAGACCTTTAGTTCGCCGTAATGGAACTATGGGAAAACTTTTTGCCTGGATACGAGCCATGAGACAACGCGCGTTAATAGAGGCGTCTTGTCCAGGTTGATAGGGAAGCAGCCGGTTAGCGTAAAGAGTAGTCTCGTTGGCCGCCTTGTCTACCCATGGAGCGGCGAGACGTTCCAAGTGCTCGGCGAGGGGCTCAGGCTACCCGAAGAGATCGGTGAGCCTACAATCATCCAATTGGGCCGCTGGCTCTGGCCGACCTGATCGGCATCGACACAATGTCGCAGTCGTGGATACTCCGAACCAAAGTATCGCTCTGCTTTGATAGATGAACATTCTCAAACACAGGTAAAGGTGATCTGCATATGAAAAAAATTCCCACTCCCCCGCCCCTGCTACTGGAGCGCGATGGCGCCATCGCTACACTGCGCTTCAACAGACCGAATGCACTCAACGCTATCGATGTGCCAATGGCGCATGCCCTCCTTTCTTCCATCCGCACTCTGGCCGACGACATGTCTGTTCGTGCTGTCGTGCTTTGTGGCGGGGGCCGGGGCTTCATGGCAGGTGGTGACCTTGCGACCTTGCAGGCCGATCCACTGCAGGGCGCGGCCGATTTGATAGGCCCATTGCACGAGGCGCTCACCGTGCTTGCAGCAATGGATGCACCAATAATCGCACAGGTACATGGCGTTGCCGCCGGGGCAGGACTGAGCCTCATGCTGCAGGCTGACTTCGTACTTGCGGCGCAGGGTACGCGCTTCAACCTGGCCTACGTGAACATTGGTGCCAGTTGTGACGCCGGTGCATCTTGGGCGCTGCCCCGGATGGTAGGGTGACGCCGGGCACTTGAAATCGCATTGCTCGGTGAAACCTTCGACGCGGAAGCGGCCGAGCGCTTGGGCCTCGTCAATCGCGTGGTACCTGCCTCCGATCTAGATAGCGAGGTCAAGGCTTTCGCACAGCGCCTGGCGAAGGGCCCAACGAAGGCCCTCGGCTATCTGCGGCGTCTCATGCGTAGCTCGTTCGGCAGTGACCTAGGCACCCAACTCGATGCTGAGGCGGCAGCTTTCCGGGCGTGTGCCTCGTCCACCGACTTCAAAGTCTGTCTGGACGCCTTTTTCGAGAAACGCCCAGCGTCGTTCACTGGTTGCTAGCGGGGGCCGGTAACCGTTTTGGTTCAGGTGGATGATATGAAAGCCTCCCGCCAGTGAGCGGAGGGAACGATAACGCACGACGTGGGGCTCTCACGGGGCAATGGCATCAGGGTGCCCATGATGGAAGCTCATTGAGGCCGTCACAGGCGAACCGGGTCCGGAAGCCTCACGCCAAGGCCCATCAGGCGGCCTCCGTTTCTAGAGTACTTCGCCAAGTACGTGGTTACCTGATCGGCATGGAACTGCGTGGGTGTGCGACATTGGGCGCGAGCACTGGCAAAGCTGGGTCGTCAGGAAAACCGACGGTGGCGAATTTCGTCAAAGCATTCAGCATCGACAATACGAGCGACTCGGCGGACCGCGCTATCTGGCTGGCGGTGTAGTAGCCGGGCAAGCCGGTTGTCCGAATCGTCATCGGGAACGGCACTCCGGCACTGCGTACGCCCGAGACAAGCTCCAAGGCGAAACCGGTTTTTTGACGAGAGCACCGCGCTTTTAATTGCGCGCGCTTGGGGCGCGAGCGTATAGGCCGTTTAGGAGTGTTGCAACAGCTTGTTGGGCAACTTCGTCAGCGGAAAGAGAGCCATCTGGGCGGTACCAGCGGCCGATCCAACTCAGCGCTCCAGCTACAACGAATGCGGCAATTTTCGGATCGCAGGGTGCCAATGCCCCTTCGGCGATTGCCTGTTCGATGAGACCACGAAATTCACGGTCAATACTTCCCTTCAGGTGACGAAGCCTTTTCCGACTCTTTGGAACCAGTGCCTCTTCTCCCACGCGGATGAGACACATTCCAAAATCCATGGTCACTATCTTGGCGTACTCGAGCATCGCGGCCTGCAGTTTTTGGACCGCCGTCCCCCCCGACTCGGATACCCTGTTGATTGCCGCCTGCGTCATCTCCAATCCAATCCGAACGCACTCGAATAAGATTTCGTCCTTGCTTTTTGCGTAGTAATACAACGTCGGCTTAGTGACGTGCAAGCGTTCAGCCACTTCATCAAGAGAGGTGGCGTGAAACCCCTTCTCGTTGAATACCTGCGCGGCGGTACGAAGCACGGCCTCACGCTTCATTTCCCGTTCCCTTTGGCGCTCCGTCTGGCTTGGCCAAGGCGACGCCTGCTCGGTATTTCTCACTTTTTGGTTCCTATTTGTCATACGTTCCCGGCCGAGCCGAACGCAGCGTACTCCGGCCGACTCAGCCAGCGCCTGCTTCGGTCCGTTGGCAGCGCTTGCAGTTTGATCCGGTGAGCCGACTAGTTAGCAGAGACGGCGCACTGTCGACCGCAGGTTAGTTGTCAGCAAACGTCTCCATGAGATTGCTTCGATACGTACTGGAGGGCTACTCGGCTGGCGGTGTCAGCGCCCCATAAGCATGTTACCAAAAAGTCCACTGTATACTGGCGGGTACTATGTTTACTCATGAGTAACATAAGGCTATAGTAGCGACGTGGCTACGTTCAGGGAGGGAGCGGCCGACGGTAGGAACACCGGCACTTCAAGAAGGCATTGTCATGAATGCCCTCATGATTGCCCAGGTGCACGGTGTGACAGCAGGCGCCGGGTTGAGCCTCGTGCTGCTGGGCGACACCCTCGGTGCTGCCGACGCCGAGCGCCTGGGGTTGGCGAACCGGGTCGTGCCCGCGGGTCGGTTCGAGGCCGAGACTGATGTGCTGGCGCAGCATCTGACGTGCGGCCCGACCCTTGCCTACGGTGCGATGAGGCGCCTGATGCGCGAGTCGTTCGACCGCAGTCTGCCCGACTAGCTCAATGCCGAAGCCGCCGCTTTTGAGCGGTGCGCGGGCACGCAGGATTTCAGGGCCGGCGTGGAAGCCTTCTACGCCAGGGAAGCCCCCCACTTTGGTGGCAATTGACTGATTCATTCAAGCAATCTGGAGAAAAGCCATGTCCCAGCGCGACATCTACATTGTCGGGACCGCCCGCACCGCAATTGGCACCTTTGGCGGCGCCCTCAAGGATGTGCCCAACACCCACCTCGCCATGACCGCCGTGCGCGCCGCGATTGAACGCAGTGGCGTGGCGCCTGACGCCGTCGGCCATGTGGTGATGGGAAACGTGATTCCCACCGATCCCAGAGATGCCTATCTGAGCCGAGTGGCGGCCATCGATGCCGGCTGCCCTGTCGAAACCCCGGCGTTCAATGTGAATCGCCTGTGCGGCTCGGGCCTGCAGGCCATCGTCTCAGCGGCGCACGCCCTCGGGCAGGGCGACTGCGACATCGCAGTCGGCGGCGGGTCAGAGTCGATGAGCCGCGGGCCCTATCTCGACACAGCCGCACGCCATGGCGCCCGCATGGGCAACGCGGCGTTGATCGACTATATGATCGGCATCCTGCATGACCCGTGGGATGGGATGCACATGGGCATTACCGCCGAGAACGTCGCCGCCCGCTACCGCATCTCGCGCGAGGAGCAGGACGCGCTGGCAGCCGACAGCCAGCGCCGCGCAGCAGTGGCTATTGCGGAAGGTCGCTTCCAAGGACAGATTGTGCCCGTCGAGGTAAGGACCCGGAAGGGCACAGTGCTGTTCGATACCGACGAACATGTGCGCGCTGACACGACGGTGGAGGTACTAGCCGGCATGAAACCCGCGTTCAAAAAGGACGGCACGGTGACAGCGGGTAACGCCTCGGGCATCAACGACGGCGCTGGCGCCGTGGTGCTGGCAACGAGTGAACGCGTAATGGCGCTGGGCCTCAAGCCGCTTGCGCGCCTGGTGGGATATGCGCACGCGGGGGTGGAGCCTGCCTACATGGGTATCGGGCCTGTTCCCGCGACGCGCAAGGTGCTGGAACGCACGGGCCTCAAAGTGTCGGAAATCGATGTTATCGAAGCCAACGAAGCCTTCGCCGCCCAGGCCTGCGCCGTGATCCGGGAACTGGGTCTGGACCCGGCCAAAGTCAACCCGAATGGCTCGGGAATTTCGCTGGGTCACCCCGTGGGCGCCACTGGCGCGATCATCACCACAAAGGCGATCGCTGAACTGCACCGTACAGGCGGCCGATATGCGCTGGTCACGCTGTGCATCGGCGGTGGACAGGGTATCGCCGCAATCTTTGAGCGTGCCTGAGCCAGGCGGACGAGACGGTGCCATCAAGTTTACCCTCAGCCGGGAGAGCCTCCCGGGCGATTGCAAGCCACTTCTGGAGATCGGGACACTGAATTATGGATATTGCTAACAAGGTGGTTGTCGTGACGGGCGGCGCGTCCGGTCTGGGAGAAGCGACGGTTCGCCGCTTCGCGGCGCTGGGCGCCAAGATCGCGGTGATGGACCTTGATGACGCGCGCGGCGAGGCAATTGTCGGCGAGCTTGGCATTCGCGCCATATATTCGAGAATCAACGTCTCTGACGAGGCCAGCGTTCAAGAGGCCATCAATGCGGTGGTCAAGATCTTCGGTGCCATCCACGTGTGCTGCAATTTCGCCGGCATTGCCAATGCCATCAAGACGATCGGCAAGGACGGCCCTTTCCCGCTTGCGGATTTCCAGAAGGTCATTGACGTAAATCTAGTAGGTACGTTCAATGTGTTGCGTCTGGCTGCTATGGAGATGGCCAAGAACGAACCCGACGACGCCAGCGGCGACCGTGGCGTGATCATCAACACGGCGTCGGTCGCGGCCTACGAAGGCCAGATCGGCCAAGCCGCCTACAGCGCCTCGAAGGGCGGAGTCGTGTCGATGACGTTGCCGATCGCTCGCGATCTGTCGCGCTATGGAATCCGGGTGAACACCATCGTTCCCGGGCTGATTCACACGCCAATGTTCAATTCGTTGCCGAGCGATGCCGTGCGTGCGCCGTCTGACAGCCCGCTGTACCCCAAGCGCCTCGGCCGTCCCGATGAGATTGCGCATTTGGCCCAGTTCATTGTCGAGAACGGCTATGTGAATGGTGAGTGTATCCGGCTCGATGCCGGAATCCGATTGCAGCCGAAGTAAAGGCCGCTGTGCGGGGGAGACCCGCAAGAAATTGGGCCAGACGTGGCACCGGAAGATCCAGAGTCATCTCGCGGGAGGAGTTTGTCTCCAAGATCCGTGCAGCGGTCGAGGCCCGGCGGCGGGGCCTGTGCGCGGGGCCACCCCATTGGCGCCAGCGGCGCGCGCATCGTCGTGACGCTGCTGGACGCCCATGTCCTTCATGATCGACGGTAGCGCGGCACCGGCTACGGCGAGGTCGTAGCCGTCGATAATGATTACCAGCAGACACCAGGCGAGTACCCGCGCATGAAATCGATTGAAGCGGGCTTTGTATCTTTTTCAACGGCGCCTTCGCTGTTACGGAGATCCGAATGGCAGAAGAGCGACACGAACCTGCCTCACGATCGACGAGGATCGAATGTCAGCAATGGCCGAACTCCCGTCTCCTTATGCGAGTCGACGAACGGCCGTTGTACCTTGAAAGCCGCCGTAGATGTCGCGCTGGGTCGACGGGCCGCAATGGGTCGACATGAGGCGGTCGCGTCAGGCCGCAGTCGGCCGGGTTTGGCTGAGGTGAAGCTCTCGGTCGTCGGCTATCGTGCACTGGCCGGCTACCTCTAGCTGTCCTACGTTTTGTTGCAGATGGCTCGACGAGATATCGAGGGGTGGAAACGCGGTGCTGTTTCGCCGGTGGTGGCAAGTGCAGTGAGCATCTGACAAAATCTCTAGAAGAATACTAAGAATGGAGGCAGCTTGCAGACGGTCGAATACCGCTTTTCCACCATTTGGCGCATCGATGCGCCAGTGCAGGAAGTTTGGGAGGCAATCCAGGATTCGGCGCGCTGGCCCGAGTGGTGGAATAACGTCGAGCGCGTGGACCAGCTAGCGGCGGGTTCCGATCAGGGCGTGGGCGCCGTACAACGCTATACGTGGAAAGGCTGGTTGCCCTACCGCCTCGTGTTCGATATGCGGGTGACGCGCGTCGACCCGTTGGTCGCGCTAGAGGGGGAAGCCAGTGGCGACGTCGAAGGCGCCGGCCGGTGGAGCTTTTCGACCGACGGACGCAACCTTACCGTGGTCCGCTATGACTGGTGCGTGCATACGAACCGCGCATGGATGAATGCTTTGGCGCCGTTGTTGCGACCGGTTTTCCAATGGAACCACGATGCAGTAATGCGCGAAGGCGGCGCGGCGCTAGCGCGGCGGCTGGACGCGCGGCTGCTTGGCATCGAGCATGGATGAAGCCAGCGCGGCAATGAATTGAACGCTCTGCAACGTTCCCCCTTTACCTCGATGGTATCTCTTGGCATCGAGGCAGATGATGCGCTTGAGCGCGTGGAGCAGACTGAAGTTTGAACCCAGGCGCCGCCGGATGGCGATCAACCATCGGTCGCTCGCCAACGCTGCGCGTGCTGTGAATTTCCGTCGCCGATGCGGCCGCCGAATCACGGCCAATACGTCCTACGGCGATGCCGCTTTTGTTCTATCAGCCGCTGGTGGGATTCTTCGCCGGCGGCGAGATTGCAAGGCGTCACCTTTACGGCTATACCGGGGTATTGACGGTCTTTACGAGCCGGGACTGAGGCCGCGGACAGTTCTGATTTTTGCCATAGCACGAAGAAGATCCATACTACGTTCATCCACCTGACGGATGGAACATGCGAGAGGAGTTGTCGTTTGACTGCGCGTAACAAGCCCCGTATCGGAGTAGCTACTTAAACGACGCGGCGCTGCGCCTCGAAGTCTGCTGAGCACTCGCCTGAAAACCATTCGTACGCCACCCTGACAGATTCATGCATGCCCTCTTCAAACCATGGCTTGTCAATGACGCGTTTGGCGACCCAGGTCTATACGTGGACTTTTGCGACGAACGGCGTGCTCTCCTTTTCGATCTTGGCGATATCGCCAGGCTGCTGCCCCGCCACCTGATGCGTTTGTCACATGTGTTTGTTACCCATACGCACATGGACCATTTTTCCGGCTTCGATCATCTCTTGCGCGTGATGCTCGGGCGCAAGGCTGGCATCGTGATGTTTGGCGGCCCCAACTTTCTCACACAAGTCGAACACAAGCTGAGCGCCTATACCTGGAACGTGGTGCATCGCTATGAGGTCGAGCTGGTGATCGACGCGCGCGAAATCGGAGTGGACGGTGGCGGGCAGCGCGCACTCTTCTCCAGTCGGAGACGGTTCGCCCGCGAAGCCGGGCCATCCTTTGAACCAGCTGATGACGTGTTGCATGACGAAGCAACCTTTCGCGTGCGTGGCCGCTTTGTCGATCATGACATCCCGTGCGTTGCGTACATGATCGAGGAGAAGGCACGCGTCAACGTCGCGAAGGACAGGCTCGCGGCGCTGGGGGTGTCGACGGGGGCGTGGCTGCACGAACTGAAACATGCGGTGCTGACCGGCGCCCCTGACGAGGCGCCAATCCAGGTGCGGTGGCGCGATCGGCATGGCGGGCACGCCATGACCCGACAGGTCGGCGAACTGCGTCACCTGATTCTCGACATCATTCCTGGGCGGCGCATTGGCTACGTAACGGATTTGCGCTACACGGAACCGAACGTAGAGACCCTGTCGCAATTGATGCACGACGTGGACCTGCTTTTTATCGAGAGCGTATTTCTTGACGAGGACAAGAGCCATGGCCTGCGCAAGAATCACCTGACGGCCCGCCAGGCCGGTCTGATCGCGCGCCGGATCGGAGCCCGAGCGGTAGTGCCGTTCCACTTTTCGCCGCGTTACGAAGGACGCTCGGCAGCACTGATTGCAGAAGTGCAGGCGGCATGGTCCGCTACGTCGGTTCTGGTTGGCGAAAGGCCTGATTAGATCAGGGAAGCTTCACAACCGATTGCTCGCTCATCGTCCAGGGATTACTTGGGTCACCCTATTTCACGCCACGATTACGACGTCCTGTTGAGTTTGGAATAATAGTCGGGAATCGGCCAGTTCCAGAGAATGGCGGCCTTACCTCGGCTGCCGTTCCCGAACTGCTCCTCACTTCCGCAAGCTGATTCCGCGCGTTTCCGGCGCGAAGAAAGTGGCCACGAAGCTGATGCCAGCCAGCACGGCGATGTACGTCGCGATCGGCCAGTACGCACCCTGTGCCCAGGCCAGCAAGGCCGTGGCAACGAACGGTGCGATACCACCCGATGCGACTGCCGCGAACTCCTTGCTCACGGCAATGCCGGTATACCGATAGCGCGCATTGAAAAGTTCGGGGAAGTACGCGCCCTGGATGCCGTACATTCCGAATACGCCGACTCCGATCGCCATCGCCATGCTGACGACAATCAGCACGGGATCCTTTGTGCTGAACAGCCAGAATGCAGGGAATGCCCAGAGACTGGTAAAGAGAGCGGCGAGCCGATACATCAGGCGCCGACCGAATCGGTCGGAGAGCCAGCCCATCAACGGGATAGTCAATACTGCAAGCGCTGCCGCAATCGTGACCCCGATCGTGCCGACCGACTTGTCGACCAGCAACACCTTGGTCAGGTAGCTCAATGCGAACACCTGGTAGAGGTAGGAGGAGCCGTTCTCGCCAACTCGAAGACAGAACGCGACCAGCAACGTGCCGCGTGCCTCAGACATCAGATCGCGGACCGGGCGCTTGCTCGCATGACCCGTTTTTTTGATTTCCTCGAACACAGGACTTTCTTTCACCCGCATCCGGATAACAATGCCGACGACGATCACAGCGGCGCTAAACAGAAACGGCACGCGCCATCCGTAACTCAGAAATTCTTCCTTAGGCAAGCGCTGCACGACGGTGAAAATCCCGTTGGCCAACAAGATGCCGACAATGCATCCCGCGAATGGCAGGGCCGCGTAAAAACCGCGTCGCTTGGGCGGTGCGAATTCTGAAACGATCAAGGAGGCGCCGGCTTGCTCCGCGCCGGCGCCGAAGCCCTGCAGCAGTCGCAGCGCCACCAGAAACACCGCTGCCCAGACGCCGACCTCGTGATAGGTCGGTAGAAGACCGATACAGAATGTCGACCCTCCCATTAGCAGTACCGTCGCAACGAGTACACTCTTGCGACCGTACTTGTCGCCGAGCCAGCCGAAAAAAAGCCCGCCGAAGGGGCGCGCGAAAAAGCCTGCGGCATACGCGCCGAATATCGCCAGCAGTCCCGCTGCCTTGTCCAGCCCGGGGAAGAATAGGTCCGAGAATATCAGCGCCGACGCAGTGCCGTAGATACTGAAGTCGTACCATTCCATCGCGCTGCCGGCGACGCTGGCGCTGATGACCCGTCTGAGATCTTTGCCGCCGACGGCAATATCCGGCTCGTGTTTCGTTGAGATGCTTGTGGCTATCTGTCCCGTCATTTTTGTCTCCTTGTCCCTAGATTCTCAGACCGTTGTTACGAATCCGCGATTGCGCTGCCGCCCTTTGAAACGGTGAACCGACAAAACTGCGGTCGTATTCAACACCGACATGCCAGCAGACTGCCTCGACGATAAGTTCATGATCGGCTTCGCTGGTGAGTCCGGCTATCGCCGCCGCGCCTTCCAGTCCCTGCTCGCGAACGAACAGCGGAATGGCTCCGCCCTCGATGCTGAGCGTTTCGTTGTCGAATCCGAAATCCGGCAGCGAACGGCCGCTTTGACGAAGCCGAAGACCGACTTCCATCGAACTCTGTCCGAACGCCAACGCCGCCTTCATTCGCGCCTGCAGTCGTGTCTCATCGAGTGCGCCGGAACCGTCCAGCGCGCAAAAAAACAATGTCTGCCCTGGTCTTGCGATGCAAACGCTTACGGACAGCCCTCGTCGCAATGCAAGATTGATGGCAATTTCCCCGATGGCTCTCGACGCAACGGCATCGAGTCGAGGCAAGATGGTCGTACGCGCCTGCCTTCGCAGGCGACGTAGCTGATCGGAAAAAGCTGTTCCTGTTGGCATGACGGCCTCACGTCCCGCATCTCGTTCTTCCACTCGCCGAACGACGCCACTGGCGTTCAATGCGGCGAGACTCACTTCTGGTTCTCAATTCCGGCATGGAGATTGAGGAATTCGCCCATCCGGCGACGCGCCAGTTCCGGACGAATCAGAACGCCAGCTACATCTGCTTTTCTGAATACCTCGGCGTAGTGCAGGGCGGAACGGGCCGACTGCATGCCACCCGCCATCGAGAAATGACTTTGATGGCCGTTCAGCCATGCGAGAAACACGACACCTGCCTTGTAATACTGCGTCGGCGCGACGAACAACTCGCGCGACAAGGCGACCGTCGGCGTAATCAACTGGTGGTAGCGTTCGAGATCGCCTGCCGCAAGCGCCACCAGCGCTCGGGACGCGACCGGCGCGATCGGATCGAAGATGCCGAGCAACGCGTGCGATTTCCCGGTGCTGTCACCCGCGATCAGGTCGCCGTAGTTGTAGTCGTCGCCGGTATACATGACGACGCCTTCGGGAAGCTGGGACCGTAGCTGGCGCTCGTATTCGGCATTGAGCAGCGAAATCTTGATCCCCTCGATGTTGCTCCGGTGCTGTCTGATGATGTCGAGGACCGTTGCCGTCGAAGTCTGAACATCGTTGCAGCCCCAGTAGCCCGAGAGCGATGTGTCGAACGCCTCGCCGAGCCAGTGCAGAACGACCTTGTTGCGCGACGAGGAGATCACGGCGTCATAGACGTTTTTGTAGTCGTCGGCAGAGCGGGCCGCCGCACAGAGCGCGCGGCTTGCCATCATGATCGGGCGGCCGCCCGCGGACTCCACTACCTCGAACTGCTCGTTGTATGCATTGATGATGTCCGACAGTGTGTGGCGGCGCGCATTATCCAGATGATCGGTGCCCGCCCCACAGGCCAGGTCGGCGCCCGGTATGGCGCGAGCATGGGCGATGCTGCGTCGGATCAGCTCGGCAGCAGTCGGCCAGCCGATGCCCATGCCCATGCCACGCTGCGCCGTGTCCATCGCTTCCGCGACCTTGAAGCCGAGACTGTAGAGGTACTCGCGAAACGCAAGCGTGCTGTCCCAGTCAATGCGCGGTGCGTCGCTCCATGGTTCGTACGCGGCGCGCGGATCGACGACGACGTGTGCCGCTGCGTACGCAATGCGGTTAAACGCAGGGATCGTCGCGGGCGGCGTCGCGTTTTCCTGATGTTGCATGGCATAGGCTTGAATCGTGCCGTCGTGAGCTGGCAGATTGATCTTCATGAGACCCTCTCTCAATGTCTGGATTGAATGATCATGTCGGCCGCTTTCTCTGCGACCATGATTGTCGGTGCGTTGGTGTTGCACGAAGGTACGAACGGCATGACTGACGCGTCGACCACACGCAAGCCGTCGAGGCCGATCAGACGTAGATCGGGCGTCACGACGCTATCCGGATTGCTCATGGGGCCCATGCGGCAAGTACCGACCGGATGATGGTCGGTTTTAGCGTTTGCGCAGGCGTATTCGAATAACTCCTGGTCCGTGTTCGCACGCGGCCCAGGCAGCACTTCACTTTGCACATACCGCTTCATGGCGGGCGCGCTCATGATGTCGCGCGCAAGCCGAAGGCCCTTGATCGCCATGTCGCGATCGTAAGGATCGGACCAGTAGTTGGGGTCGAGCAGGGGAGCCGCGGCCGGATCGGAATTCGACAGGCGCACGGTGCCTCGAGAGCGTGGGCGAAGGTACGCAGTATTCAACGTCACCCCTGCGTTTTTCAGTTTCGCCATGCCTGCTTCGATACCCGATCCCAAACCGAGGTGAAACTGGATGTCGGGCGAGCGGGCACGCGACGCAGCATCGCGGTCCGCATACCAGAAGCCCCCCGTTTCGAAGAGACTCGAGGCGACAGGCCCTTTCTTCAGCACCAGGTACTGCAATGCCGCCCATGCTGCGTTGTGCAGCTTGTTGTACTTGTCGTAAGTGTGATCACCCGTACACTCCGCGATGACAAAGAGATCCAGGTGATCCTGCAGATTCCCGCCGATACCACCGAGGTTATGAATGGCTTTGACACCGACCGATTCCAGGTGATCAGCCGGACCGATGCCGGACTGCATCAACAGTTTCGGCGAGCCGATTGCGCCCGACGAGACAATGACCTCCCGCTCGGCACGCACTACCTGCGGATCGCGACTATCACCTACGACGAGTTCGACGCCAACTGCGCGATTCGCCTCGACAAGAACGCGCAGCGATCTCGCCTGCATCCAGACAGTCAGGTTTGGCCGGTCGAGCACAGGCTTGATAAAGCCGGTCGCCGTGGAGGACCGCCGGGCATCGAGCTGGGTGAGCTGGTAGTACCCGAGTCCCTCCTGGCTCGCTCCATTGAAATCGGGGTTAAAAGGAATCCCCAGTTCCTGTCCGGCCTGAAAGAACGCTTCGCAGATCGGCAACGGGCTGATCGGATTCGACACCCCGAGCGGGCCGCCATAGCCGTGATATTCGTTGGCAAAGCGCTGATTGTTCTCCGAGCGCTTGAAGTAGGGCAGAACGTCGCGATAAGACCAACCGGTGGCGCCGGCCTTGCTCTCCCATTCGTCGTAGTCGGCAGCCACGCCGCGCGTATAAAGTTGGGCATTGATGGACGAGCCGCCTCCGATCACCTTGGCCTGGGTGAAGCGCAGGACGCGATTATTCAGATGCTTTTGCGGCACGGTGTACCACCCCCATGAGCCGATGCCCCTGGTCATCTTTGCGAAGCCCGCCGGCATCGCAAAGAAGGGATGGCGGTCCGAGCCGCCCGCTTCGAGCAGCAGGACTTTCACCGAGGGGTCGGCGCTCAGGCGATTGGCAAGTACGCAGCCCGCCGAGCCGCCGCCCACAATCACGTAGTCGTATGTTGTCGTTTTCATGTCAGTCGGCTTCAAAAAGCGGGGATGGACAGGCCACCGTCCACATTCAGTACACTCCCCGTGGCGAACGGGAGGGAGCCTTCGGCCAGCGTCGCGACCGCCTGGCCGACCTCGTCGCTTTCACCCCAGCGTCCGGCGGGGACGAGGCCCTGTTCGAAACGTGCCTCGTACTTTTGCGCGACGCCCGCCGTCATCGGTGTTCTGATGATCCCGGGACGGACCTCGAAGACGGAGATATTCGCGCGGGCCAGGCGTAGCGCGAAAAGCCGGGTCATCATGGGTAAGGCCGATTTCGACAGGCAGTACTCCGCGCGTTCGGGGGAGGCCATTTCGGCGGAAACCGACGAGACCGTGATGATCGAGCGGGCAAGGTCGGACGGTGTGGCTGTCATGTGACGGGCCACTGCCTGCGACATAAAAAACGTTCCGCGCAGATTGATGCCGACCACCATATCGAATGCCTCGGCCGAGACGTCGAGCAGATCTCCGCGGCTTGGTGAACCCACGCCGGCATTGTTCACCAGGCACTCGATGCTGCCTTTGAAACGGGTGGCCTCATCGACAACCTTCGCATGCGAACCAAGATCACTCAGGTTGCTCTGCACAAACAGTGCATCCTGACCTTCCTGCCGGATCAGTGCGCAGGTGTGCTCTGCCTCTTCATCCTGCACGACATCCGTCAGCACGACGTCGAACTCGCGGCGCGCGAGCGCGACGCAGATCGACCGACCGATGCCTCGCCGGCCGCCGGTTACCAGTGCGGTCGGGTACTTTCTCTCTGACTTGCTCATGGCTACACCATCTATCTATGCTCGAAGCGCCGCAGCGCCATGCATGGCTCAATGAATCCGGGCTTCCGTTTCTGCGTCGAAGAGGACGAGTTTCGACAGGTCCACCCGTAGATCGCAGCGCTCCCCGGACTGGTGAGGCATATCGGCGCCCAAGCGCGCCGATACTTCCATGCCGCCAAACTCCAGAACGGCCAACGTGTCAGGACCGGTCGGCTCGAGCACGTTGATCTTCACGGGCACCGTACGGATGGAGGACGTGGCGCGTTCGTTCTCGACGCCGATCGCTTCGGGACGCAGGCCGGCGATCACGTCCCTGCCGACATACCGCTCCACGGCCGCCGGTTGGGGCGGTAATGCCAGGTCGATGGCATCCTGACCGCTGCCGATCTGCAGATTGAGCGTGCCGTTCTTCCGCTCGATACGAGCCGGGATCAGATTCATCGACGGCGATCCCATGAAGGTGGCCACGAACGTGTTCGCGGGCGTGTTGTAGACCTCAGCGGGTGTGCCGAGCTGCTGAAGGATGCCGCCCTTCATCACGGCGATCCGAGTAGCAAGCGTCATCGCCTCGATCTGGTCGTGTGTGACGTAGACGATCGTTGCACCGAGCCGCTGATGCAGCTTCTTGATCTCGGTGCGCATATCGACGCGAAGCTTGGCGTCGAGATTCGAGAGCGGTTCGTCGAACAGAAAAATCTTCGGGTGTCGCACCAGCGCGCGGCCCATTGCGACGCGCTGACGCTGGCCACCTGAAAGCTGGGCCGGGCGGCGGTCCAGCAAATGCTCGATCTGCAGGAGGCGCGCCGCATCCTGTACGGCCTTCTCGCGCTCCGGCTTCGACACCTTGCGCATCTCGAGGCCGAAGCTGATGTTCTGGCCGACCGTCATGTTGGGATAGAGCGCATAGCTCTGGAACACCATCGCGATGTCGCGTTCGCTGGGATGCAGGTCGTTGACCTTGTCGTCGCCGATGCGGATCTCGCCGCCGCTCAGCGTGTCGAGGCCCGCAATCAGGGAGAGCAGGGTGGACTTGCCGCAACCGGAGGGGCCGACCAGAACGAGAAAGTCCCCGTCTTCGACATCGATATTGATTTCACGAAGGATTTCAGTTGAGCCGTAGGCCTTGCGGACATTTGATACGTGCAGAGAAGACATGTTTTACCCCTTGACCGAACCGGCCATCAAACCGCGAACGA
Organism: Paraburkholderia sp. FW306-02-B; assembly: GCF_058782725.1. Classification (NCBI taxonomy): domain Bacteria; kingdom Pseudomonadati; phylum Pseudomonadota; class Betaproteobacteria; order Burkholderiales; family Burkholderiaceae; genus Paraburkholderia; species Paraburkholderia sp. FW306-02-B. Next base: position 341,904 of record NZ_JBYSXZ010000002.1, read on the forward strand.
AGTAACGACCGCCGATCACATAGACCAGAAGCGTCGGCAAGGCAGCGATCATTGCCGTTGCCATCTGGACGTTGTATTCCTTCACACCGGTGGACGTATTGACGATGTTGTTGAGCGCGACCGTGATCGGCGCCGTGCTGCCGGTCGTGAAAGAGGCGCCGAACAGGAAGTCATTCCAGATATTCGTGAACTGCCAGATCACCGTGACGGTGATGATCGGCACCGAGTTCGGAAGCAGAATCCGGAAGAAAATCCGGAAGAAGCGGGCGCCGTCGATCATCGCTGCCTTGACGAGTTCGTCCGGAAACGCGATGTAGTAGTTGCGAAAGTACAGCGTCGTAAAGCAGAGGCCATACACGACGTGAACGAACACGAGGCCGGGAATCGACTGTGCAAGCCCGACCTTCCCGAGGAACGACGCCATCGGGATGAGGACGATCTGAAACGGAATGAAGCAACCGAACAGGACGAGCGCGAACAGCACGTTGTCGCCCTTGAAACGCCACTTGGTCAGCACGTAGCCGTTCAGTGCGCCGATCAATGTGGAGAGCGCCACGGCTGAAAACACCATCCGGAACGAGTTCCAGAAGAAGCCTTTCACCCCTGAGCAATCGAGGCCCACGCACGCCGTGCCCCATGCTTTTTCCCACGCGGCCAGGGTCCATTCGTGAGGCAGCGCGAGGATATTGCCCGCGTAGACTTCCGGCAGCGGCTTGAACGAAGTCAAAAGCATGACAAGCAGCGGTACGAGGTACACCACGGCTGTTATAGCCAGCATCGAGTAGATCACGATGCGCGAGATGTAGTTATGCTTGCCCACCACCATCTGTGGTGAGTCCCATGATTTGGCAGCCATCATTGTCTCCTTGAGGCTTGATGATTCGGCTTGGTGATTCGCTTAGTGCCCACCCGCGGTACGGCGGGGGCGCATTTCGGAGTAGAGATACGGCACCATGATGGCCGCGACGGTGCACAACATCATCACGGCGCTGGCAGCCCCCATGCCGAGCTCGTTTCGCGTGAAGGTGAACGAGTACATGAAGGTCGACGGCAGTTCGGTGGCGTAGCCCGGTCCTGCTCCGGTTAGCGCGATCACCAGCTCGTAGCTCTTGACGGCAAGGTGCACGAGAATGACGAGCGCGGAAATGAACACGGGACGCAACTGCGGGATGATGATGCGGCGGTAGATCGCCGGCATACGCGCGCCGTCGATCGACGCTGCCTTGATCATCTCCTGATCGATTCCGCGGAGGCCTGCAAGAAACATCGCCATCACAAAGCCGGAGGCCTGCCACACCGCGGCGATCACCACCGTGTAAATGGCCATGTCGTCAGTGATGATCCAGTCGAACTGGAAGCTGGACCATCCCCAGTCATGGAAGAGCTTGGTGAGTCCGAGCCCCGGATTGAGAATCCACTTCCACGCTGTACCGGTGACGATGAACGACAGCGCCATCGGATAGAGAAAGATGGCGCGCAGACCACCTTCGGCGCGGATTCTCTGGTCTAGAAGGATGGCCAGCGTGAGACCGATCACGAGACAAAGCACCACATACAGCGATGCGTAGATACCCAGATTCGTCACGGCCACGTGCCAGCGCGGATGCTCCCAGACGCGGCCATACTGCAGAAAACCCGCCCATTTGAAGTTGGCGAACGCGCGAGAGCGGGTGAACGAGAGAATCGTCGTCCATGCGATAAAGCCGTAGACAAAAACGAGCGTGACGATCAGCGTCGGACTGAGAACGAGCTTCGGAAGAATGGCTTCGAACTGGTTGCGAAAGGAGCGCTTTTTAGCAACCGGTCCGGCGGGCGGGTTCAAAGGGCCAGCCGCGTCAACGGAATGGGCGCGATTGTGTAAGAGCATGGCATCACCTGCACATCAAGTACAACGAATACACGGGCGGGATACCTGGCGACATCCCGCGTCACCGGCTAGTCGATCACTTCGAGTTCTGTACGGCCGTCACAAGCGCTTTCACTGCGTCGGCAGACGACTGATTCGAGTTGAAGAAGTGGGTCACCACGTCGTACATGGCGGTCTTCGACGATTCCGGCATTGCCTGGCCGTGAGCGAAGCTGCCGACCATCGTGCCGTTCTTCAACGCGGTGCGCATGTCGTTCATCGATTTCACACCGCATTCGTCGAAGCCGTCGGAGGGAACATCGAGGCGTGCCGGGATCGCACCCTTCACCTGGTTGAATCTGGCCTGCACACCCTTGTCCATGACGGCTTCCGCGAAAGCATATTCACCCGGCTGGCGGTCGGCGCCAGCCTTGAACGTGGCGAACTGGTCGGTCACGAAGATGAAGTCGCCTTGAGTTCCCGGATAGCGCATGCACAGATAGTCGACACCGGGCTTCTTGCCTGCATTCGTGAATTCGCCCTTGGCCCAGTCGCCCATGATCTGCATGGCAGCCTTGCCCGTGATGACCATCGAGGTCGCGAGGTTCCAGTCGCGACCGGAGAAGTTAGGGTCGACCATGCCGCGCAGCTTGCGCATCTGGTCGAAGGCCTTTTCCATCGTCTTCGAGCCAATCGCCTTGGTGTCGAGATTGACCATCGCGTCCGTGTAGAACTTCGGTCCGCCGGCCGACATCACAGCACTGTCGAAGATCGTCGCTTCCTGCCATGCCTGCCCGCCATGGGCGAGCGGAACGTACCCCGCCTTGCGGATCTTGTCGGCGTCGGCCACCAGTTCGTCGAAGGTCTGCGGGGGCGTCAGCTTGAGCTCATCGAAAATCTTTTTGTTCGCCCAGATCCAGTTGGTGCTGTGCACGTCGATCGGCACGGCGTACCAGTGACCATCCGCTTTCGAAAAGCGTTGGATCGGAGCAGGCACGAGCTTGTCCCAACCGCCTTTGGTCGCCACGCCATCGAGCGGGTTGAGCAGGCTCTGTTCCGCGTAATCCTGAACACTGAAGCCGAGCATCTGCATGGCATCCGGTGGGTTATTCGACGCAATGCGTGCGCGCAGCACGGTTCGCGCAGCCTCACCGCCGCCGCCGGCGATCGGGCTGTCCTTCCATGCGTAGCCCTTCTGCTTCAGGTCGTCCTTGAGCACGCTCAGTGCCTTGGCTTCGCCGCCGGAAGTCCACCAGTGCATCGCCTCCACCTGCTTGGTATCGGCCGCAACGGCAGACATGCAGTGGCAGGCAAGCAGTCCGGCGGCGATCGCAACAATGCGCTTCTTGAACATCTTCGTCTCCATGATTACGCTCCCTTGATGGGGTCTCTTCTCGATTACACGGCGACATAGCGCCGTGGCCAGGTGATGGTGGTGATGAGGGTTAAGCCGCCGGGCGCGGTAACCACCAGTTCTTCCGCTCTCCGATGTGAAGCTGGATCGTTTTGGTCTCGGTGTAGTCTTCAACCGCCTGCTTGCCGAGTTCACGTCCCACGCCGCTCGACTTGAAGCCGCCGAATGGCAACTCCGGATAACCGTCGAGGAATGTGTTCACCCAGACCGTCCCGGCATCGACGCCGCGCGCAACGGTCAGGCACGTGTCGATGTCGCTGCTCCACACGGCAGCGGAAAGGCCGTAGGCGGTGTCGTTGGCGACGTCGATCGCCTGCTGGGTATCGGAGAACGGAATGATCACGAGGACCGGACCGAAGATCTCGTCGCGCGCGATACCCATGTCGGGCGTGACGTCGCTGATGATCGTGGGCTCGAGATAGAGGCCTTTCGCGTCGTAGCGTTTGCCGCCGAGGCGTAGCTTCGCGCCGGCGTTGACCCCCTTGCTGATATTGCCGAGGATTTCGCTCAACTGGTTTTCGCTGACGATCGCGCCGACCTTGCAATCCGGATGCAGCGGATCGCCGACCGGAACCTGTCTGGCCCGTTCAACCACTGCCTGCGCGAAGCGCTCCGCAATGGATTCATGGACGAGCACGCGGCTGCCGCTGTTGCAACATTCGCCCGCATTGAAATACACGCCGAACACGACTGCGTCGACCATCGCCTCCCAGTCGCAATCGGGGAACACGATCTGCGGGTTCTTGCCGCCGAGTTCCAGCGCGATTTTCTTCAGGTTCTTCGAGGCGAGTCCGCCGAGCATGCTGCCGACCCGCGTCGAACCGGTGAACGACAGCATGTCGATGGCCGGGTGTTCCGCGAGCGGTTGACCGACCGTCGGGCCTTTGCCGGTTACCACATTGACGACGCCTGGAGGCACACCGGCTTCTTCGAGCACTTCCATGAGCATCACGGTGGTGCTCGACGTCAGCTCGCTCGGTTTAACGATGCATGTGCAGCCGGCTGCGAGCGCGAAGGGCAGCTTCTGCGAAAGAATCCATAGTGGGAAATTCCACGGCGTGATCAGGCCGACTACACCGATCGGCTGGCGCAGCACGATGCCGAGCATGTCTTCGCCAAGCGTGTCGTAGGCGTCGCCGCTGGTCGTACGCGCGAGACTGGCCGCGTATTGCCATAGGTCGATACAACCGGACACTTCGCCGCGAGCCTGCGAGAGCGGTTTGCCCGTTTCGAGCGATTCGAGGAGCGACATCTTTTCGACGCGGGCCTTGATCCCGTCGGCGACCGCGAGAAGAATCCGCGCACGCTCGACGCCCTTGAGCTTCGGCCACGGTCCCTTCCGGAATGCGAGATCAGCGGCTTTGATCGCTGCTTCAACGTCGGTGGAAGTTGCTTCCGGAAACGTGCTCACGACGTGCCCATGCGCCGGACTGCGACGCTCGAAGCGCGCACCGTCCTGCGATTCGGTCCACGTGCCATCGATGTACATCCTGCCGTGATAGGCATCCTGCGTTGGCGCGTTAGCTCCGGTCAGCAGCGCGGAAGCGGCGGGCACTGTGGAATTTGCAGATTCGTTCGTCATGTCATTGACCCTCGTATTGCGCCTTGCGGCGTTCGCGGAAGCTGGCCATACCTTCGCGGGCGTCATGTGTCGTTGCGGACAATGCGCCGGCCATCGCTTCCAGGGTTGCGCCGGCTCCGTGTCCAGAGGCGGCGTTGATCAGCTGTTTGGTCAGTTGCACGGACACAGGCGCCAGCGTCGCAATCTTTTCGGCGACGGCGATGGCCGCGGTGAGCGACTCCTTCGGCTGCGAGATCTCGTCGATGAGTCCGATTCCGTATGCGCGTTGCGCGTCGATCCTGCGAGCCGTGAGCGCGAGCGATTTCACATGGCTGGGACCAATCAGCGAAACCAGCCGTTGTGTGCCTGACCAACCAGGGCAGGTGGCAATGCTTGCCTCAGGCAGCGCGAAGGTCGCCGCCGGATCAGCCACGCGCACATCCGCCACCGCCGCCAGCTCGAGACCGCCACCGAACGCTGGGCCATTGATAGCTGTGACAACCGGCAGCCGCAGTGCAGCCCAACGATCGAAGATTCGATGGCCGCGGGTGACCCACACACGCCACATATCGAGCGGGGCAAGAGCAGCCCATTCGTTGATGTCGGCGCCGACGCAGAATGCCCGCTCTCCGGCACCTGTGAGTACGACGGCACGCAGGGTCGCATCCGCTTCGAGCGTTCCCGCAGCGGCCTCCAGCTGGTTCAGCATGGAAGGCGTGAGGGAGTTCAGCTTCTCGGGCCGATTGAGCATGACAACTGCAACCGGTCCTATCTTTTCGATCTGGATGAGTGGCTGATCAGACATGGCGGGCCTCCTTGAGCTTCAAACCAAACGGCGAGTCCGTGAAAATCGACGCGTCCATGGTTTTGAGCGCCGGCGAAACCGCAAGCTCGATGTCTGACTGATCCAGCACGTCTCTCTGCAGATCGATGCCGGGTGCGATTTCGGTCACCTCGAGTCCGTCGGAGCCGAGCCGGATCACGCAGCGTTCCGTGACATAAAGCACTTCCTGATCGCGCTGCCGGCCCATGCGGCCGCTGAACGTGACGTGGTCCACGTCAGCGATGAACTTCTTCTTTCCTTCCTTGAGGATCGTCAGGCGACCATCGCCCACTTCGAGTTTGGCGCCAGCGGTAAAGTAGCCGCTGAACACCAGCCGCTTCGCGTGTGTCGTGATGTCGATGAATCCGCCGCAGCCCGCAGTCAGATAGGGTTTGCTCGGCAGCTTCGACACGTTCACGTTGCCGAAGCGGTCGACTTGCAGGAACGACAACAACGAAACGTCGAATCCGCCGCCCTGGAAGTACACGAACTGTGACGGCGACGGCATGATCGCGTCCGCATTGCCGGAACAGCCGAACGCGAAGCCGAGCAGTGGAATGCCACCGACCGCGCCTTGCTCGATGACCCACGTCACGTCATCGCGGTATCCTTCCTCGAGCAGAATGCGAGGGACATTCGCTGAAATGCCGAAGCCGAGGTTCACCGCATCGTTCTGCGCGAGCTCTATCGCGGCACGCCGCGCGATGACCTTGTCCGCATTCCACTCCGCAAAGGCAAAGGCGCTATCTGGCAACTTCACTTCGCCGCTGATTTCCGGGTCGTATTCGATCTGGGTCGTCTGCTTCTGTTCAGGATCGACGACGACATAGTCCACAAGGTTGCAGGGAATGTGGACCGCCTGGGTATGAAGTGAGCCGGCCTTGACCACGCGTTTGACCTGTGCGATCACGATGCCGCCGTTGTTGCGGGCGGCCAGTGCCTGATCCCGTCCGCCGAGGAGCGCCCCTTCGTGTTCGAAGGAGAGGTTGCCGCGCTCATCAGCCGTGGTGGCTCGCACAATGGCTACCTGCGGAACGAAGTTCCTGTAGTGCAGCCATTCGTCCCCGTCGAACGAAACCTTCTCTACGATTGGATGTTCCGCGGCCCGTGCGTTCATTGCGCCGCCTTGCCGGGACGGATCGACAAAAGTATCGAGTCCGACCTTGGTCAACACGCCAGGACGTTTGGCGGCCACCTCGCGATGCATGTCGAACAACACGCCGCTCGGCAGGTTGTAGGCGCGAATATCGTTGTCGACGACCATGTGCCAGATGTCTGGCATGGGCAGGCTCGATGGACCACTGGGAAACGAACCGGCAACGACGGTATCGATCAACCCCTTTTTCGCAACATGATCGATGCCCTTGATGCCATACATATCGCCTGCAGCGATCGGGTGAAGCAGCGTGAGATTGCGCGGATGGCTCTGTTTGTCGAAGCGCGCGCCGATTGCGGCGAGCATTGCATCCGGGCATCCCAGCCCGCTCGACGAGCTCACGGTCACCACGTCGCCGTCGTTGATCAGACTCGCGGCCGTTGCCAGCGAAACTACCTTGCTAGAACCCACAGTGAATCTCCTCGGACTTTCTTAACGCGCAAATTGAGTAGGAACCGGCATGTGCTCGCCTGTCTCGGCGGATTTCGCGAGAGCCAGAGCGGTGATCAGGGAGCGGTACCCGTCGATGCCGCTCGCTGCGGGGTCTTCTCCCTCTGTGATCGCGCGATGAAACTGGGCTACGGCCGTGACGTACAGATCGCCATGTGCGATATCGACGAGCTCGGTGCCGCCGGCGGATCGCCACTCGATCTGGCCAATGGCGCGCTGGGTCATGACGTCCCGCGCGAACAGTGAACCTGCCGTGCCGTGAACTTCCAGGCCCGTCGGCGCGTAGGGGACAGTGAAGGCGTCGTGGATCTGTGCAAGGACGCCGTTTTTGAAACGGATGATGGCCATCACGCCGTCGGCGAGGCCGGCGGCACTCATCGTTCCTGAGGCGGTCATCGCGCTGACTTCCACGGGTTCGTCGTCGAGAAGAAAGCGCAAGGTGTCGACGTCGTGCACGGATATGTCCAGAATGACACCGCCGCCTGCGTCCTGACGCTCGATCCGCCAGCCGCGCAAATGCGGCGGCAGAGAGACCGCGTGGAACACCCGCACATAAAGTGGCGTTCCAACGGCGCCGGCGCGAATGAGTTCGCGCATCTTCCGATGCGACGCTGCGCAACGCAGATGGTGGTTGGTGCCGAGCATCACCTTGTTTGCGGCACAGGCTTCGATCATCTGTGCCGCCTCGACTTCCGAAAGGGCGAGGGGCTTTTCGCAGAGGACGTGCTTGCCGGCTTTCGCTGCGGCGAGGACTTGAGGCAGGTGTTTTTCGTTGGTGCTGCTGACGTAGACGGCATCAATGGCTGGATCGGCGAGGACAGCGTCCAGGTCCGCCGATGCCATTGGAATGCCATGCTTTTGTGCGAATTCACGGGCGCGGCCGGCATCGCCGCTGACGACGGCTTCTACCGAACCGTCCGGCTGCGACTTGATCGCGTTGACCATCCACTCGTCGGCGATGGTACTGGCGCCTATCAGCGCCCAGCGGATTTTGGACATTGTCTCCCTCCATTGGAACGTTCCAACTTGTGGTTATTGGATCGTTCCAGCAAACTGTAGTAGACTCAAATCACGCTGTCAAACACTTTTTGGAACGTTCCAATTGTGCATAGCAACATGAAATCTGGTCCGACTATTCAGGACATTGCCGCCAAGGCGGGCGTTTCCAAATCTACGGTTTCCCTGGTCTTGCAGGAGAGCCCGCGGATCAAGGCGGAAACCGCGGAAAAGGTGCGCGAGGCGGCTCACGAACTGGGCTATGTCTACAACCGGGGCGCAGCCACGCTCAGAGGACGGCGCAGCACGACAATCGGCATGGTGATCAACGACCTGACCAATCCCTTCTTTGTCGAGTTGCTGGTTGCAATCGAGCGGGTACTGGCGCAATCGGGCTATACGACGTTGATGGCACACACTGCTGAAAGCCTCGAAACGCAGACAAGGGTTCTGCGGTCGATGCGCGAGCAGAATGTCGCGGGCCTCATCATGTCGCCTGCGTTGGGTACGCCCGATCAATTGCCTGCTGAAATTCAGTCGTGGGGAATTCCCCTTGTTCTTGTGATGCGTCCTATGGGCACCGACGTCGACACGGTTGGCGTCGATAACGAATACGGCTTTGCGCTCGCGACTGAGCATCTGATCGAGCAGGGGCATACGCGAATCGCTTTCGCCGGCAACCGGAAAGGCTATGCCGTTGCCAACCAACGCCGTCAGGGCTACTTGTCCGCGATGGCGAAGCATTCGCTGGCCGTCAGCGATGACTGGATTGTCGATGTCGAGTTGACGCCGGAGGGAGGCCGCAAGGCGGTTCGTGCGATCTTCGAGATGAAGTCGAGGCCAACGGCGGTGGTCTGCTACAACGATCAGGTCGCCATCGGTGTATTGCATGAGCTCGACAGGATGGGTAAGCGCGCGGGTAAAGCGCTGGCCGTTGTGGGCTGTGACAATGTCGTGGCGGCGGAGCACACGAACCCGCCATTGACGACGCTATTCGCCGGCGCGGACAAGCTCGGCACCATCGCGAGCGAGACGCTGCTGGCCCGGCTGAGCGAAACAGCGGAGGACGAAAAGCCGACGGTGCAATACTTCGCGGTGCCCGAACTGGTGGTCAGGGAGTCGAGCGTAGGAGCCGGCGCGAGCCGTGCAAGCGCAACGTCCAGGACGGCAGGAAAGCGGGGGCCTGTCGCTGGTGAGCGATGAACTCTGCCTGCGCGTCCTTGGTGTCACTCTTCTGGCGCATATAGCTAAAACCTGTCGGCTGTGAAGCGGGTTTCATCGGCGCAAGAAGCCCTTGATCTCTGGCGTTGAAGGAGCGGCTGCCGGGTTCGCTCCGTGCGGCAATATCTTGTAATCACTTTCGAATCACGGGGCCTTCTCCCGCCATCACAAAAGGCTGTCCGCACTATCCTGTTCTCACAGGACTCGCATCCCTGAATGCATGGCGGCAGGCCGTGACGATGTCGCGCCACGCCTCAGCCTGGTTACTTCCCTGAATAGAGGCTCGGTATGTCCACTTTCAACACTGCTTTCTCCCGCACTCTCACGTACTTCGTGAAGTCGTCAGTACTGCTGTCGATTGGCACTTTGACGGCAGGCGCGCTGCTTGCCGTCGACGCATCTGCGGCAAGCTTCAAGTGCACGAGCAAGTTATCCGCGTCGGAAAAGATCGTCTGTCATGATCCGGAACTTTCGGCACTCGACGACCGTCTCGCTGCCTCCTGGCAACGTGCAAAGGACACTACGCTCGACGCCACAGCGCTCGAAGCGGCGCGCACCCAGCAATGGATCTGGCGCCAGCACAACTGCACCGATAAGGCTTGCGTGAAGAACTGGTACGACCGTCGGATCGTCGAATTGGAAGCTGACTACGAACAGGCGAAGCAGGCGCGTCGCGACGCCTTCGAAGCGTCGCTCGCCGTACAAAAACTCGCGCCTTCGGCTGCTGAAGCAGTTCGGAGCATGAAAGGCGCGTCCGTTGCGAATGCAACGACCGCAAGCACGCAGTAGTTGAATCTGAGCCTTTTGTTATAAGGAACGCACGCGCACACCCGTGCGCGTGCACGCGCCTCTCTCCGGTTTCGCGGACCCCCGAAGTCGTCACTTAGGCGCACATCCGAGGTGCATATCGAGGCAGGCCTCGACGTCGCCCGACGTCGAAAGCCCCCATGCCAGGTCAATGCTGTTGGAAGGACGTCCACGCGCTCGTCCCCCTGCTTTCCGACACGACACTCGCATGTAACAAACTGAAACTATCTTCTCGGCAACGCTTGCGCCCGAGCGCGGCGTTTGTCGACGCGCGATCGCGTCCGTCAATCATTTCCACGGAGACACTCATGCCGACTTCGGCATTCCGGCTTTTCGCGCTCATCGCCCTCTTTGCCTCGACAGCGCTGCTCGGCGCGTGCGGCGACGGCGTATCGTCCGATCCACCGGCCAAGTCGGCGTGTGGCAACGCCACTGTTGCCAATGCTCGAATGAGCTGCCCGCCGGGCTTTACCCCGCCTGCCTCCTGACGTCAGAATTCAAATTAGGTCCATCGTATGGTCGCCAAAACTCGTCGAGATTTTCTGAAGCTGTCCGCCGGACTGGCCGGGGCGACAGCCGCCACCACCCTGTTTCCTGAATCGATTCGCAAGGCGCTGGCTATCGAGCCGAGTTCGGTCAGCGGCACGATCCAGGATGTTCAGCACATCGTCGTCTTCATGCAGGAAAACCGCTCGTTCGATCACTATCTCGGTCACCTGAGCGGCGTGCGCGGCTATAACGACCGCTTTCCCGTGACACTGCCGAACGGCCAGCCGGTGTGGTTCCAGCCGCGCCAGGAGGATCCGGCGAAGGTGATCGCGCCGTTCCGGTACGACACGAGCAATCCGAACGTCAACGCACAGTGCATCGGTGGCCTGCCGCACACGTGGAGCACGACGCATGGCGCGATCGACAGTGGCCGTGCCGACAAGTGGGCGGTGCAGAAGACCAACATGACGATGGGCTATCACGTGCGCGAGGACATTCCGTTCCATTACGCGCTCGCCGATGCCTTCACGGTGTGCGACAACTACTTCTGTTCGATCCCGGGCAATACGCACCCGAACCGCATGTATCTGATGACGGGGATGGTCGATCCGCTGGGGACGGGCGGCGGCCCGCTGCTCGACAACACCGATTTCATCGACAACCAGTTCGACAGCATCAAACTGCAGCCCTTCAGCTGGACTACTTATCCGGAGCGGCTGGAACAGGCCGGCATCTCCTGGCAGATCTACCAGCAGGGTACCGGCTTCGACAATTTCAGCGGCAACTACGGCACGAACATGCTGGCCTCGTTCCAGAACTTCGTGAACGCACCGGCAGGCTCGTCACTGCAAACCCGGGGGATGAGCACGCGCACGCTCACGCAGCTGAAGGCGGACGTGCAAGCCAATGCGTTGCCGCAGGTGTCGTGGCTGTTGCCGCCCGCCGCGTATTCGGAGCATCCGAAGTTCACGCCGCTCTACGGCGCCAACTACATCTCCACGATCCTCGATGCGCTGACGTCGAATCCCGACGTCTGGAGCAAGACCGTCCTCTTCATCATGTACGACGAGAACGACGGGTTCTTCGATCACGTCGTGCCGCCGCAAGCGCCGACGCTGCCGGGCTCGGGCATGAGCACCGTGGACATCACGCTCGAACGGCATAACGTCGTGACCGCGACGCAGAGCAGCACATACACCGCCGACAACCTGCCGTACGGCCTCGGGCCGCGCGTGCCGATGACGGTCGTGTCGCCGTGGTCGAAGGGCGGTTTCGTCTGCTCGCAGGTGTTCGATCACACGTCGGTGCTGCAATTCATCGAAAAGCGTTTCGGTGTGGTGGAAACCAATATCTCGCCGTGGCGCCGCGCCATCTGCGGCGACCTCACCACGGCGCTCGATTTTTCGAAGCCGGACCCGGCGGTGCCGTCGCTGCCGAGCACCCAGACATACGTCTCTCAGGCCGATTTGCAATGCGCGCGCTCGACGGCGCAGGCCGCGCCGGCCAGCACCGCTCAACAAGTCGTGGCGGCGCAGGAGGCGGGCACGCGGCCCGCGCGGGCACTGCCGTACGAGTTGCATGTGAACGGTCAGTTGCAGGCGCAAGCGTATGCGCTGACGTTTGCCAACACCGGCACGCAAGGCGCGCATTTCTGGGTATATACGGGCGATCCGACGGCGATGCCGCGTCGCTACACCGTCGAGGCCGGCAAGCAGCTGACCGATACGTGGGCATTCGACGCGAACGGCAATTACATGGTGAACGTCTACGGCCCGAACGGCTATTTCCGGCGCTTCGCGGGTTCGTCCAGCGCCGATGCCGCCGCCAAGCCGGACGTCGTGACCTGTTACGACGTGGCCAACGGCAACGTCTATGTCACGCTGTCCAACGCGGGGACTACGGCGCTCACGGTGACCGCTGCCGACGTCGCCTACGGCCAGCCGCCGCTTACTTTGACGGTTCCGCCGGGCAAGAGCGTGGAGGCGCACTGGGACCTGTCATGCAGCAGCCAGTGGTATGACTTTCAATTGACGGTTGCCGGCAATGCGGGCTGGTTGCGGCGGATAGCGGGTCATGTGGAAACTGGCAAGGCCAGCATTACCGATCCGGCCGCGACTGCGCCGGTGACGAAAGCGATTTAAGAGCGTGGGTTGGGGATTCGGTTCATCGAAAGCCTGGTGGAACGAACCCCTCATGCATGGTCCAGACGCTATCCGATGAATGAAACCCCCTCGCGCTCGTGACGGCCATCGAGCGCTTTCTTCTCGCCAGGACTTAAGAGCGAAACTTTCGAACGCGGCGATTTCGGCGCGCGTGCTCTGACGACGAAGCGCGCCGCACACTAGCTCGACGCCGGGAAAGTACCTACACTCGGCATCGCCGCAGGCCGTGGCGTCGGCTTTACGATGAGCCTGTTCATCGGCTCGCCCGCGTTCGACAGCCCTGAATGCTTCGCTCCGTTCGGCTGGACACAATCGCGGCGCAACGCTATCGGGCACTATCGGTTGTCTGCTTCTCAGGTTCGCATCGGGTCACGCCAGGATACCCGCTTCGCGCGGGGTCAACTAATCGGCCTCTCATCGGGGGAAAAACATCGTGAGCCTCGACACGCTGGAAACGCTGATGGCCGCCGCGCTGGTTCTGCTGCTCGGGCGGCAGATCCTTGCCCGGACATCCATATTGCGAACCTACAGCATTCCCGAGCCGGTGGTCGGCGGCCTACTGGTAGCGTTGCTGGTTTTTGCATTACGCAGCACCTCACATATCGAAGTGCGTTTCGATACGACGCTTCAAGCGCCGCTGATGCTCACTTTCTTCGCCACCATCGGTCTTAACGCAGATCTGGCAGGGTTGAAAGCAGGCGGGCGTGCGCTCATGGTCTTTCTCGGCGTAGTTGTCGGCTTGCTCGTGATGCAGGATGCGCTCGGTATCGCCCTCGCCTGGGCGTTGGGGCAAGATCGCCTGCTCGGCCTGCTAGGGGCGTCGGTGACCCTTTCAGGCGGTCATGGCACTGGCGCGGCATGGGCGAAAGTGTTCGCGGAGCGTCACGGGCTCGCTTCAGCAACGGAAATTGCGATTGCCTGTGCCACGTTCGGCTTGATACTCGGGGGATTGGTCGGCGGGCCGGTTGCGCGTTTTCTGATCACGCATCATGGCCTTGCCCCCAAGCCGGAACCCGAAGTTGCAGCCGCAACCGGTTTCGAGCAACCCAAAGCTGTTCGCCCGATCACGGCCGAGGCCCTCATCGAGACAATCGCGTTGGTCGCCGTTTGCCTTGCAGTCGGTTCGGCGCTCGCATCCTGGATAAACGGCACTGCGTTCGAGCTACCCGCGTTCGTGTGCGTATTGTTCGTCGGTGTCGTCCTGCGCAACGGCCTCGCCATGCTCGGCTGGTATCAGGTCCTTGAGCTTGCAGTGTCGCTGCTCGGCAATGTGAGCCTCGGACTCTTTCTCGCGATCGCGCTGATGAGCCTACGGTTATGGGACCTAGCCTCGCTTGCGTTGCCGCTTTTCGCCATCCTGGTCGTGCAGGCGATCGCGATGGCCGCCTACGCCATTTTCGTCACCTTTCGAATCATGGGACGCAACTATGATGCGGCGGTGCTGTCAGCCGGACACTGTGGCTTCGGCCTCGGCGCCACGCCGACCGCGATCGCCAACATGCAGGCCATTACGGATCGGTTCGGGCCTTCCCACCTGGCGTTCCTGGTGGTGCCGATGGTAGGCGCGTTCTTTATCGACATCGCAAATGCAATCGTCATCAAGTTGTTTCTGCTACTGCCGATTTATCGATAAAGGCAGCCGGGCCGACTGCATGGTGAACCCTTTCACCGTACGCACGATACGTAGCTTTTATGCGAATCGTAGTAACTGCTTATTCGGCCATTGCCAAGATTGACCGCCTTGTGGAATCCCTTGCCGGCCAAGGTGTGTGACCAATATAGGCTGCCGCCCCCCCAGCCATAGAGACCACCTGGATAGCGCGAATCGTTTTTTGGCGCGACGATCGCGTATTTGCTCCCCGTACCTGTACTGTTATCAGTGTTCGCGTACGCGAACAGCGCCTTCAGTTCATCGACCGTCGGTAGCCGCATATCGCGCTTCGCACAGTGGTACAGCGCGTCGTGGTAGTCGTAGCGCACCACCCGTGATCCATTGAAAGGGTCTGGGGCGCCTTTCGTCGCGCCCGGGGATTTTTTCTCCCACGGATAGGTGTCGGTTGCGGGGCGGCTAAAGCAGGTCTTGTTGTAAGAGAAGACGGTCGTGCCACCGCCGAACATTGGATACGTCCCCTCAGGCATGCAGATTTCTTCAGTGGCGACCGTCGTGTCCGCCCGTGCTGCGGCGGGCGAAAGACTCAAAGTCAGAAACGGTACTGCAATCGACAATACGCGAAGCAGCACCAATTTCCGATTCCACTTTCCGCTGATGAAAGTCATGACAGTCCGATAGTTTTGTTCATGATCGACCATGTGGACACGACCTGGTTGCGTCACATACCCCGGCCGGGCCGGGAGCGTCAGCCACAGCCCAATGATCCCGAAACGCTTGCATCCTGGTGCGTGAAGCTAAGCCCGGAAACGGAGGAAGTAAACGTCTTTTTTGGTGGGGCAAATAACTGATAACCCATTTTATTAAGCTGCTGGATCACGGCCCGGATGTATCCTTCGGATAGGGCGTCGCAGTCGCACCGAACACGCGAGCATGGAAGGTGGGTTCAGCGATTCCGGTCGCAGCGCCTTGAGTCGTAGCGGTGATGACATGAAGCGTATTTACCTTCTGATTGTGCTTTGCAGTGCGTTGGCCGCCTGCATATCGGCGGGCGTCGACGTCAAACCAGAGCAACTGTCGAGCTTCAAGCAAGGCGTGACAGGCCTTGACGAGGTTGTCGCCGTGCTTGGATCTCCAACGGCACAGACCACGCTAAGCGATGGATCGACTGTGCTGATCTATTCATTCGTCACATCCCGGCCTCGTCCCGAAAGCTTTATCCCGCTCATCGGTCCGCTCTTCGGCGGGGCCGACACGCAATCTTCGACAGTCGTGTTCGAGTTCGACGAATATGGCGTTCTCACGAGTCAACGCAGGACGACATCGAGCGGCGCATCGGGATTGAGTGCGAAGAGGCCCGGCACGCTGCCGCGGACGGATGAGCCAGGTCAAACGAAGTAGCTCGAGCCCGGCGTTTCCGTGAATGCGGGAGATCTGGCGCTCGGCAACATCAGAAGGCTCGCTATGACGCGTGATCCATTGATTAACGAGAGGCGGTGGCACCCGCTGCGGTTCCATCCTCCGTGCGCGGTGCCGCGTCGTGCGCCGGCAGCGCCGGGAGTCCGGACTTGAGATGAACATCGCGCTGCGGGAACGGAATTTCAACTCCCGCCTGGCGCAACTCACGTTCGATCGCCGTGAGCACATCGTGGGTGGCGGGAATTCGTTGATTGACGCCCTCGATAAAGAATCGCGCCTCAAAATCGAGTGAACTGTCGCCGAAAGCGAGGAAGAATACGCTAGGGGCGGGATTCGTGAGGACATAGGGCACTGAGCGCACTGCTTTCAGGATCGTTTTGCACGTAGCCTCAGTGTCGGATCCGTAGGCGACGCCGACCTTCAGCACTACCCGCGTGATGTGATCACTCAGCGTCCAGTTGACGACTCGCTCCGTGATGACGGTCTTGTTCGGTATCACCACTTCCTTGCGATCGAAATCGGTCACTGTCGTGGCGCGCGCCTGCATACGGGTCACGACGCCGGTCACGTCTGCGACAGTCACGGTATCGCCGATACGGATCGGCCGCTCGAACAATATGATCAAACCGGAGACGAAATTTGCAAAGATCTCTTGCAGGCCGAAGCCGAGGCCCACGCCCATGGCCGCGACCAGCCATTGAATCCGGGACCAGTTGCCGCCCAGCACACTAAACACCGTCACCACCGCCCCACCCACAATGACGTAGCGGGCCACGGTTCTAATGGCATAGCGGCTGCCGCCTGAGAGACGTGCCCGATCTGGGAACGCAATATCAAGGAAGCCGCCGATGTTTTTGACCGCAACGACAGCGACAAATCCTATCGTCAGGGCGAGCATCACGCCCCCGAGGGTGACGGCGCGCTCCACCGTTTGCCCCTCCTCGACATCGGTATAGGTCCAGAGAGAAATCTCGTTTAGCAGGCTCAGACCCGGCAATGCTCCGTGCCAGACCACCAGCACGGCAACCACCAGCAGTATCGCGGATAACGCACGCAACAACCGCGTCGCCTGGGCTCCGATCGAGGCCAGGTCGGGGCGCTCCAGGTTCTTGCGCGCCCCGTCGATGAGAACTTCTGCCTCCCGATCCATGCCCTGCGTCCGCGCGCGCTCAAGTTCGTCGCGTCGGTCGCGCAACCAGCGCGCGGTCAGCGTATGGAACAGCGCGATCGCTGCCGCAGCGAGGCAACTGATCAGCGTGAGCCGACCGAAGACCTGCGCAGCATTGTAAAAGCCAACCGCTGACAGTACCGCGAGCGATAACGGCACCACACAAGCGAACCCGTAGGCCGCATATTTCATGGCCACATTCCGGTCCTCCGCGCCTGGACCGAAATATCGCGAGAGAACCCGGCCACCCGGCCGGAAGGTCATGCCGATCATTCCGGCGAACACGATGAGCGACAGCATATGCGTTAGGCGCCCAAGCGAGGCCCGCACGATGAGATCGTCGTAGTGGGACGCGGCCAGGTTGACGAAGCCCAGCGGCACCACGAGGAGCGTGAACACGCGTGATGCGCGGCGTAACACACGCGCTGACCGGGCGTCCCGTCCGAAATGCACCTCGGCAATGCCAGCGGGACGAAAAAGCCGCGAGAAGAACATCCCTACGAGTACACCCCACGCAGTCAGGCCGAGCCCCTCGCCGACAGCATTGGCAAATTCTGAAGCCGTCGACGAGACGACGATCAGGTTGCCGACCGTCCAGATGGCCAGCGGCAGCGGCGCAACGACGAGCAGGGTGGTGCCGAGGGCCTGCACGGTGGAGGCGACGTTGGGATCGTCCCCTGCACCCTTGCGTTCGGAGAGGTGCTGCAGACGCGCAAGCAGACGCTTTCGCGCAGCCAGGATGGCGAACACGGCGCCAAACAGGACAAGCACTTGCAGCGAGCGTTGCTGCGCCTGGGTCTCGATGGTTTCGCCTACCTCGCGCCAGCTCTTTGGCGAGGCCAGCCACCGCAGCGTCTGCGGCAAATTACTGAAAGACCGTTCAGACAGGGGGGCCACAGGCACCCAGAACAGCGCCTTGTTGATCAGGCTGCGATAGTCTTGCGCGGTGCTCAGGAGCTGGTCCTCGGCGGCGACGAGTTCGTCCAGTG
Source organism: Paraburkholderia sp. FW306-02-B (assembly GCF_058782725.1). Classification (NCBI taxonomy): domain Bacteria; kingdom Pseudomonadati; phylum Pseudomonadota; class Betaproteobacteria; order Burkholderiales; family Burkholderiaceae; genus Paraburkholderia; species Paraburkholderia sp. FW306-02-B. Next base: position 360,014 of record NZ_JBYSXZ010000002.1, read on the forward strand.
TGTTCAGGTAGGTTCGCTGCGAGGTCAACAGCCGATCGAGCAGTTCCTTGCGGTCCGCAATCAGGGCCATCGCTTCGTCGCGCAGGGCCGCGAACTCTGCCGGGCGCGTGCGCGCAGCCTCTTCGCGCATGACGGCGTCGAGTTCCTGGTCCGGGTTCGCAAGGCGACGTTGTTCGCGCTCGACCTGGAACGCAGCCGCAGCGATTGACTCAGCAGCCCGCGCCCGTTCGCCGCGCGCGCGACGGAACTGCTCCGCTTCAGGCAGCGCGGCAGCGCGCTCCGCGAGCACCCGGGCCAGTGATTCCGTGAGCTTGCTGCGCTCCAGGCTGAGGCGCGCGCGCTGAAAATCGACCGCCAGCTGCTCCGCCTCCGCCGTGCGCCGATCGCGAGCTTGCCGTAACGACTCGATTTCTTTCGCCGTCTCGGCAAGCTGTGCAGAGCTTTGCACATTGGCCGCCGCCAATCGACTCAAGGCGGGACTGCGGTCCACCAACTGCCGTTGGCGTTCGGAGGCCTCCTCTTCGGCCCGCCGTGCGTCTTCGACTCGGCGCTGATCGACGAGAGCCACCAGCCGCTTCAGGTCAGCATCGTCGCGCTGCAATTGCGTCCGAATCACTGCCCGCCGCAGCTGTGTCAAACGGGCCAATAGAGGTTGCGCATCGATGCGGCTGCGCAAGGCGTCAGCCTGAGCTTCGCGAACCAGCAGCGCGGCTCGCCTGGCCTGCATCTCCGTCATGGTGAGCAAAGTCTGACGTGGCGCACCTGAAGCAGTCTGGATCTCTTCGCGCAACCGCTCCAGACCGGCTTGCGCCTCGCGCTGCGTGTTGCGCAGCTCCGCGGGCTCCGTGTCGACACGTTCGATTTCGAGGTCGAGCATCGCGAGTTCGGCGCGCGCCGAGGCCTGGCGAGTCTCGGCCTGGGCCAGCGCCTGCTCCAGTTCATTGAGTGTGCTGCCGGAACTCGAAGGGCCGGCAACCACCTGGTCTGATTCAGCGCGCAGTTTTTCCAGCGTCCGCTCCAGGTCACGAATCTGGTCCGGCGCATCGCGCATCAACTGACGATCGGTCTCCGCTTGGGCACGCAGCTCGGGAACACGCTCCAGATCCACGAGCGCCGCGCGGGACAGTTCCACTATGCGTGCCTTGGTGGGCACATCGATGTCTTTGCGGACCTCTGCTTCCCGGGCCGTGCGCCGCACCTGTTCGACGGTCAAGTCAGCGTTCGAACGAACCACGGGAGGCTCCCCCTGCGCGACCACAGCCGTCACGGTTGCGCCGACCAGCAACAGTCGCGCGATGGTCAGGGGACCAACCAGACGGGTTTTGCCTGGACTACTGCCGACGGAAACCACCACCGCCACCCCTTGCGCCGCCCGCGCCGTTGGCTCTCCGTTCGACACCGCCTCCCGATTGTGCGTAGCGTTGACTCTGGATCGCACCTCTCTGACGATTCTGCATGTCGTTGTTCAGCCCTCCAAAGGAGGGCTGTTCGCTGGTCCGGTTGATTCCACCAGCAGCATTTTGAGGCTGGGCAGTGGCCCTGCTCGTCGGTGCTGGCGTGGTGCGCTGCTGCTGATAGTTCTGGGTTCCTTGCTGAGCGGGCCGGGGATTCGCCGGCTGGGCTCCTGCGGACCGTTGTTGCTGATAGCTCTGGGCGCTTTGCTGAGTGGCTCCGGCCTTACCGGACTGTGCCCCTGCAGCGCGCTGCTGCTGATAGCTCTGCGCGTTTTGCTGAGTAGCGCCGGTGTTCGTCGTAGTGGGCGTTCGCTGGGGCTGCGCGGATTGCGCTTTTTGCGGCGACGACTGCGGTGTCGGTTTGTTCACATTGGACCAGGAACCGTTATCGTATTTCTGCCAGCTCCCACCCGTGTTCTTGTACACATTGCCATCACGTCCTGCGTAAAGGTCGCCGTTTGCTGTCTTACCCGCTACGGCTCTGCCGTTGGCCGCGCTTCCAGCAACCGCCTTGCCGCCTGCCGAATTCTGATAACTCCCGACCGAGCCCTTCGCTGTGGTGGAGTGCTGCGTCGCCGCCCACTGGTTCCCCTTCGTCACCACAGAGCTTCCCCACTGGCCGTACGCGTTCGATCCCTGGCGGGTAGCGGCATAGGCGCCGGTGTAGGGGTTATAAGCCTGCCCGACACTTGCGCTGCCGTACTTCCCGGAAGCCGTGGCGCCGCGCGCGTAGGTACCGGTATAAGGGTTGTACGATGCGCCCCATTGCGCGCTACCCGCCGGGCCATAGGCACTGCCGCGTACGCCGCGCGCACCTGTATAGGGGTTGTAGGTCGGGTATCCGTACGGCGCCGGACGCGGGTAATAGACCGGATACGGCCCGTAGCCCACGCGGACATAGGGCGGATAGTAGTAGCCGTTGCCTTGTGCAACGATTGCGCCGACGGCCGCGCCTGCGATAAACATGCCGAGGTATCCGGCGGTGTAGCTAGCCTGGACAGACCCGCCTGGCACGACCTGTTGCGTCACGTAAGTGACGTTATAAACGGGCGACGCCGGCGGGATCGTATAAATCACCTGGGGCACTGAACTGCTGGTTTGCCACGGTCCGGCTGGCGACGGCGAATCGAACCATACGCCCCGTGAGCAGAGGTAATAGCGATTCTCTACCTTGATGATCTTGTCGGGGGTGTTGGTTGCGTAGGCGAGCGTCGTGCCTTGGATCGGTGCGAAATTCGGTTCGCCGCTGTATGCGACTTTGATCTCGGCAGCGGCCGCGGCAGGGTTCACCTCAACGGTCGTCGGAATCTGCGCGAGCAGCACCGCATCGTCGGCTTCCGGCGTGCCGGGCACGGAAGCGAGGACTCGCGAGGCTGGGCTGTCGCGAGGAATTCTGGCGAAATCGGCCGGCAGTTGGTCCGTTGCGAACGTCCATGGCCCACTGGGGCTGGGCGACGAAAACCACCGGCCCGCGGTCAGATAGTAGTAGGTCTTTGTCGGCGCGTAGACGAACACATCGCTGTCGGTATTCTTCGCGAATACCAGCCCGGTGCCGGCAATCGCGGCGTAGACCGGTTGGCCGTCGAACACGATCAGCTCAGCCGGCGTGCTGCTGAAGAAGACCGCCGGCGGTTTCGCAGCTTGCTTCGCAGATGGCGGAATGAAGGGCTTCAGGTCCGTCCAGGTGGGGTCGGCGGGAACCTTCGTCATCTTAGCAGGGAGTGTCTTCGTTTCCGCCCATCCGGTTTTCATGTCGGTCGACGTCATCCATGACTGACCGGTAAACAGGTAGTACTGGTGGGCGGCGTTATCGACGAACAGCGGCCAACTGGCGTTGACGACGAATGAGAGGTCTGAATTCTGGATTGGCGCGGGTACTGGGTCGCCGTCCACAAACAGCAGGACTGCCGGCCCGAAACTGACGAAGATTGCCGGTGGATCGCTCTTGATGCGTGCGACCGGTGCTGCCTTCTTTTTGTCGATGCTCGCCACCAGCCGATCCATCGACAAGGTCAGCGACGCCTGCGGATTGAGAAACTTTCGCACCAGCTGGTCTAGCTTCTGGCTCGTTGCCTCGTCCGCACCGGGGAAAGCGGTACCGGTAATTTGCGGATTGCTTAAAAGTACGTTCCGACTGTCGATATCCACGTCGGTGTGCGTTTGCAACGTGATCACGCCCACCTGCGGCTTGCCGCCGCGCTGGGTGATGCTAATCGCCATTCGACCGGTCAGTTCCTTGAAGTCTTTCCAGTCGTCGATCTGCGGCTGGTAATAGGTGAGGGTCGCGTCGCCCTGGACAATTTCACGCGGCCACCCAGGGTCTTGAGTCGCGGCGCGGACCGGCTGCATGGCCGATAACGCCAATGCCAGCGCCAACATTCGGATGGACAGTCTGGAAGTCACGATGCTTTGCTCCTGTCCGCCTCACGGTACTTCCGCAGCGCGGCCCGTGCCATGGACGGAAGGCGAATGAGCAGACACGGGGTACAGATGTTGGCGGCCGGGTCGCTGTTGCCGTCAGTAGCGCAGCTAGAAAGATAGGTTTACCAAAGCGTGCATGCAATTGGACCTTGGTCCAATTGCATGCAGCCGCGCAGCGAGCAAGATGCGGAACAGTAAGAGGGAATGACCAGACTTCGTCAATCGCGCGATTCGTGGAAACAGGGGTAACGTCGGCGCCGCGAAGACGCGGGGCCGGTAAGCGCTCCGATTCGAAGACGGGCGCTATGTGCAATACCAGAACCAGAGACGGAGGATTGCCGGGTGAACCACCTCGTCATCGCGTTGATTGTGTTCTTATGCGTTGTTGGCAGCGCGCTGCTTGGCTCGTATTTGCGCGTCGTGCTGCCGCAACACCACCTTAGCGATGAATCAACCGATGTCGTCAAACTGGCGACCGGCCTGATCGCTACCATGGCCGCCTTAGTGCTTGGCCTGCTGATCTCGTCGGCGAAAGGCTCGTTCGACACGACCAATAGCGAGATTGTGCATAGTGCCGCCAACATCGTGCGCCTTGATCGCGTGCTGGCCAGATATGGACCGGAAACGCGGGAGGTTCGCGGCTTGCTTAAACGTATCACCGCCACGTCGATAGAGGTACTCGCTTCCGGCGATCCGTCGCAGCTGGCGCGACTGAGTGGGCCAGAGGCAGTGGGACGGGGGGAAGACTTCCAGCGCAAGGTGGAGGAACTCTCGCCGCACAACGCTGCGCAAAGTCAATTGCAGATACGCGCCCTCCAGATCGTCGATGAAGTGTTCGCCGCGCGCTGGTTGGCGTTACTACAACAGAAGGGTTCAATCCCCATACCGCTACTGGTGGTTCTGGTGTCCTGGTTAGCCATTCTCTTCGGCACGTTTGGTTTGTTTGCCCCTCGCAACGGTACGACCATCACAGTGTTAGTCATGGGTGCACTGTCGACTGCCGGCGCAATTTTTCTGATCGTGGAAATGAACACGCCGCTCGATGGGGTAGTCAAAATCTCGCTTGAGCCCATGCGCGCTGCGCTCGCCATTCTTGGCGAGTAGCCGCTCGATTGCGGGGGCGTTGGCTCTGTCGGCCACGCACTCAAGCACGATCAGCGATTGAACCAGTGGTATTGGAGAGCGACCGAGAAGGTTTGAAAATTGCCGCCGACGCGTGTTATCAGCCCACGCGACCACGCGAGCTTTGCGGACCATTTCTCGGTAAGCGGCACCGACAGCGTGACGCCGTAGCGGACACTGCGCTGGAGGTCCTGATCCTGGACGCCGTTCACGCCTGTCCGGCCGCCCGTGAAATACGTCGCGTCCGCGGCGAGCCAAAGCCCGGGGCGCCAGGTGTAGCCGCCATGCAACTGGAACTCGGGTATCGGATCCTGGCTGCGCCTCCGTCCGCCAAAAAAATCGTTGTTGTCTGTGAAGAACCACACGCCCGCTGCGCCCTCCACGAACCAGTTGCCAATCGGCTGGGACAGTCCGATTTCTGGCTTGAACGACCATCGGTTCGACCCCACGTTGATCAGGCGGGACGGTACGTACCGGCCTGTCGGTGCAACCACGCTCACACTGACACCGAGGACAGTGGAGGGTCTGCGCCGCGCGAATTCCTCCGGTGTGAGCGCCGGATCGCCCAGCAGATTCACGGCGACCCTGAACCGCACGTCGCCCAGTCCCGTTCGATAGGCATGCGCCGGCCTACCCTCGACGTCGCCGGTTACATTCGCACTCGCGTACGGGACGGACACCGCGACGCTCGCGGTATGGCCACCGACGCCGAAGCTGTGCGAATAGCCGAATGCATACGTGTTGATTTTGGCTTGCACATTGGCAATCGGCAACGAAGGGTCGACCGAGAAGCCGCCGCTCGATCGTGCATAGCCGACCACCACGAAATTCGTTCCGACCGGCGCAGCCGAATAGGCGCGTGGTTCCATTTCCTGAGCACTTGCCAACGCGGGCCAGAGCAAAGCCACACCGACACGTGCCGGCCGAAAGCGCCGGGCAGCGCGCGTTGCCGAACGGATGTCAGCCTTGCAACCCGATTTGACTGTGTGCTTCGAGTCGATCGATGGTTTCGGCATTGTCGCGACGTTCGTTCCCGATTGATGTATGAGACGGCTGGACCATCGGTGCTCGCAATAGGACCAAGGTCCAATGTGCGTATGACTGCATCCGACTAATCTGGAAGATGCGCGAGTCCGGTCGCGCCGTTCCTGGGAGAGAGTCATGACGAGTTCTGTACGCACATTCACGGTTCTGCTTACGTTGGCATGCGTCGTGCCGTCGTCGAACGCATTCGCGAACTGTGCCACTAACGCGCGCGGCGAGACCGTTTGCGGCAACGGACAGGCGGCCGGCGGCTATAACCCGAATACGGGTAACGCGTGGAAGGCCCAAAAGAATCAGAACGGCGTCACGACAACCCAGACAAGCAAGGGCGGAGAGGCCAAGACAAAGAACGGTAAGGGCGTGTATAAAAGCCCGAGTGGGAAGACATGCTATCGGAGCGCCAACAGTCAGGGATGCAATTGAATGTATGAAGCTGCTAGCCGTTTGCGCGCGCGGTGCTACTGTGGCTTTCCTCGCGCGCAGCTAATCCAGTCGATAAAAGGCCGCCGACCGATCGTGGGCCTTTCGGCGACCCGGCCCTTCATTCAGCGAGGTAGTCGTGCACAACGGTGCCAAGGCCAAGTGTGAGGTCAGACAGGATGTGCACGCCAGATATCACTTCAAGGACAGGCAGCGACGCGACGGGCGCGAGTGCGTGGTTGAGCAGTTCAAGCGCGGCAGGACCTCCCCACGCCCCCTTTACCGTGATGTCCTCGCAGAAATAGCGCACCAGTTCGCAGATGCGTGGCGAGCCATCCACGTGCGGAATGATCTTGAGCAGAAAATTGGGCGCGGACAGCGACGCGAGGATCTGGTCGTGCGGTAGCGCGCGATGCTTGTAACCCATCGTCGCAAGTGCGATCGGCACCGGGCCATATCTCAGGATGCCGCCGATGGTGTCCTTTTCGATCCGCAACTCAGGTGATGCGAGCTTCTTGGGAAATCCCCAGATTTCGCGGCCGCCGGCGATCGGCGGTTCGTCGTCGAGAAACATGGCGTGGACATAGCTGCCCCGCTGGCCCTGAAAGCTGACCGGAATGACCTGGCCGCTTTCAGTGTAGTCGCCAAAGCCCGTTGAATCGGGCATCCGGATGAATTCGAATTTTACGAGCGGTTCGGTCATTTCGAGGGGGGCTGGAATGACTTCGGCTAGTGCGTCCGGATCGGTCCGATAAGTGATGATCAGGAACTCCCGATCGACAAATCGATAAGGACCGGGCGGATACGCTGGGCTGGTGAGCGGCATGGCAAATGCGCGCTTCTTTACGTCGGTTTCGGTCATGTTGCACGCTCCCTATTTCGCTTGCGATAGTCCGACGTGTTACGCGGTCAGGTCGTAGATGCGCACGCCATTGCCCAGATCGGTGGCTTGACGCCATTGCGGGTTGGCGATCGACTTTTGGGCATCGCCGTATCCGAAGTCCCACAGTTCCATCACGGTCGCGCGTGAGAACTCGTAATCCTTAAAGTTCGACGAGCGCGTGTTGTGCCGGTTGATGAAATGGACAAGGGCGACGGCGCCTCGAGTGCTGATGGCGCCAAGTTTCTGGACGTCGGGGTCCGTTTGAAGCGAGGGTGGCAGCTTGTCGAGCAGGCGGTGCAGCGAGTTGCGAAGTTCTTCGATTTCGCTGACACGGGTCGTATTGAAACGTGTCTTGCTCGAGTACTGGATGTCCTTGGTGCGTTCCTGCACTTCTCTGAGGGTTTTGGGCAGTTCGCCGGCGCCGCTGAATACGTCGACCTGCAAGATCAACGCGCTCATTCTGTAGTCCTCGTCCAGAACGTACCAAAGTGGCGAGTTGCACGCGATACCGCCGTCCCAATACCATTCTCCATCTACCTGAACAGCGGGAAAACCCGGGGGCAGTGCACCGCTTGCCATCACATGCTTGGGGCCGATCCGTGTCTTGCTATTGTCAAAATAAACTGAGTTACCGGTGCGCACGTTGACGGCGCCTAGCGAAAGGCGCACCACTTTCCGGTTGATCAGTTCAAAATCGACCAGTTCTTCAAGTGATGCCCTGAGCGGGCCTGTGTCATAAAGGCTTAACGCCTCGAAGTTTCCCTCGTGCGAAATAAAAGGCGCCGGTATCCGTGGCGAAAAGAAACCCGGCACGCCAAATGCGACTGAGGATGCCGCACTCATGAAATTGAATAGTGGGCGCATCGGATCGAGCGATAGTGGCGGCACAAATGGGGCGTGTGCCGATACGCGTTCCCAGAACTCCCGCAATCGCTTTACACGCTGCTCAGGCAGATTACCTGCAATCAGCGCGGCATTGATCGCGCCAATCGACACGCCGGAGATCCAGTCGGGCGCGACGCCCGCTTCGGCGAGGCCGGCATAAACGCCGGCCTGGTAGGCCCCTAGGGCGCCACCGCCTTGCAGGACCATGACGGTATGGTCGAACTTGCCCCAGCTTGTGGTCGCGCTTGAGGGTTTAACCTGGTCCTCGTGTGCCTTTGCCATGACGAACCCACAAGTGGAGGGATGTTTGCGCACCACGGCCAAGCCGAACAGCCTTTTCTTTGCAGCCCTGGTTTATTTAAGCATTGCACGTAGTGAGCGTATATCTGCAGCGAGCCGACATCGGCATGGCTCCGGTTCTTTCGGATTCAACGATGACGTCATTCAAGCTACATGCTCTGCGAGGCGTGAACAATTGGACTTTGGTCCAATGCAACGGCTGTCCAGAACAGAGGTACCGAGTTGAGATGTAGAAGAATATACGTGCACGTCATTTGCTATTTTCTCATTGCGTACTAGGATTAATTTGCCGTTCGGTCTTATCCGGTCGCGGAAGTTTTTACTGGGATTTCCATCTGGCTGGCGGTGTCCACGTCCAGCCCTGCCATCTGCCATCTGCCACGCCAGCAAATCGCCGGACGAGCAACGCACAACAAAGGTGACGACTCGAAAGCTTGCCCATGACGCAGGCTTGGAGCGCGCACTGACGAGCGAATCACGATTCTGAGTTTCCGGCCGGCTTCGTAACATCTAGCGGCGGTAACCAGTCTCCGGGTCAAGGGGCTTTGCCTCTTATGGAAATCCAGAGCGAGTTCTTGTCAGCCCATCTCGCGGTGCCGACCCTTGAGAGGCAGTTCGGCCATGAGCATCGTCATGCCAGTCACTGTCGTGCTGGAAACGGCGGCCATCCTGTGGTTGCTGACGGTGCTGGCGCGACGCCAGCGGGCGACGACATCGATCGCTAGTCATATTTCGCCACTTCTGTCAGCGCGTTACGCTGCCCGCGCCATGCTCGGCCTGCGTGTGATGTGGACACGCTTATCGAGGATGGCCAGGAGAGCCAGTGCTTTCGACTCGTTGGCGAAAACAGGTTCGTCAGGAGAGACATGCGAGACACGCTCGGAGAACCTTCGCGACACGGAAGCTCCCCGCGTGCCGGAAGCGGGTCAACGTGGGACTCGCGCCGGGCCTCCATTTGCAGAGCGACTCCGCACCACGGCTTCCGCGAGAGTCGTTCACCGGGAACCTTCCGGGAGCGGCAGACGATCGGTGGACCCGGCGGGTCCACGCACTGGCGCGATCGAGCGAGGGAGCGGTGAGCGCTACTTTCGTGAGGCACTGGCGCTATTGCCGTTTGCGATTCTGATGCTGGGCGAGCATGGCCTCATGGTGATGGTCAACCCGCAAACTGCGAAGCTGTTTGGATACGAATGCGACGAAATAATCGGGAAACCTGTCGAACTGCTGGTGCCTGACCTGCACTTCGACAGCAATGCCCGCTTCTGGGCAGCCCCGTCCGCGTTACAGCAATCCCACGACCTGGTGCCTTCGCAGGAACTGTCTGCGCGGCGCAAGGACGGCACGGAGTTTCCCGTGGAAATCGGCCTTGGTGCATTTCGCTTCGACGACGACAACGTAACGCTCGCTTTCATCATCGACCGGACGGATCGCTATGAGTTACACCGCAACCGCCAGGAGCTCGCGCATCTGACGCGCGTGTCCACCATGGGCCAGCTGGCCTCATCGCTAGCCCATGAGTTGAACCAGCCGCTTACCGCAATCCTGAGCAACGTGCAGGCCGCGCAGCGGTTTATGGCTACGGATCCGATCGATCTGGGCGAGGTTCGGGAGATCCTGAATGACATCGTTCAGGATGACTACCGCGCAAGCGAAGTGATTCGGCGCATTCGCGCAGTCGTCAAGAAAGGCGATCTGGAGGTCGCGCCGCTCCACCTCGCGGGCGTGATCCGTGACGTGATCCTTCTGGTGCACAGCGACGCGATTGTGCGCGGAATGCGCGTAACACTCGACATCGACGGCGATCTGCCGCCGGTGCGCGCCGACAAGGTGCAGTTGCAGCAGGTCATCCTGAATCTCCTGCTCAACGCATTCGATGCGATGAACAATGTGCCGCCGCTCGATCGTGTGGTCTCCGTGACGCTCCGGCCCGAGAACAACGGCATGGTCTGCATCGCCGTTCGCGATCGGGGCCATGGACTGACTTCCGACAAGCTCGACAAGATCTTTAAGCCGTTCTTTACATCAAAACCCCAGGGGCTCGGTTTGGGATTGTCGATTAGCCGCTCCATCATCGACATGCACCGCGGGCGACTCTGGGCCGAAAACAACATCGATCGAGGCGCGACGTTCTATGTCGCTCTGCCCGCAGAGGATACGGCTGCGACGGGGCACGACGAGTCGCGATACTGGCCATGACAGATTCTGATTCGCTCGTGTTCGTCGTCGACGACGACGATTCTGTGCGCCGTGCGCTGGCGCGTCTGATCCAGTCCGCCGGCTATCGGGTGGAGACATTCGGTTCGGCACACGCATTTCTCGACAGGATGTCCGCTGATACCTGCACTGCGTGCCTGGTACTGGATATTCAATTGCCGGATCTCAGCGGTCTGGAACTGCAGCGCGAGCTCCATGCGGCGCTGCCGATCATTTTCATCACCGGATACGGGGATATCCCCATGACCGTAGGAGCAATGAAGGCGGGGGCAACCGATTTCCTGCCGAAACCGGTGCGTGATACCGATCTGCTGCGTGCGATCGGACAGGCGTTCGAGCGCCTGGCGCAAACGTACGCAGTCCATCGCGAACTGGATGCAATCCGCGTGCGTCTCGGACGGCTGACACCTCGCGAGCGGGAAGTGATGGCGCTCGTCGTGACCGGCCGTCTGAACAAGCAGGTCGCCGGCGAACTGGGTACGGTCGAAAAAACGATCAAGGCGCATCGCGCGCGCGTGATGGCGAAGATGGAAGTCACGTCGCTGGCCGAGCTTGTCCGCGTCGCGGACAAGCTCGGTCTCGGTGGTGCTGCTGAAACACGCGCATCGCGCTAAGCAGCGGCAATCTGGTGCGCATGGCGCTCCGTGCCGACGCGCTTCGCTTTCCGGTGTCCACTCGGGACCAAGGTCCAATATCGGCAAACCTGTCTGACTCGTAGGCTGTCGTATGGGGGAATGCGCTTGCGCATGCATTCCCGGACACTGGACTATTCACCATGGCAAAAGCCAAGCCCTTCGTTGTCGTCGTCGATGACGATGAATCGGTGAGCCGAGCGATCAAGCGGCTATTGCGCTCAATCGGAATCGCCGCCGACACGTTCGCAAGCGGCGACGCGTTCCTCGAGGCCCTGTCGTCCATGCCGTCATATCGCCCTGACTGCGTCATTCTCGACGTGCAGATGCCGGGGCTGAACGGACTGGAAGTCCAGCGACGTCTATCCGGTAGCGGCATACCTGTCGTTTTCATCACCGCCCACGACGACATCGGCGTGCGCGAGCACGCGCTCGCGGCCGGCGCGGTCGCCTATTTGCGCAAGCCGTTCAACGACGAATTGTTCGTCAAGACTGTACGCACTGCCCTTGAAGGCGATCAGCCGCCGTAGCGCAAGCGCGCGTTTGCGCATTCACGCGATATGGGACCAAAGGCCAATTGTTTTAGCGGGACGCAAACACCACTATTCACGTTGCCTGCGAAGAATTTAAGGCGGAAACGCGTTTCATACCGTGGTGTCAATTTCTGAATGGAGCACGCATCATGATCAAGTACCTTCGGCTGATTCTCGCGGTTCCCCTCTTTCTGTTTGCCGTGGCGTGTTCGACGAACCCGACTGTTGCCAAAGGTGGGGACCCCGAGTTAGACGCGCAAGCACGTCAGGCACTACAGCAACTATTCGACAACACGCCAAAGGCGAAGGATCTCCAATTCCAGGCGAAAGCCGTCGTCGTGTTTCCGAGCATCGTCAAGGCTGGGTTGCTAGTCGGTGCGCAAGGTGGAAAGGGCGTGATGTTTAGTCCGGACGGCAGGATTCTTGGGTACTACAGGGCGCGCGGGGTTTCATACGGGTTGCAAGCAGGCGCGCAAACCTTTTCGGAGGCGATGTTTTTAATGACCGACACGGCAATCACTGAGCTCACGAGTGGCACCGGATTGTCCGTTGGCGTGGGACCGAGCGTCGTGGTGGTGGATGCAGGGATGGCCAAATCGATGACAACTACGACATTGAAATCGGATGTCTATGCGTTCATTTTCGGCCAGCAGGGTTTGATGGCCGGTCTGGGCGTTCAGGGGCAGAGAATTGTCAAGTTTGACCAGTGAAGCGCGCAATATCCCCGCGCGGTCATAGCCACCGATGCTCTTACGCGAATCGCCTCGGTAATGCACGCCGAGCCGGACGCGCGATCGGGAGACCTGCTCGGGGGAACCGGGAAATTGTTTGCGCGTTGCGCAGACATTGACCGCTAGTAGCCAGTAATCAGGTCGACCGTAGAACATTGAGGACCTCAAGCCATGCAACGAATGCAGCGAGTCGCAATGGGTTTGGTGGTATGGGTGCTGACATTCGCCGCTGCCGCGCAGCAGCCGATCATCTATCCGGCCAAGGGGCAGAGCGCGCAGAAGCAAAACACGGATACCGCCGAATGCCAGTTGTGGGCGAAGCAGACGACCGGCGTGGATCCGGTCGCGATTGCACAGCAATCCGGTCAGCCGGGCGCTGCGCCGAAGCAAGGCGGAGCGGTCAAGGGCGCAGCCGGCGGCGCGGCCGTAGGCGCAGCAGTGGGTGCCATCGCGGGCAACGCCGGAAAAGGCGCGGCGATCGGTGCGGTGACCGGGACGGCGGGTGGCGGCATGCGTCAGCGTCGCGCCAACCAGGCCGCAGCTGAACAGCAGAAAGCGGGTCAGCAACAGACGTCTCAGCAGATGGCGACATTCAATCGCGCAGTTGCTGCGTGCATGACCGGGCGCGGCTACACGGTTCAGTAGACATCGATCGGGACGGGAGAGACATCCATGAGCAGGAACCGCCTACGTCTCGCCTTTGCCGCACTCGCCGCGCTCGCGCTGTGCGTCGCCTGTCACAAAGCACCTACGCTGCCCACAGCCGGACCGATCGAAGTCACCGTGATGCAGGTCGCGCAGCGCGATACGCCGGTCGATTTCGAATTTACCGCGCAAACCCAGAGCTCCCGCGAAGTCGAGATTCGCGCGCGCGTCGACGGTTTTCTCGACAAGCGGGTCTATACCGAAGGGCAACTGGTGCATGCCGGGCAGACCCTCTTTCTGATGGACCCCAAACCATTCGAGGCCGCTCTGCAAACCGCAAAAGGCGAGCTTGCGCAGCAGCAGGCGCGGCTCGGCGTCACGAAGGCGAACCTCGCCCGGGTGATCCCGCTGGCCGCGCAGAACGCCGTGAGCAAGAAGGATCTCGACGACGCGACCGGCAATGAAAAGCAGGCGGAAGCCGCGGTGATCGCCGCGCTTGGACAGGTGCAAACCGCCCAGCTAAACCTCAGCTACACGACGATCAAATCTCCGCTCACCGGCTTGTCGAGCTTCGCCAGGCAGCAGGACGGCAGCTATGTCACGGCCGCCGCCACGGGACTGCTGACCTACGTTTATCAGCTCGATCCGATGTGGGTCAACTTCAGCATTTCCGAGAATGAACTGCTGAAGTACCGCGAAGAGACCAGCAAAGGCCATCTGCGGTTTCCGGCCAATAACGACTTCGAAGTGACGGTGATTATGGCCGACGGCACTGAATTTCCGGACCGTGGCCATATCAACTTCACTAATCCGGCCTTCAGCACGGAAACCGGCACGTTCCTCGTTCGTGCATCGTTCGCGAACCCGAAGGGCACGCTGCGCCCTGGGCAGTTCGTCCGTGCGCGGGTGTCCGGCGCCACGCGCCCGAACGCGATTCTCGTGCCGCAACGCGCGGTATTGCAGGGCGCGAAGAGTCACTTTGTGTGGGTCGTCGACAGCGATTCGAAGGCGCATCAACGGGTGGTGGAGGTCGGCGAGTGGCACGGCGATGACTGGTTCATCTCGCAGGGATTGCAGCCAGGTGAAAGGGTGGTCGTCGACGGTGCGATCCGCGTTGCCGCCGATGCGCCGCTGAAGATCGTCGCAGCCCCGGCGGCGCCCGCGGCACCCGCCGCAACCGATGCGCCGGCGAGCGGAGCAGGAAAGGCCGGGGAGCGCACGTCCGACACTATGGCGGCGAAGTGAGCCGGCCAGCGACATGAATCTCTCTCACTTCTGCATCGAGCGCCCGATCTTCGCGTCGGTGATCTCGATTGTCATCACGCTCGGCGGTGCCGTGGCGATGTTCAATCTGCCGATCGCGCAGTACCCGGACGTCACGCCGCCGCAGATCACGATCTCCGCCAACTACCCGGGGGCGAGCGCCGACGTGGTGGCCAACAACGTGGCCGCGCCGATCGAGCAGCAGGTGAACGGCGCGGACAACATGATCTACATGAACTCGTCGAGTTCGTCGACCGGCAACCTGACCGTCAACGCGTACTTTCAGATCGGCACCAACCCGGAGCTCGCGCAGGTCGACGTGCAGAATCGCGTGAATCTGGCGCTGCCGCAACTGCCATCATCGGTGCAGTCGCAAGGCATTCAGGTGCAGAAGAAATCGTCGGCGTTCATGATGGTGATCGCGATCTTTTCACCGACCGACCGCTACGACGCCACCTACATCGCCAACTACGCGAACATCTACGTACTCGATGCGCTCAAGCGCATTCCGGGCGCCAACCAGTCGAGCATCTTCGGCACGCCCGACTACGCGATGCGGATCTGGCTGAAGCCGGATCGGATGGCGCAACTGGGCATTACGGCGGGCGACGTGCAACGGGCGGTGGCCAACCAGAACCAGCAATTTGCCGTCGGCCGCCTCGGCCAGTCGCCGACCGGCGCGCCAGTCGAGCAGTCGTTCGCGGTCACGACCACCGGCCGTCTGAGCGAGCCTGCCGAGTTCGACAACATCATCATTCGCGCGGCGAACGGCAACGCGGCGATCGTGCGGCTCAAGGACATCGGCCGCGCTGCGCTCGGTCAGAAGGACTATTCGATTCGCAGCAAGTTTCAGGGCAAGCCGGCCACCGTCATCGCGGTCTATCAGCAACCTGGCGCCAACGCGCTCGATGTGTCGAAGCAGGTTCACGCGACGCTCACCGAGATGAAGAAGAGCTTTCCGGAGGGCCTTGATTACAGCATCGCGATGGACACGACCGACTTCACCCGCGCGTCGATCACGGATGTCGTCCACACGTTCTTCGAAGCCCTTGTGCTGGTCGTGATTGTCGTGTTCGTGTTCCTGCAAAGCCTGCGCGCGACGCTGATTCCGGTGCTGGCGGTGCCGGTGTCGATCCTCGGCACCTTCATGGGGATGCTCGCGCTCGGCTTCTCGATCAACATGCTGACGCTGTTCGGCATGGTGCTGGCAATCGGCATTGTGGTGGACGACGCGATCGTCGTGATCGAGAACGTCGAGCGGAACATGACGGTGCACAAGCTGAGCCCGAAAGATGCCGCCAAGCGGGCGATGGACGAAGTCGCGGGCCCGGTCGTCGCGATCGTGCTCGTGCTGTGCGCGGTGTTCGTACCGGTGGCGTTTCTCGGTGGCATCACCGGCCAGTTGTACAAGCAGTTTGCAATCACGATCGCGATCTCGGTGATTTTCTCGGGCGTGGTCGCATTGACACTCTCGCCGGCGCTGGCCGCGTTGCTGCTCAAGCCGGGCCACCACGAAAAACGCGGTTTCTTCAAATGGTTCGACACCCGCTTTGAAAGGATGACGAACAGCTATACGAACGTCGTCAAACTGGTCATCAAGCGCTTCGTGGTCGCGCTACTGCTGTTTGGCGGGATGATCGCGCTGGCGGTCGTCATGATGCGCACGATTCCCACGTCATTCCTGCCGCCCGAAGACCAGGGCTATCTGCTCGGCGCGGTCATCATGCCGGACGCTGCGAGCCTCGACCGCACCGGCGAAGTCTCGCAGCATGTCACCGACTACTTCATGAAGCAGCCGGCGGTGAGCAGCGTGACGGTGATCGACGGCTTCAGTCTGCTCGACAGCCAGAACAAGAACAACGCGGGCGCGTTTTTCATCGGCTTCAAGGGTTTCGACGAACGCTACAAGTTCGCCAACATCAAGACGCAGAACGCACGGGCCGTGCTGATCGGCGCGTACGAGAACCTCTCGAAAGTGAAGGAGGGGATCATCCTGCCGGTCAATCCGCCGTCGATTCCGGGGCTCGGTACGACGGGCGGCACCGAGATGTGGATTCAGAGCAAGGGCGACGCGACCATTGCGCAGCTCGCGGGGGTGGTGCAGGACTTCCTGGAAAAGGCGAAAAAGCGGCCCGAACTGGCGCGCGTGACCTCCACCTTCAATGCGTCCGCGCAGCAGTTGCTGGTCGATGTGGATCGCGACAAGTCGGAAACGCTCGGCGTGCCGATCGAAGAGGTGTATAGCGCGATGCAGACGATGTTCGGCTCGCTGTACGTGTCGCAGTTCAACCGGTCGAGCCGGCTGTGGCAGGTCATTCTGCAAGCCGAGCCGTCATACCGGCTCACGCCGCAGGATCTCAACCAGCTCTATGTGCGCAGCAAGACGAACAACATGGTGCCGCTCAAGGCCGTGGTGACGTCGAAGTACGTCACCGGCCCCGACCTCATCACGCGCTTCAACAACTTTCCGGCGGTCAAGATCACCGCCAACGGCGCGCCGGGCTATAGCTCCGGGCAGGTCATCTCGACGCTCGAGGACGTGGCCGACGAGGTCATGCCGCCGGGCTATGGCGTCGGCTGGAGCGGGGAGGCTTTCGAGGCCCGGCAGTCGGGCAGCACATCGGGCCTGGTGTTCGTGTTCGGCCTTGTGATGGTGTTCCTGATTCTCGCGGCGCAATACGAGAAATGGAGCTTGCCATTTGGCGTGTTGATGGCCGTGCCGTTCGCGCTGTTCGGCGCGCTGCTGGCGATCCTGCTGCGCGGCCTCGAGAACGACGTGTACTTCCAGATCGGCCTGACGATGCTGGTCGCGCTCGCCGCCAAGAACGCGATCCTGATTTTCGAGTTCGCGGTGCTGAACCGCGCAGCGGGCGAGTCGGTATACGACGCCGCTGTCACGGCGGCGACCGAACGGTTGCGGCCGATCGTGATGACGTCGCTCGCTTTCATCCTCGGCTGCGTGCCGCTTGCCATTGCGTTGGGGGCGTCGGCCAACAGCCGGCATTCGATCGGCACAGGTGTGATTGGCGGGATGCTCGGCGCGACGGTGATCGCGGTGTTCTTCATCCCGATGTTCTTCTACGTGCTCGAGTCGATGTCGGAAAAGAGCGGCGGCAAGAAGACCCCCGGGGCGAGCGGTGGAGTCGAGGGGCAAGGGCCCGGTACGCCATCTGGTTCCGGCGGCCCGGCGATAACGCCGTCCGCACGGCGTGAGGACGACTGACATGCGTGGCCGAGCGTCCCTGCTGCGTCTGATGCCTGCATTGCCCTTAGTGCTGGCGCTGGGCGGCTGTCTGCTCGGCCCCGACTACGTGCGGCCGAACGTGGCGACACCCGCAACGTTTCGCTTCGAAACCAGCGAAGCGGCCGACGTCGCCAATACGCGCTGGTGGGAGCAATTTCAGGATCCGGTGTTGAACGATCTGATTTTGGCCGCGCTTGCGGACAACAAGGATGTGAAGATCGCTGCCGCTCGCGTCGACCAGTTCCTCGGACAGTTCGTCACCACCCGCTCGGCACTCGTTCCGCAGCTCAGCGCCGGCTTCGACGCCTCTCGCCAGCGTGCTTCGCAGGCCGGCCCCACACCGTTGCCGCCCGGCGTCGGGCCGGTGTTCAACGAATTTCAGGCGCCGTTAATGGTCGCGTGGGAAATCGACCTGTTCGGCCGGGTACGGCGCGAGACCGAATCGGCGCGCGCGAGCCTGCTGGCGAGCGAGGAGGGCCGCCGCGCGACGATCCTGTCGCTGGTCGCTTCAGTTGCCACCGCGTACATCAATCTGCGCGATCTCGATGCGCAACTGACGATCGCCAAGGCGACGACAGACAGCCGCGCGGGCTCGGTGAAAGTCTTCCAGGCACGTTTTTCAGGCGGCGACGTCTCGCAGATGGAGCTCGCACAAAGCCAGTCGGAATACGAGGCGTCGCTCGCGACGATTCCGCAGATCGAGACGCAGATTGCCCAGCAGGAGGACGCCCTCTCGGTCCTGCTCGGCCGCAATCCCGGCCCGATCCTGCGTGGCCGCGAACTGACCGAACTGGCGGTGCCCGCCGTACCCGCGGGTCTGCCGTCCGACCTGCTCGAGCGCCGCCCCGATCTGCTGCAGGCCGAGCAAAACCTGATCGCCGCCAACGCATTGATCGGCGCCGCGCGCGCGCTGTACTTTCCGTCAATTTCGCTGACCGGACTGTTTGGATCGGTCAGCGGGCAGTTCTCGAAACTGTTCACCAGTCCCGCTCGCGTCTGGTCGTATGCCGGCTCGCTGACGGTGCCGATCTTTACCGCGGGCAGTATCAGCGGTCAGGTGAAGCAGGCGGAAGCGCAGCAGCAACAGGCGCTGTTCCAGTATCAGCAGTCGATCCAGGTGGCGTTCCAGGAAGTCGACGATGCGCTGATCGCCCTGCAAAAGTCACGCGAGCAGCTGGTCGTGCAAGGGCGTCAGGTGGATGCGTTGCGCACCTACTCACGGCTCGCGCGGCTGCGTTACGAAGGGGGCTACACGAGTTACATCGAGGTGCTGGACGCCGAGCGCAGTCTCTTCAACGCGCAACTTGGCTATACGCAAACCAATGGTGTGGTGTTCAACTCGCTGATTGGTCTCTACAAGGCAATGGGCGGCGGATGGGTTGTACAGGCCGAGGGCATGACAGGCCAGGTGATGCAACAGGGCGCTGCGGTGCGTGGAAAGAATGAAGCCGCGACGGAGCAGCCGCAATGACAACCCCAGCGACCACGCCAGCGACAAGCGGGCGTCTCATCGCGTGCCACGAATGCGATCTGCTGCAACGCGAAACGGCGTTGCCGCGTGACGGCGTGCTGCGCTGCTGCCGCTGCCGCGCTGAACTGTATCGCACGCATCCGGACAGCATCGACCGGGCGTTGGCTTTTACGCTCGCATCGGGCGTGCTGTTCGTGATCAGCAACATGTATCCGATTGTCGGCCTGGCGGTCAACGGCGACCTTGTGGAAACGACTTTACTGGGTGCCGTTCGCATTCTGTACAACGATGGCATGTGGCCGCTTGCGGGACTGGTGTTCGCGACGACGTTCCTGATGCCGCTGCTGCAAATGGCGACGATGACGTATCTGCTGGTGCCGCTGTGGCTTCACCGGCGGCCGTACCGGGCCGACATTGTGTTTCACATGATGCATCTGGCGCGGCCTTGGGGAATGACCGAGGTCCTGATCCTCGGCATGCTGGTTGCGCTCGTCAAACTGGCACATATTGCGAGCGTCGTACCGGGCGTCGCGTTATGGTCGTTCGGCGCGCTGATGTTGCTGCTGGCGGCGGCCAATGCGGCATTCGATGCGCGCGCGCTCTGGCAGCGAATGGGCGAGCGCCACGGTTCTGCTGCCGATCTGCACGAGGCCGCAGCTTCATCCGCACCCACGGCAATGCGTTGCGGTCTGCTGAGTTGCCATAGCTGCGGGCTGCTGGTCCACTCGAACCCCCATCTGCACGACGCCAACTGTCCGCGCTGCGGCGCGCATCTTCACGCGCGCAAACCCGAGAGTTTCGCGCGAACCTGGGCGTTCCTGATTGCCGCGATCGTGCTGTACATCCCCGCCAACGTGTTGCCGGTGATGAACACCAGTTCGCTGTTCGGCTCGGAGAAAGACACGATTCTGAGCGGCGTCGTCTATCTGTGGACCTCGGGGGCATGGCCGCTCGCCGCTGTGGTGTTTATCGCGAGCATCGCTGTGCCGATGCTCAAGATCATCGCGCTCGTGTACCTCGTGATTTCCGCGCAATGGCGCTCGACCACGCTGTTGCAGCAACGAACCCGCATCTACCGGCTGGTGGAACTCGTCGGCCGCTGGTCGATGCTCGATATCTACGTCATCACCATTCTCGTTGCGCTCGTGCAGTTCAATGCGCTCGCGACGATCCAGGCTGGGCCGGCCGCCGTTGCGTTTGGCGCGGTGGTCGTGCTGACGATGTTCGCGGCCATGTCGTTCGACCCGCGTCTGACCTGGGACGCGACGGAGGCCCATCATGGCTAACCCTCCCGACCGGCCGGAGCCCCCCGATCTCCCCGAAGCGGTGGCCACGCCCCGCTCGCGCTGGCGCATGCAGATCGTCTGGCTGGTGCCGATCATTGCGGTGCTGATCGGCGGCTGGCTGGCCGTGAAGGCCGTCCTCGAGCAAGGGCCGACGGTCACCATCAGCTTCGCGACCGGCGAAGGTCTCGAAGCCGGCAAGACCAAGATCAAGTTCAAGAACGTGGACGTCGGCGTGGTCAGGAGCGTGACCTTGTCGAGGGACCACCGCAGCGTCGTCGCGACCGCTGAGCTTGTCAAGGACGCCTCGAACATGCTGGTCGACGATACGCGCTTCTGGGTCGTGCGCCCGCGCATTTCCGGAGGCACGGTATCGGGCATCGGCACGCTGCTGTCCGGTTCGTTCATCGGCATGGACCTGGGCGCCTCGACGAAGTCGCGGCGGGACTATGTCGGACTCGAGACGCCGCCGGTTTTCGCCAGCGGCGTACCGGGGCGGGAGTTCGTGCTGAAGAGCGAGGATATGGGCTCGCTCGATGTCGGCTCTCCCGTCTTCTTCAGACGCCTGCAGGTCGGACAGATCACCGCGTATTCGCTCGACGCGGACGGCAAGGGCGTCACGCTGCGGGTCTTCATCAACGCGCCTTATGACAAGTACGTGCAGAGCGATACGCGGTTCTGGCACGCAAGCGGCGTCGACGTGTCGCTGAGTACCGATGGCGTCAAGGTCAACACGCAATCGGTGGTCGCGATCCTGATCGGCGGCCTTGCGTTCCAGACGCCGGATGAGACGGCCGATCAGCCCGAGGCTGCCGTTCGTACCGAATTTATGCTGTTCCACGATCGTACGGAGGCGATGAAGCGTCACGATCGCATTGTCGATAGCTACGTATTCAATTTTAACGACTCGGTGCGGGGGTTGACGGTCGGTGCGCCGGTCGATTTCCGCGGCATCGTGGTGGGCGAGGTGGCAGCGATCTACACGCGCTTCGATCCAGCCAACAAGCTGTTCAGCATTCCGGTCGAGGTGCGTCTTTATCCGGAGCGCTTCACGTCGCGTTACAAGTCGGGTGTGACCGGAGGCAGGCTCGCATCGGATCCCCACCAGATGGCGGAATGGCTGGTCGAGCACGGCTTGCGCGCGCAGCTGCGAACCGGCAACCTGTTGACCGGACAGCTGTATGTCGCGCTCGACTTTTTCCCTGCCGCGCCCAAAGCCGAGGTTAACTGGAACGCGACGCCGCCGGAAATTCCGACCGTGCCTGGCGGACTGCAATCGCTACAGGATTCGGTCACCAGTCTGGTCGCCAAGCTGAACAAGATCCCGTTCGAAGGGATCGGCAAAGACGCACAAAAGACGCTGGCGGATGCGGATACGCTACTCAAGCAGTTGCGCACGGAGGTGATGCCGCAGGCCCGGGACACGCTCGCCGCCGCGCAGACGGCGCTGGACTCGGCGAACGGCGCGTTGCAGCCGAACTCGCAGTTGCAGCAGGGCACCACCGATGCGATGCGTGAACTCGCGCGCACTGCGGCGGCGTTCCGCACGCTGGCGGATTACCTCGAACGTCATCCTGAGGCGCTCATCCGCGGCAAACAGGGGGATAACAAGTGATGCGCCTATCCTTACCCTTCGCAATTGCGCTGACTGTCGCTACGCTGGCCGGTTGTGCCTCGCCAAAGGCTACCTTCTACACACTGAGCCCGCAAGCGCCAGGCGAAAGGACAGCGCCTGCTATGCCGGTCACTGTCCTGATCGGTTCGGTCACCGTGCCCGAACTCGTCGACCGGCCGCAGATCGTGGTGCGCGCCAGCGCCAATCAGGTGACGATCGATGAATTCGCCCGCTGGGCAGACTCATTGAAGAGCCAGATCCCGCGTGTGATTGCCGCTGATCTCGCACAGGAACTGAACAGCCCGCGCGTGTCTGCATTCCCGATGGCCGGCGATCAGGCCGCGGTTTATCGTGTGCAGATCGACGTCCAGCGCTTTGACGCCACGCTCGGCGACGCGGTCACGGTCGATGCGTTGTGGTCGGTGTCGCCGCCCGGCAAACGTGCGCCGCTCAGCGGTCGCAACACCGTGCGCGAGCCCTGTGCCGGCGCCGGCTACGATGCGGTGGTGGCTGCCTACAGCCAGGCCTTCGCCACAATCAGCCGCGATATCTCCACATCGATTCGCTCGGCGGCATCGCCATGAATTGCGGCTTATTTGCCGGCTACTCGCTCGCAGAGTCGCCGGGGTCCCGGAGCCTCACTTGGGCCGGCGCACGGCTCTCAGCTTCCCGCTGCTTCCGCCGCCGCAGAAGAACTGATCGCTGTCATCGGCTTCGAGCCCCGATACGCCCACTCCCGGCGGCATTTCGAGCGCCTCCCGGACCTCCCCGGTTCGAGGATCGATTCGCCTCAATTCGCTCTCGTCACCCTCCCAGGTGCCGTGCCAGAGCTCTCCGTCGCTCCAGGTGACCCCGGTGACGAAGCGGTTGGACTCGATGGTGCGAAGAATCGCCCCTGTTTGCGGATCGATTTGATAGATCTTTCGATCCCGGTACTGCCCGACCCAGAGCGTCCCTTCGGCCCACGCGAGCCCCGAGTCGCCACCGCCGCCGGGCGCCGGAATCGTGGCAAGCACACGGCCAGTCTCAGGATCGATCTTCTGGATGCGATCCTCGGCGATCTGAAACAGGTGCTGGCCGTCGAAGGCCGTTCCCGCATGCGCGGCGACATCGATCGAGCGCAGCGTCTTCCCGCTCGCAGGATCGAGGGCGTTCAGCTTGTTTCCGGTAGCAAACCAGACTTGCTGGCCGTCATAGGTGACGCCATGCACGTGGTCGACACCCGGAAAGGGTCCATATTCACGGACGATTTCAGCCGTTGATCGTTTCATGGTTTCATCCTGGTTATCCGGTATTGGACGATTCATGCTCCCATCCTAATCACTTGGCAGTGGAGCGGGGAGTAACAAGGTCGTCGTGAATCCCGGCACGGGCGGGGTCATCCAGCGACGCGCCCGCCCGCGACCAAACGACTGCACCTTGCCTGCTTCCGCCAGCGAGTCGAGTGCCCGCTGCACGGTGCGCTGGCTGGCGCCAAGCGCAAGCGCCAGGCCCGAGCTCGACCACGACTCACCGTCGGCGAGGAAGGCGAGCACCGCCGCATGATCCCCTTCGACTGGCCGCGCCAGCACGACGACCTCGTGCGCGCGGCGCGGCACCAGCGCGAATCCTCGCTTCGTCGCGCTCACGCCGGCCAGCGTCCGAAGCATCGTGCGAAGCCGCCCGACTTCGACTCGCAACCGGGCGCGATGCGATTCATCGGCGTGCTTCGCCCGGAATGCCAGCGCGATGAGCGTGTCCCTCGGCACGTCCTCCGGCCACGCTTCGCCCAGCGCGCGTGCGAGCGTGAACAACACCGGACGCGTGGCGAGCGAGACCACCGTGCCTGCGTCACGCACGACATGACGGCATGCGTCCACGACGAGCGCCCTCGACGTCAGTAAGGCTTCGACCTCTTCGAGCAGGAGAAACCGCTCCTCGCCAGATGCGATCAGGCGCGCCGCGGGCGTGTTCAGGATGAGGGATGCGCTTTCGACCTCCGCCGTCAGCGCGGGGATACCTGCGTGGCGCGCCGCGCGCTCGGCCCGGGCGAGCGCGGGACGCGCAGTCCTGGTCCGCAGGCGGCGCATCGCAATCCCTGCAACGACCAGCTCGTGGGCGGCCCTCAACGCGGGTGGTAAAGGCGCGGGGGCGAGCTCGGCGAGCGCATGCTCGGCCTCGTCGAGGCGCCCGATCAGGAGCAGGCGCCGGACCTGGAGATATCGGGCATGCGCGGCGTTCACGCGGTCGCCGTGCGCGTCGAGCGTCGCCCGCGCTGCGTCGAGCGCCTTCTCAGGCCAACTCAGGTCGCGCGAGACGAGCGCGATCTCGGCCTCGGCGACCACACACCTCGCGCGGGCCACCGCCTCTTTCGGGCCGAAGGCGCGCGCCGCGCTTCGCACGAGGGCCTTTGCCCGAACGAAATCGCCGAGCTGCGCCATGGCGATGCCGCGAAGCGCGAGCGCGGGCGCGTCGTCGCGCAAGGCGACCCGGTTCAGCGCGCCGAGCGGGTCCCCTGCCGCGAGCGCACGCGCCGCGGCCGTGATCAGCGAGTCCATGGTCTATTTAAATCCCGCCACACTTGTCACTCCCACCGTTCGATGCCCGGTACTAATCTAGCACGACCACCAACCAGTACGTCGTATCGACAACCGAACGAACGACGAAGGACACCTAACGGAGGAAAGCATGATGACGACACACATGACCGGCTCACGCGAAGCGTGGCTGGCAGCGCGGCTCGAGCTGCTCGAGGCGGAGAAGGCGCTGACGCGGCAGAGCGACGAGCTGGTTCGGCAGCGGCAGGCGCTGCCTTGGGTTCGAATCGACAAGACGTACCGATTCGAAACCGATGAAGGAAGCGCCTCGCTGGCCGACCTCTTCAAAGGACGCTCGCAGCTTCTCGTCTACCACTTCATGTTCGGGCCCGACTACAAGGCGGGGTGCCCGTCGTGCTCGGCGATCGCGGACGGGTTCGACAGGATTGTCGTGCACCTGGCGAACCATGACGTCACGCTTTCGGCGGTATCGCGGGCGCCGCTTGCGAAGCTGCAAGCGTACAAACGTCGGATGGGGTGGACGTTTCCCTGGGCGTCCTCGTACGGCAGCGACTTCAATTTCGACTTCAACATCGCGTTCACGGAGGCGCAACAGCGCGAAGGGAGCATCGAATACAACTACGAGCGCGGCGGCCACGCGATGGATGCGACGACCCAGGTCCCGGAGCCGGTCGCCCGGTTCGCGGCCACCTGCGGAACCGACGTGGCGACGTACACGCGCGATAGGCCGGGCTTGAGCACGTTCGTACTCGAGGACGGCGTCGTCTACCACGCGTATTCCACCTATGCGCGCGGCGTGGACGGCATCTGGGGCATGTACCAGTGGCTCGACCGCGCGCCCAGGGGGCGCAACGAGACAGGCGTCTGGTGGAAGCGTCACGACGAGTACGACAAAGGTTGAACCGGGTCATGGGTGACGTTAGCGCAACCAAGGGACGGGAGATCTCGCCAAGTGGGGTTTCCCAGCGGACCTTCTTCGGCGTCTCGGCGCTGCTCTTCGCTGCTAGCACAGCGATGACGGTCGTCTGGAGCGCGTCCATGTCGGCGATGGGCGGGATGCCGATGCCCGGCGGCTGGACGATGTCGATGGCGTGGATGCGGATGTGCGGGCAGACGTGGCCCGGCGTCGCGGCGTCGTTCCTCGGCATGTGGATCGCGATGATGGCGGCGATGATGCTGCCATCTCTCACGCCCATGCTGTCGCGCTATCGCCGGGCCGTCGGCAGGACCGGCGAGACGCGCCTGGGTCGGCTGACCGTGCTGGTGGCCGCGGGGTACTTCGTCGTGTGGACCGCGTTCGGCATGGTCGCCTTCGCGCTGGGCGCCGCGCTGGCTGCGCTCGAGATGCAGGTCCCGGCGCTGGCGCGCGCCGTACCGATCGCTGTGGGTGTGGTCGTCCTGATCGGCGGCGCGCTCCAGTTCACCGCGTGGAAGGCGCATCACCTTGCCTGCTGCCAGGCGGCACCGGGGCGCGGCCGTACGTTGCCGGCGGACGCAGGCACGGCCTGGCGACACGGCTTGCGCCTCGGCGTCCACTGCAGTTACTGCTGTGCCGGCCTGACGGTGATTTTGCTCGTCATAGGGGTCATGGATCTGCGTGCGATGGCGCTCGTCACGACAGCGGTCACTGTCGAACGTCTCGCACCAGCCGGTGAGCGCGTCGCGCGAGCTATCGGCGCCGTCGTCGTCGGGGCAGGGGTGTTCATGATCGCGCGAGCGGTCGGGCTCGGATGACTCGTCGCGCATGGTGCGCCTGAACTTCGCCTGGCGCGCGAGCGTGGGATTATCCGCGTCGACCTGCGAGCGCAAACCCGGAAGCCTGTGTCTGATCGATTGCTTGCGGGGTACCTTTTGACACGATGCGCAAGCATCCGGACAGACGAGCACGGCTACTGCGCCATCTGCAGATCCGCAATGGTGGCGGCAAGAAAACGCGCCGCCTCACCGCCCGTAACCACACGATGATCGAACGTCAGACTCAGCGGCAAGATCCGATGCACGGCGGGAACGCCGGCTGCCGCCACGACCTGCTCGTGAATGCGGCCTGCGCCGAGAATCGCGACAGTCGGTGGCACCACCACGGGAGCCGCATATTTACCGGCGATCATGCCGAAGTTCGACAGCGTGATCGTATTGCCGCGCAGTTCTTCCGGGGGAATCTTGCGTGCCCGGATGTCGGCACGCATCCGGTCGAGCCCGCCGCGCAGATCCGCCGGGTCGCGCAGCGCAACGTTGCGTAACACCGGCACGAAGAGGCCATCCGGCAAATCGACGGCGATGCCAAGATCGATCTTCTGCAGCACGTGGCGCCGTCCCGTATGTCCGTCGAACCATGCGTTGAGCTCCGGTTCGGCGCGGCATCCCGCCACCAGCGCGCGGATCAGGCGGATCGTGACATCGGTATGTGGCGGCCACGCATGAATGTCGGCATCGTCGATGACGGTCGCCGCCGCCACTTCGCTTTGCGCGCGCGCCATGTTCTGCGCCATCGCGCGCCGCACGCCGCGCAGCACTTCGGGCGGCCCGAGCTCGGCAAGGACCTTCGCGACGCGCTGCACGTCGGCCGCCGTGATGACACCCTCGGGACCCGATGGCGTGACCATCGCCAGATCGACATCCAGCTTGCGCGCGAGCGCCCGCGCCGCCGGGATCGCCTTGATCACGCCGGCACCCGTGCCCATGCCGCCGCCGGACGCCGCCGGCGCTTCCTGCACGACATGCTGGCCGACCTCCATATGGCCGACCACGGTGCCGGCATCGGCTTCGTCGTCCGCGCCTTCGAAGGCGACGAGCGGTGCGCCCAGATGCACGATGTCGCCTGGCTGTCCGAACAGCTTTGCGATGCGGCCGGATTGAGGCGACGGAATCTCGACGATCGCTTTGGCCGTTTCGACCGACAACAGCGGTTGATCCACGCGAATCTCGTCGCCGCTCCTGACGTGCCACTCGACGATCTCCGCTTCCTGCAAGCCTTCGCCGAGATCGGGCAGTTTGAAGATTTTCATGGCCTTACGACGCCTCCAGAGCCTGCCTGACCGCCGCGACGATGCGCTCTGTGCACGGCATATATTGATTCTCGAGTCTGTACAGCGGCACCACCACGTCATATCCGGTGACGCGCTGCACCGGCGCGAGCAGCGAGTACAGTCCGCGCTCGGCGATGTTGGCGGCAATCTCCGCGCCCACCCCTCCGGTGCGCGAGCCTTCGTGCACGATCACACAGCGGCCGGTTTTCGCGACCGACGCGAGAATGGTGTTGATGTCGAGCGGTTTGAGCGTCGCCACGTCGATCACCTCGGCTGTCACGCCTTCCTGCGCGAGCAGATCGGCCGCGGCCTGCACGTCCTGCACCGCGCCGCCCCAACTCACCAGGGTGACGTCGGACCCATCGCGCAGCATGAAGCAACTGTCGAGCGGCAGGGCTTCGCCGTTGTCCTCCACCGGTTGCCTGAAGAGCCGGTACAGTCGCGTCGGTTCGAAGAAGATCACCGGGTCCGGATCGCGGATCGCCGCGAGCAGCAAGCCGTACGCGCGTGCCGGCGAGGACGGCGTCACGACACGCAATCCGGGGATGTGGGTGAACAACGCTTCAGGGCTTTCGGAATGATGCTCCGGTGCGTGAATCCCTGCGCCGCACGGCGCACGGATCACGAGCGGGCAACTGAGCCGTCCACGTGTTCGATGTCGCAGACGCGACGCATGATTCAGTATGTGATCGATGGCCGGATAGATGAACCCGCTGAACTGCATCTCCGCGACCGGTTTCAGGCCCATCGCCGCCATGCCGATCGCCGTGCCGGCAATCGCCGTTTCGGCCAACGGCGTATCGATCACCCGCTGCGCGCCGAATCGAGCCTGCAACCCGACCGTCGCGCGAAACACGCCGCCGTTCACGCCGATGTCCTCGCCGAGCAGCACGACGGCCGGGTCGTGGGTCAGTTCGTAGGCGAGCGCCTGATTGAGCGCCTCGACCATGTTGAGCTCAGCCATGGCGATTCCCCGTAGCCGGCGCGAAACGCTGTGCCATTGCCTGTTGCTCGCGCATCGCCGGCGGCAAGGTCTCGTACAGGTGATCGAACATGGCGGAGGTGTCCGGCGGCGGTATCGCCAGATACGCATCGACGGCCTGCTCGACCTGCGCAAGACACGCGCGGCCGAGTTGCTCGTCCTGCGCCTTGTTCCAGACGTTCATGTGCATCAGGTACGTGCGCAACCGCAGCAGCGGTTCATATTCCCATTGCTTGCTGAGGACCTCGGCGTCGCGATAGCGCGTCGCGTCATCGGCTGTCGTGTGATCGCCAAGCCGATAGCTGAGCGCTTCGATCAACGTCGGGCCCTCGCCGCGACGCGCCTTGGCGAGTGCCGCGTGGACCACATGATGCACCGCGATCACGTCGTTGCCGTCGACCTGCAGCCCGTCGATTCCTGCGGCGATCGCTTTTTGCGCGAGCGTTTGCGCGGCGCTTTGGCGGCTGCGCGGCACCGAAATCGCCCACTGGTTGTTGTTGACCACGAGCACAAGCGGCGCCTGCCAGACGCCGGCCATGTTCATCGCCTCGTAGAAGTCGCCTTTGGACGTGCCGCCGTCGCCGAAGATCGTTACCGCGACGCGCGGCTCGTGACGCAGCAGGAACGCGTACGCCGCGCCGGCGGCATGGCACACCTGCGTGCCGATCGGCACACAGTTCGGGAAATCGTGGCGGGGCACGCTGAAGTCGCTGCCGCGCTCGTCGCCGCCCCAATAGAGCAGACTTTCCGTCATCGTGACGCCGCGCAGCAATTGCGCGGCGTGATCGCGATAGGAAGGAAACAGCACGTCGTCGGACTGCATCGCGCTGGCGACGCCGACGCCAATCGCCTCCTGCCCGACCGACGACGCGAAGGTGCCGAGCTTGCCGGTGCGTTGCAGGGCAACCGCCTTCGTGTCGAACGCCCGCGTCAGCATCATCGCGCGATAGAGCGGAAGCAGCGCCGTCGGGTCCCGCGCAAACGCAGGCAACGGCTGAACCGGCTCGCCGCCGGGGCCAAGATATTGCGTGTAGCCGATATGAAAACTGGCAGCCGTGCTCATGACCGACCTCCATGCTCATCTAGATATCGTATACGCGCCGGGGCCGGCACGCACGAGCGCTACCGCACGAACACTGCTGCGCTCACGCACTCGAACAGCAGCGCGTGCAAAAGGTCCCATTTTCGACCTCGGTGCGACGAAGACGCGGCCTATCGTCTGACATAAGGGACCCGCTTAGGCGTGTCCCGCTTGATAGATGGATTAGATTAGCTATGCTTCCAGATATGATTGTCCGGCTGAGGCCTACCGCACAGAGAAGCCATATTGTTTCTGGGAAAATGACGTGTGCACCGTCGCGGTGAACCGCGGCAATAAGTGGATGTGCGCGTGCCTTCAACGGAGGTCTGTATGAGCTATCACCTGGAAGGTCGTCTGCTAGAGGTTTGTAACTGCAATGTCCTATGCCCCTGCTGGATCGGCGAGGATCCTGACAATGGCACCTGCGACACCATTGTCGCGTGGCACGTAGACAAGGGAACGATCGAAGGTGTCGATGTGGGTGGCACCACCATCGCGGCTGTGGCTCATGTGCCCGGCAACATCCTGCAAGGCAACTGGACTGCCGCGATCTACATCGACGATCAGGCTTCCAAGGCGCAGGAAGAGGCACTGCTGAAGGTGTACACCGGGCAGGCCGGCGGACCCGTCGCCGAGCTCGCCAAGCTCATCGGCCAGGTCGTCTCGGTGGAGCGGGCGCCGATCCGCTTCACTGTCGTCGCAGGCAAGGGCGAACTCGAGATCGGCACGAACTACTACGCCGAACTCGAGCCCTATCTCGGCGCGACCGGCGGCCAGACCACCCTCTCCGACACTGTGTTCTCGACGGTACCGGGCGCGCCAGTGTTTGTCGGCAAGGCCCCGAGCTATCGATCCAAAAACGCCGCCCTCGGCATCGACCTCGACATCAAGAACCACAACGCCCTGCAGAGCACGTTCGTGTTTGACGCATGAGCCCGACGCCGGCCGCGCTGCCGCCCGGCGCCTCGCGCCACTATCACGTGTTCGTGCCGGTCCTGGCCGTGCTGATAGCGCTTGCGTGGTTGACGTTGTGGGCATGGGCGCGCAGCCCGTACGGACGCTATCTCGAGCACGGTGACTGGACAGCGTCAGGGCCGGCGGCGTTTCTGTGCCGTGCCGTTCCTGGCGGCGATGTGATCGTGCCCGTGGTGCTCTACGCCGCGGCATGGATACTCATGACTGCGGCCATGATGCTGCCCACCATCCTGCCGTTGTTCAACATCTTCGACCGGTTGACGGTCCAGCGCCCGGACCATGGGCGCCTCCTCATGCTGCTCGTCCTCGGCTACATGACGGTGTGGGGCGCCTTCGGGCTGCTGGCGCACGCACTTCACAGTGCAGTGCTGGCCCTGCTCGCCAGCGCGCCCACCTTGGCCTGGCATGGCTGGGTGATCGGCGCCGCGACCATTGCGTTGGCCGGCGCATTTCAGTTCAGCCGACTCAAGTACCAGTGCCTGGAGAAGTGCCGCACGCCATTGAGTTTCGTTATCGAGCACTGGCGTGGGCATGCGCAAGCGCGGCACGCGTTCGTGCTTGGCGTGCGGCACGGCCTGTTCTGCGTCGGATGCTGCTGGGCGCTGATGCTGTTGATGTTCGCGCTCGGCGCCGGCAGCCTCGGCTGGATGCTCCTGCTTGCGGCCGTGATGGCGATCGAAAAGAACGTTCCCTGGGGCCGGCGTGTCGGCAAGCCGCTCGGTGTGGTACTGCTGTCGTGGGCCGTCGTCCTGGTGGCGAGCCATGCATGAAGAGCGCAGCGGCTTGCCCACCTTTCAGACGATCGTCCTGACCGCGGCGGCGATGTTCGCCTTCGCGGGCAATTCACTGTTGTGCCGACTCGCCTTGCAGCAACGAGGCATCGATCCGGCCAGCTTTGCCAGCATCAGGCTGGTGTCCGGAGCGATCGCGCTCGCCGTCATCGTACGCTTCAGGTCGGAACGGTCCTCGCCCCGCCATGCCGACTGGCGCTCTGCGGCCATGCTGTTTGCGTACGTCGCGTTCTTTTCCTTCGCCTATCTAACCTTGCCTGCGGGCACGGGCGCATTGATTCTGTTCGGCGCGGTTCAATTGACGATGTTAGGCGGGGGCTTGCGCTCGGGCGAGATGTTCGGATCCATCGCATGGCTTGGTCTCGCTCTGGCTGTCGCGGGGCTTGTCTACCTGGTGTCGCCGGGTGTCGCCGCGCCTCCGCCACTCGGTGCTGCGTTGATGGCGATCGCCGGCGTGGCGTGGGGCGTGTACTCGCTGCGCGGTCGCGGCGTGGCCGATCCGTTAGCCGCCACGGCAGGCAACTTCGTACGGGCGGCGCCGCTCGCCCTCGTGCTGAGCCTGCTTTTCTTTGCTAACGCTTATGCGGACGCGGCCGGGGTCGTCCTGGCCATTGCCTCCGGTGCGCTCACGTCCGGCATCGGGTATGTCATCTGGTATGCCGCGCTGAGCAAGCTTTCCGCAATGCGAGCCGCCACTGTACAGTTGTCGGTGCCGCTGATTGCTGCATTTGGCGGCGTGGTGTTCCTGTCGGAAGCGATCACACCGCGCCTGGCTGCCGCCTCCGCGGCGATCCTTGGCGGCATTGCGATGGTGCTGTTCAGCAGATCGCAGCGGCCGCGCCCAAAGCGTGCATCGTGAACCTGGGTACAGGCTGCCGTTCTTTTTGTCCTTTCTGTAAGCCGCTATCATCGACGTTCGTCCTAAAGGAGAACAACCGATGAGCCGACCAGATTTCATCAAACACTGGACTGAACTGGAAGAACCGGAAGCACATTCCTATCGCGGCGATACCGAGCCAATGGCGCTAGACGCGCCGCTTTCCGCCGCGCTCGGCATTACGCGTATTGGCATTCATCATGTGAGGCTTCTGCCCGGCCGGCGGACGTCATATCCGCACGCCGAAAGTACCGAGCAGGAATTTGTGTACGTGCTCGAAGGCAAGCCCGATGTCTGGATCGACGGCGTGCTTCATCCCGTTGCTGAAGGCGATTCCGTCGCGTTTCCGGCAGGCACTGGAATCTGTCACACCTTCATCAACAATACGAAGGACGAAGTCAGGCTGATGGTGATCGGCGAACGTCCGCGCGACGACAACCGTATTCGTTACCCGCTCAACGAAGCGCACGAACTTACCCGCGCGGACCGCTGGGTGGACTGGCCCGCCAGACCGCTCGGGGACCATAACGGGATGCCGGACTGAGCAATCCTTCTGCGGGATCATCTCAATGAGGGCGATAAGCTTCGGGCGGACACCTCAGTGCCGTCGTATTACAACCTCGTGTCGTGCCGTTGCAAACGCAGTTGACGGCGCAACGCAGTTGCAATTCGTCAGAATGAACTTCGTCTCCATGCGAGGCGTTCGCAGATGGCTGCGCCTCTGATCACAAAATCGGCTTTCACGCCACGTCGATCCTACCCGTGGCAAAATCACCGGCACGGCAGCATTCGTCCGGGAGACCTACCATGGGCAACAAGACGCACGGCGAACGCGACGCTAATCCAGCCGGCCGGTCGGAGGCCGTAGCGGACATTCCCGGCCAGGTTGTCCTGGTCTTTCAGGGAGGCGGTGCCCTCGGAGCGTACCAGGCGGGTGTCTATCAGGCGATGCATGACGGCAAAGTCAAACCCGACTGGGTGATCGGCACATCGATCGGCGCGATAAACGGCGCGATCATCGCCGGCAATCCACCCGAGAACCGAATTGCGCGATTAACCCAGTTCTGGAACGGCGTGGCGCGTCGTGGCGTCGATGCGGCAAGCTGGTTGCCAGGACTCGCAAACTGGGCGCGCGACCTGGCGATCGTCACTCAAGGCGTGCCGTCATTCTTCACCCCACAGCTGGAGTCCTGGGCGAGTATTCAGGCGCGCGTTGGCTCGGACCGGGCGGCATTCTATTCGACGGGGCCACTGCGTGAAACCTTGTCTTCACTGGTCGATTTCGATTACCTGAATCGAAAGACGACGCGATTGACCGTTGGCACGGTCAACGTATGCAGCGGACGTATGCGGTATTTCACCAATCGCGACGCGCCGATGGACGTCGAACACGTGATGGCATCCGCCGCTTTTCCACCCGGCTTTCCTTCGGTGCGACTGGAAGGCGAATCATACTGGGACGGCGGCATCTACTCGAACACGCCACTCGAGGCCGTGCTCGATGACCGGCCGCGGCGCAGTTCGGTGATTTTTGCGGTGCAATTGTGGCCCTCAAGCGGTCCGGAGCCCGAATCTATCTTGCAGGTAATGAGCCGGCAGCGCGACATTCAGTATTCGAGTCGCGCGGAAAGCCACCTCGACCGACAGAAGCAGATTCATCGGCTGCGTCACGTGATTCGCGAACTCAGCCAATATATCCCCGAAGAGAAGCGCGATACGCCGGAGGTTCAGCAGCTCATGGGGTGGGGCTGTGGCACGACGATGCAGGTATTGGAACTCGATGCGCCGGCATTCAATAACGACGACTTGAACAAGGATATCGATTTTTCGTCGAATGGTATCGAGCAGCGCTGGGCCGCCGGTTATGAAGACACGACCCGCTTACTCGAGCGGGCGCCCTGGCGCGAAACACTGGACCCGATGGAGGGCATCTCGGTCTTTCGAAGTGCCCCCGTGGAAGGCCAGAGATAACTCGCGTCATCACGGCAATCAGACGCGGCAGTTCTGCTGGTTAAAAGGCTTATCGACGCGCCGCTATTCTTCCAGCGGCGCGTCAATAGTCTTTATTGCTTATTGCCCCGTATAGCCGAGCGGAACAGTCGCATTGGTCTTGGCAACCGTCGCGTTGTTCGACACGATGTACTGCGGCACCTCGGTAAGGGTCAGCGTGACTTTGCCGTTGGTATAGGCAACCGTGCTGGTATTGCCGTAGCCATCGATCTTCGTCACATTGCCCGACGTACCGGCGTTGTCGACCTGGAGCGAATAGCTGGTCGAGTACGTCTGGCTATAAAGGCCATTGCTGGCAGGCCACTGCGCGTTGTTGTGCGCCCACGCAGCAGTCACCACCTTGCCGTTGCCGAGTTGCTGGAACGCATACGCGAAGGTTCCGGACGGCGTACCCGTGACCCGCCCCAAGGTATTCGTGCCGTCGAGGACACGGGTCATCGTGGCGAAGGCCATCGCTTCGGGCTTCGGCGAGAGGTTCGTTGCACCGAACGCGCCTTGTGCGTCATTCAGGTCGAAGAATGAGCCGTATCCCACTTCGCCTGGATAGTCAGGACCATAGAAAAACGTCGTCAACTGTGCGCCGCCGCCAAGCACGATAATGTGCGATCGCACGCCAACCGCGGCATGAGCAAACAACTGGTTCTGCGACGGCACCGTGGGGCCGTAGTTAAGACCCGGATCGTAGCTCGTACCTGCTTCGGTGAAGAAGAGCTTCATGTTCGGCTTGCCCGCCTGCATCACCGAACGCAACTGCGTCATCTGGTTGTCGAGCGCGTTCGCCTGGTTCGCCGGATCCGGATCGGAGTCCTGCAATTCAGGCGGATGAGCCGGATAGGTGCCCGCATTCCAGTAGCCATGCGTTGAGACTGCATCAATGTAATTCCACAGGCCCAGCGCACCGAACTTCTGCAGATAGCCGGTTGTACAGGTGTCGCAATTCGACGGGAACGGGTTGCCGGTGCCCATCACGACGGCATTCGGATCGGTCGAGTGAATGCCCTGGTAAGCCGCCTTGTACATAGCGACGAAGTTCGCGTCGCTATCCGCCCAACCGAGGCTCGGCTCCCACGTCACCTGATAATAGTTCTTTTGCTGGTTCGGGTAGTTTGCAGCGCGGATCTGGCTCGTATCGGTACCGACTTTGGCCATGAAGCTCTGGAACTCAGGCATGTTCGACGGCGCATAGTAGCTGTCGTTGAACTGGCCCGTTTTCGAATCCCATGCAGGCAGTCCATCAAGACGCACAATGCGCATCTGATCAGGATTAGCTTTGTAGAACGGATCGAGGTCATTCACGCTCGGCGTGTACGTGTTAGGGCCATTGGGTTCCATGGCCGATACCTCACGGTCGTCGATCGTCCACGAGATGCCCAGAGCATGCAGCGCGGCGATGTTGCCGTTGAAGCCCTGCATGCCGAAACGGTGCTGATCCTGATGTGCATACGTTACGGTGCCCAGTACCGACTGAAGGTTTGGCAACACACCGAACGTTGCAATGCCCATCGGACGCGTACCGGTGTTCGGCAACGTGCCGCCATTCGAGCGCAGCGTCGCGGTAAGCGCGCCATAGCCGGACCACGTTGAGGTGCACGGAATCGTGCTGGTTTGCACACCAGACTTAACCGCAAAACTTCCCTGCGTCTTGATCGCGCCATTCGAGTCCGCGACAGACCAGATGACCGTATCCGCGCTCGGCGCGTTCGTCGTAATCGCCAGCTTGAACGGTGCGTTGTTCTGGAAGACGCGCAAGCCGTCGGTGGTGGGGGTGTCGGCGCTGATCGACCCGTTGGGACTTCCGCCAGTTGTTTGTGTCGGTGTGCCGCACGACATGGTCGAACTGCCGGGAGTCGGAGTCGGAGTCGGAGTTGGTGTCGGTGTCGGTGTCGGTGTCGGTGTCGGTGTCGGTGTCGGTGTCGGAGCCGGAGCCGGAGCCGGAGCCGGAGCCGGAGCCGGAGCCGGAGCCGGAGCCGGAGCCGGGGCCGGAGCTGGAGCCGGAGCCGGAGCCGGAGCCGGAGCCGGAGCCGGGGCCGGAGCCGGGCTGGCGGCAACCGCTCTAACCCAGCATGCCTTGCCGTAACCAAATGCTGGATCTGTCTGCGAGACCGCGCCGACATAGCAACCGACCCCGTTGCTAAAGGTACTTGGCGTTGTCAACATCACCGACGGTGCGTCGGGCGGAACCGCACCGAACACCACCGAGCCTGTTCCCAGGAATGAGCAATTGCCATTCTCTACGCCGCACAACTTGTATTGCTGGCCTGCGACGGTGATCGTGCTGGCCTGGGCCTGCGCGTTTTCCGCACCAAACGATGCCAACACTGTTGCCGATGCAACACCTAGTAATTTCAAATATCTCATCATTGTCCGCGTGTATCGCTAAAAGCAGGTTTTCCCCGAGGAGGCAGCAAGATCGATCAAAGTCGTCCCGCTTTGGCGTTGTTGAGTACAGAGAGAGGTGAACCTGAGAACGCGCTGATTGCGTTCATTGCTGATGAATCTGGTGCTTCGATGTGCCGTTATCCGCCGGCAGATACCGTTAGATATTCGAAGGTGCGCTGACCGCTGTCAGACGACAGCGAGCTCAACATGTCGACTCGGTACCGGCAAAGCGCGCTAATATTACGTATTCCTTACTAATTACTTCGCAAGCTTCATTCGGCAAAACGTTATCAGTGACTACACCCCTGGATCTGCAACGTCAGGCATCAAGCGCAGCATGTAGCGTCGACCGCGGGCACCCATTGCATGAAGGGCTCAGTCGACTTCCCAGCTAGCTTCAAACGAACCTTCGAGCGCACGGCCAAAAAAACCGGCACAAGGGGTCATGACATGCAGACGGCGCGGCAGCAACACTTGGTAAGGATCACGCTGGCAGTCCAGCGCACCCTATATGTGACAAACAGACATTCGCTCAACACATGCAATCAGGAAATTGAGGACACCTGACAGCTTGGCCAAATCCGTCATTCTTCACTCTTGACAACCCGACTCGATTGCCAACACGTGTCGCATGGCGGAAACACTTACCCAGCGCCACGCCTGCCCATGCAATTCCTACTGAATCGACGGAGTTTCGGCGCGCGCCCGGCATTAGTTACAGGCGTTTTTGGCAGAGGAATTATAAACGTTTCATTCGTGTAACGAGGTGGCGGCTGGTGATGATAAGTAATAATTTGAAGAATCGTCCACGGCACGCGTCCGACGGTTTTCCGAAAAGAGGGAAAACGGAAGAGCTCTGCCCCATCTGTACTCGGAAAAGGCAGATCTTGATTTTTATCAGCGGATGGCACCAACTTAGACGAAGCAAATGACATTTACGCGCCTTTAGTATTATTAATATAAATTGGCGTGCACGCTTGGCAAATCTGTAACCCTGATGGCAGGAGTACGAATTCGACGAAGCGTGGAAAGCACTTCATATCGCCTTTCATCAGATCATTTAATGCAACCAATCATCTGACTAATCGACGGTTTCAAGATCAACATAATCCCTCTGCATTGTTAATCCTGCATGCTCTCCTCGAACAGCACGTTGCGGAAAAACGAACTTGGCATGCCTCTTCAGACTGCGCGTCGAGTGGGAGCGCAAGCGTATGCAACAAATCCTCCGAGGGCCAGCAGCGGAATCCCAGTAAGACGGATGACGCCTGATCCCTGCCGCAACCACGACTCGATCATGGCGTG
Source organism: Paraburkholderia sp. FW306-02-B (assembly GCF_058782725.1). Lineage (NCBI taxonomy): Bacteria > Pseudomonadati > Pseudomonadota > Betaproteobacteria > Burkholderiales > Burkholderiaceae > Paraburkholderia > Paraburkholderia sp. FW306-02-B. The sequence goes on from NZ_JBYSXZ010000002.1 coordinate 398,137, forward strand.
AGCGCCCTCGATTGCCACCAAACCTGTCAGAGCGGTCGTGATCCCGACGATCAGAATGATGTAACCCGAAACGCGGAGCGTCCTTGGGGTGCGGGAAGACGATGCCACCGAAATCAGAACGAGACCAAAGGCGACTCGGACCGTGGCGACGAGATAGAACACGCCGGAAGTGGCAGAGCGTTCGGCGACCCAGACGAGGCCAGCGGGCGCGATGATGCCGCAAACGCCGACGGCGACGATGAGCAAGCCGAAAATGAAGGCTAGGGTCTTCGCGACGTCTACTACCCCATATGCCGCTCACCTTTACCTTTTACCTGAGGGAAGCGAGTAGACGTTCGTCACTGCGCGCATAGTGCGCCCGACCTCCATGTCTGCTGGCTTTCCGCGAACCGCGTTAAGCCAAACGCTCGGAAAAATATCATGAATTTTGGCCTCCTCGTATCGCAACTGCCGCACGTCCAGGAATCACGCGTCCACTACGACGCCATGCTCGCGCTGCGTGACCGCGAACCGCATAAATTTGTGGCGTTCTGGCAGCGCATCAAAGCTCTTGTCTCTTCATGGCTGGTTGCCTTCTGTCGTCGAGGTGCCCCGCCAGTCGCTGACTGTGCGAAAATTCATGCGCGCTCTTATCGGACAGGACGGTGATTACCATGACTCAACCCGGTAACAGTCTCACGGCACCCATCCTTTCCGCGGACTCGGCTGTGTGGTTTTCGGCGTATGGCTTCGGCTGGGGATACAGTGCCTTTGAGCTGCCTGCTGACGTGGTTTGCGAAAAACTCGGCGCTGCGAACGAGACCCCGAAACAATTGATGCTCGCCTTTGAACTTGGCAAACGCCGACTCCTGCACGCGGTAGCGCAGAAAGCGTTACCAGGCAGCGGCGAACGGATAACGCTTTCGGCCGATGATCTGTGACGTGGGGCTGACGCGCCGCTGCATAGCGGTATCGCCTCGCCCGATGCGACACGCGCCTATGCCTCGGCGCGCATCGAGTTCAAACCAGCTTTTGCGCAGCCGCTGCTTGTTGCGATTGGCAGCACGCGGCCCGTCCTGGCCAGTCGCATTTCTCCAAACCAGTCGCGCAGCGTCGCGCTTACGCAGTAGTAGGCCGCGTCCTGATGCGTCGGATCGCGTCCCTATGAGGCATCCGACTCCATGCCCGCCTTGATGCTGCGCAGCATGGTCAAACTCCTCGTTTCGTCAGAGACGGGAAGCGGTTTGCTACCACAACCGGCTACCACTCTCAACGGTCGATGAGCGCCACTCCAGAACGGCCGGGTTCGACCCTGAGCAGTCCTTTGGGCAGGCTCGGAGTCAATGGCGGGATTCCGGGTAGAACGGCCACGCCCAGGTAAGCCGGACGAGGAGTCGTCGGCCAAATCCACGCAGATGTTAGCCGGCAGCCGCGCGCGAGACCGTAACACTTGCCAAGACCACCGCCAGGCAAACACCGAGCTCGGGCTCAGCGTCTTGGAGCTAGTTGCACTGCTCGGCGCTGTCTGGGAGGCGCATTGATCGCCATCGACATTGCCCGTGCGGCAAATTGCGCCGTAATGTTATATGATGGCCGTCATGAAAAAGTCGACAATCCATCGGAAAACCGTCAGCCGTAAGGAAATCACGCACGAGCGCATCGTCGAGGTTGCCGCGCGCGCGATTCGGCGCAGCGGCTACGACGGGACGGGAGTGGCCGACATCATGAAGGAGGCCGGCCTGACGCATGGCGGCTTCTATGCGCACTTCCCATCGCGCGAGGTGCTGCTTGCCGAAGCTGCGGACCGCGCCGGTGCTGAAGCCGTGGCCCTGTCGGAGAAAATCGCCGCCTCCGTGCCGCCGGAGCAAGCATTGCCGTCAATGGTGCGCGCCTATCTGTCGAAGGAGCATTTTGAAGACATGGAGACTGGCTGCCCGGTCTCCGCCCTCGGCTCGGAGATGCCGCGCCAGGCGCCGGCCGTGCGGCGCGCGGCCACCCGCCGCATCAAGGAGATGATCGATGTCGTGGCGCGCCAATTGCCTGATTGGGGCCAACCGGGCGCGCACCAACAGGCACTTGTAACGGTTGCCACCATGGTTGGCACCATGGTGCTGGCGCGTGCCGTTGACGACCCCAAGTTGTCGGAAAGTTTTCTCGAAGCAGCATTGAAACAACTCGCGCCCACTGACACGTAAACCCACCGGCCGGTGCCGGTTTTCGTTGGGCCTAAAATATGACGATAATCATATTTTGACAAAATGAATGCCCGACCAACCCCGTAAAGACATCCCTCAATATCGGAAGGACATCATGGAAACCAGGATAGCGCTCGTGACGGGCGCCTCGTCAGGAATCGGCGAAGCCACGGCAAAGCGGCTTACGAAGGCCGGATACAAGGTCTACGGCACCAGCCGGCGCGGCGCACAAGCCGGCCAGCGGACGTTCGAGATGCTGCCACTTGACGTGACTAACGAAGAATCGGTCGAAGCTGCCGTCAAGGAAGTACTGCGCCTACACGGCCGCATCGACCTGCTGGTGAACAACGCTGGCTTCGGCGTCGCCCCTGCCGCTGCAGAAGAGAGTTCGATTGACCAGGCTCGCGCGATCTTCGATACGAACTTCTTCGGGATTATCCGCATGACGCGTGCCGTGTTGCCCCATATGCGGCAACAAGGCAGCGGCCGCATCATCAACATCGGCTCTGTGCTGGGTTTCTTACCGATGCCTTATATGGCGCTGTATTGCGCCACCAAGCACGCGGTCGCGGGTTATTCGGAGTCGCTCGACCACGAGTTGCGCACGATGGGCATCCGGGTATCGGTCATTGAACCTGCCTATATCAAGACGCCTTTCGACGCGAACTTCATGGCGCCCGACGCCCCCCTCGACGAGTACCGCGAGGTGCGCTCGGCCGTGGATAAGCGAGTGAAGGAGGTGGTCGAGGGCGCTGACGGTCCTGAGGTTGTAGCCGAGACCGTATTGCAGGCCGCCACCGCGGCTCGTCCGAAACTCCGCTATGCGGCCGGTGGACTCGCCGGCCGTCTGCGATTGCTACGCAGATTTGCGCCCGCAGGCCTGGTAGACGCCGGTATTCGCAAAGATCTGCGGCTTGCAACGTAGACGGCGTTACTGCCCCCTCCCTGTTCAAAGGGCAGACTACAAGGACGTGCTGGCGTAGTCGTCGACGTCAACGCATGACGGGGCTGTGACCGATCTGCAGCGCTACATACTTGACGCAACGAGAAACTGACAAGGAACAAGGAGCCGTGATGAAGGCATTCGTCGTCGATCGATATGGACGCAAGAATGGCGTACGAGCCGGCGATATGCCGGTCCCGGAGCTCCGCGAGGACGACGTATTGATCCAGATTCACGCCGCTGGCGTGAATCCTCTCGATTCCAAAATCAGAGACGGGGAGTTCAAGCTCATTCTGCCTTACCGTTTGCCGCTGATTTTGGGCAACGATTTTGCCGGGGTCGTTGTCCGCGTCGGATCGCGCGTGCGGCGATTCAAGCCGGGCGATGAGGTCTATGCGCGACCGCACAAAGATCGGATCGGTACTTTCGCGGAATTCATCGCGGTCAAGGAAGACGGCGTGGCCCTCAAGCCCAAAGCACTCACGATGGAAGAAGCGGCTTCAATCCCGTTGGTGGGCTTGACCGCCTGGCAGGCGCTGATCGAAAAAGGGCAACTGAAGAAAGGGCAAAAAGTACTCATACACGCCGGCTCGGGCGGCGTTGGCACCTTTGCCATTCAGCTGGCGAAGCATGTGGGCGCGAACGTCGCGACGACAGCGAGCGCGGGGAATGCCGAATTGGTGAAGCAACTCGGTGCGGATATCGTCATCGATTACAAGAAAGATGACTTTGCCGCCGTCCTGAAAGACTGCGACGTGGTGCTGGATACGCAGGGCGGAAATACCCTCGAGAGGTCGCTGCGAGTGCTCAAGCCGGGTGGCAAACTCATCGGGATCGCCGGACCGCCTGATCTCGATTTTGCGAAAGAGATGGGTGCCTCCTGGTTCCTGAAAACGGCGATCCGCTTTCTGAGCTATCGCATCAGAAAAGCGGCGAAACGTCATGACGTCAGCTATTCATTTGTTTTCATGCGTGCCAACGGGGACCAGCTAAGCCAGATCGCTACGCTTATCGACGCAGCTGCGATAAGGCCCGTGATCGATCGGGTTTTCCCGTTCGAGTCAACCAAAGAGGCTTTGGCTTACGTCGAAACGGGACGTGCAAAGGGTAAGGTTGTCATCAAGATCCAATAGAAGGAGCTATGCCTGTTTGTTTCCTCGCAGAGGTCGCGGCGCTGGTCCCCAGGGCAGTTCACCTCGTAGGAAAAGAAACGATGACAATCTCCTCGACGTCAATTCTTGCAACGTGGAAAGTCAATCGTCCGTTGCCAGCGTAGAGCCGACCTTCAAACGTCCGCGTAGTAATCAAGTGGAATGGCCACTAGCCGAACTCGGAAGTTCGGCGAAGGACCGGGTTCGACCCGCTTGAAACACCCGCACATCGCCATCGCCTGTCAGCTTTGGAAGCGATCTGAGTCAATTGTTCGTGAGCGGCACAGCATAGATAGGCGCACAACATATTATCGAGGTGCCTTGGTCATCAATCTCCGACGTGGCGGATTGCACGAAATTTTCAATGCCGACCTTCGCGATCAGATAGCAGCAAAAGCAGAAGATTACGATTTAGTAATACATATGCGAATCGTTCGCATTTATATTGACGGTCGCATTTCGATTTCGTACGATGCCCCGATGCAATTCGCATGTTCACGAAAGCAACGATTTCACTGAAATTCGTATCGCGTGTCACCGGCGCTGCGTTGACCTAGAAAACTGAAGGAGTTGGCCATGCCAAGCCACGGTGCGACAGGCGCGATGACGCTCTTGTCCGAGACAGACGCCACATCCACGCGCGAGATTCGCACGTTGCGTCTGGAGGCATCGATAGACGGTAGCGTTGTCGTGCTGACCGATATCGACCGCAGAACGCCGGGTGTTCGTCGAGAAGTCCGCTATCAGGTGACTGTCGCCGAGTTTATTGCGGCGATTTGTGCGAACGGAACTCAATCAACGGTCGAGCTTCCAGAACAGTGACGAGAGCGCGGACCGAAAGTCTATAAGGGGGCCGCGATCTGAAGGTAGCCGCGTCATTGCGAACGCCTCGTCTCGCGCTCACACTGCCTTAACGTCGACTCTCCCACATACCCGGGAAAGACATTGCAGTGTGAAACGACTCGCGTTGCGGCTAGCCGTCAATGGGGGGCGACCGCGTTTACCGCAGCACTTCCGCGAATGAGAACGTCCGTGAAATTTCCTCACCAGTTGTTTGTCGGGGAGCGGAAGCAGGGGTGACGTCAAAATCGTCCAGTTCCAGCAGCAGGCGATCCACCGCGCAAAACTGGGCCTTCGTCAGGTGGTCGACGTCGAGAAGGTGGTGGAGGCGTTTTCGCCAGTATGCGACGGGCAGAATCGGACCACCGAGATCCCCGACCAACGATGGCCGCATGACGCGGGCGATATGTGCGATGTCCCGGTCAATTAAAGTAATCACGCTTACCCCCGAAAATGGTCTTGCTTGCTTGTTTGCCGATGCCCTTTTTTCTTTACATCTGAAGAATACTCTAGGTCAATTTTCGTGAATTGCTACCTATCAAATTGACAGGTCAAATGCGTAGACCTGGCGTTGCCCGACTACTGGCGCCACATGAAGGAAGATTACTGCCGCGCCGCGCAAAGCAATTCAAGGATCACGGCATATTTTGGCCGTCTTTTCAGTGGTTATGCAGTCTGGCGACGTGACGCGCACAGATGTCGCAAAGCAGCCACTCGCAGCTCGCAACTGTGCGCTATCGACTCGGGGGGCCTATCCGGCGCGGCCCACGCCGTCAATGTAGACGTCAATATCGGCACGGTGGCTCCTGTAGTCGCGGTACCCGTCGTTATTCAGCAGGGGTGGCACGGCGACCGGTATTGGGATGGTCATCGTTACTGGGAACGGAATGAGTGGGAAGATCATAACCGTCACCATGGCGATCATGATCACTGCCCTCCGGGACACGCTAAAAAGGGCGAGTGCTAAACAACATCGCATAGTAGCCAAACTGCTTTTACGGGCCTCACGGCCCGATCCCAGCCTACCCTGGCTCTCGACGGTCCACCGCTTCAGTAATGCGCCAGCGTCCGTCACCAGTAGCGCCGTCATGTTGACGATCCGTCGATCCGTCGAACCGTCGCCGTGGCGGTCAACACGTGCACCGGCTGCGCCGCACCAAGCAGAATCGGGCCGATCGCGACGTTGTTGCCCGCCGCTGTCTTCAGCAGCTTGTACGAGATGTTGGCCGCGTCCGTCAATATTCGGCAGCACCGGCAGGTTCGAGCCGCCTTCGAGCGCCGATTCGCAAGGCCCGTTCGTGCTGGTCAAGCTGAGTCCCGGCCGCTATACGGTACACGCGACCTACAAGAATCGCGATCAGACGAAGATCGTCAATGTTGCTACTTGCCGCATCCGCCCATTTCATCGCGCTGTCATCGCTCCCCGACTAGGATAACGGGTCACGTCCGTCACGCCCTGGTCCAGCGCTCACTCGCTGCTTGCCTAGCACCGTGTGTCCATCGTACGCGTTGGCGTCCTTCCCCTACCGCATAGACACACAGACATGTCGAACAAGAAAAACGCTAACACTTCGCCGACCGATCAGGCCGCCACCGTCTCGCGCCGTGGGTTTTTGAAGTTGGCCGGTGCATCCAGCCTCGCTACGGCCGCGGGCAGTCTTTCATCGGCGGTGCGGGCCGCGAACAGCGCACCCGACGGCACGCCGGAGCAGATCCACCTGACATGGGGCAACGATCCGACGCACGAGGTCATCGTGTCGTGGGCGTCGCTGGCGCCCGCGCTCAACCCGCAGGTGCGAGTGGCCCGCGCCGGCGAAGGGAAAATGACGGTACATGGTGTGCAAAGCACGTATACCGATGGCATCAACGGCGAGGTCGTGTTCACCTATCACGCGCGTTTGCTTGGCCTGAAGGCCGATACGAGCTACGAGTACGAGGTGACTGCCGAGAACGACTCCAACGCGGCTCAGCCTTTCACCGCGAGCTTCCGCACCGCGCCGCGAGGCCGCGCGCCATTCCGCTGGACGAGCTATGGCGATCTCGCGACGCCCAATACCGGCTGGGTCTTGTCGTCGCCGCAGAGCCGCTTTGCGGTTCAGGCCGTCGAGCGTTTTCAGCCGCTGTTCCACCTGCTCAATGGTGACCTCTGCTACGCCAATCTGAACCCGATGCATCAGCCGGAAGTGTGGCGTGATTTCGGCAACAACTGCCAGACTTCGGCATCGAATCGCCCATGGATGCCGTGTCCGGGCAATCACGAACTCGAATTCCACAACGGCGAGCAGGGTCTCGCGTCGTATCTCGCGCGCTACACGCTGCCCGAGAATCACACACGCTTTCAGGGCCGCTGGTACAGCTTTCGCGTCAGCTCGGTGCTGTTCATCTCGCTCGATGCGGATGACGTTGTGTATCAGGACGCGGCTGCGTTCGTCGCGGGTCCGAATCCGCTGGTGCCGGTCGCGAGCACCGGCAATCAGCCTATTCAGCCGGGCACTTCGCTTTATGTCCGCGGATATAGCGGCGGCGAGCAGACGCGCTGGCTCGAGAAGACATTGCGCCGGGCGGCTGAAGACGACGAAACCGACTGGATCGTCGTGCAGATGCACCAGGACGCGCTGAGTTCATCGAAGACCGGCAACGGTTCCGACAAGGGCATCCGCGAGGCCTGGCTGCCGCTGTTCGACCGCTACGGCGTCGACCTGGTGCTGTGCGGCCATGACCACGACTACGAGCGTAGCTATCCCGTGCGCGGCTGCAATCACAACAAGGGCACCGATATTGCCACGGGGCGGGTGGTCGATACGTTGCAGCCGCGGCCGGTGATGTCGGCAGGGGCGGGGGCGTCGTCGTTCGATACGAGTCATGGGACGATTCATTTGATTCTCGGCGGCGGGGGAACGAGTGCGCCGCTGGATGTCTATGGGACGGATCTCGGTACCGGGCTGCCGCAGGCACGCATTTTCACGCGGCCTAATCGTCCGGTTACTGGGACGACCGCGGGCACTTTTGTGCGGACCAGTGCGGATGCTGTTGAAGATGCGATCTGGTCGGCGCAGCGGGATACTGGTACCGGCTACGGTATCGCGGTGTTCGATCATGATCCGGGGCATCCGGGTGGCGAGACGACGATTACGATGAACTACTATCACGCGCCGGGTGCGGATCAAACGCCGACTCAGACCTATGAGCTGTTTGAAACGATTGAGTTGAAGAAGAAGCGGCGGGAGTGAGGTTTCGCGGCCCGGGAGGATCCGGGCCGCATATTCATATTTAGAGTGCCGTCAGTTCCTCGGTAATCTCGAGAAAGCGTTCTATGTCGCGCGGCGCGTGACAGTGCAGCGGCGATATCCGCACCGCGCCCGTGAGATTGAACGACTTCAGCATAAGGCCTGAGTACAGGCTTGAGGCAACCCGCGCAGTGTTGCGATTTCAGCTCGAATCTGCTCGATCCGGGGCGGCACTGAGCGACAGCGACTACCGGTAGAAAACATAGTCGGCAAGATAGGGCGAGCTTCCGATTTCGTGTTCCGTCGAACACGGGGCCGCCGGCATCAACCCGCCGACGGTATGCACGCGCTGCACATACCGCACAGCCGAAAGCGTGCCGCTACCGGACGTGCTATGCGTTTCGAGCAACAGTTTCGGTATGCTCGCCCGGGTTTCGCTGGGCTGCTGTGCGAGCAGGCGCCCTACGATCCTGCTTCCGTCTTCCGCTTCCCAGGATGGCCCCGCGCCGTGCCGGACCGCGGCGTGGCCGCTCGCGTCGAACAGCGTCGCTTGTGGGCTCTTGAACACCCATCCCAGACGATGCTGCGCGTCGAACTCACACGAATAAGTCTGTACGCCGGACGCAGCCAGTGTCATCACGCGCTCGGCCTGAGGCGGATCGATGGATGAACTGGTGGGACCTGCCGGCGCCGTTGCGCACGCCCCCAGCATCGATGCGACGACGGTCGCGAAGCCTAAGCGAAAAAAATTCCTGAACATGGGTCTCACCTTGAATGGATGAAGCGCGACGCAAGCCGTTGCAACCAGAGAGTCGGGCGGGCGAATTCGATAGTCGAGATAGTACGCGCGATCCCATACGTCGGGCGCCGTTGAACTGCGCCAACCCGACCACGGAAGGCAGCCCACATCGACACTGCGTATCGATGCACGGGCTGTCGCCTGATTAGTTGGCTTCCTGGCGCCCTATACTGTTTTTCAGACGGCCCCAGGTGATTCTGTGGGCCCGGAGGAGGGGCGATGCGCGGATCGACAGTCTATAGACGGGGCAAGGCAGCGGTCTTTGTTGCCGCGTTCTGTCGTGCTTTCATCGTATTCGGTGTTTTCTCTTTTCCGATATCCTCAGCCGCATCGCTGCGGTTAATCTCAGTTATTTCAGGCACGTACGGGCAAAACTGCGGGGCTCATCCGGGAAACGCAACGCGTGACCTTACAAGCAAATGCAACGGTCGCGAAACCTGTGACTACGTGCTCGATACGGGGATCGCTGTCGATGTCGGCGACTACTGCTCGAAAGACTTTCGTGCGGAATGGCAATGCAATAGCGGGGAGTCTCATATTGCCGTGCTCAGTCCAAAGGCTGGACGAGGTAGCACACTGGTTCTTACCTGTATTGAGCCGATAGGTGCAGGTAAATGAGAGGTAGCGCGGCGCGACGCGTTCGAATCCCGCAGAATGGCCGTTGCCGGCTTGCGTTCACTGCATGCATGTGAATGTCGGCCTCGGCCGACCAACGGTCTGTCACTTCGCGTCGGCGATCGGCGGGTCTTCGGCCGAAGCGGCCAGTCGGGAATCGGAACTCCACGTTGTCGCGAACGTCCACCATCGAGTCGACCCTGAACAATTCGTTGCTCGTGCCGCCGGCGTCACACCATCACTTCAGCGGCAATGCTGCGATTGAACCAGGCAGCGAGAACGAAGGCGCAAAGAAGGCGCAGCTCCCGGAGGATCATCCTCAGGTTGTGACCTGTGACCTGTGACCTGCGCCGCACAGCATCGCGTGCACCGCATCTGCGAGCGTGTCTTTGAGCCAGTTCCGATCGAGTTTTCCGTCTGTCTGGTGTGGGTGGCGGTGGAAAGCGGCGACGCTGCAGCGATGGAAGCCGAATCCTGAGTACCCCGGATACGCCTCCGACTGCTTACGCCTCCGCCTCCGCCAGGTTGGCAGTGCTTTCAGAACTTGTAATTCAGCCCGACGGAGAAACCCATTTCTCTGCCGCCCGCGTAGCAAAACGGCGCACCCTGCGAGATCGAGCTGCCGTCATGACAATCGACGGTGACGCTTCGCCCGCCTGCGCCCAGCGCATAGTGCGCCGCCGCTTGATTGATGACCATGGCATAGTCGGCATACACAGTCGCATGTTTGTCGATCGCATGCTTGTACATCGCAGTGACCATATTGGCGCCGTTGGAAGGATTCGGGATACCAATAGCGTTCGGGTCGGCTGGAGCCGTGTTGTGTTGCCCCGGGTCACCCGGCGTGCGATTGGCGTGCGCCCAACCGACGCTCACGCTGTCATTGGGGGTGATTTCCTGCGTCAGGGCGAGCCAGAAGCCATTACGGCTCCGCTCGTTCTGTGTTTGCAGGTAGGCCGGAATCTTTCTGCGCATCACTTCATAAATTGCGCTCACTGTGGTCAGAGTGGGAAATTTATATTGCGCACCGACCTTGAATGCCCATTCGTTGCCGATATCGTTGGGGTCCGTCCCATCAGGCGAAGCCAGCGCAGCAGGCGTGTTCAGGACATCGCTTGAGCGATTCACGCCGAGGTGTATCTCATAGGCTGTCGTAAAGTACAGGGGGCCGTTGCTATAGGCGAGGTTCGCGCTGTAGGCCGACCCGTAGCTGCCGTCGTTACACGCAATCGGATTTCCACCACTACCAGGGACGTTGCCGCCCGTGCAACTCGACTCACCCGAAGCTTGCACCGAATTTTCGTAACCGCGGTTTTGCCCGGGCGAAACCAGTGCGTTGAGAGACCAGCCATGGAAACTGGGCGACTCGTACCAGATTGCATGGTCCAGCCGCGTACCGAATTCGACGCGATTGTCGCCGCCCGTGTTACCCATGATGACGGAGTAATCGCCGAGCATGCCGGAAAACGGATTCATGCGTGCGGTCGACGTTTTGTAGGGCGCATCGGTCTTGCCGATCTTCAACGCGCCCCAGGCGGGCGACGCTACGCCGATGAAGCTGTTGCGTGACGTCAGGGCGCCCTTGACGGTCGAATCCTGAGCGGAGTTCGAATTGGAAGACCCTGAGGTTGCCGAAATGTCTAGTTGGGTTTCCAGTTGATAGACGAAGGCCAGGCTGGCGTCGGAACCGAATGGCCGCTTGCCGCGAACGCCGACATAGGAAAGATTGGATGAGACGTCGGGTTGCCAGCCCATATGCCCTCTAGGCGAGACGACAGTCCCGCCCGGCGTGACATACGAGTCTTTGAGGCCCTTGGTCGCATAGTCCACGGAAAGATCGAGATTGCCGTAGAACTCCATATCCCCCAGCGCGGCCAGCAACGACTTAAGCTTGGGCGGCATGCCGGCGCCCCATCCGGAGGCGTCGGCATCCGATGTTTTTTGCGCGCCTGAGGTTGTACCCGTGTTTGCGCCTGTACCCGATCCTGTACCTGCGTTTGTGCTTGCGACAGCGGGACTGACCGCTTGCTGACTGTTCGCTGTCTGGGTTTGCTTTGCCATAAGCGCATCGAGCTTCTTATTGAGCGCTTCCATTTGCTGTTTCAACAACTGGATCTGTTGTTTGTCGTCATCCGCGGCAGTTGCCTGAGCGAATGCTCCTCCCGAACACGTCACGCTGCCAGCTGCAAACAGGCATAGCGAAGCCGCCGCGTGACGCGGTTTCAGATTCCTTATTCTCATCGTCTCCTCCAATATTAATTAATAATGCTAATGAATAAGAAAAATAGATATCGCAGCCAAAACCTCCATTTCGATCCGATGAGAATCACGCGCAGAATCAGTCGATTCGGGTTGCGCGCCACCTTCCATGTCCCTATCCGGTAATCAGAGATATCCCTTGGCGAGCGCGCCAACCGCGACCGTACGGTCGATCCAGCGCCGTCTCATCGGAGCGAGGATGAATTTCGCGCACACCGCCGCTACGATCGATATGGCCGCTGCACAGATGAACACCGCGTTCCACGAGCCATGCGCCGACAACACCGAAGCGATCGGCACAAGCATGGACGCCGTGCCCTTTGCGGTATAAAGCGTGCCCGCATTGGTCGCCGCATATTTGCTGCCGAACGTGTCCGCGCAGGTCGCCGGGAAGATCGAGAAAATCTCGCCCCAGCACAGGAACACCGCCGCGGCGAAGAACATGAACGCGTACGGGTTGTGGCCGAACTCCATCAGCCCAAGCAGCGCGAGACCTTCGCCGAGGAAGATCATGAACATCGTGTTCTCGCGGCCGATCCTGTCCGAAAGAAAGCCGCACAGCGGACGCGTGAAACCGTTGCACAGGTTATCGATCGACAGCGTCATCGTCAGAAGCGGCAGCGTGATGCCCATCAGGCTAACCGGCAACTTTGCGAAGCCGTATTCCTTGGCGATCGGGCCGAGTTGCGCGGTCGCAATGATTCCGCCTGCCGCCACGAAGACGAACATCAGGTAAAGCACCCAGAAAAGCGGCGAGCGGACCATCTGACCGGGGGTGTAGTCGAATTTGGTGGCAACCACGCGTTTGGCGGCGACCGCGTTCGCAGGCGGTTTCGGGCGCACCAGCAAAGTCGCCAGAAGCAGAATGCAGGCGCCCTGGAAAATGCCGAAGAACATGAACGTGTGCTCGTAGCCGGAACGCTGGATCATGTTGGCAATCGGGATCACCGTAACCGCCGCACCGGCACCAAAGCCAGCCGCAGTCAGACCCGCCGCCAGACCGCGTTTATCGGGAAACCACTTGAGCGCCGTCCCGACGCAGGTGCCGTAGACGCACCCCGCACCAACACCCGCAATGACTGCCGCGACATACAATTCACCCAGGCTGCTTGCGTGTGCGTCGATGATCCAGCCGAGTGCGGCACAAAGCGAACCGCCAATGACGACAGGACGCGGCCCGAACTTGTCGACGAGCCATCCTTCGACTGGCACGAGCCAGGTTTCCGTGACGATGAAAATGGTGAACGCAGTCTGAATTGCCGCCTGCCCCCAGTGATGCGCCGCGTCCATCGGCACGACGAACAAGGTCCACGCATACTGCAGATTCGCCACCAGCCCCATGCAAACGATGCCGATTGCCAATTGAACCCACCGGTTATGCCGTAGTGCCGTGCTGCCCGGTTCGTCCACGTTGGAATGTCCCATGTCTCCATCTCCGTTTTTAGAATTCATCGCGCGCGAGCGGCGTGTCGACTGACGTGTCGAATCACTTCATCGCTTGCATGTGCGTCGGCAATGAAGCGCTAGTGGTCGGTCAAATGGAGATCGCACCAACGAAAGACCTGCGGGGGCACGCAAAACGGTCTCATAAAAGTCGTTGTGTCTTCACGGAATCTGAGTGCATGCTGCGGGAGAACAGCGATCAGTGAAAGTTAAAACATTTTATGGTTTGCATCAGGCATCCTGTATACGCCGGCGGCCTTCAACGAATTTCGAGTATGAAAAGCGCTACCCTGCGCCAATTCAATATTTTCGAAACAGTTGCCCGGCGCCTGAGCTTTTCGTGCGCGGCAGACGAGTTGTACCTGGTGCGGCCGGCAGTCTCAATCCAGGTCAAACAGCTTGGAGGCGCACGCCGGCCTGGCCCTGTTCGAGCAACTCGGCTGGAAAATTTATCTGACGCCGGCGGGTTCCGAAATGCGCTCTTACGCGCGCTCGATCGTCGAGCAATTCCGCGAAATGGACGAAGCGATGGCCCGCCTGCAAGACGTTACGGGCGGCCAATTGAACATTGCGGTAAGCAGCGCGGGAAGCGGTCACCCGCACCTCACCAAATTCCATGCTCGACGAGCGGCTGCTTACACGCGAAGCTTAGGACCGGAGTCGACCCGTTTGAGCAGATTGGAGGAAGCTCGCATCTGCTTACTGCTGCATCTGAACAAGACCATCGGCAACGGGCATTTCCTCGCAGGCGGATACGGAGAATGCACTCCCGGTCGAGGAGCCGGCCGAACTCGATGCTGATATTCCGCGCGACGAAAACGTCGTCGAGAGCGCAAGTGCGTGTAAATTCGGATCCAGTGGTTTCCGACCCGCCACTGCGTCTTCGAATCGGTCGTCATCGGAGTCGGTTCTACAGTCTTACAGGAGCCGGTATGAACACGAAGCACAGCAAAAAAGGACATCTTGAGGCCGCCGCGTCACATCACGAGCAGGCAGCGCGATATCACCGCGAGGCGTCGCGGCATTTCGAGGCCGGTCAAGACTATGCCCACGCCGCACACCAGGCGATGATGGCCCATGGCCACGCGTTGCACGCGATCGATCAGGCACACGACGCTGGTGCACACAGCGCCAGTACGCCGCCGATAACGCTTGCATCGACCGGCTCTGGCGCAAACAGCGAAAACGCGGCAAAACATCACGCAACGGCAGCGGAGCTTCACGAGCAAGCGGCACTGCATATGCGCCACGCCGTCAAGCTCTTCGATCAGGACCGTAGCGCAGTCGCCCACGATGCGCAGCTGGCGCTCTCCCTTGCACTGCGCGCTTTGTCCCATGGCAACGAAGCAGCCAGACTATTTGTCAAGCTCGCTCCCGCCGAAGCTTCGTGAGTGATGTTGTATGAATTCAAACCAGTAACATCGTGTCTAGCGGCGTGTTTCAGCGTGAAGCGGTTCCATTGATGTCGCCTATTGAGCGTACTGAAAGCTGAACCGTTACCTTCACGGCACCGGCGCCGTGCAGCACCAGGTTGTCGTGCGGATCTACGGTCGCGGGCCGGCCGTAAAGATCCGCGCACGGTGCGCACGGCTCAATCCCGCGTTGCACTCGGGACTATGCCTTCTGGTCCAGCCAGTCTGCCGCAATAGACTTTGCATGCGCGACGGCCTCGTGCGCGTTAAGGAACACGCCGAGCTGTTCCCAATGTTCTTCGACCGCGTAAGTCCCCTTCATACCGAGTGCCCTCTGTACGCGCAATTGCGCCGCGTACCTGCCGTCCTCCAATGGTCGAGCAGTTGCAATCACTTTGTGCGGGAGATCGGATCTGTTCGGCTGAATCAACTCAACAGGACCGCCCGGCACGCCGATATCGTTCAACGCGTTCCTCACTTTGCAGTCTGGGCAGTAGAAGCACCACCCCTCGTTCTCGCGAATGGATCTGACCTGCCCGCGGGCCAGCACGGCGCGACATTCAACGTTTTCGCAGATGAACGGCATAGCAGTCTCCGGAGTTGTTTGCGAGAAATCCTAGCATGACCGCCGACAGCCAACCATCGGCATTGTTGCCGTGCCTGTTCCACGCGCTAGAAGCCGGGAGTTACCCCCTGCACGCTCGCCAGGAAAACCCTCAAGCGCGGGTCGGCGCGATCGCGGTACGCGGCCGCAGCGTCGCCATGATCAGGTACATGCCGCCGCCGATCACCACGCCGAAGAACCACCCATAGGTATTCCACCAGACCGGCAGCAGGTTGGTGAAGTTAGGCAGGAAGGTCGAAAACACGCTGCCGACCGCCGCCGCGGCCAGTGCGTTGACGTTCCAGCCGCCTTCGTAGCGGTACTCGCCGTGCTCCTGGTAGAGCGCCGCGACGTTGACGTTGCCTTTGGCCACCAGATAGTAGTCCACCAGGATGATCCCTAGCAGCGGGCCCATCGTGGCGCCGATGGCGTTGACGAAGTGCGCGGCGTTGCCTTCCCACGGCGCGAACGGGTAGAGCACCAGCGCGATGGCAGCGGCGATGTAGCCGCCCTTCTTGAAGCTGATCTGCTTGGGAAACACGTTGGAAATGTCGAACGACGCCGAGACGAAATTGGCCACCACGTTGATGCCCAGCGTGGCGACTGCGAAGGTCAGCGCCGCGATGAGTGCCAGCGTCCAGCTGTCGAACTTGGCCGAGATCTGCTCGGGGTGCAGCAGCACTTCGCCGTACACCTTGAAGGCGGCGATGGTGGTGACGCCGGCGACCAGCGAGAACGCGATCAGGTTGACCGGCAGGCCCCACAGATTTCCTTTCTTTACCGCGTCGCGGTTCTTCGCGTAGCGCGAGAAGTCGCAAAAGTTCAGGTACAGCGCCGCGAAGTAGGTGATCCAGGTCGCGCCCACTGCCATCAGCGCCCAGAACGAGCCGGGCTCGCCGCTGACGCCGGCGTCGCTGGTCTTCTCGAGTAGCACGTTCATCGGAATGCCATGGTCGAACGAGAAGCCGCCGGCCTTGACGCACAGGCCGATCGCCAGGATCAGCATCGCGACCCACACCGCCGGACCGGCCCAGTCCTGGAATTTGCGCACCGTTTCCATGCCCTTCTGGATGATGAGCAACTGCAGCGCCCAGATGATCGCGTAGCAGATCACTTCCAGCCCCGAGTGGCCGAGGAAGTGCGTGCCTTTGTGGAACGCCATCAGGCTGTCGCTGCGGATCAGCAGCGCGACCACCGCGCCCGAAGCCGCTGCGGTCTGCGCGCCGTACCAGAAGCAGGCCACCACGGCGCGCACCAGCGCCGCCAGGTTGGCGCCCCACACGCCGAAGGAGGCGCGTGCCAGCACTGGGTAAGGCACGCCGGTCTTCTCGCCGGCGTAGCCGATCAGGTTCATCAGCGCGAAAATCACCAGCGAGCCGAGCCCGATCGCCAGCAGGAAGTTGGTAAAGCTGCCGCACAGCAGGAACAGGCTGGCGGCGAGGTAGTAGCCCCAGAGGCTGTGCACGTCCGAGGTCCAGACGTTGAAGATGCTGAAGGCACCCCAGTTGCGCACCCTGGCGGGCGCGAGATCTTCGTTGTAGAGGCCGGGGGAAGGATCGCGGATTTCCATCTGTCATCTCCTTTGAGTTCGTGGAACTGAGGAAACACCGCCAGACGCCCCTGGGCGGCGATACCCCCGCGTCTGAAGCAAGCTCGCATGCAAGAACTGTATGTACTTTGCCGCACAGTTCTGAGTGGGTTAACCCTGGTCGAGAATCCGCCGGTGCGGCGTTGCCGGACAACGAGTGGCTCAACTTGCTGCGCCGAGCGTCGATGAAACAATATACGGCTACCGCGCATACTTTCTGAAGCGCAACGGTGTTGTACCGATCCGCTCGGACACAAGCGCTGTCATGTGCTGTTGCGAAGAAAATCCGCAAGCCGCGTCAACCTCGCACAGCGGCGCAGACGCGCATCGTCGTCGATGCACGTCCGTAATCAACTCAATGATCGACGGCCCTGATCGACAGGATGCCCGTTTGTCCATAGAACTCCTGCAGCGCAAAAGCTTCCCGCTCTTGTTCCGCACGCACGCTGCGATCCAGCATCGAGAATACCCAGATGCCGGCGAACGCAAGCGGCACCGAAACCAGCGCTGGGTTATCGAGGAACACCGGCGCGTGCGCGTGATGCAGGACGTCGACCCATACCGACTTTGAGAACAGCGTCAGCAGCACTGCGGAAATCAACCCGAGGCTTCCGCCGATCACCGCGCCACGCGTTGTCATGCCGCGCCAGAAAATCGACGACACCAGCACCGGGAAGTTCGCACTAGCCGCGACCGCCGCTACGAGACCGACCAGAAATGCCACGTTGATGTGCTCGAAGAGAATGCCGAGCCCGATCGCGACCACGCTCAGCACCAACGTCGAGACGCGGGAGATGCGCATTTCCCGGACTTCGTCGGTTTTGCCGCGCGCGAGCCAGCAGGCGTACAGGTCGTGCGACACGGTGGTCGCCCCGGAGAGCGTGAGGCCCGCCACGACCGCCAGGATCGTCGCGAATGTCACGGCGGCGATGAAACCGTAGAACAGGTTGCCGCCCACCGCCTGTGCCAGCTTGACGGCGACCATGTTCGATCCGCCGAGCAGGTCGCGAGTGAGGTTGAAATGCCCGTCGGCGGCGGTCTTGAAGAACTCGGGATGCTGGGCGAGCAGCGCGATCGCGGAGAAGCCGATGATGAAGGTCAGCAGATAGAAATACCCGATGAAGCCCGTGGCGACGAACACGGACTTGCGTGCCTCCTTCGCGTTGGGCACCGTGAAGAAGCGCATCAGGATATGCGGGAACCCGGCGGTGCCGAACATCAGCGCGATGCCGAGCGAGAGCGCGTTCAACGGGTCCTTCAGCAGCTTGCCGGGGCCCATGATGCTCAGCGCGCCGGGATGGACGTCGACGGCGCGTCGAAACATCTCCTCGGGGCTGAAGCCGAATTGCGCGAGCGCGGTGACGGCCATGAACGTCGCGCCGCAGAGCAGCAGCACGGCCTTGATGATCTGCACCCAGGTGGTCGCCGTCATGCCGCCGAAGAACACGTAGATCACCATCAGCGCGCCGACGACGACCTCGGCCATCCAGTACTGCAATCCGAACAGCAGCTGGATCAGCTTGCCCGCGCCGACCATCTGCACGACCAGATAGAAGATCACGACGACGAGCGACGTGCTCGCCGTCAGAAGGCGAATGGGCGCCTGCTCGAAACGGTAGGCGACGACATCGACGAACGTGAACTTGCCGAGATTGCGCAACGGTTCGGCGAGCAAAAACATCACGAACGGCCAGCCGACGAGAAAGCCGATCGAATAGATCAGGCCATCGAAGCCGAAAACGAAAACCATGCCGGAAAGGCCGAGAAACGAAGCGGCGGACATATAGTCCCCCGCGATGGCGAGCCCGTTCTGGAAGCCGGTGATGCCGCCGCCCGCGCTGTAGAAATCCTTCGTCGTACGGGTCTTGCGCGATGCCCAGCGCGTGATGCCGAGCGTGACGAGCACGAAGAGCAGAAACATCCCGATCGCGACGGGATTCAGTTCAACATGCTCCGGCACCGGGCCGGTGACGGAGGTGGCATGAGCGAGCGCGGCGCTCGATGCGAGGCCCGCGCAGAAGAAGGCGCGAATGAGTTTCATCGTTCAGTCTCCTTGCCGGGCTTTGACGAGAAGCGCGCTCATCAAAGGATCGAACCGGCGATTCGCCCGCAGCACATATCCGCCCGTCAGGCAGACCGCGATCAGGATGATGCCGACGCCCACGACGATCCCCACGCTCGTCGTGGCGCCGGCATACAACGGATGTGCGAGCACTTTCGGGGCGAGGGCGACGAACAGGATGAAGCCGTAGTAAGTGAAGATCATCAACGCCGTCAGCGTGAAGCTGAAGCGGCGGCGTGAAGTGACGAGCTGCCGGTAGGCGGGACTCGCTTTGATTGAATCGATGAGGGCCTGCTGCATGGATGTCTCCAACCTGTGACTGGCTGATTTCGTTGTGGTGGTGAATCGAATGAGCCCCGCTGGCTCGATGCGACTGCTTTGCCGGCTGCCTTCGGGCAGCGCTTGTTGTTGTGGTCGGGCGCCAGGTGCGGCGGGGTGGCTGTTTTGGCGCAGCCGTTACGCACCTGATTTGCTGCGTTTATGATGCCTGGCCCAGTTCGCTCACCCGTTCCGGCACGAGCGTGAACAGGTCACCTGGGAGGCCGGAATGGGCGACGCCGAAAATCGGCGCCATGGCACAGTGCCGTTGCAATGAGGCGCAATGCGACGTTAAACGACGCCGTCTGCCTTCAACCGTGACAGTCGTTCGTCCGACAGGCCGAGCAGCGATTGCAGAACATCCTTCGTGCCTTCCCCGAGTTGCGGCGGCGCGCTTCGTACCGGTAAGCGGACACCGTCGAAGCGATAGGGCGGAGCGAGGACATGTGTGCTGCCGGCTTCCGGATGCGACTGTGTCGTCACGAGCCCGCCGTCCGTCGCGCGCTTCGAGGTGAGCGCCTCGTGAAGACCGAGCACTTCGCCGCATGGAATGCCGGCCTGAGTCAGGCGTTGCAGCAGCACCTGGCGCTTTCTTCGACCGATCTCGCGGTTGAGTTCGGGCACGAGCACCTCGCGGTTCGTCGCACGGTTGATGTTCGTCTGGAACCGGTCGTCTTCTGCAAGATCGGGGCGTTCGATCACATCGCGACAGAAGCGCGCGAACTGACTGTTGTTGCCGACCGTGATGACGAGCGGTCCGTCGGCCGCGTCGAATACGCCGTAGGGCACAATCGAAGGATGCGCGTTGCCGTAGCGCGGCGGGTCCTCGCCCATGATCAGCGCTTCCAGCCCGTAATACGACGTGATCATCAGGCCGCAATCGAACAGCGCCATTTCGATGTGGCGTCCCTTGCCGGTCTGCTGACGCTCGAACAGCGCTGCGAGCACCGCCTGGGCCGAGTACATCCCGGTGAACAGGTCGACAGCGGCAACGCCGAACTTCAGAGGCGGCTGATCGGCTTCGCCGTTGAGCGCCATCAGCCCGGCCTCGCCCTGAACCACCAGATCGTAGCCGGGACGCGCGGCTTCCGGTCCCGTGCGGTCGTAGCCGGAGATCGAGCAGTAGATCAGGTCCTCATGTTCCTGCTTCAGTTGCTCGTATCCGAGGCCCAGCTTTTCCGCGCCGCCGAACTTGAAGTTCTGGATCACGACGTCGCTCTTCTGCGCCAGTTCCCGCGCGATCTGCTGGCCCTCGGCGGTTTGCAGGTCGAGACTCACCGAGCGCTTGTTGCGGTTGACGCTGTTGAAATAGGCCGTCTCGGTCGAGCCGACTCGCAAGCCCCAATCACGAGTGTCGTCGCCGCGCGTCGGGTGCTCGACCTTGATGACTTCGGCGCCGAGATCGCCCAGCACCATGCCGCACCACGGTCCAGCAAGCACGCGGGAGAGATCGAGGACGCGAACGCCGGCTAGCGGCAGCGAGGAAGTCAGGTTCGACATGGCAAATCCAGATTGTCAGGGGGGCGTGACGAGGACGCCGCTTCTACTTTGAATGCGCGGCCGTGTTGCTGAGAGGCACGATGAGAATCTGGCCGCGCAGTTCGGGCGTGGCGATGTCGTCAGACAATTGGGGGGTCATTGTCCCAGTCTCCGTGTATTGGCTTTTCGTATGGGCTCATTGTGGGATGGGCCGATCGTATTGACAATTCCACTGGAGGTTGACGGACTGTTAACTACAGCTTGACATCGAGCGCGGTGACCGACCGTCCGAGCGCACGTCTTCAAACCCACGTTTGCGCGAGCGAAAGGATTTCGTCGCGCAGGTAGTCGATCAGGGCTTGCGTCGATGGCGATGGATAGCGATTGGGCAGGGTGACGATATACAGGGTGTTCTGCTGACCGGCGACACGGTATTGCGGCAGGATCGGCAGCAGTCCGCGGCTCATCGGCGCATGCGGCACGTAGACCGGCAACAGCCCGATACCCATGCCCTGACACACGGCCTCAGCCAGGAACGGGTAGTCCGACGACTGCAACGCGGGCTGCATCGTGATCGTGTGGACGTCGGCTTCGTTCTCCCGGTGCGTGAGCGTCATCGTCACGCGCCGGCCCGGGTAGGGCGATGCGACCAGCGTCTGCCGTTCGAGGTCGGCGGGACAATCGATCGGACCGTGCTTCTCCACATACGCGGCCGCTGCATACAGGTTCCAGTCGATCGAGCATATGTTGCGCGCCACGTAGTCCAGCGGCGGCGTCGACGTGATTCTCACCGCCACGTCGACTTCCGCGGCGATCAGGTCCTCGATCCGGTTGTTGAACGTGACATTCAGCGTAATGCCCGGATGCGTACGCGCGAATTCAAGCAGCTTCGAACCGATAAACATCCGGCCGAAGCCGGTCGGCACGCTGATCCGCACCCGGCCGCGCAGTGTTTGCCCGAGGCTGTCGATCGATGCGCGCGCTGTACCCAGATCATCGAGCATCCGCTGGCCGCAGTCGTACAGCGTGTGTCCGGCTTGCGTCAGTTCGAGACTTCGCGTCGAGCGACGCAGCAGTTGCGCGCCGGTTTCGCGTTCCAACAGCTTCAACCGCTGGCTGATGTTGGAGCGCGTCATGCCGAGTTTGCGCGCCGCGGCGCTGAGGCTGCGCGATTCCACAATCTCGACGAACAGGCCGATCAGATTTAAATCCATGGGGTATTTGTCAATTCAGCCTGAACAGGTGCCGCTATATTAGGCCTATTGTCGCCGCCTGGAGATCGGTCGCCCCGAAGGACGCCGTCGCGAGTCGAAGTCGCTCACGAGCGGATTCTCGACTGCTCGTGGGAACGGCTTTCACGACGGCGTTTATCGGTGTCGATGTCCGTTCGCATTGCTGTTCGGCTCCGCGGATGAAGGCGAATTCGACCAGTCACAACGCATTCACAACGGCGGACCGCTGGAAAGTAGGGAAACTCCGTGTAAAAAGGCTGACGGCTGCACCGTTAATCAAATGCGGAAGGCTGTTCGATGTATGCCATCCGCCTTCAGCACGGGTTTCTTGTCACGCGGCGGCTGGCGCCGCAATTCACCCCCGGGCAATGCCCGTGCTGAAGGCTTCACTTCTTCGGTGGTGTCCGTTTTGAAGCGCTAGCGCTTTGAATGCATAGCCGACAGCCATGACTACATGTGACCGGTTTTTTCATTAGTGTGTGTCTGCACAAGGCCATGCTACGGCGGCTACATGGAGGGCGAGTCGGAATTCAATCCGGTTTTTTAAATGCCGTCTGTTAATCGATCGAACAGCGTCTAACCGTTATGCCGAATAATCCGCGCAAAATTAGCGACTTGATTAATCGAGTTAAGTTCCCGGTTTTCTGAAATAAATTTACTCCATGCCGCATTCCTCTTGCGCATTTGCCTGATTTTCAGGCAATCAGATATCGCTCATTTTTTGATCGTTCAGACCAGATTACGTCAGGCATATTAAAACGCTGTTGCATACACACAACTTTCATTATTGAGAGGTTGCAAATTTCATCTGTTCAGAGGAGGCGCGCAGCATGTCTTATTTTGCGATATGTGTCGGAAAAACAAAGACTTAATGTCCGCGCCGGTTGGATTGTTGCGAATTCTGAAAGATCCTGTTGCGTAAATTGCGCATGTCGCTATTAGGGTGTCCCCCTACACTCACGCTTCGTTTCAAGGGTGCCCGGCTGATCCGAAGCGGTTCAGCGAACAGGGCGGCAGCGCGATGCATGCGCTGCCGAGGCAGGTCTCGCTCCCCGCGTAAATTTATCGAACTGGAGTCCCACGCATGAAAAAGAGTCTCATCGTCGTTGCGGTTGCCGCATCGTTCGCTTCCGTCGCTCACGCACAAAGCAGCGTGACGCTGTATGGTCTGCTGGATGCCGGCCTGACGTACACCAGCAATGTCAACCACAACGCAAAGTGGGCAGCAGGTAGCGGCGGCATCAACCAAAGCATGTTCGGTCTGCGCGGTTCGGAAGATCTGGGCGGCGGTCTGAAGGCAATCTTCACGTTGGAAAGCGGCTTCAACATCAACAACGGCAAGTTCGCTAACAACAATGGCATGTTCAACCGTCAAGCGTTTGTCGGTCTGTCGAGCGCGCAATTCGGTACGGTCACGCTGGGTCGTCAATACGACGCAGCACAAGACTACCTGGCACCGCTGACGGCAACGGGCAGCTGGGGCGGTACGTACTTCGCTCACCCGTTCAACAACGACAACCTGAACACGAACGGTGGCTTCGCAGTCAACAACTCGATCAAGTACTCGAGCGCTAACTACGCAGGCTTCACGTTCGGCGGCACGTACGGCTTCTCGAACCAGGCTGGCGCATTCGCAAACAACCGCGAATACAGCGTTGGTGCTGCATACCAGTGGCAAGGCCTGCGTTTGGGCGCTGCTTACGCACAGCAGAACAACCCGGGTGCAACGAACGGCGGCGCTTCGGACGGTTCGTACGTCAACGCTATCGCTGGCAACGTCGGCAGCTTCCGTCAACGTGAATTCGGCGCAGCTGCTTCGTACGCATTCGGCCCGGCTGCTGTCGGTGTGGCCTGGACGCAATCGCGTTCGGATAACTTCACCGCAGGCCATCAATCGCTGCGCGCTAACAACTACGAAGTCAACGGCAAGTACAACGTGACCCCGGCTCTGGGCCTGGGCGTTGCTTACACGTTCACCGACGGCAAGGGTTATGGCGTCGGCGCGAACGGTGGTTCGGAGTCGGTGCGCTACCACCAGATCGGCCTGCAAGCTGACTACTCGCTGTCGCGTCGTACGGACGTCTACGCTCAAGCCGTGTACCAGCACGCAATGGGCGACGGCGGTGTGGCTTCGATCTACAGCGGCGACGTGACGCAACTGCCGTCGTCGTCGAAGAACCAGACGGCTGCTACGGTCGGTCTGCGTCACCGCTTCTAAGCTTCAACAGAAGCGGGTCGTAGTAAAAAAGGTGCCGCGAACGGCACCTTTTTTTATGGGCGCGGCATTTGGAGCATCCGCCACACATGCCGGATGCCGCGCGCCGATGACAGATCACAACCTTCACAGCACCAAAAATCCTTTGACGCAATAAATTATTGCGATTTCTGACGATTGCACTCGCGCATCTGACAAGATTTAACTTTCGCGAAAGCGCGCTTGGAGTAGTCTCAATAAATTGATTTTTAGGCTATTTTCTCGCTGCAACGCTAGCACGTGTGCTGCAAATGCGCGTTCTTATTGCATGAATACTCCCGCTTCAAATCACCTCGCCGGCTCGCTGGCTATTCATGATCTGACCGACGAGCAATGGCACCGCATCGTACCGCTGCTGCCTGAAATGAAAGATCTTGGACCACGGCGCGGCCGTCCCTGCATCGATATCCGTTGCGTGGTGAACAGCGTGCTGTGGGTGCTGCATACGGGCAAGGCGTGGAGCGCGATGCCCGAGCGCTATCCGCCTTATCAGACTGCGCATCGCTACTATTTGCGCTGGAAAAGATCAGGTGTGCTGGCTAACATCGCCTTCGCACTATTCGATACCGATGTCATGCTGACCCGGCCCGTGGCGCGCAAAGGCGACACGAGCGCCGTCTAGATTCCATATTTGCATCGCAAATGAAAAAGGCCGTCACCAGGTGACGGCCTTCGTCTTTCTGTCTTGCGCATGCGTGCGGCGATCAGGCATGCTGTTCGATCTTGAACACCGATACTGCATGTCGCAGCCGTTCGTTCTGCTCATCGAGTGAGCCGGCTGCGGCCGCCGCCTGCTCGACGAGCGCCGCATTGCGTTGCGTCACGTCGTCCATCTGGCGGATCGCGAGATTGACTTCGCCGATTCCCGAGCTCTGTTCTTTCGAGGCCGCCGAGATCTCGTTCATGATCGCCGTCACGCGGCGCACCGCGTCGACCACCTCGCCGATCGTACTGCCCGCCTTGCCGGCCAGCGTCGAACCTTCGCCGACCTGCACCACCGACTGATCGATCAGCACCTTGATCTCCTTGGCTGCCGTCGCGCTGCGCTGCGCGAGGTTGCGCACTTCACCCGCGACCACCGCGAAACCGCGGCCTTCCTCGCCGGCGCGCGCGGCTTCCACCGCGGCGTTCAGCGCGAGGATATTGGTCTGGAACGCGATGCCTTCGATCACGCTGATGATCTCGCCGATCTTGCGCGAGCTATCGGTGATGCCGGCCATTTTCTCGACCACGTCGTTGACGACCTGACCACCGCGCGCGGCGATATTTGATGCGTCTGTCGCCAGTTCCGACGCGGTTGCCGCATTGTCGGCATTCTGCGTGACGGTCTTGGTGAGTTCGTCCATGCTGGCGGCAGTTTCCTGCAGCGAGGCAGCCTGCTCTTCGGTGCGGCTCGACAGGTCCAGGTTGCCCGCGGCGATCTCTTTCGAGGCGACCGTGATCGTCTCGGCGGACGTCTTGATCCGCGCGACGGTAGCGGCGAGTTGATTGCGCATCTCGCGCAACGAGAACAGCAGGCTCGAATTGTCGTCGCGCCGCAGTTCGATCGTGGTGGCGAGGTCGCCACGCGCGATCCGCATCGCGATCGCTGCGGCCGTTGACGGCTCTCCGCCGATCGAACGCGATACGTTGCGCACTACCCGCGAGGCAACGAACGACACCAGCACACCGAGCAGCACCAGCATGGCGGCCGAACGCTCAAGCGCGGTGTAGAACTGCGCCTGGATGTCGTCCATGTAGGCGCCCGCGATAAAGTCCCAGTTCCACGGACCGAAGCGTTTCACGTAGCCAATCTTTTCGCTCGGCGTCGTCTCGCCGGGTTTCGGCCACCAGTAGCGTAGATAGCCGGCGCCAGCCGCCGAGCCGCCCGCCTGGGCGATGTCGTGATACAGCGCGTTGCCTTTGGCGTCGCGAAAGCCGCTCATGTCCTTGCCGTTCAGCTTCGGGCTCATCGGATGGTCGACCATCACCGAATCGCTGCGCACGATCGTAACGTAGCCGGACGCGCCGTAGCGCTGTGCATTGACGCGGGCAATGGCCTGCTGTTTGGCGTCGTCGACGGAGAGCTTGCCGGCGTCGGCCTGCTTCGCGTAGTCCGCGACAATCGACACCGCCATGTCGGTGACGTCGGCCAGATCCGCGCGCCGAGCGTCCATTTGACCGTTACGTGCATCTAACGCGTTCACAACAGTGACGATCAGGAGCGCCGCCCAGCACAGAAGCAACGGCACCCACAATTTCTGTTTCAGTGTCAGACGGTTCATTATCGGTTTCGACGATGCGTTGAGCTCGGAATGGGGGAGGGCTGCAATCTGCGCTGCATAGTTCGCTTAACGGCTGTGGCGGCAGATTCTTTATTCCGTCGCCTGAAATTCAGGCGACATGTGAAGCGGCCGCCCTTAGGCGGCCGCTGAAAGAGGGTGTGAAGGCGCAAGTGGCGCTTGCTCTAGATCTGCTCCCGGCCAAACGCGCCCAGGCGTTCCAGATCGAGCACGTCGATCTGGTTGTACGAAAGGCGCAAAATCTCCAGTTTCTCGAGGTTTTGCAGTGCCTGGTTGATCCGTTGCCGCGACACGCCGGCCAGCAGACCGACTTCTTCCTGCGAAATGGCTAACGTGCGGCCGGTATCGGGGTACAGGTCGGGATTGAACAGTTGCGCAAGCGATTGGGCGACGCGCGCATCCACATCGAGCAGCCGGCTATTCTGGATCGACGCGATGAATTCGCCCATCCGGTTGTTCAACTGCCGGATCACGAAGCCGGTGAACGGCAGGCTCGAGCCGAGCAGCGCATGAAACGTTTCCGACGGCACGAACATCACGAGCGAAGGCTGAATCGCGGCCACGTCATATTTGCGCAATTCACGTTTGATGACGCTGCCTTCGCCGAACCAGCCGCCGGGCGGCACGCCGGACAGCGTGCAACTGCGTCCTGAAGCGTTGTAGATAGCGAGTTTGATGAGTCCGGAATGCACGCCGATCCAGTAATCCGACGGTTCCTGGCGGCGCGCGATCCACGCTCCGCCTTGCAGGTGCTCCGCGTACGAGCTGGCGAGGACCATCGCCTGATGTTCGTCGGCCAACGCGCGGAACCACGCGCAGGTGGCGAACAGTTGCGGCAGGCCGGCACGCGCGACCCGCTCCGGCCGGTGCGAACGGGCGCCTGCGAGGGCGGTGAGCGGAGCATCATCCATAAGCGGCCCGAGGGCGTATCCGGTTTCAGGCGAGTTAATGTGACTTGGGGGGCGTTAAGGCGTGCCACTCTGTCATTTGAATGACAGACGGTTCAGCATGACAATTGTTAGGCTAGTTCATCAAACAGAATAATCGACGGCGCGACCGGCGCTTCAGCAACCATGTTGCATGGGACCCGAGTAAGCGCTAAAGCGCCAACTCGGGTCGACACAGGAGACGATGCAATGAAGCACATGTTCGAAGAAGGACTCGAGCGCCGCGAGGCCAATTATGTCCCGCTGACGCCACTCGATTTCATCGTGCGCGCAGCGGAAGTCTACGGTGAGCGGCCCGCGGTCGTCCATGGGGAGATTCGCCGCAACTGGCGCGAAACCTACGGGCGTACGCGCCGGCTGGCCAGCGCATTGCAGCGGGCCGGCATCGAACGCGGCGATACGGTCGCGGCTTTACTTCCCAACATTCCTCAGATGATCGAAGCGCACTTCGGCGTGCCGATGGCCGGGGCCGTGCTTAATACGCTGAATACGCGGCTCGACGTGTCGTCTTTGCTGTTCATGCTGCGGCATGGCGAGGCGAAGGCGTTGATCGTCGATACGGAGTACAGCGAATTTGCACATCGCGCGGCGCTGGAATTCCCGGCGTTGCGGGTGATCAGCGTGGCCGACGCAATGCCCGCCGACGCGGACAAATTCATCCGCGCGACCGATTACGAAGCGTTCCTGCAATCCGGCGACCCTGAGTTCGCATGGACGCCGCCTGCCGACGAATGGGACGCCATTGCGCTGAACTACACCTCGGGTACGACCGGCGATCCGAAGGGCGTGGTCTACCACCATCGCGGCGCCTATCTGAATGCGCTCAGCAATATCCTCGAATGGGACATGCCCAAGCATGCGGTCTATCTGTGGACGTTGCCGCTCTTTCATTGCAACGGCTGGTGTTTCGCATGGACCGTCGCCGCGCGTGCGGGCGTCAACGTCTGTCTGCGCAAATTCGACGCGAAGACGGTGTTCGAGCTGATTCGCCGCGAAGGCATTACGCACTATTGTGGCGCGCCGATCGTGCAGAGCGCGCTGGCCAATGCGCCGGCCGAGTGGCGCGAGGGCATCGCGCATCGCGTGTCGACGATGGTGGCGGGCGCGGCGCCGCCGCCGGCTGTGATCGCGAAGATGAAGGAAATCGGTTTCGACCTGACGCACGTATACGGGCTCACGGAAACCTACGGTCCGGCCGCGGTCTGTGCGAAACAAACTCAATGGGAAACGCTCGACGACAACGCGCGCGCCGAACTGAACGCGCGGCAAGGCGTGCGCTATCACCTGCAAGCAGCGGTGACGGTGCTCGACCCGGACACGCTCGAGCCGGTGCCGAACGACGGCGAAACGCTCGGCGAAATCATGTTCCGCGGCAACATCTGCATGAAGGGTTACCTGAAGAACGAGCGCGCCACGGAAGCGACCTTCCGCGGCGGCTGGTTCCATACCGGCGATCTGGGCGTGCGGATGCCTGACGGCTATATCCGTATCCGCGATCGCAGCAAGGACATCATCATTTCGGGTGGCGAGAACATCTCGAGCATCGAGATCGAAGACACGCTGTACCGGCACCCCGCGGTCTCGGTTGCCGCCGTGGTGGCGATGGCCGATCCGAAGTGGGGTGAGGTACCGTGCGCCTTCATCGAACTCAAGGAAGGCGCTCAGGTGACCGCGGAGGAAATCATCGCGCACTGCCGGCTGTTTCTTGCGGGATACAAGCTGCCCAAAGCAGTGCGCTTCGGCGAGTTGCCGAAGACATCGACGGGAAAAATCCAGAAGTTCGAGTTGCGCGCGCGAATCAAGTCGGAAGGAAGCGAATAGACCGCGCGTGGTTTTCTAGCGCGCCCGATGGTGCGCTATGTGGTGCTTAAAGGGGGACTCGCGCTTAACCGCGCGTATCGACCCAGTGGCGTGCCCAACGTGCCGAGTGCTGCAATGCCTGTTCTTCGTTCGCGAAGTAATCGAGCGAATAGAACTGGTAGCGCCCTTCGGCACGCGCGCTGCCGGCGCGCTTGAGCAGCAGGTTGGACGAAAAGCTTCCGTCGGGCAAACGATGCGCCGAGGGTTGGACGGCATAGCCGTTGTAGTGATGAATATGTGTGTTTTGCATTTTAATTTTAATGATGTTCGAGTGCGCGCATGCCGTGCGAATGTTGCACGGACGAGCTGATTCAAGCCATTGCGAGCCGAATCTCAACGCAGTCGGAAAGCGGAAAAAGGGCGTTAAAGCCAGAGGGGAGAATGAGGTGCAACGAGGCGTTTGGCGCTTGGGGCTTGCTGCTGAAAACAGAAGCAGCTAAAAGCGATCGCGCCAACTGTGGGAGACAAAAGCTCCGCGAGGATGTCGCTGCAACCCGGTGTCCGTTGCCGGACACCGAGCCCTTCAAACTTTACAGCGGCTTGATGTTAGCCGCTTGCAGACCCTTCGGGCCTTGCTTCGTTTCGAAGCTCACCTTCTGATTTTCAGCCAGCGTCTTGAAGCCGTCGCCGCTGATTTCGGAGAAGTGCGCGAACAGGTCGTCGCCGCCCTTGTCCGGGGTGATGAAGCCAAAGCCTTTGCTGTCGTTGAACCACTTAACGGTACCGGTATCCATGAAGAATCCTTGAGGAAAAAAATAGAAAGATTTGCTCTGTTGATGAGAGCGCGTGAAGCATCAAGGAGGGAGAGGACAACGAATACCGCTGAGGGAGCGAGCAATTGATGAACAGCAATCGAACTTCTTGAACTTCGGACGTCACAGTAACCGCCGGGCCGTGTCAGCGTCAACACTTATCTTGTAACTGTTTCACCGGGTGCGCCCATATTGCATGCACGCGCTCACCCGGCGTTGGGGCCCTGATTGCCGGCTTGTCAAGCATGGCGTGACAAGCCGGTTGAATCGCGGCGACGTTTCAGATGCCCACTTTGTGTGCCGTCAGGATCAGGCGCAATCCGAGCGCGGCAACCGCACCCGCGGCGACGCGATCGATCCAGGCTTTCCACGTCAGGTAGATTTCACGCGGCCGTTTGCTCGAAAAGCACAATGCGACCACCGTGTACCAGCCGGCTTCGATGGCGAATATCGCGGGCGGCAGTGCGAAGTAGCACCACAGCGGCGGATGTTGCGGAAGCAGGGCCGCGAAAATACTGCCGTAATAGACGGCTGTCTTCGGATTGCTGAGTTGTGTGCTCAATCCGATCCAGAAGGATTTTCGCACATTGGTGGCGGCGGCTTGCGCGGCATCGAAGGCGAGCGGTTTGGCGGCGCCGCGCCAGATTTTCGATGCAAGGTAGATCAGATAGAGGCCGCCTGCCACTTTCAGGCCGACGTATAGCCACTCGACTGTGGCGAGCAACGTATACAGTCCCAGCAACGCGATGCCGCTAAAAAACACGCCGCCGATGCCCATGCCCGCGGCCGATGCGAGGCCGTCGCCGCGGGATAGGCCGATCGCATTGCGGGCGACGATCACGAAGCTTGGTCCGGGGCTCACGGCGCCCAATAGCAGTGCGGCCAGAATTGTGGCGATGGCAGTCGATGCGGACATTTTGCGTTTCTCCTGACGGTTGGAGGCAGTGAGTCACTGGAAAATAGCATGATCGAGAAGGGTCGGGGTTTTTGCCTTGCCGGCGGGTTTGGTTGTTCTGTTTGTCTTGCGTAGCGCTTTGTGTTTTTTTGCCTTTGGCGGCGGCATTGGTTGTGTGCCTGTGGCGTTGGCCTTTCCTTGCTTTGTTATTGGTTTATTAGCGTTCCCCCTGTGCGGGGGGCACCTACTTTTCTTTGCCTGCCGCAAAGAAAAGTAGGCAAAAGAAAGCGGCTTTACACCGCCAGCTCTTAAGCGGGTCCCCTGGCTTGGAGGAGGTAGTGGAGCATCTGGAATCTGTGTTTTCGCACACTCCGCACTGGTGACAAGGCAGTCATACTTCCGGCGGCGCTACGCGCGCCGTGGCGGTGCTTCACAAAACCGCTTGCTGGATTTTGCACCTGTGTCTCGCTCGCCACGGTGGCTCGCCCTCGCATACCCAATGCCTCGCCGAAGCGCTATCTGCTGCGTTAATCGCGACTTACCTCATAACCATATTTCGCTTCCGTTGACCTTCGACCCCGATTCCCTCGATCCGGAAGCCGCCGAACTATCGCTCGCCGAACTCGGCGACGTGCAGGCGCTGCCGGCCTTGCAAACGGCCAGCGCTGACGCTGACCCGGAAACGCGCAAGACCGTGCGGATCGCACTGAGCCAGATCGGCAGCGCGAAGCGATGAGCGTCCCCGAGCGCGTCGAGATCGATGTGGCCGGGCGCAGATTGTCGCTGACGTGGAGCGCCGGGCAAACGCGGCACATCGACAACGCCGCACTAAGAGAACGCTGTCCGTGTTCGGCTTGCCGCCGGCTGTCGCTGACAGGAGTCGCGGTGCGGGCTGAAAAGGACATCAAGATTGTCGACGTGCAATCGATGGGCAACGGCGTGCAGCTCGTATTCAGCGATGGTCACGATCAAGGTGTTTACCCGTGGGTCTACCTGGCCGCACTGCCGTGATGGATGAACCAGGCCGAATGGCGTACAAAATGGCGCACCAAAAAAAAGCCCGCACGAAGCGGGCTTTGAACTTTACTCGGAGTTTCGCGATCCAGTCGCCAGACGGATCGCATTCAGTGTATGTGAAAGCAATATGAAAGTATAGAAATTCCGCATTACAGATCGAAGAAGACGGTTTCCTTGTCGCCCTGCATACGGATGTCAAAGCGGTACACGTTCGCCATATTCGGCTCGCGGCGGGCGATCAGCGTGCCGCGACGGTCCGCCGGCACGGCGGACAGCACTGGGTCGCTCGCATTGGCTTCGGCTTCGTCCTCGAAGTAGATGCGTGTGAAAGTGTGCAGCAACATGCCGCGCATCGTGACGATCACATTCAGATGCGGTGCTTCATCCGGACTCACACGGCCGGGCTTCACCGTCTCCACGACAAAGCGCATTTGCGGATCGGTGCCCGTGCCGACCCGGGCGAAGCCACGAAAACCGCTTGCTTCGACTTCCGCGCGCGATTCCGGATAGTGGCCTTGCGCGTCCACTTGCGACACTTCCAGCATGGCATCGCCGACCACCTTGCCGTCGCCGTCGAACACCTGGCCGACGATCGTGATGTGCTCGCCGGCCGCTTCGCGGTCGGCCAGAACAGGCGTAAACAGGCTCTTGAAGCTGAAGTCGTATTGCTGCGGGCACAGACCGTAGGCGAAGTAAGGTCCAACCGTTTGCGAAGGCGTTTGCTTGAGAGTGGTCATGGCTCAGCGCTCCATCGGAGTTTCATTGCGGCCGCGCAGCACGATGTCGAAATCGTAGCCGAGCGCGTAGGCCTCTTGCGTCGTATCGAGCGAGAAGTTCGCGATCAGACGGTCGCGTGCGTGCTCGGGCGTGCCCTGGAAGATCGGGTCGAAGGCCAGCAGCGGGTCGCCCGGAAAGTACATCTGCGTGACGAGGCGCGAGCCGAAATGATCGCCGAACAGCGAGAAGTGAATATGATTCGGACGCCACGCGTTCGGGTGATTGCCCCACGGGTAGGCACCCGGCTTGATCGTCAGAAAGCGATAGCGGCCGTCGTTGTCGGTCAGGCATCGGCCGGCGCCAAGAAAGTTGGGATCGAGCGGCGCATCGTGCTGATCGTTCTTGTGCACATAACGGCCGGCGGCATTGGCTTGCCAGATCTCGACCAGCGTATTGCGCACCGGACGACCGCCCTCATCGAGCACACGCCCTGTCACGATGATGCGCTCGCCGAGCGGTTCGCCGTTGCGCACGGCATTGCGCGTCAGATCGTGATCGAGCGCGCCGAGGTCTTCGGTACCGTAGACGGGCACGCGCTGGTCGCGCAGCTTTTCCTTCAGCGGAATCAGCGGGCGCGTCGGGCCGCGTTTTACCGATGAGCCGTAGCCGGGGTAGATGTACGCCGGGTGGGACGCGAAGTCGCGCGCGGTGAGAAAGGACTCGTCCATCAGTGTCTCCTTCGGGGAATTGTGGGATACAGCGTATGAAGCGACTTTATCCAACCTGAGAGGTTATGCAAAATGACGTTTTCGCCCATTTCGTATAACCTCTCGTTATGCAACGCAGCCTCGCGGACAGCCGCGTCAAATTCCGTCATCTCCAGTGCTTTCTGGCCGTCGCGCAGTTCGGCGGCGTGCAGCGGGCCGCCGAAAGCTTGTCGATTACGCAGCCTGCTGTGTCCAAGACGGTCGCCGAACTGGAAGCGATACTCGGCGTGAAGCTGTTCGAGCGCGGCCGCCACGGCGCCGTGACGACCCGCGAGGGACAGCTCTTCATGCCGCATGCAAGCGCTTGCGTCAGCGCGTTGCGGCAGGGCGTCGACTTGCTGGCGCGCGCGGAAGGCGCCGCCGCGGCCACGCTGGAAATCGGCATCCTGCCGACCGTCGCGGTTGCGCTGATACCGCCGGTGCTCAAGCGCTTCGCCGTGCAGTGGCCGCGCGTGATCGTGCGCCTCGCGACCGGCGCCAACCCCGAATTGCTCGAGCGTCTGAAAGCCGGCGCGATCGAATTTGCGATTGGACGTCTGGCGGATCCGGAACGGATGGTCGGGCTCAGTTTCGAACAGCTGTTCAGCGAGCCGTTGATCGCCGTGGTGCGCGCCGGGCATCCGCTGACGGCGAGGGCCGGCTTGCCGGCCACTTCGCTGGAAAATTTTCCGGTGGTGCTGCCGCCGTTCGGCACGCTGATCCGGCAATCGGCCGAGAGCCTGTTGAGCGCGTGGGGCGTGCCACCGTTGTCGGCGTTTGTGGAAGTGCTGTCGGTGTCCACGGGGCGCGCGTTGACGCTCGAGAACGACGCGGTGTGGTTCGTGCCGTTAAGCGCGGTTGATTACGAGCTGGCGCACGGCATGCTGGTGCGTTTGCCCTTGCCGTTCGCCGGCACCGACGAGCCGGTCGGACTGATCCGGCGTTCGGACACGCAGCCGTCGCCGGTGGGCCGGGCGCTGATCGACGCGGTGCGCGAGGTTGCGCGCCAGCGCATGGCTGCCGCCGCGGCGGACAAGGCCGGTGGCAAGCCTGCGCCGAGGCGCAACCGCAAGGCGCGTTGAAATACGCCCCGATCGTTCCGGCATGATTCCGGCATGAACCATTCAGTACAAAATGCAGGTTGCGAACGCCCCGCTACACGGTGTACAAACACGGTGCGAAAGCCGTTGCTGGCCGCGTTGTTGCGGCACACCACGAACGCACTGCCACGTTGCCCGCGTGTGACGGCTGGCGGCCCGCACCGAACATCTGCAAAAGCGTCGAAAGACTGTACAAGGAGAATGCCATGCCCAGCGACTTGCCCACCCCGGAGGCCGCGCTGCGCGCAGTATCGGTTCCTGAGCACAATCCGCTCGGCACCGCCGGCCTTGAATTCGTGGAGTTCGCCGCGCGCGAGCCGCAGGTGCTCAGCGAGACGTTCACCCAACTCGGCTTCAAGGCGATTGCGCGCCATATCAGCAAGGACGTCACGCTGTATCGTCAGGGCGAGATGCATTTTCTGCTCAACGCCGAGCCGGACTCGTTCGCCGCGCGCTACGCCGAAGAATACGGCGTGGGCATTTGTGCGATCGGCATCCGGGTGGCGGATGCGCAGCG
This sequence comes from Paraburkholderia sp. FW306-02-B, assembly GCF_058782725.1. Classification (NCBI taxonomy): domain Bacteria; kingdom Pseudomonadati; phylum Pseudomonadota; class Betaproteobacteria; order Burkholderiales; family Burkholderiaceae; genus Paraburkholderia; species Paraburkholderia sp. FW306-02-B. Next base: position 433,370 of record NZ_JBYSXZ010000002.1, read on the forward strand.
CGCCTTCGACCGCGCGATCGAACTCGGCGCATGGGCCTTCGAAGGCGAGAAGATCGGCACGGGCGAACTGCTGATTCCGGCCATCCAGGGCATCGGCGACTCGCATATCTATTTCGTCGACCGTTGGCGCGGCCGTGGCGGCCAGCGCGGCGGCCTCGGCGACATCTCGATCTTCGACATCGACTTCCGGCCGATCGAGATCGATACCGCACAAGCCGACCTGAGCCATGTGGGCACGGGCCTCGTCGCGGTCGATCATCTGACGCAAACGGTCGGCGCGGGCCGGATGCAGGAATGGCTCGACTTCTATCGCGATCTGCTCAATTTCCGCGAGATTCACGAACTGCACGCGAACTGGCATGTGTCGGCGGAATCGCGCGTGATGGTGTCGCCGTGCGGCGCGATCCGCATTCCGCTGTATGAAGAGGGCACACGCCGCACGAACCTGATGCACGAGTATCTGCCGGATCATCCGGGCGAGGGCGTGCAGCACATCGCGCTCGCCACCGACGATATCTTCGCGTGCGTCGAGCAATTGCTGGCGAACGGCGTCGAATTCGTCGAGCCGCCGCCGCGCTACTACGAGCAACTGGATGCGCGCCTGCCGGGCCACGGGCTCGATGTCGAACGGCTCAAGCGCACGCACGTTCTGGTGGACGGCGAGATCGGCGCCGACGGCGTACCGCTACTGTTTTTCCAGACGTTTGTGCGGCGCCGCGCGGGGGAAATCTTCTTCGAGATCGTGCAGCGGCAAGGTCACCACGGTTTCGGCGAAGGCAATCTGAGCGCGTTGGCGCAAGCGCGCGAGGCGACCGGCGCTTAATCGGTTTCGCTGTTGCCGGCCAGTTCAGGATTGACCGCGCTATACGCCGCTGCTTCCCGCAGCAGCCACTCGCGGAAGCTGGCAAGCGGCTTGCCGTGGCTCAACTCGGTCGGATAGACGAGGTAATACGCCGAGTCCGCGACCGCCGGTGCGTCGAGCGGCATCACGAGCCCAAGCTGCTCGAGCTGCGCGTCGACGAAAAAACGCGGCACCAGCGCGATGCCGAGACCGGCCGCGGCGGCGCTGATCAGCATCGTATGCAGTTCGTAGCGAACCCCTTGCATGGTCCGGTTATCTTCCACGCCCAGGTTGGCGAACCACGACGCCCAGCCGTCGGGACGGGTAGTGGAGTGCAGCAGCGGGTAGTCGAGCAGATCGGCGGCTGACTCGATTGGCCGCGTCAGCAGACTTGCGGCACACACCGGCACGACTTCCTCGCGAAACAGAAAATCCGCCGACGTGCCCGGCCATGTCGGTTTGCCGTAGTGAATCGCCGCTTCGAAATGCGTGTCCGCGAATGGGAAGGTGCCGGTGCGCACGCCCATGTTGACGCGCACGTCGGGATACTGCGCGTTGAATTCCGCCAGCCGCGGAATCAGCCATTGCGACGCGAAAGTCGGCAGCACCGCCAGTTCCAGGTAACCGCCACCGCTGCCGTGCGCGATGATCGACAGCGTGTCGCGGTCGAGTTGTTCCAGCGAGCGCCGCACCTGCGCGCTATAAACCTTGCCCGCCTTCGTCAGTACGACGCGCTGTTTGACGCGCACGAATAGCCGCACGCCGAGATTGCTCTCCAGCGTATTGATTTGCCGGGACACCGCGCTTTCGGTGAGGAACAACTCGCGCGCCGCATGCGTGAAGCTCTCGTGCCGTGCGGCGGCCTCGAAAGCGAGCAGCGCGCCCATGTTGGGGATCTTGAACTTTCGCACGTTAATTCCAAAAACGCATCAAGTGGCGATTTTATCTCGCTTTACGGCGTTCTCGCGAATTTGAATAATCTCGCTCGAACGATGCCGCGCTTGCGCCTTGAAGCCACGCCGGCAGGCCCCTTGAAGCGAACGAACCCGCGCGAACGCGTCACCCGAGAACCGATATGCGAAACATCAAGAATGCGAATGTCGAACAACTGCTGCTGAAACTGCTCGGCGCCGACAGGACGGCGACGCTGTTCGCCACGTTGAACCATCCGCAGGTACTGAACGAATGGGAAGACGGCGTCGTGACGCGCGCCGAACTCGCGCAGGCGATGAACATGGCGCTGTTCGAAGACCTGCTGACGCGCTCCGCGAACGGCCGCCAATACACGCAGGAGACGATCGCCGCCGGCGGCAGCGTGTACTTCGACCACGGCGCGCTGCGCACAGTGCGCTGGCCGCACAGCGGTGCGCTGCCGCCGGGCGAAGCCGCGTTCGCGCGCATCCTGCGTCCGCTCGGCTTCTGCATCAACGGTCGCTATCCGCTCGACCGTCTCGGCATGACCGGTCGCGCGTGGACCCATGACGACGCGCCCGATGAGATCGCGCAGTTCTTTGTCAGCGAATTGCATCCCGAGCGTTTTTCGGCGGAATTCCAGCAGGCGGTGACGAATGTGATCGGCGCGTCGCGCGATCCGTTGACGCCGCAAGCCGTCGGTCAGTTGTGGGAACTCGAACGCGAAGGCGTACTGCCGCTCGACGCGGCGCATGCATTGTTGCCGGTGATCGTCGGCGCATTTGCGCGCCAGCACGAGACGCCACGCGAAGCCGATTACGACGTATTGTTGAAGGAATCGGCGGAAATGGCGTGGATCGCGACCGAAGGCAACGCGTTCAATCACGCTACCGACCGCGTCGCCGACGTGTTCAAACTCTCCGACGACGAAAAGGCGAAGGGTCGTCCGATGAAGCCGGAAGTCGAGCGTTCGCGTTCGGGCCGCGTGTTTCAGACCGCCTATCGCGCGGACACCGTCCGGCGCGAATTCCGTGCGGCCGATGGCAGCATGGTGATGCGTGAGGTACCGGGTTCGTTTTACGAGTTCATCAAGCGCAAGCGCACCTTCGATCAGGACGCACGCCGCTGGGAAACGGACCTGCGTTTCGATGCGGGCAACGCACAGGGCATCTTCAAGATGACCGCTAGCCAGGCTGCGTGAGTGCAGGGCGGCAGGACGAGCGTTGGGCACGAGACATGACAGACGCGGTGGGAACATCAATCGATGAAGAGCAAGGCGCGAGCGTGAACGTCATGGACGATGCAGAGCGTCACGCGGCGCAAGCGGAACCGGTCGCGCGGCCTTTTAAAGGCACTACCGCCGTGATGCAGGCGCTCGAAGCCGATCTGCGCCGCCACGTACGGGGCGAAGTGCGCTTCGACCCAGGCTCGAAAGCCTTGTATGCGTCGGACGCGTCGAACTATCGGCAAGTCCCGCTCGCCGTCGTGGTGCCCGCCGACGTCGACGATTTGCTGGAGACAGTCGCCGCATGCCGCCGCAACGACGTGCCGTTCCTCGCGCGCGGCGGCGGCACCTCGCAGAACGGCCAATGCGTGAACGTCGCGGTGGTCGCTGACGCGAGTCAATACGTGAATCGCGTGGTGTCGGTGGATCCGGCGGCGCGCGTGGCCGTCGTCGAACCGGGCGTGGTTTGCGATACCTTGCGCGACGCAGCCGAGCAACACGGCCTCACGTTCGCGCCCGATCCGGCCACGCACAGCCGCTGCACGCTCGGCGGCATGATCGCCAACAACTCGTGCGGCGCGCATTCGGTGATGGCCGGCAAGACCGTCGAAAACGTCGAGGCGCTGGAAATCGCGACCTTCGACGGCGCGCGTTTCTGGGTCGGCCCGACCCCGGACGATGAACTTGCGCGCATCATCGCGGCCGGCGGCCGCCGGGGCGAAATCTACGCCGCCCTCAAGCAACTGGGTGACACCTACGCCGATCTGATTCGCGCGAAATTCCCGCAAATCAGGCGGCGCGTATCGGGCTTCAATCTCGATCAACTGCTGCCGGAAAACGGCTTCAACGTCGCGCGTGCGCTGGTCGGCACCGAAGGCACCTGCGCCGTGACCTTGCAGGCGAAAGTGCGGCTCGTGAAGAGTCCGGCGAAACGCGTGATCGTCGTGACCGGCTTCACCGACATCTACACCGCCGCGGACGCCGTACCGCATTTCATGCGCTGTTCGCCGATCGCGATCGAAGGACTCGACCGCGCGATCATCCGCGGCCTGCAGGCGCGCGGTTTGAAGAAGGACGAGATCGCGTTGCTGCCGGCAGGCGACGCATGGGTCGTGCTCGAATTCGGCGCGGACACGCAGGAGGATGCGGTGCGTCAGGCGCAAGCGGCGGCAGCCTATTTTGCATCCGGCGAAGCGGGGCCGAACGTCTCCGCGATGCTCGTCGAGGACCGCGCGTTGCAGGCGAAGGTGTGGTCGATCCGCGAAACGGGGGCATCGGCGGTGGCGTTGTCGGTCGATCCGGGCACGCCCGATCCGCTCGTCGGCTGGGAAGATGCGGCGGTCGATCCGTTGCGCCTCGGCGATTATCTGCGCGCGTTCCAGGTGCTGGTGGATCGCTATGGCTACGAGACGAGCTTGTACGGCCATTTCGGCGACGGTTGCGTGCATGCACGCATTACCTTCGATTTGCGCAGCGCGGAAGGCGTCGCGACGTGGCGCAAGTTTCTGCGCGAAGCGGCTGAGCTGGTGGTCGAGTTCGGCGGCTCGCTATCGGGCGAACACGGCGACGGCCAGGCCAGGGCCGAGTTCCTGCCGATCATGTTCGGCCCCGAGCTAATGCAGGCGATGGAGCAGTTCAAGGCGATCTGGGACCCGGCCAACCGCCTGAATCCCGGCAAGGTCGTACATGCGTATCGCGCCGACGAAAACCTGCGCGTTGGTCCCGCCTATAAGCCAGTGACTTTGCAAACGAAACTGACGTTCGCCAGTCAGGAGGGCGACGGTTTCCAGCGCGCGATCGAGCGTTGCATCGGTATGGGCAAGTGCCGTTCGCTCGAAGGCGGCACGATGTGCCCGAGCTACCGCGCAACCCGTGAAGAGAAATATTCGACGCGTGGCCGCGCGCATCTGTTCTGGGAAATGTTGCAAGGCGAAGTGATCGCAGATGGCTGGCAAAGCCGCGAAGTGAAAGAAGCGCTCGATACGTGTCTTGCCTGCAAGGGCTGCAAATCCGATTGTCCGACGCATACGGATATGGCTTCGTACAAGGCGGAATTTCTTTCGCATTACTATGAGACGAACCGTCGCCCGCGTCAGGCACTGTTCATGGGACGGATCGGAGAATGGGCACCGTGGGCGGCGCGCTTTCCGCGTTTGACGAACTTCATGACGTCGGCGCCGGGCTTGTCTTCAGTGGGCAAGTGGGTTGCGGGTGTGGCGCAAGCGCGTGAATTGCCGAAGTTTGCGACGCAAACGTATCGGCAGCTCGCGCGGCGCTCGCCACAGGATGAGCGTGCCGCTCGCGGCCGCGAAGAAGCGAAGAAAGTCATTCTGTGGGTCGATACGTTCAACGATCATTTCACGCCCGCGATCGCGCAGGCCGCAGCCGATGTGCTGACGCAAATGGGCTGGCACGTCGTGTTGCCGAAGAACCGGTTGTGCTGCGGGCGCCCTTTGTATGACTTCGGCTTGCTCGAACGCGCGCGCGAATTGCTGACGAACATCCTCGACGACCTCGCCGACGACATCGCCGCCGGTGTGCCGCTGGTCGGTCTCGAACCGGGCTGCCTGTCGGTGTTCAAGGACGAATTGCTCAAGCAGCTCCCCGATCACGCGCTGGCCAAACAGCTGTCGGCGCAGACTTTTCTATTCTCCGATTTTGTCGCGCGCCAGCCGTTCGATTGGCCGACGCTCGAAGCGGACGTGGTCGTGCATGGGCATTGTCATCAGAAGGCGCAGTTCGGCATGCAAGGCGATACTGCGCTACTGACGAAGCTCGGCGTCAGATGGACATTGCTCGATACGGGATGTTGCGGCATGGCGGGATCGTTCGGCTTTAACGCCGGGCATCACGCGCTGTCGGAGAAGATCGGTGAGGACAAGCTGTTTCCTTTAGTGCGTGGTGCATCGAAGGAAACGATCGTGTTGACCAACGGTTTTAGTTGCCGCGAACAAATCGAACAGGGCACTGGACGTCATGCGCTGCATATTGCGCAACTGGCGCAGCGGGCGTTGGCGACGCGTTAAAACACGTTAAAGCGCCGCTCAAGCGCGAGCTTTATTTCTTCGGTGAATCGGTGCCGGACGCCGGTACTTGCGGGATGTCCGCGCTGGTCGCCATCCATAACACTTCGGCGTCTTCGTCGCTGGTGGACACCGCGGCGTGGCCGGTACGGCTGTCGAAGTAGAGGCTGTCGCCGGCGTTCAGATGCGTCGGCGCGTACAACTCGGAATAGAGGCACACGCTGCCGCTGATCACGTACAGGAATTCTTCACCTTCGTGACGGCCCCAGTCGTCGAACGCGTCGAGCGTGTGCGCGGAGATGCGGATGCGGAACGGCAGCATCGCTTTGTGCGCGAGGTCGGTAGCGAGCAATTCCATCTGGTAGCCGCGGTAGGCGTGACGTTGACCCGCGTCTTTGCGGGTCAGCGCGCGACGGCCGCTGGCGCTGACTTTCGGCGTGGAGCCGAACAGCTCGCCGATTTCGATCTTCAGACCGAGGACGATTTTTTGCAATACGTCGAATGTGGGGGACATCAGTCCGTTTTCGACTTTTGACAGCGTCGAGCGGGAGACGCCGCAGAGGCGGCTCGCGGTTTCCAGCGTCAAGTCCTGCGCCTGGCGCGCGGCGCGGACGCGTCGGCCGAGGTCGGTCGTGGATTGGTCGGCGGGTTTGGTGAGGTGGGTGTCCATGGGGGCGTGGCTCAAATGCGCGCTTTTAGAGGCGTTCGGTGTTTCCGATCATAACATTTGAGGTGGATGGGGGAGATTGAGGGGGCTGTGGCGGATCGCCGGCAGGTTTGAGGCTCGTGATTTGATCGATCACGTGCCGCTGGGATGGATATGACGCGTATGCAAAGTGGGTGCGTGTGAGGTGCCGAGCAACCTTTCTTATCGGAAACGTTGTTCTCAGAAATTTGCGTCGTGCAATCGGATCCGGCTTTAAGTCGTGGACGAAAAATATCTCCTGGCTGATTGGGTTCTCGGCCAAACCGGTCATTCACCGTCCAGTCGGCGCGACAGCTTCAGGATGAGCGCCGTTGTCGAATAGCAAAACAGAAAGAACCAGGTCATCGCGTAGAGGTACACCCACAGCATCGCTTCCGTCTTGCCGATCACGTTGATTGCGGTGTTGCAGCGACTGACAAGTTCCGGCACGCCGATCACCGAGGCCGTCGACGATGCCATCACGATAACGACAAAGAAATGTCCCCAGTTCGACACGAAAAGCAGCGTGGCTCGGCGACGCTCTTCCCACGACTCGCGATCAGTTTTTCCTTACCCCAATTTCCGCATTTCCTGACGCAGGTACCACTGCAATGCACAGGGTTTCCTGTCGTTAAATACGGTGGGCGCGGTCGTGCTTCTTTCCTCTTGTCAGCCGCGAAAGCAAACGTTTGCGGAAGATCGATCCGCGGAAGCCCAAGTTGACCCAAACCCTCGAACAGGGCGCATGAACGTCAGCGGCAGTAGTCAGCACACACCGATCATTCAGACACGACTCATTCAAGAAACCAACGAATATGGACGATATGAAAGGCAACAACGAGCCAGCCGCAAGCATTTCACGGCGCACCTTCCTGTACAGCCTCGGTGCGCTTGCGCTCTCAGCATGTGGCGCAGGCGAGGGCAAGGGGTCGGCACAGGCCGTCGTGGGCAACGCCGCGAGCGAGACGATAGTCTCGAACGCGCAACTTGCGCTTGTCTCCACGGGGGCGACGGATGTGACGACAAGCGGTGCATTCGTTCATCCCGGGCTGCTGCACACGCAGACTGACTTCGACCGGATGGCGCAGAAAATCGCCGCGCAGGCGTCGCCGTGGTACGACGGCTGGAAGGTGTTGATCGCCAACAGCCACGCGGGCCTGTCCTGGACGCCACGCCCGCAGGTAGAGATCGATCGCGGCGGGAGCGGCCCGCAGAATTATCCGCTGTTGTACAACGACATTGCGGCGGCCTACGCATGCGCGCTGCGCTGGAAGGTGAGCGGCGATACCGCCTACGCCAACAAGGCGGTACAGATCATGAATGCCTGGTCATCCACGTTACAGCGGCTCGGCGGCGACACCAACGTCGATCTCGCGGCCGGCATCTACGGCTACGAGTTTGCGAACGCCGGCGAGATCATGCGCAACTATTCGGGCTGGGCATCGGCCGATTTCGCCGCGTTCAAGACGATGATGACCAACGTCTTCTACCCGATCAACATCGATTTCCTGAACCGGCACAACAACACGGACATCACCCACTACTGGGCGAACTGGGACCTTTGCAACATCGCGTCGATGATGGCGATCGGCGTGCTGTGCGACGACCATACGATGTTCGACCAGGCGGTCAATTATTTCCTCGACGGACCCGGCAACGGCGCGATCGCACAAGCGGTTTATTACGTGCATCCCGGCAATCTTGGGCAATGGCAGGAGAGCGGCCGCGACCAGGGCCACAATACGCTCGGCATCGCGCTTGGCGGTGCAATCTGCGAAATGGCCTGGAATCAGGGCATCGACCTGTACGGCCACGACAACAACCGCTTCCTCACCGGAGCGGAATACGTGGCGAAAGCGAATCTCGTTCAGTCGGGCGGCACTTACCTTGCCGTTCCGTACGTGACTTATGCCAATGTCGACGTGACGCAAACGGCTTTTTCGACGAGCGCGCAGGGCACGATCAGACCTTGCTGGGCGCTCGTCTACAACCATTACGTCAACCGCAAAGGGCTTTCAGCGCCATGGTCGACGAAGTTCGCGCTCGCCATCCAACCGGAAGGCGGTGGCGGCAACTACGGTCCGAACAGCGGTGGTTACGATCAGCTTGGCTATGGCACGCTCACGTGCACGCGCGATGCCGTCGCGCCCGCGGCCTCCCCCAGCGGACTGACCGCGTTCCCGAGTGCCGGTCGGGTCGTGCTGTCGTGGTGGGGGATCGCGAACGCGACGAGCTACAACGTCAAGCGAGCAGCCAGCGTCGGTGGGCCTTACACCACTGTCACGAGCGGCATCGTCGATCCGTTGACCTGGACGGACAGTCCGCCGTCCGGTACGTGGTACTACGTTGTGAGCGCGCAGACGTCGTCTGGGGAGAGCGCGAATTCCACGGCAGCCGTGGCGGCGACAACCATTAAGCTGCAAACGTATCTGCCGTTCGACGAGTCGAGCGGCACGAGCGCAGCCGATGCGAGCGGTAATGGACATACGGCCGCGCTGACGGGCGGCGCGACGTTCGCAGCCGGCAAGAACGGCAACGCAGTGTCGCTCGACGGTTCGACCGGCTATGTCCGCCTGCCGGACAGCATCGTCGCTGACATAGCGGATTTCACTATCGCGGCCTGGGTCTACTGGAACGGCAACAGCGGGAAATCATGGACTCGCATCTTCGATTTCGGCGCCGGAACCGGACGGTACATGTTCCTGACACCGAAGAGTTCAGCGGGTGTCATGCGCTTCGGCATTGCGGTCAACGGCGTGCATGGCGAGCGCGGCATCAACGGTAACGCTGCACTGCCGACGGGCCAATGGGCGCACGTGGCCGTCACGCTTTCGGCGGCGACAGCGACGCTGTATCTGAACGGCGCCGTGATCGGCAGCGCGTCCGATGTGATCTTCACGCCGTGGCGCCTCGGGCCGACCGCGCAAAACTGGATCGGACGGTCGCAGTACGCGGCGGATCCGTATTTCAGCGGCTTGATCGATGAGTTCCGTATCTACGGCGGCGCGATGCCGGCTGATCAGATCGTCGCTCTGTATCGGGGTGGGTAGCGCGCGGCGGATGCAAATTGGGCGGGATGTAGCGAGGGTAAGCTCGATTACGTGCCCGCTTTCTTGCAAGCGTTGCGCATCGACGTCGTCGCAGCAGCCTGAGCGCGCTTCCGTTACGCGACGCGACGCGTGTCGCTTGACATGGTGCGTCTAAACACCCGCCAGCGCCGGCAACTCTGCGTCGTACGACACGCGCTCGCGCCGGCTGCTCATCTGTGGCTGAGGTGCCACGTGGCTCCGAGGCGGTGCGCTTTCGACGTGCACCGGCAAGCACGCCGGATAGCGTGCATTCTTCTTCTCGAGAATGGCCCGGCTCAGAAACTCGGCGCTATACGCGTTCAGCAAATGCGCATGGTGCGTTTCGATGTACGCGGTGATCCGCGCCTCTTCGCCGTCGATCGTGGCCAGCGATGCCAGCGTGCGCGCATCCCAACGGAAGCGCAGGCCGAGTTCGTCGAAAGCGGTGTTATAGGCGCACAGTTGCGCCCGGACTTCCGCATTTTGCGTGCTGTCGTAAGTGTCGAATTGAGAGGGGGTCATGGTCGTCTCCTTCAGGCAGATGGCATGGACCAAGAATAGGAGCGAGCATAAATAAACAACAGTTAAAGTTATTGTGAATAACGATAGTGTTTTGTTTATGTATGTTCGCTTCCCCGAACTACGACCACGACGAAATCTGCAAGCCTAACCGGTCGCTCTCAATGCGCCATCGGGCTGGCTGCGCGGCAGACCCGCGTCGATTTGGGTGATCTCCGCAATCCGCGCCGCGCCTTCGTTGATCAAAAATTCCTTGAACGCAACCGCGACGGGAGGCAGGCGCTTGTTCTTGCGGTGCACCACGTACCAGTCGAGCATCACAGGAAAGCCGATTACGTCCAGCACCGCGAGATTGCCGACCTGCAGTTCAAGGCTGATCGTATGCGCGGACAGGAACGCGATACCCATGCCGGCAATCACGGCCTGCTTGATCGTCTCGGTGCTGCGGATCTCCATGACGATATTGAGCCGGCCAATGCCGCCGGCAAAACTTTCTTCCATCGAATGCCATGTATCCGAGCCCTTCTCGCGAACGATGAACGGTTCTTTGCAGAGCGTCGCAAGCGTAATGTGCTTCTTGCCGACCAGCGGATGCCCGGGGGGCGCAACGATCACGTAAGGATGCGGCGCGAACGATTCGTTACGCGTATCGAGATCGCGCGGCGGGCGCACCATGACCGCCAGATCGGTCAGATTGTGCGTCAGCTGATGCAGCAGCGCCTCGCGATTGTGCACCGCGAGATTGAGTCGCACGCCTTCATTGCGGCGCGTAAATTCGCCTAACAGGCGTGGGAAAAAATAGTCGCCCGCGCTGATCACCGCAATGTTGAGCTGGCCGCCGGCGATACCTTGCAAGCGGCCCATCGCGCCATCCATTTCGCGAAACTGATCAATGATCGAGCGCGCGTAATAAAGCATTTCAGAGCCGGCGGGCGTCAGATAAATTTTTTTGCCGTGTTGCTCGAAGAGCGCAAGACCCGCATGCTCTTCGAGCTGTTTGACTTGTGTGGAGACAGCCGGCTGCGTGAGAAACAGTTCATCGGCCGCACGCGAGAAACTCAGGTGCCGGGCCACCGTCTCGAAGACTTTCAATTGGCGCAGAGTCGCGTTTCTCATGAACCCATACTCCGGGATAGCAACCCCATGTATTTGGGATGCCTAATACAAACCATAAAATGTTTTAACTTTCACTGATTGCCGTTCTCGCGCAGCATGCCTTCAGACCCGCCGCACGCGCAACACCTTTTCTTCATCTGTTGCGCGATTCACCAGGTAAGGGTTTTCGTTAATGCAATTCCCTCTGGCCGACCAGTGGCGCTTCATTGCCAGCACGCAAACCGGCGATAAAGCGATTCGATTACATAAGTCCAACGTGCCGATCGAGCGCGACGGACCCTGCAGGAGACGCAGACATGGGATATTCCAACGTAGCCGGGAGTGCCAGTACGGCGTTCAGGCATAACCGCTGGGTGCAACTGGCGATCGGCATCGTGTGCATGGGGCTGGTCGCGAACCTGCAATATGCGTGGACGCTGTTCGTCGTACCAATGGACAACGCGCACCATTGGGGACAGGCGGCGATCCAGACCGCGTTCACTATCTTCATCGTCACCGAAACGTGGCTCGTGCCCGTTGAAGGTTGGCTCGTCGACAAGTTCGGGCCGCGCCCGGTTGTGATCGGCGGTTCGCTATGCGCGGCGCTCGGCTGGATCATCGACGCGCATGCGAGCAGTCTCGCCGCGCTATACGTCGCGGCAGTCATCGCCGGTATCGGTGCGGGTTGCGTGTACGGCACCTGCGTCGGCACGGCGCTCAAATGGTTTCCGGACAAGCGCGGTCTCGCGGCCGGTTTGACGGCGGCAGGTTTCGGCGCCGGCGCGGCCGTTACCGTGATTCCGATCGCCAACATGATCCAGCGTTCGGGCTACGAGCACACGTTCATGTTCTTCGGCATTTTCCAGGGCGTCTGCATTCTGCTGCTCGCCACCATGCTGATACGGCCGAAGCCGCCCAAAACCGCGGTCGCGGCCAAACGCGTGGTCGCAACCAAGATCGACTACACGCCTGGCGAGATGATCCGTTCGCCGCTCTTCTGGGTGCTGTACCTGATGTTCGTGTTCGTCGCGGCCGGCGGCATCATCGCGACCGCGCAGCTTGGGCCGATCGCGAAGGAATTCGGCTTTGCCAAGCTGCCGGTGAATCTGATGGGCATCACCCTGCCGCTGTTGACGATGACGCTGTCGATCGACAATCTGTGCAACGGCTTCACGCGTCCCCTGTGCGGTTTTCTGTCGGACCGCATCGGCCGCGAAAACACGATGTTCATGATCTTTCTCGGCGAAGGCGTCGCGCTGCTGGGGCTCATGCAGTTCGGCCACAATCCGTACGCATTCATGTTCTTCGCGGCCACCGTGTTCCTGTGCTGGGGCGAGATCTTCTCGATCTTCCCGGCGACCTGCGCGGACACATTCGGCAGCAAATACGCCGCGGCCAATGCGGGGACGCTCTATACCGCGAAGGGGACCGCATCGATGCTGGTGCCGATAGCATCGGTGCTGTCGGCGAACGGCGGGTGGGGCACAGTGTTCATCTCGGCGGCGGTCGTGTCGATCGCGGCAGCCGTGTCCGCGAAGTTCATCCTCGCACCCATGAGAAAGCGCTGGATCGAGAACTCGGGCACGCCGGATGCTGGCGTGGTCGTCGCTGAAGCGCGGCTGCAGCCAATGTCCGGCGGCTCGCCTGAATGAATGACAACGTGAGCGCGTAGCTCACGAGCCAACTGGGTTCGCCTGCCGCAGCGGCGTAGGCTGCTGCGGCAACCCTGCCTTCGCACCGCGTTCGACGGTGCTGCGTCGCGACCTGCAGCTTGCTGCAAGGTCGCTTTCCGCGCTTCCCTAACTAATACGTATAGCGCGTACGGAACGGCATGCGCCTGTCGGCTAAAACCGGCGGATTACGCTAACTGGACTAATTGCTGTATGTGATATATGGTATTAAATATATTGAAATGACTCGCTCGCGTGTCCCTAGCAACGAATCCTCTCAAACTGGGAAGCACTGTCAATGGCCGATACGCAAACCGATGTTCTTTCAGCGGCTCTGCCACTGACGCTCGTGCCGATCAACGCGACCGCCTCATTGCGCGACCAGGCCTACGCGAAGTTGAAGCAGGCGATTGCCGAAGCCGACATCTATCGCTCGCGCGAAGAGATCCGTCTCGACGAAAAAGAGCTCACAGAGGCGCTCGGCGTCAGTCGTACGCCGGTTCGCGAAGCGATGACGCTGCTCGAGCAGGAAGGGTTTCTGCGCACGGTGCCGCGCCGCGGTATCTACATCCAGCGCAAGACGAAGAAAGAGATCGTCGACATGATCCACATGTGGGCGGCGCTCGAAAGCATGGCGGCGCGTCTCGCCACGCAGCGCGCGTCCGACCACGAGATCGCGGCGCTCAGGCGCATGTTCGACGACTTCCGCGATACCACGCCGGCCGAGCATATCGAAGAGTATTCGGAAGCGAACATTACGTTCCATCAGTCGATCGTGCAGCTATCGCAATCGCAGATTCTGCTCGATACGATGAAGAATCTGTTCGTCCATGTCCGCGCGATTCGCAAAATGACGATCTCACAGAGCGACCGTGCATCGCGCTCGATTGTCGATCACATGCGCATCATCGAGGCGCTGGAGCGGCGCGATACTGAACTGGTCGAGAGCCTCGTGCGCCAGCATTCGCTCGAGCTGGCGGCGTTCGTCGAAGCGAACTGCGATTTCCTCGACTGAGCCTGAAATCGTCCTCGGCGCGACATAAAGGCTTCCTATAGGAGCCGGTCGCCGCACCTCTAAGCATCGCTAGGCACTGCACCGCATTGAGCGTTGCAGTGCTTTTTTATTCTCCCGCGCATGGGGCCGGACCTCGACAAGAGCGCCGGCCAACTTCCTCTTTCGCGCCCGACGCGTGCAAAACCCGTGGCCAAAAATGCAGCGCCCGCGCAATTTCGGCTCCGCCGGCAATTTGTGCGGCGCAAACGCTTGCACCCCGTACCGGCCTTTAAATACAGGCCCGCGCAGACAAGCTGCAATGCAGCAATTCGCCATTCCTAAAAAAACCCACTTGACTAATACTGTGTGTGGAATATTGTATATCACGAACCACACAACGCCCCGCCACGGAGGAGAGACGTCATGGCAGAAGCCGACAGCACCACAGCAGAAGAGACATTGAAGCAGCAGGCGACCGAGACGACCGACGGATTCCATCTCGTCATCGATGCGCTGAAACTGAACGACATCAACACCATCTTTGGACTGGTCGGCATTCCCATCACCGACCTGGCGCGGCTTGCACAAGCGGAAGGAATGCGTTTTATCGGCTTTCGTCACGAACAGCACGCGGGCAACGCAGCGGCCATCGCCGGTTTCATGACGCAGAAGCCGGGCATCTGCCTGACGGTCTCGGCGCCGGGCTTTCTGAACGGCCTGACGGCCCTCGCCAACGCGACCACCAACTGCTTCCCGATGATCCTGATCAGCGGCTCGAGCGAGCGCGAAATCGTCGACCTGCAGCAGGGCGATTACGAAGAAATGGATCAGTTGAATGCGGCCAAGCCGTACGCGAAGGCCGCGTATCGCGTGCTGCATGCGGAAGACATCGGCATCGGCGTGGCGCGTGCGATCCGTGCCGCGGTGTCGGGCCGTCCTGGTGGCGTGTATCTGGACTTGCCGGCCAAGCTGCTCGCGCAAACGCTGGATGCCGTGAAGGCGCAGCAGTCGCTGGTGCGCGTGGTCGACGCCGCACCGCGTCAGTTGCCGGCGCCGGAATCGGTCAAGCGTGCGATCGATGTGCTGAAGAGCGCGAAGCGTCCGCTGATTCTGCTCGGCAAGGGCGCGGCGTACGCGCAGGCTGACGCGGAGATCCGCGGGTTCGTCGAACAAAGCGGCATTCCGTATCTGCCGATGTCGATGGCCAAGGGCCTGCTGCCCGATACGCACGAGCAATCGGCGTCGGCGGCGCGCTCGTTCGTGCTGCAGGAAGCCGACGTCGTCGTGCTGATCGGCGCGCGTCTGAACTGGCTGCTGTCGCATGGCAAGGGCAAAACATGGGGCGAGGAGCCGAAGAAGTTCGTCCAGGTCGATATTTCGCCGACCGAAATCGACAGCAACGTCGCGATTGCCGCGCCGGTGATCGGCGATATCGGCTCGTGCGTGGCGGCACTGCGCGCAGGCCTCGATGCGAGCTTCGCGAAGCCGGGCGCTGAGTGGACCGGCGCGATCGCCGAGCGCAAGAACAAGAATCTCGCCAGGATGGCTGCAACGCTCGACAAGAACCCGTCGCCGATGAATTTCCACAGCGCGTTGCGCGCGATCCGCGATGTGCTGAAGACGCGCCCGGACATCAACGTCGTCAACGAAGGCGCGAACACGCTCGACTACGCGCGCAGCATCATCGACATGGTCGAGCCGCGCAAACGCTTCGATTCGGGCACGTGGGGAATCATGGGCATCGGCATGGGCTTCGCGATCGGCGCGGCGGTGACGAGCGGCAAGCCGGTTGTCGCGATCGAAGGTGACAGCGCGTTCGGATTCAGCGGCATGGAACTCGAAACCATCTGCCGTTACGACTTGCCGGTTTGCACGATCGTATTCAACAACAACGGCGTGTATCGCGGCACCGACGTGAACCCGACGGGCGGCAAGGACGTCGCGCCGACCGTGTTCGTGAAGGGCGCGCGCTACGACAAGATGATCGAGGCATTCGGCGGGGTCGGCTTCAACGCGACCACACCGGAAGAACTGACAAAGGCGCTCGTCGAAGCGATTGCATCGGGCAAGCCGACCTTGATCAACGCCGTCATCGATGAAGCGGCGGGCACCGAAAGCGGCCGCCTGACCAATCTGAATCCGCAAAGCGCGGCGATGAAAAAGTAATCCAGGGCAACCACGGAGATATCAAAGTGACCAAACCTCTCGAAGGCATCAAGATTATCGACTTCACCCACGTTCAAGCCGGCCCCGCGTGCACCCAGTTGCTCGCCTGGTTCGGCGCCGACGTGATCAAGGTTGAAAGACCGGGTTCGGGCGACGTCACGCGCAACCAGTTGCGCGACATCCCCGACGCCGACGCGCTGTACTTCACGATGCTCAACAGCAACAAGAAGTCGCTCACGTTGGATACGAAAAAGCCCGAAGGCAAGGAAGTACTCGAAAAGCTGATTCGCGAATCTGACGTTCTGGTCGAAAATTTCGGTCCGGGCGCGTTGGACCGGATGGGCTTTTCGTGGGAACGCCTGAACGAACTCAATCCGAAGATGATCGTCGCTTCGGTGAAGGGTTTCAGCGACGGCCATCACTACGACGACCTGAAGGTCTACGAAAACGTCGCGCAATGCGCAGGCGGCGCGGCGTCCACCACCGGCTTCTGGGACGGTCCGCCGACCATCAGCGCCGCGGCGCTCGGCGACAGCAACACCGGCATGCATCTGGCGATCGGCATTCTGACCGCGCTGCTGGGGCGCGACAAGACCGGCAAGGGCCAGAAGGTCGCGGTGTCGATGCAGGACAGCGTGCTGAACCTGTGCCGCGTGAAGCTGCGGGACCAGCAGCGGCTGGAGCGCGTGGGTTATCTCGAGGAGTATCCGCAATATCCGCACGGCGAATTCAGCGACGTGGTGCCGCGCGGCGGCAACGCGGGCGGCGGCGGTCAGCCGGGCTGGGTGCTCAAGTGCAAGGGCTGGGAAACGGATCCGAACGCATATATCTACTTCACGATCCAGGGTCATGCGTGGGAGCCGATCTGCAAGGCACTTGGCAAACCCGAGTGGATCGATGACCCGGCTTACAAGACCGCTGAAGCACGTCAACCGCATATCTTCGAGATCTTCGGAACCATCGAAGCCTGGCTCGCCGACAAGACCAAATTCGAAGCGGTCGACATCTTGCGCAAGTTCGACATTCCGTGCGCGCCGGTGCTGACAATGAAGGAACTGGCCAACGATCCGTCATTGCGCGCGAGCGGCACGATCGTCGAAGTGCCGCACAAGAAACGCGGCACGTATCTGACGGTCGGCAGCCCGATCAAGTTCTCGGATATGAAGCCGGAAGTCACTGCGTCGCCGCTGCTCGGCGAACACACGGACGAAGTGCTGGCGGGTCTAGGCTACAGCCAGCAGGAAATCTTCAACCTGCGCGAAGTCAAAGCGGTTTAACGGTGTCACGCCGCGGGCCCGTTTGTATGCTCGGGCCTGCAGATACGGCGCCCCTGGCGGCGCCGTATCCGATTTAAGGATCTGCGTTTTTTCATTCGGGGAGCGCCATGCAAAGAGCCATCGACTTCCAGCAACTCGTTAACGCAATCGGCGACGCGATCATCATTTCCGATGCCGGCGGCAGCATCACATTGTGGAACCCCGCGGCCGAACGCATGTTCGGCTTTACGCAAAGCGAGGCGCTGGGCAAGTCGCTGGACCTGATCATTCCGGAACGATTGCGCGGTCGCCATTGGGACGGCTATCACAAGACCATGGCAACGGGCGAAACCCGTTATGGCAACGAGGTGCTGCGTGTCCCCGCCGTGCATAAGGAAGGGCGGGCACTGTCGATTGCCTTTACGGTTGCGTTGCTGCATTCGCCGCAGAACGAGCTCACCGGCATCGTCGCAGTGATCCGCGACGAAACCAGCCGCTTCCAGGAAGATCGCTTGCTGCGCAAGCGTCTCTCGGAACTGGAAGCATCCGCAGGCGCGTGAGCGGCCAGACAGGAGATTTCCGATGCACGTAGAGGTACTGGGAAAATACCGGCTCGAGTTGTCCGCGAGGCAGTGGATCCATAACGGCGGCTGGGCCGCCTACGTGGCGATTCGCACCGTTGAAGACGATCACCCGGCACAGCCCGACCTGCTGCCGTATCAGCAGGTCGTCGATGAAGCCGTCTTTGAAACCGAGGCGGCGGCGATTGCCGGCGCGCGTCGTGTCGCGATGGCGCTTCTTACGCCCGCGAGCCGCAAACGCTAACACCAGGCGGGCAAACGACGGCCAGGTTATGCCGTCTTCAATGTGGCTATGTCACGTCGGGGTGGCGCTCCAAACATGCGCGAGTATTCACGGCTGAATTGCGATGGACTTTCATAGCCCACTTGCCAGGCAGCCGCTTCAACGTTGGCGGCTCCTGCCACCATCTATGGAATGCCGAAGGACTCATTTGTGCCACGGCTGCCAGTTAACGGCCGGTCAACAATGTCCCCTTGAGCGGATCGTGAATCGGCGCTGTTTACCTAAATGGGCGCTCTACAACGCGTCGAGTGGAATCTTCAGATAACGCGTGCCGTTATCGTCGGGTTCAGGCAATGCGCCTGCACGAATGTTGACCTGGACAGCCGGCAGAATGAGCGTAGGCATATCAAGCGTCTGGTCGCGTGCGGTGCGCATCGCGACGAACGTCTCTTCGGCGTTCCCGTCATGCAGATGAATATTGCTCCTGCGCTGCTCGGCCACGGTGGTTTGCCACTGCGGTTGACGCGACCGCGGGGGATAGTCGTGACACATATAGAGCCGGGTCTCTTCGGGTAGCGACAACAGTTTGTGTGCTGAGCGATAAAGCGCATGCGCATCGCCACCCGGAAAGTCGCAGCGTGCGCTACCTACGTCCGGCATGAACATCGTGTCGCCGACAAAAACCGCGTCTCCGATCTGGTACGCCATGTCAGCCGGCGTATGTCCGGGCACGTGTATGGCATGCGCACTCAGCGCGCCGATCTGGAACGTCTCGCCGGCTGCGAACAGATGATCGAAATGCTGGCCGTCGTCCGGCACGTCGGCACCCAGGTTAAAAACGCGCCTGAATACGCCCTGCACCACGCGAATGCTCTCGCCGATGGCAATCCTGCCGCCCAGTCGTGCTTTCAGATATTGCGCGGCCGACAGATGGTCCGCGTGGGCATGCGTTTCCAGCAGCCATTCGACATGCAACGCACGCGCCTGCACAAATTCAACGACCTTGTCGGCTGATTGAGTCGAGGTACGGCCGGCCTTCGGGTCGTAGTCAAGCACCGAATCGATCACGGCACACGCAGAGCCATCGCCGGCGTGAACGACATAGGTGACGGTACAGGTGGTTCGGTCAAAGAACGCTTCTACCAGCGGCTTCATCGCACACTCCGATCAATACATTGAAAAATAATATATATTTATATATATTGTTGATCAATAGATTGTTAGGCAGAGGGGCCCTGATCGATGACCACGCCGTTATCTCCCGCCGCGCTCGACGCGCTGCGGCAATCCGCGACGAAATGCTGCGCCCTTCTCAAAGCCATGGCGCAGGAAGACCGTCTGCTGCTGCTGTGCCAGTTGATCGAAGGCGAACATAACGTCGGAGAACTGGAAGCGGCGGTCGGCCTTCATCAACCGAGCCTTTCGCAGCATCTTGGCGTGCTGCGCGAGGAAGGTCTCGTCAGTACGCGGCGCGAGGGAAAGTACATGTACTACAGCCTCGCGAGCGTCGAAGTCTTGAGCATTATGCAGACGTTGTCGAGCCTCTATTGCGGCAAAGTCAAAGGACGCCTGAAATGAGCATCGACCTCGCCCACTTCACGCCGTTTCCCGCGCTCGCCGGCGGCTTATTGATCGGCTTCGCGGCAGCGCTGCTCGTGCTCGGAAACGGCCGCATCGCTGGCATCAGCGGGATTCTCGGTGGCCTGTTCGACACCACATCCAGTGATCGCGCCTGGCGCGCTGCATTCGTGCTCGGACTATTCGCCGCGCCCTGGATATTCAAGCTTTTCACGGCACTACCGGCCGTCACGATTGCGTCATCGCCGCCTGTGCTCGTGGTGGCCGGCCTGCTCGTCGGCATCGGCACCCGCTATGCGTCCGGTTGCACCAGCGGTCACGGCGTATGCGGCCTCTCAAGAGGCTCGATCCGGTCGCTTGCCGCCACCGCGACGTTCATGGCAGTGGGCTTTTTCACCGTTTTCGTTACCCGCCATCTGCTGGGGCTTTGACATGCTGATTCTCAACGCGCTGCTGGCCGGGCTGATATTCAGCACAGGACTGATCGTTTCCGGCATGGCCAACCCTGCGAAGGTGCTGGGCTTTCTCGATATCGCCGGCAACTGGGACCCGTCACTGGCGTTCGTCATGGCCGGCGCAATCGCAATCGGCAGCGTCGCCTTCGCGATCGCGCGTAGGCTCAAGCACAGTCTGTTCGACGCGCCAATGTGGCTGCCGACCGCAACGCGCATTGACCGCCGCCTGCTTGCTGGCAGCGCCATGTTCGGTGCCGGCTGGGGCTTGGCAGGTTTCTGCCCGGGACCGTCCCTCGTGAGCGCCGGCAGCGGCGAGTTTAAAGCGATGCTGTTCGTCATCGCCATGCTCGTTGGTATGAAGATTTTCTCTCTGGCCGAGCAACGCTCTACCCAAACCAACTGACCGTAACCTCGCTCACATTCGCGCGTGCGACCAGCCGATGAGTCGAACGCAGAGCATTACAGCAGCCGTCTCATGTCAGCCCAAGACCGGACGGCCACGAACTTTGCCTGGGTGGCCGAACTGCCAAAGAACAGTCAGGCCAGGACTGTTCCTGAATGCGCAGACGAACCTGGAATTGCGCAGCACCCAAGTTTCTCGCGGGCATTGAAGGGGACGCTATCGTCCGAGCTCAATCGGCTGACCGTGCGG
This sequence comes from Paraburkholderia sp. FW306-02-B, assembly GCF_058782725.1. Lineage (NCBI taxonomy): Bacteria > Pseudomonadati > Pseudomonadota > Betaproteobacteria > Burkholderiales > Burkholderiaceae > Paraburkholderia > Paraburkholderia sp. FW306-02-B. The sequence continues at coordinate 454,313 of NZ_JBYSXZ010000002.1, forward strand.
GGTACGCCGCGCTGCTGCTTCCCATTCATTTCGACGCTGCAGGAGCAAGTCTCCCTTCACCCATCCCTTGGCAGTGCTAAGGCGCTCCAATGCGGTCAGCCAATGTCGATAGTAGGTGTCGCCAAGGTCGGGGTCGCCAGCGGCGTGGGCGTCATGGATTGCCTGGTTCAGATAGTCCGCCCATTCTGCCCAGGTGAACATGCCACGTTCGTGCAAGGTCAGTGTGATCGCAAAAGCCTGGGCTTCCCATGGCGCGTTGAAGGTGGGCCCTGCGTCGTCGCAGGGCAATTCGGGCAGAGCCACGCGCAATTCACGCGAGTTCAGTCTGGCGGAAGTCATGTCAGGCCGGTTCGACGTTTGAGTAGTCAAGATAGGGTTCCCAACAATCGACGCATACAGAGGCTGCAGTCGTGTCCTTGCCCCAGAGTTCGGAGGCATCGAAGCGCACCGTATAGAGCCATTGCGGTTGTTCGCCTAGCCCGATCGCATTGGTATCGGGAAAGACGTGCGCACCATGCACGAGGATTATCTGCCCGCGTTTGCCGCGACAATAGCGCGGCAAGCGCGTGTGCGTGCATGGATGCAATTGACGGGTCCACACGATATCGCCAACTTTAAAGCGAGCGTCGGCGGAGGCGGGGCGATCGACCGGACTACCTCGCAGCAACACGGCCGCCACCTGGTCGGCCGTCAAGACGCGAGGGACCGGCGTCTTCGCGAGCTCCAACTCGCCCGTTTCGATTTCCGCCGCTGTCGCTAGCCCCGTATTCAGCAGCAGTTTTTTTAGTCCTTCGAACCAGATCTCGTAATAGCTGCTTGCGAGGTATTGTGCTGGCGGCAAGCTCTCTCTCGCGGCTCGAGACGTGTCGATGTTCCACTTGCCGGTTGCTCCCATCGCCAGCGTGATCGCCATCACCCTGCGCTCCCAGTCGGCGTGAAAGGACGCAACGTCGGCCCCCGGTTCGATCGGGCCGAACGCCTGCATGCCACCGAGATCTTGCGCGCCATTCATGCAGCCCCCTGTTTCGATTCGGGCAAGCTCGGCAACCCTGTGCCGATCATCGAATCACGAGTCACCAGTTCCGCAAGCGCCTCCGCGGACAAGCCGTCGGTCCCGAGAGGTCGCATTGGCAACACGACATAGCGAACTTCCGCCGTGGAGTCCCATACGCGTAACTCCGTTTCAGCTGGCAATTCGAAACCGAACTCCTTCAACACGCCGCGCGGGTCGATGACCGCGCGTGACCGATACGGCGCCGACTTGTACCAGACGGGCGGAAGTCCGAGTACTGGCCATGGATAGCACGAGCACAACGTGCAGACCACCATGTTATGCACGGCGGGCGTATTCTCCAGCGCAACCATGTGCTCGCCCTGCCGGCCGGTATAGCCCAACGAGGCGATCGCCGCAGTGGCGTCGTCGAGCAGCCATTGTTTGTATGCCGGATCGCTCCAGGCCTTCGCGACCACGCGCGCACCATTGCGCGGTCCGACTTGGTGCTCGTAAGTCTCGATCAGGATGTCCAGTGCCTTGGGATCGACATATCCTTTCTCGACGAGCAAAGATTCCAGTGCGCGTACGCGCAAGTCCATCTCCGACACTTCACTACCCTGGTGGTCGTGGTGATGGCCGTCAGCATCGCGGTGCCGATGCTCTGGTCGGTTCCCTTGAGAATCGCTCATCGAAGTTCGCCTTGGAAATTGCCTGACAGAACCAGTATGGTTGGCTCAATGCGCAAATGCAAACTGGCCGGACAGCTGCCGGCCGGGCAGGGCCGGATGGCCGACTGTCCGGCGAGGCCGGGTGGTGCCTCCGGGTGTCGACGAAAGCAGCCTGCCATTCCTTTCGATTGTAAGGGGATGATCGCGGAACCGCTTAACGCCGCTTCCGGCAAACGCGAGCCATCGAACAAGGACATGCGGGTCGGACGGCAAGCGCCGCTGAAGCTACCGCCGACCGGTGGCTCGCCGACCCACGCGCCGACGATCAGTAAGATCCCATGTAGTCGCGCTTGCCGATATCAACGCCGTTGTGGCGCAGAATCGCGTAGGCCGTTGTGACGTGGAAGAAAAACTGGGGCAGGCCGTAGTTTTGCAGATAGGCGCTGCCTACCAGCTTCTTCTCTTTCGGCGTGCCCGGACGCAGGACGATTTCCTTGCTCTCGCTAGCGTTGAATTGGGCGGCGTCGAGCGCGCCGATGTGGGCCAACGCCTTGGCGATAAGCGCTTGCAGGTCGGCAAACGTGACTTCAGTGTCGGGCCACGACGGCACGTCCACACCGGCCAGGCGCGAACTGATGCCCTTGGCGAAATCGGCGGCGATCTGCACCTGGCGCACGAGGGGAAACATGTCCGGGAACAGGCGCGCCTGCAGTAGCGCGTTCGGATCGATGTTCCTTTCGGTGACGTGTGCTTCGGCTTTCTTCAGCACCTCGGACAATGCAGTCAGCATTTGCTTGAAAACTGGGACGGATGCGCTGTAGATGGAACTTGTCATGATCACTCTTTCGGTCGGTGGTGGATGCTGGCGCGGAAGATGCCGCGCCGGCCGGTTAGATGTTTGGCTAGTGATTGAATTGATTGACTAACGGAGGAGCGCTCGAGTCGCTGCGCCCCAAGGGCGTTGGAGAGCGAATGAACATGTTACTCGCACAGATACGATGCGATTACGTGCTCGTCGTTGCGAAAGACGGCAGGCGGCCATTTACTGACTTTCCCAAACGCGAACCGAATGACTGCTGTTTCGGTCCTACCGGGCATTAGCGAGCAGTCGTTTGAGTTTGGTTCGCACAAGGGGGCGCCGCGCGCGAAGTCGCGTGCATCGTCGGGCACCATGCGCCCGTCCGTCTTTACAGATAGCTGCAGATGTAGTCGAGCGTTTCGATCACGTCGATATCGAAGCGACTCTTGCCGGGCACCGAGAACGACTCGCCCGCGCCATACGTCTTCCACTCGTCACTGCCTTCGAGGCGGATACGGCATTGGCCGGCCTGCACCTCCATGAGTTCCGGCGCGTCGGTGCCGAAGTTGAGCGCGCCGGGCAAGATCACGCCGAGCGTCTTGCGCGTGCCGTCGACGAAGAGAACGGTGTGCGAGACACACTTGCCGTCGAAGTAGACGTTGGCTCGTTTGATAATGGAAACCTGATCGAATTGCGTTGCGGCCGTCATGGTGATCTTCCTCTGGGTCATCGTGAATGGATGCGTTGGCGCCGCGTAGCGGCAGCGGGCGGTGCGCGATCTGCGCGGACCGCCTGCGCGGGCTTTCGGTCGGGCGCAAGTCCGCCATCATACAGGCGGTCGGCGTCGCCGGTCGGTGACCCTCGTGCCTGTCAGGGCAACACCGCGGTGTGACCCTGACGATTAGTCAGCCCGGCACCAACGACCAGAATCTGGGCACACACTAGCCCGTTCGCCGTTCAGCAAGACCTGCTCTTCATCCAGTTGCAACGGGGTCGAAGGGGCGATGTCGAAGGCAACCTTAAGTGCGTGCCCGACATGGGCATCTTCGATGGGAAGCTCCCAGGTCAGGAATATCTGGATGTAATCCTGGTCCGGCGCGAAGTCGGCCACATTAAAACCGCTGCTGCCGCGCCGAATTACGCCGTGCGGCTGGCCCGTATCGAATATCACAGCCGTTCCCCGGGTCAGAGGAATGCGATGGTCCAAAGAGGGGAAATGCAAGTCCAGCCCCCTGTCCTCGCTCAGGAAGAGATTGCAGAAGGCCGCACCGCCATATTGCGCGCCGTCATGGTGGTACTTCGCGCCGCGGCAGGCCATGAGGGCGACGTCACTGGAGGCAAGCACCGCGGGCAGTCCAAGCGCGCACGTCCAATCGGACATTGCCTGCACGCAGCGCGTGTAGTCCGGCCAGCGCGCCCGCGCTCGCGCCAAAGGCATCGCCTCGACGTCACCAGTCTCCAGAACCAGGCGCGACGAAATCTCCCTTTCCCAATCTGCAAGCAGACGTGCAGGGGGCACAGGCACGTCGACCGTGCCTGATAGCACGATGTCGCTCACGCGCCGACTGCGGATGGCGTCGCCACTCCAGAAATAGGAGGTCAGGATGTCTGGCATTCGATGCCGTTGAGGGAGGGATTCATCTGGGCCATTGTAACGATTCCAGGGGATCACTTCGGCGCAAATCGGCCATCTTCGATCGTTGGTCCACGCTTTCACGCAGCCGTTTTAACGGCGACTCCGCGCATATCGGATGCCATCGAGATTGTCTCGCGTAGCCAGCCGCCAGCAGACGCAGCGTGTGACGCTTCGTACGAATTGACATGTGTGCTTGTGCCGGGCCTGACGTCGTGAAGCTGTGATGCACACTTGCAGCATTGCACTTCAAGCGAAGGCGACATAGGCGGCCACGAGGATCATGCAGATGCCGAACACTCGTCCCTGAATCTGCAACGCACGTGCTGATCGAAACCGGCGGAGAATCAACTGTCCTCCATATATCCATGGAAAGTGGCAGGCCATACACACGACGAGAAACGCAGCCGCGAATTCGAAGACTTGTGCCGGCAGCGGTTTTGCTGGGTCGAGAAACTGCGAAAACATCACGAGAATCATCGAGTGAATCTTGGGATTAAGGATCACGGATAGAAATCCATCCCCGGTACGCAGGCGCGCATTATCCTGCTCGCTGCTGTTGGCGGATTCTGCTGACGAACGAAAAAAGCCCCAGGCAAGGTAGAGCAGATAGACGGTGCCCGCCCACTTGAGCACCATCTGGATTTCAGGGTGGCCATGCAATACTTTGCCCAAGCCCATTCCATAGACGAGGCACAGCACCCCATTTGCTATCTCGAAGCCGGCCCAGAATGGAATCGAACCGGCCACGCCGTAGCGGCCGCCAGCGGTCGCGAGGACCGTGTTACCGGGACCGGGGCTTACGACCATCGGTACAGTGTAGCCAAGAAACAGGATCCAGATGTGCCATGCAATCATCGATTAGCCTCATGTCGGCAGGGAGCCAGGGGCATTATGTCGGCCCACGGAGTGTGTGATTAGAAGCGACTTCCTCCTACGTCACAAACGGGTTATCTTCATCCTCTCGATAAAACAAAGTAATCGACAAGTCCATGCGACGCCTGCCTCCGCTAGGTGCGCTGCGTGCCTTTGAGGCAGCGGCGAAGCACCTGAGCTTTACCCGCGCTGCTGCCGAACTGTGTGTGACGCAGGCAGCCATCAGTCATCAGATCCGTCAGCTTGAGGATTGGCTAGGCTTCCGCCTTTTCGAGCGTCGCGGGCATGCGCTGAAGCTCACCGCAAAGGGCCAAACCTATCTTCCGGAACTGGCCGGCGCACTCGATCGCATCGCGTCGGCAACCCTGCGCCTAATGGAGCCTGATGAGCGACCGTTGCGCATTACCGTTCTGCCGTCGTTCGCTTCGCGATGGCTGGTGCCGCGTCTCGAAGCGTTTCGCGCTTTGCATCCGGAAATCGACGTGCGCCTCGATAGTTCGGCAGAGGTCTGGACGTTTGCCACTGAACGCTTCGATCTTGGCATTCGCTCAGGACTTGGGAAATGGACAGGCCTGAAGGCCGACCTGATCGCTCGGGAAACACTGAGTCCGGTCTGTAGTCCGAAGCTCGTCGATGGGCCGCCTGCCATTCGTGTTCCGGCTGACTTGCGCTACGTCCGCTTGCTGCACGACACACCGGGACAGGGGTGGCGACGCTGGTGCGACGAGGCCGGGGTGGATGGACTGGAATTGGATACAGGCGCTTCGTTTAACGACGCCAGCCTCGCATTGCAAGCCGCAGTGGATGGACAGGGAGTTGCGTTAGGCCGACTCATGCTCGCTCAGGACGATCTTCGTAGTGGCCGACTGGTACGGCCTTTCGACGTTGTGCTGCCCAACGACTACAGTTACTGGCTTGTCTATCCGCCGGCATCACTGACCCGTCCTAACGCCGCGGCGTTCCGGACATGGCTGTTGTCGGAGGCATGAGGAGACAGATGTCATGGAGCGCGCTGAAACATGAAAGCATCTGCCACAAGCGCTGCGAGTAAAACGACGGAGACGCTCTCGTAGGCGACCTCTCCTGCTCAAAGCATTCTTCGCAAGACGTCGTTACGCGCGATCAACTGGTGCTTGATGACCGCGAGCACGTGCAGCGCGACCAACCCGGCCAGCAGTGCGCAACTCGCGCGATGCACAGTGAAGAGTTCGTCGGTCAGCGCGCCTTTCGGGAAAGGCGTGTGAATCTCGATCAGGCCGAAGAACGAATAGCCGTTCGGGACCATCAAGAAGCCGCTCGCCAGCACCGCAAAGATCGTTACGTAAATCAAATTGTGGATGCCGGTTGCCAGCGAACGCTGCCATCCGGGCGTGCCGGGCAGCGCGCGAGGCTCGACCCGGACGAACTTCCAAACCACCCGTAGCGGAAAGAGCACGATCAGTACCGTAGCGATCGACATATTCAGTCGCGACAGGAAATCGTGTACTGCTCCGCCAGCAATGTGAGCCAGCGCGTAGCCCGCTACACTCGTATAGATAATGACGGCGGCGAAAGACCAATGGAAAAATCGCGTGAGGCCATCGTAGCGATCGTAGCCTCGCTCGCTCTTCGGCGGGCATGTGTCGCGCCCGTCAAGCAGACCGTTCCGCGCGGCCGCGGCGCGCGGCTCGCCTGTATGACCGCGGCCATGTGTTGCTTCTCGCGGCATCCAGTTCACAGACATGTTCAAGTCCAAAATCGTTAAGCCGTTTCGAAACGTCGATGCGCGTTCCGCGCATTGCCTGTTGCCTGGCGAACGCTGTCCGCACTCAGCGCCGGGTCACCCACTGCCCATGCAGCAGCGCATCGTACCTATCGTGCATAGGCGCGTCAATAAAAATGCAAATAACAATCATCTGCATTTACAAACTTATTCGCGTGACTTTCATCGGGCTTGCGCCGAGGCCCTGTTGCTTGGGGTTGAGGGATCCGAGTTTGCGTGTGCGGACTTCCTCCCTATGGGTTCACCTGTCAGGTCCACCACATGCCATCGCGCGTTACCGATCAGTGGGTCGCGCAGTTTTGCGAGTTGGTCAGACGTGAGGCAGGAAACCTGTTGCAAGTGCTGGGGCAGCAGGCAAGTCGATCGAAAGATACTATGATGAACTAACTATGGCGTTGCGGCCCCAACCGCGGGGACAGCGTTGGCAATCCTTTAAGGTCATAACCGGGTACAGCAATATAAGACTGCTCCAGTCGCCAGACACGGCGAGTCCATACTGGTAGTGAAGGGGGAACGTCATGCAGATAGCGTCCGCGCCACTTCCGATCGATCCGCTTCACGACATCGATCTGGAATACGGCAGGTTCAATGGGACCACGGCCCTCGACCTCAGCAAGGCGTTCGAAAACTTCAAAAATCACGCGCAGTCGGGACATCTGTGCGTGTTTTTCCACGGCGGGCTGGTATCGGAAGCGGACGGCCTCAGCACTGCCAGTAAGTTGATCAAGGGCTACACCGACAGTGGCGCCTACCCGTTCTTCTTCCTCTGGAAGTCCGATCTCATTACTACAGTAGAAGGGATTCTCGAACCCTATCGCGACAATCCAGGTTTCGTGAATGCCGCCAATTACGCAGTGAATACGGTGGCCCTCAAGATCACCGCTGCGCTCGACACTGATCGATCGCTCAAGGGGCGGCGACCATCGACCAAAATCCGTAAGGCGGCGCCAATGACCCTCAAGGAATTAGCGTCCTTCACCAAACTCTACGACAAAGCGTGGGCGAGACGCGCCGGTGCGCAGCTCGCCTGTTCGAGCAGCGACCTGGATCAGTTCGCGCAACGGTTGGTAGCTGCCGAGAAGTCAGTTCCTGGAAAGCGCCGGCTGTTTTCCCCCAAACGTCTCCGCGGGCCGCAAAATCCTCTTGCAAGAATCATTCAACGGCTTAATTCGGGCCACGATCACGGCTTATATACGACAGTTGTCGAGGAACTCTTCATCGCGGCGGGGCTGGCCGAGTACCTTGGGTCGCCAATCTGGGGAGAGATGAAGCAGTTCATCGACGACTCGTTCTCGAATGACGCCGACGCCGGCGGCACAGCGTTTCTGAACCACTTATGCGACGCGTGGGACAAAAATCCGCGGCTTCGGGTCACCCTGATTGGTCACAGTGCTGGTGCGATCTACGTGCAGCGGTTCATCGAAGCACTCGATGCGCGACTCCCGGCATCCTCAACGCTGCGCGTTGAGGTGATCATGCTGGCGGCGGCCATCACATTCGACCGGATGAGTGCTGGATTATCGATACTGCGCAAGCGCGTCAGTGGGCTCCGGGTCTTCGGGCTCGATAACAAGACCGAGGGTTCCTATTGGGAGGTGCCATTGATCTACAACAAGTCACTGCTTTATCTCGTTTCATCGCTCTGCGAGGCCGACCCGAATGCGGATAAGCCGCTGGTCGGGATGCAGCGATACTGGAAAGGGGCGGCACCCTATACCGACGCCGATATCCGTGCAGTTATCGAATTCGTTCAAACCACAAGAACCGTCTGGTCACCCACAAAACCAGGTGCGAAGCCCGGATATCAATCCCAAGCCAAAAGACATGGGTCCGTCCCGAAGGACGATGAGACCAACCGTAGCATTTGCTTCGCATTGCAGAACGGTTTCTGATCAACCACTTTCGGTGCCACGAATCGGTCCTGGCTGGTATCCGGACCTACTGGGTCGGACCGAGTAATTCGTCGACCGGATTCTCGCGATCTCGTTCGACGCGCGGCAAATAGGTGAGGGGCGCCGCCCTCACATCTGGTGCCATCTCAGGCGTTGGCCGGCACGACATTGATATTCGTCGTCGCGCGCGATGTAGATGAAATCCGTTTTTCCGAAACGCCCCTCGATCCTGCTGCCAGACGTGATCGGTAGCGATACATACGTCGTGATGCCGACCTGTTGGCACGTCGGAATCTCTTTTGGTCGGATAGCATTGTAATGGCGCCGCCACTGTTTGATCACTACCTTCGCCACGGCGCGAGTCCGAAAACAGTCAAGGCTCAGACATTCGTCGCGGAATTGGCCGTTGAAACTCTCATCCGCGCCGTTCTGCCAGGGCTTGCCTGGATCGCTGAGCGCCATTTCCGTGCCGTTTTCGGCAGCCCACTTCAGGATGGCCCGCGACACGAATTCCGGCCGTTGTCCGAACGCAGATAGTGTGGCGCACCGTGAACGCTGGCCAGTTGCGACAGGACTTCGATGACGCGCTTTGACCGGATCGGTCCCGCAACGTCAATCGCCAGGCACTCACGCGTGTACTCGTCGATCACTGTCAAACACTTCAACTGCAGACCGTTGGCGCACGCGTCGAATACGAAGTCATATGCCCAGACGTGCCGGGCCGCCGACGCTGGCTGTAGCCCGGGCCGACGAACCGACACGTGTCTGCGCGGACGCTTGCGCGGCCCTTGCAGGCCAGCAAGGCGCCACAGTCGCCATGCCCAGTCCGAGCTCATCTGGTGACTCTGCCGCCCCAGAATAATCTGGATCCGACGGTAGCCGTAGCGCGGATATTGTGCCGACAGGATGCTCACTGCTGCGAACAGGGCGCATCCCCCCGGTGTCGGCGATCAATAGGCCGCCGCCCCGTCGGCATTCCGCCGTTCGCCGCGCTTCCTGGATTTCGCTAGTGCCGTTATAAGCAACATTGTGACGATTCCGCCCGCAATCAGCGCTGGGTAAGCTGCCAGGATCTCGATCAACGAATACTTCCAGCTCAATGGACGTCCAACGCCTAGCAGCGCCGCATAGAACCACGAGACTCCGGAAACCACTCCCGCGAAAATGGCAACCAAACGCCGTTCGAGGGACAGCTTCAGCAGGGATCCCGCTTTCTGCAATGCCGGGAGGACCGTGTAGTGCAAAGCGATGCCGTTAAAGGTCAACAAGGTGACGATGGCTACCTTGGCGTGAAGTTTGGGATTCTGGAGATATGCCAGACCCTGAGTCCGCACATCGAGCGAAACGATAACAATGCCGGTGACCCATAGCGCCGCCAGCGCCAGCGTGACGGTGCGCTGCAGACTGGGCAGGTGGACCTGGTCAAGATCGGCGGGCGGGGCAGTATCCAAAAGCCGCCTGACCATGGCAATGTCACTGGTCAGCACGAGACCAATCGCGACACAGCAGGCTATGAGATGAATATAGAGGATACCCATTCGTACGAATTCCATTACCTTACCTTTTTCGCGCGTTGCGCATTGTTAAGTTGTACCGTCGCAAATCAGGATGAACTTCCGCAACAGCATGCCTGCAAAGGGGAATAAGCGGTCGTAGCATCTGACCTCCGAAGAAGCGGGACAGCCGCGGCGGCGCCGTCGCGCGTGGAACGCTCGGATTGGATGTTTGCACCTTATTGACCTTGACTTCCCACCTGCAATGCTTTAAGGAGTACGACTCGAATGTCGATATTCAACCATGGATGCCACTGTCAAGCTGGCTCCGGGCCGGCATGACACGAATAACTCGGCGAGCCCACTACGGCGCGTCGGGTCTCATCGGGCTGCTTATGGTCGAATTGATACCCATTGCGAGTTCGACCGCTTGGTCAAGTCCGCACGGCGTGCAGACTTGCAGTGTCGGATGGCTGACCATCCAGGTATCCGGCATGTCGTGATTTGCAGAATGAAACATCGCCCAGCTGCCGGATGTCGCTGGTCGACGCCCAAAATTTAGAGCATGTAGCCGTCACGATCAACGCCACTTGTTACGAAATGCAATGACCGCGGCGAGCGAGAAATGGAGTTTGGCAAAATCGTCAGACATGGGCGCGATTCCGCCAATCCGGAGTGCGAAGCGATGTGGCGCCTTCGATTTCGTCGCCACTCGACGAGTAACGTCTTCTTACATTTGGGCGAGACACGCGCTTAAGGGGTCGCATTCTGCCATTCACGTTGTGAGCATATTGATATGCTGAATAGGGAAATTTCGCCCGCTCAGAATAATATCGAGGATCGATTTTGCGGACAGAATGACCGATGCGCTCACGCTTATTCAACTGCAAAATGCATCAGTCAGATGCGATTCAAAAGCCACCGCTGAAACGGTCGCCGAGAAAATCGATAAATACCCGCAGCATAGGCGAACACCGCAGCCTGCTTGCTGACTCGAAATCGTTCATTAGCGACCGAGATGCGGCATTGCTCGGGAAAGGAGTGGCTATGAACGTGGTTCTGTTCCGCACGTCGTTGTTCTATTTGCTGTCGTCGCTGGAAGGCTTACTCAAGTTGCTCCTCCACAAGTCGGAAAATAGTCCTGACGTGATCGCCTCACTAGTAGATCAAATGATCGTCTACGGCGAGGAGATGTTAGTGGCCCTGATTCGGTTAGAAGGAAATGTTGAACGCATTTCCCAGCAGTCACTGTATAAACTGGCAGTAACAATCCTTCTGGTACGTTGAAACGTAAGTACGTCCAGAATGGACCACGTGTTTTGCTGACCGTCCCCAGTTACGCCAACCCGGTAGTGCGCGGTCAATCCGAACGTCACTGGCTTTGGCCGAATGCCGAACTTCCGTATCAGCCCCATAGGCGACAACGCCCCTGCCACGTAGCCGTCGTTCAGAACCGCCGAATCGGACATCACGCGGTTACCAGCCTGCATCACGTCACGTATTCGAGAAAGTCCGTGATCGCGTCACGACTCGGGGTGATGCCTTTCAACTGAAGAACGGCGCCAGCATTGCCCCGATGATAAGTTCCATGCAGGCACACATGCAGGATCATCTCGCCTCGCCGCATGCGCGCCGGTTTTCCGCTGGTGAAGACGAAATCGACAGGCTGCTCGAAATCGCGTTCTGTCAAACCATCCACATAAGACGCGTACCAGTCGTCGAGCTCTCGCGCACTGCTCGCAAGCGTTTCGAGTTCCGGCATCTTCTCCGATCGCGGCGCCTGAAACGTGTGCGACAGTCCCTGCAGGTGATGCTGAAAGATTCTGTCGACCACATGTATATGGTCGAGGATGCGGAGCATGATCGACGCATCCTCGCTGCTCAGCCGGTCGAAATTCTGGCAGACCACATCGTAGAGGCCGCGATCGGCCCATCGTTTGATGGCGACAAGTTTTGAGTAAGGCTGATGGATCATGAGATGTCTCCTTTCACCGTCGAAGTTATGATGCGCGTTCGATCAAGGTTGGCTTCCGCGTTGCTATTCGATTCGTCAGATGCATAATACGAGTAAGAACTCATATTTACCTACTCGCATTTGGAGCGCGAGAAATGCCGCGAAAACCGCTCACGAAACCCAGGAAACACGCCTCCCAGGGGAGATCGCGCGCGACGGTCGATGCCCTGATTGAAGCGACAGCTCGCATTTTGGTCAGGGACGGTTTCGATAAAGCCAGCACGAACCGTATCGCAGAGAAAGCGGGCGTGAGCGTTGGCTCGCTCTACCAATATTTCCCATGCAAAGAGGCGCTCGTTACCGCCGTCATGCAGCGCCACAATTGGGACGTCATGCAGTTCGTACGTGGCGCGCTGGCAGAGGCTGCGGCACTCCCGTTGGAGCAAGCAGTGCGCACGCTTGTCGTCGCAGCGATCGAGGCGCATCGCATCGATCCCGAGCTACATCGCGTGTTTGCGGAGCAGATTCCGCGCACAGGAAGGCTTGAAAACACGGAAGTCTTAAACGGGGAAACCTATGCCCTGTTCAGGGCCTACCTCGAGGCCCACTGCGATGAGTTTCGCGCGGTCGACCTGGGGCTTGCGGCGTTCGTGTGCGTGACATCAATAGAGGCGCTGACGCATACAGCGGTCTTGCACCTTTCTGAAAGCCTCTCGGACGAAGCGTTTGCGGCGCTCGTCGACGAAGCGACACGGCTCATAGTCCGGTATCTGCAGTAGGCGCCGTGGTTGACGAGTGAGACGCGAGCACTCGCGGAGGGGTTCGGGTTCCGATCGCGTCACCTTCCGATGTAGAGGCCACGAGTGAGTGTCTCTTCTCCGGCCGAAAGCCCACGCCATCGACTGACAGCTATTGGCCGATACCGTTGAAAAAGTCGCTATCCGTCTTCGTCGTGAGGTTTTCGGGAGTCTTCTTACCCTTGACCGGCGTTCGCGAGCGGTTTGTGGGTCGATCTGAGAGGTCGATTTTCTTGCGAGCGAATTGAAAAAATCACGCAGCGACTTTTTCAAATGTGAGGGACTTCCCCGTCGATCTGCTCCTGGCCAAACCTGGCCTCGCGCCGCGCCCGCCGCTCACCGCGCGCCTCAAGTTCTTCCTTTTTTCGCCGTAGTCCGTGAAGGTGGCCCTAAAACCGTGACCCGGCTCGGGTCGTGCCGAGGTGTAGCAGCAGGCATTCCGATTCGTGCCGCACCCTTTCACTCTTCACGGAAATCATGATTTCCTCACTCCGAACCCGCATCCTGATCATTTCCTCCGCCACAGTCATCGGCGCGCTCGCGCTCTCGGGAGCCGCGGCCTACACCACAGTGCGCGCCAACACGATGGAGACCATCGCGCAGAACCTAGGCGCCATCGCCGGCGCCAATGCGCTGGCCATCGACAAGTGGGTGGCTGCCAAAGCGCAGGCCGTGAAGGCGACCGCCGAAGAGGTCGAGCACGGCGATCCGCAAGGCTTCGTCAAGCATATGAGTCGTGCGGACGGCTTTCCGATCACCACAGTCGGGTGGACCGACAAGACCTATTTCTCGACCAGCAGCACCACGCCCAAGGACTACGACCCGACCGCGCGGCCCTGGTACAAGGCGGCTGTCGCGGCCGGCACGCTGATTGTCACGAAGCCGTATGGCGACGTGTCGACGGGCGTGCCCTACGTCTCGTTTTCCGCGCCGATGATCCGTAGCGGCGAGGCGACCGGCGCGTTGAGCGGCGCCGTACCGCTCGACGGGGTGCGCGAAGTGGTCGCCGCCGTGCATCCGACGCCTTCGAGCCTGGCCTTCGTGGTGACGCGCGACGGTCAGGTTATCGCGCATCCGGATGCCAGGTTGATCCTCAAGCCGGCGACCGACATCACCGCAGCGCTCACGCCGGACGCGCTGGCCTCGCTCGCGCAAGCCGGTGCGCCGATGGAAGTCGATCTGGGCGGGGTTGCGAAGCTGCTCAAGGCGCAGCCGGTGCAGGGCACCGACTGGTATCTGGTGATCGCACTCGACAAGGCGGAGGCAACGGCGGGTCTGGCCAACGTCCTGCAAGCGCTCGGTGTGGCGATGGTGTTGCTGACGCTGACGGCGGTGGGCATTGCCGCGTTCTTCACCTCGCATTCGTTCCGCAGCCTCTCGCAGGTGCGCGATGCCATGGATACCATCGGCTCAGGCAGCGGCGATCTCACGCATCGCCTGCCTGTGGTGGGCCGCGACGAAGTCGCGCAGATTTCCGCGTCGTTCAACGCTTTTGTCGACAAGATCGGCACGGTGCTACTGGAAGTGCGTGCCGGCGTGGAGAACATGAAGACGGCGACCAGCGAAATCGAAATGGGCAACCGCGATCTGTCGCAGCGCACGGAAACGTCCGCCTGCAATCTTCAGAACACCTCGGCTGCGCTCACGCAGTTGACCGCCAGCGTCAAGCAGTCGGCCGAAGCCGCGATGGAGGCCACGCGGCTGGCGACCTCGGCGAGCCAGGCGGCGGCGCGCGGTGGCGAAGTCGTGACGAGCGCAGTCAGCACGATGGACGACATCGCCAGGTCCTCTGCGCGCATTACCGAAATCATTAGCGTGATCGACAGCATCGCGTTTCAGACCAACATTCTTGCGCTGAACGCTGCCGTCGAAGCGGCACGGGCCGGTGAGAACGGCCGCGGATTCGCCGTGGTGGCGGGCGAAGTGCGCACGCTGGCGCAGCGCTGCGCGACCGCCGCGCGCGAGATCAAGGACTTGATTCAAGCCTCGGAAGCCAGTGTCGGCACGGGCGCGCAGCGCGTACAGGCCGCCGGCGCGGCGATGCAGGAAATCGTCGAAGGGATCGATCGCGTGAATCGCGTCATCGGCGAAATCGACGGCGCGATGAATGAGCAGAGCGCCGGCATCAGCCAGATCGACCGCAGCGTCGCCGAGATGGACCAGGCGACGCAGCAAAACGCCGCCCTCGTGGAGCAATCGACCGCTGCCTCCGCGACGCTGAACGAGCAGGCGCATGGCCTGTCGGGCATCGTGGCGCTGTTCAAGCTGCGCCACGCCGACGCACGCGCATAACTTGCACCGATGACGCTATCTGCGAGGCTTGCGCCGCGCAGAGGTTGGTCTGCACCAGCGCTTACCGATAGGTGCCGACAACGTTCTGATAGCGCAACTGCGACAGATCGAGCGTGCGCTCCCCGGCGCACGTTCTCCAGCCGCTCCCTCGGTTCACATCATGCCGCCGGCGGCGCTGCCTGTGCCGCCAGTGCCGGATGAAGGTGTGGACGTCGTTTAGAACGGATGAGCGAGACCCGCCGCTGACAGCAGCGCGACGGCGACCGGATCGGGCATGCCATCCGCGTCGATCGCACCCGCTTTCGCGAGCGCACCGAGATCGCTGTCGACGCCCGCTTGCCCGACGATAAACGGCGTCGTCAGAAACGCCGGTGCCGTCAGCGTGAGCGCATAGTGCTGCTGCAGACTCGTGACAACTGCCGATTGCGCGGCCAGCACATCGGTCTGGCTTTCCAGCACCTGCTGGAACCGTAAGTTGCTCGGGAGGCCCGCTATCAGACTGGTCTCGTTCGTGCCAAGTTGCGAAGCGAGGTAGACGAGCATCAGTTCGGTCTCGGGCGTCGCATTGAAGGTGCCTCCGGCAAATGCCAGCGAATGCAGCGTCGCGCCGCCGGAGGTCACGGTGAGGATGCAGGGAAGCGTGGCGTTGAACGTGAGGCTGTAGCGTCCGCCGCCGTCCGACAGGGTGGAGCCCGAACCCTGTGCACAACTGAAGCTGACTATCGCGCCGGCGAGTGCCTTGCCGGTGGCGGCCGTGCCGGATATTGCGACGTTTTGCAACCCGTTTCCGCCGCCACAGCCGTCGAAGCCGACGCAGTAGCTGCCGCTGCACGCGACGAGCGTTGCGAGCGAAGCCACGCACAGTGCAGCCAGCACCGGGCGAACGAAACGCGCATTGTGAGTGTTCATGGCCGCCAGCTGTTGATGGAAGGGGACAAGGCGACGGGTCCCACGCAAAGGGACCGGCGCTGTTTTTAATTTTAGGCCCAATATGACAGGGCGTCGGGGTGATCCCGATTAACGAGACTCCGGTATTCGCTATGGACATGGTGCTTGGAAGACTGCACATGTCACGCCGTAAGGGCCGGTAGCGACGAAGGAGCAAGCACCAAAGTGGAGACCTTGCCGTCGTTTTCGATTTCGACAAAACCGATTCTGCTGTACCAGTCATAGGCAGTTCGGTTGCATACGAAGACATTCAAGTACAGCGGTTTTTGTAAGTAACTGGACAACGACATCGCCTTGGCAATCGCTGCACTGCCGATCGACTTGTTTTGCATCTCCGGCACGATGCAAAGCATCCTCAGCCATACGAGATCCGGTTCGACGTCCCAGTGCACAAACCCGCATCGGTTGCCTTCACATGTCACTATTTGACAAGAGCCTTGGCGAAGGCTCTTTGCAAACCCCGCCCGTTGCAAGTCGTCGTCCCAGCCGTACGCTGAGGTAACGAAACCTTTCATCGTTCGCCGATACGTGTCGAATAGCCATTCCGAGTCTTCGGGTACGGCTTGCCGAAAATCCAGATTCATCATAACCGCCGATCGCGATAAGCAGGTCTTCGCCAGAGTACCGGATACAGGGGATCGGCATCAATCGGTTGCGGCCGGCGAACGTCGACGGATCGCGCGCGCGCCCAGCGGACGCAGATAGCCGCGTCGCGACAACTTGGTTGCGATTGCCAGCCCGATGCCGCGACTGGCGCCGGAAATCATCGCGACTTTTTGCATGGACATCTCCGCGGAAGCATTGCCTTAGAAGCCCGCGTCGATCACGATTTTCGTACCGTCGCTGAAACGGTTGAGGCGAAACGCGTGCGGATCGACGAGCGGCGTGTCGTTTGTCACCAGATCCGCCATCAGCTTTCCGGCCGCCGGACCGATGCCGAAACCGTGCCCCGAAAAGCCAGTGCCGATAAACAGGCCGGGCACCGTATCGACACCGGAAATCACCGGAATCGCGTCCGGCGTCACATCCATGTAGCCAGCCCAGCGCTGCGCAATTCGCGCGTGCGCCAGATGCGGGAAGACCTTGGTGAACTCGCGCAAGCCGGCATCGGTGTACTTGGCGATCGGCTCGGGATCGAGCGTGCGGACCTGTTCGAATGCGGTGGGACGGTCGAGCGCCCAATGACGTGGACGGCGCAACTCATCGAAAAAGCGCGCGCCGATGCCGATGCGCAAAGAACCCAACTGGCTCTTCAGCGCTTCGATATATTTGAAGAACAGGCGAAATGAATCGGGCGTGAGATCGCTATAGGTGCGGAACCCGAATGCAACCGTGTAGCCGCCGTCGGCGCGCTTGCGAAACGCGAATGTCTTGTTGCTCGCGCTACAGGTCGGGCCGCCGTCGAGCGGCTCGGTGCGTAGCACCGAGGCTTTTACCAGCAGTTGCGGCACATCGATATCCAGGTTGCCGAAAAACAACCGTGACCACGCGCCGCCCGCGACGACGACGCTTTTGCAGCGGATCGTGCCGTGCTCGGTGACGACCGCACTGACGCACCCCGCGCTCGTTTCGATGCCACGTGCGGCGCATGGCGTCAGAATCTTGATACCGCGTTTGCGCAACGCATTCGCGATTGCGGGCGCGGCTTTTTGCGGTTCGGCGCGGCCGTCGCCGGGTGTGTAGAGTCCGCCTTTGAACCCTTTCGTCGCGCCGGGCAGCAGCTCGGCAACGGCCCTCCCGTCGACCTCGCGTGTGTCGAACGTGTCGCCTGCCACGTTGCGCGCCTTGCCGAGCCATACGCGATGATTGTCCATCACGGTGTCTTCGTCGGTCATGTAAAGGATGCCGCATTGATTGAAGCCCGTGTCGATGCCGAGCGTCGCATCCATCTTCCGCCACAGCTTCAGGCTTTCGATGCTCAGCTCGAACTCGCGCATGTCGCGGTGCGTGACGCGCACCCAGCCCCAATTTCGGCTCGATTGCTCGCCCGCAATATGGCCTTTCTCGCAAAGCGCGACCTGCAATCCTTTCTCGCTCAGATAAAGGGCCGTGCTCACGCCGATAATGCCGCCGCCGATGACGACGACGTCGACTTGAGCAGGCAAGGTGGTGTCGTCAGCGACCGTTTCTACTTTGGGTCCCATTGTGGCTGGTGTCCTGCCTGTGAAGACTAGTTATGCTGATCGGCGATGCCGGTCCTGACCGGGACGGCCGAATTGGCCGAAACCTGCGCCTCGCGCTGCCGGCGCGACGATCCCGTTCTGGAATTGCTGCGCGCCGGATTCGAATGACGGTTGGTCCAGCGGTCGATATGGTTGATCGCGTGCGTAAGCGGCACGGTCACGAGCAGATACACCATGCCTGCGGCCACCAGCGGCGACAGGTTCGC
This sequence comes from Paraburkholderia sp. FW306-02-B, assembly GCF_058782725.1. Classification (NCBI taxonomy): domain Bacteria; kingdom Pseudomonadati; phylum Pseudomonadota; class Betaproteobacteria; order Burkholderiales; family Burkholderiaceae; genus Paraburkholderia; species Paraburkholderia sp. FW306-02-B. The sequence continues at coordinate 472,810 of NZ_JBYSXZ010000002.1, forward strand.
GGTGTTCACCGAGGTGTTCTGGCCGATCGTGAACAGATCGCGTTGCGACGTCAGCAGGCCGAGAAAATAGACCAGGCTCGAATCCTTGACGATCGAAATGAACTGGTTCGCAAGCGCCGGCAAGATGCGCCGCACGCCTTGCGGCACGATCACGTAACGCATGCTGCTCCAGTACGTCATGCCGAGTGCCTGACACGCGGACAGTTGTCCGCGCCCCACGCTTTGAATGCCGGAGCGGAAAATCTCCGCGATATACGCGGACGAGATCAGCCCAAGTGCGACGATCGCGAGCGGATACGGATTGGGTCCGAAGATCGCCAGCCCCACAGGCGCGAGTCCCTGGCCGACCAGCAGGATCACGAGCGCTGCCGGCAGGCCGCGAAACACGTCGATGAACACCTGCGCGGGCAGCATCAGCCAGCGCGTATGCGACACCGCCATCAACGCGAGCACCATGCCCGCGACGATCCCCAGCACGGTCGAAAACACCGACAGCACCAGCGTGTTGACGAGGCCTGTGCACAGCAACGACGGCATCGACGAGATCAGCAACGGCCAGTCGAGAAAGTTCTGCAAGAAAGCATCCATGGTGCGCTCCTTGTTGAGCGTCGGCGGCGGGTTTAGCCACCGGTCCGCAGGCGACCGGACTCAATCAGTTACCGGGCTTCATCGCGTACGGCGGCAGGCTCGCGGGCTTCGAATAACCCGGGTGGAACTGCAGGTACAGCTTCACCCACGTGCCGTCCGCGACCAGTTCGTCGATGCTTTTGTTCAGTGCCGCCTCGAGCTTCGCGTTGCCCTTATGCACCGGGAAGCCGGCGGGCAGATTGACTGCCGAGATGTCGAGCTTGTCCGCGATGTTCATTTGCGGATACTTGCCCTGCAAGCCCTCTACGAGCGTTTTGTCCACGAAGTAGCCGTCGATGTATTTCGAGCGCATCGCCAGGAAACCCGCGTTCAGGTTCGGAAAGCGCACGATCTGCGCGCCCGGCAGGTAGCTGTCCGAATACGTGTCCTCGATGGTGCCCTGCACGACGCCGATCCGTTTGCCCTTCACCGATGACGGATCGCTCGTGATCGTGCTGTCGGGCAAGGTTGCTACGCTCAGAAGGCCCGTCAGATAGCCCTCTGAGAAATCGACCATCTTCAGGCGTTCCTTCGTGATCGAAATCGACCCGGCGGCCAGATCGATCTGCTGGTTCGCGACGCTCGGCAGCAGTCCGCTGAAATCCTGCGCGCGGAACTCGGCGCTCAGGCCGAGCTTCGCCGCGACGGCGCGCAGCAATTCGACGTCGAAGCCCGTCATCTTGCCGTTGTCGATATACGAATACGGCTTGTTGTTCGCGTCGACGCCGGCGACCAGCTTGCCGGGCGTCAGCGTGCCGACGTCGTCGGCACGCGCGTTGCCTGTCAACATGAACGATAGGGGCACGACAACAGCGATGAGGCTGAGAAGATGGCGAAAACGCATGATATTTGCTCCGTCGAAAGGACCTGCGATGGCAAGAAAGTCAGGAAAGGGCGGCGCGCACGCGGCCGCTCCAGAGATCGTCGAACGTATAGAGCGCCGTGCCGACCGGCACGCTCAGGCGGCTCGCCATGCCGGCCGGGTTGACCGGAAATGCGCCTTCGCCGAATGCGCCGGGCAGCGCGTCGAGTCCGAGCATGTGTTTCACGACCCGCGCGCCCAGATAGCTCATCAGCGCGACGCCGTTGCCGTTGCAACCCAGCGCGTAGTGAATGCCGTCCTGTGCGCCGATATGCGCGAGCTTGTCGCCCGTCATCGCGACATAACCCTTCCACGCGTGCGTGATGCGCACGTCGCGCAACGCGGGCCACAACTCGATCAGCTTCGCGTGCAGCATCCTCGCCGCTTCACGCTCGCTCACTTCGCGGATCGCCGGGCGCGAGCCGAACAGCATCCGCGTGCCGTCGGGCGACGGCCTCGTGTAGAACAGATTGCGCTTCGAATCGCTAATCATCCGTCGCCCCGGATTCAGCACGGCCATGAGTCCAGGCGGCAGCGGTTCCGTCGCGATCTGGTAACTCGCAACCGGCAGCACGCGCCGCGAGAAGAACGGCAGCAGCCCTCCGGTATAGCCGTTGGTCGCGACCAGCACATGCTTCGCGTCGATTTTCCCCCGTGTTGCGTGAACCCTAAAACCCGCGCGATTGCGTTCGATCCGTTCCACGCCTGCATGCGAATGCAAAGTCGCGCCGCAACGCCGTGCGAGATCGCGCAGCGCGCGATGATATTTGGCCGTATGCAGACCGCCGTATTCATCGACGAGAATCCCGCCGTAGTAGTAGTCGGAGCCGATCACCGCATGCTGATCCGCGCGCGGCACGATATGCACTGTCACGCCGGTCTTGTCGCGCAGCAGATCGCCCTGGCGCCGCAAACGGTCGAAGTGACGCGGGGTGAATGCGCCGAAGAAGCGACCGGTGATCTGCAGATCGGCGTCGAGCGATTCGTCGGCGACAAGGCGCTTCAGATAGTCGAAGCTCGCCATCGATTCGCGCATCAGCCGTCCCAACCGTTCTGCCGATACCCCACGGATCGCATTAGTCAGCGCGAGCTTCTGTCCGCTCGACACCATGCCGCCGCTGCGCGTGCTGCCGCCCGCGCCGATTTCCGCGACATCGAGCACGGCGACGCTCGCGCCGCGCCGCGCAGCTTCCGCGGCCGCCGACAAGCCGCAATACCCGCTGCCGACGATTACCACGTCGACGCCGGACGGCAACGCGTCGCGGACCGTCTCGGGCGGCGCGGCGTCCCACCAGTACGGGGCCACGCGAAAATCGTCATGAAACAGCAGGGTATCGGAACGCATCGCGCATCGCCGGTGACAGGATGCGAGCCAGTCTAGGTTTTCGTCGTCCATCCGGTCAAATACGACCAAAAACGCCTGCCATTCAATTTTGATATGGCAAGCTGAGAATCGGATCGACGAAAGCAGACGAGGCGAGCGGATGAATCAACGGCAAATCGAAGCGTTCAGGCTGGTCATGTTGCGCGGTTCGATGACCGCCGCCGCCGAGGAGCTCGGCACGTCGCAGCCGAGCATCAGCCGGTTGATTGCAGAACTGGAGACGTCGACGGGACTGGCGCTGTTCACGCGCAACGGCGGGCGTATTCAGGCCACGGACGCGGGGAGCGCGTTCTATCGTGAAGTGGACCGGAGTTTTGTGGGCCTCGCAAAACTCGCGCATTCCGCACGTGAAATCCGCCAGTTCGGCAGTGGCCGTCTGCGGCTCGTCGCGGCGCCGGTGCTGGCGTTGTCATTCGTGCCTATGGTGATCGAGCGTTTTCTTGCCGCGTATCCGCGCATCGCGATATCGCTGGAAATGCGCAGCGAAGGCACGATCCAGCGGTGGGCTTCATCGGCCTATTGCGATATCGGATTCGCCACGACGACGCCCGATGCGTTCGGTGTGACGAGCGCCGAGTTATACCGGTTGCCCGGTGTGTGTGCGCTACCGGCCGGGCATCGGCTGGCTGCGCGCAAACGTATCCACGCGCGCGATCTGCGCGGTGAAAGCCTGATCCTGCCCTCGTATGCGGACGACACGCGTTCGTCGCTGGATCGCGTGTTGCGTCAGGCGGAAGTCAATCAGGTGCCGACGATTGAAACACCATACGGTGCGACGATTTGCGCGATGGTGTCGCGAGGTTTGGGCGTCGGCATCGTGAATCCGCTTGCGACTTTCGATGCCAATACCACGAAGATCCAGTTCCGGCCGTTTTCACCGGACATCGTGTTTCGTGGATTCACAGTGTGTCCCCAGCTTCAATATACGAATCCGATCGTCGACAGTTTTCTGAAGATCACGGACGACACAATGATGCTTGAAGCAAAACACTGGGCAAAATAATGTGACGGACATGTCCCGGTAGTGGATAGGCGAAGCGACAATCCGCGCTGGTCGTCGTCGGTCCAGAATCCAGGCGGCAAGGTAGTGTGAAGCGAGGCACCCACCCGCGGTGGAGACGTTACCGTTGGCAAAAAAGGCGGATTCAAGACGTCAATTCCGGCCTCCTGGACCCACGGTTTCGTCGTCAGGTCGGTACAAGCCGGCACCCCTTCGAGCAGCCCAAGCTTGGCCAGCACCAGCGTCCCGGAGCATTGCGCGGCGAGCAACTGTTTTGATGGATCGAACCGCGACTGCGCCATCATCGCCGGGTCGGCGACGACTTCACGCGTGTGCATGCCGCCGCCCACGATGACCGCATCGGCGGCACTTGCCTCAAGCAGGGAGACGTGCGCCTTCGCGACATCGGAACATGCGCCGCCTAGCGAAGCCGGCCTTCGTGGACTTCACTAAACAGCCACGGCCCGCCTTTGGTCGAGCAGATGCCTACTTCCATAAACCAAACGGGCAGAGAGGGGCTGGCGCGCGACGGTGCGGCACGATGTCGGGCAGTTGGCGCGTGGCGCGAGCGTCGCCTATTTGGCTTGCTCGGCCGAGTTACGGATGGCCTGGCCACCTTTCGATATGTCCTCGCCGGCTCCAGCTACCGTGTTGCAGCCCGCGAGGAGAGCAGTACCGGCGATTAGAAGCAAAGCAATGAGTCGTGTCATGTTGGCTCCTTCGAGAGGTTCCTGGCGTTGGACGCGTGCCGACACCAGACCGGCATGGATGTCGCGGGTTCATCGGAACCACCGCAAGCATGCATGCATGAATCTTATTGTAAGCGAGACGTGGGCCCGCGGTGGCATCAAACTTACGGAAGACTTGCGGTTCGAAACGCGATTCCCTATGGCGCTCAAAAGCGCGCGCCATCTTCGCCATTAACGGGTTATTTACTGCGCCGAATCCGGACCCAGGATTTGACTCCGTTGCGCGTGGATCGACCCTCTGCCGCGCGGCACTGACCGGTGCTGAAGAGAGCACCACTCATGTTTGTGAAACGAATCTATACCGCGTTCCTTGCGGCAATCCTGGTCGCGACGATTACGCCTGGCACGCGCCAGCGAATCCGCCGAGATCCTCGTCCATTGCGAACACGCAAGTCCGCCGAAAACGACCATCCGTGAATGACTGCTTTCATAACAACGCCGACCGCAACTCGTTCGATGTACGCCGGAACAGATCTGTCCAGCACTCGTCACCTGTACTTTCGAGACGAAAAAGCGATCGAAGCGACCTGCTGACTGGAGTCCTCCACGGCGTGAGCACTTACGGGGCCGCTTCGGTCACTGACACATTTTGTGCACCGCACCCAAAGTGCGAGCAAAAAGTATCAACGGCTTCCGTCTTTTGCAGTGGCTGGCCAGTGGCCGCGACCACTACAGTTCTCGTCACCGTACGCTTGCTCTGCTCTCAATCGCAGCGCCCGTATGGCGATGCCAAAGAACATTCCAAAAGCGGAGACGAGAGTGAAACCAATTCAATTGTTGACAGCTTGTGCGTTCCTGGGCGCAAGCCTTCCCATGCTAGCGACGGCACAGACCTGCAACGTTCCCGTGCTCAAGGTGCTTGCCCAGAAGAGCCTCGGCCTGACAGTCATGGAGAAGTCGCTGCCCGACTATGAAAAGCGCAGCGGCACCAAGATTGAAATCAACTACTTTGGTGAAAACGACCGTCGTTCGAAATCACGACTCGACGCGTCAACGGGCGCGGGTTCCTATCAAATCTATTACGTCGATGAGGCGAACGTCGCCGAGTTTGCCTCAGCGGGCTGGGTCGTACCGCTGCTGAAGTACTACCCGAAAGACGCCGACTACGACGACTTCCTGCCGGGCCGGCGCGCGGTGGCAAGCTATAAGGGCGTCGCGTATTTCGCTCCGCTGATCGGCGGAGGCGACTTCCTGTTCTACCGTCGTGACCTTCTCGAGAAAGCGCATCTGCCAGTGCCGAAAACGCTCGACGAACTCGTTGCGGACATCAAGAAGCTCAATGCGCCGCCTAACATGTACGGTTGGGTTGCACGCGGGCAACGCGGGTCGGGCATGAACGTGTGGCGCTGGGCGCCGTTCATGCTCGCCGAGGGCGGTACCTGGACCGACAGGAGCCAAGCTCCATCCTTCAATTCGCCGGGCGCGGTGAAGGCGACGCAACTGTATCGGGACCTCTTCAAATACGCGCCCCCGGGTTCGGCGACGTACGACTGGAGCAACGCGCTCGAAGCGTTCCGTTCCGGCAAGGTCGCGTTCATGATCGAATCGACGCCGTTCGCCGACTGGATGGAAGATCCGACCAAGTCTAGTGTGGCGGACAAGGTGGGATACGTCAGGCCGCCGACGCCGTTGCCGTCGGCTGCCTATGGTCATGGCCTCGCGATTTCTTCTGTCGGCGCCAAGGACGAATGCACGCGTCAGGCCGCAGGGAAGTTCATTGCCTGGGCGACGGGCAAGGATCAGGAGCAGGCCCGCCTTCGCGACAACGTCTTTAGCGACTACAACCGCTCGAGCACGATCAAGAGCGATTACTTCCAGAAGCACGTCAAGCCGCAGATTCTCGCCGGCCTGAACGATACCAACCCGGTGACGAAGGTCACGATCTGGTCAAGCCCGCAGTGGCCGGACATCGGCGACAACCTCGGTATCGCACTGGAGGAGGTGTTCACGGGTACGCAGCCGGACGTTCAGGCAACGTTGAACGACGCCGTTCAGTACGCTCAGGACGCGATGGAACATGGCGTGAAGAAGTAACGTGGGCGCCCCTTGCTGCACGCCTTGCGCGGCAAGGGGCACTGCAGATCCGGTCGTGGTCTCACGGGAACACTGAGTTCGCGGACTCTACGCTGTTGGAGAAGTCAATGTTCAATCGGGGCAAAACCAGCCTTCCGTTCGTATTTCTTGGACCGCCTCTTGCCGTGATGGCGGTCCTCGGTCTAGTGCCTACCGTCGCGGCAATCAACCTCGCGCTGAAGAATCGTGTGCTGCGCTACCCGGACAGCGAGTACGTCTGGCTGCGCAATTTCCTCCGGCTGTTCTCGGACAGACGGTTCCTCAATTCCATCGAGGTGTCGGCGATCTGGGAAATTGCCACGGTGGTCGGCGCGGTCGTGGTCGGCGTTCTGATTGCGATCTATCTATTCGAGCAGATCCATGGCCGGATGCGCAGCGTCATTTCGCTGTTGCTGATCGTGCCCGTGCTTCTACCGCGAGTGTCGGCGGCCTTCATCTGGAAGTTCATGTATTCGCCTCTTACGGGCATTCTTAGCTGGTTTCTTGGCCTGCTGGGAATCGAGAACACGGCGTTTCTATCCGATCCGCACCTGGCGCTGTACGCGGTGGCGCTCGTAGACATCTGGCAGTGGGGGCTGTTCTTCTCGGTCGTCGTATTGAAACTGCTTGAAACGCTGCCGCCCGAGCCGCTCGAGGCCGCCCGGCTCGACTATGCGCGCACCTGGCAGGTCTACGCGTATATCGCATTGCCGATGCTGAAGGTGCCGATCATGAGTCTGGTGTTCATCAAGATGGTCGAATCGCTGCGCTCGTTCGATCTGGTCTATGTGATGACGAAAGGCGGACCGGGGATCACGACTGAAACCCTCGACATGTATGCGTATTCGCAAGGTATCGGATTGTCCGGAAAGGTCTCCTATGCGTCGAGTATGGCCGTGCTGATGATGGTTGCGACCACGCTGATTTTCACTTTCATCTGGAAGCGGGTGAACAAATGGGAAGACTGATTTCGCGAAGTACCACATGGTCATTCGGCATGGCGCTCGCAGCGGTTGCCGTGTTTCCGATATTTTGGGCGTTTCTCAATTCGCTGAAGAATTTGCTCGACATCGTCACGCCGACGCCGCGTTTCATTTTTTCGCCGACGCTTGAGAACTACCGGCAGGTCGTGTCGAGCCCCGAGGTTCTGATTGGACTCGGAAACAGCCTCTCCATCGTAGGTTTTGCTGTCGTGCTCGGCGCGCTACTCGGCGTTCCCGCTGCCTATGTCATCGCGCGCTATCACGTGCCGGGCAAGCGCGACATCCAGTTCTTCCTTTTGTCGCTGCGATTCCTGCCGCCGGTCGCGGTCGCCATACCGTTGATCGCTATCTGGGTCGACCTCGGACTTTACGACACGAAGTTGTCGATGGTCGTCACGTATCTGCTCGTCACGCTGTCAACCATTACATGGTTGTCCATTCCGGTATTTCAGCGTCTGCCGCGCGAAGTCGAAGAGGCCGCCACGCTGGACGGGTATGGCCCCTACGCGGTTTTCTGGCGGATTGCATTGCCGATCAGCGCAACCACGCTGATGGGGGGCATCGTGTTCAGCTTCGTATTGGTCTGGAACGAACTGATGATCGCGCTCGCACTGACGTCGTCGAGAAGCGCGACGCTGCCGGTCGTTGCTTCCGCGTTCACGTCGCTCGGGCAGGAGGTGCCGTGGGGCGTGATCAACGCCTCCACCGTCCTGCTCGCTCTACCCCCGATCATTTTCGTCGGCGTCCTGAGCCGGCTGTTGAACTCAATGCTCAAAGGCAAGTAAGGAGAAAGTTTTGAAAGCTCTCGTACTCGAAGAAGCTCGCCAGCTCGCGCTTCGCGATATCGACCTGCCGCTCGAAGTCGGTCCTCGTGACGTCAAGATCAAGATTCACACGGTCGGTGTTTGCGGTAGTGACGTGCATTACTACACACACGGGCGCATCGGTCCGTTCAAGGTCGAAGAACCCATGGTGCTTGGCCACGAAGCGTCCGGGACGGTGGTCGAAACCGGCAGTGAGGTCACGCACCTGCGTGTGGGCGACCGCGTTTGCATGGAGCCGGGCATCCCGCAATTCGACTCGCCGGCGACGATGCGCGGTCTCTACAACCTGGACCCCGCGGTACGTTTCTGGGCGACGCCGCCGATTCACGGCTGCCTGACGCCTTATGTCGTGCATTCTGCGGCATTCACGTTCCGGCTTCCCGACAATGTGTCGTTCGCAGAGGGCGCCATTGTGGAGCCGCTGTCGATCGGGCTGCAGGCTGCCAAGAAGGCTTCGATGAAGCCGGGAGACGTCGCAGTCGTCATCGGCGCGGGGACGATCGGCGCGATGACCGCCCTGGCCGCACTGGCAGGCGGCGCGTCGCGCGTCATTCTGGCAGACGTGATCAAGGAAAAACTGGCTCTCTTCGCCGGCAATCCAGCAGTTACGACAGTTAATGTGCACGAGCAACGGCCGGCCGATGTCGTTCGGGAAGTCACCGCGGGCTGGGGTGCCGACGTCGTGTTCGAAGCGAGTGGCAACGCGAAGGTCTACGATGACCTGTTTGATCTCCTTTGCCCGGGTGGCTGTGCGGTCCTTGTCGGGATGCCGGTCGACCGCGTGCCGCTCGACGTAGTCGCCATGCAGGCGAAGGAAGCGCGCCTCGAATCGGTGTTCCGCTACGCGAATGTGTTCCCGCGCGCGCTGGCGCTGATCAGCTCGGGAATGATTGATGTGAAGCCGTTCATCTCGCGCAAGTTCGCGTTCGCCGACGGCCTCAGGGCGTTCGAAGAGGCGGCAGCAGGGCGCCCGAACGACGTCAAGATCCAGATCGAGATGGACTGAGCCATGGCCAAAATCGTCTGCAGAGGCCTCACGAAGCGTTACGACGGCGGGCCGCCGGTGCTGCATCCACTCGATATGGAAATCGACGACGGTGAGTTCGTGGTGTTGCTCGGGCCATCCGGATGTGGCAAGTCCACGATGCTTCGCATGATTGCGGGTCTCGAAGGTATCACGGGCGGGGACCTTGCGATCGGTGACACCGTCGTGAACGACTTGCCGGCGCGCGAGCGTAACGTCGCGATGGTGTTCCAGAACTACGCGCTGTATCCGCACATGACAGTGTATGACAACGTCGCGTTTGGCTTGCGCCGGCTGAAGGTGCCGGCTGCGGAGATCGACCGTCGCGTGCGAGAAGTCGCTGCGATGCTGAACCTCGACACATTGCTCGATCGCAAACCGCGGGCAATGTCGGGCGGCCAGCAGCAGCGCGCTGCGATCGCTCGGGCAATGATCAAGACACCTGAGGTATTCCTCTTCGATGAGCCGCTGTCCAACCTCGACGCGAAACTGCGAGCCCAGTTACGAGGCGATATCAAGCGGCTACACCAGCGCCTGAAGACCACGACGGTGTATGTCACGCACGACCAGCTCGAGGCCATGACGCTCGCCGACCGTGTGATCCTGATGCGGGGCGGGCGGATTGAGCAGGCCGGCACGCCATCTGATCTCTACCATTTCCCGCATACGCTGTTCGCCGCGGGGTTCATCGGCACACCCGCCATGAATCTCATATCCGGGACGGTCGAGCGAACAGGTGAAACGTGCTTCGTCCAGGTGAAGGGCCAGCGCTGGGCGCTTGTCGGGCCGCGTTTCGCGGGGCTGCAGCCCGGCCAGGCGGTGAAACTGGCGATCCGGCCGAACTATCTGAAGGTGGCGTCCGCGGACGATGAGTTCGGCTCGCTAAGGCTTCGCGGCAAGGTGGAGCTGATCGAACTGCTGGGCGCGGAGGCGCTTGTCACGTTCGAATTCGCCGGCGAACGCCTGGCCGCCCTGGTGCCGGCGGGCGACCTGCCCGAACTGGATAGCGTGGTAACGTTTCAGTTCAAAGTAGCCGACCTGCACGTTTTCGATACCCAGACGGAGCAAAACGTCTCATTGCCCGTTCCTCAGAGCACCAGAACAACTGTCGCCAGTCCGCCACATCAAGACACGGGCGTACAGGGAGCGGCTTTGCATTAACAGAAGAAGACGCGGCGTCGAGACAGCCGAGGAGGAGAATCGGTATGAATCCAGACCTGGAATTGGTGCACACGCGACGGGACGAGTCGTTCCGTGCCTGGGCGCACGACTATCCGCATACGGTAGCGAAATGGCACTTTCATCCGGAGTATGAGATTCACGTCATCCGGGCGTCGACCGGCAAGTTTTTTGTCGGCGATTTCATCGGCGACTTCGCGCCAGGCAACCTGGTGATCACCGGGCCGAATTTACCGCACAACTGGATCAGCGAAGTCGGCGAGCGCGAAACCGTGCCGTCACGCGACGTGGTTCTCCAGTTTTCGCGTGACGCGGTCGAACGCATGGTGGCCGCGTTCACCGAGTTGCACTCGATCGTCGGCCTGGTCGACGATGCAGCGCGCGGGATACAGTTTCCGGATGTGGTGGGTCTGGCCATTGCGCCAATGATGCTGGAGCTTGCTGTTTCACACGGTTGCCGCCGCGTCGAATTGTTGATGTCGATCTTCGACAGGTTGTCGTCGTGCACCGAGCGCACCTTGCTGGCGGGACCCGCATACGATGTCAACGCGCATCGCTACATGCAGTCCACGATCAATCAGGTGCTCTCGTACATTCAGCAGAACCTCCCGGGCACATTGCGCGAAGCTGATGTCGCTGAGCTTGCCGGCATGAGCGTGAGCACGTTCACACGCTTTTTCCGACGACATACAGGATGTACGTTTGTGCAGTACCAGAACCGGCTCCGGATCAACGAAGCGTGTGAACTGCTGATGTGTTCGACGCTTAGCGTGACGGAGATCTGCTATCGCGTTGGCTTTAACAATCTGTCGAACTTCAATCGTCAATTCCTTTCGACGAAGGCGATGCCGCCATCGAAATTTCGCGCGCTGCATCAGCTTAACGAACCCATGATCGCGGCTTGACGTTTTGCTTCGGCAAGACGAGCCGGCCGCAAGAACCAGGACGACACTCTTGACTTTCCTTGGAATCGACCTTGGGACCTCCGAGGTAAAAGCGCTACTCACAGACGACGAATCGCACACGATCGCCACCGGCAGTGCACGACTTGAAGTCGAGAAAATTCACCCCCACTGGTCCGAACAGAGCCCGCAGGCTTGGTGGCACGCCACACTTGATGCAATCGCGCAGGTGCGGGCGTCCAATCCCGCTGGCTTTTCGGCGCTACGCGGTATTGGGTTATCTGGACAGATGCATGGCGCGACCCTGCTTGATCGCGCCGGTCAGGTGTTACGCCCGGCGATCCTGTGGAACGACACCCGGGCGTTTGCCGAATGTGTGGAGCTCGAGGCACTGGTTCCAGAGTCGCGCTCGATTACCGGCAACCTTGCGATGCCGGGTTTCACCGCGCCGAAACTGCTCTGGCTGTCTAAGTACGAACCGGCCGTGTTCCGCGCAGCGCATAAGGTCTTGTTGCCGAAGGACTACGTGGCATGGCGGCTAACTGGCGAGTTCGTCTCCGACATGTCCGATGCGTCGGGCACGCTGTGGCTCGACGTCGCGAAGCGTGACTGGTCGGACAGGATGCTCTCCGCGACCGGCCTTTCGCGTGAGCACATGCCCAGGCTGGTAGAAGGCAGCGAGGCTGCGGCACAGTTAAACGATACATTGCGGCGCGAATGGGGCATTGCTAGCCCAGTGCTCCTTTGCGGCGGTGCGGGTGATAACGCAGCCAGCGCGATCGGCATGGGCGTGGCCGACGCCGGTAGCGCGTTCCTGTCATTGGGCACGTCTGGCGTGCTGTTTGCCGGGACTGACCGGTTTGCGCCGAATCCCGCGCAGGCGGTGCACGCGTTCTGCCATTGCTTGCCGGACCGCTGGCATCAGATGAGCGTCATCCTGTCGGCGGCTTCAAGTCTCGCGTGGCTGTCCGACGTGCTTAAGAAGGACGTCGCCGAGCTTGCCGGCTTCGCCGAGAAGGCCGACGCGCGGGGCGCGCCGCTGTTCCTGCCGTACCTGAGCGGTGAGCGTACGCCTCACAATGACGCGAATGCAAAGGGTGTGTTCTGGGGGCTAACCGGCGCTCACGGTGAGGCCGACCTTGCGTACAGTGTGATGGAAGGCGTGGCTTTCGCGATGGCCGACGGTTACGCGGCGCTACAAGGTGCCGGGACGGCGCTGGACACGGCGTCTTTCATTGGAGGCGGCTCGCGTAGCCGTTTCTGGGCGAGGCTTTGTGCAACAGCCACTGGCGTTGCAATGCGCCGCCATCATGGCGGAGATGTCGGCGCCGCTTTGGGCGCTGCACGGCTTGCGCGGCTGGCCGTCACGAAGGAGAACGTCACGCAGGTGTGTACGTCTCCGGCAACGATCGAGGTATGTGAGCCCGACGCAGGGCACCGGACCGTGACCGGGGACCGGCTCGCGCGATATCGCAGAATATACGCGGCACTTAAAGATGAATTTTCCAGATAGATGTTCATCCAGATCCGCGTATCTCGGCGTTCCGGATTGAGATTGCTTATGTCTTTGCCAGCCTTCCCGTCGCGCCGTTGCTTGTTTCGGTGTCCATGGCCAAGATTGCTGGCGAAGGTGCGCGAGGCGTCGTGAAAATCACGGCGTTCGATTCCAACTTGCCTGTGGGCGATCAAGCATGGACGAGCGTTGCACCTGACTGTGGGCCGGTTGCGTCAGGCAGTACGCGGCCATCTGGACGACCTCGGTTCGACGCTACTCACGGTTGATAGCGGACAACGAATGAGCGCTGTCTGGGTTGACGCAGACGTTCAAACGTCCGCTCCACTCTGTGGATGAACGGCCGAGAATGGCCGCTGGACTCGGAAGTTCGATGACGGACTGAGTTCGACCCACATACGTCGCTCACTATGATGACGTCACTCCCTCGAGACGACGAATGCGCAATCGACGAAAGTATGCGCACGACGCTGGCCGTAGGCGACAGCCTCCTCAGAATATGCAAATTCAAGCGGCTCTGCATAACTTGCAATCACGTTTTCCGGAAAGAAGTGACCTTCCTCATGAACATACCAGGTGACGGCATAACGTGGCTCGACACCGTTGAAGGAAAGCGCGGCGTTCTCGGCGACGCGCAGGTGCACTCCGAGGCCCCGGTAAGGTTGGCAGGTGTGATTGCTCATGTCTCCTCCTCAGTGCTCGGGCGGCGGATGAACGCCTCTTTGCAACGGCCGGTCCAGACCGTGCATTCGAATCCTGTTGGCGCGACGCCGCATCAATCCATGGCGTTATGGTCCGCGTGGCTTTAACTGTTTGTCGAACCACACGCGCGACGCACTCATAAATGATATGTAATACGAATAAATTAAGAAGATGACAAAAAGCGGCCAGCGTGGCGACTGCCGACGGCTCGCACTTTGCAACGCGGTAATCGGAACGCCGGGGGCATAAAAGGCGGCGTCACCAGATCGGAATCGGGACGCCGCTGAAACACACACCCGCGGGACTGGATAGACCGCACGAGTGACTTGAAGATATCGTTCGTCCTTCTTCGACTCAAGATGAAAAATCTTCGTTTGTAACAGCGCCCAAAGTATTTTTTGCATCATTAAATCTGATGATTCTGGTTGCGCAACAGGCCACGATGCTCCGCTGGCGTCAGCGCGCGCAGGTCGCGTTTGTAAATTTACAAATTCAAAAAATTTCTTACAAAACTTCTCATCGGTTGAATCCGGCCGGCGCTACCATGGCTGACAAGATGGAGGGCCGTGTGCACCCGTCACGAATCCATGCTTTGTCTTTTCGAATGTCGATTAGTCTGGGTATCGGAGGACATCATGTTGTACGAGTACGGTGGCTGGACCATCGACGCCATACCGGATTTTTCCCTTGGAAAATTCTTCGCGCGTGCGGCACTGACCCGAGCGTCGCCCGATCCTGAAGCAGACGCCGAAATGCACGAAGGCCGCGACCTCGCGTGGTTCGACAGCGAGGACGAGGCGGTTGAGTTCGCGCGCCAATGGGCAATTGCGTGGATTGACGATCAGTCCGCCCGCGCCAGGCCGATCGAGCCCGCGTCGACGCTGAACCTCCGTGGTCGACCCGAAACCGCCACTCGGAATTGATGTGTGAATGTCCGAAGGGGGCTCGTAGTGGTCACTCGACCAAAGCCCCGCGCTAGTTATCGGATCTCGGAAATAGTTTATGCGCGGTCTCCGGGTTTTACGTTTGCGCTGACTTACTGTCCAGACCGCCTCCAGGAGAGGGGCGCGGCCCCGTTCTGCTCGCACCGCTCCCATATTGACTACAAAATATGAACAGCCTAGATACGGTCATCGAGACATTTCTTACAAAGCTGAGCTTTGGCTTTCTATTTAACCATGCAATAAGAGCCGTCACAGATCTGTATACGTTCAAGGGTCTCGTGCTCATCCCCGTTTTGTGGTGGATATGGTTCCAACCTGGCGAGCGTCGCGAATGGCGGCGCGAAATGGTCATCGCAACGATCGTGAGCGGTCTGTTGGCACTCGCCATGGGAAGACTTCTCGCTGATTTGTTGCCATTCCGGGTACGTCCTGTCTACGACCCCAACCTCCATCTGCACTTTGCATCTGACTGGCAACGGGACGCCAATCTGGCAACGTGGAGTTCGTTTCCGAGCGATCATGCAATGCTGTGGATGTCGGTCGCGACAGGCATTTTCATTGTCTGGCGCCGAGTTGGTCTGCTGGCGCTTCTGTACACCGCTATCTTCATTTGCATTCCGCGCGCTTATCTCGGCTATCACTACCCGACCGATTTACTCGCGGGGGCCGCGATTGGGATCGCCATTACCTACGTCATGACGCGGGACTCCGTTAGAGCGCGTTATGCGACTCAATCGTTGCGATGGATTGAACGCTACCCAGGACAGTTTTCGATGCTGGCGTTCGTCCTTTGTCTCGAACTGGTCACCCAGTTCGACGAACTACGGAAGTTCGTGAGCTCCGCTTCCAAATTTCTTTGATTCCTTTCATCCTGGCTCGGTTCAGAAAAGCCTGCAACGCAGACGCGTTGAACTCGAAGACCGGTACGCAACCGCTTCGCCGTATTTGCACGCCGATGACCCCGGCGGAACGACAATCATTGCAAAGCAGCCCGGTGACGCGAACCACCTGAGCGGCGCTCGCGTCGCACTGGCCTTCAGGTCCCATTCTTGCCACATGTTCGCCGCCGACGGCCGCGCAGTGCCGAAACCGGGAGGAAGCCATGCGAGTAAACGAACTGCGCGCCATCGAGATGTTCTCCAGGGCAGTCGAACTTGGAAGTCTCCGCCGCGCGGCAGCCGCCCAAGGCGTAACCCCGCAAGCCGCCAGCCAGGCGGTCGCCCAGCTCGAAGAGCATCTGGGCGTGCGGCTGCTGCATCGGACGACACGCAGCCTGTCGCTGACGGACGAGGGGCAACAGTTGCTGGAGGCGGCGCGACCGGCGCTCGCCACATTGGAGCGGGCACTGCAGCGGGTGCGGTCGGCCAGGGATGAGATCGCGGGACCGCTGCGCATCGTGGGGCCGCGCTCGTCGTTCTCGCCCATTCTGTGGCCGGTGCTGGATGAATTTTGCAACGCCTACCCCGAGGTGCAGCCGGATGTGCAGCTCGATGACGGTATCGGCAACTGGGTGCTCGACAGGGTCGACGTGGGTTTTCGCATTGGGGGCCCGCCTGAGGAAGGACTGATTGCGCGACCGCTGTTCCCGGTGCAACTGATCATCTGTGCCGCCCCATCGTACCTCGAGCGTCACGGCGTCCCGCGCTCGCTCGACGATCTGGCATCCCACCGGTGCAGTGTGTTCCGGCACCCAGCCACTGGGCAGGCGTTCCCCTGGTACCTGAACGTCGATGGGGAAATCGTCCAGCGGCACTTCCCGACGACGGTGACGACGAACGATACCGAACTGGAGCTGCAGGCCGTACTCACAGGCCAGGTGGTGGCGCAGGTATCCGCGATGTCCGTTGCGACGCTCGTCCGCGCCGGCCGTCTGGTACCGCTGATGCCCCAGCACATGACGGACCACATGCGGCTCTACCTCTACTACGGCAGCCGAAAGGCCCAGCCTACGCGGGTGCGCCAGTTTATCGACCTGACCGTTCAACGCCTGGCCGACAACCCGCGGTTCATCCTGTCGGCCGAAGAACTGGCGGCAGCCGTACCGAAACTCAAACGCAGGTCTCGCGGCGCTTGAGTATCAACTTCAGCTTGATGATGTTTCAAGCTTTGAGGCCCTAGGCCGACATGTCGACGCATCCTATATTGGAAGCTTCGCCGCTGGCGCGGCGATTGCCGCGAGCGCAGATTGCTCACTGGGGCCTGGAGCATGCCGCTGCCCTGCGCCGGCGATCAGTTGATTTCAACATGTCTGACAGGCCCTGGTCGGGAAGGAGAATTCCATGAAGGATGTCGTCGTGGTCATTGGATCGGGGTCCATTGGTCAAGCGATCGCGAGGCGCGTGAGTGTAGGCAAGCATGTGCTGCTTGCCGATCTCCGGGAAGCCAATGCCAACGCTGCGGCCAAGACGCTCAGTGATGCCGGTTTCGAAGTGAGTACGGCCAGCGTCGATGTTTCCTTGCGCGAATCGGTGCACGCGCTCGTCGAGATGGCACAGGCGATTGGCCCCGTCACCGGCGTGATCCATGCCGCGGGCGTCTCGCCGACGCAGGCACCCGCCGCCATCATCCTCAAGGTGGACCTTTATGGCACAGCGCTGGTGCTGGAAGAGTTCGGCAACGTGATAGCGCGTGGCGGATCGGGCGTTGTGATCGCGTCGCAATCCGGACATCGACTTCCAGCGCTGACGCCCGAGCAAGACAAAGCCCTGGCCGTGACGCCGACTGAAGCGCTGCTCGCGCTTCCGATGCTACAGCCCGATCAGGTGACGGACCCGCTGCATGCCTATCAGCTTTCCAAGCGAGGGAACTCGCTGCGGGTCATGGCCGAAGCCGTGCGTTGGGGTAAACGCGGCGCCCGGGTCAACACCATCAGCCCCGGCATCATCATCACGCCGCTGGCGAACGATGAACTCTCTGGTCCGCGCGGCGCAGGGTATCGCCGCATGATCGACCTGTGCGCGGCCGGGCGCGCCGGGACCCCCGATGAGATTGGCAACCTTGGGGCGTTGCTGATGGGGCCGGACGGTACCTTTATCACCGGGAGCGACTTCCTCGTGGACGGCGGAGTCACAGCGGCCTACTGGTACGGTGACCTTGCGCCGAAGTGAGGGTAGGCGCGCCCGTTCCCTGAGTCTTCGCCCGTGCTCTCAACCCCTGAATGAGTCGGCAGTGATGCTTCTTGCTGCACTGATCGTGATGAAGCGACACGCACCTGGGGCCCGGTAGGTTTGCCGTCCCGGAGCGATTGTCAATCCTGCGAATACAACGAGATATCGACTGGCAGACTTAGCCCAGCCCGTTGACCCAGAGATGGCCGGCAGCAGTGACGACGGCCTGGGTTCCGGCGGCAAACGCTGCCACCTCAATGGAGGCGACAACGGAGGCAGGCAGTACGCCGTCGTTCGAGGGAGGATTTAACCCTCGCTGGTTCGTATCGCGCCTGACCGATGTGTCCGGCATCTTGTCGTAGATCCTTTGATCCGTGCATGTCACCCACATGTGTTCAGGAAGCATCTGCGTTTCCTCGAAATGCCCCCAGATTCTCATTCCAGATCCGGGGTGCGGTTGCAGCTGAAACTCCATGCAGAGCAACCCCAGTATCGCCTCCAGCAAGCGTATATATTGAAGGAGGTGGACGAGCCACCGTCAGGAGACACAGCCATGAAATTCATGATGACCTTCCACTGGGCACCGGATACCCAACAGCGTGCCGAAGCCATCGCGCGCTTTCAGCGAACCGGCGGGCTCCCGCCTGACGGCGTCCGGTTGGTGGGCCGGTGGACGCGAGCCGATCTGGGTGCAGGATTCGATCTGCTCGAAACAGATGATATGAAGAAAATCACCGAGTTCGCCTATCAGTGGAGCGATCTGATGGAGCTGGACATCGTCCCAGTGCTTGACGACGCCGAGCTGAGCGAGGTGCTGGGGCGCGTAGTGAAATAGAGGGTTCAACGCACGTTCGATATCGACGCTATTCGACATGAACACAACCGGGCGCGCCCGCAGCCACGGCCTGCGGCACCGCGTGATCCTTGCAGCCGGGCCAGGACGCTGGCGACGGACGATCCTGGCCCTGCTTGTCGTTCTGATCGGCTATGCCGCCGCCGATCTCTTCTGGCCGTTGCACCGTGACCTGAGCCGCTTCGATCCCATCGCGACGGGGACACTCGAAACGAAAATATGGCGCTCCTACTATGACCGCCAGCACGTGGCGCTCTTTCTTGAACTGGCGCAAACCCTGCGCACGCAATACCACTTTCCGTGGCTAAGGTCGTACGTCGGCGCTTACTACGGCGCATCAGCCGCGTTCACCTTCAAGGAGGGCAAGGAACGCAGCGATTACGAAAAAGCGTTGCCGGCGCTGCAAACCTATTTCAGCCTGATCCGCAACACGGGGAACCGCGACTTCGATGTCTCGCGCACCACCGCGCTCGAACTGGAATGGTGGATCGTGCACCGGCAGCGTGAACGTTATCCGCCCGGCGCGTTGGGCAGCGCGTGTGCTGAAGCTGCCGCATCGCTGTATAGGGTGCCCGCGGGCTCGACACTCGAACACGGCCAGTTGCGCGCGCAAGCGATGCTGCTTCGCGACGCCCGTGAAGAAGCGGGCAGCGTCACCGACGCCGATTGGGCAACCATTGAATCGCTACTGCACCGGAGCTATCTGTCGCTTGGCCATGCCGTTTCATCGACAAACGCCGTCGCCGGCGAGCGATGAGCGACGCGCCAGCTCGCTCGAGAGGCCACATTGATGCGCCGCTTTGTGTGGCTTTCGCGACGAAACGATTTGCATCGCTTTAGAGGAGCAATGCGCTTGTGCGCCTTTAGGCGCCAATTTATAAGGGCGGGTCATGACCTCAAGCAAATGACCGTCGGGATCGTCGAAATACACTCTCCGGCCATCGTTGTGCGGATAGGTTCGCCGGCACGTTGTTTGCCGGGATCGGCCCAGTACATAAGCCGTCGGTCACGAATGCGAAAGAAGACCTGGTCGAATTCGTCTTCACTAATCAGAAACGCGTAATGCCGCATGGAAATCGCACTGTCGTTGAATAGCCGCTTGCGACCCGCTTCGGCCGTTCGCACAAGTTCGAACGCAACGGCAGCTTCCAGGGGCAGTGGCCATTGCTACCAGTCTGGCGTCTGGCGCTTGACAAGTCTATGGCGCGTGTCGCACTTGCATGTGCATCATCTGCGGGGGCCTTACGCTACATCATCGAACCGCCGGGATTCATCTGCCGGGAAAAGGTGGGAGCACTACATCCTGCCGTGCGGCGCCGTCCTGAAGACCGATTCGTGATCGACGTGTCGGATACCCTCGACAGGCGATGCATCGAAGCTACAGCGCGCCGTCAAGACAATCCCGCACAGCCGTTCGCTCCGATCTGTGGCTTGGTGCACGGAACGTGATCACCTTCCCGCTATGATTGCTACGTTTGCCTGTCGCCCGACCGCCGCCGTTGCGGCCCTCACGCACAATCGCACTGCCGGGAATTCGAAAAGAACAGCCATATGAAATACGAACCGTCCCTCGACGGCCTGCGTGCCGTCGCAATCGCCGCGGTATTCGTTTATCATTTTTCATTTTCCGCACTGCCGGGAGGCTGGGCGGGCGTCGACATATTCTTTGTGCTGAGCGGTTACCTGATCACAACCATCCTCGCCAACGAAATCGACTGTACGGGCAGGGTTGATCTTAAGCAATTCTATTTCAACCGCTTTCTCCGGCTCGCTCCAGCGTTCGCCTGCCTGCTCGCGTTCATGGCGCTGCGCGCGGTCACCACGGCCGACGGCGCGCATCGACAGTCGATCCTCGAATCGATCGGCATCGCGGCGGTGTACCTGATGAACTGGAATCGTGCGTTCAGCTGGGTCGGCCAGGACATACTCGGGCATACGTGGTCGCTGTCGATGGAAGAGCAGTTTTATATTGTGTGGCCGCTCTTGCTGCTCTTGATCCGCCGGAAGCACGCAATCCGCTGGACGATGTCGCTGATTGTCGTTATCACCGTATGGCGAGTGCACCTGGCCTTATCGGGCGCTGATCCCGAACGAACCTACAACGGCTTCGACACGCATGCCGACGCACTGCTTATCGGCTGTACGCTCGCGCTCTTCAAGCCGGGCAAGCGGCTTGCCCGGCTTGCACAAAGAACGGCTGTGCTGCCGGTGCTCGGCATCGCCGCGATACTCGCGACCGTCGGGCTTCGCACGCTCGCGGCGCAAACCATCGGACTGACGCTCGCTGCACTGTGCACCGCATGGATCATCTCCGCGGCGCTCGAAGACGGCTGGTTGAAGAGAACGCTGTCGCTTCGGCCCCTAGTTTACACGGGCAAGATTTCGTACGGCCTTTACTTGTGGCACTACCCGATCATTCTGATGATACGCGCGCATGTCCATCTGCCGAGCATGCTTACGCTGCCGCTCGCGCTGCTGTCATACCCGGTTGCGGCCATCTCGTTCTGGTACGTCGAAAAGCGGTTCCTCAAATTGAAGGCGCACTACCGGGTGCCGGTCGTGACAGTTCCGTTGGAGGCAGGCGTACAGCCCTGATCGTGCGGTGCGCGCTTGCCCATTGTGGGTTGCCGTTCGATCCTTCGACTTCCTTTGCAGCCAGGATTGCTTCGATGTTTTATGCGTCGTCACTCGGCAACGCTCTGATCTTCCTGTCGAGCTCGCGCATGAAACAGCATGTAAAAGCATTTTCGGGAAGACTGGCAGCGCAAGCGGTAGGCGCGAAGGGCAGTTGCAGCCCTGTCTCGCTAATGCCGGTTGTTCTGCAGGCATGGCAGTGATCGTCCCCGTTCCAGGGTGAAGGATTCGTACATCGGAGCAGATCTCAGAACGCCCCGACCGTGGAAAGCCCATCGCAAACTGCCCGAGGTGCCCGCCGTTGAGAAACCCCCTGGTTGCCCGGGCACAATAGAAAAGACTGGTGACGCTCGCGCCTTCGGAGTTGAGCAATTCGATTCGCGCGCAGACGGAGCTGGCCCGAGTCATCACCCGGTCCGGGCTGGAACTGTGGCCTCATCCCACATGCGCATAGTTTCGACCTGCGCATGTGGGTCGATCCAGACCGTTTGATCTTCTCGAAAGTCGCTACTCGCAAAAGGCCATTTCGTTGGCAATCCGAACGATGGCTTAGGCCAACCACGCGACGAAACTGGTTTGCGCCCGAATTGCGCCCGAACGTCTGTTGTCGGAGCCGAGCCGACCTTCGAACGTCCGTCCAGGCGTGCGGTCGAACGACCGTAGTCGGCGTGCGCCGTGAATAATCATGTCGGCACGCAGCGATTCACCCACCTAGCACTTCCATCATCTGGGCATTCAAGCCATTGACGAAGCTGTGTTCACCGGGACCAGGATTCCCGCGGAACAGCTTCGCACCTTCAACCAGAACCTCATCCACATCCGTTCCGAGGACAGCGATCGTTTCGTCGATGAACGCTTCAAGCGGCATCGCCTGTTCGGCTTCGCGGCTGTTCATGAGGTCCGTGCGCACCCAGGGCGGCGCGATCTCGAGTACGCGAACCTTCGTGTCCCGCAGCATGAAGCGTTGCGAAAGAATGTACGAATGCAATGCCGCCTTGGTCGACGAATACACTGCGGTCGCGGCCAACGGCACGAAGGCAAGCACCGAGCTTGTATAGGCGACGACAGCGTCGTTCCTGGTCTTGAGATGATCGATCAGCGCCGACGTCATGCGGATCGGTCCCATGAGGTTGGTCGTGATGGTGGACACCATCAGCGCGTCGTCGATCTGGCCGCCAGCCTGGTCGGGCTGCATGATCCCTGCGTTATTGACCAGTACGTTGAGATCGGGATAGTCCGCGATCAGTTGCGCCGCCACCCTGTCGATGCTGGTTACATCGGCGATGTCGAGCTCGATTGCAGCCATGCCCGGATTCGCCGCCACCACCTCGTCGAGATAGCTGCGCCGGCGGCCGCCGATGATGACCTTGTTGCCGCGCTTGTGGAGCGCCTCGGCTAGCCCGCGGCCAATGCCCGAACCGCCACCCGTGATGAAGATCGTGTTTCCGGTCAGTTTCATGATCGTTTCCTAGTTGATGCTTCAGTGGTTGATGCTTGCGTGGTCAGGCAGGGAACCGGTCGCCGAACATCGGCAAGCCGCTCACGGATTGCGCCTTGGTTGCTTCGTCCTGAAGGACGTCCCAGTGCTCGGCAAGCTTGCCGTTTTCAAAGCGGACAATGTCGGCTGCAATCCACGCAACGGGCCTGCCGATCCCACTGAAGCGGCCATGTGCGATGACATAGTCACCCTCGGCCACGATCAGCTGGTTCTCATAGCGCGCGGTGTCAGGCAGCGCGCGAACCAGGTCGAACAGGCCGTCGCGTCCTGGCGCGATATGGGCGCTATGCTGAATGTAGCGGTCGGACCAGAAGCGCTCAGCTGCAGCGTAGTCGCGCTTGTTGAACAGGGTGTCGAATGCTTCCAGCACTAGCGCCTTGTTCTGTTCAGGGGTTGTCTTCGTCATCTCGAGGTCCTCTTTGAAGATTCAGGTGGCGACGCGGTCAGGCGTCAGATAGCCGTTGTGCCCCCTGCTGCCTGAACGTTCAGGTAAAGAAGGCTATACTTAAGACAATGGTGAATGACATTGTCATTGCGACGGATTGTGGGCGTCCGCTTCAGCAATGTCAATGGTGATCGACATTGTATTTTTCGATGGGTCTTATTGGGTCGTTGTCGGCCGAAGAGAGGGGGAATGGGTGTTTCCAGGCAGCAGGCGGTTGAAAACCGGCGCGCGATCGTGGCAGCCGCCGAGAAGCTGTTTCGCGAGCGCGGCGTCGACGCAGTCGGGCTCGCCGAGCTGATGAAGGCGGCGGGCTTTACGCAGGGTGGTTTCTACAACCACTTCAAATCAAAAGACGCGCTCGTCGCCGCAGTGATGGAAAAGGCGATGGCAGAAGGGGGAGAGGCTTTTGCCTCCCAAATCGAAAACGCCAGGTCAGCCGACGCTGACCCGGTCAAGCAAAACATTCAGTGGTACCTGTCCCCCGAGCATCGCGCGAATATCGAGGCGGGTTGCCCCTTGTCGGGTTTTGTAGGCGACGCCCGCCGGTTCGGCGACGTGGCGCGCGACTCTTACGCACAAGGTCTAGCGGCGAACCTCGAACGATTCGCCAAGGTCATCGAAGAGACGAAGGGGCTCAGCAAAGGCAGCCGCAGGAAGGCGATCACTTTGTTCAGTCAGATGGTCGGCGCGCTGCTGCTTTCGCGTGCTGTTGCAGACATTGACCCGGCGCTCGCGGATGAAATTCTTGACGAGGGCCGCCAGCATCTCCTCGCCGCCGTGGACACGCTACCCGGAATTCAATCACGCAAACGCTCGCGCCGGCAGTAACCCAACGTCCGTTTCCGCCAGGAGCGCTGCCATTGGATCCCCGCCCGGGACAGGCTGCTCCTGGTCGGACACGGTCCGATGCTGAATGGATGAGACGGTCCGCCGCAGGTCTGTCTGCGTCAGGCACGAGTCGACCCACAACCGTCATTCGTCCTGGCACCGCAGCTATGGCTGTTCTCGGCGTCTACCGGTCATCGGAGCCGTTGTGCCGGTCAGCACGTCGTCGGCCGGAACGGCTCTTTGGCGATTCTTCCCGATTATCCGGAGCCTCCTTGAATCCGGGCATGGTCCCTTGATCGGAAATCACCCTCTTTCGATCTTGAAGTCCTGGTCAGGCAGGACGACACCCGCCTGAACGAACTCACCTTGTACCGCCATGATGGTCCTTCGTATGTGCGATGGCGCGCAGAAGAATTCTGACGTGGGTTCATAGTAGTTTTGGTCGTCTTGATACGAGGAATATGACCTGCATAATCCCGGCATCAAATTCGCCATATTGATAGGTTCATCAGGATTGCTGCTTGCGGGCTGTGCCAGGACGCGTGGGTCATCGCTCGCGTAGGGGGGTGAAGCGAACCATGGTCATCATTCGGGGCAGTTCCAGGTTCAGGCTCTTCCTGCACACCGGGTTTGTGGCATTGGTGTACTACGCAGGCGCAAAAGTAGGACTTGCTTACGCGGTGGTGGGCGGCGCAGTCTCTCTGGTGTGGCCTTCCAGCGGTATCGCCCTGGTTGCGTTGCTCGCTCTGGGCTTCGAGGTTGCCCCCGGAATTGCGATTGGCTCCTTCCTCGCCAACGTGTCGGTGGGCGTGCCCTTACCAGTGGCTGCGGTGCTTGGCGCCGGCGCTACAGTTGCAGCCTTGACGGCAGCAATATCGTTGAACCGCGCGGCCCGATTCCAGATCACCCTCGACCGCATCAGTGACGTGTTGGCCTTCATCGGCCTGGCCGCGGTGGTGAGCACGGCAGTCGGTGCGCTGATTGGCGCGACCGCGCTGCTCGGAGGGGGCCTGGTGCCGGTCGCCGAGTACGGCGCAGCCTTTCTGAAATGGTGGCTCGGTGACATGATGGGCGTGCTGGTGGTGGCTCCGCCCCTGCTCAGCCTGCTCGCGTATCCGAACCCCATCCGCTCGGCGGAGCAGGCCGTGGAGGCGTGCGGACTGACCGTTGCGACCTTCTGGGTGAGCTACCTCATCTTCGGCGCCCCGCAGCTTGCCGGGCACGGCTACTATCCTGCAGCCCTGGCGATCTTTCCGTTCATTATCTGGGCGGCGCTGCGCTTCGATCACCTGGGCACCAGCATCGCGACCTTGATGGTCTCAGTCGTGGCCATCTGGGGTACCACCCACGGCACCGGCCCCTTCGCCGCCGAATCTCCGGTGGATAGCCTCGCGAGGTGGTGCACCTTCGCGAACGTCGTGGCGGTAACCGGACTGCTGCTGGTGGCGGTACGTGCTCAGGAGCAGCGCGTCCATAACCTGCTGCAGGCATCCCACATCGAATTGGAACGGCGCGTCCAGGAGCGAACCGAAGACCTGGAGAAGACAAACAATGAACTGAAGGAGGAGATGGCGCGGCGCCGTCTGTTGGAAGGAGAACTGATCCAGATTGGCGATCAGCAGCAAAGACTCTTCGGCCGGGAGCTGCATGACGGACTTGGGCAACACCTGACCAGCCTCGGTCTGTACTGTGCCGCCATGAATCAGAAATTGCAGACCCAGGGCCACCCAGCCGCCGCCGACGCCGCTACCATCGTCGGATTGGTGAAGCAGGCGTCGTTGATGACCCGCAGGATTGCCCACGGCCTGGACCCGGTCGCCATGGAATATGGTGGCCTTGCGGCCGCACTGCAGGTGCTGGCGGAGACGGCTCGCACGCTTAATGGCGTGGATTGCATGCTCCGGATCAAGCCAGATGTGGACTTACTGGATCCGCCGACGCAGATCAACCTGTACCGTGCGGCACAGGAAGCAGTCAACAACGCGCTGAAATATAGCGAAGGCCGCCACATCTGGATCGACTTGGAGCGCGTAGGCGGTTTGCAGACGCTTTCAATCAGTGACGACGGGGTGGGCGTCGGCCCGGAACAAATGGAGCGTGCCTCAGGACTGGGACTCCACAACCTGCGTCACCGGGCGAGCCTTCTGGGCGGCTCTTGCACTGTGACCCGCAATGCTTGGGGTGGCACCACGGTCGCCATCCGCTATCCGATACCGGAGCGCCCGGACCATGCACAGGAACTCGTCTAGCCCAGGCCGCGCGACTCAAATCCTGATCGTGGATGACCACCCCATCATCCGGGAGGGGATGACGCACTTGCTGAATCTGCAAGGGGATCTGCACGTCTGCTGTGCGGCCGGCAGCGCCGAAGAAGCCCTGGTCGCGATGGCCTGCCAGCCCAACATGGCCATTGTGGACATCAGTCTGCAATCGGACTCCGGCCTGGATCTTGTCAAGACCCTCCGCCACCGCTACCCAAATTTGGCAATCCTCGTCCTCAGCATGCATGACGAAAGCCTGTTTGCCGAACGCGCACTACGGGCCGGGGCAAACGGGTATCTGATGAAACTCGAGGCCACAGAGCATGTCGTGAGCGCCATCCGCGAAGTGCTGGCGGGCAATATTTATTTGAGTGTCACCATGCACGAAAAGCTGGCGCGAGCCTTCGCGGGTCCCAAAAAAATGCCGGCGGGCCCAATTGCGAGCCTTTCGGAACGGGAATTCGAGGTCCTGCAGCTGATCGGACTCGGCTTCAGTACCCGCGAAATCGCCGAGAAACTGAATCGGAGCGTCAAGACCATCGAGGCACACCGGGCCAACATCAAAGAAAAGCTGAATATCCGTAACGGCAAGGAGCTGATGCGCTTCGCAATTCAGTGGATCGAGAGCCAATAGGGCGGAGCCCGGTCGCTGAATAAGGCAATCCCCTAGCCTCGTTTAGGAAAAGTGCCTTATTCATGCGCATGCGCTCAGCGCATACAGTGCAGTGGTACCTGCCGGCGTACCGCAATCCTTGGGCGGGGTGGGCAGGCGCAACCCAAAAGCTCCATGGGGATCGCCGCCATGAACACCAAATTCCAGCGAACCGTTGTCGTTCTGATCTCTGCACTCATTCCTGGAACGGCCCGCAACCTGTGGCCGGTGTTTCGATGTGTCGCGGTTACGTGCCTCGTCGCGAGTCAGGCGCTGACAGCGCAGGCGGCAGGAGGAATCACGGGCGCCGGCTCGAGCTTCTTCGATCCCCTGGTGCAGAAGTGGGCCGCCTCCTATTACGACAGAACCGGCCAGCAGGTGAGTTTTCATCCGATTGGCTCCGGGAACGGCATCGATCGGCTGAAAGCGGCTACGGTGAATTTTGCCGCCTCGGACATGCCGCTGAAACCGGACGAATTGCGCGCATTGGGACTCATCCAATTTCCGGTGGCGGCGGGTGGCCTCGTGCCGGTGGTCAACCTCGATGGCATTGGCGCGGGACAGCTTCACTTGACGGGTGCGCTGCTGGCGGACATCTACTTGGGCAAGATCACCGGATGGAATGACGCGGCCATCAAGGCGGTCAATCCCGGCCTTACGCTCCCTGATCTGAAAATCGTCGTGGTGCATCGCGGCGATCGCTCCGGGTCGACCTTCAACTGGACGAACTACCTGTGCGCGGTGAGTGCGCAATGGCGCGAACAGGTGGGCAGCGGCCTGACGGTCAAATGGCCCGTGGGGGTCAACGCCACGAGCAGCCCGCTCGTCGCCACCTATGTCAAACGGATCAAGGGCGCGATCGGCTATGTTGAACTGGCCTACGCCACGCCGGCGCACCTGGCCTATGCGATCGTTCAGAATAAAAGTGGCGCGTTTGTCGAGCCGTCGGCCGCGAGTTTCAAGGCTGCGGTGGAAACAGTGGCTTGGGGCCGTGAAGACGATTTCTACCAAATCGTCACCAATCCGCCGGGCGGCCAAGCCTGGCCGATTCCTGGTGTCGTATTCATCTTGATGAAAGCCGACTCCGGGGACAAGGCTGGCGCGAACGCTGCGCTAGCGCTCTTCCGGTGGGCCCTCATTGAGGGTCGGGAAGAGGCAGCCGCTGAAAACTACGGCACCCCGCCACCGGACCTGGTCGGGGAGATAGAAGCGTATTGGGCCCGGAACCTGACCAACGGGCAAGTCATCGGAGTCGCCGCCGTCGGCTCGCCAAAGAGCCGGACAAGCATGATGGGCCGTGGGAGATATGACTTGCCCATCCGGACGGAGCCTTGAGCTAGCTTGCGTGCGCTACGCCGACGTTCTGCTTACAGATCAGAAAAATAATTCCAATATCGTTCCAACTGGAACAACCAGCAGAACATCCATAAACACCAAGGGAGTAAGTTGCAGGTGATGAAAATAGATCCAGGCTGGATGCCTGGGTCCTATCCTGGAGCGGTCGCGATACAAAAAAAAGGAGCCAACTCGGGAATGAAGGAAATTCTGCCCTGGTATTACAAGAGCGTGCCGAGTCATTGCAAGAACCTTTGGTCCCTTTCGAAGCGGCACGAAATCCCGGCGCAAACTGCATGATTCGATTGGCGTCGGGCATGTTATGCACCATGCTGGAGAATACGATGAAAACTCTGACTTTGATCCCCATTGCCGCATTGACGTTGTGCACCACGCTCGCCTATGCGGGTGACAACACCGACACATCCACGACGGCCTCCGACAGCAACGCAGCGATGACGTCGGACGCAGTCGGCGGTACGCCGGCGGGCAGTAGCGGGAGCGGTGCCCTCCGCGGCAAGACCCGCGCGGAGGTCGTTCAGGAATTGCAGCGCGCCCAGAAGGACGGCACGCTGGATCGCTTGAACGCGCTCTACGGCGGGCAGTGAGCAGATGCCCGGGATGCGGTGCGGTGCGCGCCGCACAGCGTCCCGGGAGACGACGTCAACAATTGGAGCGAGGGGCCACAGCCCCGGGAACGGTCGCTATAGAGGGTCGGCCGGGATTTGGCCTTATGAAACGCTTCGCCTAAGGCCGACGATGTGACCGACATAACCCGCGCACGAACAGCCGGTGTCTGGGGCGGAGCCGACATTCGAATGACCGGGCGGCTGCGTGGTCCAATGGCCGTAGATCAGATACAAAAATCGACGAAACACTCAAGTTATTTTCCTTCCTGTCGTTTACATGGCATGCGTCGCGTGCCAAATCATTTGCGCCGCATAATCGACGCCGGCGATTCCGCCGCTCGGCAAATTCAAAGTCTGGACAAGATCTTAACCACTCCAACAAATCCAATCTGCAATGAGAACGTACATCGCAATTTGCGCCATTCTAGGCACGCTACTTACTTCCGGCTGCGCGACTGTTGCGCCAATGTCACCGACAACAACGACGAGTTCCGTCGATACAGCGAAGAACTCGTACGTGCTGATGACCGTAACGCTAAAAAACGCGTATCACACCAGCTATCAGCCGAGCCCCATCGTGGTGAACATGGAACGTGGAACGGCAGACAGTCGTGAAGACCGGTTGAATTTCAAGTTTGACGATCAGAAAACAGGGACGGCCGATTCCGGCAATCACTATTTCATTCGACTTCCGCTTGCCCCAGGAAAGTACACGATGCGCGGAATCACGGGCCAAAGTGGCATCTTCCCGTTCCACGGCATGTTCTTCACACCGCTTCACGAAGTCGTCGAAGTCAAGCCGAATTCCATCGTGTACCTTGGTCACGTCGACGCCACGGTTGTCGAACGCAACGACGGCGAGTTGCGCGCAGGGCCGGTCATTCCGCTAATTGATCAGGCGGCAACAGGGTTTAGCGGCGGCACTTGGGACATCCGTGTGTCAGACCAGTACGACGACGACGTTGCGGCATTCAAAAAGGACTTTCCGGCGCTGAGCAATGCGTCCATTGATCGTGGCGTGCTTCCCGCTTGGGATAAGCAAAAAGCGACTGAGTGGTGGGCTAGCCACTGATCCAGATGTCGAAGTTGGCTGGTGCGCACAACTGACGTTCCAAATGTGCGCACCGGCCGGCTTTTGCCGCGGCCAGTGTCGAGTGCCGTCGCTGACATCCCCCGACATTAGCGCACACGTCGATTGACGACTACCCGCAGAACACATGCGTCGAAAAACAGCGACGTCGCCGACGCCCTCATAACGCATGACCCACGCCCTCAATCCAACCGCGTCAATAACTAACCGCCCCGAGCAGTGCTGGCGACCCAAACTCACCGACGGTTGCATTCGACTGCTGGAAGTAAAGTGTCCAGAACTGCTTCAATGCGCTCATCGTCTGCGGATCGCGGTAGACATTCTTTATCTTCGCATCCCCGGCCAGGAGACCAGCGCCGATCACATAGATTCGAGCGCCGCCGAAATCGCCGATTAGACCGGCTGCCGTCGCTTTCTTCATCTCCGCCTGAGGATCGATACGGCGAACAGCGTTGTGTGAGTAGAAGCTCGACACCGAGCTGTTCTCAAGCATATCCGAGGCAATCAGCACGACCTTATCGGAAGCAGGCGAAGTCCGAACCTTGTCGCTGATATCCTTCAACGCCGCCAGAATGTCCGACTTCGCGAGATCATTGGTCGCGACCGACTCGACACGCACGATCGCGGCAAGCAATGCCTTCTTCGCGTAGGCAGACTGCCCCGTCATACACGCGTCGAAGCTACGCAACGCACGTTCGCTGATGTCGTCTCGCAACTTCTCGGGTATCGGTGACTCGATGACACCGCGCGTCACAACTTCCGTGTAATGCCCTTGCGAGAAAGCCGAAAAATCGAACAGCGTATAGGCGCCCCCTGGTTTGACGGACTTCCCGGCCATTTCCGCGATCTGTGCCTGCAACTTCTCGTCGAAAACCGTCGTCTGGTCGATGGCGATGAAAAGTTCGTGATCGGCGCCGCCTGCAGCCGGCTTGATGTGGTTGGCGGCGTAACAGCTCGGGATATCGTTCGTGACGCCGGCATGTGCCGACACTGCTACCGCGGTCAGACATGCTGCCGCGACTGCGTAAGTCAGATATTTGAACATGAACATGAGCGTGAGATCAGGCCTTGAAAAGATCATCGAGTTCGGACTCAAGCGCAAGCTTTGCTTTCTCAGCACGCTCTTTACGGAGCTTGATCTCGTTGACGACCTCGACTCGCACGGACTCATCGAGGCTGTATATCAGTTCCTTCTTGCGTGCCACGTCGGACTCAGCCTCGATTTTTGCGACCAGCGTGTCGATTGCTGCGTTCGTCGACACTTCATCGGCCAGTGTTGCTGATGCTGCGACTACCTTCGCAGGCGCGTCGGTCACAACGCGTCCAGCTTCGGTGTGCGGTGCTGTCACCTGAGACTGGAGTGCATCGAGAGTCGTCGCGCCGGCTGCCGGGCGAACCAGGCCGCTTTCCAGATCCGTGAAATTGCGATGCTCGAGCACGTAATCCCTGAACGTCTTCGAGAACGTCTTGCCCGAGATGTCAGCGTTCTCAGCCATCCGCTTCTGGAGGTTTTCGAGCTGCGACTGCGCGATTGCCCGGAACGGTGCGTAGTAGTTGTTGTAGTCCTCAAACGTCTTGAAGCCTTTTGTCGTCTTCCATGCGGCGAGACTTTCCCGGCCACCGAAACCCCACGCGAAGCCACCGAAAATGCCCACGATCTGCGTGACGACAAAAATCACAGCCAGCGTGATGAAAGCCGCAGCGCCTTCGCTTCGGGTCGACGACGACTCTTCTGCTTTCGCGCGGTCGTCGGCCGCTTTCTGGCTGGCAACGAGTTCGGCCGGCATCGAACCTGTTGCCGCGAATGGATTGCCGGCGTCAGCACCCTGGCTCACGCCCATCGCTTCACGCGTCTGCTCCGCGTTGAGGTTGCTCCAGCGCATCCACGTCGACGTTCCCGCGATCACGATAATGACGGCTACCGTCAATCCCACCATGAAATAGCTGTGACTCGTGCCGACCCGATTCGCAACCTGCGTGTAGTCGGGTTCGCCATCATCGACGGACTGATCGTCGTCGAGTTTGACCTTGCGGCTCGAAAAGCGCTCCTGCGCTTTGTCCTGCTTCCATTGCTTCCGGCATCGCGCAACGAGATTAGAACGATAGAGCTGATGTCCAGCGACGTGCGTCAAGAACACCATAATCACGCACAGCACGAACACGATGGCCACCATCAGCAAAGTATGAGTATTCGCGCTGCCCTCGCGGGCCATCCAACTGCCGAGCAGATACGAAAAACCGAGACCCTCTGCGATCACGAGCACGGTTAGCAGCGTCAGGAGCCACAACGGCGTAGGCGAGCGTCCGCTGTCGTCTGCCTTCGCGAGGTATTCATTGCGCTTGCTGAATTCGGCTTTTGACAGGTATGAGATGAACTTGTTGTAGTCGCCGCACAGCGTGCGTTCGGAATCAGTCCAGCCGTCTTTTCCGTGAATTCCGTGGCGCGACAGGCGCGCAGTCTTCCCTAGAACGGGAAACGTGTATTTCCAGTGATTCAGCCAGAACTCGAGCGTCGAGCGGAACGAAAATGCGCCCACTGCGAGCAGCACCACGACGACGCACCAGATAGCGGAGCCCAGATTGGCCTGAATAAAGTCCATCATGATCGTTTATTACCCTCTTGTTAGGTGCGTGCGATGACAGGCACGTAATTCACCGTGAAATACTGACTGCTCTTGCGGCGAACGAGCTCACCGGACGTCGCCTTGCCGTTGGAGAAAATGATGTCGGCGCAGTCGAACACGCCGCTGTTGTTGACGAAGACCCGATACAGGACGCCTCCCTTCACCGCATAGGCATTCACGTCAGGAGATAACGTCACCTGCGGCGAGCCGTTCAGGCCAGCGTTGCGGTCGATGTCTTTCCACACTAGCAGCGTTGGCTTTGCGCCCGCAGTGGCACCGTTTCGAAGGACGGAGACATCCTTGAGCGCAAGATACTGTCCGTTCAGCGTTGCGCCCCAACTGCTTCCATACAGATTCGGCAAGTGATCGCGCACCGGAACCGCCCGGTCATCGGCGACGGACTTCATCGCCCGCGAAACGCGCGGCCGGTCGTTCACGCAGCTCTTCGATACCGGCACCTCATCGGCGACCGCCGAAGACAGGAACGAGAATGTCGAGGACGGTGCCGGCGCGGCGGCGAATTGGAGGCCGAGTGTCGCGGGCGGTGTTTCATGCCATCCGAAATCGATGCCGTCGGATGGCCCGGAATGAGTGGACGCAATCGGCGTGGCAGGCGCGGGGTTCGATGTAGCGGCAGTGTTCGCCGATCCTGCGGCTGACGTCGAACGCGCGGGGGGCGTTCCGGCCACCGGAGTCTCTGTAGCAGTGCGGTTTCCGGAGGCGACCGTTCGACGCGGCGCTTTGGCGCTCGTCCCGCTCGATGTCGCAGGCGCCACACCCGCCGGAGATTGATCGGGCTGAACCGTCACCGCACGGTAGTACTGGTATTTAGGCACGCGGCTACTTGCGTAGCTCTGCAGAATGTCGGGCCTGGCACCGCTGAGATCGACGATCTCAACCCGGCGGTTAGCCGAGCGCCCCTCCACCGTATGATTGTCGGCAATCGGCAACGTCTCCCCGGCGCCCTGATAGAACACATTTTCCGGCGCAATGCCGTGATCCGCGAACAGGCGTGCTACGGCGCGAGCGCGGCGTTCTGACAGGTCTGCGTTAAGTTCTGAGCTGCCGGTGTCGTCTGTGTGACCGACGAGCAGGATTTTCGTTTGAGCCGCAGCTGCTTTGTCCGCGGTGCTGGACGCCTCCGCCACGCGATTGGACGTGCGATATTGCTCGGCGATCTCACCGAAGTAGACCACCGCATCTGGTGTCAATTGGGCCGACCCCGTTTCAAATTGCGTGTGTCGCGCGGTATCGACGATCGCAAAAGAGCTGCCGACCTGTTCAGTCTTGCCAGTATCCGGAGCACGCGTCTCGAGCGCGGTCGCCGTGTACGTGAGGTTGTGCTTGGCGGCGATTTTGGACAATGCGCAGCGCCGACTATCGACCGCATGTCCAATGAGGCCGCCGGCCAGGCCGCCTGCGGCGCCAGCGATCGCCGCGGCCGCAACCTTGTTCTTGTTGGCGATCACTGCTCCTAGAACAGCACCAAGCCCCACTCCGACTGCGATGCCAATGTTCCGGTTGCTGTTTGCACATGGATCGGGGTTTGCAAATGTGCTTTCGAACACATTTAAGTCGCCGTTTTTCTCCGGATCACCGGTTGTCCCGCTCGTCTGCTGGAACCCACCGGGATTGGCACAGCCGGACAATGCGAAAACGGTGATCGTAGCGAGCCAAAGCGGCCTCGCTTTTCCTATTCCTCTCACTGAGAAACCCCTCGGTCGATTTATTTTTTAGTTGCGCCAACGTGAGCGTCGGCAAAAGAAGCGCCATCCAGGTTATCGAAACAAGCGCTCCCATATCGATAACGGCACAGGTGCGGTGAACTTTAGAAATGTTTCAGGGGGGGAGGTAATTGCGGCGGATGGGCGCAATGCTGATGGCGCGTCAGGTGCTCGAATGTTCGTGGCTACGGTGGAGGAGGGAGTCGAGTATCCGTGTGGAAGTACGGAGCTACGATCACAGCTGGGCGACTAGTGTCGATTATTCGTTTCGCATAGTCGGCGGGCATTGCGTATCGTTATCGGGGCGCGCGAGGCTCTTGATCGGCCGGAGCGGTCATTCGCGAAGATGTTAGGTGCAATACGCCTCGAACGTCTGCTTCCCGCAACAATCGATTTCGCCGACTCACGCAGTCATCCAGCCGCCCCAAAAATGTGTCTTCGACGCCGACACTCCGATCAAGTCGACA
Organism: Paraburkholderia sp. FW306-02-B; assembly: GCF_058782725.1. Classification (NCBI taxonomy): domain Bacteria; kingdom Pseudomonadati; phylum Pseudomonadota; class Betaproteobacteria; order Burkholderiales; family Burkholderiaceae; genus Paraburkholderia; species Paraburkholderia sp. FW306-02-B. The sequence continues at coordinate 507,702 of NZ_JBYSXZ010000002.1, forward strand.
TCGCTCTCGCGGGTGACGCATCGAGATGCTCCTGGGACGCTGGATGCACTGGTTCGGGCATAAGGTTATAGGCCTTGACACGAAAAAACTTTGATCGACAGATTTACTCGTGAACGACGGCTATGCACAATCTGGCAGGAATATCTCGACGTTTCATTGCGCACCGGATATCGCGAATCGTAGATACCAATTTCGAATTGGAAAGCTGTAAGTGCCCCTTCTGCCGATCTTCTGATGCTTACGAAGCATCTCCTTTTGGAGGCGGAGGGGGATGCATGTCGCATAACCGCGTATCTCCCTCAAGTATTCAACAAATGGCGCCGTTATACTGGGTCGTAAGTCTTATCTGGCTACCTCGGAGTGGCTTCATCAGGTGTATTCGCCCGAGGTTCGGAGCTGAACCAGAGTTAATTTTTTTTATATTCACGTGCGACAAAAACAGGTGCCATCAAAAATGCTAAGCGAGAAGGAAATAAAAATTCTGTCTGGGGTCGTCGAGGGTATTCCGCAATGGTATATTGAGCCGAAAATCGGACCTTCCAGTTTCGCGCTGGAGATTGCTGATGGCAGATCGATAACAATTTTTAATGCCAACCCAAACGGTAATAACAAAAATCTGGGGCGTATTAAAGAATTCTTGTCTGAAAATTTTATTAAATGGACGGAAAGTTCGCCAGAGGCACCGACACCTAGCTTTATGCGGGGATTGCGGGAAAACGTCGCTTTGGTATGGTTGAAAAATTCCAATTCCTCCGTTGCTTGGGGCAAGCTATTTGCCTACCTTGATGAAATTACGGATAGAACATATGAGAATGAAGCGATTTCGCTGAATTTGGTGATTACAAACGGGCTTGGTACTGTTGATATCACACTCCCGCATCTACAGAAAATTCTAGATTCGCTCGCGAGTTCGCAACACGTGTACATGAAAGTGTCACCTGAACTAGAGTTTATAGACTATTGCGAGGTGAGTTGGGACGAGGCGAAATTAACGCAGGACTATAAGTTCAATCCAGATTTTCTGGAGCCATATCGCTGGGCGCTCGAGGAAAACGATTTTTCAGTCCACGTAAATCGACGGCACGATGTCGTGATCATGGATAAGTATGGTCCTGTCGCAACAAAACGGAAGGGCAGGTGGTTTATCTATGACAACGTTAGCCTTAAAAATGCGTTCGTGTACGCATTTGGTGGACTTGATAATTACCGCGTCGGTTGTAACGTAGTCGATGTATTGCTTGATTTAAGCTATCGCAGGCACGGTGCATTGATGGTTTTTGATCCCGGTCATGCCGTGTTGCCGAACATAGTGAACAAGGAATCAATAATCGCCCCTGGTACCAACAGTGCGGACGCAGCGAGGGAGATGCTTCGCGAGCGGATTGGGAGTATCGCGATGGCCAGGAGGAGCTATAAAGAGCGGAGAAAACGTCTGCTCCTGGAAGTCGCCGGGATCGATGGCGCCGTGGTGTTTGATAAAGAAAATATTCTCGCTGTTGGCGCGATGATCAGTCCACATCCAAACGTTGGCAGTGAGACAGGTGCGAGGACCACTGCGGCAAAATCGGCTTTTCTCTGGGGAGGTACTCCAGCCAAAGTGAGTGCGGACGGGGATATGACGATCTTCTTTAAGGTCGGCGCAGGTAAAAATCCGCGTAGCGCCAGCGCACTTATGAAGTTTCTCTAATAATAGAAACCGCCCCTCCGTGAATGAAAGCTATCAATAGCTAAGAAACCGGTAGTCCGCTGTGACCGCGTGTAAGAGATCGCCTGCTCACGGTTTCCTGGATCCGGTTTAGGGCGGCAATTCTTGCGGGACAGAGGGCGGCCCATTTCAACTCGATTCATACCGGCGGACAATCTCGCCATGTGCGAGCCGGATTAGACGGCATTGGACTCAAGTCAAACACTTACCAGTTGAACTCAAGTGGCTCCGTCCACCGAGCTGCCGATATGCGCGAGAAAGCAGATGACCGTTTGACATCGCCCCTATAGGCTTCGCTGCGTAAGCAGCCATTCGTTGGGCATTGGGGCACGGGCAGCGAGTGACCGCAAAAGCCGATCAACCACCTTTCATGTCAGTTGGTAATCGGCAGGTCGTCGGCCATTGCCGACATTCGTCTATCGACACGGAAATAACCGCTCACTGCTACAAACCGGCCATTCGCCGAGGGCAACGGCGAACGGCTGCTACCGACTTCGACGAATGCGTACTTTCGACCCTGTGCGGACTTTCGACGTACTCTGCCGAACGACCGGAGTCAGACCGTCACCGGCCTTCACAAACGCCGCATCCAGACGAGAACTCTGCTGCGCCGTTGCTCACAGCGCACCAGGTGATGCGATTGTATGCAGATTCGACCTACTTTCCTTTTTGCTCGGTGGGACGAAATCAGTTGGATGGACCGGCCTTGCCGGAGGCCCAATGTATTTTGCCGTCCGTGTTTGGTTTTGGTTGCCACTGGAATGCTTTGGTATTAGATTCCGCAGAGAGCGAAATTTGTCTTTCGTCCGCGAAGGGCGAAGCACCACAACTAAACGGGGGAACGTGTGAACGAAATCATCAAATCGGCGATAGCGAGAGGCGACCTTATTCTCTTTCTAGGAGCAGGTGCCTCAAGAAACTGCAAGTCATCTTCGGAAGCATCGACCTTGGATGGGAGCGCATTGGCTAAGGAGCTGGCTAGACGCGCAAATATCCCCTATTCAGACGAAAGCCTTGACGACACCTACGCTGCGGCTCAAGCCGAGCTCGGTGCGAGAATGGACGCGACTCTCGAAGAGCTATTTCGTCACACGCGCCCCTCTGCTGAATATCAAGTCCTAGGGCAGTACGCTTGGCGGCGAATTTATACATTAAACATTGATGACGGGTTGGAGCGAGCATTCAGAAATTCGGATCAGAATTTATGCGTTAGACTCGCTGCTGATTCTGTCGTGGAGAGGGATGTTTTTTTTAGGCGACTCGATCTGATTAAGCTGAATGGATCGGTCGATAGATTAAAAGAGGGGATTATATTCTCCAGTTCGGAATACGCTCAGGCAACGAATCGAACCTTGCCTTGGTATGAGCAATGCGCTTCGGACTTCGTCAGGTCGTCATTCTTGTTTGTTGGCACAAAAATCAATGAGCCGCTCCTAAAATTTCACATAGAGCGATACAAATCGATTAATGGAAAAGGCCCCGGAAGAAGCTTTGTTATTACGCCTTCTGCGACCGCCATACAAAAAGCATCACTTCTTCAATTCAATATTGTTCATATACCTGGAACACTATCTGATTTTACGAATTGGTTGACGCAGGAATTCGGGGAAGGTATCTCGGCAATTCAATTGGCTAAAGCGAGTCTTCCTCAATATGCAGGATTTTTGGCTGCTCCCGATCCAAAAGCTTACGCCAATGTCCTTGAGGGCGTTAGTCTTGTGACGCCCGACATGGTTGCTCCGGAAAAAGCGGATGGCACCATTCGGAGGTTTTATAAAGGGTTTCAGCCGACGTGGAACGATATTGCTGAGGGAGTTCCTGCGGAGCTCGGGGTTTTGGCTGAAAGCATTGAACGAATCAAGGAAGGTACAAACCCGAATACTATCATTCCATTCATTGGGCCCGCAGGCTCTGGCAAGACTACGCTTCTAATGCAGCTTTGTTATTCAATCTGCCGCCTAGAGGGGGTGCGAGTTTATTACATTCAAGAACCCAACGGAGAAATTAAAAAGACATTGGATGCTCTTGAAGAATCCTCCAAGGATTCCAGCCAGATATTCGTTGCTATAGATAATGTCGACGTGGTCTCGGATCAGCTCGCAGAGGCACTGAACGCGCATCGCCTGAAAAAGACGCGAATCCTTTGCGCAGAAAGAGAGAATATTTGGAATCGGCGTACGAAACATAAAATTGGATCGCACTCCGTCGGTCCGACCGTAGTAAGAGAATTTACCGATTCGGATGCAAAAAATATCTTAGAGAAGCTTCAAAAATATGGCTCCTGGACAATTCTGGGGCAAATGTCGGAACGAAAGAGGCTTGAGACATTGCTTTCTCGCGCGAAAAAGCAACTTCTGATTGCATTGTTGGAAGCTACCTACGGTCGAGGATTCGAAGAGATAATCGAGAGCGACTATAAGTCTTTGGCATCAGAGGAAGAGCGACTGTTTTTACTTACTGTTGGAGTAATAACAGAGCGGCATTTTGAAGCGCCTGCTGGTCTCGTAGACCGCGCATTAAATTGTCTTGGAATTTTGGCAAAATCGACTGTCTTGTCAGACAATCTTGCTGGGATTGTTGTAAAGGCGTCCGGCGACAAGCTCACTGCGCGGCACCCAGTCTACGTTAGGCATTTGCTTGAACATGTGGTTGATCCAAAATTGACGGCAACGGCAATTAGTGGGCTTTTAAGCGCCTTTTCTCACTATGAGGCACCGGTGATTAGGCATCTGAAGAAGACTGAGGCCGCAATCTACAAGGGACTCATTAATCATAGATTTTTGTGGGAAGTTTTGAAGGGGCGTGAAACGCTAATTATTAGCTTGTATAAAAACCTGGAAAAATCATTCGAGCTAGACGGCTTGTTTTGGTTGCAATATGGCTTATCGCTTCGCGATTTTCACGATAACGATGAGGCTTTGGAGAAGCTGCGCACCGCATTCAACGCCTATGCAATGCCCCACACTCAACATGCGCTGGGACAGCAATTGTTGATTCTGGCGGAAGAGGCTGCTGATAAAGCAATTGCGTTGCGCTATGTCGATGAGGCACGGGAGCTCCTTGAGCCACTTGATGCCACGATCGATAGTGACGATACGTATCCGATTGTTACGCTTGCCGAAGGGCACACTAAAATTGTCCGGAAATTTGAGGGCGACGATGAGGCCCGACGCATTGCGAAATCATATATACCCTCGGTGTCGGTGAGATGTGAGGCGCAACCGGATAACATGCGCCTCCGCGAATGTCATGATCGTTTGTTTAAATTTGCTGCGACAGGATCGTGGGTCGAGTAATGAATAGAAATAGGTCAAATCTGATTTTTGTCGAGAGCGACGAATTGTTCCATCGGAATGCGTCGCCGCCCAGAGTGGCCATCGAAGTCTGAGCTGCAGCTGTCAGCGCTTGAAAGTGAAGCTGGTTCGCATTCGACGAGTCGTCGGTCGCCCCCGCTTCACCAAACGGCGACTCGTCGGATATCAGCAGACGTCCGGCATACGACTGCGAAGGACCGTTCCTGGCCGGGAGCCACGGTTCCCAATGTTTGCAAAAAGCGGACAGTGGGCGAGCTGCACATTTCGATGAAGGGCAGTTTTACGGGTACACCGCTTACAGGCAGCCGCCGTCGGCCATGAGTGGACAGTGGCCCAAACATTCACATGGACCTTGGTGTACCAATCGTACCGGTCCTGTGTCGGCGGTTCGAGACAGTGAGGATGCCTTTGCAGGGACTAGTCAGATATCACGTCAGTCTTGCGACGGCCGCCCCATCTAGCGCGAGACGGGCGGCGTGTCATATTCAAGTTAGCTCGATGGGTGATAGACTCGCGCGTTCTAAGGCATCAGCTCTTCACCGATATCTACGCTGCATGGCAACGTGGATAGAATCATCAAAAACATTGACCGGCCGGAGTGCCGAGATTGGGGGGAACGATGGCGCTGGTAGACGAGATCCAGGCAGCAAGAAAGAAGGTCATCACAGACGGCTATGAGATGTCGCTGGGCGAGATCATCAATCTTTACAAAGATGAGGAACTGGTAATCGATCCAGTATTTCAGCGATTGTATCGTTGGGAAGATGAACGCAAGACGCGGTTTATCGAGTCCCTCATTCTGGGTATTCCGATTCCTCCGATCTTCGTCTATCAGGACGACAATGGAGTTTGGGAGCTTATTGATGGTCTGCAGAGACTGTCCACAGTGCTACAGCTGACAGGAGATCTAAAGGGGGAACGGGCCGAACAACTGGGACCGCTCATCCTCAACGGCACGCGCTTTTTGCCAAGTTTGGATGGCAAACGCTGGAAGGAATCGTCGCCTGATGCGAACGACGGTATCGGCCAAGCACTGCAGATCGAGATCAAGCGAGCTCGAGTGAGGGTCGAAATACTCAAGTCTGATAGCGACCTTTCAGCAAAGTTTGAGCTATTCCAGCGTCTGAATACGGGGGGGGCCGAGCTAACTGAACAGGAAGTCAGGAACAGCATCGCAGTTTCACTAAATCGGCGGTTCTATGACTGGCTGATCGAACGCTCGGCCGATGAAGCATTTGTTCGAACGACAAACCAAACTGACGCCGCACTGGAATCGCAGGCCGGTGTAGAGTTGGCACTGCGCTTCGTAGCATTCCGGTCTGTCCCCTACGATGCCGGCCTGGATGTTCATGAATATCTTGACGATGCTTTGATGAAGATTGCGATGGATCCGAACTTCGACATGGCGACGGAATCTGAGGTCTTCACGAAGACATTTGGATACCTCGACGAAGCGCTCGGCGACTCAGCATTTAAGCGTTGGAATGGCCATACCTTTTCGGGCAAGTTTTTGATGTCCGTGTTTGAGGTCATCGCAACCGGCGTGTCTCACAACGTAGGCGCACTCGAAGCGTTGCAGCCGCAAGCACGACAAGACTTCATCAAGCGGGCCGCCCGAGATCTTTGGAGCAACCAAACCTTCATTCAGAATTCCGGCGCTGGTATTCGAGGCACGACGCGATTGTCGCGACTGCTGCCAATCGCGGCCGCCATGCTGAGGCCGTAAAGGTTAGGTCTATGCCGGATATCCGCACCTTGGCCCAACTGCAGGACACTCTGGATCAGGAAATGGGCTGGCGAGTGAAAGAAATCGGGGCGTTTAGAGTGGCTTCTAAGGGAAACAGTCCAGAGAGGAAGTTTTATATTCGAGCGGGGGTCGCGCTCGTATATGCTCATTGGGAGGGTTTCATAAAGGCTGCGTCTGAGCACTACTTGACCTTTGTGCGCAATCAAGGCCATACCTATCTTGAGTTGAAGAGTTGCTTTGCAGTTTTTGGGCTGAAAGGTAAGCTGCAAACCTTATCCACGTCTAGGAAGTCAGCTTCAAATATCGAAGCTTTCAACTTTATTTTTTCCGAGATGGGGCAGCCCGCGCGCATGCACATGTCCTCCGCAATCGACACCGAATCGAACCTCACGTCGAAGGTATTCGCCAACATCGCTAGCTCGCTGGACATAAGCATCAGTAACTATGAAACCAGATTTAATCTCATAGATGAAAGTCTAGTTAGCCGACGCAATAAAGTGGCGCATGGAGAATACCTGGATCTGGGTGGCAAGGAATTCGCAGATCTCGTCGACGAGGTTCTTCAGTTGATGCGCAGTTACAAAACTGACTTGCAGAACGCAGCTTCGATGAAAAGCTACAAAAGGCCTACACAGGCTGAAGTGTAGACATCGAAGTAAGCGGCGCGCCGCCTGATACTTTTCTGCAGTGTCCGCTCAGCGCCCAAAAGCGGGCGACCGAGGGTCTTTGGCCCAAGCGCCTCCTTCAGGGTCGAAAGTACGCATTCGTCGAAGTCGGTAGCGGTCGGTGGCCGTTGCCCTCGTCGAACGACCGGTCTGCAGCAGTGAGCGGGCATATCACCGTCGATACACGAACGGCAGCTCCGGCCGATGACCCGCCGGTGGCCGTACCGAATAAACGGAACGTCGGCTAAAGCGTCTCCTAGTTAGCTAATGTAGCGTGTTGACCGCCTCCGCCGGATGCGGAGGGCCGCTGCCGGCCATTCTGAACTGTGCGGGCTAACGTGCCGCAAGTTTGTTTTTCATCCATCTGCTTGCGTTCGGCTCCGCAGAGAGTGGAGCCATCGCTCGACCAAAGCAGCGGCTTGACCGCCGACGCCCCGAGCACCTGTGCAGTCGTCTGCGTGCCCTGCCAAACTTGAAATACCGCGCGGATGAGGTCAGTCGAAACCTTATCCAATCGGCCAAACTTGACCGTTTAGCGCACTCGGTTGAAACCTACCCCCTCGCTCTGATTTATAATCATCAAGCCATCGGGAAACACCCGGCGGCCAGGTTTAGCAGCCTGCTTGTTACGTCCGCACACCCGCCCAGGCGGGTGTGCGTCTGCCGCTGCACGTCTATATTCCAATGGGCGGGCCGTGGTGGGGGAGCCGCAAGGCTCGCCGGCTTGACGTAACACCGGTCTGCTAACCCCGCTTCGTGCCCGCTCACCCACCTTGCAAGCGAGTGTCGGGCGATCCGAGGAAGTATTAGGGAGATCGCACCATGAGCAAATCCGCAAAACAATCACAACCCGCTTCACGCCCGCCTGTCGACGCACTCCAGTACGAAAAGCTTGCGCTGTCTGCCTTTGATTTATGCGAACGGCAGTTGAGCCAACTAGACACGCTGGTCACACTTGCGGCCTCAATATGTAGGAATCCTGCCATGACGAGTGAGGAAAGACGACGTCGGCAGACGCTGCTTGAATTGCTCCTCGACACTGCGGAGCAGTATCAGCAGGAACGCGAGTGCGACCGCGAACTGTTCCAGGTCATCGCGCTCGATGCGAAGGGAATCCCTCAAAGCCGCATCACGGCGAGTCGTGCCGTGCGTCTTCTTGAAGAGGCCGCACAGTCGGCGAGGGAAACACCAGCTAATGCGAACGCAGTACAGCGCAAACGGACACCCGCTAAAAGCGCGACGAGCGTGAGAGCAGAGGCGCAGCAGCCGGTTGCTGTGCAGCACTAAACCATCAATAGCGGTCAACGTGCCGTGCCAACAAGAAGAGGCGCATAGTTTGCGCTTCTTCTCTCAGCTACGACATCGCCACGACCACCGCAACACAACCGCAGCCGCCTACGCCTTAAACTCCGCCGAAACAAAAATCTTCCGGCACGGTTCAACAACCTCCCACGTCCCTTTAAACCCCGCCGGAATCAAGAACCGATCCCCGGCGCGCACGGTTTTAGCCGTCCCGTCCGAATCCCGAATCACCGACACACCTTCGAGAATCTCGCAGTACTCGCTCTCGGTGAAGTTCACGTTCCATTTACCGCACGCCCCTTCCCAAACACCCGCCGCGAGCTGCCCACACGGACTAGCAAAGTGCGTATGAACCGCTTGCACAGGATCGCCCGAAAGAACCGCTTCCGCTTTCGGCATGTACTCAACACTTTCCTTAGCAGGCTGCGCAAAATCTACAATGTTCAAAATACTCATAATGGCTCGAATACAAACAGAGTTAAAAATCAAAGCTTCAAAAAAGGGCGCAGCACACACACCCACTGCATGCGCCACGCTCAAAACGAGTCACCTAACAGCAGCAAAGCACAACAACCAAACCCCTCAACCCCCAGACTTCAACTGCGCCCACAGCCGATTCTCAAGCCGCATGATCGGCGCAGTCTGCGGCCGCATCAAAGTCATCTTGTTCAGCACCGCCTCGGGTGGATACACATTCGCGTCCTGCTCAATCGCCGGCGTCACAAATTGCCGCGCCGCGCGGTTCGCAGTCGGATAAAACACCTCATTCGTGATCGAAGCGCTAACCTTCGGATCCTCGATATAGTTCATCCACTTCATCGCCGCTTCCGGATGCGGCGCATCTTTCGGAATCACCATCACATCCATCCACAGCAAGCCCGCGTCCTTGATATTCGAGAACTTCACCTCGTACGAGCGCTTCGCCTCCGATGCACGCCTCCGCGCAATCCCCACGTCACCCGAATACCCGAGCGCCACGCAAATGTCGTTGTTCGCCAGATCGTTGATGTAGCCGGACGAATTGAACTGCGTGATATACGGCCGCACTTTCTTCAGCACTTCGTACGCGGCCTGATAATCGCCGGGATTTGCGCTGTTCGGGTCCTTATGCATGTACTGGAGCACGGCGGGGAAAACATCGGCGGCCGAGTCGAGGAACGACACGCCGCAGCTTTTGACCTTCGACAGATAGGCCGGGTCGAACAGCAGCGACCAGCTATCGACAGGCGCATCGGCGCCGAGCGCTTTCTTCACTGCCTGCACGTTATAGCCGACGCCATCGGTGCCCCACGCCCAGGGCACGCCATATTGATTGCCAGGGTCCGCGTCGGCGATCAGTTTCATCAAGCCGGGATCAAGGTTCGCGAGGTTCGGCATCTTCGATTTGTCGATCTTCTGATACACGCCGGCCTCGATCTGGCGCGCCATATAACTCGATGTCGGCACCACAATGTCGTAGCCGGAGCTGCCCGCAAGCAGTTTGGCCTGCAGCGTGTCGTCGCTATCGTAGTTGTCGTATTTCACCGTGATACCTGATTGCTTTTCGAAGTCGGCAATCGTGTCTTTGGCGATGTAGTCCGACCAGTTATAGACATTGAGCGAAGCATCCGCGGCGCACGCAGGGTCCATCCAGGTCAAAACGGTCAGCGAGCACAGCATCGTGCCGGTGAGCGAAAGAAGCTTGGCATGACGAATCTTCATTTCGCGATCTCCTGGATTTAAATCTTCAGTTTTCGACGCAGCGCAGACGCGTGACGGTCCACACGTTCAGCGCGCCCCGCAAGCATGCGGACGAAAACGAACGTGACGCCGCCTGCCGCAGCGCAAGCGCACAGCAGAGCTAAAAGAAATTCGGATGGGCGAGTGCTATGAGCCGTCGAGCGTCGGCAAAAAAACTTGCGATGCACGGACAGGCAAACGCATTACAGGCGCTTGACCGCTTAACGAACGGTCCATCGCATGCAACGCTGACTCGCGAAAAGAGAAGAGGACTAAGGCAGAAGCGACGCGATTTCGTCGGTTCGCACCGCAATGGCTGCAGGTGCTGCAATGACGTTGTGCCGCCGGACGGAGCGACGCGACAACACGGTATCGATGGACAGGGGGCGGGATGGCGAAGCGCAGCTGCTCCCCTGATGAGCGATCGAGCAGCCAGACAGGAACGTTCTTTCCCGACCAGGCTGGTATCTCACCAATGGACCACGGACTTTCACGATGGAACCCGAAGCGACGTTGAGTAGAAGTCCTCGCTGATGCGGATCGACCACACTGCAAGAACCATCGAACTGCCGGCTTAGGATATATGAGCCATTATTTTCGTCAAAGGTTTTTCTGACACCGTGCTGTCATCGTCATGCGCGGTGGAATGTGCCTACGCGAGCGCATGCGTGAAGCATGGCTCGCATCGAACTGCGCGACGGCAGCGCCTTACTGGCCGCCCATGACTGGCTCTTGCGGATTCGCGTTCACAGCGTCGCCGTTGTGGCCGGCCTGCGACGCACCGTTCGCTGAAGGACCATAGCCGGTAGTGTCGGCTTGAGCGGTGGCATTTTGTGTCGCAACGCGTGCTTCTGCAGCCTGAATGTCCGCGGGGTAGCTTGAGTCGTTTGTGGCGGCAGGGTTGTAGCCTGCTTGCTCGAGTTGACGCAATTGAGCCTTGACCTCCGCACGCGTGAGCGGTTGCTCCGATTGCGCGAACGAAGCGACCGGGGCGGCAAAAACGACCGCCAGCGCCACTGCTTTGATCAGTGATTTCATGATGCTTCCCTCCGAGAATTGTTTTGCCCGGCGCCGCAACACATGTTTGGCGACCGATGAACAGATTCTAGGAAGCGGGCGTCCCAGGGGAAACCCCTGATCTCGTAATTCAGTCTTGCAGGAAATAGCAAGTCGGAATTGTAAGGAAGCCTGTTTTAAAGCATGAGGTATCGGCTTAAACGCCGCTGCGTACGCCGATCCGATACTGGGTCACCTGACGATACGCATTGCCGGCCCGCACGACGACCTGTTCCTGTTCAGCCATGTTGACCTGATTCGGAAAGCCGCCCGCTTCGAGACAAAGCCCGGCGTGAGGCGGGTATGCGATGCCGCCGCGTCCTGCCTTGCCATTCAGTGCATTGCCGGTGTAGAACTGCAAGCCGCGCTGATCGGTCGACACGGTCAGTTCGCGCCCGCTGCCAGGATCGTATGCGCAGGCCACGCGGCGTACCTCCGATTCGCCGTCGGCGATGTCACGCAGCACGTAGCAATGATCGAAGCCGCCGGCCCGTGCAAGCTGCGCATGCGGCCAGTCCAACCGCGCGCCGATCGGCGCGCTTTGCCGGAAGTCGAATGCGTTGCCTGCTACGTCTGCACGCTTGCACGGAATCAGTGCCGCATCGACTTCAAAAAATGTATCGGCGTCGATAGACAACACATGGCCGCGGATGTCGCTGCCCGACCGACCTGACAGGTTGAAGTAAGGATGGCTAGTCAGATTGAGCGGCGTCGGCGCATCGGTGACGGCTTCATAGGCGATCGTCAACGCGCCGTCGTCGCCGAGCGTGTAGCGCACCTGCACCGTCACGTTGCCCGGAAAACCGGCGTCGCCTTCCGGCGATTCGAGCCGCATCACCAGCGAGCCGTTGTCCTCGCTGACGTCCCATAGCGCGCGATGAAAGCCCTGTGTGCCACCATGCAACAGGTTGCTCCCTTCGTTGCGATCCAGCGTGTACTCGATGCCGTCGAGCGTGAAGCGCGCATCGGCGATGCGGTTCGCCCACCGGCCGACCAGGCCGCCCATGTAGGTGGTCGCCGCGACATAGTCGGCGGGCGTGTCGTGCCCGAGCAGGATATCGCCGAGCCGTCCGGCGCGGTCAGGTGCATGCCACGAGACCAGCGTCGCGCCCAGGTCGCTGATGGCGATTTTCATGCCGTGCGTATTGCGCAGCGTGAAGAGCCGGACAGGATCGCCACCGGGCAATGTGCCCCACGGCTCGGAGGAAATTGGTGCGATGCTGATCATGTCGTCGGTCGAAATAAAAGAAGAAAGCAGTTTCAGCCGGGTGTTGCCGCCGAATTCGCGCGATCCTGATACTCGCGCGGCGTGCAGCCCAGTTCCCGGCGAAATACCGCGTACATGTACTGCAGCGACGAGAAACCGCAACGAATCGCGACCTCCGCGCTCGACGCATCGCGCTTCGCAAGCAGCGCCTTCGCGACATCGAGTTTATGACGTAGGATTTCCTGATGCACGGTGCACTGCAGTTCGCGCCGGAAATATTCTTCGAGCGACGAGCGCGATACGCCCACGTAATCGGCAACCTGTTCGGTGCGAATCCCCTGGCATGCGTACTGCCGGATGAAGTGCCGCGCACGCATCACATACGGGCTCGCGAGCGGCTGGTGTTTCGTCGATTCGAGCACATTGATGCCGACCGGCGGCACGAGAATGCGGCGCCCCGGAAAGCGCGCGCCGCGCAGCATCTGGTGCAGCAGGTGAGCGGCGGTGCGGCCCATTTCTTCGGTGCCTTGAATCACCGAAGAAAGCGGAATGCGGGTCAACGTACGCGTGAGCGGATCGTTGTCGATGCCGATGATCGCCACTTCTTCGGGAACCGGGATACCGGCGATCAGGCACGCTTGCAGCAGATGCCGCGCGCGGGCGTCGGTCACCGCGACGATGCCGACCGGCTTCGGCAACTGGCGCAGCCATGCCGTCAGTTGCTCGGTTGCCTGATTCCATGATGGCGCGCTGGTCGACAGGCCGCGATAGATTTCGGCGTCGATCTGCTTTGCGCTGTGGCCGTCCGCACTGCGCAAATGAGCGAACGCCAACTCGCGTTGCTGGGCCCAGCGGTTCTGCTGCGCCTGCGGAAGGCTATATAAAGCGAAGTGCTCCAGACCCACGCCGATCAGATGCGTATAAGCGAGCGAGACGAGCTTCGCGTTGTCCGTCGCGATATAGGGTAAGTCCGGAGGATAGTGAGCCGGATCTTCAAACGAAGAGCCGACCGCGACGACCGGCAACGGACAGTCGCGCAGCGCTTCGCCCACCGCGGGATCGTCGAAATCCGCGATGATGCCGTCGCCGTCGAAGCGCTCGATGCCCGCCAGCCGGCAACGAAAATCTTCTTCGAGGAACAGGTCCCATGCCACGCGCGTCGACAGCAGGTAATTGCCGATGCCCGTGATGATCTCGCGGTCGTACACCTTGTTCGCGTTGAACAGCAGCGCGATCCGATGGGTCGTCTGTGGCGTTTGAGGGCGGGTCATGGCAGTGGCGGCGGGCGGATCGTCAGGAACCGCTGCGCCATCGTCTCCTGTTGGGTGGGCATCGAACGCCGCACGGGTTTTTTAAGCGTCTGGTTATTCTAGGCCCTGACGATCGCATCGGTGTGGACCAAACGCATAAGCGGTAAGAAACATCAAGCACGCTGTGCAATTTCGCAATTGCCGGTACCTGTCGCAAGCGTCAGCATGGCGTCACGTTGTCGACCCGCGCGTGGATATTGCGCAGGTTGCAATGCAACATGGGACCTGAGTAAGCGCTAAAGCGCTAACTCAGGTCGACACAGGAGACGCTGATGTCCTACTTCGAACACATTCCCGAAATTCGCTACGAAGGTCCGCAATCGGATAACCCGCTTGCGTATCACCATTACGACAAGAACAAGCGTGTGCTTGGCAAGACACTCGAAGAACATTTGCGTCTCGCCGTCTGCTATTGGCACACGTTCGTCTGGCCCGGTGTCGATATCTTCGGGGAGGGAACGTTTCGGCGTCCATGGCAGCAAGCCGGCGACGCTATGGAGCGGGCCCAGCAAAAAGCCGATTCCGCCTTCGAATTCTTCACGAAACTGGGCACGCCTTACTACACCTTTCACGATACCGATGTCTCGCCCGAAGGCGAGAGCCTGAGGGAATACAGCGAGAACTTCGCGCGCATTACCGACTATCTGGCGCGCAAGCAGCAGGACACCGGCATCAAATTGCTGTGGGGCACGGCCAATCTGTTCTCGCATCCGCGTTACGCGGCAGGGGCGGCAACCAGTCCGGACCCGGAAATTTTCGCCTTTGCGGCGACTCAGGTGCGCCACGCGCTCGATGCGACGCAACGGCTCGGTGGTGAGAACTATGTGTTGTGGGGCGGCCGTGAAGGTTACGACACGCTGCTCAATACCGACCTCGTGCGCGAACGCGACCAGTTCGCCCGCTTTCTTCACATGGTGGTCGAACATGCACGCAAGATCGGCTTCAAAGGCACGCTGCTGATCGAACCAAAGCCGCAGGAGCCGACCAAGCATCAATACGATCACGACGTGGCGACCGTGCATGGCTTCCTGCTGCAATACGGGCTGCAGGACGAAATCCGCGTGAATATCGAGGCCAATCATGCGACGCTTGCCGGCCACTCGTTTCATCACGAGATCGCCACGGCGTTTGCGCTCGGCATTTTCGGCAGCGTCGATGCGAATCGCGGCGATCCGCAAAACGGCTGGGATACCGACCAGTTTCCGAACAGCGTCGAGGAACTGACGCTGGCCTTCCACGAGATCCTCAAGCACGGTGGCTTCACGACCGGCGGCATGAACTTCGATGCCAAAGTACGGCGACAGAGCGTCGATGCCGAGGATCTGTTTTACGGCCACATCGGCGCGATCGACAATCTGGCGCTCGCGGTCGAGCGCGCAGCAGCGCTGATCGAGAACGACCGTCTCGAACAGTTCAAGCGTCAGCGGTATGCGGGCTGGGACACGGAGTTCGGCCGCAAGATCCTGTCCGGCGGCTACTCGCTGTCGACGCTGGCCACGGACGCGCTGTCTCGCGGCCTGAATCCGCAGCATGCAAGCGGCCAGCAGGAACGGCTGGAAAACGTGGTGAATCAGGCAATTTATGGCGTGCGCTGAAGCCCATAGGTAGTGAAGGCCGCGAAAGGCGGCCAGTAAAAAATTAAAAGAATCGCGCGGCCACGTTGACCGCGCGGAGACAGGAGTTTTGGGTTGTCGTTCGTCGGCTGTGTGGCTCGCAGCGCAGGCCGTCCAATCCGGTATTCCGGCTATCAGAAAGAAGAAGGAGACAGACATGAAATTCGCAACGCGCCGTACCGTTCTGAGTTCGCTCGTATGTGGAGCGATACTCGCCAGCCTGTCGCTTGCTGCGCCGCTCGCGCATGCAAGCAAGGATCATCCGGAAATTGGCTTCTGTATCGACGATCTGCGCGTCGAGCGCTGGTCGCGCGATCGTGATTACTTCGTCGCGGCCGCGGAAAAGCTCGGCGCGAAAGTGTCGGTGCAGTCGGCCGACGCAAGCGAGGAGCGACAGATCTCGCAGATCGAAAACCTGATTTCGCGTGGCGTCGACGTGATCGTCATCGTGCCGTTCAATTCGAAGACGCTCGGCAACGTGATCGCCGAAGCGAGGAAGGCGGGCATCAAGATCGTCTCGTATGACCGGTTGATTCTCGATGCCGATGTCGATGCGTATATCTCGTTCGATAACGAGAAAGTGGGAGAAATGCAGGCTCAGGGTGTCTTCAACGCACAACCGAAGGGCAATTACTTCCTGCTCGGCGGCGCGCCGACCGACAACAACGCGAAGATGCTGCGCGAGGGGCAGCTCAAAGTGTTGAAGCCCGCCATCGATAAAGGCGACATCAAGGTGGTCGGCCAGCAGTGGGTGCCGGAATGGAGTGCGTCGACGGCGTTGCGCATCGTCGAGGATGCGCTGACGGCGAACAACAACAAGATCGATGCGATCGTCGCGTCGAACGACGGCACTGCGGGCGGCGCGATCCAGGCGCTGGCCGCACAGCATATGGCGGGCAAGGTGCCGATCTCGGGGCAGGACGCGGACCTCGCGGCGGTGAAGCGCGTGATCGCCGGCACGCAGACGATGACTGTGTACAAACCGCTGAAGCTGATCGCAGGCGAAGCCGCGAAACTCTCGGTCGCGCTTGCGAAGGGCCAAAAGCCGGCCTATAACGCGCAGTACGACAACGGCAAGAAGAAGGTCGACACCGTACTGCTGCAACCGACATTGCTGACCAGGAGCAATGTCGATGTCGTCGTCAAGGACGGCTTCTATACCCAGGCCCAGCTCGCGAGCCAATGAGCGTAACGCGTGCGCGGTGGGCATCGGTGCGTATTACGCGCACCGGTGCCGCCGCGCGCCTTGCAGCGAGGCATAGCGAATGACGCAACCCTTACTGACGATGCGCGGCATCGTCAAAGCATTCTCCGGCGTGAAGGCGCTCGACGGCATCGACCTGACGGTCGCGCCGGGCGAGTGCATCGGCTTGTGCGGCGAAAACGGCGCGGGCAAATCGACGCTGATGAAAGTGCTGTCCGGCGTTTATCCATACGGCACCTGGGACGGTGAAATCATCTGGGAAGGCGAGCCGCTGAAGGCCGCGAGCGTACGCGACACCGAGCGGGCCGGCATCATCATCATTCACCAGGAATTGATGCTGGTGCCGGAGTTGTCGGTGGCGGAGAACATCTTCCTCGGCAATGAAATCACGTTGCCAGGTGGCCGGATGAATTACGCCGCGATGTATCAGCGCGCCGACGAGTTGCTGCGTGAACTCGATATCGGCGGCATCAACGTCGCGCAACCGGTAATGAACTACGGCGGCGGACATCAGCAACTGATCGAGATTGCCAAAGCTTTGAACAAGCGCGCGAAGCTGCTGATTCTCGATGAACCGTCGTCGTCGCTGACGGCATCGGAAACGCGCATTCTGCTCGATATCGTGCGCGATCTGAAGCGGCGCGGCGTGGCCTGCGTGTATATCTCGCACAAGCTCGACGAAGTCGAAGCCGTGTGCGACACGATCAGCGTGATTCGCGACGGCCGGCATGTCGGAACCGAGCCGATGCGTGCGCTGACTACCGAGCGCATCATCGCGATGATGGTTGGCCGGGAAATCAAGAACCTGTTTCCGCGCGAACCTCATCCGATCGGCGACGTGATCTTCGAAGCGCGCCACGTTACCTGTTTCGATGTCACCAATCCGCGTCGCAAGCGTGTGAACGATGTGTCGTTTGCGCTGCGGCGCGGCGAAATTCTCGGCGTCGCCGGTTTGGTTGGCGCGGGGCGCACGGAGTTGATGCAGGCGATCTTCGGCGCGTATCCGGGGGTGAGCGAAGCGACGGTTGTGATGGAAGGCAAGCCGTTGAAAATTCGCGCGCCGATAGATGCGATTCGTGCGGGCATCGGCATGGTGCCCGAGGACCGCAAGCGGCATGGCATCGTGCCGAATCTGAGTGTCGGTCACAACATCACGCTCGCGGTGTTGCAGCGCTTTGCGACCGGTGGCCGTATCGATTCCGCCGCCGAGCTCGATACGATTCACACGGAAATGAAACGGCTGTCGGTGCGCGCCGCGCATCCGATGCTGTCGATCGCGAGTCTGTCGGGGGGCAATCAGCAGAAGGCCGTGCTGACGCGCATGCTGCTGACCGACCCCAAGGTGCTGATCCTCGACGAACCGACCCGCGGCGTCGACGTGGGCGCGAAATACGAAATCTACAAACTGATCTTCCAGCTTGCACAGCGCGGCGTGTCGATCGTGATGGTGTCGTCCGAATTGCCTGAAGTGCTCGGTATCAGCGATCGCGTGCTGGTGATCGGCGAAGGCGAATTGCGCGGCGATTTCATCAACGACGGCCTCACGCAGGAGGACATTCTCAGCGCCGCGATCCGTCCCGTGCAGCGATCCCTAAACCCAACCGCACCAACCGCAGCGAGTGCCGCATGACTCCCGACGCCACTACCCAACGTGCCGACAATGCCGCGCCGCGAGGCGCATTCGGCGGCCCGCAGCGCATTCAGCAACTGTTTGCGCGCTACAAGATTCTTGCGTTGCTGATCGCTGTAGCCGCGATCTGGATGTTCTTTTCATTTCTCACGCATGGTGCATTCGTCACGCCCCGCAATCTGTCGAATCTGCTGCGGCAGATGTCGATTACCGGCATGCTCGCGTGCGGCATGGTGTTCGTGATCATCGCCGGCGAGATCGATCTGTCGGTGGGCTCGTTGCTGGGTCTGCTCGGCGGCGTCGCGGCGATTCTCGATGTCAATCGCCACTGGCCGATCGGCGTCACGCTGCCTGTTGTGATGCTGCTCGGTGTGCTCATGGGCATGTTCAACGGATGGTGGTCGACCTACCGGCGCGTGCCGTCGTTCATTGTCGGTCTGGGCGGCATGCTGGCTTATCGCGGCATTCTGCTCGGCGTCACGGGCGGCTCGACCATCGCACCGGTCTCCGACAGTTTCGTCTTCGTCGGTCAAGGATATTTACCGCGGCTTGCGGGCGATACGCTCGCCGTCGTGCTGTTTCTGCTGCTGACCTTTCTCACGGTGCGGCAGCGGCGCAACCGCGAGCGCTATCAGTTGACGGTCGTGCCTGTCTGGCAGGACGTCGTGAAGGTTGTCGGCGCGGGCGTGATTCTGGCCGCGTTCGTCGCCACGCTCGATCGCTATGGCGGCATACCGGTGCCGGTTTTGCTGCTGCTCGCGCTGCTCGGCGTCTTCACGTGGATCGCGACCCAGACCGTATTCGGCCGCCGCATCTATGCCGTGGGTTCGAATCTCGAAGCGACGCGGCTGTCCGGTGTGAACACCAACCGTGTGAAGCTGGCGATCTTCGCGCTGATGGGGTTGATGTGCGCGTTTGGCGGTATCGTCAACACGGCCCGGCTCGCGGCCGGCTCGCCATCGGCGGGTTCGATGGGCGAGCTGGATGCGATCGCGGCGTGCTTTATCGGCGGGACGTCGATGCGCGGCGGCTCCGGCACGGTCTACGGGGCATTGATCGGCGCGCTGGTGATGGCGAGCCTCGACAACGGCATGTCGATGCTCGACGTCGATGCTTACTGGCAGATGATCGTGAAGGGCAGCATTCTCGTGCTTGCGGTGTGGATCGATGTGGTGTCGGGTTCGAACCGGCGTTGACCCTTCAACGGTGTCAACGGTGCATTAGGCCGATGCCGAGGATTCTCGGTTCACGCCGAGAATCGACTTGGGTTCCATGAACGCTTCCAGCCCGAATGTCCCGTATTCCCGCCCGATGCCCGATTGCTTGAACCCGCCGAACGGCGCGGCGGGTTCGTGCGCCAGCGTATTGACCAACACGCGTCCCGCATCGATACGCGCGGCGACTGCGCGAGCCCGCGCCGCGTCGCTGGAGACCACGTAGGCTTGCAAGCCGTAGCTCGTGTCGTTGGCAATCGCAATCGCATCTTCGGTGTCGCGATACGCGATGATCGACAGCACGGGGCCGAAGATTTCCTCGCGGGCGATCGTCATGTCGTTGCTAACGCCGCTGAACACCGTCGGCCGCACGAACCAGCCGCTCTTGAGGCCTTCCGGTCGGCCTTCGCCGCCAGCAAGTAAGCGCGCGCCTTCGTCGATGCCGATACGGATATAACGCTGCACACGCTCCCATTGCTTGCGGCTGACCATCGGACCGATCTGCGTGGCCGGGTCGCGCGGATCGCCGGCTTGCGTGCGCGCGGCTTCGTCGCGTACCCGTTCTTCGAACTCCGCGAGGCGGCTTTGCGGCACCAGAATTCGCGTGCCGGCGATACACGCCTGACCGCTATTCATGTAACCCGCCTGGAGCGCCAATGGCACCGCTTCGGCGAAATCCGCGTCGTCCAGTACCAGCATCGGCGATTTGCCGCCTAACTCCAGCGTGACGCGCTTCAACGTCTCGGCGCCGGTGCGCAGAATGGTCTTGCCGACAGCCGTGGACCCTGTGAAGGAAATCTTCGCGACGTCCGGATGCGCGCTGATTTCCGCGCCGACGGTTTCGCCCCTGCCAGTGACGATATTGAAGACGCCCGCGGGCAAACCGGCGTCGTGCAATGCCTCGGTGACGATCTGCGTCTGGATTGCGCTCATCTCGCTCGGCTTGACGACGGCCGTGCAACCGGCCGCAAGCGCCGCCGCCAGTTTGCCGCAGATGAAGCCGGCATTGCTGTTCCACGGCGTAATCAGGCCGGCTACGCCGAGCGGTTGCATGACGACATCGGCGCTGCCGGCGCGGCGCGTGAAGTCATAAGTTCGCAGCACCTTGATAACTTCCGCCAGCACGTCGGCCGCATATTTCGCCATCCAGCGCGCCCGTGAAACCGGTGCGCCGTATTCTTCGACTATCGCTTCGAACAGGTCGTCTTCTCTGGCTTGCACCGCGTCGTGCATGCGTTCGAGCAGCGCGATCCGCTCTGCTGTGCGGGTGCGGGAAAACTGCGGGAAGGCGCGCCTGGCGGCTGCGATCGCGCGGCGCGCGTCTTCTTCGTCAGCCAGCCGGACCTTGCCGATTACCGCTTCGGTTGCCGGGTTGAACAGTTCGAACCATTCCTCGCCGTGCGGCGTGACGAACGCGCCGTCGATATAAATCTTGTCGATTTGTCGCATGAAAGCTCCTGCCGTGGGGAATACGAATTGCCTTCACGATAGTCCTCGAGGATTGAGCTGACTAGCCATATAATCAAAGATGATTCGTTGAGCAGGATGGGATAATGAAAACGCCCGGTTTGAGCGAACTGGAAGGCGTGCTCGCGGTGGCGCGCCGTCGCAGCTTTCGCGCGGCGGCGACGGAACTCGGCGTGTCGACGTCGGCGCTCAGTCATGCGGTTGCAGCTTTGGAGGCACGCATCGGCGTACGGCTCTTCAACCGCACCACGCGCAGTGTGTCGTTATCCGAGGCGGGTGCGCAGTTCGTCGAAAGCGTCGCGCCTGCGTTGTCGACCATTCGCGTGGCTATCGAGCAGGCCGGCAGCTATCGCGATACGCCGGCGGGAACACTGCGCCTCAATACATCCACAGGCGCGGCGCGGCAGATCATGCCTTTGTTGCTGGAATATCTGCGCCGCTATCCGGAGATGAAACTCGACCTCGTCACCGAAGGGCGCATGATCGACATCGTGGTCGAAGGATTCGACGCCGGTGTTCGACTGGCGGAGAGCGTTCCGCAGGACATGATCGCGGTGCCGTTCAATCAACCGCAGCGTTTCGCGGTAGTTGGCAGTCCGGCTTATTTTGCCGAGCATCCAAAGCCGCGCACGCCGGATGATTTGCATGCGCACCGTTGTATCCGGCTGCGCATGCCGAGCGGACGTATTTATCACTGGGAGTTCGAGCGCCGCGGCGAGACGATTAGCGTGGATGTGCAAGGCAAGCTGACGCTCGATGAACCGACGCTGGTGATGGAGGCGGCGCGGGAGGGATTCGGGCTAGCTTATATGACCGAGTGGAATGTGGCTGCTGATCTTGAGGCTGGGACGTTGCTGCGCGTGCTTAAAGACTGGACGCCGTCGTTCGAAGGGCTGTGTCTTTACTATCCCGGGCGACGCCATGTGCCGGCGGGGCTGCGGGCGTTGATCGAGATGATTCGGGAGCGGGGGTGATCTGGTGTGGTGCCGTTCAAAACCCGACGCATCCCGAACGGCACCGCCCAACTCCTCCCTACAACGCATCGATCCTCCCATACACCCCCGTCGTCGGCGTAGGCCCCGCAGCAAAAAACAACGTGTTGGTCGGCTGGTTGCTGACGCCATTGCCGAACGCCATCCCCCACAGTCCCGGCTGCTTGATGCTGGACCCATCAGCCAGCGTCAGCGGGCCCTTAGACGCGCCCGAAACCGGATCAAACGCATTGATCGTCCCATCGCCGAAGTTGCCGATCAGCAGATCGTTGCTGAACGCGCCAAAATTCGACGGCGCCATTGCCACCCCCACGGCGAGTTCAGCATGCCACCCGAAGCGATACGCCTGACGAACCGTCCGGACGTATCGAACGCATCCACCACGCCATTGCCCGCGCCGTTCACCTGCGTGCGGCCATCCGTGCCGAGCTTCGCGAACGTCACATAGATCGTGGTGCCGATCGTCTGAATCCCGAAGGGCGCCATGCCGGACGGCATGCCCGGGTCGCTGAAATTGTCGGCCAGTTGAACCTTCGCGAACGTCGTGTTGAATACGTCGACCTTGGCGTTATGAAAGTCCGCGGCGTACAGCAGGTTCGCGCCATTGTTACTGGCGATCGCCAGACCTTTGTAGACAGCGCCGCCCACACCGTCGTCGTGCGCGGTGACGGCTTGCGTGGCCAGCACCTTCGGCGACCAGCCGGCGATCGTGCCTGCCTCGGTGGCCCACAGGAATACCGCCGGCCCCGAAAAGCCGTTGGCGTGAACCATGAAGTCGGCACTGCTATTGAACACGATGCCGGTCGGTCCCGCCGCCTGGCCGCTCGCCGCAGGAGGAATCGTCACCACCAGCGACTGCGGTACGCCGTTGCCGTCGTACAGGGTCGACTTCTGCGTGGCGTTATCCGATACCCAGACAAAGCCGGTCGGATTGAACACGATACCCCAGCCGTTTTTCAGATTCGCGTCGATATTCGCTGCGGTGACACTGCCGTCCGAGACGAGGGTGGTCGTCTTGTACTTACCGGCAGTCGGCACACTCATATTGGACATGCTGGCCATGCCCGAATCCGAATGGCCGCCACACGCGGCCACGCCTAACGCTGTCGCTGCGGCGAGCGATAGCGCGATTGCAAGATTGCGCATGCAAGTCTCCTGATCGATTAATGAGCGGCTTGCATGACCATGCGACGTATCGCGCCGCAATCGGAAGGCAAGCGCTGTTCTGAACGCGCGCACCTTTCCGCCGAACGCGCCGGACATGAAATGTCCGTGAGGTTCGTCCAGGTAGTGTGAGCCGTCATTGGAATACTGAACGTGCGGGTCGCGCGTTTATTCCATGCGACGTGCAATGCCGGGCGCTAGCGAAAATGCGCCACGTCTTGCCGTTTTGCCGTTCAAGCCAGTTGCAATGCAGCGTGCCGTGTTGTCACGAATGTCATTTAATGAAACGACACACGGCTTGCCTGACATCCGACGCCATCCGATGCCATTTGCCGGAGTCGCGCGGAAATGGCCTGAACGCGGGAGTTTCAGTCGAGCAGGCCCTCGCACGTCTTATTACTGTTCCGAAGAAGTGGTCGGCGCCTATCTGCGCCCTTACAGCTTTTCTGTCATCGTGCACGCTCAGCGAACCATGTCATGTTAAAGCGCAGAACCTTCCTGCTCGGCGGCGCCGGCGCTGTCGGCGCGCTGCTGGTCGGCTGGTCGGTGCTGCCGCCGGGCCAGCGGCTGACCACGTCCACGCCGTTACCGGCCGAAGGCACGCAGGTGGCGCTGAACGGCTGGGTCAAGATCGCCGCCGACAACAGCGTGACGATCATGATGAGCAAAGCGGAAATGGGGCAGGGTATTCACACCGGCCTCGCGATGCTGCTCGCCGAAGAACTGGACGCCGACTGGTCGCAGGTGCGGGTGGAGAGCTCGCCGATCGACAAGATCTATAACAGCGTGCAGAGCATCGTCGACGATCTGCCGTTTCGCCCGGACGACGACAGCGCCATCAAGCGCACCACGGCCTGGCTGACGAGCAAAGTGGCGCGCGACGCCGGCACGATGATGACGGGCGGTTCGTCGAGCATCAACGACCTGTGGACGCCGATGCGCGAAGCCGGCGCCTCGGCGCGCGCGATGCTGATCGGCGCGGCGGCCGCGCAATGGCATGTGCCGGCCGGCGAATGCCGCGCAGAAGCGGGCCACGTGTTGCACGCATCAGGCCGCAAGGCGAGCTTCGGCGAACTGTCGGCATCGGCCGCGCAGCAACCGCTGCCGCGCAAAGTCGCGCTGAAAGATCCCGCCGACTTCAAGCTGATCGGCAAACCGGTGCGGCGCATCGAGGCCGCGTCGAAAATCAACGGCACGGCGCGCTTCGGCATCGACGCGTTGCCCGACGGCCTCCTGTACGCCAGCGTAGTCATGTGCCCAACGTTAGGCGGCACCGTGTCGCATTTCGATGCGTCGGCTGCGATGAAAATGCCTGGCTTCATCAAGGCGTTCTCGTTGAAGCCGTACAACGGCGGCAGTGGCGGCGTCGCGGTGATTGCCGACAATCCGTTCCATGCGATGAACGCGGTCGATACCGTCACAGTGGAGTGGCATCACGGCGCCGCGGCCAAGTTGTCTACCGTCGACGTGAACCGCCGCCTCGCACAAGCGCTGGATGATGGCGACGGCTTCGCCTACTACCACCGCGGCGACGTCGATGCCGCATTGCACGGCGCGGCGCGAACCATCACGGCCGAGTATTACGCGCCGTATCTCGCGCACGGGGCGGTCGAACCGATCAATTGCACGGTGCAATTCGCGGACGGCGCGGCCACCGTCTGGGTCTCGACGCAAATGCCCGCCCTCGCGCGTCACCACGCCGCGAAAGTGCTGGGCATCGACGCCGACAAAGTCGACATGCACACGCAACTGCTCGGCGGCGGTTTCGGGCGCCGTCTCGAGCTCGATTTCATTTCGCAGGCGGCGGCGATTGCGCGCGAGGGCGGCGGCCGTCCAGTGCAAACGATCTGGTCGCGCGCGCAGGACTTCACGCACGACTTCTATCGCCCGGCGTGCCTGTCGCGCTTCAAGGCGGGGCTCGACGGCGCGGGCAAGCTGGTTGCGTGGCACAGCACCTCGGCGAGCCAGGCGATCGTGCCGGATTCGCTCGCGCGTTACTACGGGCTGCCGCGCATTCCGATCGACAAGACCACCTGCGAAGGCGCCTTCGATCAGCCCTATGAATGGCCCACGGCACGTGTGGCGCACGAGATCGTGGAATTGCCGGTGCCGGTCGGATTCTGGCGGTCGGTCGGCCATTCGCACCAGGCGTTTTTCACCGAGAGTTTCACCGACGAACTGGCCGCGGCCACCGGCCAGGATCCGATCGCGTTTCGCGCGGCGCTGCTCATGCAGCATCCGCGCCATCTGGCTGTGCTGCGGCGTGTGGCGGCACTATCTGGTTGGGGACATCCACTGAAGCACACCGCAGATGGCGTCCCGCAAGCGCGCGGCGTTGCGCTGCACGAGGCGTTCGGCAGCGTCGTTGCGCAAGTGGCCGAGGTGTCGCTCGGGCCGGACAAACGGATTCGCGTGCATCGCGTGGTCTGTGTGATCGATTGCGGAATGCCGGTGAATCCGAACCTGATCCGTCAGCAAATGGAGAGCGCGATCGTGTTCGGTTTATCGGCCGCGTTGCAGGATGAAATCACGATCGTCGACGGCCAGGTGCAGCAGAAGAACTTCCTCGACTTCCCGGTGGTGCGGATGAACGATTGCCCGGTGATCGAAACCGACATCATGCCGAGCCAGATGCACCCGCAAGGCGTCGGCGAACCGGGTACGCCGCCGATCGCGCCGGCAGTCGCCAATGCGGTGTTCGCGCTGACCGGCCAGCGGCTGCGCGCGCTGCCTTTGAAGCTCGCGTGACGCTCATGGTGAAGCCTACCGCACTCACGGAGAAAAGCATGGGATCGCTGAACATCAATGGCCGGGCGGTGGCCGTACAAGCCGAGCCGGATATGCCGCTGCTGTGGGTGCTGCGCTGCGAACTCGGCATGACGGGCACAAAGTTCGGCTGCGGCGTGGGGATTTGCGGCGCGTGCACGATCCATCTGGACGGCAAGGCGTGCCTCGCCTGCCAGACGCCGATGTCGAGCTTGCACACGCAGAAGGTGACGACCATTGAAGGGGTGCAGGGCGCCGAGGCGCAGGCGCTGAAGGCGGCGTGGCTCGATCTCGACGTGGTGCAATGCGGTTATTGCCAAAGCGCGCAGTTGATGGCGGCCTGTGCGTTGCTCAAGCAGAAGCCCGACCCTACCGACGCCGACATCGACGCGGCAATGTCGAACATCGTGTGCCGTTGCGGCACTTATCCGCGGGTGCGGGCGGCAATTCACCAGGCAGCGGCGAAGCGGCGGGCTGCCTGAAACCGCCGCCGCAGACGCATACCGCTCAGTTCACCAGCATCTCCACCATCGCGACAACCACCGTGAAAACGCCGATACAGCCGCCCAACGTGGCTGCGCCTTGCATGAAGTTCGACATACGTGCCCCCGAAACGTGTAGTTGAAGGCTCGTATTTAAACTGAATTGAAAGGTAAAAGAAAGCTTTTCAAAAATAACTCTGGACCGGCTTGGGTCAGTGTGCGAGGCGCGGTGCCGCCGCCGCGCTAGCACGGCCCGTCGCCAGAAGCGATTGAGGCTGGGTCAGGGCGCTTTGATTGTGGCCGCTGCCGCGGTCGGCACGGCCTTGGCAGGCGCCGTCTGTGGATTGGTTTCCCAGCCGCCGCCGAGCGCGAGGAACAGGTTGACCTGATCGATCGCCACCTGGCCTTGCGCCGCTGCCACCTGAGACTTCGTCGACGTTAGCGTGCGCGTCGCGTCCAGATCCGAAATGAACGATTCGCGTCCGGCGAGATATAGCCGATGCGTTTCATCCGCCGACTCCGTAGCCGACTTCAGCGCGGCACGCAATGCGTCGGTGCGGGCGTAGTCGGCGGCGTAGGTGGCGAGGTTGGTTTCGGTCTCGCGCAACGCGGTCAGCACCACGCCGTCGAATTTCGCCAACGCCACATTGCTCGATGCTTCCGCTTCGCGCACACGTCCGCGCGCACCGTTGGTCGGGAAGGTCCAGCTGATCAGCGGACCGAAGCCCCAGCGCGCGGTCGGCGAAGTGCCGAGGTCTTCGAGGACCCCGGTCAAACCGGCCGATGCACCGATGCTCACCGTCGGATACAACGCGCCGGTCGCGACACCGATTCGCGCTGTCGAAGCCGCCAGTTGACGCTCGGCCTCGCGCACGTCCGGGCGGCGCTTGAGCAGCGCGGCGCCGTCGCCGACTGGAATCGGCTGACGGATTTGCGGCAACGTATTGCAAGCCAGCACCGCCGGCGGCAGATCGGACGGTGCGCGCGCGAGCAGGGCAGCCAGCCGGTATTGTGCGATCTTGCGGCGCGCCGTATAGCGCGGAATATCCGCTGCCAGGGTATCAACCTGCGTCTGGCCACGCGTGACTTCGGTCTGATTGCCGCGGCCCGCGTCGCGCAAACGGCGCGACACGTCCACGCGCTGTTTCTGCAACGCCAGCGATTGCTGCGCGATCCTGAGTTCCTCGGCCGCCGAGCATTGTTCGACATAAGAGCGCACCACGTCCGCGACCACCGTGATCCGCGCGAGATCGCCGGCGGCCTGCACGGACTCGGTATCCGCCTGCGCCGCTTCGACACCGCGCCGCAGCTTGCCGAACAGATCGATTTCGTACGAGATGCTGATGCCGATGTCGCCTTCATTGACGACCGGCAGTTTCTTCGTGAGCAGAAATTGCTCGGCCGATTCCTGCGCACGCTCGATCGCGGCCGAAGTCTTGCCGGAGAAACCGCCCTGTGCCTGCGCCACGCCCAACGCTTCGCGCGAGCGCGCCAGATTCGCCGCTGCGACGCGCAAGTCGGTGTTCGATTGCAGCGCTTCGTCGACGAGGCTGTTCAGCACCGGATCGTCGTACAGCTTCCACCACACGGCCGGCACGTTCTGCCGTGACGTCAAGGTGGTGTCGGCGCCTTCGAGCGGTGCGTTGGCGAGCGGCGCGTTGACCAGCGCCTGCTTCGGCAGCGAGTAATCGGGGCCGACGTTGACGCAGCCGTTGAGCGCGAGGGCGAGCGGCAATAGAGGCAACAGCGGCAATAAGGGC
Organism: Paraburkholderia sp. FW306-02-B; assembly: GCF_058782725.1. Classification (NCBI taxonomy): domain Bacteria; kingdom Pseudomonadati; phylum Pseudomonadota; class Betaproteobacteria; order Burkholderiales; family Burkholderiaceae; genus Paraburkholderia; species Paraburkholderia sp. FW306-02-B. The sequence goes on from NZ_JBYSXZ010000002.1 coordinate 536,019, forward strand.
AGGGCACGCGAGCGTTTCATTGCGAGGCGCCCGAGATGACAGCGGCGGACGCCGCCTGTGCAGCAGAGGCAGCCGGAACAGCGGACGCAGACGAAGTCACCGGGGCTTCCACGGCACCCGACGTGCCCGTAGTGGCGGAAATGCGGCGTGGCTTGCCGGCCGGCGACAGATCGCGCACCGACACCGTCGCGGTGCGTCCCGCGATCATGCGGAAGTCGGCGGGGATTTCGTCGAGCGCGACGCGCACTGGAATCCGCTGCGCGAGCCGCACCCAGCTGAACGCCGGGTTCACGTTCGGCAGCAGATTCGAGCCTTGCGTGCGGTCGCGGTCTTCAATCGCGGCGACGATGCTTTGCACGTGACCGCGCAGCACGTTCGGCTCGCCCATCACCGTGATATCGACCGGCTGGCCGATGTCGATGCCGCGCAGCTTGGTTTCCTCGAAGTAGCCGTCGATACGGAACGAATGCATATCGACCACCGCCAGCACCGGCCGGCCCGCCGCGACGAACTCGCCGGTGCGCGGCGCGCGGTCGTTCAGATAACCGTCGACCGGACTCACGATCGTGGTGCGTTGCAGATTCAGCCTGGCCGTATCGATCGCGACGTTCGCATCGGCGAGCGCGGCTTCGGCTTGATCGACACGCGAGCGGCTTTCTTCGGCGACTTCCGCCGCGACCAGATTGCCGAGCTTGCGATTGCGTGCGTCTTCGCGGCGTGCCTGTTCGAGCGTCGCGCGGCGTTGCTGCGCGGTGGCTTGTGCCTGGCGCAGCGCGAGCGTGTAACGCGCCTGGTCGATGACGAACAACACCTGGCCTTGCTTGACCTGCTGGTTGTCCACTACGTCGACGGATGAAATCAGCCCCGAGATATCCGGCGCGACCTGGATTACGTCGGCGCGCACGTGCCCGTCGCGGGTCCACGGCGCGAACATGTAATAGCCGACCAGTTTCCACAGCACGAGGGCCGCGATCACGACGACGATCAGGGTCAGCAGAATTTGACCGACGGAGAACCAGGTTTTTTTCACGTTATTAGTCTGTGCGAAACGACGACGACAAGGCCCAGCACCAGCACATAGATGCCGAGATCGAAAATGGAACGATGCCAGACGAAGCGGTAAAAGCCGACGCGTGCGAGCACTGTGCGGATGGCCAGGTTGATCAGATAAGCGATCAACATCAGCACGAGCACGGCCGGTACGAACACGCCGAAGATATCGATTTCACCGATCATCGCGGGGAGTGAGTAAGGAAGAACAACAGGTTGCGGGACGGGCGCATCAGGCGGCGGGCTCCGGTTCGGGCGGCGAGGGCGTGGTTAGCGTGGCCGGAAACAGCGACAGACGCAAGCCGACCAGCGCGTGCAGTGCGTCGCGCAATTGCCGTGCCGAGGTCTGCGAGGTCGCGCTCGGCGCGCCGACATTGGCGAGCCCCTGTGCGGTGACGCGCGCCACGGCTGCGTCGATCGACGACATCAGGCTGTCGGGCACCGGTTGGCGTACGCGCCGGTCGACGCAGGTTTCGAAGTGTTCGCGCACACCTTCGAGCACGTGGTCGATCGCGGCCGGCGCTTCGCCGCCGAGCTTGCGGGTCAGACGGCGCAGGTCGAGCGCGTTGAAGGCGATGCGCAGATCGCGAAAGCTTTCGATCGACGGATGGCGATGATCGTCGGTGGCGGCGAGGCGCGGGATCAATTGCATCAGGCGGTCGAGCATGCGCGCGGCGAGATTGCGCGGATCGTCGATGGTGCGCGTCGACGCGGTCAGTGCCACGTCGGCCCAGCTCGAACGCAACAGCCGCGCCGCCGCGAGTTCGGCGCCGAACGGGCGCGTCACGCGGGTCCACAGGAACGCGTACAGCAGCCCGGCGAGGCCTGCGAGATTGCTGTTCAGGAACACCAGGAAGTCGGCGTCGTAGGCATCCTGAATGCTGATGAAGGTGGCCGTGTTGACGGCGACCAGCATCGTGGCGAGATTGAATTGCGGGCGCGGGATCAGCGTGCCGACGAAAATGAACGGCGCGGCGAACATGACCACCAGCATCGGAAAGTCATGCACGTGCGGCAGCACGACGAACAGATAGAGGCCCGCGAACACGACGCTGGCCGCGGTCGACGTAAAGAACTTGAAGACCATCGGCGCGGGTTCGTCGAGCGCGGCGAAGAAGCAGCAGGCGACCGCCGCGAGCGTCACCGCGCCGGCTCCGTCCGCCCAGCCTGAACTGATCCACAAACTGCACGCGAGGATGATCGCGCCGACTGCGGAGCCGGTCGAAAACAGCATGATGCCGCGGTCGAAGTAGCGTTCGGTGCCGCCCAGGCGCCAATGGCGGAAACGCGGCCGCCACGAACCTTCTTCGCGCGTGATGATGATGCGCAGCGTGCGGCAGTCCTGCCAGACATTGATGACCTGCTTCAGGCGCCACAGCGCGCTCGACAGCAGCGCGCCATCCCAGCTCGCCATCGCTGCCGGCGGCGGCTGCATCGCCGCGATCCGCTCGCGCAGCGCGTCGGCCACGGGGTCGGGGTGATTGCCCTTGCTGCCCGCCGGAACCGGCGCATTGAACCATTTGATGACGTCGGCGAGTAATGCTTCAAGGCCCTCGGGCCATGAATGCCGGCCGCTGTTGTACAGCGCGACCAGCGGATCGGCCAGCGCCGACATCAGCGGCAGCAGCAACTGCATGCGCCCGCGCAGCTCGTGAGCGCGCGCCAGGATGTCGGGCCGGGTGTGGTCGTAGGCGAGCTGGCTCAACAACAGTTCCAGCCCGTTGATGGTGGCCGCGAGCCGCTGGCGGGCCGCCGAGATCGCCGAGCCGGCAATGCGTCCCGAGAGCGTTTCGGTCGCATAGAACGCGGCGTCGCGAAACCACGCGTCGGTCCGCTCGATGATAGTGGGCGCGAGCCGGCTCGGAAACACCGCCCCGCCGACAATGCTCGCGCACACGATGCCGAGCGTGATCTCCTCGGTGCGGGTGATCGCGAGGTCGAACACGCCACCCGGATTGGTCACCGAAGGCAAGGCGATCATCGGCAGCGTATAGCCCGCCAGCAGGAACACGTAGCTGCGCGCGGTGCGGTCGGAGATCGCCAGATATAGCAGCGTGCCGGTCCATAGCGCGACGACTACGCTGAACAGATACGGCGATTCGACGAACGGCGGCACCAGCAGAATCGCGCCTGCTGCGCCGATCGCGGTGCCGAGCGCGCGATAGAGCGCCTTTGAACGGGTCGCGCCGACAAACGGATTCGACACGATGTAGACCGTGGCCATCGCCCAGTACGGCCGCGGTAGTTCGAGCGCCAGACCGATGTAGAGCGCGAGCATGGCTGCGGCGAAAGTCTTGACCGAGAACAGCCAGTCGCGGATGGTGGGGTAGACCATAGACGGTTACGCCGTGTTCCTGGTGTCGTGTGGCGCTGCTGAGTTTGCTTTGTCTTTGTTTAATTTTTTTGTTTTGGTCGGTTTGGCTGGCTTCGCTGCGGTGCTCGTGTTGTCTTGGGAATCGTCGCGATCGGCGGGGGTGTCGGCCACGAAGGCGGCCAGTACCCGCAAGGTCGCTTCGAGATCGCTGCGCGTGACGTCTTTTAAAGCCCGCGTGCGCAGGGTGACCAGTTCTTCTTCTATCTTCGCGGTGACGGCCCGGCCTTCGTCGGTCAGGGCGACCGTTTTCGCGCGCCGGTCGTCTGGGTCTTCGTCGCGGCGCATGAGGCCCGCTGCGCATAGTTGGTCGAGCAGCCGGACTAGCGATGGGCCTTCGATGCCGATTAGATCGGCCAGTGTTACCTGACGTACTGCTTCGCCTAGGCGGCTCGCTGTTAGCAGCGGCGTGGCGCATGCTTCGGAGACGTTGAAGGCCGTGAGCACGTCATGGCTTGTGCGCCGCCATTTTCTGGCGGCTAGGATCAAGGTGCTGCTGACTGTGCGGCGTAAGGTGTCGAGGGTCGGCATGGGCGGTATTGTATTTCTAATATATTCGTTAGCAAACTATTGAATTGGGGTTTTTTTGCTTCGCGCAGTGCTGTTGGTTGTGCGCCTGCGGGGGTGGCTTTTTCTTCTGTTATTGGTTTATTAGTGTTGCCCCTGTGCGGGGCGGCACCTACTTTTCTTTGCCGCCGCAAAGAAAAGTAGGCAAAAGAAAGCGGCTTTACACCGCCAGCTCTTAAGCGGGTCCCCTGGCTTGGAGGAGGTAGTGGTGCATCTGGAATCAGTGTCCTCGCACACTCCGCACTGGTGACAAGGCCGTCATGCTTCCGGCGGCGCTGCGCGCGCCGAACGGTACTTCAGCGGTGGCAGTTCACTTCTTCTGGGGGCTGCCCTTGCGTTGCCATACTCAATATGTATGGATGGTGCTTAAACGGGCTTGCCAGAGCAGCTAGGCGGACAACGTGTCGGACTATCAGGAGCAAGCTGCATGATTTTCAATCTCTCACGACGTCTCGCGCTATTGAGCGCGGCAGCAAGCGTTGCAGCGCTGATGACGCTCGTGCGACCGGCGTTCGCGGTGCATGGTGACGAGCCGCATCTGAAGCCGGTTGCGACGATCGCGGACACGCGGTTCGCGATCGATACGCCGCAAGGACACGCTGAATTTCCACTGTATCTGTCGAAAGATTGGAATGTCGCGCAGCCGCAAGTCACGCGTGCGGTGATCGTGATTCACGGCAAGTTGCGCAACGCGGACGTGTACTTTCGCACCGCGCACAATGCACGCGACGCAGCTCGCGCGGACGCTGACTCCACGCTGCTGATCGCGCCGCAGTTTCTGGCCACGCTCGATGCGCGCGTGCATAACGAACCGGCCGATCTGCTGCACTGGACCGGCAACGCGTGGATGGACGGCGAAGCCGCGCAAGCGCCGGTGCCCATCAGTTCATTCGCGGTACTGGACGCAATCGTGACGCGGCTCGCCGATCGCCAGCTGTTCCCGAATCTGCGGCATGTCGTGTTCGTGGGGCATTCCGGCGGCGCGCAGGTCGTGCAGCGTCATGCGGTCGCGGTGCGCAACATCGCGGCGCTGACCGATGAGGGCGTCCACGTGCGCTATGTGGTGGCAAGTCCGTCGACGTATGCGTATTTCGATGCGCAACGGCCGGATGCGCAAGGCGTCGCCGCGCCGTTCGATGCTTCGCAATGCGCCGACTTCAACCAGTGGAAATACGGCATGGACAATCGGCCGCCGTATCTCGACGACCGTTCGCCCGCGCAACTGGAAGCGGCGTATGCGGCGCGCCGCATCGACTACCTCGTCGGCGGCGCGGACGATAATCCCCAGCAAAAAGCGCTCGATAAAACCTGCGCCGCCGAAGCGCAAGGCCCGCAACGTGTCGCGCGGGCGCAGGCGTATTACCGCTATATCACCGCGCGTCATCCGGACGGTATGAAGCAGCGCTTTCACATCGTGCCAGGCGTCGGTCACGACGGCGCACACATGCTTACGTCGGTATGCGCGCTAGCGGCGATGTTCGACACCAAAGGATGTGAACAATGAGCGAGGTGGCGCTGAATCAGCGTGACGGCGCGGACAGCGGACTGTCCTCAAGGGCACGTCACCGGCACGCGATGGGCACGAACCGTGCTGCTACGCTAGAGCCCCCTTTTGAAGGACTGTGTCGAGATGAACAAGACCAGGATATTCGCTGCGGCGATTGCCGCTGTATCTCTAAGCGCCTTGCTGCCGTTCAGTGCGAATGCCGACGATGCGCCTAGTCCCTGCGCGTCGCTCAAACGCATCGTTGCGGCCGCGCCGGGCGGGTTGGCCTCGCTGACGCCGGAGGACGGCAAAGGTGTCGCGCAACCCTACGGCGACGACGCGCAGTGTTCCGCGAGCCACGGCAGCTACCAATGTATGTGGACGCCGCATCACGATGCCGGTTCGAACGCGGACGCGCTGCAAGCCGTCGCGGCCGACATCGCATCATGTTTGCCGGAGGCGACGCACGATCAGAATTCGCCGGGACGTCAACACTTTTATGTAGGCACACCCGGCAAGCGGACCGAGATTACCGCGACGCCGGCGGGATCGAACAAACTGCGGCTGGTCGTCTCGGGCAAGTGAGTGTTGTTTTGCTTGCCCACGCGGCCGCTATTGCTGCCGCGCTGGCCACCACGCCCAACCGCGCTGCGAGCGTCGCAACTCGACCACCGAAAGCGGCGCGATTTCGATGCGTGGAAACACTGCGGGCGACGCACCCAGCGCGTGAACGATCGCGGCCCGGATCACCGGCGCATGCGTGACACCGACGACGCTGCGTGCATCGTTTGGTGCATCGCCTGGCGCGTCGAGCCATTGGCCTACCCGTTTCACGAGCTGACTAAACGACTCGCCGCCATGCGCGGCCGCATCCGGATCGCGCGTCCATGCGGTGAGGTCCTGCGGTGCCTCGACGGCGAGGTCCGCGAGGCGCCGGCCATGCCATTGTCCGTAGTCGATATCGGCCAGTTCGGACGCGACCGTCGCCGCGAGCCCTAATGCCGATGCCGTAGCGCGTGCACAAAGGGCCGGGCTGACGAAAACCGTCGCGTCGCGAGCGATCGACAGACGCTCACGCGCGGCGCTGGCTTCGGCGAGGCCGCGCTCGTCGAGTGGATCGTCGGCGGGGAAGCGGCCTGCGCGCATAGCGGCAGTCGACGCGTGGCTGATCAGTAACAGCCGGATGTCCATTCAGTTCCTTTCCTTAGAAGCCGGGCAAAAGCCGGACGCTGCGTGCATGTTTTGCGCTACCGAGGGGCAAAGTTTAGCGCGTAGAATAGCGGGACTGCGAAGCGCGGAAGCCGGTGAGAGCCCGGCGCGGTCGCGCCACTGTAATCGGTGATTCACACGCCGAAAGCCAGACCTGAGCTTCGCACCATTCCTCTTCAATCGACTATCGGGGCGCGTTACCCCCCAGGAGATGTCCATCATGACCGATGCTGTTTTCGATCCGGCTGCTCAGCCTGCCACTCGACCCACGCCGATACCGCTGCGCGAGCTGCTGCCCTGGGTCGTGTTCGGCGGCTTGCTGCTGTTGCTCGCGCTTTATTTCGTTGGTGCGGAACAGGGCGCTACGTCGCTGATTCCCGGCATGTATGTGCATGAGTTCGTGCACGATGGCCGTCATTTGCTGGGCTTTCCCTGCCACTAACGGAGTCGAACATGGTTGGTAAATTGTTGGTACGCGGCATGCTTGCAGGCATCGCCGCGGGACTGCTCACGTTCGGCTTTGCCAGAGTCGTGGGCGAACCGCAGGTCGAGCAGGCGATTTCGTTCGAGGAAAAGGCAGTAGTAGCGAGCGGCGACGCGCACGAACACGACGAACTGGTGAGCCGCGGCACGCAAGCGGGTTTGGGGTTGCTGACAGGCGTGGTGACGTATGGCGCGGCGTTCGGCGGACTGTTCTCGCTGGTGTTCGCGTATGCGTATGGCCGGGCTGGTACGTTGAGTGCGCGCGCGTTGTCTGCATGGCTTGCACTTGGCGCGTTCATTGCGTTGGTGATCGTCCCGAACATCAAGTATCCGGCGAATCCACCGTCGGTGGGCGATCCTGAGACGATCGGGACGCGAACCGGTTTGTTCTTCCTGATGATTGCTGTTTCGCTGACCGCGATGGTGTTTTCGCTGAAGGTACGGCGTCGCGCGGTGATGAAGTTGGGCGCGTGGAATGGGTCGATTGTGGCGGGGGCGGTGTTTATCGTGATCATTGCTGCTGTGCAGTTGTCGATGCCGGCTATCAACGAAGTGCCGGCCGGTTTTCCAGCTGTGCTGCTATGGAAGTTTCGCGTCGCGGCGATTGGGATGCAGGTGATCATGTGGACGACGATCGGGCTGCTGTTCGGCGCGATGGTGGAGCGGAGCCGGTTGTTGGCCGCGAGGGGACGTGCGGCGACTAAGTCTGTTTATCTCTGATGTGGGGTGCGCAATCGCTGAGGTGGTTGCGCTTTCGCTTTCGCTTGCGTGCAGCGCGCAAGAGTTTAATTACATCAAGCACTTGGCGCGGTTGTGTGGATGTTATCCACAGGCTTGCGAACATTTTCTGTGGACAAGTCCACGGGGTAATGGGTGAGGTTTGTTTTTGCCTTCGCGGCGCTTTATGTCTGTGTGCCTACGGCGTTGGCCTTTCCTTGCTTTCTTGTTGGTTTATTAGCGTTCCCCCTGTGCGGGGGAGCACCTACTTTTCTTTGCCTGCCGCAAAGAAAAGTAGGCAAAAGAAAGCGGCTTTACACCGCCAGCTCTTAAGCGGGTCCCCTGGCTTGGAGGAGGCAGTGGAGCATCTGGAATCGGTGTTCCCGCACATTCCGCGCTAGTGACAACGCAGTCATTCTTCCGGCGGCGCTGCGCGCGCCGTGGCGGTACTTCACAAAACTGACGGGTCCGTAGGGTGCTTCCGGTGGCTGCGGTTGTCAAGCGTAACGGCTTGTCTTCGCTGCGCTAGCGTAACTCGCGGCTGCGTTTCGTTCGGCACTTCTTCGGTACCTGCGGTGGCTCTCCCTCACGTCCCCCATGCCTCGCCGAGGTGCTAGCGTCTCACTCGGAGTGGTAGCCCACACTCGCACAATTGGCCGCCTCGCCGAGGCAAAGCCGACGACGCCCGCTAAACCAAAACGAAGCCACTAGTTCCCCTTGCAGACCGTGCCGGCGAGCACGCAGTGCGAAGCGGGAAGCGTGATGTGGAAGCGCGTACACCCAATTGGTTTAGAGAAGTACCGCCATGGCGCGCGCAGCGCCGCCGGAAGAATGACGGCCTTGTCACCAGCGCGGAATGTGCGGGAACACCGATTCCAGATGCTCCACTGCCTCCTCCAAGCCAGGGGACCCGCTTAAGAACTGGCGGTGTAAAGCCGCTTTCTTTTGCCTACTTTTCTTTGCGGCCAGCAAAGAAAAGTAGGTGCCCCCCCGCACAGGGGGAACGCTAATAAACCAACAAGAAAGCAAGGAAAGGCCAACGCCGTAGGCACACAACCACAAAGCGCCGCGAAGGTAAAAAAACCAAGAAAAGGCCAACGCCGCAGGCACACAGACAGCCCACAGGAGCAACAATCGTCCAACGCCGCAGGCAAAAAAAACCGAATCCCCGTCGTCGCCTACGCGCTTCTACCTCTTAGTGCCCAGTTGAACACCCGCCGCGTTTCAGCAACCGGCTGCGTCAGGCGATCAAACAACTGCGCGACAGCGCCATCAAGCTGAGCGAGCGCCGGCGCCATAACCGGATCAACATCGAAATCATCCGGTACCGCTGCACCTTCATTCAACTCGCTGCGCGCGGCATCACCCAAACCGCCGCTATACCGCGCAATCAACACATCAAGCCGCGCAACGATCGATTCCGCATGGGCAGCGCCCACAGCCGCAGCGTTGAGCGCCACATCCCCCGACGCGCCGCGCCGCAAAGGATCACTCAGCACCCGCGCCCAATGCAAACAACACAGCAGCGAACCGGTAGCGAGCTCAACATCGGGATTCCACACCACCACACGCTGCGTCTGCAACGGCCTCAGCGCGATGCGCAGATCATGCCAACTGCGATCGAGCTTGCGCATCGCCACCACCGCCGCACGCGGTTGATCGTCAGCGACAGAACCGGCCGTCATCCGCACCACATCCCTCAGCGCGCCAAGCGCGGCACCAAGCCTCGTCTCGACATGCCGGGTCGCCGCTAGCGGCATCATCAATATCGCGACCGCAAACGACACGAGACAACCCACCAAAACTTCTTCGATCCGCAATTCGACCAGCGGACCCATCGCGAAACCCAACTCGCCGTACACAAGCCCAACCAGCACGGTAATAAAAAACACCCCCGGCGCATACGCACTCAGGATGTAGTAAGCCCAGCCGAATACGCATAGCACCATCGCCGCGACCAGCAGCACCGGCGAGTCGTGCAGCGGCGCAATCAGCAACACGCTGACGAGCGCGCCGGCCAGCGTCCCGGCGAGGCGCTGCGCGCCGCGATAGACCGTGTCCGCGCGGGATCGCGTGCCGAGAAACACCACGAACGTCGTGATGACCGCCCAGAACCAGCGCTCTGGAGAAAGCGAGTGCCCGATCAGCATCGCGAGAAACGCGGCTGTCGTGGCGCGCGTGGCAGGCAGCCAGCAGAGCTTGGTGCGTAAGTCGGCGATTCGTTGCGCCGCGGACGGAGCAGCAGTGCCGTGCGCTGACAAAGGCGAAGCGCGACGCGTATGACCTCGATGCGCGATCTCCTTGAGCCGCACAACCGCGTGACGCAGCACATCGGCACTGCCGTGTGCAGGCGCCAAAGCAAACGCATGCTGTCCAGCCGCGATTTCCACATCGACAATCCGCTCCCGAATCGTCTCGGCATCGGGCGGATTCAGCAACGCCAATTGTTCTTCGAGTGAGAGCGCCGCTTCGTTCAACGCCGAAAGATGTGCCGTGCCTAGCGCGACGAGTACACGCGATGCGCGCAGCGTCACCGTATGAATGGCAAGCCGGAAACTGGCAACCGCCCGCATCGGCACGATCACGCGGCCGACCAGCGCCACCACCAGCGGCGCGAACGTCGACAGCCAAAGACTCTGCACAAGATGACCAGACGAAGGATGCAGATACAAGCCGAGGTAGAAACACACCACCCCCAGCATCGCGCAACCGAGCGCGCGCGGCCCGCAAGCCTGGCACAGCATGCCGGCGAACATCACGACGAGAAAGCCCGCATTCCTAGCCAGCGGATAGCGGCTCAACACGGCCGCCACGGCGAAGCACACGCAGGCGCACAGATAAAGGCAGAAGAGGGTGCCAAACCATGCTGGCCGCCGCGCATCGCGCACGAACAGCGGCGCAACCATCCCAAACAGGACGCCGGGCGCGGCGAGGGTGATCGGCTGGTGATGAGAGACGGTCCACGCGGTGCTGGCAATGCCGGTCAGCAGGCAGGCGAGCGCGGCGCGCAGCGCGGTATGGAGACGCACGAGCCCCGGGTCCGCAACCAGCAGGCGGTCGGCGACGCGCGAAAACGCGGCAGCAATCATGATCGATGATATCCAGGCTAAATGACCGCGACCGGCTTTTGACCGATTGCGACAGGGCGGGCGTGCGGCCCGCCACCTTCATATCGCCGAATAGGGCTGCCATGCCGGGATCACCGGCTGAAAGCCCCGTCCGACGACGGGCAATGAACTCACGAACAGGCCCGCCGACGCGCTGCAAAGGGTGGCGCAGCGCATCGGCGGACTCGGGTTTTCCCGGATGATACCGGTTCAAAATTACCGTTGTCGATTTTTTGCGGCGGCGCAGCAGCGCTGCGCCCGGCAAGGACGGAGATAGGAGTCAGGCGGCGGCACCAGCGTGGCGGCTGCCGCGGCTGGCGGTTCGCCGGGTCGGACAGAGTCAGGTCGCGTCGTGGAAAATGACCCCCAGCGTATGCCGATGGCCCGACCGCAGCCGGCTCACGCCATGCCGCAGATTCACCCGATACGCCCCCCGCGTGCCTTGCACCGGCCGATGATGAACCGCAAACACTACGGCGTCGCCTTTGCCGAGCGGCACGACTTCCGCGCGCGATTGCATCCGCGGACGCTGCTCCGTTATCACGAACTCGCCGCCGCTGAAGTCCTTGCCCGGTTCGGACAGCAGAATCGCGACCTGAAGCGGGAACACGTGCTCGCCGTACAGATCCTGATGCAGACAGTTGTAATCGTCCTTGGCGTATTGAAGGATCAACGGCGTCGGGCGCGGCTGGCCGGCGGCGTGACAGCGCTCGATGTATTCAGCGTGCGTGGCCGGATAGCGGACGTCGATAGCCATGACCGCGTTCCAGCGATTCGCGACGGGCGCCAGACGCGGATAGAGCGCGCTGCGCAAACCGCCCACCAGCGGTGGCAGCGGATACGCGTAGTACTTGTATTCGCCGCGGCCGAAACCATGCCGCGCCATCACGACGCGGCTACGGTACAGGTCGTCTTGCGGATAGCGCGCGGTCAGCGCGTCGCATTCGTCGCGCGTGAGCAGATTGCGCAGGATCGCACAGCCGTAGCCGTTCAGCTCTTCTTCGACATCGAACCAGTCGATCGCGTCCACGCGCTGCGTCGGCGAGCCGATGCCGACACCCCGCTCAGCGGGACGCTCCGGTTCCAATTCCAGCGCCAGCGAACGCGCGCGTTTCGCAACAGTATTCATGAGCATTCTCCGTCAGGCGATCATCGAGCGATGACGGAGTGTAAGCACGCGTTCAATTCCACGCACTCCGACTCTTGCTCTCCAATTCTCTGCGTTTGGCGAGCAGCGCCGGCGAGGCGTCAGTAAAACTACCAGGTTAAGCCACGCCGAATCCCCACTTCGCTGAAAACAAATTGTTAGGGCCGCGCGGCTCGAACACACTGGCATCCAGTCGAGCGGCGCATTTCAGGCGCCGCGCAGCACAGGGGATAAGGAACATGACATTGGCTGGACTGGAGCCGCACAAGATCAGCGACATTCCGCGTTACTGGGCCGCCGCCACGCCCGACGCGGTCGCGATTCGTGAAGACGGCGCGCAGTTGAGCTTTGGACGTCTGTGGCAGAACGTCGAAGCGGCAATGCAATTTCTGCGCGAGCAGGGCGTCGATAGCGGCGATCGCGTGATGATCGTCGCGGAAAACTGTACTGCGGTGATTACGCTGCTGTTCGCGCTGTCGGAGTTGGGCGCATGGCCCGCGATCGTCAACGCGCGTTTGTCCGAGCGCGAGATCGAGGCGATCCGCGAACATAGCACGCCGCGTCTGATGATCTTCACGCATTCAGCGTCACCCGATGCGGTGCGTCACGGTGTGCGTTATCGCGCTCGCGAAATTGCTCCGGTTGGACTCGGTCCGTTGATGCTCGGCGCACGCGACACCACTACGGCGCGCGAACCGGAAGCACTGGCCCGCGAGGTGGCGTTGCTGATCTATACGTCTGGCACCACCGGCAAACCTAAGGGCGTGATGGCGAATCATCGCGGTCTGCTGCATTTCGCGCGGGTCTCGGCAACGTCACGCAAGATGACTTCGGCCGACTGCGCCTATGCGGTGATGCCGATCTCGCACATCTTCGGCCTCGCGACACTGCTGCTCGCCACCTTCCAGGCCGGCGCGAGTCTGCTGCTCGCCGCACGCTTCAGCGCGGAAGAAGTGCTGGCCGCGCTCGCCGCCGATGAAATCTCGATCCTGCAAGGCGTGCCGACCATGTTCACGCGCATCGTCGCGCATGTGCACGAACAGGGTGGCGTGCGCTTCACGCCGAAGCTGCGTTATCTGTACACCGGCGGCGGCCCGCTCGATCCGACGCTGAAGACGAACGTCGAGGCGTTGTTCGGCCAGCCGCTGCATCACGGCTACGGAATGACGGAATACGCGGGGTCGCTGTTCATCACCCGCATGGACCGGCCGCGTCAGGATTGCTCGTCGGGCGAGATCGTCGAGGGCGCGGAACTGCGCATCGTCGATGCCGATGGCGAAGACGTCGAACCCGGCACGCCAGGCGAGCTGTGGGTGCGAGGACCGGGCGTGATGCGCGGCTACTACCGCGCGCCGGAACAGACCGAGGAAGCATTGCGGCCGGGCGGCTGGCTGAACACCGGCGATATCGGTCGCCTGGGCGACGACGGCGCGTTGTTCATCGTCGGCCGTACCAAGGATCTGATCATTCGCTCGGGCTTCAACGTCTACCCGATCGAGGTGGAGTCGGTGATCAACACGCATGAGTCGATCAAGCAGTCGGCGGTGGTGGGTCGCGTGACCGGCGACGGCAATGAAGAAGTGATCGCCTTCGTCGAGCTGAAGGAAGACGTCGAATTCGACGTCGAAGACTTGCAGGACTACCTGGCCGACCGGCTGTCCGCATACAAGCGGCCCGCGCAGATCGTCCGCATCGATTCGATTCCGACCACCGCGAGCGGCAAGCTGCTCAAGCAGAAGCTGCGCGCGCTGGCCGAGGAACTGCAAGTGCACGAATAAATGCACGCATAGCACGAGTGACATGCGCTGCGCCGCGTGGCAACACAAAGCGGCACAACGTAACCCCGAAAAACAGGCCGCCAAAGGCCACGGAGGAGACATGAAACAGTTCGCGCTACGCGGCCGGCTGGCCGCTGGGTTCTGCGCTTTTCCCCTGTTATTCGCCGGCGTGCAAGCGCAGGCAAACGCCACCGAGTGGCGCGTCGGCGTCGAGTTGCCGTTGACCGGCCCGCTCGCCCAGGCTGGCACCGAGATGTATCGCGGCATCCAGGTCGCCGCCGATGTCTACAACCGTCACAATCCGCAAAACAAGGTCACGCTGGTCGCAATCGACGACGAATCGAATCCGGCCAAGGCAGTGGCCGCCGTCGAAAAGCTCGCGTCGCAAAACGTCGTGGCGATTGCGGGCGCGGCTAATTCGAATTGCGCAGGACCCGCATCCGAAGCCGCGAGCAAGGCCGGCATCGTCTATGTGACCTCGGGCGGCACCAGCGACGACATGGTCCGCCGCGGTCTCAAGAATTTCTTTCGCGTCAGCAATACACCGGGCTATACGAAGGGCATGCTCGGCCTGTTCGAACAACTGGGCGTGAAGTCGGTGTCGATCGTGTATTCGACCAGGGACGCCACCAGTGATCTCGCACAGCAACTCGACACCGCGCTCAAAGCGAAAGGCATGACGACCACGCTGCACGCGTTCGATCCGTCGATGACCGACTTCAAGCCGATCATCAACAAGGTCAAGTTGCAGGACAAGTCGGACGCGATGGCAATGATCGGTTATGAAAACGACTACGTCGGCATCCTGCGCGCCGCGAAAGTGCTCAAGCCGAATCTGAAAGCAATTGCCGCCCCGTGGGCATTCGCGAGCCCGAAAATGGCCGCGTCGTTTCCCGATCTGGTGCCGAACGTGTACGGCGCGACCGTGCTCGCGTCGCCTGCCGATTACCGCTCGGCCGATCAGCGTGAGTTTTCCGACACCTATCGACGGCTCTTCAAGACCGACTCGAACTATCAGTCGCAAACGTCGTTCGCCTACGCGCAGTTGCTGTTCGACGCGATTGCCCGAGCGCAGGAGGCAGGCACGCTCGATAAAGGCGGCCTCGCCGACAGCCTGCGCCAAAGCGCCGCCGACGGCACCTTCCTCGGCAAGGTGAGCTTCGACGCACGCGGCGACAACCCCGGCTACGTCGCGCACATGGGCCAGTTCACGCACGACGGCAAGCTGGCCGTGGTGTGGCCCGCCGACTATGCGACGGCCAAACCCGTCTACCCCGGTGTGCCGTGGTAAGCCGCGTGCCGCACTTATACGCATTCACGAAAGAGGCTAAGCAGCGATGATCCGCGATCAGGAAACCATGAACGTTCTGCTCGACAACGTGGCGCGCTTCGTGCGCGAACGTCTCGTGCCGAACGAAGAGCGCGTCGCCGAGACCGACGAAATTCCCGCCGATATCGTCGACGACATGAAGGCGCTGGGTCTCTTCGGTCTGACGATTCCCGAGCAATACGGCGGCCTCGATCTGACGATGGAAGAGGAAGTGCTGGTCATGTTCGAACTCGGCAAAACCTCGCCCGCGTTTCGCTCGATCATCGGCACGACGGTCGGCATCGGCTCGCAGGGCATCGTGATCGATGGTACCGCGGAGCAGAAAGCACAATGGCTGCCGAAGCTCGCGAGCGGCGAGACGATCGCATCGTTTGCGTTGACGGAGCCGGAGTCGGGTTCGGACGCGGCGTCGCTCAGAACGCGCGCTGAACGTGTGGGCGATCACTACGTGGTGAACGGCACCAAGCGCTTCATCACCAACGCGCCGCAGGCAGGCATTTTCACGCTGATGGCGCGCACCAATCCAGATGAGCCGCGTGCGGCCGGCATCACGGCGTTTATCGTCGAGGCGAATACGCCGGGCATCAGCTTCGGCAAGCGCGACCGCAAGATGGGCCAGAAGGGCGCACATACCTGCGACGTGATCTTCGAAAATTGCCGCGTACCGGCGCAGAACGTGATCGGCGGGAAGGAAGGCGTCGGCTTCAAGACGGCGATGAAGGTGCTCGACAAGGGCCGGATTCATATCGCGGCGATCTGCGTCGGCGTGGCCCAACGTGTGCTCGACGATGCATTGCGCTACGCGATGGAGCGCAAGCAGTTCGGCCAGCCGATCGCGGAGTTTCAGCTGATCCAGGCGATGCTTGCCGACAGTCAAACGGAACTGTATGCGGCGCGCTGCATGGTGCTCGATGCGGCGGGAAAACGCGATGCGGGCCAGAACGTCAGCACGGAAGCGTCGTGCGCGAAGCTGTTCGCATCGGAAATGTGTGGACGGGTCGCGGATCGCGCAGTACAGATTCACGGCGGCGCGGGATATATGGCCGACTACGGCGTCGAGCGTTTTTATCGCGACGTGCGCCTGTTCCGTATCTACGAAGGCACCAGCCAGATTCAGCAGATCGTGATTGCACGCAACATGATGCGCGCGGCGGGGCAGTGATTGTGACCGCTGTGCTCGACAGATCGACGGTTCGAGAAATACAAAAGCAGGAGACACGCATGAAACGTAGCCATACTATGCCTCGCACTGGGCTAGTCAAAACATTGGCCGCCTGGTCGACGGTCGCGCTCGCCTCATGGGCGCAGGCCGCCGAATTGCCGGTCGGCGTCGAATTGCCGTTGACCGGCGGCATGGCGCGTGCCGGCAACGCGCAGCTCGAAGGCATCCAGGTCGCAGCCGACGTGTTCAATCGGCGCAGCGGCAAACACACGGTAAAGCTCACCGTCGTCGACGACGAAGCGCAGCCCGCCAAAGCGGTCTCCGCGGTGGAAAAGCTCGCGTCGCAAGGCGTCTTGGCGATTACCGGCGGCTACGGGTCGAACTCGGTCAGTCCCGCTTCTGAAGCCGCAGAAAAGGCCGGACTCGTGTACATCACGTCGGGTGGCGTGGATAGCGCGATGACCTCGCGTGGGCTGAAGAATTTCTTTCGCGTCGGCCCCGCGTCAGGCTATTCGAAAGCGATGGTGGGCTTGCTCACCGACATGAACGTCAAGTCGGTCTCGATCGTATCGTCGACCAAACAGGCCACCACCGATCTCTCGAAAGACGTTTCCGCCGCGTTGACCGCAAAGGGCGTCAAAGTCACGGTGCACGAGTTCGACCCGGCGATGACCGACTTCAAGCCGATCGTCAACAAGATCAAGTTGCAGGACAAGCCCGACGTGATGGTGATGATGGGCTACGAAAACGACTACATCGGTATCCTGCGCGCGGCGAAAGTGCTCAAGCCGCAACTGAAGGCGGTGGTCGGCTGCTGGTCGCTCGCCACGCCGAAGATGGCAAGCGAATTTCCGGAGCTGGTGAACCACGCGGTCGGCAACGCGATGCTGCCGCATCCGGTGCAATTCGCGTCGCCGGAAGGCAAGGCGTTCGTCGCCGCGTATCAGAAGGCCTATAACAAGGACCCGGACTATCTAGCCGAGTTCTCGTACGTGCAATCGATGGTGCTGTTCCAGGCGCTGGCGAGCGCCGCGGAAAAGGGCACGCTCAAGAACGGCGGCATTGCCACCGAATTGCGCGCGCAACCGTTCGACACGCTGATCGGCACCGTGCACTTCGACAGCAAGGGCGACAACCCCGCGTTCCTGAACAATATGGCGCAGATCCAGGACGGCAAAGTTGTCGTGGTGTGGCCGAAGGACAAAGCCACCGGCAAGCTGAATTACCCGGCGCAGCCATGGTGATACCGCATTCGCTGCGCCAACCGGCGCGACGTCCGAACAGCGTGCCGACTCAGGAGTTGCCATGACCGATCTGATCTTGCAGTCGCTTTACTCCGGCGTGCTGGTGGGCGGCGCGTATGCGCTGGTCGCGCTCGGTCTTGCGCTGGTGTTCGGCTCGATGCGCATCATCAATCTCGCGCACGGCGAACTGGTGCTGCTGTCCGCGTACATCGCTTACTCGTTCGAAACGCGGCTCGGCATCAATCCGGTGTTCGCGATTCCCGTCGTGATTCCGGTGGTGTGCGCGGCGGCGGGCGCGGCATGGTTTCTGGTCAGCCGGATCGCGCGCGACCGTGAGCTGAATTCGCTGATTCTCACCTATGGGCTCGGCATCATCCTGACCAACGGCGTATTGCTGATCTGGGGCGCGGATGTCCGTTCGACCAATTCCGCGTGGCTGCAAGACGGCGTGATGCTCGGAAACTTGCTGAGCATGCGCAGCGAATTGCTGTCGTTCGGTATTAGCGTCGTGCTGATGAGTGCGTTGTGGTGGTGGCTGTCGCACTCATGGTACGGCCGTGCGGTGCGGGCGATTTCCAGCAATCGCGACGCGGCGCGGCTGATGGGCATCAATCCACGCAAAACCGAACTCGTGTCGTTTCTCGTCGCCGGCGTGCTGGCGGCGTGCGCGGGCGTCGCGATGTACGCGAGCAGCGCAATCCAGCCTTCGATCGGCGAGGCGATGACGGTGAAGGCGTTCATCATCACCGTGCTCGCAGGTATCGGCTCGATTCCGGGCGTGCTGCTCGGCGCGATGCTGTTGGGCATTGCCGAGGCGTTGACGGTCACGCTGTATAGCTCAGCGTTGCAGGAACTGGCGGGCATGCTGCTGTTTCTGCTGGTGCTGTATGTGCTGCCGAACGGTTTGTTCGGTGTTGCCCGGAGAAGAGGATGACTCGCAATCTAATGCTGGCCGTGGTGGTTGTCGCGCTGTATCTCGGCGTGCCGCTCGTGCTCGGGCACGACCTGTATCTGATGAGTCTCGCGGTCGCTTCTCTGACGATCGCCGGTGTCGCGCTCGCGTGGGCCTTGCTCGGGAATCTCGGCGGCATGGTGAGCTTCGGGCACAGCGCGTTCTTCGGCGTCGGCTCGTATATCTCCGCGTTGCTGACGCTCAAAGCAGGCTGGCCCGTGTTTCCCGCGATGCTGGCGGGCGGCGCGGGCGCGGTGGTCGCGTCGGTGGCGATGTTGCCTGCACTGCGGCTCAAAGGCCCGTATTTCGCGCTGGCGATTCTCGCGTATGCGCAGATCTTCCGCATTCTCGCGACGCAGTTCTCGGGACTCACCGGCGGTTCGAGCGGTTTGTCGAGTATTCCCAGTTTGCCGAAGGCGGCCGGTTTCGACTTCGGCTCGAAGACCGGCGGCTATCTGGTGATCCTGACGCTCGTGCTGATTTTCGCGGTGGTCTATCACTTTCTCCGGCGCAGTTACATTGGCCTCGCGCTGCGCGCGATGCACGAGTCCGAAGACGCAACGCGCGTGGTCGGCGTGAACAGTGTGCTGCTGAAGTTGTCGATGCTGATGCTGTCCGCGTTGATGACGGGACTGGTCGGCGCTTTCAACGCGCACTACATCAACTTTCTCGAACCCGACTACGCGTTCAACGCCACGTGGGCGGTGGTGCCGATCATCGCGGCGATCTTCGGCGGCTACCGCACGATCGTCGGGCCGCTGGTCGGCGCGGTCGTCGTGTATCTGGCCGATCAATTGGTTCTGAAGAGCTTGCTGCCCACCGGTCATCAGATCGTGCTCGGCATGCTGCTGGTCGCGATGATCATCGTCAGTCCTGCCGGCCTCACGGCGATGGCTTTCAGAAAGTCCAAACGAGGTGCGTATGCCGCAAGCTGAACTGCAATTGCGCAACGTGACGATCCGCTTCGGCGGCATCACGGCGGTCCGCGACGTGTCGATGGAAGTCGGCAAGAACGATCTGGTGGGTCTCGTCGGTCCGAACGGCGCGGGCAAGACCACGCTTTTCAATGCGATCTCCGGACTGGTACGGCCCACGCAAGGCTCGATCAGTTTCGAAGGCGCGGACATGCTGAAGACATCGCTGCATCGTCGCGCGCGCCTCGGCATCGGCCGCACGTTCCAGGTGCCGCAGCCGATGCACGAACTTACTGTGCGCGAGAACCTGATCGTCGCGCAACGCTTCGGTGCAGGGCAGGTGGATCACGCGCGCATCGACGAGATTCTCGCGTTCCTCGACTTGAGCGGCAAAGCGGAACGCAACGCCGCCACAGAACTGGCGCTGACTGAACTGAAAGCGCTCGAAGTGGCGAAGGCGCTCGCCACCGGTCCAAAACTGCTGTTGCTCGACGAAGTGCTCGGCGGACTCGAGACCGCCAGCAAGCGCCGCTTCATGAAGACGCTGATGGACGTCCACGAGCGCTACCACGTGGGCATCCTGATCATCGAACACGACATCGAGACGGTGATGAATCTGTGCCGCCGTGTGTGCGTGCTGAACTTCGGCCAGCTGATCGCCGATGGACCGCCCGCCGAAGTGTTTCGCGATCCAGCGGTCGTGAAGAGCTATACCGGAGAGGTGATCGATGCTTGAGTTGAATGCAGTGCGAGCCGGCTACGGCGCGATCAACGTGCTGTGGGATGTGTCGCTCACCGTGGCGCGCGGCGAAGTGACTGCCATCGTCGGACCGAATGGCGCAGGCAAGACCACGCTGCTGCGCGCGATCATGGGCTTGCTGCCGTCGCAGCGCGGGCAGATCGTGTACGAGGGCGCATCGCTTGCCGGCGTTCCCACATGGGACTTGCCCGAGCGTGGCATCGCGATGGTGCCGGAAGGGCGGATGATTTTCCGCGACATGTCGATTGAGGAGAACCTGATGATGGGCGCGTTTCCGAAAGCGCGCCGCAGTGCCGCGAAAACCCAGCTCGAAGAAGTGTTCGCTCTGTTTCCACTATTGAAGGAGCGCCGCGCCTTGCCCGCGGGAACCTTGTCGGGTGGTCAGGCGCAGATGCTGGCGTTGGGGCGCGGGCTGATGTCGTCGCCGCAATTGATGCTGATCGACGAACCGTCGTTGGGGCTCGCGCCGGTGGTGGTGCAGGAAGTGTTCGAGATTCTCGCGCGGCTGAAAGCAGAGGGGCGCACGATTGTATTGGTCGAGCAGAACACCAATATGGCGCTGCGGGTTGCGGATCAGGTGTATCTGATGCAGGGCGGCAAGGTCACGCTATCTGCGCGTGCGGCTGACGTGGATGTGGAAACGCTGCACGACATGTATTTCGCGCGCTGAAAGCTGATAGCTGAAAGCGCTTATTCGAGGCGGCCAATACCGTCGGCCACTAGCAGATCGACAAGCTTGCGTGCAAAGAGCGGCAACGCCTGGCGATCGGCGACGCAGATTTGCAGCTTGCGCACCGCCCATTCGTCGGTCAACGGGATGATGCGCAAGGCCATGGTCCGCGCGTGGCGGCGTGCGGTGCCTTCGGGCAGCACGCCGATGCCGATGTTCGCTTCGATCATCCGGCACGCGGCTTCGAAGTTGCTGACCTGGATGCGCCAGCGCATCGAGCGCTGCAAGTCGGCCGACGCGCGCTTCAGGAAGCCGTAGATCGCGCTCGCTTCAGGCGGGCCAACGAAGTCGTAATCGAGCGTATTGGCGAAATCGATCTTTTTGCTTTGTGCGAGCGGATGGCTCAATGCCGTTGCCAGCACCAGACGGTCGCGCCGGTAAGGCATGACTTCGAGTCCATCGGTGCGCACGTTCCCCGCGACGATGCCGATATCGACGATGCCTTCCTGCACCGCCTTGACGATATCGGGGCTCAGACGCTCGTGCATATCGACGTACACGTCTGGGTGATTCACGAGATAGGTGCGCAAGACCGCGGGCAGGAACTCGCTCATCGCGGTGGTGTTGGCGAATACGCGCACGTGGCCCTTCACACCTTCCGCGTATTCCTGCAGATCGCCAGTCAGCTTTTCAAGTTGCTGGAACACGCGCCGTGCGTGCATCAGCAGCGTTTCGCCGGGCGGGGTGAGCGTGACGCCCTGGCTCGTGCGGCTCAACAGCTTGACGCCGACCTGTTCCTCCAGATTCTTGATCCGCGTGCTGGCCGCCGGCAGCGACAGATGTGCCCGTTCCGCGCCGCGTGTCAGGCTGCTTGCTTCAGCAATGTGAATGAAGAGCTTGAGATCGACGAGATCGAAATGCATGGAGTTGTCCAAGGGAGTGCAGGCCCATTATTGCGCTGCCGTGCGCTTTGTGACACTAGGCGAACTACGGGTTAATGCTAGCCGAATTGGGGATTCGGCATATCCAAATTGTCCTTGTGCGAACGATGCGTCAAGCTGCATCGAAATCGAATCGAACCGAAACCGGGTCGACACAGGAGACAGAGGAGCGAACTGCATGGCAACGCAGCAGATGATGGATGGCAAGGTGGTGATCGTAACCGGCGCGGGTGGCGGCATCGGCCGCGATATCGCGTTGCTGATGGCGCGTCAGGGCGCGAAGGTCGTGGTCAACGACATCGGCGCGACGCTGGAAGGCGAAGGCCGCAATGCAGGGCCGGCGCAAAGCGTGGTCGACGAAATCGCGGCGTTCGGCGGCAGCGCGACGAGCAATACCGACAGCGTCGCCGATGCGCAAGGCGCGGAACATATCGTGCAAAACGCGCTGGACGTGTTCGGCCGCGTGGATTGCGTGGTCAATAACGCGGGCATCCTGCGCGACCGCTTCTTTCACAAGATGAGCAGCGACGAGTGGGATGCGGTGCTCAAGGTGCATTTGTACGGCACGTATAACGTATCGCGCGCCGCAGCCGGCCATTTCAAGGAACAGGGTTCCGGCGCGTTCGTGCATATGACTTCGACCTCGGGTCTGATCGGCAACCTCGCGCAAGCCAACTACAGCGCTGCGAAGCTCGGCATTGCGGGCCTTTCCAAATCCATTGCGCTCGATCTGCAGAAGTTCGGCGTGCGCTCGAACTGCATTGCACCGTTCGCGTGGAGCCGCATGATCAGTTCGATCAAGGTCGATTCCGCGGAACAGGAAGCACGTGTCGGCAAGATCAAACAGATGACGCCTGCCAAGATCGCGCCGCTCGCGGTGTATCTCGCCAGCGATTCGGCTCGCGAGGTCAATGGTCAGATCTTTGCCGTGCGCAACAACGAAATTTTCGTGATCAGTCAGCCGCGGCCGGTGCGCTCGGTGCATCGCGGCGAAGGCTGGACGCCCGAGAGCATTGCCGAGCACGCAATGCCGGCGCTGCGCTCGGCATTCCATTCGCTCGATGTGTCGGCCGATGTGTTCAGCTGGGATCCGGTGTGACAATGCGCAGCGCGCTCAAGCTCGACGCGCCGCAGCTCGAATTCGCAAGGTTTGTGCGCCCCGGCGACAGGGTGTGCTGGGGACAAGGTGGCGCGGAACCCTGCACGCTGACCGAAGCGTTGGTCGCGCAGCGGCACTCGATCGGTGGGCGCTTCAAGGTGTTCTTCGGGGCGTCGTGGTCGGCGACATTGCTGCCGCAGCATGCGGATGTGATCGATCTGACCGCGTATTGCGGTTCGGGCACGAATCGCAAGCTGGCGGCGGCGGGCGTGCTCGACATTGTGCCGGCGCATTACTCGGCATTGCGCAGCGCATTAGCCGAGGGTCCGTGCAAGGTCGACGTGTTGTTGCTGCAAGTCGCGCCGGCTGATGCCGATGGCCGTTACAGCTTTTCGATCGCGCACGAATACCTGGTGCCGCTGCTCGACTCAGCGCGCATCGTCATCGCCGAAGTGAACGAGGCCGCGCCGTGGACGTACGGCGAGCGCATGCTGACAGACGCTGATTTCGACGTGCTGATCCATACCGACCGCACCCCGCTCCAAACGCCGCGCACCGCGCCAGGCGAAATAGAAACGTGCATCGCCCAGCACGTCGCCACGCTGATCGAAGACGGCGCCACGCTGCAACTCGGGCTCGGCGCGTTGCCTGAAGCGATACTCGCGAATCTCGCCGACCGCCGCGATCTCGGCATTCACAGCGGCGCGATCGGCGATGCGGTGGCGATGCTGATGGCGCATGGCGTCATCACGAATGCAGGCAAGCGCAACGACCGCGGCGTCACGATCGCAGGGACGATGATGGGCAGCCGCAAGATTTACGGTTTCGCGCATCGCAATACGGCGGTGCAATTTCGCTCGACCGCCTATACGCACGATATCGACGTGCTGGCCGCGATCGATCGCTTCACCGCGATCAACTCGGCGATCGAAGTGGACCTCACCGGCCAGGTCAACGCCGAAGTGGCCGGTGGACAGTATTTAGGTTCGGTAGGCGGCGCGGTCGATTTTCTACGTGGCGCCGCCCGCTCGCGCGGCGGCTTGCCGATCGTCGCGCTGCCCGCCCGTTCGCGGCATGGCAGCCGGATCGTCGCGCAGCTCTCCGGTCCGGTCAGCACACCGCGCAGCGACGTCGGATTGGTCGTCACCGAATACGGCGTGGCCGATTTGCGCGGACTCTCGTTGAGCCAGCGCGTGAAACGAATGCTCGACATCGCCCCGCCCGAAGCGCGCGACGCGCTAGCCGCGGCATCGCATCACGGCCGCGTGCCCAGCGAAGCCATTTCCTCATAACACCCCATTCCTATAAGGACATCCGAGATGAAACGAGCAGCGATCGTCGCACCGGTTCGCACGCCAGTCGGCACGTTCGGCGGCAGCCTGCGGCCGGTTTCTGTCGAAGCCCTCGCGGCCACCGCGATTCGCGCGACGCTGGCGAAGAGCGGCATCGACCCGGCGCGTATCGAAGACGTCGTGTTCGCGCAGTCGTATGCGAATAGCGAAACGCCGTGCGTCGGACGCTGGGCCGCGCTCGAAGCGGGTTTGCCGGTGCATGTGCCCGGCATGCAACTGGACCGACGCTGCGGCGGCGGCCTTCAGGCGATCGTCACCGCCGCGATGATGGTGCAAAGCGGCGCCGCCGATGCCGTTATCGCGGGCGGTGTCGAAAGCATGAGCAATATCGAGTACTACAGCACCGATATGCGCTGGGGCTCGCGCGCGGGCTCGGTGAAATTGCACGACCGGCTCGATCGTGGCCGCGAGCGTTCGCAACCGGAAGCGCGCTTCGGCTACATCGCCGGAATGATCGAAACCGCCGAGAACCTCGCCAGGCAGTACGGCATTACGCGCGACGCAGCGGATGCGTATGCGGTGCGTAGTCATCAGCGAGCCGCGGCCGCGTGGGAATCGGGCAAGTTCGCCGACGAGGTGGTGCCCGTGCAGGTGCCGCAACGCAAAGGCGACGCGCTGATGTTCTCGCGCGACGAAGGCGTGCGACCGGACGCAACTGTGGAATCGCTCGCAACACTGCGGCCGTTGATAAAGGACGGCACCGTGACCGCGGGCAACGCGAGCCAGCAGAACGACGCGGCGGCGGCATGCCTGGTCGTCGCGGAAGACAAGCTCGAAGAACTCGGTTTGACGCCGATGGGTTATCTGGTCGGCTGGGCCGCGACCGGTTGCGAGCCGGCGACGATGGGCATCGGCCCCGTGCCGGCGGTGCAGAAGCTCTTTCAGAAAACCGGCTTGTCGTTCGAGCAACTCGACCTTGTCGAACTGAACGAAGCGTTCGCTTGCCAGGTGCTGGCTGTGTTGAAGGGGTGGGGCTGGCATGACGAGTCGCGGCTGAACGTCAACGGCTCGGGCATTTCGCTCGGCCATCCGATCGGCGCGACCGGCGTACGTATGCTGACCACGCTGCTGCATGAGTTGCAGCGCCGTAAGGGCCGCTATGGCATGGAGACGATGTGCATCGGCGGTGGCCAGGGCATCGCGGCGATTTTCGAGCGGGCCTGATAGCGCAGTGCGATTCACGCCGTAGCAAACGCAGTCAAAACAACAAGGAGCAGGAGACATGCTCGATCGATTGAACGCGCAGCTCAAGCGGCTGCAACAGCATCCGTTTTACGCGGGACGTCTGCCGTCCCGCGTGACGAGTGCGGCGGAATTCGCGGAGCGCGTGCCGTCGATGTCGCGCGCGGATCTGGTCGCCGAGATGAGTCGAACCGGTTATGGCGCGTTCGCGCCACATGTGCCGCCGGTGCGGGTGCATCTCACGCCGATGGGGGCGTCGCTCGTGCCGATTCTGTACAGCGCCGCCGATCTGCGTGCGATCGAAGCAGCCTGCGGCCAGCATCTCGACGCATGCGGCATCGGCCCCGGCGATGTTTGCCTGGTTACGTTCGGATACCACCTGTTTGTCGCGGGACTGTTTTATCAAAGTCAGATGGAAGCGCGCGGCGTCGCGTGTATTCCGCATGGTCCGGGCGAAACGGAACGCGCGGCGGATATCGCACGCCGCTGCGGCGTCACTGTACTGACGGGCAATCCGTCGCACGCGCTCAAGCTGATCGAAGCCGGTTGTCCGGTGCCGCGCGTGTTTTTCGCGGGTGGCGAGGCATTCACGGGTAATGAAGCGTTATATCGGCGCGTGCGTGAAGCAATGCCCCGCACGCTGCTGATCGACAGTTTTTCTCTATCCGAATGTCTGCCGGTTGCTCGAACGTTTCCTGGCGGCACCGGCGTACACGTGTTCGACGAATTGCTCCATGCCGAAGTGATCGATCCGGATAGCGGCCAGCCGGTCGCGGAAGGCGAGCGCGGCGAACTTGTGCTCACACATCTAATGAAAGAATTGCAACCGCTGGTGCGCTATCGCACCGGTGACCTCACGGTGCTGCAACGCACCGAGCCGCTATTCGGCCGCACGGTTTCGCTGCCGCGCGTCGTCTTCGGCCGCGCCGATTCGATGCTGAAGATCAAGGGCGTGAAGGTGTATCCGTCCGAATTGCGGACCGTGTTGCTTGGTATCGATGGGTTGAGCGGCGCCTACCGCCTCGTCGTGTCGCGCAATTCGCACGGCGGTGATCACCTGACCTTGCAACTCGAAGGCTCGCCGGCGGCTGCCGCCGTCGACGCAATTGCGGCCCGGTTCAAACAGCAAACCCTCATCAGCGCCGACGCCGTTGAAGCGGTCGCGAAGCTCGATGGCACTCATATCGTCACCGATCAAAGGAGCACAGCATGAGCAGTGAAGCGAACCGCGCGCCCTGGCGTTTCATCGTCGGGCATGACAGCTATGCGGACTTTTCGATTTCGGTTTCGCCTGCTGTCGAGCGTGCCGTGGCCGACGGCATCGCACCGCCTACCGTTTATCTGAACATCTTCAACGAAGACAGCATCACGATCGGCGTCAACGAAGACCCGAATCAAGTGCTCGATCTCGCGTTCTGTCGCAGCAATGGCGTGCTGACGCGGCGCCGCGTGAACGGTGGCGGAGCGATCTATGCAGGCAAGGGTTCGGCGTTTCTCGCGCTGTATCTGCCGACCAGCGTGCCCGGCGTGCCGCTCACCGCGGCAATCGCATTCCCGACGATTCTCAGCCACGTCGCCGGGAGTTTGCGTGACGTGTTCGATCTGTCGGCGTCGTACCGGCCCTTGAACGATGTCGAAATCGACGGCCGTAAATTGGTCGCGACGTCCTTGAAGATCGAAGGCGGCGTGCTGACCTTCCGCATCCTGTTGAACATCAAGGCGATCAACACGGAGATCGCCGCGCAGGCGATGCCGCTCGCACCCGAGAAGACCCGCGACAAGAAGCACAAGGATCTCGGCTCGCGTTACACGTTTCTGGAGAAGGAACTTGAGCGCTCGATCACACATGAAGAGTTGATCGCATGGGTCGCCGCGTGCATGCGGCGCGCGTTCGACAGCGCGCCGCTGCAGGACGGCGCGTTGATGCCTGAAGAGCAGGTGCTGGCTCGGCAGTATGCGCAGGAATTGACGAGCGATAGCTGGTTCAACGAGAAGAGCGAAGCGGTGCGCTACGGCCCGTTGATGCGCGACGGCGACCGCGTCGGCCGGGGCCGCGAAAAAGCGCCCGCCGGGCTGATCTGGCTAAGTCTGCTGGTACGCGACGGCATCGTTGTGCGCGCGATCGTCAATGGCGACTGGCATCCGCGGCCGATCTGCTCGGTCGAATGGCTTGAGGACGGTTTCTCTGGACTGCCCGCCACGCGTGAAGTGTGCGAGCGCCACATCGAAGCGTTTCTCGCGCGCGGCGACGTCGAGTTTGCCGGCGTCGAAGCCGCGCATCTGTTGAAAGCGCTCGATCTCGCGCTGGCGAGTCTCGATCAGCCGGAGGTCGCGGCATGAGCGACAGCGCCTTGTTATTCGACGTCGATGCCGACGCGGGCATCGCGACGCTCACGTTGAACCGTCCCGAGCAGAAGAACGCGATGAACATGCCGATGCGCACCGGCTTGCGCGACGCCGTGTACGCAATTCGTCAGGACCGTTCGATTCGTGCGGTCGTGCTGCGCGGCGCCGGTCAGGATTTCTGTTCGGGGGGCGACGTGCGCGGCATGAATGTCGAAAGCGCCGAAGCCGGCCGCAATCGCATCGACGATCTGCATGGCTGGGTCAGCATGCTGCTCGATCTGGATCGTCCGGTGATTGCCGCAGTGGACGGCGTCACCTACGGCGCGGGCTTCAGCCTCGCGTTGGCTGCGGATTTCGTCGTGGCCACGTCGCGCGCGCGGTTTTGCATGCCGTTCATGAAGGTCGGGCTCGTCCCTGACTGCGGTGCGCTCTATACGCTGCCGCGCGTGATCGGTCTTTCAAGGGCGAAAGACTTGGTGTTCACGGCACGCGAGGTGAATGCCGAAGAAGCACAACGCATGGGTGCCGTGTTTGAAATTGTCGAGCCGGAAGCACTGCACGCACGCGCGATGCAAATCGCCCGTAGCCTGGCCGGCGCGTCATCGGTTGCGTTCGGGCTTGCCAAGCGCGCGTTGAATCAGTCGCCAGGGGTCGATCTGCGCAGCATGCTCGAGATCGAGTCGGCCGCGCAGGGAATCGCGTTTTCAACGGACTTCCATCGTGAAGCAGTGCAGCGCTTCAAGGACAAATCGACGCCGCTGTTTCAGTGGCCGGCTGCCTAAGTCACAGCAACCATCATGACGATCGACTACCACACGCTGCGCAACTGGCCGTTCGAGGATATCGAACAGACCTACACTCAACGCGACGCGATCCTCTATAGCCTCGGGCTTGGCTACGGCAGCGATCCGCTCGATCCCGACGATCTGCCGTTCGTCTACGAGAAGGCATTGCGCGTGCCGCCGACCTTCGCCGTCGTGCTCGGCTATCCGGGTTTCTGGGCGAAGCATCCCGGCACCGGCATCGACTGGGTGAAGCTGTTGCATGGCGAGCAGCGGCTGCGGATTCATCGGCCTTTGCCGGTGGCGGCAACCATCGTCGGACGCTCGCAGGTGGCGCGGATCGTCGATAAAGGTCCGGGCAAGGGCGCGCTGGTGCTGATCGAGCGTACCGTCACGGACAAAGCCGGCGGTGAGCTCCTGGCCACCGTCGAGCAACTGAATTTCTGCCGCGGCGACGGTGGTTTCAGCGCGAACGGTCAACCTTCCGATGAGCCGTTGCCGGGTCCGCCGCCGATGCCTGAGCGCGCGCCGGACGCCGTCTGCGATCTGCCGACGCGCCCCGAAACGGCATTGATCTACCGCCTTTCCGGGGACGACAATCCTCTGCATGCCGACCCCGCTGTCGCGCGCGCGGCGGGCTTCGAACGGCCGATTCTGCACGGTCTCGCGACGTGGGGTGTTGCCGGTCACGCGGTGCTGAAAACCGCTTGCGCCGGCGCGCCGGAGAAGCTGGTGTCGTTGTACGCGCGCTTTACAGCGCCGGTCTATCCGGGAGAAACGATCCGTACCGAACTCTGGCTCGACAACGGCGTGGTGAACTTCCGCTCGCTTGCTTTGGAGCGCGACGTGCTGGTGCTCAACCACGGGCGAGCTGAACTAAGCTGAATGCTGGCTGGCGCAAAGCCTTTTCCATTGAATCGACCACAGGATTCACGACGATCATGTCCAGAACGCCCAAACCTCTGATCCGCTCCGATATTGCCTACAGCACGCCCGATCGCATCGTCGTGCGCGGCAAGGATCTGCCCAACGAAGTGCTCGGTCACATGAACCTTGGTGACTTCGCGTACCTGCAGCTGACCGGCAAAGCGGCCACGCCGGAACAGTCCGCGATGTTCAACGCGATTCTGATCACGCTGGTCGAACACGGCATGACACCTAGCGCGATTGCCGCGCGTATGACCTATGCCGGTGCGCCGGAGTCGTTGCAGGCCGCGGTCGCGGCCGGGCTGTGCGGGCTCGGCTCGGTATTCGTCGGCAGTATGGAAGGTGCGTGCCGGATGTTGTCCGAAGCGCTGCCAGCCGGCACCGCCAACGCCGACCTCGAACAGATCGCGCGCGACACTGTCGCCGCCTATCGCACACGTGGCGCCGCCGTGCCGGGCCTCGGCCACCCGCTGCACAAGCCGATCGACCCGCGCACGCCGCGTCTGTTTCAGCTTGCCGCCGAGAACGGCATGTCCGGCGACTATGTGAAGCTGATGCAACGGATCGGCGCCGAAGCCGAACGCGCATCGGGCAAAGCGTTGCCGATCAACGCGACGGGCGCGCTCGGCGCGATCTGCTGCGAGTTCGGTTTCCCGTGGCGGATCGTGCGCGGCTTCGGCGTGATGGCGCGCGCGATCGGTTTGGTCGGCCACATCATGGAAGAAGGCGAAAAGCCGATGGCGATCGAAATCTGGCAGCGCATCGAAGACGAAGCGTCCGCCCATTTGCGCGGCGAAGCGTAGCCGGAGCGCCCGCCGCGTGGGCGTCTTAAGCAAAGGAAAAGGCCCGGTTCAAAAATGCAAACTTCGCGAAACGCAGCGCCGGGTTCATAGTAAGACCCTATTAAACCCCAATAAGCGTATTCGGAGACTTCGCACATGTTTGCCTCCCCCGAGAAACTCGACGACTGGCTCAACAAGGAGGCGGTGACCGAGGACGACATCACGGCCTTTCCGCTGACGGCTATGGCCGCCACGCTCGATCGGACAGAAAGCGGCAATACGGTGCCGCCGCTATGGCACTGGCTGTACTTTCTGCCGACCGCGCCTTTGTCCGAGGTCGGGCCGGACGGCCATCCCAGGCGCGGCGGTTTCCTGCCGCCAGTGCCGTTGCCGCGCCGCATGTGGGCCGGTGGCCGCCTGACCTTTCACGCGCCGCTCAAAGTCGGCGAGCACGCCAAACGGACCTCCACCATCGCCAATATCGAAGACAAGACCGGCCGGTCGGGCCGTCTCGTGTTCGTCACCGTGCAGCATGCGATCGAAGCCGACGGCGAACTGAAGCTCGAAGAGGAACACGACATCGTCTATCGCGACGCGCCGCAAGAGGGCGCCCGCCCGCCGCAGCCGGCGCTTGCGCCGGAAGGCGAAACATGGCGGCGCACCATCGACGCAGACGCGGTGATGCTGTTCCGCTACTCCGCGCTGACCTTCAACGGCCATCGCATCCATTACGACTACCCGTATGTCACGCAGGTGGAGGGCTATCCGGGCCTGATCGTCCACGGTCCGTTGATTGCGACCTTGCTGGTCGACCTGGTGCGCCGCGAACAGCCCAATGCGACGCTGCAAAGCTTCGCGTTCAAGGCGCTGCGCCCGACCTTCGCCGGCCAGCCTTTCACGGTCTGCGGCAAACCTTCCGCCGACGGCAAGACCATCGACCTGTGGGCCAAAGACCACGAAGGCTATCTGACGATGCGCGCGACGGCCGCGCTGGCCTGAACTACACGAGATTCGATTATGCAAACCACGCAACAGGATTCCTTCCAGGACATTCGCGAGGCCGTTCGCGATCTGTGCCAGCAGTTCTCCGGCGAGTACTTCCGCAAGATCGACGAAGCACGCGGCTATCCCGAAGCGTTCGTCGACGCGCTGACCAAAGCCGGCTGGCTTGCCGCGCTGATTCCGCAGGACTTCGGCGGCTCGGGACTGGGGCTGACGGAAGCGTCCGTCATCATGGAAGAAATCAATCGCGCCGGCGGCAACTCCGGCGCGTGTCATGGCCAGATGTACAACATGGGCACGCTGCTGCGTCACGGCTCCGAGGAGCAAAAGCGCAAGTATCTGCCGAAGATCGCCAGCGGCGATCTGCGTCTGCAATCGATGGGCGTGA
The DNA here is from genome assembly GCF_058782725.1 of Paraburkholderia sp. FW306-02-B. Taxonomy (NCBI): domain Bacteria; kingdom Pseudomonadati; phylum Pseudomonadota; class Betaproteobacteria; order Burkholderiales; family Burkholderiaceae; genus Paraburkholderia; species Paraburkholderia sp. FW306-02-B. The sequence continues at coordinate 567,767 of NZ_JBYSXZ010000002.1, forward strand.
CCGAGCCGAGCACCGGCACCGACACCACCAGGATCAAGACCACTGCCGAGCGACGCGGCGACCGCTACGTGATCAACGGCCAGAAGGTGTGGATCTCGCGCGTGCAGCATTCGGATCTGATGATCCTGCTGGCGCGCACCACGCCGCTCTCGGACGTGAAGAAGAAATCGGAAGGCATGTCGATCTTTATCGTCGACTTGCGCGAAGCGATCGGCCACGGCATGACGGTGCAGCCGATTCTGAACATGGTCAATCACGAGACCAACGAACTGTTCTTCGACAACCTCGAGATCCCCGCCGAGAATCTGATCGGCGAAGAAGGGCAAGGCTTCAAATACATCCTCGACGGCCTGAACGCGGAGCGCACGCTGATCGCCGCGGAATGTATCGGCGACGGTTACTGGTTCGTCGACAAGGTCACCGCGTACGCTAAAGAACGCGTCGTATTCGGCCGCCCGATCGGCCAGAATCAGGGCGTGCAGTTCCCGATCGCGCGCTCGTTCATCAACGTCGAAGCGGCGAGCCTGATGCGTTTCGACGCGGCGCGCCGTTTCGATGCGCACGAGCCGTGCGGCGCGCAAGCGAACATGGCGAAACTTCTCGCCGCCGATGCTTCGTGGGAAGCGGCCAATGCATGTCTGCAATTCCACGGCGGTTTCGGCTTCGCCTGCGAATACGATGTCGAACGCAAATTCCGCGAAACGCGTCTGTACCAGGTTGCGCCGATTTCCACCAATCTGATTCTCTCGTACGTGGCCGAGCATATTCTCGGGCTGCCGCGTTCGTTCTGATTTCCGGGCTGACACACACATGAGACCACTCGACGGTATCAAGGTCGTCACGCTCGAACATGCGATTGCCGCGCCGTTCTGTACGCGTCAGCTTGCCGATCTCGGCGCGCGCGTGATCAAGATCGAACGGCCGGGTGTCGGCGATTTCGCGCGTGGCTACGATGAGCGCGTGCATGGACTGTCTTCGCATTTCGTCTGGACCAATCGCTCGAAGGAAAGTCTCGCGCTCGATCTCAAGCAGCCCGAGGCGGCGGAGATCCTGGATGCGCTGGTCGCCGATGCCGACGTGCTGGTGCAGAACCTCGCGCCCGGTGCGGCCGACCGGCTCGGGCTCGGTTATGACGGGTTGAGCGCGAAGTACCCGGAGCTGATCGTCTGCGATATTTCCGGCTATGGCGCCGATGGCCCGTATCGCGACAAGAAAGCGTACGACCTGCTGATCCAGAGCGAATCCGGCTTTCTGTCGATCACCGGTTCGCCGGATGCGCCGGCCAAAGCCGGTTGCTCGATCGCCGATATCGCTGCCGGCATGTACGCGTATTCGAACATTCTCAGCGCGCTGCTATTGCGTGGCCGCACGGGGCGCGGTTGCCGGATCGATGTGTCGATGCTGGAGAGCATGGTCGAGTGGATGGGTTATCCGCTGTACTACGCGATCGATGGTCAACAGCCGCCCGCGCTGTCCGGCGCCGCTCACGCCACCATCTATCCGTATGGACCTTTTCCTGCCGGCGACGGCAAGACGGTGATGCTCGGTCTGCAAAACGAGCGCGAATGGAAACTCTTCTGCGAGCGCGTGCTCGTGCAACCTGAACTCGCTGCCGATGAGCGCTTCGCATCGAATTCAAAACGCACGTCGGCACGCGGGGCATTGCGTGACGCGATTGTCGCCGCGTTCGCGAAGCTGACCGCCGCGCAGGTGATCGAGCGGCTCGACAACGCCGGTATCGCCAACGCGCAGATGAACACGTTGACCGACGTGTGGGCGCATCCGCAGTTGAAGGCGCGTGAGCGCTGGCACGAAGTCGGCACGTCGGCGGGCACGGTGCCCGCCTTATTGCCGCCTGGCTTGCCGACCGGCTTCGACCCGCGCATGGACCCCGTACCCGCACTTGGCGAGCATACCGACGCCATCCTGCGCGAACTCGGCTACGACCGCGAACGGATCGACGCGCTGCGCGAAGCCGGCACGATTTGAACTGTGCCTTCTGTTTCGACGTGTGAAGGATTCCACGCCGACGACCTGAACGAACCTGACGCGACTCTAAAGCAACCTCGCTATGACCGACCATCCCAGCCTTACGCTTGCGACCTTCGCCGCTCAACTCGATTTCGACAGCATGCCGAAAGAGGTGGTCGAGCGCACCGTCAACCTTTATGTCGATTGGCTCGGCTCGGCGCTGGCCGGCAAAGGCGCGCGGCCGGTCGAAACGATCGCGCGTTTTGCGCGCCAGACCGGTGGCAGCGCCAAGGACGACCCGTGCGAAGTCCTGATCGACCGTAGCCGCACCACACCGTATTTCGCGGCGATGGTCAACGGCGCAGCGTCGCATTTCGCCGAACAGGACGACGTGCACAACGGTTCGGTGTTTCATCCGGCGACCGTCGTGTTTCCGGTGGCGCTTGCGTTGGCGCAGGCCAACCGCGCGTCGGGCCGGGACTTCATCGCGGCGGCGGTGGCGGGCTATGAAGTCGGCATCCGCATCGGCGAATTCCTCGGACGCTCGCACTACAAGGTGTTTCATACCACCGGCACTGTCGGCACGGTCGCGGCGGCAGCCACTGCCGGACGTTTGCTCGGATTGTCGCCGGCGCAGATGCTCGATGCGTTCGGCTCGGCGGGCACGCAAGCGAGCGGCTTGTGGGAGTTTTTGCGCGACGCCGCCGATTCCAAGCAACTGCACACGGCGATGGCCGCCGCCAACGGCCTGATGTCCGCCCAACTCGCTGCCGACGGCTTCAAGGGCGCGACGCATATTCTCGAAGGCGCGCAAGGGATGGCCGCGGGCATGTCGAGCGACACCGATCCCGCGCGTCTCGTCGACCGTCTCGGCGCGCGCTGGGCGACGGCCGAGACCTCGTTCAAGTACCACGCCGCGTGCCGCCATACGCATCCTGCCGCCGATGCGTTGCTCGCGGTGGTGCAGAAACATAAGCTCGCACCGCGCGACATCGCGAAGGTGGTCGCGCACGTTCACCAGGGCGCAATCGACGTGCTCGGCGCGGTCGTCACGCCGCGCACCGTGCACCAGGCGAAGTTCAACATGGGCACGGTGCTGGGGCTCGTCGCATATCACGGTTATGCGGGCGTGACCGAGTTCGAGCAGGGCTTCGATGCAGACTCGATCGCCGCCTTCCGCGACAACGTCGAGATGGCCTTCGACGCCGAAGTCGATGCCGCCTATCCGGTCCGCTGGATCGGCAAGGTGACGGTAACGACACGCGACGGCCGCACGTTGACGGGGCGCGTCGACGAACCGAAGGGCGACCCGGGCAATACGCTGTCGCGCGATGAGATCGCGACCAAGCTGCATCGGCTGGCGGCGTTTTCCGGCGCGGCGACCGAAGGCGAGGCCGCGCGGTTGCTCGGCAACGCATGGCATATTGCCGAGCGGGCACGGGTCGAATCGGTGTTCGAAGAAACGGTGGCCGCATGAGCGCCGCGTTGCCGCGTTCGTACCTGTTCGTACCGGGCAACCGGCCGGAGCGCTTCGAGAAAGCGCACGCAGCCGGCGCGGACGCGGTGATTCTCGATCTCGAAGACGCCGTGCAGCCCGATGAAAAACCCGCGGCGCGCGCGGCGGTGCTCGCCGCTGTATCGGACGATGTATCACGCCGTGCATGGGTGCGTATTAATGGCTCGGATACTTCGTGGTTTAGCGACGACATCGCAGCACTGGTCGCGCATCCGGGTGTTGCCGGCATCGTGTTGCCGAAGGCCGAGACGCGAGAGCAGATCGAGGTTGTGCTGGCCCATGCGCATTCTGCGTTGACCGTATTGCCGATCGTAGAAACCGCGCGCGGCTTTGCGAATCTCGCGGTGCTGTGCGCGGCGCCGTGCGTGAGCCGTATCGTGTTCGGGACGCTCGATTTTCAGATCGATCTCGGTATCGACGGCGACGATGAGGAGTTGCACCTGTTTCGCTCGCAGATCGTGCTGTCGTCGCGGTTGGCCGGCATTGGCGCGCCGGTGGATGGCGTGTCCACGACCATCACTGATATCGAAGCGATCGAAGCCGACGCGCGGCGTGGCCGGCGCTTTGGCTTCGGCGGCAAGCTCTGTATTCATCCGAAGCAGGTTGATGCGGTGCATCGAGCTTATGCGCGGACCGAGGGGGAGAAGGCGTGGGCGCGGCGGGTGTTGGCGGCAGTGGAGGCGAGCGACGGCGCGGCGGTGGCCGTTGACGGCAAGATGGTTGATTTGCCGGTGATTTTGAAGGCTCGGCGGATTGTGGAGGATAGGTAGGTTTTTTTGTCTTTTTGCCTGCGCGGCGCTGTGGGTGTGTGCCTACGGTGGTGGCTTTTTCTTTTCTTATTGGTTTATTAGCGTTCCCCCTGTGCGGGGGGGCACCTACTTTTCTTTGCCTGCCGCGTAACTATTCAGCGGCAGTCAGAGGCGAAACGACGAATCCGGCAAAGCTCAAGGCCAGCGCATCGATCAGCGAACGGTTCTGTTTGCGCAAGGTGGCGAGGTAGGAGCGGATCGTGCAGAACGCCTCCATGCCCGATATCGCGCGGAAGCATCCCGAGATTTTCTGTTTGAGTTTGGGCATGCGGATATCGCGTTCGGCCTGGTTGTTGTCGAACGGTACACGGTGATCTGCAATGAAGCGCCACACCTCGCGCGCATGCCTGTGAAGGCGTCCGAGCAGGTTGTAGGTAAAGCTTTGCCTGATCCTGCCGCGCAGTTCGCGGCGCGTGGGCTCACGTGCCTGCTGCGGATTGAGCTTGCGCGCCTGGGCGATCAGCGTCCGACTGCGTCGCGCGTAATAGCGTTGGCGCGATTGACCCAGCGCTGTGTTGCCTGAAGCCAGACTGAGCTCGACCTCGCGCTTTGCCTGGCAAAGCAGATCAATCATCTGCTGGGCCCAGGCCTGCTGCGTGGACTCCAGTACAAACACCAGTTCGCGCAGATGGTGGGCATTGCACAGCGCATGTTCACACTCATACTGCGCGTAGGCTGCCCAGCCGTCATGCACGGCGATTCCCGCAAAGCCGGGCAGAATGCCGAAGCTGTCCAGCGCCTCGCGACCGCGCCTGTTGTGCGCGCCATACCAGGTCAGCGCTCGCGTCGAGGCGCTATGCAGCCAGTGAGTCTTGCGTCCCACGCGCATGCAGCTCTCATCGAAATGCACCACCGGTTGCTCACGCAGCGCCTGGCTGATCTGTCTGACCGCCGGCGCCAGCAACTGGGCGGCCTGGTCAATGCTGTGCTGCACGGTACCCGTACTCACACGCAGACCGAACAGGTCTTCGAGCGCCTGGGCCGTACGCCCCACGGGCAACTGCTGGTATTGCGTCAGATAGACCGTAGCGGCGCGCACCTGGGGGCCATACTGCACCGCCTGGCTCACGCCTTCGGGAAACACCCCCGAATGGTGCTTGCCGCAGCGGCACTGTGCGATCTGCACGCGATGCTCCGTCACCTCAAGGCGCGTGGGCGGCAGATCGATTACCTGACGTCCCTCGGGCAACACGGCAATGCGGGCCGGTTCGATGCGTTCGCCGCATGCATCGCATACCGGCGCTACCGGGTGAATCTCGATGTGATCGGGTTGGGTCACGCGTTTGAGCGTCTTGCCCTTGTGCCCCGGTTGCGCGCCAGGCTTTGCCCCGCTCGTGCCCCGCAATGACTTCGGCTTGCGCTGCGGACCATCGCTTGACGGCGGCTTGCTGGAGTTATGACTGTCCTTCTCAAGCTTTGCCTCAAGCTCGTTCAGACGCCTCACCAGATCAATGATGAGTGCGTCTTTCTGCTCCGGTGTCAGGTCCTTGATGTCAGGCATCTTCGTCATGTCCCTCACTATGCACAGCCTGGCAGCAGTTTACAAGCGCTGAATAGTTACGCCTGCCGCAAAGAAAAGTAGGCAAAAGAAAGCGGCTCACACCGCTAGTTCTTAAGCGGGTCCCCTGGCTTGGAGGAGGTAGTGGAGCATCTGGAATCTGTGTTCCCGCACACTCCGCTCTGGTGACAAGGCCGTCATCCTTTCGGCGGCGCTGCGCGCGCCGCAGCGGTACTTCGTCAAACCGCAAGGCGGTTTGGTGTCTTGGTTGGCTTGGCGATGCGGCGCGTTACTGCACGGCGGGCCCATCGCTGGCGCTTGCAATGAGACTTCCGCTACATGGAGTGGCGCTACGCCGCTTTTTTGCCCCTGCTCGTTCTTGCTGGACGTTAACCGCGACGAAACATCGGCTTCCAATAATGCCAATTCCCTCGCGGCCTCGGGTATCGCACTCTTGGCGTCTAGCATCAAGCGGCACGGCTAGTTTGAACCGTGCCATTTGACACATTGCATTAGAGCCGTCGCTGTAAGAAAGGCGGCCGTGCAGGACCCTTTGCGTTCGCGGGCCAGCCGCGCGCAGATTATCAGGAGACACAATTTGGCAACCGTTAATTCCGGCGCGCGGCTCGACCGCTTGCCTATCACCCGCTTCCACTGGAACATCCTCGGCCTGATCGGTGCGGGCGCCTTTCTCGATGCTTTCGATATCTATCTGGCCAACGGCGCGCTTGCGGCGATGGTCAAGAGCGGCTTTACCGATTTGCGGCTCGGCTCGTTTTTCATCTCGGCAACGTTCATGGGCATGATGATCGGCGCGGGCTTGTCGGGCTATCTCGGCGATCGCTTCGGCAGGCGTTATTCGTATCAGGCGAACCTGGCGATCTTCGGCGTTGCTTCGATCGCCGCGTGTTTTGCACCGAACATCGACTGGTTGATCCTGCTGCGCTTCATCATGGGCATCGGGCTGGGCGCTGAGCTGGTGGTCGCGGCCGGCACGCTGTGCGAGTTCGTGCCGCCGGCGACGCGCGGCCGCTGGACATCGCTACTTGCCTTGATCATCAATTCCGGTTTGCTCGGTGCGACGGCGATTGGCTACTGGGTGATTCCGCATCTCGGCTGGCGTTATATGTTTGCGATTGCGGGGATCGGCGCGCTGATCGTCTGGTTCCTGCGTCATCGGATGCCGGAGTCGCCGCGCTGGCTGGAAACGGTCGGGCGGCTCGACGAGGCCGAGGCGACTGTCTCGGCGATCGAACGCCAGGTAGAAGCACGCGTGGGCAAGTTGCCGCCGGTGGCGCGCGTGGTGAGTCACGAGGTGCCGGCTGCACCGTTGTCGGCGCTGTTCGCGCGGGGGATGATTGGCCGCACGCTGGTGGCTGCGTTGACGTGTATGGCGATCAATATGTCGCTGTATGGGTTTGTCGCGTGGTTGCCGACGTTTTTCGTCAAGGAGGGGCTGACGATTGTGCAGTCTCTGGGGTTTGTGCTGCTGATGTCGTTTGGTGCGCCTGCCGGCGCTGTGGTTGGGTATCTTGTCACCGACCGGATTGGGCGGCGGAATGGGATTGTGCTTTTCTCGCTCGTGACGATCGTGCTTGGGTTTGTTTATGTGCAGATGAGGGCGCCGGCGGCTATTTCGGTGGTTGGGTTTGCTCTGGTGACGGCGATTTATACGGTTTGTACGCTTGGGTTGTTTGGGTATATCCCGGAGTTGTTTCCGACCGCGCATCGGTTGCGGGGGACCGGGATTGCCGGTACCTGTGGACGGGCGGCTTCGATGTCTACGCCGTATGTGGCCTTGCTTTTGTATACGCGCTTTGGCGTGACTGGCGTGTTGACTATGGTTGGTGGGGTTTTGCTTTTGCTTAGTATCGCTATTCTCGCTTTGCGGATCGAGACTAGTCAGCAGACGCTTGAGGATATCTCTCCGGATGTCGATGCTGCGCAGAGTGGGGGATTGGTGGAGAGATCGATATAAGGTTTTTTTCGCCTTTGGCGGCGGCATGGGTTGTTGTGCCTACGGTGTTGGGTTTTTCTTTTGTTATTGGTTTATTAGCGTTCCCCCTGTGCGGGGGGCACCTACTTTTCTTTGCCTGCCGCAAAGAAAAGTAGGCAAAAGAAAGCGGCTTTACACCGCCAGCTCTTAAGCGGGTCTCCTGGCTTGGAGGAGGCAGCGGAGCATCTGGAATCCGTGCCCTCGCACACTCCGCGCTTGTGACTAGGCAGTCATACTTCCGGCGGCGCTGCGCGCGCCGTGGCGGTACTTCATCAAACCGCCAGGCGGTTTGGGCGCCTGCGCCTGGTATCCGTGTTCTCGTACATTCGGACTTGGTGACAAGGCAGTCATTCTTCCCGCCTCGCACCGCGTGCTCGTCGGAACGGTCCATCAGGCGCGGCTAGCTCGCCGCGCCCCCCGCTTCGTTTCAGGCTACTTCGCCTACAAGTTCCGGCACGACCGTGAACAGGTCGCCCACCAGACCGTAATCGGCCACGCTGAAAATCGGCGCTTCCGGGTCCTTGTTGATCGCCACGATGACCTTCGAGTCCTTCATGCCGGCCAGATGCTGGATTGCACCCGAGATGCCCACTGCCACATACAGTTGCGGCGCGACGATCTTGCCGGTTTGTCCCACCTGATAGTCGTTCGGCACGAAGCCTGCATCCACTGCCGCGCGCGATGCGCCCAGTGCGGCGTTCAGCTTGTCCGCCAGCGGTTCCAGAACCCTGGTGTAGTTCTCGCCGTTGCCCAGCCCCCGGCCACCCGACACGATGATCTTCGCCGACGTCAGTTCCGGACGGTCCAGCTTCGTCACTTCACGGCTCACGAACTGCGTGATGCCTGCGTCCGCTGCCGCTTCGATCTTCTCCACCGTTGCGCTGCCGCCTTCGGCCGCGACCGCGTCAAAACCCGTCGTGCGGACCGTGATGACCTTGATCGGATCTTGAGATTGAACCGTTGCGATCGCGTTACCGGCGTAGATCGGACGTTCGAACGTGTCCGCCGAATCCACTGCCGTGATGTCGCTGATCTGCGCGACGTCGAGCTTCGCGGCGATACGCGGCGCGATGTTCTTGCCGTATGCGGTGGCCGGCGCGAGGATGTGCGAGTAATCCTGCGCAATGTTCATCACCGTCGCTTCGACGTTTTCTGCGAGGCCCGCTTCAAGTTGCGGCGCGTCAGCGAGCAGCACCTTCGAAACCCCTGCAATCTTCGCCGCGGCATCGGCCGCCGCCTGTGCGTTGTGACCTGCCACCAGCACGTGAATGTCGCCGCCAATCTTCTGCGCGGCTGCAATCGTGTTCAGTGTCGCGGCCTTGATCGACGCACTGTCGTGTTCTGCAATTACCAGATTCGTCATTTGCTCTGTCTCCGCGTATTACTTAAAGCACCTTGGCTTCGGTCTTCAGCTTCTCGACCAGCGTCTTCACATCCGGCACCATCACACCGGCGGAGCGCTTCGGCGGCTCGGCGACTTTCAGCGTCTTCAGGCGCGGCGCGACGTCGACACCCAGGTCTTCCGGCTTGATGACTTCCAGCGGCTTCTTCTTCGCCTTCATGATGTTCGGCAGCGTGACGTAGCGCGGCTCGTTCAGACGCAGGTCGGTGGTGACTACGGCGGGAAGCTTCAGCGACAGCGTTTCGGCGCCGCCGTCCACTTCACGCGACACGGTTGCCTTGCCGTCCGCGACGACAACCTTCGAGGCAAACGTCGCCTGCGGCAGATTAGCCAGCGCAGCGAGCATCTGGCCGGTCTGGTTCGAATCGTCGTCGATCGCCTGCTTGCCCAGAATCACGAGCGAAGGCTGCTCCCTGTCGACCAGCGCCTTGAGCAGCTTGGCGACCGCCAGCGGCTGCAGCTCTTCGTTCGATTCGATCAGGATCGCGCGGTCCGCGCCGATCGCCAGCGCCGTGCGCAGCGTTTCCTGCGATTGCGCGACACCCGCCGACACGGCGATCACTTCGGTCGCCACGCCCGCTTCCTTCAGACGAACCGCCTCTTCCACCGCGATTTCGTCGAACGGATTCATCGACATCTTCACGTTCGCGATGTCGACGCCCGTGCCGTCCGACTTCACCCGGACTTTCACGTTGTAATCGACCACTCTCTTGACTGGCACCAGAATCTTCAACACTGCCTCCCCAAAATAAAGCGCTTTCATCAAACCGAAGCGCGAATCGGTTCACTCTGACAGAGTCGGCGCCCGCAGGGAATTCGGCTTTTTCGAACGCGTGCTTCGCGCCCGGTTAAGATTGGCCTTTGCATTGCGAGCGTCCATTGGCGCTTCATCTCTGGCTTTCATCATGCATTTCGATTTCGTGGATTTGCGCTTGCTCCTCAACATCGCCGACACGCAGAATCTCGCGCGCGCGGCGGAGCGGTCGCATCTGTCGGCGCCGGCGGCGAGCAACCGGGTCAAGAATCTCGAAGAGCAGCTCGGCTTCAAGCTGCTCTATCGAACCAGCCAGGGCGTGACGCTCACGCCCGCCGGCGAAGCCTTCGTACATCATGCGCGGCTCGTGCTCGAACGGGTCGAGCATCTGGCCGGCGACATGCAGGAGTACGGCGAAGGTATCAAGGGCCACGTGCGCATCTGGGCCAATACCACCGCGATCAGCGAGTTTCTGCCCGCCGTGCTGAGCCACTTTCTGCGGGACCATCCGGACGTCAACATCGATCTGCGCGAAGTGCTGAGCGGTGAAATCGTCAAAGGGGTGGCGGATAGCGCGACGGATATCGGTATCGTCGCGGGTAACGTGCACGCGGAACATCTGGAAATGCTGCCGTATCGCGACGATCGGCTGGTGCTGGTCACCTCATCCGATCATGCGCTGGCGAAGCAGTCCTCGGTTGATTTCGCGCAATTGCTCGACGCCAACTTCGTGAGCCTGCCCACGTCCAGCGCAATCCACGCATTTGTCACCAGCGCCGCCGACGCACTCGGCGCTCGTCTGAAGCTGCGTATTCAGGTGGGCAACTTCGAGGCGGCGTGCCGGATGATCGAGGCGGGGGTGGGCATCGGCATCGTGCCGGAGTCAGTCGCGCTGCGTCACAAGAAGACGATGCAGATCGCCATCGTCGCGCTCAATGACGCGTGGGCCGAACGCAAGCTCAAGATATGCGTGCGCAGCGTGAAGGATTTGCCGCCGTTTGCCCGAGTGCTGGTCGACAGGCTGATGGCGGGCGTTTGAGGGCGCGGCAAAGGTGTGGGGGCACGGGAGATTGCGGTCTCCGCAAATAGTGTTTCGAGGCGATCGAACCGGTCGCGCCAGAAGGCGGCATAAAGACTCATCCAGTCGATCAACGGGGCCAGGCTTTGCGGGTCGGCGCGGTAGCAGACCGAGCGCCCTTGCATAGGGCGGCGCAGGCGCTCGTTCGGCTGTTCGTTGTGAAAGGCAGTTATTTCCAATAAGAAACGAGTGGGTTCGCAGCGAGGCGTCGCCGAAGCGTCGGCGACGGCGCGCCCGGCCGCCGTTCCGCGTTCGTGATCCGCATGGTCAACACAGGCTGACACGGCCTGGAAGCGTGATTCGGCCGTCAGCCCCGGGCAAATACCCTTGCCGCCACAAAAACCCGCGTGTATAGTTTCCGAACTTACTCTTGTTTCGCATTGGAAATTAAAGGGATTCTCATGGACGCTTCCACCATCCTCGCCGACCTCGGCATCGCCCACGCGGCGCAAGCCGGCGACATCGCGGTTCATTCGCCGATTACGGGCGAACTCATCGGCCGTGTGGCCAGCAACACGGTGGCAGAAGTCGACACGGCTCTCGCCAATGCGAAAGACGCCTACGCCGCGTGGCGCAACGTCCCGGCACCGCGCCGCGGCGAGCTGGTGCGCCTGCTCGGCAACCGTCTGCGCGAAAAGAAGCAGGCGCTCGGCAGCATCATCACGCTCGAAACCGGCAAGATCCTGCAGGAAGGCATGGGCGAAGTGCAGGAAATGATCGACATCTGCGACTTCGCCGTCGGTCTGTCGCGTCAGCTGTACGGACTGACGATCGCCTCGGAGCGTCCGGGCCACCGGATGGCCGAAACCTGGCACCCGATGGGTACCTGCGTCGTGATCTCCGCGTTCAACTTCCCGGCGGCCGTGTGGTCGTGGAATGCGGCGCTCGCGCTGGTGTGCGGCAATGCGGTGATCTGGAAGCCGTCGGAAAAGACGCCGCTGACCGCGCTCGCCGTCAATCAGATTCTCAATGAGGCGCTGAAGGAATTCGGCGACGCACCGGCCGGCCTGACCGCGCTGATCAACGGCGGCCGCGATGTCGGCGCGAAGCTGGTGGCCGATCCGCGCGCGTCGATCGTCAGCGCGACGGGCAGCACGGAAATGGGCCGCACGGTCGGCGTGGAAGTAGCGAAGCGCTTTGGCCGCTCGCTGCTCGAACTCGGCGGCAACAATGCCGGTATCGTCACGCAAACCGCGGATCACGAACTCGCGATGCGCGGCATCCTGTTCTCGGCGGTGGGCACGGCAGGGCAGCGCTGCACGTCGCTGCGGCGTTTGTTTGTGCACGAGAGCGTCTATGACAAGACCATCGAGCGTCTGAAGCAGTTGTACAGCAAGGTGCCGATCGGCAATCCGCTCGAAAAGGGCACGCTGATGGGGCCGCTGATCGACAAGCAAGCGTATGCGCGCATGCAGGAAGCGTTGCAGCAGGCCACCGCCGAGGGCGGCAAGGTGTTCGGCGGCGAGCGTGTCGAAGTGAAGGGTTATGAAGGCGGTCATTACGTGCGTCCGGCACTCGTTGAAATGCCGTCGCAAACGTCGGTGGTGTTGAAGGAAACGTTCGCACCGATTCTCTACGTGTTGCGCTATTCGGATTTCGCGGACGCAGTCGAGGCGAACAATGCGGCGGTGCATGGTCTGTCGTCATGCGTGTTCACGACCGACCTGCGCGAAGCGGAGCGCTTCCTGTCCGACTCGGGCAGCGATTGCGGTATCGCTAACGTGAACATCGGACCGAGCGGCGCGGAAATCGGCGGCGCGTTCGGCGGCGAGAAGGAAACCGGCGGCGGCCGCGAGTCGGGCTCGGATGCGTGGAAGGCGTACATGCGCCGCGCGACCAACACGGTCAACTACTCGTCGGCATTGCCGCTCGCGCAGGGCATCGACTTCAATATCGGCTGACAGCGGTAGAGCCTTCAGCAGCTTCAGCAGAAAGCAGCGGCGCGTTCACGCGCCGCTGCGCACAACATCTCTTCAACAATCCGTTTGCGCCGCCCGCCGTTTCAGAGCGGCCACGCTACTCGTGGGGTAGGACGTGAGTTCCAAAGTCGTGATCGTCGGCGGTGGGGTGATCGGCAGCTCGATTGCGTATTTTCTGCGGGCGTCGGACCCGACGGTCAGCGTCACCGTGATCGAACGCGATCCGACTTATGCGCGCTCGTCGTCGGCGTTATCGGCGGCGTCGATTCGTCAGCAATTCTCCACGCCGCTTTCCATTCAGATGTCGCTGTTCGGCATCGAGTTTCTGCGCTCGATCGGCGAGCGGCTCGAGATCGACGGCGCGAAACCGTCGATCGATCTGCACGAAGGCGGCTACCTCTTTCTCGCGACGCCCGCCGGTGAGGCAACGCTGCGCGAGAATCACGCGCTGCAAAAAAGTCTGGGCGCCGATATCAGTCTGCTCGACAAAGCCGCATTGCAAGCGCGCTTTCCCTGGCTCAATACAGAAGACCTCGTGGCCGGCGCGTATGGCGAAAGCGGCGAAGGCTGGTTCGACGGTTACGGTCTCGTGCAGGCGCTGCGCAAAAAAGCGCAGGCGCTCGGCGCACGCTATGTCGCGGCCGACGTCACCGCGCTGCAGCGCGACGGCAAACGCGTCACGCAAGTGCAGACCGCGAGCGGCGAAACCTACCCATGCGACGTGGTGGTGAACGCCGCGGGCGCCTGGTCACGCAAAGTCGCGCAGATGGTCGGCATCGACCTTCCGGTGTTCGCGCGCCGCCGCAGTATTTTTAACGTCAGTTCGCCCGCGCGGCTCGAACGTTGTCCGCTGCTGATCGACCCGGCTGGCGTGTATTTCCGTCCTGAAGGCCAATCGTATATCTGCGGCACCTCGCCTTCAGCGGATAACGATCCCGACGACTTGCCGCTCGACGAAGTCGATCACGCGCTTTTCGACGAGGTGATCTGGCCGACGCTCGCGCATCGGGTGCCGCAATTCGAAGCGCTGCGCGTGCAGAACTGCTGGTCCGGCTATTACGAGTACAACGTGCTCGACCAGAACGCGATCATCGGCTATCACCCGGACGTCGATAACTGCATTTTCGCTAACGGCTTTAGTGGCCATGGTTTGCAGCAAGGCCCGGCAACCGGCCGCGGCGTCAGCGAATTAATTCTGCACGGCCGCTATACGACGCTCGATCTCGGCGCGCTCAGCTTTGCTCGCGTGCTCGAAAACCGGCCGATTGTGGAGAAGAACGTGGTCTAGGTACACTCGGGGCAGCACGCTGCAGATGATGCAGAAAACGCAATACGTAGTGCATAGATATCGTTTGCCGCGCACACGGACGATGGCCACAATCGACGCCGATCCTCCATCGACAGAGAAACGGCCCGTCACCATGTTCACGTTCAACCCCGTATTCGAAGCGCCAACCGGTTCGCCGATCCGCGAACTGTTCAAGTACCTGGCGCAACCCGGCATGATTTCGTTTGCCGGCGGCTATCCGGCAAGCGATCTGTTCGACCGCGAAGGGCTCGACGCCGCCGCGGCGCGTGCGTCGCAGCAGACCACGCTTTGCTTGCAATACGGCCCGACCGATGGGCTCGCCATCCTCAAGGACCAGCTCGCGCAATTGATGACACGTCGCGGCACGGCCTGCACGCCGCAGGAATTGCTCGTGACGACTGGTTCGCAACAAGGCTTCGATCTGCTGCTGCGCGTGATGGTCGCGCCGGGCGATGTCGTGTTGGTCGAACAACCGGCTTATCCGGCGACCTTGCAGGCGCTCAAGCTGCAACAGGCCGACGTGGTGACCGTGCCGGTCGATCAGGACGGACTCGACGTCGCTGCCCTCGCTGCGTTGCTCGAAGCGGGCACCCTGGCCCGGCCGCCAAAGCTGCTGTACACCGTGCCCACGTTTGCCAATCCGACCGGCGCGACCTTGTCGCTGGAACGGCGTACGGCGTTGTTAGAAGTGGCGGCACGCCGCCACTTCCTGATCGTTGAAGACGATCCCTATGGCGACCTGCGCTTCAGCCGCACGGCATTGCCGTCGCTGCTCGCGCTCTCCGAACAGGTGCCGGGCTCGCGCGACTGGGTGGTGCATTTTTCGAGTTTGTCGAAGATCGTCGCGCCCGGTTTGCGGGTGGGCTGGATGGTCGCGCATGCGGAAATTCTGCGCCGCTGCGTGGTCGCGAAGCAGACCGTCGACCTGTGCAGTTCGCCGTGGACCCAGGCGATCGCCGCTGAATACCTCGCGAGCGGCGCGCTGGAGCGTCATCTGCCACGGATCATCGACGCATACGCCGTGAAATGCCGCACGCTGTGCGACGCGCTCGACACGCACCTGCCCGGCGGCATCGCGTTTCATCGTCCAGGTGGCGGCATGTTCGTGTGGGCGCGACTGGCGGGTGGGCAAGATGCGTCCGATTATCTGCGCGCCTGTATCGAGCGCAACGTCATGTTCGTGCCGGGCGTCGCGTTCTATAAAGACAATATCGATGCAGCAGCGCTGCGGCTGTCATTCGCGGCGCCTGGCGTGGCCGATATTGAAACCGGCGTGCAACGAATGAAACAGGCGCTCGAACGCTTTTGACGGTGGCTAAAGCGTAATCTCAGCAAAGCGGTAACAGCGATACTGGAAATAGCCCGGCGCGCCATACAGTGCAGCCGGGCTTTTCTTATGCGCGCGGTTAATCGCGCCGATTTAGCATAAGCGTGCCAATCCGTTAATGCCGGACAAGGCCGCGCTATACTCCCTGGCTCGGCGCCTGCTCGAGCCAGGGGCACGCGCGCACTGCTTCGCTTATGGCCCGAACCGCTCACATGCCGGTTTAACTCAAACTGCCGCTTCAATTAGACGTGGTGGCTAATTGCTTAATCCGATGTGGACACAATTCCGCCATCAAACACCTGAAACATTGCCGACTGTTAAATGCGGATCGCCGCTGGTTTTTAACTAAAAATCTCAGGTATCATCGTTGCCTTCGGCGAATGATCCCTGCGAGTTAATCTCCGCAGCCATCATCGTTAATACCGTCGCATCGAACCAGAAAAAATCAGATGAAGATGTCGCGTAAAAAGATTGCAATCCTGGTAGTCGGTCTTCTGGTCGTGGCCGGCGTGATCATTCAGGCGGTCTGGCGTCCATTTGCTCATCGCAAAGCCGCCGAAACCGGTGAAGTCGTGCTCGATATTCATCACCCGGATGCGGTGATCGACAGCGAAGCGCTCTCGCGTTTGCCGCGCGACTTACTACGCGTGCCGCTGCTGCACGATGTGCTGACGCAAGACTTCATCGACTATTACGAGTCGAACAACACGCGGCTCTCCGCCGAGGGCGCGCTGCGGCGTCTTGCATTCGAACATCAACTCGACTGGCGCGACGAACTGATCCGCCGCGTGTTCGACGAGCCCGCGCATGTGCTGCTGTGGCGCTCGCCGGATGGGCGCCTCGGCTACTGGGTGATGTCGATGCGCCGTAACGGGCTGGCCAAGCTGCTGCAAGGCTTCGGCAACGTTGCCGCGAGCGATGCGCAGTTGAGCCAGGTCGCCAGGCTGTCCGGCGACGTGCCGGTCTACGCATTGAAGCTGGCGGTCGGCCGCACAATATTGTTCGCAACGAAAGACGATCGCCTCGTCGTGCTGTCCGCCCCCGGTGTGCTGCTCGACGCGAAGGGCGGCCTGCTGAGCGAGCGGGCCGACGCGGTGTCGGAGATGCTGTCCTCAGGCCGCGACGATGCGGCGCGCGTCTATCGACTGGACGCGCCGGGCGATGCACCGAAGGGGCACCGGCTGGTGGTGTCGGCCAATTACCTTTCATTCGGTTATCAGGCGTTTTTCTCCGGTATCGACGCGTTGCGATTCGACTTTTCGCCGAACGGCAGCGCGGCGGCGAGCTGGCAAACCGCCGCGCTGATCGAGCCGGACAAGTTGCCGCAGCAATGGAATAGCGCCGACTTGTGGCGCGCGTTGCCGGCCAATCCGGCGGCGTGCACGAGCTTGCCGGCGGACTGGAAGCAAGCGTCGGGTCTGTTGGCCAAGGTGGCCGACGCGGGTGCGCAAGGCGGCGCTGCGATCGGCGATCAGCTCGCCGGCCCGGCAGCCGTCTGCTGGTATGCGAAGTCCACGCTGGTCGCGCCGGTGTTCGTCGCTCGCGTGAAGACGCAGGACGCGGCGAGCATCGCCGCGCTGAAGACCGCGCTCGGCAAGACCTTTGGCGATGTGATCGGCGCGTATGAGGCGAAGGCCGCCAAATCCGGCGACGCTGGCGAAGACTATCGCCGCCTGCCGGTCACGACGCACGAGCAAGGCGCCGATGTCACCGTGTGGCAACGTCCGGTCAGCGCGCGTGCGGGCACGGCGCTGTCGAGCAAGGCGGCGTTCGCGTCGCAACTGTCGGCGGAACGGTATTTTCCGGTGACACTCGCGCTGGCGCACGGTTATCTGATCTTCTCTCCTGATGCGCGTCTGGTCGACGATACGCTCGCCGTGCTCGACAAGCGCTATCCGGCGCTCGCCGATACGCTCGCGCCGCAACGGCTGCCGCGCACGATTCTGACGCTGACACCTTCGTCCGCGGCTGCGCTGATCGAGCGCGAAGCGGGCGCGGCGTTGCCGGCCGATCAGGAGTCGGTGTTCCGCAACGCGTCGCGTACCCACCTCGTGCCGAAGCTGCATGCGCTCGCGCACTATCCGCCGGTTTCGTTGACGCTGCCGCAAGAGTTGCCGGGGTCGACGGGCTGGGTGCCGGTCGAGTGGTGGTTCGATCGCGCGAAGGCGGGCGCCGGGTCGGATGCCGGTGCGGCTGCGGGTGTGGCGGCGGGTGCAATAGATTCGCCAGCAGATCAGCCCGGCACCGAGGGCGACTAGGTGCGCCACCTTCACGTCCCCGACGTGGCGTTCGCGACGGATGCGCGCGTAGCGGTGCACGCGCCTGAGCGCGTACCCGCAGCGCATGCAATCGCCCACACGTACGAAACGCCTGCCGCCGCACGCCGCACGTGGCTCGCGCGCGCAGCCTCGGCGCTCGTCATGGCCAGCCTCGCGCCGTACGCAAATGCGCTCACCAGCACCACTGCCGCGCCCGATCCCGACGCGCTTTCACCGCAGCAATCGGCAGCCTTTCGCGCATGGTTCGTGCGCATCGTCGATCAGCAGATGCGGCGCGGCCCGACGCCGCGCTGGACGCAGCGCGATTGCGCGGGCCTCGTGCGCTTCGCTGTCGGCGAGACCCTCAAGCCGCACGACAGCAAGTGGCTGCGTGCCAACGGCATGACCAGTCTTGCGGACACCAGCAGCATGCCGCCCGAATTGCAGCTATCCGCGTCGCAACGCACGCTGTCGAATCGCTGGACCCAACTCGACGGTTCCACCGGCGCGTACGCGTCGGCAATCGCGCTGATCCAACGCAATAGCCGTTTTGTTTCGAAGGACGTCAACCAGGCGCTGCCCGGCGACCTGCTGTTCTTCGACCAGGGCGACGACCAGCATCTGATGATCTGGCTGGATCGCTACATCGCTTATCACACAGGCACCGTTACGCCGACCGATACCGGTCTGCGCGCCGTGGCCGTCTCCGACCTGATGCAATGGAAAGATTCCCGCTGGCAGCCGCTCGACGGCAATCCGAATTTCGTTGGCGTGTTTCGTTTGGACTTTCTGACACCATGACCCGAATGATTTCCGTCACCACTTCGAGCGGTTGGCCCGGCAACGCGCGCCGTCGCGCGGCCTTCACTGTGGCGGCGCTGCTCGCGGCCATGACGCTGGCCATCGCGCCGGCCTATGCCGACGACGCCGCGGCGAAGGACGGCGATGCCTCGGGCACCTCGGCCGATAGCAACATCGCCGCGAATCCCACACTGCAAGCGGCGCCGTCGAGCAATTTCGCTTCTCAGAAGGTCGATGGCCAGCCGTTCTTCCTGCTCTCGGACGCGAGCTTCGGCAGCGATCAGTTGGCGCAGGTGCGCCTCGAAGCGCCCGGCCGCGAATTCAAGGACGCGTTGCAGGCCTACGGCGGCGCGGACATCGTCGTGTATCGCGTGCCGAAGCCGCTGGACTTTCTGAAGGCGCAGAAGAATCTGCATCGGTTGAACGTCGCGCCGAATTATCAGGGCGAAGGACTCGCGAACACGCTGGCTTATCTGTGGGACCGCTGGCTCACCGAAGCGCGCCGTGCCTGGCAGCGCGTGCTGTCGTTCGCGACACGCAGCAAGGCGACCGAAGCCGCGCCGCAATTCAAGCTCGGCGAACAACCCGGCAGGCAGACGCAATTCCAGCAGAACGCGCAGTTCGCGCCGCTCAAG
This sequence comes from Paraburkholderia sp. FW306-02-B, assembly GCF_058782725.1. Taxonomy (NCBI): domain Bacteria; kingdom Pseudomonadati; phylum Pseudomonadota; class Betaproteobacteria; order Burkholderiales; family Burkholderiaceae; genus Paraburkholderia; species Paraburkholderia sp. FW306-02-B. The sequence continues at coordinate 587,040 of NZ_JBYSXZ010000002.1, forward strand.
GGCTACGACCTGGTCGCGCGCTTTCGCTATCCGATCTGGGATGCGAAGGTGATCCAGCCGCCGAAGGGCGTGAATCTCGAAGGCAGCAGCAGTAACTTTATCGAAGCGAGTTCGGGCAACGTGATGATTCCGGTCGGCAAGCTGCCGCCGGGGCTGTATATCGTCGAAGCGGTGATCGGCAACTATCGTGCGCACGCGCTGCTGTTCGTGTCGGATACGGTTGCGGTCGTGAAGGCGGCGTCGAGCGGGATGCTCGTGTGGACCACGCGGCGCGATAACGGCAAGCCGGTGGCGAACACCGAAGTGAACTGGACCGACGGCGTCGGCGTGTTGCAAAGCGGCACCACCGGCGGCGACGGCGCGCTGGTGCTGCAACACGTGAGCCCCGAGCGCAGCTATGTGCTCGGCACCGATCCGCAAGGCGGCGTGTTCGTGTCGGAGAATTTCTATTACGACAGCGAGATCTACAACACGAAGATCTACGCGGTGACCGACCGTCCGATGTACCGGCCGGGCGATGCGGTGCATGTGAAGTTCATCGGCCGCACGTTCCGGAACGCGACGCAATCGTCCGCACCGGCCGATGCCGATATCAAGCTCGACGTGCTCGATCCGAACGGCGCGCCAGTGGCTAACAGCAAGGTGCATTTCGCGTCCGACACCGGCGCGGATACGTCGTTTGCGCTCCCCGCCGATGCCACCGCGGGCGGCTATACGCTGCGCTTCGACTACAACGGCGATATATACGGCAGCGCATTTCGCGTCGCCGAATATGTGAAGCCGCATTTCGACGTCAACTTGTCGATGGACAAAGCCGACTATGCGACGGGCGAGCAACTGAAGGGCAAGATCCAGTTGCGCTATCCGGATGGCAAGCCGGTGCGCGACAGCAAAGTCTCCGTCACGCTGCGCGCGCAGAAAGTCACGATTGTCGATGGCGAATTGCGTTATGCGGGGCTGTTCCCGGTCAAGCTCGAACAGCAGGAACTGACGACCGATAGCGACGGCAACGCGAGCCTCACGCTGCCGGCCGCCAAAGAGCCGAGCCGTTATGCGTTGACGCTGTTCGCGCAGGACGGTGCGGCCTACAAGGTGCGGGTAACGCGTGAAGTGCTGATCGCGCGTGGCGCGACGCCTTATCGTTTGTCGACGGCGAAGTCGTTCTCGCAACCGAAGGAAACGATCAACTTCGATCTGCAAGCGCTCGGTACGCTCGACCCTGCGTCGCGCGCGCCGGCCAGGTGGGAGTGGATCCGACTCGAATCGCAAACGCATGGCGAAGGCGCTTTGAAGGGCGCAACAGCCGGCGGCAAGCTGTCGTTCCCGGTGCAGTTCGACGAGCCGGGTTCGTACATGTTGTCGGTCAAGGACGACACGGGCAATCTGCTTGCCGCCGCGAGCCATTGGGTCGCGGGCGACGGCGTGAAGGCGATTCCGGGCAGCGTCGAGATCGTGTTCGATCGCGACAGGTACAAGATCGGCGACACCGCTGAAGCGCTAATCACCTTCCCGATGCCGGTCGACGATGCATTGCTGACCCTGGAGCGCGACAACGTCGAACGCCGCGCCTTGCTGACGGCAGGCGGCGACTGGCTGCAACTGCAACGCATCGCGCCGTCGCAATGGAAAGCGCGTATCAAGGTCGGCGAAGATTTCGCGCCGAACATGACGTTCTCGGTGCTGTACGTGCATGCCGGCGAATACGTGTTCCAGAATGCGGGTATCGTGGTCGCGCAGCCGCAGATCGAACTGAATGTGAAGAGCGACAAGCCGGTGTACGGTCCGGGCGATACGGTCACGCTGAACTTCGACAGCACGCTGAACGGCAAGCCGGAAACGGCGAACCTGACGGTCAGCGTGGTCGATGAAATGGTCTACGTGTTGCAGCCGGAAATCGCGCCGAACATCGTCGACTTTTTCTATCATCCGCGCCGCAACAATGTGCGGACCTCGTCGAGCCTGTCGTTCATCACGTACGATCTCGCGCGCTCGCCGTTGAAGGGTGCGCCGGGCGGCCCGCAACGCGCCAACTACAACGAACGCGGCGTGAAGGTGCTCGAACGGCCGCGCCGCGACGATCAGGACACGGCCGCGTGGGAAGGCAATCTGAAGACCGACGCGAACGGTCACGCGACGATGACCTTCAGGATGCCGGACTCGCTGGCGCGCTGGCGCGTCACCGTGCGCGCGGCGGCGCCGGACGGCATGGTCGGTCAGCGCACTGCGTACGTGCGTTCGGACAAGGCGCTGTATCTGAAGTGGAGCGGGCCGTCGCATTTCCGCGTCAACGATCAGCCGGCCATCGACATGATCGCCTTCAATCAGACCGGCGCGGACATGGACGCCGAGTGGGTGGTCGACGGCGGCGGTTTGTCGTTGAATCAGAAGGTCATGCTCAAGCGCGGCGCGAACTATCTGCGTCTGCCGAACGGCGCGCTGAAGGCCGGCGTGATCAACGCGACGTTGCGTCGTGCGGGTAAGGACGTGGATAGTTTGCAGACCACGATCCATCTCGATGCGAGCGGCTGGCTCGATCTGCATCAGAACACCGTCGCACTCGACGGTTCGAACAAGCCGCTCAATCTGCCGCAAGATGCGCAGGACGTCAGCGTGCGTTTCATCGGCAGTGCGGCGAGCGAATTCGCGCGCGTTGCCGACGATCTGATCAATTATCCGTACGGTTGCGCCGAGCAGACGTCGAGCCGCCTGATCCCGCTCGCGCTCGCACACGATGCCATCGGCCGCGGCGACAACGTCAGTTCGACGCAAGGGCTCGAAGCGCTGCTGCGCAATCAGCGGCAACGTCTGGCGATGCTGGCGGGCGTCGGCGGCACGTTCGGCTGGTGGGGCGATACGACCGGCGGCAGTGCGTTGATCACCGCCTACGCGTATTACGCGGACTGGCTCGCGAGCCGCAGCCTCGGGATTTCGCTGCCGGCCGACAACTGGCAGCATGCGATGGACGTCTATCGCGACGCGGGCGCGAAAGAGCCGTTGCTGCATCGCGCGCTGGCGCTGTGGTTCATGCAGCAGATGGGCTTGCCGGTCGCGACGCCGGTGTCGGGCGTCGCAGGTGACTTGCTGAGCGATGCGGCGGCATCGGCCAATGCAACGGCGCGTACGGGCAGGTACGGCGCGTCGGACAGCATCGTGTTCGCGCAAGCCGATTCGCCGCGCGGCAAGCAGATGGCGACGCTGCTGGTCGCCAATATGGCGCGCAGCACGAGCGCTCAATTGCCGGATGGTTTCGATGCGGCAGCCGGCGCTGCCCGTACCGCGTTGGCCAACGATCCCGCGCCGCTTGTGCAAAGCCTGCTGTACGTGACAGGTGGCGACGGCGGCACGGCGGTCGATGCATCGGCACTGCTCGCGAAAAGCAGCGCCGACTATCCGACGCTCGATCGCGCATTGACACTGCTGTGGGTGCGCAAGGCACTCGGCGGCGACACGGCGCCGGCATCGCTGCCGTCGCTGCAAGGCGCGGGCTGGACGCGTGCCGTGACGCCGACCGGCGCGCCGCTCTGGAAGTGGACCGGCGCCGCACGCTCCGGAGGAAGTCCCCTTGGGGGATTGCCGGCTTCGCTCGATGCCGGTGCTGCGCGCACCGACGTGAACGCGCTGGTCTCGTTCCGCAGTCATACCAGCGAGGACAGCCGGCTGAACATCACGGTGGAGCGCCGTTTCTACAAGCTGGAGCCGCTCGAAGTGAAAACCGATCCGAAGAAGGGCGGCACCGAAAGCCAACTGGGGCGCTCGGCGTTCACCGCGCGTCTCGTAAAGCCAGGCGATGCGATCGACAGCAATGCGCTGTACGTCGACGAAGTCATGCTCACGCCGCGCTCGGGCAACGCCTACCACTACGGTCTGCTCGATGTGCCGCTGCCGCCGGGCGGCAATGTCGAGGCGACCAGCTGGGGCGTCTCGATCGACGGTTTGCCAGGTGTGAAGGAAGGCGCCAGTGGTCCGCAGCCGTTCCAGCGCGTGGCATCGTATGAGATGGGTGAACTGGCTTATCACCAGCCGGTGCCTTTGCTCGATCGGCCGGTGACGCTGCGGCAACTGGTGCGCTTCGCGTTGCCGGGCACGTTTGCGTTGCCGCCCGCGCGCTACTTCCGCATGTATCAACCGGACGCGAAGGCGTTCGAAGGCGGCAAGAGCGATCGCGTGACGACCATGCGGATCCAGTAAGCGAGACCGCCATGTTCCCTGTTCTCCGGCGCACGCGCGATCGTCTGGCAGCCACGCTGCGGATTGCGCTCGCCGTGAGCATGGGCTGTGTGTCGATCGGCGGGGCGGCGCAGGGCGCCCAGGCGCCGGCGGCATCGTCCGCGCAGACACTGCGTTTTGCGTGGCTGCGCGACGGTCAGGCCCAACTCTGGCAGGGCAATGCCGATGGTACGCTCGACGGCAGTTCGCCGCAGTCCGCGCAGCCGTTGCCCGCATCATTGGAGACGCCGCTCGGCAGCGTGTGGAAGCTGTTTGTCTACGGTTATCTCGTGGACCGCAACATCGCCACGCCGGATTACACCTGCAGCGGCGGCGATCCTGAAGAGGTGTACTGCTGCATGACGGGCGGCCACGTCGACCGCGAGCATGCGCTGGTGCAATCGTGCGGCCGTTTCTTCGAGCCCGCGCGTTTGCAACTCGATGCCGCCGACTGGCGCAGGTATTGGACGGCCGCGCATGCGCCCGTCTGGCTGCGCGACCTTCACGCGATGACACCCACGCGCCGCGTGCCGGTCACCGACCTGCTCGCCGCCTTGCAGGCGATGCCCGCACGGCCGCGCGAAGCGGCGGCGAGCACGTTAGTGTCCGTGCTGACAAGCGGGCGCGGCGAGGGCACCGTGTCGCTATACGGCAGCGTGTTGCGCGCGAAGACATGGACGATGCCGGACCCGGCGCGGCCCGGCGCATCGATCGGCGGCGCGGCAGGCTGGCTTGCCGACGGCACGCCGGTATGGCTAGGCGGCTCAGGCGGAAGTGCGCGCGTGCTGGCGGCTGCCGCGCCGCGTATCGCGCCGCTGCTCATGCAAGTCGCCGTGCCGGACGACACCGCCTGCGTACTGGTCGATTTCTTCAGCCGCTATCCGATTCGCCAGGTGTTGGGCGACAAGGGCTCGGCAGCGGTGCCGGATGGCCCGCTGCGTGGCAACTTCCGGATCGGCTTCGCCAATGGCAACTGGGCGCGCGTGGAAAGCCATGGCGAACTAATGCTCGATCGCGACGCCGCAGGTGCGCCGCAAGTGATCGGCCGCTTTGGTCTGAATGACTATGTCGCGCGGGTGGTCGAGCGCGAAGGCGACACGAGCCAGCCGGAAGCCGCCAAGGCTTTGGCCGTGGCGGCGCGCACGTATGTCGTACAGCACGGCGAGCACGATCACGGATGCTTCCGGATCGACGACAGCAGCAACACGCAGCGCGTTCTGCCGCGCGCGCCCACCGCCGCGGCGCGCCGTGCGGCCGATCTGACCGACGCGCTGGTGCTGACCGGTGTGCCGGTTCAGTATCACCACGACAAGGCCGCGCCGGGCCAGATGAGCTGGCTGGCCGCGAAGGCTTCCGCGCAAACCGGCCTCGCCTTCGACGCAATCCTCGCGCGCACCTGGCCGCAAGCGACACTGACTTCGTTCGAGAGCCCTTTGGCCGGCGATTGCATCGCAGTGGCCGGCGCGCGGGAATGGCTGCAACGCAACGCGCCGTTGTGGGCGCGGCGCATGGACCGCGCCGCGGGCTACGAGACGCCGGATCTGCCGGCCGTGTGCGCGGTGCGCGAAGGGCGGCCGTATGCGGATGCGCAGCGCAATCGCGTGTACGTGTACCGGCTGCAAACCGAAGAGGACCGCATCGCGCTCGCGCATGAGTACATTCACCTCGCGTTTCAGCATCATCCGCGCGGCCTCGATGAGGCGTTTGTAGAACGCGCCGCGCGCACGCTGATCCGCACTGACAATTCGATCCAATGAAACACGCCTCGGGTTCGCCTTCATCGTTGTTCTGCATGCCGCTTCCTGTGCGTGCCGTTCGCGCTTGCGCGCCGCTTGGGCGTGCGCTGCCTCTGGCCGCGGCTGCGCTGATGGCGTGCACGGCGACGAACGTGCGGGCCGCCGGAGCGGATGGCGCGGTAGCCGATCTGACTGGCGCATTCGGCGGCTGGCGCCATAGCGGGTTGACCAACGAAGGCGAGCACTTCGTCGCTGCGTATCCGCGGCCCCCGGTCGATCGCGGCGCGCAGCGCTATCGCACGCTGATCGAAGGTCGCCTGAAACACATCGACAAACGTGCGCGCAAGCCGCCGACGCTCGTCGTCAACGGCAATCCCACGCCGCTCTATACCGACGACGAAGGCGCGTTCGCACGCCCATGGGCTTTCGGCGCGGGCTCGAACAGCATCGAGCTGATCACCGCCGACGGCAAACAGCGCCAGCGCATGCAGTTCTACGAGGCTGACCGAAGCAAGCCGCAGGCGAAGCTGCGCGCGATCGTCACATGGGATGATCCGAAGGCGCAAGTCGATCTGCATGTGATAACGCCGGGTGGTTTGCACGCTTTCTTCGCCAATCCGACGCTGGAAGACGGTAGCGGATTCGACGTCGATTCAGTGGATGGCGCCGGGCCGGGGATTTTTTCGTCGGCGGCGCCCGAGCACGGCACGTGGCTGTTCTTTCTGAATTACTGGGGCAACTTCGATTCGACCGGCTACAACTTCGCCGCCGCCGCGCACGAGCGCGACGTGATTACCGCGACGCTGACGCTGGTGTTCAACGAGAATACGCCGAACGAACGGCGCGAAACGATGGTCGTGCCGCTGCGCAAGATCGGCGACCTGATGCTCGTGAAGAGCGAGCGACTCTGAAGGCGGGATGGGAGCAGTGACGATGAAGGTCAAGACGACGCGGTGGATGAAGGCTGGCTGGAGGTTGCTCGCCGTCGCCTGTTTGCAGGCCGCGCTGCACGTACAGTCGGCGCAGGCGAGCGATATCGACTTCGCCGCGCCGTTGAACGGCTGGCGCAACACCAGCGGCGACAGCGAGCGTTATACGCAGGACGTGCATTACCCGGCGGTGTCCGTAGCGACGCCGGAAGGTCAGTCGAAGTTCGCGCTGATCGAAGGGCAGATCCGCCACGCGCCGAAGAAGAAGGGCACCACGGTGGGCACGCTGGTGGTCGACGGTACGCCGCTGCCGCAGCGTGTGGAGGAGGACGGCAAGTTTTCGCGGCCGTACGCGTTTCCCGCGGGGAGTAACGGCGTTGAATTGCGCGCGCCGGACGGCACTCGAAAGCGCGTGCAGTTCTACGATGCTTATAGCGGCAAGACCCAGCCGAAATTGCGGATTGTGCTCGCTTGGGACACCGACGGCACCGACCTCGATTTGCACGTTGTATCGCCCGATGGTGTGCACACGTGGTACGGAGATCGGGTCGCGCCGAATGGCGGCGCGCTCGATGTGGATGTGACCACCGGGTACGGGCCGGAGATTTATTCGTCGGCTGCGCCGTTGCATGGCACTTATCTGGTTTATGTGAACTACTACGGTAACGGGAATAGCGGCGCCGATATCACCGTCGCACAGGTTACTATCATCACGAATGAAAATACGCCGAATGAAAAGAGCGAGACGATTCGGGCGCCAATGAGGAAGCCGGGTGAGCTGACGCTCGTGAAGACGTTTGTATTGCCATAACGTGTTGTCGCTCCGGTCGATTTGAGCGATAGACGCGCTGTGATTCGAGCGGCGGACTCACCGCGATTTCGACCTGTAGACTCGCTGTGGGCAGAGGGTGGAATCTGAATGCGGTCAATCACTTGCGTGACTCGTGCGCAGGATATCCACAGGCTTGCGAACAGTTTCTGTGGACAAGTCCACAATGGAGATTTTGGTTTTTTTGCCTTTGATGTTGGTGTTGTTCTGTGTGCCTACGGCGTTGGCCTTTCCTTGCTTTCTTTTTGGTTTATTAGCGTTCCCCCTGTGCGGGGGGCACCTACTTTTCTTTGCCTGCCGCAAAGAAAAGTAGGCAAAAGAAAGCGGCTTTACACCGCCAGCGCTTAAGCGGGTCCCCTGGCTTGGAGGAGGTAGTGGAGCATCTGGAATCGGTGTTCCCGCACACTCCGCGCTGGTGACAAGGCCGTCATACTTCCGGCGGCGCTGCGCGCGCCGACGCGGTACTTCACAAAACCGTCGGGTGCTTCTGGCGCCTGTGGTTGTACAGGCGCCATGGCTTGTGTTTGCTGTGCTAGCGTAACTCGCGACTGCGTTTCGTTCGGCACTTTTTCGATGCCTGTGGTGGCTCGCACTCACGTCCCTAGTGCCTCGTCGAGGCGCTAGCGTTTCGCTGGGAGTGGTAGCTCGGACTCGTACACTTGGGCGCCTCGCCGAGGCAAAGCCGATGGCTCTCACCGAACCAAAGCGAAGCCCCTGGTTTCTCTGGCAGACCGTTCCGGCGAGCACGCAGTGCGAGGCGGGAAGAATGACGCGGGAAGCGCATACGCCCCATCGGTTTTGAGAAGTACCGCCACGGCGCGCGTAGCGCCGCCGGAAGAATGACTGCCTTGTCACTCACGCGGAGTGTGCGAGAACACTGATTCCAGATGCTCCACTGCCTCCTCCAAGCCAGGGGACCCGCTTAAGAGCTGGCGGTGTAAAGCCGCTTTCTTTTGCCTACTTTTCTTTGCGGCAGGCAAAGAAAAGTAGGTGCCCCCCCGCACAGGGGGAACGCTAATAAACCAAAAAGAAGAGAAAAAGCCAACGCCGTAGGCACACACACTTAAAGCGCCGAGCAGGCAAACAGACCAAGAAAAGGCCACCACCGTAGGCACCCAACCCATGCCGCCGCCAAAGGCAAAAACCAAACCATCTATCCCATTTTCAAATGCCGCAGCAACGAAAACCCATGCAACCAGAAATGCTCGCCGACAAACCAGGCGGCAACCCACGAAGCGGCAACAACAATCAAATCGCAGTGCCCGCTATTCCACAAATTCAACGAATGACGCCCGGCAACCCACGGCACGCCGAGCGGATTCGGCCAATCAGCAAGCAAATGCATCAACCCACCGCAGGCAAACCCAAAAGCCGGCGCAGCAAATACCGAATGCCCAAGCCAGTGATAAGAAAAAGCCAGCAGCGCCAGCCAGCCAACCCCCCAATGCGTCAGCGTTCGATGCGTAATCCACAGCCGCCGCGCCCGCGACCACCAGGCCACTTCGAGCCAGTCCGGCGCCGTGCTCCCCGCCACACCGGCAACGAAACTCAACAGCACGCCGATATGAAACAACCCGCCGCCGCCCGTGCGCGCAACGATAGCCGCCGCGATGACGCCGGCCGCAAAACCAGTAGCGTGATGTGCTTTATTGGATGCCATCGAAGCTCGCGACGCAACGCGCCGCATGAAAGATAAAGGGCGGCTATGTTCGCAGATGCACGCGTAAAAAAATAGCCGAAGCGCGACTTCAAAAAACCACGCTCCGGCGCGAGCGGTACACGACGAACAGCGCTGCAAAACAGCGCGGCAAAAACCTCAGGTCGCGCAACGCGCAATATCGAAGCGCATTTCCGGTTCCGGTGGATCGTCCGGTGCATTCGCCGGGCGCGTCACCTTGATGACCGAGCCGGCGTTCAACGGCGTCAGCGTGACGAAATATGAGTTGTTCGAATCCGAGCCGACCGCGATTTCAGTCGCGCCGCCGGCACGCGACATGCGCACGCGCGACAAGCGGTCCTGGAGGCAATCGGCGATATCGGCAGGCGCGCGCCGCGAAGACACATACATCATCGGCTGGGACGCATCGCTGGCGGGGCCGCCGGAAGAACCGCAGGCGGCGAGTAGAACAACGGGAGCAAGCAGGAGGAGTTTTTTCATGGTCCGATCGTCGGCGTCCCCGGTCGTGCACGGGAACTTGGGGCGCGGGCGAAGCGCGACGAGATTCACCGTAACGCCATGCTTCGCGACGAAGCCGCCGTTCAGCCGCAACGACTTCGCGGCGAGGAAGGCAGCCGCGCCCAGTATACCCACCACGCGCTTGCGCCGCAGCTACCACAAGGTGTCGAAACGTAACGTGTCGATACCTAAGTCCCATGAAAAAACCCGCACGTGATCGTGTCACGCGCGGGTTGGATTGCAAACCGGATCGGTACATCCGGCCTGCACGTACCACCTGAAAAACCTAGAAGCGGTGACGCAGGCCGACAGCCGCGGCAACCTGGTTGCCGGTCGACGACGGCGCGAGCGTGTTGATCGCCGCGACGTTCGAGCCGAAGTTGCCGAGTTGGCCCGATGCGTGCTGGTACACGCCTTCCAGGTACACGTCGGTACGCTTGCTCAGCGAGTAGTCGCCTTGCAGCGACACCGTGTGCCACTTCGGATCACCCGAGCCGTTCGAACCCGACATCTTGCCGTCGGTGAACGTGTACGAAGCCGCGAGACTCAGAGCCGGTGTCAACGCATAGCGGCCGTTCAGCTCGTAGTTGTCCAGGTGCAGGTTCGTCCCCGCCACGCCAGGCAGCGTCGTGCCGCCGACGTCCACGCCGGTGATGCCGTCCAGTTGCGTATGCGTGTACACGAAGCCAGCGGTTGCCGGGCCATACGAGTAGTTGATACCCGCGCCGAACGTGCGTTGCAGGTTGGCCGCGACAGCCGCGGTGCCGTCGCCTTGCGACACGGCGCCGCTCAGGTTGGAGCTGCCCGACTTGTTCAGTTGCAGGTAAGCGGCCGCAACGCTCAACGGGCCGTTGTCATACGAAGCACCGGCGCTCCACGCGCGGTTGTTCGAGAACTGGCCGGCCGAGTTGCTGAAGCCGTACAGGCCACCGAACTTGAGGCCGGCGTAATTCGCGCTCGTGTACTTCACGGCGTTCTTGATCGAGAACGAGTTGTCCAGATTGTCGTTATCGAACGGGTGAGCGGCCAGGTTGTTGCCGTAGCCCGCGCCGGCTTCCGACAGCGGCGCGAGGAAGTCGACCACGGAGTCATACTGGCGGCCGAGCGTCAGCGCGCCGTACTGGTCGCTCTTCAAGCCGACGAAAGCCTGACGATTGAACATCGTGCTGCTTTCCGAGTACTGGCCGTTGTTCAGATTGAAACCGTTTTCCAACGTGAAGATCGCATGCAGACCGCCACCAAGGTCTTCACTGCCGCGCAGGCCGAAGTAGGTATTCGACACCGAACCGCTACCTTGCTGCCAGTTGCTGTGGCCGCCCTGGTTGTTCGAGTAGACGAGACCGGCGTCCAGCGTGCCGTACAACGTGACGCTGCTTTGCGCGTGAGCGGTGACGGCAAACGCGCCCATGATGCCCGCGACGATGAGGGTTTTTTTCATGTTTGGTAACTCCGAAACAGTGCATTAGAGAATCGCATTTCAGTGCTCACCGCCGATCCCGCCGGCAGCCTGGCGATCCGCTGCGAAGTGTATTCTTGCCATTCATATCTTTAAGCGCATATGGCGCAATAATGAATTGGCGAATGCGGAATAGAGAATTTGAATTGTGTAAGTGCGGGTAAATAAAGAAAAAATATGTTTGAGCCGCCTTTTGCGAGTGGCTTGTCAATCTTGCTGGTGTTGCTCGATCGCGACGGCCTTGTTGCGCTTTGTCCTGCATGGATTGGGGCGTAATATTTCACAATGTACGATTCCCCCGTTTTTCTGCAATGCACTCTTCCAATTCGTGTGGTCTTTCTCTGCGACATCCGGTTCTACAATTCACCTCACCCTTTGACCAAGGGTGTCTTTTTCATCTTTCTATACGCGGCTTTCGAGCCGCGTTTTTTTCATCTTTTTATAATTGATTTATAAGTTCCAACAAAGAGGCGAAATAGATTATTTCGATTAACGGTGTTCTCTTCTGGACTTGTCCGTTCGTCATAGCGCCGCGTTCGGCGCGTGCGGGGCGGGTAGAATCGCGTGCTTGAGATGTGCTTTAGCCCCGCGACCGTGAGTGAACCTGCAATGACCGATACACCCCTTCCTTCGTCCGACACCGCTGCCGATTCCACGACGGAAGGCTCGTCTGAAATGCCCGAAACCCAGCACGAAGCGCGTCTGTGGCGCGACGATGGCTGGACCGCGCGCGTCATCAAGAACGAGGACGACGACGGCTGGGCCGTCGAAATGATCAAGGACGGCGAGCCGGAACCGGCGCTCGTCGGCCCGTGGACCATGGGCCGCAACAAGAAAGATCCGAAGCCGCTCGACACGTCGGCGTTCAACACGCTCGTGAAAACCGCGTCGGAAGTGCTGCGCCGTCATGAGCAGCAATTGCGCGCGCAGTTACATAAAGAGGTGCGGGTGGCCAGCGCCAACGGCGACGACGAACTCGACATCACGCTGGATATCGTCCCCGATGAAGACGAGCCGTACGCGCTGCTGACCGCGCTCGACGCCTTCGGCGAACAGCTCGCGCAAGTGCAGGTCGCGCCGAACTTCAAGCTCAGCAAGGCAAGCGCCGCTGCGTGGGTCGAAAACGAGTTTCGCCGGCCGGGCTAATCCGGCGCATCGGTGGGGTACCTGACGGCGGATCCGGTGGGGATCAAGTTGTAGCGGGAGAGTGGGGCGGTGCGTGCGGCATAGGCTCGCGGAGCACTCGCCAGAAACAGGTGAGGCCCCACGTGGGGGCCTCATCACTTCGCGGGCGCTTGTGTCGTGAATCCTCGCCGGCTTGACAGCCAACCGCCGCCCCTCAGCTCCGCTTGCAGAAAATCGCCGTCACGAGCGGCGCCACGCGGTGCACGATCGCCGTGCTGCCGGCCCCGGCAATCGCGCTCTGCACCTTGGACTCGCCGCCAAACACCACTACGCCGTAAGCGGATTGGGCTACCGGTTCGCCATCTCCGACGCGAAACATCGGGTCGTCTTTCTCGTAGCCGACCACCGCGAACACGCGAAAACCGAATGCGGTCAGCTCGGCGCCCTGGGCCGGCGAGAATGCGTTGATCGAATTGCTCTCCACCCGCATCGGCGTCGGATCGATCATCTGCTGCTGAGCGAGGTCGGCGATGAACTGGTGGCCGGTCTCATTGCACGTCAACGGTGCATCGAGTGCGGCGGCATGGCTGGTGAGCGGTAGCGCCGCAGCAGACAGCGCAAGGAGTACAGAAGAGAAGAAGCGTTTCATAAGCGTGGATGGCGACCCGTATTCGATGTGGTGTGTTCGCAACGGGCGGCTATTGGTCGAGACCCGGAGGACGTTGCGCATCGAAAAAATCCGGCGTTACAGGCGCAACTGGACTCGCACTTTATCTCGATTCGGCAAATCTTGCTTTGCCGCTACCACGCTGTAGTAACGAATGGGTCTCCGGGAAACGTGCGGGGGAAAGCAAGCTTTCAAAATCCCGTATATATTTCCGGATTATGAATTCGCGACAGAAAACTCCTATGAGCGTTCCGCCGCCCAGAACATGGGACGCGCGGCTCGCTCGCCGGCTCGTGACCCCGCTCGTGAACACGTGGGTCACGCCGAATCACCTCACCACGCTACGCTTGCTGATCGGCGTCGCTGGCACGCTGTGCCTCGCTCATGGCGGCTTTGCATGGGCCAATGCGGGTGCTTTCCTGATCGTGCTGTCGAACTTCGTCGATCATACGGACGGCGAACTCGCGCGCATCGGCGGCAAGTCGAGCCGGATCGGTCATTTTTACGACCTCGCGTGTGACGCAGTCGTGACTGTCATGTTGTTCGTCGGCATGGGTGTCGGGGCAGCGCACTCCGGCGAGCTGGCAGTCGCGCCCGGTTTGCTGGGCGCTGTTGCCGGCGTCGCGGTCGCGTTGATTTTTTTCCTGCGCATGCGCATCGAGGAAATGGCGGGCAAAGCGGGCACCACGCAGGCATCGGTCGGCGGTTTCGAAACCGAAGACGTGCTGTATCTGCTGCCGATTGTCACACTGACAAGTGTCGCGACGCCATTTATCGTGGCAGCGGCGATCGGCACGCCGCTCTTTGCAATCTGGGTGGTTGTCGACTTCTGGCGCACCACGCGCCGGGCCGCGCGTCCGGCAGCGACTGCCACCAGCGCTTCTGACGCTTCTAAAACCAGTCAAGTGTGGGCCAGCGAATGAGTACGCACGCCGAAGAAGACGTGATCTCGCCAATTTCTTTAGAACGTTCACCAGGCTCGTCTCCGACCACCACCGCACCCAATGCCGACCGCGCGGTCGCAAGCCGCACGCGCACGTTCGACAATCCGCGTCTGCGCAAGGATTTCGCCGATCAGGATGCGTTCCTGTATCTGGAAGACTTCCTCGCGCCCGACGTCACCGCCCAGCTCGTCCAGAGCGCCCGCGGGCTTCTCGACGAGGTGAACCGCAACTATCTGCCCGGTCACAAGCAGGGCGGCAGCGTGAGCCGTCATACCATCGACCGCCTCGCGCCGGTCATCGCCGAGCTGTACCGTTCGAAAGAGTTGATCGGCTGGCTCGAGCAACTGAGCGGCGACAAGCTGCAGGTGTCGCCCGCGGACGATCCGCACGCATACGCGCTGTACTACTACACCCGCGCCGGCGACCACATCGGCTGGCACTACGACACTTCGTACTATGACGGCCGCCGCTACACGCTGCTGCTCGGCGTGATCGACGAATCGTCGTGCCGGCTCGACTACGAATTGCATACGCGCAATCCGGATGTGCCGGATCAGCCGGGTTCAGTGCGGATCCCGCCGGGCGGTCTGGTGTTCTTCGACGGCGACAAGCTGCGTCATCGGATCACACCGGCCGGCGCAAACGAAATGCGCGTGTCGCTGACTTTCGAATACGTCACCGACCCGAACATGCGGCCGTGGCGCCGTTTCATCTCGAACATGAAGGACGCGATCGCGTACTTCGGTTTCCGGCAGGTTTTCCGTCAGATGGCCAGGCGCGGCAAGGACCACGCATGACGCGCGTGGCCCTGATTCTGCTGTCGATCGGGACGGCGCTCTTTGTCGGCCTGCTTGCATGGCAGGGTTTCGGTTCCGTCGCCTCGACGCTGCTCGCGGCGGGCTGGGGCCTCGCGGTCGTCGCGGCGTTCCACCTCGTGCCGCTGGTGCTCGACGCCGGCGCTATCGCGGTGCTGTTCCAGCGCCATCGCGACGGCGTGCATCACGATCTGACGCTGCGCGACGCGCTGTTCGCGCGCTGGATCGGCGAGTCGGTCAATAGCCTGTTGCCGGCCGGCCAGATCGGCGGTCCGGTCGTAATGGTGCGGCAACTGTCGCAGCGCGTCATGCGCATGCGCGATGCGGCGGCCGCGATCACCGTCAGCACGACCGCGCAGGCGCTCGCGCAAATCGTTTTCGCACTGCTCGGGCTGCTGCTGTTCGGCGCCTACGCCGCGCACGACGCGCTGCACGATCTGCGAACCGCAACGCTGATCGCCACCGGCGTGCTGGCCGCGCTGATCGCAGGCTTCTACTACGCGCAGCGGCGCGGCTTGTTCGGCCGTTTGCTGGGCGTCGTCTCGAAGATGTTCGGCAAGCGCGACTGGTCAACGCTCATGACGCGCGCCGAAGCCGTCGACGCCGCCGTGCAGGCGATCTACCGCGAACGCCGCCGCGTCGCGGTCAGTTTCGCGCTGAGCCTGCTGGGCTGGATCGTCGGCACGGTCGAGGTGTGGCTCGCACTGCGCTTTCTCGGCCATCCGGTCGGCTGGGTCGATGCGCTGCTGCTGGAAAGCCTCGGGCAGGCGATCCGCGGCGCGGCGTTCATGATTCCCGGCTCGCTCGGCGTGCAGGAGGGCGGTTATCTGCTGCTTGCGCCGCTGGTCGGTTTGCCGCCGGATGCGGCGCTGGCGTTGTCGCTGGCCAAGCGCGCCCGTGAAATCCTGCTAGGCCTGCCGGGTCTGCTGGTTTTGCACTTCAACGAACGAAGCTGGCAACGGCGACGCGCCACGACGCGCGTGCCGGCTGTCGACTAATCCGTACTTTTTCAAAGGACCGCGCATGCGTGCCATCATCCTCGCAGCGGGCCTCGGCCTGCGTCTCCAGCAACCGCCGCAAGCACAGTTCCCGAAGTGTCTGTTGCAGTTCGACGGCATGAGCCTGCTCGAACGGCATCTGCAAATGCTTGAAACGGCCGGCGTGACGGATGTCGTGCTGGCGCTCGGTTTCCAGCCGGAGTCGGTGCAAGCGGAACTGCGGCGGATCAACTGGCCGCATCGGGTGGAAACCGTGTTGAATCCGCGTTTCGACCTGGGCAGCGTGCTGACGGTGCACACGGTAGCCGAGGCGTTGACGCGCGGCGGCGACGTGCTGCTGATGGACGCCGACGTGCTGTACGACGAGCGCATTCTCAGCGCACTGGTGGCGGGCGAGACGGTCAACCGTCTGTTGATCGACCGTGACTTCGAAGCCGGCGACGAACCCGTCAAGCTGTGCCTGAAAGACGGCGTGCCGGTCGAATTGCGCAAGCAGCTCGCGGTCAATCTCGAGTACGACACGATCGGCGAATCGGTGGGGTTCTTCCGCTTCCGCGAAGAAACTGCTCGGCGCTTTGCGCAGATCGTTGCGGGTTATGTCGATAGCGGCCGGGCCAACATGCCGCACGAAGAAGCGGTGCGCGACCTGCTGCTGGAACGCAGCCAGGTGTTCGATACGGCTGACGCGACCGGCGCGCCGTGGATCGAAATCGACTTCCCGAACGACGTCGCACGTGCGAGCACCGAGATTTTGCCGCAGCTGCAACCGCTGGTCAGCGCGTCGCGCTAAGGCTCGTTCCTGAATCATTGCCGCTGTAAGGCACGCATGTCATGCATCGTGATGCCGGCTGTATGCCGGCTTACGAGCGCGTCTGAAGTTCCTGCTTTTCGCTCCCTGAACAAGCCGCTCAACAACATCTGTTGTCGATGCGATGCGATAATCGCGGCTTTACGCCGACGGCTTAGCACGCCGTCGTCATGCCAATGCCTCTCGCTTTAGGCACTTTCATTGTTCCGTTGATCGTCGCGTGTGCGATGTTCATGGAAAACGTGGACGGCACGGTCATCGTGACGTCGCTGCCGGTTCTGGCGCGCGATCTCGGCCAGGATCCCATCACCCTCAAGCTCGCCGTGACGGCTTATGTCATCGGCCTCGGCGTCTTCATTCCAATCTGCGGCTGGGTCGCGGACCGCTTCGGTTCCCGCACCGTGTTTCGCACGGCTATCGGCATCTTCATGGCCGGTTCGCTGATGTGCGCGGCTTCCACGTCGCTCGGCACCTTCGTGGTTGCCCGCTTCGTGCAGGGCATCGGCGGCGCGATGATGGTGCCGGTCGGGCGCATCATCATTTTCCGCTCGGTGCCGAAGTCGGACTTCATTCGCGCGGTCAACTATCTGACGGTGCCCGCACTGCTCGGGCCGGTGGTCGGGCCGCCACTCGGCGGCTTCATCACGACGTATCTGCACTGGCGTCTGATCTTCTTCATCAACATTCCAATTGGCCTGCTCGGCATCTGGCTCGCGAACAGGCACATCGCGAACGTGCGCGAAGCGCATCCTGGGCGGCTCGACTGGACCGGCTTCGTGCTGTCCGCGAGCGGGGCGTCGCTGTTCATGCTGGGCTTGTCGCTGGTGGGCGGCGAGCTGGTGTCGAACGCGGTTTCGATTGGCATGTGCGTGCTTGGCCTGGTGCTGCTGCTGATTTACGCGTTGTATGCGAGCCGTGTCGAATTGCCGGTGCTCGATTTGCGGCTGCTGCGCATTCCAAGTTTTCACGCTAGCGTGGTCGGCGGTTCGCTGTTTCGTATCGGCCTCGGGGCGGTGCCGTTTCTGTTGCCGCTTGCATTGCAGGAAGGGCTGGGCATGACTGCGTTCAAGTCTGGGTCGATCACTTGCGCGTCCGCGTTCGGGTCGATCTTCATGAAGGCGGCCGCGTCGCGCATTCTTGGCCGCTTCGGTTTCCGCACGGTGCTGATGTTCAACGCGGGCTGTGCTGGGCTCGCCATTGCGGTTTACGGACTGTTCTTTCCCGGTACGCCGCATTGGCTGATCTGGTGTGTCGTGCTGTTCGGCGGCTTCTTTCCGTCGTTGCAGTTCACGTCGTTGAACACCCTGGCGTATGCGGATATTCCGAGCCGCGATGTCGGACGCGCGACGAGTGTCGCGAGCGTGATCCAGCAGATTTCGCTGGGGCTCGGCGTGACGATTGCAGGCCTTGTGCTGCAAATCTCGCACGACGTACAGGGTCATTCGACCATCGTCTTCTCCGACTTCTGGCCGGCGTTTCTCGTGGTCGGCCTGTTCTCGTTCATGTCGATTCCGGTGACTGCGCGTTTGCCGCATGGCGCCGGCGATGAAATCGCGCGCGGCAACCGGGGCCGCGCCTGAACATCCGGCGTGCGGCGTGAGTGCGCCGCACGCCACCGCTTATTAACGCCCTCCATGCTTCGTTGCGGCGTTGACAAAGACCTCAAACCGCTTCCTTCACCGCCCGCAAGAACTGCTGCGTGCGTTCATGCTGAGGCGACGCGAAGAACTGCTGCGGTGGTCCTTGCTCGATGATCTTGCCTTGCGAGAAAAAGCACACCCGATCCGCGAATTCGCGCGCGAAGCCCATCTGGTGCGTGACCATCAGCATCGTAAGATTGTGCTCGCTGCCCAGGCGCCGGATCACGTTCAGCACTTCGCCGCACAGCTCGGGATCGAGCGCCGAGGTCACTTCGTCGAACAGCATCACTTTCGGCCGCATCGCCAATGCGCGTGCAATTGCCACGCGCTGCTGCTGGCCACCGGATAGCTGCGAAGGATAGTGATTGCATTTGTCCTCGAGACCGACCAGCGACAGCAGATCGCGGGCGCGATCGGTCGCCTCCTTGCGCGTGAGGCCCAGCACGCGAATCGGCGCTTCGATCGTGTTGGCGAGCGCGGTCATGTGCGGGAACAGATTGAAGCTCTGAAACACCATGCCGATCTTGCTGCGTACGCGTCGCAGATGCTTCACCGAGGCGGGCACCAGCACGCCGTTCCTGTGCATGTGCGTGAGCGGCTCGCCATCGACCTCGATCATGCCGTCGGTCAGCGGGTCGAGTGTCATCAGCACGCGCAATAGCGTCGACTTGCCCGAACCGCTCGGGCCGATGATCGCCACTTTCTCGTTGCGGGCGATTTCCAGATCGAGTTCGTCGAGTACCGTCAGCGCGCCGTAGCGCTTTGTCACGCCGGCAAAGCGCACCATCGGCGCCTCGCCTGGCGTGCCGGCCTGCGGCCCAGGTACGGCGGCGGGATCGTCTCGTTTCATCTGTTTCTCCACGGATAAGTCCGGATGCAGCGGGGTACGGACGTCGAGGTCGGTCTTCACGGTCATGGCAACCTCAATCCGATTTCGAGCCGCCGCACGAGTTGCGCGAACGTGATGCTGATCAGCAGGAAGAAGAGACCCGCCAGCGTGATCGGTTCAAGGTAGCGAAAGGTTTCCGAACCGATGTTCTTCGCCTGCTGCATCAGCTCGACGACGGTAATCGCCGACAGCACCGGTGTGTCCTTGAACATCGCTACCAGATAATTGCCGAGCGCTGGAATCACCGGGCGAATCGCCTGCGGCAGGATCACACCGCTATAGGTGCGCCACGGCGACAGCGACAGTGCGCAAGCCGCTTCCCACTGGCCGCGCGCCACGCCGTTCAGACCGGCGCGATAAACCTCGGACGTGTAGCACGCGTAATGCAGCGCGATACCGACCGTGCCGGCCGTCAAAGCCGACATCGTGATGCCGTACACCGGCAGCACATAGAACAGCACGTACACCTGAATCAGCAGCGGCGTGCTGCGAATGAATTCGACGATGAAGCCGACGATCCGCGCAAGCGGTTTGATCGGACTGCGCCGCAGCACGGCCAGCACGAGTCCGAGCACCAGCGCGATCGCAAAACCGATCAATGTGATGAGGATCGTGTACATCGACGCCCGCAGCAGGTCAGGCAAGATGCGCGCCGCGTAGTGCAGATCGAAGAAGCTGTTCATCGGACGGCCCTCTGGATGATGCCGTGACTCACGCGGCGCTCGAAATGCCTCATCACGGCGACGAGGATCTGCGCGAGCACGAAGTAGATGACCAGCGTAAGCACGAAAATCTGCGCGGTCTTGAAGGTTGCCTCATCGAGTTGCCGGGCGCGAAACGTCAGATCCGACAGTGTGATCAGCGACACCAGCGAAGTGCCCTTGAGCAGTTCGATCATCAGATTGGTGGCGGGCGGCAACGCATTGATCATCGCTTGCGGCAGGATGATGCGGCGCATGCGCGTGAGTGGCGACATGTTGAGCGCCAGTGCCGCTTCGAACTGGCCGCCCGGCACCGAACGCAACGCGCCGCGCAGGATTTCCGAGCCGTATGCGCCATAGTGCAGGCCGAGCCCGACGATCGCGACGGCAAACGGCGTCATCTCGATCCGGAACGGCGGCAGCGGCAGCACGAAGAAAAACCAGAACAGTTGCACGAGCAACGACGTGCCGCGAAAGATCTCGACGTACGCATTGCCGAGCCAGCGCAGCGGCGCCCACGGTGCGAGCTTGGCGGCGGTCGCGACAAATGCCATGACGATGGCGAGCACGGTGCCGCAGGCGGCGATCTCGATCGTGACGAGCGTACCCTGGAGCAGCAGGGGAAACAGTTCACGCATGGCGGTTCCTCGCTTGCATGACGGCGTGTGCGGTTGCGCGCGCCCGGAGCATCATGACCGGCGCGTGCCGGTCTTCGCTACTACTTGCGGATTACTTCGGTTACCTGCCGCAGATGTCCGCGGCGGTGCGCGTCGTCAGATTCGATTTGTCGAAGCCGAACGGTGCGACTGTTTGCAGATGGTCGGGCGTACCGAGCCACGCGTGCAACTGCTTGTCGACCGCATCGCGCAGATCGGCGTCTTCCGGACGGAACGCGAGCGCGCCGTAGCCGGTGTGCTTCGGATCGTCGGTGAACTTCGCGACGGCTTCGACCTGGTCGGCATCTTTGGCGGCCAGTCCTTTCATCGTCAGCGCCGTGCCGGCGGCCGCATCGGCGCGACGTGCGCGCACGGCTTGCAGTTGCGCAGTCGTATCGGGCACCTGCAACAGCTGAGCATCTTTCACGCCCGCATCGCGCGAATTGGCGAGTTCCACAGCGCCGGCCATCACGGCGAGCTTCGCGTCAGCCTGTTTGCCGATATCGCCGTAGCTGTGCAGATTCTTCGGATTGCCCTTGAGCACCAGCAGCGTGTCCTGGATCTGGTATTGCGGATCGGCGAACGCGACCTGTTTGCAACGTTCCGGCGTGATGTACATGCCGGCCGCGATCACGTCGAAGCGGCCCGCGCGCAGGCCCGGAATCAGCGAGCCCCATTCGGTCAGCACACCGTCTACTTTCTTCACACCCATTCTGGCGAAAATCTTGCGGGCGATCTCCGGCGATTCGCCGGTCACCTTGCCGTCAGGCGTTGTATAGGCAAACGGCGCTTCGTTCGCATAGCCGATGCGCACTTCGCCGGTGCGCTGGATGCGCTGCAACGTAGTTTCCGCCGACGCATATTGCGTGTGCATCGCCAGACTCGCTGCGGCGACGCAGAGGGCTCCCAGCAGTCCTGAAGTGCGCTTCGCTTTCATATCGATCCCGTTCTGTGGCGTGGTGAATGCCGCGGTGCATCATGCTCCGCAGCAGGGCGAAGGGCTGGCGCTGCCTGCAATTTGCTTGCGTGGCATCGCACCCATGAACGCAGCATACAAAGCCATTTTTTTGTTGCGATTGCTCTAGGACAATAATTTTCCCGCACCGTTTGGTCGCACTATTGAGTGCGAAAACAATGGAGAGCAGCGGTGATCGAGCAGTGGCGGGAGGCCGTGCGCCCGGTGCACGGCGTGGAGTCGAAATATAAACGGCTGGTCAAGGCGATTGCGGGCGACATCGAAAGCGCGTCGTTGCCGGCGGGCGCGCGCCTGCCGCCGCAGCGCGACGTGGCCGCGGAACTGGCGATCAGCGTGCAGACGGTGACCAATGCCTATAAGGAACTGGAGCGGCAAGGGCTGATCCGCTGCGAAGTGGGGCGCGGCAGCTTCGTGGCGGCGCGCGTCACCGAAACCATGTCGAGCTATATGCTCGACACGGCCGAGCGTTCGGTGGTCGACTTTTCGATCGCGCGCATTATCCATACACCGGAGCATGACGCGATGTGGCGCAAGGTATGCGCGACGCTATCCACGTTAGACGACCAGCCGTGGATTCGTGCGTTCCGGCCGATAGCGGGCTTCGAACACCATCGGCAGGCAGGGATCGCGTGGCTTGCGTCGTTGGGCATGCCGGCTTCGCCGGATACGCTACTGGTGACGAACGGTGCCGCGCACGGCATCTTTCTGGCGCTGGCGTCGCTGGTGGGGCCGGGCGATACGGTGCTGTGCGAAAGCCTCACCGACCATGGCGTGATCGGTTCGGCGAATGTGCTGGGCTTCACGCTAAAGGGGCTGGAGATCGACGAGTACGGCATTCACCCCGAACACTTTGAAGAGATGTGCGATAGCGAGCGCATTACCGCCCTTGTCTGTACGCCCACACTGAACAATCCCACCGTTGCGATGATGCCCGACTCGCGGCGCCGCGCGATTGCGCGAATCGCCGAGCGTTACGGCGTTTACTTGATCGAGGACGATGTCTATGGTCCCTTGCCCGCCAAAGCCGCCACGCCGATTTCGAGCCTGATTCCCGAGTTGTCGTTCTACTGCACGAGCATGACGAAGTCGGTGCTGACCGGTTTGCGCATCGGCTATCTGACCACGCCGCGGCGGCTCGCATTGCGCGCCGAAAGCGTACTGCGCGTGAGCAGCTGGATGGCGACTTCGCCAATGGCCGAAGTGGCGGCGCGCTGGATCTTCGACGGCACCGCCGAACGGCTCGTGCAGATACAGCGCGCACGTCTGGAGCGGCGTCAGGCGCTGTTGAAGCAAACGCTGGGCGACTACGTGCTCGGCGCTCATCCGCAGGCGCTGTCCGCGTGGTTGCGTGTGCCCGATCACTGGCAAGCGGACCGGCTGGTCAGAGAGCTGCGCAACCGCGACATCGCCGTGACCTCGCCGGATCCTTTCCTCGTGCGCGGCGCGGACCGGCCGAATGCGGTGCGCGTATGCGTGGGCGCCGAGGTCGGCGAAGAGACCTATAAAGCCGCGCTGGAAACGATGTGTGACGTGTTCGAGCAGTACCCGCAAGTGCACGATTTCACGTGAGTTCATACGGTGTGCGCGAAATGAACTAGGACAATAGAAATCGTTTTTTAGAACATTAGACTGGGCTGCATTGAAAACGATGCGGCCGCAACCAGCGTAACAGCGCAGGCGCGACAGCATCGGAATTGAACCCTTTCGTGCAAGGCCGAGTTCATGTCCGTTTTGTCGCTAGCCGATGTCTACCGCGCGCGTCGCCGTATCGAGGGGCGCGTTTGTCATACGCCGCTCGTCGAATCGCAGACGTTGTCGGCGATCGCGGGCACCCCCGTCTTTCTCAAGCTCGAAACCGTGCAGCCGACCGGCAGCTTCAAGCTGCGCGGCGCCACCAACGCACTCGCTCTTCTCGCCGAACAGGGCTGCCGCCGGGTCGTGACCGCATCGACCGGGAATCACGGCCGTGCTGTCGCACACGCGGCCCGCGCACTGGGTATCGACGCGACGGTCTGCATGTCCGCGCTCGTGCCGGGCAACAAGGTCGATGCGGTGCGAGCACTCGGCGCACAAGTGCGCATTGTCGGCAAAAGCCAGGACGATGCGGAACATGAAGCGTTAAGGCTCGTTCGCGACGAAGGCTTCGCGCATGTACCGCCGTTCGACGACCTGCAGGTGATCGCCGGGCAAGCGACGATCGGACTCGAAATCGTCGAAGCGTTGCCGGATGTCGCGAACATCGTCGTGCCGCTGTCCGGCGGCGGCCTGTTTGCGGGCGTTGCATTCGCGGCCAGCAGCGCGAATCCGGCGATCGGCATGACCGGCGTGACGATGGCGCGCGGCGCCGCGATGCATGCAAGTCTCGCGGCCGGCCGGCCCGTACTCGTCGATGAAGTCGAAACGCTTGCAGATTCGCTCGGCGGCGGCATCGGACTCGAAAACCGCTATACGTATGCACTCACGCGCGATCTGATCGACGAAATCGTGCTGCTCGACGAAGCGTCGATTGCGCGCGGCATCGTGCATGCGTACCGGCACGAACGGCTAGTGGTCGAAGGCGCGGCGGCGGTTGGAATCGCTGCGCTACTCGACGGCATGTTGCCCACGGAGCGTCTTGCACGTGGGCCGCTGGTGCTCGTCGTGACGGGCGTCAACATCGATATGGATCAGCATCGCCGCATCGTCGGCACGTCGCCGATGCAGCCCGACTCGCATAACTCCCTATGACTTCGATCTCGCTCCTTGGCGAAGCGCAGCTTCGCGAACTCGTGCCGCTTGATCTGGCGGCGATAGACCAGGTAGAAGCAGCCTTTCTCGCACTCGCAACCGAAGCTGTCGCGATGCCGCCGGTCCTGCGCCTCGATCTGCCCGAGCAGCACGGCGAGGTCGACGTAAAGACCGCGTATCTGCCGCGCTTCGACAGCTTTGCAATCAAGGTGAGCCCCGGTTTTTTTAACAATCCGTCACTCGGTTTGCCGAGTCTTAACGGGCTGATGCTGGTGCTGTCGGCGAAGACGGGCATGACCGAAGCCGTGCTGCTCGATAACGGTTATCTGACGACGGTGCGCACGGCGGCCGCCGGCGCCGTCGCAGCGCGCTGGCTCGCGAAGCAGCACACGCCACACGTGGCGGTGATCGGCGCGGGCGAACAGGCGCGTTTGCAATTGCAGGCATTGATGCTGGTGCGCCGTGTCGAACATGTCTCCGCCTGGGCACGCAATCCGTCCAGCGCACAGCGTTTCGCTGAAGAGACGGCCGCTCCGCTCGGCGTGCAATGCGACATCGCGCGCGACGTTCATCACGCGCTCGCCGAAGCGGATCTCGCGATCACGACCACGCCAAGCCGTACGCCGCTGATCGAAGCCGCTGACCTGCATCCGGGTTTGCACATCACGGCGATGGGCTCGGACGCCGAGCACAAGAACGAGATCGCGCCGGCCGCGTTGGTCGCGGCGCGCTACGTGTGCGACCGCGCTCAGCAAACGCGCGTGCTCGGCGAGCTGCACCACGCGCTCGCTGCCGGCGTGATCCGTGCCGACGCCGTCATTACCGAACTGGGCCAGGTGATCGCACAACAGGCCGTGGGCCGCGTCAATGAAACAGACGTGACGATCTGCGACCTGACCGGCACCGGCGCGCAGGACACCGCAATCGCAGCGCTCGCGCTAACGCGTGCGCGCGCCGCTGGTGCTGGAACGATTTTCCGCAACGATGTGAAGCGCTGAGAGGGAACGATGTCTGAGACAACACAACTGGAACGGAATGCGAGCGTGGCTGCTCAAGCGCCGGTCGTGCGTTTGCCGTTCGAACGTGCTGAGTATGCCGCACGTATCGGTAAAACGCGCCACGCGATGCAGGCAGCTGGGATCGATCTGCTGATCGTGTCCGATCCGACCAACATGGCGTGGCTGACCGGTTACGACGGCTGGTCGTTCTACGTGCATCAATGCGTGCTGCTGGCGCTCGACGGCGAACCGGTATGGTTCGGCCGAGGCCAGGACGCAAACGGTGCGAAGCGTACCGTGTTCATGCAGCACGAGCAGATCGTCGGTTATCCGGATCATTATGTGCAGTCCACCGAGCGGCATCCGATGGATTACCTCGCACGCGAAGTGATCGAGGCGCGCGGCTGGCAAAACTGCCGCACCGGCGTCGAAATGGATAACTACTATTTCAGCGCGGCTGCCTTCGCATCGCTCATGCGTAATTTGCCGAAAACGCAGTGGCGCGATGCAACCGCGCTGGTCAACTGGCAGCGCGCGGTGAAATCGCCACGCGAGATCGAATATATGCGCATTGCCGCGCGTATCGTCGAGAAGATGCATGCGCATATCGTCGAGCGGATCGAACCCGGCATGCGCAAGAGCGACCTCGTGGCCGAGATCTACTCGGCGGGAATTACCGGCGTCGACGGTTACGGCGGCGACTATCCGGCGATCGTGCCTTTGTTGCCGACCGGCGCCGATGCCGCCGCCCCGCATCTGACCTGGGACGACACGCCGTTCGCCAGGGATGCCGGCACGTTCTTCGAAATCGCCGGCTGCTTCAAGCGTTACCACTGTCCGCAATCGCGCACCGTGTACCTTGGAAAACCGCCGAAGCATTTTATCGACGGCGAGCGCGCGGTCGTTGAAGGTATCGAAGCGGGTCTTGGCGCCGCCAAACCGGGCAACACCTGCGAAGACATCGCGAACGCCTTCTTCGCGATGTTGCACAAATACGGCATCGAAAAGAACAGCCGCTGCGGTTATCCGATCGGTGCGAGCTATCCGCCGGACTGGGGCGAACGAACGGCGAGTCTGCGCCCAGGGGACAAGACGGTCCTCGAACCCGGCATGACGTTTCACTTCATGCCGGGGCTGTGGCTCGACGACTGGGGACTCGAAATCACCGAAAGCATTCTGATTACCGAGTCGGGCGTCGAGACGTTCTGCAACACGCCGCGCAAGCTGTTCGTGAAGGAGTAGCGCATATGCGGGCTTCCCCGATTCAAC
The DNA here is from genome assembly GCF_058782725.1 of Paraburkholderia sp. FW306-02-B. Classification (NCBI taxonomy): domain Bacteria; kingdom Pseudomonadati; phylum Pseudomonadota; class Betaproteobacteria; order Burkholderiales; family Burkholderiaceae; genus Paraburkholderia; species Paraburkholderia sp. FW306-02-B. The sequence goes on from NZ_JBYSXZ010000002.1 coordinate 613,585, forward strand.
CGACGGTCGATTTCGCTGCCGGCGGCGAACAGCACGGTTTTCTGAAGCTGCCGCATTCGCACGACGCCTCGGCGTGGGGCGCGGAGATGATTCCGGTCACCGTGATCCGCAACGGTGAAGGGCCGACCGCGCTGCTCACCGGCGGCAATCACGGTGACGAATACGAAGGGCCGATCGCCTTGTCGAAGCTGGCCGCGACGCTGAAAGCGGCGGACGTGAAAGGACGCGTGATTATCGTGCCGTTCATGAACTACCCGGCGTTCCGTGCGGGCAGCCGCACGTCGCCGATCGACCGCGGCAATCTGAATCGCAGTTTTCCCGGTAAGCCGGACGGCACGATCACCGAGAAGATCGCGGATTATTTTCAGCGCTATCTGCTGCCGCTCGCCGATTACGTACTCGATCTGCATGCGGGCGGCCGTACGCTCGACTTCGTGCCGTTTGCGGCGATTCACCTGCTACCGGACGCGCGCCAGCAGGCGCAGTGCGAAGCGGCGATGCGCGCATTCGGCGCGCCGTATTCGATGCGGATGCTCGAACTCGACAGTTTCGGCCTGTTCGATACGGCGGTTGAAGAAGCGGGCAAGGTGTTTGTGTCGACCGAACTGGGCGGCGGAGGTACCGCTTCGGTGCAAAGCGTCGCGGTGGCGACGCGTGGCGTGCGTGGTTTTCTTCAGCACGCAGACATTCTCTTGCAACACGAGGCGGAGAAAGAAGCACGGCGCACCACGACGCTGCTCGACATGCCTGACGGCAGTTGCTTTACGACGAGCGAGCACGACGGTCTGCTGGAACTGTGCAAGGACCTCGGCGAGATGGTCGAAAGCGGAGAAGTCATCGCGCGGATTTACGATGCGTCGCGCACAGGCGTCGCGCCGGTCGAATATCGTGCGCGCCGCAGCGGTTTGCTCGCGGCACGGCATTTCCCCGGCCTCGTGCGGATCGGCGACACGGTCGCGGTGGTAGCCGATGTTGTCGAGCGCGGCATACCGGTGACGGTCTGATCGCGCGATGAAACTCGACCGCTATGATCTCGCGATTCTGCGTATTCTCGCGCGCGACGGACGCATGACGAAGTCGCGTCTCGCCGAAGAGATCAATCTGTCGATTTCGCCGGCGTGGGAGCGCGTCAAGCGTCTGGAAGAAAGCGGCGTGATTCGCGGCTATCGCGCCGACATCGACTGGGTGCGCGCTTTCAAAGGCAACCGTGTGGTGGTTGAAGTAACGCTCGCGCGGCATACCGCGCAGGACATGCGGCGCTTCGAGGAACGGATCGTTGCGGCGCCGGAGGTCGTGCAATGCCATGCGACGGGTGGCGGAGTCGACTATGTGATGCACGTGATGTCGCGCGACATCGATCACTACCAGCGGTTTATCGATTCGCTGCTGATCGATGAACCAGGCATCGAAAAGTACTTCACCTACATCGTCACGAAGGTGGTGAAGAGCATGCCGGAGGGTTTGCCCGACTGGGCGGATGAAGCTGTCAGCGACGGCAGCTAGATGCTTATCGCGACGTCGCCAAAAAAATCGCGAAATGGCACGGCGAATTTCAGAAAAAACGCTCACATGAAGACGCCCGAACCAAAAAAAACGCATCGCCGCTGAACGTACAGTGACAGACATACATTGCAGACAGGAGGTCGTCATGTTGCTGGGTCATCCGGTTCTATTCAAATCGCTGTGCTACGTCGACGGGCGCTGGGTGCACAGCGCGAGTGCAGCAAGCGTCGCCGTGCAGAATCCCGCCGATCAGCAGGTGCTCGGCCACGTGCCGATGCTCGATGCGTCGCAGATCACGGAAGCGGTCGACGCCGCGCATCGTGCGTTCTCGACATGGCGCTGGCTGCCGGTTGCCAGGCGCTCAGCATTGCTGCTGTGCTGGCATGAACTGATCTTGCGTCATCAGCATGATCTGGCCGCGATTCTGTCACTCGAACAGGGCAAGCCGCTCGCGGAAGCTCGCGGCGAAATCGCGTATGGCGCGAGTTTCGTCGAATGGTTTGCGCATGAGGTGCGGCGTCTGAACGGGCGCACGATTCCCACGCATATCGACGGTGCGCAGTTGGGCACCGTGATCGAGCCGGTCGGCGTCGCGGCGCTGATTACGCCATGGAATTTCCCCTGCGCGATGATCACGCGCAAGGCGGCCGCCGCGCTTGCCGCCGGTTGCACCGTTGTAGTCAAGCCGGCGCACGAAACGCCTTTCTCGGCACTCGCGCTCGCACAACTCGCCGAAGAAGCGGGCTTTCCGGCGGGCGTGTTCAACGTCGTGCTCGGCGAGCCACAAATGGCGATGGAAACCTTGGTGCGCGATACGCGGGTACGCTCGGTGAGCTTCACCGGTTCGACGCGCGTCGGCGCATTGGTGATGCAGACTGCGGCCCGGGCCGGCATCAAGAAAACAGCGCTGGAACTGGGCGGCAACGCGCCGTTCATCGTGACCGAAGACGCTGATCTCGACCAGGCCGTATGCGTGGCAATCGCCGCGAAGTTTCAGACCTCCGGTCAAGACTGTTGCGCGGCGAATCGCATTTTCGTCGCGCGGCCTTTGTACGAAGCGTTCGTCACGCAATATAGCGATGCGGTTAGAGCTCTGAAAGTCGGCTCCGCGTTCGAAGCGGACGTGGATGTCGGTCCGTTGATACACCAAGCCGCGTTAGATACGACGGCAGAGCGTGTAGCAGAGGCAAAGGCGAAGGGCGCGCGCATTACCGTCGGTGGCGCGGCGCATGAGCGCGGCGGTTGGTTCTTCGAGCCGACCGTGGTCGCCGACGCCACTCCCGGTATGCGCATCTACGACGAAGAAAATTTCGCGCCGATCTCAGCCGTATCGCCGTTCGACTCGCTCGATGAAGCGATAGAACGCGCCAACGACACCGAGTACGGACTCGCCGCCTACCTTTGTGCAAAGGACCTCAACACCGTGTTTCAGGTGATCCGCCGCCTCGACTTCGCCATGGTGTCCGTCAACGGCGCGAAATTCACCGGCGCGCCGATTCCGTTCGGCGGCATCAAGGCATCCGGCCTCGGTCGCGAAGGCGGCGCCGAAGGCTTCGAGCCGTTCGTCGAAATCCGCTATTTCTGCCTCGGTCAACTTGGCTTGCCGGTGACCGACAGCGTTTCCGCGCACCGCGCGTTTGCCACAACGGCGGCCGCGACGGCCTGAGCCAACACATCACATTCATCGATCAAACGAAGGAGCACACGATGACTCAACTGGACCAACTCTTCGACGCCGACCGCGCGCATTTCATGCATCCTTCGACGCACGCTCACGACCATGCGAGCGGCGCGCTGCCTGGCCGCATCGTGACGGGCGCCAAAGGCATCCGTATCGAAGACCATCAGGGCAAGTCGTATATCGACGCTTTTGCGGGCCTGTATTGCGTGAACATCGGCTACGGCCGCACCGAGGTCGCCGAAGCGATCTACGAGCAGGCGAAGAAACTCGCGTACTACCACACGTATGTCGGCCACTCGACCGATACGATCATCGAACTGTCGTCGCGGATCGTCGATTGGGCGCCGCAGGGCATGAAGAAGGTCTACTACGGCATGTCCGGTTCGGACGCGAACGAAACGCAGATCAAACTCGTCTGGTACTACAACAACGTCAAGGGGCGCCCGAACAAGAAGAAGATCGTCTCGCGTCAGCGCGGATATCACGGCTCGGGGATTGTCACCGGCAGTCTGACCGGCTTGCCCAGTTTTCACCAATGCTTCGATTTGCCGATCGAGCGCGTCAAACATACGGTGTGCCCGCACTGGTATCGGCATGCGCCTGCGGGCATGAATGAAGCGCAGTTCGTCGCGTACTGCGTCGAAGAACTCGAGAAGCTGATCGCGCAGGAAGGCGCCGATACGATCGCCGCCTTCATCGCCGAACCGGTGATGGGCACGGGCGGTATCCTGCCGCCGCCGGCAGGCTATTGGGCGGCGATCCAGCAGGTTCTGAAGAAGCACGACATCCTGCTGATCGCCGATGAAGTGGTGTGCGGTTTCGGCCGGCTCGGTTCGAAGATGGGCGCGCAACACTACGGCATCACCCCGGATCTGATTACCGTGGCAAAGGGGCTCACCAGCGCGTATGCGCCGCTGTCGGGCGTGATTGTGAGCGAAGGCGTGTGGGACGTGATCGACAAGGCATCGCAGGAATTCGGCGCGATGGGACATGGCTGGACCTACTCGGGCCATCCGATCTGCGCGGCCGCGGCGCTGGCGAACCTCGATATTATCGAGCGCGAAAACCTCACGCAGAACGCGGCGCAAACCGGTGCGTATCTGCTCGAACAACTGCATGCGGCGTTCGACGCTCATCCGCTCGTCGGCGAAGTACGCGGCGCGGGCATGTTGGCGGCGCTCGAATTCATGGCTGACAAGGACGGCCGTCAACCTTTCGATGCCGCGCTGAAAGTCGGTCCGCGCGTGTCGGCTGCTGCGTTGCAGCGCGGACTGATCGCGCGCGCGATGCCGCACGGCGACATCCTTGGATTCGCGCCTCCACTGGTCACTTCGCGTAGCGATGTCGACGAGATCGTGAAACTCGCGCGCGCGGCCGTCGATGAAGTGGCGTCACAAGTGCTGGCGCCGGCCGCTTCGGCCTGACGCTCCCACAGGCCCGTTTGTGTGCCGCAGCATGCGTACTACGGATGCTGCGGCTTCGCAAAGGGACGGTTCGCATGTTATAAGCCCAAGACAGCTTTTTTATTTGTCGTATGAAAGAGTCGTCATGGGGGATATTCAATGAAGTTGTTCCGCAACGCCAGGTCGTCCGCCAGCGGGTTCGCGCTGGTTGCACTCGTCTCCGTTTCCACCGGTTTTCTCGAGGCCACGCCCGCAGTCGCGAAGCCGCCCGCGAAAGCTCAACCGGCCGTTCTCACGGCTTCCGCCATTGCGGTCGCCGACAAGTACAGCGCCGACGCCGCTGAGCAGGTCTTCAAGGAAGGCGGCAATGCCGTCGATGCGGCAGTCGCGATTGCCTTCACGCTTGCCGTGACGTATCCGGAAGCGGGCAATATCGGCGGCGGCGGTTTCATGACGCTGTATGTCGACGGCAAGCCGTACTTCCTCGACTACCGCGAGCGTGCGCCGCTGGCAGCGACGAAGAACATGTATCTCGACGACAAGGGCGAAGTCATCAAGGGCATGAGCCTGTTCGGCTATCGCGCGGTCGGCGTGCCGGGCACCGTCGACGGGATGTGGCAGGCGCAGCGCCGCTTCGGCAAGCTCAAGTGGAAGCAGGTGCTCGCACCGTCGATTCACTATGCACGCGACGGTTTTGAAGTCAGCCAGCAATTGCAGGATCGTCGCGACGACGCGGCGAAAGACTTCGCCGGCAAGACCAACTTCGACACCTACTTCGGCAATCTGAAGCAGGGCGTCAACTTCAAACAGCCCGATCTCGCCGCAGTGCTTACGCGCATTTCGGATCAAGGCGCGAAAGACTTCTACAGCGGCAAGACTGCCGATCTGATCGCGGCTTCCATGCGCGGTCACGGTCTGATTACGAAGGCCGACCTGCAGCAGTACAAGGCGGTGTGGCGCGAGCCGATCCAGGCCGACTGGAACGGTTATCGCGTCTACACCGCACCGCCGCCGAGCTCGGGCGGTATCGGTCTCGTGCAACTGCTGAAGATGAAGGCCGACATTGCACCCGACTTCAAGGACGTCAAGCTCAATTCTCCGCAATACGTGCATCTGATCGCGGAAATCGAAAAGCGCGTGTTCGCCGACCGCGCGCAGTATCTCGGCGATCCTGACTTCTACAAGGTGCCGATCGCGCAACTGACCGACGACGCATACATCGCCAGGCGTGCCGGCGAAGTCAATCCGACCGCGCCTTCGGACACGAAGAGCATCCAGGCTGGCCTCGGCACGTCGATGCCGGAGAAAGCGGAAACCACGCACTTTTCGGTGATCGACAAGTGGGGTAACGCGGTGTCGAACACGTACACCATCAACGGCTACTTCGGCTCGGGCGTGGTGGCGGACCGTACCGGCATCGTGCTGAACGACGAGATGGACGACTTCTCCGCGAAGCCGGGCGTTGCCAATATGTTCGGCGTGGTGGGCAGCGACGCGAATTCGATCGAACCGAAGAAGCGCCCGTTGTCGTCGATGAGCCCGACCATCCTGACCAGGGACGGCAAGGTGTCGCTCGTGATCGGCACGCCGGGCGGATCGCGCATCTTCACGTCGATCTTCCAGGTGATCAACAACATTTACGACTTCAACATGCCGTTGGCTGAAGCGGTCGGCGCGATGCGCTTCCATCATCAGCTGTTGCCGCCGAACACGATCTTCTGGGAGCCGTACAAGCCGATCGACGGCGAACTCGCCAAGCAGATCGAAGCCAGGGGCTACACGCTGAAGGGACAGGATTTCAGCGGCGACATCCAGGCGATCAAAGTCAACGGCGATACGCCGGAAGCCGCCGCCGATCCGCGTGGCCGTGGCGTGACGCGGGTGATCCAGTAAGCGGTTGATTTAAGCCGGACGGTGCGTCGTGGCGACGTGCCGCGTTTAACAAAAAAGCCTCGCGCTGATTTCGCGCGAGACTTTTTGATTGCGGAGGAAGCGGTAAATCAACTGGTCTGCTCAATCGGCGTCAGGGTCAATTCGAGCCGTTGCGCACCGCGCAAAACCGTTATGTCGACGGGTTTGTCGATACGCGAGGAATCGAGCGTGCGTTGCAGGCTATCGACGTCATGCACCGCGAGTGCGTCGATCGCGATGATCGTATCGTCGGTGCGCAGGCCGCCGAGCGAGGCAGGACTGCCTTTGACGATTTCCATCACCTGCACGCCGCTCCCGGACGTCAAGCCGAAGTAGCGCTGCGTGCGCCGCGACAGTGGCCTCGTCGTACCCGCCACGCCGATGTACGCGCGCCGCACGCGGCCGTGCGCGAAGATCTGCATGATGACCCACTTGGCGGTGTCGATCGCGGTGGCGAAGCAGATCGCCTGCGCGCCGGGGATGATCGCGGTGTTCACGCCGATGACCTGGCCCGCCGAATTGATCAGCGGACCGCCCGAATTGCCCGGATTGAGCGCGGCATCGGTCTGGATTACGTCGTAGATCATGCGGCCCGAGTTCGAGCGCAGCGAGCGGCCGAGCGCCGACACCACGCCGGTAGTGACGGTTTGCGCGAGCCCGAGCGGATTGCCGACCGCGATCGCAATCTGGCCGACCTTGAGCCGCGACGATTCGCCGAGTTCGACGTGCGGCAACGGTTCAGGCGAGCCGATGCGCAGCACGGCCAGATCGCTGCCCGGGTCGTCGCCCACCAGATCGGCATCGTATTGCGCGCCGTCGGCGAGCGTGACGCGAATGTGCGTGGCGCCATGCACGACGTGGCTGTTGGTGAGCAGGTAGCCGTCGGGCGTGAACAGGAAGCCGGAGCCGGTGCCGCCGCGAGTGTTGCGGCGACCCGCTTCGCCCGGCAGCCGGCGTTCGACGGAAATGAAGGCGACGGCCTGCTGGACGCGTTCCAGCGCGCCGATAACGGTGCGGGAATAGGCGTCGAGCAGCGCGTCGTCGGATAACGGATTGAGTGTCGGTGGCCCGGGGGCGTCGGACGCGGCGCTCGGCAGGTCATCGATGAAGCTGGGGCGGCTTCCCATGGCGATGCTCCGGATGATCGGGAACGCAGATGCGGGGCGTCGCGTGGGTTTTCAAGAGCGGCGCAATCCTCGGTGCGCAGGCGCTGCCTGTGAGACACTTTCCTGCGCCAGCTTGCGCCGCCGCGCCTGCGGAAATCCCGTCGCCCGGTGCGTCGGGCTTGCCATGCCAAGGAGACAGCCATAATGAACTCGCCCGCCACCTCGGTCGCAGCGATCGTGCAGCCGGAACCGCACATCGAATCGCTCAGCGCCATCACCCTCGCCACCGGCGATATGCCGCGCGCGGTGCAATTTTATGAAGCGCTCGGTTTGCCGATTAAATTCGGCGGTCCGCAGGAAGATTTTACGTCGTTTGCGTTCGGCGGATCGTATCTGAATCTGATCGTCGACGCGCGTGCGCCGGTCAACTGGTGGGGCCGCGTCATCATTTATGTCTCGGATGTCGATGCGCTCTACCGGAAAGCGCTGGCGGCAGGGCTGAAGCCGTCGCTCGAACCGTCCGATGCGCCGTGGGGCGAGCGATATTTTCACATTACCGATCCGGACGGTCACGAGCTGAGCTTCGCAAGGCCGTTGCGCTAGCGCCGGATCGGCGCACAAAACTGGCTATCATGGCTGTCAGCAAGGCGTGCAGACCTTCGGCGCGTGCTAATCATGCAAGCGCGCGGTCGCCCGCCCAGTAACACGGCTGACACCTCGTGCTTCGATAATCGACGCATTTGTGCGCGCTGCGCTCGCGCGTGCGCCTACCCATTTCCGTTGCCAGGAGAACCGCGATGAAAGAGCTGGATTCGAGACCCGAGGCCGAATTGCTGGCAGAGCGGCAGCGCCGTTTCGAGGAAGACCTCATCGATGCGTACGACGAGGAGCTCGAAATGGAGGTCGACGACCGCATCATCGACGGCGCCGACGGCTTCACGCCCGAGCATCGCGAGGCGCGCAAGATGTACTTCCGCGAGTTGTTCCGGCTGCAGGGCGAGCTCGTCAAGCTGCAGGACTGGATCGTGCAGACCGGTCATCGGCTCGTGGTGATTTTCGAAGGACGCGATGCGGCCGGCAAGGGCGGCGCGATCAAACGCATCACGCAGCGGCTCAACCCGCGCGTGTGCCGCGTTGCAGCACTGCCGGCGCCGAATAACCGCGAACGCACGCAGTGGTATTTCCAGCGCTACGTCTCGCATCTGCCGGCAGGCGGCGAAATGGTGCTGTTCGATCGCAGCTGGTACAACCGCGCGGGCGTCGAGCGCGTGATGAATTTTTGCAGCGACGAAGAGTATGAGGAATTTTTCCGCTCGGTGCCGGAATTCGAAAAGATGCTCGCGAGAAGCGGCGTGCAGATACTCAAATACTGGTTTTCGATCACCGACGAAGAGCAGGAAATCCGCTTCCAGAACCGTATCCACGATCCGCTCAAGCAGTGGAAGCTGAGCCCGATGGATCTGGAAAGCCGGCGCCGCTGGGAAGCCTATACGCAGGCCAAGGAAGTCATGCTGCAACGCTCGCACATTCCCGAAGCGCCGTGGTGGGTCGTGCAGGCGGTCGACAAGAAGCGCGCACGGCTGAACTGCATTCATCATCTGCTGAGCCAGGTGCCGTATCACGAGATCGAGCACCCGGGTATCGAGCTGCCGGCACGGGTCTATAACGACGAATACAGCCGCCAGCCGGTGCCGCAATCGATGATCGTGCCGGAAGTGTATTGATTGCCGGCGCGGCGAAAACGGAAAAAGCTTCTACGCGCCAATTTTGTAGGGGCGCGTCTTGTCCTCGAGCAGGTGGCCGTCGGGATCGTCGAAATACACGCCGCGGCCACCGTTGTGCAGAAAAGTTTCGCCCGCACCGTCGCTAATCAGGAACGCGTCATGTTGCATGGCGATTTCGCCATCGCTTCCGGGGGCCGATCGCCTGACAGGCCCCGGCGGTTTAGAACACCATGCGGAACAACCAGTACAAGCCCGCGGCCAGGGCGATAGAAACCGGCAGCGTCAGCACCCACGCGAGGATCAGGCTGCGCACGGTGGCCCACTGCAAGCCGGAGCCGTTGGCCGCCATGGTTCCGGCCACGCCCGACGACAACACGTGCGTTGTCGAGACCGGCAAGCCGTACGCGTCGGCCGCGCCGATCGTCAGCATGGCCACCAGTTCAGCCGATGCCCCCTGGCCATACGTCAGATGCTGCTTGCCGATCTTCTCGCCGACCGTCACGACGATGCGTTTCCAGCCCACCATTGTGCCCAGACCAAGCGCGATTGCGACCGCAACCTTGACCCACGTCGGGATGAACTTGGTGGCGTGATCGGTTTGCACCTTGAAGTTGTTAATGGCCTTGGCGTCGTCCGCGGAGAAGGCGGGTTGTTTGGCCTTGTCCATCAGACGGATCGCTTCGGATGCGACATACATATTATTGCGCACGTTATCGACGATGCTTTGCGGCACGGCCGCCATCGATCCCGATGCGCCGACTTGCTGGCCAATCAGACCGACCAGTTGCTGCAAGGCCGGCAACGTCGCGGGCGTCAATTGGCGGGTGCGTACATAGGCTTCCACCTCGGCGCGCGGATTCGCGGAAGGCGCCGCGCTGTTGGTGTACCTGGCGAGCGTCGCCGAGACTTGCTGCGAGACCGCGAGGAAGGTCTGCGTTTCGGCCGGCGTAACCGCCTTGTTCAATGCGTACGCTGTTGGCACCGTGCCGATCAGGATCAGCATGATGAGGCCCATGCCTTTCTGGCCGTCGTTCGAACCGTGCGCGAATGAAACGCCCGTGCAGGTCAGAATCAGCAGGCAGCGAATCCAGAACGGTGGCGGTTCCTTGCCCTTCGGCTCGGTATACAACGCTGGAATGCGCACTACGGCCTTCAGGATCAGCAGCAGCAAACCGGACGCCAGAAAGCCGACCAGCGGCGAAAACAGCAACGACTTGCCGACGCCGAGCGCCTGGCTCCAATCGACGCCGCTGGTGCCGGACGCGCCATGCACCAGCTGATTCATCAGGCCTACGCCGATAATCGAGCCGATCAGCGTATGCGAGCTCGACGACGGCAGTCCGAAATACCAGGTGCCGAGATTCCAGATGATCGCGGCGATCAGCAGCGCGAAGACCATCGCAAAGCCGGCGCTGCTGCCCACTTGCAAGATCAACTCGACAGGCAGCAGTTGCAGGATGCCGAACGCCACCGCACCGGTTGAAGTCAGCACGCCGAGGAAATTCCATGCGCCCGACCAGACCACCGCAATGTTGGGTGCGAGCGAGTGTGTGTAAATCACCGTGGCGACGGCATTCGCGGTGTCATGAAAGCCGTTGACGAACTCGAAACCGAGTGCGATCAGGAGTGCGATGGCGAGCAGGAAATAAGGCAGAACAGAGACTTCGCGAACCGACTGCAAGTCGTCCAGCAAATGCGTGGCGCAATAAATGGCACCCGCAGCGATCACAACCAGGAAAATGATGAGGCCGAGATTGCGCCCCTTTCCACTTGCAGCGTCCGGTTGCGGGTACGAAAGTTCCGGCATGGCCTGTGCCCTCAAAGTTTGTCGCGGAGCATTCGATCCTGAGCGGGCCGTGTGTCGCAATGATGACACCGGGTGCGACGCCTATGCGGGACGGGGCCTGGCGGGAAGTTCGCGGAGATTTTCCACGCACTGTGGGGATGCGTTGCTAGAGACGTGGCGGCTTTTAACGCTTAGCTATCCGAAAAATACCGGCTGCGCAGCCGGGAAGGATTCTCCAGTCGAACTGCCGCTAACACCGCAAGAATCATTCCTGGCGACGCCTTGTAGCTGGGTTATGCGTATTGCGTGCATACCCACCGGCCCCTTTTTTTGCTACGCTGCCAAGAGGGTGTTTTGAAGGATGTTCGATGAAACGCGCGAGCCGGAAGGTCGAAAAAAGCGCCGACAAACGTGCCGACAAACGCGCTGCAGATAACCAGCCGGCCGGCGAACAGCTCTCCGCGGAGGCGGCGTTCGTGTCGTATGCGGTGCCGCTGGTCGATCGCGCCATCGAATACTCAGCCGCAGTGCGCGAGGAAGCGTCGCCTGAAGCGCTGCACCAACTGCGCGTGTCGTTGCGACGTCTGCGCTCGTTGTGGTGGGCGTTCGAGCCGCTGCTCGACAAGGGCGAGAATAAGCGGCAACGGGCGCTGTACAAGTATCTGGCGGCGGCGGCGGGCAAAACGCGCGACTGGGACATTCTGATCGAACTGATTACGCAGAACGACGCCGGCGCACGAGCGATTGCACCGAAACTCGAAGAGGCCCGCAGCGGCGCGTTGGCAACGAGTCGCGAAACGCTCTCGAACGCGGACGTCAGGCATCTGTTGCGCGACGCCTTGACTAGCGCCGCCAAGGAATTGAACACCGCGCATGAGCGGGTGCCGCTGAGCAAATTTGCCGACAAACGCGTGGCCGCGTCCGAACGTTCGCTACGCAAGCGTATGAAGCGCGCGTCTCACGCGAAGCGCTCCAATTACACATCGTTTCATGACGTCAGAAAGGCCGGGAAAAAACTGCGTTATCTGCTCGAATTTTTCAGGCCGGTTCTGCACGGAGGCCACAAACGTACGCTTAAACTGCTTAAGCAGATTCAGAAACGTTTCGGTGCGCTGAACGATGTTGTCGCGAGCGAGATGCTGCTGCGCGACAATGCAGCCTTGCTGGCCGGTTCGGGCGATACCGATGCGGTGCTTCATTGGTTCGGGAGGGAGCGCAAGCGCCGGCTGCGGTCGGCCGCGGGGCTGCTGCGCAAGTTGTGAAGCAACGGGTTGGCGCCGCGCGCGCTTGAGAAAAAGGGCTGAAAGAACAATATCTCGCGATGCGCCTGGACCTGACTCGCCAGGCGATGGTCGACGGTGCAAGGCACCGGGACACATGGAAGCTCCCCGTAGACCTCCGGCAAGCGGTGCTATTCGACCGCACGACGACTGCGGCCTACCTGCGGCGCCTATGTGATCGGTCCGGATGCTCGGGTGATCGCGTCGCAGAACGGTGAGGTCAACGCCTCGGTCCGGTTTGCCGACCGCGACTACTTCCTGGTTCATCAACGCAGTCCTGCCATCGGCTTGTATTTCTCGCATCCGTTTCGCTCGCGACTGCGCGACGGAAAACTTTCGATTGGGCTTACGCGGCGCATCGACGAAGCGGATGGCACGTTTGGCGGCATTGCGCTGCTGGCGATTCGCATCGAATACTTTCAGCGTCTGCTGGACCGGATCAACCCCGGCAGGCTGGGTTCGGTGTTTGTCGTGATGGACGAGACGGCGCCATGCTTGCCCGCAGCCGTTTTCGGACCGTGATACCGGCTTGAGCATAGCGAAGTCGCCGACCTTCCACGTGATGGCCGAGCACGAGTCGGGCGCGTATGTCGGGGCATCGGCAGTGGACGAGGCGTTCGATGGCGCGGGACTCACCGTCGTGAGCGGCGGCGCCGGATTCGATAGCCCGGCGTTGTTGCGTCGCGTGTTCAGGCGCTTTCGTTGCGCCGTGGAGCGAATCCGCGCAGCGTGACTGCGCCGCGCGTGTCGCCGGGTGGCTTTGCGACGCGTGGGCCGTTCGTCAGTTCGTCAACCGGCGATAGCGGCTCGACGGGAAAGCCGCGCCGTTGCCACGCGTCCAGGCCGCCTTTTAGTGCGCGAATCCGCGTGTAGCCGTTGCGGCGCATCCGTTCCGTGATGTCGACGGCGGTCGCGCTGTCCGGGCAGATGCAGTAAATGACGGTGTCATAGACGAGCAGCGCGCCGTCGATCTGTTCGGGCGAGTGCGGATCGAGCGCCAGCGCGCCGGGGATGCGGCGCGGCGCTTCATGCGTCGGCGCCTCTGGACGCGCATCCAGAACCATGGGCGGTGCGATGCGGCGCCGTCCGGCGGGTGTTGCTTCCGAATCGGCATCGGCTGCGGCGGGTGCGAACCGCCGACGCTCGCGGCGCCGTTGCAGCAGACGAAACGCCAGGTACGCCAATGCTGCTGTCAGCAGGATATCGATGACCGTGCCGCCGCGTGCTCTGACGAACGCGAGCAGCATATGCAGCTGCCGTTCTGCCGCGGCGCCGCCGAGTAGCCAGAAGGTGGCCCACGCCGTCACTCCGGCGATGTCCCACGCTGCGTAGATGCGTGCATCGACGGCTGTCGTGCCCATCAACGGCGGGGTGATGAGCCCGAGCCCGGGGACGAACTTCGAGATCGACACGAGCGGAACGCCGAAGCGCTCGAATAGCGAGCGTGCTTTGCCGAGTTTCGAATCGATGGCGGGCGACAGCCGGCTGAGCACGAAGATCAATTTGCGGCCGTAGATGCGGCCCGCCGTGAACCATGCACCATCGCCGATGAGCGCACCGAGGACGGCGGCGACGAAGACCGGCCAGAAAGGCAGCGAGCCGGCGGCGATCGCCGAGCCCGCGAACAGTAGCATTGGGACCGCGGGGATCGGCACGCCGAGGCGTGTCAACAGGACGTTCAGGAATACGACTGCGGCGCCCCAGGTTGAAACCGCCGAAGACGGAAACTCTACCAATTGGGATGCTCCTGTTGGTTGGGGTTTTTGGGGTTTTACCGTGGTGCGTGTGTTCCCGTCAGGGGGCTTTGTTGATGAGAATACGCGAAGGCAAAACAAATCAACCTCAGTCAGGCAAACCGCAATGCGTTCCACACCGCGGGGCGTTGGCTCGCCGCGGGAATCACTATCGGTGTGAGATGCGGGTGTGAAATGCGGCTCGCGAATGAGATTCGCGGCCTGCGCTTGCCGTGCATGGCGCACGACAAGCGCAATTGTCTGCTTAGCGGTCGAGGAACGACTTCAGGCGATCGGCGCGGCTCGGATGCATCAGCTTACGCATCGCCTTGCTTTCGATCTGGCGAATCCGCTCGCGCGTGACGTCGAACTGTTTGCCGACTTCTTCGAGCGTATGGTCCGATTTCGTGTTGATGCCGTAGCGCATGCGCAGCACCTTCGCTTCGCGCGGCGACAGCGAGTCGAGCGCGTCGTCGATCGCGGCACGCAAGTCGGCCTGCATCGCTGCGTCGGCCGGCGAGGACGCGGCCGAATCTTCGATCATGTCGCCGAGCGTAGCGTCACCGTCGTCACCCACCGGCGTTTCCATCGAAACCGGCTGCTTGGCAATCTTCAGAATGCCGCGCACTTTCTCTTCCGACAGTTCCATGCGTTCAGCCAGCACGGAAGGATGCGCTTCCTGGCCGGTCTGCTGCAAAATCTCGCGCGAAATGCGGTTGAGCTTGTTGATCGTTTCGATCATGTGCACCGGCACACGAATCGTGCGCGCCTGATCGGCGAGCGAACGCGTCACGGCCTGGCGAACCCACCACGTCGCATACGTCGAAAACTTCCAGCCGCGCCGATATTCAAACTTGTCGACCGCTTTCATCAAACCGATGTTGCCTTCCTGGATCAAGTCGAGGAAGAGCATGCCGCGGTTCACGTACTTCTTCGCGATCGAGATCACGAGGCGCAAATTCGCCTCGATCATCTCGCTCTTGGCTTTGCGCATCTTCGATTCAGCCGCGACCATCTGACGATTGATCTCTTTCAGATGCTTGAGCGGCAGCGAAACCGTCGCTTCGATGTCGATCAGTTTTTGCTGTTCCGACTGAATGGCCGGCAGATTGCGCTCGAGTGCCGCACCGAACGACGACGACCCGCGTGCTGAGCGCTCGGTCCAGCCGAGGTCGGCTTCGTGACCCTTGAACGATTCGATGAACTGCTCTCGCGGCATGCCGCTCTTCGTCACGGCGATTTGCAGAATGCGGCGCTCGATTTCGCGCACCTGCGCGACCTGGTGCTGCACGTCGCCGCACAGGCGGTCGATGGTGCGCGCCGTGAAGCGAATCTTCGCGAGGTTCTGCTGAATCTCCTCGCGGGCACGCAGATAAGCTTTCGAGGTGACGTCACCTCGCGTGTGCGACGCGTTCAACTGGTCGTACAGGATGCCAACCCGCGTGAAGATCTCGAGGCAATCGCTAGTCAGTTGCTTCAGACGCGCTTCGTCCGCCGCCGAGGAATCGGCCGGGGCGATGTCGTCGTCGCTATCGCTGTCTTCGTCATCGCTGGCTTCAGTGTCGACGTCGGCCACTGCGTCCGCGCTCGTATCTACTTCCGCTGCCGCCGTATCTTCATTCAGACCATCGACCAGTTCGTCGATGCGAAGCTCGCCGTCCACGACCTGTTGGGCGCTGGCCAGAATTGCGGAGATCGCGAGCGGGCAAGCGGCGATCGCCTGCACCATTTCGTGCAGACCGTCTTCGATGCGCTTTGCAATCGCGATCTCGCCCGCACGGGTCAGCAGCTCGGTCGCGCCCATCTCGCGCATGTACATGCGCACGGGATCGGTCGTGCGGCCGAACTCGGAGTCGACCGTCGACAACGCGACTTCGGTTTCCTCGTCTGCCTGGTCGTCCGACACCACGGCGGGCGTGTTCGAGTTCAGCAGCAGGGTTTCCGCATCAGGAGCCTGCTCGTAGACCTGCACGCCCATGTCGTTGAAGGCGCTGACGATGCTGTCGATCGCCGCGGTTTGCGCGAAGTTGTCGGGCAGGTGATCGTTGATCTGAGCGTGGGTCAGGTAACCTTGCTCCTTGCCCAACTGGATCAGCGCGCGCATCTGCCGCTGGCGTTCTTCGGCTTGTTGCGGCTGCAACTCGGCTGCGACGGGGATCGCCTTGCCCGCGCTCTTGCCTTTGCCGGTACGGCCTGCGGGTGCTTTGGCGGCGTATCCGCCCGTTTCGTGTTGCGAATCTTCGCGATCAAAAGGGTTCACGTATTCTCCTCTAGAGGCTTCGCTATGAGACGCAAGACGCGACCGTCAGGCGTTTCGAGCATGGCTCAACATCACCTGAGTGACTCAACGCGGTTGTTTGGCTGTGCTCTGGGGAGCAAAAAAGATGAGCCCGCGCGAAGCGGGCCGATAGAAATGCGCGAAATTCGCGCGGCTCGCATTATATACGAGCTTGCGCCATTGCGCGCAATGTGAGCACATCAATTCGTGCACGCGCCTATGGTGGACTCGTTTGCGGTTTGTGCAAGTGTCGGGCAGGTGCTTGTCTGAGGGCCGCATCATCAGTACGCCACGTGCAAGGACTGACCCCTCACTATAGATGAACTTGTTCGTCCTCACACGATACGATCGCTGCAGACACTCCTGCTATATGTAGGGGACGCAACTTTTAGCGTCGATTCGCACTTACCCAAAAGAAAATTCACAAAAGGGGGTTGACGACACGTCGGTCGTTCTCCATAATCTCGTTTCTCTGCTGCTGATGCAGCGACGCAGAACGAAGCGGTGCCGGGTGGTTGTGAGGTTGACGACGCGCGGTGCTGTGACGGTGGTGAATGCGTAATCGATCTTTAAAAATTAACAGCCGATAAGTGTGGGCGCTTGATGCGCGACGCGCGCCGGGTCTTTCGGGGTCCGGCATAAGCGAAAGTATCAAGTCTCACACTAGTATTAAAGGAAGGTTTTCCTGCCGGGGTGGATTCACGCCGGCAGGTTGATCATTCGTCAGTACGTTGAGTGAGCGACCGGTTCATAAGCAGGCAACTGCGAGAACCGAAAAACAGTAACAGGTTTGAACTGAAGAGTTTGATCCTGGCTCAGATTGAACGCTGGCGGCATGCCTTACACATGCAAGTCGAACGGCAGCACGGGAGCAATCCTGGTGGCGAGTGGCGAACGGGTGAGTAATACATCGGAACGTGTCCTGTAGTGGGGGATAGCCCGGCGAAAGCCGGATTAATACCGCATACGCTCTACGGAGGAAAGGGGGGATCTTCGGACCTCCCGCTACAGGGGCGGCCGATGGCAGATTAGCTAGTTGGTGGGGTAAAGGCCTACCAAGGCGACGATCTGTAGCTGGTCTGAGAGGACGACCAGCCACACTGGGACTGAGACACGGCCCAGACTCCTACGGGAGGCAGCAGTGGGGAATTTTGGACAATGGGGGCAACCCTGATCCAGCAATGCCGCGTGTGTGAAGAAGGCCTTCGGGTTGTAAAGCACTTTTGTCCGGAAAGAAAACTTCTGCCCTAATACGGCGGGGGGATGACGGTACCGGAAGAATAAGCACCGGCTAACTACGTGCCAGCAGCCGCGGTAATACGTAGGGTGCAAGCGTTAATCGGAATTACTGGGCGTAAAGCGTGCGCAGGCGGTTCGCTAAGACAGATGTGAAATCCCCGGGCTTAACCTGGGAACTGCATTTGTGACTGGCGGGCTAGAGTATGGCAGAGGGGGGTAGAATTCCACGTGTAGCAGTGAAATGCGTAGAGATGTGGAGGAATACCGATGGCGAAGGCAGCCCCCTGGGCCAATACTGACGCTCATGCACGAAAGCGTGGGGAGCAAACAGGATTAGATACCCTGGTAGTCCACGCCCTAAACGATGTCAACTAGTTGTCGGGTCTTCATTGACTTGGTAACGTAGCTAACGCGTGAAGTTGACCGCCTGGGGAGTACGGTCGCAAGATTAAAACTCAAAGGAATTGACGGGGACCCGCACAAGCGGTGGATGATGTGGATTAATTCGATGCAACGCGAAAAACCTTACCTACCCTTGACATGTATGGAACCTGGCCGAGAGGCCGGGGTGCCCGAAAGGGAGCCATAACACAGGTGCTGCATGGCTGTCGTCAGCTCGTGTCGTGAGATGTTGGGTTAAGTCCCGCAACGAGCGCAACCCTTGTCCCTAGTTGCTACGCAAGAGCACTCTAGGGAGACTGCCGGTGACAAACCGGAGGAAGGTGGGGATGACGTCAAGTCCTCATGGCCCTTATGGGTAGGGCTTCACACGTCATACAATGGTCGGAACAGAGGGTCGCCAACCCGCGAGGGGGAGCCAATCCCAGAAAACCGATCGTAGTCCGGATCGCACTCTGCAACTCGAGTGCGTGAAGCTGGAATCGCTAGTAATCGCGGATCAGCATGCCGCGGTGAATACGTTCCCGGGTCTTGTACACACCGCCCGTCACACCATGGGAGTGGGTTTTACCAGAAGTGGCTAGTCTAACCGCAAGGAGGACGGTCACCACGGTAGGATTCATGACTGGGGTGAAGTCGTAACAAGGTAGCCGTATCGGAAGGTGCGGCTGGATCACCTCCTTTCTCGAGCTAACGTGTCAATGCGTTGAGCGCTCACGCTTATCGGCTGTGAAATTAAGACAGATACGCAGACAGACTCAGGGGTCTGTAGCTCAGTTGGTTAGAGCACCGTCTTGATAAGGCGGGGGTCGATGGTTCGAATCCATCCAGACCCACCACTGTTTCTGCGGTGGCTGCAGCTAACCGGTGAAGACCCCGGGACTATCAGATTGCGTTATCTGTGTGACTGGGGGATTAGCTCAGCTGGGAGAGCACCTGCTTTGCAAGCAGGGGGTCGTCGGTTCGATCCCGTCATCCTCCACCAATCTTCAATGCGCAGGGTTCTGTGTTTAAAAGCACAGAGCGTTTCGCATTGGCGATTGAGCCAGTCAGAGTGATACGTGGTTATAGCAACTGCGATATCGGCTGTCGTTCTTTAACAATCAGGAAGAAGTAGTAAAGAGATTCACGAAAGGCACTTAGAGATGGGTGCTGAGTAGGTGAATCAGGGTTGTGATTGTATCAATGTATGAAAAGAGAGATCGAAAGATCGCTTTTGGAATACGGCGCAACACGAATACTCAACCTGTAGCGATTGTGACGAACGTGTCATTCCCAGTGGGTGACACATGAGACACACCCGTTATAGGGTCAAGCGAACAAGTGCATGTGGTGGATGCCTTGGCGATCACAGGCGATGAAGGACGCGGTAGCCTGCGAAAAGCGGTGGGGAGCTGGCAAACGAGCTTTGATCCACCGATATCCGAATGGGGAAACCCGGCCCGTATGGGTCATCCGTAGCTGAATACATAGGCTACGTGAAGCGAACGCGGTGAACTGAAACATCTAAGTAACCGCAGGAAAAGAAATCAACCGAGATTCCCAGAGTAGTGGCGAGCGAAATGGGACCAGCCTGTACTCTTTATCCGTACTGTTAGTCGAAAGCTCTGGAAAGTGCTGCCATAGCAGGTGATAGCCCTGTAGACGAAAACAGAATGGAAGAACTGGGTGTACGACAAGTAGGGCGGGACACGTGAAATCCTGTCTGAAGATGGGGGGACCATCCTCCAAGGCTAAATACTCGTGATCGACCGATAGTGAACCAGTACCGTGAGGGAAAGGCGAAAAGAACCCCGGGAGGGGAGTGAAATAGATCCTGAAACCGCATGCATACAAACAGTCGGAGCCTCTGCGAAGGGGTGACGGCGTACCTTTTGTATAATGGGTCAGCGACTTACATTCAGTGGCAAGCTTAACCGATTAGGGCAGGCGTAGCGAAAGCGAGTCCGAACAGGGCGATTCAGTCGCTGGGTGTAGACCCGAAACCAGGTGATCTATCCATGGCCAGGATGAAGGTGCGGTAACACGTACTGGAGGTCCGAACCCACTAACGTTGAAAAGTTAGGGGATGAGCTGTGGATAGGGGTGAAAGGCTAAACAAACCTGGAAATAGCTGGTTCTCTCCGAAAACTATTTAGGTAGTGCCTCGTGTATCACCTTCGGGGGTAGAGCACTGTCATGGTTGTGGGGTCCATTGCGGATTACTACGCCATAGCAAACTCCGAATACCGAAGAGTGCAATCACGGGAGACAGACATCGGGTGCTAACGTCCGGTGTCAAGAGGGAAACAACCCAGACCGCCAGCTAAGGTCCCCAAATATTGCTAAGTGGGAAACGAAGTGGGAAGGCTAAAACAGTCAGGAGGTTGGCTTAGAAGCAGCCATCCTTTAAAGAAAGCGTAATAGCTCACTGATCGAGTCGTCCTGCGCGGAAGATGTAACGGGGCTAAGCAATATACCGAAGCTGCGGATGCACAGTAATGTGCATGGTAGGAGAGCGTTCCGTAAGCCTGCGAAGGTGCATTGAAAAGTGCGCTGGAGGTATCGGAAGTGCGAATGCTGACATGAGTAGCGATAAAGGGGGTGAAAGGCCCCCTCGCCGTAAGCCCAAGGTTTCCTACGCAACGTTCATCGGCGTAGGGTGAGTCGGCCCCTAAGGCGAGGCAGAAATGCGTAGCTGATGGGAAGCAGGTTAATATTCCTGCACCATTGTTAAATGCGATGGGGGGACGGATCGCGGAAGGTTGTCCGGGTGTTGGAAGTCCCGGTCCTTGCATTGGAGAAGGCGCTCAGGCAAATCCGGGCGCGGAATTCAAGGGTGCGAGGCCATTCACTTCGGTGAAGAAGCAATCGGAAGTGGTTCCAAGAAAAGCCTCTAAGCTTCAGTTTAACAGGACCGTACCGCAAACCGACACAGGTGGGCGAGATGAGTATTCTAAGGCGCTTGAGAGAACTCGGGAGAAGGAACTCGGCAAATTGGTACCGTAACTTCGGGATAAGGTACGCCCCTGTAGCCTGACTGGCCTGCGCCAGGAGGGTGAAGGGGTTGCAATAAACTGGTGGCTGCGACTGTTTAATAAAAACACAGCACTCTGCAAACACGAAAGTGGACGTATAGGGTGTGACGCCTGCCCGGTGCCGGAAGATTAAATGATGGGGTGCAAGCTCTTGATTGAAGTCCCGGTAAACGGCGGCCGTAACTATAACGGTCCTAAGGTAGCGAAATTCCTTGTCGGGTAAGTTCCGACCTGCACGAATGGCGTAACGATGGCCACACTGTCTCCTCCCGAGACTCAGCGAAGTTGAAGTGTTTGTGATGATGCAATCTCCCCGCGGCTAGACGGAAAGACCCCATGAACCTTTACTGTAGCTTTGCATTGGACTTTGAACCGATCTGTGTAGGATAGGTGGGAGGCTATGAAGCGGGAACGCCAGTTTCCGTGGAGCCGTCCTTGAAATACCACCCTGGTTTGTTTGAGGTTCTAACCTTGGTCCGTGATCCGGACTGGGGACAGTGCATGGTAGGCAGTTTGACTGGGGCGGTCTCCTCCCAAAGTGTAACGGAGGAGTACGAAGGTACGCTAGGTACGGTCGGAAATCGTGCTGATAGTGCAATGGCATAAGCGTGCTTAACTGCGAGACCGACAAGTCGAGCAGGTGCGAAAGCAGGTCATAGTGATCCGGTGGTTCTGTATGGAAGGGCCATCGCTCAACGGATAAAAGGTACTCTGGGGATAACAGGCTGATACCGCCCAAGAGTTCATATCGACGGCGGTGTTTGGCACCTCGATGTCGGCTCATCTCATCCTGGGGCTGTAGCCGGTCCCAAGGGTATGGCTGTTCGCCATTTAAAGAGGTACGTGAGCTGGGTTTAAAACGTCGTGAGACAGTTTGGTCCCTATCTGCCGTGGGCGCTGGATATTTGAAGGGGGCTGCTCCTAGTACGAGAGGACCGGAGTGGACGAACCTCTGGTGTACCGGTTGTCACGCCAGTGGCATCGCCGGGTAGCTATGTTCGGAAGAGATAACCGCTGAAAGCATCTAAGCGGGAAACTCGCCTTAAGATGAGATATCCCCGGGGCTTCGAGCCCCTTGAAGGGTCGTTCAAGACCAGGACGTTGATAGGTCAGGTGTGGAAGCGCAGTAATGCGTTAAGCTAACTGATACTAATTGCCCGTAAGGCTTGATCCTATAACAGGTGTGTCTCGACCAGCGTTAGCGCTTTAGCTGTCGGCCGGAGGTGAGTGCTTTAGCACTTGCTCCGGGCCCATGCAAAGCCCTTACGCTGGTCCGATCCCCGAAGGGGATGCGTGTGAACCCCCAGATGGGGTAGCAGAACACACAGGTTGAGATCGATGTTGTGCCGGAAACAACACAACTCCCTCTGGTGAGCATCACCAGAAACTACTTCTTCCCGATTGGTTGTGCTGTTCCCAAAGAACAGCACGGCAACAAGTCATGCCTGATGACCATAGCGAGTCGGTCCCACCCCTTCCCATCCCGAACAGGACCGTGAAACGACTCCACGCCGATGATAGTGCGGATTCCCGTGTGAAAGTAGGTAATCGTCAGGCTCCCATGCAAGACCAGAAACCCCACCCCGCAACGGTGGGGTTTCTGCGTTTACGCCGGTAAAAACCATCAGCTCGTTGCCGTCAAACCGGTCAACCAGCTCGCCCCACATAACCCCCGCATCGGTACCGCAGCAGGAGGCGACGCATACATACATCGTCGCCTTAAATCTCTTTCACGCAATTAAGCCCGGCTCCGCACCGGCATCTGGTGCGACATACCTGCAGTAAAGCGATCGAGCCGTTCGCTGGCATCGGTGATCGCCCAAAGCGGCGCGCGGTGCAGTTGCCGGTCATAATTCGTCGCGATTGCGGCGAACAGTTCGAATGCTGCGCTATCCAGCCGCCACTCGCCGGTCTCCCGGCCGATATCGAAAACCGCCGACACCGCACGCTCGGCCGCCCCGAGTTGCTCGCTGGTCGCGGAGCCGAAGCCAGATTCAGCCAGAAAACCGGTCAGCAGCATGACTTGCGTGAGCGTCTGCGCATCGGTCACGCCGCCGGCGCCGCGCCGCAACGCGTCGAGCGCCAGATGGACACGCAGCGCGAGCTCATCGGCGGTCTGCCGGGCGATCGGCAACAGCATCACCTTTGCATGCCGCGCACGCGCAGCACCGGTGTGACGGGAAAGCGGAATAACTTGTGCCATGAAGGTCCACTGTTTGTGCCTTTGCAGATGCAATAACGGCGCGCGCGGTAAAAGGTTGAGCCCTTCGGCGTACGTCGCCCGGCGATAGCTCAATTCTCCCGCCCAACTGCCCTCTCGCCCCGCCCGGCTCAAACAAACACCCGCGTTTCGTCAATCCACATGCTCGACAACCTTCACTTTGCCCACGGGCTGGCGCGGCGTTTCGTTGGCAAGCCCTCTGAACCATCGGTGTCCTGCCTCGTTGTGATACCGGGCGCGCCAGAACTGCTGGACAGTCAGACCGGGCAATTTGATTGGTAGCAGAAACACGCCGGCGTTCGCGAGCCGCGCCAACAGATCCGTGCGCTTACGTGGTTACTCCTCACCCGTCTCATCCACTGGCGCAACGCTGCGCGCTCGCACACGTCGGCGGATCTCCGAATCGAGGATCAGCCGGCCGCGCAGTTTTCCCTTCATCCGCTTCACATAGCGTGGCGCTTCCGTCATGTGAACGACCATCAACTCACGCACTTTCTCCACATCGCGTTCTC
Source organism: Paraburkholderia sp. FW306-02-B (assembly GCF_058782725.1). NCBI lineage: Bacteria > Pseudomonadati > Pseudomonadota > Betaproteobacteria > Burkholderiales > Burkholderiaceae > Paraburkholderia > Paraburkholderia sp. FW306-02-B. The sequence continues at coordinate 637,378 of NZ_JBYSXZ010000002.1, forward strand.
GCGCCGCTTTCGTGATTGCCTTGTGGATCTTCACGTTGGCCTGACCGAAACGCTCGTGTTCTGCTTGCGGCGTATCGTTACGAAACTCGATCAGTTGCCGGATCATCTCGTTGATCAACTCGCAACTGAAGCGCAGGAACGGGTTCGGATTCGCCGCAGCGAGGATGTCGTGGAAATTGACGTCCTCCTGACGTTGCCGCACGATGTCCTGCCCACCATGCGCCGAAGCCGGCCGGTCGCAACACGCAATGCTCGCTTCGAGAGCGTCAAAATCCTGTTCCGTCAGATGCGGCACCGCGCCCGCAGCCAACTCCGGCTCCAGTAGCTTACGCACGGTGTAAATGTCGTCGATCGATACGTCCTTGAAGAACAGATAGTTCTGCAAAAGCTGTAGCGTGCGGTCGAGCGGCACCTCCACCACCATGCCACCGCCGCTCGGACCGGTCGTCACCTTGATGAGACCTTGCACCTCGAGCGACTTCAACGCCTCGCGAATCGTGCTCTTGCTCACCGAAAAGAGTTGCTGCAACTCCACCTCGCGCGGCAGGCGGTCACCCGGTTTCAGATCCTTCTCCGTGATGAGCCGCTTGATTTCCTCCGCTACCAGATCGCCGCGCTTTTGCTGCTTGATTTCAATCGCGGCGCCAGCCTTGGCTCGATCCATGGCCATCTTCGATACTCCCAGTTTTTGTCCTGCACGATCTTTCATCGGTCCGCCAAGCCTTTAACGGTGCGGAAGGCCGCCTTGCGGCGACCAGGAATTTTGCCTTATTGACACTCGAATTTATTGTACCTACGATCAAGTTCAATCTATTTATCATGATAAATAGAACAAAGCCGATGTGGTGGAAAACTTCACGGCGGCCAGCAAGCTCATGTAGTCGTTCGAGCAGTCGTTCAGTTTCGCAGTCGGTCAGTGCGTGTCTCTTTCTTAAGGAGCGTCATTTTGAATCGCCGAAATATGTTGAAGCTGGCCGCGTTGTCGGCCGTCCCGGGGACGTTGGGCTCACTGGTCGCGCGTAGCGCGTTCGCCCAGACCGGCACCTTGCAGTTTGCCTGTCCGGTACCGATGTCGGGCCCGTTCGCGGCGAACGGCAAGTACGCCGATCTCGGCATGAAGCTCGCAATCGAGCAGTACGGCAAGGTGCTCGGCGAGCCGCTTGCCTACACAGTGCTCGATACGGAAGGCAAGCCCGCAACGGCAGTGCGCCGTGTGCAGGAAATCGCGCAACAGAAGAATGCGCGTTTCTTTGCCGGCGGGATTCTGTCATCCGAAGCATTGGCGATGGGCAAGGAAGTCCAGAAAGCCGGCGGCGTCTTCATCACCACGGCTGGCGCTGACGAAATCACCGGCAAGGACTGCAACGATGCGACGTTCCGCTGGTCGGTGCCGACCTTCGGTGCGATCGAGCAGACGGTGCGCCCGTTGATCCAGACGCTGCCGAAAGCGAAGCGCTGGTACACCATCACGCCACAATATGTATTCGGCGAAGGTTTGCTGTCGGCGGCCAAGGCGATTTTCAAAGAGAAGGGCATCGAGCATGTGGGCAACAGCTACCACTCGCTCAACGAAAAGGAATTCAGCGGCTATCTGACCAATGCGGTTGCCGCAAAGCCTGACGTCCTGTTGATTCTGAACTTCGGTTCGCAATCGTCCGATACGTTGCGCCAGGCCGTGAGCTTCGGCATGAAGAACAATTGCACAATTCTGCTGGCGTGGGCCTCCGGCCTCGAGCAGTTCGAATCGCTCGGCGCGGACCTGTGCGAAGGCGTCTATTTTGGCGCACAGTATTGGCACGACATCGATTCGCCACTCAATCGCGATCTCGTCAAACGCACGAAGGCTACGTTCAAAGCCAACCCGAACTACAGTCTTGCGGGTTCATATATCTGCACGAAGATCCTGCTCGACGGCATCGTGAAAGCCGGCAACGTCGATCCGAAGAAGGTGGTCGCAGCGCTCGAAGGCATGAAATACGACGGCTTGACCGGCCCGGAAGAAGTGCGCAATGGCGATCACCAGGTTCTGAAGAACTACTATCTGCTGAAGGGCAAGTCGAAGAGCAGGATGAAGAACGCCGACGACTACGCGGATATCGTCAGTTCGGGCCAGTCGTTCCTGCCGCTCGACAAGACCGGCTGCAAGCTGGCTTGATGCATTCGTGCCGCGTGCATTGCACGTTGCAGCAACGCTCCATCGCAATACCCTTTAGACGGACGCCATGAACGTTTATCTCCTGCAGATCGTCAACGGCATCGGAGTCGGGATGTTGTATTTCCTGCTCGCGGTCGGCCTGTCGATCGTGTTCGGCCTGTTGCGTTTCGTAAATTTCGCGCATGGCGCGTTCTATCTGCTCGGCGCGTATTTCTGCTATCAGGCGATGCAGTGGTCGATGAGTTTCTGGACCGCGCTGATAGTCGTGCCGATCGTGGTGGGCGCGCTTGCTTGGGTCGTCGAAAAGGTGATCCTGCGGCACGTCTACGCGCAGCAGCATGAGTTTCATATTCTCGTGACGGTCGGCTTGGCGCTGGTCGTGCAAGAGTGCGCGATCCTGATCTGGGGGCCGCTCGGCGACAACGTGCCGGTTCCCGACGTGCTCAACGGCGTGGTGATCTGGGGCAGCTTCGTGTATCCGAAGTACCGTCTGTTCGTGATCGGCTTCACAGCTGTGCTAGCCGCATTGCTTTGGTGGGTACTCGAAGGTACGCGGCTTGGCAGCGCGGTGCGGGCGGGGAGCGAATCGACCGAGATGGTGTCGCTGCTCGGCATCAACGTGCTGCGTGTCTTTAGCCTGGTGTTCGCGCTTGGTGCAGCAACTGCCGCGCTCGCCGGCGTGCTTGCCGCGCCGATTCGCGGCGTCGATCCGTTCATGGGCATCGAGGCGCTCAGCGTCGCGTTCGTGGTGGTGGTGGTCGGCGGGATGGGGAATTTTCTCGGTGCACTGGTCGGCGGTCTGCTGGTCGGGATCGTGCAAAGCGTGATGAGTACGTTGTGGCCGGAAGGCGCGCGACTGATGATCTACGTCGCCATGGCTGCCGTTCTGTTGCTGCGGCCGAACGGCTTGCTCGGGAGAGCGGCATGATCGATACCTCGAAGCCTATCGTGCAAAGCGCTTCTCCCCACGCGGCGAAACGCAGTTGGCGGCACTCGCTGCATCGCTATCGCATTCTGCTGCTGGCGTTGCTGGTGGTTTGCGTGTTGCCGTTGACGCTGCGTTCGGGATCGCTTGCCACGGAAGTGCTGGTGTTCGCTCTCGCCGCACTCGGTTGCAATCTGCTGCTTGGCCATACCGGTTTGTTGTCGTTCGGGCAGGGGATTTTCTTCGGACTCGGCAGTTATTGCGCGGGTCTGGTTCTCACGGAAACGGCGTTGCCGATACCGGTAGCGTTGCTTGCCACAGTAGCGATCGGTGCGGCTGCGGCTGCGCTGGTGGGCTGGTTCTCGATCCGCCAGCGTGGCACGTACTTCGTGATGCTGACGCTGGCGTTCGGACAACTGTTCTACTTTCTCGCTTACACGACGCCCGATCTCACCGGCGGCGACAACGGCTTGCTCGATATTCCGCGCCCGGCGCTCTCGCTGTTCGGCAAAGCACTCGTATCGTTGACTTCGCCGTGGCAGTACTACGGCTTCGTCGCAGTGCTGTTTCTGGTGGTGTTCTGGCTGTTGATGCGTGTTTCGCATTCGGTGTTCGGCCGCACGTTGCTGGCCATTCGCGACAACGAAGCGCGCGCCGCCGCAGTCGGCTACGACGTCAAGCGCTTCAAGCTGATGGCGTTCGTGATCTCCGGCGCGGTGACGGGTCTGGCCGGCGCGCTGCACGCATTGATGACGGGCATCGCGCCGCTTTCAAACATCGATTACCACACGAGCGAGATGATCCTCGTGATGACGGTGATCGGCGGCACAGGCAATCTGTTCGCGTCCGTGCTGGGCGCGGCGTTCTACGTGCTGTTTGCCGACTGGCTATCGACGCTATGGCCGCGCTGGCTGTTGCTGCTAGGCATTGTGCTGATCGCGGTCAGCCTGTTCATGCAGCGTGGACTGTGGGGTTTGGGCGAACGCATCTGGCAATCGTTGCGGCGCAACCAATCCGCAGATGCAGGCAAGGAGCGCGTATGAGCGAGGCGATTCTGCAAGCGAGCGGTGTAGTGAAACGCTACGGCAAATTCACGGCGCTCTCCGAAGTCAATCTGCGTATCATGCCGCGCACCGTGCATTCGGTGATCGGTCCGAACGGCGCGGGCAAAACGACGCTCTTTCATGTGCTGACCGGCACGGTGCCGATCACGGCGGGAAAGATTGTTTTCGACGGACACGATGTGACGCATGAACCGGACCACAAGCGCGTGCGTCGCGGCGTCGCGCGCTCGTTCCAGGTGACGAGCCTGTTCGCCAATCTGAGCGTGCGCGAAAACCTGCGGCTCGCCGCGCAAGGTGTCGACGCCGTGCGTGCGCTGAACGCATGGGCGCCGCCGCACGGTGCGCTCACGCATGCGGACACTGTCGACAGCGTGCTGGAACGCCTCGCATTGCAGCGTTTTAGCGAAGCATCGGCGGGCGCGCTCTCGCACGGTCAGCAACGCCGCCTCGAAGTCGGCATGGCGCTCGCCGCGCGGCCCAAGGCGATCTTTCTCGACGAGCCCACTTCAGGCATGGGTATCGACGACCTCGACGACATGAAGCAATTGATCCGTGGCCTGCGCGACGACTACACGGTCGTACTGATCGAACACAACATGGGCATCGTGATGGACATCTCCGACACGATTACCGTCATGCAGCAAGGGCGCGTGCTGGTGGAAGGCCGCCCCGACGACATTCGCGGCGACGAGCGCGTGCGCAGCGCCTATCTCGGCAACATGATCACCGGAGGCCGTGCATGATTCTCGACGTGCAGCAGATTCACGGCTTCTACGGCAAGAGCCACATTCTGCAGGGCGTGACGCTGCAGATCAACGACGGCGAAACCGTCACCCTGCTAGGCCGCAACGGCGCGGGCAAATCGACGACGCTAAAAGCCATTGCAGGCGTCGTCGCGCCGCAACGCGGCAAGGTGACGTTCAATGGCGCTGCGATCGGCGGCATGCCGCCACACAAGATCGCCTCGCGTGGCGTGTGTTTCGTGCCCGAGCATCGCGGCATCTTTCGTCTGTTGACGGTCGAGGAAAACCTGCGGCTCGGTGCGCGCAAGGATTCGCCGTGGCAGCTCGACGATATCTATCGTATTTTTCCGCGCCTGAAGGAACGGCGCACGAACGGTGGCGCGCAACTCTCAGGTGGCGAACAGCAGATGCTGGCGATCGGCCGCGCGCTGATGAACCATCCACGTCTGTTGATGCTAGACGAGCCGGTTGAGGGGCTCGCGCCGGTGATCGTCGAAGAGATCGTCGCGCAGCTCAAGCTGATCCGCGAAGCGGGCGTCGCAATTCTGCTGGTCGAGCAGAATCTGGAAGTCTGCACGCAACTCGCGGATCGCCACTACATCATCGAACAGGGCGTGATCGTCTATGAAGGCGATAACGCTTCGTTCGCCGCGGATGAATCGATCAAGGACCGCTATCTGGGCGTCGGCGTCGTTTGACGCACGCGCTGTCTTCAATACGAGGAAGCATCGATGCAAGTTCATGAATCAACAACCGTCAGCACGCTCGCCGATCTGCGCGTCGACGGCGCACGGCTCTGGGACAGTCTCATGCAACTCGCTCAAATCGGCGCGACGGATAAAGGTGGCGTGTGCCGTCTCGCGCTGACCGGGTTGGACCGCAAGGCACGCGACCTCTTTGTCGCATGGGCGCGCGAGATCGGCTGCAGCGTACGGGTCGATGCGATCGGCAATATCTTCGCGCGTCGCGCCGGTTTGCGTGACGACCTGCCGCCGGTAATGACCGGCAGTCACATCGACACGCAACCCACCGGCGGCAAGTTCGACGGTAACTACGGCGTGCTCGCCGGCCTCGAAGTATTGCGCACGCTCGCCGATGCAAACGTTCAAACGCTCGCACCGCTGGAAGTCGCCGTGTGGACCAACGAGGAAGGCTCGCGCTTCGTGCCGGTGATGATGGGCTCCGGCGTTTTCGCTGGCGCTTTCACGCTGGAGCATGCGTTGGAACAATGCGACCGCGAGGGCGTTTCGGTGCGCGACGCGCTCTCGTCGATTGGTTACGCAGGCGAGAACGGAAAGCCGCACGTGGTCGGTGCGTATTTCGAAGCACACATCGAACAAGGACCTGTCCTGGAGGCGCACGACACGACGATCGGCGTCGTGCAGGGCGCACTCGGCCAACGCTGGTACGACGTCACGGTGCACGGCATGGAAGCGCACGCGGGGCCCACGCCGATGGAACTGCGTCGCGATGCGCTGCTGGTCGCGGCCGATCTGATTCATACGGTCAATCGCATCGCACTCGATCACGCGCCGCATGGGCGCGGCACGGTTGGCTGGCTCGACGTGCATCCTAATTCGCGCAACGTGATTCCGGGCCGTGTGACACTCACGGTCGATCTGCGGGCCGCCGACAATGCCGCGCTCACGGCGATGGACGCCGCATTGCGTGCCGCGTGCACGGCGGCCGGCGCAAAGGCTGGTATCACGGTGGACGTCGAGCAAGTGGTGCATTTCGCGCCGCAGCCATTCGCCGCGGAACTGGTCGCAGCGGTTCAGCAGGGCGCGGACGCGCTCGGTTTTTCGTCGATGGACGTCATCAGCGGTGCAGGTCACGACGCCGTCTATCTCGCGCGAGTCGCGCCGGCAGCGATGATTTTCGTGCCGTGCAAAGACGGCATCAGTCACAACGAAATCGAGGACGCGCGCGCCGACCATCTGGAAGCCGGTTGCAACGTGTTGCTAAAGGCAATGCTGAATGCCGCGCAAACGGCAGGGAGCGCACGGCCATGAAAATCCTGATTGCAAGGATGAATCACGAGACCAACACATTCTCGCCGGTCGACACACCGCTCGCTGCGTTCGGCCGCGACGGCCCGAGCTACGGCGAAGATGCGTTCAACGAGAACCAAGGCATGCAGACGGCAATGGCCGCGTTCATCGACGCAGCCGAGGGCGAACGGGCCGAGATCGTGACGCCGGTGTCGGCATCGGCGAATCCGAGCGGTCCGGTCGCCGCCGCCGCATACGACACGATCTGCAACGCGATCGTTGATGCAGCTATGGGCTGCGACGCAGTAATGCTCGATCTGCACGGTGCGATGGTCGCGGAGAATTCGAACGACGGCGAGGGCGATCTGCTCGAGCGCGTGCGCGCCGCGTTGCCCAGCGCACCGATTGCAGTCGCGCTCGATCTGCACGGCAATGTCACGCAGAAAATGATCGACAACGCCGATGTGATCGTCAGCTTCAAGACCTATCCGCACGTTGATATGTATGAGACCGGTGCGCACGCGGCGCGTCTGATGTTCGATCTGGTTCATGGCAAGACGAAGCCGGTGGTTGCATGGCGTCAACCACCGCTGCTCACGCATACGCTGCGCAGTGCGACAGCCGAAGGCGCGATGAAACGCGCCGTGGACGCCGCGCGTGCGGCCGAGGCCGATGGCATGCTCGCGGTGTCGGTGCTGTCCGGCTTCTCGCTCGCCGATATCGAGGCGCCGTGTATCAGTGTTGTGGTCGTGGGTAATGGCGATCGCGCGAAGGCGGAAGCGGTGGCCAAGCGCATCGCGCGGCAGATCTGGAACGATCGCGAAGATTTCGTTTACCGCAGCGCACCGCTCGCGGAGTCGGTCGCGCAGGCGGCAGCGCTCGCACAGGGGGCGGACAAGCCGGTGCTGATGCTCGATCACGGCGACAACTGCATGTCGGGCGGCACGTGCGACACGATGGACCTGCTCGAGGAAGCGCTGAAGCAGAATCTCGAAGGCATCGTAAGTGGACCGTTGTGCGACCCGCAAGCGGTCGCGGCACTGATGGCGGCGGGTGTCGGCAGCACGGTGACGGTGACGATCGGCAACAAGCTCTCCGGCAAAGCGGTGACGCCAAAGCCGCCGGTCGCCGTGACCGGCGTAGTGCGCGCGCTGACCGACGGTGAATACGTGATCAGCGGTCCGACCTACACAGGCCAGCGTGCATTCATGGGGCGCGCGGCGGTGCTCGACACCGGCACGGTGAAGCTCGTGATGACCGAACGTACGCACGAACCGTGGGACCTCGGTGTGTTCGAGAGCGTCGGTATCGATCCGCGCCGCGCGCGTTTTCTGTTGCTCAAGTCGCGTATGTATTGCCGGCCGGTTTTCGTGCCGATCGCCGCGGCGCTGGTGGAGTGCGATAGCCGTGGCGTGACGAGTTCAGACTTCGGACTCTTCGCGTTCGAGCATGTCAGGCGGCCGGTCTATCCGTTGGATGCGCGGACCGAATGGTCGCAACCGCGTTGAGCAAGGCACACGCCAGCGAGCAAGAAAGAGGGCTTGTGCCACGCGTGCAGAGTCTCTATAATTCGCGCCTCTAAAGGCTCGTAGCTCAGTTGGTTAGAGCACCACCTTGACATGGTGGGGGTCGTTGGTTCGAATCCAATCGAGCCTACCAACGCATATGTGACGTAGACGGAAGCGGTCCAGCTTTCGTCTACGGTCATGTTCTCGCATCGCATCGGCGCACGTCTTCATCGCGATCGTATTCTCCAGTTTCCCCTCTGCCGTCATTTCGTCCCAGCACGTCTCGCTTGCATGAGCACGGTCGTCGCGTCGCTTTACGTTGCGTTATGCCAATGCGCTGTACAGTCATGCTTCCATCTATCGACTAATGACGGGAGACGAGGCAATGGACCTGAATCTGCGCGGCAAGGTGGCGGTCTTGACGGGAGCGAGCGTCGGCATTGGATTGGCGGTCGCGGAGGCATTCGCTGCGGAAGGCGCCAACCTGCTGCTCGCCGCGCGCACCGAGGACCGGCTGGCGAAAGCCGCGGCCGGTATTGCCCAGACCTTCGGCGTGCAGGCGCTACCGGTTGCCTGCGATGTCGCCACCGTCGAGGGCGTCGACACGCTCGTGGCGGCGGCACGCACGCATTTCGGTGGCGCGGACATCCTCTTTAACAACGCGGGCACGGGCAGCAACGAGACCATCATGGACGCGCCCGACGCCAAATGGCAGGCCTACTGGGATTTGCACGTGATGGCCGCCGTGCGTCTCGCGCGCGGTCTCGTGCCGTTGATGAAAGCGCGCGGCGGTGGGGCGATTCTGAACAACGCGTCGATTTGCGCAACACAGCCGCTGGGTTACGAACCGATCTACAACGTGACGAAAGCGGCCTTGATGATGTTGTCGAAGAATCTGGCCAATGAACTCATCCAGGACAACATCCGCGTCAACACGATCAACCCGGGCCTTGTGCTGACGCCCGACTGGATCAAAACGGCGAAGGAATTGACGCAAGGCTCGGGCGGCGACTGGGAGGGTCACCTGCAACAGGTTGCCGACGAGCACGCGCCGATTCGCCGCTTCGCCACGCCAGCCGAACTCGCGAGCTTCATTGTGTTTCTATGTTCGGAGCGCGCGAGTTACAGCGTCGGTTCGACCTATTTTGTCGATGGCGGCATGCTGAAGACCGTGTGAATGTGACGGGCGAGCCTGCGCTTACAAACAGCACTCGCCGTCGAAATACGCTTTGCGCCAGCGCGTGATCGTCACACGTTCGAACAGCTCGACCAGTGAGAACGGATCGCCGGCAATGAAACGCTCGGCTTCTTCACGCGTTTCCAGATCGACGATGTAGAGGCCACCACCCGCGCCGCTGTCGTCTTCGTTCAGTTTCGCGCCGCAGGCCAGCAGCAGCGCCTTGTTCTTTTCCAGAAACGCCAGATGCGCGTCGCGCTCGCGCGTGCGGACGTCGGCGTGACCGGGCTTGTCGAAAGTTTCGATGATGTAGGGCATGCGTGTTCCTGTTCAGTTCGGTGCGATTGTGGACGGATGCTGCGCGAGCGGCGTGACCTGCACGGCCATATACGGAAAGAGTAGCAGCGAACTGAGCAGCGTATGAGGCGCGTCGTTCGATTCGACGTCGAACACGCTGTAATTCGCGTACTGCCCGGCATCTTTTCATCGACGAAACGTGACGCCGCGAGGAATGACGACGTGTTCGAGTTGCTGAAACAGCTCGCACTTGATTTCTTCTTGCTCCGGCGCGCATTCCTGCATGAGATCGGCATCCGCAGCGGCTGCGTCGAGCATTGCTGGTAATCCCTTGCGCAGCCAGGCGCTGCGTTCCTGATGTTGGCTCTTTCGTTTGTTATACGACATCGCATAACAAACATGACGCCTGCATCTGTTTATGAGGTATGGCGCCCCAATTAGAGCTAATTTATACGGGTAAATGCCTGGTTGAAATTAGATTGGTCATAGTTGATAGTACGTTATCGTACAACAAGGCGAATTGGCGAAAACTTGGCCGATTGAGAGCGCACCCGTCCGCCGGTCACAGAAACAAGTTTGCTGAGTCCCCCTCCCGCACAACGGCCAGATCGCCCGCAATGCTGTAAAGGACCCTTATGAAGAAGATTGCCCTGAGTGGGGCCGGCGGTCAGCTCGGCTCGGTAGTACGGACTGCGCTCATCGCGCGCGGTATCCCGTTGCGGTCGGCCGCGGGCTCGAGACCTCTGGCTCCCCTGGTGGAAGGAGAGGACCTGATGCACGGCGACCTGCGCGATCCAGCGATCGTCGACTGCCTGCTGGACGGCGTGGACGTACTGATCCACTTCGCTGGCACGAGCGTCGAACGTCCGCTGCCCGAGATCATCGAGAACAACCTGCGCGCGCTGGTCGCGGTTTACGAAGGTGCGCGGCGGCATGGTGTGCGGCGTGTGGTGTTCGCCAGCTCGAATCACGCGATCGGCATGTACCCGGTCACCGAACACCTTAACCTCGACTGCGAGCTGCGTCCGGACGGTTTTTACGGCTTGAGCAAAGTGTGGGGCGAAGCCCTCGCAAGAATGTATTGGGACAAGCACGGCATCGAAAGTATCTGCGTGCGCATCGGCAGTTGTCTCGAGCGGCCGACCGAACCCAGGCACCTGAGCACCTGGTTCGGGCACAGCGACCTGCTGCATTTCCTCGATCGCTGTATCGAGGCCGAGGACGTGGGGTTCATGACTGTCTGGGGTGTCTCGGCCAATAAGCGCAGCTGGTGGGACAACAGCGGCGCCGAACGTCTGGGCTACCAGCCGAAACAGGACGCCGAGGTCTACGCCGCGGAAGTGCTGGCAAAACCGAACCCGCTCGATACGTTGGGTCAACGCTACCAGGGCGGCAGCTTCGTCGGCCTGGACTACTCGCGCGCCGATGGCGAGGCCGGCAGGTCTAACGCCCCTGCCGTCCGGCCCGACTGATTGACGACAAACATCGAGGAGACAACGCAATGAAAGTCAAAGGCATTCGCTGGTGGATGGTCAGCCTGGTCGCGGCCGGGCTGATCATCAATTATCTCGCGCGGAACACGCTGTCAGTGGCAGCGCCGACGCTGATGAACGACCTCCATATCAGCACCGAGCAGTACTCGCATGTCGTGGTTGCGTGGCAGCTGTGCTACGCGTTCATGCAGCCCGTCGCGGGCTATTTGCTCGACACGGTCGGCACCAAGATCGGCTTTGCGGCCTTTGCGCTGGCCTGGTCTGTGGCCTGTGCCGCGGCAGCGTGGTCCACGGGCTGGCGCAGCCTGGCGTTCTTCCGTGGCTTGCTCGGCATCGCCGAGGCGGCCGGCATCCCGGCCGGTGTCAAGGCCACGAGCGAATGGTTCCCGGCCAAGGAGCGCTCGGTCGCGATCGGCTGGTTCAACATCGGCTCGTCGATCGGCGCGCTGCTCGCGCCGCCGCTGGTCGTCTGGGCCTTGTTGCGCGGGCAATGGCAATTGGCGTTCGTGATCGTCGGTGTGGCGGGCATCGTCTGGAGCGCACTGTGGATGCTGCTTTACAAGCACCCGCGCAAGCAGAAGCTGCTGAGCGAAACGGAGCGGGATTACATCCTGAGCGGGCAGGAGGCAAAGCATAGCGATGCCGGCGGCGCCAAGCGCAGCTGGACTGAAATGCTCGGCAGCCGCAACTTCTGGGCGATCGGCATCCCGCGGATTCTTTCCGAGCCGGCCTGGCAAACCTTCAACGCGTGGATTCCGCTGTACATGATGACCGAGCGTCACATGAACCTGAAGGAAATCGCGTTGTACGCCTGGATGCCCTTCCTGGCGGCGGATATCGGTTGCGTGCTGGGCGGCTACCTTAGTCCGCTGTTCCATAAGTATGCGAAGGTGTCGCTCTTCACGTCGCGCAAGATGGTTTTCGTATTCGGCGCCCTATGCATGATCGGACCGGCATGCGTCGGACTGGTCGCCAGCCCTTACGCAGCCGTTGCGCTGCTGTGCGTCGGCGGTTTCGCTCACCAGACCTTGTCGGGCGCGCTGTACGCCATCACCTCCGACATGTTCGGCAAGAACGAAGTCGCGACCGCCACGGGTATGGGCGGAATGGCGGGCTACCTCGGGGCCGCGGCGTTCACGGCACTGTTCGGCGTGCTGGTCACGCAGATCGGTTACAGCCCGCTGTTTGTCGTGCTGGCGGTGCTCGACATCGTCGCGGCCGTCGTGGTGTGTCTGCTGGCGAGAAGCGGCGAACGTACGCCCGAGCCGCGCTGGGCCGTAGCGAGCTTCTCGGCCAAGTAAACAATCGGTAGCCGTGAGAGAAAGCAGAGTAGTGCAGTGTGTGCTATTGGCGGCGCCCACGGGCGCCGCTTTGCGTTTCATGGCCTGTCCGATGCGTGTGGTGCGTTTGGCAACCGGGCTAGCTTGTCTGCGGAGGGGCGAAGAATCATCCTCGCCCCTTTCTTCTTCCCGATTAGCGCTGATCGACGACCGTCGTGTTGTAAGTCGTCGAGCCGATCACCACGTTGTTCAACGTGATGCCGTTGACGTTGTACGCATAGATCGGCCCGGGTGTCGTTGCGGTCGCCGGGCCGGCGGAAACGGCCGTCCCCAGGTTGCAGTTCGAGATTGTGACGTTACTGATAGGCGGCACGGCCGGCGCCGGACTCGGACCGTTGTAGTCGAACGCGACCGGCCCCTGCGCCACGATGGCCTGAAAACAGGAGCCCGTGACACCATTGAGCGTGACGTTGCTCGCCTGCACGTTTGAGATGTTCACGTTCTGGATCACGGCCGGGCGGGTGCGGATCGCGTCGTTGGCCGGCTGATAGTCGCAGTCGAACGTAATCAAGCCGCCTTGTGCCGCCGACGGATTGCCCGCCGTCGCCGTGACGACACCCAGCGGCACCGTGCTGTTGATCGGACTGCCGGCCAACAGTGCATTGCCGTATCCGCTGCCTTTCAGACTCAAGCCGTTGGGCAGCGTGACCGTATCGACGTAGAAGTTCTTCACGAAGCCGCCGCGATTCATATTCGTCTTGATGCGAATCGCGATGTTCAGCGGATTGGTGGCCCAGTTCTGGTTGAGCATCTGCAGATTGCGCGCGTAGATGTTCTGCACGCCGCCGCCCATCTCGCTGCCGAGCGTGATGCCGCCGTGGCCACTGTTCATCGTGCAGTTCTGGATTACGTGATTCTGCGCGGGGCCATACTGCGTATCGAGATCCTTGCCGGACTTGATCGCGATGCAATCGTCGCCGGTATTGAACGTGACGCTGTCGCAGAGCACGTTGTTGCAGGCGTCCGGATCGAAGCCATCGTTATTCGGGCCGATGCTGTCCGCCGTCACCCCACGAATCACGACGTTCTTGCAATCGGTCGGATGATGCTGCCAGAACGGCGTGTTGTTGGTCCGATAGTTCTCCATCAACACGTTGGTACAACCAATGAACTCGACCATGCACGGACGCAAATAATGCCCGATGCCGAAAATGCGCTGCGCGATCGGCACGCCCGCTTCGGAAAGCGCCGGCAGGTAGTTCTGGTCCTGCTGCCAGGGTGTCGTGGGGCTCGTGAGCAGCGCGTAGAGTGCATCGGAAATGCCGGGCGCGGCGTTTCTCAGGTCGACGTTCTTCGGATTGCTGTAGGCCTGTGACGGTGTCGACGCATTCACGCAACCGTAGGCGCCGTTCGACCCCTTGTAGGTCCACCAGCAGGTGCTGGTGTTGCCGCTTCCGGCGAACGGCGTCATGGCCTGGCCATTCAGAATCGAGGTGGAATCCTCGCCGGTCAGCGCGATGTTGGTCTGATTGCGCGCGTAGACCGGCGCGCCGTAGTTGAGGCAATCGTTCGCCTGCCAGCGGCTGTAGAAGAGGTTGCCGTTCGCGCCGCAATTGACGGGGCCGTCCTTCGCATAGTCCGCCGGGTTGGGGCTGAAATAGATCGTGCAGTTCGCGCTGAGGTGGAAGTTCACATTGCTGAGCAGCACGATTGGCCCGGCGCAGTACCACGTGCCGGACGGCACGATCACGCGGCCGCCGCCGGCCGCATTGCATGCCTGGATCGCGGCGAGAAACGCGGGTCGCGAGTCGAAGGCATTTGCTGCGTTGGTTTGTGTCGAGCCGGGGCTCGTCAGCGATGACGCGCCCGTATACGGATTGGTCGCGGCGACCACGGCGCAAGTCTGCGCGCCATACTGGGTGACCACAAAATCGCGGGCCGCAAACATCGACTGGGTAATGCCCTGCAGCGACGCGACGATCTGCGTCGCGGCGCCCGAGGTGCCCCAGATCGGATCCTGCACGACCGGTGGCGTCGGCGTCGGCGTTGGCGTGGATGGGGAGTCGACGGAGGAGCCGCAGGCGGACAGTCCGCCCAGCAGGGTTGCGCCTGCGGATGTGCCTGCGAGCACGATAAACGCTCTGCGCGCAGGTGAATTCGGTTCGCGCTGGTTGCTGATTCTCGACGTCGCCTGCCTGCCGTTCTTTTTATCGTGTGTTGCCACGGATGTCTCCTTGCCCTTTGCGGGCTCTATGAGTAATCGTCAGTGCCGCGTGTGCTACGGTTTGTCGATCCTGCGTATATATGCACGGGTGTCGAAAGTGTCAGTAAGTCGTCCTTAGTGTTGTGAATAAGCCATTTATCAATGGCTGTGGCGGGTTGTTGTCGAGCATGCGCGCATGCGCCGCTCCGTCCTCTCTAATTGCTCAGAGCAAGCGGAGCGGCGTTGCTGGTGGGGTTTGCCGTTCGGTGCGACTGATTTATGCGCCCGGTTGACCGATTTCGTGATTGGCGAGTATTTCGAGCGCGCGCACCATCGCGGAGTGGTCCCATGCTTTGCCGCCGTGCGCGACGCATGCGTTAAAGAGCGCCTGGCAGGTGGCGGTGTTGGGCAAGGACACGCCGAGCGCTTGCGCCGTGGAGAGCGCGAGATTCAGATCCTTCTGGTGGAGTTCGATCCGGAACCCCGGGTCGAACGCGCGCTTCGTCATCCGCTCGCCGTGCACTTCGAGGATGCGCGAGGATGCAAAACCCCCCATCAGCGCTTCGCGCACGCGCGCCGGATCGACACCTGCCTTGGAGGCGAGCAGCAGGGCCTCGCCGACCGCCTCGATCGTCGCCGCGACGATGACCTGGTTGGCCACTTTACACACCTGTCCGGCGCCGACATCGCCGATCAGCGTGACGTTCTTGCCCATCATGTCGAACAGCGGCTTGACGTTGTCGAAGGCGGTTGTCGTGCCGCCGACCATGATGGTCAACGAACCGGCTTTTGCACCGACCTCGCCGCCTGAAACCGGCGCGTCCAGATACTCCGCGCCGCGTTCGCGCACACGTGCGGCGAAGTCCCGGGTGGCCATCGGCGAAATCGAACTCATGTCGACGACGGTTTGCCCCGCGTGCAACGCGCCGGCAAGTCCCTGTTCGCCGAACAGAACACGCTCGACGTCCGGCGTGTCCGGCACCATGATGAAGATCACGTCGGCATGCTCTGCAACCGCTGCCGGGCTATCGCACGCAATTGCGCCTGCCCGCTTGAGATCATCAGGTAAGCCGCTGCGCGTAAACGCGGCGAGGGTGACGCCATTCTTAAGGAGGTTGGCGGCCATGGGCTTGCCCATGATGCCGAGTCCGATAAAGCCTGCTTTTTGCATGATGTTCTCCGGGGGTGTCATGGCGGCCGTGGTTGCTGGCCCGCTCATTTCTGCATGAAGTGTTTTTGAACCGTCTGCGCCGCGCCTTTCAGCAGTCCCATGTCCGCGCAGACCGCGATGACGCGGCAGCCCATCGAGATATAGCGCTCCGCATCCGCCTGAACCGGCGCGAGGATTCCGCTCGCCTTGCCGGCGGCCTGCGCACGTTCGAACACGCGCGCGATCGCCTGTTGCACGTCGGGATGGCCGGCATTGCCGATGTGGCCGTAAGCGGCGGCGAGATCGGAGGGTCCGACGAAAACGGCATCGACTCCGTCGACGGCGAGGATCTCGTCGATCGCCTCGACCGCTTTGCGGCTTTCAATCTGGACGATGACGCAGACGTTATCGTTAGCGATGTCGAAGTAGTTCGGCACGCTCGCGTAGCGATTGCCCCGTTGGCTCACCGAGACGCCGCGAATGCCCTGAGGTGGGTAGCGGGTCGCCGAGACGGCGCGGGCCGCGTCCTCGGCGCTGTCGACAAACGGCACGAGGAAGTTCGAAAAACCGCTGTCGAGCAGCCGCTTGATGAAGACGCTGTCATTGGCCGGCGGCCGGACGACGGGCGCGCTTGGGCTGTCCTTGAGCGCCATCAGTTGGGGAATCAGCGTCAGCACGTCGTTTGGCGCATGCTCGGCATCCAGCAGCAACCAGTCGAAGCCGACGATGCCGAGCAGTTCAGTGGTGATCGGGCTCGCTAGCGAGGCCCAGCAGCCGATCAGGGTTTCGCCGCCGCAGACGGCGCGGCGAAAGGTGTTGGGTAAGGGCTGATACGGCGTTGCGGCTGTCATGGCTATGTTCCTCAAACTGCGATTGATGGCGACAAGCGATGGGGACAAGTTCCGACGTCTGTTGCGATTATATGTTATAGGTCGTCGTACGTCTTACTCAAGATTAGCACTATGCGGGATTTGCGCGGCAGACGCGTAAACCCGAATCTACCCAAAGTACGCGTGAGACAGGTTGCAGCGTGTGCTGTTTATGTTATAGGATGACCGATATCAAATGCAGTCATCCAAGGAAGCGAAATGTCTATCACCGGCGAAATGCTGATTGGCCGCAAGGCGGTACGCGGCGACGAAAAACCTTTGCGTGCGTTCAATCCCACCGCGGGCGCCGAGATCGCCGAGCCGGTCTTCGGTTCGGGCACGGTAGCGAATGTGGATCTCGCCTGCGATCTTGCGCAGAAAGCGTTCGACCCTTACCGGCAACTGCCGCTCACGGTGCGTGCCGAGTTTCTCGAGCGCATCGCCGACGGCATCACGGCGCTCGGTGACGCATTGATCCAGCGTGCGCACGAAGAGTCCGGTTTGCCGAAGGCGCGTCTCGAAGGCGAGCGTGGTCGTACGACGGGGCAGCTCAAGCTGTTTGCGCAAGTCGTACGGGCGGGGCAATGGCTCGCTGCAACGCTCGATTCGCCGTTGCCGGAGCGCAAGCCATTACCGCGCTCGGATCTGCGTATGCAAAAGATTCCGCTGGGTCCGGTCGCTGTGTTCGGGGCCAGCAATTTTCCGCTCGCGTTTTCGGTGGCGGGTGGCGATACGGCCGCGGCACTTGCCGCCGGTTGCCCGGTGGTGGTGAAGGCGCATCGGGCTCATCTCGGCACGTCGGAGATGGTTGGCCGCGTGATTCAGCGCGTCGCGCTGGAAATGGGCTTGCCGGACGGCGTCTTCTCGATGATCGTCGGCGCCGGCAATTCGGTCGGCGAAGCGCTGGTCGCGCATCCGGCGATCAAGGCGGTCGGCTTCACGGGTTCACGTGCCGGTGGCACCTCCTTGATGCGCGTTGCAGCGGCTCGTGCCGAGCCGATTCCGGTCTACGCCGAAATGAGCAGCATCAATCCGGTTTTCCTGTTGCCGAACGCACTTTCTTCGCGTGGCGAGGGTATCGCGCGTGGTTTTGTCGATTCGCTCGTGCTTGGCGCAGGACAGTTCTGTACCAACCCGGGTCTCGCGATTGCCGTCGACAGCGATGCGCTCGAAGGCTTCGTTGCAACGGCGTCCGATGCGCTGAATTCCAAGCCTGCCCAGACCATGCTCACCGCCGGCATTCATGCTGCCTATGAAGAGGGTGAAGGCAAGCTGGCGGCTACCAGGGGCGTCGAGGCAGTGGCGCGCGGCAATGACACTACGGGCCCGACGCAAGCGCGCGCCGCACTGTTCGTGACCGACGCTCAAACGTTCCTCGCGACGCCCGAACTGGAAGACGAAGTCTTCGGCCCCGCGTCGACCATCGTGCGCTGTAAGGACGAGCAGGAAATGCTGGCGGTGGCCGGGCACTTTGCCGGCCAGCTCACCGCCACGGTGCAGATGGACAGCGGCGATCTGTCGACGGCGAAAAAGCTGGTCCCGATCCTCGAGCGCAAAGCTGGGCGGATTCTGGTCAACGGTTTCCCGACGGGTGTCGAGGTTTCGCACGCGATGGTGCATGGCGGTCCGTTCCCGGCCACATCCGATAGCCGTGCCACGTCGGTCGGTACGACATCCATCGAACGCTTCCTGCGTCCGGTGTGTTATCAGGATTTCCCGGCCGACCTGTTGCCCGAGCCGTTGGCAGACAGCAATCCGCTGGACTTGTGGCGTCGCCGCGATGGCGAGATGACGCGCAGCTAAGCGCGCAACCACGCGGGCAGGACAAAAAAATGGCCGGGGATTCCCGGCCATTTTTTTGAGCGGCGACAGTTCAATTCAGCTGTTCGCTTCAGCAGCTTCGTTGGCGCGCCTCAGCCGCTCGCGGCTATTGGACAGGTGCATGCGCATCGCCGCGCGCGCGCCTTCCGCATCGTGTCGTGTGATCGCCTCGAGGATGCTTTCGTGTTCGAGGTTCACGAGCGACAGGTAAGAGTCCGGGTCCGCATGCGCGATTCCCGCCGAGTCGAGCCGGTTGCGCGGAATGAGCGCGCTGCCCATCTGCGTGAGGATGTCGACGAAATACCGGTTACCGGTTGCGCGAGCCACGGAGATATGGAACTGGAGGTCGGCATCGACGCTGTCGAGCCCGTTGCGCCGGGTGGCCTCGATCGCGTCGAGCGCGGCGCGCATGCGTGCGAGGTCATCCGGTTTGGCACGTTGCGCTGCCAGACCCGCGCATTCCGTTTCGAGGCTGATGCGCAGTTCGAGTATCGACAGCACGTCGCGCAAGGTGGTGGCCGGCACCATGTCGATACCCAGTTTTTCGCGCGGCGGTTCCAGCACGAAGCTGCCGATGCCGTGCCGCGTCTCGATGATCTTGCCCGCCTGCAAGCGCGAAATGGCCTCGCGGATGACGGTGCGGCTCACGCTCAGCGTGACCATCAACTGCGATTCCGTCGGTAGTTTGTCGCCTGGCTTCAAGGCGTTGGACGCAATCTGTTCGGTCACGTAGCTGACGACAAACTCGGCGAGATTACGAGCGCGTCGCGGCGGTGCTGCGGAAGCCATTGGTGTAGCCATCGAAAACGCCCCTTAAATCAAATAGTTGCAGACACTCTCTGCGTTTCATTATAGCGTTGTCTGACGACTGATTATACAAGCGCGCGATCATTTTCGACGCCGGCGCATGGCATCGCATGCGCCGGCTGCGTGCTACCGTCGGCGCAACTCGACCCGTTCGATGTCTTTCACGATCACGAGGTAACTGAACACGGTGAGCAATGCATTCACACCCACGAAAACCAGCGCGCCGTTGAACGATCCGGACTTCGCGACGAGATAGCCGATCACGATGGGCGTCACGATGCCGGCCACGTTGCCGAACATGTTGAAGATGGCGCCCGAAAGACCGAGGGCCTCTTTGGGCGACGTATCGGCGACGACAGCCCAGCCGAGCGCCCCGAGGCCTTTGCCGAAGAATGCGAGTGACATGAGCGCGACGACGAGCCAGTCGGCGGTAACGTAGTTGCAGCCGATGATGCACACCGACAGCAGCATGCCGCCGACAATCGGCGCCTTGCGCGCGATCGTGAGCGAATGGCCGCGCCGGATCAGCGAGTCGGACAGGATGCCGCCGAGTACGCCGCCGGAGAATCCGCAGATGGCGGGCAGCGATGCCACCAGGCCTGCCTGCAGAATCGTCATGCCACGAGCCTGCACGAGATAGATCGGAAACCAGGTCAGGAAGAAGTAAGTCAGCACGTTGATGCAGTACTGGGCGAGATAGACGCCGAGCAGCATGCGATTGGTCAGCAACTGACGTACGAGAAACCAGCTCCCGGCACTGGCGATGTCGGCGGGTTGCGCTCTCTTGTGTCCATTGACCACGCCGCCGCCCTGTTCGATGTGGTCCAGTTCGGCGCGCGAGACGCGTGGGTGGTCGGCGGGATTCTTCATCACCTTCAGCCAGGTGAGGGCAAGTATGAACCCGGCCACACCCATCACGACGTAGACCTGATGCCAGCCGAATGCGTGAGTGAGCCAGGCCATCAGCGGCGTGAAAATAACCGCTGCGAAGTATTGAGCTGAATTGAAAATGGCTGATGCGGTTCCGCGTTCGGTCGTCGGGAACCAGCTGGCGACGACCTTGGCATTGGCGGGAAACGCCGGCGATTCGGCAGCGCCCATGGCGAAGCGCAGCACGAACAGCGCCGTGACAGCGGCGGCGGCGCTTCCCAGCAAACCGATCGAGCTTTGCAGCAGCGTAAACAACGACCACAGGAAAATGCTCGCTGCGTAGACGCGCCGCGCGCCGAACCGGTCGAGCAGTAAGCCGGCCGGCAGTTGCGACAGAACGTACGCCCAGCTGAACGCGGAGAAGATGTATCCCATCCTGATCGCGTCGAAGCCGAACTCGGCGCGCATCGCGGAGCCGGTCACGGAGAGCGTTGCGCGGTCCGCGTAATTGAACGTCGTGATGATAAAGACCAGCAGCAGAATCGTGTAGCGGACTCTGGTGCGCTTCGCGGCGTGGGCGGGACTCGCCGTGCGGCTCATTTCCATGATCATCTCCTGAATCTTATGCAAGGGAGAACGCTCCCAGGCTTTGTGGCGCAGTCAGCCGCGGCGCTTCTTGCCGATCAGCCGGCGCTCCACGGCAAGCGCCGCGTGGCGATCCGGTGCTTTAAAAAACGCCCGGCGACGTTGCCGTCCCGGGCGCTATGTGCGGTGCCATGTACACGGCCAGGCTCGCACGGCAGCAGGGCGCTTACTGCGGGCCGAGTTTTTTGATGAGTGCGTCGAGCTGGCTCATTTCTTCTTCGGTCAGATCGGTCAGCGGCGCGCGCACCGGTCCGGCGCTATGGCCGACCAGCTTTGCGCCGGCCTTCACGATGCTGACTGCGTAGCCTGCGCGGCGATTGCGGATCGCCAGATATGGCAGGAAGAATTCGTCGATCAGCTTGCCCACCGTGGCGTGATCGTCCGCGGCGATTGCGCGGTAGAAATCCATCGCCGTCTTCGGGATAAAGTTGAATACCGCCGACGAATACACCGGCACGCCCAGCGCCTTGTAAGCCGCGGCATAGACTTCCGCGGTCGGCAGGCCGCCGAGATAGGAGAAGCGGTCGCCGAGGCGGCGGCGGATCGACACCATGTTTTCGATCTCGCCTACGCCGTCCTTGAAGCCGATCAGGTTGGGGCAGCGTTCGGCCAGGCCTTCGAGCATGTCGGCGTTAAGCTTGGAATTCGCGCGGTTGTAGATGATCACGCCCATGTTCGGCACGGACTTGCACACCTGTTCGGCGTGCGCGGCGATGCCCTCCTGGCAAGCTTCGGTCAGGTAGTGCGGCATCAGCAGGATGCCGTTCGCGCCGTGACGCTCGGCTTCCTGCGCGTAGGCGATCGCCACGCGCGTCGGACCGCCCGCGCCGGCAAGGATCGGCACCTTGCCCTTGCAGACTTCGGTTGCCGTGCGCACAACGTTCGAATAATCGTTGTGTGTCAGCGAAAAGAATTCGCCCGTGCCGCCTGCGACGAACAGCGCCGAGGCGCCGTAAGGGGCGAGCCATTCGAGGCGCTCGGCGTAGGTGTCGGCGCGAAAGTCGCGCTGTTCGTCGAAGTCGGTAACGGGGAAGGAGAGAAGGCCTTCCGAAACGATCTGCTTCAGTTCCTGCGGTGTCGTCATGATGAGTATCCTGGGCGTTAAGTCTTAGAAATGGAGATTTCTTATATGTCATCGTACAACAAGAAATTGGCGAACTCAACGATGATTTCGCGGCATAATGCGGGTTATAGGGTAAATACGGAACGTCTGCACAAGCTTTCATGTTGTAGGATGACGTATGAATTTGGCATGATAGGCGTGAAATCGCCACAAGGATCGATGCAATGGAACATTCCCCGCTCTACATTCGCGTTCATCCCAACGACAACGTCGCGATCGTCGTCAACGACGGCGGCCTGGGTGAGGGCGCGGTATTTCCCGACGGCCTGGTGCTGCGCGAGCGTGTGCCGCAAGGGCACAAGGTGGCGCTTGCCGATTTCTCGGAAGGCGACGAAGTCATTCGCTACAACGTGGTGATCGGCTACGCGCTCAAGTCTTTGCCGAAGGGAAGCTGGATCAACGAACATGTGATCCGGATGCCGAGTCCTCCCGGACTCGAAGATCTGCCGATCGCGACCATCAAGGCGCCGGACATGCCGCCGCTCGAGGGCTTCACGTTCGAGGGCTACCGCAATGCGGACGGCTCGGTCGGCTCGCGCAACATTCTGGCGATTACGACCACGGTGCAATGCGTGGCCGATGTGGTAGCGCACGCAGTGACGCGGATCAAGGCTGAGTTGTTGCCGAAGTACCCCAATGTCGACGATGTGGTCGGCCTCGGCCACACCTATGGTTGCGGCGTCGCGATCGACGCGCCCGACGCGATGGTGCCGATCCGCACCGTGCGCAACATCAGTCTGAACCCGAACTTCGGCGGCGAAGTGATGATGGTCAGCCTTGGCTGCGAGAAATTGCAGCCGGAGCGTTTGATGCCGCCTGGCACGATCCCCATTGCTGCGGCTGCCAATGTCGCTGA
Source organism: Paraburkholderia sp. FW306-02-B (assembly GCF_058782725.1). Taxonomy (NCBI): domain Bacteria; kingdom Pseudomonadati; phylum Pseudomonadota; class Betaproteobacteria; order Burkholderiales; family Burkholderiaceae; genus Paraburkholderia; species Paraburkholderia sp. FW306-02-B. Next base: position 660,355 of record NZ_JBYSXZ010000002.1, read on the forward strand.
AGTCGCCGACATTGGCGACGTTGAGGCGGACCTGAACGGCGACGTCGTCGTGCTTCAGGACGAAGCACACGTCGGCTTCCAGTCGATGATCGAGTCGATCATGAGAATGGCCGAAGGGCATCTGAAGCGGCTGAACAATCGCCGTCGCGAGACCTGCCCGGCCTCCGACCTCGTGATCGGCGTGCAGTGCGGCGGCAGCGACGCATTCTCCGGGTTGACCGCGAATCCCGCGGTGGGCTTCGCGACGGACTTGCTGGTGCGCGCCGGTGCGACGGTGATGTTTTCCGAAGTCACCGAAGTGCGCGACGGTGTCGATCAGCTGACCGCGCGCGCGGCCAATGCGGAGGTCGCCGCGGCGATCATCCGCGAGATGCAGTGGTACGACGATTATCTGAAGCGCGGCGGCGCCGACCGCAGCGCCAACACGACGCCGGGCAACAAGAAGGGCGGCTTGTCGAACATCGTCGAAAAAGCGATGGGCTCGATCATCAAGTCGGGTAACTCGGCCATTTCGGGCGTGTTGTCGCCCGGCGAGAAGGTCCGGCAGAAGGGCCTGATTTACGCGGCAACGCCGGCGAGCGATTTCATTTGCGGCACGCTGCAAGTCGCCGCGGGTATCAACCTGCACGTGTTCACGACCGGCCGCGGCACGCCGTACAGTCTCGCGGAAGTACCCGTCGTCAAGGTGGCGACGCGCTCGGATCTCGCCCGCCGCTGGCATGACCTGATGGATATCAACGCCGGCACCATTGCAACCGGCGATGCAACCATCGAAGACGTGGGTTGGGAGCTGTTCCGCCTGATGCTCGACGTGGCGAGCGGCCGCAAGCAAACCTGCGCGGAGAAACTCAAGCTTCACAACGCGTTGACGTTGTTCAATCCGGCGCCGGTGACCTGATTGCCATGTCGGTGTACGCGCGCGGCCGGCATTGGCCACTTGAAGCGCGTACGGAATCAAACATGCAGGCCGTGCCGCTAGCCAGGCAGCCAGCAAAAAGTAATCACAAAACAAACAGAGACATGACCGACTCGACCCTTGAGCGCCCCGTGACACAAAAGCCCTTCCGGCGTCTTCTGCTAACCGGTGCGGCCGGAAATCTGGGGCAGCAGTTGCGCGGCGCGTTCGCCGCGTGGGCCGACATTGTGCGAGTGACCGACATCGCGCCGCTTGGCGATGTGGCCGCGCATGAAGAAGCATCGATCGTCGACCTCGCCGATGAACAGGCCGTTCACGCGCTGCTGGAAGGCGTCGACGCGGTCGTTCATCTTGGCGGCATTTCCGTCGAGGCGCCGTTCGAAGATTTGCTCGAAGCGAACATACGTGGCCTGTACAACCTCTATTCGGCCGCGCAGAAGCAAGGCGTGAAGCGCATCGTGTATGCCAGTTCGAACCACGCGGTGGGTTTTCATCCGGTGACGTCGGTGCTCGATATCGACGCGCCGCTGCGCCCCGACAGCCTGTATGGCGTGACCAAGTGCTTCGGCGAATCGCTGTCGCGCTATTACTTCGACCGCTTCGGTCTCGAGACGGTGTGTCTGCGGATTGGATCGTCGTTCGAGCAGCCGAAAAATCCCCGCATGCTCGTGACCTATCTGAGCTATCGCGACCTGATCGAACTGGTGCGCTGCTCGCTGTTCACCAACCGGGTGGGGCACGCGATCGTCTATGGCGTGTCGGACAACCGCACCAAGTGGGTGGACAACACCAAGGCGGCGTTCCTCGGCTTTCGTCCGCAGGACAGTTCGGTCGAGTTCGAACACCTCTTTCCGGCCAGTGCGCCCACCGCGGACCTGGATGACCCGACGCAGCGTTTTCAGGGCGGCCCGTTCGTGCTTGCTGGTCCGATGGAGCCGAAGCGGTGAGCGCGATGGAAAACGCACGAGTGGAGAGGGTCGAGGCAGCAGGGCAGTTGCCGGCATGGGTCGGCGAGAGCCCGGTGTGGCGCGCGGCGGAACAGGCGCTGTACTGGGTGGATATCCCGGCGCAGAAGATCGTGCGGTTGCGTTTCGACGCGGGTGAGCGGTCCGAATGGAGATTGCCGGAGAAGGTCGCGTGTCTCGCGTTCGATCATCGCGGCACGGTGCTGGCCGGCTGCGAGACGGGGCTCTTTGCGATCAGGTTGATTGGAGGCGCAGCCGGCGGCGAGCCGGTTGCGGTGACGGGAAACAAGCTTGCCGCGCCGGTCTTTCCGTTTGCCGGCATGCGTTTTAACGACGGCCGCTGTGACCGCCAAGGGCGCTTCTGGTCCGGCACGATGGTGCAGGACATGGCGGCGGCCAACCCTGCCGGTGCGCTGTATCGTTTCGATGCGCGCGGGGGGCTGTCGGCGCCAGTCGTCGACGCGCTGATCGTGCAGAACGGTCTTGCGTGGTCTCCCGAGGGCGCGACGATGTATCTGTCCGATTCGCACCCTTCGCGCCGGCTGATCTGGGCCTTCGATTACGACATGGAGACGGGCGAGCCGCGCAACCGGCGTGTGTTTGCCGATCTGCATCACTATTGCGGCCGTCCCGACGGCGCAGCGGTGGATGCCGACGGTTGCTACTGGATTTGCGCGAACGACGCCGGCCTGCTGTTGCGCTTCACGCCGCAAGGCAAGCTGGACCGGCAGATTGCCGTGCCGGCCGCGAAACCGTCGATGTGCGCATTCGGTGGCCGCGATCTGGATACGCTGTTCGTGACGTCGATCCGTCCCGCTGCGGGCGCGACCGAACACGACGGGCATCTGTTTGCGGTTCGTCCGGGCGTGACCGGAATGGTCGAGCCCGAATACGCAGGCGAACTATAAAACGGTGAGTGAGCAGGGCGCCGGGCGTTGCCGCACTAAAGTGTTCGCGGCAAGCCGGGTCGGATATTAAGAAAACTCAAATTGGCCCGGTGCGATTTTCGAATTTCTTTTAGATCGCTACTCCGGACGCTTTTAGCGTCGCATTCTCAATAAATGGAATTGCCGGCCGGCGGCAGGGTTGATTTGTTTGCTCGGGCAACCTCGCGGCGCCTTTCTCGACGGTCGTTCAAGCCTTCCGTTTCGTCGAATGGTCCATAATTCATCGCTCGTCGTACAACTTAACGGAAACCGACGCCACCGTGTGGTCTCGATTGGATCTACGAAAAATAGAGTGTCCAGCACACCTTGGCAGGCCCGACGATCGACGCAGCACGCTTGTTGCCCCATGGCGCACGCTGCACAGTGCGTCTTGCAGAATACTTACTGTGCGGGTAAATACCGTCTGTACAACGACAACCTGGTTTTATAGACTTCATACGTCGTCGTACAACAAGCCGGTCTAGCGATTTTTATTTCAAAAATATTTCGGCTGCTGAACAGGTGGGGGGTGCACGTGTGCCTGCGATGTCGAACACGTCAACACGGCAAAGACCTCGTCACCCGGGAGGGTGGCGATCGTATGGCTGATAAAACAAAAAGCGGATTTTTCTGAGACCGAAATACGCGTTAAAAACCATCCCGCAGCATACGTAATCGATCGGATGGTCTATTTTTCAAGGAATGTCACAATGAAAAAGAAGTTTGCCTCTTCCCATGTTCCGATGATCATCGCGGCCTCTGTGCTGGCATTCAGCACCGGCGCCGCACAAGCGCGGGTGTTTCGCGTGGCGGATGTGCACGGCGATACTTATCCGACCAACATGGCCGTGAAGTACATGGGCGAAGAGATCAACAAGGCAACCGCTGGCAAGGATTCGGTGAAGGTCTTCGGCAACAGCTCGCTGGGTTCCGAAAACGACACGATCGATCAGGTGCGCATTGGTGCACTGGACATGGCCCGCTGCAATGGTGCTGCGTTCAACGAGATCGTTCCCGAGTCGATGATTCCATCGCTCCCCTTCCTGTTTCGCGACATCGACCATTTCCGCAAGGTGATGTACGGCCCGGAAGGGCAGAAAATTCTCGACGCCTTTAAGGCGAAGGGCATGATCGCGCTGACGTTCTACGAGAGCGGCGCGCGTTCGATCTACACCAAAAAAGCCATCCACTCGCCCGCCGACATGAAGGGTCTCAAGGTGCGCGTTCAGCCGTCTGACCTGATGGTCGACGAGATCAAGGCGATGGGCGGCACGCCGACGCCGATGCCGTTCGCCGAGGTTTATACGGGGCTGAAGACGGGACTGGTCGATGCCGCGGAAAACAACCTGCCGTCTTACGAAGAGACCAAGCACTTCGAAGTCGCACCCGTGTATTCCGAGACCCAGCATTCGATGACGCCGGAAGTGCTGGTGTTCTCCAAAAAGGTCTGGGATACGTTGACGCCTCAGGAGCAGGACATCATCAAAAAAGCCGCGGCTGACTCCGTGCCTTACTACGTCAAGCTGTGGACTGCGCGCGAAAGCGACGCGGGCAAGACAGTCACCAAGGGCGGCGCGACGATCCTCGCGTCGTCGCAGATCGATCGTGCTGCTTTCGTCAAAGTCATGCAGCCGGTATGGACCAAGTACGAAAAGACGCCGCAGATGAAGCAGCTTGTCGACGAAATCCAGGCGGTCAAATAAGGTTCGGAAATCAGCGGCGGTGAAGAGGCCGGCAGAATGATCTGCCGGCTTTTCCTACGCGGTTTCATGAATCGGTGACGTCGAACAGAATTCCTGAAGATTAAAGATAAATGCGTTGTGTGCAAGGATGGGGTCAATGAGATTCATGAAACGCCCAAACGATTTTCTCGTCCGCGTGCTGGTTATCGTCGCGTCGATAAGCCTGGCCGCGCTATGCCTGCTTGTCGTCTATAGCGTCGTGATGCGCTATGTCTTCAGCGATGCACCGGATTTCGTCGAACCCATTGCCTTGCTGTTGGTGATCGTCATCGCCATGTTCGGCGCCGCGCTTAAAGTTCGCGAGAGCGGCCATATCGGGCTCGACTCACTTGTCAAGAAATTGCCACCGAAAGGTCAGATAATCGCGGAGGCATTCCAGCAAATTTGCCTGATCGCATTGTCCGTGGCGATTTTCCTGGGCTGTTTGCAGATGGCGGAAACCACGATGGAAGACCGGATCCCGATTCTGGGCTTGCCCGAAGCCCTGCGGTACTTCATTCCGGTCATTGCCAGCGGCTGTATCGCTCTGTTCTCGTTCGAGCACCTGCTGGCGCTTTTCGCACAGAAACAAAAATAGACCATCATGGAACTTGCCATCCTCTCCGTTAGCTTCCTCGTTTTCCTCGTTTTCGGGGTTCCTGTTTCTTTCGCGTTGGGACTGTCGTGTGTCCTGACCTATCTGTATGAAGGCCTGCCGGCTGCCACGGCGATGCAGTCGATGATTTCGGGCATGAACGCGTTTTCGTTCCTCGCGGTCCCGTTCTTCATTTTCTCCGGCGAGTTGATGCTGCACGGTGGCATCGCTGATCGCATCCTGCGTTTCGCGCAGGCCACGGTGGGGCACTTCCGCGGTGGCCTCGGCATGGCCAACGTGGTCGCGTGCACGCTGTTCGGCGGCGTGTCCGGTTCGCCTACCGCGGATACGTCGGCGATGGGCGGCGTGGTGATTCCGCTGATGAAACGGGAAGGCTATAGCGCGGCCTATGCGGTGAATGTCACCACGCACTCGTCGCTGGCGGGTGCGCTGATGCCGACGTCGACAAACATGATCATTTATGCATTCGCCGCCCAAGGGATCACGGGAACCTTGAACGGGCACCCGATGAGCGGCGTCTCGATCGGCGATCTACTATTCTCCGGTCTGCTGCCGGTGCTGTGGGTGATGGGCTTCGTGCTGATTGCCGCCTACTGGCAAGCGGTTCGCTACGGCTATCCGCGACGCCCCGACGGCTCGACCGAATTGCAGCGGTTTCCGGGCTGGTTCGCGGTGGGCCGCACGTTCCTCGGCGCATTGCCCGGTCTGATGGTGATCGCGATCATCCTGGTCTGCGTGGCCAGAGGTATTGCGACCGCGACGGAGGCGGCAGCGATTGCCGTGGCTTACTCGCTGGTATTGACCATCATCGTTTATCGCACGATGACGCTGAATAAGCTGTTCGTGGCGCTCTCCAAGGCGGCCAAAACCACCGGCGTGGTGCTGCTGCTGATCGGCGTGTCGAATATGCTGCGCTACCAGATGGCGTATCTGGAGATTCCCGACGCCATCGAACGTCTGCTAGATGGCGCGACGACCATCCCCTGGCTGATGCTGTTGTACATCAACATCATTCAGATCTTCCTCGGCACGTTTGTCGACATGGCAGCGCACATCCTGATCACCACGCCATTGTTCCTGCCGATGGCGATGCATAGCGGCGTAGGTCCCGTGCAGTTCGGCATCATGATCCTGCTGAACTGTGCGTTGGGGCTCGTTCATCCGCCCATCGGGTCGGTGCAGTTTATCGGCTGTGCAATTGGCAATGTGTCGATTGGTGAAACTACCAAGGTGGCATGGCCTTATTACCTGGCTATCTTCAGCGCGATCAACATCGTGACCTATGTTCCGATGTTTTCGACGTGGTTGCCTAGCCTGATCAATGGACATCCGGTGTTTTGACGAGCGGATCTGGAATCGGCGATGTCGAGACAACGCCAGAGATGAACAATAAGTTTTTTAAAGAGGAGCAGAAATGAAAAAGGCATTGGCAACGTCCGCCCTAGGGTTGGTCGCCCTCGGCGCGCACGCTCAGAGCAGCGTGACGCTGTACGGGATCGTTGACGCGGGGATTGGCTACCAGAGCAGCCAGACGTCGCTCGGTTCGACCTCGGGCGGGCGCTCGGTCGTCAAGATGGTCAACGGCATCTGGGCCGGCAGCCGCTTCGGCCTGAAGGGCGGCGAGGACCTGGGCGGCGGCACGAAAGCGATTTTCCAGTTGGAAGAGGGCTTTAACAGCGCAACCGGCGCACAGTCCGTCTCCGGCCTGGCGTTCAACCGTCAAGCGTATGTCGGCGTGGCCAATACCACCTACGGTACGCTGACGGCAGGCCGCCAGTACACGTCGTACTACACGCTGCTGTCGCCGTATAGCCCGACCACGTGGCTGACCGGCGCCTACGGCGCACACCCGGGCGATATCGATTCGCTCGATACGCTGTACCGCGTGAACAACTCGCTGGTGTACACGTCCCCGAGCCTGCACGGCCTGACCGTGAGCGGATCGTATGCGCTAGGCGGCGTGGCGGGCAGCACGAATGCCGGGTCGACGTGGAGCGCGGCAGTGCAGTACCTGAACGGTCCGTTCGGTATCGCGGCAGGCTTCCAGCGCATCAATAACTCGACGCCGGGCGGCGGCGCGTGGGGCGCGGACTCCACCGCGTCGAATGCGGGCGCGCAGCCGGGCGTGTCGGGGATTAACAACGGCTACCAGACCGCGCAGGCGCAACAACGCGTCGCGGTGACGGGTGGTTATGCATTCTCTTCGCAATGGGACGTCTCGTTCTCGTATTCGAACGTGCAATACATCCCGGGCATCAACTCGAAGTTCCATAACGAGGCGATCTTCAACACTGCCGGCGCAGTGCTGCACTTCAAGCCGCTGACGGTGCTGGATCTGGCCGCGGGCTATAGCTACACGCGTGCAACGCAGGCGAACGGCATCTCGAGCTCGGCTCGCTATCAGCAGTTCAACCTCTCGCAGTACTACAGCCTGTCCAAGCGTACCGGTCTGTATGCGCTGGAGGCCTATCAACGTGCGGGCGGCCAGACGCTGGGAACGAACGGTGCGAGCATCATCAAAGCAACTGCGGATATTGGCGATGGCCAGAACAGCGCGCCGTCGTCGTCACGCAGTCAGTTTGCTGCGGGTGTAGGTATCATTCACCGGTTCTAATCGGGTAGTGTGGTGGCGGCGTCTATTGACGCCGCCACCCTGGCGATACGTTTCACATAGACGTTGCTTACCAGCACGCACCTGATTTGACCGGCTCGGTCACGTTCAGGCGAACCGCTACCTGCGGTTGCATTAGGGGCGGAACAGATCGAAACCGGCCAGCACGACAACCCCGCTTACGACGATCAGCGACACCGAGTGCTGCCCGAAGTAAAGAATGGCCGCGGCCGACCAGGTCGCGATAGAGAATGCTGCGATGTGTTTCATGAGGTGAATGCGGCGAACGGCGGCTCGAATGCTTTGTGCTGCGGAGTCGAGATTATAAAACCGGCGGGGAAATGCAAGTGGCGGGCTGCGTGTTGGACTGTGCGCGGGGCGCCCTGCCCGAGTATCGCAGGTGCCCAACGTACCGTGCCGTTCAACGCTGCGTTTTCAAAACCCCAAGGCTATCGCCAATAATCCACTCACGATCCCGCAAGCCACTACCGCTAAAGCCACCACCGTCAACGCGCGCTTGGGAAACGAACGCCCGAGCATGGCCATAGACGGCACGCTGATCAAAGGCAGCGTCATGAGCAGGGCGCCAGCCGGGCCGGCCGCCATGCCGAAGGCAAGCATTGCCTGAATGATCGGCACTTCGCCCGCGGTCGGAATCACAAACAATGTTCCTGCGATGGCGAGCCCGACGATCCACAGCAGACTGTTATCGATGTCCGGTCCGATGTGCGGGAACAGCCACGTCCGCGCTGCGCCCAGAATCAACACCAGCACGATGTATTCGGGAACCAGCCGGATCGTCATTCTTCCGAGGATTTTCACCCAGCGCGTGAAAGCGGTACCGGGATCGTCGCTCGCAACGAGTTGCGCCATGGCTTCGCGCGATGCTTCGGCTTCCTTCGGCGTGACCATTCTGTTCACGAGGTAGCCGAGGCCGAACACCATCACGAGGCCCAGCGCCAGCCGCAAGCCCATCCATTGCCAGCCGAGCACGAAGCCCATGAAGATCAGCGTGGCCGGATTGAGCGCCGTATTGCCAAGCCAGAATGCGATCGCAGCGCCCGGTGCAGCCTGACGGGCGCGCAAGCCCGCTACAACCGGTGCCGCGCAGCACGTGCACATCATGCCGGGCAGGGACATCAGCCCGCCGTTGACCACGCTGCTGAAATCGGACCGGCCGAGCGCGCGCGCAACCCACTGCGGCGGAATCAGCGCCTGCACGGCCGAGCCCAGCAGAAGCCCCAGTACCATCGCTTGCCAGATCGCCTTGCCGTAGACCAGCGCATAGTCGAAGGCTGCCTGCCATGATGCCGCCGGCGCACTCGAAGACGTTCCCATCAGGATCGACTTGCCGATGGAGTGCTGGCTCGCGGCGACGAAAGCGCGGTTGTAGTAAGGGAACCACTTCACATAGAAGAGGCCGATCACGGCGATCAACAGGAACACGATCCAGCCGAGCGCGACGCGGGGTTGCCGAAGCGTTGTTTGCATAGGGGCGTTCATATAGATTTGAATCAGATCGAGGCGAGTGTGCTGCTGTCTAGCCGGGCAAGGAGTGCCTTCGCCTGTTCAACGACATCGGGGTCATTGGGCCGAAAATTCATTTGCATCGCGTGCGGCAGTTGTACGAAATGTTGGTGGCTGCTGCGCGTGTACGCCGGATCGTAATGCCGTTCGATCAACTCGCTAGCGAGTTCGGCGCGCCTGTTTTCGTCGACGAGTTGTTGCCAGCTTGCCACACGCTCACGGCTGTGCAGCCCGATCAGTTTTTGAAGCTGTCCTTTCAGCGATTCGGGATTGTCGAACAGATGCGCATAGTCGTGCAGCAGAAACGCCGCACGATCTTCGCGGTTCGACAACACCTCGATGCATGCACCCTGATGAAACGTCTCAAGGAGCGCGAGCGGCAACGTAATTGAACCGATCCGCCGGCTCTCCGCTTCGACGAACACCGGCTGCTCGGGATCGAACGCGCGCAGCGCAGTCACCAGCAGCGTATCGAAGCGCTTTTGCGAAGGCTGTGGGACGCCCGTCAAGGCGCCGAGCAGGGACCCACGGTGCGAAGCCAGCGCTTCGAGGTCCAGCGTTTGAGCGCCCGCCTGGCTCAACGCATCGAGCAGGCGGGTCTTGCCACTACCGGTCGGGCCCACCAGCGCGATATATTTGAACGTCTTCGGCAACGAAACGAGGGTGTCGAGCGTCGCCCGTCGATAAGCCTTATAGCCGCCGTCGAGCTGCCGCGCCGGCCAGCCGATCATATTGAACAGCGTCGTGACCGAACCGGAACGTTTGCCACCGCGCCAGCAATAGATTAATGGCCGCCAGTTACGCGGCCGGTCGGCGAAGGTCGTTTCCAGATGCTGTGCGATGTTGCGCGCCGCCAGCGCCGCGCCTACCCGGGTGGCTTCGAAAGGCGACACCTGTTTATACATGGTGCCGACCAGCACACGCTCTTCGTTGCTCAGCACAGGCGCGTTCAGCGCGCCTGGAATGTGGTCTTCAGCAAATTCAAGCGGCGTGCGCACGTCGATGATTTCATCGAAATCACCTGATTTATCGAGGCTGACGAGAAGATTTTTCAAGGGGGATACGGTCGAAGCAGGCCGGCGGGCGGGGTGAAATTATCGCACGCGGCGTCATTGCCGGCTGCGAACCGCGTAGGAGCATGGCCGGACCGGCATCGCGCATCGCCCATCACAGGCGCTTGCTCAGATCACTTCGACGCGGTTTGCACCGTCGACCATCTCGCCGATGACACACGCTTGACCGAATCCATCGGCGCGGAAAATGGCGAGAACGTCGTCGACCGCTTCAGGCGCGCACGAAACCAGCAGGCCGCCGGAGGTTTGCGGATCGGTGAGCAGGGTGCGGGCCGTCGGCGGCAAGGACGATGTCAAGGCGATATCGTCTCCGTACGCAGCCCAGTTGCGTCCCGAAGCGCCGGTGAAGATCCCGGCCTCTGCAAACCCGACCACGTCCGGCAGCCAGGGTAAATCTGCATAGCGCACGCGCGCGGTCAGATTCGATCCGCGGGCCAGCTCCAGCGTATGGCCCAGCAGGCCAAAACCGGTGACGTCGGTGAGGGCATGGACGCCGTCTAGCGTTGCCAGTTCGGCGCCCGGCCGGTTGAGTTTGGTCGTGGCCGCGATCATGGCGGCGTAGCCGTTTGAATCGAGCCGGTCTTTTTTCAACGCGGCCGACAGGACGCCCACGCCCAGCGGCTTGCCGAGAATCAGCACATCGCCCGCCTGAGCAGCTGCGTTGCGTTTGACGCGCTGGGGATGAACCACGCCGAGCGCAACCAGGCCATAGATGGGTTCCACCGAATCGATGGAATGGCCGCCCGCGAGCGGAATGCCGGCTTCGGCGCACACGGATTCACCGCCTTTCAGCACGGCCGCGATCACGTCGTGGGGCAACACGTTGATCGGCATGCCGACGATCGCCAGCGCCATGATGGGCTTGCCGCCCATGGCGTAAACGTCGGACAGGGCATTGGTCGCGGCGATACGGCCGAAATCGAACGGGTTGTCGACGATCGGCATGAAAAAGTCGGTCGTCGCGACGATCGCCTGCTCGTCGTTGAGCTTGTAGACGGCGGCGTCGTCGGCGGTATCGTTGCCGACCAGCAAGTCGGGGAAGAAGGGCAGTGGCGCGCTGCGCTTGAGCAGGTCGGCGAGCAGGCCGGGGGCGATCTTGCAGCCGCACCCTCCGCCATGCGAAAGGCTGGTCAGGCGCGGGGAATGGGTTGCGTTTGTGGCGGTATCGGTCATTGGTGCGGATTTCGAGCGTGATATGACCACATTATGATGGTTGTTTCGGCCCGGCGCAGGGACGGCGGACATACGCTGCTGGCTGACCACCGGCATGCTCGCCGCATCGGCCGGTAGCAACGAAGTCGGCTATCTGACTCACAAGACTATCCGTAGTCTTGGGATGCTCGCGTTCGACAATCAGGCGCGTGTCTGACATGGCCCGACGGTGGCAGGTCTTGCCCCGACGTTTGGCCGTGGAGCGATGACGAACCGGCATCGGTTGCGGACTATTACGCGCAGATCCGGACTGGCTCGGACATCGTGTTCCTCGGCGGGGTGATCAACTATCTGCTCACCAACGACAAGATCCAGCACGAGTACGTCAAGAATTACACGGACATGCCGTTCATTGTCCGCGAGGATTTCTCGTTCACGGACGGTCTGTATTCCGGCTACAACGCCGACAAGCGCAGCTATGACAAGCGCTCGTGGGACTACGAACGCGGTGACGACGGCTTCGCGAAGATCGATCCCACGCTTGAACACCCGCGCTGCGTCTATCCGTTGATGAAGCAGCACTACTCGCGCTATACGCCCGAGCAGGTTGAAAAGATCTGCGGCACGCCGAAGAACAAGTTCCTGAAGGTCTGCGAGATGCTCGCGTCGACGGCCGTTCCTGGACGCGCCGGCACGATCCTGTACGCGCTCGGCTGGACGCACCACCCGGTCGGCTCGCAGATCATCCGCACCGGCGCGATGGTGCAGTTGCTGCTCGGCAATATCGGCATTGCGGGCGGCGGCATGGATGCGCTGCGCGGTCACTCGAACATCCAGGGCTTGACCGACCGCGGCTTGATGTCGAACCTGTTGCCGGGTTATATGACCTTGCCGCTCGAGGCAGAGCAGATCTTCGAGCTGATGAATCAGGGCAAGATGACCGGCTACAACGCGCGGGGCTTCAACCCGCTTGCCGCGGCGCCGAACAAGGCGAAGATCGGCGCGAGTCTGGCCAAGCTGAAGTGGCTCGTCATCATGGATCCGCTCGCCACCGAAACGTCTGGGTTCTGGAGGAATTTCGGCGAGTTCAACGACGTCGATTCATCGTCGATCCAGACGGAAGTCTTCCGTCTGCCGACCACGTGTTTCGCGGAAGAGCGCGGTTCGCTGGTCAGTTCGAGCCGGGTGCTGCAGTGGCACAGGCAGGGCGCGAACGGCCCGGGCGAATCGAAGAGCGATCTGGAAATCATGTCGGGGCTGTGGCTGCGCATCCGCAAGGCTTATAAGAGACCGTTTCAACCGGTATTTACGACAACCCGCGCGATCTGAGCGAGCATTCGTGGACCGTCATGCGCTTCTCGGAATACGGGAATACGGAAGGCGATCTCGAATGGCTGATCCGCAAGGACGGCTGTATGCATTGTGAGGGTCCGGGCTGTCTGAAGGCCTGTACTTCGCCGGGCGCGATCGTGCAGTACACCAACGGCATCGTGGATTTTCACGAGGAAAACTGCATCGGCTGCGGTTATTGCGTGACCGGTTGCCCGTTCAACGTGCCGCGCATTTCGAAGAAGGACAACCGCGCGTACAAGTGCACGCTGTGTTCGGACCGTGTGGCTGTCGGTCAGGAACCGGCGTGCGTGAAGACCTGCCCGACCGGCGCGATCATGTTCGGCACCAAAGAGGACATGAAGCAGCAGGCGGAGGATCGGATTGTCGATCTGAAGGAACGGGGTTTCCAGAACGCGGGCCTGTACGACCCCGCCGGGGTGGGCGGCACGCACGTGATGTACGTGCTGCATCACGCCGATAAAGCTAACCTCTATCACGGCTTGCCGCAGAATCCGAAGATCAGTCCGATGGTTACGCTCTGGAAGGGTCTCGCGAAACCGCTGGCGCTGGCAGGCATCGCGTTCGCGGCCGTGGCGGGTTTCTTCCACTACACGCGCGTGGGTCCGAACGAGGTGACCGAGGCGGAAGAAGCCGAAGCGCAGCACGAAGCCGACGAAGCGTCGCCGTTCCCGGGAGTCGTCTGATGAAACACACTGACCTGAAAGACGTGAAGGGCAACAGCCTGATCGTGCGCTACACGCCGAATGAGCGGACGAATCACTGGATCACCGCCATCACGTTCATTTTGCTGGCGCTCTCCGGACTCGCCATGTTTCATCCGGCGATGTCCTGGCTCTACGCGATCTTCGGTGGCGGGCAATGGACGCGGATTTTGCATCCGTTCGTCGGCTGCGTGATGTTCATCTCGTTCCTGATTCTTGCGCTGCGCTTCTGGCATCACAATTATCTCGACCGCGCCGACATCCAGTGGATGAAGCAGATCGGCGACGTGCTCAACAATCGCGAGGAAAAACTTCCTGCGATCGGAAAGTACAATGCCGGTCAAAAGCTGCTATTTTTCACTATGGTGGTCTGTCTGCTGCTGTTGCTGGCAAGCGGCATCGTGATCTGGCGGCGGTATTTCTCGATTTATTTTCCGATCGATATCATCCGCCTCGCGGCGGTTGTGCACGCGGCAACTGCGTTCGTGCTGATCGTCGGCATCGTTGTGCATATTTATGCGGCCTTGTGGGTCAAGGGATCGATCGGCGCGATGACACGCGGCACCGTGACGCATGGCTGGGCGAGAAAGCATCATCCGAACTGGTTCAAGGAGATGATCGGCAAGTAGCGCTGCGCGACTTTTTTATCGCACTGCACCCGGGCCGCCGTCTTTGTTCGATGAACTGCGGCGGCTCTTCAGTTTTCAGAGGTCGATACTTTGGTTCAACGCATTCTTGAAGCCGGCGATATCGAGTCGTTCGATCACTCGGCCATTCCTCGCATTCGTACGCCGGAGCGCCTGGCGGTATTTTCGGCGCGTGCCGCGCGGCTGCGCCAGCTGGCTGCGCTCGGCAATCCGATCGCCGGCTACTTGCGGCTGATGGCCGCGCTTGCCGACGCGCAGCAAGCAGTCATGACAGGCTTCAAGGCAAAGCCGCCCAGCGCTGAATTGATCGCGAGCGCGCAACAGCATTCGATGCCGCTGATACCGGCGCTGTCCGGCGTGCGCGACCCGGCGTGGCACGAGGTTCTGATTCAGTTGCTCGACAAGCTGCAAGCCGCTGGCCCGCTCACGCCGTTGCTCGAAGCGCTCATCGCAAAGCTCAGAACGCTCGATGCCGCCACGCTCGAATCCCAGGCCGACGCGATCTTCGTGCAGCGTTTCGCCGAAGTCGATCCGGCGAGTGCGCCGTTCATCATGGCCGCACTCCAGGTGGTCTGGACCGACCTCGCGGCCGATATCGACAAACGCGACGTCCCGTACCTCGAAACGCTCGGCCTGTGTCCCGTTTGCGGCGCTCATCCGGTGGCGAGCACCGTTCGGGTAGGCGGCGTCCACGACAACTACCGCTACCTGCAATGCGGCCTGTGCGCTACCGAGTGGCATATGGTCCGGTCGAAATGTTCGAATTGCGACTCGACCAAGGGCATTGCGTATCACACGCTCGGCTCGCCGGACGCCGATGCCGTCACCAAAGAAGCCGAATCCAGCAAAGCGGCTTTGAAAGCGGAATCGTGTGACGAATGCCATACTTACCGGAAGATTGGTTATCAGTCGAAGGACTACGATTTCGATCCGTTCGCGGACGATCTCGCCAGTCTCACGCTGGACTTGTTGATGGGAGAGCAAGGTTACAGGCGAGCGTCGCCGCACCCGTGGCTCTGGCCGGAACAGGCCGATACCGCTGCTGACCCTTCAAGCGAGTTCGATTAAAAGAGGATGGTCCCGTGAGCGATGTGACGAGCGCTGAATTGCGGGCGCTGATGGGACGTGTGCCATCGGTGGAGAAGGTGATGGCGTCGGCTGAGTTTGCACCGCTCGTGGTTGAGTTCGGCCGCACGCAGGTTTTGAATGCGTTGCGTCACGCGCTCGACAGCTGGCGTGCTAGCGTGCAGTCGGGCGACGCGTCCAAGGCGAACGTACGCGCGCTCGATGCGGCGCAACTCGCGGTATCGGTCGAGGCGGCGCTTCGCAAGCGCAACCAGGCCCGCTTGCGCAGCGTCTTCAATCTGACCGGCACGGTGCTGCATACCAATCTCGGCCGCGCGTTGCTGCCTGACGAAGCGGTGCGCGCCGTCGTGAAGGCGCTCACGCAGCCCGCCAACCTCGAGTTCGATCTTGCGACAGGCAAGCGCGGCGATCGCGACGATCTGATCGATGAACTCATCTGCGAACTGACCGGCGCGGAAGCGGCGACCGTGGTCAACAACAACGCCGCGGCTGTGTTGCTCACGCTGTCAGCGCTCGCGTTGAAGAAAGAAGTGATCGTGTCGCGTGGCGAGCTGGTTGAAATCGGCGGCGCGTTTCGCATTCCCGACATCATGAGCCGCGCGGGCGCGAAGCTGCGCGAAGTCGGCACGACGAATCGCACGCATCTCAAGGACTACGAGGAAGCCATCAGCCCGCGCACCGCGCTGCTGATGAAAGTCCACGCGAGCAACTACGCAATCAACGGCTTCACCAAAGAGGTCGGTGTCGGTGAAATCGCGCCGCTCGCCCATTCGCGAGGTCTTGCCGTTGCCGTGGATCTCGGCAGCGGCACGCTGGTCGAGCTGGCGCAATGGGGCTTGCCGCGCGAGACCACGGTACTGGAAACCATCGAAGCCGGCGCCGACCTCGTCACGTTCAGCGGCGATAAATTGCTCGGCGGCCCGCAAGCCGGTTTGATCGTCGGCCGACGCGACCTGATCGCGCGAATCAAGAAGCATCCTCTCAAACGTGCGCTGCGGGTCGGCAAACTGACGCTTGCAGCGTTGGAGCCGGTGCTGCGACTCTATCGGGCGCCGGAGTATCTCGCCGAGCGGCTGACCACGCTGCGCTTGCTCACGCGTCCCGCGGACGACATTCGACTCGCCGCGCAACGGGTGCAGCCCGCATTGCAGCGTGCGATTGGCGAGCGTTATGCGGTCGCGGCGGAGCCGATGTTCAGCCAGATCGGCAGCGGCGCGTTGCCTGTCGACGTGCTGGCGAGCTATGGCCTTGTCGTCAGGATGACTGATGGAAAGCGCGGCGGCCGTCAGCTGCTCGCGCTGGAGACGGTGCTGCGCGACATGGCGCGGCCCGTCATCGGCCGTATCGCGGACGACGCGTTGCGCCTCGATCTGCGTTGTCTGGAAGCCGCCGATGAAGCGCAACTGATCGAGCAACTGCTTGAGCAACCGAAGGGCACGCGCGCATGATCGTCGGTACGGCGGGGCATATCGATCACGGCAAGACGAGTCTGGTGAGAGCGCTTTCCGGCGTCGATACCGACCGGCTGAAGGAAGAAAAGGCGCGCGGCATTTCGATCGAACTGGGCTATGCCTACGTGCCGCTCGAGAACGGCGACGTGCTCGGCCTGATCGACGTTCCGGGTCACGAAAAACTCGTCCACACGATGACCGCGGGTGCGAGCGGTATCGATTTCGCGCTGCTTGTGATCGCCGCCGACGACGGCGTGATGCCGCAAACGCGCGAACATCTGGCCATTGTGCAACTGCTCGGCATCAAGCGTGGCGCGATAGCGTTGACAAAGGTCGATCGCGTGGGCGCGCAGCGGTTGCAGGACGTGCGTCAGGAAATTGCGTCGTTTCTGCGCGGCAGCGTGCTGCAGGAGGCGCCTGTCTTCGACACCTGCGCGATGCGTGCCGATGATCCCGGTGTCGCTTCGTTGAAGGCGCATCTGCTCGCGGCAGCCGTGGACTGGCGGATGAAACGCGACGATGGCCTGTTCCGTCTCGCCGTCGACCGGGTCTTCACGCTCGCGGGGCAAGGGACGATCGTGACGGGGACTGTGGCGGCGGGGCGCGTCAAGGTCGGCGATACGATGCTGCTCGTGCCGAAAAATCAGCCTGTGCGTGTACGCAGTATTCATTCGCAGAATCGTCAGGCCACAGCCGGGCGAGCAGGGGAGCGCTGCGCGCTGAATCTTGCGGGCATCGACAAGAGCGCAATCGATCGCGGCGACTGGATCGTCGATCCGCGTCTGTCGCAGGCGTCGGAACGTATCGATGTGATGTTGACGCTGCTTGCCGACGCGCCGCTCACGCTGGAGCACTGGGCGCCGTTGCACGTGCATCTGGGCACGCAGCATCAGGTCGCGCATGGCGCGCTGCTCGACAGTGCGACGCTTGCCGCCGGTCAGCGCGGGCGTGTGCAATTCGTGTTCGAACGGCCGGTATGCGCGCTTCCCGGCGACCGCTTCGTCGTGAGGAATGCGCAGGCTAATCGCACCATTGGCGGCGGTCATGTGCTCGATCCGTTCGCGCCGGCGCGCAAGCGTCGTTCCGCTGAACGCCTCGCATGGCTCGATGCGATGCAGATCATGCTGGAGACTGGAACGCTCGACGCCATGTTCGCTCGCGCGCCTCATGGCCTGTCACGCTCTTTGCTGGAGCGATTGACGGGCATGCCGGCCGCGGCGCTTGATTTGCCGCTCGACACACGCGTGGTCGAGCTTCCCGGCGACGACGCATTGCTCGTTGCAAACGCCGCATGGCAAGCGCTGGCTGCGCGATTGACTGCGGCGCTGAAGCAATACCACGAACGCGTGCCTGACGAACTAGGCCCGGATGCATCGCGCCTGCGGCGGATTGCGGCGCCGCTCGTTGACGAGGCGGTGTGGCGCGCGCTGGTCGACGATGCCGAGGCGCGCGGCGAGATCGTCAGACACGGGCCCTGGTTGCATCTCCCGGGCCACGCGGTGACGCTCGACGACGCGGATCGCGCGCTCGCGGCGGTGTTGCTGCCGGCTGTGAAAGAAGGGCGCTTCGATCCTCCCTGGGTGCGAGATCTGGCGAGCGCGCATGGCGTATCCGAGGACCGCGTGCGTCAGTTGATGCGCAAGCTTGCGCGGCAGGGAGAGATTTATCAGGTCGTGCGCGACCTCTTTTACCATTCTGACGCGATTCGCGAACTGGCCTCGATTGCGGCCGCCGAAGCGGATAAGAACGCAGGTACAGTGGCTGCTGCGCCGTTTCGCGATGTCACCGGTCTTGGACGAAAGCGTGCGATTCAGCTCTTAGAGTTTTTCGACCGGGTTGGTTATACTCGCTTCCACCGTGGCCTGCATCTGATGCGCACGGATAGTCGTTGGCTCGATCTGCTCTGATTCGCAACGAATGATTTGATCACCGTAGGAAGGCATCCGTATCCGGTGGTGCGGCTGGGCTTCAAACCCAGTTGAGGGCGTCAGACGCTCTCAGGTCGGTTCGACTCCGGCTGCCTTCCGCCGGGCAAGGTTTCCCGGGCATTCCGATATCTTTCCACAGACGTTCCGTAAATCGCTGATTCCAAAGCGGTTTGTGATTGACGACGTGCTTGCTGCTTCCAACTGGGTCCCGCACAATTCCCGCATGAAGTATGGGTAGGAAGATGGTTACGTGGGTAGGAGGAACCATGTCAGGGCGACAGTTGGGTTTTGTCGCGGTAAGGAGCGCAAAGGAACAGCGATCGCTATGTAAAGCACTACTTATATTACAAGGTTGTAGCATTGATCAGTGGCTGCTTGCGTCGCCGAAACGCTTTCTCCAGGACCGGCAGCAGCTTGATGGCCCAGCGGTGCACTGTCGAGTAATCAACCGAAACGCCGCGCTCAGCCATCATTTCTTCGAGGTGCCGCAGGCTCAGGGGATAGGCCACGCACCAGCGCACGCAAGGCAGGATCACGTCGAGCGGACAGTGCAGGCGTTTGAGCACTCGGGCCACCGCAGGATTCAACGCCTTCATTGAGCTTTCAATCGGTTATGCCGTTCCGCGCGTCATAGCGGAACGCCTTACTGCAAAAGAACCCGATTTTTTGTGCCCGATAATCATCCGGAAACCCGATGATGCCGGCTGGCCGTTTTCACAGCCGGAGTGCCTTGCAGCATGCTTTCTCGGCCGGAATGCCGTTTTTCTCCTCTCGAAAACCCTAGCCTGCGGCGTATTTTTTACTCGTTGACATATGACGTCTCACCTAATACCTTGACGAAAGGCGCACAGGTGACGACGACTCGCGGGACGCGCGACTCTACCCATTCATACGCCGAAAACGCCGATGCCCGATCGCGACAGCACAGGGCTTTGGTCGATTGATCAATTCGAAAACCGTTGAGGTATCAAATGAAGACCCCGCTTTCAATCACGCGCTTTGCGTTGGCTGCGTCACTGGCTGCCGGCGCATCTCTGTCCACGTCTGCGGCCTACGCCGGTGACGTAACGGTTGGCTTTGCCGCCCCCTTGACGGGCGCTTCGGCGCATTACGGCGTGGATCTGAAGCGCGGCGTCGAACTTGCTCTCGACGATGCAAACGCGAAGAAGCTCGTCATCGGCGGGCAGCCGGTTCATTTCGTCCTGGACGCCGAAGACGATCAGGGGGATCCGCGTATGGGTTCGCAGGTTGCGCAGAAGATGGCCGACTCGAAGGTGGCGGGCGTGGTTGGCCATTTCAATTCGGGCACCAGCATCCCGGCCTCGCGCATCTATAACACCGCGAACATTCCAATGGTTTCGCCGACCGCCACCAATCCCACGCTGACGTCGCAGGGGTTCAACAACGTGTTCCGTGTCGTCAACTCCGACGCGCAGATGGGACAGCTCGCGGGACACTCCGCCGTCCAGGCCTTGAAGGGCAAAAGCATTGCGGTCATCGATGACCGCACGGCATTCGGGCAGGGTATGGCCGACGAGTTCGTCAAGGGCGTGCAGGCGGCAGGCGGCAAGGTCATCGACCGTGAGTACACGACAGACAAGGCTGTTGACTTCAAGTCGCAGCTCACGCGCATCAAGTCGTTTAACCCGGACGTCATTTTCTGGGGCGGTCTCGATCAGCAAGCCGGTCTGCTGATGAAGCAGATGCGGCAACTCGGCATCAAGGCGGCCATGCTGGGCGGCGGCAGCTTCGAAAACGAAACATTCCTCAAGGTCGCCGGTGATGCCGCCGAAGGCGCGATGTCCTGGGACTACGGGATTCCACTGTCGAAGATGAAGACGGGTCGGGAGTTCGACGAGAAGATGAAGGCGAAATACAACGAGGGCGTTGTTGCTTATGCGCCGTCCGCTTATGACGCCACCTGGGTGCTGATCAATGCCATGCAGAAGGCCAACTCAACCGACCCGAAGGTGTATGGCCCGTTCGTAAAATCCGTCTCGTTCACCGGTATCTCCGGAAACATCGCGTTCATGCCGAATGGCGACATGAAGGACCCGACTGCAACGTTCTACAAGGTAGTAGGCGGCAAGTGGGTTCCTCAGGCTATTGCCACGGGCGACAAGGTCGAATCATTTACCAACTGACGGGAATCTGAGGAAGTGGGGCGCCGTGAAGGCTGAGCCGGCGCAACAGATGGAAACGCGATCAGGGTTGTAGAAGGTGCGGCAGTAATCATTCCAATGACGAAACAACAACAGCAGGTTTGGATAATTAAATGAGTACTACGTATGGTAGAGCTTTGATATTTTCAGCGGCATTTGTCGCATCGCACGCGTACGCGGAAAATTCGGTAACGCTTTACGGTGTCGTTGACACTGGCTTTATGTACATCCATAACAGCGGCGGCCAGACGTCGCAATGGTTGATGGCAAGTGGCACTGAGTCTGGTTCCCGCTGGGGGCTGAAGGGCAGTGAGGATCTCGGCGGCGGACTGCGCACGGTTTTTCAGTTGGAGAATGGTTTCAGTTCCACGTCGGGCGGCCTTGGGCAAGGCAGCAGTATGTTCGGCCGCCAGGCTTATGTGGGTCTTTCCGGCAAGGATAGCTGGGGTACGGTGACGCTTGGTCGTCAGTACGACCCGTTGATCGACCTCGTTCAGCCGGTCCAGGGCGACAACTATCTCGGCGGGTTCTTTTCGTCGCCTGGCGATATCGACAATGCCGACAACAGCGTGCGTATCAACAACGCGGTCAAATGGTCAAGTCCTCAATGGGCCGGCCTGCAATTCTCGACGATGTATTCGTTGGGTGGCGTAGCAGGTGCAACGGGCTCGGGGCAAACCTACAGCGGCGCTGTGTCCTACGCGAATGGCGCGCTCGCGGTGGCCGGTGGCTATCTGCATGTCGATAACGGAAATGCGATCCAGTCCCGGCGCGCGGTCACGTCCTCCGATTCGTTTTTCAACAGCAGCGTCAACGCCGCTTATGCGTCAGCGCGGTCGATCAACGTCGCGCGCGCAGGCGGCAACTATGTGATCGGTTCGTTTACCTTGGGTGGCTACTACAGTTTTTCCGAATACAACCCGGATGCGAGTTCGACGTTCAGAAGCGCGGAAAAATATCACAACGGGTCCGTCTACGGAGCCTGGCAGATCAGCCCGACGCTCATGGCTGAAATTGGCTATAACTACCTGCGTTCATTGGGCGACTCGTCGGCCAAGTATCATCAGGCCAGTCTGGGTGCTGACTACAATTTGAGTAAGCGCACGGATGTCTACAGCGTGGTGTCTTACGGCCATGCAAGCGGGCAGAACGGTGCAGGCCAGGCACAGGCTGTGATTGGTTCGCTTGACGTCGATTCGGGCAAGAGCTCTCAGGTCGTCGCAACGGTGGGCCTGCGCCACCGGTTCTAAGACCATCTTCACCCGGGCCGTGCACCTGACTTTTCGTGATTCAAGGACGGAAAGTCAGGTCACGATACCGGTTTTCCCGATCCTGGTTCTCTGGCTAGTAAGCACCGGTCAGCGCATGAGCGGTGGCGTTGACCGGACAGGGGCCGATGCGTGGAGATTCGACAGATACGTGAGTGAGAACATCAGATCCTCGAACTAACACGAGGACCTGAGCGTCATTCAGAACGCGTGCTCGATAGGTGATGGTAGCGTTCGAGACTTTCGTTCAGATGGCGCCGCATGGCCCGGCGCGCCGCAGTCTCATCCTTGCGTTCGATCGCGTCGAGAATATCGCCATGCTCCCGTTGGATCCGCCTGATATACGTCTTGCGCTCTTTGGGATTGGCTTTGCCGTGTTTCAGACGCAGGTCGATGATGATTTCCTGACCCAGCGTGCGCAGGATTGACGCGAAGTGCGGATTTTCCGAGCATGTGGCAACCGCCAGATGAAACTCGAAGTCGGCCCGTGCGCATTCTGCATCGTCGTCTATGGCAACGATTTCCATGCGTGCATAGACTTCCTTCAAGGCTCGAAGGTGCGCCTCGGATCGGCGCTGGGCTGCGTAGGCCGCACATTCCGTTTCAACGCCCGTACGCAATTCAAGCACATACATTGAATTGTTCAGCGTAGCGGTGTCAAGATAACCGGGCTCTGACAACGGTCCCTTGCCATCCGCCACGAATACGCCGACGCCGTGACGCGCGATCAGCCGGCGACCCAGCTTGAGCGACGCCACGGCTTCGCGAACCACGGTGCGGCTCACGCCAAATTCGTTACAGAGTTCGGGTTCAGTTGGGAGCTTCGCGCCTGGAGCGTATTCGCCGCGTTCAATCTTGTCGCTCAGTGCCTGGATGACCAGTTCGGTCAGGCTGCGGCGTTTTCCAGAACTGGCAGCATTTTTCAGTAAAGTTTCAGCGTCCAGAGTCATTCCTAATGCTCCACACCGGGTCAGGAGAGCTCTGCAATTCACGGATGCAGACATACCGCGCCGGCGCGGGTAAAAACTGTCTGACCTGCGCCGTATGACATAGTATGACTTTACCACAGTCATGTTACGGTCGCGGCTCACCCCACTGACGACATGGGGTGAGATGTTGATGTCGCTCAAGCGTAGATATAGCCGCCGCTCACGATGACATTCTCGCCCGTTGCATAGGTGTTACGCGCGCTTGCCATCATGACGACCCACTGCGCGATTTCCTCAGGTTCGGCCGCGCGTCCCAATGGATTTGCCGCCGCAAGCTCGCCGAGGAAACCCGCTTTCTTCGCCTTTTCAGTTGCAAAGCCGGCCGGCGCGACTGAGTTGACGAGAATGCCATCCTTTGCAACTTCGGCCGCAAACGACTTCGTCAGGCTCACAACGGCGGCTTTTGTCGCCGCGTAGTGAGCATTCTGCGGATGCGCCTTGAAAGCGTCGACCGATGTGATGTTGACGATGCGGCCTGCCACGTGAGCTTCTACCTTGGGGCGGTTGCGCATGTGTTCGATCGCCGCGACCATCATGTGATACGTGCCTTTGATATTGACCGCGTTTTCCAGATCCCAGTCGTCGTCGGAAATCTCCAGGATTGGCCGGCGCGGATAGATCGCGGCGCTGTTTATCAGGCAGTCGACACGGCCGAGCGCTGCAACGGTTCGCTGGAAAACATCATGTGCGGACTCTTTGCGCGTAATGTCGCCTTCCGCTCCGAAGACGTTGTGGCCTTCTTTCTTCAGTTGACCGACGGTCTCTTCGAGCAGGGGGCCATTCTTGTCGATCAGCGCGATACTTTCCGCGCCGTCCGACAGCATGAGTCTTGCGACAGACAAACCAAGGCCTGAGGCGCCGCCAACGATTACCGCTCTTTGATTCTTCATGGTTCGGGTTATTCCAGTTAGAAGTTACTTCACCGAGACAATCTGCGACCCACCGGGTGCCTGATCGGTTGGAAAGACTTCCATACGCGACAGGTCGACAGAGTCCGGAAGTTTGATCGCCGTCGCGACCAGTTCCGCGATGTCCTCAGGCTGTATCGAGCGATAAGCCTCGTAGAGTTTCTCGTTTGCGCCTTGCTCGCCAAGCGCGGTGCGATACAGGTTCGTCTGCACCCGCCCCGGGGCGATCTCGGTCACGCGGACTTTGCTGCCCAGCAGGTCGCAACGCAGCGAATCACAGAACATGCTGATTGCGGCTTTGGTCGCGCCGTAAACGGCAGTGTTCGGATGCGGGAAACGACCCGCACTTGAGCCGATGAAGAAAAGATGCCCACGCTTTCTTTTCAACATGCCGTTGAGGGCCATGTGTGCGAGACGCAACGGCGCGCGAAGGTTGATGTCGACCATGTCGTCGATATCTTGGGTCGCGCATTCGTCGAATTTGACGATTGCCGGCAGGAGTCCGGCATTGTTGACGACGACGTCGATCTCGACGCGCTCGAAGAGTTCGCGCAGCGAAGACGTGTCACGCAGATCAATGGCGATGGGCGTGACATTGCCTTCCTGCGCCAGGCTTTCGAGCGCGCTGGCGTCACGACCCAGCGCGTAGACATGCAAGCCTTCTTTCACGAGCCGGCTTGCAACTGCTCGACCAATACCACTCGAAGCGCCAGTCACGAGTGCGGCACGGTAGGGATGAGAGTTCATTTGTGTGTCGATTTAACGGGTAAGAAGGGCCAGCGTCAGATCACGCCTTCTTCAAGGAATGGCCTGTTCTCAACCACACGTTGATAACCCAGCGGCGCGAGATCGAGTGCACGGTATTCGCCGTAAGTGATGAGTTCACTCAGTCCGCGACCTACGGCAGGCGACTGCTGCAGGCCATGACCGCTGAATCCGTTTGCAAACAGGTAGTTCGTTACCTCGGAATGAGGTCCAACCACCGCGTTGTGGTCAAGCATGCAAAAGTCGTAGTGTCCTGCCCACGCATTGACGACCTTGATGGCTTCGAATGCGGGAATCCGTTCGGCGAGGGCCGGCCATATGACCTCATCGAACTCCGAATGGATGACGTCGAAATCGTTCACGTCGGCGAGCGGATCCGGATCGGGATAGCAGCCCGTCAGATAATATTTTCCTTCGGGCCTGAAAAAGATTCCTGTTGTGTCGATCGTGAGCGGTACCGTGCCCTGCAGCGGCGTACGGCAATCGAATACGAAAAGACAGCGCTTGCGCGGTTCGACAGGGATATCCAGGCCTGCCAGCCGGGCCATCGCCGGCCCACGCGTGCCGGCGGCGTTGACCATCGTCCCGCAGCTGATGGTGTCGCCGCTCTTGAGCACGACGCCGGTGATCTTCGAGCCTTCACGGCGAATGTCGACCACCTCGTTCTCGATGTATTCGATGCCGAGAGCGCGTGCCTTGCGTCGCATGCCTTGCAGCAAACCGTAGCTGTCGAACCAGCCTTCGCCGGTCTGGCCGTAGACGCCGTTGACGAGTCCATCGGTGTTAAGCCAGGGGAAGCGGGCCTTGAGCTTTTCCTGATCGAGCAACACGACATCGGCGCCGTTTTCTCTCTGCGTCGCGTAGTTGCGCTCGAACATCGGCGCCCCGGTCGCGTCGCCGAGATACAGGTAGCCGTTCTCCTTGAAGCCGAGTTCTGGCGCGTCTCCATCAACCTCGACGAGTTCATGGAAATGGCGAATGAACTCGGTGCCGAACTGCGAAATCTTGATGTTCAACGGGTTGGAGAACTGATGCCGGATCGATGCGCTCGACAGGGCAGTCGCAGACTGTGCGTATGACCAGTCACGTTCCACGACCAGGACCGAGCCGTTGAAATCGGGATTCTTCGCCAGAAAATAGGCGGTGGCGCTGCCTACGACTGCGCCGCCCACGATCACCACGTCGTAGTGGGTCTTTGATGCTTGCTGTGCCATTTTGGTGCTTTCCAGTAAGTCAATCAGGGTAGTTGTGCTTACTCGGTCTTGGGATCTTCGAAATGACCGTCGGCGGCGAACTGCCCGCCTTGAAAGCGGACCGCCGGATGTCGCGGATCGGGAACAGACGTATTCGCGTAGACCTCGGCGCGATACACGTCAGCCGAATCCTTCGGCCGGTATCCAAGATAAGCGGCTTGCGTGTTGTCCCAGAAGTTGGCGCTGTTGGCCGAATTGCCATACACGATCATATGTCCGACGCTGGGCGTCATGAGCGACTGAATGCACATGTGCGAGAAATCATCGTAGGAAAGCCAGGTGGCGAGCATGCGACGGTCGACGGGTTTCGGGAAGCAGGAGCCGATCCGCAGGCACACGGACTCGATGCCGAACTTGTCGAAGTAGTACCGCGACAGATTCTCGACGAATGTCTTGCTAACGCCGTATAGACTGTCGGGACGTTGCGGGGCATTGGCATCGATGGTTTGCGTACACTCATAGAATCCGATGGCATGGACCGAGCTGGCGTAGATCACGCGCTTAACGCCGGCCTGTCGCGCACCTTCGTAGATGTTGTAGCTGCCAACGATGTTCGAATCCAGAATGACCTGGAAGGTGTTTTCGCGAGGTGCGCCGCCCATGTGAATAACCATGTCGACGCCTTTGAGCATCTCGAACACCGCGTCGCGGTCGGCCAGATCGCAAATGAAGTGTTTTTCGTTCTCGCGAACTTCGCCCAACGACTGACGGCCATTCAGGCTGAGGGTCTCGGCATAGGGGCGCAATGAGTCGCGCAGCACCGAGCCTAATGCCCCGCCCGCGCCGGTGATCAGGATGTTTTTGAACGGTGGCTTGGTAATGTTCATGATGGCGTGTTCCTTACTCTTTGTTCGAGGCTGAAAGCTCTGCGGTCGTTACACCGTAGTCGTCACGCAGTTGCGCTTCAGAGATATATTCGTTGCGGATATCGCGCAGCAGCGCGTGCCTGTCGCGCTCTGCCGGAGAGCCGAGGCCGCCCCCGCCGGGCAGCGACAGCGTGACGCGCTGATGTTCCGCGACCATCTGCGTGCCTTTGCCCTTCATTTTGGTGCCGTCCGACAGGGTGACCTGGCCGGCGGCACCAGACTTGCCGCCGGACTGTCCGCGTGCCGGGTGATCAATGCGATCGAACATCGCGTTGAAGCGGAACTGATAGCCAGCACGCGGTCCGATTTCGACGATCTGTCCAAGGCCGCCGCGCAGCTTGCCGGCACCACCGGAGCCCGAGCGCATTTCCTTGCGCCAGACGACGATCGGGCCGACCTGTTCGGTGGCCTCTACCGACATGGCGTGCACGCCGCTGGGGAACGCGGTTGCGGACAGGCCGTCGAGCTCTGAACGTGCGCCCGTGCCGCCGCTGTTGAACATCAGGATTTCACTGCCCTTCAGGCCCGAACCTTCGCGCACCGGTCGCGCGCTGACATGCAGGTTCCACAGTGCACCGGAGCCTTCGGCAGGTACGCGGCCCGGGAGGATCTTGTGCAATGCGCCGAGCACGAGATCGGGCACGAAGTGGCCCAGCACATGGCGAACTGCAACCGGGCTCGGGCGCTGGGCGTTCAGGATGCAGCCCTCAGGCGCCTGCACGCGGAACGGTTCGAGCGACGCCGCGTTGTTGGGCACCTCGGGTGCGATGATGCATTTCAGGCCGTAGCAGGCATAGGCTTTCGCATAAAGCAGGGGCACATTGATGCCGTACGGGCTGGCCGGAGAAGTGCCCGCAAAGTCCGCCATCAGGTGATCGTCGCCGACTGTGAGCGTGACGTTGAGCGTGACAGGCGTGTCATAGCCGTCGAGCGTCATCTGATTGGTCTCGGTTTGCTTCGGCAGCGCGGCGATACGC
Source organism: Paraburkholderia sp. FW306-02-B (assembly GCF_058782725.1). Lineage (NCBI taxonomy): Bacteria > Pseudomonadati > Pseudomonadota > Betaproteobacteria > Burkholderiales > Burkholderiaceae > Paraburkholderia > Paraburkholderia sp. FW306-02-B. The sequence goes on from NZ_JBYSXZ010000002.1 coordinate 688,216, forward strand.
TCGAGGGTCGCTTCGCGGCTGCGCGCCAGAATGAATTCTCCGATGCCTTCCACGTCCTTGAGGTCGAATTCCTTCAACATCTCGAGCAAACGCTTATGACCCGTTTCGTTGCACGAGGCGAGCGCGTACAGATCGCCGACGACCTTGTCGGCTTCACGCACGTTGTTGCGCAGAATATTGATCAGATCGCGATTGACTTCGCCGCGCTCGATCAGCTTCATGATCGGCACGAACAGTCCCTCTTCGTAGATTTCGCGCGAGTCCGGACCAAACCCGCGGCCACCGATGTCCACCACGTGCGCGGTGCTGGCGAAGTAGCCGATCAACTCGCCATGGTGGAACGAAGGGGAGACGACGGTGAAGTCGTGCAGGTGGCCGGTGCCTTTCCACGGATCGTTGGTCAGGTACACATCACCTTCGTACATGTTGTCCGTGCCGATCACGTTCATGAAGTGCTCGACGGCTTCGGCCATCGTGTTCACGTGACCCGGCGTGCCCGTGACCGCCTGCGCGAGCATACGGCCGCGCTTGTCGAAGATACCGGCGGACAGATCGCCCGCTTCGCGAACACTGGTGCTGAACGCCGTGCGGATCAGGGCCATAGCCTGTTCTTCGACGACGGAGATCAGGCGGTTCCACATGACCTGCATGTGGATGGTGTCAAGGTTGCTGAGGGACATGGTTCTGCTCCTGATTACTTGGCGGCGTTCAGTTCTTTGGCGACCACGAGCAGGCAGCCATCGGGCTGCACCATGGCGTCGAAGGACGACGTGACGAGCGTCGACGTTTCCGGCTCGACGATGATGGCCGGGCCTGCGACGCTCTCGCCGATCTTCAGCGAACCGCGTTCGACAATGGCGGCGTCCACAAAGCGATGCAATGCCGCATCGAAAATCTTGCGGGTTTTCGGCGCAACGACCGCGTCGCGAGACGTAATAAGCTGTAGACGCTCGACAGGCGGCAACGGCGAGCTTGCCTTCACGGCCCAACTGACGATTTCGATGTCGAGACCGTCGATCGGGCGACCGAAGAACTGCGTGTACGCCTTCGTGAACGATTCCGCGAACGTGACACGATCTTCAGCGTTAAAGCGCCGATACGGGACGGCGACAGGAATTTCCCAGCCTTGGCCGACATAGCGCATGAAGGTCTTGATTTCGACAATCGGCTCCGCGTCACCTGAGCCCTGGCGCGCGAAGTGCACGGCTTCCTCGCTGAGTTGATCGACGATTTCATTGAGTGCGTCGGCATCGAACTCGTTAAAGCGCATGCTGGCGCTGCGCACGCTTTCATAGCCGAACGGTGCGCGCAGAAAGCCGATTGCGGAGCCGACGCCCGCGCCCGGCGGAACGATAAATTTCTTGATACCGCTTTTCTCACACAGGCGCGCCGCATGAAGCGGACCTGCACCGCCAAACGTAATCATCGTGTAGTCGCCGATATCCTTGCCGCTTTCGACCGCGTGCACGCGCGCGGCATTACTCATGTTCTCGTCGACGACTTCAGCGACACCGTAGGCCGTTTCTTCCGGGCTCAGGTTGATCGCACCGCCAACCTGCTTGACCATCGCGCCGGCTGCATCATCGATCGACAGCGGGATCGATCCGCCTGCGAAGTTCGCGGGGTCGAGGCGTCCGAGCAGCAGATCGGCGTCGGTCACTGTCGGCTGCGTGCCGCCACGCTGATAACACGCGGGACCTGGCTCGGAGGCGGCGCTGTGCGGGCCCACCCGGATCTGGCGCATGACGTCGAGGGAGGCAATCGAGCCACCGCCGGCGCCAATTTCGACCATTTCCACGACGGGAATGGAGATCGGCATGCCGCTGCCTTTCTTGAAGCGGTAGGTGCGGGCTACTTCGAAGGTGTTGGCGGTTTTCGGCGTGAGATCGTCTATCAGGCAAATCTTGGCGGTGGTGCCGCCCATGTCGAACGAGAGAACGGTATTCAGGTCGTAGCGCGCGGCAATATGCGCGGCGAAAATTGCACCGCCGGCTGGCCCCGATTCCACCAGACGCACAGGGAACTCGGATGCGCTTTCGACCGAGACAATACCGCCGCCCGAGTGAATGATGAAGATCGGACACACTGCGCCGGCTTCCCGAACTTTGCCGAGCAGGCGGTCCAGATAGGACTTCATGATCGGGCGAACATAGGCATTCGCACAGACCGTGTTGAAACGCTCGAATTCGCGGATCTGAGGCGACACTTCGCTCGAGATGGACACGGAGACATTCGGCAGACGCTGCTCGATCGCATCACGCATCATGCGTTCATTCACGCCGTTCACATACGCGTGAATGAAGCCTACGGCGACGCTCTCATAACCACCCTGTTCGATGCGCTGAACGATGGCGGCGATCTGCGCTTCTGTCGGCGCCAGCAGCACGCCGCCCTGAGCGTCGACGCGTTCGCTCAGGGTGAACCGGTCGCAGCGCTCGACAAGGGGAGGGGGGAGTTTGATGTTCAGATCGTACTGTTCGAACCGGTTTTCGGTTCGCATCTCGATCGTATCGCGAAAACCTTCAGTCGTGACGAAGGCGGTTTTCGCGCCACGTCGTTCAATCAGCGCATTCGTGGCGAGGGTCGTGCCATGGATGATGACGCCAATGTCCTTCAGTTCGATCCCGGCCTTGTCTGCGACGATGCCGATGCCTTTGATGATGGCGCGCTCGGGCGCCGTGTAATCCGTAAGGACCTTGGTGGAAAAAAGCTCTCCACCGAGTTCAAGCGCGACGTCGGTGAACGTCCCACCAATGTCCACACCAACCCGTGCCTTGTCGTGACTGGCCACCATGACTCTCCTGTTTAAAACCATCACATGCGCTGGGCAAACGCCTAGCGAGAAATCCCGTTGACGAACATTGGAAGGCGTACGCGGGGAGCACGCAGCACCGCCCTGCCAGGCATCTCACCGCCTATGTCGATGAGCGTTGAAGTCTTTATTTTTGCCCGTTGACATATGATGAGTGACGTCCTACAGTGCTGTCAACACGAACAAATTAAATTTCGTGATTGGGGTCATTCATCTCTCTGGTGTTGTTATTGTAAGGCATTGTTTTATAAATAATTTATGTGACTTTATACATGGTGATTCCGGGCCGGACGGTACCGGTAAACCACTATACCTGCAGTAGGTAAATCTGCAAAAAAATTATGTTTTTAGGGGATTTTTGAAGAAGTGAGGCTGTCCTGGCTGGTGCGTTTCGAGGCTGGTTTGCGAGGCACCTTTTGTCTTCGGTATTCGGCGTCGCGCCAGCGTGACTCATGGTGCGATCGATCAGTTTGCTCCCGCAGCTGGAGCGTAGTGGGGTGTCGGTGGATATCTTTATTCAGCAAATCTTGAATGGGCTGGTGCTGGGCAGTATTTACGCCATCATCGCACTGGGTTACACGATGGTGTACGGGATTCTGGGCATCATCAACTTCGCGCACGGTGACGTGCTCATGGTTGGCGCTTTGGTCGCTTTATCGGCCATCTCGGTGCTGCAGAATCACTTCCCAGGACTGGGCAAAATCCCGACTTTGCTGATTGCGTTGACGATCGCCGCGATCGTATGTGCTGCCGTCGGCTACACGATCGAACGGGTTGCGTACCGGCCGTTGCGCAAGGCACCGCGTCTGGCGCCGCTGATCACAGCGATCGGCGTGTCGATCCTGCTGCAAACCCTCGCGATGATGATCTGGTCGCGCAACCCGCTGGCGTTTCCGCAGCTGTTGCCCACCGACCCGATCAACGTGATCAAGGCCACCGACACGACGCCAGGCGCGGTGATCTCGATGACTGAAATCGTGATCATGGTCGTGGCGTTCCTCGTGATGGGCGGTCTGCTGTTGCTGGTTCACAAGACCAAGCTGGGCCGCGCGATGCGTGCAATCGCTGAGAACCCGGGTGTCGCAAGCCTGATGGGTGTGAACCCGAATTTCGTGATTTCGGCGACCTTCATGATCGGCTCGGCGCTGGCCGCCCTGGCCGGCGTGATGATCGCGTCCGAATACGGCAACGCACACTTCTATATGGGCTTCATCCCGGGTCTGAAGGCCTTTACCGCGGCGGTGCTGGGCGGGATCGGCAATCTCGGCGGCGCAATGGTGGGCGGGGTGCTGCTCGGTCTGATCGAGCAGCTAGGGGCGGGTTATATCGGCAACCTCACGGATGGCGTATTCGGCAGCAACTATCAGGACGTGTTCGCGTTCGTCGTTCTGATTTGCGTCCTTGTGTTCCGTCCGTCCGGCTTGCTCGGCGAACGCGTTGCAGATCGCGCATAAGACCGGAGACGCTTGAATCATGACTTCCATCCAACGTATTGAACCCTCGACAACTCTTGTGCCGGAGAAAACGGTTGGCTCGCGAGTGTTGGTTGCACTGTTGACTGCGGCGTTCGTGATCGCCGCACCGATGATCATCGGTGCAGCCGGCGGCAACTACTGGGTCCGCGTACTCGACTTTGCGATGCTGTACGTGATGTTGGCACTGGGCCTGAACGTGGTGGTCGGCTTTGCCGGCCTGCTGGACCTGGGCTACATCGCGTTCTACGCGGTCGGCGCCTATGTCGCAGCGCTGCTCAGCTCGCCGCACCTCCCGGCGCAGTTCGAGTGGATCGCACATCTCGCGCCGAACGGGCTGCACGTGCCGTTCCTGATCATCGTGCCCTGCGCGATGGGTTTGGCCGCGCTGTTCGGCGTGCTGCTCGGCGCACCGACGCTGCGTCTGCGTGGCGACTACCTCGCGATCGTGACCCTGGGCTTTGGGGAAATCGTACGGATCTTCATGAACAACCTCGACCGCCCGGTGAACATCACTAATGGTCCGAAGGGGATCACGGGGATCGACCCGGTGTCGGTGGGCGGCTTCAGTCTTGCGCAGACGCACACGCTGTTCGGATTCGAGTTCCCTTCGGTGTATCTGTATTACTACGCCTTTGTGCTGTGCGCGCTGCTGGTGATCTGGGTGTGTACGCGTCTGCAGCACTCGCGGATCGGCCGTGCATGGGCCGCGATCCGTGAAGACGAAATCGCCGCCAAGGCAATGGGCATCAACACCCGCAACGTGAAGCTGCTGGCTTTCGCGATGGGCGCATCGTTCGGCGGCCTGTCGGGCGCGATGTTCGGTTCGTTCCAGGGCTTTGTGTCGCCGGAATCGTTCACGCTGCAGGAATCGATCGTCGTACTCGCCTGTGTCGTGCTGGGCGGGATGGGCCACATCCCCGGCGTGATTCTCGGTGCGGTGCTGCTCGCCGTACTGCCGGAATTCCTGCGCTCGACAATGGGGCCGCTGCAGCATCTTCTCTTCGGTCACGAAGTCGTCGATACCGAAGTGATCCGTCAGCTCGTGTACGCACTCGCCATGGTGCTGATCATGCTGTATCGATCTGAAGGGCTGTGGCCGTCGCCCAAGCATGAAGACAGGATCGCGAAACTGGTGAAGCGCAGCGGCAAGAAGCCGGTGCGCGCGTAACGGCCGGGCAGAGCATGGGACCAGAGTAAGGAGAAGTACATATGAGCGATAACATTCGACTGTCAGTGAAGGGCGTCAACAAGCGCTTCGGCGGTCTGCAGGCGCTGTCTGACGTCGGCCTGCAAATCGGGTCGGGCCAGATTTATGGCCTGATCGGCCCGAACGGCGCCGGCAAGACGACTTTCTTCAACGTGATCACGGGTCTGTACACGCCGGATTCGGGCGAGTTCAAGCTCGACGGCGCCGCCTACACGCCGACCGCCGTCTATCAGGTGGCCAAAGCGGGCATTGCCCGTACGTTCCAGAACATCCGTCTGTTCGGCGGCATGACCGCGCTGGAAAACGTGATGGTCGGCCGTCACGTGCGCACCAAGCACGGCCTGCTGGGTGCGGTGTTCCAGACGCCGTCCGAGCGCCGCGAAGAGCGCGAGATCAAGGAGCGCGCGGTCGAACTGCTGGAGTACGTCGGCATTGCGCAGTACGCGGACTACACGTCGCGCAACCTGTCGTACGGCCACCAGCGTCGTCTGGAAATCGCCCGCGCATTGGCGACCGATCCGAAGCTGCTGGCGCTGGATGAGCCGGCCGCCGGCATGAATGCAACGGAGAAGGTCGAGCTGACCAAGCTGCTGGACAAGATCCGCAGCGACGGCCGCACGATCCTGCTGATCGAACACGACGTGAAACTGGTGATGGGCCTGTGCAATCAGATGACAGTGCTCGATTACGGCAAGGTGATTGCCCAGGGTCTGCCGCATGACGTGCAGAAGGACCCGAAGGTGATTGAAGCTTATCTGGGTGCGGGGGTCCACTGATGGCTACGGCAATGTTGAAAATCAAGGGCCTGCAGGTCAATTACGGCGGCATTCAGGCAGTCAAGGGTATCGACCTCGAAGTCGCGCAGGGCGAGCTGGTGACGCTGATCGGCGCGAACGGCGCGGGCAAGACCACGACGATGAAGGCGATCACGGGTCTGAAGCCGTACTCGGCAGGCGACATCGAGTACATGGGCCAGTCGATCAAGGGCATGCCCGCGCACGAACTGCTCAAGCGCGGTCTGGCGATGGTGCCGGAAGGCCGCGGTATTTTCGCGCGCATGTCGATCGTCGAAAACATGCAGATGGGCGCCTATCTGCGTAACGATACGGACGGCATCAAGGCGGACGTCGATCGCATGTTCGGCTTTTTCCCGCGCCTGAAGGAACGTGCGACGCAGTATGCGGGCACGCTCTCGGGCGGCGAGCAGCAGATGCTGGCGATGGCGCGCGCGATCATCAGCAAGCCGAAGCTGCTGTTGCTCGACGAACCGTCGATGGGCCTGTCGCCGATCATGGTCGAGAAGATCTTCGAGGTGGTGCGGTCGATCTCGGCGGAAGGCATGACGGTGCTGCTGGTCGAGCAGAACGCGCGTCTCGCGTTGCAGGCGGCGAATCGCGGCTACGTGATGGACTCAGGTCTGGTGACGATGTCGGGCGACGCGAAGCAGATGCTGGATGATCCGAAGGTGCGGGCAGCGTATCTGGGTGAATAAGTTAAGAAAGTAGGCTGGGTGAATGACACAAAGGTCGGATGAGCAGGGTGTTTGCTTCCGACTGGTGCAATGACGGCAATGCAAAGGAACGGTGATGAAGGTATTGGTGCCAGTGAAAAGAGTGGTCGATTACAACGTGAAAGTCCGGGTGAAGTCGGACGGCACGGGCGTCGACATCGCGAACGTGAAGATGTCGATGAATCCGTTCGACGAAATCGCGGTGGAAGAAGCGGTTCGTCTGAAGGAAGCGGGCGTGGCGACCGAAGTGATCGCCGTGTCGGCGGGTGTCGCGCAATCGCAGGAAACGCTGCGCACGGCGCTGGCGATCGGCGCGGACCGCGCGATCCTGATCGAATCCAATGAAGAGCTGCAGCCGCTGGCCGTTGCGAAGCTGCTGAAGGCGCTGGTCGACAGGGAGCAGCCTTCGCTCGTGATTCTGGGCAAGCAGGCGATCGACGACGATTCGAACCAGACCGGCCAGATGCTCGCCGCGCTGGCTAATCTGCCGCAGGCGACGTTTGCCTCGAAGGTTGTCGTCGCGGACGGCAAGGCAACCGTGTCGCGCGAAGTGGACGGCGGCGCCGAAACGCTGTCGCTGAAGCTGCCGGCTGTGGTCACCACCGACCTGCGTCTGAACGAGCCGCGCTACGTGACGCTGCCGAACATCATGAAGGCGAAGAAGAAGCCGCTGGAAGTCATCAAGCCGGAAGACCTGGGTGTCGACGTCGCGCCGCGCCTGAAGACGCTGAAAGTCGCCGAGCCGCCGAAGCGCTCCGCCGGTGTGATGGTGCCGGATGTGAAGACGCTGGTCGAGAAGCTGAAGACCGAAGCCAAGGTGCTTTAAGTAATACGCGGAGACAGAGCAAATGACGAATCTGGTAATAGCAGAACACGACAGTGCGTCGATCAAGGCCGCGACGCTGAACACGATTGCAGCCGCGCAGAAGATTGGCGGCGACATTCACGTGCTGGTGGCAGGTCACAACGCACAGGCGGCGGCCGATGCCGCGGCGAAGATTGCAGGGGTTTCGAAGGTGCTGCTCGCTGACGCGCCGCAACTTGAAGCGGGCCTCGCAGAAAACGTTGAAGCGACGGTGATGAACATTGCGAAGGATTACTCGCACATCCTCGCGCCGGCCACCGCATACGGCAAGAACATCGCGCCGCGTATCGCCGCGAAGCTGGACGTCGCGCAGATCAGCGACATCACGGCAGTGGATTCGGCGGATACGTTCGAACGTCCGATCTACGCCGGTAACGCGATCGCAACGGTTCAATCTCAAGATCCGATCAAGGTCATCACGGTCCGCACGACGGGTTTCGACGCGGTCGCGGCCGTTGGCGGCAGCGCAACGGTGGAGAAGATCGAAGCGGCAGCGGACGCAGGCATCACGCAGTTCGTGAGCCGTGAAGTGACGAAGCTGGACCGTCCGGAACTGACGTCGGCGAAGATCATCGTGTCGGGTGGCCGGGGGCTGGGCAACGGCGAGAACTACACCAGGGTTCTGGAACCGCTGGCGGACAAGCTGAACGCCGCACTGGGCGCATCGCGCGCGGCAGTCGATGCGGGCTTCGTGCCGAACGACTACCAGGTGGGACAAACCGGCAAGATCGTCGCACCGCAGCTGTACGTGGCAGTCGGCATCTCGGGTGCGATCCAGCATCTGGCCGGCATGAAGGACTCGAAGGTGATCGTGGCGATCAACAAGGACCCGGAAGCGCCGATTTTCAGCGTGGCCGATTACGGTCTGGTGGGCGATCTGTTCGAAGCATTGCCGCTTCTTGTCGCCGAACTGTAGAGCCTCCCCAACTCACCAACCCGAACAACAGCTGGATGCGTCGCTCCCCAGCTAATGAATTGCTCGTGACTAGTTGTTAATCTTAAACACAGAGAGATTTCAGCATGATTTCCACCACAGATCCGCACGTCAATCGCAAACCCCGAAACATTTCCCAGGCAGAGTGGGAGACTCGTGTCCAGCTCGCCGCCGCGTACCGTTTGGCGGCCAAATTCGAACTCACCGATCTGATCTACACCCACATCTCGGCCCGAGTGCCCGGGACGGACGACCAATTCCTGATCAACCCGCACGGCTGGTTCTTCGACGAAATCACGGCGTCGTCGCTCGTCAAGATTGACGTGAACGGCAATCCGATCGATGACGACCGGTTCGAAGTCAACGCGGCAGGATTCACGATTCATAGTGCGTTGCACCAGGCGCGTCACGATGTCGAATGCGTCGTGCATCTGCACACAACCTACGGTATGGCTGTTGCCGCGATGGAATGCGGCCTCCTGCCGCTGAATCAGATCAGCATGCAGTTCTATAATCGCGTCGCCTATCACGAATACGAAGGCATTTCGCTCGAGCTTGACGAGCGTGAGCGCATTGTGAAGTCGATCGGCAATAAGGATTACCTGATCTTGCGTAACCACGGCCTGTTGACGACGGGCCGCTCAGTTGCCGAGGCATTCACCCGTATGTATTACCTTAACAAGGCCTGCGAAATTCAGGTTGCAACGTTGTCGGCCGGACAGAAAGTCGTCATTCCTTCACCGGAGGTTTGCGAGCACGCGGCCAAGCAGCACGATGACTATGCATACCTTGACACGGTGCACCTCGACCGGGAATGGACGGCATTGCTGCGGCTTCTTGATCGGGACAGCGGAAGCTACAAGGTCTAATCAATCTACCGGGCAGATATTGCAGTGGCCGTCGGCCCGTGTGCGGTGCGATGCGTTGCCCGCTTCAGGGTACGTGTCGCGCTTGAATAGTTGTTCCCGATCCTGGTGAGTCACGTCGTTCGGGAGTGGCAAGCGAGCAGCGTTGATTTGATGTGTTGGCTTATCAATTCGGCGCTTAGGCGATACCGCCCACTTAACGCGTTGCTGCGAGCCAGTCGCACCGATGGCACATTTGAGATCGCGCCCGGAGCCGTGGTCTCAATCACGGCGAAAGAAGACGCGCTAAAGACAACCTGCAAGTATTTCGGATCCCGTCCCGAAGCTTATTGACGCGCTCCCTGTGAGTTGTGCGCGGCGCACCTAAGGTCCGATCCTCGAAATATCTCAACAATCTGATCGAGCAGGACCACCACAACGTCAAGTCCCGGACCCATGTCATGCTCGGCTTCAAACGGTTCAGAAACGCGGCCGTCACGATCGCTGGCATCGAGCTGGCGCATCGCATTCGCAAAGCACAGTTCGATCTCACGAGTCTGCATCTCAAAGATCTCACTGTGTCTGCTGTCTGGAAGACGGTTCTTTCAGCTTGATAAGGTAACGGTGAGCACGCCGCTTCTCCTTGACCGCCGCTGTTTGCACCAGACGCTACAAGAGGCTGTCGCACGCTTCGGCGCGTTGCGCCCGCGCTGACGTTGCCCTTATCCACTTGCGTCTCGTTTGTGGTAAAAACGCTGGCAGTGTTTTTGTCGTCAGGTGAGTTTCCGGTCGCTACACGCGTCTTACTTGGGCTTCAAGGCTGTCCCTTCCGGATCCAGCAGACGACAAGAATGGGAGCGTACAACGCTCCCATTTCCCGTTAAGGCGCTGGAACGCAGGTCCAGTACCCGCTCTTTCTTCTCAGGTTCTACCAATATGTCAGACAGCTCAATTGGGAATACGCCAGCCTCTCTTCCGGAGGCTGCGGAGCATACATCCGCCCCGTATGGAATCAACCAGAGCCACACCGATAGGAAGCGAAGACAGGTCACCACGGGACACATCGCCGAAATGCGTGCGAGAAATGAAAAGATCGCGGTGCTCACCTCGTATGGCGCCACGTTCGCCGCAGTTGCAGATGCCGCGGGCGTCGATTGCATCATGGTTGGAGACTCTCTGGGAATGGTATGTCAGGGCATGACAAGCACCGTCGGAGTGTCGCTGGAAGAGATGGCATATCACACGAAATGTGTATCCCAAGGGCTTGCACGCTCCCAAGGAGCTGCCATGGTCATCGCGGACCTTCCGTTTGGCAGCTATCAGCAATCGCGCGAGCAAGCTATCGCATCGGCAGTGCAGCTTATGCAGGCTGGCGCCCACATGGTCAAGCTTGAGGGGGGCGGCTGGACGTCCGAAGTGGTCGGATTCCTGGTTGACCGGGGAATTCCCGTTTGCGCACATTTGGGGCTCACGCCACAGACCGTATCGGCGCTTGGAGGTTATCGCGTCCAAGGGCGCCAAAAGGATGCCGCCGATCGCTTACGCACTGATGCGTTGGAGCTCGAAACCGCCGGCGCGACAATGATGGTGCTTGAAATGATCACCGCTCCGTTGGCGAAAAGTATCACGGACGAAATGACATCGTGCGCAACCATCGGCATCGGCGCGGGGAATGGTACGGCGGGTCAAGTTCTGGTCATGCACGACATGCTCGGGATCAATCTTGGACGCATGCCGAAATTTGTGCGGAATTTCATGCAGGAAACGGGCGACGTGGGTGCCGCGTTCGCAGCATATGTCGCATCCGTCAGGGATGGATCGTTTCCCAACAACGAACAGCACGCCTGGTAGGCGGACCAACGCTTAGATCGACGGTGACCGCATTGAATCGAGCGTCCGGACCTGAATGTCCTCGCATCTCCAATTGTTGCGGCCAATGTAGTGGCAGTGAGCCAGCCGATGCCCGGCAGTTCGGAAATCGAACGACCCGGCGTGTCGGCCGGTGTGCCGCAATCGCAGGAAACGCTGCGTACGGCGCTGGCCATCGGCACACTCGCGTGAGTCATTCTTCTTGCGCCAGCCGCACGAGGATGTCGGCTAGGGCACGAATCTTCGGCTGAGCCGCACGTTGAGATGGATATACCAGAAAGTACGACGCACTGTTTTGCACCACCTCGCGAAACGGCGTCATCAGCGAACCTGCTGCGAGTCGTTCTTTTGCCATGCGTGGATCGCCGATTGCAATCCCGTGGCCTTCTGCCGCGGCGGTGAGCGTCAACTCGAGGGTATCGAATACAAGCCCGCGCCGGGCATTGATTTGCGTCGCCCCGACGCCATCAACCCAACAACACCATTCCGCATAACCCGGTCCGGGATGTAGCAGGGTGGCATCCGCAAGATCGGCTACCGATTTGAGTGACGCAGCCAACGCGGGTGCGCACATGGGCGTGAGCGTCTCGACAAACAGCGGTACCGCTTCAACGCCCACCCACTGTCCGGTGCCACGCACGACAATGGCGTCGACATCCGGCGCGGTGAAATCCGGCATGTCGTCAGCGGATGTCGAGATGCGCAGTTCAGTGCCGCCCAGCGCATTGTTGATGTCTGCCAGCCGTGGCAGCAACCAGCGAATTGAAAACGTGGACGGTAATCGCACCGTGATCACCGGCGCCGCGTCATGCTGAATATCAGCATGCTGAACGAGTTGCGTCAGCACGTGGACCGCCACCGCAAGCAGCGTGTCTCCTTCGGCTGTCAACGCGAGGCCCGATGCGTGGCGCACGAACAGAGCACATTGATAATGCGCTTCCAGTTGCTGGATCTGGCGGCTGACCGCTCCCTGAGTGCGGCACAGATGATCTGCGGCCTTGCTGACACTGCCGAGATATGCCGCAGCGACGAACGCCTGAAACCCGGTTAGCGTTGGTAGCAGGCGAGTCAGATCGGCCAAGGGGTATGTTCCGGTCGCATACCCGGCTTGCGGATTATTCGATTGTTCGGTCATCTGTGCGTCGCTATCGTGTTTCAACCGGGTGCATGCTCGTTTGACCGGGCAGCGTCTTTAACGAATTATCGGAGGTTACTGTGGTGTCGTCGCCTGAATTACTCTATACGCAGCAGGTTCGCGCTTACCTCAAAGCGCTGGAGCGCGGCGACGTCGCCGCGATCTGCGCACTGTTTGCACCGGACGCACAGATTTTCTCGCCGTTTCTCGGCTGGATGCAAGCTGCCCCGTTCTTTGCCAAAGTCAGCGAGGCGTCGGGAGAGAGCAAGATTACGCCTATCGACATCTGTGTCAGCACAGCGGGCGCCAGGCGTGCGACGGGTTACTTCATCTACGATTGGGTGCTGAAAGACGGTTCCGCCGTGCGCTTCGAGTGCGTCGATGTGTTCGAGTTCGACGCAAACGGGCTGGTCGAGCGCATGATAATTGTGTACGACACTTATCCGATCCGCAGCACCGTCGGCGATAAGTACGCGTAGTGTGGACCGCGCATGCGCAGAGTTGATTGAACAGTGCCGCGCTGGGTTGGACATGTGTTGCGCTGTTCCGGCTGCGCACAGGTCGAGGTCACCTACAATTACGTGCCGCAACCGCCATTGCCCCAGGTGCCGGGCGAGCGCCGCACACCGGTGGCTCGAGGCGTGTCAGGCCGATCTGCTGCCCGCGGAGTATCCAAGTCGTCTTTACGCTGCCCGCCGCGATCAGTGCGATTGCCTGGTACAACAAGCTGGTGATTTGCGGCCTGCTGTTCGATGTCGCCGCCGAAACCCTGCGCACTATCGCCGCCGATCCGGGGCGTCTGGGCGCACAGATCGGTGCCTAGCTCGTGCTGCACACGTGGGGCTCGGCACTGACGCACTATCCACACTTGCATGGCATCGTCCCTGGCGGGGGCCTGCCGCACTATACCCACCGCGTCGCCATCTCCAACCAGCGGCTCCTCGCGCTCGTGCGCGACGTGGCTAACGTACGTTGGGGTGAATCCTGAGTCCACCCCGATTCAAGCAGCGATCAAACGCGGGATAACCCCTAAGGCGCACGCCGATGACCGTCTTGCCCATCCTGTCACGGTTTCTTCCTTCACCTTAACAAGATCGTTAGCTCGGAGATAACGAATTCCCGTCGGGCGTAATTGAACCGATGTCGCTCGCACCATAGACTCGATTCAAGTTTCCAGCGAGAGTGGTATGTCCAATCAAAGTCCGTCCCATTCCGGCTCGGCCACCCGTCTCGCGGAAAAACATCGCCGACTGCCGCCCATCGGTTCGATCACGGATGAGGTGGTATTGCCGATCGACTGAATCGTAGGTGTCGTTCGAAACCTGATTTCTCCGGGCGATATGGGAGTTCGCCAGATCACAAAACGCCGGCGAATTCTTGCTACTACAGCCTACCTGGCCTTCTCTAACGCCGCCTCGCCAGTGTCTGCTTCGGGTCACCCGTAGCAGACATATGGAAGTTGAAATTCGTCGCCGAAAAGCGGACACGTGTCGGCAGCTTCGGCCATTATCGCGAACGCCAACCCAGGAAAGCGACAGTAGTGAGCACATGGATACGTTGCATTTCTCGTATCCGTAGGCAAGGTTCCGCGCTTGCTCCGGACGCGCATCGCGCGTGCGGTCATCCAGTGAGTAACGAGAATATAGGAGATATAAGATGCACAGGTCAGCATGGGTAAAGGCTTCGGTCGTAAGCGCGGTGTTTGCGCTGGCCGGTTGTGGCGGCAATGATAACGTGGGAACAGGACCACACTTTGTCGCCGACATTGCGGTACCGAACGTGAAAGCAGGGGGCAACTTTTCGTTCGATATCGGCATCACGAACGGCAACCGCTACTATTTCACCGATCGCAATAACGCCGCTCTGGACGTGATAGACATTCCGACCAAGACCTTTGTCAAGTCGATCCAGGGCAGCGGGAATCTCGCCTTCGCAGGTCTTGGGTCGGGCTCGAATTCGACGTCCGGGCCCGATGGCGCAACGCCGGTCGGCAGCCTCATCTATACCGGTGACGTCAACTCCGTGAAAATCGTCGATCCTGCTGCGGGCGCCGTGCTCACCAACATCCCTGTCAGCGCCACCGGCGTGCGGGCGGACGAGGGTTGTCTCGACTCGACGCACGGCATCTTCATGATCTCCAGTCCCGAAGAGCCGACGCCATTCGCGACGTTCATCAGCACAACCACTCAAAGTGTGATCGCGAAAGTCACCTTCACGGACGCGGCCGGTCAACCCACTGCGGGGCTGGAGGCGTGCGTGTACGACGCGGCAAGCGACAACTTCTATGTCAACGTCGATGGAAGCACTGCAAATCCGCATGGCGAACTGGTCAAGCTGCCGGGCGCAGCGATTCGCGCGATACCGTCTGGGACGACGCAGAATTACACGGCCCTTTCGGGTGTAGCGATGTACCCGGAAGGCAATTGCGATCCGACCGGTCTTGCGCTAGGGCCGGGCACCGACATCGCCGTTGGGTGCCGCGAGGCGACTACAGGCTCGCCACTGTTGATGCAAATCTTCAACCGGGCAAGCGGCGCGCTCGTCGCTTCACTTAACGCGGGCGGCGGCGATCAACTCGAATACGACGCCGCGACGAACCGATACTACAACGCGACAAGCCGGTGGACTGCATCGGGCAACGCTTCAGCGAACGGAACGTGCACCGCGGCGTCGCCGTGCAAACCGATGCTCACGATCGTCGACGCTGGCTCGCGCAGCGTTACGGCGCGGCTGAACACCGGCAACAATGCGCATTCGGTCGCGATTGATCCCGCAACTGGGCTCGTCTTTGTTCCCTACTCTTCTGCCACCCTGCCGGCTGGTTGTCCTGACTGCGCATCGAACGGGTTTGTCAACGGAGGGGTATCGGTGTTTGCCGCCCGATAGCAGCACGGCGAGCGGGCGATCGATATAGCCGGGGCTGGAGCGCTAACAGGCGCCCAGATCCCGGCCACCTGAGGTCGCCCAGAACGCAGTGTGCGTCGGCGGCTCAAGCCAGGCTGCAGCGGCGGGAGTCGGGGCCTTTTGAGCGTGGCGTCGCTCGACGATGCGGGCCGTGGTTCTGCATGAGCGCCGACGACAGTTTCGCGCAATCCCCGGGCTTGTTCGGACATGGCGTGCGCGGCAGCCGCCGCCTCCTCTACAAGCGCGGCATTCTGTTGGGGAAAACCTGGCGCCGCAGCAACGGCCCCGAACAGATCAAGCTGTTGCTGGAGGGCATTGCCGTCAAGGACGGCGAACCGGACGATCGACCGGTTCAGCAGAGACTCGCCGCTTGACGTCGTTGGCCATCAACTGCCCGTACACCACTCTTGACGTTATCTCTGAAGCGGACAGTGTGGGCTTTTCAACTGAGGTAAATATCTGCCACCCTGGTTAATTGATCTGCGGAGGCGCGCAGGTTACGGTGCGAACGCGAAGAACAAGGACGCGAGCCGTATCGAAGAGCGTGGCATGACATACGGCGAAGATTGTCCGAGGAAACACCCACATGAAGCCATTCGGAGGAGAGAACTTGCCCGACATCGAATCAATGACGCGAGAGAGCCGCGTTTTCAACGTACCCGATGCGTTTTCAAAGGGGGCGACAATCCCAGGTATGGAACATTACGACGCGCTCTGCGCCGAAGCCGAACGGGATTATGAAGGATTCTGGGCCCGCCTTGCCCGGGCCAATCTGTTGTGGTCGAAGCAGTTCACCGAAGTCCTTGATGAAAGCAACGCACCGTTATATCGATGGTTTGGGGACGGCCAGCTCAATGCGTCATACAACTGTCTGGACCGCAACCTCCACAATGGGAACGGCGACAAGTTGGCCATCCTGTTCGAGGCCGATGACGGGACCCTGACGAGCGTCACGTACCGTGAGTTGCATGCCAGAGTCTGCCGCTTCGCGAACGCGCTCAAGGACCTTGGCGTCGCCAGGGGTGATCGTGTCGTCATCTATCTGCCGATGTCGATCGAAGGTGTAGTGGCGATGCAGGCTTGCGCGCGGATCGGAGCGACGCATTCGGTGGTATTCGGTGGCTTTTCCGCGAAGGCGCTGCAGGAGCGCGTCGCGGATCTCGGTGCAGTAGCGCTTGTCACGGCAGATGAACAGATGCGGGCGGGGAAAGCACTCCCGCTTAAGGCGATTGCGGATGAGGCGATCGAACTGGGAGGTTGCGAATCCGTGCGTCACATGATCGTCTACCGGCGAACGGGCGGCAGGATCAGGTGGACAGAAAATCGTGACCGCTGGATGCACGAAATTTCGGCAGACCAGTCCGATATTTGCGACGCCGAACCGGTAGACGCCGAACACCCTCTCTTTGTCCTGTACACCTCCGGATCCACCGGGCGGCCCAAGGGTGTGCAGCACAGCACGGCCGGCTACCTTCTGTGGGCGATGCTCACGATGAAATGGACGTTCGACATCAAGGTCGACGACGTGTTCTGGTGTACCGCAGATATCGGCTGGATCACAGGGCATACTTATATCGCGTACGGGCCGCTCGCAGCGGGCGCGACGCAAGTGATGTTCGAAGGCGTGCCAACTTACCCGGACGCGGGTCGCTTCTGGGACATGATCGCGCGCCACAAGGTAAGCGTTTTCTATACCGCGCCCACAGCTATCCGGTCACTGATCAAGGCGGCGGAAGCGAATGCTGAAATTCATCCTGCGGGCTATAACCTCTCGAGCTTGAGACTACTGGGCACCGTTGGCGAACCGATCAGCCCTGATACGTGGATGTGGTACTACCATCACGTCGGTGGGGACCGCTGCCCGATTGTCGATACATTCTGGCAGACCGAAACGGGGGGGCACATGATTGCGCCTTTGCCGGGCGCCACCCCGCTCGTCCCAGGTTCGTGCACGCTTCCGTTGCCGGGCATCATGGCGTCGGTCGTCGATGAAACCGGGCAGGCGTTGCCCAACGGCAGCGGCGGCCTCCTCGCCATCAAGCGCCCATGGCCATCGATGATCCGAACGATCTGGGCTGATGCCGAACGGTTCAGGCAGAGTTATTTCCCGGCGGAACTCGGAGGGGACGTGTATCTCGCCGGGGATGGGGCGATCCGCGACAAGGACAGCGGATATTTCACCATCACAGGACGCATCGACGACGTGCTCAACGTCTCCGGCCACCGGATGGGTACGATGGAAATCGAGTCCGCACTGGTCGCTCACCCTATGGTCGCGGAGGCGGCCGTGGTGGGGCGCTCTGACGAAGTGACCGGGGAAGCCATCTGCGCCTTCGTGGTACTCAAGCTTGAGTGCCCGTCCGGCGCGCAAGCCCGGCAGCTCGCCGCGGAATTGCGTAAGTGGGTTGGCACGGAGATCGGACCCATTGCCAAACCGAAGGACATCCGGTTCGGCGACAACTTGCCTAAGACGCGCTCGGGAAAGATCATGAGACGATTACTGCGTTCCTTGGCAAAAGGCGAAAAGATCACGCAGGATGTCTCGACTCTCGAGAATCCGTCCATTCTGGACCAACTGGGCGAGGCGTTCTAGTGAATGCGGGATTAACGCTATATGTCAGAAGCGGAGACGAGCCGATAATCGTCGAATCAGATCATTTAACAGTTCAAGATGCGCGACCGAATCGACGACGAAATCACCTTTCGCAAGCTGGAAGTGCTGCTCGCATTTATGGACACCGGCAATCTGTCGAAGGCAGCGGAGGCGCTGAATGTGAGCACGGTCAGCGTGCACCGGGCGCTGCATTCGCTCGAACAAGGCGTGCGGTGTTCGCTGTTCCGGCACGAGGGCCGTAACCTGAAGTCGACGGAAGCCGCGCAGATGCTTGCCGATGTAGCACAGGAGGTGATCACGCTGATGTCCGATGGCATTCGCGCGACGCGTGAGGCCGCGGGTTACTCGTCGCATCGTCTGAAGATTGGCTCCCTGTACTCGCTGACCATCAAGACCGTGCCCGGCATCGTCATCGATATCAAGGTGCGGCGGCCGACGCTTCAGGTCGAGCTCGTGCTTGGACCGAATGCCGAACTGTTGGAGAAGTTGAAGCTGGGCGTCATCGATGCCGCCCTGATGGCGGTGCCCGACGCCGAGCCCGAAGTGGAATCCATTCCGCTGTTCGAAGATGACATCTTTTTCGCAGCGCCCGCCGGATCGCCTTACGCTAATCAGCAAGCCGTCGATTTGAGAGACTGTCGCGACGAGACATTCGTTTCACTGGGCGAGGGCTTTGTGACGTATCGCGGCTTTCTGGAGGCGTTTCGCGTCGCGGACTTCACGCCGAACGTCACCATGAGAGTCGGCGATATATTTTCGCTGATGAACCTTGTGAGCGGCGGGGTCGGTTATACGCTTTTGCCGGGGCGTGTACGCGGTGTATTCGGCGACAAGGTGCAATTCATTCCGCTGCAGCCGCGATACCTGATGCGCCAGACCATTGGCGTGAGCTTCCTGCGTGCACGCGAACGGGATCCGAACCTGCTCGCGCTCATGGCCGTCTGCCGTCTTCGCACGAGAAGCGTCGACTGACCGCCACTCCTCAGGCTGCCATTACTGGCGCGCCTGTTCCCGCTCAATGAGCGTGCCAAGGTCCGGAAGTGAGGTCGCGCTGCATACCGCGATCCCCCCCGTGAAAATCGCGCTGCTCAGCCGGGTCAGCATGCTGGATGGCGGCATCTCGATCGCGAGGCGCGCGCCTCGTTCCCATGCGAGCCTCACTGTATCGTCCCAGCGCACCTGCCGCGCCATATTGCCGGCAAGATCGGCCGCGATGCGCGGGCCATCGAAAAGTGGGCGTGCAATGCTGCTGCTCAGATACAGAAGGCGAGGCGCGTGCACGGAGACCTGGCCGAAGGCATCGGCGAGCGCAGTCGCGGACGCGTCGAGCAAGGCGCAATGCGAAGGGACCGCCACGTCGAGACGCTCATAGCGTTGCGCCCCGTGCTCACCCGCAAGTGTTGCAAGGCGTTGCATGGCGGCATCGCTGCCCGCGACCACCATCTGCGTCTGGGCGTTGATGTTTGCCAGAAAGACCGGCATGGCCGGGCTGTTCACTTCCGCGATCAATCGTTCGAGCGCGCGCTGCGTCATGCCGACGATCGCGGTCATGCCGTAGCCGCGCGGGAAGGCTCGTTCCATCAACTGGCCGCGCAATGCGACGAGCCTGACGGCGTCGGCGTAGCGCAGAGCGCCTGCGATCACGGCGGCTGGATAGGCGCCGATCGAAAGGCCCGTGACCATATCGGGTTTGTGGCCGAAGGCGCTGATGACGCGCGCCTGGGCGACGCCCGCGATCAGCAGGCAAAGTTGGACCGCGACGGTGGAGCGCAGCGAGTTCGTGTCGTCAAGCGACAGGGCGTCGTAGCCCAGCGCGTCGCTGGCTTCTTCGAGTGCGTGAGCAACCTCGGCGTGATCCGGCAACGCGTGCAGCATGCCGCTGCGCTGCGCGCCCTGGCCAGGGAACGTGAATAGCACGCTCACGATGCACCGGCGGCCCACGGGTCCGCTACCAGCAGGAGATCGTGCGGCAGGAGCAGGCCGTCGATGGTTTCAGGGATGGACAAGCGATTCTCCTTCACGCCGCACATGCAGGGTTTAGTGTTTTAGGTGCCCATCAACGCTTTCGTCGCGAAGAACAGGACTGACGGTCCGAGCAGGCAGCCGACGCCCGTGTGAAACGTTGCGATCAGCGCGCCGTAGGGGACGAGGCGCCGGTCGGTCGCGGCGAGCCCCGCGCTCACGCCGCTGACGGTACCCGCCAGTCCGCCAAAAATCATCGCGGAGCGCGGCGTCTTCAGTCCCATGAAGCCAGCTGCGAGCGGCGTGCCGATCATCACGATGATCGCCTTGATCAATCCTGCGGCGATGCTGAGCGCCATCACGTCGGAACTGGCACCGATTGCGGCTCCCGTCACCGGCCCCACGATGTAGGTGACCGCTCCCGCACCGATGGTGGTCATACTGACCGCGTCGGTGTAGCCGAATGCGTGAGCGATGCTCGCGCCGACGATGAATGGCAACACGGTTCCGAGCAGCAGCGACACTACGCCGATGAGCCCGGCCTTGCGCGCCTCGGTGGCCTGCACCTCGAACGCTGTCGCGACGATGGCGAAGTCCCGCAGCATCGCTCCACCCATCAGGCCAACGCCGGTGAAGAGCGGTAGGTCGGCGAGACCTTTTTGTCCTCCGGTGAATACACCGCCAACATAGGCCAGCGCGAGACCGATCACAATGGCGATGGCCGAGCCGTGCACGCGCCCGAACGTCAGCTTGCGCGAAATCAGCGACGACACCCACATGATGAGGCCGACCAGCGCAAACGAGGTAACAAGGCCGTTCTGGATCAGTACTTTATCGAGCATATGCAACATGACGCACTCCTGCTTCAGATTTCTTCAAGTTGCGGAGCGTTCACGAACGACGTGCTGTCGTGACCGGTGCGGGAAAGAACGGCGATGCAGCATGCGCAGAGGGCTGCGGCTCCCAATGCCGAAAGGAGCGCGACTGGACCGCCCTTGAGCGCGGCAACGACGTTCTGGTTGGCGGCCATGGCGACCACCACTGGGATATACATCGCACCCCAGAAGCCCACGCCGGCTTCAGTTTCCTTCGGCAGCAGCCCCTTCTTGTGCAGATAGAGACGCAGGAAAATCAGCAGCAGCATGGCGATACCGACGCCGCCGACATTCGTCTTCACGCCGATCGCGACCCCGAGCAGGTCGCCGAGAAAGAGTCCCGCCAGATGGCAGAACGCGAGCAGTGCAGTTCCATAGATGATCATGTTGCGTCTCCTGTAGTAGCTTTATGGGCTCGAAGTCGGCCGGATTTGTTTGCGCCGCGGGGGCGCATCAACACTGGTATCGCTGCGCGTTCAGCGCCATTGTTCGCGCAGCTTCCGACGCACCTTCACCGAGGCCGCGCGGTGTACGCTGCCGAGCCGACCGCCCAGGCCGCGCGACGGGTCGGCGCGGATGTCATCGAGTGCGGCTTGCAGCGTCTGTTCTACGATGGATTGATCGGCGCCCGTCGGTGCATCGGCGTTGCTCACGCTGAGTAGCTTCCAAAGCAATCCGAGCGAGGCGTAGCTGTCGATGTCATAGGCCATTGGCGGCACGCGGGCCGTGAATGCTTCGAGATCGGCAACCGAGCGCAGCGTGACCCGCGCGGCGGATTCCTTGCCCATCGCGTGAACCATGACCTGTGAATCCGCAAGCGCTACCAGGCGGTTTGCCTGATAGCCATGCGCGAGAAATGCACCCGACATCGCACGCCCCACAATCAGACCGATCACCGGATGGCCGGCGAGGCGCGCGCTCGCGTAGGCATCGGCGGCGCCGGCCAGAGCCTGATGGATGCCATAGGCTTCCTCTCGTCGGCCATACGCCTGGCTCGCGACGTCAATGACCGCGACAATTGCGCGCTTCTCGCGGCGCTTGTCGTCCTGTTGAGCATCGACATCGACCACTTCGCGCACCGCCCGGGCGACCTCCCATGCCTCGACGAGACCGATCTCGCCGCTGCGTGCACGCGGAAAGGGATTCTCGGGGTCCGGCACCACGGCAATAAATCGCGCCGGCTGGTCGCCCAGCCGTGCGTCGGCGACACGCACCGAAGGCCGGTAGTCCGGCTGCAACGGCGTGCTGCAAGTGAGCGCATCCAGCCAGACGGCGCCGCGCTTCGAAAACTCGCCTGTGTTCATGACTGGAACCCCTTGCCGTAGATGGCGACCGCATTTTCCGGGCTGCTCTGCTCGCTCGGATCGATTTCGGAAAGCCGCTGCAGAAAGCCCGCGACACGTTCGCTGCGGCACGCTTCGGGACGGCCCGCGCGGAAGCGTTCGATCACAGCGGTCCGGATCGCATCGGCGTCGTCGCCGACGTACACATCGATCAGACCCGTGCGATACCGTTGTTCGCCACCCGTGAAGCTCCAGATCATCGGACGGTCGCGTGAGTCGAATTCCGCGATCCCCGCTTCCTGCTCGATGACGGCCGGTCCGTTAAGACCGAGGCGCGCTTCGCGGGTCGCGATCAGATAGCTGCACAGGCCGGCTGCGATCGACATGCCGCCATAGCAGCCGATCGGGCCCGCCGTAATCCCGATTACCGGCTGGTAGCGCCGCAAATCGACGATGGCCGCGTGGATCTCCGCGATCGCCGCGAGCCCGAGGTTCGCCTCCTGCAACCGGACGCCGCCGGTTTCGAAGAGAATGACGGCGCGCGTCGGGATGCCGTTGCGGTTATCCTCGGCAGCGAGTTCCAGGCTGCCGGCGATCTTCGCCGCCGACACTTCGCCCATGCTGCCGCCCTGGAAGCTGCCATCGATGCCGAGCACGACGGCGGGCAGTCCGTCGATGGTTCCCCTGCCGACTACGGTGCCGTCGTCGGCCTGGGTCACGATGCCCTGGCGCGCAAGCCATGGCGAACTCACGCGCTCGAATGGATCAAGCAATTCGCTGAAGGTACCTTGGTCGAGCAGCTTCTTCGCGCGGCTGCGCGCATTGAGTTCAATGAAGCTTTCGCGCGCGAGCAGTTCCTGTGCATCCATGTTCTTCACGCTCCACCGGTTTGAGTCAGTGCTTCGAACACCTGCCCGACGCGCATGCGCACAACGCCCGGCGTCGCGCCGAAATCGTTGATTTCGAGCTTTGCGGCAGGCAACGAGCCGTCACTGAAGATGCGCTCGAGCACGGCTTCCCAGACGCGGCTCATGCCATCCACCGAAGTGGTGATGTTCACGACAGTGCGGTTCCCGTCGTTCGTTTCGAGCAGTACTTCGAGGTCCCCGGACGCGACGACGCCTGCAAGTGCGCGGCCTCGGGCGGGGGCGCCCGCCGGGAAATCAAGGACGATGGTTTCCATTTGCTTTCCTATGCCTTCGTCGTGTGAGGGGCTTCGTTTTGAAGCCTGTCGAGAAAGAGGGCGGCGGCGAGCAGATCGGCGGCACCGCCGGGTGACACATGAAGTTCGATGAGCCGCCGGTCCAGTGCCTTCAGGTGACGGCGGCCCGCAAGCATGGCGGCTCCGCCGTGCTCCAGTACGCGTCGTGCTCCGCCTTGCGTCTCGGCGAGGGCGCTGCGTCCGCCTCGTGCGAGCACACAGGTGTCGTCGAGACTCGCCATAACGGCGAGCAACGCGTTCAGCCGGGCTGCCGTTTCACTGTCGCCTCGAAGGCGCGAACTCGCGAGTTCCGGCAACGCAACCTCGACCACGTGCGGAAAGCCTGCCTGCGCCTGACCACGCGCGCCGCCGACGTCATAGTCGAGACACGCCTGCTCGCCCTTGTGACCGGTCAGCGTGGGCGCGTGGCGGTCGGGCAGACGCGCGATCGATCCGGCACGCGAGGTAACGCCATGCGGTGTGAGATCCGTCGGCTCGCGCGCTGCAGCGGTCACGAGCAGCCCGAGCGCCCAGATCGCACCGCGATGGGTGTTGACGCCACCGGTCGCGTGCAGCATCCGGACTTCGCCGTTGCGCCCGATTGCACCGATGCGCTCGCGAAGCGCAAGCATCGGCCGGGTTTCGATGGCCGCGTGAGCCAGTTCCACAAAGGTCGGCTCCAACGCATGGGCCGACGCGCACATCAGGTGCCAGTCGAGGTCGTCGTGCGCGCCGCGGCTGCGAATATCGACGAGACCGGGCTTCGGCGCGAGCGTGACTTCCTCGATGAGTGCCGCGGCCACGTGCCCACCTAGATGTTCGGCGAGCCGGTCCCGCTCGGCGGTTTGCAACTGCGGGACCGTTGCGGGAGCCTTTGCAAAACTGTCGCGCATCACCAGCTCCTGAAGCGAGCGGGTGGGGCGTACAGCCCATCGGACCAGTCGACGAGATCCGCCATGCTCTTTGCGGCCAGCAGCGAGCGATTGGCTTCATTGCGGTGAATGCCGAGATCCTCGGGCAGCGCGACGAAACCATCGCGACGCAGCGCCGCGAGCCTGTCTGCGCTGCTCGTCAGGCCAACCGGCGTGACACCGGCGACAGCGGCGATCATCTCCTTGCGGTGTTCAATGGAGCGGGCCTTGTAGAGGTAGGCGATGCCTTCTTCCGTCAGCACATGGGTGACGTCGTCGCCATAGATCATGACCGGCGCGAGTGGCATGCCGGCTTCGCGGCCCACTTCGACCGCGTCGATTGATTCGACGATGGTCGGCTGCCCGCCCGCCTGGAACGTCTCGACCATCTGGACGACCAGCTTGCGGCCACGTTCGAGCGGGCTGTCGGTTTGCAGCAGATCGAGCCAGGCGGGGGACGCGTGGCGGCGGCCGTGCGGGTCGTGTCCCATGTTCGGTGCGCCGCCGAAGCCGGTCAGCCGACCGTGCGTCACCGTCGATGAATTGCCGAGACCATCCATCTGCAGGGTCGAGCCGATGAACATGTCGACTGCGTATTGCCCCGCGAGCTGGCACAGCGCGCGATTGGAACGCATCGACCCGTCCCGGCCCGTGAAGAAGATGTCCGGGCGTTCCGCGACATAAGCTTCCATGCCCAGTTCGCCGCCAAAGCAGTGCACGCTCTCGACCCAGCCGGTTTCGATTGCCGGAATCAAGGTCGGGTGTGGGTTCAAGGTCCAGTGTTTGCAGATCTTGCCCTTGAGGCCGAGCTTTTCGCCGTAGGTCGGAAGGATCAGTTCGATTGCCGCTGTGTTGAAACCGATGCCGTGATTGAGTGACTGCACCTGATGCCGCTCGTAGATGCCGCGAATCGCCATCATTGCCATCAGCACGTGGATGGGCGTGATGAGACGCGGATCGCGCGTGAAAAGTGGCTCGATGAAAAACGGCTTGTCGGATTGGACGACGTAGTCGATCCACGAACCGGGGATATCCACACGCGGCAGGTCCTTCGGATCGTCGACGATTTCATTGACCTGCGCGATCACGATGCCGTCACGAAACGCGGCGGCTTCGACAAGCGCAGGCGTGTCTTCCGTGCTCGGGCCGGTGTAGAGATTGCCTTGCCGGTCGGCCTTGTAGCCGGCCACGAGTACGACGTTGGGCGTCAGATCAACGTAGAGCCGCGCGTACAGTTCGATGTAGGTATGGATCGCGCCGATTTCGAGAATGCCGTCCTGAAGGAACTGCGAGATGCGCAGGCTTTGCGTACCGGCGTAGGCGAAGTCGAGCTTTCTGGCAATGCCGCGCTCGAAGAGATCCAGATGTTCGGCGCGGCTCACGCTCGGGATGATCAGGTGCAGGCCGTTGACGATGCCCGGATCGACCCTGGCGAGCGCCCGCGACAGAAAATCGGCCTGTTTCTGGTTGTTGCCCTCCACGACAACCCGGTCGCCCGGCGCGATCAGGTTTTGAAGGACGTCGACGATGCGCTCGGTGGGCAATACCACGCCATCCGCGATCGATGCGACGCGCGCGAGGCGGCGATGTTTTTCCGCACGCCGCGTGGCCCAATGGGACGGACTCTGACTGGACATGTGTGCTCTCGCTCTGGACATGAGATGAGTCTATGGAGCGAGGGGTATCGGTTCAATCACGTTCGGGGCGAGTCCGTTATCCCAAGGGTAATGATCTTTCGGGCGGAGCCGCTAGAACCGTGAAAGGACTGGGTGCGAGGGCTTGACCTCGTCACTTAGGGGTTTTCCCGTTCAACGTGAGAGCGCATCGTTTCAGCGTATTCGGGCTGGGCGTCGAATGCCCGGCACCACGCGACGTCTCGACGAAGCGTTCGTCACGCCGCCGAGCCTGCGGCACCTCGAAGAGATGATGGCCGAACGTGGGATTGATGTAGATCATTCGACGGTCCGCCGCTGGGCCATCAAGCTGTTGCCGGTGCTGGAGAAAGCGTTTCGGCGCCGAAACGATCGCCTACGGGAAACACGATCGCGAGCGCGGGCCGATTTCGACGGCCACGGCGGAGTCAGCGGTGAACCAGGCGATCAATGCACGCATGTGCAAGTACCAGCACATGCGCTGGACGCCACGGGGCGCTCATTTGCTAGCCCGGGTGCGATGCGCGGTGATCAATGGCGATCTGGCAACCAGGCTTGCGACGTATCGAGCGCACATCGACGAAGTACCTGAGGACGTGGCCCGTTTACTCGAGTTCATGCAGCGGGCGGCAGAAGCGGAACCTCACGCTTTTTTTCACACCCCGGGGACGACCCTGTGTTCATCGGTTCGGAGAGGCGCTTGACGATCTGCTCAACAACTTTGAAGCGCTCACGTGGGCGACACTAACCGAGATCTGGCGCGTTGGCGTCGTCTGCAATTACAACAATTCTTGGGGCGCGGATGCACGTGATGTCGCGCCTGCGGACGGAGCTCCGGGCTTCGCTGCGGCACGGCGCAGCTTGCGGCGAAGATAGCCGCTGATGCCGGTATAGGCCAACACGGGGACGGTGAGCGCACCTGCGAGCAGCAGAAGTTGGCCGAATAGGCCACCGATCTCGCCCTTGTGCAGCGAATCGGCCCACGCCAGCAGCTTATCTCCGACACTGCTTGTCGCGTACGGCCTGTAGCTCAATACGTTGCCGGTATTCGCATCGAGATACAGATACGTGAACGCGTTGGGATGCGGGAGATTCCGTTCGAGCAAATCGATTTCAATCGAATCGCCCGGCTTTTGCGGGTAATGCAGTAATGCTTCAGAAGGACGGGGAGTCAACGACTGCGCACGTTGCCACGCCGCTTCCATGGACAGCGGCTGCTGACCGGCTGCGATTGCCGTTCTCGGCGCAGGTTCGGGCAGCGGTGAACCCGTTAACGCGTAGATGCCGTTTCGATACCAGTCGAATGCCAGCGGCAATCCGGTGAGCGCGCTTGTGAGAAGGATAAGACCGGAATAGAAACCGATGGTCCTGTGCAGATTGGCCATGCGCGCATGACCGGTTAGACCGGGACTAAGCCTGGCGACGCGGGACAGCGCACGCAGCGTGCGTGGCCACCAGATAACCAGGCCGCCGACCACGAGTACGCACGCAAACACAAGAGAACTGGTGCCCGTGATGAGGCTGCCGCCTTTCATGAATTTAAAGCGATGCAATTGTTCAAGGCGATCGAAAGCGCCCTCGTAGCGGCCCCGTTGCCCCAGCACTCGACCCGTGCAAGGATCCACGTAGACGATTTCCTTGCCGTCCCTGGTGCTGAAACGGAGCAGCGCTGCCGCGTTGCGTCGGCCAAAGACGCGAATGTAGTCGAGTTGGCCGCCTGGATGGGCGAGACGGGCGCTATGCGCCAGCTCGTCGAGTGGAAGGCGCGTGGAACAGGCCGTCACATCAAGCACCTCGCGGTTGATCACCGGATCGAGCTGCGACCGAAAGATCATACCGGCGCCCGTCATTGCCATGAAAGTCGTGACAATCCCGACGCTAAGCCCGGCCCACCGGTGAAAAGGCAGAAGACGTCTACGCAGGATGGCAGTCATGGAAATGTCTCTATCAAAGAGCGCGCGTCACGCGCGAAGTCGTCGCCGGACGTACCATGCGCGCGCAATCTGAAGCGAGCCTGAAAGATTCCTTAACGCCGATTCAGGTACGTCATGCCTGCCGATCCACGTGCGCGATCCACCCAATTGCCATCGCCAAAGCTCTGCTATAGGCTTAATCGACCGCACTCGGCGGCAATGCGACGGAACCGTCCAACATGAAGATCTTGATAGTCGAAGACCAACGCAGGCTCGGTGCGTTTCTGAAGCAGGCCCTCGCGGAACGCGCTTATACCGTCACCTGGGTACCGACCTGCGCCGAGGCTCGTGAAGCGTTGTGCGAAACGAGCTACGACGTGATCGTGCTCGATCTGGGGTTGCCCGACGGAGACGGCCTCGATTTGCTGCGGGAATGGCGCAGCGGTGGCTTTAACGAGCCGGTACTCATTCTCAGCGCGCGCGACGCAGTTCAGGATCGTATCAAAGGGCTCGATGTCGGGGCTGACGACTATTTGCCCAAGCCGTTCAGCATCGAGGAACTGCTCGCGCGCATGCGCTCGCTGCTGCGACGTCAATCGTCGGTGAAGGAAACGGTTCTGCAGCATCAGGGTATCAAGCTCGATCTCCTGAGTCGCACCGTGCATTTGAACGGCAAGCTGATCGATGTGACGAGCCGCGAGTTCGCGTTGCTCGAGATATTCATGCAAAACCCGGGACGCATCCTCACGCGCACCCTCATCTCGGAGAAGATCTGGGAGTCGCACTACGACGTCGACACCAATCTCCTCGATGTGTATATGAGCCGGCTTAGAGCCAAGTTTGAAGCCCCATTGGGCAAGCAGATCTTCAAGACGGTGCGCGGCGTCGGATACCAGCTCTTATGAAGTCAATCGGTGTCCGGCTTGCTGTCTGGTACGTCCTGGCGTCGACGGTAACGTTCGCGTCGTTGTTCCTGACGGGACGTTATTTCATGGAACGGCATGCCATCCGGGCGCTCGATCTGCTCAACGAATCCGAGTTCGAGCAGATCAAAGGCCGGTTGGGACCTATCGATAAACCGCCCACACTGACCGCTATCCAGCAGCGCATGCGCGAAACCACGACAGATGATCTCAATCTCTTTTATATCGAGATTCATCAAGCCGACGGGCAGGTGTTGTTCAGCTCGCACAATCTGCATGGGCGCACGATTTTCACGAAACCAGGCAGGCAAGCCTTCAATGCCAATGTCAACGGGCTCGGCGAACTGCGCGCGGGCGATTTTGTGCTCGGGCCGCTCAACATCGTGATCGCGACGTCGAAGCGCCACGTGCGCGACGTCATGATAGGTTACGAACAGACCTTCTATGGCCTGTTGGCGCTGATGGTCGTGGTCAGCAGCGCGATCGGCTATGGGTTGAGCAGAATGGCGTTGCGTCCGGTTCGGCTCATCGAGGAAACCGCGAACCGTATCCGCTCGGATAACCTCAGCGAACGTATTCCCGTCTCTGGCGCACAAGACGAGATATCAGACCTTGCACGCCTGCTGAACCAGATGTTCGATCGCCTCGAATCTTCATTCGATCAGATTCGCCGCTTTACCGCGGAAGCGTCTCATGAATTGAAGACGCCGCTGACGCTGATCCGACTGCAGGCAGAGAAACTGCTTGTCGAGGGCAATCTGGCGCCCGCACAAGAGCAGGCTGTGCAAGTGCAGATCAAGGAACTCGCCCAGCTCACCCGGATTATCGAGGAACTGCTGTTCCTGTCTCGCGCTGAAGCACGCGCGATCACTCTTGATTTGAAGGTGCAAGATCCCGAGGGTTTCCTGCAAGGGTTCGTTCAGGACGCGCGCGTTTTGGCCGAATATCATGGACGCCGGTTTTTTCATACGCATCACGGCGACGGTTGCGTAGCGTTCGAGCAGAAATGGCTCCGTCAGGTTCTACTCAATCTGTTGACCAATGCGCTCGCCGCCTCGCCCCCTGATGGGCGCATCACGCTGCGTTCATCGTTGCTCGACGGGGTATGGCAAGTGAGCATCGAAGACGAAGGCCCGGGCGTACCCGTTCAACAGCGCGAACACATTTTTGAGCGGTTCGTACGACTCACTCGATCGGGTGCCGAGGATAAGGGCAGCGGACTGGGTCTCGCCATTTGCCGCAGCGTCGTCGAGTTGCATGGCGGGCGGATTATCGCCGAAGCGGGCGCGGGTGGCTGTGGGTTGCGGGTGGTGTTCGAAATTCCGGCTGCGAATTGCGTCGCGAACGCGGAATGACAGGCGCCTCGCCGCGCTTGACGTCAAAAGTCGATCTGATAGCCGGCGTAGTACGAGAATTCGTTGGTACGAGTGACGTTGGTCAACGCACGCCCCGCTGAAAATAGAACGCGGTCATTCTTGCGTAGACCGTAACTCCCGCCGACGTTGAATCCGAGCGAAGCCGGCTCATTCGCGTTGGCCGCGCCCGTGTAGAACAGCTCGCCGCCGAGCTGCAGCTTCTCGTTGATCTGACGCAGCACCGCCCATCCCGCCACCCAATAATTCTTGCCGACGCTGTCCCGATTCAGGACATAACCGCCACCGCCAAAGGTAGTCCACGACCCGATGGACTTTTGCGCCCACAGCGGCAGTACGATGCGGGTGTGCCCATCGCCTAGTCCGCGGATCTCGCTGCCCGTAGGCAGCACCACGCCGGGAGCAAAGCTGACTTGCGGTCGGATGCCGTCCTCAGCTTCAGTCATGAATCGGTATTTCAGCGCGAATTCCGCGTCACCGATGCCCTGATGAAGGCGCTCGCCCATTTGATGCGTAAACGCGAGCGCTAATTTCGCGCTGGCTTGCAGGTTGTTCGCCACACCATAGTTGATTTCGATGCCAGGCAATGCGCCGTCGCTTCGCTCATGTCGAACGGTGCCTTCCACGTCGGCATTGATTTCAACGTGGCGATACTCCACGGGCTCCGGATCGTCGGTGACGAATGGAGGTCCCGCGAACGCGTTGCCGCACGCGAACCACGTCGAACACAGCAGGGCGACGCTTACCAGCAAGCTTGGCCGTTGACTCAACATGCGTGCCGGAAATGGTCGGCGTGGATTGACGCGTGTCGCGCTTCCAACACATGTCCTTGTAGATCCTTTCTTTCGATGATTTATCGATGCAGATGGATTTATATCCATAGGTATACGAAATAATTGATTGGTTCATGGCGCTTTGGAAACGCCATGAATGTGTGGGTATTGGGTCGAACAAATAAACGGCTAGTGACTTATCTCAGTGAATTGCGGCGGACGCCACTTCAACAGAAGGTCTTCAAGGCGGGTAATCAGATATTCGGCCGCGAGCGCCACCACGGCGAGAACGATCATCGCGGCAAATACGCCCGCCGCGTTGAATGCACCCTGCGCGGTGGAGATCAATAGCCCGATGCCTTGCTTGGAGCCGAGAAACTCACCCACCACCGCACCGACCAGCGCGAAACCGAAGCTCACATGCAGACTGGCGAGAATCCAGCTCATGGCGGAAGGCAACACCACGGTGAAGGTCACCTGGCGCTTCGATGCGCCGAGAATATGAGCATTCGCGATGAGATTCCGATCGGCTTCACGCACCCCCTGAAAGGCATTGGCAAAGACGACGAAGAACACCATCACCACTGCGAGGGCCACCTTCGAAGCCATGCCGAGCCCGAGCGCGATGATGAACACAGAGCCCAGGACCACTCGCGGTACCGAGTTGGCGATCTTGATGTACAGACTGAAGACGTCCGCCAACAACTTGTTGCGTCCCAGCGCGATGCCGGCAATGACGCCACCTATGGCGCCGATCAGAAACCCAAGAGCGGTTTCCTCAAGGGTAACCAGAACCTGTACCCAGAGTGGACCTTGCGATGTACCGTCGGTCAGCCACACCCAGATCTGATCGACAATCTGCGACGGCATCGAGAAGAAGAACGGGTCGATCCAGTGCATCCGTCCAGCCAGCTCCCAGCCGCCCAGTGTCACGACCAGTACGACGAGGCGCAGCACATGGACGAGGCTTTTGCGCAAGCGCAGCCTGGTTTGTGCGCCAAGTTCCAGCTGGCGCAGTTCGGTTTCCTGCGCGAAAGATTCAGTCGTTGGGATATTCATGTCAGACCTCGTGACTTTGGGGGCATTCAGATGTGCACTTCATCTTTCAGATCGCTCCAGATTTGACGCGAAAGTTCGATGAATCGCGGCGAGTAGCGCGCCTCGGCGACGACGCGCGGGCGCGGCAGATCGATCTCGTAGGATGTTTTGATGGTGGCCGGCGCCGCGGTCAGCACAAAGACTTTGTCTGCGAGAGCAATCGCTTCTTCGATATCGTGTGTCACGAAGACAACCGACGCGCCATTCGTGCTCCACAGATGCAGCAACTCGTCTTGCATGAGCGCGCGGGTCTGTACGTCGAGCGCGGAGAACGGTTCGTCCATCAACAGGATTTCCGGTTCGTTGATAAACGTTTGCGCCAGTGCAACGCGCTTCCTCATACCGCCCGACAACTGATGCGGGTAGTGGTGTTCAAAGCGTGACAGGCCGACGCGCCGGATCCAGTCCATCGCCTTGTCCTTCGCCCGATCCCTGGACATCCCCCGGTAAAGCGGGCCAGCGCAGACGTTGTCGAGCACGCTCTTCCACGGGAAGACTGCGTCCGCCTGGAAGACGAAGCCAATGCGCGGGTCGATACCTTCTACCGGCCGGCCCAGAACCTTCACCGAGCCCGAACTGGGGCGCGCCAGCCCCGTGATGAGACTGAGCGTCGTGGACTTGCCGCAGCCGGTCGGGCCGACCACCGCGCAAAATTCTCCCTTGCCGACACTCATCGTGAAGTTGCGCAGCGCCATGATCGCCTTGCCCGCGGGACTGATAAATTGCCGGCTGACGCGATCGAGTTCGATAGCTGGAGGGGCATTGACCAATGCACAACCTGATGTGCCGATTGAGTGTAGAGCGAACATAAGCGGATCCCTTATTGTGTCTTTACCGCGGCGACAAACTCGGTGGTGTAGGTCTTCGACAAATCGATCGGATGTCCCTTGACCGTTTTGTCGAATGCGGAGAGCACTTTGAGCACAGTTGCCGGACCCGAATCGGGCATGCGGCCATCCGCAATAAATGAATTCTTGCCTTCGGCCAGTGCCTTGACATACGCGGCGCGGTCGCCGGCGTAATAGTCGGCCGGCATCTTCTGCGTGATCTCTTCGGCGCTATGCGTATGGATGTATTGCAGCGTCTTGACGAAGGCGTTCGCCAGCTTCTGCGCCTGGGCTTTGTGCCCGTCGACCCACTTCGTCTGCATATACAGACTCGCGGCCGGATAGAAGCCGCCAAGCACTTTTTGCGTGCTCTCCGGTGAGCGAAGGTCCACCAGAACCTTGGCCTGACCCGTGTCGACCAGGCGCGAGATCGTCGGCTCGGTGGTCATCCCCGCGTCGATCTTTCCCTGCTGCATGGCGGCGATGAACGTGTTGCCGGCACCCACCGGAAGCGAGGTGATATCGCTCAGTTTGACGCCGTG
Organism: Paraburkholderia sp. FW306-02-B; assembly: GCF_058782725.1. Classification (NCBI taxonomy): domain Bacteria; kingdom Pseudomonadati; phylum Pseudomonadota; class Betaproteobacteria; order Burkholderiales; family Burkholderiaceae; genus Paraburkholderia; species Paraburkholderia sp. FW306-02-B. Next base: position 721,719 of record NZ_JBYSXZ010000002.1, read on the forward strand.
CGATACCGCAAGGTATTGCGTCAGGAAATTGGTCGACGAACCCAATCCGGTCACGCCGAGCGTCTTGCCCTTGAAGTCGGCTGGCGACTTGATCTGGTCGGCCATTTTCGTCGAAACCAGTTCGACCTCACCCGGTGTGTGACTGAACTGCACGACGGATTCGAGATATTTCCCTTTCGCCTGGATATCGATCGTGTGGTCGTAGAAACCCACCACGCCCTGCACGGCGCCGGCGAGTAGTTCGTTCTCAGCATCGACGCCGGCGGGTTCGTTCAGCAGTTCGACGTCGAGCCCCTGCTCCTTGAAATAACCGAGCCGTTCGGCCAGCCTGGCGGGCAGATAGATCTGCTTCTCCATGCCGCCGACCATCAGTGTGATCTTGTCATCGGCGGCGTGGGCTGCCTGGCTCAGGGTGCTCAGCGCGAGTGCGCTCATCGTCAAGCGCAAAACGAAGTGCTTCATTGATCCGACTCCTTGTCGATTGGGTATGAATAGGCGAAACATGGCGGGGCGATCTGTCGATGCCGCGCGTCGCCGGCGGCCCATCTGCCGCGAGCATGGTTCATTTATATCGACCGACCATAAAATCAGACTGAATCGAACGTGAACGTCCGTTCAGGCTGGGCGCTCGCATCGTTTCGATCGCGTTGAGAATCAGAAGCCTTTGCTTAACGATGCATTCCGTGCAGCCACGATGCGGTGTAGCGGGGTGAGGGTTTTCACCCACAACGATCCCACTACCAACCGGTCTGTACCGACGCTACGATGAACGCGGCTAACGTCCCTGTAGCGTTGGCGCGACTGCCGCTCTTAACTGAATGCCATTTCAGAAATCGTTCACGCTGACTTCAGGTTGGGTACGTAACGTGTCATCCATAGCCACTCCCCGTATGCGTCGCACTGTCCCGATCCCGCCACGCCACCTGCCGGTTCTCCGGTAGCGCGATAGCCGGGCGGCCCAGGGTAGCGGCCCGGCCCGCGGCTATGTCATCCGCCCCAGAGCGGTGTAACCCAAAAATCGGAGACAGTATGAACAGCGCACGACAGCAGCAAGGTTCGACGCAATGGCTCGAGCATTTTTCGCCTGCCCCCTCTCAGCACCGACCGGACAAGCCCGCGAACGAATAGGCGGCGTCGCCGCGCGCAGGCCCGGCCTCGGCGCGGCCCGATCGACTGCCAGGTTCGCCGCTCACAGGAAGGCTGGTGGAAATGGCATAGGCGAAAAAACAAAGTTTTGGGGACACGATGAAACTCAAGCGTCACCGCCTGACAATCGCGGTTCAAGCGACGATAGGGATGATTTCCCTGTCGGCCGGATATTCGACAGCGTACGCAGATGAACAGGGTAATGAGCCTGTAGTCGTGGCACCGGCCGATGCATCGAAATCACGGCCGGCGCAAGACAATCCGGACCAGGCCAGTCCAGCCGGAACCACGGTGGTCAATGAGAAGGGCGCGGTGACGAGCAAGAGTGTGATCTCGCGCGATGCGATGGATTCCGTCAATGCGCAAAACGCCTATGACGCGATCAAGAACGTGCCGGGTGTGGTGGATGCCGATACCAAAGGTGGGGCGACAGACGACCTGCAGATTCGCGGCATTCATCTGAGCTCATCCAGCAGTTATCGGGTCGACGGCGGTTTTGCGCCGTATAGCAACATTCCATTGCTCGAAGATAAGGAGCGCATTGAAGCGCTGAAAGGCGTGGGCGCATTGGTGTACGGGATTGCACCGCCGGCGGGAATCATCGAGATGATCATGAAGCGCGCCACGGATCAGCCGATTGCCTCGTTGTCGCTTTCCCTCAATCAGTTTGGCCAGGCTATCGCCGCGGCCGATGTCGGCCGCAAGTTCGGCGACCGGCAACAATATGGCATTCGTGCAAACCTGTCCGGCGGTGTGTTGCAGAAGGGCGTAGAGGGTGCACACGGAACGCGGGCGTTCGGCGCTTTGGCGCTCGATTGGGCGGCGACCGACCGGCTGAAATTCAAGCTCGATTTCGAGCAATACGATCAGTACGTGATTGAGCAGACGGTGGTGAGCCAGTTGAAACCGGTCCACGGTGTAGTACCGCTGCCGCGCGTGCCGGATCCTACCAGGTTATTGTCGGGCCCGTGGGCCGGCTATCGAACGAGAGGCCTGAACGTTCTGGCAGGTGTGCACTATCAGATTTCCGATAGCTGGAAGGTGCTGGCCGAGACGGGGTACTCCGAAGCAAACCGCGTGAGTCGGCATCTCTCACGGTTCACGAATTACAACCTCGTTACCGGGCAGGGCACCGAAAAGATCACGCTGGTGAATGACCAGAAATACGTGAACAAATATGCGAAAGTCGAGGCACAAAACCGGGAAACGTTCGGCGCTTTTACCAGCACGCTGAACATCGGCGTTGATCGCTACGAGCGCGACTTCAACAATCCGAGCACGACCGTCGTCAACGTGGCGCAAAACCTTTATAACCCCGTGGCGCTACCGGCGCCGGGGCCGGCAGCACCGGTGACTTATGCGCCGCAGCAGAGCAGCGACGTCGGACTGTACGCATACGACAAGCTCGACATGTTCGAACGCTTCCATCTGCTGGGCGGTATGCGGCATACGACTTATCACGCGGAGAGCGCGAAGTCCGGCGGCGAGACTGGCAACACGACCGACGTATGGTCGCCGGCAGTGGGCGCGGTATTCGATCTGACGCCCAAAACGTCTGTCTATGTCAGTTATATGAAGGCGCTTGAAGAAACGGCTCAGGCACCGTTGGGCAGCGCGAATCAATTCCAGATTCTGCCGCCGGCTCGGTCCACGCAGGCCGAGCTGGGCGTGCGAGCAACGAATATCCACGGTCTGTCCGCCACGCTCGCGTATTTCCGGATTGACCGCGCGAATGCAATCGTCGATCCGGTCACCAACATCTTCGGGATTGACGGCACGGTCCGTTTCGAAGGTCTGGAGTCGACTGCAAGTTACGACGTCAACCCCGACTGGACGGTCAACGCGGGATGGCAGGTCATGCACGCGGTGCAGTATTCGGGAGACGACCGGGCGATCAATGGACGCTCGCCGGAGAATACGCCCAAATTTGCCGGCAACGTCGCTGTGAGCTGGCACCCCCGCATGATCTACGGGCTCTCGGTTACTTTGGGAGCGTTGTACACAGGGGTTCGCCCGATCAATCCGCAGGGGCAGGGAACGATCCCGTCCGTCACGCTGTTCTCGCTTGCTGCCGGGTATCGAACCACGATCGCCAATCATCGCGTCAACTTCAATCTGAGCGCTTCCAACCTTCTGAACAAACGCTATTGGAGTTCCGCGGTCAATGGCGACCTGGGTGTAGGCATGGAGCGCATGATCAGAGGCAGCGCGAAGATCTACTTTTAACTGGCTCATCGTGAATCGTGAAGACAGTCGTCATGCGGCTGGTTCGATGGCGGTCCGACCGATCAAGCTGAAGCGTAATGTGTTTCGAAGGAGCGTTAATCAATGATGCGACGTCTTCTCACCTTGTCTGCCGCGATCCTGCTCGCGACGACCTGCATGGGCTCCAGAGGCGCGCCGGCGGGCAATGAGTCCGGCGGCAATACGGCTGCCCGGCAGGCATCGGGCGAGGCGTCGGATGCGCCCGAATTCGATCTGACTGGCCTGTCTGCGTATCGGGCGCAACAACAGGTGTCCGGCACGATCAGGAACTTCGGTTTCGGCCTGGGAGGCGTGTTGAAGGAGTGGGAGGATGGGTTCCGGAAAATTCATCCCGACGTTTATTTCGACGACAAGCTTCCGACCAGCGACGCGGCAATCCCGGCACTGGTGACCGGCGTCACCGATCTCGCGCCGGATGGCGGCGAAGCGACCCTGACCGAAACACTGTCGTTCTTCGAAACCTATGGATACCACGTGACCGATATTACGGTGGCGAGTGGCGCCTATGACGTGGAGGGCCGCTCTAACGGGCCGGTTGTGTATGTCAGCAAGGACAACCCGATTAGCAGGCTAACGGTCGAACAGCTCGACGGGATCTTCGGCGCCGAGCGCACTGCCGGTATGCGCGGCTTCAAATGGACCCTTTCCGACGGCCGCGATGCGCGGGAGAACATTCGCACCTGGGGTCAGCTGGGGCTCAAGGGACCGTGGGCCAACAAGCCGATTCACACCTATGGACATGCGCCGTCCGGCACGTCGCGCTTCTTTCAGTGGAAGGTGCTAAGGAACGGCGACAAATGGAATCCGAACTATCAGGAGTTCGTCGAAACAGGCAGCAAGATGATCGCGGACGACGATCGCGTCACGCAACACGGCGGGCTGCAATACATGCTGGCCGATCAGCTGGCGCACGATCCCTACGGTATTGCGTGGACCGTGGTTCCGCAGGCGCGCAACGTGTCCGGGATCAAGCCAGTTGCGTTGGCGGCGCGCGGGGGCGGGCCATTCGTCGTTCCCAGCAGGGCGAGTTTTCAAAGCCGCGCCTATCCGCTCGTGCGCAGTATCTATATCTATCTGAATCGCCGGCCGGGCCAGCCGATCGACCCGAAGCTGAAGGAATTCTTACGGTACGTCCTGAGCCGGGACGGTCAGGAAGCCGTCGTGAAGAATGGCAACTATCTGCCGCTTACCGCGGCAGTGGCAAGCGAACAACTCAGGAGACTTGAATAGCGTCTGCGTATAAGGCGCTATGGGTACAACCGATAATTTTTACACGTTCATAAAGTCGAAACAGGAGGAGTTCATGAAGCTAGCGTCATTATCGAAATGGCACCGATCAGCATTCGCGCTGCTTGTTTTCGCGGGGCTGACGCTTTCCGCTGCGCATGCCGGCGCGCAAACGCCTGATCTGAATCAGCTCCCCGCTTATAAGCCGGAATACAAGGTGACAGGCGGCTTGCGCATTGCCGGTAGCGAATTGAAGGGCAACGTCGACTTACTGGTGGAGGGGTTCAGGAAATTCCACCCGGACGCGATGATCTCCACCAACTTCATGACCAGTAGCGAAGGCGCGCTCGGCATGATGTACGCAGGCGTGTCGGACGTCGCGCCGATGGGCGACGATGCAAAGATTACCGATCAAATGCCGTTCTACAACACGTTCCGGCATGTTCCGACGGAAATCTCCATTGCGACCGGCGGCTATGACAAACGTGGAACCCTGTTCGCTTGGGCAATCGTGGTCAATAAGGACAATCCACTCGCGAAACTTTCGATGGAACAACTGGACCGGATTTTCGGCTCCGAGCGCACCGGTGGCTGGGAGATCGGTGCCGACGCAAATAACAATCTTCTGTACACCTCCAGGTACGCGCGCGGCCCCGAGACCAACATCCGCACGTGGGGACAACTCGGCCTGAGCGGAGATTGGGCGAACAAGGAAATCCAGACCTACGGGTATATCGCACCAGGCTTCGCCGTCAATTTCGAGCGCAAGGTCATGCATTGGTCGGATAAGTGGAATCCGAACTTCAAGGAATACGTCGAAGAGAAAGAGGCGACCGCCGATTCAGCCGGCAAGGCGGTTGCGAGCGAGCGGATGCTGGATGACCTTAGCAAGAACAAATACGGCATCGGCTGGGCGGCGCTGATGCATGTCAAAGACTATCCGAACGTCAAGGTACTCGCCATTTCGAATACGGACAACGGCGCGGCGATTGCACTAACGCCCGACAACGTCAAGAACCGCAGCTACCCGCTCACGCGCGACGCGTACATCTACGTCAATCGCGCGCCGGGGCAGGCACTCGATCCCAAGGTTCGCGAGTTCATGCGATTCGTGCTCAGCCGCGACGGCCAGCAGATTATCCAGAACGCCGGTGTCTATGCGCCGCTGCCGGCCACGTATGTCGCTGAGCAATTGAAAAAGCTCAATTGAGAGACCTCCCATGAAAGTCGGCCTTCACGCTCTCAGCTTTGTCGTTGCGGTCTCCATGGCGGCCTGCGCGGCTTCAGCCAGGACGGCTGCGCCCGATCGATATGAACCGCTTCAGCAGGTGAGCGGGGAAATCAGGATCTGGGGAAGTCCGGCCGATGGTTCGCTGCTTAAAGACTGGGAGTCCGGCTTCAAAAGGTTTCAGGCGGGGGTGACATTCAGCGAGCAGTTGCATGGACCGGAATCGACCATGGCGGGAGTGTACAACGACGTTGCCGATCTGGCGTTCATGGGGCGCGAGATGCGTCTGCCGGTGGAGAGCATGGCATTTGAATGGGTGCATCTGCACAAGCCCGTCAGCATCCAGGTTGCCAACGCCGGCTTGCGTGCCGGGCGGCCCAGCGCGAACCTGGCGATCTTCGTCAACAAGCGCAATCCGATCACGCAACTCACGTTGGCACAACTCGATGCGATTTTCGGCGCTGAGCACAAACGCGGTCAGGCGAACTTCCGTCACTGGGGTGAGCTTGGCCTCGAGGGCGCGTGGATGGACCAGCCGATCGACGTCTATGGTCCGGCGGTGGACAGCATTCCTGCGCTCTTTATCCGCCATGCAGTGTTGAAAGGCAGCCAGAAATGGAATGCGGGCTATCGGGAAATCTCTGCGGAAGGCCCGGATCTGCTTGCCGCAGTGGCGCGTGACCCCGCGGGAATCGCCTTTGCGCCGCTGAGCGCGGGTAACGATGAAGTCAAGCCGGTGGCGCTGGCAAGCGACGCCTCGGGTCCCTTTTATCCGCTGACGGCGCGCAACGTCGAGGAACGCACCTATCCGATTGCGCGCGTCATCACGATGGTGCTGGACCGCGCACCGGGCAAGCCGATCGATCCAAAGGTGAAGGAATTTCTCCGCTATATCCTGAGCCGGGACGGGCAAGCCGCCGTTGCGCGCGACGGTGCTTACATTCCGCTGAGCGTTGAAAGCGCGCAGCAGCAACTCCAGCGGCTCGACTAGTCGGTGAAAATGATCATGCGTGTCCTATCGTTACTGCTCTGTCTTTTTCTGATTGCCGGCAACGCCTGCGCGGACAGCTTGGACCTGCCACCGCTCTACCAGCCCCGGCAACACGTTTCCGGTGTCATTCGCATCTGGGGGCATGGTGCGTACGGCAACGCCACCGATTTCATCGAATTGCTGGTGCGCGCCTGGGAAGCCGGTTTTCGGAAATATCAACCTGATGTGCAGTTCGATAACGAACTGCATGGCACCGCATCGGCGATCGGGGCGTTGTACACAGGCACGGGCGACCTTGCTCTGATGGGCCGCGAGATCTGGCCTAACGAGGTCGCGGCGTTCAAGGAGGTTTTCCACTACCCGCCGACCGGCGTGGACGTATTGACCGGCAGCTTCGACGTTCGCAACCGGGGCTATGCGATCGTGGTCTTTGTGAACAAAGCCAATCCGCTGACCCGTCTGACGCTCGCGCAACTCGACGCGCTGTATAGCGTCGATCACCGCCGGGGGGCGGCACCGGTGCGAACCTGGGGGGACCTCGGCCTGACCGGCGAATGGCGCGACAAGCCGGTTCATCTCTACGGGTTGCCGACCGCGCGAGGTTTTGCCGAGTACTTTGAAGACGCTGTTTTTCTGGGTGCGCGGAAATGGAATCCCGGCCTGCGTGAGTTCGCCGATGCGCCAGGTTCAAAAGGCGGCGCGACAGATGGTGGGCAGATGATGCTCGACGCGCTGGCGCAAGACCCGCTGGGGGTCGGCTATGCCGGTCTGGTTTATCACAACCCGAACGTCAAGCCGCTCGCGCTGGGTGTCGCCGACAACGGCCCGTTCGTCGAGCCGACGAAGCAGAGCGTCATCGACCACACCTATCCGCTCAAACGGATGATCACGATGTTCCTCAATCGGGCGCCGGGCCAGACGGTCGATCCCAAACTCGAAGAATTTCTTCGCTATGTGTTGAGCCGGGAAGGGCAGGAAGCGGTGCTGCGCGATGGTCAGGGCTATTTGCCGATGCTCGCGCCATTCGCCGACCAGGAACTGAGCAAACTGGAGAACTGAAGGATGGTGACAAGATCATTTGCGGCGCTCGTGCTTTCGCTGATGTCCGTGATTGCGGTGGCACAGAATACCTGGCAGTCGCAGCCGACCGAAGCATCAAAAAAACTTCCGATCGGCTCGGCGGCCGAGCGTAAGGCTCGCATGTCGGCCAGAGCCAATCGGCCGGCGTATACGAAGCAGTTCGATCTCTCCGGACTTCCTCATTACGTGCCGGAGCAGAAGCTGAAGGGGACGTTGCATATCTGCGGCAATAACTACATCGGCGACGCGCCGCTTGGCGGCTGGTGGAAGCAGGAGTTCGAGAAATTTCAGCCAGGCATCAAGATCGAGTACTACCTGCCCACGGCCGCGATCGCGGTTCCGTGCCTCTATTTCGATCGCGCGGAAATCGGCATCAACCACGCACCGAGTTTCTACGACAGCCTCGGACACTTGCGTCTGAAAGGGTATGAGCCGATTGGAATCTCCGTGGTCACCGGCTCATTCGACTATGTGGGCTGGCAGAACAACATGGTGATCATCGTGAACAGGAACAACCCGATCATCGGGATCACGATGAAACAACTCGACGGGATCTTCGGTTCTACACGCGACGGCGGCTGGGTCGGCACGACCTGGCACCCGGAGTTCGCCCGCGGACCCGAAGGCGATATTCGCACCTGGGGCCAAATGGGATTGAACGGATCGTGGGCCGACGAAAAAATCCATCCGCATGGCTACAGCCTGCGCTACGCGACCGCGATCGAGTTCTCCAACAAGGTTCTGCGGGCGAGTGACAAGTGGAATGGCGATTTGCACGCTTATGCCAACTATCGTCGCGCCGACGGCACCACCTACCTTGAAGCGGACCAGATCACCGACCAGGTGAGCAAGGACCCGTCGGCAATCGGCTATGTGCGATACCACGATGGCTTTCCGAAGGACGTCAAGGTGTTGGCCGTCGCCAGGGACGACAACGGTCCTTACGTCGACTACACCATCGACACGCTGCAGAACCGCACCTATCCGCTGTGGGGAGACCAGTCGTTCTGGGTCAGCGTCAAACCCGGCGAAAAGATGAACCCGAAGGTGCGCGAATTCATCCGCTTCGTTCTGAGCCGCGAGGGGCAGGAAGCTGTGCAGAGGGACGGCAAGTACCTTCCACTCTCCGCTGAAGCAGCACGTGACGAACTGAAGAAACTTAATTGAGGAGATCAGATGATGAATCGCAAATTCGCTGGCGCCGCGCTGAGCCTGGCGCTTCTGATGAGTATCACCGCTTCGGCGACGGTGTTCGCCGGCACCGACTCACCCGTAAAAGGACAGCGGGACGGCGAGTCCACTGAAGGTCTGGATATGCAGGCTGCCCGCGCGAAGATGATGACCGCACGCGGTCGGCACGTCGCGTACACGAAGAAGTTCGATCTGTCCGGACTGCCCGACTACGCACCGAAGCAGAAAGTGAGCGGCACGATCCGTATATGGGGAAGCAATTACATCACGGACGGCTTCCTCGGCGGCTACTGGGAAGCTGCGTTTAAAAAGTACCACCCTGATGCCACGATTGACTGGCATATGAATACGACGCTGTCCGCGGTGCCTTCGCTGGCTCTCGGGATCAGCGACGTGGGCATTGGACGCAAGATCACGTTTCAGGAGCAGGAGCTGTTCGAGCGATCCACCAATCATGCGCCGGTCGAGATCGACATTGCGACCGGGTCCTATGACGTTCCCGGCTGGCAACCCGGATACGGCGTCGTCGTGAACAGGAGCAACCCACTCACCAGGATCACTATGGAACAGCTTGACGACATCTTCGGTGCTGAGCGCACCGGCGGATGGGAGGGGACGAGCTGGCGTCCCAATTGGGCGCGCGGCCCGGAGAAGAATATCCGCACCTGGGGTCAGCTTGGACTTGACGGCGAGTGGGCCGACAAGCCGATTAACGTGTACGGACTGACACTGCGGTATCACCAGGCGACCGAGATTTCCGATCGCATCCTCAAGGGCAGCGACAAGTGGAACGAGCATCTCACGATCTATGCGAACTACGTGTCGAAGACCGGCAAGCTGGAGCGCGGGATGAACGAGGACCTCGCTAATGATCCCTACGGCATCGGCATCGTTGCGGCGCCCACGACCAATCTGACCGGCGGCGCGTCTGAGCCGACGCAGAAGATCCTGCCGGTGGCCTGGAGAAATGGCGGACCTTACGTCGCTTATACGTTGGAGACACTTCAGAACCGGTCCTATCCACTCTATGACCAGATCTTTGCGTATCTGGACCATGAGGCCGGTAAGCCGGTGAATCCGGGCGTGCTGGAATTCCTGCGCTTCGTGTTGAGCCGGCAAGGTCAGGAACTGGTGCAAAAGGATGGAAAGTATCTGCCGCTTACCGCCGAAGTCGCCAGGGCGGGGTTGCAGAAGCTCGATGCGCTCGAGAAATGAACGGTGTCACCGTCGATATCGCACATAGCGGGCTCAAGAAGCCCAGAGGAGTTGCAATATGAAGCGCAGGAGCGTGCTCGCCGGACTCTGCTCGGCACCTTTGGCCGCCGCGTCGCTTGCACCGCGATCCGTCTGGGCCGCGGACATTGTCGCCCCGACTACCGATGCCGCGACCTTGTCGAAGGCCCGAGCCGCCGGTACGAAGAAGCGGGCGGTGCGCAAGTTCTACCAACCTCAGTTCGACCTGAGCGGCTTGCCCGAATACGCGCCCGCGCAGCGCGTGACGGGCACAATCCGGCAGTGGGGCAATAACTATATCCAGGACAGTCCGCTCGTCGAGGTATGGGAACAGGCCTTTCAGAAATTCCATCCCGCTGTCAGGTTCGAAGACAACCTGTCGAGTTCGTCGGTCGCGTTTCCCGGGTTGATCGCGGGTGTCGCTGACCTGGCGCCGATGGGGCGCCAGGCGCTGTGGGACGAATTGAAGGGATTCGAGCGCGAGGGCGCCGAGGGCGGCGCAGAAGGCTCCGCCGCCGTCGACATCGTGGAGATCGTGATGGCCACAGGCTCTTACGACGTGCGCGGCTGGACCTTCGCGTTGGGCATTTTCGTGCATCAGGACAATCCCCTTTCCCGGGTCACGTTAGAGCAACTCGACGGGATTTTCGGTGCCGAGCGCGCCGGAGGGTGGGACGGACTGACGTGGCGGCCGGAATACGCGCGCGGCCCGGAAAAGAACATCCGTACCTGGGGCCAACTCGGCCTGACCGGTGAATGGGCCGACAAGCCGATTCACGTGTACGGCTATAACTTCAAGTATCACTTCGCCGATGAAATCGACAAGAAGGTGTTGAAGGGATCGGGCAAGTGGAATGAAGAACTGCGCATGTACTCGAACATGGCGGGACAAAAGACGGATGGCACGCTGACCGGAGGGGGCGAACTCATGATGAACGACCTCTCGAAGGATAAGTACGGGATCGCCTACACGGGAATGCCATTCAAGACGCCGCAAACCAAGGCGTTGGCGGTCGCCGCGAAGACCGGCAGACCCTATGTCGACCTCACGCTCCAGACCGTGCAGGCGCGCCAGTATCCGCTGACGCGCGACGTGTACTACTACCTGAAGCGCGAAAAAGGCAAACCAACTGATCCTAAAGTAAAGGAATTCCTTCGCTACGTTCTCAGCAGGGAAGGGCAAGCTGCCGTCGAGCGCGATGGAAAATATCTGCCGCTGACTGCCGATGCAGCACGCGAGCAGCTTGATAAATTGGGTTGAGCGAGATTGAACCAGATGAAGCGAACCTTCTTCCTGTCAGCGGCCTTCGTGCTGGCGTTGCCGGTGTGTGCGCAGTCCACCGATCATATTTTTGCGCAACAGCTGGTCGACAAGACCCTGGCGGCGCATCCCGAATTGACGGTGCTGGCTTTGCACGTTACCCCGCCGGCGGAAACCGACAACATCATTATCGCGTCGAATATCGGCCGCATCGGCAAGAAAGCCGACGCCGACGATCTGAGCGTGCTCGATACAGGAAAGCCGCGCGTTGAAATGACCAAAACCGGTGACTTGTCAGTGGAAGTGCTAATGCGCGATGCCGCCGGGCAAACGATCGGCGTAATCGGATCGACGTTTAAATATCAGGCCGGCGATGACAAGTCAAAAACAGTAAAACTGGCGGAGCAGATTCGGGACGAGTTGGCTGACCAAACCCCATCGCTGGAGAAGCTGTTCGAGCGGTCCCGATAGACACGGGGCTGTATTAGTCACCACTCCGTTTCTACTTTACGCAGGCGGGTTACGCACCTGAGGGGGCGTCGCGCACCTCAACACGCCGTTGCCGAACCCTGAGAATAAAGCGCCCATGCACCACGATCCTGGGTTTCAGACCAGCTGAATTTTTATTTAGGACTCTTTCATTTCCGCTCAAGGTATCGAACCTAGAATCAGACTCACCGTTTGACCGGTATCGACTTGTTGGTTATCGAGGATAAACATGAAACCTTTGAAGAAAATCGCGTTTGCAGCGACCTTCGGCGCGCTGTGCGTCACGTCCCTCTGGACTGCCGAAGCGGCGCATGCCGAAAACACCAAGAACTGGACACCGCCGTCGCAGAAGATTTATGCACAAACGCTGTCCGATCAGATCATGGCGCAGCATCCGGAGTTACTCAGTGTGACGTTCCATGGAATCCCGCCCGGCGCCACCGATAAGTACACGATGTTCGCCGGCTCCTATCCGGATCGCATCGGCAATGCGGACGATCCGGACGACATCGACATCAGCAAAAAGGGCATTACGATCGTCGACCCGAGATGGCATCGCACGAATGACACGGTGAAGAAATTTGTCATGATGCTGCCGTTGCGCGACGCGTCCGGCGAAAATATCGGCGAAATCGTGATCGCTTACAAGAACGACGCCAACAGCGGTAAGGGCGAGAAGGACTACTTCCTGGCATCCACTGCGTTGCGCGACAGTCTGGAGAAGCAGATTCCGAGCTATGCGGCACTGTACGAGCCGGCCAGGTAACACCGGGAGCGGACTATCCTCTTCGGCCCTCGAGGTTTCGTTGCCTGGCCGCCTCGGTAGGCAACGAAATTCCAGAGGTCTCTAAAGACTACATCACCGTTATCAAGGAGACGGAAAATGCGCGCACGATTTTCCGCGATGTTGTCCCTCGCGATTCTCCTCGCGCCTGCGCTCTACGCGAGGCAGTCTTATGCCGGGGGCACCGCCCAAACTGAGTCGGCAAATGCGCCACTCACGCTGGCGGGTCGCAGCGCCTTGCCGGGTTACACCGGAGACTTCGATCACTTCGCCGTCGATCTGAAGGGAAATCGCCTGTTCCTCGCCGGCGAAGACGGCGGCACGCTCGAAATTTTCAATCTGAAAACGGGTCAGCACGTGAGGACGGTAACAGGTTTTGAGCAGCCGCATGCCATCCTCTATCTGCCGGAAAGAAATCGTCTGATCGTCACCGATAGCGGCGAGAGCATGACCAAGATTGTGGATGCCACCACCTACCGGATCGTCGGAAGAATCAAGCTGACGCCGGGGGCGGATTCCATGCGCTATGACCCGTCCCGCAAGCGCCTTTACATCGTGACTGGCGGCAAGAACGCCAAGGTCAAGATGGCGGACACGGTCGTCTCGGAGGTGGACCCGGCGAGCGGCAAGCGGATCGGCGACATCAAGTTCGATACGGACTTCACCGAATCGATGGCGGCTGAACAAAAGGGCAATCGGCTCTATATCAATCTGACCGGCAAGAGCGAGATCGCGGTGGTGAACAAGGACACGCGCGCCGTCATCGAAACCTGGCCCATTAAAGACGGCGAGATGAATGCGCCGATGGCGCTCGATGAAGACCATCATCGGCTGTTCGTCGTGACGCGCAAGCCTTTCAAACTGTTCGTGCTCAATGCCGACACGGGAGCAGAGGTCACCAGCTTCAAGGCGCCGGAACGAACCAACGAAATGCTGTTCGACGTGGCGAACCGCCGAATCTATCTCGCCGGTGACGACTACCTCGGCGTGATCCAGCAAAAGGACGCCGATCATTATGAGGAACTGGCGCACGTGTCGTCCGCGAGGGGAGCCAAGACGGCTATTCTCGTACCCGCGCTCAATCGCGTGTACGCCGCGATTTCGCCGGGTGACGAAAAGGTCGGCGGGGCACTCCTGTGGTTCACCGTCAACGCCGGGAGCCCGCAGGATTCCGTTGCAGGCAAGTAACCGCAGCGGCGGGCGGCAACGGTCAGTCTTGTTCCAGGGCGCACAAAGAAAATGCCTGTGCAGCCCAAACTCTCTTTATCGCCTACTGCCGACATAGCCTGGGTGACGGTAAGGGTCGGGGGCTGCTCGCGGGTCCCGGCCTATCAACGACCCGATGCGAACAACAAGCACTCCCCGGCAAGGGTCGCAAGCAGCGATCAGTACCTTTGTGGAAGACCACTGTGCAAGAAATCCGCGCCTGGCTACGCCTGAATCCGACACTCCATGACGAGGCGGCATTGCTGCCCAATCGCGATGGGCAGGCGATGTCCAGGTCCAACGTCGCACAGTGCCTGACACTCCATATGGTTAAAAAACGTCGAACCTGGAGGTTATTTGGTTAACTGGTTGAGTCTTCCAACCTCGAAAAACCGTGCCTGGGCGACTGAAACGGAAGTTATTGGGTTCATTTTTCGGAAGCCAATCGAGTTCCTCTACAATCTTCCGTAGACGTCCTGTAGATCACCGATTTTAAAGCGATTCATGGGTAGCGACGTGCTTGCTGCTTCCAGTAAGGTCCCGCACAATTTCTTCGGTGTCACGCATATTGGAAAGATCAATAGCCGAGACTCGGCCCTTAAGACACGACCGAGTCGAGCCCGGAGCGTAGTGAAAACGCGCTGGCCGTCAGAAAAGCCGACTGGGCATGGACATTTCAGCGCCTTGCGGCCCTGCGATCACGACCCGCGAGTACTTACCCTATGGGCTGTCAAATCTCTTGACATCGTGAATTTGACTTCATAAATTCACTCCCACTGAACCGTCATTTTTTTCTGGCGGCTCCACGGCAACGTTGCCGTGCCACATATGGAAGGCTATGCAGCCCCCGAACTCGCGTCCAACGCAGGTTCGGGGGCTTTTTGCTTTTTGGAGAAGAAATGGTGACGCTGCAGTACCACTCCGCGGAACGTGGCCTTGAGGGCCTCGTCATCGCATGCGTTCAGATGGAACCTCATGTCGGCAGAAAGCGCCACAACGTGGCGCAATGTGTCCGCCACATCGAAGCCGCGGCGCATCACGGCGCGTCGCTGGTGGTGTTGCCAGAACTGGTCAGCACCGGCTACGTGTTCAAGGATCGCGACGAAGTATTCGCGCTGGCCGAACCGATTCCGGACGGCGAAACCGCGCTGCTGCTCGCCGAAACGGCGCAGCGTCTTGGTATTCATATCGTCGCCGGCATCGCCGAGCGCTCGGGCGAACAACTCTACAACTCAGCCATCCTGATCGGTCCCTCGGGTTACGTCGGCGTGTATCGCAAGCTGCATCTCTGGAATGACGAGCATCGATTCTTCGAACCGGGCGACCTTGGCGTTCCAGTGTTCGACACGCCGCTGGGACGCATCGCCGTCGCGATCTGCTACGACGGCTGGTTTCCCGAAACATACCGCCTCGCCGCGATGCAAGGCGCGGACCTCGTGTGTGTGCCGACCAACTGGGTACCGATGCCCGCGCAACCGGATGATCGTCCCGCCATGGCGACGACGCTGACCATGGCGGCCGCGCATAGCAACGGCGTGGTGATCGCATGCGCCAATCGCATCGGCATTGAACGTGGTCAACCGTTCGTCGGCCAGAGCCTGATCGTGAATGGCAACGGCTGGCCTGTCGCAGGGCCGGCCAGCGTCGACCGCGAAGAAATTCTGTATGCCGCCATCGATCTGACGCGCACCCGTGCGGCGCGCACGCTGAATACCTTCAACCACGTGCTGCGCGACCGGCGCACGGACGTGTACGACCCGATGCTGGGCACCGGTTGGCCTGCCTCACGTTCATGAGGCATCCCATCGCGCCTGTATGAAATACAAGCATTTCATTCGACTACTGTGAGGAAAAAATCCATGCTTCCGTTCAACAGACCCATCCTTGCCGGCGCTATCGTGGCGCTCGCCACCGCCTGCACCTGCATCAGCGCGCTCGCCGCCGACCCGATCAGGATCGGCGTATCGGTAGGCTTGTCCGGCGCCAATAGCGTTGTCGCGCCGGCCGTTGTGCAATCATCGCAACTTGCGGTCGAGGAAATCAACGCCGCCGGCGGCATCCTGGGCCGCCAGGTTCAGCTTGACATCACCGACGACGCATCGGGAGCGGTCGGCGCCCAGAAGGCGTACGACGCGCTCGTGTTCCAGAAGAATGTCGACGCGATCATTTCCATGGAAACGAGTGCCGCGCGTAATGCCGCGTTGCCGATCGTCGCGCGCGGCAAGAAGCCGTTCGTTTACACGTCGTTCTATGAGGGCCGCTCGTGCAGCCCGTGGATGTATGTCAACGGCTGGGTGCCGGAGCAGCAGGTCGCGCCGGTGGTCGATTACTTCACGAAAACCAAGGGCGCCAAGACCTTCTATCTGGTTGGCAACGACTACGTTTTTGGCCGCGGTATGCTCGGCTTTACCAGGAAGTACATCGAGCAGCACGGCGGCAAGGTGGTCGGCGAGGAATATCTGCCGATCGACGGCACCGACTGGACGCCGATTCTCTCCAAGATCCGCTCGGTTCATCCCGATGCGCTGATCAGCGCGACGGCCGGCGGCGCGCCCAATGTATCGCTCGCCAAGCAGCTGAAGGGGGCGGGCATGACGCTGCCCTATGGCAACCTCGCAATCGACGAAGGCACCGCGAAGAGCATGGGCGACGTCGCCGCGGGCATGTACATGTCGGGCTCCTACCTGACGAGTATCGGTACGCCGGGCAACAAGAAGTTTCTGGCCGCGATGGACAAGAAGTTCGGCAAGGACCTGAAGACGCCGAACGAACTGTCCGAACCGCAGTACGAAGCCTTCTTCCTTTACAAGGCCGCGGTAGAAAAGGCCGGCTCCACCGATGCCGACAAGGTCGTCAAGGCGCTGGGGCAGGTCTCGTTCGACGGACCGCGTGGACTGGTCGCCATGAACATGAGTCGCCACACGCCGCTCGCGATGCGCCTCGGCCAGATTCAGCCGGACGGCTCGGTCACGATCCTGCAGACTGTTCCGGACGTGGATCCGGGCGCGCAATGCCCGAGCATCAAGTAGAGGCGGTTCGGCATACCGCATTCGCCTGAGGCGTAGACGCATCCGACGCCCAGGCGGACGTGACTGGAGAAGACAATGATTCTGGCACTCGACATTTTCACAACGGCGGCGGTGCTGTTCATCGTGACGGCCGGGTTGATGGTGATTTTCGGCGTGATGAAAATCGTCAATTTCGCCCACGGCGCGCTACTGACGTTGGGCGCCTACGCGAGCTTCGTCGTCACGCAGTTGAAGCTGAATCCGTGGGTCGGCTTGCCGCTCGCGATCGTGGTCGGTACCGTCGTGGGCATGCTCGTCGAACTGGTGATTGTGCGGCCGCTCTATAAGCGTCCGCTCGACGCGATTCTCGCCACGTGGGGTCTCGGCATCGTGATCGGGCAGCTCGTCGTGATGACCTTCGGCCGCGAGGCACAGTTTGTGGAGACGCCGCTGAAAGGGGCCGTCACCATCGCGGGGACGGACTATTCCGCTTACCGTTTGCTGCTGATCCCGGTCGCGCTCGGTCTCTGTGCCCTCATGACCGCGCTGCTCACGGGAACACGCTTTGGCATCAAGACGCGCGCGGTGATCATGAACGAGGACCTCGCGCGAGGCCTCGGCATTCATTCCGGTCGCATCCGTTTCATCACCTTCAGCCTGGGCGCCGCGCTGGGATCGCTCGCCGGCACGCTTATTACGCCGTTGTCCAGCGTAGACCCGGACATGGGACTGCCGTGGCTTGTCAGCGCGTTCATGCTGGTGATGGTTTCAGGACACTCGATGCTCAGCCTGCTGCTGACATGCCTCGTATTCGGCGCTTGCCAGGTGCTGGTCAGCACGTTCGTCAGTCCGGTGCTGGGCGGGTTGACTATTGCCGTGCTAGCCGCGCTTACGCTGCGCATTCGTCCGAAGGGGTTTTCTCATGGCTAAAGTTGATGCATCGCCACATCGGGCCGGTGTCCGGTCCGTGCACAGCGTCGAGCGGGCGCGCAGCCGGCGAGCCGTACATGGACGCGGTCTGCTGATGGGCGGCGGCCTGGCTGTCGTGCTGCTGGCCGCGGGGCCGCTCGTATTCGGCTCGTATTTGCTGAATGTCCTCATTCAGGCGTTCTTCTTTTCGATCGTGGCAGTGACAGTGGACATCCTGTGGGGATACACCGGATATCTGACGTTCGGGCAATCGGCGTTCTTCGGTCTCGGCGCCTACGCGGCGGGGCTTGTCTTTACGCACGGCGGTTTCTCGGCGGGTTATGTGGTGCTCGCCATGGGAGCGGCTGTCGCGGTGACCGCGGCCGTCGCCGCGTTGCTAGGCTGGCTGTCGTTCTATCGCGGCGCGTCGCCGTTCTTCGCCACGGTGATGTCGCTCGTTTTGCCGATCGTTCTCAGCCAGTTGCTGCTCTCCGGCGGCGCATGGACCGGTTCGAGTTCGGGACTGACTGGCTACGAGACGTTCGATCTTTCGCTGCACGCCTGGTACTGGCTCGCCGGCGCGGCGCTGCTGGCCGTCGCCACGATCGCATGGCTCTTCGTACGCAGCGACGGCGGCCGCGTGCTGGCTGCGATTCGCGACAACGAGTCGCGCTGCTCGTACCTCGGCATCAACACGTCGCTCGTGAAGATCGTCTTGCTCGTGGTAACCGCTGCCATCGCCGGTCTGGCGGGATTCGGCTACGGCTCGTTTAGCGGTGTGGTGGCGCCTGAGCTGGCCGGGTTCGTCCTTGGCACCCAGTTGATCATCTGGGTTGCGCTCGGCGGCCGGGGAACGCTGTGGGGACCGGTGATCGGCGCGCTTCTGATCAACGTCGGGACCGCCTATCTCAGTGGCAGCATGCCGTTCGCCTGGCAATTGATTCTCGGCGCCGCGTTCGTGGCTGTGATTGTGCTATTGCCGCAAGGTCTCGTGCCGCTCTTGCTGAAGCCGTTGCGCGATCTGGCCGGCTACGGCGCTGAGCCGGAACTGGTGGAGCGCGCCGGGCGCGCGGATCACCGGCAACAGTCATCCGAGCCGGCGCTGCAGATGAACGGTGTCGCCAAACAATTCGGCAGCCTGAAAGTGCTGCAAGGTATCGACCTGAACGCCAACGCGGGCGAACTGGTCGGCGTCATCGGTCCGAACGGCGCCGGCAAGACGACGCTCATGCGTTGCATGAGCGACGGCGCGGAACGCTCCGCCGGCACGGTCGTGCTGTGCGGCAACGATATCCGGCAAGTGCCCCCGGACCGGTGCGTGCACTTCGGATTGGGGCGCAAGTTCCAGAACGCGAACATCTTCGAGACGCTCACGGTGGCGGAGTGCCTGCGAATCGCTGGCACGATCATCAAGCGGCCCCTGCTGTTCCGGCGCTCCGCTACGGTTGCATTGCCGCCCTACGCGATGGAAGTGATCCGCACCACCCGGCTGGATCAAAAGCTCGGGGCGGTCGCGAGAGATCTTTCGCACGGGGAGCAGCAGGCGCTGGAACTGGCGATGGTGCTCGCACTGGAGCCACGCATCGTGCTGCTTGATGAGCCCACCGCGGGACTGACCAAAACTGAGCGCACGCAAATCGGCAATGTGCTGGCCGCGCTGGCACACCAATATCAGCTCTGCTGTCTGCTGGTGGAGCACGATCTCGACTTTGTCGCCGAGATCGCCACGCGCATCGTGGTGCTGCATCAGGGGCGTATCGTGATGCAAGGCAACTTCAGCGAAGTTGTCAACTCCGAGCTGGTCAGAACGATTTATGCGGGTACCGCGCAAAACGCCGGGGCCGGCGAGCAGAGCGAAAAACGGGAGGCGTCATGAGCGGGATCGCGTTGGAACTTCGGGACGTGACCAGCGGCTACAAGGCCTCGGTCGTGCTGCGCAAGCTGTCGATGACAGTGGCCAACGGCGAGGCCGTCGCGCTGCTCGGCAAGAACGGCATGGGCAAAACCACGTTGCTCAAGGCGATCATGGGCTATCTGCCGAAGAAAGCGGGCGCCATCCACGCGCGCGGGCGAGACATTACACGCATGGCGCCCCATCGGATCGCGCGGGAGGGCATTGCTTACGCGCCGCAGGAACATGCACTGTTTCAGGATCTCAGCATTCGCGATAACCTGCGCCTCGGGCTCGCGAAGGCGTCGGTGTTCGACGAACGTTTTGCCGAAATCGAGCCGGTTTTTCCGGTGTTCGCAAGCCGGCTGAAGCAGTTCGCCGGCACGTTGTCCGGCGGTGAACAGAAAATGCTGCTGGTGGCGCGCGCGCTCATGATGCGCCCATCGATCATTCTGCTCGACGAGATCACGGAAGGTTTGCAGCCGTCCGTGATCGATCGTCTCGCCGACGCGCTGCTATGGGAACGCAACCAGCACGGCACGACGCTTCTGCTGATCGAGCAGAACGTGCCTTTCGCGCTGAAAGTCGCCGACCGTTATGCCGTGCTCAAGCAGGGCGAGATCATCGACGACGGCAATGCGAAGCGTGAAACGGCGGCGGCATCGATCTTTGAACACCTGCGTGTCTGACGTCAGGACCACCATCACACTATCCGAGGCACGATGAGCACATACTCACTCTATCGCCCCTGCTCGGGACTGGACCTGCTTGAGCGAACCGCCCGCGATCCTCGCGAGCGCGAGCGCATCGTGGTCGAGTCGCTGGCGCGCATCGAGGCGGTTGAACCGGAGGTCCGGGCCATGACGGCCGTGGTGCCGCGCGAAGCCGCGTTGGCTGCGGCGGGGCTGGCAAAGGGCCCGCTCGCGGGGATGCCGATCGCGGTGAAAGACATCGTCGACACCTACGACATCGCCACCCGTTACGGCTCGCCCATTTATGAGGACCATCAACCGAAATCCGACGCCGCGATCGTCACCCTGTTGCGGCGCAACGGTGGCGTCATCCTGGGCAAGACCGTCACCAGCGAGTTTGCGTACATGGCCCCGCCGGTCACCCGCAATCCGTGCGACCTTGGGCGTACCCCGGGGGGATCGTCGTCCGGCTCGGCCGCCGCGGTGGCGGCCGGCATGGTGCCGTTCGCGATCGGTACGCAAACCGGCGGCTCGACCATCCGGCCCGCCTCGTTTTGCGGCATCGCCGGCTATAAGCCGACATTCGGCATGCTGCCGACCGTCGGCATGAAGTGCTTTTCGTGGTCGTTCGATACGATTGGCCTGTTTGGCGCCGGCGTGCGCGACGTGGCTTACCTCGCGCAGGTGCTGTCGGGCCGCCAACTGGCCGTAGCTGGCGTATCCGCCAACCCGGTATTCGGTGTGCCGGACAACTACCCATGGACCGAACCGTCCGCGAATGCCAGCGCCGCGCTCGACACGGCGGTGCGGGCTATCGAGCACGCGGGCGGAAGCGTGCGGCGCGTGCGCTTCGCCCCGTGGATGGCCGACCTGGTCGCCGCGCACAACACGATTCAGAGCTACGAAGCATATCGGGCGCTGGGCTTCGAGTACGATCATCATCGTGCCGGTCTGTCGCCGATGCTCGCGGGCTTTCTCGAGCGCGCGGCGGGAATCGAAACGGCGAGCTATGTCACAGCGTGCGTGCTGATGGCACAGTCGAAGGGCCAGCTTTCGGAGCTGTTCGACGACCTGACCGGCTTGCTGATGCCGAGCGCGCCGGACGAAGCGCCCGACGGCCTTGGCTCGACCGGCGATCCCGCGTTCAATCGCAACTGGACATTGCTCGGTTGCCCGTGCGTGAACGTACCGGGCCTCTGGGGTGCGCGAGGCGGCCCGATCGGCGTGCAGGTCATCGGCCGGCCATGGGACGATGCCCGATGCCTCGACGCCGCCGCGTTCGTCGAGCGGGCGATCGCCGCATCGGTCGGACGTTCTCACACCACGTAGGGAACTGCGCATCGATGCAAGGAGGAAGCAGAATGGACGCAAATCCGCGACGGCCGCTCAATCAGAGCGAGGCGGACGACGGATGGCGCGTCGGTGTGCTGTATTCGCGCACAGGCGTGACCTCCGCGACCGAGTCGGAGCATTTTTTCGGCACCGCCCTCGCGATCGAAGAAGTCAATGCGGCCGGGGGGGTGGACGGACGTCTGCTGGACCCAGTCGTCTACGATCCGAAGAGCGATCCGGACGAATATCGCCGGCTTGCCACGCGGATGCTGCAGGAAGACGACGTGACGGTGATATTCGGCTGTTCGACGTCGTCGAGCCGGAAGGCGGTGCTGCCGGTGATCGAGCGCAACAATGCCTTGCTGTGGTACTGCTCGATTTACGAAGGTTTCGAATATTCGCCGAACGTGATTTACACCGGCGCGGTGCCGAACCAGAACAGCATGCAGTTGGCCGCGTATCTGCTGCGCAATCATGGCCGCCGTTTTTTTCTGATTGGCGCGGACTACATCTATCCGCGAGAATCGAACCGGATCATGCGCGACATGGTCGAGGAGCATGGTGGCGAAATCGTCGAAGAACTCTATCTGCCGAGCGATGCCGAACCGGCAGCTCTTGAAGAGGTGGTGCGGCAGATCAAGGCCGTCGAGCCCGACGTGGTTTTCTCGACGCTGATCGGGCGAGGCGCGCGTGCCTTCTATCAGCTGTATCGCGAACACGGCATTGATCCCGCGCGGATTCCGATCGCAAGCCTGACGATGACGGAAGGCGAAACGCGGATGATCGGCCCGGAACTGTGCGGCAGCCACATCGTCTCGGCCAGTTACGTGAACACGCTGAACTACGCGAGTAACCAGCGCTTCCTGAAATCGTGGCAGGCGCGATTCGGAGATCAGCCGGCCAGCATGTGGTCGGAAATGGCGTACAACCAGGTGCATCTCTTTGCGCTGGCCTTGGCACGCAGTGGAAGTCTCGATACGGCAAAGCTGGTGGAAGCGGTGCATCAAGTCGAATTCGATTCACCGGAAGGAGTGTTGAAAATCGACCCGGAGAACAATCATGCGATTCTGACGCCGCGCATTGCCGTGTGCCGTCCGGACGGCACGTTCGACATCGTCTGGGAGGGACGGAGCCCGGTCAAACCCGACCCCTATCTGACTTCGTACGGATTTGCTGAATTCTGGCTCGACGGAGAGTCGACATGAGCACGTGGGCCCGTCGTCTGTTCGACGATCTACGCACGCTGCGTGTCCTGGTGATTCATCCGCCGGGCGACGACCGCAATGTTCTGGAAGAGCAGTTGCGCCGCATCGGCTGTCCGGTGCTTGTGCTCTGGCCGTTTCCGTCGCAACTGCCCACCGATGTCGACGCGATTTTCTTTCTCGTCGGCCCGGAAACCCGCAGCGCGGGAAACTGGTGTGCGGCCGACACCGACGCAACTTTGATCGCGTTGTCCGACTACGAAAATCCAACGGTACTCAAGATGCTGGTGGATTCGCAGGCGCACGGCGTGATGACGAAGCCCTACCGTTCTACCGGCATTCTAAGCACCCTCGTACTCGCACGCGCGGCTTCCGGTTATCAGCAACGATTGCATAGCAAGATCGCCAAGCTCGAGGAAGCGATCAAGGCGCGACGCCACATCGAGAAGGCGATACGCATTCTGATGGAGGCGCATCAGCTCGGCGAAAACGAAGCCTATGAGCACATTCGTTCACGCGCGACGAACCTGCGGGTCACCGTGGGCGAGATCGCTACGTTGGTGATCGATGCGCATGAGGCAATGGAAAAACTGGGTCTTACCAAGGGATCGAAGCCTTAAGTGATAGGGACGCTAAAGGGCGCGCTTCGTGCGCGTCGTCGCCCAGTTCAACTCCGCCAACGAGTCCACCTCCCGGCCACGAATCGCATATCATGAAACAGTGGAAGCGGAAATTTGCTGCTCTTATACTGACGCGAATATCAGTCAAAGGAACAGTATGCGGCGCGTGATCGTCAGGCGGTCGTCAGTTCACGGGAAGGGCGTGTTCGCAATGCGGCCGCTCGCAGCAGGTGAGCGCGTGCTCGAATACCGAGGCGAATTGATTAGCTGGCGGGAAGCCGTGCGCCGGCATCGACGCGAAGGCGTCGCCGGGCACACCTTCCTTTTTGGGCTGTCGAATGGGCGCGTGATCGACGGCAGCCGCGGCGGCAACAGCGCGAGATGGCTGAACCACGCATGCGCGCCGAACTGCGAGACCATCGAGGACGTTGGCCGCATCTTCATCCACACGCTCCGCCCAATCGAGGCGGGCGAAGAACTTTTTATTGAATACCTGCTGGCGACTGACGATCCGCTGGATGAGGACGTCCGGGCCCAATATGCGTGCCGGTGTTCCGCTGCGGGCTGTCGTCAGTCGATGCTGGCGGATGTCGCGTGAATAGCGTTGTTGATCCTGTGCAGGGGCACCCACGCCAATTTGAAAAGCAGCGACGCGCCGATGCCTTCTGCCGATGGCATTGTCAGGAGCGCCGCAGATGTGGCTTTCCATCGCGATGCGCTGAAACCGCCGCTGTCGATGCGGGATGCTTCCGGCGAAGTCGAATCACGCGCGCCAGGGTGTGAATCCGACGTACTAGAACAGGTGGTCGATACCGACGGTGACCGCTGTCTGGCTGGACGTGCCGGCCGGGTTGAGCGTGCTGACCACCGCGTGCTTGTACGACGTGTAATCGACTTCGCTGTAGAGCGTGGTGCGCTTGGACAGCAGATAGGCGAACGAGAGCACCGACAGACCACGGCGGCTGGCCTTGTCGTTCGATACGGTGGTCTGGTAGTAGCCGCCATCGAAAACCATGTTCGGCGTGACGGTCCACGAGATACCGCCGAAGGCGTTGTTTGTCACCTGGTGCGGTGCGGCCGGATTCTGCAGATCCTCGGACATGAAGCCGCCCGACAGTCGTACCGGACCGATCCTGTAGGCGGCACCGGCCATGTAATAACTGTCGCCGACGTAGGTAGTACCGGTCAGTATGTTGCGATGCCCGTACACGCCACCGAGGCTAACCGGACCCGCGCTATAACTCATGCCGACTGCGCGCGTCGCTCCGCTGCTGAAATCGCCCGCGACGCCGCCGAACGAGTTGTCCACTTCGAACAGCAACGGACCGAAGACGTTCTTGTACTTGACGTCGTTGTTGTTGCGCGTGCCGTCCGAGGCGGTCGTCAACGGAAGGATCGGCGTGAAGTGGAAGGCGAACGGATCGTAGATACTGATGATGTCGTGCGAGATCGTGTACTGACGGCCAAGGTCGAGCGATCCGTACTTTGCGTTTCCAACGCCAACGAACGCCTGCCGGTTGAATTCCGTGCCGGTGGTATTGTCGAACTGCCCGTTGCCGAGGTTGAAGCCGCTCTCCAGCAGGAAGTGCGCGTCCCAGCCGTCGCCAAGGTCTTCCTTTCCGAGGAAATCGAGTTTGTTCGAACTGTAGTAGCCGTTCGAATTCATCGTCACCACCGTGCCACCGCCCTTTGCCGCATTCGTCTGGTAACGGACGCCGCCGTCCACCGTACCGTATAGCTGAACGCTAGATTGCGCATGTGCGGGCATTGCGCACAGCGCGCCGGCCGCAGCCGATAATCCAGCTCCGAGGGTTCTCCAAACCTTTCTTTTCATAGAATGTCTCCGATCTGATGTCGTGTGTTGTGAACCTTATAGCGATGGCACAGCCTCGCCACAAGATTCGTATGACTAAGTAAATTTATGTTTCCAACTCCGATTATCGATTTCTGGCTGAGCCGGCGGCGGTCGTTCTGAGCCGGCGGCGGTCGTTCATCCCGCGCTGCCGGCCCTGGGCCATATGTCGTTAGTTGCCTGCCTGACCGCTGCTCGTCTGGTTGAGGCGCCCCGGCGGCGGGTCCACCGGTTTGAAGCCGGTTTTCAGTTCATGGCGTAGCGCGACGCGGTCGAGCGCCTTTTCCCAGTTCGCCACCACGATGGTCGCCACGCTATTGCCGACGATGTTGGTGAACACGAAGGCGCTGGACATCGCCTTGTGAATGCCGAGAATCAGGGCGATCGATTCGACCGGAATCGTGTTCGATGCGGCGAGTGTCGCTGCCAGCACGGCAATCGCCGCGCCGGACACGCCTGCCGCGCCCTTGGACGTGAGCAGCAACACGGCGAGCAGTACCAGCTGGTCGTGCCAGTTCATCGGCGTGTTGGTGGCCTGAGCGAGGAACACGGCCGCTGCGGCGAAATACAGGCACGTGCCGTCGTGATTGAACGTGTACGCTGTCGGCAGAACCAGACCTACCACCGATTTTTCGCAGCCGAGCCGTTCGAGCTTGTCGATCAGTTGCGGGAAAACCGTCTCCGATGAACTCGTGCCGATCACGAGCAGCAACTCCGCACCGATGTAGCGCATCAGGCGTAGCAGGCTGAAGCCGTTGACTTTCGCGATCGGCCAGAGGATCAGCACGATGAAGAGCGCGCAGGTCAGATAGAACTCGAGTACGAGTTTGCCGAGCGAGAGCAGCGTGCCGAAGCCGAACTTGCTGACCGTAAAGGCGATCGCACCGAACGCGGCGAGAGGTGCGATTTTCATCGTCAGGCCGATGACCCAGAAGAGCGAACCCGAGACCGCGTCGATCAGGTTCAACGCCGGCTGTGCGCGCTCGCCGATTGCGGCCAGGCCGAATGCAAACAGCACCGAGAAGAACAGCACCTGGAGCACGTCGCCGCCGGCGAACGCACTGATCGCCGTGTGCGGAATTACATTCAGCAGGAATTCGCTCATCGTGACGACGTGGTGCGCTTTCGCGACGTACGCGTCGACGGCGGCGGAGTGCACGCCGTGCATGTCCACGTTCATGCCGACACCGGGCTTGAGCAGATTAATTACCACGAGGCCCAGCACCAGCGCGAGCGAGGTCACCACTTCAAAATAGAAAAGCGCTTTGACCGCCACGCGGCCGACCTTCTTGAAGTCGTTGACGCCCGCGATGCCGCTGCACACGGTGCAGAAGATGATCGGTCCAATCAGCATCTGGATGATGCGGATGAAGGCGTCGCCGACGGGCTGCAGATTGACGCCGAACTTCGGGAAGAAGTAGCCCGTGGCGACGCCCAGTGCCATACCGGCCAGCACCTGGAAGGACAGGTCGCGATAGAACGGCTGACGTGCCTTGGGTTTCGTGGCGGCGGACTTGCCGGGCAAGCTCATGGTGTCTCCTTGTCAAGCGGCGGCGAACTCGGGTTCGCTCAAGAATGGTGAACGGACGGATGCGGCGTTAGCGCGCGGCGTCGCCCAGAATGGCGAGACTATCGGCGAAGATTTCGTCGACACTTAGCGTGCGCGGCAGCAACTGCTGTTGCTCGCAGAACGCAAGAGTTTCCTCAAGCGGACCGCGGAGCGCGTCGTAGCCGAACAGCAGCTTGTCCGGCTTGCCGGCGTTCTCCGCGGCGACCGATGCGTTGCCGCGGCACAGCAGGTCATACACCGCACGCACGGCGTGCGGCTGTGTGTCGGCCAGCGCCTTCGTTACCACGACGACGTGATTGATCGGCACATAACGATGGAGGGCGTACCACGCACGGTCGGCGGCGGCCGCATCGTCGATCAGCGGTTCGAGCCCCGGCTCGTCCGGCAAATCGTTGCCGAGGATGGCGGCATCGAGTTCGCCCGCGCGAAGCATCGACAACAGTTGCCTGGCGGGTTCGGCGCGGTGCACGAACGGCGGATCGCGATACTCCTCCAGATGCGCGCCTTCGATCGTGACCCATTCGATCTGATCGAGCGGTACGCCGTAGGTTTGCGCGAGAATGGCGCGCACCCACATACCGGTGGTCTGCGAGTAGGCGCGTACGCCGACTTTCTTGCCCGCGAGAGTGCCGACATCGAGTTTGCCGCGCTGGGCATTATAAATAATGCAGCCTTGCTGGAAGCGCGCGGCCACGACCGTAGGCAACAGCACGACCGGCTTGCCGTAGGCTTTCGCCTGCAGATACGTGACGATTGCCATTTCGCTGACGTCGTACACCTGACGGCGCGCCATCGGTGCGAATGCGCGGTGAATCGGTTCGACGTCCTCAAACACGAATTCGACGGCAGGGTCGGTCAGTTCGCCGGCTTTCAGCGCCCGCGTGTGCGGATAGGTTTTCAGCGCTGTCTTCAGGCGCAGCGGTTGCGTAGAGGTACTCACGGTCGTGTTTTCCTGTTTCGTTCGAAGCGGACGTATCAAGCGGCGAGCGCCGGATAAATCGTGCGCGCGGTGCCGCCGAAGATCGCTTCGCGCGCATCGGCGGGCAGCATCGACAGACTCTCGCGGGCATCGGCGAGCAGTTGCGGCAGCGCGCCTTCGGCAGCCGGAAAATTCGAACCCCACGCGATGCGATGCGCGCCGAATGCGTCGAGCACGCGCGGGAAGAAGGCGGCGGGCGTCGAGGCGCCACGCGCGGCTTCGGCGATCGTGCGGTTCGTGAGTTTCAGATACACGCCCTGATGCGACGCGAGGCTGAAGAGCGGTGCAGCCGCTTCGTACGGCGGACCGCCGGCGAGTTCGGGACGTGCAAGGTGATCGAGCAATACCCGGATCTCCGGAAAGCGCGCGAGCATGTTCAGGAGCGCGGGAATGCCTTGCGCGGTCATCTGCAGGCAGATCGGCACGTTGTGGCGCTGTGCGTATTCCCACACCGGGAACGAGCGTTCGTCGTCGAGCCAGCCCGCCTGGCCGGGCATCGTGCTGCCGGTCGTGAAAAGGCGCAGCCCGGAGAGGCCTGCGTCGAGCCAGCGCTGCATCCGCGTGACGGCGTCGCTTGCCAGCACGTCGACCGAGAACACGCCTGCGAAGCGGCCGGGATGGCTGCGCACCGCTTCGACCACATAACTATTGTCGTTGCCGTACACCGTCGAGGCCTGGACGACCGCCGCACGATCGATGCCGGCTTCGTCCATCGACGCGAGCAGGCCTTCAAAGCTGACGGGACGCTTCGCCGACCATTCCGACTGGTGACCGCCGACCGGCGCGAGAGGATAGCGTTGTTTATCTGGGGAAATTGCGTGAGTGTGCGTGTCAATGACGACGGACATGAACGTGCTCCTGACTGGAAACTTCTTGATCGAATGGGCGTTACTGTAAGTGAGATGTAGTCGAAGCCCTCAATATGAAGTGCGCCGATAGGCATAAATTATGGTTAAGCTACGGGTTTTTACATAGCAACTCAGGAGAGTCGATGGGTGTAATCGAGCGTACGTCATCGGATGACGATCTGACGCGATTAAGGCGTCTCTTCCTGTTCGATGCAGTGTGCGAAGCAGGTGGGATAGGACAGGCGGCGGCCCGCTCGGGGCGCACGCAGCCTGCGGTGAGCCTCGCCATCAGCAAGCTGGAAGCGAGTTTCGGCGGTCAGCTGTTCGAGCGCGGTTTCGGCGGCAGCGAATTGACGGAGGAGGGCGTGATCCTGCAACGGCGCGTGCGTCGCATGCTCGACCAGATGGAGCGTGCGGTTGCGAGCCTGACTGGCCAATCGACGGCAGCGAACGTGGGCAAGATTTGCCGCCATCTGACCGATACGCAGGTGCGCTGCCACGTCGCGATTGCAAATGCGGGATCGGCGGCAGAGGCCGCCCGGTTATTGGGCATCTCGCAGCCGGCTGTGCATCGGGCGGCGCGGCAGATCGAGCTGAATGTCGGCGTGTCGCTTTACCGGCGGCGTGTGCACAGTGTGTCGGCCAATCCCGCAGGCATCGAATTCGCGCGTTGTCTGAGTCTGGCGCTCTACGAAATCGCGCAGGCGAGCGAGGATCTGGCATACGCCCGCGGGCAGCTCACCGGGAAAGTGGCGATCGGCGTCTTGCCGTTACTGCCGCCACGCCTCGTCGCGCGCGCCATTCAGCGACTGCGCAACCGCTATCCTGCTGCGCGCGTCACAGTCGATGAAGGCTCCCATGCGCGTCTCCTGCGCGAACTACGCATTGGCGCGATCGATATCATCATCGGTGGGCTGCGCGAGCCCCGCCTCACGGGGTCCGTGCAGGAGACGGAGCTGTTTGCCGACCCTTACGTGGTGGCCGTCCGCAAGGGACATCGACTGGCCGGGCAGAAAACCGTCGCGGCTCGCGACCTTGCCAATTACGACTGGGTCGTGCCACAGCGCAATGTGCCGCGACGCGCGGTGATCGATTCGCTCTTCGCCCGGCTGCCAGTCAAGCCGCC
The DNA here is from genome assembly GCF_058782725.1 of Paraburkholderia sp. FW306-02-B. Taxonomy (NCBI): domain Bacteria; kingdom Pseudomonadati; phylum Pseudomonadota; class Betaproteobacteria; order Burkholderiales; family Burkholderiaceae; genus Paraburkholderia; species Paraburkholderia sp. FW306-02-B. The sequence continues at coordinate 751,849 of NZ_JBYSXZ010000002.1, forward strand.
GCTGGTGGTCGAGACCAGTTCGCTCGCGATGATGATAGCGATGCTGGTGGAAAGCGATTGCATCACGCTCCTGTCGCGTGCGCAGATTCGCGAGGCCTATCCGGGGAGCGAGATGGTCGCGTTGGAGCTGGAGACGCCTGAGGCAAGCCGGGCGGTCGGATATACCTTGCGTACCGACTGGCTCGGCACCGCCGTCCAGCAGGCCTTTGTTGAGCATCTGCGCGAGGAATGTGCGTCTCGAATCTGACCGCAGGCTATGACGTGCGGTTGATTTTCCCCGCGTCGGGAGCCATGTTCCAACAATGCTTCCAAGGTTTCTACGCAGTCTGTGCGGATAACGCTGGAGCGGGTGCGCCGACCACCACCCCCATGTCGTCGACCGCCGCTTCCTACGCGGTCATCGCATGCGCGAAATGGTGGCCCATGGACTCGTCGGGGGCAGTGATTTGCGCGAACTTCGCCCACATCTTCCAGTGCGACTCGCCGCCGCGCACCACACCTCTGTCGTCATATAGCGAAGGCAGGGAGATAAGTTGCTCCGGCAGCCGATATCGACGCTCGCATCCGGCGTCGGGCATCATGCCGCGCCTGTACTGGATCGACAGCACCGCCGCGGAAATCGCGAGTTGCCGTGCCGACGGCAGCGATGTGCGGCGCTACTTCGCGCCGACCCACATCGGCTCGATGGCGCTGAGGGAGCAGGGCGGTGCGATCGTCGCGCTGGCGAACGGCCTGCATTTCTACGATTTCGATGCGCAGACCGTGCGGCTGATCGCCGACCCGGAGCGCGATGAAGCCGAGACACGCTTCAACGACGGTAAGGTCGACCGGCGCGGCCGCTTCATCGCGGGTACGATGGCCTACGATCACGACCGCTACGACGCGGATCGTGGCCAGCGTCCGACGCGCAGCGGCGCGCTATACCGGCTCGATACCGATGGATCGGTGACCCGGCTCGATGGCGGCATCAGCTGTTCGAACGGACCGTGCTGGAGCCCGGATAACCGAACGCTGTATTTCACCGACACCTACGAGAAACTGATGTACGCGTACGACTATGACATCGAAACGGGCGCGGCGACGAACCGGCGCGTGTTCGCGTCAGCACGCGAGATGGCCGGTACATTCGATGGTGCGACCGTCGACGAGGAAGGCTATGTCTGGAGTGCGCTCGTGTTCGGTGGGCGCATCCTGCGTTTCGCGCCGGACGGAAGGCTGGACCGGGTTGTGCCGTTTCCCGTGCGCAACCTGACGAGCGTGATGTTCGGTGGTCCGAACCTCGACGTGCTCTACGTCACGACGATGGGGCGGCCGATTTGGGGTATTCCGCAGAAGGAAAAGAACAAGGGCGGGCTGTTCGCCGTCTCCGGGTTGGGCGCGCGGGGCTTGCCGGAGCCGCGATACGCCGGCTGATTCCGGGAGTAACACCATGAGCCTTGTGGGAAAGTCGAACCTCGCCGCATGACGATGTATCCCGCCGACAGAGGGCTACTCGGCTCTGTCAAGTTGCTGAGAGTGAGTCGAGGTGATGGTTGGGGTGTTGCAACCTTCAGAAAGCAGTCGACGGATTAAGGATGGCCACCCCCGCCCCACGAGCGGGTTACGCTTGCGGAGTATTTCCTTATCGGCACGGCAAAGCCGTGTTTCGCAGGCAGGTGGGCCGCGCAAGCAACTGGTCGAGTTCTTCGCCACTTTGCAACCGTGCACCGTAGTCATGGAAGCCTTGATACGGCAGCACCCGGGACTTTCACACTGGTACCGTGGGACGGCATGCGTGATGCACTGGCTCGCGACTAGTTCGATTTACTGGATAATGCGAATTATCGAGTGCAGTTGAAACCGGCAAAGAGCGCGCATGCAGATCAAATGGCTGGAAGATTTCAGGGAACTGGCAAAGACGCGCAGTTTCAGCCGTGCAGCCGAAAATCGTAGCGTTACCCATCCGGCCTTCGGTCGACGCATCAGGGCGCTAGAGGAATGGGTGGGGACAGCGTTGGTCGACCGCGGCGTGCAGCCGGTCGCCTTGACGCCAGCTGGGCGGCTATTTTTGGATGCTGCGTCCAATGCCATTGATGACTTGAATGAAGCACGCTGGTTACTGCGTGAAGTCGAACTCCCGGTCGCGCTCAAAATCGGTACGGGCAGGACCCTTGCGCGCACGTTCGTACCGGGCTGGTATCAGGACCTGTATGAGCAGCGCGGCCCTTTTCCGATTAGCGTGACGACCGGTGGCACGCAGGGAGGCGTGCTGGAACTCGCCGACGGCACGACCGACCTGCTCATATCCTATGCGAGTCCGCAGGCCGATGCGTTGCTCGATCCGCGGAAATACGACCACTGCCGGTTAGACAGCGAGACGCTTGTACCGGTCAGCATTCCCGATAAGCGCGGACATCCGCGTTTCAGGCTGCCCGGTTCGGCCGGCTCGCCGTTGCCATGGCTTGCGTTTTCCCGCGGCCTGACGCTTCGGCAAATCCTCGACAGTCATCTCGCAGCGGCTGACCAGAAAGCCTTTCTAACGCCCGTGTTCCAGGCCGATTTCTATGAGGCTGTAGAGGAAATGGCCTTGCGGGGTTTCGGCATGGCGTGGCTGCCGCACCGGCTGGTAAAGAACGACCTCGGCGCTGGCGCGTTGTGTCTTGCGGGCGTCAAGGAATGGAACATCCGCGTTGACATCAGCATGTACCGCGTACGCAGCAATCAGAACGCATTGCTGGACGAGGTCTGGAAGCTTGCCATCTCCAACGCACAGCGGCTGGGCTAGCAACAAACGCTCGCCACCCGTACGCAACGGCGGTTGCTCAAAGTAGCCCGACCTTGTGCCAAAACGGCACAGACGGTCTTTTTGCGCTCCATAGACTCCTTCGAACCCCTCGCCGACTAGACGGACAAACCTGGCGGGGAGACTTTGAGGAGAGAACCATGCTCGCGAGAACGCTCGGCATGAAAGATGGCGACAACGCGGATCGTCCAGAGGACGCGTTGCTTAACACCACCGCGACGTCACAGCGACCAGCCGCCTGGCGCGCAGTGCTGGCGGCGAGCGTCGGAAACGCGCTCGAATACTACGATCTGCTGATCTATGGCTATTTCGCCATCACCATCGGCAAGCTTTTTTTCCCAACCGGCGACGACTGGACTTCACTGATGCTGTCCGTCGGCACCTTCGGCATCTCGTTCATCATGCGGCCGCTCGGCTCCATTGTGCTGGGTAGCTATGCGGACCGCGCAGGGCGCAAGGCTGCACTCACCTGGTCCATCCTGCTGATGATGATCGGCACAGCGATGCTCGCTCTCGCACCGACCTATGCGCGTATCGGACTGTGGTCCCCCGCGCTCGTGATCGTCGCGCGGTTGCTGCAGGGATTTTCCACTGGCGGCGAATTCGGCGCCGCGACGGCCTTCATGGTCGAGCACGCCGATGGCAAGCGGCTGGGTTACAACGGCAGTTGGCAAGCATCGACTCAAGGTCTCGCGACCGTCCTTGCCGCCGGTCTTAGTACGGTACTGACCTATACGCTCAGCACGCAGCAGATCGATGCCTGGGGCTGGCGAGCAGCCTTCCTGTTCGGTTTGCTGATCGGGCCGATCGGCCTCTACATCCGTCGCTATACACCGGAAACGCCAGAGTTCCTTGCGCTGCAGGCGACTAGCCGAAGCGATCGACGCGAGGTTTCTCCGTTACGCGATACGCTGACGATCGGCTTGCCCGGTATTTTGCTCGGTGCGGGCGTAGTGGTGGCGGTGACGGCGTTCAGCTACGTGCAAAAGGTGTATATGCCCACCTATGCCGTTAAGCAGCTGCATATCGCAACGAGTGCGTCGCTGGTCTGTACGATGGTAACCGGCGTCATGCTGATGGTGATGGCCCCGTTTTTTGGTTTGCTGTCGGACAGATATGGGCGCATCCGCGTGATTGCCATCGCGATGATCGTGATCGCCGTGTCCACGTATCCGATGTTTTCCACCATGGTCGCGTATCCGACCTTTGCGACGCTGCTGGTGACCCAGGCTATCGTTGGCGTGCTGCTTGCGGCGATTCTCGCGCCCTTGCCGGCGCTGCTCTCCGAGATATTCCCAACCCGTACCCGAGGCACCGGACTGGCGCTGAGCTACAACTTGTCCGTGACGATTTTCGGCGGCTTTTCGCCACTGATCGTGACCTGGCTGATCGGAACGACACACAACAAGACATCGCCCAGTTTCTACGTGCTGGCTACAACGTTGATCAGCCTCGCCGCGTTGTGGCTGCTGCGCCGCCGCAGCGCATTTCGGCACGGCACCGACTGACGCGACGACACGTTCTTTGGGAAAACTAAAAATGACGACACTAGCAGCGCTTCGCGCCACGTTGCCGAGCTATCCGATCGAGCTGGATAAGCCTGATATTCGCCGCTGGCGGACCGGTCAGGACGGTATCGACTATGTCCAAAGTTTCGACAGTGGGGTGGCCGGCCCACACGTGATGATCAACGCACTCACTCATGGCAACGAGATGTGCGGTGCAATAGCGCTCGACATCTTGCTGGCTTCGGGCCTGCGACCGAGCCGGGGACGATTGACGCTGTCGTTCGCGAACGTGGCGGCGTACGACCGATTCGATCCGGCCGATCCAGACGCCACGCGTTATATCGATGAAGACATGAACCGCCTGTGGGCGCCTGAAAGGCTGGACGGACCGGACGACAATCTCGAGTTGCGCCGGGCGCGTGAACTGCGTCCGCTCATCGATACCGTGGACTTTCTGTTCGACATTCATTCGATGCACGAGAAGTCGGCGCCCCTGATTCTCACTGGCCCGCTCGCGAAGGGCGTAGCGCTAGCGCGGCAGATGGCGGCGCCAGCTCATCTGATGATCGACGAAGGCCATGCCGCAGGGCGCCGCTTGCGCGACTATGGCGGCTTCGGCGATCCGGACAGCGACAGAAACGCGCTGCTGATCGAATGCGGACAGCATTTTGAGAAAGCGGGCCGGGACGTTGCGCTTGATGCTGTATGCCGGTTCCTGACAAGCACCGGCGTGATCGATTCGGCGTCTGTCGCACCATGGATGAAGTCGGCTTCACCACTACGGCCACAATGCATCCGCGTGACTCACGCGGTCGCGGCGGACTCGACGGACTTCCGCTTCACCGATGACTTCCGCGGCATGGAAGTGATTGCCGAGGCAGGCACGCTGATCGCCGTCGACGGCGCGCGCCGGATCGTCACTCCTTACGACAACTGCGTGTTGTTGCAGCCGTCTCTGCGCCATCTCAGCAAGGGAGTCACCGTGGTCAGGCTCGGCAAGATGGACGACTCGGCGTGATTTCAGAGAGGCTATGCCGGCGCTTCGCGAACAAGCGGAACACACCGCGTGCAATCTCGCAGCCTTATTCATTCGAAGAAACATTCCTTCAACGGCACAAGCGCGGCACCGATTCCCGCCGCGTTGCCATTCGCTTCGCCGAGCACGAGCATCGGCCTTGGTGGGGCGACGCCATATCGATGCTTTTCGAGCGCAGCGCAAGAGGCGATCCATAAAGGGATGGCGCTGTGCTGCGATGCGCGGACGTGAACGACGCCCTGGCGTGCAATGCCCCCGTCGCTGGCGGCCTCGGGCAACGGCGTGCATACCTGTGCCGGCGTCGTCAGTCAGGAATATCGGGCTCGACCAACTTTGCCAACTGAACAAGCGACTCCTGCCAGCCGAGGTAGCACATCTCTACAGGAATGACCTCGGGCACGCCCTCCTGCACAATGGTGAGCTCGGTTCCGCACGATACCTGCCGCAATGAAATGGTGGCGTGCATCTGGCCGGGCAGGTTCGGGTTGTCGAACCGGTCCGAGTAGCGGATCTTCTCGAACGGCACCAGTTCGACGTACTCGCCGCCGAACGAGTGGCTATTGCCGGTGCCGAAGTTACGGAAGGACATCTTGTAAGTGCCGCCAACGCGGGCATCCATATGGTGGACCTGACAGGTGAACCCGTAGGGAGGAAGCCACTTCGCTATCGCATCGGGTTCGAGGAAGGCTCGATAGATGCGTTCGGGAGTAGCGCGCAAGACGCGTTGGAGACGGACGGTTCCGGTAGTCATGGTGTGCTCGCCTTTCACTAGAGAAGTTGAACATACTCCTACGACGATTCGGCGACGCCGGTATCGACATAGGTTAAGACCAGGAAAAACCCGTAGGCACCGGTAAGTTCACCCGCTCAGGAATTGGGTGCATGATGACCTACACCGTTTGATCGTCGAAACCTTGAATAGATAGTCCGCGAGCCTGGTCCATGACACCTGCGTTTCGCTGACTTGTCGAATCGCACGTCAACCATGGCGCAGGAGGGAGCAATGTCTGGGCACCAGGTCACTTTGAGCGAGGCGTTCATCGCGCAGCAGCGCAAGCGCCTTGAGGCACTGCGCCGGGAACTACTGGGCGGAGGGGAAAATACGCTCGCAAACGAGCGGACGGCGCAGGAGCAGCATGGCGACGAGGCCGAGGAGCTCGAGGACGAGGCGCAAGGAATGGCGCAGCGTGAGGTCAGCCAGGCGCTACGTGACCTGAACCACCGGCGCCTCAGAGACATCGAGCGGGCGCTGCAGAAGATCGCGGATGGTACCTATGGTCTCTCCGATGCTAGTGGTCAGCCGATACCGAAAGCCCGGCTCGAATCAACTCCTGAGGCTAGCCTCACCGTTGAGGAGCAGCGTAGCCGTGAGTCCCGCTAAGGCCGCGCGGCAACCTCGTCCAGGTGGTCCAGCAGGTCGGCGGGATCGTCGTAGACGCGTAGTGCGCCTGCGCGTTCCAGCTCATCGGTGCCATATCCGCCTGACAGCAACCCTACGCCCAGCGCGCGACATCGCTGGGCGGCGAGCATGTCCCAGATACTGTCGCCCACTACGACCGCTTGCTCGATCGGTACGCCAAGGCGCTCCGCTGCCGCAATGAACAGGTCCGGGTCCGGCTTCGCGTATTTGACGTCATCGCGTGTCACGACAACGGCTTTCGCTGGATCGACACCCAGCGCCTCCAGATTGAGCGCCGCGGTCTCCATGCGGCCGCTGGTCGCCACCGCCCACGGGGTTCCGGCCTGCGTCAGCGCGTCGAGCAGTTCTCGAGCGCCCGGCAGCGGGCACACTTGGGCGCGCAATCGTTGATAGGCGGCAGCATGGGCATAACGAAGCCGCTCGCCCAGTTCGGCGCTGATCTCATGGTGCGTTTCCCGCAGAAGCTGGGCAGTAAAGAGGCCGCCGCTCATGCCAATCTTGCGATGAATTCGCCAGACCGACAGCGGAATGCCTTCGCTGTCGAGCGCCTCTTTCCAGGCCAGCACGTGCTGATAAACGCTATCAACGAGCGTTCCGTCGAGATCGAATAGAAATGATGTTTGAATTCGCATAATGGGCTCCTTCGATAACTGCTTCCGTCAAGAAAAGTAGCGCCGCGTAGATGCCACGTGGTCGAGACGGGTCTGGGTGCGTTGGCGGTTGTAGCATATCTCGATGTTTTGGCTCACTGTGTGACACTGCGACGTGACCGCACGGAACAATGCCTGCGTCGCCAGATGCTTCGTCATACGCTCGCTCATCACATAGCCAACCCGTTCGCCGGTCTTCGCGGCACGCCTTTGGCGGCATTTCACCAATGCCTATCATCGGAAAAACCAACGTTCCCTTATTCACGATCCATCCATAGAATTCAAGGACGTATTTGGGGTTTCGTTATGCCACCCGCGCTCAAGTTCTGTTTGCTGGGAAGCAGGTTATGCACGCGCTGAATATTGGCTCTCTCAAAGCACAGCGCTCGACGAGGCACGCGATCAGGGTGATCCGGTCATCGAGCCCATCAAGCGGATCGTGCGGCGACATCATCTGGGCGCCCGCGCTCGAAGGCGGCAGCGTGCTGTCCATGCGCGGCGGCGACTTCGAACTACATCTTGGCGAAGACCTGTCGATCTCGGCTACGCGAGCCGTACCGACACGGTAGTGCTCCGCTATCTGCGCGAGACGCCGCTGCTTAATCGCTGACTGCGCGCTGACGGCGTACGGACTCCCAGCCGGGCACCGTTGACTGTGCACGCCCGCCACCGCTCGATCTGTACCTTTCGCGGCGTCTCAACCCAACTAGACTGAAACGCAATTTAAGCCTTACGCCGTGATGCGGCGTATCTCCCAAGCAAGATAGTCTCCAGGTCCCCTGGGGCAGTTCATGGAGTCTCATATGACCACGCGACGCGAAGTGCCGGGAATCCGACCGTATGAAGGACCCGCTGGAGGTTGGGGGGCGCTCCGGGCGACAGCGCAAGCCGTCCGGACACAAATGGAAAGCATCGAGGCGCCGATTACGTTGATGCGGACGAATCAGCCCGACGGCTTCGACTGCCCCGGCTGTGCATGGCCCGACAAGGAGCACCGCTCCACGTTCCAGTTCTGCGAAAACGGCGCGAAAGCCGTCACGTGGGAAGCGACCACCAAGCGCGTTCCGCCGGAATTTTTCGCTGGCAACACCGTCACGTCGCTTCTGCAAAAGACCGACTACGAACTGGAGGACATGGGCCGGCTCACGCATCCACTCGTGTACGACCGTGCGACTGATACGTTTCGCGCCGTCGAATGGGAGGATGCGTTTGCGCGCATCGGCGAGATTCTGCGTGCGCTATCACCGGATCAGGTCGAGTTTTATACGTCGGGGCGCGCCTCGAACGAAGCCGCGTATCTGTACCAGTTGTTCGCCCGCGAATATGGTACGAACAATTTCCCCGATTGCTCGAACATGTGCCACGAGCCCACCAGCGTGGGCCTGCCGCAATCGATCGGCATCGGCAAAGGCACGGTTTCGTTAGACGATTTCGACTCGGCGGAACTCATCATTTCGATCGGCCACAATCCCGGCACGAATCACCCGCGCATGATGGGTACGCTCCATGAAGCAGCGCGGCGCGACGTCCCGATCATCGTGTTCAATCCGCTGCGCGAGCGCGCGCTAGAGCGCTTCGCCGATCCGCAGAGCATGATGGAGATGGCGACCTTTGGGTCGACCCGGATTGCGTCGACTTATTTCCAGGTCGACGCGGGCGGCGACGCGGCCGCACTCAAGGGGATCATGAAGTCGTTGCTCCAGATGGAGGCCGGGCAGGGGAACGTTCTTGACCAGGAATTCATTGCGGCGCATACCGAAAGATTCGATGCCTTCGCCGCAGACCTCGAAGCGACCTCATGGGACGACATCGAAAAGGCAAGCGGCCTCACGCGCGCGGACCTCGATCACGTCGCCATCGCCTATGCAAAGTCGAACGCGACGATCGTCACCTACGGCATGGGCGTGACACAGCACAACAAAGGCACAGCCAACGTCCGCCTGATTGCTGACCTGTTACTGCTGCGCGGCAACTTCGGCAAGCCCGGGGCCGGCATCTGCCCGCTGCGGGGGCACTCCAACGTTCAGGGCAACCGTACCGTCGGCATTACCGAGAAGCCGTCCAAGGAGTTCCTCAAGCTGATTGAGAACGCGTGTGGCTTCACGCCACCGTCCGATCATGGGCACGATGCGGTCCAGGCCATGCAGGCGATGATCGACGGCACGGCGAAGGCGCTCATTTGTCTGGGCGGAAACTTTGCCGTCGCCTTGCCCGACTCCGAACAGTCCTTCCCCGCGATGGCCAAACTCGACCTGGGCGTGCATATCGGCACCAAGCTCAATCGTACGCACCTGCTGGTCTCGAAGGAAACGTACCTATTCCCTTGCCTCGGCCGAACCGAGCTCGATATCCAGACGGGAGGACGGCAATCGATCACGGTGGAGGACTCGATGTCAATGGTCCACGCATCGGCCGGGAAGCTCACGCCGGCGTCCGAGCACTTGCGTTCGGAACCTGCAATCGTCGCGGGTATGGCGCGTGCCACATTGCCGAACACCAGGCTGCCGTGGATGGAGCTTATCGCCGACTACGACAGGATCCGGGATCTGATTGAGCAGACCGTTCCAGGATTCGAAGACTTCAACGCGCGCATCAGAACGCCTGGCGGATTCCGGCTACCACTTCCGCCGACAGAGCGCCAATGGCATACCCCATCGGGCAAGGCGATGTTCTCGGTGTACGGCGGCGTGAAGGAGGACGCCGACGTCTTCGGTGCGGAAAACGTGCTGCGTCTGATCACGCTCCGTAGCCATGATCAATACAACACCACCATTTATGCCATGGACGATCGTTATCGAGGCGTATTCGGGCGGCGTGACGTCCTGTTCATGAACGAAGCGGACATGGCCACGTACGGAATCGAACACGGCGATCTGGTGGACATCGAAACGGTGACCTCTGGCAGGCAGCTTCGGATGAAGAACCTGACCGCGATCATCTACAACATCGCGAAGGGTTCGGTGGGGGCGTATTACCCGGAAGCAAACGTTCTGGTTCCGCTCGACTACATTGACAAGGAGAGCGGTACGCCCTCTTACAAGTCTGTTCCAGTTCATGTCGTTCGCGCAGCGACGAACTGACGCATGCCGTCGTCACCTGGAGCTATTGACTCATCATGGAAATCTTCGACGCATTTCATCTCGCCAGGTTGCAGTTTGCGTTCACGGTGTCGTTTCATATCGTCTTTCCGGCGATCAGCATCGGCATGGCCAGCTTCCTCGCCGTGCTGGAGTGGCGCTTTCTGCTGACCGGTGACAAGGCCTACAAGGATATGTACCTGTTCTGGTCGAAGATCTTTGCGGTCGGCTTCGGGATGGGCGTCGTCTCCGGCGTCGTGATGGCCTATGAGTTCGGCACCAACTGGAGCGGATTCTCCTTGATTGCCGGCAACATCACCGGGCCGCTCCTAACCTATGAGGTGCTGACCGCGTTCTTTCTCGAAGCCGGATTTCTCGGCGTCATGCTGTTCGGCTGGCATCGCGTGGGTCCGCGTGCGCATTTCTTCGCGACGCTGATGGTTGCGGTCGGCACGCTGATTTCGACGTTCTGGATTCTCGCGTCGAATAGCTTCATGCAAACGCCGCAGGGATACGCGATCGAAAATGGCCGCATCGTCCCTGTCGATTGGCTGAAAGTGATTTTCAACCCGTCGTTTCCCTATCGGCTCGCGCACATGACGATTGCCGCGTTCATCGTGGCGGCCTTCATCGTCGCCGCATGCGGCGCCTGGCACCTGCTCCATGAACGGCGCGACGTGCCGGTCAAGCGCAGCTTTTCGATGGCGCTGTGGATCCTGCTGTTGCTGACGCCGATACAGATTTTCGTCGGTGACGCGCATGGACTGAACACGCGTGAATATCAGCCTGTGAAGATCGCGGCCATCGAAGGGCTGTGGGAAACCGAGCACGGCGGCACCGCGCTCAACCTGTTCGGTCTGCCCGACATGGACGCGGAGGTCACGCGATACGCGCTCCAGATACCGCATCTCGGCAGCCTGATCCTGACGCATAGCTGGGACGGCGAGATTCGCGGCATGAAGGCGTTTCCGCCTGAGGATCGCCCGTATTCGCCCATCGTGTTCTGGACCTTCCGGATCATGGCGGGTCTCGGCATGCTGATGCTATTGACCGCGCTCATCGGCCTGCTGCTCAGACTGCGCGGCCGACTTTACGAGACCCGATGGTATCAATGGTTCGTGTTGTGCATGGGTCCGTCCGGCATCCTGGCGCTGCTGGCCGGGTGGATCACGACGGAAGTGGGCCGCCAGCCCTGGACAGTCTACGGCGTCGTGCGGACGGTGGACTCCGTCTCGCCGATCAGCTCCCAGCAAGTGGGCGTTTCATTGCTGATCTTTGTACTGGTGTATTTCCTGGTGTTCGGCATGGGTGTCTACTACATGCTGAAGATCATGAAGAAGGGCCCGGCGGCGGGCCTCGAAAGCAGCGAATCGATGAAGTACCCGGGATTGCACAACCGCGCACTGGACGCTTTGGAAGGAGAATAACGCCATGCCAATCGATCTTCCTGTCGTCTGGGCCATCATTATCGGACTCGGTGTCTTTATCTACGTGATGCTCGACGGGTTCGATCTCGGCATCGGCCTGCTGTTTCCGTTTTTCGAGGCAAAAGGCGATCGGCAGGTGATGCTCAATACCATCGCACCGGTCTGGGACGGTAACGAGACGTTTCTCGTGCTTGGCGGCGCCGGGCTTTACGGCGCGTTCCCGGTGGTCTATTCGACGCTCCTGCCCGCGAATTATCTCCCTCTGATCCTGATGGTCGTGGGCCTGATCTTCCGCGGGGCGGCCTTCGAGTTGCGTGCCAAGGCCACCCGGACCCAGCACGCCTGGGATCTCGCCTTCATCGGCGGTTCGGCGCTCGCGGCGCTCTGCCAGGGCATTGTGCTGGGGTCACTGCTGCAAGGCATCAAGATCGTCGGCAACCGCTTCGCCGGCGCCCCGTTCGACTGGCTTTCTCCGTTCAGCCTGTTCTGCGGCATCGGCGTACTCATGACCTATGCGGCGCTCGGCTGTGGCTGGCTCATTCTGAAGACGGACGGGGAATTGCAGCGCAAGATGCGAGAGCTAATGCGGCCGCTCGTGAGCGTCCTTCTGGCAACTATTGCTATCGTCAGCCTGTGGACAGTAGTTGGATTGCCTGCCGTAGCGCAGCGCTGGTTTGGAAGCGGCAATCTCGGATGGTTTTTGCCCGTGCCGATACTTGTGATTCTCTGCGTCTGGGGCATCTTCCGCTCTATTCGGCTGCAACACGAAGCCATGCCGTTCCTCTTGACGCTCGCAATCTGTTTCCTCGGCTACACCGGCTTGGTCATCAGCATCTGGCCGTACATCGTGCCGCCGTCCCTGACTATCTGGGACGCCTCGTCGAGCCACTCGAGCCAGTTGTTTGCGCTGGTCGGCACAGTGATCGTGCTGCCGGTTATCCTTGTCTACAATGTCATGCAGTATCGCGTATTCCGGGGCAAGGTGCGGGAAGGGGACGCCGGCTACCACTGATGGTGACGGCGCAGTCAGTACACTAAAAAGAGCACGTCATGATTGTTAGGCCAGGGCAAAACTGGTTCAAATTGCTGTTTGTCTGGAACGGCTCCGTGCTGCAGTCGATTATTCCGCAGCTGACTTTCATGGCGATTGTCAGCAGTCTCGCTGTCGTGACGCAAGGACGCATTTTCGGCGAGAAGATTCCGCTTAATACGGCGCCCTTCACGTTATTCGGCCTTGCTCTCGCGATCTTCCTTGCGTTTCGCAATAACGCAAGCTACGAGCGGTTCAATGAGGCGCGCCATCTTTGGGGCAGCCTCTTGATCTCGGCGCGCGCGCTGACCTCGCAGAGGCTGTGTTATGTCCCGCAGGGCGCTGACAAGCTTTACATGGCCCATACCCTGATTGCGTGCGTCTATGCGCTGAAGCACCAACTGCGCGGGACCGACCCGACTGCGGATCTCCTTCGTTTTCTCGGCCGCACGCGAACCGAGGCGTTGCGGCACACCTGCTACAAACCGGTTGCGCTTCTCAATGAGATTCGCCGCGACTTCGCCGATCTGCACGATCGGGGATTGGCAACGGATACGAAGCTCTGGATGTTCGACGCGCAGATCAACGAATTGGGCAGGACGATTGGAGGATGTGAACGTATCGCCTCCACGCCGATTCCGTTTGCGTACAGTGTGTTGCTTCACCGCACCGTCTACGCCTATTGCGTGTTGCTGCCGTTCGGTCTCGTCGATTCGACGGAGTTCTTCACACCTCTTCTTTGTGTTTTCATTTCTTATACGCTAATCGCGCTCGAAGCGATTGCCAGTGAAGTCGCCGAGCCGTTCAGTGTCGCGCCGAATGCGCTGGCGCTCGACGCCATGACCCGCAACATCGAACGATCGATTCTCGAACTGTGCGGATGTGAACTTCCCGACGAGGTTGTACCACTGCGCTCTTATCAACTGACTTAAGGTGTGTCTATCGACGCATCCGGTCATCCTGCTCAGCGGTACGCGCGTCGGTTGCCTGGCCGCCACGCACCAGATGCGGCGCACAAACTGTACTCCTGGAATTCGGCACAGACTGTGCGTCCCCTACGCAGGACCGACGCACTATCCTGCCAGCAGGTCATTCACGGGCCGGCGCGCTTCCGATCAGAACGATGACTGCCGTTGCTCCTTGCCCCACCGCACGCTGCCCACCATCGGATAGATCGTGAATATCATCGACCAGCCAATACTCGCAGATATTGCAGCCCGCGATCGCGTATCCGTCGGCGGTGCCACGCCCACCCTCGACAAGCTCGATCGTCCGCTGCGGGACTTGCGTCTGTCCGTCATCGATCAATGCAACTTCCGCTGTACTTACTGCATGCCGCGCGACGTCTTCGGCGCAGACTACCCATTCCTACCGTCTTCAGAACGCCTGTCGTTCGGGCAGATCGTTAAGCTCGCGAGCGCGTTCGCTCTACTCGGGGTGGAGAAAATACGCATCACCGGCGGCGAACCGCTTTTGCGGCGTGGGCTCGAATCCCTGATCGAACAGCTTGCGAAACTGACGACCGTAAGCGGCAAACCGATGGAGCTCGCGCTCACGACAAACGGCTCCCTGCTTGCCGCGAAGGCGCGCTCGTTGCGCGATGCCGGCCTTGGCCGCGTGACGGTGAGCCTCGACGCGGTGGACGACGCCGTGTTCCGCCGGATGAGTGACGTCGACCTGCCTGTGTCGCGGATATTGGACGGCATCGAGACAGCGCGCGCGGTCGGACTCGAGCCGATCAAGGTCAACGCCGTGATCGAGCGAGGCGCGAACGACAGCCAGATCCTGCCGCTCGTCCGACTGTTCAAAGGCACCGGCGTGGCCGTGCGCTTCATCGAATACATGGACGTTGGCGGCGCGGGCGGCTGGTCGAACACGAAGGTGATCACGGCTCGCGAGACGCGCGACATCGTCGAATCGGCGTTCCCTCTGGTCCCCATAGCCGTTCGTGAACAGACGGGCACCGCCGTCAACTATCGCCATGCCGACGGTGCAGGCGAAGTCGGATTCATCGCGAGCGTATCGCAACCGTTCTGCGGGACGTGTTCGCGCGCCCGCGTATCGGCCGGCGGCCAATTTTATTCATGCCTGTTCGCCACAGATGGCACGGACCTCAGGCCCTGGCTCACTGACACCGCCTCAATCGAGCAACTGGCCGTGGCCGTTCGCAGCCAGTGGCTCCAGCGCGACGACCGTTACTCCGAGCTTCGTTCGACACAGCGCAGGCCGGGATCGGGAAAAGTCTACCCAACGGTCCGCATGTCGCTGGTCGGCGGCTGACGCCTGGCCAACTCTTGCGAAGCAGGCACAGACTGGAGAGCCGCCATGACGACACAGCTCCAACGAACCGCCACACCGCCCAATGATCGGGCACACCCTGAAGCCCCGTATGTCGACGATACTGCAAGCGGTCCGACGCATGCGCAGGTCGCCGTCGCATCGGGCCTGGAAGTGCGAGTCCAGCACCAGCCGATCGATATCCAGTCGGAAATTGCGCCGATCATGCGCAATCCAAACGTGGGGAGCTCAGGCAGCGGTCAGCGTGCCGCTAGCGGGCGCACATAGCGACGAGCTTGCCGACGGTAATCACCGCCTGCTCGATTTCGCTCGACCATGGGCTGCTGTAATTGAGGCGGATGAAGTTCCGATAGGTCGCTTCCGAGATCGAGAACATGTAGCCCGGCCCGATGGTGATGCCTTGCTCGAGAGCAAGTTTATAGAGCCGCATCCCGTCGACCTTAGGCGGTAGTTCGACCCACAGCACGTATCCGCCCGCAGGGTTGGACATGCGCGTCCCATCGGGAAAGAAACGCGAAACCATCGCCTTCATGAGATTGGCCTGCTGCGCATACGCCTTCCGAACCTTTCGCAGGTGATGCTCGTAACCATCGCGCTCGAGGAATTCCGCGATCGCCAGTTGAGGAATCGACGGCGAGGTCAATGTGTTCAAAAACTTGAGTTTCTCGACCTGATCGCGATAGCGGCCCGGCAACGCCCAGCCGATCCGGTAGGCTGCCGTGAGGGTCTTTGAGAAAGAACCGCAATGAAGTACCAGCCCCTTCGTGTCGAAGGACTTCAACGTGCTCGGGTGCGTGCCGTCATAGTGCAGTTCATTGTAGACACCGTTCTCGATGACCGGAATGTCCCGCTTCGTCAGGAACTGGACCAGTTCGCGCTTGCGTTCGTCGGGCATCTGGAAACCCAGCGGATTCTGGAAGTTCGGCATGATCATGCAGGCGGTGACAGGCTGCGACTCCACGATCGCAGCAAGCGCCTCAATATCGATGCCGTGCTCCGGATGAGTCGACACCTCAATCGCTTTCATGCCCATCCGTTCGATTGCATGGAGCATCGCGTAGAACGTCGGTGACTCGACAGCGATCACATCGCCGGGTTTCGCGACCGCCTGCAGGCAGAGATTGATCGCCTCGGTCGCGCCGACCGTGATGATGATCTCGTTCGGATCGATCGCCATGCCGTTCTCGAGGTAGCGACGCGCGATCTGGCGCACGAGCTTCGCATTGCCGGGCGGTAGCGCGTCCGTCACGCCCCACAGCGCCTTGCCCCGTCCCGCGTCGTAGGCGTATCGGTTGAGCCTTTCGAAAGGAAACAGGCTGGGGTCGGGATAGGGCGAACCGAGCGGCACCGCATCGTCGACACCGATCGAGCGCAGCGTCGAGAGCACCAACCGGCTGACGTCGACCGGTGACGAAATCGGGATCGGTTTCGACGGCCGGAGCTCGAGCGTCTTCCGCTCGCCCTCGTCGTTCCGGAAGTTAGCGAAATAGCCCGATTGGGGCCTGCTCGTCACCAGGCCACGGCTTTCGAGCAACAAATACGCGCGGATAGCCGTAGTGACGCTGATCCGATGCTGCTGGCTGGTCTGCCGTACCGACGGGAGGCGTTCGCCATGACGGTACACGCCTTGCCGGATCAACCTCTCGATATCGTCTGCAAGCTTCTCATAGAGATTCATCGGACGATTCCCCTGACGCGTCGCTGCGGCATGTTGTACCGGCCGCCCTCATGGCTTGCGCGGGTTCGCGCCGACATGCCGTCGCCCGGTGCCGAGATCGTAGCAGAACTGTACTGACGCGAGCCGGTCCGATCTGTGCACTCGGCGACTGACGCTCCGGTCTTACTCTTTCCTCCATTGAATGCACGGTGCCGGGTCCCGACGCCAGGACCTTGCGATGCGTAACGATTGGAGCCAAAGCATGAAAGAGGCAAAACCGAAGGGAACAACCAACATCGGCGCACAGGCAGGTTGGGCACGATGAATCTGCTAGAAGCCATGCGTATTTACGTCAGGGTGGTCGAGCGCGGGAGTATCTCCGGCGCGGCGAGAGACCTCAATATAGGGCAGCCAGCCGCGAGCGAACGCATCGAGCGGCTCGAGAAGTACCTTGGCTGCCGGCTGCTGCTCCGTAGTGCCCGCGCGTTCAATTGCACGCCCGACGGCGTCACCTTCTACGATCATAGCAAGAGGATTCTGCACGCAGTGGAACAGGCGGTCGCTGAAGTGTCGAACGACGAGCAGGTCCTCAGGGGAACGATTCGCATCGCGGCGCCACACTGCTTTGGCGAGACGGTCGTGCCGGAGGCGTTGGCGCTCGTTCGTGCAGCCTATCCGCAGCTGGATCTGGAACTGGTCCTGAACGACAGGGTCGTCGATCTCGTGACGGAGGGCGTGGACATTTCTTTCCGTCTTGGGCAACTCGGAGAAGGGGCATTCATTGCCCGTCCGCTCGGTCAGGTTGGGCGCATCCTCGTTGCTGCGCCGGGCTATCTGAGCCAGCACGGTCCGATTACTGAGCCGTCCGACCTGGTAAAACACCCGTTCATCCGGGTCCAGGGTAGTTTCGACACGGACCAGTTGCGGCTCAGACACGTGGCGACCGTCGTGGAGAGCGCGTCGATTCATACCGCAATCAAGACCAGCCATTGGCGGCCCATGTATGAAATGATCATCTCGGGTGTCGGCATTGGCGTACTGGAGGAGCCGGCGTGTGTCGATGCGTTTGCAGCCGGCCGGCTGGTCCGTATATTGCCGCAATTCGAGGTGCGACCTTTCGATCTGAATGTGCTGATCCAGGCGCAACGTCCGGTGCCGCCACGGGTGCGGATGATCGTGACGATGTTAAAGAAGTGCACTTCGGAAATCCTGGGGAGAGTACACGTCGACTGCCGCGAAGTGGCAAATCGCTTTGAAGTACTTCACGACGATGACGTTTCCGCACTTCTAAAACTTGTCTGATCACGTGCGCAGAGCGCGTGGGTTCATTGGCTCCCCAACAGGGAGCATGCTAGTGATGCATTGCTGCAGCGACCAGAAGATGAAACGGTAGCGCGAGTAGTGCGGTCCCGGTGATGCCGAGCAGCCACAATGCAACGAACCACAACAGGCGTTTGCGAAACTTTTGATCGGGCTCATCGTTTTTTGGTGACATGGCATCCCTCCTATAGGCTAGTGATACTGGCTCCCCTGTTGCACCTTTTCCCGGAAGACCCGGTAACCGGCCGTTGCGCACACCAGGGCAATCGGTGCAATGGCATCGTTCGTACGCGAAACCGTCAACGCCGATTGAAACCTCACGCACTTTTCGACGGGGCAGAATCACATCTACATCGACGCTAGTCCAGATGAATCTTTAGCGGCGCCTAGGTTGCGTGATTTCATTTTAGGTCACTGGATAGCCTGGCGGATTGAGCGAATCTCCGCTACTTTCCGGTCGCGGAGTCCAAAATTCGGGTACCGGTACCGGTCCCGGATCAGATTCAGCGCATGAGCGCGCCAATTTCGACATTGCGCGCGGACAGCAGAGGTCTTTCCTGAACACCCGATCACGGCGTCCAGCGATAAACAACGATGCTCGAGCCGTTGTAGTTGTCTTTCGTGATCACGTATTCGCCGGTCGACCTAAGGTACGTTCTGAGGCCGTACATCGAATCCACGTCGTTGCCGACATCCACCGTACTGGTACTCGTGTTGATCAGCGTGGTGTCGAGGCTGCCTGTGGTGAGATTGAATGCGTCGATGTTGGGCGCGGTGTGCACGTATCCGACGAACAGATAGTTGCCGGCTGCCGTGATCGACTTGGGATTGGCGCTGGTAAGGTTGATCACCGGAGCGGGCCTGGTGGTGTTGCCGGCGCTCCAGCCGTGATACACCTCGATCCGCGATTTCATCGCCGTCCAGTCCCAGCTCCCGGCAATGCCCTGCGCGAGGATCATGGTGTCGCTCTCCGCCAGGTAGATGATGCGCGTCAATGGCCGGATGCTCAGCGGAATGGAGATGGCGATGCCTGCTCCCCATGTCGGCTTGCCGTAGCCGTCGAAGCCGGTCAGCGGGTAGTGGTAGATGTGGTTCGTCCTGTCCAGGCCGGCCCACACGTCTCCCCTGCTGTCGATGCAAAATCCGCCCGTGACCGATCTGGTCGTATTGAACGCCGTACCCGGAATCGACGCGTCCGGTATGGCGATGTAGCCATTCGTCGCGTTGAAATGGAAGAAGTAGAAGATACCGGGGTTCTGGCCGGACGCCACGAGAATCCGGTTGCCGCCGACGGTGACGAGTTGACCGAAGTGCTCGTCGCGCTGGGTATCGTTCATGTTGAGGCGTGGATCCGACGGGTAGTCGAACGGATTGACGGTGTTCGCGACGAAGGTGCCGCCAGCGGCGCCGGTATAGATGTGGGTGCCGCTATAGAAGTAGGCGCCGTCGGTAGCCGGGTCGGGGGCGGCGACCGCCTCGAAGTTCAGAGACTGAAGCTTCCACTGCAGGTTGCCGGCACTGTCATACGCGTGAATGTCGGTGCCGCCGTCGCGGCCGAGATCCCAACCTCCGCCCCACGGGTTGCTGAGCACATACAGGTTGCCGGCGGTGTCTTTGCCGATACCGACGATGCGGGTGAAGCGCTTGTCGCCAACCTGGCCTTTGGTTCCAGTGGTGGTGTCGAGATAGCCGCCCTGAATGCCGAACGTGCCTGCCAGTGTCGGCGTGCCCGAGACGTTGTAGAGCTTGATGTTCATGTCGGGACCCTGGTCGCCGACCATGAGCAGCCCGGACGATGCATCGAAATACAGCGCGGACGGTCGCGAGGCCACGGACATCTGGATGGTGTTCAGCTGAGCGCCGGCCGGACTGAATTCGACGATCGCGCCTGCGCTCTTCTGGGCTACCCAGATATTTCCTGCGCTATCCACGGCGAGTGCGCCGGGACTTGAGACGTTGATGTCCTGCTGCCAGACGCCGTCGGTGGTGTAGACGCGGACGCGATTGCCAAGAATGTCGCTTGCATAGAGGAGCGAGCCCGCCGTTGCGAGTCCGGTGATGACATCGGCCCGCTTGACCGCGGTCCATGTGCTGACGGGGATGCGGAGATCGCGTTTCTGAGTGGTCCGGTTATATCGCCCCACCGAACCGCTGCCATACGAGGTGCTGAACTGCAACGCCGCGAAGATCGAAGTGGCATTTCCCGTAATGGCCGAGCCCTGAAACTCACTGTTGATTCCGATTGAACCGATGCTCTTGCCGTTCTGGTATATCGCGACGCCGCCCTCGTTTTCGTCCCACATGGATGCCGTATAGATGACGCCTTCAGGCGCGACCCACATCGAGCGCGCGGTGTTACCCACATGAGCGGCAAGCGTTCCGAATGTGTTCGCCAGCCAGTCGGTGGTGTATTGCGCCTGACAAGCTGGCGCAATCATCGCGATCACGGCGCCAAGGAACGCAGCGAGGATTTGTTTTTTAACCATGAGCGATGCTCTCCTGACGGTAGTTCCTCGAAACTGTACATCGCAGGGTGTGAAACATTGGTGATTGCGATGAGCAAATCGTTGCTCGACCCTTTCGCGTGGAAGGCCGCGGTTTGCTCATCCCGCACAGTGGAACCATTACTGTAGCTGTTCAACCCGCAATGGGTAGCGTTGTGCCGGACAGGCGACCGGAAAAGATGCACGGCGCATCGCGATGAACAACATTGCGCCGAGTACCAGCGGACCTACCTGAACCGACACAGCGGTAGCGATGGGAGACATGACCAACGGTAGCAGCCAGGCGGCCACCAGTACCTCGCGCTCGCCGCCTAGCCAGCCGTCCCGCATCCCGGCCAGTGCCAGCCACGCGATCGGGCCACCAGGTAGGGTAGCAACGCCAGCGGCAGAATGACCAGATAGAACGGGGGCGGGTAGTACCACACAAAGACGCTTTGCGATGCGGGTACGGCAATCTTCTCCACATTGAACAGTAAGAGGATGTTGTAGGCATCCTGAGGATGTCCTGCCAGGCCGACATGCGACGCTGCCCAGAATGTAATGAAATCGTAACCGAGCGGCTTGCCTTTCACATCTACCATGTGTTTCGACAGTAGAACCCAGGCAATGCCAATGACAAGAAACAGCGTAAATATGATGTGGGGATAATGTGTGAGGCGTTCCCGATCTAGCCAATGCGCATTGCGTCCCAAGGTGTTTTCCCCGCAATTCGATTTTTAGATTTTCGCCCATGCTTATATGGGGCGACACCCATCGCGCGCCGTGGCGTCAGCGAATTTCATGGCTCACCGGCCGCCTAGCTTGCCTTAAGTTTCCCGCCTTGAATCTTCAAGCAGTCACCGGCAGGCAGCAGGACAAACGACTTTGGATCGCGCGCCTGCGTGGCCTGGCCCGCGCAGGAATGTGCACCCTGTGCACAGTCGTTCTTCGCGACCGCGTTGACGCCATAGCATTTCTCCAGCTTTTCCTTTTCCATGCGCGCCATGTTGTCCTTGACCGCCTGTGGCATGGCGCTCATGTCCTTCGTCGTTTGTGCCTGCACCGGCGCGACCTGAATGGCGAGCGCGAGACCGACGGCGGCAGACAGGGTCGACACTGCCATCAACGGGCTGTTCAATTGCTTGCTCACTTTGCGTTCTCCTGGGGATGGAGGTTGCCCACTTGCAACCCGCAGGAAGATTCGCCAGGGATCGCAAAAAGTTACGCGGATCGAAAAATTTATTGTTGCGAAAACTTCCGCGTAAAAGTGCAGAATTCGTCTATGCGCTCCCGAACCCACCGGCCCGGCTCACCGCTGACGCTTGTCGAAAACCGTCAGGGCGGGGACGCGTCTGATCCTCCGGGTGGCACGCCCGCAAGCCGCGCAGATGGCAGCCTCGACTGGACCATGCTGATGATCCGCTCACAGGCCGGCGACCGGGAAGCCTACCGGTTACTACTTGAAGCGATCACGCCATACTTGAGGACCCTGGCCGCGAGAAAGATCAACAACAGGAATGATGTCGAAGACACGGTTCAGGACATTCTTCTCACCATCCACACCGTGCGGCATACGTATGACCCGGCGCGTCCGTTCGGCCCCTGGCTCGTGGCCGTCGCGGCGCGACGCATCGTCGACAGTTTGCGGCATCAGGGCCGTCTGGATGCGCACGAGACGCCGTTCGATCCTGACCATGAAACTTTCGCGATGCCTGAAGCGAACCTGGTAGAGCGCGCGTCCGACGCCCGCGCGCTGCATGAAGCCGTTGAAGCGTTGCCACCGGGACAACGAGACGCGATCCGTATGCTCAAGCTGGAGGAGCTGTCCTTGAAGGAAGCATCGACAGCAACCGGGACGTCGATCGCCTCGTTGAAGGTCGCCACGCATCGAGCGATGAAAAATCTGCGCAAGTTGATTGAAAGACGAGGGATCAAGTCATGAGGACAACTTCCAGTCTGATCGACTCCCTTGTCGCGGACGCGAAGCCCGTGCGCCGCCTTGGGCCGCCATCGGTCCGGGCCGTTTGCTGGCTGCTGTTTGCGATGTCGATGCTTGTCCTTGTTGCGGTCGGGCATGGCGTCCGACCGGATCTGATGCTCAAGCTGCATCAGCCCGCGTTTGTCATCAGTGTTGCCGCCGCGTTGATCACCGGTGCGCTTGCGGCGCTGGCCGCGTTTATTGTCAGCGTGCCCGGCCGGTCATCGCGCTGGCTGTTGCTGCCTGTGCCCGCGCTTGCTGTGTGGCTTTCCACGATCAGCTATGGGTGCCTGACGAACTGGGTCCGCATCGGGCCGGAAGGCATGTCTCCCGGAGAGACCGCGCGATGCTTCGCGACCCTGGCGCTGACCGGCATTCCGCTCTCGCTGACGATGCTCATCATGTTGCGCCACGTCGCACGCCTCGCTCCCACGCCCATTGCCATGATGGCCAGTCTCGCCGTTGCGGCGATGACAGCGGTCGCGCTATCGCTGTTTCATCCTATCGATGCCACAGCCATGATCCTGCTGTGGAATGTCGGCGTGGCGGTTCTATTTCTAACGATTAGCGGTTTGGGCGGGCGGCGGCTCTTTGGCTGGGTGGCACTGAAGGGATAGCAGGGCGCAACGCACACGTCCGGCCTCTCGCGCCGTTTTTTTCCCCTTGAAATCCGCAAACATTTAAGCTATAAATGCGAACGATTCGCATTAGCGATTGAAAGATAAAACAACAGGATGTTTCGCCACGCGCGAAACGCCGATTAGCGGGGAAGTCATGCAGCGTGGTGAATTGAACAGAATCAAAGGTCGATTCTGGACATCGAAGGCGTTTCGGTCGTTGGCAGCAGTTGGGTTCATCGGGGTTGGGTGTCCTGTCGCGACATACGGGCAGGCTAGCGACACCAGCGCAACCGAGGCGGTTCGAGCAGGAGCCGAGTCGAGCGCGCGACAACTCGCACCCGTTCGCGTCACCGGAAGCAAGGATCACAGCGGCTATGCGCCCGCCACGGTCGAGACCGGCCCGTATCGCGGCCTCGATGCGCTGGATGTGCCGGCCACCGTGAACGTCGTGACGCGCGAAGTAATGGATGAACAGGGCGATACCGGACTCTACGACGCGCTGCGCAACGTGGCGGGTGTGACCCGGCAACAACTCAACGGCCTGGCGTACGATCAACTGGCAATCCGGGGCATCGCGCTCGACAATCGTTCGAGCTATTACCTGAACGGTGTTCTGCCGATCGACAACAACATCTGGATGCCGATGGAGGACAAGGAGCGCGTCGAAGTGCTCAAGGGCGCGTCCGCCCTGTACTACGGCTTCGCGGTGCCAGCCGGCATCGTCAACATGGTCATGAAGCGCGCGGGCAGCGAGCCGATAACCAGTGTCTCGTTGCTGGGCGATACCAACGGCTCGATCGGCGCGCATGTCGATATCGCGCGCCGTTTTGGACCTGACAATCAGTTTGGCATCCGCGTCAACGCGATGGACGAGCACGTGGAAACACCGATCGACGGCGATCGTGGCTATCGCAAGTTCGCGAGCGTTGCGCTCGACTGGAAAGCGAGCCGCAAACTGTCGTTCAAATATGACCTGGAGCATATCGAGCAACGTGTGGTCGAGCAGGCGGGCATTGTGCCGCTCGCCGCAAAAAACGGTGTCATCAGCCTGCCTGGACTGCCCGATGCCACCCGTCTGCTCTCGCCGAACGACAAACCGACCAACGCCAGCGCGACCAGTCAGATCCTGCGTGCCGACTATCTGTTCTCCGATACCTGGAGCGCGAGCTTTACCGTCGGCCAGTCGATTACGCGCCGCGACCGCTGGCTGTGGATCTTCCAGAAGTACAACGTCGACACCGGTGCGGGCACGCTGCAGGGCAGCAAGCAAAACGGCCAGATGTACGAGAACAAGAACGTGCGCTTCGAAGTGAACGGGTTCTTCAAGACGGGTTCGTTCGGCCATGACGTGACCTTCGGCGCGGTCGACAACTGGCTGTTCCAGCCGGACTTCACGACCTATTACTACACGGCGCGGCAGAATCTCTACAACCCGGTCAGCATAACCTCATTGACTGCCGCAGGCTCGAAGGCGTTCTACGCGCAGCACGTCAACAACCGCGGCGTCTACGTGTTCGATCGAATCGAACTGACGCCGAAATGGCAGTTCGTCGCAGGCTTGCGACGCTCGGAATATCGAAGCACGCAAGCGGGTACGGCGACCTATGACGTGAGCAAAACCACACCGTCGGCCAGTCTGGTCTTCAAGGTGACGCCGCAGACCAGCGTGTACGCGAGTTATATCGAAGGGCTCGAATCGAGTGGCGCCGCTCCCGCGACGGCATCGAACGCCTATCAGGTGCTGCCGGCCGCGGTTAGCCGCCAGGAGGAAATCGGCATCCGGCATCGCTTCGGCAATAACACCCTGGCGTCGGTGGCGTTGTTCAACCTGCGTCAGCCGTCGGCCGGGACTAACGCTGACAACGTGTATGCGCTCAATGGCAACGCCCGCTATCGAGGGCTCGAGTTTTCGCTTCAGGGTGATCTGACCGGCAACATGTCCGTGGTCGCAACCGGCATGCTGCTCGATGCGCGCATTGTCGATTCGTCGGATACGTCGCTGGTCGGTAAAACGCCGGAAAACACGCCGCATGTAACGGGCAGCCTGTTCGCTACCTACCGTGTGCCGCAGCTTGCCGGATTGTCGTTCAACGGCGGGATTTACTACGTCGGGCCGCGTCCGGTGAACGACGCCAATCAGGCGACCATTGGTGGCTACGCGCTGTTGTCGGCTGGCGCGCGCTATTCGACGCGTCTGTTCGGTAAGCGGGCCACTTTCCAGGCCAACCTCGAGAACGCAGCCAACAGGCACTACTGGAGCGCGGCCGGTTCGAGCCAGCTTGCCGTCGGGCTGGAGCGCACGCTTGCGTTGACTTCAACGATCGAGTTCTGATCGACTCCATCGCACAATTTCACAGGATCGTTTTCATGGCAGTTTTGAGCGTTTTGCATCGCCGTTCTATCGTCCGCCGCCTTCTCAACGTGCAGTTTTGCAAGCTCATTTCGCTGGGCACGCTTGCCGCCATGCTGTGCGTGCCGGTTGTGCATGCACAGCAGCCGGAGGCCCAGGCACTCGCACCGAAGAAGGTCTTGTATGTCACCCGCCTCCAGCATCGGGACTGGGAGATCGACGACAAGGTACGGGCCTATCTGGAGAAGCGCGGGATGATCGTGACGATGGTCGACGAGACCACGCCGTCAAGCGCGGCTCACGGTGAAGATCTTGTGATCATTTCGTCGGTGGTCAGTGCGCGCGATATGGTGGGCACTTCGTACAAGGACGTCACCGTGCCGTTGATTACCTGGGAGGCGGATCTCTTCGATTCGCTGCGCTTTACCGGTGCAAAAAAAGGCGAGGACTTCGGCGAGGTCGACAAGGAGCATTACATCAACGTCGTGAACGCACCGAGTCCGCTTGCGGGCGGGTTGCCCGCGGGCAAGCGCTGGGTCTATCCGCGCGACGACGAAATGGGCTGGGGCAAGCCGGCACCGGGCGCGACCGTCATTGCGACGATCCCCGGCGAGCCGCAACATGCGGTGCTGTTTGCGTACGAAAAGGGCGCGACGATGGACTATGACTTCATCGCGCCAGCGCGGCGGGTCGCCTTGTTTTTGGGTAACCGCAGCTTCGAAAAGCTGAGTTCCGATGGCTCCGCCTTGTTTGACGCGGCGATCGACTGGGCGGTGTCGGATTCTAAGTTGGGCGTGCACGCCTCGGGGCAGCAGTCGACGCGCGCACAATGAGTTTTGGACTGGACGCTATTCGCACCGACGGGCCAATGGTGCGCATGCTCTCGGCACGCGGCGCCGCTTCTATCAAGTCGCGCAACAGCGATACCGCGAGTTCAGCGACTTCGACGGTCGGCACGGCGATCGTGGTCAACGCGGGCCGCGAATCGCGCGCCAGCTGAATGTCGGTGATGCCGATTACGGATAGATCGCCGGGCACGTTAAGGCCGAGATCGGCCGCGGCATGCATCGCACCGAGCGCCGGCAGATCGTTGGTCGCGAAGATCGCGGTGAGCTTCGGATCGGTTTCCAGCAACGCGCGCGCCGCGGTGTAGCCGCCTTGTATCGTATCGGCTGCATGTTTGACCGGGGCTTTCGGCGCGCCGGCTGCACGCAGCGCATCGACAAAGCCTTCGTAGCGGGCCGCGTGAATGCCCGAGGCCTTGCTGCCGACGATCGCGCCGATCCGGCGATGGCCGAGCTCGAACAGGTGCGCGCCGGCCAGCTCGCCGGCCAGATGAAAGTCGACCGCGACGCAGGGCAGCCCGGGCGGCTCGTTCGGACGTTCCCACATGCACAGCACCACGGGCGTGCCGCGTGACTCGGTGGCGTGAAGATCCGCGAAATCGAGGTTCGCATTCGTCACGAGTACGCCCTCGGAAAGCGTCCCGGCAATCTGATCCAGATACGCCCGGCCGGAGAGCGGATCTTCGTTCGTATTGCAGATGATCACGAAGTGGCCGCTGCTGCGCGCCGCGCGTTCGACAGCGAGCGCGAACTCCGGATAGAACGGATTGGCGATGCTCGACACCATCAGCGCGAGCGTCGGCGCGCGACCCTCGGCGAGGGCGCGGGCGGCCAGATGCGGGCGATAGCCGAGTGCGTCGACAGCGTCGAGTACCCGCTGCCGGGTGGTCGCGCCGACCCGGCCGCGATTGCGCAGCACGTTGGACACGGTGGCCGGGGTGACGCCGGCATGACGCGCGACTTCGCTGAGTGTGGGCATGATGTCTTCAATATATGGGACGCATGTTCGACATTTGCAATGCAGCCAAAGGCGCGGCACCATTTGCCGCACAGACAAAACGATATCGGAGACAGGCAAGGCTAGACGGTCGCGTGCGACCGACTTTTTTCAGCCTGCTGATTAAGCGCTTAATCTCCGACTTCGAGCCGATTAAATCACGGAGTCGATGCGATGGCGAGTATTTCGTTGAGAGGCGTGCAGAAGGCGTACGGCGACGGCGCGCTGGTGATCCGCGATGTCGATCTGGAGATCGGCGAGAACGAGTTCTGCGTGTTTCTCGGTCCGTCCGGTTGCGGCAAGTCGACCTTGCTGCGGATGATCGCCGGTCTTGAAGACGTGACCGACGGCGACCTGTCGATCGGCGGCCTCCTCGTCAACGACGTACCGGCGGCGCAGCGCGGCGTGGCGATGGTGTTCCAGAGCTATGCGCTGTTTCCGCATATGACCGTGTTCGAGAACATGGCATTCGGCCTGAAGCTCGCTAAAACCCCAAAGGACGAAATCGACCGCAAGGTGCGGGAAGCCGCGCGCATTCTGCAACTGGAGGCGCTGCTGGAGCGCCGGCCGAAGGCATTGTCCGGCGGTCAGCGGCAGCGCGTGGCGATCGGCAGAGCCATCGTGCGCGAGCCGGGCGTGTTTCTATTCGACGAACCGCTCTCGAATCTCGACGCGACGCTGCGCGGCCAGACCCGCATCGAGATCGCGCGTCTGCACAAGCAGTTCGCCAAAGCCAGTGTCGTCTACGTGACGCACGACCAGGTCGAGGCGATGACGCTCGCCGACAAGATTGTGCTGCTGCACGCGGGGAAGGACACCGAGCGCTACGGCAGCATCGCGCAGGTCGGCGCACCGCTCGCGTTGTACCACCGGCCGAGGAGCCGCTTCGTGGCGGGTTTCATCGGCTCGCCGCGGATGAATTTTCTGCCGGGACGCGTAGCGTCGGTCGATCCGCATGGCGTGACCGTCACGCTCGATCACACGGCCGAAAACGTGCGTGTGCCGGTGAGCGGCGACGGACTGCAGCCGTTGCAACCCGTCACACTCGGCGTGCGTCCCGAACACCTCGAATTCATCGACTCCGCAGTTTCTAGGAACACGGCCCCGGCCATGTCGGACGACGCCATTCTGACCCGTACCGTTTCCCTCGTCGAACATCTTGGCGAGCACAGCTACGTCCACCTCGATCAGCCTGGCGGCGCCACGCTGATCGCTAAAGCGCCGGGCGACACGCGCCTGATGCCGGGTGATCGCGCGGGCTTGCGCGTCCCCAGCCACGCTTGCCATTTGTTTACCGAAGACGGTTTTGCTGCCGCTTCGCTCGAATTCGTCGAACACTACGCATAGAGGATATTCGGATGCGCCTAGGAGTCTGTTATTACCCGGAACACTGGCCGGAATCGATGTGGGAAGGCGACGCTCGCCGGATGAAAGCGCTCGGCATCGAGCAGGTGCGGATTGCCGAATTTGCGTGGAGCCGGATCGAGCCGTCGCCTGGCGAATACGACTGGGGCTGGCTCGATCGCGCGATCGACGTACTCGGCGCGGCCGGGCTGCAGGTGGTCATGTGCACGCCGACCGCGACGCCGCCCAAGTGGCTGATCGACTGTCATCCGGACATCCTGCCGGTCGGGGCGGACGGACGTCCTCGCGCCTTCGGCTCACGCCGTCACTACGATTTCTCCTCGCCATCGTATTTCGCGGCGTCGCAGCGGATCTGCACCGCGGTTGCCGAGCGATATGGCAAGCATCCGGCGGTCGCGTACTGGCAGACCGATAACGAATTCGGTTGCCATCACACGGTAGTCAGCTATTCGCCGGCAGCAGTAGGGCGCTTTCGCGAATGGCTGAAGGCGCGTTATCAAACGGTCGATGCATTGAACCGCGCGTGGGGTACGGTGTTCTGGAGCATGGAGTACCGCAGCTTCGACGAGATCGATGCGCCGGTGGCGACCGTCACCGAAGCCCATCCGTCGCACCGGCTCGATTACCGGCGCTTTGCGTCCGACGAGCTCGCGCGCTACAACCGGATGCAGGTCGAGATCATCCGCGCGCATTCGCCCGGACGGCCGGTCGCGCACAACTTCATGCAGCTCTTTACCGAGTTCGATCACTACAAGGTCGCCGCCGATCTCGATGTCGCGGCCTGGGACAGCTATCCGCTGGGCGCGCTCGAAGAGCAATGGTTTGCGCCGGACGTCAAGGCGCGCTGGCTGCGCACCGGGCATCCCGACTTCGCTTCGTTCAATCACGACGTCTACCGCGGCATGTCGAAGCTGCCGTTCTGGGTGATGGAGCAGCAACCGGGTCCGGTGAATTGGGCGCAGTGGAATCCGGCGCCGCTGCCGGGCATGGTACGGCTGTGGAGTTGGGAAGCCTTCGCGCACGGCGCGGGCTGCGTGTCGTATTTCCGCTGGCGCCAGGCGCCGTTTGCGCAGGAGCAGATGCACGCCGGCTTGAATACGCCCGATAACCGGCTCGACGTCGGCGGCAACGAGGCCGCACAGATCGCCGACGAGATTCGCACGGTGCTCGCAGCGGACGCCGGCGCCAATGCTGCGATTCGCGCGAAAGTCGCGCTCGTCTACGACTACGAAGCGAAGTGGCTCTTCGAGATTCATCCGCAGGGCGCGGACTTTCACTATCCGCGTTTCGCGTTCGAGTATTACTCGGCGCTGCGCGCACTCGGGCTGGATGTGGACGTGATTCCGGTCGATGCGCCGCTCGATGGCTACCGTGTAATCGTCGTGCCGCCGCTGCCGGTCGTGCCGGCCGATTTTGCCGCGCGGCTCGCAAGCTCGGGCGCGCAGGTGGTGCTCGGCCCGCGCACCGGCTCGAAGACGGAAGATCTGCAGATTCCGGCGAACCTGCCGCCGGGTGCGTTTGCTTCGGTGCTGCCGCTGCGCGTGTGGCGCGTCGAATCGATGCGGCCGAACGTGACCGAAGCGGTGCGGCTTGCTGACAGCAGCGACGCTGCCGTGGACGACGGCTTCGCGCGCCACTGGCGCGATTTCGTCGACAGCGACGGAGCGGCTTCACTCGACGTGCGGGCTCGATTTGCGGACGGCCATCCGGCGTATGTGCGAAGCGGCGCGTTCCATTACTTCGCGAGTCTGTTCGACGATGCGCTCACGGTTCGTCTGTTCGCGCAGATCGCACGTGAGGCAGGTGTCGAGACGACACCGCTCGGCGACAGCGTGCGGATCAGCCGGCGCGGCGCGCTGACTTACGTATTCAATTACGGTGCGCAGATTTACCCGCTTGCCGGCGTGGCCGACGACGCTTTCGTGATCGGTTCACGCAATATCGCCCCGCAGGGCGTGGCGGTGTATCGATCGACCTGACAAGCTAGCTGGCCGAAGGATTCCATGCAGTAACGACAACGACGCAAAATCAAGGAATAAAGGAGACATGCAGCATGACACTGAAACCACGCAAAATTCTGCTCGCATTCGCGCTGGCCGCGGCCGCCGCGGGAATGTCCGTCGTTAGTACCGCGCAGGCCGGCACGCTCGCAGTCAACATCGCGTTCAAGGGCGCCAGCCAGCGCGCGGTCTGGCAGTCGACTATCGACGAGTTCAAGAAAGCGCATCCTGATATCGACGTGAAGGTGTCGTTCGTCGACGAGGAGGCCTACAAGGTTCAACTGCCTGGATGGCTGTCGACGGTCGCGCCCGATATCGTCAACTGGCATGACGGCGAGCGCATGGCGTATTACGCGCAACGCGGCCTGTTCGAGGATCTGAGCGGCGATTGGGCGAAGAACGGCTGGAACGATACGTACGCGTCGACCAAGGAAGCGTCGTCGTACAAAGGCAAGCAGTACGCCGCGCCGACCGTGTATTACTCGTGGGGCATGTTCTATCGCAAGGACCTGTTCCAGAAGGCGGGTATTGCCGGCGAGCCGAAAACGTGGGACCAGTTTCTGGACGCCTGCAAGAAGTTGAAGGCGGCCGGCATTACGCCGATCGCCGTCGCGGGACGCGATGCGTGGACGCTGGCGGGCTGGTTCGATTATCTGGATCTGCGCCTGAACGGCAACGCGTTCCATCAGAAGTTGATGGCGGGCGAAGTGCCGTACACCGATCCGCGGGTCAAGAAGGTGTATACGGCCTGGAAGCAGCTGATCGACGCCGGCTATTTTATCGACAATTCGCTCTCCTACGATCTGGACGCGGTGCAGCCGTTCCTGTTCCAGGGCAAGGCCGCGATGATGCTGATGGGCACATTCATTACCGGCGGCTTCCCGCCGAATGTGAAAGCGGAAATGAGCTACTTCCAGTTCCCGATCATCGACGCGAAGGTGCCGACCGCCGAAGACGGTCCGGTGGAATCGCTGCATATTCCGTCGAAGGCGAAGAACAAGGCGGATGCCCATACCTTCCTCGCGTTCATCGAGACGCCTGAAATCGGCGCGAAACTGGCGACAGGTCTCGGCTCGCTGTCGGCGAACAGCAAGTCGCCGGAACCCGAAGATCCGATTTCGAAAATCGGCTTCCAGATTCTCGCGAACACGAAGGGCGGTATTGCACAGTTCTATGATCGCGATATGACCAAGGAAATGGCCGACGAAGGGATGAAGGGGATGCAGCAATTCGTCTCCGATCCTTCGAAGCTCGACGACGTGCTCGCGCAACTCGAGCAGACGCGCAAGCGAATCTACAAGAAGTAAGCGGTGGCGGCCCTCGGGCCGCCTGCCTTGGCCACCACCCGCCACGTTCGATCGGGAGAGTAATCGTGTCGCACTCCGTTACCCGTCACACGGTCCCCGGTTCTGCCGGTTCAGGCATACCGGCTTCGGGCATACCGGCATCGGGCGTACCGGCTTCGGGCGGTGCATTGCGCGGCGGGTCGCCTTCCCTGGCGCGCCGGCGCCGTCCATCACCGACTGCGCGCCGGCATCGGCGTGCTGCCTTCCTGTTTCTCGCGCCGGCCTGCGTGATGGTGGCGATCTATGTGGTGTGGCCGATCCTGTCGACCATCCGCCTGAGCTTTTTCAACTGGGACGGGATGACCGAGCCGGCCTTTGTCGGCCTCGCGAACTACGTCGAGTTGTTCCATGCGCAGACGTTCTATACGGCGCTGAAAAACAACCTCATCTGGCTGTTGTTGTTCCTGCTCGCTCCGCCGATGGGACTCGCCGTGGCGCTGTATCTGAATCAGGCCGTGGCCGGCATCCGCATCGTCAAATCGCTGTTTTTCGCGCCGTTCGTGCTCTCGGGCGTGGTGGTCGGCCTGATCTTCTCCTGGTTCTACGATCCGACCTTCGGCTTGCTCGCGCTGATTCTCGGCCACGGCGTGCCGGTACTGGGCGACGCCCGCTATGCGACCTTCGGGATCGTATTCGCGGCACTGTGGCCGCAAACCGCCTATTGCATGATTCTTTACCTGACCGGCCTGACGTCGCTGAACGCCGAACAGATCGAAGCCGCGCGGATGGAGGGCGCGCGCGGCTGGTCGCTTTTGTGGCATGTGATTCTGCCACAATTACGGCCGACTACGTTCATGGCGATCGTCGTCACCGTGATCGGCGCCTTGCGCAGCTTCGATCTGATCTCGGTGATGACCGGTGGCGGACCGTTCGAGAGTTCGACCGTGCTCGCGTATTACATGTACGACCAGGCGATCAAGTATTACCGCATCGGCTATTCCGCCGCGGTGGCGGTGGTGTTGTTCGGCATCATGCTGGTGTACATCGTTTATCACTTGCGGCGGATGCTGCGCGCCGAGCAATAAGGAGCCGACCATGTTTCCGATCGCCATCGACAAATGGAAGCCGGCCACGCGCCGCGTGTACAAACTGACTTTGCCGCTCGCGCTGCTGATCTGGCTGCTGCCGATGATCGTGGTGCTCGTCACGTCGGTGCGCTCGACGGAAGAACTCAGCGAGGGGAATTATTGGGGCTGGCCGAAGCACTTCTCGATGGTCGACAACTATCGGGAGGCATTGACTACCTCGCCGATGTTGCATTACTTCTGGAACAGCGTGCTGATCACGGTGCCCGCGGTCGTGGCGTCGATCGCGCTTGCGGCGATGGCGGGATTCGCGCTTGCTACCTATCGGTTTCGCGGCAATTCGACTTTGTTCGCGACGTTTGTCGCGGGGAATTTCGTGCCGGTGCAGGTGTTGATGATTCCGGTGCGGGATCTATCGTTGCAGCTTGGTCTGTTCAACACCGTGAGCGCGCTGATTCTGTTTCATCTCTCGTTTCAGACCGGTTTCTGCACGCTCTTCCTGCGTAATTTCATTAAGGAGCTGCCCTTCGAGCTTGTCGAAGCGGCCCGTGTGGAAGGCGCAACCGAATGGCAGGTCTTTTACCGGATCGTGCTTCCGCTGATTCGGCCGGCGCTTGCCGCGCTGGGGATTCTTGTGTTCACGTTCGTCTGGAATGACTACTTCTGGGCGCTGTGTCTGACACAAGGCGACGAGGCGGCGCCGATTACCGTCGGTGTCGCCGCGTTGAAAGGGCAGTGGACCACGGCGTGGAATCTTGTGTCGGCTGGGTCGATTCTTGCCGCGCTTCCCTCTGTGGCGATGTTCTTCGCGATGCAGAAGCATTTTGTGGCGGGGCTGACGTTCGGTGCGACAAAAGGCTGAGGAAGACAATTTTCAGTTGGCCTTTGCCTGATCCTGACGACGCGACCGGCATGCCGCTCATGACGCCGCGCCGTCGCCCTGTTTTTTGTGCTGCGACGCCATCCGCTCCTGCTGGGCGGGGGGCACCGGATCGTAGTGGCTGAGCTGGATGCTGTAGTTGCCGTGCCCGCCGGCGATGGCGTTCAGACGCGACTGATAGTCGTTGAGTTCGGACAACGGCACCTGCCCCGCCACGACCACGGCGTTGCCGGCGGCCGTGCGTGTGCCGTGGACCTGCCCGCGCTTGGCGGACAGGTCGCCGATGATGTCGCCCATCGCGGCTTCCGGCGTCATCACTTCGATGTCCACGATGGGCTCGAGCAGGATGGGCTGGGCTTTCAGCACCGCATCGATGAAGGCCTTGCGCCCGGCGGAAACGAACGCCACTTCCTTGGAGTCGACTGGATGGCTCTTGCCGTCGAAGACGGTGACTCGCACGTCCTGCATCGGGAAGCCGGCAAGCGGCCCGCTATCGATGACCTGCAGGATGCCTTTTTCCACGGCGGGCATGAACTGGCCGGGGATGGCGCCACCCTTGACGGCGTCGACGAACTCGAAACCCGTGCCTCGCGGCAGTGGCTCCACGCGCAGCATCACTTCGCCGAATTGCCCGGCCCCGCCGGTTTGCTTCTTGTGACGATGATGCCCCTCGGCTTTGGCGCCGATGGTTTCCCGATAGGCGATCTTCGGTGGCCGCGTCACGACCTCGAGCTTGTATTGTTCGGATAGCCGCTCCAGCATGAGGCGCAGGTGCAATTCGCCCAGACCTCGCACCACCGTCTCGTTGGTGCCGACCGGGTGTTCGATGCGCAGGCACGGGTCTTCCGCCCCCAGTTTTTGCAGAATCTCCCAGAGGCGCTGCTCGTTACCCCGGCGCGCAGGCTCGATCGCCAAACCGTAGATGG
This sequence comes from Paraburkholderia sp. FW306-02-B, assembly GCF_058782725.1. Lineage (NCBI taxonomy): Bacteria > Pseudomonadati > Pseudomonadota > Betaproteobacteria > Burkholderiales > Burkholderiaceae > Paraburkholderia > Paraburkholderia sp. FW306-02-B. The sequence goes on from NZ_JBYSXZ010000002.1 coordinate 786,869, forward strand.
GCGTGGGGAAGTCGAGCGGGGTCAGGTGGATGTTGCCGTCCTCGGGGGCGTCGTGCAGCACGGCATCGAAGCCGATCGCGTCGACCTTGGCCGTGGCGCAGATATCGCCTGGGCCGGCTTGCGGGACGTCCACGTGCTCTTTGCCCTGCAGCATCATCAGATGGGCGACCCTGAACGGCTGGCGCCCGTCACCGATATAGAGCTGGCTATCGCGCCTGATCGTGCCCTGATGGATGCGAAACACGGCCATCTTGCCGATGTACGGGTCCATGACGATCTTGAAGGCGTGGGCCAATACATGCTTGTCGGCGTCCGGTTCGGCGCGCACGACTTGCTGGCGGCCGCCGGCATCGCGGTAGAAGAGCGGCGGGTTGCCTTCCATGGGATTGGGCAGGAGCCGGACGAACACGTCGAGCAATTCTGCGATGCCGGCGCCGTTGGCCGCCGACGTGAAGCAGATCGGCACCAGATGGCCTTCGCGCAGCGCCCGCTCGAAGGGCTCGTGCAACTGCTCCGGACTGATGGCCTCGCCCTGCTCCAGGTAAAGCTCCATCAAGGCGGGATCGATCTCGACCACTTGATCGACCAGCGCATTGTGCGCGGCCGCAACAGACAGAAAATCGGCGTCGCCGGCAGGATTGAAAAAACAATCCACCACCTGGCGGCCGCTTTGCGCCGGCAGGTTGATGGGCAGGCATTCCTTGCCGAAGGCCTGCTGGATTTGCGTTAGAAGCCCCGGAAGATCGACCTTTTCGCCATCGATACCGTTCACGATGATCATTCTGCAGAGCTTGCGTTGCGCCGCCCACGCCATCATGCGCCGGGTAGTCATTTCGATGCCGGTCTGCGCATTGATGACGATGGCGGCAGTCTCCACCGCGGGCAGGGCACTGATCGACAGCCCGGAAAAGTCCGGATAGCCGGGCGTATCCAGCAGATAAATGCGGGTATCCCGGTAGTGGAGGTGGGCGACGGCGGAGTTCAGCGAGTGGTGATATTTGCGCTCGAGCGGGTCGAAATCGCAGACCGTGGTGCCACGCTCCACGCTGCCGGGCGCGTGTAACGCGCCGCCCTGATGCAGCAGGGCTTCGACAAGCGAGGTCTTGCCGCATCCGGCATGCCCGACCAGGGCGATGGTACGGATGGCGTCGGGGCTGTAACGCATGGCCGCCCTCGTCCAGTAGTGGATGTGGGGCCATTATTGGCGAAAACGGACCCGTGTGCCATAAGGGGACATCGTCCCATTGGCCGTCACGCCCACGCGGTCACGGCGCGGCCGTCCGCATGTTTTTCACGCGCGAGCGAAAGCGAACTATCCTTAAGGAATCTCGCGCAGTAATCTCCCGTTTCCTTCCTTCCAGAGGAGGTGCGTCATGTCAATGTCTGCCACTCTCCAGGACTGCCTGCTCAGCAAGGGCTCGCAGTACGAAATCGTGCATCATCCGCACAGCCATTCCAGCATCGAAACCGCGGCGGCAGCGCATATTCCCGGCGATCGTCTCGCCAAGACCGTGCTTCTTGAAGACGAGCACGGCTATGTGGCGGCGGTGCTGCCATCGACCTACGCCGTGCGGCTGTCCGAGCTTTGGGCGCAGACCGGACGCCACCTCCTGCTGGCCAAAGAGGTCGATCTGCGGGAACTGTTCAAGGATTGCGACGTAGGAGCGCTTCCGCCGGTGTGTACTGCCTACGGCATGTACACCTATCTTGACGAGAGCCTCGCCCATCAGCCGGACGTCTATTTCGAGGCCGGCGATCATGAAGTGCTGATTCACATGGGCACGAAACAATTTCTGGATCTGATGGACCGGGCCGAGCGGGCACGCTTCGCCCGTCGCATGCAGGGTATGCCAAGCTGAGCGGCTCCCGCCCGGTGCGGCAAGGCTTGCGCAGCGTGGCATCAAGCGCGCTGCGCCACCCAACCTTTGCGCGAGGCAGATCATGCAACGCAGCGATACGGTCTTGAAGCAGGTGATGGCAGCCTTCGAACGCGAATCACACCTGAAGCTCCAGCATCATCCCATTCATATGACTTTCGACGGCGGCGCCTTGACCGTGGCAGGCGAGGTGCCGGATATCGCATCCAAGAAACGCCTTCTGCAGTTGACCCAGATACACAGCGAGGGGACGCGTCTGGTCGACCGGCTGCGTGTCACCGCCAACCCGCCGGTCGGTGACGGCGAGCTGCGCACACGGATCGGCGAACGGCTGGCGCAGGCGGTGGAGTTCCGCAACTGCGTGATCTGTGCGCGCGTCAAGGGTCAGCTCGAAGTGCTGCGCGGCACCATGGACGAGGCGGGCAACGAAGGCAGCGGCGTCGTCGAAGTGACGGTCGAGGACGGTGTGGTGACCTTGACGGGGCAAGTGGTCAGCCTGTCTCACAGGCGCCTGGCGAGTGTGACTGCCTGGTGGGTCGGCGGCTGCCGCGACGTGGTGAACCTGCTGGAGTTAGTGCCCGCCGAAGTGGACGGCGACGATGAGATTTCCGATGCCTTGCACCTGGTGCTCGAAACCGATCAGTGTGTGCGCGCCGAGCAGATCACCATCAGCGTGGAAAACCACAGGATTACGCTAGCAGGTTGGGTGGCGACCGAAGCCGAAAGACGGCAGGCGGAACAGGACGCCTGGTGTCTGGATGCGATCGATGGCGTCGTCAATCGCATCCAGGTGCGGGCCTGATCCCTTTGCATGACGTGTGTTATGTGCATTACGTGCATGACGTGCGTTGCCGGGGCGGAACCCTGCGCCAGGTCAGCAGCACCACCAGAGCGAACGCCACGTACGCGAGCGTGAACACCCAGACCGGCACATCGTAATAGAGCAGGCGGCTCACCCAGCGCTGGATGAAGCCTTGCGCTCCAACTGAGCCGGTGCGCAGCCAGTCTTCCAGCACCGTCAAGGGGCAGGCTACGCCCAGCAGCGACAAGATCGACACCAGGCCGATCGCGAACAGATGAGCGAGCCGGAACAGCCGATTGCGTACCCATTCCCAATCGAGGCCCGAGCCGACCCAGATCGCCGCGAGTCCGCCGACGATAAAAAGCGCGATCAGCGCGTGCATCACGAGCACCGCATCGGCGAGCCAGATCATGATGTCCTCACACCATCCGCGGCGAATTTCGACAGGCTTTTGTGCGATGCCGCGACGCGCGCCGCACCTCGGCGCGGTATCGGATATAGACTGAAATTCGACCTGTATTCAGGTTGCCGCATCAAGTGTCCCGAACCTGTGCGGGACCGCGCGATTCACCCTCATCGGAGGCGCAAATGGCAACTGCAATTATCACCCCCCGGAACGACGGCCCGTATTACATCAAGGGCGACTTCAAGATTACCACTCAGGGCGGGAAAAATATCGAGGTAGATAAGGATGAGGTCTGGCTATGTCGGTGTGGCCATTCGCACAACAAACCATTCTGCGACGGTTCACACAAGAAGGACGCGTTCAGGAGCAATCTTGATGAAAAGCCGCAGGAAGGAGAAACGCCCTGAGGCATCCGTTGCTATAGGCAGGTTCGGCGCGGGCGTCCTTCGGTCGTCGGGGCGTGCGTGGTGTCACGCCGCCAGAGCGCGCGCAGGCACATAGGAAAAGCGGACGAAGGGGCGCCAATGTCTCGGAGATCGATAACCGGAAGGCACGTTCTTGTTGTGCTCGTGCTCTGCATAGGCGCGACGTGTCTGGCAATTGGCGCAACGCTGCTGTACGAGTTGTCGGTGATAAGCCGTGCCGTGAGCGATTTCCGTCTGGACGAGGCCACGGACAACGCACGAATTTCCCGTGGCGAAAAACCTGCTATCGAGGATCGCCTTAACCCGCCATACCTGAAGCGATACGGCCTGGAGCTGAACGCGTACATGGATAAGCAGGGCCATTTTTCGCCGACAGGCTCTGACTGGCAACGATGGGGGCTTCGGACAAAGGCGGCGGCCACGGTGATGTGGCTGGGTCACGATCCGCCGGGAACGTGGTGGACTTTCGATCAGATAAGGTGCGTCGACCGTTTTTACGAAGCGCACACAGACAGCGAGCCGATTGTCGATGTCGCTGACGCTTGCCTCGGCCAGCCTCATTGACCGCGCTGAGTAGCGCGATATAACCCCATGCTCGCGTCCTCAGGAGCGTTCTCCGTTCATACCAGATTTTGATTGATTCAGTCATAAACATGATTGAATCGAGAAAAACACTTGCAACCGACCGTTTCGATCACTATAGTGATCGAAACGGTCGTTATTTTGCTCGAATAAATCATTCCGCTGACGTCGATCGTTCTAGAGTGGCCGAAGCGCCATTGCTTGCCATCAAGAAAAATCACGGAGACACAATCGATGAAGCGTTCCTTCCAGGTCTTGGCCACTTTGGGCGTACTCGGTGCCGCCACGACCACCGCGCACGCGCAAAGCAGCGTCACCCTGTATGGATTGATCGATACCTCGCTTGTCTATTCGAACAGCCAGAAAGGCCACTCGAATATTCAGATGTCGAGCGGTGCGTTGTCCGGCAGCCGCTGGGGGTTGCGCGGTCAGGAAGATCTGGGCGGCGGCATGAGCGCGCTGTTCGTCCTTGAAAATGGTTTCAGCAGCACGACGGGCACGCTCGGCCAGAACGGCCGTGAGTTCGGACGTGCAGCCTACGTGGGTTTGAGCGGTGGTTTCGGTAAGGTGACGGCAGGCCGGCAGAACGACTCGGCCGCCGATTTCCTCGGCGCGCTGGTCGCGGCGAATCAATGGGCGGGCGGTCTCGGTGCGCATCCGGGTGATACGGACAATCTCTACGTGAACGAGCGGATCAGCAACAGCGTGAAGTTCACCAGCAACGACTATGCGGGCTTCCGCTTCAGCGGCCTGTTCAGCTTCGGCGGCACCGCCGGCGACTTCTCGAACAATCGCGTCTGGAGTGTCGGCGCCACGTATGCGAACGGTCCGTTCGTGGTCGCGGCTTCGTACCTGAACGCCACAACGCCGAATACCGGTCTGTTCGACGGCACGGCCGGCGCGGCGGCGATCTCGCCGAACAACACGCCGATCTACTCCGGTTACACCTCGGCGCGTACGTTGCAGGTAGCGGCGGTCGGCGGCGCGTACACGTTCGGTGCGGCCACCTTCGGTCTCATTTATTCGAATTCGAAGTTCAAGGATCTGGGTTCAGGTGCGGCGGCCGCACCGGTCGCGCGCTTTGTCGGCGCGACCGCGACGTTCGACAACGTCGAAGCCAATTTCCGCTACCAGGTGAGTCCGGCGCTGCTGGCCGGCGTCTCATACAACTACACCCGCACGCACGGCGCGGGCGACGCGCACTACAACCAGGTGAATGCCGGCGCGGACTACTTCCTGTCCAAGCGCACGGACGTTTATCTGACTACAGGCTGGCAGGCAGCAAGCGGTATCGATTCGACGGGGCGCACGGCGACGGCGGCGTTGTGGCCGATCACCGCGTCGAGCACATCGCATCAGTTTGTGGCGGCGCTCGGTTTGCGTCACAAGTTCTGACCGGTTCGAGCAATCTGATCAAACAACAGGGGAGGGCGGCATGCCTTCCTTCGTAGAAGTGGAGTCGAGCATGACAGTCTTGTTCAAAGGGATCATTCCCGCACTTATCACGCCGATGACGGCATCGGAAGAAGTCGATGAAGCCGGTTTGCGCACACTGATCGAACGCCTGATCGAGGCCGGCGTGCATGCGCTGTTCGTGCTCGGCACCAACGGCGAATTCATCGCATTGAACGAAGCGGAGAAGCTGAGGATCGCGAAGATCGCGGTCGATCAGGCGCGCTCGCGCGTGCCGGTAATTACCGGCACCGGCGCGTACGCGACGCGTGATGTTATCGGCTTGAACAGCAAGATGCTGGACGTGGGCGTGGATGCGGTATCCGTGATCACGCCGTATTTCAATGGCGCGACGCAGCAGGAGCTGTTCACGCACTATGAGCGGATCGCCCACGCTACGACGCTGCCTGTGATGCTCTACACGATCCCGGCGAAGGCCGGCGTCACGCTGACCATCGACACGGTGCGCCGCCTGTCGGAGATACCTAACATCCGCGGTATCAAGGATAGCGGCGGCGACTTCGACCGTCTGCTGCAACTGATCAACCTGCGACGCGACGACTTCGCCGTGTTCACCGGCACCGACTCGATGATTCTGTGGTCCCTGATCGCGGGCGGCGACGGCGCGGTTGCCGCGACGACCAACGCCGTGCCGGCCGTCGTCACGTCGATCTGGAAACACTTTCACGCCGGCGACATCGCGGCCGCGCGCAACGCGCAGGAGTCGCTCCGTGCGTTGCGCGACGCGTTTGCACTCGGCACCATGCCGGTGGTGCTGAAGACCGCCGCGGAAATACTCGGCATGCCGGCGGGCCCGGCGCGCTCGCCCGCCCAGCCGCTCGATGCAAATGCGCGCGCGCGTCTCGAACAGGCGCTCGCGGTGTACCGCGAGACCCGCTGAAGCCCATCGGCCACGCAACTCAATCGCAAACGAATCCGCAAACGAAATATCGCCATGACCACGACCTATCACTTCCAGACCGTCAAGCATATCGTGCACGGCGCGCACAGCCTCGATCTGCTGGCGGAGAAACTCGCGTTGCTCGACACGCCGGTCAAGCGCATCGCACTGATCACGCAGCCTGCGATGGAAGCGCTCGGCGTGATCGATCGCGTAATTGCCGGTCTTGCCGGCAAAGATATCGAGGTGCTGATTGTGCGTGACGTCGAACCGGAGCCGACTATCGACAATGTGGAAAGCGTGTTCAGCGAACAGATCGCACCGTTTGCGCCGCACGCGATCCTGTCGATCGGCGGCGGCAGCGTGCTCGACGCAGCGAAGCTTTTCGCGGTGCGTCTGACCAACGATCAACCGCTGCGCGAATGGCTCGGCATCGATCTGATTCAAAAACCGGGCGTGCCGTTGATTCTCGTGCCGACCACCGCGGGCACCGGCTCCGAAGTGACGCCGAACGCAATCGTCACCTTGCCGGACGAGGAGTTGAAGGTCGGCATCGTGAGCCGTCATCTGTTGCCGCAACTGGTGATTCTCGACGCCGCGCTCACGCTGAAACTGCCGAAGCCGATCACCGCGGCGACCGGCATGGACGCGTTCGTGCACTCGCTCGAGTCTTATATCTCGACGAAGGCCAATCCCGTCAGCGACATGTTCGCGATGGAGTCGATGCGGCTGATCGGCGCGAACATCATCGAAGCCTACGAGCACGGCGAGTCGATCAAGGCGCGCGAGGCGATGATGCTCGGCTCGATGTATGGCGGTCTGGCGTTGACGGCAGCCGGCACGGCCGCGGTGCATGCGCTCGCGTATCCGCTCGGCGGCATGTTCAACATCACGCACGGCGTCGCGAACGCCATGTTGTTGCCGCATGTGATGGCGTTCAACATGGACGCGTGCGTCGGCCGGCTCGCCGACGTGGCGCGCGCGCTGTCGCTCGGCGCACACGACGACGATGAGCAGACGGCCGCCGGCAAGCTGATCGAGCGCATCGTCGAATGGACCGCGGCCGTCGACATTCCGCAGGATTTGCGCAAGTTCGGCGTCGGCGAAGACGATCTCGATGCGCTCGCGGTGGCCGCGGCCAAAGTCAAACGGCTGCTCGGCAACAACCCGAAGCCGCTTTCGCTCGACGACATGAAGGCGATCTATCGCCGTCTGCTGCCATGAACACCGCTTGCAAGCGCCGCCCGCGGCTGTTGATCATCGGCGACGATCTGTCGGGCACGGCCGACTGCGCCGTGACCGGCGCGCGCCTGGGATTGCGCAGCGTCGTGACGCTGAATGCACGCGCACCTTCGCCAGCCGGCATGAAAGACACGGTCGATGTGCTCGCGGTCGATGCCGATTCACGCCGGCTCGACGCCGCGTCGGCGGCGCGCAGCAATGTGGACGTGTGGCGCGAACTCGGTCACGCGGACACGCGGCTCTACAAGAAGATTGATTCGACGCTGCGCGGCAACTTCGCCGCCGAGGTCGCCGCACTTGTGCCGCTCGCCGGTATGGCGATCGTGGCGCCGGCGTTTCCGGCCGCCGGCCGTACGACGCGCGATGGCCGTCAATGGCTGAACGGCGTGCTGGTCGAACAAACCGAAGTGTGGCGCAACGAAGGCATTGGTGGCGAGGCGAATATTCCGTCGATGCTCGCCGGATGCGGCGTGGGCACGGTCGCGCTGACCTTGGCCGAGGTTCGGGCGGGCGACGCCGCGTTGATGGACCGCCTCGACACACTGCGTCACGCCGGCATTCAGGCCGTGGTTTGCGACAGCGAAACGGAAGACGACTTGCGGCGCGTCGCCCACGCGTCGGCGCAACTGCGAGGCGTGTTCTGGGTCGGCTCCGCAGGGCTCGCACGCGACCTGATGAGCGCATTGAAACTGACCGACACCACGAAGCCGACTCCACCGAACGAACACACGCCGAGCCAGCCGGTATTAACCGTGGTCGGCAGCATGTCGAGCGTTTCACATGCGCAGGTCGCCCGGCTCAGGACGGAAGCGGGCAATGCGCTTGTTTCGTTCGAAATCGATACGAGGACGCTGCGTGCCGATACGGCTACGCGTGCGCATTCGAATCTCACGCGGGCGGTGAGCGAAGCGCTTCGGCAGGGACGGCACGTCGTCATCTCGCTGAGTCAGACAGATCGCACAAGCGTCGTCGACGGACTGCTGTTTTGCCGGTGTCTCGCGGCGCTGCTCGTGCCCGCGTTGCCATTCGCCGGCAGCGTGATCGCCACCGGCGGCGAGACGGCGCGCGCGTTGTTGTCCGCTGCCGGCATCGGCGAGCTGCGCATCGTCGAAGAAATCGAAAGCGGCGTGCCGCTGCTGCATGCGCTTCATAACGGACGCCGTCTTTGCGTCGTCACCAAAGCGGGCGGCTTCGGTCGTCCCGACACGCTTCATCTTGCCTGGCGGCAACTCGCCGGCGTTCAACGTATCGCCCGGCCTCACGAGGCCATCATAAGAGGACTGACCACAATGACCTATCGTCCAGTTATCGGCATCACCATGGGCGATGCTGCCGGCGTCGGCCCGGAAATCGTCATGAAAGCGCTGGCGCATGCCTCCGTGTACGAACAGTGCCGGCCGCTCGTGATCGGCGACGCCGCGCGTCTGCGCGATGCCGGCAAACGTGCGGGCGTTACGCTCGACGTGCGTGCGGTCAGCCGCCCCGCGGACGCGGGTTTCGAGTGCGGCGTGGTCGATTGCATCGACCTCGGACTGATTCCCGCCGATCTGCCGTATGGAAAGCTGTCGGCGGTCGCGGGCGATGCCGCTTACCAGTATGTCGCGCGCACCGTCCAGCTGACATCGGCGGGGGAACTCGACGCGATCTGCACCGCGCCGCTGAACAAGGAAGCGCTGCACGCGGGCGGCCACATTTTCCCCGGCCATACGGAGATGCTCGCGCATCTGACCGGCATCGACGAAGTGTCGATGATGCTCGTCGCGCCGAAGCTGCGCGTGATTCACGTGACGACGCACATCGGCCTGCTCGACGCGATTCGCCGCATCGAGCCGGGCCTCGTGCAGCGGACCATCGAGCGCGCGCACGAAACGCTGGTGCGCGCCGGGATCGACAATCCGCGCATCGGCGTGTGTGGGATCAATCCGCATGCGGGCGAGAACGGCCTGTTCGGCTACGGCGAGGAAGAGGAAAAGATCGTACCGGCGGTTCAGTTGCTGCAGGCACGCGGCTGGGACGTCGAGGGCCCGCTGCCCGCCGACACGCTGTTCTTCCGCGCCGGCCGAGGCGATTTCGACGTGGTCGTCGCGATGTACCACGACCAGGGCCATGGCCCGATCAAGGTGATGGGCCTCGAGGCAGGCGTCAACGTGACGGTGGGTCTGCCGGTGATTCGCACGTCTGTCGATCACGGCACGGCATTCGACATCGCCGGCAAGGGAATCGCCGACGAAGGCAGCATGCTCGAAGCGCTAAAACAGGCACTCGATCTCGCGACGCGGCATTCCGAACTGGAAGCCTGAGCGCGCCTCGCGAACCGATAGGACACACGCCGCTGCGGCGCAAGCAACACACGGTTGCCGAGAAGGCGGGCACACGCCCGGCAGCCGGATATTTCGATGCAAAGACGTCGGCAAAATACATTCGGAGACACCATGGCAACTTTCGGCTATTGGGACACAGCGATCATCATCGGTATGGTCGTGCTCTACATTCTTCTGACGAGCTGGTTCAGCATACGGCTACGCAGCCGCAATTCCGAACAGTTCATGGTGGCCTCGCGCTCGATGCCGGCGGTAGTCGTCGCGGTGTTGCTGATGTCCGAGTTCATCGGCGCAAAGTCGACGGTGGGCACGTCGCAGGAAGCATTCAGCGCCGGCATTGCGGCGTCGTGGTCAGTGATCGCCGCGTCGATCGGTTTTCTGTTCTTCGGCCTGTTCATGGCGAAGCGTCTCTACAGTTCTGGTGAGTTCACGATTTCCGGCTTCATTGCGATGAAGTACGGCAAGCGCGCGAAGCTCATCGTGTCGGCGATCATGATCTATGCACTGTTCCTCGTGAACGTCGGCAACTATGTGAGCGGCGCGGCCGCGATCTCGACCGTGATGCGCATCAATCTGCCGACCGCCGCGGTGATCACTGCGATTGTCAGCACGGTGTATTTCGCGTGGGGCGGCTTGAAGAGTGTCGCGTATCTGACCATCGTGCATAGCGCGGTCAAACTGATTGGCATTGCGATTCTGGTGGTCATCGCCTGGCAAATGACGGGCGGCGTCAAGCCAATGATGGCGCAAATGCCCGAGCACTACTTCACATGGAACGGCTCGCTCAGCAACGGCACGATCGGCGCGTGGATCATCGGCACAGCGGGCGCGATCTTCTCGACGCAGTTCATTATTCAGGCGATTTCCGCGACCCGCTCACCCGCGGCGGCGCGCAACGCGTCGTTGCTCGCGGCTGTGCTGTGCGTGCCGATTTCGATCGCGCTCGGCTTTCTCGGCGTGGCGGCGAAGTACCTGTTTCCGAACATCAAGAGCCTCTATGCGCTGCCCGTCTTTCTGCAGCATATGAATCCGCTGCTGGCCGGCGTGGTGACGACTTCGCTTGTCGCGTCGATTTTCGTCAGCGTGTGCACGGTGGCGCTCGCGATTGCGTCGCTGATCGTCAAGGATTTCTACGTGCCGCGCTATCGTCCGGCACCCGATGTCGAACTGCGCATGACGCGCTGGATTTCGCTCTTCGTCGGGGGCGCGCCACTCGTGTTCGTGCTGTTCGTGCCACAGATCCTCGCGCTGTCGTTCTTCACGCGCGCCTTGCGGTTGACGGTGTCGGTGGTCGCGCTGATGGGTATCTACCTGCCGTTCTTCAACAGCAGCCGTGGCGCGATGGCCGCCCTGATCGTCGCTACCATCACGACGACGATCTGGTATCTGCTCGGCAATCCGCTCGGCGTCGACAATATGTATGTATCGCTGGTGACGCCGGCCGTCGTCATCGTGCTGGAGAAGCTGCTGTTTCCGTCCGGATCGAAACCGGTGGGCGCCAGCGGCGAGCGCCTCGCGCATCATGAATCACATTGACGTGACGTACTCAGGAGAACCCTGGATGACTTCCATCCTCGCAGAAGCCCCGACCTCGACGACGTGGGACAGCCAGGTGCGAGTGGCCTATGCCGACGCACAGCGCCGCGACGCGTATTTGCCGTCACCGTGCGTGCAGAACCACGCGGCGAATCTGCATGCGCTTTCCAACGGCGACCTGCTGTGCGTGTGGTTCGGCGGCACGCAGGAAGGTATTCCCGACGTGTCGATCTACATGTCGCGGCTGCGTGCGGGTAGCGACGTCTGGTCCGAGCCCGAGAAACTGTCGAACGACCCGACGCGCTCCGAACAGAACCCCGTGTTGTTCACTGCGCCCGACGGCTGTTTGTGGCTCACGTATACGGCGCAGTTGTCCGGGCACCAGAACACCGCGATCGTGAGGCGGCGCATCTCGTCCGACGGCGGCGTGACGTGGGGGGCGATCGAGACGCTGTTCGACCGGCCGGGGACGTTCGTACGTCAGCCGATCGTTGTGCTGCCCGACGGCGCGTGGCTGTGCCCGGTGTTTATGTGCCGCACCGAACTCGGCGAGCGCTGGGTCGGCAACAACGACATCAGCGCGGTGCTGATCTCGGAGGACCAAGGGCGTTCGTGGTACGAGCATCAGGTGCCCAATAGTGTCGGCTGCGTGCATATGAATGTGCAGGTACTCGCCGACGGCTCGCTGCTCGCATTGTTCCGCAGCCGCTGGGCGGACTTCATCTATGCGAGCCGTTCGAGCGACGGCCGCGCGTGGAGTGCTCCGCAAGCGACCACGTTGCCGAACAACAATTCGTCTATCCAGTTCGTGTCGTTGAGGAATGGCCATCTCGCGCTGGTATTCAACGAGAGCAGCGCGTCGCATAGCACCGGGCGGCGCGCATCGCTGTACGACGATATCGAAGATTCCGAGGATAGCGGCGAGTTGCGCGATCAAGGTGCCTCGTCGCACGGCACGGCATTCTGGGGCGCGCCGCGTGCGCCGATGTCGCTGGCGATTTCCGAAGACGGTGGGCACACATGGACGCGCCGGCGCAATCTGGAGATCGGCGACGGCTACTGCATGACGAACAATTCGGCTGAGCAGCGCAACCGCGAGTATTCGTATCCGTCGATCGTGCAATCGAGTGACGGCGCATTGCATATTGCTTTCACCTATTTCCGTCAGCGTATCAAGTACGTGAGCGTCGACGAAACGTGGGTGCGTGGCTGAAGCAGTAAAAGCGAGGAGCCGGTTGTGAGCGGACCGGAAAGGGACACGGCGTGCGATGGAAATTCGCTACACTAGGCGCACTTTTTCGCGCGCTGATGGCGCGCTGTGGCTTAACCGGTTCCTCCGATCCAAGATCATGAAAGTTGCGAAACGCCGCGAGGCGATGCTTCACGCTGTGCTGGGCGGGATGACCGATGTCGGTACGCTGTGCGAGCACTTCGGCATGTCCGAGGCGACCGTGCGGCGCGACCTGCGGGCGCTCGCGGACGATCGCCAGATTCTGCGTACCTATGGCGGCGCGGCGGCGGTCAGCGCGCACGAACCGGAAGCATCGCTCGACGAGCGCAGCGAGAGCTTCCGCGAACAGAAAGAAGCGATCGCGCGCGCCGCGCTCGCCCATGTGCAGGACGACGACACGCTGTTCCTCGATGGTGGCACGACCACCGCGGCGCTTGCGCGGCAATTGATCGGCCATCGTTCGGTTCATGTCGTGACGAACAACCTGCTGGCGGTCGGCGCGTTGGCATCGAGCAAAGTGCGGGTGACGCTGATCGGCGGTGATATCCGCTCGTCGAGCATGAGTACGCTCGGACCCTTGGCGCAACTTGCGCTGAGCCGGCTGAGTTTCGACAAGGCGTTTCTCGGTGCTGATGGCGTGACCGCAACACGCGGTCTGTGTGAAGCGACTGCCGAGCAGGCGTATCTGAAGGAATGCGTGATCCGGCAGGCGGCAAGTGTGTTCGTGCTCGTCACCGCCGACAAGCTCGGCCGCGCCAGCCAGCAACATTGGACGCCGCTCGAACGCGATTGGACGTTGATTACCGATGACGCGGCGCAGCCGCAGGAACTCGCCTTGTTCGACGAGCGGGGCGAGGTGACGGTGGAGACCGTGACGGTTCGATAAGCGTTCGCGACGCCTCCGCGTGACCGATTTTCGAGGGGAAACGGCGTGGCAGCGAAATCTGTGGTGCAACGGCATGCGGTGGTGACGGGCGCGTCATCGGGAATCGGCCTCGCGATTGTCGAGCGCCTGTTGGCGGATGGCTGGCGCGTGACCGGTTTGTGCCGGACACCGGCTAGGGAGACCGTCGAGCGTTTGACTATCGTACCTGTCGACGTGACGGATTTCACGGTGCTCGAGCCTGCTCTCGATGCAATCGGCTCATGCGATGCGCTCGTGCACGCGGCCGGCTTCATGCGCACGGCGCCGCTCGGCGAACTGGCCGCGGGCGACGGCGCGGCGATGTGGCGGATTCATGTCGACGCAGCCGCCTTTCTCGCCAATGCGTTGATGCCGAAGATGCCTGCGGGCGGCCGAATCGTGCTGATCGGCAGCCGGACGGCGAATGGCGCCGTCACTCGCAGTCAATACGCGGCGACAAAAGCGGCGTTGATCGGCATGGCCCGATCATGGGCCGCCGAACTCGCGCCGCGCAGTATCACGGTCAACGTGGTGGCGCCCGGCGCAACGGATACACCGTTGCTCAGCGATCCCGCGCGTGCCGGAACTCCGCCGAAAATGCCGCCAATCGGCCGGTTCGTTCAGCCGTCGGAAGTCGCCGCCTTGACCGCGTTTCTACTCGGCCCGGATGCGGGCGCGATTACCGGGCAGCAGATTATGGTGTGCGGTGGTTCCTCTCTCTGAACTGGCGCCCAGACCGCTATCAGGCGCTGTCGCGCTCGATCAGCGTGAAACCGACGTCGACGATACGGTGCGCTTCGACGCCGCTTTCTATTTTTTCAACCAGCATGGACGCCGCCAGTTTGCCGATTCGGGTGCCGTCGATCCGGATGGTGGTGAGGGGCGGGTCCGTGTCCGGTGCGAAGTTCTGATCGCCGTAACCGATCACCCGCAGTTGCTGCGGGACCGACAGGCCCCGGCTTCGGGCCTCCATCAGCAAGCCCAGCGCAAGGATATCGGCGCCGCAGAACACAGCATCGATGTCGGGGTGCTGATCGAGCAGGGCGCTCAACGCGCGCCTGCCGTCACCCAGATTGGCAGGCGACTCGACCGATACGACGGGAATCCTGGCCGCCGGACCGAACGTTTTCACGAACGCGTGGGTGCGCGTTTGCGCGCGGCGATCGCTCGGCGTCACCACGGCCGGCCGTTGCGCACCACGTGTCTGCAGATAACGCGCCGCGGCTTTGCCGACCTTCTGATGAGAAAAGCCAACCAGCATGTCGAGCGGCGCCCGCGTGATGTCCCATGTTTCGACGACGGGAATGCCTGAAGCCTGGAGCTTTTGCCTCGCATGTTCCGAGTGAATCACGCCGGTCAGTACGATACCCGCGGGGCGCCTGCCCACGATGGCGTCGAGCAGCGCGTCTTCGCGCGATTCGTCGTAGCCGCTCTGGCCGATCAGCAACTGATAACCCGCGGCGGCCAGTTCGGCGGTCAGCGCCGCAAAGGTTTCCTGGAAGACGCTTCCCGCCATCGCCGGAATCAGCGCGACGATCAGGCGGCTGCGATTCGAAGCCAGCGACCCCGCAATCAGGTCCGGCGTGTAACCCGTCTGCCGCACTGCCTCGCGCACGCGTTCGAGCGTGTCGGTCGAGACGAGTTCGGGGGTGTTCAACGCTCGCGAGACCGTGACCTTCGTGACACCCACCAGCGCCGCCAGATCGCTCAGCGTGACGCGGCCAGTGTTCTTGCGGGCGCGGCGAGAGGCGGCGTGCTCTGCTGGCGTGCTGAAGTCGGTCCGGGTCTTGATCACAGGAAATTTTTCGTCGAATTGAAAAGGTGGCTGGCAATTATCGCAAAAGCATACTACGATAGCTGTAATGTTACCGGTTACATAAACCGGTAACATTACAGCGTCAACCCATTAATATCGACATTGAGACACCGCTTGCATCAACCGCGGCAGGCGACAAGCGGCAAGTGACGGCTGGGACGTTCGGGTACAAGCCCTCGAAAGCCAGCCACGGAGGACGAAGAGGATGTTGCAGGCAAACACGGCCTTCACAGGCCCGCTGATCAGGCTTAACGAGGCGGACAACGTGCTGATCGCGCGCGAGACGTTGGCGATCGGCCAGTTGCTGCGGTTCGGCGATATCGAGCTGCGCATGCGTGCGCAGGTTTCGCCGGGCCACAAGGTCGCCGCCACCCGCATCCTGCTTGGCCAGCCGATACGCAAGTACGACACGGTGATTGGCCGGGCAGCGCGCGATATCGAGGTGGGCGAGCACGTTCATTCGCACAACATCGAGTTGATCGACTTCGAGCGCGATCCGGGTTTTTGTCAGGACGTTCGCCCAGTTGACTACGTTCCGGAGGCTCAGCGAGCAACCTTCCTCGGCATCGTGCGTCCTGACGGGCGCATCGCCACCCGCAACTTCATCGGCATCCTCGCCTCCGTCAATTGCTCTGCGACGGTCATCAGGCACATTGCCGCGTGGTTCACGCCCGAGCGTCTCGCCCGCTACCCGAAGGTCGACGGCGTGGTGGCGTTCGCGCAGACAAGCGGCTGCGGTATGTCCTCGCCGAGCGAGCATTTCGACGTCCTGCGGCGCACGCTGGCCGGTTACGCGCGGCATCCGAATCTTGCCGGCGTACTGGTGGTCGGTCTCGGTTGTGAGCGCAACCAGGTGGTGGATCTGCTGGAGTCGCAGGGGCTGGCGACCGGCAAGACGATGCGCGCGCTCGTGATGCAGAATGAAGGCGGCACCCGCGCGACAATCGAGGCGGGCGTCGCGGCCATCGAGCAGATGCTGCCGGCAGCGAACGACATCGAGCGGCGTCGCGTATCGGCGAGCCATCTGAAGATCGGTCTGGAATGCGGCGGATCGGACGGCTTTTCCGGCATCACGGCCAATCCCGCACTGGGCGCGGCGATGGATCTGCTGGTGCGCCACGGCGGCACCGCGATCCTCTCGGAGACGCCGGAGATTCACGGTGTCGAGTACATGCTGACCCGCCGGGCGGTAACACCCGAAGTCGGGCAGAAGCTGCTCGACCGGCTCGCCTGGTGGGCGCGTTATACGCGTGGCCACAACGGCCAGTTCAACGGCGTGGTCGGCCCGGGAAATCAGCAGGGCGGCCTCGCGAATATTTTCGAAAAGTCGCTCGGGTCCGCGATGAAGGGCGGTACCACGCCGCTCCAGGCCGTCTACGAATACGCCGAACCGATCGACCGCGCGGGTTTCGTCTTCATGGATTCGCCCGGCTACGATCCGGTTGCGGTGACCGGTCAGATCGCGAGCGGTGCAAACCTGATCTGCTTCACGACCGGCCGCGGCTCCATGTTCGGCTCGAAGCCCGCGCCGACCCTCAAGCTCGCCAGCAATACGCCGATGTTCAAGCGCCTTGGCGAGGATATGGATATCAACTGTGGACTCGTTATGGACGGCGAGCGCTCCGTGCAGGAGATGGGACAGGATATCTTCGAGCATATCCTGCGTACCGCGTCGGGCGAGCGGACAAAAAGCGAATTGCTGGGCCTGGGAGATCACGAATTCGTACCGTGGCATATGGGTATTGTGAGCTGACGCCTCGAAGCGTCGCGCGATGCGCAACCGGAAGTGCCAATACAGAACAGGAGACAAGACATGCAGAGCGACTGGCAAAGGGCGTCACGATCGAAGGTGCGCTGGCTGGTGGCCGGCCTCATGTGGGCGGCGATCGCGATCAACTATATCGACCGCACCGTGCTGTCCGCCGCGGCGCCACACATTCAGACGGCGTTTCATCTGAGCGCGATGGAAATGGGCATCGTGATGTCGGCGTTTTTCTGGTCCTATGCGCTGCTGCAATTGCCGGCCGGCATGCTGGCCGACCGGTTCGGCCAGAAGAAGGTCCTTGGCTTCGCCGTGTTCTGGTGGTCGCTGGCGACCGCCGCCACCGGGCTCGCCAGCGGATTCAAGTCGCTTGTCGCGCTGCGCGTCGCGCTCGGCATCGGAGAAGCGGGCGCTTATCCGAGCAACGCGGGTATCGCATCCAGATGGTTTCCGAAGCAGGAGCGCGCGACGGTTGCGGGCATCTTCGACAGCGGCTCGAAGCTCGGCGGCGCGATTGCACTGCCGTTGATCGCTTACCTTCTGGCGACCTTCGACTGGAAAATCACCTTTGCGATTACCGGTTCGCTGGGTCTGATCTGGTGCGTCGTGTGGCAGCTCGCATTCAAGGACTCGCCTGCCGATCACAAGCGGGTCGACGCGGCGGAACTCGCTTACATCCGTGATGAGCAGAGCCCGGCGGCCGTCGATGCGTGCAAGCCGGGCGCGTCCTGGAAGCGGCTATTCGCACACCGGAACATCTGGGCGATGTGCATCGGCTTCTTCATGATCAACTACAACTCGTACTTCTTCATCACATGGCTGCCCACTTACCTGGTCAAGGCGCGCGGCATGAGTCTGATGGAGATGGGCTTCATGGCATCGCTGCCGCTCGTGATATCGATGTTTGTCGAAGTGCTGGCGGGATGGGCGTCCGACCGCGTATACAGCTCCGGCAAGCTTTCTCTCACCGCAACCCGCAAGCTCTTTCTCGTCATCGGCCTCGTCATGGCATCGAGCATCGGTCTCGCGGCCTTTGCGCAATCCGCGGTCACGGCCGTGGTTCTGCTTTGTATCGCCAAGTCAGGCACGACGGTTGCCGCATCCCAGGTGTGGGCGCTTCCCGCCGATGTCGCGCCGCGGAACATGGTGTCGATGGTAGCAGGGGTCCAGAACACGGTGTCGAACATGGGGGGTGTGGTCGGTCCGGTGGTGACGGGCGCCATTGTCGGTGCGACGGGATCGTTCATCCCTGCATTGGTTTTTTCATCGGTGCTGATCGCGATCGCCATCCTCAATTACGTGTTCCTGCTTGGCAAAGTGGAACCGATCCAGTTCGACGACAAACCCGTGGAGTTCGAGAGCCATGAGCAACGCAATGCAGATGCCAGCGCCTAATTCGTTCAAATCCGCTCTTGCCGTCCGGCGCCGCCAGATCGGTTTCTGGCTTTCCATGGCCGACGCGTATCTGGCCGAAGTGAGCGCGACCGCCGGCTTCGACTGGCTTCTGATCGACAGCGAGCACGCGCCGAACGACCTGCGCAGCATCCTCGCGCAGTTGCAGGCGGTCGCGCCTTATGGAGCAGAAGCCGTGGTGCGGCCTGTCAACAGCGACCCGGCACTGATCAAGCGTCTGCTCGACATCGGCGCACGCACGCTGCTGGTGCCGATGGTCGACACCGCGGAGCAGGCGAGGGCGGTCGTGTCCGCCGTGCGCTATCCGCCACATGGCGTTCGCGGTGTGGGCAGCGCGGTTGGCCGGGCCTCGCGCTGGAGTGCGCGGACCGATTATCTGGACGTCGCCGACAGCGAAATCTGCGTGCTGGTGCAGGCGGAGACCGTGACCGCTTTGGCGAATCTCGAGTCGATCTGCGCAGTCGAGGGTGTCGATGGCGTGTTCATCGGCCCGGCCGATCTGGCCGCCTCGATGGACTATCGCGGCAAGCCGGGCCATCCTGAAGTCCAACGTGCGATCGAGGCCGCCATGCGCACCATCGTCGAGTCAGGCAAAGCCGCAGGCACGTTGACCTCGGATCCCACGCTTGCACGACATTACCTCGAACTGGGCTGCACCTTCGTCGCCACGGGCGTTGACATCCTGATGTTCGCCAACGCGGC
Source organism: Paraburkholderia sp. FW306-02-B (assembly GCF_058782725.1). Classification (NCBI taxonomy): domain Bacteria; kingdom Pseudomonadati; phylum Pseudomonadota; class Betaproteobacteria; order Burkholderiales; family Burkholderiaceae; genus Paraburkholderia; species Paraburkholderia sp. FW306-02-B. Next base: position 806,241 of record NZ_JBYSXZ010000002.1, read on the forward strand.
GCGCAAGCTGGCCCAGGAATTTGCTGGACCGCAGATCGAATAGGCGATTCGCATCGACACCTGGAAGTGGCGCCGTCGTTAGGCGAGCATTGTTGAGCCAACGTTATCCGGACTTTCGCCGGCATGCGGCTTATCTCCAAGGCTGGATCGCCGCATGCGCACGTTCGCCCAGCTTTCACCCCTTGCGGAAGATAGGCGCCCCCCACGGCGCACCGATTGTGCCGCCGTCGACGACGATTTCCGCCGCCGTGATTCCGGAAGCGTCATCGGACGCGAGGAAAAGTACGGCCTTGGCAACCTCTTCAGGTGTAGCGAGGCGAGCCAGCGGAATGCGCGGCGCGAGCGCTTCTTCGGTCCCGTCGAGCGTCGCGCCGGCCCGTGCGCCGCGCGTCCAGATCGGCGTGCGCGTGCCGCCTGGAATCACGGTGTTGACGCGAATGCCACGCTGCACGAGTTCGGATGCAAACACCCTCGCCATGCCGGTGACGCCCGCCTTCGTAGCGGAATAAGCGGCCGACCCCGGCGAGCCTAACTCGCGCATCACGGAGCCGTTCAATACGATCGCGCCGCCGGCGCTCATCAACGGAAGGGCCGATTGAACCGTGAGAAAGACAGCAGTGAGATTGGTGCGAAGAATCGCCTCGAACGCAGCAGCGGTCGTGCCGCCGAGCGGCGTCGGACCGGAGATCCCGGCGTTGGCGAAAACGATGTCGAGGGACCCGAATGCTTGCTGGATCTGCTTGAACATCGACTCGATCGCGGTTTCATCGTCGAGATCAGCCGCTATGCCTAGCGCGTTTTCGCCGAGCGCGGATACCGCCTCATCCAGTTTTGCGCGATCGCGGCCAGTGATCGCAACACGGGCGCCTTCGGCGATCAAAAGCTTCGCTGCAGTAAAACCAATGCCGCTGTTGCCGCCAGTGACGAGCGCTGTCTTTCCAGTAAAACGCATATCCTTCTCCTGTGTGTTACGGCGCGAGATCGAGTCGAAAGTCGCGCCTGCTGACGGCGCCAAGTCCTGTTACGCAGCGCAGGGCAGCCGCCGCATCCAAACCAGCATGAGCGTCGTCAACACCTCATTCTGTATGTTGATCGTCATGCAGAAGTTCAGTATTATAGTCATCATGCAGATTGTCAAGGGTGGTGAGGCAAAAAATGGGTTATTCGCAGGCACAAAAGGCTGAGAGCAGGCAGCGGGTTCTGGAGAGCGCATCACGGCAGATCCGCGAACACGGCATCGAGGCGCTCGGCGTCGCCGACTGCATGCGCAGCGCGGGGCTCACGCACGGCGCGTTCTACGGTCATTTTTCGTCGCGTGATGCGTTGATTCTGGAAGCGCTCGAGCACGCGGTCAGTCAGAGCGAGAAGCGCATTGCGTCTCTCTTAGCCAGTTCGGGAAAGCGTGGGGAAACGCCTCTGCAGTCCATCGCCGAGGCGTTTCTCAATGAGCGTCACGTGAAGAATCCCGGCAAAGGATGTGCGTTGTGCGCACTCGCCGGCGAGGCGCGCCATGCGAATCCGGACGTCAGGGAACAGCTCACGGAGTACGTGCGCAAGCTGGCGTCGCGAATAGCACAAGCCGCATCCACTGAGAGCGAACAGCCGGCGTTGGGCGTCGTCGCGACCATCGTGGGAGCCATTACGCTTGCGCGCGCAGTGGACGACGACAAGCTGGCGAAATCGATTCTTTCCGCATCGCTCGCGCTGGTCATGACCCAGGACGGCGCGCAGTAAGCTCGCGGGCGCCTCGCAGTAGCTTGTTAAACGCTCATACCAAGATCGGCGAAACCGATCAGTGTCGCATTGCAGGCTTGCGTCAGCGCCGTGTCGTAGCTCGAGAAAAAGACCGTGCGGTCTTCGGCTAACGTTTTGAACCAATCGATCAGTACAGCGCGCGCAGCGGCGTCGAGCCCGCCAGCCGGCTCATCCGCGATGACGACGGTGGGCTTGCCCAGCGCGATCGCCGTCAGGAACATCTTCTTGCGGGTGCCAAACGACATTTGCTCGAAGCGTTTCTCGAGATGCGGCGCGAGCCCGAAGCGGTGCGCGAGATCGAGCGTGCGGCTGTCGACTACCGTCTTTCTGGTCGATGCGACATGTTCGAGAAACGCGCGACCGGTTTGAAGCGGATACGCTATGCAGTCATCGGGGATATACGCGAGTATCGATTTTGCCTCGAGCGGCGCGGTACGCAGCGAATGCCCATCGAGCCACACCTCGCCTTCATCGGCCTCGATCGTACCGGCGAGGATGCCGAGCAAGGTGGACTTGCCGCTGCCGGTTTCATCGTTGAGCGCCACGCATCCTGCGCCGGTGCTGTAACGCAGTCCCTGAAAAATGATGCGCTCGCCGTAGCGTTTGCAAAGATTCTCGAATCGAAGCATGAAGTGCAGTGTGTGTCAGACGAAGATTGGCCGCGCGAAGGCGCCCTGAATCATGCCAGACAGTTCCGGTTTCGGCGAGCGAGTTGCCGTATCAGTTGCCGTATCAATTCGCATCGCGCACCCAGTTGCCCCCATGCGCCGCGGCCTGCGCAGCGGGCGAGGTTGCAAGGTAGGCGAGCGCCTGCTCGGTGGAGCCTTCGTGATGCGGCGTGTAGCGAGGATTGAAATAGCGTAGCGCCGCGGCGATCATTTTCCGGAACGACGGCAGACAACCGCGCCGCGCCCCGGCGCGCCAGGCGAGGATAAAGCCTCGGTACGCACCGGCGTCGGGATCGCGCTGATGCATGAAGCGTGCCCCGTGCGTGAGAAAGTACAGCAGAAGCATGATGGTCGACAGCATGTGGAAGCAGCGTTCGAAGTAAGTGCCGCCCATATGCCGGAAGATGTCGAAAGCCACGGTGCGATGCTCCACTTCTTCGGCGCCGTGCCAACGCAGCAGGTCGAGCATGGTGGGGTCGGCATGGGCGGCATCGAGCCCGTTGGCATTGAGCACCCAGTTGCCGAGATAACCGAAAAAGTGTTCCAGCGCGGCGATGATGCCGAGCTGCTGGCGCAGCCAGAAGCGCGTTTTGCCGATCTTCAGCCCAAGCGGTTGTTCGCCGAGCAGCTTGCCGAACAGCCAGTCGAGTTTCCTCGTGAAGGGCTGCGTGTCGATGCCGTGGGCCTTGTAGTAGTGCGTCAGCACACCGCCGTGCGAGCGCGAATGCACCGCTTCCTGTCTGAGGAACCCCTGGGCGTCGTCGTGCAACGCGGGGTTGGTGATCTGCGGCAGCGCCTTGTTGTAGACGCGGCAGAACCATAGTTCGCCGGCGGGGAACAACAGGTTCAGCACATTGATGATGTGCGTGCTCGACGGGTCGCCGGGAATCCACTGGATAGGCGTTCGACTCCAGTCGAACTTCACATGGCGTGCCTTGATCTTGTACGGCGTTTGTTCTTCGGTCATGAGGGTCTCCGGCGTCCGGTTGGCGATATCAGCGCGGCATCATGCTGATGCGGGCGATCACCCGGCCTAGCCAGGGCAGGTGGCGCGAGATGAAACGCATGGAATGCGCTTCGATGCCGATGGCGACAACAGGCTTGTTGTGCAATACCGCGCGCAGCGCCGCTTTCGCGACCGTCTCCGGTTGCAGGCCGCGCAACTGATAGAGCGTCGTGGCTTTCTGGCGCATGCGTTGCTGGTCCTCGCTGCTGGTGCCGACATACCGGGTTGCGGCCATGATCCCGGTCTCGGCAAAGCCCGGACAGATGGCGCTGACGCCGATACCGTGACAGGCGAGTTCTCCGCGCATGCACTCGCTGAGCATCAGCACGGCAGCCTTGGTGGTCGCATAGGCGGGCAGGTCGCGCGAGGGCGCGAAGGCTGCGGCTGACGCGGTGTTGACGATGTGGCCGCCATTGCCGCGCTTCACCATCTGCCGGGCGAACAGACGTGCGCCGTGAATCACGCCCCACAGGTTGACGTGAAGAATGCGTTCCCAGTCTTGTGCCGAGGTATCGAGCACGCCGCCTGCCATGCCGATGCCGGCGTTGTTGACCACGATATCGGCGCCACCGAGTTCCGTCCCGATCCAGTCTGCCAACGCTTCCATTTGTTCTGCACTGCCTACGTCGACCTTGCGTGCGTAGGCGTGCTGGCCTAACAACCTGACCAGCGTAGCAGTGCGTTCCGCGCTTGCCGCGTCGATATCGACCGCGACCACGCACGCACCTTGCTTCGCGAATTCCAGTGCGATGCATCGCCCAATGCCGCTGCCCGCGCCGGTCACGACCGCGAGCTTGCCGCTGAGCGGTTGGCGGGAGGCGTGCATACGGGCGCGTTGCAGGGTGTCCGGTTCGGCGCCGCCTTCGGTGTGGTTGACGAGTTCACGCACCATCCGGGCCATCTGTTCCGGGTGGGTGACCGGCACCCAGTGACGCGCGACCAGCTCACGGCGCCAGTAGGTCGGCACCCATCGCGACAGGTCTTCGGACAGTGCCGGGCTGACGTATTTGTCCAGCGTCGGCACGATCACCTGGACCGGCGCGTGCGCGTAGCGCTTGCGCGGCGTGAACAGGCAGCGGATGAAGTTGGCGCGGTACAGCGCTACGCCGCGTATGCCATCCTGCGTTTGCGTCGGGCGAGGCGTGATCTGTGTCTTCTCCACACGACGCAACACCCGCGGCCATGCGCGGCCGAGCCACCAGTGCCAGGTCAAGCCGGGCAGCACCGGCAAGTGGAACAGCAGCACATACCATGAGCGCACCAGCTGACCGAGCACCTTGCCGATCGACCGCGGCGTGGGACGTAGCAGCCGTGCTCGCATCCAGTCAGCGACATGGTCGAGGCAAGGGCCGGAGCACGACGTGTACGACGCAATGCGCCCGCGCAAGCGTTCTTCGGTGACGAATTCCCAGCCCTGGATCGAGCCCCAGTCGTGCGCGACCAGATGAACGGCGCGATCCGGACTAACGGCGTCGATGACGGCGATAAAGTCGTCGGTGAGTTTTCCCAGGCGATAAGCCCTCGTACCCGTTGGCGCAGTGGATTGCCCCGCGCCGCGAACATCGTAGGCAACCACATGGAAATCGTCGGCCAGTAAGCCGGCCAGTGCGTCCCAGACTTCGCTGTTGTCGGGGTAGCCGTGCACCAGCACCACGGTGGGCCGGGTGGGGTCACCCCATGCCTTGGCGGCAAGGGTCACGTCGCCCGAGCGCACCGTGAAGCCGGTGTGCTGCATGGCTGGTGGCGGCCCGTCTGGCGTGGGCGCTGCGGGTTCGGTCAAAAGCTGCACGTGCGCCTCCGTCATGCAGCGACCAACGCCCGCCCGCGCTGCGCCCAGCGGCGCACATGCGGCAGGTCGTCGTCGAGCCAGTAGGCGTCGTCATCGGTGATGACCAGCAACTCTTCGAACTTGGCGCCCACACCCTGAAAACCGAGATGTGGCTCGACGGCCCACAGGCCGGGCGTCGGCGCGTGATCGGAGCGGCGATCGATCGACCACAGCGGCGACCAGCCTTCCTTCCTGCCTGCGCCAGCCTGGTCGAGGATCAGATTGCGCGTGGCGTTCAGGCCGAAGCGGGCGACGAAGCGCGGCTTGGCGGGGTTGTGCAGCTTCGCGACACGATGCGCGAGTACCTTGAATGGATAAGCCTTGTGGCGCGGCTCCACGCCCTGTTTCCTGCACAACTGGTCGACCGCGCGCGCGACATCGGCAAGCGTGTGCCGTTGCTTCACCATGCTGACGATCAGCTCGCGGTGTTCTGCCAGGTCGTCTTTCAGCTGTTCGAGAATGGGATTCGTACCGATGCAGGTGGCGTAGCCGACATCGGCGATCACACCGTTCAGCACCGGCGCCACGTCGAGAATCACCGGCATGTTCTCTTCCAGCCGCCGCGAACCCGGGAAGAAAGCCAGGTTAAAGCCGGCCATGTGCGACAGCCCGGAAAAGCCCTCAAAGGCGGTACGGTCGCCAAACCAGGCGAAGGGTTTGTGCAGCCAGTCACGCACGCCGTGGTCCTGCAACCATTCGGTCAGCAGCCGGGCGGCGTCCTTTTCCGTCATGCCCAGCCGGAGCATGTCGCCGACGTTCTCAACGCACCGATAAGCCAGTTGCTGGACTTCGCGGAACTGCGCCAGTTCGTCCACGTTGACGTGTGGAATGTCCTTGCCACCCATACCTGCCTCCCGAATAGGCTGTCCGACGGGCCTGTGGCTGCCGTCATGATGACATTTTTTATTGTTACATTTAATAATGTAACGATCGAATGCTACACCATGAGGTTGACCCGTCCACTGGTTGTTTCCCTGGTGGCCGGATTGAAGGGCGACAAGATCGCTGTCGATTTCGTGGCGTGTCGTTCGTCGTGCTTATAGGGTTGCGGTACGGCGGCGCGGGTCCGAATATCGTCGCTTTCCGTCCCCTATTCGATTTTTAATCCGAAAGGAGCGTGCTCATGAATTACGTCGATGGATTTGTCGTGCCGGTAGCCAGGATCGACCGCGAAAAATATATAAAACAGGCCAAAATGGCCGCGGGCGTTTTTAAGGAGAACGGCGCGTTGCAGGTGGTCGAATGCTGGGGCGATGACGTCCCGGAGGGCAAGCTGACGTCGTTTCCGATGGCCGTCAAACGCAAGGAGGACGAAACCGTGGTGTTCTCCTGGGTTGTCTGGCCGTCGCGTCAGGCGCGGGATAAAGGCATGAAAGCGGTGATGGCCGATCCGCGGCTGCAGCCTGACGTCAATCCGATGCCTTTCGACGGCAAGCGGCTGATCTACGGTGGCTTCGAAGTCATCGTGGATGTATGACAGCCAAAGGGGCGGCACTGGCCGAAAATGGACAAAATCCATTTCCGTGTGGTGCTTCCTCTCCGGCATTGGGGGGCACTGGGCTAGCCGGATTCGAAATCTCCGAGCGAACCGGGGTAGCGTAGAAGCGTCGTTCTCGATTGACAGCAGACGATAACGTCGTAGAGAAATAACACTTGCGCACCCCGGCGCTTGCCAGAAATCACTTGGCGCCATTCAGTGCTTATGACGCAGCCAGTCCTTGATCGGATGCGTGTCCAGCCAACGGGCAGCCGGCTGGTCCTTGTGTTCCCGCCTGTAGCGCGCCGCCGTAAATATCACGACGCATAGCAGCACCGCGATTCCCACTACAAAACTGATCATTGACTCAGTCATGGCAACCTCCTTTGAGGTCAGAACCATGTTTGTATTTTAGGTGACCGGAGAAATAGCGACGGCATTCCCATTTACCGACACCTGTTTCGGAGCCGCTGCGCGGAACGATAATTGAGGCCCTTTGAGCGCAGCAGAGGTACACTCGAAACGAGTCCAACCCTGGAGCGATACCATGGCCGACGCTACCCCCCAAAGCACCTTTCACGGTCTGCCCTTGACACCGGAGCAAGACGCAGAAGTCAGGCACTACATAAAGAAAAGAAAGCAGCATGGCGAGCCGTGGGATACACCGGAGCTGGAGGCTATGCTTCGGGACATGCTGGAACCGCCGAGCGACGACGATGGCGAACTCGACGCTACCGTCGATGAAGCGACGGCGGCCACAGAACGCGCGACTGCTTTCATCGATGAAACCATGGACCCCATTGAGGCCGGCGAGGAACGCCAAGCCGCCATCGAAGCGGAGGCTATGAGGGGACCCAGGCGTTGAAGCGCGGGCAGCGCGCTGCCGCGGCGACTGATCCGGCGCATTGTGGGCCCGCCTGGCATTATCGATGCAGGGATCGCGAGCGTCCCAGCCGATCTGGTCTTTGCTTTCAGCTGGCTTTTCTCGTTGCAGATAAGCGTTGCAGATAAGCGCTATTGCCCCATGACCGCAGGGACCGCGGCTCGTTCCAGCACGGTCATCGGGCCGAGGCGCTTGATGACTTGCATCTGTGCTGCGTCGCGCACGAAGAGCGATCCCGCAAACCCCAGCGCATTCACCGAAATTCCCTGGACACATTCCACAGACCTTGGCACGAGCAGCATCCATCCAGGGGCGACCAGCAGGTTGTACGGCGCCGCCTGGTGCAGTTCGCCATTCACCTCGATCTCTCGCACGCCAGCCGCTTCGAGCAACGCGTGGTAGCAATCTAAAGCGGCGTGTGCTGCGTGCCGCGAGGCGGCAGGAGCCAGTTCCAGATGAGTGAACGCGTGCCGGAAAGCCAGGCCGGGTAAGGTGCCGATTGGACCTTCCATGCACGCGGACGCAAGCAGGGATTCAATGGGGAGCGGCGGACCTGATTCGCCGAGCGGCAGCGGCACGATCTGCAGATGCTTGTGGTGCTGACTCGCGCCGGCGTCTGCGCCGCCATTGTAGAAACCCAGTCCGTCGAACTCGGCCATGCAGGCGATCAATGCAGCAAAGTCCGCGAGATCGAGCAGCGTGTCCTGGGATTTGAAGCAACGGGTGACGATCAGGAGATGATGGTCGATGACGTTGAATTTGTTGAGCAAGGCGACGTGAGTGTCAGAGAGATCGGCCACAAAGAGGTTGGGGTCATAAGGAAGGAACGGATTGACCGCGCTGGATGCTCCTGTCTTGACCCTGGACGCGTGTCGGGTTTCCTCCTTACGAGCGAGACTTGAGACCTGGCGGACAAGGAAGCGTATGCCACGATCTTCGACCAGTGCCTGGGTTGTCTCGATCGGTCGCAGTGCACCACGACGCAGCGCATGCTCGGTCTGGCGCAGGATGGTCGGCCATAGGGTGCCGGGCTGGAGACATAGATGTTTCATGGATCAACCGGACCGGCGCGCATGTCGCCTACGCGCACTTCGCAAACACGCACTTCGCCAAATGAGCGCAACCGTGCCTACGCTTTGTAACCGATGGCACGCAACAGATTCTTGCGCCACTGAACGTCCTCTTCGTTCTCCACGCCGAGCGGCGTGAACCCGTCGACCACGCCGAGAATAGCGCGCCCCTGGTCTGTCTCGGCAACCAGAATCTGTGCGGGATTCGCCGTCGCGCAGAAGATCCGGCATACCTCCGGCACAGTTTTTACCGCGTTCAGAACGTTGACCGGGTAAAAGCCATCGCCGAGAAAGATCACGAAGCAGTGGCCTGCCGCGATGGCCATGGCATTCTGGCACGCCAACTCGATCAGGTCGGCGTCCGTACCGGACTGGCGCACGAGGCGTTTACCCGATGCTTCGCAAAAGGCCAAACCGAACTTGATGCCCGGAACGGTGCCGACCATGGCCTCGTGCAGATCCTCGACAGACTTGATGAAGTGGCTTTGCCCCAGGATGAAGTTCGTCGCCTCGGGTTTGACGATTGTTACCGTAAGCAGTTGCATATCGGACCTCACTCTGTGGCACCAGAAGTACTGGGGGGAGAGGCTGCTTTCGTCAGCGGATGTCGGTTCGTCGGGTTCGCCGGACGGCGACGGCCTTGCTTCGTTAATCAAGCCTAGTACAAACGGCCATTTGCGGAAGCGCGGATCCGCGCAATAGCGCGGCGATGTGAAATCGCCCACCCGTAGGTGGCGCGCGTGTTGCTTGCGCGCCGTCGTCGTATCCAGTGCGCACTGGCTGAGATGAGGCGCATGGCTGTGTATTTCCTGCACTAGAATGGATTTTCACAGTGCTGGTGAGTGATATCTGGCCGGCACGGGTGGGATTCGTCTTGGAGGAACACAATGCCGACGTACCAATATCGTTGCGAGAAGTGTGGCGAGTTGTTCGAGCATGCCGAACATCTCGCTGAACACGCGGATGCTCATCCGCGTTGCCCGAAGTGCGGAAGCGAGGCGTGTCAGCATGTACCGACACCGTTTGTCGCCATGACCACAAAAAAGAGCTGAGACCCTGCCTCGTTTCAGTGACGGCGCTTCATTTCCGCGGATGAAGCGTGCACGCGAAGCGCAGGCGTGAGCATGTGTTAACGACATAGTAAACTGACTCATTCAGAACGTGACCCTTGTCCGGCATGGCCGGCCGCTCCGCGAGTTCGAGGCTTCAGGAACGAGCGGCCCCACTGCGCTGACCTCGGCAAAAGCCGTGCACGTTCGTCGTGCGCCGGCAGGGGACGTGATGTCCCCCTTTGCCGTGCCGGATATCGCAATGTGAACGCAACAGCACAAGGACCTCATGAGTCGTCTCGTCGTCGTTTCAAATCGCACTGCCGATCCTCGAAAGCCCGCAGCCGGCGGACTCGCCGTAGCGTTACGGGAGAGCCTGCAACAAACCGGCGGGCTCTGGTTCGGCTGGAGCGGCAAGATCCGGGAAGCCGCGGATGTCGCACCAGCCGGCCATGGTGACGTTCATGTCCAAACGGCCGGCAATGTCACGCTTGCGACACTTGATCTGAGCCGGGAAGATCACGACACGTATTACCTGGGCTATGCCAACGACGTCTTGTGGCCGGTATTCCACTACCGGCTGGACCTGGCCAATTTCGACACGCGATTCGCAGCGGGCTATCGCAGGGTCAACCAGTTATTCGCGCACAAGTTGCTGCCGCTGTTGAAGCCGGACGATCTCATCTGGGTTCACGATTACCAGCTGATCCCGCTCGCCGCGGAATTGCGCGCCATGGGATGTACCAACCGCATCGGCTTCTTTCTGCATATTCCGATGCCGCCGCCACTGATCATGGCAGCGATTCCGGAACACGAATGGCTGATGCGCTCGCTCTTCGCATACGATCTGGTGGGCTTCCAGAGCGAAGCCGACCTGACGCATTTTTCTCACTACGTCGAATCGGAAGCGCAGGCGCAACGCTTAAGTCCGGATCGCCTTCAGGCGTTCAATCGAACGCTGCGGGTCGGCGCCTATCCCATCGGCATCGACGTCGACGACTTCATTCGTCTCGCCAATTCGAAGGAAGGACAGGACATGTTTGTCCGGATGCGCGACGAATATTCGCGGCGGCGCTTGCTCGTGGGTGTCGACCGGTTGGACTACTCAAAGGGGCTGCCGCAACGCATCCATGCTTTCCGCGAACTGCTGACCTACTATCCGGAAAACCGCGATAGCGCGACGCTGATCCAGATCGCGTCTCCTAGCCGCGAGGACGTCGGCGCCTACGACGATCTGCGGCGTCAGATGGATAGCCTGTGTGGTGCGCTCAACGGCGACTTCGGTGAACTGGACTGGATGCCGCTGCGCTACATTCATCGCAACGTGGCCCGTAAGCGTCTGCCGGGCCTCTATCGCGCGAGTCGGGTCGCGCTCGTTACGCCCTTGCGGGACGGCATGAACCTGGTCGCGAAGGAATTCATCGCCGCACAGGACCCCGCCGACCCTGGCATGCTGGTGCTCTCGCGCTTTGCCGGTGCCGCGGAGCAATTGAAGGAAGCGCTGCTGGTCAACCCCTACGACACGCAAGGTACGGCGCAGGCCATTCAGCGGGCGCTAACGATGTCGCTCGACGAGCGGATCAACCGGCATGAGGCGCTTCTTCACCGGATCCGCACGTTCGACGTGCACTGGTGGAGTTCGACGTTTCTGCAAGCGTTGCAAGACTGCGGCCCGCAAGAAGAGGCGGCGAACGGTATTCGCCGAACCTCTGGCTGAACCCCATCCACCGCCCAGGCGTGGCGCCCGGCGCTGGTCTTCAACGCCTGTCAGGCAACAGGATCCGTTCGTCCACCTGACGGATGTCGGTGTGGCCGCAAAAGGCCATGGTGATGTCCAGTTCCTTGTGGATGATCTGCAGACACTGTGTGACACCCGCCTCTCCCATCGCACCCAGGCCGTAAAGGAAGCTGCGGCCGATCAGCGTGCCCTTGGCGCCGAGCGCTACGGCTTTCAGCACGTCCTGTCCGCTGCGGATGCCGCCATCCATCCACACCTCGATGCGCGAGCCGACCTCGCGTGCGATCTCGGGGAGCGCCGAGATCGAAGAGGGCGCACCATCGAGTTGACGGCCGCCGTGATTGGAGACGATCAGCGCGTCGGCGCCGCTGTCGGCGGCAAGGCGCGCATCGTCGACATCCATGATGCCTTTCAGAATGAGTTTGCCGCCCCACAGCTTCTTGACCCACTCGACGTCGGCCCAGCTCAGCGCAGGATCGAACTGCTCGGCGGTCCACGAACTCAGTGACGACAGATCGCCCACCCCCTTCGCATGACCCACGATGTTGCCGAAAGTGTGCCGCCGGGTGCCGAGCATGCCGAGGCACCAGCGCGGCTTGGTCGCCAGATTGACGAGGTTCGCGGGCGTCAGTCTGGGCGGCGCCGACAGCCCGTTCTTGATGTCCTTATGGCGTTGACCGAGGATCTGCAGGTCCAGCGTCAGCATCAGCGCGCTGCACCGTGCCGCGCGAGCCCGCTCGATCAACCGCACAATGAAATCGCGGTCGCGCATCATATAAAGCTGGAACCAGAACGGCTTGCTGGTCGCGGCGGCAACGTCCTCGATCGAGCAGATGCTCATCGTGGACAAGGTGAACGGGACGCCGAACTTCTCGGCCGCGCGCGCCGCGAGAATTTCGCCGTCGGCATGTTGCATACCGGTTAATCCCGTCGGCGCGAGCGCCACGGGCATGGCGACCTCCTGACCGGCCATCTCGGTGCGCGTGCTGCGGCCCGCCATGTTGACCGCCACTCGCTGGCGCAGCTTCAAGCGCTGGAAGTCGCTTTCATTCGCGCGGTAGGTACTCTCGGTCCACGAGCCGCTGTCGGCGTAGTCGTAGAACATGCGCGGCACGCGCCGTTGGGCAAGTACGCGTAAATCCTCGATGCAGGTGATGGCAGGCACGGTTTCTCTCAGCGCAGGGAAGAACGATGAGTGTACGTGCTCGCGACAGTCGCGCGGTATTCTGGGAATTCCTGGGAAAAATTCAAACGCTTGGTCGACCAGTGGCTGCACTTGAGCAAAGCCAATCGCGAATATGCGTAAATGAGCGCGAAGTGGCTGGGCAAATAAGCGACGTGCTACACCATGATGAATCCGTGCCGCATCCCGAGCATCACCGCTTCGGTGCGGTTGGTCGCGCCCAGCTTGCCGAAAATGGAGGCAAGGTGGAACTTCACGGTGTTGTCCGAGATATCGAGCTGCCGCGCGATCTCCTTGTTGCCGAGCCCTTCGGCGAGCATCGTCAGTACTTCGATCTCGCGTGACGTCAGGGTTTCGAAGGGCGCACCGGACGCCGCCTGCCGCGGCGGTGTCCGTGCACCGAGCAATCGCCCGAGGATATCCGGCGAGAGTACGTAAAGGCCCGCGGCCACCGCTTCGATAGATGCGACGATCTCGCCTGGCAACGCGTTCCGCGGCAGAATCGCCGCCGCATCACCCGGCAAAGCTTCGAGGAGCCACTCGCTGTCCGCCTCGTCGGTCAGCATGACGAGCGCCGATGGCGTGTGCCCTATGCCGAATCCGGCTTTGGGTGCGTCGCTTGCCCCGGGTTCCACGTCGATCACGATCACATCCGGGACTGAACCGGCAAGACTGTCGGCGAGCATGCCAACGTCGGGCGCGCTGCCCGCGAGTCTGAGTGCCGGACTCGCGTCGACCAGCGCTTGCAGGCTTGCGCGCACCTGCGGCGAATCAGCAACGATCGCGACCCGGACGGGGCTCATCTGTGCCATCTGTCCATCCGACATTTGACCGGTTCCTGGACTTCACCGGCACGAATCCCGTTGCGGGCGTTCACCCACGGTGACCGAACACTCGCTGCGTTCACCGCCCCGGATCAGCGCGATCTTCAGCTGCTGTCCGATGCTCCCGGAGCCAAGCGCAGTGTGCACGTCGTCCACGTCGCGGCAAGGCTTGCCGTCCAGTTCGATCAGCACATCGCCCAGCAGCACGCCCGCTACTTCCGCAGGACCGCCCGGCGCGAGCGAATTGACCAGCAATCCATGGTTGGAGGACAGGCTCATTTTCCCGACCCACGCATCCGACAGGTTCACCTGCTGCGTGCCGATGCCGAGGTAGCCTCGCGCGACGCGCCCTTTAGCCAGCAACTCTTCGGTGACGCGCTCCACGGTCACCCCGGGGATCACCATGCCCGCGCCACGCGCAAGCGCCGACGTGCAAATGCCCATGACCTGCCCGCGCACATCCGCGAGTGCCGCGCCGGAGAAACCCGGATGCAGGCCGCCGTCGAGCCGCACGAACGCATCGAGCTGACCGCCCCGCCAGGTGCGCCAGGGACCGCCTGCGCTGCCGATCACGCCAAAATCGGCGCTGGTGCCGAACCCGTCTCCCCGCGCGACCGCGAGTACAAAATGGCCCGCCTTGAGCGAGCGGGCATCGCCGGACTCGACTGGGTCCAGGTCCACACCGTCCAGTTTCAGCACGGCAACGTCGGTACCGGTATCGCGGCCCGCGAGGACTGCGGGGACCGTACGGCCATCGGCCAGCGTAACGTCGATTCCTTCCGCGCGTCTAAGCGTGTGTGCAGCCGTGACGACAACACCGTGCCGCCAGATTACCCCGCTTGACGGAATGCGATGCCGGCCGTGTACCGCGACGACGCTCTGCCCGACCCGCTCGACGATTGCCGCCAGATTGTCGGAGAGATCCTGTAACGGATTGCCGCTGGATGTTGAGGTTTCCATGTGATTTCTCCTGCATGCTCCAGTCGTTCGCGACACGAACCACTCGTGCCTCACGCCGCCCATTGCGGACGCATCCTCTGCAAGTCAAGCGGCGACGAACGAACTCAGAATGACAGAACGACGGTGGGCGCACACCACCCGAACGGGTAGTCTGCTGCGCGAGCGCACTGCGGCGTCGAATGATGATGTCGCGGGTCAGCCGGCACTAGCGACGTCCGCTGCGGCCCCACACGTAGCGCACCCAACGTTGCCACCGGCTTTGTGGCGGAGCGAGCGAACGGCGCGCGGCCTGTGCTTCCCGGTCGCGCTCGACGCTCTTTTGCACCTGTTCGTGGATCTCGCGCATCGTCAGGCCGCCTGGACCTTTCAGTTTGTCGGGGTCGGGGTTGGGGTTGGGGTTGTCTGTCATGGGGATCGCTGATTGCTGATGCGGCGACTTGATCTTGATCCACATGGGAAGTGGTGGCAAGCGTGCGAAACCGGTCCGGCGCCGACGGCCCGATAGCCCAACGCTCTGCGACGCTCCACGTACGATGTGCCGCTCTGCCGGCTGACTGACACGTGATTTCGCGAACTGGGGGAGGACGCGTGTTACTGCCCACGCGCAGGCGGTTGCGGGTTGTTCGCCGGGTTGGTGTCGAACCTGATTACGCTTCTGATTCCAGCGTTGCCGATTAGCGCGGATAGTTCCGCTTGCAGCAAGTCGGCAATGTCTTTGCCGTAGACCTCCTTGCCGTCTACATAGACAGTGAAGGACTGCAGGTACCTGGCCTTTTTCTCCGGGTTCTCAATCGCGTCCTTAGTCCATTGATACAGCGGATACTTTTCCGTGCCGAGTCTTTGAGCTTCGCTCACGTAATCGGCGAAAGCGTCGAACTGGCACCTCACGGATGCGTTGTGTCTGCGCATAACATCATGAAGCGGGTCGTGTACCGTACACGCTGGGTCTTCGTGCAAGCTGGCGGCAAGCTCGGCCGAGACGCTGATCCTGATCTGGAATTGCCATGTGTCGTTCATGTTCACCTCGCGCTTCGACGCGTTCGTACATTAGCGGATATTTTCAACATGACTGAAATTGAAACAGCTGGATTCCCTCAGCACCTTGACGTTGTTCGGGAGATTTTCCGCGAATACGCGGACGGCCTCGGCATCGACCTGTGTTTCCAGAATTTTGAGGCAGAACTGGCCGATCTGCCCGGAAGGTACGCCGAGCCCCAAGGTCGAATTCTTCTCGCTTCGAGCAATGGGCACGTCATCGGCTGTGTAGCAATGCGCCCGCTAGATGCAACGACTTGCGAAATGAAGCGCCTCTATGTACGACCTGCCGGACGTGGCCAACAGCTTGGACGGCGGTTAGGTGAATCCATCTGTCGAATCGCGAAAGAGGCCGGCTACGCGCGTATCGTTCTCGATACCCTTCCCAGCATGCAAGCGGCGCAGCAACTCTACGTGTCATTAGGTTTCAAGGCTGTCGCTGCCTACACGTTCAACCCGGTCGCTGGAACCAGATTTATGGAACTTGATTTGACTGGGTGGGCCAATTAAGCTGCATATCATCGCCGCGTGCGTGGGCCCGCACACCTCGGCCAGAGCGCACAGCGGTACTTGGCGCTTTTCCCAGGCCAGGCGGAGGTCCCCATGAATGGCAGTCATTTGACGGTGTTTGCGGCCAACCAGAGCCACCGGAAAAATCATATGTCGGTGGCCGACTGGATCGTGGACGAGGCGAAGAAGGCCGGTATTCAGGGTGCGACGGTCATTGAAGCGGCCGAAGCCATTGACGCGCGCGGCAAGTACCACGCGGCGCGCTTCTTCGAACTGGTCGACCAGCCGGTTGCGGTCATGATTGCCGCCGACGACGCGCACATCGATGCGCTGCTCGGGAGCCTCAAGCGCGGGGGTATTCAACTCTTCTATACGCGCTGTCCCGTCGAATACGAAATGCTCGGAGCGGAGGGCGCGCAGTAGTGGACCTCAACGGCATCCGGCCGTGCTGAAGTACTCGTGCTGAAGTACTCGTGCCGATGGCTCGTATTGCGCCGCACAATCGCGCTTCGCGGTCCTCCATGAACTAGAATTAATCAGGTGAGGCGATGACCGCGCTGCGAGGCGCCGCGAAGGTGGAGGCGGGCGATGCAAGGCTATCAACTGACGTTCTATACCGAGCAGAACCGGAAGCACGGCCATCAGACCGTATGCGAATGGTTGTTGCACGAGGTTCGCCAGTTGGGCATTCAAGGCGCGACCGTCATCAACTGCGCCGAAGGCATCGGTCACGCGGGCGCGCATCACGCGGCGCATATGTTCAAGCTTGCCGACCAGCCGCTGCAGATCATTCTTGCAGTGACCGAAGAGGAGGCCGAGCGTCTACTGGACCTTGTGCGCGCGGAAAACATACACGTTTTCTACATGCGTTTTCCGATCGAGTTCGGTCAGATCGGCGATGACGTGCCGCGCGAACCGTCCAAACATTTTTCCCTCTTCGGCAAGTCGGCGGGATAAAAGGAAGTGCCGACCTTGCATGTGCCGCTGCGTTATCTGCTTTGCAGGACGTTGCTGGAAACGGCCGCTAAAACCGATCCACCCTGAACGGGTGAGCGTCAACGATCGTTTGCTCGCCGGTCATCATTTCAGCGATCAGCCGACCCGTCACGGGTCCGAGCGTCAGTCCGTGATGAGCGTGTCCGAAAGCAAACCACAGATTCTTGTGATTTCCCGCCGGTCCGATAATCGGCATCATGTCGGGCGTACAGGGACGACGGCCCATCCACGGTTCGTCGTCGAGACGCTCGCCCAAGGGAAACAGTTTGCGCGCGATCGGTTCCACCGCGGCGAGTTGCGTAGGTGTCCTGGGTGCATCGCGCTGGGCGATTTCAGCGCCCGTGGTCAGCCGGATTCCTTGCCTCATGGGTGCGAGCAGGTAGCCGTTTTCGACATCCAGCACGGGATGATTCAGGCGTGCCGCCCCCCGCGGGGCATAGTGCATGTGATAGCCGCGTTTGACGGCAAGCGGCAGACGATACCCGAGCCGCGAGCTCGCCTGATCCGACCACGGCCCCAAAGCGATCACCGCCTCCGACGCCGTAATCGTCCCCTCGTCCGTATCGACTTCCCAAAGAGGACGAAGCGAGTTGGCATCGCCGAAAAAAAAGCGTCCGCCCAGCTGCTCGAAATACTTCGCGTAAGCAGTGACGAGTGCATTGGGATCGCTGACGGAATCCGATTCGATATAGCGCAATCCCCCCAGCAAAGCGGTATCGAGATCAGGCTCGACTTGCCGCAAGCGGGTTGCATCGAGCGACTCGAACGCCACGCCATATTCCTGACGCCATTGCTCGACGAGCCTTGTTTCCGCGTCCTGCTTCGCCGCGGTGCGAAAGACCTTTATCCATCCGATCGGACGCAGCAATTCGCTGGCGCCCGCCTCGGCCGCCAGCGCCCGGTGCTCGCTCACACAGTGCTCGATCAACGTCGAGTAAGACCGCGCGATAGCTGCATGCTTCGCCGGGTGTGAGTTGCGCCAGTATTGCCACAGGAATGGCGCTACCTTGAGCATGGCGTCGGCGTGATAGCGGACGTCGAGCGATTCGTTACGCGCATAGCGGAGCAGGGTGCCGAGATCGCGCGGAAATGCATACGGATAGACGCCTTCACGCTGAATCAACCCGGCGTTGCCAAACGAGGTCTCGTTGCCCGGCAGCTTGCGGTCCACGAGGGCCACCTTGCGACCGCGTTTCTGGAGATGCACGGCGACTGACACACCCACAATGCCCGCGCCGAGTACGACGGTATCGAATTTCATTGGGCTTCCGGTCACGTTCCTAGACCGTTGAGGTGCCGGCCTGGCTGTCGCCGGCTTGATTGAAGAGAGGCGGCGCCGTAACAATGGAGGTCAGCGAAGGATTCGCTTGAGCGAGCTTCGACAAATCCGGCCGTGGCCGACGCAACACGGGAGAGGGTTCGAAGGCCTGTTCCAGCGCATGCGCGACGGCGAGCGTTTTCCGGTCGCCTTGAAACGGCCCGATAATCTGCAATCCGAACGGCATGCCGGCACGATCGACGCCACACGGCAGTGAAATTGCCGGGTGCGTGGTCAGCGTGACCACATAAGTCAGCGCGAGCCATCGATAGTAATTTTCCTGTTCGCGTCCGTCGATCCGCTCGGCGTAGAGTTGCTGCCACGGAAATGGCGTGACCGGCGTGGTTGGTGAAAGGATCACATCGTAGTGTTCGAACGCGCGTTGAAATTTCTTGAAGATGCGCGTCTGCTCGGCCTGCGCCCATGCGCTGTCCGCAAGGCTCATGCTTGCGCCAAGTTCGTAGTTGGCCCGTGTATTCGGTCCGAGCTGGCCCGGATCGCGCATATAGGCATCGCGCAATCCCGCGACAAAACTCTCGGCGCGAATGACGTCGAAGCAGCGGTGCACGTTGCCCAGATCGAAGCTCACTTCCTCGCAGGTATGGACCATGGGCTTGAGTGCCGCCATGCGCTCGCGAAAGATTTGCCTGATGTCCTGATCGACGTCGCAACTGTCGAAGTCTTCGGTCCAGCCCACGCGCAGCGTGCTCAGATCAATAGCGGCAGGCAATGCAAAGCTCAACGGATCGAGCGGCCAGGTCAGCGGATCGCCTGCGGAAACACCGGCTGTCGCGGCAAGCTGCAAGCAGGTCTCGGCGATGGTTCGACCCATTGGACCCACTACCGAAATCGGTGTCCATCCCAGCAATCTGCGTGAGTTCGGCACCAGTCCGGGTGATGGCCGGAAGCCGACCACGCCGCACTTCGATGCGGGTATCCGCAGCGAGCCGCCCGTGTCGGACCCGGTGCAGACGGGCAGCATGTCGCACGCCAGCGCCGCCGCTGAGCCACCTGACGAGCCGCCCGCGTTCAGTTCCGGATTGAACGGATTGCCGGTCGCGCCCCACACCGGATTGCGCGTGTTCGCGCCCGCACCCAGTTCGGGAACATTGGTCTTGGCGGTCAGGATCGCGCCTGCCGCACGCAGGCGCTCGACCAGTACGACGTCGCGCGTGGGCACGTAGCCTCGCGACATCGGCGAGCCATAGGTGGTGAGCAGACCCGCTGTATCTTCGAGGTCCTTCACGCCGAGCGGCAAGCCATGCAGCAAGCCGAGCGGCGCGCCGTCGAGAACCTGCCGTTCCGCTTCCTTCGCGGCTTTCCTGGCTTCGGGGTAAGCCGTTGCCGTCACGGCATTCACGGCGGGATTGATGGCCTCGATCCGTTCGATGCACGCATCCAGCAGTTCGACCGGCGAGATCTCTTTGGCGCCGATCATTCGCCGCAATTCCACAGCGCTCAGGCCGACAAGTTCGTCGTTACGACTCATTGCATCATCTCCGTGTTAGCCGAGCGCTTCGCCCGTGCGGTCCTTGAGCCAGATCACCGGGACGAGCGACACGAGGCAGGCGGCGGCGACATACCATGCTGGGGCCAGCGGATTGCCCGTCTGCGCGACCAGCCAACTCGCGATAAACGGCGAGAAGCCGCCGAAAAACGATGCGCTGACCACATAAGTCAACGCGATTCCCGTCGCGCGAACGTGCTTGGGGAACAGTTCGGGGATCGTCACGAGCACCGGCACGATCTGTCCAGCCACGAGCACGGCAAGTACGCCGGAAACAACGCACAATGACATAACCGACGGATGCGTGCCGAGGAACGCGAACGCCGGATAGACGAGCAGCAGCATCGCTACCCGCGACGCGACCAGCACGCGCTTGCGGCTGAACCGGTCGGCAAGGATGCCCGCGAGAGGTGCCGCGACGAATAACGCGAGCGAACTGACGATACCCGAAGTCACGGCCGTAGTGGGCGATAAATGCAGTGCGCGGACCGCATGGCTCGGCAGGAAAAACGCGACGATGTACACCGAGACGGAACCGCCCAGTTCGGCGAACGTGCCGAGAATCGTCAGCTTGAGGTGAGTGGTCAGCGCCGCTTTCAGCGCGCCTTGTGGCCGCGTCGCATCGGTGGCATGACTGACAAGTGTTTCCGCGAGCCGTTTGCGAATCAGCATGCCGGCGGGCGCCGCGACAATGCCGAGCAGGAATGGAATGCGCCAGCCCCATTCGAGCACGGCCTCCTTGGGCAGCGACACATTGACGAGCGTCGCGACGGCCGCGCCGAGTGCGAGACCCGCGGCGGTGGCCGCAAAGTTCCAACTGGCAAAAAAGGCGCGCGTGTGGTTCGACGCGTATTCAATCAGTAGCGTCGTGCCCGGGCCGAACTCGCCGCCTGCCGCAAATCCCTGGATCAGCCGCGCGGTCAATACGATGAACGGTGCCGCAAGGCCGGCGACGGCATAAGTCGGCGCGCAGGCGATCATCGCGCAACTCAGCGCCATCAGCATGATGGTGAGCACCATTGCTTTCTTGCGTCCGACGCGATCCGCGTAGGCGCCGATCACGATTCCCCCGAGCGGTCTCACGACGAACCCCACGCCGAATACACCGATGGACAGCAGGAATTGATTGACCGGCGACGCGCCCGGAAAAAACAGCTGTCCAATCTGAATCGCAAAAAAACTGTAGATAGTGAAGTCGTAGAATTCGAGGGCCGTGCCGATGGTCGTGGCCGCGATGACGTGCTTCTTCGTCAGACCGGACTTGCTGAGTACGAGCGTAGACACAATATGCCCCCGTCGAAAAGGGTGGGATCGATGTAAGTTATCATATACGAGAAAAAATAAAATTCTCGTATCCGACAAAAATCGAACTTTGGAAGCAGGTGCAATGGCAAAAGCAGCGATAGCGGAAGTGGCGGCGAGCGTGCAGGCCGCGCCGCCGGCGCTCGATCACAAAACAGTCGGCGCGCATATTCGCCAGGCGCGCAAGCAGCGTGGGCTGACGCTCATGGAGTTGTCGGAGCGCTCGGGCATTGCCGTGTCGACCATATCGAAGGCGGAGCGCGGCGATATCGCGCTGACCTACGACAAGTTCGCGGCGCTCGCGCATTCACTGGAACTGGACTTCGATGCGATTTTCGGCCGGAGCAGGAAAGCGGCTGCGGGGCCGCTGAAGCCAACGTTCACGGCATCCGGCAAGCAGGCGATCTATGACACGCCGAACTACGAGTACGGCATGCTGGCGAACAATCTGACCGGCAAGCGGATGGTGCCGATGCGAGCTCACATCCGCGCACGCGCGGTATCCGATTTTCCGGAATTCATCCGGCATTCAGGCGAGGAGTTCGTTTTTCTCCTGAGTGGAAAACTGGAGCTGCGCTTCGAGAACGGCAAGGCGTTCAAGCTGATGCCAGGCGACAGTCTCTACTTCGACAGCTCGCTTGGGCATGTGTATTTGAGCCTGAGTAAAGAGGATGCCGAAGTATTGGTGTGCTGCGTGGATACGGACGATAACCGGCCGCGCGGCGCCATATAAGGGCGCTTCGCGCGATCCGCATCAGGGGAGTGCGTCGAGCAGTCCGTACCACGCTACGCCTGCGCTGATGTAAAAGCGCTGTAGCGCGTGAAGCGGAATCGGCTTGATGGAGGTCGGCGGCAACGGCAATCCCTGCGCCGTGCCCGCCAGGTGTGCGGCGAGATGCTTGCCGAGCGTCGTCGCCATGGCAATGCCGCGGCCGTTATAGCCGAGTGCAATCGTCAGTCCCGGCGCCGGAAGATGCACATGGGGCAGAAAATCGCGCGTGATGCTGATGCGCCCCGCCCATCGATACTCGTATTCGACCTCGTTCAATTGCGGGTAGAGAAGTTGCGCCGCGCGTTCGAGATGCGCCCAGTCCGACGCGCCGCGCGGTTCGCGAAACGGGCCGCGACCGCCGATCAGCAGACGGCCTTCGGCGTCCCGCCGGAAGTACAGCAAGAGACGCCGCGAATCGGACGCCA
Organism: Paraburkholderia sp. FW306-02-B; assembly: GCF_058782725.1. NCBI lineage: Bacteria > Pseudomonadati > Pseudomonadota > Betaproteobacteria > Burkholderiales > Burkholderiaceae > Paraburkholderia > Paraburkholderia sp. FW306-02-B. Next base: position 828,547 of record NZ_JBYSXZ010000002.1, read on the forward strand.
CTTCGCCCCCAGGCAGAATGCTCGCGCTGATATCGGCGGGGAGAGGCCGCGTCGCCACGATGAAACTGTTCGCCGCGATCGTCGACTGCGCGAGGCCGGGCCAGAGCGAATCGCTATAGCCATTGGTCGCGACGAGTACCTGCCGCGCGTCGATGATCGGCCCGTTTGCGGTGTGGATGCGCCATCCGTTCGCGCTTTGTTCAAGCTTGCGCGCGCACGTGCCGCGATGGATCGACACGCCGCGCGCAATCGCTGCGCGTGCGAGACCGCGGGCGTAACTGAGCGGTTGCACGCTGCCCGCGCGCCGGTCCACCCATCCGCCGACGAAGGCCGCCGTGCCGAGCCGCTGCGCGATCTGTGCGCGGTCGAGCAATTCGACATGCGCGCCCCGCGATTCCCACTGGCGCGCTCGCGCATGCAGCGTGTCCAGCAGCTTCGTCGAGTGAGTGGGCTGGATCCAGCCGGCGCGCTTCGCATCGCACGCGATACCGTGACGCTCGATCAGGCCGAACACCGTGTCGGCGGCGCCGCCCGCCATGTCCACGAGCGTCTCGCCGTCACGCTGACCGAAGCGCCGCACAAGTTCGGCGGGATCGTATTTCAGGCCGGGGATCACCTGTCCGCCGTTGCGGCCCGATGCGCCCCAGCCCGGCTCGTTCGCGTCGATGACGCAGACGTCGATCCCGAGTTCGCTGAGATGCAGCGCGGTGGATAGGCCCGTATAACCCGCCCCGACGATCGCGACATCGACACGCTTCGACGCCCCAAGCGGCGGCGCTTCCACGGCGGGTTCGGCGGTCGCGGCCCAGAGCGACGGCGGCAACGGCTTGCTAGCTTGGACTATCTTCATCTTGCTGTTCAGTTCGAGATGGCTGCGTTGGCAGGGGCAAGCATGCGGCGCAGAAAGTCTCGCGTGCGCGGGTGATCGGGGCGCTCGAGCAGATCGGCGGCCGGGCCTTGCTCGCAGATCGTGCCGTCGTAGAGAAAGCACACGCGATCCGCGACTTCGCGGGCGAATCCCATCTCGTGCGTGACGACGATCATCGTCATGCCGTCGTCGGCCAATTGCCGCATCACGCTCAGAACCTCGCCGACGAGTTCCGGGTCGAGCGCCGAGGTGGGTTCGTCGAACAGAATCGCCTTCGGCTCCATGGCGAGCGCACGCGCGATGGCAACGCGCTGCTGCTGGCCACCCGACAGTTCCGCCGGATACGCATCGATCCGGTGCGAGAGGCCGACTTTGTCCAGCAGGTGCCGCGCCTTTTCGCGTGCCGCGTCGCGCGATTCCTTCTTCACATAGAGCGGTCCTTCGCAGACGTTTTCGAGTGCCGTGCGATGCGCAAACAGATTGAAGCGCTGGAACACCATGCCGACATGCGTGCGCAGTTCGTGAATCTGCTTCAACTTCGCGTCGACGCGCTCGCCTTCGACGGTGATCGTGCCCGCATCGTAGGTTTCGAGGCCGTTGATGCAGCGCAGGAGTGTCGACTTGCCGGACCCCGACGGTCCGATCAGACACACCACCTGGCCCGCGTCGACACTGAGGCTCACGCCCTTGAGCACTTCCTGATCGTGGAAGCGCTTGTGAATGGATTGAACTTCGATCATCGTTTTCCCTTGAGACCGAGACGTCGTTCGAGACGCCGCAAGCCGTAGACGAGCGGCAGGCTGAGCGCGAGATAGAGCAGGGCGACGAGCGTGAATACCGTCATGTTCTGGAACGTCGACGACGCGATCAATTGACCTGCGCGCGTCATTTCCGCGACGGTGATCGTCGACGCGAGCGACGAGTCCTTCAGCATCATCACGAGCGTGTTGCCGTAGGGCGGCAGCGCGATACGAAATGCTTGCGGCAGGATCACGCGGCGCATGATCAACGCGCCGCGCATGCCGATGGATTGCGCGGCTTCGATCTGCCCGTGATCGATCGCCTGGATCCCGGCGCGGAAGTTCTCCGCCTGATACGCCGAATATGCGATGCCGAGCCCGATGAAACCCGCCTGAAACGCACTCAGTTGCACACCGAGATCGGGCAGCACGAAGTAGATGTAGAACAGCTGCACGATGATCGGCAGGCCGCGGATCACGTTGACGATGGTGGCCGCGGCATGCGAGAGCACCTTGTTCTCCGACACGCGCATCAGCGCGAGCGCGAGGCCGAGGATCGTGCTCAGAAGAAAGGCGCAGAAGGTGATCTCGACCGTGACAATCGCGCCCTTGAGGAGGATCGGCAGGAAGTCGAGCGCGTTCTGGATGAACATGGCGGGTTCCCCTTAATCAGGTAGCCGTGTCATTCCACTTGCCATTTCTTGATGATCTGCGTGAGCGTGCCGTCCGATTTGATCTTGCGGATGCCGGCGTTCAGCTTCTCGAGCGTCTCGTTGTCGCCCTTTCTCACGACGAAGCACAATTGGCCTTTCACGGACGGCTGATAGCCATCGACGAGACGCAACTGCGGATTCGGATTCTTCTGCAACTGATACGCGATGATCGGATGGTCGCCGAAGCCCGCCTTGATGCGCCCGAGCGCGACGTCGCGCATGATGTCCGCGACCGAGTCGTAGGTGCGCACTTCCTTGAAGATGCCTTTCTTGTTCAGCGCGTCGACGAACGCCGTGCCCACTTGCGCGCCGACGACTTCGCCCTTGAGATCGTCCATCGATGTGTAGGTGTTCTTGTCGTCGGCCCGCACGATGAGACCCTCGCCATACGAATAGACCGTGTCCGAGAAATCGACGATCTGCTGGCGGGCGGGCGTCTTCAGCATCGCGGCGGAGATCACGTCGATTTTCTTCGTGGTGAGCGACGGGATGAGCGCGGCGAACGTGGTCTGTTCCACCTTCACGTCGAAACCGGCGGCCTTGCCGGTGGCCGTGATCGCATCGACGAGCAGGCCCTGGATCGAATTGCTCTTCACGTCGAGGAAGGTGAACGGCACGCCGGTGGCGGTGGCGCCGACCGTATACGACGGCGCGGCTTGCGCCAGACCCGGCGTTGCTGCGATGACCAATCCGGCAATGGCGGCGCCGGCAATACGCTTGACAAACTGGATCATGAGACTCTCCGCGACAGTAAGAGACAGCAGTTGAGGTATCGGTAGATAGCGTGTGGGAATCATATTCGAGTCAAAAATATCGAATAACATTATTTGCGTATCGATATTCGATATGTTAGTGTCGAGCATAACTATTCACAATTGGGTATTTCCATGAGCGGCAAAGGCGCGGAACACGCAAATGAGGCGGCGGCGCTGGAAGCGCCGGACGCGCTTTTCAACCAGTCGCTGGAGAAAGGCATTGCCGTGTTGCGCGCTTTCAGCGCGCAACGCCGGACGATGAGCCTGCCGGAAGTGGCCGAGGCGACTTCGATCACGAAGAGCTCGGCGCAGCGGATGATCTACACGCTCGAAAAGCTGGGTTACGTGCGCAAGCATCCGCGCACGAAGCGCTATCAACTCACGCCTCGTGTGATGCAGATCGGCTTTAACTATGTCGCTGCGGATACTCTGATCGACGTCGCCAATCCGTTTCTATCCGAACTCACGAACCTGACTGGCGAGACCACGAGTCTTACTGAACCGGACGGCGTCGAGATGCTGTATGTCGCGCGCTTCGTCTGTACGAAATTCGTGCCGATCCACATGCCCATTGGCAGCCGCATTCCCATGTATTGCACCGCTTCCGGCCGTGCCTATCTCGGCGCGCTTGCCGACGACGAAGCGCGCGCGCTGCTCGAAGCAAGTGAGCGCGTGGTGCATACGCAGTACACGGTGACGGACATTGGAGAAATCGAGGCGCTGCTTGCGCAGGGGCGGCGCAATGGCTATACGTCGAATCGCGAGGAACTGTTCATCGGCGACATGACGATCGCCGCACCGGTGCTGGATGGCGAGAGAAGGCCGGTAGCATCGGTGCATGTGGTCGCGCCGACCAGCCGCTGGACGCTCGCCGATGCGGAGCAACGCCTGGCGCCGGCGGTGATCGATTGCGCTCGTGGGATCAGCAATTCGATTCGGACCTTGGGGTAGGTCGATGCGGCGCTATTGCCCGGCATAACCCACGGGTGCGGTGTATTTGCCCTATCCCGCTCCTCTACAATCAGACCGTGGCTCCTGCTGGCGCGAAAGCTTTGTAACTGACAGTCACGCTTACGTAATGCGATGCAAGGCGATGGCCGGTTCGCCGGCGGTAAAAACGAACGCATGTTTGGACGTTTCGTTTCCATGCGACGCGCGTCTTTGCCGACCGGTTAGCGATCAGGGGGAACAATTCGTTACAAGTTCGCGTTGAAGCAGGCGTGGCAACGATCCACACTGCGTTCGATCAACAAACGACGGCTGCGCGTGACGTGGCCAGCCGGCAGCGTATTGCTGCTTTGTCTAGGGGGATAACATGAAACGTTTCTTTATTGTCGCCGCGTTCGCAAGTATCGGAATCGGAGCGTCGGGACTTGCGAATGCTGTCGACGTCGGGGTCGGTATCAACATTGGCGTACCACCGCCCGTCGTGGTCGCACCGGCGCCGGTGGTCGTCGTGTCGCCGGGTTGGCAAGGCGACCGTTACTGGGACGGACGCCGCTACTGGGATCGCGACGAATGGGAAGAGCATCGTCACCATCACGGGCATGGGCCCGATCATTGTCCGCCGGGGCACGCGAAAAAGGGCGAGTGCTAAGCTGCGTTTCAGAATACGGCCGCGAGGAATGACGCAAGTCCGTTCCAGCGGCTGTTTTACCGACTCTGGCAAGTCCTGGCGCCAGGTGGCACCATCGTCAGTACCGCCGAGCCCGACATCGCCGCGCGTACACCGGCCGGTTTCAAAGGCGTGTGGTTCATGATGAAACCGGACTACCAGCAACTGCAAAAGAATGCCGACGCGGTCGGCCGCGGCGTCTTGCGGTCGACGATCGCCGAAGTGACCGACCTGTCCGGGCTTGCTGCTGCGATCGAGCGAAACAGGACTGGGCATGCTCCTGGCAAGATCGTTCTCGACATGACCCTCTGATTCCGTGCGTCCATTTACCTGCTGACGCAGCCGGCGTCCATTCGTCACGTTCCCTGGTCGGCCTTATAACAGAAGGAATCCTTATCATCAGGGGAATCGGTCTTATGGATCGGCTGTCGAGGCGACTTCGCTTCTGGTCTCGGTCCTTGCACAACGTATCCGGCTGCAGCATCCGCCACAGCACCCACTGCGTTGAGCGCTCGCAGCGGAACAATTTACACACTGTTACGCGGCGCGGTGAAAATATTCGGCAACACTTCCTTATACTCCATACCGAACCTCAACTTCGCCTGCTGACATGCGGCGTCAGGATGTCGAGAGCATCATGTACAACACTCAATTTGCCAAACCAATCTTCTACATCGCGCTGTGCGCAGCTTTGCCTCTGAGTGGGTGCGTGGTTCCTGGACCCAACATGCCGTACGGTTCGAATCCCGCGCAGCCAGCCTATGCGCAACCCGTGTACGCCCAGCCGGCTTATGCGCAGCCCGCCTATCCCCAGCCAGTCGATAGTTCAAGCGCCTATGGGCCCGCGAGCTCTGGTTACGGCGTTCAGTACGGCGTTATTTCGGCAATTCAGCCTCTTGCCGCTGCCAATTCGCTGAGCCCGGGAAGCGTAATGGGCACAGTGGTCGGCGCGGTCGTCGGTGGTGTGGTCGGCAATCAGTTTGGGGGCGGACATGGCCGCGACGTTGCGACCGTAGTGGGCGCGCTCGGCGGCGCGGTGGCCGGCAATCAGATCGCGAAGCAGTACAGCGGTTCGACCGCGAGCGCTTACCGAATCGTTGTGCAACTCAATGACGGATCGTCGCGCTCCTTCGACGTGTCCACACCCGGCGACCTCCGTCCGGGCGACCGCGTACGGATCGACGGTAACCGGCTGGACCGTTCCTGATCGACCTGCGTGCCGCTATGACAGGTTCCTGTGCCGCGCCGGGTTTTTCCCATTGGCGGGCCAGTCGTTCCGACGCCGCACGCGCCGTCCAGTATTCCCTGACCCCGGAGCACGGTGAGTTGCCCGCTTCTGCATACGCACTGACTGGCGTGTGCCTGCGCCAGGATCGCATGCGCGTATAAATCTGCTCGAAATCAGGCGACGGCTAATCCGGCGTCGCGTCTCTGCGCTCTATCCCGTCACTCAGGATGCGAGAGCCGCGATAGAACTTGTAGTTGTTCTAATCATAGCCATCGCCTGATGGCAATGCATAAAAGTAGGCGATCCACGCCTGTGGGTCGTGACACGCATCGAGCAGTTCGATTCAGGTCGGTTTCCCCGGCGGACTGACTGTTGCACATCGAAACGGAGGTGTTGAAATGAACAGTTTCGATACATGGATCCAGGTTTTCCTGACGGACCACGCTCTTCGCTCGGCGGCGATGAATCACGCAATCAGGGTGGTCGCGGGCCAGATTATGTTCAAGGGCCTCGTACTCATACCCATCTTGTGCTGGTTGTGGTTCAGACCCAGTCAGCGTACTGAATGGGAGCGTGAGATGATCATCGCAACGATCGTGAGCGGCCTTCTGTCGCTTGCCGGCGGAAGGCTTCTTGCGTACTACTTGCCGTTTCGGCTGCGGCCGCTCTATAACGCCGAGTTGCACCTGGACTTTCCGTCAGTCGGTCTGCAGGAGGCCGTAGTGCGCACATGGAGCTCCTTTCCGAGCGACCATGCGCTGCTGTGGATGTCGATTGCGACAGGCATCTTTCTCATCAGCCGCCGTGCCGGCGTGTTCGCGCTGCTGTACACGGCCGTCTTCATATGCCTGCCGCGCGTCTATCTTGGGTTGCACTATCCGACCGATGTACTCGCGGGCGCGGCGCTCGGTATAGCCATCACCTATATGGCGACCCGGGACGCTGTCAGGGCGCGTTTTGCGGCGCCGATCCTGCAATGGATGAACAGGTCTCCCGGGCCGGGTTACACGTTGGCGTTTCTTTTGTGTTTTGAACTGATTACCCAGTTCGACGAACTGCTCCTGTTCTTGCGGGCGGGCTTAAAAGCGTTATGAGCGTGCGGGATTGCCTTGCTGCTGCGGCGTCGGCGATCAAGGATAAGCCGTCGCGGAGCGGGGTTCCATGCAGAGTTCTGAGGGCTACAGGGTGTCGAGCGGAATGACGCATGAGTGACTCAAACGGGTTGAGTTCGGCCCTTCCTGAACTTCGCAGATCGGCCATTTGCGGTCTTTCGCCGCGGTCTGCTTTGCGGTTGCCCGCCTTCAAGGCAACGAGCCCAGTGGGTTCGGCACGCCTCCACCGCCAACCTTCAGCACGTGCGTATAGATCATCGTGGTGGTCACGTCTGCGTGCCCGAGCAACTCCTGAACCGTGCGGATGTCATACCCCGACTGCCACCGGTGGCTACTTGTGGCTACGTGTGGCAACATCGCGGTGATCTCTAAATCACGTTAGGCCTCGCGCAGGCCAACACACTTCAGGAGAACTCATGTTCGACCACGTCAAATTCGGAGTCAGCGACTATGCAGCGAGCAAAGCGTTTTTCCTCAAGGCACTCGAACCGCTCGGCGTAGCTGTTGTCTCGGAGGGGCCACCGACGTACGGTGTCGAGCTTAGCCCACAGGGTAAGGCTTCGTTGTGCCTGTACCAAACCGAGGAGAAGCCGGCGCATCTTCACTTGGCGTTCATGGCCGAGAATCGCCAGCAAGTCGAAGCTTTCTATCGCGCGGCTCTGGAGGCGGGTGGCAAAGACAATGGTGCGCCTGGTCCGCGCCCGCACTACCACGCGAACTACTATGCAGCTTTTGTCATTGGTCCGGACGGGCACAACATCGAAGTGGTTTGCCACCAACCCGAGGCCTAACCCTTCCATCGAGCGGCCTCGCGAGGCTAGGCCGCCTCTCATGTCAAACGTTGAGCGTCCGTTATTCGGCGGTCTGCTGGGCGTTTCGAGCGCCCGCTATGGGTCGATCCAGTCGCTTACTAACCTGGTCGCTCATTCGCTCGCTTATTTCGTCGTATACCCGCCGTTGATCAGAATGGTCTGCCCGGTGATCCACCACCCGTCGCTGACCAGATGGCGGATGAAGGGCACCACATCCCCTGGGTCGGTCAAACCAGTCGTGGAGAACGGTGAAAGTGCGGCGGCGGTCTTGTGGTAAGCCACCGCGTCCGCGCCTTCGGCGGGATAGAAAAACGGCGTATCCATGGGTCCGGGTCCGATGGCTGTCACCGAGATGCCGCGCGCGCCGAATTCCTTGGCCGCCGCGCGCGTGAAATGCTCGACCGGCGCCTTGGTGCCCGCATAGGCGGCGTAGAACGGAGTGAACGCGCCGAGCAGCGACGTGACGAGCGTGACGATCTTGCCGTTGTCATTGACGTGCTTGCCTGCTTCTTTGAGGAAGAAGAACGCGGACTTGGAATTTACCGCCGTCATTTCATCGTACTCAGCCTCCGTGATGTCCACGAACGGCTTCTTCAACACCTTGCCTACCGTATTGATTGCAATATCGGGGCGGCCGACGGCGGCGACGACATCAGAAAACAGCTTCTCGACCGCGCCGGCCGAGGTCAGATCGGCCTGGAAAGCGACCGCCTTGGCACCCGCCGACTCGATCGCGGCAAGTGTCTCGTCTGCTGCGGTCTTCGAGCTCGCGCTGTTGTAGTGGATCGCCACTGCTCTAGCGCCTTGTGCGGCGAGATCCCGTGCAATCAGTCCACCGAGATTTTTCGCTCCGCCCGCAATCACGACGGTTTTGCCTTTGATGCTGTGGTTTGTCATGGTTCATCCCCAGTACCGAAGCCGCCCCATGCAGCCTCTCATCCTGCTGAATGATATATTCCAGGAAATTCATTTAAATCTACTGTTTCTGACATCACTGGTCAGAAAAGTCGAACAGTGGAAAAGGGTGTCTGGACATGACGGCGAACGAGACCGGCGGCGCGCGCGCATGCCGGACCGACGGACTGCATCCCGCGCAGCAAGCTCGATACGACGTCGAGCTGCGCGCTCGCGAAGGTGAGAGCGAACGTGGATCGTATTGACCTGTTTCGCGTCTTCGCGCGCGTTGTCGAATGCGCGAATTTCACGCGCGCGGCGGACACGCTCGGTTTGCCTCGCTCGTCGGTATCCGCGGCGATCCAGGAGCTGGAAGGCCGGATCGGCGCCCGGCTGCTGCATCGGACAACGCGTAAGGTGTCGCCGACCGAGGACGGCGCTGCGCTCTATGAGCGCTGCCTGCGCCTGATCGCCGATGTCGAGGAGACCGAGAACCTGTTCCGGCAGACATCGGTAGGACCGAGCGGCGTGCTGCGCATCGACGTGCCAGGCCGTGTAGGCCGGCTGATCATCGCACCCGCGCTGCCGGAATTCCTCGTCGCCTATCCGAAAATCGACGTCGCGCTCGGCCTGACCGATCGCGCGATCGACCTTGTCGAAGAGCGCGTCGATTGTGCGCTGCGCGTAGGCAAGTTGCACGATTCCGGCATGATCGCGCGGCCTATCGGCAATCTGCCGTTGATCAATGTTGCGAGCCCTTTCTATTTGTCCCAGCGCGGCACGCCCCGCACGCCCGGCGACCTGGCAACCCACCAGGCCGTCCACTATGCGTCGCCATCGAGCGGCCGTATCACGCCCTGGGAATCGCTCGACGGCGAAACCGTGAGGACGTTGCCGACGCAAGGCCGAGTGAGCGTCAACAGCGCCGAGGCGTATATCGCGTGCTGCCTTGCGGGACTCGGCTTGATCCAGATTCCTGCCTACGACGTGCAGCAGCATCTGCGCGCCGGCGAACTGATCGAGGTGATGCCCGAATACCGGGCGGCGCCGATGCCGATGACCTTGCTCTATCCGCATCGGCAGCATCTGTCGCGCAGAGTTCAGGTGTTCGCCGACTGGCTCGAGGCGCTGTTGAAAGGGCAACTCGTCGGCGATGCGGGCGCAAGCAAATGAAGCCGGCAGAGGGCGCCTGACTGGCGCCTCAGGCGGACGATACGCCCTGGTGACTCCGATACATTTCCAGCGTTAGCGCCTCGCCGTCGTGCGTCAGCTGGATGGCCGCACCTTCAGCCGCTCCTTCAGCGGACTCGACAACGCGTGCGAACATCCGTGTTTCGTATTCATTCACCGCTGCGGCCCAATTTGGACGACATGAACCGCGCGTTCATGACGCCGCCGGAAAGCATGCCGAAATATGGCTCGACGGCGGTATTCGAACGGGTCAGGACGTGCTGAAGGCTATGGCGCTGGGGGCGCGTGGCACGATGATCGGGCGAGCATTTCTCTATGGCCTCGCCGCGCTGGGCGAGGCGGGGGTCGGGCGCAGCCTGGGCATCATTGCGCGCGAGTTCGACACGACCATGGCGTTGTGCGGGTACACCGATATCAGGTTCGTGAATGCCGAGATTCTGTCGCGGACCTGTTGTTCGAAAACAGACAGTCACTGAGAGATCTGTTTGTCATAGCAGGACATCGTTTTCCTCCAGCCCTTCGGAATGCTTCGCAACAGCGCATGCGAAATATTTATTTTTATTTGTTTTCATGCGGTTAGGCGATTCTTCACGGCTCGCGATTTGAGCATGGCACACCCTATGCGTTTGTGTCTGTGAGCGCAACGAATAGTGCTCTTTCCCAAACCGAAGCAAACCCAGGAGATTTACCATGACCTCGCTGATGATCAAAGACCTCGCACATGCCGAAGAACTGTCCGCCAAGGCCCTTTCGGCTGTCCGCGGCGGCAGCAACTACAACGTCGCAAACCTCAACGCTGCGTATGGCGGCGGCTTCGCCAGCCCGGCCATCGTGGTGGCGCCGGTCACCCAGACCGACACGTACACGAAGGTCGAGATTCCCACCATCCAGAATTTTGGCGGCCTGCAGTTTGTCAAGGCATGAGCTAAAGGGCCGGGAGAGTGGCACCGACGGGATGCGGTCCGATCCTCCGACGTGCGCTCTCCGCGATGTTCACAAGCGAGCGCTGCTTCCTTCGACAGGAAATGGCGCGCCGGTCGGTTCTGGCATGCGAATAAACATTTCCGGCAACGGGATTCGGCATGGATTTCGCACGAAGAAGATTGACGCGTGCAAAGCGTGATTCCAGGAACGCTCGAATGATGTAATTGCTGTTGGGATACGAAAGGGCACCGGCTTGCAGTGCCCGAGGAAATTTAGTGACCGGCGCTCTGGCCGCCGTCGACGTGCAGGATTTCTCCCGTGATGAACGGTGCGGAATCAAGGAACAGAATCGCGTCGGCGATATCGCTCATCTCGCCCATGCGCCCGAGCGGATGGAAGGCGCCCAGCGCTTCATGGGTTTCCGGCGCGTGCATCGGCGACTTGATGATCCCCGGTGCGACGGCATTCACGCGAATACCTTTCCTGGCGTACTCAATCGCCAGCGACTTCGTGGCGGCGTTCAGACCACCCTTCGTCAGGGCCGCCAGCATCGAATACACGCCGCTGATTGCAGCGTCAACGGTGCTGGAGGTCACGCTAACCACGTGGCCGCTCGAATGCCTTTCCATTTCGGCGATGGCGAGTTGCGTGATGTGATAGAAACCCGCGATATTCACATTCACTACCGCGGCGTAGTCTTCGGCGGTATGTTGGGTGAAAGGCTTTCCGATGTATATGCCGGCGTTGTTCACCAGCGTGTCGATCCGGCCAAATCGTGCAACGCCTTCGGAAATGACACGGCGGGCGGTTGCCGGGTCACCAATATCGCCGGCGACGGTCAGGATGTTCGCGTCGTCCGACGGCTTGACCGAACGTGCGGTCGCAACAATGCGGTAGTCGAGCTTGCGAAACGCCTTGACGACTTCGGCGCCTATGCCTTGCGATGCGCCGGTAACGACGACAACCTTTTGTGACGTGCTCATGCTTTACCCAGAAAATTTTTGTTCGGCTTCAACGCCGATCGGGCCGAAGGCGCCGATCAACGCAAATGTGGACACGTTGATTCAGGTTTCGCATAAACCTGCAATCAAGCCTTTTTAGCCTGCGCCAGCCATTGGTCGAGACTGAGGCGGCCGATCCGCGCGTCACCGAGCGGCACGAGCGACTGTTCCTCGACACGGCCACCGTAGTACCGCGCCTCGCGATCCATCACCACCGGGCGTGGGTCGCCTACCGATTTCAGATAACGCGTGATGATCTCCGCGAAAGGCGCGCGGTCCGGGCCGGCGATCTCGACCGTGCTGTTCAGCGGCGCGGCGAGCGCGATCTGCGCGAGGATCGCCGCGACGTCGTCCGCGGCGATCGGCTGAAACAGGCCGTCGCCGACGCGCACCGTGCCGCCGTCCGTGCCGAAATCCGCGATACCGCCGATGAACTCCATGAACTGGGTCGCGCGCACGATCGTGTACGGCACGCCCGCCGCTTCGATCACCTCTTCCTGCGCGACCTTGGCGGTGAAATACGCGTTCTCCGGCGTGCGGTCGCAGCCGACGATCGACAGCGCGACGTGATGGCGCACGCCTGCGGCCACTTCGGCCTTGCCGAGATTGCGCGCGGAGGCGCGGAAGAAGTCGAGCACCGCCTGTGGCTCCCATGACGGCGCATTCGTCACGTCCACTACGACGTCCGCGCCCGCGAGCGCGTTGCTCAGGCCTTCGCCCGTGACGGCGTCCACACCGGTACGCGGCGACGCGGCGAGCGCATCATGGCCCGCCTCGCGGAGCAGCGTGACGAGACGCGAGCCGATCAGGCCGGACCCACCGATTACGACGATCTTCATGGCAGATTCCCCAGATGAAAGTAAATGAACGCGCGGCGCGACTGGCGGGTGTCGTATCGGGTGAAAGTGTTCACCGCCGTCGCATCGCGTAAGGCTATTGTGGAAAAATCATGCTCTATCGAAAAGTGCCAAGAATTGTCGATTCGACTAGTCCAAGTCGTTTCCGCGCTCCCTGCCTGCGAGACTGTCATGACCGTACCGACTCCCGCATTGACCATCGAAATCGATCGGCAGCAGCAGTTGCCGATCTATCTGCAGATCTGCGAGCGCTTCAGGACCGCGATCACCGCGGGGCATCTGCGTCCCGGCGATCGCGTGCCCGCGCTGCGTGGCCTCGCCACGCAGCTGAACACGGCGCGCGGCACGGTCGAGCTCGCCTACACGATCCTCGTCGACGAGGGCTACCTGCAGATGCGCGGCGCGGCGGGCACGTTCGTATCGCCGTCGCTGCCGGCATCGGTGATGCGTTCGTCGCGTGCGCAAGGCGTTCAGGTCGCGTGCGGTAGGCAGAGCACTGAAGGAACGGGCACGCCGCAGACGCCAGGCGAATCGCTTGGTGGTCAATCAGCTCCGCGCCAGTTAGCCATCGCCGTCGCCATGAGCGGCGAGCCGCGGCCGTTGCAACCAGGGCTGCCCGCGCTCGACGCATTTCCGGGCAAGGTATGGAACCGGCTCGTTTCGCGTCGCGCGCGCAGTGGCGAACTTGCGATGCTCGCGTACCCGGATCCGGCCGGATACCGGCCGCTGCGCGAACATATCGCCACCTATCTCGGGCTGTCGCGCGGTGTAACCTGCCTGCCGGAACAGGTGTTCGTTACCGGCGGCTACCGTGCGACGCTCGAACTCCTGTTGCGCAGTCTCGCCCGCCCGAACGATCGCATGTGGTTCGAGGATCCCGGCTATCTGCTCGCGCGCGGTTTTCTGGCCGAGACCGGCGTGCAGCTTGTGCCGGTGCCGGTGGATAGCGAAGGGATCGACGTCGAGCGCGGCACACTGCTGGATGCGCAGGCGCGCTTCGCAGTGGTCACGCCGTCGCATCAGAGCCCGCTCGGGCACACGCTGTCGCTCACAAGACGCATGGCGCTGCTGGACTGGGCAGAGAAAGCGTCCAGCTGGATCATCGAAGACGACTACGACAGCGAGTTCCGTTATCTGGGCCGGCCATTGCCGGCTTTGAAGAGCCTCGACCGGCGCGATCGCGTGATCTATTGCGGCACGTTCAGCAAGGTGATGTTTCCCGGTTTGCGGCTCGCGTATGTAGTGGTGCCGGAGCGAGCCGTCGATCGCGTCGGGCGGGTGGCGCGCAGCATGAACGCCGGATCGCCGACGCTATTGCAGGCGGCCGTGGCGGATTTCATTGGGCAGGGGCATTTTGCGCGGCATCTGAAGCGGATGCGTGCGTTGTACGGCGAGCGGCGCATGCTGATCGTGCACGCGCTAGAGCAGGCGTTTGGCGAACGGCTGATTGTCGACTTGCCGCCGGGCGGAATCCAGTTCGCGGCGCGGTTCGCCGAAGGCCCCGATGGCCCGGTCGACGACGTCGCCGTCGCCACGCGCGCCCGCGAGGCGGGCCTCGCGGTGCTGCCGCTTTCGATCTGGTACGCGAATGGCCGCGCGCGGCGCACGCTGCGCGGCCTTGTGATGGGCTTCGCGAACATCGCCGATGCGGGTGACGCAGGCCGTCTCGCGCGAACGTTGCGCGCGTGTCTGGACGGTTGACGCGCGGGGCATGTGTCCAGATCTCGAATAGGCGCTGCGCGGTACGCCTTCGCACGATGCGACAAGGATGCTTTCGGAACGCATCCCGTCAGGCGTGCTTTATGCGCGCGGCGCAGCCGTACCTGCCGCCATGCTCGCACGCTGCCGGCCACTTGCGCGGTTCACATTGCGTATGCCCTTTGTATGAGGCAGCACGCGGCCAAGATGCGACATTCGACTGAGCCGCATAGATCGTCAACAATGAAAAATCGCAAGCGTCCGATCAGGGCCGTTCTTTGGCGGTCGCGACCAATGTGTAGATCACGACAATTCGTTCGCCGCCGCTGTGAAGGCCGAAGTGCAGAAAGTTTTGCGCCCGAGGGCCACGACCCGCAACGCTCGTTCAGCAGCGTTATTGCCTATTTCGAGCGCTCCATCAAAGGAAGCAATCGGCCTTTCGGCCGAGGGCAACGTGGCGCGATCAAACGACGGCGACGCCGTTACGCCTGCAACCTGACGCAACTTTGCCGCTGCTGCGACGACGATCGGCGACTTCTTCAGCCTGCCTTCAGGTAGTGCGCGAATACAGCCGGGTGTTGCGGCAAGTACGCGGAGCGCTTCATACGCGCTTGCTTCGTAAGCTTGCTCTGTCGTGGAACCCACCCCGCGGTCGTATCGCCAACTTGTGAATCTCCGGTCGCCCGTCGCGACGCAATCCGCGCGAGGCATGGATCACGTACAGGTTGCGACGACGAACTTGGAGCGACAGTGAGCACTGTTACCGCCGGTTGCCGACCTCGAAAAGCTTTCCACGGGCGCGCAATGGACTCCGACAGGCATGACTGCCGCTGCATTCTTTAGCCGCGCCCGGAATATCTCATCCTCCAACCCGTTTACTCAACACGTCTCTCACGGCATCCGATTTGCCGATTTCACCCAGCTACATCGCATCGCGGGTTGCCCACCGCGAGGCAGCGTCATGCTCTGTGACAGGCGACCCGCTGCCCGACCATGGACACCCCGCTACTCAACTTTCAATGGAGGTTAAGCCACACATCATTACCTAACTGCAGATCTGTCCGTCGAAGCGGGTCAACCTCAGGAGGAGTCATGAAATCGTTATTCAAGCCCCGCAGCTTCAGACCACTGGTTTCTCGTGCTGCCAGCCTGTCCGCTGCCGCCTTCATCGCCGCGTTGGCCGCAGGCCAGGCATGGTCGGAACAGCCGCCGCCACCTTGCCATCCGAATCCGAACGCTGCCGCTGACGGCGCGCTGGTGCGTCAGCGCGGCGACATCGCGCAGCTGCCGGACTCGCTGCAGGATCTCCTCCAAAGGATGGCCGAGCGGCCCCATTCCTATTTGCCCATTCAGGCCTTTGCCGAGGCCGACAAACCGAGCCAGCTGTTCCAGTATTACCTGCTGTCCACTACAGGATTCGAACCCAATCCGTTCACGGCACGATTCCCGGGCATCAACGACCAGGCGATGCTGACGGCAACTGGCGCCAACTGCGGCTTGCCAACCATCGGTGCGGTGCGCCTGGTGGTCGAACCGAAGCCTGGGCTGCCCACTGATCCCAACAACGTTCGCGCCTTCATCGATGTATTTACCGACCTGTCATATCTGTTTGTGATTAACAACGAAAGCGGCTGGTACGAGGGCTGGATGATCCACGATTTACACGTGCCGGATGTCGCACCACCCCGACCCGACGGGCACGCCCAGTTCGGCACAATGACAGCCGCGGACGCGGCCGCCTTGCGGGCGATGGGCACACACAACAACGTGCCGGGCCGGCTGTTCACAATGGATGGCAGGGCACCGCATTTGCCCGAAGCTTCAGACCACTTCCCCGACCGCCAGACCAATATCGTGCCGATCCAGCTAAGCATGGGGGCGCTCAACTGCATGCAGCAGTCTGATTGTCACGGCTACTGGGAATTCAACTACACGACCAACTGGATCCATCCACTCTACGAGTTGCCTTTTACCGGCGGTATCCCCGGTACCTTTGAAGCCGGCAAAGTTGGCGCGCTCTCGTCACTGATTCCTGGCTCTGGACCGGCAGGCGTGAAGAACAGTCCGATCGACTATGGTGACGATCCGAACAATGCGGCTCCGCTGGGTGGTGCAGGTCCGCGCGACCCCGACCGATTCGACGCGAACGTCGATAACCAGCGGGAATACCGCCAGCGCTTCATCCCGAGCGGGCTGGCCCACGAAATCTACCTGGACACCTATGTGCGAGTGGCATCGTTCGAGCAGGGCACGCCATTCCCGCAGCGCTTGTACGACGCCTATGTGGCCGAAGTCAAACGGGTCGATACCAATGGCGACGGCGTAATATCGGCACGCGAGGGAGACGTGGATACTGCCAGCGATGGGTTCCCGGACAATTCCCGCCTGTTCTTACCGGCGACTTCGTTCCGTCGCTTTGCCGTGACGCGCGAAATCAATGACGGCTCCCTGGCACCGCGGTTCGCGCCCAGCCAGCGGGCTTGGGTACTTACTGGTGCCGCCATAACCGTAAGCCCGCCTCGGCCGGCGTCTGCGGGTCGCGATAGCGACGACCGTTGAAGGCAACTCGTCGACCTGACGGGATGCCTCCTGAGTTGCGAGATGCGTTCAAACCGTACTGTGCGCTCTCCAGGTAGACAATAGGACCGCCCAAAAGGCGGCCCTATTGACGCCAGACATTCTACAAACAGAAGCAGCCGTTGACTTCGCACATTGTCGAAGGGCCGCTGTGGGTCGCGTGCTGCCGATCGGCGACAGACAGGAACCGGGCCATCAAGAGACATTCGATTTACACGAGCGAATGGCCGAAGTCCGGCGTAGATTCGACGCTGAATATCTTATCCACGTTCTATAAAGAAATTCGCTCGACCACTTCAAGCTGGACTGCCTTCGAATATTGGTTAGCGTTGCGTGGTGCGCGTCGATCCGTGATTGGCCATCGTGTTGTGAAAAAACAATCTTGTATAGTGCGCCCGCCTTGATTCCAAAGGATTTCCTCCTAGTCCCGGTAGGAGAGGGCCGATTGCATAGTGTGGCCCATGATTTTAAAGAGAAAAATCGTCGAAAACGGAGGCATGTGCAGAACGTTCATCGCCTAGCGGGACGATGGATCACGCGGCGGTGGGGCGCCATTCTTCTGCAAGCGGCTACATGCAGTTTCTGACCCCTCTTCTGCAAGCCTTATGCCACGCCAATAGGGTTGGACGCTGCGGGACGAGTTGGCGTCCACAAAGAAATTTTCACACAACTTCGGCTGCCGCGGCCTATTTTCAAGGTGCATCTCTCGGCGGCAGCGAGCGGTGGTTTGACGGCGGGGCCAGCCGAGTGCAAAGGCGTTTCAACCCTTTTCGTCGAGGCAAAGAATGAAATCCGTTTTCAAAGGCCTATCCCGTTTTGTTTCCCGGAGCCTTGCAGGTGGCGGCGTCATCGCGCTCACGTGCGCGATCGGCCCAGGCGCCCACGCGCAAACACTCGGCCAGCTCGTCCCGGTGGCCGCAGGCGATCCATTCAGCGGATGCACTGCCGACAACGTGCACGCGCAGGAGACCGCATACGGGAGCATCCTATATCCAGCCACGTCGATCGAGCCATGGGTGGCGGCCGATCCGACCAACCCGTCTAACCTCCTCGTCGGCCACCAGCAGGACCGCTGGAACGACGGTGGCTCACGTGGACTCGTCGGCGTCGTTTCCAGTGATGCGGGCAGCACCTGGACCAATTCGATCCCGACCGGCGTTAGCGAGTGCACCGGGGGTAAATTCGGTCGCGCCTCCGATCCTTGGGTAGACTTTGCGCAAGACGGAACGGCCTTCTTCTTCTCGCTGGCGGTGGACCACGCGAAGCCGACGACTCCGTTTGGCGACCGAAACAGCGGGATGCTGGTCAGCCGGTCCGTCGACCACGGCGCGACGTGGCAAACTCCGGTTACGCTGATCCGCAACAACTCGTCGCACGTGCTAAATGACAAGAACTCGCTCACCGCCGATCCGACCGCGAACGGTTTCGTCTATGCGGTGTGGGATCAGCTGAGCGTTTTCCCGCCAACCCAGGACGGTGCTCAGTTGCTCGCGGAAAACGATGGTGTCGAAATCGCGCGCAAATTGCTTAATTCGACAGCGGTGTGCGAGCCGTTCACGAATCCGCCGTGCAAGGGCGGTGCCCCGTCCTTCAAGTTTAATTTTACCGGCCCGACCTTCTTCTCGCGATCCACAGACAATGGCGTGACCTGGAGCACGGCCGCCCCGATCTTCCAGACGGGCACGAACGCACAGACGATCGACAACATCGTACAGGTGTTGCCCAATGGGAACCTGCTCGATTTCTTCACCGCGATCAATGTCCCGTCGGCGCCGGCGGTTCTCAGCATCGGCTATATAGCGTCCACGGATAAGGGCGCGAGCTGGTCGGGGCAGGCGTTCGCCAGCAAGATTAAAGTGGTCAAAGTGGTCACTCCGGACACCGGCCAGCTGGTACGCGATGCCTCCATTCTCTACAGTGTCGCGGTAAACCGAGCCACGGGGGTAATCTATCTCGCCTGGCAGGACGATCGCTTTTCGACAGCCACCTGCACCACGCCCACTGGCTCAATCCCGATCGACGGGATCGTCTTTAGCCAGTCGGTTGACGGCGGGCTCCACTGGACGGAGCCGGTGATGATCAACAAGACGCCGGCGAATGCCACGAACCCGTGCCGGCAGCAGGCCTTCATCCCCGCGGTGGTGGCGACGGGCGACGGCAAGACGATCGTGGTGACATACTACGACTTTCGTAATGACGGGAAGACATCTGGCATCGAGGGCACCGACTATTTCGCGCTCTTCTGCTCTCCCTCCCCCTCCAAGCCGTGCACGGACCCCGCCAACTGGGGCCATGAGCAGCAACTGACCACAACCTCGTTCAACATACTGGACGCTCCGGTGGCGGGTGGCCATTTCCTTGGCGATTACATGGGCCTGGCTGCTAGCGGGCAGACCGTATACCCGGTATTCGGCATAGCCACGGGTCCCAACGTGACGGCCGAATACACCCGCCAAATCTCGAATTTGCCGTGAGCGCACCTGGCGGCGACCTCCAGTCGCCGCCCATTCATCCGGGACGGTAAGCGCGCGATTCGGCGCACCTAGCTTCAGTGGCCCAGAAGGACCACGATTGCGTCCGCAACGAAGCAATGCGGACGCAATCCATGATCAATGATGAGTCTGAGTTTTTGCCACTATGTATGGAGGTATCGGAGGGCAAGCGTAAGCTGGTCGAAGCCCGCTGAGCTGCGGGCAGATAAGGCACGCCATGCAGGTGTGCTAAGCGGACGCCGGTGGCTATTGGACACAACACCCGTGAGCGTCGACAAAGACCTCGGTTCGGGGGCCTTCAGTGACGCCGAACGGTCGGCACTAGTCTAGCCAGAGCGGCCGCTCTGGAGCGTGATAATGACATTCGCAAGAATTAGCTGAAGGGCGCGAATGGGTCGCCACCGGTCAGATGCGCATGACGTCAACCCACGGTTCTAGAACCGTCCAAGCGGCTCACGAGTATTCCACAGCCCCAGATAGGCGTGAGCGGGCGGGACCGACGAGCGATTGTGCATCAGCTGCGGAAAGCGCGCCTCAGTTACCGTGCCGTCACACTGCCGCTGACCATGCCTTTTGGTCGCCAAGGGCGATTTTATGAACGTTCGCTGCATACACCCATTCGCGGGCTTGGCGCTCTATGAGATCCATGAAAGCAGGGGGGCCGCTGCAGTAAATCTGTGTGTTGGCATGAGTTGGACTCATTGCGTGGGAACTCTTCTGCGCGAATAGATCATCGGGACAGGCCGAAATGGTGATAGACCTCACCGTGACTTCGAAGCGCGTCAAATTCTTCTCGAAGAACTGCGCGGTCGGCCGATCGGGCGAAGTTGTGCACCTCGAACCTTTGACCCGCCGATGCAAGCCGCTTCGCGATTCCCGCGATCGATGCTGCGCCTATTCCGCCAGCAAAAAGGATAGATCGCGCACGATCGTCCAAAATTGTCGGCGGGCTTTTGGGGGTGCCGACATACACTTCGTCTCGTTCATTCAACGGAAACTTGGATAGCAGACTATCCGTTCTGCCATCACCTTCTTGTCTCATGCCTACCACGTAACCATCGGACAGGGACGAAACACCGAGCAAAGGATAGATTCTTTGCTTGTCGCCAGCGCTATTCAGAAAGAGAGTGACGCACGACCCATCGTTAAACGGCGGAAGCGCCGATTTGGACATTGTTCGAAGTTCAACGGCATGGTACCCCTTAGCAATTTGCCATTTTCGGCCCACGATGACGGGAATCAGGTTGTCGCGCATGTCTTCTCCAATAGGACCTGCTTCACAGGTGGAACTCTAGCCGATACCGCGTAAGGGATGGAGAGGGGAGCCGGGTTGTAGCGAATCCGCAGTGATGATCGGGCGTCGAAACCCGCGTGGTTAAAGGCGTTGAGCGATTAGTGCAAGGATGGTATTTCCAGAACGTACTTTTTGATTATCGATTACATCACGTTGACGATACTTGGCATAGCATAGTAAATGCACTTGGGAACGGTATGTCCATCAAGGGTGACAAGGCAATGCTGCTGCTTTCACACCGATCCATGCACGATCGCTAATGCACACGATAAGAAACTTCAACTTTATCTTGTGGGCGGGAGAAGGCACTATAGCTTCCCGTCCGCTGTACAAGGCCTGTCGACCCGCAACGAGGCGTCACGTTCGACCACTGCAGACAGGCGAGCGAGGAATCGTTTTCGCCGTCGTCAATAGATGAAGACAGCTGTATCCTTGGCAAGGCTGCCCACGCATCGCGCACGTCAGAGCGGATTTCATGCACAAGCTCACGACTCGGCTCTGCCGCGAGAACCAAGCGGTGGTTATGGAGGACCTGAACGTCAAAGGGATGCCGGCGAACGAACGACTTGCCGGGGCGATCTCGGATGTAGGCTTTGGGATCTTTCGCCCCTTGATGCGCCGCTACGTCGCGCTGAGGTATTTCAACATCGGAGCCGCATCGATTTACGTCGTCAAGTTCCTGACCGAGCCGCTGCTGGGAGGCAAGCCCAGATGAACGTTGCGCGTCCTCGCGGATCGTATTGCCTGAAGGCAGCCGCCCGCTGCGCACCGCTGGCGGCTGCCGCCGGCTTCGCCGTGGCAACCCCGTTGCCAACGCCGCCGTGCGGGACACCGCCGGTGCCGGCCTACGCGTCGCTGGGCGTGCAACCAGCAATGGCGATCCTGGGCGCCGAGGAGCTCGATGCGAGTGTGTGGCGGCCGTCCTCGTGTACCGGATGGCCTGCCGCGTCCCGCTCCCGGGTTGTCGTCGCGGTCGCAGGGCTGGTCCACGTCGCTGGCGGTCCCGAGACGCTGTTGGCACGTGCCGGGGCGGTCTCCACCCTGCGCAGCATGCGCTACTGGTCCACAACCGACAAGACGTGGCGTCCCTTGTTCCTGGATGCCGCAGCGCTGGCCGGACCCGCCGAGGGCGGGGACCGGCGGGGTGATTTCCGTCCGTCTGAACTGCAAGCCGGTCGAACCTTGTACTTCTGGGTGCGCGACAGCCGCTCCGGCCCCCTGGTGTACCGGATGCGGGTGCTGGAGCACAGCCCGCAGCGGATGGCGCTGGCCGAGGAAAATGTGTCGCCGGTCCGTGCCTTCGGACTGACACTGTTTCAGCCGGCTGCGCTGCAGACGGTGGTGTTCGCACAGCGCCAGACGAACGACGTATGGGGCCTGTATATTCTCGCGCGCATCGACCGGCAAGCCAGCAGTTTCATTGCGAGCGGGCACGAGGCCTCTACGGCGAACCGGGCGCTGGCACTGTTCCGGTACCTGGCCGGCGTCCCGACCGACGCGGAACCACCGGCCGTGCGATGACTTGGGTCGTGACGCAACAGGCCCCTCGTCGATGCGTCAAACGCCTGCTGCGGCGCTCTCGCGCGCTTTCCTGCAGTACGCGGCCGCGGCCGCGGTGTACGGTTTCACATTTCCCGGTGTTGTTCGTCTGGGTCGAAAACTGTCAGTAGCTCACAATAATCCCCGCTTGTGCGAACTCATTTTCTCCCACCCATTTTCTGACCAGGGGCTACGGAATTCCCACGTCCGACTACGAGCAGTTCGCGCTAACGGCGCGTATCGGCCGCTGTTCTCTACGTACGGCAGCACCCGGCCAGCTTCGGCCGTTCGCGCGCGCCCTCAGCTGGACATTCGAACGTCAGCTTCGCATTAGATAGCGGACTCGACTACCTCCTTTTTTTGTTCTGAGCTGATCAGCACGCACGCCTGAACTGTCATTCGTATGATGACGGCATTGCTGATCGTCGTTTCCTCCTGATACTGCTACCTTCTGGAACTCCCGCCACAGCTGCGGCATGCGTGCAATGCACGGCCGATCCGAAGCAGAGGGCACGTCTCCACACGGCTACTGCATCGTAAAGGCACCCATTAAACAGCTACGGAAAGCCCCGGGCGTCGCCGTAGCGCTGCTCCGTGCGATACCTCCTCCCACACTGAAGGCGCTCGCAAGACAGCCGTCGACATTGTGTCGCATGGTCACTGGCGTACTAAGCTTAAGACGGACTCGAACGCACAAATGAAGCTCTATAACGCAGTTGGCATTCCCAGTCGCACATAACGAATGCCACGGCAAAGGTGCCGACTCAACGGCATCAACCATTGAAGGCAACAGGAGCGCCCCCTTAAAGGAGGGAAACGTGAACTATTCGCCATACTGGCCCGACAGCCTTGCGCATCACCTGCCATCGCCGCAGCCTTCACTGTACGAAAACCTCGAAACCTCTGCCGGCCGATATCCCGGGAAGACGGCGCTTCACTACTACGGCGGGGCGTTGAGTTACGCGCAATTGCGGCAAGAAGTAGAGGCGCTGGCAGGCTTTCTGCAGCGTCAATGCGGCATCGCGCGTGGCGATCGCGTGGCGCTGTATATGCAGAACAGCCCACAATATCTCATCGGCTACTACGCAATCTTGCGAGCCGATGCAGTGGTGGTGCCCGTGAATCCGATGAACACTACTGCCGAACTTCGGCACATCATTGTGGACTGCGGTGCCAAGGTTGCTCTGCTGGGTGAGGAGCTCTACGAGAATGCCCGGCCCCTTCTCGGCGACGCGATCAGCCATGTGATCGTGGCGCGCTATGCCGACTATCTTTCTGACAGCACCGACCTGCCGCTGCCGGCTGTGCTGACTGAGGCCGTCCCCGAGCTCGATGTCCACCCCGAGTTCTCCGTAGCTATCGCGCCGAGAGCCGTGCGCTGGCGTGCCGCACTTGCGGCCGCTCAGCAGCCGTCGCCGTACGTCGCATCGCCCGAGGACCTCGCGGTAATCCCCTACACGTCGGGCACCACCGCTGCCCCGAAAGGATGCATGCATACGAATCGAAGCGCAAATCATGTTGTCGCCGCGTCTGCGCAATGGTGTGGTCTGTCGCAGGACTCAGTCATCTTATGCTCGATGCCGATGTTTCATGTCAGCGGGATGCAACACACCATGAATTTGGCGCTCTTCCTCGGGGCGACCATGGTCGTGATGACACGTTGGGACAGTCACTGTGCCGCGCAATTGATTGAACGCTACCGCATAAGTTATTGGAGCGCCATTTCGACGATGATGATTGACTTCATGAGCGTGCCCGATCTCGACCGTTTCGACCTAAGCTCCATCGAGATCGTGGGTGGCGGTGGCGCTGCAATGCCGAGGGCACTGGCGCAGCGCATGGCAGCACGTTTGGCCGTTCCCTATGTGGAGGGCTATGGGTTGTCCGAGACAATTGGTGCGACCCATCTCAACCCTCCGCAGCGCTGCAAGCAGCAGTGTTTGGGCATACCGATTCAGGACACGGAATCGATTGTGGTCGATCCCAAAACGTTCGAGGTCCTCGATCCGGGTGTAACGGGTGAAATTCTGGTCGGCGGACCGCAGGTGTTCACGGGCTATTGGGGACGTCCTGAGGCCACGCGCGACGCCTTCGTCGAGGTTGCCGGGATACGTTATCTGCGCACTGGTGACCTCGGCTATATCGACGAGGACGGATATTTCTTTTTCGTCGACCGGCTAAAGCGAATGATTAATGTGTCCGGTTATAAGGTATGGCCTGCGGAAGTCGAGACTTTGCTGTTTGGACACCCTGCGATTCAGGAAGCATGTGTCGTTGCAGCACGCGATGCGCGCAAGGGTGAGATCGTGAAGGCATTCGTGGTCCTACGCGCCGGCGCCGATGTATCAGCGATGCAGATCATTGAATGGGCACACGAGCATATGGCGTCGTACAAGGTACCCCAGATCGTCGAATTCGTTCTGGGGCTGCCCCGAACGGGCAGCGGAAAGGTTCAATGGCGGCTGCTGCAGGAGCGGGAAAATGCGTCCCCCTTACTCGCCAGCTAACGTGACCACGCGGAGGGCCGTTGTACCTTGAAAGCTGCCGTTTATGTTGCGGCGTGTCGAACGGCCGAACCGGGTCGACTGCTGCCCGATGCGGATCGATCAACGGGGGACCACGCCGCCTGTTCGACGTCGGACCGCGTTCGGCCAATAGGGGCCGCTCAAGATTCACCTGCCAACGACCGCTTCGTCGCGTTTATCAGACTTTCAAGGATGGCCATTCAGCAGCGAGATGGCGCGACCGAGCACAACTCGCAGGCAGCGCTTTCGCCCGTGATATCTCTCTAGCGCCTGCACCACGCGCTTTCGAGAACGAAGCTCTACTCGCGCGAATGTCGCCCGCGCCGACGCAGGTGTTGTGTCTTAAGCGTTGGCACCACCATCAACGGTAAGCGTGGCGCCGGTGACGTAACTGGCGCTGGCGCTCGCAAGGAAGACCACTGCTTGTGCGATGTCCTCGCCTTTGCCGTAGTCGCCCGTGGCCGTCAGCGATTTCAATGTCGATGCGAACGGACCTTCGACCGGGTTCATGTCTGTGTTGATGGAACCAGGTTGGACGAGATTTGCCGTAATCCCTTGTGGGCCGAGTTCTCTCGCGAGGCCTTGGGTGAACGCGACGAGAGCGGACTTGGAGCCAGCGTATACACCGAGCATCGAGGCCGGGACGCGATCGGCAAAGTAGCTGCCGATTGAAATAATCCGCCCCCCCGTCCTGAGATGGGGAATCGCGGCTTTTGCGGCCACAATCGGCGCACGCACATTGACGTTAAGCGTCGCGTCGATGTCTTCGATTGAAATATCCTTTACATCGCCCATCCGAAGAATGCCGGCGTTGTTCACCAGGATATCGAGCCCGCCCAGTGCTTCGACAGTCTTCTGCACGGACGCTTGAACGGCCGTTGCACTTGCGCTATCGGCCTGGATTGCAATACCGCGCCGGCCTTCTGCTTCGATCGCCTTCACGACGCTGGCGGCCTGTTCCGCCGACTTTTCATACGTGATCGCCACATCGGCGCCGGCAGCTGCCAAAGCCTTCGCGATTGCAGCCCCGATACCCCTGCTTGCCCCGGTAACCAGGGCGCGTTTGCCACTAAGCATCATCACAATCTCCTTTGTGTGTGAATCGATACAGACAGTTATGAATTGACATCAGCATACCTAAATAAAGTTGAATGTCGATCACCGAATATATTGGCATTTGAGCGGCAATCGAAGCTTCGGGGCATCCTGCCCCTGGCGGGTTCGTCAGTTAAGCGAAAAGGCCCTGAATCTCGCAATACGGCAAGGGCTTGTCATTGAGCAATTCAGAGCGACCATTCTCCAGAAAATCTCGCGCGATGGCCTTCGCCTTGCCGAGCACGACTTGCGAGATGCCGCTGCCGGCACTGAGTCGACGAACCCCCTGCTTCCCGAGTGTCGCTGCATCGGCGAGCCCCGGAACCGCCATGACGTTAACAGGTAGCCGGATTGCGCCGACAATCATTTCAATATCGGATGGCTGCACAAGAGCCGGAAGGAAAAGACCATCCGTGCCCGCCGATGCGTACAGATTGCCTCGAGCAATCGACTCTTCCGGCTGCTTCGATTTTTCAACCAGACTTGCAAGAAACACGTCGCTGCGTGCGTTGACGAAGAGGTCCGAACCCGATCTCACAACGGCATCCTTGATCGCCTCGATCTTCAAGGCGAGAAGTGACGCTGCGTCTGAGCCGTCTTCAATATTGATGCCGGCGATGCCGAGATCCACCAGTTGCATGACATGTCCCGCAACGGTCTTTGGGTCATCGGAATAGCCATTCTCGATGTCGACCGACAAGGGCACGTTCAGAACGCGGATGATCCGTCGGACAGAGGCAACAACCTCATCGAAAGGAAGAATGCGCCCGTCTGGATAACCTAATGCCCACGCAAAACCTGCGCTTGTCGTGGCGATCGCCTGGGCGCCCAACGCCTCGACGAGACGTGCACTACCGGCATCCCAGACATTCGGCAACCGGAGCGGTGTTGAATTGACGTGTAGCTGATGGAATGTGCTTGCGTTAGACATTGACTTTTTCTCATATCGGGATTGGAGGAGACGTGCATAGCGCTACGCCGCTACAACGCGTTTTGCTGTATTTGCGAACGATGCAATGCGGCGAGTCGCGAGCTCGGAGACAAGGATCGCGATGACCACGGGAATGCTGGCGAGGTAGCCCAGGCTGTGGCTGCCGATGACCGGGATCATTGCAGCGCCGAGGGCGCCAGCGATGGACACACCAATATAGGTCGCTGAGGTGTTCAGACCGACCAGCACCGCGGTCATCGGCGGATTAAGGCTCGCGAGGCGGAACTGTTGTGGCACCAGAACGCCCCATGCACACGCCCCCCAGATCGTGACCGCGATCGCAGCACTCCAAAGGTGTGCGCCTGTGATCGGCATAGTGAGCATGACGATTGCGACGATGGCAAGCTTGATGCGCACTACCTTGTGCGTACCGATCCTGTCGAGAATTCGTCCAGTCAGCAGATTCGAGCAGGTTCCCGCCAGGCCCCATAGCACCAGGAGTCCACCCAGCACCATGGCGCGGTGGCCAGTAGCACGATCAAACACGACGGAGAAGTAGCTAAAAATGATGAAGGTGCCGATCTGGGCAAGCACGGTCGTGACGAGCGTGAGTCCGACGCGAGAATCGTTGAGCGGAGACAGACGCCTGGTGAGCGAGATGGGTAGCGGCAACGGCACTTCGGGCAAGAACGCCAGGATACCGGCGAATGCGCCTGCACCGAGCACAGCGACGAGAACCAAGGTCCAGTGCCAGCTTGCGAGCCCGCCAATCACGGCACCAATGGGCGAACCCAGCGCGGTAGCAGTAGTCAAACCCGCTACAATGATGGACAAGGCATATCCGCGACGCTCTGGCGGCACCAGTGACGCACCGGTTCCGCTGGCAGTCGGTGAGAACATGGCCGCGCCAAGACCCGCGAAAGCGCGGGTGGCCAATGCGATGCCGAGGTTCGGAGCCACGATGGTACCGAGATTGGCAATGACAAACAGTCCAATGCCGCTGAGCAGCAGACGCTTTCGCGCAACGTTCGCGGCAAGCGCTGCGATGGTCGGGCCAAGCAAGGCATAGCTCAGGGCATAGACGCTAATCAGCTGGCCCGCCGCTCCGATGCTCACGCCAAACGAGTGGGCGATTTCAGGCAGGATGCCCGCGAAAACGAAGCTATCGGTGCCGAGCGCAAACATACCAAGTGCGAGCGTTAAAAGGCGGCGATCCATGTGGACTTCTCCGTAAGGATGGCGAGTTGAGTTTCTTGACGAAACTATAGGGAAGCGGGGTAGATCGCACTACCGACCGGAAGTGGGAAGCTGTTCCCCATAAACTGGATAAGTCGGGTCAGTCTTTCTGGGCAACCTGCTGCTGCGGGGCATCCCATCCGCCTCCCAATGCACGGAACGTTCGCACTGCGGCGCGCGCAGCGTCGGCCTTCGTCGCATCGAGATCGTCGCGCGACTCGAGCAGTTGCCGATCGGCGTCGAGGACATCGGTCAACGTGATCGAACCCGCGCGATACGCTTTCTCCGAGAGATCCCGTGCCTTCGTCAACGAGTCGACTTCCTGCTGGATTTCCTGCGCTCGAATTTCCGTTTGCGAGAGCGCCATAAAGGCGTCTTCGACGTCTTCCGTCGCTTTGAGCGCAGCCTCCCGATACTGCGCCAGTGCTTCCGCGTACGACCCGCGCGCATTTTTGACTTCGGCGTCCACCTTGCCGAAATCAAACAACCGCCAATGCAGCGCACCTGTCCCGACTGGTTCGAATGACTTCGCGCTCAGGAAATGACTGCCTGTGACGCTGTCGAATCCCAGTGCGCCGGCGAGTGAAATCTTTGGATAGTAGTCGGCCAGTGCCACGCCGATTGCCTCATTGGAAGCCGCCAGGTGGCGCTCCGCCGCAATGATGTCCGGGCGGCGGCGCAGAACGTCCACGGGCTGATCGCCGCTGCCAATTGCAGGCACGTCCGGAACGGCACTGGCCTGATTTCCGAGTTCTGCTGCATACGTCCCAGGCTGCGCGCCCATCAGCACATCGAGTCGGTTCAGCTGTGCTTCGAGCCCTACGCGCAAGGTTGGAACGGTGGCGCGCGCCCCACGCAACAGGGCTTCCGCCTGAGCCACTTCGCGTTCGTCAGACGCACCAGCCTGCTTGCGCGCTTTCACGAGTTCCAGCAGACGCGCGTCCGTATTCACCTGATCCTGGGTGACGGCCAGCTCCGACTGCAGCCCCCTAATCTGCAGGTAAGCGTCGGCAGCGTCAGCGGCAACCGTCACGCGTGTTCCTAGCTGGGCGGCCTCGGCGGCCTGTTCCTCGTCCGTGGCTTGCGCGTGTGCGCGTCTCAGGCCGCCGGCCACATCGATTTCCCAGCTTGCCGTCGCACCCGCGACATACTGCTTCTGGTCGCGACTGTAATTGGGAAATGCGCTCGCAATCGCGCCCAGGGGACTCTGCACGCTCTGATGTTCTGCCGTATATGACGCATTGGCATCGACCGTCGGAAGCAACTGGGCACCTGCCGCCTGAGCTGCGGCACGCGATTGGGCGACGCGTGCAATTGCCGCCTGAAGACTCAGGTTCTGATCCAGCGCCCGCTGCACCACCTTAACCAGCTCTGGATCATTGAAACCGGTCCACCAGTTATCGAGGTTCGGGGCCGGCAGCGTGGTTTGCCGGTCCGCGACGACCTTCGCGTTGTGGAACGGTTCCATCTGGGTGTCGGGCGCCACATAGTTCGGCCCAACCGCACAGGCCGCCAGGAATGCGCTGACGAATAGGCTACCCGCGATCGCTTTCGAAGTCTGGGATAAGAAGTCGTTCATTTTGCTTCTCCACTACCGAGTTTGCGGGGCAGGGCGCGCATGTCACTGATACCGATCTTGCGAACGAAGGCATAAAACGCTGGGGTGAAGGCGAGCCCGAAGATCGTCACGCCGAGCATGCCGAAGAACACGGTTGTGCCGAGCGACTGCCGCATTTCCGAGCCGGCGCCGCTGGCAATGGCGAGTGGCGCCACGCCTGCTATAAAAGCGAACGACGTCATCAGAATGGGCCGCAGCCGCACGTGCGCCGCATGGGTAGCGGCGTCTTCCGCGTTGACTCCGTCTTCCTCCTGCCTCTGCTTGGCGAACTCGACGATGAGAATGGCGTTCTTGGCAGCAAGCCCCACGAGCACCACGAAGCCGATTTGGGCAAGAATGTCGATCGGCATGCCTCGCACATTCAGGCCTATCGCCGCCGCGAGCAGACACATCGGCACGATCAGCACGATTGCGAGCGGCGTTTTCCAGCTTTCGTACTGAGCAGCGAGCACGAGGAACACGAACAGCGCCGAAGCAGCAAAGATCACGAGCGGCGACATGGTCTGCTCTTTCTGCTGGTGAGCAAGGTCAGTCCACTCATACGTGATGCCGTTTGGAAGAACCTGATCAGCGAGCTGTTCCATCCGTTGAATGGCTTCTCCCGATGAGAACCCCGGGCCGGCCGCGCCCATGATTTCCGCTGCGGGATACATGTTGTAGCGCGGCACGCGATACGGCTGGGTGGTGTTTTTGAACGTCGCCACACTGCTGATCGGCACCATGTCGCCGGTCGCATTGCGCACCTTGAGCCTTCCAATGTCTTCCGGTGTCTGCCGGAATGCTTCATCGCCCTGAACCCGCACCTGATACGTCCGGCCCATGAAATTGAAGTCATTCACGTACTGCGAGCCCAGGTACAGCTCCATCGTCGAAAACACATCGGTCGGAGTGAGGCCGATCTTTTCCGCTTTGAGGCGGTCAATGTCCGCATAGACCGACGGTGCGCCGGCGTTATACAGCGTGAAAACACCCCCGAACGTCTTGTCCTCGTTGGCAGCGGTCACGAGCGTGTGCGCTGCATTGGCGAGTGCCTGCGGTCCCAGCCCGCCACGGTCTTCGAGCATCAGCTTGAAGCCGCCCGCTGAGCCCAGTCCCTGCACGGGCGGCGGATTGATCACGACGACCACCGCGTCCTTGACGCCGGCAACACGCTTGCGCAGTTCGACCAGCATCGACGCTGCATTGACGCCAGGCACATGTTTGCCATACAGCGAAGGCAGTCCGTAGAAAAGTGTCCCTACGTTAGGTGCAATCGTGCCGGTGGTGACATCAAAGCCGGACACAGGGGACGTGTGAGTCACGCCTTTAAGTCCGGGCGTGGTGAGCACGATGTCGTTGATCTCGCGGACCACCCTGTCGGTGCGCTCGAGACTGGACCCAGGAGGGAGGAAAGCAATGACAGCCTGATAGCCGATGTCCTGATCCGGAATGAAACCCGTGGGCATTCTCGACATCTGCAATGCAGTGGCCCCAATCAGGCCGGCATAGACGATCAGCATGACAGACGTCGTGCGCACGAACCGGCCAGTCATCTTTCCGTACCGCGACGACAGCCATTCGAACGACGCGTTGAATCTGCCGAACACCGCGTGATGCAGGCGGCCCAGCGCAGTCGATCCACGATGAGACTTCTCCATCTCGTGGGGCTTGAGCAGCACCGCGCACAGGGCAGGGCTCAGCGTGAGAGAGACGAAGCATGAGATGACGGTGGATGCCGCGATCGTGATGGCGAACTGCTTGAAGAACAGCCCCGAGATGCCGGACATCAATGCGGTGGGCCCGAACACCGCACACAACGTGAGCGCGATTGCAATGATGGCCGTCGAGACCTCGTTCATCGTCTGATGTGCAGCCTCTCGCGGCGACATGCCGAGCGCCATGTTTCGTTCGACATTCTCGACCACCACGATGGCATCGTCCACCATAATCCCGACGGCCAGCACCAATCCGAATAACGAAAGGTTATTGATCGACGCGCCGAACAGCGAAAGGATGGTAAACGTTCCAACCAGCGACACCGGGATGGCGACAACCGGGATGATCGTGGCGCGCCAGTTCTGCAGGAAGAGGTACACCACACCCACCACCAGCAGAATGGCGATGATGATGGTCTTGGCGACTTCGTGGATCGACTGCGAAACAAACGTGGTCGGGTCGTAAATCTTGATGTAGTCGACACCGGACGGGAAGCTCTTTTTCAACTCGGCCATTTTGGCCCAGACGTCATGCTCGACTTTCACCACGTTCGCATCGGGCGTGGCAATCACGAACCATGGGGTTGCGGCGTATTTGTCCGCATAAGCCTTGGAGCCGTCGTCAACAGAGCCGAGCTCGACACGGCCGATATCGCGAATGCGCGTGACACGCCCCTGCGAATCCGACTTGACGACGACATCGCCAAACTGTTCGGGCGTACTGAGACGGCCAAGCGCGTCGACGTTGATCTGGTAGGCACCCGTACCATTGTTCGAGACAGGAGGCTGATTGAGCACGCCTGCGGAAACGGCGGCGTTCTGCGCGCGGAGCGCAGCAAGTATTTCGCTGGCGCTGATGTTGTACGAAGCCGCTTTGTCCGGATCAATCCAGATTCGCATCGCGTACTGCCGCTCGCCGAACAACTGAAAGTCCGACACGCCCGGCAAGCGCGCGATCTGATCGCGAACCTTGAGCATGTAGTTCGACAGGTATTCGGGACTACGGGAGCCATCGGGTGAATAGACGTGAACGCCCAGCAGCAGCGCCTGGATGGTCTTCTTCACCTGCACCCCCTGCAATTGCACCTCGACAGGCAGGCGTGACAAGGTGTCTTCCACACGGCTGCGCGTCAGCAGGAGAGCCGTATTTGGATCGGTGCCGACCTTGAAGATCACCGTGATCGTCAGCTCGCCATTGCTGGTCGACTGGCTCGAAATGTAATCCATGTTCTCGACGCCATTGACCGACTGCTCAAGTGGCGTTGCCACGGTGCGTGCAATCGTATCGGCCGACGCACCCGGATACGAGGTCGTGATCTGAATGGTCGTGGGAACGATGTTCGGATATTGAGCGACTGGCAGCGACACCATGGTTGCCAGGCCCACGAGAACAACAAATATGTTGAGCACCGCTGCAAAGCGCGGGTGCTCAATGAAGAAGTGCGTCAGTTTCATGATTTTGCTCCTTCTTCACCCTGCTCAGCCGAGAACTGAATCGTTCCAGCGTGGGGGGAAATCTTTGAACCGGGGCGGACAGCGGGAATGCCGTCGATCACGACCCGGTCGGTCGAGGAAAGTCCCGATCGAATCACCCGCAGACCGCCGCGAAGGTCGCCAATCTCTACTTTTCTAGGGCTGACCACGTCGTCGTCTCCAACGACGTACACCATATGGTCGGTTTGATCGTCGAGCACGGCCGCATCGGGGACGAGCAAGGCCGGTTGCGGTGCAGTCGTTGCCAACCGGATGCGAGCGAAGCCACCGGGCGTGAGTGACAGGTCGCTATTGGGAATCGTTGCACGCGCATGAATCGTCCCGCTCGCACGATCGAGCGTGTTGTCGATGAAATTGAGCGTGCCTGTGCGTCCAAACCCACCGTCGCCAGTCGGTGAAATGTTCACTGTGTCGGCCAACGGCCCGTTCTGGCTTTCACGGGAACGCTGGAAAGCGGCGTAGTCGTTTTCGCTGATGTCGAAGTCCAGATAGAGCGGGTCGAGCGAGACGATGGTCGCAAGCAGCGTCGTTGGGCCGCTGCCGGCGCGGCTGCCGGACACCAGATTGCCGGTCGAGACGAGATGTGTGCCAATGCGGCCGGTAAACGGCGCCGTGATCTTGCAGCGATCCAGGTCGAATCGGGCGTCACGCACCAGCGCATTTGCATTGTCTACAGCCGCCTCAGCAGCACGCTGCTCAGCCACTTTCTGGTCGACGTTTTCAACTGTGCCGGCCTCGGAGCGCTGGAGTTCCTGCGCCCGGGCAAGCTCCCGCGTGGCAAGTACCAGCCGTGCGTTTGCAGATTCGAGCTCGGCTGTCGCTTCGCTCAACTTGATCTGATAGGGTTCCGGGTCGATTTCAAACAGCAGATCACCTTTGTGAACTATATCGCCGTCCTTGAAGTGGATCTGGGTAAGCGTGCCACCGACCTGGGCGCGCAATTCGACACGATTTACGGCCGAGAACTGGCCGAGGAAGCCGAGCCGGCCCTCGATATCGCGCTGCAAAGGCGCGCTGATGGTGACCGATGGCGGGGGCGGTGCGACAACGCGCGCGGCACTCGACCAGTGCATGTGAAACGCCGTCGCAGCCACGGCGGCAATCACAACGGTAGCAACACCTTTACCGACCCATCGAACGGAGCCGGATCTCGCCAGGCGTGTGGGAGTGGTCACTCCTGCCTCGGTTTGGTCAATTCGGTTATTCATGGCATTCCTAAGTATGTTGAAAGGCTGTGCGAAGATGAGATGTGTCCCAGCTCGCCCGTCAGGTGATCAATCGTTGCTGTCTCGTGTGCAGACAGCGCGGTAATCCAGAATGTGGCAGCGATCCGGGGTGACTTTCCCGGGGAACTGTCGGCTAAGTTTCGTGACGCAACTATAGGGAACACCGTTGCGTCACGCTACTGGCCGAAACCGGGAAGCTGTTCCCCGCAAACTGGTTAAGTTGCGTGACGAAACTTGAGTTAGGATCCGTTCCATCATGTATAGAAAACGCTTCGATGGAATGGACTGCTCGATTGCTCGCGCCCTCGACGAGGTGGGCGAGTGGTGGACGCTGCTGATCGTGCGCGAATGTACGCAGGGCAGCAGGCGCTTCGACGAGTTCCAGAGCGGGCTCGGTATCGCCCGTAATATCCTTGCCGCACGACTGGAGCGGTTGATCGAACTGGACATTCTCGAACGCTTCCCGATCGCGGAACGCGCAAACACGTTCGGTTACCGGTTAACCTCGAAAGGAACGGACTTATACCCGGTCCTGGTCGCGCTCATGCAATGGGGAGACAAGTGGCTCAGACCGAACGACAAGCCGCCCATCAAATTGGTGGAGCATGCGAGTGGGCGTCCAGTAGAAGTCGTGGTGGTTCGCACAACGAGCGGGCAGGCGCTGACGTACCAGGACGTTCGATTTGCTGCCGGTCCGGGCGCCACGAAGACGACGCGAGACGTCATCGAGAACCGGAACGATCGGGTACTTGGTAAACAGACCGAGGAGTCGTAAGAGCCGACGGCTGTCGGCAGATCGTCGCAGCGGGTGGCCCGAGCGTGACGGTACGCTTAGGGAAGCGGAAAAGCGCTAGCGCTGCTTTTGCTTGCCGAATCTGGACAGCGATTCCCTGAGTTTGGGAGCCGCAAAATCGATGAAATGCCGCAGTTTTATGGGCATGAGATTTCTCGACACGTGAACCAGATGGACTGGCACTGGTTCAATCTCAAACTTTGGCAGGAGTATCTCGAGCTGTCCGTTCCGAATCGCTTCATCGGCATCGTGTTCGAAGACGAATGTGATGCCTGCGTTGTCCACTGCGGCGCTGACTGCAGCGTCGGGCGAAGTGACCTCGAGCCGGGGCTTCACTTCGAGCATATACATCTTGTTGCTCGTGGGAAGACGGAAGCGCCACGGCGACAGATACGGGCTGTTGAAGACGACGCATGAGTACTGCACGAGGTCGTCGGGTTCGCGCGGAGGCGTGTATTTGGTGAGGAACGCCGGGCTTGCGCAGACGATCGGCCGCAATGAACCGATGCGCGTGGCGATCATATTGCTGTCCGGGAGCTCTCCGATCCGCACTGCGAGATCGGCGTGCGAATCAATGAGGTCGATGTTTCGGTCGGAGAGAAGGAGTCGAACTGTGATGTCCGGATACTGTGCGAGGAACTGATTGATGACAGGCAGAACATGCAGACGACCAAGCTGCACAGGTGCGGTAACGACCAGTTCTCCTCTTGCTGTCGCAAACTCACCCGTGGCTTCATGCTCCTGTTCCCGCACGAGGTCAAGGATGCGCCGCGCCGCCGCGACGTATGACATGCCCGCGTCGGTCAATGTCAGCTTTCGCGTGGTTCGTATCAGCAACCGGGTTCCAAGCATCTCCTCGAGATCGGCAACCTTGCGAGTGAGCGTGCTAACAGGAATCTTCAGTTCACGAGCTGCCGCCGACAGGCTTCCCCCGTCCACCGCGGTCAGCAACATTTCCATGGCTTCTAGTCGGTCCAACGCGTTTGCTCACGTAAGATCAGGTCGCAGTATTGTATGGGAAATGGCCGCGCAGAAGCTTGATCCCCAAGCGCCCACGCATCGTGGGGAGCGCGCCGCTGCGGAATCGATATGGATGGCCGCGCTGGAAAACAGAATTGAAAGCAAAATGCAAGATTGAGAGCGAGTATCTTTCGCCACGCAATGACCCGAAGCCGATCCTTCGCGGTGTCATGTCGTAGCGTGAGTTCACGGCAACACATGTCCCTGGAGACGCCGATGTATGCACAGGCTATCGCGCAATGCGTGCAAGCAGTAAGAGCAATGGAGACTTATCTCGACAAGGCGGAGCGCTTTGCGAATGCGAAGGAGTTCGACGTTGCCGTTCTGTTGTCGACGCGTCTAGCTCCCGACATGAGAGGGTTGCTCTATCAGATACAAAGCGCTTGCGACTATTTGAAGGGTGGGGCCGCCTGGCTTTCAGGACAGCAGCCACCGCGACATGAAGACAATGAGCAAACGCTTGACGAAGCGCGTACGCGCATTCGTAAGACGGTCGACTTCGTTGAAAGCGTGTCGGTAGACCGGTACGCCGAAGCAGCCAATCAAATCGTAAAAGTGTCCTGGGTGCAGGGTAAGCTAACTGGAGAAAACTATTTGCTGCAGATCGTGATTCCGAATGTCTACTTCCATGTAGCAATGGCTTATGCGATTTTGCGTACGAATGGAATCGACGTTGGAAAGATGGACTTCATTGGGCCAGTCAATGCCTTCGACGCCTGAGTAGCGGGCGGCCCGAGTCGTTGCTCAAGATGCGGACCGAGGAAAGCGTCAGCTTTCCTCGAAGATGATCTGTTAATGATCTCAGTACGATGAGCGACCGCCTGTCAATCGAAAGCGGACTTTGACTTCCAGAAGACGACTGTCCGCTCCGGGTCGGTTTATGCCTTTCGCATACCTGGTGCGATCAGCGATCGATCGAGGTCTGCGTTGGACTGGGTTCGGCCATCTGCAGCCGTTCGTCCAATCAGTGTACGAGCCACTCGAACGTCGGATCCTGCCCATATTGCTGACCGTCACGTATCGAATAAGGTCGTCCCATCATCTTTCGGCCTTTCCAGGCAGTCGCGGTTGGGCGGAGGCGGACCGGCACCGCGGACAGATCCCTCGCGGCTCGAACCGCACTGTTGGAGCGCGCTTGACGCAGTTTTGAAAGCGCCTTCAGCTCGGAGCCGGCGTGACATCCGCTCAACCTCCGTCAGCCCGATCCCACGGCGGCACACCGCCGAACGCATCGACCAGGAAATCGACCATTGCGCGTATCTTTGCACTCAGGTGCCGGCGACTCGGGTACAACGCAAGTACGTCGATGTCGGGCAAGCGATACTCGGGCAATATCTGAACGAGCTTGCCGAGGCGTAGGTCGTTGCCGACCAGAAACGTGGGTTGCCAGATCACGCCTTGCCCAGCGAGCGCCGCTGCGCGTGCCGTATCGCCATTGTTGCTATGCATGTGACAGTTGACCTTCACGGCGTGAGCCTTGCTGTCACTGTCGATCAGTTGCCACTCGTCGCCGGTGGCAGCGTACGAGTAGCCGATGCATCGATGCTCGATCAGGTCCGCTGGCGCAGCGGGGTATCCGCAACGCGCCAGATAGGCTGGCGACGCACACAGGATATTTCTCGATGTCGCCAGCTTGCGGGCTGCCTGGTTGGTTGAACCGGCGCGTGAGATGCGAATGGCGAGGTCGTAGCCTTCATCGACGATGTCGACGACGCGGTCAATCAGCGCAACGTCGAGTTCCACTCGCGGATACTTGCGCATGAATTCGGGCCATAGCGGCGCCAGATGCAGAATCCCAAAGCTCACAGGCGCATTGATGCGCAGCCGTCCGCGCGGTTCGACCGACGCAGATGACACGAGCCCCTCGGTTTCGGCGACGTCGTCGAGGATGGACTTGCAGCGGGCATAGAGGGTCTCGCCGCCCTCGGTGAGAGAAAGTGTGCGTGAGGTGCGATTCAGCAGGCGTGTGCCCAGATGCGCTTCCAACTCATTCACGTAGCGGGTCACGTTGGCGGGCGACGTCTCGAGCGCATCGGCTGCGCGCGTGAAGCTGCCGCGGCTCACCACGGTCACGAAGACTTCAAAAGCGCGCAGCCGATCCATGTGCTTCCTCGATCATTCACAAATGCTGAATGATATACCCATGTTTTATGCCTTTTTGCATTCGGGGCTGAAGCCTATATTGCTTGTCACGGACCAAGGCATTAGGCACTGGCCAACAAACTGCAGCAGGAGATTGAACATGCAACGCTTGACAGGAAAAGTAGCGATCGTGACTGGCGCCAGTGCGGGAATTGGCCGTGCCACCGCAAAACTGTTCGCCGCAGAAGGCGCAAAAGTGGTGATCGCGGCGCGCCGCGAAGCTGAACTTGAAACGCTCGTTGCCGAGATCGTTAGCGCAGGCGGTGAGGCCGCGTTTCTCGCGGGCGACGTGCAGTCAGAGGACTTTGCGAAAGCGCTGGTCGCGCTCGCAGTCAGCCGCTTCGGCCGTCTTGACATCGCCTATAACAACGCCGGCACCCTGGGCGAAATGGGCCCGACCACGGGCGTGTCGGAGGCTGGCTGGTCGGCCGCATTGGCGACCAATCTGACGAGCGCCTTTTTGGGTGCGAAGCATCAAATCCCCGAAATGCTGAAGCAAGGCGGTGGATCAATCATCTTCACGTCGACGTTCGTCGGTTATTCATTCGCTTTCCCGGGCACCGCAGCATACGCTGCGAGCAAGGCCGGGTTGATAGGGCTGACGCAGGCGCTCGCTGCCGAGTACGGACCGCAAGGTGTGCGCGTCAACGCCATTCTGCCCGGCGCGGTGGACACACCGATGTATCGCAGCATGAACGACACCGCCGAGTCGCAGGCCTTCGTGACCGGATTGCATGCGCTCAAGCGGGTCGCACGGCCGGAAGAACTCGCCCGCTCGGTGCTTTATCTCGCGTCCGATGACTCGTCCTTCGTGACCGGTACCGCTTCGCTAGTCGATGGCGGCGCATCGATTACGCGTACGTGAACGCCCTTGGTGGAGTCTGACGTTCAAGACACTTCGCATTAAGATTTCGTCGACGTCAACGTCTTGAGTCGAGTGTTGGCATGAATGGCCGCTAGTATTGATTGCTGCCACCGACTGCGTCCGGCAGTTGTCGGGCCATCATCTGCCGGTCGTAGTTACATTTCACTTGAATGCCATCAGGCGTCGGCTATGTTGGATCCATGGCGAGACAAGAGCCCCGTCTTGGCCAGAAGGGCATACTCGGCCACATTCAGTGAGGGTCGCAATGGGCGTACAGCTAAACCACACTATCGTCTGGTGCAGCGATAAGCAGAAGTCGACAAGGTTCCTCATGGACATCCTGGGGCTTCCGAGTCCCATTGAGTTCGGGCAGATGCTGGTCGTTCAACTGGAAAATGGCGTCTCGCTCGACTACTTCGAAAGCGACAGCGCGATTTCCATGCAGCATTACGCGTTTCTGATCAGTGAGGACGAGTTCGAGCGGGTCTTCGCTCGTATTCGTGACAGAGGACTTCAGTACTGGGCAGATCCCAGCAAGCAGCGTGCCGGCGAAACGTATCTGCACAACGGCGGCCGGGGACTGTATTTCGACGATCCTGACGGTCATTTTCTTGAGGTCATGACCCGCCCTTATAAGATTGGCGCCTAGCGGATTGAAGTTCAACGGGGATCGGCGCCCACACTTCGTGGCGGACGTGTTGGCTTTTAACGGGCTCCGAGCTCAAACGTTGAATGGCTGCTTTCCGCTGAATGATCTGGCCGGTCCGCGTCTGCGTGCCGCCAGTGGCCGACAGGCAGAGGCCGGGCCAATTGCGGACTGGCTGAATGCACCAGGATTTTGCACCGCTTGCCCGGTTTACTACGACGGCAGAGTTACTACACTTAGTAAGGTTGGTAAGGGTCGCGGATATCCGGTGCGCGGCCGTCTCAATGAGTTGCGCGCACTCCACGCTCTCGGAAAGAGCAGTTAGAGCCCGCACACATTGTTTGTGCGGGGTACTCGTCCCGTTGGTCCATCAAACAGGAGGACCCAATCATGCAGACTGTTATAAGGCGGTATTCCGGAAAGGGTGCAAAGGAGTTATTCGATCTACTGGAGAAGAAAACGGCTGACGTCGAAGAACTGATGCGTTCGGTCAAAGGCTTTGTCGGCTACACCCTCGCACGCAGCGGCGATGGCGGATTCTCGGTGACTGTTTGCCAGGACAAGGCAGGTATTGATGAAAGCGTGCAAAAGGCGAAGGACTGGATCGCCAAAAACGCCGGAGACACCGGCACGACCGGGCCGGAAATATCGGAGGGATCAGTCCTCATTCACCTGAAGTAAGGAACTTCGGCTGGGGAATGGCAGCGCGTGAGTTCAGCGACCGGACTGGCAGATACGTAACCGTGAGGACGCCCTTTGCGTTCTCGGCATGCTCAAGCTGTTCGGCCGCGACGGCCTGTGGTGCTTTGCCACGGTGAGTCATCGGTTCAGGCTTCATACTTGAACGACAAAGACACTCGCGCCCGGTATTCAACGACCTTGCCGCTATCGACCTTCATGTCGAGCTTGCTGACTTCGGCGACGCGCAAATCACGCAGAGTCTTGGCGGCCGTCTCCACAGCCATTTTTGCCGCGTCCTCCCACGAAACCGAACTCGTGCCAATGATTTCCGTGACACGGTAAACGGATTCGGTCTTCTTCTTGGCCATGTTCTCGCTCCTGTGGGATAAGAGGCGCAAGTGACGCCGCTCGATGATTTGATCATAGGCCGTCTGCGTGGCAGGCGTCGCTTGAATTCGCAGTGGACGTTGGTTTTCGCCTGCGCTTCGTCAATCGAGAGATGGACGCTAGCTTAACCGCAGGGCGCACCCCTGTTTATCAAGTTGCGCGAGTACGGGCGTCGCCTTCGGCACGATTTCGTCATGTCGCGACGGGCAACAACCGGCCACTTTCGGACGTTGGCCCTCGCGCCCGAAAGCGGACAAACAGCGCCCGGCGGCGGCGCAGCGCTCTCGCTGCGGCGCTCCACAGCTTGGCAGCCTGCTGCCAGGGGTTCACATTGCCGTAGCGATGCGGATTGGTGCGGCTTCGTGAAAGTGTTGAATTGAACGCCAGGATCCCGTTCGCCCAGACGTGCCACGGCTGACGCATGGCAGACCTTTCCACTGGGGAGCTTTTCGCGCTTTAATGGACTGGTATGGACAAGGAGAACAGTATGGCCGTCACACGCTTGCAGAACATCCCAGGTATCGGGGTCGACAGGATGGCCGAAACCGCGGACTCGATGCGCAATGCCAACATCCTGCGGCTCGAGAATCTTGACACCGACCTGCGGCCGCCACCCGCGGCGATCCGGCGCACGCACGAAGCAATCGACGACGATGCCGCCAACAGCTATTTGCCGTTCATGGGTCAGCGTGCGCTGCGCGAAGCCGCAGTCGAGCGGGTCCGACGGTTTTCCGGCG
Organism: Paraburkholderia sp. FW306-02-B; assembly: GCF_058782725.1. Classification (NCBI taxonomy): domain Bacteria; kingdom Pseudomonadati; phylum Pseudomonadota; class Betaproteobacteria; order Burkholderiales; family Burkholderiaceae; genus Paraburkholderia; species Paraburkholderia sp. FW306-02-B. Next base: position 869,947 of record NZ_JBYSXZ010000002.1, read on the forward strand.
TCGTCTATGACCCGGATACCGAGTGCATTATCTCTGCGGGTGGGCTGGCAGGGATCCTGAATGTCCTGTTATCGACGCTTGAAGCCGGGGACGAGGTTGTAATTACCGATCCGACTTACGCTGGCCTGATCAATCGCGTGTATCTGGCAGGTGGCGTGCCGAGATTCGCACAGCTCGCGCCGGGAGTCGACGGATGGCGACTCGACTTGGAGAGCCTGGCGAGCGTGATCAGTCATCGCACACGGGCCTTGCTCATCATGTCGCCTTCGATGCCGACTGGTTTCGTCGTGTCGGCGGCGGAATGGGATGAGATCGCCCGGCATTGCGAGCGCGCCGGTGCGTGGCTGGTCTATGACGCTGCCATGGAGAGAATCCTGTTTGACGGCCGGAAGGTCGTCCACCCTGTTTCCCTGCCTGGTATGCGCGAGCGGACCATCACCGTGGGCTCGGTTTCCAAGGAATATCGGATGATCGGTTGGCGAGTCGGTTGGATAGTCGGGCCAGCACAGCTTATGGCCGATGTGCGACTGACCAGCTTGTCAAACGTCGTTTGTCAGGTCGGCATCGCCATGCCGGGCGCCACGGCCGCACTGAATGCCGACGACGATGGCGTGGCCGCGGCGACTGCGGAGTGGGAAGCCCGCCGCAATGCGCTACTGACCGCGCTGGCGGACCTCCCCGTGATGCGACCGCACGGCGGGTGGTCGCTGCTGATCGATACGCAGCGGCTTGGTCTTGAACCAGCCGAAGCGTCAAGGCGCTTGCTCGCGCGAGGCGAGGTGGCCGCCACACCGATGGACAACTGGGGGCCAAGCGGCAGTCGATACCTGCGCTTTGTATTTGCAAACGAGCCCGTCCAGCGCCTGGCCGAAATTCGCGAGCGGATTCGCCTGTCCTGGGAGCTTTGATACGTACAGGTAGGATGAAAGGCTACTCGCGAGCTTCGCTCCGTATATCAATTAACTCCTGCGGGCATCCGCTGATGATCGACTTCCCCTGCCCAGCACCCTGATGTGGGGCGCTTCAGCGCCCATCGATCTCTACCTCGGCCTCACAATTCACAGGTGCGTTGAGCGGGATCATCATACCAATCGACGAGCGGGCATGCATGCCTGCCTCATGGCCATAAAGTTCAAGAATGAGATCGGAGTAGCCATTAGTCACGCGCGGTGTCTCGTTGAAACCGGGTGCGACATTGACCATTGCAAAGACTCGAAGCCAGGCGGTGATTCGATCCAGGTCGCCGAGCGCTCGCTTCAGACTTCCCAAATGAGCGAGCGCCACGAGCCGGGCGGCATGATAGCCCTGTTCTGGAGAGACCTCCGCCCCTACCTTCCCGAGTGGCTGCGCAACGGTGCCATCCGGATTCTGCGGAATATGCCCAGAAATGAATGCGCGATTCCCTCGGACGCGGACCCAGGCGAACGGCATTCGAATGTCTGGCGGCATCTGAAGCGGTTGAGGTAATACCAGTCCCATTTCCGCGAGCTTTGATTCAATCCTTGCCATGGGGACATCCTCCTCGGGTATCGGATGCCTTCCATTATTCGCGTGCAGCGTGCGCGCACGCAATCGACCGTGACAGACAACGCCGATGACCAGGTATATCGGTTGCCATGCGTCTGGCGAACGGTCAGCACCGCGTGGCATGATCAGTTGCCGGATGAAGGCTGGCTTCATTGCCAACGGCTTCACGCCTTGCCCATGAAGCGCATCAAGGCACTCGGGCATCCAGCTCGGGATACATCACCACGCTTTCCTGGGCTGTCGGTTCATTGCGCACGCCGATAAAGACTGCCGGTGTCTTGCCGCGATTCACTGCCACGTGCGGAATGCCTGCGGGGATGTAGAGATAGTCCCCGCGATGCGCGACCTCGCGGTGTTCCAGCGCGTCGCCTGTCCACAGCTCGACTTCGTCGCCGCTCAGCATATAGAACGCTGACTCGTGGTGTTCGTGAATGTGTGCCTTGGTTCGTCCTTCGGGGGGATCGTCACCATTCCAAGAAGCAGTACTTGCGATCCGACTGTCTCTTGACTGATGCCTGGGGCGTATTCTGATCCCTGTCTGCTCACATAACTGGCAGACCCGGATACGACGCGTCCGCACTTATTGTTCGTCGTAGTTTCCATCTGACCCCCTCCGGGAAACATAGAAAAAAAGCATACGCCCGTCCCCTTGGCACGTCAAACAGCCGGGTTTCACCGAGCAGTTATGGAAGTCCGGCGACGTCCAAGAGTGTCCGCTTCGATGGGACGCGAAGGGCCGCAACGGGTCCGATACCGGTCTTAGACCTACCATGGAAGCGGCCATTCGCTGCGCGTGGAACCGGATGAGGTGCGGATGACCGGAATGGCCGAACTCCCGTCTCCTTATGCGAGTCGACGAACGGCCGTTGTACCTTGAAAGCCGCCGTAGATGTCGCGCTGGGTCGACGGGCCGCAATGGGTCGGGAAGAGTCCTTCGATGGCGCTGAAAAGAGTCATTCACGTTCATCCCGCGCCGGGTAGCGCGCGGGTCACCCGGTTACAAATGCGCGCCCTGGCACGATCCGCTGCGATAGTACGCCACCCCGCACGTCAACGAGATTCGCGACGGTGCAAATCTATTGCTTACGCGCCCCCTCATCCAGACCACTCTTAAACTCCACCTTCCAATGCGACCCGTCGCAAAACGGCTTGTTATTCGAATGCCCGCGGCGGTAGAGCCAGACCTCATCTTTCTCGATTTGAATCTGCCTGCCCCCTTGCGTCGTGATCGTGAAATCACCTTTAATGTCAGACGGACCGTTATTCCTCGGGGTGATGATTGCCGTTGCCATATCCACTTCCCACGAATCGACTGACCGTCGCAAGCCAATCAGAGCCTAACCCTTCACACAGACCACCTGCCGCAGCGTATGAACCACCTCGACCAAGCTCCGCTGCGCGACCATCACGGCGTCGATGTCCTTATAGGCCATCGGAATTTCATCGACGACTCCCGCATCCTTTCGGCATTCGACGTGCGCCGTCGCCCTGATTTGATCCTGGACCGTGAAGCGCCGTTTGGCCTCCTTCCGGCTCATCGCGCGCCCGGCGCCGTGACTGCATGAGCAGAAGCTCTCTTCGTTGCCGAGGCCGCGCACGATGAAGCTCTTCGCGCCCATCGAACCCGGAATGATACCGAGCTCGCCCGCTCGCGCCGACACCGCCCCTTTACGCGTCACGAACACGTCGGCGCCGAAGTGCCGTTCCTTCTGCACATAATTGTGGTGGCAGTTCACCGCGTGCTTGTCGATGGTGAAGGGTTTGCCGATAGTCGTGCGCACCGCGCCGATCACGGCATTCATCATGATCTCGCGGTTGCGGCGCGCATAGTCCTGTGCCCAGCCGACCGCCTCCACATAGTCGTCGAAGTGCCGGCTGCCTTCCTTGAAGTACGCGAGGTCTTTGTCCGGAAGATTCGCAAGGTGTTGACGCATGTCGGCCTGAGCCAGCTCGATGAAGAGGCTCCCGATCGCGTTGCCCACGCCGCGCGATCCGCTGTGCAGCATGAACCAGACGCCGTCATCTTCGTCGAGGCATACCTCGATGAAGTGATTGCCGGTTCCGAGCGTGCCGACGTGCGTGTGGTTGTTCGTGCGCGCGAGGGAAGGATACTTGTCGACGATGCGCTGAAAACCGGGCGCCAGCAGTTTCCAGGCCTCGTCGACGGCCGGCGGCGGACGCGACCATGCGCCCGGGTCGCGTCGCCTCGGCGCGCTGCCGTGGGGCACCGCGCGCTCGATCGCGCCGCGCACGCCCGAGAGCGAATCGGGCAGGTCCGCGGTCGTCAGAGTCGTGCGAACCGCCATCATGCCGCAGCCGATATCCACGCCCACCGCCGCCGGGATGATCGCGCCTTCTGTCGGAATCACGCTGCCGATCGTCGACCCCTTGCCCACGTGCACGTCCGGCATCACGGCAAGGTGCCTGAACACGAACGGCATGCGGGCCGTGTTTCTCAGTTGCCGGCGAGCCGCCTCCTCAATCGCAACGCCCTGTGTCCACATCTTCACTGCCTTGCCGCTTGCCACTTCCATCAGTTGATAATCGACCAGACTCATGTATCTGTCCCTTCGTCAGTTTCGCTCATCGGCACGGGTGTCAGTGCGCGGCGTATGACGTTAGCGTGAGCCGGTTTTTCCGGTTCGACAACCTGCACGTCACACGCATCTTCATAAAGGGTCGACAAGAAGTCTCTGGTGGCGTTTCGGTATTTAATCCGGCCTCTGTCACCTGCTTTTTCGCTCTGCGCGTTTCGAGGCGGGACCCGTTCAGACGTCAATTAGAAAGGGACGGGGATTCGTCGTCTCGAAGGCTGCTCGCGCAACACTAAGCGATAAGCATGACGACGATGCCTGACCCGAACGAGTTAGCTTACCGGCCGAAAACCAAGAACAACCCACTGCCCAAGTTTCATGAGCGGCCGTTCTTCAATGCCGATTGGATTTTGGCCAGGGACGGAGCTCGGTCGGCTACGCCGACGGCTGTGGAGTTTGGCCGCATGCGCGGCTTTGGCAGCGGTCGCGGTCGACATCGGGGTAGGCTCGTTCAGAGCGGAATTAGGGACAAACGGCCGCCGCCGCGACATATAGCAAGAGCGCTATCATTACCACTGCGGTAAATCCAAGATGGATCGCCAACACCGTTGCCAGAACCGCAGCCACTACGGAAGCACAGGCGTTGATGCCCCACGCCCAGGGCACGAGCGCTTCGGCGCTGGCGGCAACGCGCCCGAGTCCCAGTGGGAAGGGCATTCCCATCGCAAACGCGAGCGGTGCGACGAACAGCGCGGAGATGGCGATCTTGGCTGGATCGGGTAGGGAAATCAGCAGCCGGAACAGGGTGGGGAGGATGGCTAGGTAGAGCAGGGAGATAAGGGAGATCGCGAAGGCGGCCCTTGCCAGCAGGGACCGGCGACCTCTATTCCAGCGCGACCCTGGCGCAGGGCTGGGTAGATGCGCTCCGCCCCCTTGCAGGCGCTGCGAATATCGGCTCCCCAGTCCGGCAAACGAAAGGAACGCGCATAGCACCACCGCGACAGCATAGAGAGGGTGACCCAAGAACAGGATCAACTTTTGGATAAACGCGATTTCGACGAACATGAAGGCGAAACCAATCGCGAGGAAATAGATAGCAACTCGCCGCCCGGATAAGGCCGCTGATGCAGTGGCGTCGCCGACAAGGGTTGTCGTTGACGGTGGCGAACTGTGAGCCAAGCGTTGGCGGCGCCTTATCATCCAGAGCGGAAAGAGGATCAATATCAAAGCTGCCAACGTGGCCTGAAGCAGGGTTGCGATCAGCACCGGGTAGCCCCATTCCAGCAAAGGCATGCCGCCTTGCTCCTTCAAGGCGAGGAGTTCGGGCAGCGAACGCCATTTGAAGAAGTGAAAGAAGTACGGTTTGTCGTCCGTGGCGGGTCGAACATCGAACTTGTAGCGTGCCCAGAACTTGTCGCGATCGGGGCTCAGCAAGGCTTGCGCGGCTTCGAAGAAGTATGGCGTTTCAAGCACGTTGTAGCGATTCGCTTCCGCGGCCTGCATCCCGGGGTAGTACCCGACGTCGAATGAGCGGGCACGGCAGAAGCCCCGCAGTGCGACGATTTCCGCGCCACTGAACTCCCCGTTCTTGACCAGCAGCGTCGTAGTCTTCCAGCCGCGGATCAGCACGAGCCGGCGGGAGGGTTGCGCCACGCCGACGCCCTCCATGGCTAGCATCCCCGTCGCAAACAATTTCAGGATGTCACGTGGCGGCAGCGTGACCCAGCGCGTAATTGCCAGCATGCCGCCAGGGTTGAGATGGCGAAGATAGTCCTGGAACGCTTGCACCGTGTACAAATAGCTCTCGGAAAGCGCGTAAAGACCGGCCGACGAGGCGCTGAACGAATCCAGCAGCGCGACCTGGATGAGATCATAGCGCTCGCCGTGCCCAGCGATGAAGCTGCGTGCTTCGCCTGTAAAGACGTGAACGTTGGGTGCGCTGTAAGGCTTGCCGGAGAAGTCGGCAAAGCGGCCTTGCACCGCGTCGATCACCTGCGGATTCAGTTCCACCGCGTCGATTGCGCTCGCCTGGTGGTAAAGCGCCTGCAACACATCGGCCCCGGCGCCGCTGCCAAGTACCAAGACTCTGGGGCGCTCCAGTAAGTGGTAGGGAAGCGCGGAGGTGAGGTAGTCCAGATAACTGAGCGGCTCGCGCTGTCCGTCATAGCGATTGAGCGCGGATAGCCCGTCACCATCAGTAAACACTCCCAACTGTGGCGGCGGCTCCATGGTCGCGTTGAGGCTTAGCCCCGGTGCGTGGCGGAAAGGAATCAAAGGGCTTTCCACTACCGTGATGAGACCCAGTGGGCTCGAGCTTTCAGCGACCACGTGTGCGTCTTTGATGCGCAGGGTCTGGCTCAATTCCTTGTACTCGGACGGCCGTAGCGCGACCCAGTCGCGTGGCAGGATGGTCGGCAAAATGGCCGCGGCTCCCACCAACAGCACCGGCAACCAGGGTCGATGCCAGCGGCACTCGATGCATGCCAGCGCCGCTGCCGCCAGACCCACACCGCCCAGAAGTCGGAGCGCATCCAGCGGAGCAAGGACAAATAGCGCAACGATGATGGCTAGGCTGCCTAATCCGGCTCCCACAATATCAAAACTGTAAATGTGGGGAATCTGATCATTGAACCGTGTGAAGGTGAGACAGACACTGGTCGCGGCGCAAAAGAAAGGGACGAACAGGAGCAGATAAATCAGGAGCAGGCGCAGCGGCTGCTGCGGATCCCACAAAATCTCCAGGGGGTTGAACGCGACGCGCTGGGCGAGCGCGAAAGAGGCGACCGAGGAAACGCCGAACAGAATGGCGCCGCCAGCGAACACGGCCACAAACCTGGGCGCCAACCAGCGCTGCGCTAACGCCACCATCGCACCGGCTGCACCGTATCCCAGCAGGGCGACACTGATCATCATATAGGCGAAGTGGTGCCAAAGGATGATGGAAAACAGGCGCATCAACAGGATCTCGTAGCCGAGCGCTGCGGCCGAGAGCAGGGAGAGGGCGAGCAAAGGCGCAGCGGGCATGATCGCGTGAATTGGAATGGATGTGGCACAAAGGAAGCGCTCGACCAGAGACAAGGCAGGTGCACGGGATCGTCATGTCCATTCGCCCTGTCACATCTCATCCCTGAATCAGTGCCCGGCCAATGGCACGAATCTGACGGGCAAGATCTGTTTGGTGGAAACCGTTCCGTCGTCCGATTTTTCGATCAGCAGCAGGTACTGGGTCAGAAACTGCGCGCCCACCGGAATAACCATTCTGCCGCCCGGCTTCAATTGCCGCATGAGGGGGGGAGGGACATGGCTGGCAGCGGCGGTGACGATGATGGCGTCGTAGGGCGCGTGGGCTTCCCACCCGTAATAGCCGTCGCCCACCTTGGTTTCCACTTGCTTGTACGCGAGCCGTTGCAGACGCTCCTGCGCTTGCGTTCCCAAGGGCTCGACGATCTCGATCGTATATACCGCTCGTGCCAGACCTGCCAGGATTGCCGCCTGGTAGCCGGAGCCGGTGCCGACCTCGAGCACAACATCAGTGGGCTTAACCATCATCAGGTCGGTCATCAGGGCAACAATGTAAGGCTGCGAGATTGTCTGACCATAGCCGATGGGAAGCGGCCTGTTCTCGTATGCGTTGTGCTCCTGCTCGGGCGGAACAAACTTGTGGCGAGGCACCTGTTCCATGGCCGCCATCACGCGCGCATCGATGGCATGCCTGCCGGTTTCGGTGCCGGTGTCAGCAGTCAGTGCTGCGATCTCCTTGACCATTCTCTCCCGGCGTAGCGCAAAATCGTCGGCGGCGTGAACACCGGAATACAGCCACACCAATGCAATTGCCGGAATCAGGATGCGCAGCCAGAGCGTCATCGGTTTCACAATGGTCCCTGTTGCCTGACCTACCTTAATTCTACGCTCATGCGCGGGCTGGCTTCGCGTCAAACACGTCCGGCGGCCTGTCATGCATCAGGCCGGCCTCTCGCCATTTCCGAACTGGCAAACGTCCGCATCCTCCGCGCTGAGTGATTGAAGTACCATGGCGCAGCCGCACGTCCTGTGTAACTCATCCCGCATTGCCCAGCCGGCAGCACCGCGCTCGACACCAGATCGGGATGCGGCGGAAAATATCCGGGTCTTCCGCTTTGAGCCTTGCATCTTTTGCAGGGCAGCATGGGTGCTCCTTGTCCCATGTCCGTGCCCAAGCGTAAGTTGTTGATTTGACGAGAGCTACCGTTGCCACTGCCAGGCGTATCGTGTTTGGCCCGATGAATGGGAGGTGCGTCGCTTGCCCCAGCCCGATCGCGTTGGTATCAGGAAAGACGTGCGCGCCATCCACGGCGATAATCCTTCCTCGTTTGCCGCGGCAATAGCGCGGCAGTCGCGTATGCGTAAATGGATGCAACGGATGCGCCAGCATCCCAATGGCAACTTGCCGAGTCAGTCAGCCTGCATATACCGCCCGCTCGACCTGCTCATACATACTCAAGAACGGGGCATCGACGAAGGGCAACGTCTGCGTCATTACTATGCCGGCGACCAGAAATGCGTTTTGAGCACGCCTGCCCAGTCCTAGGACCAGTCCCGCTCTAGCATGCCAGCGGCGCTTCTCCAGCAGTGTGGCCAATGGCCGCTATAAGGGCCGAACAGCGGATTACCGATGCGCTTGTCGCGACTGTCTCGTGTCGGTCCGATAGCGGCCGATTGGTGGTCTCGCGCTACCGACCGGAGTGGGTCGAACTCGGTCATGCGTCGCAAACGACGACGAGCTTGTATGTGCACGTCGACGAACACTGTCAACGTTGTGAAAGAGAAGACGAGCCCTGCGCTACTTACGCAACGTCCAAACATAGGCCGATCAGTGACCCCATTGGGTGGAAGCGAAGTTTCCTCGACTGGGCGTCTGGAGCACGAAGCTGTCCGACAAGGGGAGTAATCAAGTGGCTCAGCGCGGCGTCATGCCGGCGCGACTCAAGATTATTTTTGCTCGGTCGATGACGGGCCTATCGATCATGCGTCCGTCCGTCATGACCGCATGTGAATCGCGCGTTGCTTCGATTACTTGTTTGGCCCACTCGATTTCAGCCGCCGAAGGAGCAAAAATCCTACGAGCTGCGGTGAGCTGTGTGGGATGCACACATAGCTTTCCAAGGAACCCGAGATTTCGCTCGAAGCGCGTTGAGCGTTCGAATACCTCCATGTCGGCGATGTTTTCAGTCGCACCCGAGATAGGGGCGGACAGACCGGCGGCACGGGAAGCGATGACCATTCTTGAGCTTGGATAGATCAAGCCCACCATTTCTTCCGGCGGCAACTGGAGTTCGGTCTGGTAATCCATGCTGCCGAAAGCGAGACGGCGGATCTGCTTATGGCGGTCGACGGACTTCCCGACATCGCGGCACTGCGAGCTGCTGGCGTGCGTCGTACGCGCCTGCGCTCTACGCGCCGCCGCATATTTCGTGGCTGCTTGCTACCAAGGCGACAGCGACACGACGCTCGCGGCCAATCCGAGCGTCACTTCGCTCAGGCGACGAAAATCAAGCGTCGTCGGGACATCCTGCGCGGTGTGGTAGTGCGGATTGCGCAGGTAAGCAGTGTCCGTCACCATCACGGCGGGGTAACCCTGGCGCCAGAAAGACGAGTGGTCGCTCAATGCGACGCCCGGCACCCACCACGGCAGTGACACTGCTTCAAGCGGAAAACTGGACGAGGCTTCGAATGCGTCGACAAGCCATCGCAGCTGACGCGCCGAGCGTAGATTCGACACAAAGCCGATAAAGTTGCCCTGGGCTGGATAGAAGTAACGCAGCAGAGGCGGATACCTTTGAGTGCCAGGCTCGTCCCGGTAGTAGCCAAGCATTTCGAGCGAAAGCATCAGGCGAATGCGATCCCCACGCAGCCGCGCGGCGCGCGCGTATCTGAGGCTGCCCATGTCGCCGCGGAAGAAAAACGGCGCCTCTTCGTTCACAAACGCGACGCAGCGCACGGTATACGGAGGCGAGAGTGTCCGGAGCATCCTGGCGATCTCGAGCAGCGCCGCGATACCGCTGGCGTTATCGTCAGCTCCGGGGCTGTTCCGAACGGTGTCGTAGTGCGCGCCCAGCACGATCAGTTCGTCAGGCTGAACGCTGCCCGCGGTCTCGACTTGGATATTCGCGCAGGGGACACCGCGTACCCTATATTCCTGACGCGTCGCTGTGCAGCCATAAGCAGTCCATTGCCGTTCGATATAGTCGGCTGCCGCGTGGAGCGCACCAGGCCGGAACACATTGCGTTCGCCGATTTCGCCGGCCAGAACTCTTACGTGACGCTCCAATCCTGCGGGCAAGTCGGAGACGTCCAGTGTCAGCATGCGTTTCACTCCTCTGTCGAACGCGATCCGCGCGCTAGATGTCGATGCGGATGGGGATTCGCCGCGGACCGAATGGACTGGTGCCGGGATAGAAATGGTTCAGCGGCTTCTTTTCGATCGGATCGACGCAGAATCCCGATGAGCGGCCATAAGCGGTCAGAATCATGCGGTCATCGACGCGCTGGCGCACGAAGCAGGCGCCGCGCTGTCCGGCGTGCAGGCGGCAGTTGCGCGGACACAGGTCGCACTCGATGCGTCCGTCGTTCAGAAAGTGCCAGTAACGGCCGGGATAGGGCGATTCCTTCATACCTGTGGCGGCCTTGACGATCGCTACGGAACTTCATTATCGACCGAATCGTTGCGCGTGTGATCTGACAGGCTGTCCTTCGCGTTGAAACCGTCGCGTGATTATCGATCGTTCGCAGCATCGTGTCGCTGCACGGCGAAACCTGGCGCGCAAACAGCAGCGAAGGCGTGACGCGATTTGCGTTGGCGTTTCCGTGCCGGCTCACGTTTCCCGCAAAGCAACATGCTGAAGCCGATCGGAGCCGCGTAGTTCGTTGGCTGGTGCTCGAAGTCGAAACGTGCAATGCTGATCCTGTCCCGCCGGATAGCCGGCGCAAGGAGGATCGCGGACATGAGCATCATGCTGAATCACACCATCGTGCACTCGCGCGACCGGGACGCCGCGGCGAAATTCTTCACGGAGATCTTCGGCCTTCCCGACGCGACTCCGTTCGGCTCGTTCCTTGCGGTGCGACTCGGTAACGACGTCACGCTCGACTTTTACGGGGCCGGTCGTGAGGTTGAGTCGCAGCACTACGCGTTTCTAGTGGGCGAACCGGCATTCGACGAAATTCTGGGCCGCATCCAGCGTCGCGGGTTGCCGTACTGGGCCGATCCCGTTCATCGCCGGCTGGGCGAAATCAATATGAGCGACGGCGGCCGAGGCGTCTACTTCCAGGACCCGAGCGGCCACAATCTCGAGATCATTACGCGCCCATACAGCAGCGACATTTCGCCGTGACAGGCCCGTAGATTCTCGGAGAGTTTTTCAAACAGAATCGGCCGCACTGAGACAAAGCAGCGCCATGCTCAAGAGGCGCGCGAGACCGTGGCGGCCACCCAGTGGCGGTATTCATCACACCACGGAAACCGCGGTAGGGTGTTGGGTGAATAGCAAGGGTGACGGGTCTCCATGCGCCCCATTCGGTACCGCAAGTTATGGAGGGCTTGCCGTGCTTTTGGGAGCTTTCGCGGAAGACGGTTCCTCGTTCGGCGGGCATGAGCCTGTGATGAAGGCGATCAACGCGCGCGTTGACCGCCGTGCGAATCTCAATGCGCAAGGCAGGCCCATTCGCAGATGATTTCGGATGCTGTCAACCGGAGCACCATATCGCGTGGCTAGAGAGATTGGTAGTGGCCTCCCTCGCTGAGCGCCCGCCAGCGGACTCCGCGTCAGTGTCTGATAACGCAGACGGCCACGATTTCGTATCCGGGGTCGGCGTGCTCGTTTGCCGCTTTTTCCGCTTCCTCATACGAAAGAAAGGACGTGGCATTTTCAATCGCCGATGCCATGCCGATGTCGCCGTCCTCGGCGGTGCATAGGAACTGCTCACCGGTCTTCACCACGTAGACGGACATCATGTCACCCTCCATGGTTTGCATGGGTAGCTTCCAGTCTAGCAGGCGGGAAGGGTTGCGGGCGGTTCGCTGAGTCCTTCCCGTAATGCCTCCCCGAATGCACTCACGCCTCGATTGTCCGTGCGTCATTCTGCGATTCAGTACGCAACCCGGCAGTCAAATTTCGCAAATCCAGTTCCGGACGATTCGGCATCCCCCGTTATCGCAATTACGTTAGAGGCTCTCCGTCGCGCGCCAAAGGGAAAGCTCAGCGATAGGCGGTTGACGGACCCACTTCTACCGTTCAGATAAGCGCGTCGACTCGAGGTACTCCGCCCCTTTACGAAGTCGTCATCGCAGACATCGCTGACCATGGTGTAGATTTCGTCGACGTCACTGCTGCTGTGGGTCGTTGCTAACAAACTGCGCCTGCGCACCGCGTGAGCTTGAGGTGTTTCTAGTGCGATGAAAATAGCACAGTCGTTTTACAGCAGGATCGGGCGATTTTTCGGCGGGCGTTTCCCTGCTGACAGCCAACGCGAGCACGTCGGCCAAAGCCGCCGTTCGGCTGTCGGCGTTTGTGAGGTAGCTCCAAGTTACATTTGCGACATTCGCATGCCCGTGCTGGCGAATGTCGCACTCGCTTTGAGCGAATGCGTACTCTAGACCCATTTCGGTCGTCGTCGGAATGGTTGCTGAACGGCTGCTTCGGCCGATCAGCGGGCATCACGGGCGAGGCAGGAGGGCGAGTCGGGTGTGGCCGTTTGATATAAAAACCGTTGGCGAACGTTGACATGACATACATGCATGACTTCAGTATGTGTATCGTGTCGCTAAATCGCGGCTGGCGAAATTCAGCTTCACCTTCTCGGTTCCGTGTTGAGAGGTCATCCAGAGATAGAAGGATCGTTATACAGTGTCGCGTATGCAGCCGCACTTACTGCACCCGAGCGATCCGCGGATCAGCGTTGCGGACGATATCATCGGGGCTCGATTTGGCCAAGCCGCTCCGTCAGCGATTGCGGGTGGCCATCAAACAGCGCCGCGTAGTAAACCGTGTTCGACAATACATTCTTGACGTAGTCGCGGGTTTCGTTAAATGGAATTGTCTCCGCGAAAATCGCGCCTTCCACCGGTCGCGGCAGGTTGGCCTGCCACTTACGCGGGCGCCCAGGGCCGGCGTTGTAGCCGGCGGTCGCGAGCACGGCAGAACGGTCAAGCTGGTTGTAAATCATCGATAGATAGTACGTGCCAAGCAGGATGTTCGTGTCGATGTCGTTCATCCTGGCCCGCGAGATCGTACCGAGCCCGATCTTCCTCGCGACCATCTCAGCGGTGTTCGGCATCACCTGCATCAGGCCGCCCGCGCCAACCTCCGAGCGCGCATTGATAATGAAGCGCGACTCCTGGCGAATGAGGCCATACGCCCATCCGACGTCGAACCCGGTGGACCGCGCATCGCGCTCGACAATCGTGCGGAATGGCGCCAGGTAGCGCAGCGAAAAATCATGTTCCGTCTGCGTCCTGTCGGCAGTGCTCACAGCCCGGTCATAAAGCTCGATGCGACGCGCGTACTCGGCGACTGCGAGCAGTTGTCGGTCAGTCATGCCGCGCAGCTGCCAGTTCCACTCACGGTTGCCTTCCGTACGCAGGTGCAGCGCGTAAAAGCGTTCTGCCAGCTCGAAGCCTGGTGTCCGGCCAGCCCGCTCAACTTCTTCGTCGGTCACCTTGGTCTGCGGCGGGATCACGATCTGCCGGCCGAGCGCCTCGGAGGCCAACTGGCCATAGAAGGTGTAGTTACCCGCGATCGTTCGGAATTCCTGGTCGGCTGCCGCCACCTCGCTGCTCTGCTTCAACGCGCGCGCGTACCAGTAGACCCATGCTGGCTGTGCGCGCAGCGCGGCCGGCATCTGCTCGATCGACCAGCGCACCATTGTCCAATCCCCGGCCAGCAGCGCGCTGCGCGTGCGCCACTCGTAGGCCTGACTCGACAGGGGCGCGTTCGCCGACAGCCGGTACCAGTTCACCGCGCCCGGTAGCTGCCTGAGCACCGCCTGATAGGCGATCGTGCCCCAACCGATAGCCCGTTCTGCCAGGGTGAGCGACGGTGCGATTACGGTGAAGGTGGCCTCGGCGGCCTCCGGATCGCCGACCGCCAACTGTGTGATGGCGAGCAGCGCGAGTTGATGGGACGCTGCGTCCAGCTGGATGCCTTTCGCGAGCAACAGGCGTGGCTGGTTCGTCGCCTGCTCGAGGAGCAGCTGATCCGGGCGCGCCGCGCCCAGCGCATCGACCAGTCTGCCGCCCGTCGTCCTCGCGCCCTGTTCATAGGCCTGGCGAATCAGCTGCCACCCATCGTCCGGAGTGAACTGCTGGTTACGGTCGAGCGCGGTGATCAGATCGACGCAGCCGTCACCGTACCAGTTCGGCTCGACGAGCAGCGCCCGCGCCGCGTCGGCCACATTTTCGCCTCGCGTGGCACGGGACTCGAGCGCATAGCACTTCACCTGCGTGTCGTCGTCCAGGACGAACTTTGAATATTGCGAATCGAAATCGTGCCAGTCGTGGCGCGCCCCGAGCACGCGAAGGTAGTCGTTGCGCAGACGGTCGGCAATCGCCTGTCCGTCGTAGCGTTGCAGAAATGACAGCACCGGTGCGTCCGGCGCGTCGAGATTCGCATGCCCCGCGCCGTTGAACAGACGCGGCTTGATCTGGAAATAGCTGAGATAAGCCGGCGCCGGATAATTCGGAATCAAGCTTGCCAGGTGCGCTGCGCGCGCGGGATCGTTGTCGCGTGCAGCGTCATGCAACTTGATGAAAATCTGATCGTCGGCGGATAACGAGGTGAACGGGGTGGGATGTCTGGCTAGCACCGTGCCAGACATGACCAATGTCACGGCGGCAAGGGCAAGGCCGACCGTGCGAGACACCCGGTGAAGTCGTGTGGACATCGCTGTTTTCTCGTTGTTTCAGTGCAGAACATTGAACCAAAGCTTAGGCCGCTACCCGGCGAAGCGAAGCTTCGAAAAACACAGGATTCAACCCGCAATTCAGCTCTTTGCGAGCCGGATGCCTGGGTCACATCGGCACTTGCATGTCCGCTGTTTCGTAGCGTGGGCCGGGAGCTGGATTCGGCAATGCGATCCAGAAGGTCTTGAACGCGGTGTTGGTCGTTCTGGCCGGGATGCTCGCTTCTGGGGGGGGGAGCGGAGGGTCGTCAAAGAGCGGCGAGGACTAAATGAAACGGGCACCCACCTGGGTGGAGATTCCTCCGCTTATGTCGAGAAAGACTCTTGACTGACCGGCGCGGCTAGAGCTCACGAGTGCTGCGAGTGAGGTGGTTGTTGGACCCAACCACGGTAGCCAGGCAGCGAGCGCGGGGGGGCACGGCCGAGACCTTGGCTAGTCGGAGGGAAGTCGAGATCGACGAACGTGGCCGAGTTTGTGATCTACATCGTCAAAGGCCGTGACGTTCGAAGCAAGTCTTTATACGACCGCTTTGCGCGCTGCGTCGGTATTTAGCGGAACACGGTAGTCTGCGACGATAGACGGCCAATTGCAGCAGTTCGCTCTCGTCGGCGCGAGGTCATTCGACCGGCGGTTCAGCTTTGGTAAGAGACATTGAGACGGCCGAGCGTCGAGCGGCAGAGAAGGGTCGCGTGCTGCCGATCGCAGCCTTGCGGGGATCAAGCTGCGTATGCCTGTTGCATGACGCGGCACCCGGCCAATTTGAGTCGTTCGACAACGTTCGGTGAATCGTTGACAGTCGAGATTACTTCGCCAGCAACGAGCGCGCTGACACTGAACACCATCAAATTGCTCAGGAATCGCCTTTCCGTGCCGATAATAGTTTGGCGGGCAAGTGCCCGTTCACAGATATTTTGGCTAAGTCATGAAGCGAGCGCTATTCTCCCCGATTCTGTTCCTGTTCACCTCGGTGGCACACGCTGGACTCGATGTCACCGCGTACAGTGGGTTGACTGTGGTTGATTCGCCGGTCCTGTCATCCGACGGATGGCCGCAAGCAAAGAATCAGGTCATTCTGTCTCCAGTCGATTTCCCTGACCGGTTCCGCGGACTCGAGAGTGGCAAGGTGTACCAGTTCGGGTCGTCTTTCGACTTCAGAGCTGGCTCCTATTCCGGCTACAACATTTGGCGAAATGAACTGGCCAAGCTCGCCGGATATCCGCCAAGCGTGTCGTTTCGGAACAAAGCCATCGAAGTGAGATACGACGAAACGGCATGGAAAGACAATCATGGACCATTTTGGGAGCTAATCGATTTCTCTGACTCGGAAGGCGTGATCGGCCCAGAGGTGTGCCGAAAGGTCTACCAGGATTTCGTCCAGTATCGCAATCAGGCGGCCCAAGTACCTGATAAATACTTTTACGAGTCTTACAGTGACTGGATGAAGGCCTTTGAGATGTGCTCGAACAATGGCGCAATCGTGTTTCACTAGGGTCTTCGCAGGAGGAAGATTTCGGTGTTGATTGTCGAACTCTCTTCGGGTACCACGACCGCAGCGGCGAATTCCTTGGGACGAATGTCTGGTTTTGAAGGACGCGGAAGACCGCTCCAGGTCGGGTGCTGCCGACCGCGAGCCGCGCTGAATCGTGACCGTTCGCGACGGTTGCATCGGACCATGACCGGCCCCGAGCGGCCATTCGACATCGCGGCGTTGTTCGTCGACAATCGGCGCCGGACCTGTGGAATTCTTAACAGCTTGATTGGCCGAAAACGATAGCGTGGTAGACACCGTGGCAACAATACATTCAACAACCGGCTGTAAGCGCTTCGATCATCCGGAATGCGAGATTCGCGTGTCAAATCCCGCGATTCCCGAAGTAGACGTTACCTGGCTTCTTGGCTTTATCGAGAGTTACATCGCATCCGGCGCCCGCCTAAACATCGGTGAAACCATGCAGGTTGGATGGATGCTTGGGCGCGTCGAGGAAGGCCAGGCAGGATCGCTGCGATTAACTGAGCCGGATATGAAAAGCTTCCCGGTTAACTTTATCGATTCCGTAGATCGTACGCTGGTCCATTTGCGAAACCAAAACGACGTAGTTCGAAGCCTGTTCCCGGCAATCGATTCGTATTTCCCATCGCTAGTGCAAAGTGCTGTCGTCCACGTCAACTACAAACACGCGACCTCCGTCTCGCTGACGCGGAAAGTGGCGGAAGGGGCAAGCTCCGGCTGGGTTATCACGGACGCGGAGGATTCGGCTGGCTTGCGCGACCCGGCGCGGTTCCTGACGACATCGCTATATCAGTTGGGCATGGACAGGCCAGAACTGATCAAATTTTTCGCGTTGCCGCCGATGCTGGAAGTCTCGATAGACAATCATCGAACGCGCGTCTCTGGCCCGAACGGAGCGCTTTCCCTGATTCCCGGGTCATATCTCGGTGAATTGAATCGCCGCATGACCCAAGGCGGAAATTGACTCGGCACATTTCCGGTTGAGCATCGGGCAGGATGCGGCCAACGGCCATATACGGTCATTCGTCTGTATCCGCACACGGACGCTCGGGCGCCTGCTTCGCGCCAGTAAGCAGCCGTTCGGCAGGCCGACAACACGCCGCGAATCCTGGCAATGAGATCCTGCGCCATCGCGAGAGTCGCGGTCGTATCAACGGCTAGTGCATTTTTCTCGACCGCTCACACGCTGCGTATCGCAGCAACCGCCTTAATCTCCACGAAGAGGGTTGGCCTGGCCAATGCCGCCACCCCGAGAATGGTCCATGCCGGAGCGTTCTCCTTGATGTAGCGGTCCTTGATCTCGCGAAATGCCGCTAGCTGCCTGTCAACACCGACGTGATAGCTGACGAGCTCAACGAGATCATCGAAGCCAAGCCCCGCTTCTTGCAGGATCGCGCCCAGCCGCTGAAATGCGAGATCGATCTGTTCTTCGACGTTTGTGGGAATAGCCCCGTCAGCCCGGATCCCAATCTGGCCGGCGACGAACAGCAGACCACCTGCGGCAACAGCGGGAGCGTAGTTGAACGTCTTGAAAACCTCGGTGCTGCCGAGAACCGGATGGGGATTCGAAAGGACGAAGCTGGTCTTGGAAGGGTGCATGATGAGTACCTTGGAGAGGAACAAGAGTATTGGCTGACCTACGAGGCGTTAAGTAATCCGCGACGAACCTGGTCCTGCTCCTGCGATTCGAAGAGCGCCTTGAAATTGCCCTCGCCGAAGCCGTCCTCGCCACGTCGCTCGATAATCTCGAAGAAGATCGGTCCGATCTGGCGTCGCGTGAACCGTTGCAGCAAGATCCTTCCATCCCCCTTGCCGTCCAGAAGGATCCCTCGGCGTTCGATGCTGGCCAGCTTCTGCCCGTGGCCAGGAACCCGTGCGTCGAGGCTTTGGTAATATGCCTTCGGGGGTGCGTCCATGAACTCGATTCCCGCCGCTTCCAAAGCCTCGATCGTCAGCTCGATGTTCGAGGACAGAAGAGCAATGTGCTGAATGCCCTCTCCGTGGTAGTCGCGGATGAACTCGTCGTTCTGATTCAACACGCCGGGCTGGTCATGTGCGGCAGCGGCAATTGGGATTGATACCTTCCCGCAGGGGCTGACCATCGACCTGGCCCGCATACCGGTTTGCCTGCCCCTCACATCCAGATACTGCTTCTGGACAAATGTGAAGGTATCCTTATAGAAGCCGGCCCACCGATCGAGGTTCTCTGGCCGCACGATATTCGAAGTGTGGTCGATCGCTTCGATCGCAGTGTCCACAACCGCTCCAGATTGGCTTGGCCGATCCGGAACCGAAAACTCTGACATGAAGTCGTGGTCGACAAAGTAGACCAGGCTGTCGCCGATACCCACAATGGCAGGCGAGTCGACGACGTACTCGCCAAAATCGGCGGGCGTCGCCAAACGCGCCCCACCCTCGAGGGCCTGCGCCAACGCATTCGCCGCGCTATCCACCTTGATCCCGATCGCACGCGCTGATGCGCCGTGGACATTGCGGAACGGGTTTGGCGTGGGATTCACGATGAAGACAGCCTCGTTCTGACGCAGAAGAACGGCGCCTGTCCGCTCATGTTGCCCGAGCACCCTGAACCCGAATTTCTCAAACAGGGAAACGAGCGCCTCCTGGCCTGGGCCCACAAACTCAACGAAGGCAAATCCCGAAGTAGTGACGTTCCGCATACGACCGTCCGCAAATAAGTTAGCAATGGATCAAGTTTGCTTCATATTGACTCGGTCCATGCTTTAGAATCGAAAGCATGCATGTATTTGTTCTTATTTTTTCATGGAAAACGCTGACCGAAACTTTCTCGATGCGACGGACCTGAAGCTGGTCAAGATTCTGCTGCGTGACGGCAGGGCGCCCTACAAGTCGCTTGCAGCCGAGGTCGGGCTCACGGCCCCGGCGTGCGCTGAGCGGGTCCGCCGCCTGAAGGAGCGGGGGGTCATAAAGGGGTATCGCGCCGAAGTGGACTGGACGCGCCTTGGCTTCCCTATCAACGCGGTGATCCGGATCGGCGCTTCAGCCGAGAGAGGCGCGAGTCTTTTAAAGACGTTTCGCGAGACGCCAAACGTCGTGGAGGTACTACGGGTAACCGGGTCGGACAGCTACATCCTCGAGGTGCTGGCCCGGTCAAGCGTGGAACTGGAGGCTGTCATCGATAGGATCGGCAGCTTTGGCACAATCACCACTTCCCTTGTGCTCTCGATACCCGTGCCTGCGGCCGAACGCATAAGCGATGTGCTGTAGGCCTGCTTTAGGCTGACTAGCAAGGTGATCAAGCGGCTGCCCAGTTGATAGCTGCCTGGCGGCGCGCGACGAAAAGCCGGGACGTCCGCCGAACGATTTCATCAATTTGTTGCATCCACCGGTTGAATCCGCACCTGGAAGTCGCCATTGATCTCGCGCCAGCCGGAACGGCCGGAGTAGGGCCACTTGCTGTCGGTGGTGTGAATATCGCGGATGTCGGAAACAGGTCGAAAAACGGCCGCTGGCGCATTCGGCTCTGACGCAGCAATGCCGCTGCTTCATGCGTAGCGTCTTATCACCTCATACAGCCGGTCGCAGTTTCTGGCGAGGTTTCTCTCCGGTGAGGTCGCGACACCCAACAGAAGTCCTGATCTCGCAGAGGCCGGCGACGTATACCAGGGTGACAGCGGTGCGGGACCCAATCCGAACGCTAACAACTCTCTCGCGATGGAGATGTCCGAGACGCCGTCAGGCAATTGCACGAGTACGGCCAGACCAGCAGTCATTGTCTCGAAAGCGCGCTGCTCTAGGCATTTGAGCAACGCGTCGCGTTGAGTGGAATAAAGGCGCTTCATGCGTCGAAGATGGCGCATGTAGTGTCCGTCGCGCATGAATTGCGCCATAGCAAGTTGCACAGACGGCCAAGGTGCCGGAGCGAGGCAAGCTGCCACCTCTGCAAACCGGGACACCAGCGGCATGGGCGCGACAACGAATCCCAATCGCAGTGCCGGGCTGATCGTTTTGCTGAAGGAGCCGATATGAATAACGCGCTGGCCACGATCAAGCGACGCGAGCGCCGGCGCGGCACGTGCCGTCAGTTGTAGCTCGCTCAGATAGTCGTCTTCAATGACCCAGACTCCTTCTTTCGCAGCCCAGTCGAGAAGGCGCAGACGCCTGTCGAGCGAGAGCGTCGGACCGAGCGGTGCCTGCTGCCCGGGGGTTAGGACGACCAGATCCGTATTCGGCTCATGTTGAAGGCCGTAATCGATATTGATCCCTTCCGCATCTACGGGTATGGGCGAAAGTGACATATTCGCGAGTTCCAACCCGTGTCGGGTGAACGGAAAACCCGGGTTCTCCACCCAGGCCTTTCTTTCCTCGAGGCCAAGTACGCGTAGCGCCAGTCCGAGTCCACCGCTAAACCCGCTAGTGATGAAGACCTGGGCGGGTGAGCACGAGATGCCGCGCGCAATGGCCAGGTAGGCAGCTATTTCGCGCCGAAGTTCCAGTTCGCCGCGAGGATCGGGATAAACGACTGAGGCGCTGGACTCCGCGCGCAGAGCGAATGAGCGAACTTTTGTGAAAAGTTTGGCAGGTAGCGTTTCCTGCGCGGGCACGCCCATCTGGAAAATCGCCGGGCCGGCGGTTAGTTCCCCGTACATCTCCATGAACGAACCCGGATCAGGCCGTTCTTCCACCAGAACGGGAGCGGGCGGCCGATCCGCCACCCGGGTTCCGGTCGCCCGGGAAGCAACGATGAGTTGAGCGTCGGCAAGTCGATCGTATGCCAGGCGCACTGTGCCCCTGGCAACGCCAAGTTGGGCTGCGAGGTCCAACCATGACGGCAGACGTGCTCCCGCCGCAAGCACCCCACTCTCAATTGCAGTGCCGATTGCTTTGCGGATCTGCTCGGCCAATGGCGTCTTCGCTGACCGATCGAGTTGTATTTGCAGCGGCTTGGTCATTGTTTGCTGGTACATAAAAAATGTTCGTTTCTGGTACTTTCTTGTGGCCCAGCGCGCAGCCACAATACAAGGGCCATAAGGAGAAACGTCCTCATGAACATTCGATCTGTCCTCGGTGCTGCGTGCTCAGCCGTTGCCTTCACCATCTCAATACCTGCTACTGCGCATGGGACCGGTGAAACAGTCACACCCAACTTCGAGCACGCCATCCCCAACATTCCTGGCAAGTCATTGACCGCCGTGGTTGTCGACTATGCCCGCGGCGGAGCGTCGCCCTCACACGAGCACGCAAAGTCGGCTTTTATCTATGCCTATGTTGTCTCAGGTGCCATTGAGTCACAAGTGAATGATGGCACGAAGCGGATCTATCACGCCGGTGAAAGCTTCGACGAGGAGCCGGGTTCCCTTCACCGTGTGAGTCGCAATGTGAGCAAGACCAGGCCCGCGAAACTGCTTGCGGTGTTCGTGGTGGATACCAACGACAAGGCCCTGACCACACCGGTCAAGTAAATCAAGTGCTTCAAGGAGCAAACATGTGAGCAAGCGTCTCGACTACCCGATGAGGCCTACGAAGCAGCCCGTGTAGTGTTCGATGAGCGGGAACTCGTGGATCTCACGATCGCAATCAGCCTGATGAACACTTATAACCGTATGGCAATCAGCTTTCGGAACACGCCTCAGGCTGCGCTGGGGCAGTGAGACTCGGTGATACATTCCACGGCGTTTGAGTTGAAGTGCTGTAGCAAGGAGAGACTCATGAAGATTTTCATTGCAGGCGCTACGGGCGCCGTAGGCTTGCCGCTCGTGCGCGTATTGTGTGCACTCGGCCATCAGGTGACCGGCATGACTCGGGCGGGCGCAGGCGTGGACCGTCTACGGGAGCTCGGTGCGGTCCCGTCTTGTGCCGATGCCTTTGACGCCAGGGCGGTACGGTCCGCTATCGAGGCGGCGTCGCCAGACGTGGTAATCGACCAGTTGACCTGGCTTCCCGCCAGCCCCGCTGACATTATCAAGTCGATGCCCAACGACACCCGCCTTCATCGCGAGGGAGGCGCAAGCCTGCTCACGGCAGCCCAGGAGTTGGGTGTCGGCCGCTACATCGTGCAATCTCGCGGATTTTACCTGGATGCTCCGGCGGGACAGCTCGCAGACGAGACAGCCAGGCTCCGGTACGACGCTCCTGGCGAAATCGGTGACAGTGCGCGTACCATCGGCGAGTATGAGGACAAGGTACTTGCCTCTCGGTCACTCGATGGCGTCGTCCTGCGCTACGGCTTCTTCTATGGTCCCGGCACCTGGTACCGGCCCGGCGGCGCCATTGCGGATCAGGTGCGCAAGGGCGAGGCAGTGATCATCGGCGAAGGCAATGCCGTCTGGTCGTTCATTCATATCGATGACGCAATCGCGGCGACAGTCGCTGCGCTGACGTCCGATCCAGGAGTCTACAACGTCGTCGATGACGATCCTCTGCCCGTTGCTGAATGGCTGCCGGCCTTCGCCCGTTGGGTCGATGCACCGCGGCCGCCACGACTCGGCGTAGAAGACGCGCTGAAGGTAGCTGGCGAGGAAGCCGTCTATTACCACACGCGCTTGACCGGGGCTTCGAACAGCCGGGCCAAGGCGAAACTGGGGTTCACACCACGACCGCTCCTCTGGAAGAATTGCGCAGCTTAGGTACTCGCGACATTCGATCGCCAATTCGTCAGCCACAGCATCGCTGCGTATCAGAAACATCCGCCTCAGGGCTTTGCGTCACGCCCGCTTTGCGGGAGAACGCCTGGATCGATCATCCAGCAACATGCGACGGCTTTTTGCACGGGAACGGTCAATCACTCAGTGGTCGCGAGTGGCTGCTCAGGGTCGACCCGAGACGGTCACCCATCCGTCTCGGTGCGGCCACACCCGGTCATTCGACATCGGCGGCTAGATCATTGACATCACTATCGGATATCCTTACTGCCGCAATGGACGGTGTAGAGGCGAGATGCCCGCATATATGCCGTCGAGGATTCCGGCCTCCGCACCGTGCCAATAAAACCTCAGTGACGTCAATACACCGGGACATTCACGGCTCTCCGCTTCCAGGTGGCCGGGTTTTGACTTCGGCTGACAACTGACAGGCCGACGTGTAGGGCCAGCACCTGACATGACGCTTACCACCACGCACCGCGAATTCCTGGGCCAACCATGCTACGCCACGACACATCGAGTCTCCGACGCGCTTTCGCCGGCATCCTGCTGGCTGCGATTACCAGCTTGGTAACCGGCTGTAGCGACGGGATGTCAGAGGCTGACGTCGCATTCGTTACCGCCGGGACGCCGCCCCAATTCGAAGCACTGCGGATGTACGGCGCCGCCCCGGATAGCATCGCCCCGGGCAGCAGCGCTCATACCGCGGGCCGGCTTCACCAGGGATGCCAGGCGATCATCCGCTCCGAGGGCCGCGACGTGCGCGTGACGGTGATTCTCGAGGACGAGCCGGGCGCTTCCTTCGATCTTGATGTCACCCGTGCGTCCGACGGATGGAAAGTTACTTCGGACGGACTCACACCGCCGAGCACCGATCCCGTCGGTTTCCGCACGCGGTTCACCACCTGCGTGAACGCGATCCGGGACAAGTATGCCGCCGAACCGGAAAAGGCTCCCTTCAAATAAGCATCGATCGTCATGTTCCCTTTTAGCGAGGCGAAGCAATGAAGGTAGCGATCGCGTACATCGAAGAACCCCCATTCGGCTGGACAGAATCAAATCAGGCGGCGGGAGCGGACATTGAGTTGGCGGAAGCCGTCCTTCGGGCGATCGGCGTCACCCATATCGAGCATCACCTGACTACGTTCAGCGAACTGCTGCCCGGCGTCGAGGCGGGCCGCTGGGATATGAACGTGCCACTCTTCGTTACGCCTGAACGGGCCAGCCAGGTTGCGTTCAGTTTGCCCGTGTGGGCGATCGGCGATGGTTTTCTGGTCCGGGCAGGAAATCCGAAAGCGCTCAATAGCTATGGCTTACTCGCGAAACGCCATGATGCCCGGCTAGGCATTATTGCCGGGCAGGTGCAACACGAGTCGGCCAGAGCGTCAGGCGTGGGCGAGGAGCAGATCGTCATCTTCGATCAGCAGTCCGACGCAATAGAAGCGAAGCCCGGGGGCTGAGTCGCACGGCTGCCAGAAGGCTTCCAGACGTCGGACTGAGTTCGGCCAGTTGCGGACGGACGCCTCGGGCAGTTGACGGCAGAAAAGCGTCGTCGAGAGCCGGTCGTGTCGCCCGGGAACAGATATTCGTCGCCGCGTACACGCTGCCCCAGCGGGCTCTGGCCGGTCCGCCTGAGTGGGCCTATGATGACCCCATCGGCTACCGTGAGTGACTGCGCCCCATGAACCGTTTCCTCATCGTTGTTGGCATGCTGTGCATTCTTACCGGCCTCGGGTGGCACTGGCTCGCGCGCATCCCGTTCGGCCGGCTGCCTGGCGACATCCATATCGTCCGGGACGGATTCAACTTTCACTTCCCGATCGTCACATGTATCGTGATTTCGGTCGTGGTATCCGCGCTGTTGTGGTTCTTGCGGCGTTGAGCGCGGCTCCGCGTCAGAGCCATAGAGCGTCGGTCAGGTTTGCCCGCTTCCAGCCGACGCTCATCTCACACTGTCGCGGACCACACCCTCATTTTTTACAAGAATCCGCCAAGTCTTAACGCTGCGTTTACGCGGCCTTTCCTAAATTCCATGGTGCGGGAGTCCGTTGTGGGAGACGAAGCCATGGATCTGCTCTACCTCATCGCAATCGCAACGTTCGGCGGTCTTGTCGCGGCGTTCGTGGTGGGTTGCGACAAGCTGCGCCGTGCCCCAGGGGGCCGGCCATGACGACCTGGATGACGTGGCTCGCGGCGGCCTCGGCGCTGATTCTGTTCGCCTACCTCGTGTATGCGTTGCTGCGCGCGGAGGCCCTCGAATGAACGTCAATAACCTGTTTCAGCCCGGCCTGTATATCGTCGTGCTGATCGCGCTTGCCATCCCGCTCGGCCGCTACATGACCGCTGTGCTGGATGGCTCATCGGTCGTAGTTCGTCGCGTCGGCCGGCCGGTTGAAACCGTGCTGTACAAACTCGCCGGTGTGAACCCCGATGCTGAAATGTCATGGAAGCACTATGCGCTGGCCGTACTTGCCTTCAATACCTTCGGCGTGCTCGTGGTGTATGGATTTTTGCGCTTGCAACAATGGTTGCCGGCGAATCCGCAGGGCTTCGGCCCCATGACGCCCGACGCCGCGTTCAATACGGCAGTCAGCTTCGTGACCAACACGAACTGGCAGGACTACACACCGGAATCGACTGTCAGCTACCTGACGCAGATGACCGCGCTCAGCGTGCAAAACTTCCTTTCGGCCGCTACGGGCATTGCGGTCGTAGTCGCGTTGATTCGCGGTTTTGCGCGCCATACGGCGGCGACGATCGGCAATTTCTGGGTCGACCTGACGCGCATCACGCTGTATATTCTCGCGCCGCTCGCGACTGTCATCGCTCTCGTGTTCATCAGTCAGGGCGTGATCCAGAACTTCGAATCGTATAAGGACGTCGCAACGGTACAGGTGACAACGTATCGGGCGCCGAAAACCGATGCCCAGGGCAATCCCGTCAAAGACGCGAAGGGCAACCCGGTGATGGTGGACAACAAGGCCGACAAGCAGACCATAGCAATGGGACCGGCTGCGTCGCAGGAAGCCATCAAGATGCTCGGCACCAACGGCGGTGGCTTCTTTAACGGCAACTCCGCGCATCCGTACGAGAATCCGACGCCGTTCGCGAACTTTGTTCAGATGATTGCGATGCTGGTCATCCCGGCAGCGTTGTGCCTCGTGTTTGGCCGGATGGTCGGCGACCGGCGTCAGGGCTATGCGGTACTCGCCGCGATGACGATCGCATTCGCAATCGGCGGTTGGGGCGAAATTTCTGCCGAGCAAAGCGGCAATCCGCTGTTTACGTCGCTACATGTCGATCAAACCGCGTCCGCCTTGCAGGCAGGCGGCAACATGGAAGGCAAGGAAACCCGCTTCGGCATCGCGCAATCCGGCATCTTTACCGTGGCGACCACGTCCGCGTCTTGCGGCGCCGTCAACAACGCGCACGATTCGCTGACGCCGATGGGAGGCTTCATTCCGCTCCTGCTGATCGAGCTTGGCGAAGTGATCTTCGGCGGCGTCGGCTCCGGTCTCTACGGCATGCTCGTCTTCGCGCTGCTCGCCGTATTCGTCGCCGGCCTGATGATCGGGCGAACGCCCGAGTACATCGGCAAGAAGATCGAGTCGTATGAGATGAAGATGGTTTCGATCGCCGTGCTGCTGACGCCGCTGCTCGTGCTGGTCGGCGCGTCGATCGGCGTGTTGACGGCCGCCGGCACGGCGGGGATCGCGAATCCCGGGCCGCACGGATTTTCCGAAATCCTCTACGCCTATAGTTCGGCGGCCAATAACAACGGTAGCGCTTTTGCCGGCCTGTCGGTCAATACGCCGTTCTACAACTCGACGCTGGCAATCGCCATGTGGTTCGGTCGTTTCGGTTCGATCGTGCCGGTGCTCGCCATCGCCGGATCGCTTGCGGCGAAGAAACGCATATCGGCCACCGCAGGGACGCTGCCAACGCATGGCCCGCTATTCGTCGTGCTGCTGCTCGGCACGGTGGTGCTGGTCGGCGCGCTGAC
Source organism: Paraburkholderia sp. FW306-02-B (assembly GCF_058782725.1). Classification (NCBI taxonomy): domain Bacteria; kingdom Pseudomonadati; phylum Pseudomonadota; class Betaproteobacteria; order Burkholderiales; family Burkholderiaceae; genus Paraburkholderia; species Paraburkholderia sp. FW306-02-B. Next base: position 897,077 of record NZ_JBYSXZ010000002.1, read on the forward strand.
CTATGTGCCGGCGCTGGCGCTCGGCCCCGTTGTCGAACATCTGATGATGGTCGCGAGCCATTGATTGCGAGGACAGCATGAGCAACCGCATCCAACCGCCGGTTCATCAACCTGGCAACATCGGTCAGGCACGCAACGCGGCGCGTTCAATGTTCGATCCGGCCATTGCCCGGCCGGCGCTGGTCGATTCGTTCAGGAAGCTCGCGCCGCGTCATCAGTTGCGCAATCCGGTGATGTTCTGCGTCTACATCGGCAGCATCCTGACGACCGTCCTCTGGATAGCCGCACTGTCCGGACAGGCTGAGGCGCCCGCTGGTTTCATCCTGGCGATCGCGCTCTGGCTCTGGTTCACCGTGCTGTTTGCCAATTTTGCGGAGGCCCTCGCCGAAGGCCGCTCGAAAGCGCAGGCGGCGTCGCTGCGCAGCGCGAAGCGCGATGTGATGGCGAAAAAACTCCAGGAGGCGCACCCGAAGTCGCCGATCCGCATCACCACAGCGACCGATCTGCGCAAAGGCGATGTCGTGCTGGTCGAGACGGGCGACGTGATTCCGGCGGACGGCGAAGTGGTGGAAGGTGTCGCGTCGGTTGACGAGTCGGCGATCACGGGAGAATCCGCGCCGGTGATCCGCGAGTCGGGTGGCGATTTTTCGTCGGTAACGGGTGGCACGCGCGTGCTGTCGGACTGGATCGTGGTGCGAGTCGGCGTCAACCCGGGCGAGGCCTTCCTTGACCGGATGATCGCGATGGTCGAAGGCGCGAAGCGTCAGAAGACGCCTAACGAAATCGCGCTGACGATCCTGCTGGTCGCGTTGACGCTCGTTCTGCTTTTCGCTACCGCGACCTTGCTGCCTTTCTCGCTGTTCGCGGTCGCCTCGATGAAGGCGGGGCACGCGGTGACAATCACGGCACTCGTCGCGCTGCTCGTCTGCCTGATCCCGACCACCATCGGCGGGCTGCTATCGGCAATCGGCGTGGCCGGCATGAGCCGGATGATGCAGGCCAACGTGATCGCGACCTCGGGCCGTGCTGTGGAAGCCGCGGGCGACGTCGACGTGCTGTTGCTCGACAAGACCGGCACGATCACGCTCGGCAACCGCCAGGCGTCGGCCTTCACGCCGGCTCCGGGCGTCACCGAAGAACTGCTCGCCGACGCGGCCCAATTGTCTTCTCTGGCTGACGAAACGCCTGAAGGCCGCAGCATCGTTGTGCTCGCCAAGCAACGCTTTAATATCCGCGAACGCGAATTGCACTCGCTGCACGCCACGTTCCTTTCGTTTAGTGCGCAGTCGCGCATGAGCGGTGTCGATCTGCCCGACCGCCAGATTCGCAAAGGCGCAGCCGATTCGATCAAACACTATGTCGAGGCGCACGGCGGCCATTTCCCCACGGAATCGACGACCGCGGTCGCGGACATCGCGCGCCGCGGCAGCACGCCGCTCGTGGTCGCGGAACATGACGCGGGCGGAAGTGACGCACGCGTGCTCGGCGTGATCGAGCTGAAAGACATCGTCAAGGGCGGCATCAAGGAACGCTTCGCCGAACTGCGCAAGATGGGCATTAAAACCATCATGGTGACGGGCGATAACCGTCTGACCGCCGCAGCGATTGCTGCAGAAGCAGGTGTCGACGACTTTCTTGCCGAAGTCACGCCGGAGGCGAAGCTGACGACGATCCGCGCCCATCAGGCCGAAGGGCGGCTGGTCGCGATGACCGGCGACGGCACCAACGACGCCCCGGCGCTCGCGCAGGCCGACGTCGCGGTCGCGATGAACACCGGCACGCAGGCGGCGAAGGAAGCCGGCAACATGGTCGACCTCGATTCGAATCCGACCAAGCTGATCGAGATCGTCGAGATCGGCAAGCAGATGCTGATGACGCGCGGCTCGCTCACGACGTTCTCGATTGCCAACGACGTCGCCAAGTACTTCGCGATCATTCCGGCCGCGTTCGCGACCGCCTATCCGCAGCTGCGCGTGCTCGATGTGATGCATCTGAGTTCGCCTTCGTCGGCGATTCTGTCCGCGGTGATTTTCAATGCGCTGATCATCGTCGCGCTGATCCCGCTTGCGCTTAAAGGTGTGAAGTATCGGCCGCTCGGCGCGGCGTCGCTGCTACGCCGCAATCTGCTGGTCTACGGGCTGGGCGGGATCCTGCTGCCATTCCCGTTCATCAAGCTGATCGACATGGTTCTAAACGTCTTTGGCTGGGTTTGACCAGACTGGGTAAACATCGTGAAAACGCTGATTCGTCCCGTACTCGTGCTGTTCGTCCTGATGACCGTGATATGCGGGGTGATCTATCCGGTCGTCGTGACTGCAATCGGCCATGCCGCATTCGCGCGGCAGGCAAGCGGCAGTCTGATCGAGAAAAACGGCAAGCCAGTCGGCTCTGCGCTGATCGGCCAGCAGTTCGACGCACCGTACTATTTCTGGGGGCGGCTGTCGGCCACATCGCCGATGCCGTACAACGCGCAGAACTCGGGCGGTTCGAACCTCGGCCCGACCAACCGGGCGCTGGCTGACGAAATCAAAGGCCGCATCGACGCGTTGAAAGCAGCCGGTACCGACATGTCGAAACCGGTGCCGGTGGACCTGGTGACGTCCTCAGGTAGTGGGCTCGACCCCGAGATCAGCCCGGCTGCCGCCGCCTATCAGATCGCCCGCGTCGCGCAAGCGCGCGGCCTGACGGCCGATCAGGTCGCCAACCTTGTCGCCAGCAATACGTCCGGGCGGCAGTTCGGTATTTTCGGCGAGGCGCGCGTGAACGTGCTGAAGCTCAATCTCGCATTGGACGATCTCAAGCCGATGCGTTGACCGTGGCTGCGCGGTCGCTTTTTCGCAGGCGCGTGCAAGGAGCGTGTGTTTGTCCCGTAATCGATGGAGCGCGCGCTTTGGCGTGGGTTACAGGCTGGTTGGCGTGCGGTGATTTTCACAGAATTTTTATAACGGCTCGGCAAATCGTTTCGCGGCCTTTACCGGACGATCCGTATATTTTGAGGCTGGCGTTGCGCCGCGAGAAAAATCCCAGCCCCACTAACGTCCCCAGATCAGTCAAACAGGTAGCCCGATGACAGCCTCAAGGCAAGCCATGATGTTCAGAGGGATGTGCAAAGTCGTTGCCATCGCCTTCGTGATCAACCAGGTTCTCACGACCATTTTTACGTACGTCGCGCAGCAGCTCGATGCAGCGCTTCCTCACGAAACGATCTGGATTTTTAGCTGCGTAACGTGCGGATTGCTGACGCTTTGGCTTCAGTCCGATGCGCGGCGCGCGTTTGGCGTCGCGCGTGAAAAGGGCTTCGTGAAGGTGGCCAGCGACAAGAGTCAGAGCTTGCAGATCGCCGACAACTGCCCGAAGCGGTGGCTCGTGATTTTGCATATTGAACTGAATCCCTCGGCGATCCGCGCGTAGCGGCACGGTTTCGTCGCCGCCGGATTTGCCGTTGCCGGTCGATCACATGCAGCTACTTTTCGCCGCAAATTTTACGCCACGTTAACACGGCTTTGGCTACCCTCAAGGTAGATGAAGGACGGCACAAACGCGGCGTGCGACAGTCGTTCAACGAGTTGTTGCGGCCGCGCATTCACAGCAGAGAGATTAGAATGAAAGCATCGTATTCGTTTGGCACACAGGATAGGAGCTCTCGATGTTACGGATGCTGATTCCTGTTCTCGACCGCGGCGGCGCGGTGCAGGCCGCGCGCTTTGCAGCGTTCATGTTTCTGGAGCGTTGCGTGACCGAGGTCGAATTGCTGGAAGTGCTCGAGCCCGTCGATCAAGGGCGCGCGGCAGCCTTTCACACTCGCAGTTCGCTGGTGCGCCATGAAAAGCAGGCCATGCTAAGCGCGCTGATCGACGCGCGCGCGATTCTCGAAGAAGCCGGCGTCCCGTACAAATGGAAGCGGGTATTCGGACACAGCACAAAGGCAGTGGCCGCCTACGTTGCCAGGACCCAGCCGGACGTGATGGTGATCGACGCCAGTCATATGGGATTCTTTCGAAGACTGGCGATGCTTGCCGGCCTATCGAGGTGGACGATCACACCGGTGACGATGGTTCACTAGGACGGTTCGGGTTCGGGATCCCTATCCGACGTTCATCGGCAGCAGTACCATCTGCCGCCCTTGTGAATGCAGACGAGTCTGTATCTCGACCGGCGTTTGATTGTGCAGCCACGCAGTCAGAAAATTGACCTGTTTGAAGATCAACTTGCTGGCGAAGCACACGCTGTTCGGATAATCGTCCATCGTGGAATCGGCCAGTTTCATAAACTCGCCAACCGGATGCGTACCGAAGGCTATTCGGTATTCGGCGGCGATGCCATGCCGGCGGCAATGCGCCACGTAATAGTCGAGTGACGACGATATCGTTTGCCGCAAACGCTCCAGGTGCTCGGTGCCTTCATAGCTTTGTGCATCCACTTCGCCGACAGCAAGAAATATCATGTTTTTGAAGTGATCCGGAAACAGCCGGTTCACCCACAGCAGCGCGTGCATGCTTGCGCCGCGGTGCTTTCCCACGAGCAGGATGGCCGTCGGCAGCGATGGGTCCGGCTTGTCTGCGACCGGCACATTGCCTGCCTCTGGCGGCGTGCCGGCAAACAGTGCATCTTCCTTCGCGAGCTGCGCACGCGTTGAGCTGTAATGCCGTTTGATGAGAAAACACAGTGCCACGACCGCGCTCGTCACCAGTACGGCCACGACGAGCGGGCCGAGAGCGTGCGACATGCCGCGTGCCTCCCCGACAGCGCCTGGAACGACGGCGGCCAGATGATCGCCGTGCGCGGCTACTCCGTAAATGATGAGTCCGAGATGCAGCACGACGAAGCCGAGGAAAATCGGCAACAACACCATGATCGATTCGCGCATGCCGCGAAGGTTGAGACCTGTCATTAGAACAATGAGCGTCAATTCGGTCGCGAGCTTGAACGCCTGTGCGTTCACCGGCAGCAAGCTGAAAAACGCATCGAAGCCGACCGAAAATCAGACGCCAAATGCTCTCGAAGGTGGCCATGTCCCCTCCCGGTCTGAACAGGCATGCGAGCGTGACCGCGTGTGCCGGTGACCGCGTGCCGGGTTAGTGACACTTAGCGAAGATTCCCGCGGTTAGCAACTTTTGATCGAGAAAAATGTAGGCCAGTTTGGCGCTGTCGGCCAGTGGGCGATACCCGGGGCTCGCGAAGCCGACATTCTGAAAGGAAGTGTCTTTCCGCGAAAACGCCTGGTGTCAGCGCGTTGCCAAGATAACGAAAACGTAATCCTGGGGTAAGAGTCGGGTCAAGGTGCGTCTACAACAATGGGAATCGTAACAAGAGCGTTTCGTCACGATTCTTAGGAGAAGCATCATGAAATTGCTTACCGCCGTCGCCCTTGCGGCACTCAGTCTGCCGTTCGGTGCCAATGCGTTCGCGCAAACCTCGACATCCGGTCTCACGCGCGCCGAAGTTCACGCGCAGCTCGTCGAAGCTGAAGCGGACGGGTTGGTTCCTGCACTCAAAAACGACTATCCGCCAAGCGCTCAGACTGTCGCGCACAACCGGGAACTCTACGCTATCCGGCACCAGCAGAGCGGTAGCACTTCTTCTGCCGCGACGAGCGCGCCGCGGACTTCTGATGGTTCGGCTGCAGAATGATGAATCAGCTCGCGGCAATTCGTATATTCGCCAGGATCGCCGAGTGTTTGAACTTCGCTGAGGCGGCCAAACAGCTCGGCATCTCGAGCTCGGTCGCCACGCGCAGCGTGGCGGTGCTTGAGCAACATCTCAGTGTTCGCCTGATTAACCGGACCACGCGTCGCGTGTCGCTTACGCCGGCGGGCCAACTGTACTGGGCGCATTGCGCAGAATTGCTAAAGCAACTTGTCGCGATGGACGAGTGCGTGGCAACGACCGCAAGCCAACCGGGAGGATTGCTACGTATCGCGTCGTCGTCTTCTTATGCCACGACCGATTTGCCGGAGGTGCTGGCGGCTTACCGGCTGCAAGAGCCGCGCATGCAGTTCGAGTTGACGGTATTCGACAACATGGCAGATGTCACCGCGACGGACTTCGACCTTTGCTTCAGCGCCGAGCGTCGCTTGCGCGACTCCTCGCTGATTTGCCGTCCGCTCGCGCACACACGGGATGTGATTGTCGCGAGCCCGGCATACCTGTCGAGCCGTCGCCCGCCGGGCACACCGGCGGAGCTCGCTTCGCATGATGTACTCGTGGCCTCGGACGCCCCTAGCCGTTACTGGGAGTTCCGCGACATGCACGGCACGCACCGTGTGGTCGTGCGGCCTATCCTGAACATGCAGAGCCCGCTTCTGGTGAAGCGCGCGGTGCAGGCAGGCCTCGGCATAGCGCGCCTGTCAACGTCGCTGATTCAAAGCGAGTTGTCGGACGGCACATTGCGGCCGCTGCTCACGCATGTCGAATTGTGCGCCGATGAGCGCACCGTATGGCTTCTTTATTCCGGACAGCCGCACATGGCGCTTGCGCTTAGAAGTTTTGTCGACTTCGTGGTCGAACGCTACCGCCAAAGGGCGGCGGAAAACAAGGGGAAGATCCTGGCACCCGTGGGACGGGTACAACACCATTTTGGAAATACAGAGTTGCTGTAGAGCCGTTTTTTGTAGGTCCTAAAGTGCGAACACCTGTCGCCGGACATTCAGTCATTCGCGCCGTCGCGCGATCGGGATGCCGGTGCGGTACTTACACACATTTAGGAAGCTACATTCATGAAGCGACTTCTCATTACGGGTGCAGCGCTCGGTTGTGCTATTGCTCCGATGGCGGCTATGGCACAAAGCAGCGTCACACTGTATGGCCTGATCGACGAAGGTCTGAACTACACGAACAACACCAAAGGTCATTCCGCTGTGCAGATGGAAAGCGGTTTTGCACAAGGCAGCCGGTGGGGTCTGAAAGGCACCGAAGATCTGGGCGGCGGAACCAAGGCGGTCTTTCAGTTGGAGAACGGCTTCGACGTCAATTCGGGCGCGCTTGGGCAAGGTTCGCGGATGTTTGGCCGGCAGGCCTATGTCGGCTTGAGCTCGGCCCAATTCGGAACGTTGACGATGGGGCGCCAATACGATTCTGTCGTCGACTTTCTCGCACCGCTCACCGCGAACGGCAATTGGGCGGGTTATCTGATGTCGCATCCGTATGACAACGACAACACTGACAATTCGTTTCGCCTGAACAACAGCGTCAAGTACACGAGCAACACCTACGGCGGATTTTCATTCGGCGGCCTTTACGGTTTCAGCAATCAGGCTGGCGGCTTTGCGAACAACCGCTCGTATAGCCTCGGTGCACAATACGTCGGCAGTTCGGTTTCGGTTGCCGCGGCGTATATGCAGATCAACAATCCTGGTGGAAACGCCGGCGGTTCGCTCGCCGCCGACGACACGGACTTCTTCGCTGGCCGTGAGCAGGTCTGGGGAGCGGGTATCAACTATACGATCGGCTCGACAGTGCTCGGCTTTGTGTACAGCCACACGACACTTAACAACGCAACGGGATCCGTGTATGTCGGCAACTTCGCGAATACCGCGAGCAGCTTGAAGTTCGACAATTTCGAGTTGAATGCGAAGTACCAGTTTGCGAAGAACGCCTACGTCGGCGCGATGTACAACTACACGCTAGGGCACTTCAATAGCGCGGCTGGCGACTCCAAACCGAAGTGGCATCAAGTCGGCCTGATGGCGGACTACAACCTGTCGTTGCGCACCGACGTGTACGTGCAGGGCATGTATCAACACCTCGCGGGAGGCGCCGCTTCCGCTGCGCCGCTTAACACCGCGTTTATCACGGGTGCGGATGCCCCGTCATCGACGGCGAATCAGGTCATCGCGCGCGTGGGTATTCGACACCAGTTCTAAAGTCGTTGGGGTGGATGGGCGCGGGTGCCGGCTTCGACGAGCCTTACGCTGACCGCGCGCAGCCACAGCGCAATGGCAAGTGCCGCCAGCAGCAGCGCGCTTGTCATTGCGATCACCCCATGCCAGCCGCACAGGTTCCAGAACACGCCGCCGAGCGAGCCGACCACGCTCGATCCGAGGTAGTAGGCAAACAGATAGAGCGACGACGCCTGTGCCTTGCCCGTCTGCGCGCGGGCGCCGACCCACGCACTCGCGACCGAATGCGTGCCGAAGAATCCGATGGTCAGCACGGCAATGCCGATGACGATCAACCAGAGCTCGCCGGACAGCGTGATCAGCGTTCCGGCCAGCATCAGCGCCAATGTGACCGGCAGCACGGCGCGGCGGCCAAGCCATCCCGACAGGCTGCCCATCCACGCCGAGCTGACGATGCCGCACAGATAGACCGCGAAGATCAGGCCAATTTTTGTCTGGCTAAGCGAGAAAGGCGGCGCGATCAACCGGTAGCCGACATAGTTGTACACCGTCACGAAGGCGCCCATCAGCAGGAAGCCCTCCACGAACAGCAGCGGCAGGATGCCGTCGCGCAAGTGGGTGCTGAATGCCCGTGACAGCGGCGCGAGGCGAAGCTCGCGCCGCGTGAAGTGACGCGATGCCGGCAGGTAGCGCCAGAGGATCGCGGCGCACAGTACGCCGAGTACGCCGATTACCGTCACCGCGGCTCGCCAGCCCCAGATATCGGTGATCACACCCGTCAGCAGACGGCCTGCCATTCCGCCAAGACCCGTGCCGCCGACGTACAGCCCCATCGCCAGACCCAGCGAACGCGGGTGCATTTCTTCGCCGACATAAGCCATCGCCACCGCCGGCAATCCGCTAAGCGCCACGCCCATTAGCGCGCGGACGACGAGCAGCGTCGGCCAGTGCGGCAGCACGGCGCAGACGACCGTGAGAACACCCGAGAGCAGCAGCGAAACCACCATGATCGGCTTTCGGCCCCAGGCTTCCGACAGCACGCCCGCGGCCAGCATCGAAACCGCCAGAAACCCGGTCGTCAACGACAGGGCCAGGCTGGCGCCCGCGGCGCTCACGCCGAAATCCGCGGAGAACAGCGGCATCAGCGGCTGCACACAGTAGAGCAGGGCGAAGGTCGCGAAGCCGGCGGCAAACAGGGAGAAATTGGTGCGCCGGAATGCGGGCGTGCCATGTTCGATTTTTTCGGCCACCTCGCGCGGTATGGACCCGGCTGCCTTGATCACCGCCTCCACCGTATCGACGCTCTGCTGTTGCATGACTCGATCACTCCGACTGAAAAAGTTGCTTTCAAGCATGAATGATCGAACCTCGTTATACCGGCGTCCAATATCGATTTCGCGGGAAATGATACATAATTCATATCATGGATCTACGCCGCATCCGCTATTTCATTGTGCTGTCCGAGGAGTTGCATTTCGGCCGCGCAGCCGTGCGTCTGAACATGGCGCAGCCCCCGCTCAGCCAGCAGATTCGTGTGCTCGAGGAGGAGTTGGGCGCACGGCTTTTCGACCGCAATAACCGGCACGTGGAGTTGACAGCGGCGGGCAAGGCACTGCTGCCTGAAGCACGCGCACTGGTTGCGCAGGCGGAGCGGGCCGGCATCGTGACGCAGCGCGCCCAGCGTGGCGAACTCGGCGAGCTCCGGGTGGGATTCACCGGCTCGGCCGCATTCAGCACCATCATTCCGCAACTGATTTTTGAGTACCGGCGTCGTTTGCCGGGGATGCACTTGCGGCTGGAAGAGTTGACCACTCGGCAGCAATTGACGGCGATGCTCGAACGGCGGCTGGAAGTCGCGTTCGTGCGCGGCACGGAACGGCCGGACCTGCCGCCGACGCTACAGGCGACACGTCTTTTCGAAGACTCCCTGGTGGCGGTGCTGCCGCCGCAACACCCGCTGGCTTCGAGCCGGGCGGCGCTTTCCGTGGGCGCGCTGAAGCATGAGGCGTTCGTCATGTATCCACGCGCGAGCGGGACCGGCGTGTATGACCAGATCATCGCCCTTTGCCGACAGTCAGGTTTTGCGCCGCAGGTTGCGCAGGAAGCGCGGGAGGCGCCCACAATCGTAGGCTTGGTGGCGGCCGGCCTTGGCGTTGCGCTTGTGCCGGCGTCCCTGCGCAGCATCAACGTCAATGGCGTGGCGTACCGGCCGCTGCGCGAGAAGGGCGCGCGCTCCGCGATGTGGCTGGTATTGCGCGCCGGTGAACTGTCGCCGCAGGAGGCGTTGTTCGCTGAGCTTGCGGGCGAGATCGGTCCGGGATGACCTCTTCACGCGGGTGATTGATCCGGAGTGCAAATCTTGTCCACGTGCTCCCGCCACTGACGCCCGACCCGATTCCACTCCCACCGCGGGGCAGCCACTCTAACGGTGCCAGATCAGCAGACATCCACCATCAATATTATGGAATACCATAATATTGAAATGCTTGCGCCTGGCCATTTGGTGGAATACCGTAATACCAACCGCGACATTCTAGCGGTCGACACGAAGCGGGGCGCGTAGGTCCACAGCGCCCGCAGCACGACAGATTCGTCGTTTTCCTGCATACAGGGTCGATCATGAAATTCTCGTTGTTTCTGCACATGGAGCGGTACAACGCGGCAACACCGCACCGGCAACTCTTCGATGAGCTCACCGAGCTGGTCCGGATCGCGGAGAAAGGCGGGTTCGAGACCGCCTGGATAGGCGAACATCACGCGATGGAATTCACGATCGCGCCCAATCCGTTCCTCAATCTTTCGTATCTCGCGGCGCGCACCCAAACCATTCGGCTCGGCACCGGGACGGTCATCGCCCCCTTCTGGCATCCGATTCGTCTCGCCGGGGAGGCTGGCATGGTGGACGTCGCAAGCAATGGGCGGCTGGACCTCGGCATCGCGCGCGGCGCCTACTCCTTCGAATATGAACGTCTGCTGCCGGGCCTCGATGCATTCGGCGCAGGCGCCCGGATGCGTGAACTAGTGCCCGCGCTGCGGCAGTTGTTCAAAGGGGACTACGCGCATCAAGGCGAATTCTGGTCATGGCCGTCCACCACGCCGGTGCCGCGCCCGGTCCAGCAACCCATTCCGCCGATGTGGCTCGCGGCCCGCGATCCGAATTCGCACGAGTTCGCGGTCCGCAACGGCTGCAACGTGCAGGTCACGTCGCTGGCAGCGGGCGATGGCGAAGTGGTCAGCCTGATGGAGCGCTTCAACGCGGCCTGCAAGGCAAATCCCGAGGTGCCGCGGCCGCGGATCATGATGCTGATGCACACCTTTGTGGGCGCGGATCCGGCCGAAGTGGACGCCGCCGTGGAAGATCTGAGCCGCTTCTATTGTTATTTCAGCAAGTGGTTCAAAAACGAGCGACCGGTCGAGCAAGGCTTCATCGAATCGCTTACGGCAGAGGACATCGCATCGTTCCCGCAATACGCACCGGAACAGATTCGCAAGAACCTCGTGATCGGTCAGCCGGCGGCTGTCGTCGAGCGGCTGAAACAGTATGAAGAACTCGGCTTCGATCAATACAGCTTCTGGCTCGACAGCAATATGAGCTTCGAGCGCAAGCGCAAGTCGCTCGAACTGTTCATCTCGGACGTGATGCCCGCGTTCGAGGCCCGCGGCTGAAGGCGGATGTTTTTCGCTACGACATCCAGCCACGAGGAGCCGATTCCATGTTGAAGTCTTTCCAGCATTACATCGACGGCGAGTTCAGCGACGCCGCCGAGACCTTCGGGAGCATCAACCCGGCCACCGGCGACGTGTGGGCAACGATGCCCGCGGCGAGCGCAGCCGACGTCGATCGCGCCGTGCAGGCCGCCGACCGCGCGTTGTTCGCGCCGGAATGGGCCGGCCTGAGCGCGAGTCAGCGCGGCAAGCTGCTGTACCGGCTCGCCGACCTCGTCGCGGCAAACGCGCAGGCGCTCGCGGAACTCGAAACGACCGATACCGGCAAGATCATCCGTGAGACGCGCAGCCAGATCGGTTATGTCGCCGAGTACTACCGTTATTACGCCGGCATCGCCGACAAGATTCACGGGGCCTGCTTGCCGGTCGACAAGCCCGACATGGACGTGTTTCTGCGCCGCGAACCGGTCGGTGTGGTCGCGGGCATCGTGCCGTGGAATTCGCAACTGTTTCTCTCGGCGGTGAAGATCGGTCCGGCGCTCGCAGCGGGCTGCACGATCGTGATCAAGGCGTCCGAGGAGGGCCCCGCGCCGCTTCTCGCTTTTGCACGGCTCGTGCATCAGGCCGGTTTTCCGGCGGGCGTGGTGAACATCCTGACGGGCTTCGGTGCGGACTGCGGCCGTGCGCTCACGAGTCATCCGCTGGTGGCGAAGATCGCGTTCACCGGTGGTCCGGAAACGGCGCGTCATATTGTGCGCAATTCGGCGGAAAACCTGGCCGCGACTTCGCTCGAACTGGGCGGCAAGTCGCCGGTGCTGGTCTTCGATGACGCCAGCGTGGAAAGTGTCAGCAACGCCGTGATCGCCGGGATTTTCGCGGCGACGGGTCAGAGTTGTGTCGCGGGCTCGCGGCTCCTGGTTCAACGCGGCATTCGTGATCGTCTGGTGGCTCGTCTCGTCGAGAAAGCTCAAGCCGTCAAAATCGGCGATCCGCAGGATGTGGCCACCGAGATGGGACCGCTTGCCACGCTCAGGCAGCGCGACCATATCGAGGCGGTGCTTGCCGCCAGCCTCGCTGCGGGCGCCACGCTGCTGACCGGCGGCGCTCGCCCGTCAGCGCACGAGAAAGGCTTTTTCTTCGAGCCGACAATCGTCGACTGTCCTGACTCCACGGTGCCGAGCGTGGCGCAGGAGCTGTTCGGACCGGTGCTGAGCGTGATGAGCTTCGACACGGAAGCCGACGCCGTCGCGCTGGCCAACGACACGAAGTACGGGCTCGCCGCGGGCGTGTTCACGTGCGATCTCACTCGCGCGCACCGTCTCACGCGCCGGTTGCGCGCGGGCATTGTCTGGGTGAACACCTACCGCGCCGTCTCGCCGATCGTCCCGTTCGGCGGCTACGGGCTGAGCGGGTTGGGCCGCGAAGGCGGGCTCGACGCGGTACTCGACTACACCCGCACCAAATCCGTCTGGATCCGAACTTCGGACGAGCCGATCGCGGATCCTTTCGTCATGCGCTGAAGAGGGCACGATGTATTACGAAATCCGCACTTACAAGATCAGGACCGGCGCCGTTCCGGCCTATCTGAAACTCGTCGAGGAAGAGGGCATCGAGTTGCAGAAGCACCATCTCGGCGAACTGGTGGGTTATTTTTTTTCGGAGATCGGGCCGCTGAACCAGATCGTTCATATGTGGGCCTATCCGAGTCTCGACGAACGCGAGGCGCGCCGTCAGCGCCTCGCCGAAGATCCGGCGTGGCAGGCGTTCTCACCGAAGATCCAGGCGCTGCTGGAAACGATGGAGAGCAAGATCATGAAGCCCGCCTCGTTCTCACCGCTCAAATAAAAAAGCCGTTCGCTGTCGATCCTTTCCGGAGACGGCGTTTTCACTTTAAGGAGTAATCCTCATGAAAGAAATGCTACGTTGGCGAGCCCTTGGTCTTGCCCGCGCAGTCGCGGTGACGGCCATCGTCTCGGCCGCCGCGTCCGTTTTCGCCGCCGATGCGCCGATCGTGTTCGCCAGTTGGGGCGGCACGACGCAATCCGCGCAGCAGAAGAATTGGGCACAGCCGTATACCCTGGCGTCCGGCGTGCAGGTGCTGATGGATGGCCCGACAGACTACGGCAAGCTCAAGGCGATGGTCGATAGCGGCAACGTGCAATGGGATGTGGTCGACGTGGAAGGCGATTTCGCCTATGCGGCGCTGCGCGACGGACTCGTCGAACCGATCGATTATTCCGTGGTAAACAAGAGCGACCTGGATCCGCGCTTCACGTCGGCGGGGGCGGTGGGCAGCTTCTACTATTCGTTCGTGCTCGGCTACAACAAGGCGGCGTTCAAGAGCGGCAGCCCGGCCAACTATGCGGACCTGTTCGATACCACGCGTTTCCCCGGCAAGCGCACTTTCTACAAGTGGTCGGCGCCGGGCGTGCTCGAAGTCGCCTTGCTGGCCGACGGCGTCCCGCCGAACAAGCTCTATCCGCTCGATCTCGATCGCGCGTTCAAGAAGCTCGACACGATCAAAAGCCAGATTGTCTGGTGGAGCGGCGGCGCGCAGTCGCAACAACTGATGGCCTCGGGCGAAGCACCGATCGGCGTGTTCTGGAACGGTCGTCTGCATGCGCTGCAGCAGACCGGCGTGGATGTCGGCGTGTCGTGGAATCAGAACCTGACAGCCGCCGATATGCTGGTGGTGCCGAAAGGCGCGAAGCACAAGGCTGAGGCGATGAAGTTCCTCGCGAGCGCAACCGGCCCGCAGGCGCAGGCAAAGTTCGCCGCTGAAACGGGTTACGCGCCGGTCAATCTGAAATCGGCGGCGCTGCTGCCCGCCGATGTCGCCAAAACGCAGCCTGATCAGTACAAGGCAACGCAAATCAACCTCGACATGAAGTACTGGGCCGACCATCGCGACGAGATTGCGAAGCGCTGGTATGCGTGGCAATCGAAATAAGGCGGTTGCCGGTCGAACACATCGAGGGAGTCGTCATGTCGAATGCATTGAGTACCGTCGCCGAGCCCGCGGTGGGCAAGCTGCAGCTAGGCGCCGGATTCAGGACCGCCCGGCTGGTGTTGCCGGCCGTGCTGCTGCTGGTGGTGTTCTTTCTGTTGCCGGTGCTGTCGTTGCTGCTTCACAGCGTGCTGGAACCAAGCCCGGGCTTGCAGAACTATACGCAGCTGTTCGGCTCGACGACTTACCTGAGAGTGTTCGGCAACACGTTCTTCGTGGCCACGGTAGTGACGGCGGTGACTCTTGTGATCGGCATTCCGACTGCATGGTTGCTGGCCATCGCGCCGCGCTGGATCGGCAAGCTGGTGTTCGCGATCCTGCTGCTTTCGATGTGGACCAACCTGCTGGCGCGCACGTTTGCATGGATGGTGCTGCTGCAGCAAACCGGGCCGATCAACCGTCTGCTGATGTGGCTTGGGGTGATCGATGCGCCGCTTACGCTGGTCAATAACCTGACCGGCGTCACGATCGGCATGACCTACATCATGCTGCCGTTTCTCGTGATGCCGCTGCACGCCACCCTGCGCGCGATCGATCCCACCACGCTGCGGGCCGCCGCCATCTGCGGGGCGAGCCGCTGGCAAGCCTTCTGGCGGGTGCTGGTGCCGCTCGCGATGCCGGGCATTGCGAGCGGGGCGCTGATGGTGTTCGTGATGGCGCTCGGGTACTTCGTCACCCCCGCGTTGCTGGGCGGCCCGGAATACATGATGCTCGCCGAACTGATCGCGCAACTCGTGCAGCAATTGCTGAACTGGGGTCTCGCGGGCGCCGCGGCCTTTGTCCTGCTGCTCGTCACGCTTTCGCTCTATGCACTGCAATTGCGCTTTTCCGAGCGTGCGGCCGGTGCTTCAGGAGTCCACTGACATGCTGCTCGATTTCGACCGTCTCGGACCGCTGCGCTGGCTGCTCCTGACCATTGGCGTGTCGGTGTCGCTATTCCTGTTGTTGCCTGTGCTGTTCATCGTCGCGTTGTCGTTCGGCAATTCGCAATGGCTGATGTTTCCGCCGCCTGGCTGGACCCTCCAGTGGTATCGCCTATTGCTCACCGATCCCGGCTGGCTCGATTCGCTGATGACCAGCGTCGAGCTGGGCCTCGTCGTGATGGTGTTGTCGGTCACGCTAGGTCTGTTCGCTTCGCTCGCGCTGACGCGCGGCGATTTCCGCGGGAGGGCGCTGCTCAAGGCATTTTTTCTCACGCCGATGGTGTTGCCGGTCGTCGTGCTCGCGGTCGCGCTGTACGCGTTCTTTCTGCGTATCGGCTTGACCGGTACATTGGTCGGCTTCGTGATCGGGCATCTGATCATCGCGCTGCCGTTTTCGATCATCGCGATCGGCAACTCGCTGGAAAGCTTCGACACCACGCTCGAAGATGCCGCGCTGATTTGCGGAGCGGGGCCGTTCGAAGTGAAATGGCGCGTCACGCTGCCCGCTATTCGTCTCGGCCTGTTCGCGGCGGCGATCTTCTCGTTCCTCGCTTCCTGGGATGAGGTGGTGGTGTCCGTTTTCATGGCAAGCCCGACGCTGCAGACGCTGCCCGTGCGAATCTGGAGCACGTTGCGGCAAGACCTGACGCCGGTGATTGCCGCTGCATCGTCGCTGCTGGTCGGACTGACCGTCGTGTTGATGTTGCTAGGACTTGTACTCAAGCGAGGTAAATCGTGAGCTCCCCGTTTCTGCAGATTCAACGGCTTCGCAAGACCTACGATCAGGTCGTGGCCATCGATCAAGTCTCGCTCGACATCAAGAAAGGCGAGTTCATGACTTTTCTCGGACCGTCGGGTTCGGGCAAGAGTACGACGCTTTATATTGTCGCGGGCTTCCAGTCGCCCACCGAGGGGCGCGTGCTGCTCGACGGCAAATCGTTGTTGTCGGTCGCGCCGAATCGACGCAACATCGGCATGGTGTTTCAGCGCTACACGCTGTTCCCGCATCTGAGCGTCGGCGAAAACGTGGCGTTTCCGCTGCGCGTGCGGCGCCTGCCTGATGCTCAGGTGAACTCGAAGGTCGAACAGATGCTCAAGCTCGTGCATCTAGGCGATTGCCGCGACCGCATGCCGGGTCAGCTGTCGGGCGGGATGCAGCAGCGCGTGGCGATCGCCCGCGCGTTGGCCTACGACCCGCCGGTGCTGTTGATGGACGAGCCGCTTTCCGCGCTGGATAAGAAGCTGCGCGAGGAATTGCAGACCGAGCTGCGCCGCATTCATCAGCAAACCGGCGTGACGATCCTCTACGTGACCCACGATCAGGAAGAGGCCTTGCGTCTGTCCGACCGGATTGCGGTGTTCAACAAAGGGCGTATCGAGCAGATCGGAACCGGCGAAGATCTTTACGCGCAGCCGGCGTCGCGCTTCGTCGCGAGTTTCATCGGCAATTCGAATTTTCTGCCGGTCACGCTGGCCCGCAGCAATGGCGGGTCGCACGCGGTGTTCCCTAACGGAAAGCCGGTACAGGTGGGCAGTTTCGATCGCACGCTGAGTGCCGGCAGCAACGGCGCGTTGATGCTGCGTCCCGAACAGATAAAGATTCGCGCGCAGCCCGTGCAAAGCGCCGACGGCAGTCTGCCGGTGACGGTGCGTGACGTCACCTATCTGGGCGATACGTTGCATTATTCGGTGGCGACGCCGTGGGCACAGGAGATCGCGGTACGCGCGCCGGCCAGTTTGCGGGAAGCGAGCCTGGCGGTGGGTGCGCAAGCATGGCTCGACTGGGATAGCGTGAGCGCCCGGGTCTTTCCCGTCTGAGCAGCGCGAGCTACGGATTTGCCAGGTGTCGCCTGTGCGATACTATGGGATTCCAAAAACCACTATATCCGGATGTCGCCCGGAGACGAGAGAGAGCCATGATGGATCAAATGCGTGTCGACCGCAGTGCGCCGACGTTGCGCGAACTGACGCTTGAGAAATTGCGCGAAGCCATTTCTCAGGGCTTCTATCGACCCGGCGACCGCTTGATCGAGCGTACGCTGTGCGATCAACTCGGCGTGAGCCGCACGGTAGTGCGCGAGGTCTTACGCCACCTCGAAACGGAGGGGCTGGTCGAAACCGGCTCGCATTCCGGTCCGATCGTCGCAAGACTCGATCCGGCGCAGGTCGAGGAAATCTACGAAATCCGAGCGTTGCTGGAGTCGGAAGCCGCGCGTGCTTGTGCCGAGCGCGCCACGCCAGCGCTGGTGAAGCAACTGCGCGACATCCGCAAGGAGATCGAGGACGCTTTCGATAAAGCGGATTTCAAACGCGTGTTGCTCTACACCGAGCGTTTCTACGAAACGATGTTCACCGGTGGCCAGAAGCTGATGATGCATCAGGTGGTCAAGTCGCTGAACGCGCGAATCAACCAGCTTCGCTCGATGACGATTTCATCGCCTGGGCGAGGTACGGATTCGAATCGCGAGATGAACAGGTTGCTCGCCGCCATCGCCAGAAAAGATGGCGACGCGGCGGCTGCCGCGTCGCTTGAACACGTGAGACGTACCGCCGGTATCGCCATGGCGGCGCTCGCCGAAAAGGAAGCCGCGACAAGCGACTGATCCGCAGTCCTGCCGTAGGGAAAAAAGCCGTCGATTCCGACGGCTTTTTTTCGCCCGCGAATCGCGTCGCCTTCTCGTCAATCCCCCGCGTAAACCCCGTCGATGCCTGAAAATTCTTGCGTACAGTAATATGGAATACCATAATATATGCAAGGCGCTATCGCATGAGGCCATGGCGCATTTGCCCACGGAGAAAGTCTGATGAAGCTCGAGATTCGCAAGCTGGTCACCTATGTGGAAGATACGTTTATCGAAGGTGGTAAAGCGGCTTCGAAGCCGCTGAAGCTCTTCGCCGCTGCCGCCGTGCTGCGCAATCCCTGGGCGGGACGCGGTTTTGTCGAAGACCTGAAGCCGGAGATTCATGGGCTCGCTCCGCAACTGGGCGAGATCCTGACGGCCGAGATCCTGCGCATCGCCGGGTCCGGTGCAGCGGTGGAAGGCTATGGGAAGGCGGCGATCGTCGGCACGTCGGGCGAGGTCGAACATGCGTCGGCGCTGATCCATACGCTGCGCTTCGGCAACAGGTTCCGTGAGGCTGTCGGCGCGAAGAGCTATCTGAGCTTTACGAATCTGCGCGGCGGCCCCAATTGTCCGGTGACGATCCCGCTGATGCACAAGGGCGACGAAGGCATGCGCTCGCATTACCTCACTGTCCAGTTCTCGATCGTCGATGCACCCGCGCCCGACGAACTCGTGATCGCGCTGGGCGCATCGATCGGCGGCCGGCCGCATCACCGCATCGGCGATCGTTATCAGGATCTGAAGGAGCTGGGATCCAATGAAGCATGAAACCGTCGTCGAGCGTGCGTCGACGAGCGGGACGTTCGACGGCACGGCATACAACGTGGCAGGCGAGGGTGCCGCACTCGTGCTGATTCACGGCGTAGGCATGAACCGCAGCGTGTGGGCGCCGCAAGTGGCCGGGTTGCAGGCGCACTTTCGGGTGGTGTCCTACGACGTGCTGGGACATGGTGCGAGCCGTCTGCCGGCGGCCGAGCCGACCCTCGACGAATACGCCGCGCAACTGGCCGCGCTGCTCGACTATTTACAGATCGGGTCGGCGCACGTGGTCGGTCATTCGATGGGATCGCTGATCGCGTTGGAATTCGCGTTGCGTTATCCCGCGCGGGTGTCGAGTGTCGTTGCGCTCAATGCGGTCTACGACCGCACGCCGACGCAGCGGGCCGCAGTCATGCAGCGAGCGGCGTCGCTTGAAACCGGCGGCATCGAACAGCCGAGCATCGACGCGACGATCGCACGCTGGTTCGACGATCCGGTGCCCGGGCATCTCGCCGAAGTCGCGGAGTTGGTGCGTTCGTTGCTGGAGTCGGTCAATCCGGAGGGCTATGCGCGAACCTACCGGCTCTTTGCCAGTTCCGATCGGGCACATGTTGGCCGTTTGCCGCAACTCACCGTGCCGGCGCTTTTCATGACCGGCGAGTGCGATCCGAACTCAAGTCCGGCGATGTCGCAATCGATGGCGGCCGCCGCGCCCAACGCGCGCGCCGAGATCGTCGCGGACCAACGGCACATGATGAACGTGACGGCGCCGTCGGTGGTGAATCAGCGGCTCCTGCGTTTTTTCAGCGAAGTGAAGTGAATCGAGTGACCCGGCCCGAAGCTGGGCTGTTTATCCTGAGGAGCAAGAGCATGGGCGAATCTGCTTTCGATGTTTCTGAATTCCGCCGGGCGCTGGGCGCCTTCGTGACCGGTGTGACCGTCGTGACGACCATTCAGCCTGATGGCTTGCCGCGCGGGTTTACCGCGAACTCATTTACGTCGGTCTCGCTCGACCCCGCGCTGATCCTCGTATGCATCGCCAGGACCGCGTCGAGCTATCCGGTATTTTCGCAAACGCAGCGCTTCGCGGTAAGCGTGCTGGCCGAAGATCAGCGGCCCGTCTCGGGTGTGTTCGCCTCGAAGCGCGCGGACAAGTTCGCGCAGGTCGCCTGGCACGCGCGCAGGACCGGAAGCCCCGTGATGGACGGCGCGGCGGCGAGTTTCGATTGCGAGACCCATCAGGTGGTGGATGCAGGGGACCACATCATTCTGATTGGCCGTGTGGTGGACTTCACGAATACGAGCGCGACGCCGCTGGGCTACTGCCGGGGCGCGTATGTGGACTTCAGTCTGTCCCAGGAGGCGCTCGCCGCGACCGCGCAGCGTGCTCAGGTCGGGGCGATTCTCGAACATCCACGCGGGCTGATACTGGTTGCAACGGTGGCGGGGCTACAGTTGCCGACCGGCACGCGCCTCGAACCGGCCTCCGATGCAGCGAGTCTGCGCGGTGTGCTTGGCGGCTACCGCCTGAATGCAAATCTGGATTTCCTGTTCGCGGTCTTCGAGGATAAAGGCGTCACGTACATCTATTATCGCGGCCGTATTGTCGATGAGGCGCCTGCCGCCGGC
This sequence comes from Paraburkholderia sp. FW306-02-B, assembly GCF_058782725.1. Classification (NCBI taxonomy): domain Bacteria; kingdom Pseudomonadati; phylum Pseudomonadota; class Betaproteobacteria; order Burkholderiales; family Burkholderiaceae; genus Paraburkholderia; species Paraburkholderia sp. FW306-02-B. Next base: position 917,523 of record NZ_JBYSXZ010000002.1, read on the forward strand.
GCGATCCGTTACGTCCCACTCGGCGAAATACCTTGGGATGAGATTCGCGATCCGGCTGTTCGGTCGATGTTGTGCCGCTATGTGAAGGAGCGTACCGAAGATGCGTTCGGTATCTACGTCGGCGATGTCGAATCGGGTACGGTGCAGTCGCTGCTCGCGAGTGTGTAGGGGAGGGCGAGCGGGATGCGCCGGCTTCCAGAATGTGCGTGTTCCGTGTAGTTTCGTTGTGTTGAAGGGGATAGGTCACATGTTTGCATAATTGGGACCGCCACCGCCCTCGGGCGTGACCCATACGATGTTTTGCGTCGGGTCCTTGATGTCGCATGTCTTGCAGTGCACGCAATTCTGCGCGTTGATGACCAACCGCTCGCTACCATCATCGTTCTTGACGAACTCATACACCGCAGCAGGGCAGTACCGAGCCTCAGGCCCAGCGTAAGTCTGAAGGTTCACATTCACCGGCACTGAAGGATCCTTCAGCGTGAGGTGCGCCGGCTGATTCTCTTCATGATTGGTGTTCGAGATAAAAACCGAAGACAGCCGGTCAAAAGTCAGCTTCCCATCCGGCTTCGGATAAACAATCGGCTTGCACTGCGAAGCAGGCTTCAGCATCTCGTGATCGGAATGCCGATGATGCAGTGTCCACGGCACATTGCCGCCCAACACCTTCTGCTCGACACCCACCATCAACGTACCGAGGTACAACCCCTTGCTCATCCACTGCTTGAAATTGCGCGCCCGATGCAGCTCGGTATGCAGCCACGAAGTCTTGAACGCTTCCGGATAAGCCGCCAGTTCATCGGATTGACGCCCGGCCTGCACTGCATCAAAAGCCGCTTCAGCGGCCAGCATGCCGGTCTTGATCGCCGCATGGCTACCCTTGATCCGCGATGCGTTCAGGAACCCCGCCTCGTCGCCGACCAGCGCGCCACCCGGGAACACCAGCTTCGGCAGCGACAGCAGGCCGCCCGCCGTGATTGCCCGCGCGCCATACGACACGCGCTTGCCGCCGTCCAGAATCGCGCGGATCGCCGGATGCGTCTTGTAACGCTGGAATTCCTCGAACGGCGACAGGTACGGGTTCGTATAACCGAGGCCGACCACGAAGCCCACCACCACCTGGTTGTTGTCCATGTGGTACAGGAACGAGCCGCCGTACGTGTCGTTCTCGAGCGGCCAGCCGGCGGTGTGCATCACCAGACCCGGCTTGTGCTTCGCCGGATCGATTTCCCACAGCTCCTTGATGCCGATACCGTAGACCTGCGGATCGACGCCTTCGCGCAGCCTGAATCTGTCGTTCAGCTGGCGGCCGAGGTGCCCGCGCGCGCCTTCGCAGAACAGCGTGTACTTCGCGTGCAGCTCCATGCCGAGCTGGAAATTCTCGGTCGGCTGGCCATCCTTGCCGATGCCGAGGTTACCGGTCGCGACGCCTTTGACCGAGCCGTCGTCGTTGTACAGCACTTCGGCTGCGGGAAAACCCGGGAAAATCTCGACACCCGCCGCCTCGGCCTGCTGTCCCAGCCAGCGCGTCACGTTCGCGAGGCTGATCACATAGTTGCCGTGATTCCTGAAGTTATCCGGCAGCGCCCACGTCGGCACGCGCTTCGAGCCGGTCTCGGTCAGGAACAGGAAGCGGTCTTCGGTCACGTCCACGGTCAGCGGCGCGCCTTTTTCCTTCCAGTCGGGGATCAGTTCGTTCAGCGCGCGGGGGTCCATCACCGCGCCGGAGAGGATGTGCGCCCCGATCTCCGAGCCTTTTTCCAGTACGCAGACGCCAATTTCAACGCCTTTTTCCTGCGCCAGCTGCTTCAGGCGGATCGCCGCGGACAGGCCAGCCGGGCCGCCGCCGACGATCACCACGTCGTATTCCATCGACTCGCGCGGGCCGTACTGCTCGATCAATGCGTTGCTTGCCATAGGGTTCTCTTAGCGGTCCGCCAGCGGTTCGATCGCAATCGACAGCAGTTTTGCCGCCGGTCCAAGCGGACTGAGAGACAGATGAAGTGTCATCGGCTCGTGCCTCCCGCGCCGACATGCGCTTCGATCTCGCCCACTACCTCGAACAGATCGCCTACGAGCCCAATGTCCGCGACCGAAAAAATCGGTGCGTCCGGATCTTTATTGATCGCGACGATGGTCTTCGAGTCCTTCATCCCGGCCAGATGCTGAATCGCACCGGAGATGCCGAATGCAAGGTAGACGTCGGGTGCGACCATCTTGCCGGTTTGCCCGACCTGTGCGGTATTCGGCGCGTAGCCGGCATCCACCGCGGCCCGCGATGCACCGAGCGCCGCGCCCATCTTTTCCGCCAGTTCGCCGAGCCGCTCCATGTTGTCCTTCGATGCCAGACCGCGCCCGCCCGCGACGACGATCCGCGCGTCGGGCAATTCGCGGCCGGTCTGTGCCGAGGCCTGGCGTTCGACGAGCTTCGTCCTGTCAAAGCCGGCGATTGGTTCGGCGATCACACGCTGGCCGTTGCCGCCGCTGTCGGCAGCAGGTGCGAACGACGATGCCCGAAATGTCGCGAACGTCACGGCGCTCGCCGTGCTCACGTTAGCGACGACGCTTCCCGCGTAGAGGCTGCGCACAAAAGAGCCTTCGCCTTCTACCGCGATCACATCCGGAATGAACGCGCCACCCACCAGCGCCGCCGCGCGTGGCAGGGCGCTGCGGCCGAGCGTCCGATGACTCGCGGCGATCAGTGAATACGGCCCGTGCATCGCACGCAGTTGTGCGGCGAGCGTTTCAGGCACGATGTACTCGCTCGCTGCGCCTGCCATCATGAGAACGCGCTCGATCCCGGCGATCTTTTCGACCGTGGAGGCAAGCGCGGCATCCGGCAAGAACACATCCACCGGCAGACCGCGTTGCATCACCGCGGTGATAACGCGAAGCGTCGCGTCGGCCACGCGGCCGTTTTCGCTTTCGGCTACGACAAGGCTTCTCATGCGGGGACTCCTGCCTGGTCGAACACGCGCCGTTCCGTGAGCGCGGCGATCAGTGCGGCGCTGTCGGCGACCTTGATGCCGGGCTGACGAACCGGCGGGTCGTTGAGCTTCACGATATGGCTGTGCGGCGTCAAGTCGATGGCCAGCGTGGCGGCATCGACGATCGCGAGCGGCTTCTGCTTCGCCTTGACGATGCTCGGCAAGGTTACGCGGCGCGGCTCGGCGAGGCGCAGATCGGCGCTGACGACAGCCGGACCGTCGAGCAGCCACGTCGCCGTGCCGGTGTCGTCGCCGCACGTGACGGACCAGCCTGTGCCATCCGCTGAGAGTGCGCTGGCGTTCAACGCCTGCGGCCAGTCGAGCAGGGCGGCGAGCATCGCGGCGACGCCGCCGATATCGCCGTCGATCGCCTGCTTGCCGCACAGCACGAGGCCGTATGCGCGAGTCGCCATGTGGGCGTTCAGCAGGCGGGCGACGGCCAGCGAATCCAACGTGGAAGTCGCAGTCGCTGTATCGATCAGTACGGCATCGTCAGCACCCATTGCCAGCGCCGTGCGCAAAACGTCCTGACTGGCTTGCGTGCCGCAGGTGATCACCGTCACTTTCGATGCGGTGCCGGCTTCCCTAAGTTGCAATGCCTTTTCGACCGCGCATTCGTCGAACGGATTGAGCGACATCTTGAGACCGGTGGTGTCGATCGAACCGTTTGCGGCGACCCGTACGCGCACATTCGCGTCCACCACACGTTTGACTGGAACCAGAATATTGATTGTCATGACTGGATCATCCATCGATCGGAAATCAGGAGACCGCGCCGGAACCGTATTTACCCACCAGCAGCGCGCCGCTGGCGAACCGGTCGAGCGCATAGGGCGCAAGAGAAACGTCGGTGGGCTGACCGAGTGCGTGCTGGGCGAGGATCTTGCCGATGCCCGGCGACAGCTTGAAGCCGTGCCCGGAGAAGCCGAAGCCGACCACGAGTCCCTCGATATCGGCGACCTTGCCCAACACCGGATTCCAGTCGGGTGTCACGTCATAGACGCCGGTCCATGACGAAGCCAGACCCGCGGCTTCGTAAGCAGGGAAGCGTTCGGCAACCTGCGCGCCGACCTCAGCGACATAGTCGAGCGAGATATCGCCCTGTTCCGTTTCCGGCGAGTTCAGCGTTTCGCCGACCACGCCTTCGGACACGAGCATCTGGCTGCCGCCATAGCTGCGGTAATAGAGCATGCCGGCCGAGCCCAGGTCCTTGAACGCCGGCATCTTGAACGAGTACGCGGCGCCGTCGCATTCGAGCGCGAGCACCGTGTGACGCTCCGGCTTGACCGGCAGCGGGACGCCGATCCAGCCGGCGAGTTCCGGCGTCCAGATATTCTGCGTGCTGATGAGGGTGCCGCAACCGAAGTTTCCGGCGCTCGTCTCGACGCCGGTGATCCGGCGTCCTTCGCGGATGAGGCCCGTTACCGTGACGCCTTCCATGATCTTGACGCCGCGCCGGCGCGCCGAACGGGCAAAGCCGGTGGCGACCAGATAGGCGTCGGCAAAACCCGCTTCCGGTTCGAAGCCGATCAGCGCGGCGTCGTCGAAGCTTGCGATCGGCAGGCGCTCGTGCGCCTCACCCTTGTCGAGCAACTGCACTTCGATGCCCATGTCCTGCTGCGCGGCGAGCGAGGCGCGCAGCGGCTCCAGCTTGTCGCCCTCGGGCGAGCAGATCAGATAACCGCATTTGACGAGGCCGCAGGACGCTTCGTCGTCGCCGACATAGTCGGCGAAGTTATTGAACGCCCACCAGGACGAGCGCGCGAGCTCCACATTCTGGCGCACCGAATAATGCGTGCGCAGCAGGCCGGACGACTGCGAAGTGGTGCCCGCGCCGATCGTGCCCTGCTCGATGACCAGCACGCTCCGCGCGCCTTGTGCGGCGAGATGATGGGCGACCGACGCGCCGATGACACCAGCGCCGATCACGATGAAATCGTAGTGGCTCATGTGGACCTCTGTGTGGGCAATGAGGCGAATTCTAGGAAAACGCCGGGCGCGCGAATTTTGTATTAGGCAAACTTATGGCGATCCAATGCAATTTCTCATCCTGAACACCGGCCCTGCAAATATCGGCACCATGCTTTCGTGCCGCACAGGATGACCGGCAAGTCACCGACGCGAGCGGAGCATGCCATGAGACGAACCCCGACCCCGATCGATCTGCGCGCGCTGCAGGCATTCGTCGCCGTCTGCGACAGTGGCTCGATGACCGGCGCCGCGAAGCAGCTGGGCGTGAGCCAGAGCGCGGTCAGCCAGTCGATCGCCGCGCTGGAGCGCGACCAGGGCCTGACGCTGTTCGACCGCGAGAGCCGCCCGCCGCGGCCGAACGTGGCGGGGCGCGCGCTGCTCGAACTGGCGGGCCCGTTGATCGAGCATGCGCAGATGGTCGGCGCCCGCATCGGCGATGCGTCGCATACGGGCAAGATGCCGGTGCGGCTGGGCTGTGTCGATTCGTTCGCGGCGACCGTCGGCCCAGAGCTGATCCGCGCGGTGTCGAATTCGGAGCGGCAGATTTCGATGTGGTCCGGCCTGACGCCGGGCCTGAGCAAGCAGCTGCACGACCGCGAACTGGATATAGCGATCTGCACGCAGACCACGCTGAACGACGCACGGATCGTCGAAGTGCCGCTGTTTTCCGAGGCGTTTGTCGTAGTGGTTGCGCGCAGCTATCTGAGCGGGCGCCGCAATATCGACTGGCGCACGCTCGCCTTGGAGATGCCGCTGATCCGCTATACCGCGCGCTCGGTGATCGGGCAGCAGATCGAGCGTTTCGCGCGGCATCTGGGTATCAACAGTCCGCGGCGTTACGAGTTCGATGCGACCGATCCGCTGCTGAGTCTGGTGGCGGCGCGCGTGGGTTTCGCGATTTCGACGCCCTTGTGTTTGTGGCAGGCACGTCACTACCTGGACGATATCGCGGTGATGCCGTTGCCGCCGAGCCGTCTCGGACGGCGCGATTTCTTTCTGTTGCACCGCCAGGGTGAATGGGATCAGTTCGCCGGCGACATCGCCATGCTGACGCGCGGCGTGCTGGATAACGCGATCCAGCCGTCGCTGGCGCGGGCGCTGCCCGATTTGCCGGACGACGCCTTGCGCTAACACGAGGAACGTGGACCGCGAGTGGCCGTTAATGCGCTCGCTGTGAAGGTGCAACCGGTTTTGCAACGCATGTTCGAGGCATGGCCGCACGCAGTTCAGGCGCTATAACGCTGCTTTGTATAAGCGTTGCTTTTGACGCTGCTTAACCGCACACCTCGTTCTTGTGCAAAGTCGCACCAGCTACAACGACTATGTGCACCGCAGTCAAGCCAGCGAGCCCTTCAGCCTGAATACCGACAAGGGCTCGCTGCGCGCAAAGCGTTTATTGGCGGGAATTTTTGATTCACCCAGATAAACATGGCACAAACGTTGCATTGAGTTTACCCAGGGGGCGTGACCGGAAGCAGCGAGAGATCAGTCAGCACTCGACTGCGGATACACAAAGATCGACAGGAATTGAATGGGCGTCTTGATCAGACGTTCAGGACCGTGCGGTATCTCGCCCTGGAAGGTGAGCGTGTCGCCGGGATGCAGGATGTAGGTTTGCTGGCCGTGGCGGTATTCGATCACGCCTTTGAGCATGTGGATGAATTCGGTGCCCGGATGCTCGAACACAGGAAAGCGTTCAGCCTCGTCCTCCATCGTGATCAGGAAGGGTTCGAAGAGCTTGCGCGGACCCTGGTCGTAAGCAAGCAGGTGATAGGTGTGACCGCGTTTGGTGCCTTTGCGGACCACCTCCATGCCGGCGCCTTTTTTGACGAGCTGTGCGCCGCCTTGCGGCACGTCGAAATTGCGGAACAGCGTGGAGAGCGAAACGCCGAGCGCCTGGGCGATGCGGTTGAGCACCTCGAGGCCCGCGGAGGTCTGCGCGTTCTCGATCTTCGAGAGCATGCCGCGGCTGATGCCGGCCTGCGCGGAGACCTGGGCGATCGTCAGGCCGTGGCGCTGGCGTAGTTCACGGATGGCGATGCCGAGGTAGCGTTCGAGCGGCGTTTTATTGTCTTCACCGGTTTGCATGTAGGCCTCACGGAAAAGGAAAGCGTAGCAGATTGCAGCGCCGGGTCGCGCGCGAAGAGTTTCTCCCGGAGAATCTTTGTTGCTCGCCAATAAAGTTCCCGGTTGATTGAAGACAAGCTTGAAGTGCGCCGCAACCGGCGTTCAAAAGCGTGTTGCATAGCCTGGCCACATGCGTTGCGCGTGGCTTTTTCAAACCACGAAGGATGGAGTTGCAAGGAGTGGCGATGAACCTGAACGATGCGAGCAAGCTGCCGGTCAACGAACTCGGATGCGTGCCCCGCTTCGGCTCGGCGGAAGAGGCGCAAGCTTATCTGACGCAGCAGGGCGTGAAGTACGTGCTGGCGCAGTTTGTCGATATTCACGGTGTGGCCAAGGCGAAATCGGTGCCGGTCAGTCATCTGAAGAGCGTGTTGAAAGCGGGCGCCGGTTTCGCGGGCTTTGCGATCTGGGGTGTCGGCATCGAGCCGAACGGACCCGATTACATGGCCGTCGGCGATCTGGCGACGCTCACGCCGGTGCCGTGGCAGCCGGGCCTGGCACGGATCGTCTGCGACGGTCATGTCGATGGCGAAGCGTGGCAATACGATTCGCGCGTCACCTTGAAGAAGCAGGTCGCCCGGATGACGGAGCGCAATTGGACGCTCTTCACGGGTCTGGAGCCGGAATTCTCGCTGCTGCGCCGTTCGGCCTCCGGCACGCTGGAGCCATGCGATCCGAGCGATACGCTCGCCAAGCCGTGCTACGACTACAAGGGACTCTCGCGTACGCGCGTCTTCCTGGAAAAGCTCACCGAATCGATGCGCGCGGTCGGTATCGACGTCTATCAGATCGATCACGAAGACGCGAATGGGCAGTTCGAAATTAACTACACGTACACCGATTGCCTGACCTCATGCGATCACTACGTGTTCTTCAAGATGGCGGCCTCCGAGATTGCCAATGAACTCGGCATGATCTGCTCGTTCATGCCGAAGCCGTTCGCGAACCGTCCTGGCAACGGCATGCATATGCATATGTCGATCGGCGACGGCGAGCGCAACCTGTTCGCCGATCCCGCGGACAAGCTCGGCATGGGGCTCTCGTCGCTCGGCTACCAGTTCACGGCCGGGTTGCTCGCACACGCGCCGGCGCTGACCGCACTGTGCAATCCGACGGTGAACTCGTACAAACGGCTGGTGGTCGGCCGCTCGCTGACGGGCGCGACGTGGGCGCCGGCTTACATCAGCTACGGCGACAACAACCGCTCGACGATGGTGCGCATGCCGGGCGAGCGCATCGAGCTGCGCCTGCCGGATGGCGCATGCAATCCGTATCTTGCCACGGCGGCTGTGATCGCCGCGGGACTCGACGGCATCGATCGCGGCATGTCGCCGGGCGAACCGGCTAACGAAAACCTGTACGAGTGGTCGCCCGCGAAACTTACCGAGCATGGCATCGGCGTGCTGCCGCAAAACCTCGAGCAGGCGCTCGACGCGCTCGAAAGCGACCGCGTGATCTGCGACGCGCTCGGCCCGGTTGCCGACGAATTCCTCAAGCTCAAACGGATGGAATGGCTCGAATACATGCGCCACGTTTCGGACTGGGAACTGAAGACCTACCTCGAATTTTTCTAAGGAGAACCACAATGTGCGGAATTGTAGGCTTGCTGGTGAAGACGCCGGCACTGCGCGAGCGGCTCGGCGAACTGATGGTGCCGATGCTGATCGGCATGACCGAGCGCGGACCGGACTCGGCGGGCCTCGCGGTGTTCGGCAAACCGGTCGATGCGAGCCAGCGCAAGCTGAGCATCTACGCGGGCTTCACCGAAGAAGGCGCCGATTTCGCGTGGCAGCCGCTGGTGGAAGCGCTGAACGCGGCGATGGACGTCACCGCGCGCGTCGACTCGAAAGGCAATCACGCGGTGCTGACGGTGCAGGGCAACGTCGAGCGCGTGAAGACGTGGCTGCGCGAACGCTATCCGAAGCTGTATCTGCTCTCGAGCGGACGTTCGATCGATCTGTACAAGGATATCGGCTCGCCGTCGCAAGTCGCCGGGCGTTATGACTTCGCGAACCTGCAGGGTTCGCATCTGGTCGGCCACACGCGCATGGCGACGGAATCGGCGGTGACGCCGGACCGCGCGCATCCGTTCACGGCGGGCGACGACTTCTGTCTGGTCCACAACGGTTCACTGTCGAACGCGCATGGCGTGCGCCGCAAGCTCGAACCGCAAGGCATTCACTTCGATACCGACAACGACACCGAAGCCGCCTGCCGCTTTCTCGAATGGCGGCTGCGCGAAGGCGACACGTTGCCGGTCGCATTGCAGAAGGGCTTCGAAGAACTCGACGGCTTTTACACGTTCCTGATGGGCACCTCGACCGAACTCGCGCTGATTCGCGATCCGTTCGCGTGCAAGCCGGCGGTGGTCGCGGAAAACGACGACTACGTCGCGATTGCTTCCGAGTTCCGTTCGCTCGCGCATCTGCCCGATATCAAGAACGCCAGGGTCTTCGAACCCGCACCTGAGGAGATGTATGTATGGAAAGCCTGACTTTCGATCTGGAGCGCACGACGGTCCGTGAGCTGAACCAGTTTTTGCACAAACCGGCCAGCGAACTGGAAGGGCAGGTGGTTGCCGTGGTCGCACCGAACGGTGCGCATAACCTCGCCGTCGGTGTGGATGCGCCGGTGAAAGTGACGATCGCCGGTCACGCCGGCTATTACGCGGGCGGCATGAACAAACACGCGTCGATCGAGATCGACGGCAGCGCGGGCACCGGCGTCGCGGAAAACATGATGAGCGGCAAGGTGCACGTGAAGGGTTTCGCGTCGAACGGCGCGGGCGCTTCGGCGCATGGCGGCCTGCTGGTGATCGACGGCGATGCGGGTCTGCGCTGCGGTATTTCGCTGAAGGGCGGCGATATCGTGGTGGGCGGGTCGGTCGGCAGCTTTTCTGCGTTCATGGCTCAGGCCGGGCGCATGGTGATCTGCGGCGATGCGGGCGACGCGCTCGGCGACTCGCTTTACGAAGCGGTGCTGTACGTGCGCGGCGAAGTGAAGTCGCTCGGCGCGGACGCGCAGTACGAACCGATGACGCAGGCGGATATCGACGCGGTGCGTGGACTGCTCACCGCCGCCGGCATGGACCACGACCCGGCGTCGTTCAAACGGATCGCCTCCGCTCGCACGCTCTATCACTGGAACGCCGACGCGAACCAGGAATATTGAACACACGCTCTCGAAGAAGGTCCCCATGGAAGCCAAACCCGTTCACTTCGCCCGTTTGCAGCAGGAAGAGTCGCAAGGCTACGACCGCAAGACGATCGACTATATCCACTCGGCCGCGCAACGCGGCCTCTATGAAATTCGTGGTCTGGGCGCGAAACGCCGCGTGCCGCATTTCGACGATCTGCTGTTTCTCGGCGCCTCGCTGTCGCGCTATCCGCTCGAAGGGTATCGCGAGAAATGCGCGACGCAGACGGTGCTCGGTACCCGCTTCGCCAGGAAACCGGTCGTGCTCGACATTCCGATCACGATTGCAGGCATGAGCTTCGGCGCGCTGTCCGCGAACGTGAAGGAAGCGCTCGGCCAGGCCGCGACCGCGATGGGCACCTCCACCACCACCGGCGACGGCGGTATGACGCAGGAAGAACGCCGCTCGTCGAAGACGCTGGTGTATCAGTGCCTGCCGTCGCGCTACGGTTTCAATCCGGACGACGTCCGCCGCGCCGACGCGATCGAAATCGTGATCGGCCAGGGCGCGAAACCGGGCGGCGGCGGCATGCTGCTCGGGCAGAAGGTCAATCCGCGCGTCGCGTCGATGCGCACATTGCCGGCAGGCGTCGATCAGCGTTCGGCGAGCCGTCATCCGGACTGGACCGGTCCCGACGATCTGGCGATCAAGATTCAGGAACTGCGCGAAATCACCGACTGGGAAAAACCGATCTACGTAAAGGTCGGCGCAACCCGCACGTTCAACGACGTCAAGCTCGCGGTGCATGCGGGCGCGGACGTGGTCGTAATCGACGGGATGCAGGGCGGCACGGCGGCGACGCAGACCTGCTTCATCGAGAACGTCGGTATTCCGACGCTGGCCGCGGTTCGCCAGGCTGTGGACGCGCTCGAAGATCTGAACATGAAAGGCCAGGTGCAACTGATCGTCTCGGGCGGCATCCGTACCGGCGCTGACGTGGCGAAGGCCTTGGCGCTCGGCGCGGACGCGGTGGCGATCGGGCAGGGCATGCTGATGGCGCTCGGCTGCAACAGCGATACGTACTTTCAGAACGGCGCGCTGCATTCGGCGGCGGCGGATTACACGGCGCTGAACACGTCGCCTGGTTTCTGCCATCACTGCCACACGGGCAAGTGCCCGGTCGGCGTCACCACGCAGGACGCGGTGCTCGAACAGCGTGTGCAGCCCGATGAAGGTTCACGCCGCGTGCGCAACTACCTGAAGACGCTGAACATGGAACTGACGACGATCGCACGAGCGTGCGGCAAGCAGAACGTCCATCACCTCGAACCGGAGGATTTGGTCGCGCTGACGGTCGAGGCCGCGGCAATGGCGCGCATTCCGCTCGCGGGTACCTCGTGGATTCCCGGATGGACCAAATGAATTGAATTGTTTCGAGATTTTTGACTGTGGAAAAGTTGAGTGCAATCAACCTTGATTCACCAATCTATCAGGAGCCCCACATGAGCACTCCGCAAAGCACCACGCAAGCAGCGCCGGCATCATCCGGCGGTCTGCGTGCCGGTACGTTAGGTTTTCCCGAGGTCATCGGCCAATCCATCGCGAACCTTTCACCGACCTTCACGCCGTCGATCAACGTGACCGCGATCGCGGCGCTGGCCGGCGCGGGGACATGGTTGATTTATGGTCTTTCGACGCTCGGGCTGCTGCTGGTGAGCATGAGCATCATCGCGCTCTCGAGCCGGATCGCATCGGCTGGTTCGTTCTTTATCTATATCTCGCGCGCGCTAGGGCCGATGGCGGGCGGCATTGCCGGCTGGGGCCTGATCGCGGCTTACGTGGGCACTGCAATGGGGGTTGGCGCCGCAGGCGTAGTGTTCGTGCAGAACGCTTTTTCGGCCTGGGGCATCAATATCCCGTCGTGGGCGGTCTACACGATCTTTGTCGGCCTGGCCTGGTTCTTCTCGGCACGTGACGTGAAGCTCTCCTCGCGCCTGTCGCTGGCAATCGAAGCCGCTTCGGTGGTGATCGTGGGCGGTGTGCTGATCTATGTGCTCGCACTGCATCCGGACCATATCATCGACCACACGCAGCTGGGGCTGCAGGGCGTGAGCGGTAAGGGCATGGCACAGGGCATGGTGCTCGGCATCTTCTCGTACGTGGGTTTCGAGAGCGCGGCCTCGCTCGGCCAGGAAACCAGGAACCCGCTGCGCGTCATTCCGCGCGCGGTGGTCTGGTGCGTGATCCTGTCGGGCCTGTTCTTCATGTTTGTGGCCTATTCGATGACGATCGCCTACCACGACGACGCAGCCAAGCTCGGCGGCGATTCGGCCGTGCTCAGCACCTTGCTCACGAGCGTCGGCGCCTCGCCGCTCGGTCCGGTGTTTTATCTGATTGCCTCGATCAGCGCGTTCTCGTGCGTGCTTGCGTGCATCAACTCGTCCAGCCGCCTGCTGTATTCGATGGGCCGCTATCAGTTCGTGCACCGCTCGATGGGCATGGTGCACCGCACGCACCAGACACCGTACCTGGCCGTTGCGTTTTCCTCCATCGTGACCTTCGTGGTGTGTATCGCGATGCTCGGCACGGGGCCGCTCAACACCTTCGGCTATACCAGTACGTTTGCGACCTTTGGCTTCCTGGTCGTGTATTTCCTGGTCGCAATCGCGGCACCGGTTTATCTGAAGAAGCAGGGCGAGCTCAAGACGAGCAACGTCGTGTGGGGCGTGCTCGGCGCACTGGCGATGGTCGGTGCGGTGATCGGCAGCGTGTATCCGGTGCCCGATTATCCGTATAACATCCTGCCCTATCTGTTCGTTGCGTATATGCTGGTTGGCGCAATCTGGTTGATGATGCTCAAGAAGCGCTCGCCGCAGGTGCTCGAGAAGATCGAGCACGATCTGGAAACAAGCGACGTGATGACCCACGGCAAAAAGTAAATGAGTGAACCCTTCTCTCCGGAAAGCTTGCCGGCACCGAACCCGGGCCGGATGCCAGACGATCCAGAGGGAAGGCCCGCTAGCCGTCGCGGAATGGGCGGCCAGGAAATCGACCTGCAGTTGCGGCCGGAGCGCGGCGAGTGCGCCGCTCTCGAGATCGGTTGTGTTTCTTTCCCTGCCCGCGTCCGCGGGCAGGATCACATCAACGAAGACTACGTCGGCGTGATGCTCGGCGATCTGGCGGCGCGCGCCGCGCGTGGCAGCGTGATCGCTCTCGCCGATGGCGTGAGCGGCAGCAAGGGCGGGCGGGTCGCGGCCGAACTCTCGGTGCGGACCTTTATCGATGCCTATTACGCGCTCCCCGACACCTTGCAGCCCGGTGTGGCCGCTGCGCGTGCGCTCGAAGCAATACACGGCTGGCTGCATCAGATCGGCCGCGTCGATCCCGCACTGAAGCAGATGGCGGCGTCCTTTGCTGCGCTGATCGTGCGCCGCGCTACCGCGTATCTGGTGGCGGCCGGCGATGTGCGACTCTATCTGTTGCGCGATGGCCAACTGACCCAGCTCGGCGACGACGACGTGGTGCCGGTCGCCTTCGGTTCTTATGTGGCGCATGCGGTCGGCATGCTTCCGACGCTGGTGACTCGCATCGAAACCCTTGAGTTGCGTGAGGGCGACCGCCTGCTGATGTGCTCCGACGGGCTCTATCGCCGCGTGCCGATGCGCGAGCTGCAGACGATGCTGGCGGCGCGCGGCGGTGCGCTCGAAACAGCACGCCGGCTCGGCGCACTGGCGGTGACGCGCGGCTCGCAGGACGACGTGACGAGCGCGGTGCTCGATGTGGGCAGCCTGCCTTTGCTCGATGTCGGTTATCTGGAGCGGGTGGTCGGCGCCTTGCCGATTCCGGCCGTGCCCGACGCCGGCGATGTGGTCGATGGATATATGCTCAAGAGCGTGTTGAGCGATGGCTTTTATTCGCGGATTTTCGCCGGCCACGATCTGGCCGATCCGAACACGCCGCTGGCGCTCAAGTTTCCCAAGCCGCGGGTCGAGCAGGATGAGAACGTGCGCCAGTCGATCGTGCGCGAGCGCTGGCTGGCAGGCAAGATCGGCGACGATGGGGTGCTCGCGCCGATGCCGGTCGATGCCGACCGGCAAACCCGGCTCTATGTGGTGATGCCGCTCGGCGCAGGCGTCACGCTCGAAAAACTGCTGGCGGCGCCTCAGCCTATGGCGCTGCCGCGTGCGCTCGAGATCGCGCGGCAGCTGGGCCGTTCGATCGACGCGCTGAATCGCCGCAATATCTTCCATCGCGATATCAAACCCGAGAACGTGCTGGTGATGCAGGGCGATGGCACTCGCCTGCTCGATCTCGGTTTCGCTTATATGCCGGGCATGCAGGTGCCGGGCCCCGACGCCGCACCGGGCTCGCCCGCTTATATGGCGCCTGAGTTGATGAAGGGCGCACAGGGCGATGCGCGCTCCGAGGTGTTCGCGTATGGCGTGACCCTGTACCGGTTGTTCAGCGGCGGCAAGCTGCCCTACGGCTTTAATGGCCGCGTGCCGCTCTATCAGTACCGGCTCGACGCGCCGCAATGGCTCGACCTGGTGCTGGAGAAAGCGCTGCAGCCCGATCCGGCGCGCAGGTATCAGGACGTGCTCGAAGTCTGCGCTGATCTCGAACGTCTTTCGAGCGGTCGAGACGCGATGGCGCCGGTTCGGCGTAAGCCCTTGCTCGAGAGCGATCCGGTGCTGTTCTGGCAGGTGGTCGCGGTGCTGTTGCTGGCGCTGCTGTTGTGGTCCTTGATGCGGCATTGAGCGGGGTTGGTGGCGCGGCCTCGCCGCGCCACTCGGCGCAACTCGGCGCAAGCCGCGCGCCATTGCCCACGCCGGGGCCCGTGCTGCTGCCGTTCAAGCGCGCACCCGGCTCTTGTCCGGATCGTAGAAGATCGGCGCCACGACCTGAGCGTCGATACGTTTCTGATGCCCGTCGATCTTGCCGAGCTGCACGCGCGTTCCCGGTTCGGCATGGGTGATATCGATCCGGCACAGCGCAATGTTCTTGCCGAGGATCGGCGAACGCACGCCGCTCGTGACCACGCCGATCTGCGCGCGCCCGTCGTGCACGCAATCTCCATGATGCGCGGGTTCGTTGCCGGCGAGTTCGAGTCCGACCAGCTTGTGCCGCGGATGCGCGCTGCGGGCATGCAACGCGTCGCGGCCGATGAAGTCGTCCGCTTTGGTTTTCAGCGGCACCGAAAAACCGATGCCTGCTTCGAACGGATCGGTCTCGTCGGTGAACTCGTACCCGGCGAAGATCAGGCCGGCTTCAACCCGCAGCATATCGAGCGCGTTCAGTCCGAGCGGAACCATGCCTAGCGGTTGCCCCGCGGACCACAAGCGGTCCCAGACGCGTTCGGCATCCCGCGGATGACACCAGACTTCGTAGCCGAGTTCACCGGTGTAGCCGGTGCGCGAGACCATGATCGGACAGCCCTCGTAATTGTCGAGCCTGCCGACCAGAAAGCGGAACCAGCCGAGGCTCCCGAGCGCCGGCTGGGTGGGCGGCGCCCACACCATCTGCTTCAGCAATTCGCGGCTCAGCGGCCCCTGAATCGACAGATTGTGAATCTGATCCGATGCCGATTTGATCCACACTTTCATGCCGAGCGCCGCGGCCTGCTCGCGCAGCCAGACACCGGCGTAGTCTTCGCCGCAAATCCAGCGGAAATTGTCCGGGCCGAGGCGCAGCAGCGTGCCGTCGTCTAGCATGCCGCCGTGCGGATAGCACATCGCCGAATACACGACCTGGCCGACCGCGAGGCGCCGGACGTCGCGCGTCAGGCAGTATTGCAACAGGGCTTCCGCGTCGGGACCGATGATCTCGAACTTGCGAAGCGCCGACAGATCCATCATGGCGACGCGCTCCCGGCAGCCGAAATATTCTTCGACGGTGCCGAAGCCCTCGTAGTGCGTGGGCAGCCACCAGCCGCGGTAGTCGGTGAAATGGCGGGTGAGCGCCGCGGTCTTCGCGTGAAAGCCTGACTCGCGGGTCAGTACCGGTTCGGCATCGGGCGTGGTTCGGGTAGCCATGGCAATGGAGAAGCGTTCCTTGTTCGGATAGACGCGGATCTGGATATCGGTCGGATTCCAACCGTTGGCGGGATCGATGTCGTCGGGGCAGGACGAACTCACGCAGACGAGATCGGTCAGGGCGCGCATCAGCACGTAGTCGCCTGGACGCGACCACGGTTCATCGAGCGTCATCTGTTGGTGCGCGTCGATGCCGGTATTGAAGAAGAAATTGATCGCGGGCCAGCCGGTGCGCGGCGCCACGTTGAAAGCGGCGAGGGCGCGGCTCATGTTGTCGCTGCAGTTGCCATGGCCGAAGTAGCCCTGGCTTTCGTAATAGCGCGCCGTGCACGCCAGTGCAAACGAGTCGTGACGGCCAACCGTGTCGCGTACGACTTCGAGCATGGGCTGCATGTTTCGATTGAAGAACTTCGAGAACAGGCCGGGAGCGGGATACGCATTGCCATTCAGCGTTCTCGTCACGGTCTGGTCGAGGTCGAGTTCTTTGTTTCTGTCCAGAGCGGCGAGATCGAAGGCGACGAAATCCGAACATTGCCGACCCGCGACGTCCAGTACCTGAATGTATTCTCCGGCGCGCACCGTGTACGCGGTGGCGGCACCGGGCTGGATCGTGAAGTCGTTCAGCGTGTCGGCCAATGGTGTGGGAAGCGGCGGCGCGGCGAGCAGCGCGGGATTCGCGCGATCGATCGTGAGACGCAAGCCGGTAGGCGGGTTCTGCGAATCGATCGCCGTTGCGGCACCCGGCGCGGCGACGACGACGAGCAGCGCCTCGGCGGCAATCAGTTTTCGCGTAAAGCCGGCCGGTGTGTCGCCGTTCCAGATAGTCGCCGCGCCCTGCAATGCGCTCGCATTGACGCCACGCTTGAGCAGACCGGTCAACACATGCGAGGCCTCGCTGTTATGCAACAGACTCGTAATGAACGAAGCGCCCGCCGACGCTTGTAGTTCGAGCGCGGCCAGCGCCGCTTTGCCATGTGGGTCGAAAGCCATCAGTTCGCAGGGCTGCCGGCCTTCGATATCCACGATCTGCAAGGTATCGCCGGGCGTGAGCGCGACGACCGTGAGGCCGCCGCCCGCCACGCGATATCGTTCGCATCCGGCCGCACGGGCAAACAGCGCCGGCTCAGCGGGACGCGAGCTTACGGGGGGACGTATCAGCATGTTCTTCCCTGGCTCGCGCCGGTTAGCTGGCGGTTTTCAGCGCCGGGACAGGTCCGCCCAGATACGCGTCCATCGAGTCATCGTGTGCCGACAGCCACGGCGTGTGATGAGGCGGGGATTGCGTGCCGGTCATCAGCGAGCGATAGGATTTGTCGCGGTAGCCCATGATGTCGTCATGCTTGTCGTGTTTCCATTCGAGGAAGGTGCGGTTCACCCCTTCGATGTCGAAACTCGGGTAGTCGGTTGCATCGAGCAGTTCCTGGATATAGCTGCCCTGAAACTCGAACATTTCCTGATTGGTGACGAGTTTTTCTTCTTTCGCGCGCCATGCGAGACTGTGCGCGGTCATTTCCGCTTTCGGCGGCAGCGTGATGCGTCCGAGGATCACGTCGCGCGCATACCAGGCTTGAGCGTCGAACATGTTGAACGAATACCAGAGGTCTTGCATGCCGAGGTAGATCAGGCCGGGATTGTCTTCCCAGAAAATGCCTTGGTAGAGGTTCAATGGCCACAGGCGATTGCCGGTCTTCAGGCGCAGTTCGTCGGGCAGGAATGGAAAATGATGCTGATACCCGGTGCACAGGATGATCGCGTCGATGCGCTTGTGCGTGTCGTCAGCGAAGTAAGCGATATTGCCGCGCACGCGCTGCAATAACGGTTTCTCTTCCCAGTTGTCGGGCCAGCGATAACCCATCGGCGCCGTGCGATAGCAACTCGTGATGCTCTTCGCGCCGTACTTGTAACACTGGGAACCGATGTCTTCCGCCGAATAGCTGCTGCCGACCAGCAGCACATCCTTGTCCTTGAACTCCAGCGCGTCGCGGAAATCGTGTGCATGCAGGATGCGGCCGCCAAAACTCTCGAAGCCGGGGAAGGTCGGCGCATTCGGTGTCGAGAAGTGGCCGCACGCGTTGACGACGTAATCGAAATCTTCCGACATCGTCGTGCCGGCGGAAAAGTCTTGCGCAGTGACGGTGAATTTTTTGGTTGCGGCGTCGAAGCTCACCTGACGGACAACCGTATTGAAGCGGATATAAGGCCGCACGCCGGCCTTCTCGACGCGTCCGCGGATATAGTCCCACAGCACCTCGCGCGGCGGATACGAGGCGATCGGTTTGCCGAAATGCTCCTCGAACGTGTAGTCCGCGAACTCCAGACATTCCTTTGGCCCGTTGGACCACAGGTAGCGATACATGCTGCCGTGCACCGGCTCGCCATTCTCGTCGGTGCCGGTGCGCCATGTGTAGTTCCACATGCCGCCCCAGTCCTTCTGCTTCTCGAAGCAGACGATATCGGGAATCTCCGCACCTTTTTCTCTCGCGGACTGGAAAGCGCGCAATTGCGCCATCCCGGAAGGGCCTGCACCTATGATTGCGACGCGCTTTTTCATGGTCTTTCACTCGCTAGATATCTCGTACGACAACACAGGGTTTCCCGCTGGAAAGCGATGCCGGTACGCCAGTCAGGAAGGCGGATTCACCGATATGGGCCTGATTCATCGGAAGATCACGGTGCGGTCGCGGTTGAGGAAGACGCGATGTTCGGTGTGGAATTTCACCGCGCGCGACAGCGCCACCGTTTCCGTATCGCGCCCGATCGCCACGAGACCGTCGGGTTGCAGGACGTGATCGACACGCTGCACTTCCTGTTCGATGATCGGTCCTTCATCGAGGTCCGGCGTGACGTAGTGCGCGGTGGCGCCGATCAGCTTGACGCCGCGTTCGAATGCCTGGTGATACGGCTTCGCGCCTTTGAAGCCGGGCAGAAACGAATGATGGATGTTGATGGCCCGGCCGGCGAGCTGCTTGCAGAGGTTGTTGGAGAGGATCTGCATGTAGCGCGCGAGCACCACGAGTTCCGTCTCCGTCTCGGCGACGATCTTCAGCAACTCGGCTTCCTGCCGGTCCTTGGTTTCCGGCGTCACCGGCAGATAGACGAAACGGATTCCTTCGCGCTCCGCCATCGGCCGCAGGTCCAGATGGTTGGAGACAATGGCGGTGATCTGCATGTGCAACTGGCCTTTGTGATACCGGTACAGCAGGTCGGCGAGGCAATGATCGAACTTGCTGACCATCAGCAGCACCTTCATCGGCTGCGCGGCGCTGTGAAGCTTCCATTGCATCGCGAAGTCGTTCGCGATGCTGCCGAAATCCTGGCGCAACTTGTCGATGCTGCCGGTCTTCGCTTCGTTGAAGCGGAACACCGCGCGCATGAAGAACGTGCCATTGGATTCGTCGTCGAATTGCGCCAGCTCGCTGATATAGCAACCCGATTGCGCGAGGTAGGACGAGACGACCGCGACAATGCCGGAAGTGGCCGGGCAACTGATCGTCAGTATGTAGTTCTGGGTCACTGCGACACTCCTGAAATTACGTGAGAGACGTAAGAGCCGTAGGGGGCTGTGCGGGGATTAGCCGATCGCGGTGCGTTTCTTCTTCTCCGGATCGTCGAACGGCAGCTCGGCGGCGCTTGCGCGGGCCTTGATGCGCCCGCGCACTTCGAGCGGTGCGCCGGCGCGTGCGTAGTCCACGTCGAGGCGAGCGATCGCCATCGAGCGGCCGGTCAACCGCGAGACCATGCCGCAGGTGACGACGCCGACCTGCTTGCCGTCGTTCCACAAGGCGTCGCCGCCGTTGGCCGCTTCGGTGGAGTCCACCAGTACGCCGAAGATCTTGAAGCGCTCCTTGCCTTGCAGACGGAAGTGTTCGCCCGCGCCGCAGAACTCGGTTTTCCCCGGCGATACGGTGAAATCGAGCCCGAGTTCCCACAGCGTGTCGCCCGCCTTTTCGTTCGCGAACGGATACATCTCGGAGTTGTCGTAGGGGAAAAACAGCAGATAGCTTTCGACGCGCAGCCAGTCGAGCGCGGTGAACGCGCACGGGAGGATGCCGAACGTCGCGCCCTTATCGAGGACGGTGTCCCAGATGAAGGGGGCGTCCGCGGCCTTGCAGAAGATTTCGTAGCCGCGCTCGCCGGTGTAGCCGGTGCGCGAGATCATCACCGGCTTGCCGAAGAGCCGCGTTTGCAGATGATGGAAATACGGCAGGTCGCGAATGCCCGGCACGTGTTCCGCGAGAAAGTCCACGGCGGCGGGACCCTGCAAAGACAGATCATGCAGATCGTCGTCGAACAGCACAGCCACCTGGCGGCCTTGCGCCGAGCGCACGAGGCGTTCATAGCCGGTTCCCGAGCCGTGCACGACCATGAATGCGTTCGGCCCGGTCCGGTAGACGATGCAGTCGTCGATAAACTTGCCGTCTTCGTTGAGCATGGTGGCGTACACGGACTTGCCCGGGTAGAGCTTGCTGACATCGCGCGTGGTCGCCCAGTTGAGCAGGCTTTCCGCGTGCGGGCCGACGTAGTGCACTTTCTTCAGGCCGGATACATCCATCAGGCCCGCTCTGGTGCGAATCGCCTCGTGCTGATCAGCGAGGTCGCCGGAATAGGTCCATGCGGTGCCCATGCCATTCCAGTCTTCCAGGTTCGAGCCCAATGCGCGATGTCGATCGGCAAGCGCGGAAATACGCCATGAATTAGCCATGTCTGTTACTCCAGAGGTGAGAGTGTCTGTGTGTGCGCGTGAATTGCGTGACGTGTCAGATGCCGTCGTCGAACTGGCTCAACCAGTCGACGAGGGTCTTCCGGTAACGGGTCATGCCCTTGTAGTCGGCAATCGGTTCAGGCAGGTTGCGCAGCACCCGATGAAGACGGCGCGCCCACGCGGGCTGGGTGACGAGCTCGGCCATGCTGGCCAGATAGGTGCGGATGCTGAACATCAGCGCGTTGCTCTGCGGCAGCCGCGCCATGAATTGCAGTTCGACGCGCAGATGCACGGATTGCGCGACGTTTTCCGGCGTCACCTGGCCGCGCTCCGCACCCCACAGGTGGTAGGTCTCGGGCGCGGTGTCGAGGCGCGGATTGATCGTGAGCGTCCAGTTCAGACGCCGTACCGGACGGTCCACCTGAATGTTCAGCAAATACTTCAGCGCGCGATCGAAGATGCCCATCTCGTGCGCCATCGGCACCGGCGAATGCCATTGCCTGAAACTCATTCCCGCATCGAATGCGAGCGACCAGTCCGCAGGTCCGGTGATGACGCCGGCATCCATGAAGAGGTCGCCGTCGCGATGATCGAGCAGCGCAATATCGCCTTGCGTCTGCCGCATGACGTATTCGAGCGGCTCGCACGGCAACGTCCGCGCGTCGCCGAAACGGAACGCCTGCTCGATGCCGAGCGCGCGATTGCGCCATAGCCACCGATCGCCGGTGTGTTTCAGCGAAAACAGTTCGGGATAATCCTGGGCGAGATGCTCCATGATCATCTCCAGCGCGTCCCACGACGCTTTCTGCATGTGCGGCATCACCATGCAGCGGCGCGGATCGTTTTGCAGCACGATCGCGCGCTCGGCAACTTCGGAGCGATAGTGCTCGTCGATATCGAACCAGTGCTCGAAGACCGAGCCCGGATCGCGCGGCGTGGCCGGTTCGATATTCACTGAATACATGTAGGCGTCTTCGGGAAACGGAAAAGGGAAGCGCGCAATGGCGGCTTCGCTGTTGCGAAACGAAAACGCCTCACGGTAGCTTTCGGCGGGTTTCAGAATGACGCTCATGGCGCGGTCCTCAGAGATCAAGGAAAAGAGAGGTGCTGTGGGCACGCGAGACGCACGGCATCAAATGCGTGGCGCGCTCGGATTCGTGCAGGAACAGATCGCGGTGGTCGACTTCACCGGCAACGTGACGGGTCGCGCACTGACCGCAGACCCCGCCGCGGCACAGGTTCGGAATCTCGAGTCCGCTCGCTTCGAGCGCTTCCAGCAGGCTCTGGTCTGCAGCCACGTCGAGCCTCGAGCCGCTGCGCATGAGTGTCACGACGAACGGCGCGCCGGGCTGCGGCGCAGCGAACGCTTCCCAGTGCACGCGGCCGTCAGGCCAGCCGAGTGCGCGAGCTGTCTCGCGCACGACATTCAGAAGCGCTTGCGGACCGCATACATAGACATGCGTCCCCAACGGGCGGCCACGCAGCACCCGTTCGATATCGAGGCGCGCGCGCTCGCCGTCGTAACCATGAAAACGGCTGCCCAGGCGCTCGCTCAACTCGGCGCGATACGCGTCGGTGAGTCCTTGCCGGTAGGCGTAGTGCAATTCGAAATCGGCGGCGTCGCGCTCCAGCGCGGCGACATGCGCGACAAACGGCGTGATGCCGATGCCGCCCGCAATCAGGATGTGAGCGCGCGCGCCGGAATGCAGTGCAAACAGATTGGCCGGCGGCGTGATTTTCAACGCCGACCCTTCACGGACCCGCTCATGCATGAACACCGAGCCGCCGCGCGAATCATCCTGCTTGCGCACGGCGATGCGATAGCTGGACGCGTTCGCCGGATCGCCGAGCAGCGAATAGGCGTTGCGCAATGGGCGCTGATCCAGCGGCAACCGCACCTGGATATGGCTGCCGGAAGAAAACTTCGGCAATCGGCCGTGCGCGGCGCTCAGCGTGAACTCGCGCACCATGGGCGTCAGCAGCCGCGTCGCTTCGACTCGAACCTCGATCGTGTTCATGCGCGGTGCTCCAGATAAGGACGATCCGGATCGGCGCACACGCCGAGATACGCGCCGACGCGCTGCGAGAAATGCTGGCGCACGCCGAGGTTGATGCCGCAGCCAATGCATTCGACTTCGGGCAGTGCGTCGTACACATGCGACGCGCTGCAATGCGCGCAATACACGGCGCGCGGTGCGGCACCGAGCTCGGCGCTGATTTCTTCCGCCAGCATGCCCGCTTCACCGGCGAGGCGCCGGATGCGCCAGATAAACGCTTCGTCGCCGCATACATAGAGCCGCAAGCCGATGGCCGCGCGATCCAGGGTCGCGAGAAGATGGCGCTCGAGCGTGTCGTGTGTCGGGAAGAACGATGCACGGCGAGCCGTTGCTGACGTGTCGCCTTGAATGAGCAGTATGCTCACGTCAGGCTCTACCGGCAGCGTCGCGATGAAAGCGGTGATTTTCGTGAGTGCGCCGGCTTGAACGACCACAATGTGTCGACGTGCATCCGCACATATCCGAAGCGTCTGATATCGCGGCAAGCTCGGAGGAGAGCCTGGTGTTCTGTCGTGCGTCGATGTCATGTCTTTAGTCGCCGGTTTTGTCGATGCGGGTAAAGCACGTGGATCATGTTTCGCTTCAAACGTGTGCATTTGCCTCTGAACTAAAACGGGGCGTCTGCTCCATTCGAGTGCGTTGCGAAGCGCTGGTCTGACGGATAAAACACTCGAAAAGCTGCGTTCCCCACAAGCAAAATAGTTTCTTAAAGGGAAACGCCGTTCAATCCTGACAACGAGGTATGTCCAAAGGAGTAATGCCGCAAACGGCACAGTTCTTGCCTCTAAAAAAGCTTTTCTCATGAGATACCCTGCATGGCGTTGAGCCGGACCCCGATGCGGCGTCACGCATCCTCGCAAGCGGCTGGCGAGGTCGATGGCATCGATCTTTCGCTGCGCTTGCGGGATGCGCTATTGCGGGTCTTCGTCGACATCGCGGGCGGACAAAGGTCCACGCAGCCGTTGCAGCGTTTTCTTGGCTGGCTCGAAGCGGAGATTCCCGGCAGCTACGCGGCGCTGGTGATCGCGGGCGACATGTTGCGTACGGGAGCGTCCGGCGGTTCCCTCTCATGCGATGAACATCGCGACTGCGCGCTGAAGGCGTCGCATGCCAGATCGTCGAACCAGTTGTGTTCGGCATGCTCGCGCGGCGGCCGCACGCGGCTGGTCTCGAAGTTTGGCGGCGCGGCGCTTCTGCTCGAACTGGCGTCGCCCGCGAGCTCGGCACTGGCAGCGGAAGTCGGCCATGCGGGGCAGGCGCTCGGTGCTGCGATCGGCTTGATTCAGGAGGCACGGCAGGAAGACGCGAACACCGCCGACGGCGGCGCACAGGTGCTGATTCGCGAGCTTCACGATTCAGTCGCGCAGCAGCTTGGCTTCATGTCGTTTCTTGTCAGCCGGGTGCAGCAGCAGTCGCGCAGACCCGAGGTCGCGGAGCCCTTGATCGCGGAGTTGCGAACCACCATGACGCGGCTGCAGCGCGACGTTCGCCAGTTAATCACCGGTGCGCGCCTGACGCTCGAAGGGCGCTCGTGGCGCCAGGCGCTGGCTGACTCCGTCGATGAGTTTTCGCGCCGCTGCAATGTGGTTTTCGAACTGGATAACCGCATGCCGGAAATCGAACTTGCGCCGGACGTCGCGCTGCACGCGTTGCAGATCGTGCGCGAAGCGTTATCGAACGTGGTCCGCCACGCCCATGCGAGACATGCCCGGATCGAAGTGATAGACGATCCCGCAGGCGCTTTGTGTGTGACCGTGACTGACGATGGGGTCGGATTGCGGCCGGCATCGGTGGAGGAAAATCACTACGGGCTGGAGATCATGCGCGAGCGGGCGCGTGCGATAGGCGCGCGAGTCGCGATCGAGAATGTGCAGCCGAACGGCACGCGGGTACGCCTGCTTGTCCCGAATGACGATGCCAGAAGGGAGTCCCTTGATGGGTCCGACGACGTTGCTTCTGATTGACGACCATCCGCTGTTCCGGCGTGGCCTCGCCGAGTACTTCAACTCGACCGGGGAGTTTCAGGTGGTCGGCGAAGCTTCCAGCGGGCGGCAAGGCATAGCACTCGCGAAGCAGTTAAGGCCTGGCCTGATCCTGATCGATCTTCACATGCCGGGACTCGGCGGTTTGCATGTGCTCGACGAACTGGGTCAGCTCGAGATCGAGAGTCGCAAAGTCGTGCTGACCGCCTCGCTCGATCGCAACGAGTTATTGACCGCGCTTCGCCTGGGTGCGGACGGCTATATGCTGAAGGAAACCGAGCCCGAGGATCTGCGCTTATACATACGCAACTGTGTGCAGGGCGTGATCGTGCTCGACGATTGTCTGGTCACGCTCCTCGCGAAAGACGACGACGTTCCCGAAGGCGATAGAGGCACTCGTCAGATCGAACTGACCGAGCGTGAAGCGCAGACACTGGCGCTCATCTCGGAGGGCATGAGCAACAAGCAGATCGCCCGGCAGTTGGGCATAAGCGACGGCACGGTCAAGGTCTATGTAAAGAATCTGCTACGCAAGCTGAATTTGCGTTCCCGGCTCGAACTGGCGGCGTGGGTTCACCGCGATGCCCTTGCGCGTCAATGATGAAGGCGTAAACGAATGCAAGACAATGTTGTTGTAAGTGAATTGAACGCAACCGTGATGAGCCTCGATGCCTATCCAGTCGCGCTGCTTCAGGTGGATAACGAGGGCTGCATCCGCAACGCGAACGCTGCGTGGGCCGAACTGATGGAGGCGAGCGGAGTAGGCGTCGAAATCGCCGCGCACGTGCATCCGGAAGATCGGCTGATCTGGCGCGCGGTGCTGGAGCGGCTGCGCAACGAAAGCGGAGTCTGCGTGCGCGAGCGAATCCGCTTCGTTCATCCGCACGGCCAGCTTCGCTGGCTGGAGGTGGCATGTCGCCGGTACGAAGACGCCTTCTTTATCTCCGCATTCGACGCCACCGCGCAAAAGCGTCAGGAGACATCAATCGAAGCCAGGCTGCGCAGCGCGATGGGTCTCCTGAACGGCGTGCCGGGCCTGATCTATCGTGGCCGCAACAATCCATCGTGGTCAATGGAATTCGTCAGCAACGGCTGCGAAGAGTTGACTGGCTATCCAGCTGCCTGGTTTGTCGACAGTCACGAACATAGCTACAGCCAGTTGATTGTGCCGGACGACGTCGATTACGTCTGGCGTGGTGTGCAGGAGGCGCTGGCGGATCGCAGGCCGTTCGAACTGCGTTATCGGATTCGCGGCGCGAATGGCGATCTGAGAAACGTATGGGAGCGCGGCATCGGTATTTATTCGGCCAGCAGCGAGGTGCTGGGTATAGAAGGCGCGATCTTTGCTGTGCGATGAACTTCGCCCGTGTTGCGCGGAGATTCGCGCAACACGGGCGTTCGATTTTCAGCAAACGTGTGCAATCAGGTCGTGATCCAATGGCTCACGAAGACGACCACCACGCCAAGCGCTAACGCCGCATACGGCAGAAAACCCGCGCGCCGCTCGCTGCTGGAGTTCGACAGGTCCATGTCGTCCAGCATCGCGTCCGGGAAACGGCCTTTGTCCGTCACGTAGTGACGCCAGATGAACACCGGCACGATCAGCGCCGCGAAGACGATGCCCGAAATCAGGGTGCCTTTGCCCCATACATCCGCGCCCAGTCCCATCAGTGCGAGATTGACGAACGACAGCACGACGCCGGCGCCGAGCACCCATTTCGGCGCCTTGAAAGGGCGCTCCCAGCTCGACCGGTCGAGCCGATGAATCCAGGCGGCATTGAGATTCAGGAAGTTGAAGATGATGTAGCCGACATTCGACATCGCGAGTACGACGACGTAGTCGGACATCAGCAGCAGCACGAGATTGAATACGAGGTCGGTCCACATGGCGCGGGTCGGCGCGCCGTTGTGGTTGACGTGCGAAAGGTATTTGGGCAGCCAGCCGTCGACGGAAGCCTGGTATAGCGTGCGCGACGAGCCCGCCATCGACGTCATGATGGCGAGCACGAGCGCGAACACCAGCATCGGTTTCAGAATGAATTCGCCCCAGCTGCCGGCGTGCACGATTTTCGCCATCGCTTCGGAGACACCCATGCCGCTGTAGATGCCCGGTGAAAGAATGCCGTCATAGACAGCGGGTTGCGTGACGTTGCCGGCGGCGTCCTTGACCTCGGGCGAGACGAGTTGGCCGAGACCGAGGGCGCCTTGGAACGCGAGTGGGACGAGCGTGAAGAACACGAGGCACAGGAGTCCGGAATAGACAATCGCCTTGACGGTATCGCGGCGCGGATCCTTGAATTCGCGTGTATAGCAGACCGCCGTTTCGAATCCGTAGGTGGACCAGGCCGCGATAAAGAGTCCGCCGGCCATCAGTTCGACGGCGCTCAGATTCCACGTGCCGTCTATTACGCGGCCGCCAGCGTCTTTTGCCAGCGGGTAGAGCGGGAACAGGTTGTGCATCGGCAGATCGCCCGTCAGCAGCGGATAGACGCCGACCAGCAGGAGCGGGAGCAGCGCGGAGATCGCGAGGATCATCTGGAGCCGTGCGGCTTGGAGAATGCCGCGGTGCTGGATTGCGAAGGTCGTCAGCAGAATCGCGGCGCCGATCACGAAGGTGGCATTGACCCGCAGGCTCAGCCCGGTCGACAGCCAGCCCAGATCGACCAGCGTGATTTGCCACGTGTTGATCGCGGCAGTCGCCGGGAACAGCATGTTCAGCACGTAGCCTGCGCCCAGGCCCGAGCCGATTGCCAGCACCGGCGACCACGCGAACCAGTTGCACCACACGGAGAGCGGCGCGAGCAGCTTGCTGTAGCGCACCCAGGCGAGCGCGCCATACACCGATGCGCCGCCGGATTTATGCGGAAACAGTCCGGCGATTTCGGCGTAGGAAAAGGACTGAATGAAACCAAAACAGATCGAGATCGCCCAGATGATCCACGATGGCTTGCCGACGGTCGCCGCAATCGAACCGATCGAGAACAGCACCAGCGCCGGTACGCCGCTGGCTACCCAGAATGCGCCTGCCCAGCCGATCTTTCTATGAAGTCCTGTCGCGTC
Organism: Paraburkholderia sp. FW306-02-B; assembly: GCF_058782725.1. NCBI lineage: Bacteria > Pseudomonadati > Pseudomonadota > Betaproteobacteria > Burkholderiales > Burkholderiaceae > Paraburkholderia > Paraburkholderia sp. FW306-02-B. The sequence continues at coordinate 945,577 of NZ_JBYSXZ010000002.1, forward strand.
TACTGGCGCGGCAAGATGAAGCTCCTGACCTGCATCGTTCACCGAACTCATGTCCGTCTCCCCTAAGATGTCGTCACTCTGGCGACATTCACCGGCCAATATCGACGGAGCAAGGGGCGTGAAGAGGTACTCCCTCGGGGGGTAAATGATCCTTAAGGTAGCGCCGGTGTTCGGCGGATTTCATCCCAACGACCTTCCTGACGCCGGGAAAGATGAATTCCCGCGAGCATGCAACGCACGGATCCCCCAGCCCTTTCGATCGTGGCAACGCGCAACGGCAGCAATTGCGCGGAACGTTCGATCAGAGCGCGTTGCGCTCCCGTCAGGCACGCAAGCGCCCGCTCGGACAACGCAAGAACACGACCCTCCTTTCCCGACAGTTCCAGTGCATTGCCCGCAAAATTGCCGATCTGCGAATCGTCCAACGCGATGACGGCGCGGCCGCTCTCCAGCAGGCGCTCTTTGACCCGAGCGCGCCGGCGCTCATCCTGGATGAGGTCGAGACCGATCAGCGCAAACTCGGTCGCGACGCTCATCATCACGTTGGTGTGATACACAGGACGGCCGGCGGCATCGGCTGTATCGAAGCACATCGGTTCGAAATTGAAATGCGTGCAGAACCGTTCGAGCGCCACCGGATCCGCGCGGCGTGAGCGCGCGGTGTAGGCAATTCGGGCAATGTGATCCAGCACCATGGCACCCGTGCCTTCCAGAAACATGTCGTCGTGTTCCAGGCCTGAGTAGTCGATGACGTCCTGTACGCGGTACGTCGCTTTCAGCATCTCGATCACATCGGTCCTGCGCTCGCGTCGCCGGTTGATCGAATGCATCGGATAGAGCGCGACGTGTCCGCCGGGATGCGTCGAGAACCAGTTGTTCGGAAAGACCGAATCCGGCGTCTGGTGCTCGCCTCGGTCGTCGAATACGTGCACGCGTACGCCTGCCGCCTCCAGTGCATCGACAGCGGCGCTGACCTCATCGCGTGCCGCCGCTGCGAGCGATGCCGCTTCGGTCTGGCTCTGGACCTCGCCTGAACGCTGGAACGCGTTGTCGGCCGCGGTTTCGGGATTCGGATGAAAACAATGCGGGCGGATCATCACGACGGCGGCCGGCGCCTGGATTGACAGAAGGCTCATGAAATTTCTGATGGAGGGCAGGGAGTACGGGCTGGAATGAGCGGGGGTACGACGGGTTTAGCGGGCGAATGCGAATGCGTCGGCCGGTGCCGGCGTGGCGGCAACCGAAGCGGGCGCGGCGGCAGCCAGTGCGCCGAACAGGTCCCGTGGATCGGCCGGCGGCGGAATCAGCGCGACTTCGATGCCGACGTCGTGCTCCTGTGAAAGCGCGTGAAGATAGCGGAGCGCGGAATAGTCTTCGAGCGCAAAACCCACGGAATCGAATACGGTGACCTGATCGGCGTTCTCCCGGCCGGCTGTCTCGCCGCGCAGCACGCGCCACAGTTCAGTCACGGGCGAGTCGGCGGGCAGTTGCTGAATGTCGCCCTCGATGCGGGTCTGCGGCTCGTATTCGACGATCACGCGGCTCATGTTCAGCACGTCCGCGTGCAATTCGGTCTTGCCGAGGCAATCGCCGCCGACGGCGTTCAGGTGCATGCCGGGTTCAATCATCTCGGGTGTGATGATCGTCGCGTAGGCTTTGTCGGCCGTGACGGTCGTGACGATATCGGCGCCTTGCACCGCGTCCGCGGTGGACGTTGCGCGGACGATTCGCAACGCCGGCCATGCGGCCAGATTGCGTACCAGCTTGTCCGTTGCGCGCGCATCGATATCGAACACGCGAATCTCATCGATGCCAAGGAGCGTGTGAAAGGCAATCGCCTGAAATTCGCTCTGCGCGCCGTTGCCGATCAGGGCCATCCGTCGCGAATCGGGGCGCGCAAGGTTTCGCGCGGCGAGAGCGGAAGTCGCGGCGGTGCGCAGGGCGGTGGTCAGCGTGAGTTCGGAGAGGAAGAGCGGGTAGCCGGTATCGACCGAGGCGAGCGCGCCAAAGGCCATCACTGTGTGAATGCCGCGCTCGGCGTTGATGGGATGCCCGTTCACGTATTTGAAAGCGAACAGTTTCGCGTCCGCGATGGGCATCAATTCGATCACGCCCACCTGGGAGTGACAGGCGACGCGCGGGGACTTATCGAAATCGCTCCATCGAAGATAGTCCGCGCGGATGGCGTCGGCGAGCTCGCTCAGGAATCGCGGCACGCCGATATCGGCAACGAGTCGATAAGTGGCAGGTACGTCGAGAAAGCGGGTCATGGTCATGCCTCCGTTGTCGAGGTGGGCTCCAGCACGGGAGCGATGACGGAATTATTCTCTTGAACCCAGCCAACAAAAAGATGGCAAACCTTGCAGATTTAGCAGCCTGATTGGCAAAATGCTTATGAAAATTGGCGTTTTGTACAATTAACGGGTAAGCAACCTCACGAGCAACAAAATCGGGCAACGAAAAATGATCAATCTCGATGACATCGACAGGCAGCTCATCGCGCTGTTGCGCGACAACGCGCGCATGTCGGTCGTAGCGCTGGCGAAGCAGCTGCGCGTCGCGCGGGCAACGGTGCAGAACCGGCTGACGCGTCTGGAGGAGAGCGGGGTGATCGTCGGCTACACGGTCCGCCTGAAGCCGGCGGCGGAGGCGCACCGGATTCGCGCGCTGATGTCGATCGCGGTCGAAGGCAACCGCGCGGCCGACGTGGTGAAAGTGCTGCGCGGACATCCCAATGTCGCGACGCTCCACAGCACCAACGGGCGCTGGGATCTCGTCGCGGAACTGCGGGCGGATTCGCTGGAGAACTTCGATCGCGTGCTCGGCGCGATCCGCCTGATCGACGGAATCGCGAGCACTGAGACGAGCATTTTTCTTTCAACGCACAAGATGTGAGGCGGCAGCCTGGGTCGTTCGCCACGTTCGCCTCGACTTGAAATTCAGCCACCAAACTTGCCGGATCGTCGGCTCTCCGAGGCACAATAGGCGCTTCGAGCCATCCGGATCAAGATCGCCGGATGAGCCCTTCGTCTTCTGGAAGCTTTCGATGCGAGGCCGACAACATGACAGCATCCATCACGCTAGTCCTGTTCGACATGGAGGGCGTACTGTCTCACTACGACCGCTCCGAGCGAGTCGCTCACTTGTCGGCGGTATCGGGTCAGGCGCCGGAAACGGTGCGCCACGCCATCTGGGGATCCGGACTTGAAGCCCGTGCCGACGCCGGACAGATCGGCGACGACGAGTATCTGAGCGCATTGGGCGATCTGCTCGGTTGCCGCGTCAGCCGCGACGACTGGCTGGCGGCCCGCCGCGCGTCGATCACGCCCAACACGGAAGTACTCGCGCTCGCCGCAAAAGTGGCCGAACGCCACCGGATTGCGGTGCTGACGAACAACTGCTGTCTGGTCGCCGACCATATCGGCTATCTGAATCCCGCGGTCGCTCGACTCTTCGGCCCTCACGTTTATGCATCCGCCTCGTTCGGCGCAGCGAAGCCGGCGGCTCAGACCTATCTTCGCTGTCTTGAGCAGCTCGGCGTTGGCGCGGCCGAAACCCTTTTCATCGACGACACGGACGCCAACGTAGCCGGGGCGATCGCCGCCGGTCTGCACGGATACAAGTTTGTTGGCGCCGCCCTGTTATCGGAAGAACTGGAGCGCCGCCAGTTGACGTAGCGCGTGCCACTGGCGTTCGCGATGCGACGCATCACTGCATGGTCGTGTCGATACGTGTTCCCCGCTTGATGAACAGTGTTACCGGCGTTTTCTCGCAGATTTCGGCGAGGCGGGTCCGCTGGGTATCGTCGAGGGGACCATCGACGGATACGGTGCGCCGGATGTATTGACCGCCGTTATGGTCGCTGTGTAATTCGGTAGTGACTTCGATTCGCCCGCCGGGCCATGCTTTCCTCTGCATGTACATCCTGAGCGTTGCCGTGGTGCATGCGGCGAGACCCGAGAGCACGAACTCGAAAGGCGCCGGGCCGCGATTTTGCCCACCCTCGCGCTCTCCTTCATCACCGACCAGGCTGTGTGTGCCCGCTTCGAGTTTGACGAGATAGTCAGGTGCGTTTGCGTCCGATACGGCGGTTGCGATTGCCAGAGTCATAAGTGTCCTCACTTGTCGCCAGGAAAGGGTGGCTGTCTGGATGGCGGTAAGGGGATTCTATCGATTTCGTTCGTGACCGGTGGAAACGATGCCCATGATTGCGCCTACCGAACAGTTCTAAAAAACAAACCGCCTAGTCGGTTTACAGACGTGATTTGAAGTGTTAGTCTTGCGCATCATTTGGGCTGTCACGTCTGGACTTCCCGGAATGGGCTTAAAGGGGCGATACATGAAACAGCTGATTCTGGTGGTCGATAGTGACGCCGGATGTCGCGACGCGTTGCGTACCTGCCTGCAGTCGGCCGGTTTCGAGGTTTCGGTCCTGTATGAACCGGACAAGGTGGTGGCGCGCGTCGAAGTGGAGCGGCCGGCGCTGATTGCCATGACGCGCGGGCCCGGTTTTGGCGGCGGCCTCGCGGCGCTGCAGGCACTGCGAGCCCGCGGTGACGATTTGCCGGTCATCATGCTCGGCGAACAGGACGATGTCACGGAACGCATCGTCGCACTCGAATGCGGCGCCGACGACTTCATCTCCAAGCCCTTCAACGCGCGTGAGGTGCTGGCCAGAATCCGTCGCGTGCTGGAGCGGGCCGATCAGGTTGCTCTGCATGCGCCGATATCCAGGCCACCGTTCATCTTTGATGGATTTGAGCTGGATTACGCGTCGCGCACGCTCAAATTCCACGGTAAAACCGTCCGTCTGCGGCAGACGGAGTATGCGATCCTGAACCTGTTCACGACCGCGCCAGGCCGGGTGTTTTCGAAAGAGACCATTGCGCAGCGTGTCCAGCCCGGTGTTACCAACCCCCAGGCTGCAGTGGGGGTGTGGGTGCATCGTCTGCGCAAGCGGATCGAGCGGGACACAGCCGCGCCGGACTTGATCCAGACCGTGCGCGATAAAGGATACGTGTTTCGTCCGGGACTCGAAGAACGAGGCCTCCATGCAGTGTAGAAACACAAAGCACTCTTATCGTCGATGAACGATGCGATCCACTCCGACCTCAGGTAAAGCAACCGCCACTGATGCACTAGCATCGTTTTGTTTGGCTGCGTGAAGGCGCAGCCGCTTTTGACAGACACTATGGATAACCCCACGCGCTCGGAACGTTCCCGCAGAGCCGCCATTCAGGCGTCCCTCACCATCATCGCGCGCGATGGCCCGGGGCAGCTCACGTTCGATGCCATCGCACGCGAAAGCGGTATTAGCAAGGGCGGACTGATGCACCAGTTCCGCACCAAAGAGCTTGTGCTGAAAGCGTTGCTCGAGCATGAGATCGAGTATTTCGAGAACTTCGCTCGGGACTACCTCGCGGCGGAAGGCACGACGAAGTCCGAGCCCAATCTGGCAGCAGAGATCGCCACCATGCGCGAAGCCACGGACAATCCTCATTCCGCGAGCTTTGCCATCCTTGCCGCCATCGTTGAAGATCCCGCGCTTCTGTGCTCCACTCGCGCGAGGACTGCAGAGAAAATTAAACGTATCAAGGCCGAGACTGCCGACCCGGAGCTGGCGATGTTGCGCTGGGCTGCAGCCAGAGGCCTGGTATTTACGGCGCACCTTGGCCTCTGTCCACTCTCCGAAAAGGAGCGCGCGCATTTGTTCGATCGTTTGCTTGACGAACGTCAGTGGCCGCCCTGCGCTGGCGTCAAGAAATAACAGCGTTCCCCTGGCACGTCGCGTAGCGTTGCGTACGCCATAGCGACAGACATAGCAATCGGTTCACCGTTACACTCAAGAAACAAACCGTCTAGTCGGTTTACATCTCGAATTTGCAGTGTTAGCCTAGCGCCTTACGTGAAGCTGTCAGGCGCTGGATCCCCCAGAAACGACAGGCTCAAAACCGGAATCGGAGAGTTAAATGGTCAAGTCAGTTAAAGCGCAGCATCTGTTGATTGCTGCTTTCTGCACAGCTTTGATAGGTTGCTCGAGCGTGCAGCCCGTCGCGTATTCGGGCATTGCTTCGGCACCCTATTTGAAACCCAATACACAGAACGATTCTGGCCGCGTGCCGTATCGCTTTGCGCCTCAGACAGAGTGGCAGAAATACACGAAGCTGATTATCGATCCGGTGGTGGTTTATCAAGGCGCCGATAACCAGTTCGGCGACATGAGTGGCGAAGATAAAGCGGCACTCGCGAGCTATATGCAAACCAGGTTTGCGGAAAAGCTACAAACCCGTTTCCAACTGGCGAATGAGGCCGCGCCCAACACGCTGCGCCTGAAGCTCATCCTGACGGGCGCGAAAACCAATACGCCGGTGCTTAGCACCTTTACCCATTTCGATATCGGCGGCAACCTCTACAACGGCGTTCAAGCCGCGCGAGGCAAGGAAGGCGCCTTTAGCGGTTCTGTTAGCTACGCGGTCGAAATCTACGACGCTTCAACCAACCGCCTGCTCAGTGCTTACGTGACCAAGCAATACCCGAACGCGTTTAACCTCGGCGCGAGCTTCGGGTCGCTGGGCGCGTCGAAGACCGGGATCGAGAAGGGCGCGGACGCACTGGTTGCGCAATTTAAATGACCGGTCAACGGGAACGCGCCTCCGCGGTGGTCGACCTCATGTCGCCTGCATGCGCAGCAACGCTTCGAAGGAGGCTGTCGACGCGGCGCGATCCCGTTGAGTTAGCCGATGTCTGTGGCGCTAACACGAACACAGCCGCACCGGTCGGATGAAGGGGAGCGCTTCTGGATTGTGCGCCCCCAAGCGGATGCCGAAGATGAATAAAGCCAGCTTGATTGCGTGTCACGAATGCGATTTTCTCCAGTGGGAGACGCCGCTAGTCGAGGGCGGTACCGCAAGGTGCCAACGATGCGGCGCAACGCTCTACCGAAGCGTGCCGACAACGCACGATCGCGCTTTAGCGTTCACATTGGCCGCTGCGATCCTGTTTGCGGTTGCCAACTGCTTTCCGATCTTCGGACTCTGGGTCAATGGAGTACGGGTCGAAACCACGCTTTTCGGGGCGGCTTCGTCGCTATACGCGGACGGTATGTGGCCCATCGCGGGCCTTGTCTTCGTGACAACGATTTTGATGCCGTCGCTGAACATAGCGGCTGTGATCTATCTACTCTTGCCGTTGCATACCGGCGGTTTTCCCCATAGGCCTGAAATTGTTCTGCGTGTGCTGCGGCACGTTGCGCCATGGGGAATGATCGAAGTGCTGATGCTCGGCATGCTGGTCGCGCTCGTCAAACTCCAGCACATCGCAACAGTCGTCCCCGGCGTCGCGATCTGGGCCTTCGGCGTGGTGATGGTGCTGCTTGCAGCAGTGGCCGTCACGTTTAATCCGCGTGACATATGGGCGCGTATCGATTCAGTGCAAAGCGGCGGCGGTGTGTCACACGCGGTAAAGGCAAGTGCCACGATGGCTACCGCCGCGCGCGCTGGTCTGTTCGTTTGTCACGACTGCGGCTTGCTTTCCAAGCCGCTTTTTTCCCACGTCCGTGCCGGAATCTGCCCACGTTGTGGCGCAGTGCTGCATCAGCGCAAGCACGATAGTCTCACACGCACCTGGGCATTCCTGTTCGCCGCCATGATCCTTTATATCCCCGCCGTTCTCCTGCCGGTCATGGTCACAAGTACCTTATTCCACACTCAATCCGACACGATCCTGAGTGGCGTTACCTATCTCTGGACCTCCGGGTCGTGGTTGCTTGCGGCGATTGTTTTCATCGCAAGCGTCGTGGTGCCCATGCTCAAAATCCTGTCGTTAGCCTATCTCGCGTGGAGCACTCAGCTGCGTTCCTCTCTAATCCCACACAAACGAACGCGTATTTATCGGTTAGTGGAGCTTGTCGGCCGCTGGTCGATGCTCGATATCTACGTGATTACCATTCTGGTCGCTTTCGTGCAATTCGGTTCGGTTGCCACGATCGACGCAGGTCCCGGTTCGGTTGCGTTCGGCGCGGTAGTTGTGCTGACAATGTTCGCTGCGTTGTCATTCGATCCACGACTCATTTGGGACGCAGTGGAGCCGGAGCGTGAATAAGTTGTCCGTACAGAAAGATGGCCAGGATGCGTCCAGCTTTCCGACAGCCGTTGCTGTCGAACAGTCGAAGTGGCGCATGCAGCTTGTGTGGGTAGTGCCACTTGTTGCCGTCTTGATAGCGGGCTGGCTAGCGGTGCAGTCAATCATGCAAAAAGGCCCGACCATCACAATCAGCTTTGCCACGGGTGAGGGTATCGAGGCGGGCAAGACAAAGATCAAGTTTAAGAATGTCGACATCGGCGTGATCAAAAGTCTGGCACTTTCTGACGACCACAAGACAGTGCTTGCCAGCGCGGAAATGTCTCGCAGCGCTTCCAGCATGCTGGTCGACGATACGCGCTTCTGGGTCGTTCGGCCGCGTATCGCAGGAGGCACCGTATCGGGCATCAGCACCTTGTTATCCGGTTCTCACATCGGCATGGACATCGGTACGTCGCAAAAGGCGCGACGCGATTTCGTCGGTCTCGAGTCACCGCCGGTCCTCGCCTCAGGCGCGCCCGGGCGAGAGTTCGTGCTTAAGAGCGGCAACATTGGCTCACTCGATATAGGTTCGCCAATCTTCTTCCGGCGGCTTCAGGTCGGTCAGATTGTCTCCTATGCACTTGACCCTGACGGCGCGGGAATGACCATGCACGTCTTTATCAATGCGCCTTACGACAAGTACGTCACGAATGACACCCGCTTCTGGCACGCGAGCGGCGTTGATGTGACTTTGGATACGACCGGTGTGAAGGTGAACACCGAATCATTGGTATCGATCCTGATTGGCGGCCTTGCTTTCGAGAATCCACCTGACACAACGAACAACGTTGAAGCAGACGCGCAGCACCAGTACAAACTTTTTGTCGATCGGGCCGAGGCGATGAAGCAGCATGACACGATCGTCGACAAATACGTGTTGAACTTTAACGAGTCTGTGCGCGGGTTGACCGTCGGTGCGCCCATCGACTTCAGAGGGATCGTCATCGGTGAGGTATCGGCGATCCGCGCGCATTTTGATCCGGTCAGTAAGGAATTTAGCATTCCGGTCGAGGTGAGCATTTTTCCTGAGCGCCTGATCTCGCGCGACGACTGGGGCGGCGCCAATGGGGGCGTAGCGTCGCAGCGAAAGGAGTTTGCAAACTCCCTGGTCTCGAAAGGCCTGCGGGCGCAGCTTAGGACAGCGAGTCTTCTTACCGGCCAACTGTATATCGCAATCGATTTCTTTCCTGCCGCACCGAAGGCAACCGTGGACTGGAGTAAGAAGACACCGCAGCTGCCAACGGTGCCGGGCAACCTGCAGGGCTTGCAAGACTCCATCACCAGTCTCGTCGCGAAGCTGAATGCGATTCCGTTTGAGGGCATCAGCAAGGATCTGCGCAAAACGCTCGGTGATGCGGACACGATGCTGAACACGATCAACACAGATTTGGCGCCTGACGCAAAAGCCACGCTGGCCGAGGCTCGGGAGGCGCTCACGTCAGCGAATCGCTCGTTGCAAAGCGACTCGCCGCTGCAGCAAAGCACCGCCGAAACAATGCACGAGTTGTCGCGGGCCGCAGTCTCGATCCGTTCGCTTGCGGAGTATCTGCAACTCCACCCAGAAGCGCTGATCCGTGGCAAAACCGGGGACAAGTGATGAGCCGATATCTATCGTTACCTTTGGCAATCATTGTGCTGGGTCTTTTCGCGGGATGCGCAACGTCGCCGGCGTCGAAGTTCTACACGTTGAGCCCTGTCCAGGTGGCCGAGCAGCGGCCGGGCGTCAAGGCGAGCGCGGTTGCGATCGCGCTCGATCCGGTGACGGTTCCCGAACTGGTTGACCGGCCGCAAATAGTCTCCACGCTGGACGCGAACCGCGTGTCGATTGATGAGTTCGCTCGCTGGGCCGATCCGCTAAAGAGTCAGGTTTCACGCGTATTAGCCGCGGATCTCACGCAGCTAATACCGGGAGCGATTGTGTCCAGTTATCCTCAACGTGTGGACGATAACGCCTACCGCATATCGGTTGACGTCCAGAACTTCGATTCGTCGACTAGCGGTACGGTGACGCTAGCCGTTATCTGGTCGGTGCGTCCGCCGAAACGGGGGGAGCAGGTCAGCGGACGCAGTGTTGTACACGAGGTCGTGAACGGGCCAGACTATGACGCCCTGGTCGACGCGCACAGCAGGGCGCTCGCGTCCGTGGCCAGCGATATCGCCATCGCGGCGCATTCGGCCATGCGACAGTGAAACGCGCTTCCCTGTCGGACTCGACTCAATTTCCTGCGCGCCGCGGGCCCGTCGAAGCACGCACGACAAGCTCCGGCGGCGGAGCAATCACCATCGACGGTTGCTGTGCAGGTGCCTCGATGAGGCGGATGAGTCTATCGACTGACAGCTCGGCGAGCGCCGCGGTCTGGATCGCCACTGTCGTCAACGCTGGGTGCACCTGGTGCGCCAGTTGAATGTCCGTGATACCGATGACCGACACGTCATCCGGCACCGCGCGGCGAAGGGTGATCAAGGCCTGGGCCGCGCCGATCGCGAGCAGATCGTTGGTCGCGAAGATCGCGGTGAGCCGCGGCCGGTTCGCCATCAGCTGCATGCAGGCTGCGTAGCCGGCGTCGATCGAGTCGCGGATCTGCAGCACCGCGGCAGCGTCGGTTTCGATCCCGGCCTCGCGCATCACCGCGCGAAAGCCGTTGGAGCGCGCGTCCTGCAAGCCGCCGCAACCGTCGCCGATCAGCATGCCGATGTCACGATGGCCCAATTCAAGCAGATGCGTGGCGGCAAGCGCGCCCGCATGCGCGAAGTCCACAGCGATGCACGGCAGCGCAGGCGGCGTCTCGGGGTGCTCCCACATCGTCAACAGGATCGGCGCATTCTGCATCGCCGAAATGCAGAGCTCGTTGATCGCGATATCCGTGTTCATGACGAGGACGCCGTCGGCAAGCGTTCCCGCGATCTGGTTCAGGTAGGCCCGGCCGATCTCCGCATCGTCGTCCGTATTGCACACCATCAGGAAGTGGCCCGCCTTGCGCGCCGCGCGCTCGGCCGCCAGCACGAACTCGGGATAGAACGGGTTCGAGATGTTCGACAACATCAACGCCAAAGTCGACGAGCGACCCTCCGCCAGCGCACGCGCGTTCAGATTCGGCCGGTAGCCGAGATCGGCGATCGCTCTCAGTACACGTTCCGCCGTTTCCGGACGGACCTTTTCGCGATTGCGCAGCACGTTGGAAACCGTCGCAGCGGTAACCCGTGCGCGTTTGGCGACTTCGGACAAGGTGACCATTTCTTTTATCCCATATTCAGGGAATGTGATTCAAATGTTGCAAACGTCCCGCGACGTTTGCTAAGTTTCATGCAAACACACAGGAGACAAAATCATGCGGCCTTCCACGAACCTCGAATTTAAGCGATTAAACTCCTGTCACACAAGGGTTTGCCGATTATTTTTGAAACAAATTTAAGCGTTTAAATCCGGAGGCAGCATGGCCACAATCCATCTCGCGAATGTGCAGAAATCGTACGGTGACCATCCGCCGGTGATCCGGCGTGTCAACCTGGACATCGCGCAACACGAGTTCTGTGTTTTTCTTGGGCCGTCCGGTTGCGGCAAGTCGACCTTGCTGAGAATGATCGCCGGTCTCGAAGATCTGAGCGAAGGCGAACTGCGCATCGGCGGGCGCCTTGTGAACGACGTGCCCGCCGCCGAGCGGGGTGTCGCGATGGTGTTCCAGAGCTACGCGCTGTTCCCGCACATGACCGTGTTCGAGAACATGGCGTTCGGTCTGAAGCTCGCGAAGCAACCTAAGGACGTGATCGACCGGAAGGTGCGCGAAGCCGCGCGCATTCTGCAGTTGGACATGCTTCTCGATCGCCATCCGAAGGCCTTGTCCGGCGGTCAGCGGCAACGCGTCGCGATCGGCCGGGCGATTGTGCGCGAGCCTGGCGTGTTCCTGTTCGATGAGCCGTTGTCGAATCTCGACGCGGCGCTACGTGGCCAGACCCGCGTTGAAATCGCCCGGCTGCACCAGCGCTTTGCGAATGCGAGCGTGGTGTACGTCACGCACGATCAGGTCGAGGCCATGACGCTCGCCGACAGGATCGTGCTGCTGCACGCGGGCGCGGATGCCGAGCGTTTCGGCAGCATTGCGCAGACCGGCGCGCCGCTCGAGTTGTATCACCATCCGAAGTCGCGCTTTGTGGCGGGCTTCATCGGTTCGCCGCGGATGAATTTCATCGACGCCGTGGTCGACACGATCGACGCGGGCAGCGTGACGGTGTCGCTCGCGCAAAGCGGCGAACGACTGGTCGCGCACGTCGACGGCCGGCGCCTGCAACCCGGTCAGCCGGTTTCGCTCGGCGTGCGTCCGGAACATCTGCGCCTTCATGGCGATGAGCAGTCCATTCAGTGCGCCACGGTGTTATCGGAACGGCTCGGCGAACACAGCTATATCCACGCGGATCATGCGGCCGGCACGCTGGTGGCAAAAGCGCCGGGTGATTCGCCGATCGGTTCCGGTGAGCGCATCCGCATTCACGTTCCGGCCGCTGCATGCCACCTGTTCGATGCCGAAGGCATCGCACTGCGACGCAGCGCGCTCGAGCCTGAGCGAGTCGCGGCCTAAGCAAAGCCGAACTCCGCCATAGAGCGGGTTACATCGTCTGACAGCAGCGTGCTGTCAGCTAACAAGGTAGTTAAGGAGACAAAAGATGATTGCTCATCGCCTTCGCCGTCTGGCTCACGTATCCGCCGCGGTCGCTCTGCTGGCCGGCGTGCTCTCTTGCGCCGCGGCCGACGCCGCAACGCTTGCGGTCAATGTATCGGCGCGCGGTAATCAGCGCTCGACCTGGCAGGACGCGTTCGACAAGTTCAGGAAAGCCAACCCCGATGTCGATCTCAAGGTGACCTACATCACCGAAGAGGCGTACAAGGTGCAGATGGGCGGCTGGCTCGCCACCGATCCGCCTGATGTCGTGTCGTGGCACGACGGCGAGCGCATGGCGTATTACGCCCAGCGTGGCCTGCTCGAGGACCTGTCGTCGGACTGGAGCAAGAACGGCTGGTCGCAGCAGTATGCGTCGGTCAAGGACGCGTCCACTTATAAGGGCAAGCAGTACGCGGCGCCGCTCGGCTACGACGCTTACGGCTTCTTCTATCGCAAGGATCTGTTCGACAAGACCGGTATCAGGAGCGAACCGAAGACGTGGGAAGAATTTCTCGACGCCTGCAAGAAGCTGAAGGCAAGCGGCGTCGCGCCGATCGCCGTCGCCGCGCGCGATAGCTGGACACTTGCCGCGTGGTTCGACTATCTCGACCTGCGCATCAACGGCAACGCGTTCCATCAGCAATTGATGGCCGGCGAGATTCCGTACACCGATGCGCGCGTGAAGAAGGTCTATACCGCGTGGAAAACGTTGATCGACGATCACTATTTCATCGATAACGCGCTGTCCTACGATCTCGATTCGATCGCACCGTTTCTCGTGAACGGCAAGGCGTCGATGATGCTGATGGGCACGTTCTTCTCGGCTAGCATCCCGGCCTCCGTCAAACCCGAGACCGGCTTCTTCCGATTCCCCGTGATCGATGCCAACGTGCCAATGGGCGAGGACGCCCCGGTGAACGTGCTGTTGATCCCGGCGAAGGCGAAGAACAAGGCCGACGCGCGCAAACTGCTGGCGTTCATGGAGCAGCCGCAAATCAATGCGGATCTCGCGAAGGGCTGGGGCACGTTACCGTCCAACAGCCAGGCGGTCGAACCTGAAGATGCGATCTCGAAGGTCGGATTCCAGACGCTCGCCAACACCAAAGGCGGTATCGCGCAGTTCTACGATCGCGACATGACGAAGGAAATGGCCGACGAAGGCATGAAGGCGATGCAACAGTTCTATAGCGATCCATCGCAAATCGATGCGGTGCTCGTGCGCCTCGAAGCGACACGCAAGCGTATCTACAAGAAGTAAGCCGGTGAGCGTCAGCGATGTTTCGACGACTGACGCTCGCCTTCGATCCCTGACGAGGCCAATCATGTCTCATCCCGCAGCGGGCCGCCTACCGGCGGCCCAGCACCGGCACGTCTCCACGACCCGCCGTCACCAGCATTGCGCAGCGTTTTTCTTTCTGTTGCCGGGTTGTGCGTTGTTTTGCCTGTGCGTGGTCTATCCGATCATCAGCAGCATTTCGCTCAGCTTCTATAACTGGGACGGAATGACGCCGAAGACCTTCGCCGGACTCGACAACTACATCGAGCTGTTTCACTCCGACACGTTCTATACGGCGCTGAAAAACAACCTGATCTGGCTTGCGTTGTTCCTGCTTGCACCGCCGCTCGGCTTGCTGTTCGCGTTGTATCTGAACCAGCATATCCGCGGCATGCGTGCGGTGAAGTCGCTGTTTTTCGCGCCGTTCGTGCTCTCGGGCGTCGTGGTCGGTCTTGTTTTCAGCTGGTTTTACGATCCGGGCTTCGGGCTGCTGCGCCTGATCGTCGGGCACGGCATTCCCGTGCTCGGCGATGCGCACACCGTGACGTTCGGGATCATCTTCGCCGCACTGTGGCCGCAGACGCCGTTCTGCATGGTGCTGTATCTGACCGGCCTGACGGGCATCAATCCGGAGGTGGTCGAGGCGGCGCGCATGGAGGGCGCGAAGGGCGTGCGGCTGCTGTGGCACGTGATCCTGCCGCAACTGCGGCCGGCCACCTTTATGGCCGTCGTGCTCACCGTGATCGGCGCGCTGCGCAGCTTCGACCTGATCGCCGTCATGAGCGGCGGCGGTCCGTTCGATAGCTCCACCGTGCTGGCCTATTACATGTACGACCAGGCGATCAAGTATTACCGCGAAGGCTATTCCGCGGCGATCGCTGTCGTGCTGTTCGCCATCATGCTCGTCTATATCGTGTTTCATTTGCGCCGCATGCTGCGCGAAGAACGTTGATTGCTGGGAGGCACATCTCATGTATCCACTTCCCGTCGACCGCTGGAAGCCGATCAATCGCACGCTCTACAAGGCATCCTTACCCATTGCGCTGCTGATCTGGCTGATGCCGATGCTGGCCGTGCTCGTCACGTCGATTCGTTCTTCGGACGAACTGTCGCAAGGCGACTACTGGGGCTGGCCGAAGCATTTCGCGCTGATCGAAAATTACGGCACGGCGCTCACGCAAACGCCGATGCTGCACTACTTCGCCAACAGTGTGCTGATCACCGTGCCGTCGGTGATCGGCGCGATCGTGCTGGCGTCCATGGCGGGCTTCGCGCTCGCGACCTACCGGTTCCCGGGCAACACCGCCGTGTTGTTCGCCTTTGTCGCCGGCAACTTCGTGCCGATCCAGATCCTGATGATTCCGGTACGCGACATGGCGCTGAAAGTAGGCCTGTTCAATAGCGTGTGGGTGCTGGTGATTTTCCATGTGTCGTTCCAGACCGGTTTTTGCACGCTGTTTCTGCGCAATTTCATCAAGCAGTTGCCGTTTGAACTGATCGAGGCGGCGCGCGTGGAAGGCGCGAGCGAATGGACCATCTACATGCGCATCGTGCTGCCGCTGATCCGGCCCGCGCTCGCCGCGCTCGGCATCCTCGTGTTCACGTTTGTCTGGAACGACTACTTCTGGGCGCTGTGCCTCACCCAGGGCGACGAGGCCGCGCCGATCACAGTGGGCGTCGCCGCGCTCAAGGGGCAATGGACTACCGCGTGGAATCTGGTCGCCGCCGGCTCGGTGCTCGCCGCGTTGCCCTCCGTGCTGATGTTCTTCGCAATGCAGAAGCATTTCGTTGCCGGCCTTACTTTCGGTGCAAGCAAGGGCTGATCGCCCGCTTGCCGTCTTCTCGTCTTCTCGTCTTCTATCAGCGAGACTTTCTCATGCAACTTGGTGTTTGTTATTACCCGGAACAATGGCCGCGTTCGATGTGGGCCGATGACGCAAAGCGTATGGCCGAACTCGGCATCACGCATGTGCGGATCGCGGAATTCGCGTGGAGCCGGATGGAGCCGCGCGCTGGCGAATTCGCCTGGGAGTGGCTCGACGAAGCCGTCGAGATACTCGCGGCCGCGGGACTGAAGCTCGTGCTGGGCACACCGACCGCAGCGCCGCCGAAGTGGCTGATCGACGCGCATCCGGACGTGTTGCCGGTGCGCGCGGACGGTACGCGCTGGAACTTCGGCTCGCGCCGGCACTATGACATTTCCAGCGAGACATACCGCGAGGCCTGTTTGCGGATCGTGACCGCGATGGCCGAACGTTACGGCAGGCATGCGTCGATTGTCGCGTGGCAAACCGATAACGAATTCGGTTGTCATGAAACCGTGCCGAGTTATTCGCCCGCCGCGCTGCGGCGTTTTCAGGCCTGGCTGCAACGCCGCTACGAAACCGTGCACGGCTTGAACGAAGCATGGGGCAACGTTTTCTGGAGCATGGAGTATCCATCGTTCGACACGATCGGCCTGCCGAACCTGACGCCCACCGACGCCAATCCGATCCATCTGCTCGATTTTCGCCGCTTCATGTCCGACGAGGTGGCGAGTTTTCATCGCGAGCAGATCGACGTGCTGCGGCGCCTCGCGCCGCACGCGGATCTGCTGCACAACTTCATGGGCTTTTTCACGACCTTCGATCACTATCGTTTCGCCGCGGACAACGGCATCGACGTGGCCGCGTGGGATAGCTATCCGATTGCGCGAACCGAGTCCATTGCGTTGCCCGAAGAGCAGAAGGCGCTTTATGCACGCACGGCGCATCCGGACGTTTCCGCGTTCGATCATGACCGGTACCGCGCGATCGGCGGCGGGCGCTTCTGGGTCATGGAGCAGCAGGCGGGGCCGGTGAACTGGGCGCCGTGGAATCCGGTGCCGGCGAAGGGCATGGTCAGGCTGTGGGCCTACGAGGCGTTCGCGCACGGCGCGGAACTGGTGTCGTATTTCCGCTGGCGCCAGTGCCCGTATGCGCAGGAACAGATGCACTCGGGACTCAATCTGCCGAATAACGAACTGTCGCCAGGCGGTCTCGAAGTGCGGCAGGCGGCGCGCGAAATTGCCGCGTCCAACGCGTTGTCAGCGCTCGGTGCGCCGGCGCGCGCCGCAACCGCGGTCGTGTTCGACTACGAGACGCAGTGGATGTTCGAGATCCAGCGGCACGGCAAGACTTTCGACTATCAGACGCTCGCATTCGACTACTACGAGGCGCTGCGGGAACTCGGCCTCGATGTCGACATCGTCTCCAGTCAAGCCGATCTATCGCAGTACCGGCTCGTGGTGGTGCCGAGCATCGCGGTGATCGACGATGCGCTCGTCGGGCAGATCGAGCGGAGTTCGGCGCAATGGGTGTTCGGTCCGAGGAGCGGATCGAAGACGGAGGACTTTGCCATTCCGTCGAGCCTCGCGCCCGGCGCGCTGCAACGGGTGCTGCCGATCCAGGTGCTCGAAGTCGAATCGCTGCGCCCGACGCTCAGGCCCACGACTTCGATTGGCGGGACGCACGGGGTTGCCGTGCATTGGCGTGAGCACGTTCGCGCTAACGGCGCGACGCGCGTCGAAGCGCATTTCGACGACGAATGGCCCGCGGTCCTGGCTCACGGACGGGTCCGCTATGTGGCGGGGTGGTTGTCGCACGCATTGCATCGGGCCGTTCTCGAGCAGGTCGCGAAGGACGCCGGCATTCGGGTGCACGCGCTCGCTGAAGGCTTGCGCATCCGTCGGCGCGGCAACCTGACCTTCGCGTTCAACTTCGGCACGGCCCGGGTCGAGGCGCCGGCGCCGGCCAATGCGACTTTCGTGCTCGGGCAGCCGCAGCTTGAAACCGGTGATGTGTGCGCGTGGGAGGACGTAGAAGCCAGCACTTGAACCGGCCGGCCGGGTCCTCGCGCCCGTCCGTCGGCAGGTTGAATCGTGTGAATCGTGCAAATCGTGTTTGAGAAGGGGTTGTCGGAGGCGCGAATTTAAGCGCTTCAATTTTCGGGCGGGCGGCCCCCGATGAGCCGCCATTTATTAAATGGAGGATGACACATGAACAGAAGGCAAATGCTGTCCTGGTTGGCGTCAACCGCGGCCGCCACGAGTCTCGGCGCAACGGTCGGCACGCCGGCCATCGCCGGTGAGCTTGATGCGTCTGGGCGCGGCAACCGGTTCGCAAAGGGTGCGGACGTGTCGACGCTGCTCGAGTTGGAGGCGAACGGCGCGCGCTTTTACGAGCACGGCGAGCCGCGCGATTGCCTGGCCATTCTGAAGAGCCACGGCGTCGACTCGATTCGTATCAAGGTGTGGAACGACCCTGGCAATCCGAATTTTTATCCGGCCGATCAGAGTCCCGCCGCGGGATACAACAACGCCGAGCACGTTCGTGTGCTGGCTCGCCGCGCTGCCGCACTCGGCATGCGCGTGCTGATCGATTTCCACTACAGCGACTGGTGGGCCGATCCGGGCAAGCAGTTTCCGCCGCATGATTGGGCCGGGAAGGATATCGCGCAAACTTGCGCATTGTTGTCGGACTACACGTCAGGGGTCCTCAAGATGCTCAGGAAAGAGGGCGTCCATCCGGAGTGGGTGCAAGTCGGCAATGAAATCACCGGCGGTATGTTGTGGCCGCTCGGCAAGTACGACCAATGGGACAACCTCGCGCAGTTGCTGAAGGCGGGACACGATGCGGTCAAATCGGTCGATGAGCGGATCAAGGTCATGCTGCACCTCGACAGCGGCGGAAACAATGCGACGAGCCGCTGGTGGTTCGATAGCGCGATACAGCGCGGCGTCACGTTCGATGTGATCGGCCTGTCCTACTATCCGCAATGGCAGGGGGCGCTCAGCGATCTGCAGAACAATGCGAACGACCTCGCGACGCGCTATGACAAGGACGTGATCGTCGTCGAGACCGCGTATCCGTGGACGACCAGCGACGGCGATTCTGAACCGAATGCGATGACCAACACCGGCTCGGTGTCCTTTCCTCCGACGCCGGCCGGCCAGACGCAGTTTCTCGGCGCGCTGACGGATATCGTGCAGGCGATACCCGGCGGCCACGGCAAAGGCGTGTTCTGGTGGGAACCCGAATGGATACCGACTCCGAATGTCGGATGGAAACTCGGCGCCGGCGATCAGTGGGACAACAACACACTGTTCGACTTCCACGGGAATGCGTTGTCGTCGCTGGACGCGTTTCGCAAGCGCTAGCGTCTCGCGACTCATCTGCTGTTCGACGCGGGCCGCGGCCTGCGTTCTGACTGATCCCGCGGTGAAGGCCTGGGTCCGGCTTGCGAATCCAGGCGCTCCCCGCAAGCTCCATCGCCTCTGACCGATCTGGTAACGGACGTTTGTCGTATGCCGGCGAGCGTCCGGAAAGGCCGCGCAACGAGCCGGGACCCGAGCTCGAATCAGGCGGCTACTAATGGAAATCCCGTATTACGCATCGCCCTCCGTGAAAGCCGAGAGAAGGATTCGCTCGCCTAGAATCGCTCCGTCAATGTAGACAGGCGGCATTCCGCCGCCACAGACAATAACGGAGACAATCGATGACCCCGAGCTTTCGCACGCTGCGCCATATCGCCATCGCTTCCAGCCTGCTTTTCGGCCTTGCCTCGCAACAGGCGACGGCGGCTGACAGCGGCAAGATCACCATCATGGTGGGCGGCATCACAAAGCTGATTTACCTGCCAGCGCGCCTGACTGAACAGCTCGGCTATTTCAAGGACGAAGGGCTCGACGTCGAATTGCTGTCGCAGCCGGCTGGCGTCGACGCTGAAAACGAACTGCTGGCCGGTGCTGTCCAGGCGGTCGTCGGCTTCTACGACCATACGATCGACCTGCAAACCAAAGGCAAGGACGTCAAGGCGATTGTGGTGTTCGGGCAGGTGCCGGGCGAGGTGGAGCTGGTCTCGACGAAGGCCGCGGATACGGTCAAATCGATGGCCGACGTCAAGGGCAAGACACTCGGTGTCACGGGACTCGGATCGTCGACCAGTTTCCTCACGCAATACCTCGCGGGCCAGCACGGCATCCAGTCGACCGAATACACGATGCTGCCGGTGGGCGCTGACGCCAGCTTCATCGCGGCAATCAAGCAAGGCCGGATCGACGCGGGCATGACGACCGAGCCCACCGTATCGGCACTGCAGAAGTCCGGTGACGCCAAGGTACTGGTCGATATGCGCTCGGTCGAGGGCACCAAGGCGGCGCTGGGCGGCACCTACCCGGCGTCGAGCCTCTATGTGCAGGCCGCCTGGGCCGATTCGCACAAGGCTGAAGCCGCCAAGCTCGCGCACGCGTTCGTTCGTACGATGCAGTTCATCCACACGCACAGCGCGGAAGAAATCGCCGCGAAGATGCCCGACGACTATCAGAAGGACAAACCGCTCTACGTGAGCGCGTTGAAGGCATCGCTGCCGATGTACACGGCGGACGGCAAGATGCCGGCCGATGGACCGGCGACCGTGCTCAAGGTGTTGTCGGCGTTCAATCCGTCGGTCAAGGGCAAGCATATCGAGCTGGGGAAAACCTACACCAACGAGTTTGTCGGTGGGAAATAAGCGGGCGCTTACCGATCGTTTTTGTGTGCAGCGTGCCGCCTGACTCCGAAGTAATGCCGGTGCCGCTTTCGCGGTACCGGCAACTTCCGTGGATGTGTCTGGTCAACCCCGTTGTTTCCAAAGACGCCCCGGTCATCGAGTTCCGCTCGGTTTCACGCCGCTTTATTTCGCAGGACAGCAAGCCACCGATCGCGTTGCGCGATTTCAGCATGACGGCCGGGGATTCCCTCATAACTGCCACCGGTGCTACTTCGTACATCGGTAATTTCACTTAGTTGTACAGGTGAGACGGGAAAGGCGCGTGAAGGATTGAGGTCACTAGGATGGCACTCATCGGTTGGCCGTCGCAGCGCGCAGCAAAAACGAAAATTTCAATGTAGTAATCTGAGGAGACGATCTTGAAGAAAAAGTATCTGGCTATGGCCGTCACGGCAGGCGCGTTCGCCGCGACCGGCGCGCACGCACAGTCGAGCGTCCAGCTTTACGGCCTGATGGACCTGAGCTTCCCCACCTACCGGACGCACGCGGATGCGAACGGCAATCACGTCATCGGCATGGGCAACGACGGCGAACCGTGGTTCAGCGGCAGCCGCTGGGGCCTGAAGGGCGCGGAAGATATCGGTGGCGGTTCGAAGATCATTTTCCGCCTGGAGAGTGAATTCGTGGTCGCCAACGGCCAGATGGAAGATCCGGGCCAGATTTTCGACCGTGATGCATGGGTCGGTATCGAGAACGACACGTTCGGCAAGATCACGGCAGGCTTCCAGAACACCATCGCCCGCGACGCGGCAGCCATTTATGGTGATGCATATGGCAGCCCCAGACTGTCGACGGAAGAAGGTGGCTTTACCAATTCGAACAACTTCAAGCAGATGATTTTCTACGCGGCCGGCCCGACCGGCACGCGTTATAGCAATGGCGTGGCGTGGAAGAAGCTGTTCAGCAACGGTATCTTCGCCAGCGCAGGCTACGCATTCGGCAACTCGACGAGCTTCGGCTCCAACTCGACCTATCAGGCTGCGCTCGGCTACAACGGCGGACCGTTCAACGTGTCGGGCTTCTATAGCCACGTGAACCGCGTTGGCTTTACCAACCAGTCGTTCTCGGTGGGTGGCAACTATACGTTCGGTATTCTGCGCGCCAATGCGGGTTACTTCCGTTACCTGGGCAATCAGGGCGCGCTCGGCCAGCGTCAGGACAACGCCTGGACGGTGTCGTTCAAGCTGTCGCCGAAGGGCGCGCTCGACTACGAACTCGGCTATCAGCAGATGCGTGTGCACAACGCCGCGTACAACAGCGACGGCGATATTCCGAATGCGAACGTCGGCGCGTTCGATCCGACCTCGGGCCTGCACAACGGTTTCAAGGAAACCCTGTACGGTTCGGTCTTCTATCACCTGTCCAAGCGCACCGAAGTGTATCTCGCTGGCGACTACATGAAGTTGCATGGCGGTTATACGGTTGGGGGCACCTTCGGCGCCACCAACCAGCTCGAACTGACCACGGGCGTGCGCACCCGCTTCTAACCCTGGACCGGACCCGCCCAGCGGATCCGTTCATCGATGTTCTCCTGCTTGCGGCCGCGGACCTGTTCGCCGGCCGCTTTTTTCTGTTCAGCGGATCGAGGAAGGCAGCCATGTTCAGAAATACCACTATCCGGACCGCTCTAACGATTACGATCGCCGGCTACACGGCAGCGCTGATGCTCGTGATCGCAACATCGATCGCCGGTCTGAAAACAGCCAATACGGCGCTTGACAGGATGTACAGCGAAGAGACGGCCGCCTTGCGGCATCTCAACGCCAGTAGCGAAGCGCTGTTGCAGGTGCGGGTCGACCTTGGTACGTACGAAACGCTCGTGGCACAAGGTAAGCCTACCGACGCCGTGCTCGCGCGCGTGCATGCAGAACTGATTGACAGCGAGCGCGAGCTGGCTGCCTATATGGCGCAACCGCCGTCGAATGACGCAGAAAAGGCGCTGACCGACGCGCTACGCGCGAAGCGTGGCCAGTTGATGAAGCAGGTCATTTCCCCCGAAGTCGCGGCGCTTGACCAGAACGATTTCATGTCGTTCCGCACGACGCAGCGGCAGGCGCCCGACGCGGTGTTCAGTGACTACAGGAAAGCCACGCTTGCGCTGGAGGATTTCCAGGTCGAGCAGCAAAGAGCACGCTTTGGGTCGGCGCAACGGCATTTCCATCTGCTGGTCTGGTTGTTCGGGTCGGTCGGTTTTGCCGCTGTTGTGCTTGGCCTGTTCGCGCGCTTTGTGCTGACCGCGTCGATCGTGCGGCCGATCAATTCCGCGATTCATCATTTCGAGCGCATCGCGGCCGGCGACCTGACGAGTCCGGTCCACGCACTGCGTGCCAACGAAATGGGCCGACTGATGGCTGCGCTCGCGCGCATGCAGGCGAGTCTGGCGGCTGCCGTGAGCCAGGTGCGGCAAGGGACAGCGGCGATCACGCACGGGGTGCGCGAGATCGCGAGCGGCAATACCGACCTGTCGACCCGCACAGAGCAGCAGGCGGCGACCCTGGAGGGGACCGCGTCGAGCATGGAAGAGCTGACTGCGACGGTCCGGCAAAATGCCGACAATGCGCGGCAGGCCAGCACGCTCGCGGAAAACGCCTCGGAGATTGCGGCGCGCGGGGGTGACGTGGTGGGCCAGGTTGTCGACGTGATCGCGGACATGTCGTCGAGCTCGAAGAGGATCGTCGACATCATTGGCGCGATCGAGGGCATCGCATTCCAGACCAACATACTCGCGCTGAATGCAGCGGTCGAAGCTGCGCGTGCCGGCGAGGAGGGGCGCGGATTCGCCGTCGTTGCCGGCGAAGTGCGCGCGCTCGCGCAACGTTCGGCAGCGGCGGCGAAAGAGATCCGCGAGCTGATCGGCGAATCGGTTGCGAAGGTGCAGAACGGCAGCGAACTTGCGGCTCGCGCCGGCGTGACAATGGCCGAAATCGTCAGGGCGGCACGCAACGTAACCGGCATCGTCAGCGAAATCAGCGTGGCCTCGGAAGAACAGTCACGCGGCATCGATCAGCTTAATCGTGCGGTGACGCAGATGGATAACGCAACCCAGCAGAACGCTGCGCTGGTCGAACAGGCCGCTGCTGCGGCGGCGTCGCTCGAAGAACAGGCGCGTGCACTCGACGATGCAGTGGCGGTGTTCCGACTGGGTGAAACAACCGAACCGTCCGCCGGAAAACCCTTGCAGCAGAACTGGATGGCGATCGAGCCATCAACCGTGCACGCATGACGAAAGCCGATAACAGCGAACACTATCCGATATCGGCACGCCGCACTTTGAACTAGCGCCGCAGTTCCGACATGATTTTTTCGGCGAGAAAGTCGCATGGCGGCCGCTTGGATTTCGCGCTTCGCGCAAGTATGACTTCCAGCGCGGCGATCTCGGGCAAGCCCTGCGCATGGCCGAGCAAGGTGAGGTGAGGGGGAACCGCACATCGCGCGAGCGGCGCCACCGCGAGTCCCGCTTCGACCATGCTGAGAAGGCCTAGCAGGCTGGGGCTCTCGTAAGAGGTCCGATAGGTGATCTTCGCCCGTTCAAGACTACGGATCGCGTTTTCTCGAGCGACGCTGCCCGGCAGGAACACGGCAATTGGCAGCGGCCTCTCGCGCCAGATGTCATGCGCGCTGGGCGCCGCGGCCCAGACCATCGGTTCGAGTCGGATGAACTCGCCCGAGAGACCTTTTACGCGTGTCCCGCAGACCAGGTCGACCGATCCGTCCTTCACCATGGGCGCGAGCGCGACGCTCGGCAGTCCGACGACCTGAATCTCGACCTTCGGGTAGGTGCCGGAAAATTTCTTGAGGATCGACGGCAGCAGTGACGACGCGTAGTCGTCGGGCACACCGATAACGACTCGGCCGGTCACGTCGGGACGGACTACCGCCGCCCACGCTTCTTCGCGCAGAGCGAGCATACGTCGCGCGAACGCCAGCAGGACCTCGCCGTCTTGCGTCGGGATAACGCTTCTCGGCTTGCGCACGAAAAGCGGCTTGCCGAGCGCGGTTTCGAGCGTCTTGATCTGCATGCTCACCGCCGATTGCGAGCGATGGACGACTTCCGCCGCGCGACTAATGTTCCCCGTGTCGGCCACAGCCACAATCATCGTCAGAACGTCGAGATCAAGGGTCTTCATTGGTATCAGATAAATCGATAGATACCATCAATATTACGCGATTTTCTTAGGTGGTTGCGTCGTGCATAGTGCGGGAAAGGAGCCCATGTATGAACGCGCGAACCGACCCTTCAATACTTGCAGTCCCGGAGTTGTGCTTTGCGACTGTCCCGTCCGGCATCAGCGTGCCCTATGTGGCCTGCGGTTCCGGAGAGCCGTTGCTGTTCGTGCACGGATCGCTTTGCGATTACCGCTATTGGAGCAGTCAAACAGCCTTCCTTTCGAAGCATTTCCTCTGTATCTCGGTCAGTCTCAGCCATTACTGGCCGGCGGCCGAGGCTTGCATTCAAGGAGAATTCGGCTGGGAGACGCACGTCGCGGAACTCGCCGAGTTCATTGCTGCAATGGACCTCGCGCCGGTGCATCTGGTCGGGCACTCGCGAGGAGGGTGCGTGGCATTCCACGTGGCGCGCGAGTATCCGCGGTTGGTGAAAACGCTGACGCTCGCGGATCCGGGTGGCCCGTTGCAAATCGACGGGATGTCGGAGGCATCGTTGCCACCTGCGACCAATGCACTTCGCACCAAAGTCGCCGACCTGATTGAAAGCGGTGCGATTGACGCCGGACTGGAGCTGTTCGTCGACTCGGTGAGCATGCCCGGCTTCTGGCGCAAAAGTCCCCCCAGTTTCCGCACGATGGCGATCGACAACGCCGCCACGCTTCCAAAGCAGTTTCGCGATCCTTTACCAGGGTACTCACGTGACGCAGCGCGTGACGTGAAGTGCAGGACGTTGCTGATCGAAGGGGAAAAGAGCCCTCGCATGTTTCGCAACAACGTTGAAAAGCTCGCGGATTGGATCGATTACGCGGACAAACACACCATTGCGGGCGCATCGCATGGGATGAACGTCGCGAATCCGGGGGTATTCAACCGGCTTGTCCACGCCTTCGTGAGTTCCTGGTAGTGTTGATCGTCGAGGTCGACTGCCTTCTTCATCGGTATCAGCGCCATCGACCAGGCCTTCGGCGCAGGCACGCGTTCGCGTGATTACTGGCGAGTTGTGTTCGTCGTCTGCAGCACGTTCAGTAGGGTATTGGTCTGTTCCAGCAGCGTTGAGTGATATTCGGCGGGTAGGGGTATGTCATCCGCGAGCGACATTGTGTCTTCAATCCGTTGGCGAAATGCCTTGGCGATCTCCGCGCGTTGAGTGGCTGTGAGGTGTGGGAGCGTGGCATCGATGAAATTTTTCATAACCACAACCTGTGCGCCGAAACGGGAAACGGCCTTGCCGTTCGACATCACCAGCGTAGCCAGTGATTGCAGAAGCGCGTCGGTGTTATTCAAAACCATGGCTCCTCAGAACGTTTCCCAGTCGGCGCTACTCGCATTCGCCGAGACGGTCATGCCGGTGCTAGTCGCGCCGCTGGGTGATTGGGAAGATGTTTTCGGTTTGGCCGGTGCCGTACGACGGGTGGTTGGAGTCTTCGGGGTGGACGGGCGCGGTTTGCTTTGCGGAATAACCGCTCGTGGCGTAGATTGCCCCGTGTCGGCGAGGTTGAATACCGATACTGCGTCCGTCAGCCTCGTTGCCTGGTCTTCGAGTGATTGTGCGGCTGCCGCAGCCTGTTCAACGAGCGCGGCATTCTGTTGCGTCACTTCATCCATTTGACCGACGGCCTGGTTCACCTGTTCAATGCCACGGCTCTGTTCTTCAGAGGCTGCTGCGATCTCGCCGACAATATCGGAGACCTGCTTGATTGCCTGCTTGACCTGCCCCACGGTCGAGCTAACTTCGAACGCCTGTTTTGACCCGTCTTGAATCATCGCGACGGACGAGCCGATCAGCTCCTTGATCTCTTTCGCGGCGGTGGCAGAGCGTTGGGCCAGACTGCGAACCTCACTGGCAACGACAGCAAAGCCGCGCCCCTGTTCGCCAGCACGGGCCGCTTCAACGGCGGCATTCAGTGCAAGGATATTCGTCTGGAAGGCAATGCCTTCGATCACACCGGTGATTTCCGAAATCCTGGTTGAGCTGCTGCTGATCTTTTCAATCGTTCCTACCATGTCCTGGACAGCCTCATTACCCGCGTCGGCGATGTCGGTGGCACGCGTTGCCAGTGCATTCGCCTGACGTGCATTGTCGGCGTTCTGTTTCACCGTTTCCGTCAACTGCGTCATGCTTGCCGCGGTTTCTTCAAGCGACGCTGCCTGTTCCTCTGTCCGCGCCGACAGATCGGTGTTGCCGCTAGCGATTTCCCGCGATGCCACCGAGACCGATTCAGTGGTGGCCTTGATCCCGCGCACCGTATCGCTGAGTTGCCGATCCATTTTCCTCAATGCTTCGAGAAGCTGGCCGAACTCACCTCGTGAATCCACGGTGATCTGATTTTCCAGTTTTCCAGCCGCGATATGGTTTGCAACGTCTACGGCTTTGTTGAGGGGCGTCGAGATCGCGCGTAGCAGATAGACGGACGCACCAATGGCGATGACGATGCCGGCGCCGACAAGCGTGATAGCAATCCAGAGAATAGTTCTGAAGGTCGATTCGCTATCGTCGGCAAACTGTTTGGCCTGAGCCAGATTGCGCGTGGTGTCCTGCTTCACCGCGTCATCCAATGACCTGGATACCGGAGAAAGCTTTTCGATTGAAGAAGAAGTCGCGTCGAAATTGCCCGCTCTGGCAGCAGCTATCGCTTCGTTCGTTATTGCTGTGAACCGGAATAGGGCGTTTCTGATCCGCTCTGCGATCTCACGTTCCTTGTCGCTGGATATGCCGCTCCGGTAATAGTGGTTCCACGACGTATTGAGACGTTCAAAATCGGCTTGAATTGCAGAGACGGATTCTGCCGTTTTAGTTGGCTCCCTGAATACCTGAATGCGCCTCAGCATAAGGCGTACATCGAGCTCGGCCGCACGCACGTCGGTTAGATCGGCAATTGGAACAGTATTGCCGGAATAGGCGTTGATCATGTTCCAGTTTAGTCTGGAAAGTCCTAAAGTCGTGAAAAGTCCGATGACAGCGATGAGCGTCACGCATACGCCAAACGCGAGGACGATCTTGAATTTAATTGTCTGTACAAAACTGTTCACGTTGCTTCCTTCGTGGCTTGGGTATTCAAGGTCGTGCGGGAAGGGGCTAAGACCCCGACACCTCCAAGGGTATACGGCAGGACTTGCTGCAAATGAAGGGGCGATTGCCGGTTATCAGGTAAAAAATAGAAAAAGTAGATCCATTGAGATTTTGCTTAGCACAATTTAGCTTTCTATAGGTCATCAACGGTACAGGTCGATATACGCTTTTCCAATAAAACGCTCAAAGCAGGAATGGCTGATTTTGTTGTAGGGAAATACCGACAATGTCGGCGCGACCAATGCGGCACCAGGCATGCCGCGGAAGACGCTCTATCACAAGATCCGCCGGTTCAGGATCCCGACTCGGAAACCACAGGTCGATTCAGCGTGACACGGTCACGGTCGGCGGTGTCGGCCCATGCGGCTCGGGAAAAGCCAGGCATTGATATGCCGTTCTGCGTATCGACCATGTGCGAACCGGCGCTATAGGGTCGCTTTGACGATGCCGAACGAAAGCGAGGTCCGATCTCGACAGACTTCACGATGCTGCCGATGTACACGGCGGACGGCAAGCCACCGATCGCGATGCGCGATGTCAGCATGACGGTCGGGGACTCCCTCATCACGCGCCACCGGTGCTACGCCGTACATCGGTAATTTCACTTAGTTGTACAGGTGAGACGGGAAAGGCGCGTGAAGGATTGAGCTCACTAGGATGGCACTCATCGGTTGGCCGTCGCAGCGCGCAGCAAAAACGAAAATTTCAATGTAGTAATCTGAGGAGACGATCTTGAAGAAAAAGTATCTGGCTATGGCCGTCACGGCAGGCGCATTCGCCGCGACCGGCGCGCACGCACAGTCGAGCGTCCAGCTTTACGGCCTGATGGACCTGAGCTTCCCCACCTACCGGACGCACGCGGATGCGAACGGCAATCACGTCATCGGCATGGGCAACGACGGCGAACCGTGGTTCAGCGGCAGCCGCTGGGGCCTGAAGGGCGCGGAAGATATCGGTGGCGGTTCGAAGATCATTTTCCGCCTGGAGAGTGAATTCGTGGTCGCCAACGGCCAGATGGAAGATCCGGGCCAGATTTTCGACCGTGATGCATGGGTCGGTATCGAGAACGACACGTTCGGCAAGATCACGGCAGGCTTCCAGAACACGATCGCCCGCGACGCGGCAGCCATTTATGGTGATGCATATGGCAGCCCCAGACTGTCGACGGAAGAAGGTGGCTTTACCAATTCGAACAACTTCAAGCAGATGATTTTCTACGCGGCCGGCCCGACCGGTACGCGTTATAGCAATGGCGTGGCGTGGAAGAAGCTGTTCAGCAACGGTATCTTCGCCAGCGCAGGCTACGCATTCGGCAACTCGACGAGCTTCGGCTCCAACTCGACCTATCAGGCTGCGCTCGGCTACAACGGCGGACCGTTCAACGTGTCGGGCTTCTATAGCCACGTGAACCGCGTTGGCTTTACCAACCAGTCGTTCTCGGTGGGTGGCAACTATACGTTCGGTATTCTGCGCGCCAATGCGGGTTACTTCCGCTACCTGGGCAATCAGGGCGCGCTCGGCCAGCGTCAGGACAACGCCTGGACGGTGTCGTTCAAGCTGTCGCCGAAGGGCGCGCTCGACTACGAACTCGGCTATCAGCAGATGCGCGTGCACAACGCCGCGTACAACAGCGACGGCGATATTCCGAATGCGAACGTCGGCGCGTTCGATCCGACCTCGGGCCTGCACAACGGTTTCAAGGAAACCCTGTACGGTTCGGTCTTCTATCACCTGTCCAAGCGCACCGAAGTGTATCTCGCCGGCGACTACATGAAGTTGCATGGCGGTTATACGGTTGGGGGCACCTTCGGCGCCACCAACCAGCTCGAGCTGACCACGGGCGTGCGCACCCGCTTCTGATCCGGCGGCATCTCCTCGTAGCACCTCCATTGGCCGGGGTGCTCAGAATGGCGGCGGCGGATTTTATCCGCTCGCCGCTTTTTCATTTTCGGCGGATCATGGTCTTCTGCGTCGGGGTGCGTAGCCCCAGCATTCATGCTGCCCCGGCGCCGGTGTCAATTGTCTGATCATTGCTGGTGAGCCCAGGAAAGTTTCCCTTGAAGCGAGCGGCGGTCCAGGCGATAGCGTTGCGTCATACGGCAGGAGGTGTGCGATGAACGCTCGAGCGATAATGTGGCGCGTTTTCGCCGGTTTACTAACGTGGAGCTTTCTGGTCGGTTTCGCTGGATGCGATGCGTTGCGCGGACCACCGGTAGCGGAATGGCCGGGCCCCCACGCGCCTTATCCCTTCCCGAACGACGTTCCGCATCGTACCGAATGAGCTGCAGGAGCCCTGGCGCATTCTGCCTTGGTAGCGGGAGCGGGAGAGCGCCGCAGAACGTCAACCAGCCACTGCGCACGTCACGTTCGGCGCGGTATACGGCGACGGATATTCAGACGTGGGGCCGCTAGGCAGACGGAGTCGCTGGGTCGCCAATACGTCGGCTTCCGTTTCTTCACGCCGGTTGAGCGAAGGGGGCGAGGTGCGGACGGCGCTCGTTGCTCTGCGGCGCGCGCCTAGCGCCGGCCTGCTCACATGAAGATGCCGGCGAACTCAACGAACCAACCCATCACGTCTACGCACTTTGCGCGTACCCGCCGTTGCGTTTGAACGAAGTCGCGAAGAAGAGAACCTGATACTGGACCGCGTTCGCCCAGTACTTCCAGGTATGTCCACCAGGACGTTCCGCGTAATCGTGCGGCACGCCGAGCTCGACAAGCCGCTCATGCAGCGTGCGATTCGAAGTGACGAAAGAGTCGTTGACGCCGCAATCGATAGTCAGCGCGATATGGGCATTTTCAAAGCTGCGGGCATTTTCGACGATCGCCTTGCTGTTCCAGAAGGCAGCGTGTCGAGCGGGGTCGCCGAATACCTCGTTGATGCCGGGCTCGTCTTCGCAGCCGCGCGGATCGACCGCGCCGCTGATGCTCCCGGCAGCACCGAATGCGTCCGGCCGGTCCAGCGCGATGTGCAAGGCGCCAAAGCCACCCATGCTCAAACCGGTGATCGCGCGTGACTGTCTCGCGGCAATCGTGCGGAAATGCGAGTCGATATACGCCACGACTTCCGCACCCACGTACGTTTCGTAACGGCTGCGGGGATCGACCGGGCTGTCGATGTACCAGCTCTCGTGACCGCCGTCCGGCATCACGAGGATCACGTGATAGCGGTCCGCCAACCTGGCGATTTGCGAATTCGTGGTCCAGTCGGTGTAGTCACCGCCGGAGCCGTGCAGCAAATAGACAACGGGGAAGCGGGTGGCTTCTTTGCCGCGGATGTATTGGTCGGGCAGCACCACGGTTGCCTCGAACGATTTATGCATCGCGGCGCTGGGAATGGCGACAACCCTGGACTGAAACGCCCAGGCAGGGTTCGTCAAAAGCAGCGTCAGAATAAGCCAGAATGCACGAGCTGTATTCATGGGTTGTCGCTCCTGTCCTTTCTGCGTGTCCGGAATACACGCTCCGGCATCCAGCGGGAAAATGCCTCGAAGACTCTAGCAACGGCGACTTACAACCAAATTTCAATGAACCATACGGTCCCGTCAGCTTGGGGGCGACGCCATTAACGGTTTTCGATGCGACAGAGAGGCTTTGATGCCTTATATACGATCCAATTTAGCCTTGATATTAATATTTATCCTTTATTATCAATGATTTAACATTATTTCAAATTTCCCCCATCCCCGCATGACATTGTTTAACCGTCCCCTTTTTGCCCCATCCCGATAATAGCCGCCGGCGCGGTCGGTTTGAGCGCAACGCTATTTCTGAACCCGCCGTACACACGTTTTTCAATACCAGGCCTTACTTATCAATGGGGATGACAATGAAATTCACGCGCTCAGGCGTTCTCGCCGCGGTTGTCGCAGTTGCAGCCGTCGTGCCGGCCGTTTCACATGCGGCTGACGGCACCATTACTTTCACCGGCCAGATCACCAGCCAGACTTGCACGATCAGCGGCAACGGCGGCGGCAAGAACTTTACCGTCACGCTGCCGACCGTATCGACCTCGGCACTCGCCACCGCCGGCACGACCGCTGGCCGCACGCCGTTCAACATCGCGCTGTCGAATTGCACGCCGAACTCGGGCAACGTCTCGACGTACTTCGAACCGGGCGCAACCGTCGACACGACGACCGGCCAGCTGCTCAACGCATCGGGTACGGCGACCAATGTCGAAATCGGCCTGCTCAACGGCGACAGCAGCGTCATCACGCTGGGCGCGGCACAAGCTTCGCAAAACTCGAAGGCCGTCGCGCTGGCAAGCGGCGCGGCCACGCTCAAGTACTTCGCGCAATACGTCGCGACGAACGGCGCGTCGACGGCAGGTACCGTCAACACGACCGTCATGTACTCGATCGTCTATCAGTAAGCGTAAATCGCTACGGGGCGGTAGCCGGCGCCCGCAGAGGCGCGGGCTGTCGAAAGATTAGAGCGAACCCTGAGTTCGCCATGTAATCAGGATTGCAAAATGACAGTGCGAAACAATTTGTGTGCGGCGATGGCAGCTTTCGCGTTGTCATTGTGTGTGAGCAGCGCTCAGGCAGGCGTCGTGATCAGCGGGACGCGCGTGATCTATCAGGCGAAAGAGCGCGAAGTCACCGTCAAGCTCAGCAACGAAGGCGACGCACCGGCGCTGGTTCAGGTTTGGCTCGATACGGGCAATCCCAACGCCATGCCGGACGAGTCGAAGGTTCCCTTCACGCTGTCGCCGCCGCTGTTTCGCCTCGATCCGAAGAAAGGCCAGAGCCTGCGCCTGATCTACACGCAGGAGCCGTTGCCGCAGGACAAGGAGTCGTTGTTCTGGCTCAACGTGCTTGAAGTGCCGCCGCGCGCCGCTGCGAGCACCATCGCCGACGATCCCAATTCGCTGCAACTGGCGTTTCGCTCGCGCATCAAGCTGTTCTTCCGTCCGGCGGGGCTGCCGGGCAGTGCGGACGAAGCGGCTGCCAGGGTCAGCTGGAAATTCGTGCGCAAGGACAACGGGGGCTACGCGCTGGAGGCGACCAATCCGACGCCTTATCACGTGACCTTCAGCAAGATCGTCGCCAGTGAGGGCACCGCAAGCTGGACCAGCGACAAGGGCGGCATGGTCGACCCGGGAGCCGGCGCGGACTTCGACGTCGGCAGCGTGGCGCCGCTCACCATGGCGCCGGCACAGGTCGATTACACGTTCATCAACGACTACGGCGCAGGGGTGAACGGCAAGTACCAGCCGTCAGCGAAGCCATGACGTCCGCGGCCGCGAGCCGCGTGCTTCGAACCATGACGAATACGGGTTTCGCGCGGTAAGCGCAGGCGCAACCCATACACAAAAAACCACGCAGCCAGTCTGCGCGACGAGACCAACGATTAGCCATGCGTACCCGAGAACAGTGTCCGCGGCCGCGTGCCGGAAAGAGGTTCGCGCTCAGGCGCAGCCACGCCGTGATTCTCGGCGCGCTGGCGGCTTGGGGGCCGACGTTGGCGTTCGCCGATTCGACGATGGTTGCGGACGTGCAGTTCAACGACCAGTTCCTGATGAAGCCGAGAGGCCAGAGCGTCGACGTATCGCGCTTCGAGCGCGGCAATCCGGTGCAAGCAGGCGAGTACACCGTCGACCTCTACGTGAACGGCAACTGGGTGGGCCACAACGCGGCGCGCTTCGTTGCACGGGACGGGGCTGACAGCGCGGCGCCGTGTTTCGACAAGGCGCTGATCGAGCGCCTTGGTCTCGACTTCACTGTGCTGTCCAGCAAGGGCCGCGGCGAACTGACGAAAGCCCAGGCGGGTGAGTGCGCGAACCTTGCCGATCTGGTCGACGGTGCGTCGTATTCTTTCGACATGTCCGATCTGCGGCTCGATCTGAGCATTCCGCAGGCGGCGCTGCTGCGCAATCCGCAAGGCTATGTGAGCCCGGAGTTCTGGGACGAAGGCGTGAGCTCGGCCACCTTGGGCTACAACCTGAATTCGTTTCGCGTGAGCGGCTCGGGCGCCGCGAATACGCAGACCTATCTCGGGCTGAACAGCGGCGTCAATTTCGGCAGCTGGCACTTCCGGCAGAATTCCGCGCTGACGTGGCAATCGAACGGACCGCGTACGTATCAGAACATCGCGACCTATCTTCAGCACGATCTGCCGTCGATTCGCAGCCAGCTGACGATCGGCGACGCCTTCACCGACGGCGCCGTATTCGACAGCATCGGCATTCGCGGCGTCGAACTCGCGAGCGACGATCGCATGCTGCCCGATTCGCTGCGCGGGTATGCGCCGCTGATTCGCGGTGTGGCGATGACCAATGCCCGCGTGAGCGTCACGCAGAACGGCAACAAGCTGTACGAGACGACCGTCGCGCCGGGCGCGTTCGAAATCAACGACCTGTACGGCACCGGCTATGGCGGCAACCTGCTCGTTACGGTTACGGAAGCCGACGGCAGCCAGCACAGTTTTTCGGTGCCGTATGCGTCGGTCGCGCAGTTGCTGCGTCCGGGGATCACGCGCTTCAACGTCGCCGCTGGCCAGCTTCGCGACGCGCAGGTCAGCGAGCACGACAACATCCTTCAGGGGACGGTGCAGCATGGTTTCAACAACGTCGTCACCGGCTATGCGGGGACGATCGTGGCACAAGGCTATCTGGCGGGACTGCTCGGCGCGGCGGTCAACACGCCGCTCGGCGCGGTCGCGGTCGACGTGACCGAGGCGAGAGCGGACATTCGCGGCGTGACCAACACCACCGGCCAGAGCGTGCGGATCAGCTACAGCAAGCTGGTGCCGACCACCAATACGAACTTCACGGTAGCGGCTTATCGCTATTCATCGAGCGGCTTCTGGGCGCTGCGCGACGCGATGCTGGCGCGCAGCCGGGCCGCGACAGGACAGGACCCGAGTGCGGTCGACCGTCAGCGCAATCAGGTTCAACTGACGATGAACCAGAGTTTCGGCAATGGCTGGGGCAATGCGTATGTCGTCGGCTCGACGCTCGACTACTGGAATCGCTCGGGCACCACCACGCAGTTCCAGATCGGCTACAACAACGTGTTGCGCGCGCTCGGCACCAACTTCAGTTACAACGTGTCGCTGTCGAGGCAGCGCGACGGCTTGACCGGGCAGATGAACAACCAGCTCTTTGCGAGCGTGTCGATTCCGCTCGGCACCGGCCAGCATGCGCCGACCCTGTCGACGAGCTTTACCCACAACAGCCAGAGCGGCGCGTCCGAGCAGGCGATGCTGAACGGCTCGGCCGGCGTGGACAATGAATTCACCTACGGCGTGACGGCGAACCATGCGCCGGGCTCGAGCGCGGGCGGTGTGAACGGCCAGTACCGCAGCCCGTACGCGACGCTGGCGGCGAGCGCAAGCGGCGGCTCGGGTTACTCGCAAGTGTCGGCTGGCGTGACCGGCGCGATCGTGGCGCACCCGGGTGGCGTCACCTTCGCCAACGATCTGGGCGACACGATCGGCGTGGTCGAAGCGAAAGACGCGAAGGGCGCGCGCATCACCAACTCGTCGGGTGTGCGCGTCGACAGCTTCGGTTACGCGGTGATTCCGTATTTGACGCCGTACAGCCTGAACACGGTCGAGATCGATCCGAAGGGCATCCCGCTCGACGTCGAGTTCAGGTCGACCAGCCAGCAAGTTGCGCCGCGTGCGAATTCGGTGGTGATGATCCGCTTCGGCACGGTGAGCGGCCGGGCAGCGGTGATCTCGGCGCGCTTGCCGAACGGCGCACCGTTGCCGTTCGGCGCGAGCGTGTACGACGCGAAGGGGGCGAGCGTCGGTGCGATCGGTCAGAACAGCCGGATCTTCGTGCGCCGCGTTGCCGATGAAGGGGCGCTCACGGTGAAGTGGGGCGATGCGGCCGACGAACAATGCGCATTCGGCTACCACTTGCCGCCGAAGGGTGAAGACCGTGGCGCCTATGCGCATATCGAGGCGGTGTGCGGCACGGGTCAAGCTTCGACGGCTAGCGCAGCGGCCACGAAGCCCACCTCGGCGGATAACGTCACCGCGAACATCGCGGCTGCGAACGTCGCGATGGCGAGCCATCTCTCTATGCCTGCAAGCAGCTCCCCGGTGAGTCGCGCAGCGAACGAAGCAGCGGCGGGTTCGTCCGTCGAAGGGAATCCGCAATGAACATGTCTCTGTCACGCACCATTTTGCGCAAATGGTTCGGGTTCCTCACGCTGTGTGTGGCGGCGTGTGCCGGACTGACCGTCAGCATGCCTGCACAAGCGGCGCTGCAATGCACGATTACCGGTTCGGCGGCGATCAGCTTCGGCACGATTACCGTGCCGCGCGACACACCGGTCGGCACGGCGATCGGCCCGGTGCAGTCGTCGACGGTATCGGTCAACTGTCCGTCGAATCCCGGTACCGTGCCGCCGTATAACAACGGCTGGTATATCCAGTACTACCCGCAGTTGACCGGCAGCCCGGTGGCGGGTGTCTGGAATACCGGGATCGCCGGCATCGGCATCCGGGTGATCGACGTGACCTACGGCAACAAGACGCTGTCGACGTTGAACCTCGGCGGCTGGGGCGATTTTGCCGCGCCGATCCAGACGACCGCGTCGTTCCAGGGCAACTTCACGTTTACCTATCAGCTGGTGAAAACCGCAGCCCAGGTGACGACGGGCGGTGCAGTCAACATTCCGCAGTTAATGACGCTGGTTAGCCACAATATTCCGCTCAACGTCACCTCGCCGGCGCAGGTGACGGTTTCAGTGAACAACACGTCGATCGTCGCAACCACCTGCACGGTGACGACGCCGTCTGTCAGCGTCACGTTACCGACGGTCAACGCCAGCGCGTTGAGCCCCGCCGGCACGACCGTGGGCAATACCAACTTCAGCATCGGCTTGTCGTGCCAGGCCGGCTCCAACGTCTACGTGACGCTGACCGACGCGACCAATCCCGGCAACACGACCAGCAATCTGACGCTGGCGAGCGGTTCGACCGCGACGGGGGTGAAGCTGCGCGTGCTGAACAGCGGCGGGTCGGCGCTCAGCTACGGCCCGGACTCGGCCGTGGCCAGCAATCCGAATCAGTGGCTGGTCGGCGCGTCGGCCAGCACGACCCGCATCCCGATGACCGCGCAGTACATTTCGACGGGCACGGTCGGGCCAGGCACGGTCAAGGGACTCGCCACGTTCACGATGAGTTATCAGTGACCTGATCGCCGGGCGGTTGGGGGTAAGTGGTGTTCCTCTGCCGCGTCCGCCGCGAACCTGCCGGGCGCCGCGCCTGAACCCTGGGGTCAACCCGGATTGCAGTGAAGTCTTCACGTGTCTATCTTTCTACATCATACGTATGATCTAGGGGGCGAATCGTGACGACGCTGCACAGGCAGGTTCTAAATCAGATGGGCGAGCAGATTTGCTCAGGCAAATTCATGCCCGGCGATATTCTGCCGGCTGAGCCCGTTCTCGCCGAGCAAATGCAGGTGAGCCGCATCACCATCCGCGAGACGATGAAATCGCTCTCCGCCAAGGGCATGCTCGAAGTGCGCCGCCGCTACGGCACGGTCGTGCTGCCGCGCTCGCAATGGCAATTGTTCGATCCGGACGTGATCACATGGCGTGCGCGAGCGGGCGCCATCGAGCCGAGTCTCGTCGAAGACCTGATGGAACTGCGCCTGATCATCGAGCCGAATGCCGCGAAACTCGCCGCGAAGCGCGCGACCGAAGAGGATCGCGTCGCGGTTCGGCGCGCATTCAAGAAGATGGAACGGGCCGTCGCGGGCCACGGCGAGTACGTTCCCGCCGACCTCGCGTTTCACGGCGCCGTCCTCACCGCCTGCCACAACCAGTTCATCCAGCAGATGCAGAACGCGTTGTCGGCGATCTTGCGTACGAGCTTCGAACTCAGCTCCGAGATCGCCGGTGGCCCGGCCCGTTCGCTGCCGATGCACGAAGCGCTTTGCGTCGCGATCGAGAAGGGCGATCCGGCAGCGGCTGAACAGGCTGTGCTGACACTCATCGAGCGTGCCGAGAAGGATTTCGAGGACCGCGCCGCCCTGAATCGCACCGCCAACGACCAGCCCGCTTAGCTGACTGCCAGGCGGCCTGCCCGGCAGCCTCGCCAACGGCGACCCCATACCAACGTTATCGCGAACGTATCAACGGTCGCGAGGGGCGCACTCGCGCCTCGTGACTGAACATCGAGAGGATCGGCACATGACACAGTTATTCGATCTGAGCGGCCGCACGGCGCTCGTCACCGGTTCGGCGCGAGGCATCGGCTTCGCACTGGCTGAGGGACTCGCGGCCGCGGGCGCCGGCGTCGTCCTGAACGGCACACGCGCCGATACGGTTGCCGAAGCTGTCGACCGGCTCAAAAGCAAAGGATTCAACGCACAAGGCCGCGCGTTCGACGTCACCGACGAACCGGCGGTCGCCGAAGCGTTTGCGCAATGGGACAAGGACGGCGTGCAGATCGACATCGTCATCAACAACGCGGGTATCCAGTTTCGCAAGCCGCTCGTCGAACTCGAACTGAATGATTGGCAACGCGTGATCGATACGAATCTGACCAGTGCATTCATCGTTGCGAAGCAAGCTGCACGACGGATGATTGCGCGCGGCACCGGCGGCAAGATCATCAACATCGGCTCGCTCACGAGCGAAGCCGGGCGCGCGACGGTAGGCGCCTACACGGCGGCGAAGGGCGGCGTCAAGATGCTGACCCGGGCGATGAGCGCCGAGTGGGCGGCGTCGAACATTCAGGCGAATGCGATCGGTCCGGGCTACATCCTGACCGACATGAACAAGGCGCTGATCGAGAACGCCACCTTCGACGCCTGGGTCAAGAGCAGCAATCCGTCGCAACGCTGGGGCAAACCGGAGGAACTCGTCGGCACGGCGGTGTACCTCGCGTCGCCGGCATCGAGCTATGTGAACGGCCAGATCATCTACGTCGACGGAGGCTGGCTGGCCGTACTTTGAAGCAGTTTTGAAGCAGGTTCGCGCGGGTACATCAAAACAACCAACGACTCGCGCCAAATAATCCGTACGCCGTACCGATCTGGAGACATCATGGAAAGCGTCAAACCCGTAGCAACCCAAAGATGGTGGTATCTGATGCCCATCATCTTCATCACCTACAGCCTCGCCTATCTCGATCGTGCGAACTACGGCTTCGCCGCCGCGGCCGGGATCAACAGGGATCTCGGCATCTCGCAAGGCACGTCGTCGCTGATCGGCTCGCTGTTCTTTCTCGGCTACTGTCTGTTCCAGGTGCCCGGCGCGATCTACGCGCAGCGCAACAGTGTGAAGAAGCTGATTTTCTTCAGCCTGATCCTGTGGGGACTGTGTGCGGCGGCAACCGGCATGGTCAGCAACATTCCGATGCTGATGGCGTTGCGCTTCGTGCTTGGCGTGGTCGAGGCGGCCGTGATGCCGTCAATGCTGATGTACATCAGCCGCTGGTTCACCCGCAGCGAACGCTCGCGCGCCAACACGTTCCTGATTCTCGGCAATCCGGTCACGGTGCTGTGGATGTCGGTGGTGTCGGGCTATCTGGTGCACAGTTTCGGCTGGCGCGAGATGTTCGTGCTCGAAGGCTTGCCGGCGCTCGCATGGGCGGTGGTCTGGTGGTTCACGGTGAAGGATCGGCCGGCTGACGCGCCGTGGATGAGCGACGCCGAAAAGACCGAACTCGACGCGCGTCTGAAAGCGGAACAGGCGCACATCGCGCCGGTGCGCGACTACAAGGCGGCATTCCGTTCGTCGATCGTGCTGAAGTGCTGCGCGATTCACGCGCTGTGGAGCGTCGGCGTGTACGGCTTCATCATGTGGCTGCCGTCGATTCTCAAGGCCGCTTCGACGATCGATATCGTGTCGGTCGGCTGGTTGGCCGCCGTTCCGTATCTCGCCGCGATCATCCTGATGCTGCTCGCGTCCTGGCTCTCCGACAAGACGCGCAATCGCAAGCTGTTTGTCTGGCCGCTGCTGCTGATCGGGACCATCGCATTCGTGGCTTCGTACCTGATCGGCGGCTCGCACTTCTGGATTTCGTTCGCGCTGCTGGTGGTGGCGGGCGCGACGATGTACGCACCGTATGGCCCGTTCTTCGCGCTCGTGCCGGAGCTGATTCCGAGCAACGTGCTGGGCGGCGCGATCGGCCTCATCAATGCATGCGGCGCCCTGGGCGCATTCCTTGGATCGTGGGTGGTCGGTTATCTGAACGGCGCGACTGGCAGCCCCGCGGTCTCGTACATCTTCATGGCGGTTGCGCTGTTGCTCTCGGTCATCCTGATGATCACCGTACCTGCGCGGTCTGACCAGCGGGCGAAGCGTGAAGGATCGCTGTCGCTGCGCCGCACGTGAAGAACCCCACGATCCGGCTTCGATTCATCGATTCGATTTTGGCAGACAGAAAATGGCAACCCTGATTACCGATGTAAAGGTCATCCTGACCGCGCCGGAAGGCATCAACCTGATTGTCGTCAAGGTGGAAACCAACCAGGACGGTTTGTACGGCCTCGGATGCGCGACGTTTGCATACCGGCATGTCGCGGTCAAATGTCTGATCGAGGAATATCTGCGGCCGCTGCTGATCGGCCGGGACGCCGAGGCGATCGAAGAACTATGGCAGCTGATGCATCAGAACGCTTACTGGCGCAACGGCCCGATCGAGAACAACGCGATCTCCGGCGTCGATATGGCGTTGTGGGACATCAAGGGCAAGATGGCGAACATGCCGCTCTATCAGCTCTTCGGCGGCAAGTGTCGCGAGGGCGTGCCCATCTATCGCCATGCGGATGGCCGCGACCTGAACGAGTTGTGCGAGAACATTCAGAAATATCGCGAGCAGGGCATCACCCACATCCGCTGCCAGAACGGCGGATACGGCGGGGGAGGCTATGGCAAGGCGCCGTCGGGTGCGCCCCAGGGTGCCCCGGATGGCGTCTATCTCGACAGCAGAAAATACATGCGGGAAACGCTCAAGCTGTTCGACGGCATTCGCAGCAAGGTGGGTTTTGACGTTGCCTTGTGCCACGACGTACATGAACGTCTGAAGCCGGTCGAAGCGATCCGCTTCGCATGCGAGTTGGAGCAGTACGATCTGTTCTTTCTCGAAGATGCGATCGCGCTCGAAGAAGGCGACTGGATGCGTCAATTGCGGGCGAAGACGACCACGCCTTTGGCGCAGGGCGAGCTCTTCAACAATCCGTCCGAATGGCGATTTCTGATCACCGAGCGCCTGATCGACTTTATCCGGGTTCACCTCAGCCAGATCGGCGGCATCACGGCGGGGCGCAAGCTGCAGATCTTCGCCGAGCAATTCGGCGTCAGGACGGCGTGGCATGGTCCGGGCGACATGTCGCCGCTGGCGCATGCAGCGAACATCCACATCGATCTCGCTTCACGCAATTTCGGCGTGCAGGAATGGTCCGGAACCGAGCCGCCCAACTTCGTGATCCAGCAACTCAAAGGGCCGAGGGCGGCTTTGCTGGATGTATTTCCCGGCCTTCCCGAGTTCAGGAACGGACACGTTTACGCCAACGACAAACCGGGTTTGGGCGTGGACATCGACGAAGCCGAAGCAGCGAAATATCCGTGCGAAAACACCGTGACCACCTGGACACAAACACGGCTGAAAGATGGAACGCTCCAGACTCCTTGACGATGACGTTTCCTGCCTGGCAGCGTTGAGCGGTGATTCGGGCCCAGAGGCGGGCTCAAGTGTTCAACTGCGGCGAAACACGACGTGCGAAATCCTTTGCACAAGGAGCGCCGCCGCCAGCGACGCAACCGCGGTCAGCCAGACGCCGATATGAATCGACTGAACCAGCGCGTCGCGTGCGGCGTCGATGAAGACCAACGGGTTCAGTCCAGACGGCTTCATATCGTCAACCAGCTTTGTTCTCAACGCTTCGTCGATGAGGATTCGCAAATCGACAAAGCGCGGCAGCCACTGCGCGGCCACCGGTTCGCCAAGCACGCTCATGGTGCGCGTCACCACGTTGCTGTAGTGATGCGAGACGACCGTGGCCACGATGCTCGTGCCGAGCATCCCGCCCACCATGCGGGTGGACTGCAATAGCGCCGTGGTGATGCCGAAGCGTTCGCGTCCGGCAATCTCCTGCCCGAACACGTTCAGGTTGTTGAGGATGAATCCGAGTCCGATGCCTACCGCGGCCATCGGCAGCTCGATCCAGAGATGCCGGGTCGATGCACTGGCAAACGCCAGGCCGATGGAGGCGAACAGCAGCAGCGCAAACCCGGTCGAGAGTATTTTCGTGGGCCGGCGCAGATGAATGACGATGCGCGTATTCACCAGGCTGCCGATCGCGATACACGCTGCAATCGGTGTGGCGAGCAGACCGGCTTGTTGCGGCGACAAGCCGAACCCGCCCTGCAACAGAAGCGGCGCAAAAAAAATCAGCGAAAACATCACGAAGCCGGACAGCAGCGACAGCGCGAAAAGCGTGACCAGTTGCGCATCCCTGAACAGGTCGAGCGGAATGATCGGATGCGTGGCGCGCTTTTCGCACACTAGCAACGCAACCGCGGCGGCCACCACGCACGTGGCCAGCACGAGGTTGCCGGTCGTCAAGCCATCCTTCGGCACCGCCTCGATGAACGTCTGCAGTCCGCCCAGCGCGAGCGCGACGAGTCCGGCGCCGAGCCAGTCGATACGCACCTCGCCTTCGCGAGGACGATGAAAGTTCGGCAGATGCGCCCAGATGAAATAGAACGCGGCGGCGCCCACCGGCAGGTTGATCAGGAAGGTGGAGCGCCAACCCCAATGCTCGCTCATCCAGCCGCCCAGCGACGGTCCAGCCGCGGTGCCGATCCCGTACGCCGCCGCCATCACCACCTGCCATCGAACCCGCGCGCGGGGATCGGGAAAGAGGTCGGGTATCGAGGCGAAGGCGGTGCCTACCATCATTCCGCCGCCGACGCCTTGCAGACCTCGCGCGATCGCGAGGAACAGCATGTTGTTGGCGAGGCCGCACAGCACGGAGGCGGCGGTGAACGTGACGACCGCCGCGATGACGAAGCGCTTGCGGCCGAAATAGTCGCCGAGCCGGCCGAACACGGGCACCGTCACGACCGAGGCCAGCAGGTACGCGCTCGCAATCCATGCGTAGTACTCGAAGCCATGCAGTTCCGCGACGATCGACGGCAGCGCCGTGCTGACGACGGTCTGGTCGAGTGCGACCAGCATGTTGACGAGGCCGATGCCGAGCATCGCGAACAGGGCGTTGCGGAAAGTGAGGGCAGGCGGGGCGAGGGTCACGGATAGGGATCGTACAGTCGGCGGGCGCGGCAGATTATACAAGCCCCTCGCGAGCGGCGACGAAGCCGCTTCAGCGCACGGCGCTGCGAGCTCGAGCGTGGATCAACCCAGCCCGGCAGCCCAATCCACTGCCGCATCGAACAGACTGCTGCCCGCCGTCGACAGGTTGCCGAAGGTGTCGTTGTTCAGGAAGAACATCACGCGCCGTGCCGGGGCCAGTGATTCGTAGTCCATCGTCGCGCCTTTCTCGTAGGCAAAAATCGCTGCCTTCTCCGGTTGGCCGTAAAGCGTCGCAATGATGGTTGCGCCGAGTCCGGGCTTGCCCCAACTCATCGCGGCCTGTTTGCCGTAGACGTTGGTGACGCCGGCGGGCAACCCCGCCGCGATCGGGTGGGGCGCATTGACGAGCCACAGATAGCGTTCCTTCTCCGCTTCGCCGAAGTCGACGTCGTGCCGCTTGCCGGTCATCGCGAAGTCGTCGAGCAGATCGTTTTCCCACGTCAGCAACGGTTTGGCCATATAGCGCCAGCCGCTCGCCACCTGCCTGGACGAAACCGTCGACGAGATCACGACGAGATCGGCGTCGCCGATGGCCTCGGGCGGTTGCGCCTGATCCAGCATGCGGACGCTGTAGCCTCGCGCGCCGAGATGCGCGGCGATCTTCTGGTCGGCGGCCAGGTTGGGTCCGTTCAGTTGCACGACCATGACGACTTTCCTGCCCGCGCCGGCTCCGCTCGACGCGGCCAGTGTGACGGGCGCCGTGCAGGCCAGCCACGCGCCGAGGCCCGCTGTGGTCAATAACGCGCGGCGCTTGCGGATGGGCTTGATTTCAGTTTCAGTCCGGCGGTTCAGACGCTTCATAGGGGTTCAGTCTCACGTTGATCGATCAAAAGTGCCTGCCGCGCAATCCTGCCGCGCGTTAAAACTCGAGCGTCGAGAGCAGGGATACCTGGCGTGCGTCGCCAATCGACACGAAGTACTTGTTGACGCTCGATGGGTAATAGGTTTTGTTGAAGAGGTTCTTCACGTTGAGCTGGAACGAGAGCCGGCGGTTGCCGAGCTTCGTATCGTAGGACGCGAATGCATCGGCCACGGTGTATGCGGGCAACGTGAAGCTGTTGGCCGAATCGCCGGGGCGCGAGCCCACGTAGTGCGCGCCCGCGCCGACGCGCAACTGGTCGCCACCGAATATCGCGCCGAAGTCGTACACCGCCGCGAGCGATGCCGTGTTCTGCGCCACGTTCCACAAGCGATTGCCCGCGTAGAGCGGATCTTGCGTGGTCTTCGCATCGATGTAGGCGTAGCTCGCGATCACGCTCCAATGCTGGCCGATCTGGCCGGCCACATCGAGCTCGACGCCGCGCGAGCGCGCCTTGCCGGCGGTGCGCCAGTCGGTCTGCTTGGTGGTGTCGTTGTACTGCTGCACCAGCACGTTCTTCTTGTCGATATTGAAGAGCGCCAGAGTGCCGCTCAGGCCGCCCGGCATCGCCACTTTGGCGCCGAGTTCCCACGACGT
This sequence comes from Paraburkholderia sp. FW306-02-B, assembly GCF_058782725.1. Classification (NCBI taxonomy): domain Bacteria; kingdom Pseudomonadati; phylum Pseudomonadota; class Betaproteobacteria; order Burkholderiales; family Burkholderiaceae; genus Paraburkholderia; species Paraburkholderia sp. FW306-02-B. The sequence continues at coordinate 990,177 of NZ_JBYSXZ010000002.1, forward strand.
GGCTTCTTCAGGCTGCACCGATGAATCGATCACCACGCCGGAGGCGAGCGGCGCAATGGTCGAGGTCGGCTTGAGCGACTGCGTATAGCTGCCGTATAGCGACACCGTGTCGGTCCATTTGTAGACCACGCCGGCGCGCGGCAGCCATTTGGTGCCGTTGATATCGGTGTTCGCGACGAACGGCCGGCCGCGCCCGGCGATCTGGCTGTAGCTGAGAAAACGCGCGCCGCCGATCAGAATCCACTTGTCGGTGAGATGCAAACTGTCCTGAAAGAACAGCGATCTGTCGTGCAACGTGTCGGTCTGATCGCTGTCGCTCGCCGACACCGTGCTCGACGGACTTTCCCGGCCGTACACGGGATTGAAATAGTTGAAGGTGTATTTCGTGGCCTGGCGCAGCAGATCCTTGCGATAGATGCGCCGGTATTCGTCGTCCACGCCGACCTGCAGGTCGTTGCGCATGCCGGCCACGTTGAAATGGCCATCCACGTAGGCGATCCCGTAGCTGTCCGTGCTGAGCGCGCCGTGGGTCGCGTCGTTGCTGCGCGACAGGACGCCGGTCGTGCTGTTCACGCCCTGCACGCGCAACTGGTTCGCGTCGTAGGTCTCGCGGTTGTAGCTGTAGCCGACGTGCGCCTTCCAGTTAGCGTCGATCTGATGATCGATGCTGATCTGCGCCAGATGCGATTCGCCGTCCATCTCGTTGAACGGTTCATCGAGCCGCTCGCGGCTCGAGATCGCGAGCGGCTTGTTGGTCTTCGGATCGAGGGCCGTGCCGCGGTCGAACGGATAGAGAAACTTGCGATATTCGTACGACACCACGACCTGCGTATCGCGTCCATACCAGGCGAGCGACGGCGCCACGAGCGTTTCGCGGCTCTCGCCGAAGTTGCGCCAGTACTGCGCTTCGGACTGGTCGACGACCAGCCGGTAAGCGAGGCCCGAATCGCCGATCGGCCCGGTCGTATCGAGCGTCGCGCCGCCACCGTTGCGGCCGTGTCCGTAGGTCGAGCCGAGCACGGAGATCGCGTGGTAGGGCTTGAGCAAGGGCTGCTTGCTCACCACGTTGACGACCCCGCCCGGATCCATGATCCCGTACAGCAAAGAAGACGGACCCTTGAGCACTTCGACGCTGTCGGCGGCGGCATTGAGGCCGCGTCCCTGCACGAGCGGCATGCCGTTGTGCATGATCGAGCCGTCGCGATTGCCGCCGAAGCCGCGTTTCAGGATGGTGTCCTGCGTGCCGGCCAGCGTATTGCCCTGCACGATGCCGCTGACATTCGCGAGCGCGTCGTCGAGATTCCGCGGACGCTGATCGCGCAGCACCTGCGCCGGCACGATATTGACGGCTTGCGCCGTGTCGAGCAGCGGCGTGTCCGAGCGCATCACCACCGCTTCGGCGGCCGGCTGGTAGCCGGCGGCTTGCCACGCCGTGGTGCTCACGGTGACGGCGGGAAGCGTGGCGTCGTGGGCGCTGCCGTCCGCTGCTGCTTCAGCATGCTGGATCAGCGTATAGCTGCCATTGGGCTGCTGAACGGCGCCAAGTCCGGTTCCGCGCAGGATTCGATTGAAAGCTTGCGGTACGTCGTAATCGCCGTGCAGACCCTCGCTCGTGTGGCCGGCCGTGAGCGCCGCCGGGAACGACAGCAGCAGCCCGGTTTCGCGGCCGAAGCGATTGAGTGTGGCTTCGAGCGGTCCCGCCGGAATGTCGTAGCTCTTGCGCGTCGACGCCTGGGCGGCGGGCGGTGCATCGGCTGCGAACGCGACATTGAACGGCAGTCCTGCCGAAATCAGCGCGGCCGTTGCGATATGCCGCGCGATGTGTGCCGGCGGCCGCACGCGTGGCGCGCCGCGGCGGCCACGGCTACCTTGGCTGACGCCGGTCTTTCGATACTGTCCCATGTTCAAGGCTCGCAGGAAGATAGACGATGTGTTGCTCTCATCTCCCATGTCACGCGAGAATCGAAAACAGCTCACAGCGGACGAAGATTTTTTTCAGCGCCGGTCGTGCACGCCCAATTTATGACTGCGCCGCGCGTACCGTGACCCAGTAGCGCGTGATGAATACGAGTTCGACCGGCAAGGTTCCGGCCACGGTTTCCAATACGCGATCGGTGTCGGCGAGCGGAAACGTACCCGAGAGCCGCAAGCCGGCCACGGTGGGATCGCAGCTCAGATACCCCGGGCGATAGCGGTCGAGTTCGTTCAGAAAATCGGCGAGGCGCATGCCGCTCGCGACGATCAGGCCGTCCGCCCACGCCGCGTCGTTCTCGCTGATCGCTTCCATCGCGCTGACCTCGTCGCGCGTAAACCGCGCACGTTCGCCGGCATGCACGACCGGGGCGAGGCCGTGGGCGTTGGATGGATTGATCCGCACAGCGCCTTCGAATACGTCGAGCCGGCTGAGCGCGCTTTGCTGTCTGACGGCGAAACGCGTGCCGAGCGGTTGCAGCCTGCCTTGCGCAGTCTCGACGACGAACGGACGCGGCGGTCCGGCAGCATCGCTGTGACCGGTCGCGACCATGATTTCACCTCTGGCAACGCGCACACGCCGCTCGGTGCTGCTGAAGCGAATCTCGATGGCGCTGTCGGTGTTCAGTGTGACGCGCGTGCCGTCGGCCAGCGTGACGGTGCGGCGCTCGCCGACGGCGGTGCGCACGTCCGCGCTCCAGGCGCGCCACGGCACATATTCGCCCGCCATCCATGCAGCGCCGCCGGTGAACAACAGCATCGCCAGTGCCTTGACGCCGGCGCGGCGCGTTGCCGACCTGGAGCGCGTCAGCGCGGCGCGCGCGGCGGCTGCGCCGGTTGCATCGGCGGCGCCGGTCAGGTCCTTGAAGCGATTGCTGACGCTGCGGATATGCTGCCATGCGCGTTCGTGGTCGGGATGCTCGGCGCGCCAGCGTGCGAGCGCAAGCTTCTGCTCACGCGTATTTTCACCGGATTGCAGCGCCATCCACCACTCGACGGCACGCAGCGCGATGTGTTGCGCAATATCGGGTCTTGCGTTGGCGTTCATGCGTCAGGCCGCGCTCAGTGCGAAGAAACACTGCGCACCGGCGCGGACCAGATGACGTTTCACCGTGGAGATGGAAATCTTCAGTTGCGCGGCGATTTCCGCATGACTCAGGCCGTCGAGCTGAGCGAGCAGGAAAGCGCGCTTGACGGCGAGCGGCAGGCGCTCCAGCAGGCTGTCGATTTCGCACAGTGCTTCGAGCAGCAGCGCGCGTTCTTCGGGTGACGGTGCGAACGCTTCCGGAACGAGTGCGAGCGCGTCGAGGTAGGCGCGCTCGATCTGTTCGCGCCGCCGGTAGTTGGCCATCACGCGTTGCGCGACGGTGGTCAGGAAGGCGCGCGGTTCCTCCAGACCAAGCGGCTCATCGCGTGCGAGCAGGCGCACGAACGTGTCGTGCGCAACGTCGGCCGCGCGATGCGCGCAGCCGAGCTTCTTGCGCAGCCATGCATGAAGCCAGCCGTGATGATTGCTGTAGAGCACCTGCATCTCGTGGTGCAAGAGCGATTTTTCTGCCGCCATGGGCCACCGTCCGCGCCAGATCGACCGATGCGGCGTCTTTGTAAATGAGAATGATTCGCATCATAGCATGTCAAAAAATGGAGTGTCCGGCGCTGTAAGCGTTATGTGGGGAACTGGCGACAGTCCCCGCACGTTTGATCGGCATCCGGTTGCGTGCTGGCCACCGGTCAGCCGTTTTCGCCCGGCGCCAGCTCAGGCGTGTGGACGTTCGGCGTCAACGCGTACCACCAAACCACACTGGCCACCATCGACAGCATGGCCGCTGCCAGCAAACCCATATGCATGCCAGCCGCAAACGAACGGTTCACGGAAATCAATGCCCCGAAACAGGCGACGCCGAGCGCTGCGCCCGTCTGACGCGCCGCGTTCAGTACGCCAGCCGCAATGCCGGCGCGCTGGCTGTCGACCGATGCCATCAGCGCTGCGGTCGTTGCGGGGGTAATGAGACTCGCGGCCAGACCGATGGCCGGTAACGACGCCGCGAGTAGTCCGTAGGGCGCTGCCGCCCCGGCCACCGCGAGACCGGAAAATCCGCCCGCAGCAAGAATCAGCGCGGCCCCCACTAAGCGACGCAGCCCCAGCCACGCGACCGCACGCTTCGACACAAGACTCCCGATCGGCACCAGCACAGTCAGTGGGAGAAACGCCAGACCCGCCTGCATCGGTGTGTAGCCGCGTTGTTGCTGGAAGTACAGACTGAGGTCGAAGAGAAAGCCATAGAACGTGAAGGCCGACACCATCGACACGAACACCGCTCCCGAGAAAATGCCGCTGCGAAACAGCGCGATAGGCAGCATCGGCTGCGCGCGCGACGTCTCGATCATGACAAACACACCGGTGGCCGCGAGCGCCGCCGTCATGCCGCCGATAATCATCGGCGAATCCCATCCGTGCAATGGCGCCTGGATGACGGTGACGTTCAGCAGACCGAGTGCCGCTATCGCGGCGCACTGCCCAGCGAAATCGAACCGGGACGGCGTAGCCGCGGAACGTTCGGCACGCACACGCCGCGCCATCGCCATACCGGCTGCGCAGATCGGGACGTTGATCAGAAAGATGCTGCGCCAGCCGGTCAGGCCGACCAGCACGCCGCCGAGCAACGGACCCGACGCCATGGCGACGCCGCCGAGTCCCGCCCACAGGCCGAATACGCCCGCACGTTCACGCGGATCGGGCCATGTGCGATTGATGAGCGTCATCGAAGCAGGCACCAGCAGTGCCGCACCGATACCTTGCAGGACGCGCGCCGCGATCAGTGCCGGCAGGCTCGGCGCGAAACCGCAAAGCGCCGAAGCGATGGTGAAGACCGCGAGGCTCGCGATATAGACGTTGCGTGCGCCAAGCCGGTCGCACAGTGTCCCCCCGATCAGCAGCAAACTCGCAAAACTCAGCGTGTAGGCGTTCACGACCCACTGTAGTCCGGCCACATCGCTTGCCAGGCCAGCAGCGATCTTTTCAAGTGCGACGTTGACAATGGTGGTGTCGAGAATGACGACGACGTAACTGACGCTAGTCGCCATCAACACGCGACGTTGTTGCATGCTGCTGCCCATCGAGACGCTCCCGTTCGTCTTGCCGGACCGCTTGGCGTTCAGTTTCTGAGCCTGCTTTGCGCTAAAGACTGGTTACGGCGTACGGAATCCTCGCGGGCAGTTCAGCTCACGCCTCGCGGATGGGCAGGTCTGAAAGAGCAGCTTGGCGTCACGGCCGCGTCGATCGAGTCGATAGAGCATGCCGCCGCCGGTAACTGCGATTAGCGGTTGGGGGCACGAGGACAACTCACCACGATCGATCGATCGTTCGTTCGTTCGTTCGATTTCGGCATCGACGTTGCCACCCAGTGCCATGCTTGACCACCATGACGCGCGTATGACAAACATGCGTTCCGGCAGCAAAGACGCGGCTAGGGAAAACAGGTATTTTTTTAAAAATTCCCCTCACGTACCTTAATTTGCTGCTGAATCCCACATAACGAACCGACCGCGGCTGTTCCGTCTTTTGTCTTCAAGACTGACGGATCCGCGCGCGAGGTGCCGTGATATTCATATTCGAGCGCGCAGGCAAACGTGCCGACTAGCGCGACTGTGGTTCTTGACCCACGCACTTTCAGGGAAACGATGACCACTGGATCTCGTAAAAGCGGTTTTGCCGCGCTTGGCCCTATCTCATGGGGCACTCATCTGTGTCACTTCTACGAATCGCGTAGCGAACTACTCAGCGTCACGGCGGAATTCCTGCATGCGGGACTCGCCAATCGCGAAGTAGGCGTGTGGGTCGCACCGGCACTGCTGGGACCGGACAAAGCTCGCTATATGCTCACGCGAACGGCACCCGCACTCGCTGAATACGCCGCATCGGGTCAGTTGCAGATTCTCGATGGCGCGCAACTCTACGCGCGCCCTAAAAGCGGCTTCGACGGCGGCGCCACGGTCAGCTTGTGGTCCGCGGCGATCAACGACGCGCTCGGGCGCGGCTTCGAAGGGCTGAGGGTAGCCGGCGACGCTGTCTGCAACGAAACCACCGATTGGGCTGCATTGCTCGACTATGAAGCGGCGTTGAAGCATCGGCTGGCCGCGTGTCCGATCATCGGGTTGTGCACCTACTGCGTGCAGCAGCTTCGCACCGCGCAGACTCGCGAAATCGAACGCTTGCACGATGCGATGGTGGAGCCTCCGCGTGCCGAACGCGGGGGACAGCCGCACAAACAAGGCAGCCCGGAGACCGAGGAGACGTCACGACCTTGGATCGCGACCGCTCGCGACCAGATTGACACCGACGACGAAGCGAACCAACCCGCCATTGGGCCGATGATCGGCCATGAGATTCGCAACGCGATCACGCCACTCGGCCTGCTCGCTCGTCTGCTGAACGCTCACTACGGCCACGACGAGCAGCTCGCGCGATACGCGCTTCTGCTGTCGCGGCAAGCGAGCCTGCTGGGTCAGTTGGCCCAGCAATTGATGGCGCCGGCCCATGCTCAGCATGCGAGCCCGCATGAACAAGCCGGCGAGGCGCCGACGCATCCGTTGCGGGATACGCAAGCAGCGCATCCGGCCTACGTGGATGTCGACGACCTCCTTGCGCATTGCAGTCAGGTCGCCGAATCGGGCGTGCCTGCGCATGCGCCGATTCATCTGACGGCAAGCTGCGCGCCGCTGCTGGTGCAAGGCGACTTCGGCAAATTGACGCAAGTGTTCGTCAACCTGATGTTGAACGCGCTCAAATATTCCGCGGCCACGGATTCTGTGAAAGTGATGGCGGCGCGCGCCGGGCGCTATTGCTACATCACCGTGCGCGACAACGGCATCGGCATCGCGCCCGGCGAACTCGCGACGATCTTCAAGCCGTACGCTCGCGGTCTCGCGGGCCACGTGCTTGCCGTGAACGGTCTCGGGCTCGGTTTGTCGGTGGTCCGCGATATCGTCGCGGACCACGGCGGCACTGTCGAGGCGTTCTCTAACGGTCCGGGCACGGGTGCCGAATTCGTGGTTCGCTTGCCGCTTGCGACCGTGGCCGTGAACACGCAACCGGAGGCGGTCACGCCCGAAGCAGAGGGGCGTCGTGCAGTGTGTGCCGCGCCGGCCGGGCAGGGCGTCCTCGAGTAGCGATGCTCTTCGCGGGCCGGTTGCGTGCGGCCCGCGATTATGATGACCGCCCCGTACGTTTGGATGCCCCGAGGCTTTCACACGGACGTCAAGGCATCAGCACCGTGTCGACGACATGAATCACACCGTTGGATTGCATGACATCGCCAATCGTCACATGGGCGATATCCCCTTTGTCGTCGGTGATGGCCCAACCTTTGCCGTCCTTGCTGACGATAAGCGAATCGCCCTCGACCGTTTTCAGGCTTGCCTTACCGCCCCCCTGTTCGACTGCCATGGCGAGGTCATGTGCGGTGACCCGGCCCGGTACGACGTGATACGTGAGCACTTTCACCAGGGTCGTCCTGTTCTCGGGTTTGAGCAGCGTCTCGACCGTCCCGGCCGGCAATGCCGCGAATGCTTCGTTAGTTGGCGCGAAGACCGTAAATGGGCCTTTGCTAGAGAGCGTATCCACGAGACCGCCGGCCTTGACGGCCGCAACCAGGGTCGTGTGGTCCTTCGATTTCACCGCGTTATCGATGATATTTTTTGACGGATACATCGGCGCGCCGCCGACTTCCACGGTGTTATCCGTGGACATCGATCCGGCCGTAGCGGCCGGTGTCGCCACGCCCAGGGTCAGTGCGAGCGCGAGCATCGCGCCGATGGTCTTCATATCGTTGCAGGATTGCATTTCGGTTCTCCCCGAAAGATCGACGCTTCCGGACTGGAAGCAATCGAAGATACGGGTCGAACAGACCGGCGGATGCACGCGCTTCGATTAAATACGGACACACGCGAAGAACATGGCGGCAGGAATGGCTCACGTCCCGCCGATAAGCCCCTTCGCCAGTACCGGCCCGGTCGGTTGCCCGGTAGGCGACCCGCCATGCGGCTCCAGCGACACAGCCAGGATCGTACGAGAATTCAACTGTGCGAGCCGGTCCTGTGGCAGCGACACGATAGTCGGCCGGTCTGCGGCAACGACGCCAAGCGAGATGGGTCGAGCGCCCGGCGGGATGATCCATAGTTCGGTGGAACGGTCGGCCGCCGCCGGTACGCCGTCTGCGGGAACGATCACCATGCGGGCACGCTGAACGTCGACGGTGGCGGTCCATGCTGCACCACCGCCTTGCCGGACGAGGCTTGCGACCATGTAGTCACGATTGCCCGGCACCGTAACGGGTGCCTGCCCGAAAGGCACCACGAACACCACGGACACGATGGCGAGCGCCACCGCCGCGACGCTCGAACCGATGCCGATGAGGCGCCACAAACGAATGTTGTCCCATAGTCTGACGCGTGACCCGCGCGGCGTGGACCGGGCGAACCCCAACTCGGACTGGATGCGCGCCCACACCTGCGGAGGCGCCGTCATCTCGCCGATATCCTCGCTCAGCGACATCAGGCGGTTCTGCCAGCGAGCCACGTTCGCCGCCAGCTGAGGATCGTGCCGCATGGCCTCTTCGATCTGCCGGCGCTCAGCAGCGTCGAGCACGCCCAGTGCGTACTCGGCGCACCGCAGGTCGTCGGGGTCGTGTAATGGCGTATTCATTGTTCGAGGCACGCTCTGAGCTGGATCAGGCTACGCCGGATCCAGCTTTTCAGGGTACCCAGCGGCACGCTCAGGCGCTCCGCCAGTTCGGCGTACGTCGCGCCCGTGAAAAATGCTTCCCGCACGATCTTTCCGTGCTCGGCAGGCAGCAACGCCAGACACTGCTCCAGACGCCGGCGCTCCTGGCTGCGCTCGGCCATCGCGGCCGGTGAAGGCGTTTCGTCGACGATTTCCTCTTCCGTTGACTCATCCATCGATTCTTCACGGCGGTGGCGCAAGCGGTCGATCGCCCGGTTGCGCGCAATCGCCGCGAGCCAGGTGACGGCGCCGGCCAGTCCCGGGTCGAAGATCGCGGCGCGGCGCCATACCGTGACATAGACGTCCTGAAGCACATCCTCGGCTTCGCTGCGATCGCGCAGCATCTTCACGCAAATTCCGAACAGCTTTGCGGAGGTGCGCTGATAGAGCGTGGCGAATGCTGCCTGGTCGCCTTCACCGGTCCGGAGCAGAAGCCGGTTCAGTTCGTCGCGACGTCGGGCTTCGGCGCCGTCCGCCATACGGTCGCCGTCGGCCGCTGCATTTCCTTGCATGTGCATCGCGTTCTCTGCAGGTTGGCCGCGTACGATAGGGATAAGCGGTAGTTTAGCAGTGCGGCGGTCATTCGAAACGAGTGCTTCCTGTGGTAGTTGCCACCGCATCTTGATACTCTTCCTCAGCATAAAACTGACAACAAGGACACCCTCAGCGATGCGGCAACGCGAATCGCAGGCACGAAGACGGATCGTCCTTCAACGAAGAACAAAGTAACTTCACGGGGACGCGGCGAGTCCTCTACGACGTTTACGGATCAAACGGATCGCCGGATGCAGACTGGCCAAAAAAATTCGCCGGGTCGATTTTCAGGCAACGCGCGGTCCTTTCGCCCGTTACCTGATGCCGCTGGTTTTAGCTGGACCCGTAAGCCAGCGCCGGACGCCAGTCGGTACCGCGTCCTTCCGGCGTCATGTCGAAGAGATTCCAGAGCGGCCAGATCGTATCCACATGTCGTGCATCCTGTCCGGGGTCGGGTGTGGTGAAGAGCAGCTCGGTGCAGTAGAAATGCCGGATCGCGCCGTCGCGCCGCACGAATACGTTGAGCGCCGGCCTCTGATTGCCTTCAGCTGTCTCGCCCTGGTAGTCCGCGTTGTAGCTGTTGTTGGCTGACGAGAGCAGCCGCAGTCGGTTCCAGCCGCGTTCGCGGGCGTAACTGCTGATGCGTTCGACTGGCGACCTGGCTACGACGGCGATATTCGTGCGCTGAAGCGCGTGCGGCACGACACCGTTCAGTCCATCGAGGATCGCGGTGCAGGACGGGCAGGCCTGCTTCATGTCCGGGCCATACATGAAGCTGTAGAGAATCAGCGTGTTCTTACCGTCGCTGAACAGTTCCGAAAGTTTGACCCGGCCCGCGGCTCCCGGGCTGGCTTCGTCGAAAACGTAATCCTCCTTCAACGGGCCACCGTCCGGCAGACTTCGCCGCAATGCGGCGACCTGTTCAGTCTGTCTGCGCAGATCGGCTTCGGCCTCGAGCAGGCGGTTGCGCGCCGCCCGGTACTCATCGCTTTCGCCTGGAAAGCGGATGGCATGCATTGAGCGTTCCATCATGGCTCCTGTTGCAAAAAGTGATGTCCTGCGCCGCGGTTTCGTTGCGGCGCACAACGTTATTGCCCCGACACCTTGAACACCGGGTTGAAAGGAGTGCCTTCAAGATGGTGCTTGAGCTGGCGCATCAGGCACCCCCAGGTCGTGTTGCGTTCCGCGATTGTCCTGGCCGCCGAGTGTGCGTCGGCGTGCAGGAAAGAGACTTGGGTCTTGCCGGCGTCGAGTGCGGTCAGTTCGAAACTGATGGTGGTGCCGAGCCACTCCGGCGGCCCGCCGAAACACGACCACGCCAGCCGGTGCGGCGGATCCAGTTCGTCGAAACGCATGCGGAAAACCACGCTGCGATCCATGAAACCGAATTCGGCCATGCCGCCGGGACGCGCTTCGACGACGCTGTCTTCGGTCCACCACGCCCTCAGCCCTTGCTGGGTGGCCAGCGCGGCGAAGACCTGGTCTGCCGGCGCTTCGATCGTGATCTGATGATAGAGATCGGTCATCGCTACCTCCGATTGCCGCCGGCCCATCGCGCATCGACCCTCGCATCGAACCTGTAAACCGGTGCTGCCGTTTCCGCGGGCTGGCGCTTTATTTATACACTCAGCTGAGCGGCGCGATGTTGCGTTTGCGTGGCATTCGGCGTGGCGGTAGCGAGGGTCCATCCCGGCTGTACCGGTTGCTATCGGCGGTGCACAATGGTCCGGTCGGCGCTGGCAAGGTGCGGTGAGCCAGCAGAGGAGGATCGATGCGGTCGCAAGTGAGATCCGGCGTGCGCTGGAGACGCTATGGCATCGCGGCTGCGGTCGTCGTCGCCAGCCTGATTGTTGTCGGGCGCATCACCGGCATCCTGGTCGACTGGCTGTGGTTTTCTTCGGTCGGCTATGCCGACGTTTTCTGGACGGTCTTTTCCGCCAAGGCGTGGCTGTTTGTCGCCGTGTTCGCCGCCTCCGCGGGCGCGATATGGATGTCGGCGTTTGTCGCGCATCGTTACGCGCGGCGCTTCAGCTTCAAACCCTCGCTGGCGGGCGCAGCCTTTTCGTCGCGCACGCACGAGATCATCAGCGAACTGGCTGACCAGGTTGCGCCGGGCATTCCGTGGCGCTCGATCATCGCGGGCGGCGCCGTCCTCATCGGGCTGGTGATCGCCGCTAGCGAAATGTCGAACTGGGACGTGGCGCTTCGCTTCCTTCGTCAGGTGCCCTTTGGCGAGCGCGATCCGATCTTCGGCAAGGACATCGGCTTCTATCTCTTCTCGCTGCCCGCCTATCTCGCGCTCAAGAACTGGCTGTTGCGGGTGCTGTTCGCCAGCACGGTCGTTGCAGGCATCATCTACGGCGCGCGTGGCGACATCGTGCTCGAACAGCCAGCGCGGGGACTCTCGCCCGCCGCTACCGCTCATGGTTCGGCACTGCTCGGCCTGTTCTTTTTACTGAAGGCCTGGTCTTATTGGCTCGACCGCTTTTTGCTGCTCTACGACGATAACGGCGTCGTGGTCGGCGCAGGCTATACCGATCTCCACGTCGATTTGCCGGTCTTATGGATGCTCGTCGGCCTGGCTACTGCGGCGGCCGTCGCCTTGTGGGCCAATGTGCGCCTGCGGAGTTATCGATTGCCTGCTGCCGCGGCGGTGCTGGTGTTCGGCAGTTCGTTCGCGTTCGCTGTGATCTACCCGGCGCTGTTCCAGCGCTTCTATGTCAAACCGAGCGAGCTACAGTTGGAGACGCCCTATATCGAACACAATATCGCGCTGACGCGACAGGCCTACCGCCTTGCGCAGATCGAGGTCAAGCCGTTTGCGGCCGAGGAGGGGCTGACTCTCGCTTCGCTGCAGGCTAATCGCGCGACCATCGACAACATCCGCCTGTGGGATGTGCAGCCGCTGATGGATACCTACGCGCAGTTACAGGAGATCAGGACTTACTACAAATTCTTCGCGGTGGACATCGACCGCTACCGGCTCGACGCCGGTTATCGGCAAGTGATGTTGTCGGCGCGCGAACTGGAGCCGGCGATGCTTCCGGCTAACGCACAGACCTGGGTGAACCTGCATCTGCTGTTCACCCACGGCAACGGCGTCGTGATGTCGCCGGTCACCGAGAAATCCACGGAAGGCTTACCGTCACTCTATCTGCGGGATATTCCGCCTGCCGCCGATGGCGGCCCGGCCATCCGCGAGCCGCGCCTCTATTTCGGCGAAGGCGGGCAGGACTACGTCATCGTGAAGGGCAACGTACCCGAGTTCGACTACCCGAAGGGAAAGGACAACGTCTACACCGCTTACAGGGGGCGCGACGGTGTCGCTATCGGCGGCGCGGCGCGACGCAGCCTTTTCGCCTGGCAGCTCGACGATCCCAACATCCTGCTGACCGGCTACATCACGGACGATAGCCGGATCCTGCTTCACCGAAACATTCAGGACCGGGTGCACACGATCGCCCCGTTCCTTAGCCTCGACCACGACCCCTATATCGTCGCGAGTAACGGACGCCTTTTCTGGATGCAGGACGCGTATACCCTCAGCCACTGGTTTCCTTACTCCCAGCCCGGTATCGGCGACGGCGCCAATTACATCCGCAACGCGGTCAAAGTGGTGGTCGATGCGTATAACGGCACGGTTGATTTTTACGTTAGCGATCCTGAAGATCCGATCCTGCGGACATACCAGCGTATTTTCCCGAGCCTGTTCAAGCCTTTGCAAGCGATGCCGAAAGACCTGCAGCAGCATATCCGCTACCCCGAAGATCTGTTCCTGATTCAGGCGCAACTCTACCGCGCGTATCACATGGATGCGCCGGAGGTTTTCTATAACCGCGAGGATCTCTGGCAGTTTCCGCGGGGCCTGGGCGGCATCGACGGTGGCAGTGCCCCCACGCCGATGACGCCTTACTACATGATCATGCGGCTGCCTGGGGCGCCGCGTGCCGAGTTCGTCCTGATGCTGCCGATGGTGCCTAGCCAGCGTGAAAATATGATCGCCTGGTTGGCGGCGCGTTGCGATCCACCCGAGTACGGCAAGCTGGTCGTCTACGCGTTCCCGAAGGACAAGCTGGTCTATGGGCCGTTCCAGATCGAGGCGCGCATCCAGCAGAATACCGAGATCTCGCAGCAGATCTCGCTGTGGAATCAGATGGGCTCGCGCGTCATCCGCGGCCATCTTCTGGTCGTGCCAATCGAGAACTCGATCCTCTACATCTCGCCGCTCTACTTACGCGCGGCGTCCGGTCAGCTACCCGAGTTGAAGCGGGTGATCGCCGCCTATGGCGACCGTGTGGTGATGGAGGAGACCTTGGGCGAAGCGTTGGCCGCGCTCTTCAAGGAAGCCGCTCCGACGGCAGCGCCGGCTCAAGGCCCGGCTCAAGGCCCGGCTCAAGGCCCGGCCCGGGGCACGCCGGACGCCCGCGCCCGCGAGGCGCTTGCCCATTATGACCGCGCGATCGAGAGACTGAAGGCAGGGGATTGGGCCGGGTTCGGCTCGGAACTCGATGCGCTTCGGCCGCTGCTGGAGGGGCTTGGGGCTGGGCGTTCCGCGGATCAGAAGTGACTTGATTTCGTCCGCCTCCACGTCGCTGTACTTACGTGCGGCGTCCGGTCAGTTGCCCGAGTTGGCGCGGGTGATCGTCACCTATGGTGATCGTGTGGTGATGGAGGAGACCTTGGGCGGGTCTTGGCCGCGCTCTTCAAGGAAACCGCCCCGGGGCATCGCCGGCACGGCGGACGCGCGCCCGCGAGGCACTTGCCCATCATGCGGCGGCGCTCGGCCGGGCAGATACCTCGTCGTACCATCGCTGAAACGCGGCGTGTTCGACTGGAATTGGCATCTTCAGCGCGTTGGTTGCGAAGTCGGCCGTCACGAGCGTCGTGATATCCGCTGCGGAGAATTCATCGCCGGCAACGAACCGGACTGTCTCGAGCCGCTCATTGAAGTCGGCGAAAAAGTGGGCCACGCGCTGTTTGCTTCGCTCGATCAGTTCGGGAATCTGCTCATAGGCATGCGGACCTGACAGCGCACGGCCTTTCAGTCCAGCGACCGCGTTACGCACGCCTTCCATGACCGGCGCGAAGCCGTCCAGTTCGGCGCGGCGTTCCCACATCGTGACGAGAGCCTTCGACTTTGCCGTGGTGCCCAGCAACGGAGTTTGCGGATACGCTTCTTCCAGATAACGCCAGATGGCGAGCACTTCTGCGATGACGGAGCTGTCGTCGAGGACCAAAGCCGGCACCTGGCTGCGCGGGTTAATTGCGCGGTAGGCATCGGAAAACTGTTCTTTGGCACCCAGGTCGACCGGCTTCGTCGGGATGTCGATTCCCTTCTCCGCGATGAAGATGCGCACACGGCGTGCGTTCGGAGAGCCCTTGGATTCGTACAGCATGGGTGTAGCGGTTGTCATTTGAATCGTCCTTTCCGATTTTTCATATCAATATGGATACCTGATTAATAAACTTTCTCGAAGACATTGGAAATCGGTGTGAATCGGTTCGCTCTAGAGTTTCGAGCCGCCGTCAACACGCAGCGTCTCACCGGTAATCCAGCGCGCTGCATCCGAGGCGAGAAACGCGACCGCACTGCCGATGTCATCGGGTTGCGCGACGCGCTTTAACGCCTGCATGCCGAGCGTGAGCTCGCGTCCCGCGTCGGTCTTCGTGAAGTTGGACATGTCGGTTTCGACGACACCGGGCGCAACCGCATTCACGCGAATGCCGCGTTCGCCGAGTGCGGAAGCGAAATGCTTGACGAGCGTATCGACCGCGCCCTTGGTCGCCGCGTAGGCCGGGAGCTTGCCCACCGTGGCATGCGCCGCGAGCGACGAGAGCAGCACCACGTTGCTGCCTTTGCACATCACCGGCAGTAACTGCTGCAGGAGAAAGTAGGGCGCGCGCACGTTCACGGCGAACAGGTCGTCGAAATCATCGACAGTCGTTTCCTCGATGCTTGCCGCCTTTGAAATGCCGGCGTTCGCCACCAGAATGTCCAGGCGGTGGCCGACCACAGCACGCACGCGCTTGGCGAGCGTATGCGGGCCGTCGGCATCGCGCAGATTCGCGGTTACTTTCTGGGCGTTGCCGCCCGCCGCACGAATTTCGGCCACGACAGCATCCGCTTCTTTTTCCCCGCTGCTGTAGTGAACGAGCACCTGCGCGCCTGCCTTGGCGAGTGCGAGCGCACTGGCGCGGCCGATGCCGCGTGATGCGCCGGTGACGAGAGCGGTCTTTCCTGCGAGGTGGGTCATGGCGATCCTCCTGGTGGGCCTTTGTCTGGAATCAACCTACTGTCTTGCCACCGTCGACAGAGACGATCTGGCCCGTCATGAACGACGCTGCATCGGACGCGAGAAACAGGATCGCGCGGGCGATATCGTCAGGCTGGCCGATGCGGCCCAGCGGCACCGTCGAGACAAGCGCCGCCTTGCGCTCCGCCGTGCCGGTGAAGCGGTCGAGCATGCCGGTTTCGGTCGGTCCCGGCGCGACTGCGTTGACGCGCACGCCTGACGCTGCAACTTCGAGCGCAGCCGACTTCGTCATGCCTTCGACCGCGTGTTTGCTGCCGACGTAGACCGACGCGTGAGCGGCGCCTTCATGGCCGTAGGTCGACGACACGTTGACGATGCTGCCGTGCCCCTGTGGCTGCATCACGCGCAGTTCGTGCTTCATGCTGAGCAGCGTGCCGAGCACGTTGGTGTCGAAGGTCGCGGAGTAGCTTTCCGCCGTCTGGTCGACGACAGAACCCGGTTGACCCTCCGTGCCGGCATTGTTGACGGCAATATCGATGCGGCCGAAGCGGGTGACGGCCTGATCGACGAGGCCGCGAACATCTTCGTCGTCACGGACGTCGGCGCGGACAAAGACGGCGTCTGCGCCGAGTCCGCGAAGTTCGGCTTCGAGCGCGTTGCCTTCGGCTTCACGGCGACCGGAAATGACGAGATGGGCGCCGCTGTCCGCGAAGGCCAATGCTGTGGCGCGGCCGATACCGGTAAGCGCGCCGGTGATTACAACGACTGGGTTGTTCATTTCAGATTCCTCTGTGATATAGATGAAAGGTATGGGGCGAAGGCGCTGTGTCGGTGCCTGATGGTTAATCTAGTAGCCTATTGCGGAAAGCAAAAAGACTTTGTAGGCTGGTGGGCATGCCTGTGAGGCATGGGATATCGGCGAGGAATCCATGGAGCTTCGACATCTGCGCTATTTCGTTGCCGTCGCGGAGACGGGCAGCCTCACGGTTGCGGCCGAACAGCGCCTGCACACCTCGCAGCCATCGCTTAGCCGGCAGATTCGCGATCTGGAAGACGAGGTCCGTGCGGAACTGTTCAGCCGCAGTACGCGCGGCGTCGAGCTGACGGCGGCGGGCAAGGCTTTCCTCGACCATGCGCGACTGGCGCTCGCGCAGGTCGACGCCGCGACCGAGGCTGCGCGCCGCGCAGCGCAGCCGGTGAAACAGTCCTTTGCGCTTGGTTTTCAGACCGGAGAGGAAATAACCTGGCTGCCGCGCGCCATGCAGGTTCTGCGCGATGAATTGCCGAGTATCGAAGTCACCGTATCGAGCAGCTATTCGCCTGACCTTGCCGATGCGCTAGCGCGTGGCCGGCTCGACCTCGCGTTTCTGCGCGCCGAACCGGGATTCGATCTCGACTATCGCGTAGTCAGCAGGGAGAAGCTCATTGTGCTGATGCCCAGCGACCACCGGTTGACCGCACGAGCGGCGATCCGCCCGGAGGATCTCGTGGGCGAGACGTTCATCATGGCGTCGAACAAGGCGAACGTGCTACACGATGTGATCGAGCGGTATCTGCGAGAGAGCGGAGTCGATATCACGCCCGAACACGGCGTCGACAATCTCGCGATGGCGATGTCGCTCGTGGCGTCTACGCGTGGGCTGGCGTTGATGCCGGAGTACGCGACCAACCTGCTGCCATGGTCGGTTGTCAGCCGGCCCCTTGAAGGCGATGCACCGACAGTTGATCTCGTTATCGGCTACAGCAGGTCGAACACCTCTCCAGTCCTGAAGCTCTTTCTTTCGAAAGCAGAAGAGCTCACCGCGCAGTCGACTACACGATCCTCGTGAGGAAGAGCCCGGCGTAGTGCGCTCGTGTCTGGCGAACACGTATCCAGCGCTCGCCGGGGCTCCGGCCGTTGGCCGATAGTCCTTCGTTGGCGGACATAGCAGCGGTCGTATCGATTGACTCGTCGCGGGTCACAACAGGTGCGCCACTGTTTGCAGAAAGAATTCGGGAAATGCTGGTCGCCGGTGACCCCGGCCGGTATGAAGTACGCGCAGCCGCAGCGCATGTCGACCCGCAACAATTTATGTCGAAATATGTCGCGGCGCGTTCCCTCTGCTCGCAAATCATCGCCTGGCGGGCCTCTGTCGCGGTGAAACCGCGTGACATATCTTCGTAGCTGATTAATTCCATGCGTCCTTCTATAGTCCGCTCATCGCCACACCGCAGTGCTGGAAGTGGCCCGCAACCAGGAAGGACATACTGTGAAAATCCGCTCTTTCGTCGTCCGCGCCACCGCCGCCTGCCACGCCCGCGTCACGATCACCACCTCCACGCGCGGCGCCCTGCGCAAGCTCGTGCTCACCGCAACCGTCGCCGTGCTTGCTCTCGGCAGCGCTTCAGCTTTCGCCTGGTCGCAACACGGTACCGCGTACACGTCGCGCGGCACGTATAACGGCGCGCGTTATGGCTCGTGCGGCGGAAGCAGCTGTTCGCATGCGGGCGGCGTCGCCGGCCCCTATGGTGGCTTCGCGAGCAACACCGGTACGGTAACCCGCAACGCACCGGGCCAGTTTTCGAATTCGGGCAGCGCGACAGGACGCTACGGCAACTCGGTCCAGCACAACGGTGACACCAGTTGCGCGGGCGGTACGTGCTCGCACACCGGCACCCTCACCGGACCGGACGGCAAAACGGCTAGCACCTCCAGCGACGTGACCAAAACCGCACCGGGCCAGTATTCGTCGTCCGGTTCCGTCACGGGCTCGAACGGCAACACGGTCAACCATTCGGCATCGACAAACTGTGCAGGCGCTTCGTGCTCCCGTTCGGGCACGGTGACGGGCTCGGACGGCGGGACCGTCAATCACTCCGGCACGGCAACGCGCGTCGCTCCAGGCGTCGTTACGACCTCGACCAGCGCCACGGGCACGCACGGCAACACCGTGACGACGAGTGGGACGGTTGTGACCACCGGCGTCGTCACGACGGGCAGCACAACGGTCGTCGTCGCGCCGAAGCCGGTCGTTGTTGCGCTGCCGCCGGTCGTGTATGTGCCGCCGCCTCCGGTTGTCTATGCGCCGCCGCCCCCGGTCGTTTACGTACCGCCGCCCCCGCCGCCCGCCGTGTATGTCGCGCCACGCACCGTCTACGTTGCACCTGCTCCGCGCCCTGTAGTGCGGGTACCGGGCCACTACTGGATAGGGAACATCTGGGTCCCGGCGCACTGGTCATGAGCGATGACGTGCGGATACCAAGCGACGTCCGCACTATTGCGCCGCGTTCAACTTCCGCCACAACGTCGTCTTGCTGATGCCGAGCGCCTTGCAGACCGCGTCGCGATCGCCGTCGCACGCAGCCAGCGCCGCGCGGATTTCATCTGCTTCCACATGGCGGCTGCGCTCGCGCAACGTCAGTGCCGCTTGCTCGATGCGCGCGGACGATTCGAAGATTTCAGGCGCGACAGTGCGCAGCACATCGCGCGTAAGGACAGTTTCTTCTGCCTCGTCAGGGTCCGCGTCAGCCAGTTCAACCGCGATCCGTTCGATCACGTTCTGCAATTCACGCACATTGCCTGGCCACGCGTAACGTCGCAACGGCTCGCCAATGCCGGCAAGGACACGGGTAGCGGCATCCGCGTCGGGGATTCGAGCGGCAAGCCTCGGCTCGCGCGTCGCGGCCTGTAGCAGCAGTTCGACGGCAAGCGGTTGCAGATCGGTTGGCCGCTCACGCAACGGGGGTAGGGCAATGCTCAGGATGTTGAGCCGGTAGTAGAGGTCCGCGCGGAAGCGGCCCGCCTCGATGCCCTCGGTCAACGCGCGATGCGTTGCCGCGACGACACGAATGTCGACTCGGGTCGGCTCCGTCGAGCCGAGCCGAACGACTTCGCGTTCCTGCAATACACGCAGCAGACGGCTTTGCAACGACAACGGCATTTCGGCGATTTCGTCGAGAAACAGCGTGCCGCGATGCGCCACTTCGATCAGCCCGGCCTTGCCGCCTTTGCGCGCGCCAGTGAACGCGCCCTCCTCATAGCCGAACAGCTCGCTTTCGAGCAATGCCTCAGGAAACGCGCCGCAATTGATCGCGACGAACGCAAAGTCGCGCCGCGCACTCAGCTGATGCATGCTCTGCGCGACCATTTCCTTGCCGGTTCCGCTCTCGCCGAGAATCAGCACGGTAGCGTCCGACTTTGCGTAGCGTTGCACGAGCGTGCGCACCCGCTCGATCGACGCGCATGCGCCGACGATATCGTCGAGCCGGTAACGCGCCGTGAACTGCTGCACGCGCTGCCGCGAGCGCAACGTGCGGTCGAGCCGTTCGACCGCACGCGATTCCTGAAACGTCAGCACGGTGCCGGCCGCCGCGCCGTTGCCCGCGAGCGGCCCGCGATGCACGGCATAGCTCACGCCGCGTACCGGGACGAACGTGTCGTCGTCCGAGTCCGGCAGCGCGCCTGCGAGATCGGGTGCCAGTTCGAGCAGGGAGCGGCCCACCGCCTTCGCCGCGTCGATGCCGAGCACGGCAGCCAGGCGCTGGTTCATCGCCTCGACTCGCCCTTGCGCATCCAGCGCGACGACGCCATCGCGCAGATGCTGCAGCAGATTGTCGAGCCGTTGACGGCGAACCGTTTCGCGACGGGTTGCCTGCGCGACTTCGAGCGCCGTGTCGAACGCGGCACGCACCGACGCACGCGAATAAAGAAACACCGCGCCCATGCCGGCGCTGGCGGCAAGATCGGTCACGAGTCCGGGGCCGACAACCACGTCGATACCCCGATCGCGCAGGTCGAGGACGACACTCTCCGCGTCTTGCGCCGACTGATACGAAGCGAACACAACATCGATGCCGTACGCGGCGGTGAAGCGCCGTACTTCGTCGGGTGTGTCGCCGTGCGTGACGAGGGCCACTGACGCGCCGTCGCGCCGTGCTCGCGCGAGGGCGTGCATCACGTCGAAGCCGGTCGGGTTGATCAGCACGACCGGAACCGACACGCGTGTTTTCAGGTACGCGCCGTTCGAACCGCCGGCAATCACGACATCCGGACGCCCCGCGCCCACCGCGTCGATCTCATGCACGGCATCCTCGAAGCCGTGCGAGACGATGCGCAGGTCCGCGCGTTCGACGTACTCGCCGGCGATATCGAAAAACAGATCGCGCAACCGGCTGATGCTGACGGCCCAGATGCGGGGGCGCTGCGCGGGGTCGAAGGGTGGGGTGTTCACGACAGGCGGCTCGCTAACAGTTCAGGAAGAGGTCGGGAAGGGTTCAGGCGTCCGTCTATTATGCGCGAAATCGTTTCGAATTCGAAATCGAGATTTCACTTATGAAATATTGCGCGACCATGATCCGTAGGCGATTTTTCGTTAAATCAGGTACTTAGCTCGAACTGCCGCGCATGGCCCGTTCTTTGCGTTATAAGCATCCGTTTCACAGGACACCATGAGGCCGCGCGCCGGCCTGTACCCAATACCCTGGCTATTTACGCGTGCGAAGACAAGCTCGACGCGTGGCAGGCCGCGAAAAGTAACCCCCGCAGTTGGAGACAAAAACATGAGCGAAGCAGACAACAGCACGCCGACCACCGGCGCATTCAAACCGAAGAAATCCGTCGCGCTGTCGGGCGTGACGGCGGGGAACACTGCACTTTGTACGGTCGGCAAAACCGGCAACGACCTGCACTATCGCGGCTACGACATTCTCGATATCGCGAGCGCCTGCGAATTCGAAGAGATCGCCTATCTGCTGGTGCACGAAAAACTGCCGACCCAGGCCGAACTGACCGCCTACAAGACCAAACTCAAGGCGCTGCGTGGCCTGCCCGCGAATGTGAAAGCCGCGCTCGAATGGATTCCGGCCGCGGCGCATCCGATGGACGTGATGCGCACCGGCGTATCGGTGCTGGGCACCGTGCTGCCCGAGAAAGACGACCACAACCTGCCCGGCGCACGCGACATCGCCGACAAGCTGATGGCCTCGCTCGGCTCGATGCTGCTGTACTGGTATCACTACTCGCACAACGGCAAGCGCATCGAAGTCGAAACCGACGACGATTCGATCGGCGGCCACTTCCTGCACCTGCTGCACGGCGTGGAGCCGTCGAAGGCGTGGGTCGACGCGATGCACGTGTCGCTGAACCTGTACGCCGAGCATGAATTCAACGCGTCGACCTTCACCGGCCGCGTGATCGCGGGTACGGGCTCGGATATCTACTCGGCGATCACCGGTGCGATCGGCGCGCTGCGCGGCCCGAAACACGGCGGCGCCAACGAAGCCGCGTTCGAGATCCAGTCGCGCTACCAGACACCCGACGAAGCCGAAACCGACATCCGCCGTCGCGTCGAGAACAAGGAAGTGGTGATCGGTTTCGGCCACCCGGTGTACACGATCTCCGATCCGCGCAACAAGGTGATCAAGGAAGTCGCGAAGAAGCTGTCGAAGGAAGCGGGCAGCACCAGGCTGTTCAGCATCGCCGAGCGACTTGAAACAGTGATGGCAGATGTGAAAAAGATGTTCCCGAATCTCGACTGGTTCAGCGCGGTTTCGTATCACATGATGGGCGTGCCGACGTCGATGTTCACGCCGCTGTTCGTGATCGCCCGCACGGCTGGCTGGAGCGCGCACGTCATCGAGCAACGGATCGACAACAAGATCATCCGTCCGAGCGCGAATTACACCGGGCCCGACGATCTGCCGTTCGTGCCGCTCGCCAAACGCGTCTGAAGGCGTACGGGCAAAGCCGCAAGCGTTTCTCCTCCATTGCGTCAAATGAGCGCGACGTAATGAAGTTGGGCCTTGGCTCGCTGGAACCCCGAGTCAAGGCTGTTTTTTTGCGGCGCGTTTTGCACGCTTGTCCGCGAGACCCGCGGCAAGCTGACAAGCTAAACTGAAGCTCGACCGCCACACCGTCCCCGGACCATTACTGTTTTGTCCCCTAAGCCATGAATACTGCAAACCGCAAACGCCTTCCCGGCACCGAGCTGGATTTCTTCGACACGCGTGCTGCTGTCGACGCAATCCAGCCGGGCGCCTATGACAAACTGCCGTACACGTCGCGCGTGCTGGCCGAAAACCTCGTGCGGCGCTGCGACCCGGCCACGTTGACGGCATCGCTTGAGCAGATCATCGAACGCAAGCGAGAGCTGGATTTTCCGTGGTTCCCGGCGCGTGTGGTGTGTCATGACATTCTGGGTCAGACGGCGCTGGTCGACCTCGCCGGCCTGCGCGATGCGATTGCCGCGCAAGGCGGAGACCCTGCGATGGTCAACCCGGTCGTGCCGACGCAGCTGGTGGTGGACCATTCGCTCGCCGTCGAGTGCGGCGGCTTCGACCCGGATGCGTTCGCGAAGAACCGCGCAATCGAAGACCGTCGCAACGAAGACCGCTTCGATTTCATCAACTGGACCAGGCTCGCGTTCAGGAACGTCGACGTGATTCCACCGGGCAACGGCATCCTGCATCAGATCAACCTGGAGCGCATGAGCCCGGTGGTGCAGGTGAAGGATGGCGTGGCTTTCCCCGACACGCTGGTCGGCACCGACTCGCACACCCCGATGGTCGACGCGCTGGGCGTGATCGCGATCGGCGTGGGCGGTCTCGAAGCCGAGAGCGTGATGCTGGGCCGTGCTTCGTGGATGCGTCTGCCGGACATCATCGGCGTGGAGCTGGCCGGCAAGCCGCAGCCGGGCATCACCGCGACGGACATCGTGCTGGCCTTGACCGAGTTCCTGCGTAACGAGAAGGTGGTGTCCTCGTATCTGGAGTTCTATGGCGAAGGCGCTTCCCACTTGACGCTGGGCGACCGCGCGACGATTGCCAACATGGCGCCGGAGTTCGGCTCCACCGCCGCGATGTTCTACATCGACGAGCAGACCATCAAGTATCTGAAGCTCACTGGCCGCGACGATGAACTGGTCAAACTGGTGGAAACCTACGCGAAGGAAACCGGCCTCTGGGCGGACAGCCTGAAGAACGCCGAGTACGAGCGGGTGATCAGCTTCGATCTGTCGTCAGTGGTGCGTAATATTGCCGGTCCGTCCAATCCGCACAAGCGCGTGCCGACTTCGGAACTGGCGGCGCGCGGCATCAGCGGCAAGGTGGAGAACGAGCCTGGGCTGATGCCGGACGGCGCGGTGATCATCGCGGCGATTACCAGTTGCACGAATACCAACAACCCGCGCAACATGATCGCCGCCGGTTTGCTGGCCCGCAACGCGAACCGGCGTGGACTCACCCGCAAGCCGTGGGCGAAGACCTCGCTGGCGCCGGGTTCGAAGGCCGTCACGCTGTATCTGGAAGAGGCCGGGCTGCTGCCGGAACTGGAACAGCTGGGCTTTGGCGTCGTCGCTTATGCCTGCACGTCGTGCAACGGCATGTCGGGTGCGCTGGATCCGGTGATCCAGAAGGAAATCGTCGACCGCGATCTGTATGCAACCGCTGTGCTGTCCGGCAATCGCAACTTCGACGGTCGTATTCATCCGTATGCGAAGCAGGCTTTCCTCGCGTCGCCGCCGCTGGTGGTCGCGTACGCGATTGCCGGCACCATCCGCTTCGACATCGAGAAGGACGTGCTGGGGATCGACGGCGACGGCAAGCCCGTGACGCTGAAGGATATCTGGCCGTCCGATGAAGAGATCGACGCGATCTTCGCTTCCAGCGTGAAGCCGGAGCAGTTCCGCAAGGTGTATGAGCCGATGTTCGCCGTGTCCGTCGATACCGGCGCGCAGGCCAACCCGTTGTACGACTGGCGCCCGACGAGTACCTACATCCGCCGCCCGCCGTACTGGGAAGGTGCGTTGGCCGGCGAGCGTTCGCTCAAGGGCATGCGCCCGCTGGCCGTGCTGGGCGACAACATCACCACCGACCACCTGTCGCCGTCCAACGCGATCCTCGCCGATAGCGCTTCCGGCGAATATCTGGCGAAGATGGGTCTGCCGGAGGAAGACTTCAACTCCTACGCCACTCACCGCGGCGATCACCTCACCGCGCAGCGCGCCACCTTCGCGAACCCCACGCTGAAGAACGAGATGGTGCTGGAAAACGGCAAGGTGAAGGCCGGTTCGCTGGCCCGCATCGAGCCCGAGGGCAAGGTGACGCGCATGTGGGAAGCCATCGAGACCTACATGGAGCGCAAGCAGCCGCTGATCGTGATTGCCGGGGCCGACTACGGCCAGGGCTCGTCGCGTGACTGGGCGGCCAAGGGCGTGCGTCTCGCCGGCGCGGAAGCGATTGTCGCCGAAGGCTTCGAGCGCATTCACCGCACCAATCTGGTCGGCATGGGCGTGCTGCCGCTGGAATTCAAACCCGGCGTGAACCGTAACACGCTCGGTATCGACGGCACCGAGACCTTCGATGTGATCGGCGAACGCAAACCGCGCGCCGACCTCACGCTCGTGATTCATCGCAGGAGCGGCGAGCGTGTGGAGGTGCCGGTGACCTGCCGGCTCGACACCGCGGAAGAAGTGTCCATCTACGAAGCCGGCGGCGTGTTGCAACGCTTCGCGCAGGATTTTCTCGAGTCGTCGAAGGCTGCATAACAAGCACGGATCATTGTGTTCGGGCGGTACGACGACGTGCCGCCCATCCACGTCAGGACAACATTTTCATGGCCCAACAACCTCAGATCAAAATTCCGGCGACCTACATGCGGGGCGGCACCAGCAAAGGCGTGTTCTTCCGCCTGCAGGATTTGCCCGAAGCCGCCCAGGTGCCGGGCGCGGTGCGCGATGCGCTGCTGATGCGTGTGATCGGCAGCCCGGACCCTTATGGCAAACAGATCGACGGCATGGGCGGCGCGACGTCGAGCACCAGCAAGACGGTCATCATCGCGAAGAGCAGCCGGCCCGATCACGACGTCGATTACCTGTTCGGTCAGGTCTCCATCGATCAAGCCTTTGTCGACTGGAGCGGCAACTGCGGCAATCTTTCTGCCGCCGTGGGGCCGTTTGCGATCAGTGCCGGGCTGGTCGACGCGAGCCGCATTCCGCAAAACGGTGTGGCTACCGTGCGCATCTGGCAGGCCAATATCGGCAAGACCATCATCGGGCATGTGCCGATTACCGATGGCGCCGTGCAGGAAACCGGTGACTTCGAACTCGACGGCGTGACGTTTCCTGCGGCGGAGGTGCAACTCGAGTTCATGGATCCGGCTGCTGAAGAAGAGGGGGCCGGCGGCGCGATGTTCCCGACGGGCAATCTGGTCGACGATCTGGACGTGCCGGGCGTCGGCACGCTGAAGGCGACGATGATCAATGCCGGCATTCCGACCATCTTTGTGAACGCGGCAGCGATCGGCTATACGGGCACCGAGTTGCAGGATGCGATCAATAGCGACGATAAGGCGCTGGCGATGTTCGAGACTATTCGTGCTTATGGCGCGCTGCGGATGGGTCTTATCAAGCATCTCGATGAGATCGCGACGCGGCAACATACGCCGAAGGTTGCCTTCGTCGCCAGGCCGGCCGATTACGTTGCGTCGAGTGGTAAGCGCGTTGCCGCCGGTGATGTCGATCTGCTCGTGCGGGCGATGTCGATGGGCAAGCTGCATCACGCGATGATGGGGACGGCCGCGGTTGCGATCGGTACGGCGGCTGCGATATCGGGGACGCTGGTGAATCTTGCTGCGGGTGGCGGGGAGCGTGATGCGGTGCGGTTTGGGCATCCATCGGGGACGTTGCGGGTGGGTGCGGAGGCTCGTCTGAATGATGGCGAGTGGACCGTGACTAAGGCCGTCATGAGTCGCAGCGCTCGGGTGTTGATGGAAGGGTGGGTGCGCGTGCCTGGAGATGGATTCGTGGGGAAGTGATGCTCGTGGGTGGCGGGTCGGCGTAGCTAAAAAATCGACCCTTCAGATCGCGCCGTATCGGCTTGGCAGCGACTCGAGAAGAGTAAAGCGACACTCGAAGACCGAGTACTTTTGCGTTTTCATACGACCTCGACCCATAAGCGCCGTTCGACGGGGCAACGTTTTGAGTCAGCGCACGAGTTATAACGGCCATTCCCGTCGTAACGCTCGCTCCGGCTCCGGCTCCGGCTCCGGTTCCGGTTCCGGTTCCGGTTCCGGCCATCGGCATGCGTAACACGATCATCGGTCCACGGCGAGCTGAACCCGATTCCGCCCCGCGGATTTTGCTCGGTACAACGCCGCATCGGCCGCTCCGACAAGATCATCGGGCGGGAGGATGCGACCTGGTCCAACAACGGCACACCCGGCGCTGATCGTTACGTACCCAACGGGAGTGGGTGTCTCAAGGCTCAGTTGCATTACCGCTTCGCGGGCTTGTTCCGCGATTTCAGAAGAGCCGCGCAGGTCCGTTTCGGGCAAGACGATCACGAATTCCTCCCCGCCGTAGCGGGCGACGAAGTCGGCTGGGCGCTGCAGGACTCCGGCAAGAGCGCTCGCTACAGCGGCCAGGCATGCATCTCCCTTGAGATGTCCAAAGGCATCGTTGTATTGCTTGAAAAGATCGATATCGATGAGGATAAGCGATAGCGGCGCATGCGCACGTTTGGCGCGATCAAACTCCTTGCGGTACTGCTCGTCGAAATAGGCACGGTTGTAGACCCCCGTCAGCCCATCACGGACAGATATCCGTAGCAAAGATGTATGAGCATCGAAGAGTCTGCGATAAAGCAGGTTGACCTCCCATACAAGCAAGCAAACCACCACACCCGGCGCGAACATGCTGAAAATCCGAGCGATATACCAACCCACGCTGAACCGCGCTGTACTAAGAAAATTCAGTGTGGTATCGACGAAACAAGCCAGCACAGCGATCAATAGCCATTGGTCAAGCACGGAACGCAGGCGGCCGGTCACCAGGACGATGACAATTGCGGCGATGTTGAGCGACCACGTGACACAGGCCGTCGTGTCGTTTGGCAATATGCTGATCCCGGTCGCCGAGTTGAGGGCGGGAGGCAGATTGCCGTAAATGGCGAACACGCAAAGCGCGGCACCAATCACGATAGGTCCACCGATCAGCAACCACGCCCACAGGCCGACACGTGTTGCTCCGATCGGCGCTTGCTCGAATCGATAGCGCGTCAATGCGGCCAGAATCACGAAGAACGGAAACCCACCGTGCCAGAAGACCCACATCCAGGCGGAACTATGCGGACCAGCTCCCAAGAGGCCGGTCGGCGTAAAAACGCCTGGAAGGGTCAACAGCTGCACGGCCACGGCCAGCGCGGTGAAGGCGTATGCGCCACCAAGCGCGCCAAGGACCGGCTGTCGAGTCGCTGTGAACTGGGCGGCGAGCAAGAAAGTCGCGATGCCCGCCGTGGTGAATACGGTCAACGCGCACATCGGCATGAAAGGGGCGACGGCGGGTAGAGTCACGGTCGCGCGGGGAGCGGCGATTGCGAAGACCAGCAGGATGAGCAATGCGATGAACCCGACAGTTATCGTTTGTTTGCGCGTGGCATGTTGCGTCAGGAAACTTTCCATGAAATCCACCTGCGTTTTATATTTCTTCAGAGCTCACGGGAATCGACGCTGTGGTCGCGCAGCTGCGTTTCGATTCGGCTAGAACATACAAACAGATCGCCGCCCGCATACGGCAATTGTTCAGATGATACTGCGCATCTTCTGCTGTCGGATCAAGCCCGATGCTTGAATGTCCGTTGCCAGGATGGACGGGGCATCCAGGTGGGTGTTTGAAGTTACCGATTAATGACAGCTTGTGGCCGGACTGCGCCTTACTCGACGGGCCGTGCGCGACCCTTCACGGACGTTCGATGTCTCGCCCACCGAACGGCGGGTTCCGAAGTACAACGGCCAATCGCTCGGTCACGTCGACAGACGACTGCGCGGGTCAAGCGGTCGTTCGCCGTGGCGTGCCGGCTGGCATGTGCTCATGTGATCGGCCGTAGCCAGGCATTCCGAGAGCGGCCAGTCGGCAATGTCCGCCTCTGTACACGGCGAACAGCTGCGTTGGCCCAACAATCCGACCGTTCAGTTCGATCGAAAGCTGCCACCGCAAAGTGCAAGACGCGAGTTGTGCATGGAATTTGATTGGTATGTTGGAAGTTAAGGACGGTGTTCAAAACAAGGCTGATCGAGCCGAGCTGACGATGTCACCCCCCGCCAGGTGAAATCGAAGAGGCAAAACACCCGAATTCGAGAGCCTATTCGGCATGTTTTAATCAGTTGCGTCTTAGTTCTGCGTTGTAGGCAAGCGTGCCATCGGCGACGATAAACAGGAAGTCATTGTTTCGGCCATCGCCGTCATCGACAAGGGTAGCCAGACCCGTTAGCGATTGGCTACCCACCTGCAGCGTCATGCGATAAACATCAACGGTCGGATCTATGAGGGACAACTTGCCTGCAAAAGTTTGTCCCGTCACATCCCGGAAAGAAGCATTTGCGTTCGCATCGACGCTCAACGCGGTAGATTTCTGTTTCACTGAATACGAACCCACAGTGCGCGGCAGCGTGCCCGGCTCGTTAAAGTAGTCGGGAAAGAAACCAAGGAACGAGATCGTGCCGCTGTCGTCCGCCGTGACGTAGTTGGCGAATGCGGTACCGGTACGATCATCGAAGACACCGGAGATCTGGAAAGGTTGAATGGTGCCCACACTGGTGATCGGCGGCACGGTGACGTTGACGCCGTCGCAGTTCGTCTGCGTATAACTCGTGCCGGCGCCAGAGAAGAACGGACCGTTCGCAGCAATACTCGCGGAGATCTGGGCGCAGTCGTCTGTGATCAGGTCGAACTCGCCGCCTGCCGTCACGATGACGAACATGCCCGTGTCGCGGCCCGTCACGTGCGAGTGAAAGTTGCCGTCCCAGATTCCCTCCATGATGCCGGCAACGCCCAAGGGCCTAACGAAATGGTCCTCGTGGCCACCTCCACATGCGACCACACTGCCGAGCAGTGCGATCGACATTAACCAAACCCAAAACCTCTTCATGGGTCCACCTTTGTTTATGCGCGTCGCATTTACACTTAATTCATACGCCGTCGGCGTGGCGGTGTAAAGGATTCACGATCCTCAACCACCGTGCGCACCCAGTGCCCGCGGCAGTCGAAGGGCATGATCGAGATGCAAGATGAAAATCGGGCGCGCTCGGACGAGCAGCGCCTTCATTTCCGCGTTCTTCGCGGAGGGAATCAGCGTCTCGTCCACCGATGGGCCATTTGCTCGTGGTACGCGACCTCGTGCTAAGGGTAGGCTCTGTCGAACTCCCGGTTTTCGAGCGCATTCAGCCTGGCGAGGTTATCGTCGCCCTGTTTCTTCAGAGCCTCGCTAGTCGCGTTGCATTCAGATTCACGCCGGTGAAGTGGGCCTTAACCGGGTGCCTACCGGCCAATCGCGGATTCACGCAGCGAAGACAGCCGCGAAAGCGGTTATCCGCACAACGTCACTGATTGAGCTGCGCGAATGTCGGCTCAGGCCGACGAGCCCACGGGTGTGGTCGGCGCGCGAAAGTCCGTTGCCTAGCCGGAGCCGACGTTCGAATGTCCCTGTGAACGCGCGGACCAACGTCCGTAGATGGCCGGATTCAGTGTGGCGCGAGCCGCTGTCAGGAAGAGCTTAGGGAGAAACAAAAAGCCGCTGTCCGTGAGGGCAGTGGCTTTTCTTACAACGGCTGGTGAATGAGGGCGCTTGTTCGCTTTGTGCTTGCGCCTGGTGCGTTATTAATTGCTGTTATTTGCCAGCCGGCGACGCTGTGCTTGGGGTTGCCAGCGTGTTGTTGACCCCGTAAGCGCTGGTATTGAACGTCGAGCTAGTGTTCGTGCTCTGCTGCAGGCCCGAGTTCGCCGACCCGGCGCTCATGCCGCTGTCCGAGCTGGTGGCGCCAGGCGTGCCGTAGCCGCTCGTTGCATTGGCCGGCGACACGGCGGCGGGCGACACTACGCTCGGGGTCGCCAGCGTGTTGTTGCTTTGTGCATAAGCCCCGCCCGACAGCGCGAGTGCGGCGACAGCCGCGATTAATGTGCTGGTTGCCTTGTTCATGACCTGTTCCTCCTGGATTGGACTGGAATCTTGATGCAAACGCAGGTAATGCCGAGTTTAGGAAAGAGGTCGCCGATAATTAAGCGCATTGTTCGCAAGGATTAATTTCGCTTTTCGGAATGACGTCTAACGGGTTCTGCTCCCAAATCTGAGGCTGGCGTGGTTCGGCATTGCGCGGTGAATGCTAGGGCGGAAGAAGCGAACGTCGCTTCCTGGCCGAACCCGGAAATCCAGGCGCCACCAGCGATCCTCCCATGCCGCGCCCAGCATCAAACTTCCGTGGCCGACCATGAGCTCCCAATCAAGGCCCCGCGGCGCGAACGGCTCGTATGGAGTCAATCGGTCGTTTGGGAATCTTCGACTTTACCGTTTTAACTCCGCGCCTAAGGCTTACGATTGCAAGTGCTACGGGAGCGATTTTTGCTGTGCCGGGGTATCGTCGGGCGCATCGCACGCCGTAAACAGCTATTCGCGCTTTGTCGATGACTTGTGTTAGCGAGTCTTAGGCGGAAGCTGAAAACGGCCGGTAGTTCGACGGGCGGAGCGGTGTTGCTAATTCATTCCACTCCGACGAGGAGACGACAATGATGACGATGGCTTTGGGCCTGCGGTTAGCGTCGGCAGCTGTGTTGGCGATCGGCCTCGCCGGGTGCGGCGGTGGCGGCGATTCGGCCGGTACGGATGCCGGTGCATTGGGAGCATCGGCACAGGCGAAGGCGTTAGCCGCCACGTCGAGCCCTACCGCGGACGCGTCCAGGATCGAAAAACTTCAGCGCTATCAGATTGACCCGACGAAGGTCTTCGTCGCGGGTATCTCGTCTGGCGGTTTCGCGGCAGTGCAGATGCACGTTGCCCACTCTTCGACCTTCAAAGGGGCCGCTGTCTACGCTGGCGGAGTGTACTGGTGTGCCGCCGCCGGAGGAGCCGCGACAGCTTTGGCAAACTGCGGCGGCTTGACGCTTCCGTCGAATCAGGCGTCGTACAACAGCACGCTTGTGGCATCCGAGACGTACCTGGACGCGCAATCGTCCCTCGGCACCATCGACCCGGCGACGAATCTGCGTGGACAGCCCGTCTACCTCTGGTCCGGCACGCAAGACCAAGTCGTTAATCCGCTCGAGATGGCCGACCTCAACTCGGAATACCAGCGTTATGAAGCCAATGTTCACTTCGACAAT
Source organism: Paraburkholderia sp. FW306-02-B (assembly GCF_058782725.1). Classification (NCBI taxonomy): domain Bacteria; kingdom Pseudomonadati; phylum Pseudomonadota; class Betaproteobacteria; order Burkholderiales; family Burkholderiaceae; genus Paraburkholderia; species Paraburkholderia sp. FW306-02-B. The sequence continues at coordinate 1,021,841 of NZ_JBYSXZ010000002.1, forward strand.
TCGTTTCCCGCCGAGCACGGCTGGGAATCGCCTGACGGCGAACTTGCATGCGGCACGCTCGGGAGTCCCTACATGGTGCGCTGCTCGGCGAATGGCGCAGTCTACGATTCAGTAAAAACGTGGCTGACGATGTTCCTCGGCCCATTGAAACCGCGCAACAACGGAAAGCTGTCGGGTACGCTGTCCGCATTCGATCAAACGGAGTTCGGGGCGTCGCCAAACCTTTCTATGAGTTCGACTGGGAGCGTTTTTGTGCCCAAAGCCTGCGCGCAAGGGAACAAGTGCGGATTCGTGCTCGCCCTCCACGGCTGTCTGCAGGAGGCTTCACTTATCGGCAACCGCTGGGTCACCGAGGCGGGCATCAATGAATGGGCCGACACGAACAAACTGGTGGTCTTGTATCCCGACACGATTGCGTCGTCTGCGCCAGGACCGACGAACCCGAATGCATGCTTCGACTGGTGGGGCTACTCCAATCAATACGACCCGAACTACGCACTCAAGAGCGGCTTGCAGATGTCGGTGCTCTACGCGATGGTGCAGCGCGTGACTGGCCGACCGTAGGGCCGTCGTGGCACGGTTAGAATCGGGCGGCCGGTCGCCGCTGGAAGCACGGCTTATCAGGGTGCCAGATGGATGAAGGTGGGACCGTCGAGCGCCGGCTTTTGACGTTCAACAAACGGAGGTTTCGGGGCATTCCATTCCCTCCTGCCACTGTATCGTCAACCGCGATCGCTTAATGGCCGATCACTGCCCATGCCGCGCCTCACGTCGAAGTCACGGTACCGCCGAGGATGCTCATCAGAGTCCTCGCGTTCCGCTGTCCCTGGTCCTCGCAATTATTGATCTATACACCGATAAGTGTTATCGAGGTTAACGCAGACCGTGATCGACCCGTCTGAGTCATTCAGGCGCGATCTACCTCCGTTCGCTTCCGAACCGACTTCGGCCGATCGTCGAGCAGATCGTGAGCCAGTCCGTGACCTTGAAAAAGTAACGCTCTTTCTTCACGTTCATGACGAAACTGGCAAGAGGCCTGCCGCTTTGGCGGCAAGCCAGGCTTCAGTCAATGAGATCGGCACCTGTCGTAAGGACAATCTTTCCAAAGTGTGTGCCGGAATCGATCAGCTCGTGAGCGCCGCGAGCATCGGCAAGCGCAAAGGTCTTGTAGACAACCGGCTTTATCTTGCCGCTCTCGATGTGCGGCCACACCTGCCGCTCAAGTTCATTGATGATCGTCGCCTTGTCCGCGGATGTGCGCGATCGCAATGTTGAGCCCATATGCGTTAAACGTTTCGTCAACATCGGCAAGATGTTGAGATCCTTCGCCGGCCCCTTGATCACGCCCACCTGGAGGATCCGTCCGTCCACGGCCGCGGCGTCATAGTTTCTAGCTACGTAGTCGCCGGCAATGATGTCGAGGATCACGTCGACGCCTCTTCCATCGGTAAACCGCTTCGCTTCGGCGACGAAATCTTGCTCGCGGTAATCTATCGCGAGGTCTGCGCCTAGCGCGAGGCTGGCCTCCCGATGCGCCTGCGAGCCAACTGTCGTGATGATTTTCGCAGCGCCGAATGCCTTCGCCAGCATGGTCGCCGTGGTGCCGATACCTGACGCGCCACCATGGATCAACACCGATTCGCCGGCAACCAGCTTGCCGCGCTGGAACAGGTTCAGCCATACCGTCATAAACGTTTCGGGCATGGCCCCCGCTTCCACCAACGTCAGGCCTTTGGGGATATGCATCGTGTTGCAGGCGTACGCGACGGCATATTCTGCATAGCCACCGCCGGGAATCAATGCACACACCAGTTCGCCGATCCGGAATTGGGACACGTCGGAGCCGACGGCAACCACTTGACCTGCCACTTCCAGCCCTGGAATGTCCGAAGCGCCGGGGGGCGGATCATATAGCCCTTTGCGCTGGAAAACGTCTGGACCGTTCACGGCAGCCGCGTGGATGCGGATCAGAACCTGATCGGCGGCCGGCATCGGCACAGGGCGCGTAGTCGGCACCAGGACCTCAGGACCGCCGGGCTGTTTGATCTCAATGGCCACCATGGACGACGGCACACGATAAGTTGAAGCAGACATGGATACCACTCCTTCGATTGATGAGGCTCGATTGATCCGGTCGGATCACTGAACGAGGAACTCTTGCGCTCAGTATAGGAGTCGACATTGATGAATCTGCGCGGCATTATTCACGTGGTCCGATGCAAATTTGCATCAGGGAGGGCGGCACGATGAACTGGGATGACGCGCGAGTGTTTCTCGCGGTGGAGCGCGAAAAAACGCTCCGCGGAGCGGCCAGGACGCTCAATCTCGATCAGGCGACGGTCGGCAGACGGATTGCGGCACTAGAGCACGCCCTGCGCGCAACGCTCTTCCTGCGCACCTCTGAGGGTTACGCGTTGACCGCCGCAGGCGAAACCGCGCTGAGATCAGCGGAGAAAATGGAACACTCCGCACACGAACTCGTCAGACAAACTCAAGGTACGGATACACGGCTGGCGGGGGACGTAAGAGTCACCAGCACCGACTCGATCGCGCTCGATTTCCTGCTTCCCGCGATCGAACGCCTGCATGCTGCGCATCCTGAAGTGCGCGTCCTGCTGGACACGTCGACGCGCATGCTAAATCTGGCAAAGCGTGAAGCGGATATCGCGGTTCGGTCAGTCAGGCCGGACAATCCCGATCTGATCGCGCGGCGCCTTGCTCGCTGGCCCATGGCGCTCTTTGCATCGAATGCCTATCTCGAGCAGCACGGCAAGCCCGCCGCCGGCTCCGCATTCGCGGGCCACGATCTTGTCGTCTATCAGGGAAACTGGACCGGTAATCGATCACCGACTCTTGCTGGCGAACCGACACACGCGGGGCGCATCGTTTCGACCTTCAATTCCAGCCTCATGCTGCGTACTGCGGTAAAGGCCGGCCTCGGCATCGGTGAGCTTCCGATACATCTGGCTGAACACGACGGCCTCGTGCAGATATGGCCGGAACCCGCACGTGGGGCGGTCTACGAAATCTGGCTCGTCACGCATCAGGACCTTCGGCATACCGCGCGCATCGCGGCAATGATTGAGGGCATCGTCTCCGCGTTCGAAGATCACACCAACCACACAAAATAGTCACGCACGACCTGGGGGCGGCTGCTGCGTGTCGCGTACATGCCCGAGCGGCCGATTTACGCAGCATGTCAGCCGTTCAACTCGACATCGCGACTGTTGCCTCATGGCCGGTCGCTGCCTGTCGCCGGTCGGCGGCAGTCGACCCGGAGCAGTCTCTCTACGGACTCCAAATCGGTTACCGGTCCGTACATCAGCAATTACTCGCGCTATGCGTTCGGCGGTTTGGTTACGCATGCGCGAGAAGCCTATCGGAGTTCTGGTTGAAAGCTAGTGAGCCAATTTCTCGTACAGTGACGCGATATTGTCGCCGTAGTTTGGTATTGGCTTGAGTCCTACACGTATGAAACCAAGCGACTCATAGTACGCGCAATGGCCGAATATCTGCCTCCGCCCCCCGCATGACATCCGTTGTACCGGCTTGTGGCAGTTAGCAAACGACCAAAGCATCTGTCGATCAGAAGCACAATCCGATATTGCGGTCTGTGACGTGCCATTAGAATCAGGCAGAAGGTGTTTTGACTATGAAAGATAGAGGAAAGAGAAATGACAACGGTTAGGTTGCATCGTCAAGTCTGCGCGTTCATTGATGTACTCGGAGGAGCCCGCCTGTTTAAAGGCAAGGATCGTCATCGAGCTGGAGAGTTTTTTTCATGCCTGGAGACCTTTGAGCAACGTATGAATGGATGGTCCAGGCATTTCCCGAGAAAGCGCCAAACACGGGCGATGGTCAAAACGTTCAGTGACAATATTTTTGTAGCGTTTCCGCTTCGATCAAATCGCCAGTTAAGCGACGAGCAGGTTGTCGCGCTGTTCCTCGGAGAGCTCACAGACCAGATAACTCAACTAACGCTCTTGTCGGGATTCCCAATGCGGGGGGCTGTTACCGTCGGGCCGCTGATGTTCTCAGAAAAATTCCTATTCGGTCCGGCGCTGGTCGAGGCTGTTGAGCTGGAAAAAGCGGCCCTGTTTCCAAGAATACTGCTGAGTAAATCAGTTCTCCAATATATCGAACCTGACAGCCTGTACCATTCGTTAGTATTGCGAGATGCAGATGGCTATGCTTTCCTGGACTATCTCGGGAGAAAGATACATTTTCCGTCATCACTGGAATGGCATCGTCAATTCGTTCAAAACGGACTAGCGGAAAACGCTTCTCGTGTTCGTGAGCGTCAAAAGTACGAATGGCTCGCTCAGTACCACAATTTTCACGCAATGAAGGCTGGAGCGCCGGACCAACGCGTTGTCATAGATAGAGCCACAGCGTTCAAGCCTTATGGGGACGACACGGCGATTGCTGCGTAGATCGATAGGCGCCGGTCAATGTCTGCAACTATTAGCGAAACCTCTGAAGAGAATTCATAACGCTGCCGAGCAATCAAGGGTTATGCGTGCGCTAACTGTCCGCCTTCAATCGACTTCGATCGCAGTTTGTGTTGGGAAGCGGACATTCGTTGATGTTGTCGCCACGTCTACCGCCAATGACCGCAATGGCCGACGACCGGGCCGGCGCCGGTCGCGCTCGCAACGACTCAAATTCGGCCAATCCGGCCGGACACCGAAGAGGCAGAATGTCGGTCAATGTCTGCTATCGAGTGTCCTGCCGTTCGGCTCTAGCCGATCGTCTGTCGCCCTGTGCGACAGCCAGCCCTCGAACTGCACCGCTGGCACGATGACGACCAGGCGCGTTTCGTCGCCAGGCCTGTGGAACCTCTTCATCACACGGACCGGTGCGGCTGAAGCAAAGCCAGCACGGCGCCGAAGACAAGCGCGCCCGCCACGCAGTAGATGCCGGCGTTCGTGCTATGTGTCACGTCCTTCATCCAGCCGATGATCGACGCGCTAACGAACCCGGCCAGGTTGCCGATCGAATTGATCATGCCGATGGCCGCGGCAGCCGAGCTACCGGCGAGAATCGCACTCGGATAGGTCCAGAACACAGGCATCGTCGCGAGCATGCCGGCTGTGCCGACGGTCAGCGCAACCATCGCGAGCGGAATGTTGCCGGTCAGTTGCGTGCTGGCGAACAGGCCCGCGCCGGCGAGCACGGCGGGCACCGCGAAGTGCCAGCGCCGCTCGCCCGAGCGGTCTGCGCTGCGAGCCACGAGGAACATGCTCGCGACAGCGCACGCATACGGAATGGCGGTCAGCAGGCCCACATCGAGTGCGGTGCGCACGCCAGTCGCCTTGATCAGCGTCGGAAGGTAGAAGCTGATTCCATAGAGACCCATCATGCAACAAAAGTAGATGACTGCCATCTTCCAGATACGGGCGTCGGTGAACACTCCGGCGAGCGAACCGTGAGTCTTGCCCGCGCTGTCCCGTTCGATGTTCACCTCCAGCACGCGCTTTTCTTCGTCCGTGAGCCAGTTCGCCGAGCGTATGCCGTTCGGCAGACAGCACAGCGTTACGACGCCCAGCACCGCCGAGGGAATCGCCTCGAGCAGAAAGAGCCATTGCCAGTTCGACCAGCCACCCACGCCCTGGAGCACGGTCATGATCCAGCCGGACAAGGGGCCGCCCACCACGCCGGCAATGGGGATGCCCATCATGAAGAGCGCGTTCATGCGCCCGCGCCGCTCGGCCGGAAACCAGTAGGTCAGGTAAAGGACGATGCCCGGAAAGAAGCCCGCCTCCGCCACGCCGAGCAGGAATCGCATCACGTAGAAGGCCGTCGGCGTCTTAACGAACAGCGACCCTGCCGAGATCACCGCCCAGGTAATCATGATCCGCGCGATCCAGACCCGCGCGCCCACGCGATGCATGATGATGTTGCTCGGAACCTCGAAGAGGAAATAGCCGATGAAGAAGATGCCCGCACCAAGACCGTACACGGTCTCGCTGAAGGCCAGGTCATTGAGCATCTGAAGCTTGGCGAAGCCCACATTTACGCGGTCGAGATACGCCGCGACATAGCACACGAACAGGAACGGCAAGAGCCGCCAGGCGGCTTTCGAATAAGCGCGGGTTTCGACCGTGGCACGGTCGAGCGCGTCGTCGTTGGGTTTGGCGATGATATTCATGTCTCCAGTCTCTCTTTTCTGATGCGATACGGGTTGCCGCGGCGCACGGCGTGCGCCGCGCGGCGAAGTGGGAATGCTTCGGTCGAACACCTGCAAATGAAGGCTTGGTGGCAGTGACGGACCGTCTGGCGTGCGCTGAACGTGTGCGCAGTTCAGTCGATCGCTTCGCCGACGATTTCGATCCAGTGGCGCACCTGCGTGCGTCCGCCCGCGCCCAGATGCGTCTGGCAACCGATGTTGGCCGTGGCGATCACGTCTGGCTTGCCGCTTTCGAGCGCGTCGAGTTTGTTGTCGCGCAGCGTGCGGGCAAGCTCGGGCTGCGTGAACGAATAGGTCCCCGCCGACCCGCAACACAGGTGCGCGTCGGGAACAGGCGCGAGGTCGAAGCCAAGGCGGCCGAGCACGCCCTCGACCGAGCCGCCGAGTTTTTGCGCATGCTGCAAGGTGCACGGGCAGTGAAAAGCGACGCGCTTGTCGGCCTTGATCCGCAACTCTTCGAGCGGCGCATCGGCGAGGACTTCGCCGAGATCGCGTGCCATTTCGCTGATGCGGCGAGCCTTGTCGGCGTATGCCGGGTCGTCGCGCAGCAGGTGGCCGTACTCCTTGACAAACGCACCGCAACCGCTCGCCGTTTGGATAATGGCTTCCGCGCCCGCGCGCACCTTGGGCCACCATGCATCGATATTGCGGCGCGCTCGCACAAGCCCCGCTTCCTGGGCGTTCAGGTGATAGTCGGTCGCGCCGCAGCAGCCGGCCTCCGGTGCTGCTTCGATGCTGATACCGAGCCGATCCAGCACGCGCGCGGCGGCCGCGTTCGTATTCGGCGAGAGCGAGCGTTGCGCGCAGCCTTCGAGCATCAGCATGCGACGTGCATGGCGCACAACGGGCCGTTCAAGGGCAACCCGGGCGTGAGGAGGAATCTTCTCACCGAGTGCCGCGGGGAGAACAGGCCGCATCATTTTCCCGACCTTCAGCAGCGCGCCGAACGTCCTCGCGCGCGGGATCACATGGCGCAGGCCCGCACGCAGCGCGCGGTCGGCGACGGGCCGCTCGACCCGCCGTTCCAGCATCTCGCGTCCGATGTCGAGCAGCGCGTGATACGTGACGCCCGACGGACAGGTCGTTTCGCAGTTGCGGCAAGTCAGGCACCGGTCGAGATGCAGTTGCGTCTTGTCGGTGACCGGCTCGCCTTCGAGCATCTGCTTGATCAGATAGATGCGTCCTCGCGGGCCGTCGAGTTCGTTGCCGAGGAGTTGATACGTCGGGCAGGTCGCGTTGCAAAAGCCGCAGTGCACGCACGATCGGAGGATGTCTTCCGCTTCCTTCGCGCGCGCGAGCGATTTTGCTTCGTCGCTGAGATTCGTTTGCATGATCGTGATCGCTTCAATAATCGGCGTACATGCGCCCGGGATTGAACATGCCGTGCGGATCGAGGCGTTGCTTGAGCTGCCGGTGAAAGCGCATCAGCGGCGCGGCAAGCGGATGAAACGGTTCGATGCCCGGCTGTGGCGTGAAGCAGGTCGCGTGGCCGCCCGCCGCGCTCGCGATCTGGCGAATTGCCTCGGCGGGCGCGTCGCTCTTGAGCCATCGCTGCGCGCCGCCCCAGTCGAGCAGCACGGCGCCCGGCAACTCTACGAGCGGCGTATTGTTCGGCAGCGACAAACGCCAGAGCGGGCGCGGATCGTCGAAGAAGGCGAGACGCTGCTCGCGCAGCGATTCCCAGAACTGCGGGTCGAGATTCTGGCCGCCGATACAATCGATCGCCGCGCGCACGGAGCCCGTGCCGCCCTCCAGACGCAGATGCAGTTTGCTATCCAGGTGGCACGCGCCGCCCACCGGCAACGCCGCCTTGCGCCATGCCGACAGTTTGCGCATCGCTTCGCTCGCTTCGATCGCGAGCGTGAGGCTGCGCGACTCGCGCGGCCTGGGCAGCACCTTCAACGACACTTCCGTGATGAGCCCGAGGCAGCCGAAGCTGCCGCCGATGAGGCGCGACACGTCGTATCCCGCCACGTTCTTCATGACTTGCCCGCCGAACCGAAGATGCTTCGCCTCGCCCGTAATGATCCGGCAGCCGAGGATAAAGTCGCGCACCGAACCGGCCCACGGCCGGCGCGGACCGGACAGGCCGCTCGCGACCGCGCCGCCTACGGTTGCGCCGCCGCCAAAGGTAGGCGGCTCGCAGGGAAGCATCTGGCCGGCTTCGTCGAGGATCGCGTTCACTTCGGCGAGCGGCGTGCCGGCGCGCGCGGTGATCACGAGCTCGCTCGGGTCATAGCTCACGATTCCGCGATGCGAGCGCGTATCGATTTCTTCCCCGGAGACGGGCCGCCCGAGAAACGCCTTGCTGTTGCCGCCGCGAATGGAGAGCGGTTTTTTTTCGGCGAGCGCGCTGCGAACCTGCTCGACGAGCCGCGCGCTGTCGTCGATGGAAATGAGGTCACGTCGCATCAGAAGCGCTCCAGTTCAGGAAAGGGCAGGGCTCCGTGATGCACGTGCATCGAGCCAAATTCGGCACAGCGATGCAGCGTCGGTACGTTCTTGCCCGGGTTGAGCAGGCCGTCGGGATCGAAGGCGGCCTTGACCGCGTGGAAAAACGTCAGTTCGTCGCTGTTGAACTGCGTGCACATCTGGTTGATCTTCTCGCGTCCGACGCCGTGTTCCCCCGTGATGCTGCCGCCTACCGCGACGCACAGTTCCAGGATGCGCGCGCCGATCGCTTCGGCGCGGTCCATCTCGCCGGGCGCGTTGGCATCGAAGAGGATCAGCGGATGCATGTTGCCGTCGCCGGCATGGAAGACGTTCGCCACGCGCAGTCCGTATTGCACCGACAACGCCGCGATGCCCCGCAGCACGCGCGACAGCTCGCGGCGCGGAATCGTGCCGTCCATGCAGTAGTAGTCGGGCGAGATGCGGCCGACCGCCGGAAACGCGTTCTTGCGGCCCGCCCAGAAGCGCTGGCGCTCGGCTTCGTTCTTCGCAAGGCGAAGGTGGGTCGCGCCCGCCGCGCGCAGCAGCGTTTCCACGCGCTCGCAGTCTTCCTGAACGTCCGATTCCGCGCCATCGACTTCGCACAGCAGAAGCGCTTCGGCATCGACGGGATAGCCCGCGTGGATGAAGTCTTCCGCCGCGCGGATCGCAAGGTTGTCCATCATCTCGAGGCCGCCCGGAATCACGCCGGCGCTGATGATCTGCGCGACCGCATTGCCGGCCTTTTCGATATCGTCGAAGCTCGCGAGCAGAACCTTCGCGCTCTGCGGCTTGGTGAGCAATTTCACGGTGACCTCGACCACGACGCCGAGCATCCCCTCCGAGCCGGTGAAGAGCGCGAGCAGATCGAAGCCGGGCGAGTCGAGCGCTTCGGAGCCGAGCGTGAGCCGCTCGCCGTCGATCGTCACGATCTCGACCTTCAGGATGTTGTGGACCGTCAGCCCGTATTTGAGGCAATGCACGCCGCCTGCATTTTCGGCGACGTTGCCGCCGATCGAACACGCGATCTGCGACGACGGATCGGGTGCGTAGTAAAGCCCGTGTGGAGCGGCCGCCTGTGAAATCGCGAGATTGCGCACGCCCGGCTGCACGCGGGCGGTGCCGGCTTCGACATCGATTTCGAGGATGCGGTTGAAGCGCGCCATCACGAGCAGGATGCCTTTTTCGAGCGGCAAGGCACCGCCGGAGAGTCCGGTGCCGGCGCCGCGCGCGACCACGGGCACGCCGTGCGCCGACGCGTAATTCAACAGCGTCTGAACTTCATCGACGGTGCCAGCCAGGGCGACGAGCATCGGCGTGATGCGATAGGCGGACAAGCCGTCACATTCGAACGGCCGCAGGTCTTCCTTCGAATGCAGAAGCTGTAGATCGGGAAGGAGCGCCCGCAGGTCGCGCACAATTGCGGCTTTGTCGTGGTTTCGAAGCGGACCGTCGAGCTTTTCGTCGTAAGCGTAGGTCATGCGATGTCTCCTGTGAGTCCGCGGCTTCTCACGAGCGTCGGATTGCTGCACGTTTTCCCGATTGTTCCGGGTCGGGGCAGCGATGTCGAATCGTTTTCCAGTGGTAATACCAGTTTTTTTAAGTGTGATTTTTTACCGTTATCGCTGAGGCGGCCTTGTACAAGGATCTCAGACGATCAGCCGCATGCTCGCGTGCTACCATCGAGCAGTGGTAATACCAGTGGTGAGCGCCATGAAAGAGACAGAACCGGAGGGTAAGCGGCAACTCGCGGACGTGGTCGTCGAGCGCATCGAGCGGCTGATCGTCGACGGCGTGCTGAAACAGGGGCAGACACTGCCGTCAGAGCGTCGCTTAACGGAAAAGCTAGGCGTGTCGCGAACCGCGCTTCGAGAGGGGCTGAAGATCCTGCGCGCGCGGGGGCTGATCGAAACATCGCAGGGGAAGGGTTCGTTCGTCGCGAAACTGACGGCCGAGCCAGCGCAAACGCCGCTGATGCATCTGCTGGGATCGCAACCGCGCACGCTCTATGACCTGCTCGAAGTGCGCGAGATGCTCGAAGCCGAATCGGCGCGACTCGCGGCGCTGCGCGGCACGCCCGCCGACTATATCCTGATCGCGCGACGGTACGACGAGATGGTTGCGGCCCACGCGCAGGAGACCGACGCATCGACGCATGCCCGGCTCGATCACGCGTTCCACCTCGCGATCTGCGAGGCGTCGCACAATCCAGTGCTCGTGCATACGCTCGCCACGTTGAACGATCTGATGCTGAGTTCGGTGTTCGCGTCGGTGAACAACCTGTATCACCGGCAACCGCAGAAGCGGGCTATCGACCGGCAGCACGCGCGGCTCTATAACGCGGTGACGGGCAAGCTGCCGGAGCAGGCGCGCCGGGCGGCGAGCCAGCATATCAGGAGCGTGCGCGAGAGCTTCGCAGAAATCGAACAGGAAGAGCAGCGGCTCGTGCGATCCACGTTGCGTCTTCAGGGGTGGACGTGAGGGTTAGCGCGAAAGACGTGGAGCCGCCGAGCCTTGCTGCAAGCGGCTCGGCAAGTGACTACCGCCAGATTTCGCACGATTCGTACGATTACCCCAAGACGCGAACGGAATGCACATGCACCGCCCAGAGGCTACGAAGTTCAATAGCGCCGTCGGTTATGCGTTGCTGAGAGGAATTTCGGGAATCCAGCCCGAATGGCTGTTCGGGGTTGGCAGGGAGCATTCGAATTTCTCGTAAGCCGCCGTTCGCGACCGGCAATGTCGCGGGTCGTTGAATGACGGCTCCGGCCGACGTCGGGACGACCACCCTCGGCGCTCGAACGTCTCTTACCAAGGTTGAGGAGACGTTCGAGGGTCGGTATCAACACGCTGGCCAATGCCCGAAAATGGCCGGACCAGGGCCCAGCCGCTTCGCCCTCGCGGCACGCACGGCCGCGCACTCTGTCGAGCTGAAGTGGTCGTCTCAACGCGATTTCCGTCGAAGTCGCCCGACCGGCCCTCGCCGGTGACACATTGAATTCGCGTCTCTAAACGCCTATCCAGCAAGGCCGGGCGGAGACGCGGGGACGGCCCGCCTGGAGGTGACACGTTTATCGTCGCCAGGTGACAGATCGAAACCGGTCTACGCCGGTCGTGTCAGGCAGGGCGTCCAAGTTGCCTCGATAGGAAGAACCAAGCCGGTTCGCGGTCCGGCACGGGCCCTTCAGGCCCTCTGCAGAATGTCCATCGACTTTTCGGCGTCGTCCAGCGAGTCGACCGCGAGATAAGCAATGAACTGTGTGCCGAGTACAGCGGCGGAAACGCCGCGGAGGTTGATCCCCCCCTCTGCCAACATCTGGGTCAATTGCGCGATGATCCCCAGCTGGTCCAGACCCATTACACGGACGGAGTGAAGGCTCGGGGTGACGGAGAACCCCACCTGTGTCGCGGCTTGGATCTCCCTGTCCCCCTGCAGCGGTGCGACAAACACGACCCCCTTGCCGGGTGCTTCCGGCGTGCGACGTGCGACAACGAACTGCAAGTCCACGCCAGCATCCCGCAAAGCGCTTAATACTTGCGCAAGCCCGCCTGGTTTGTCCTCGATGGTAGCTGCCCAAACATCGACGCGTTCCACGATCAGTTCCATGTCAGTCCCTCCTGCGTGATGCATCTCCCTATAAAAATCTACTTCACCAACGGCTCGCAAGCAAGGCCGGCAGCGTAAGCGACACACGCGAATGCCGGGAATCCCCGGACCGGCACTGCCAGGTTTGATGCTATGCAACGCCGGCACTGTGCGCCCAGGAAACCACCCGCTTCGGTTCGTCGTCATGCGACGCTTCTCCCTGCAAGCTGCCGATATAGTCGGCGCCGACCATCCAGTCGCGGCCGGAAAGCTGCGGCGTGCCAGTCCGCAAGGGATGCGGTACATGCATGGAAAACTCGCTTGCGGGACGGAACCAACGATTGTGCGCGACAACCTACGTCATTCTTCTCTCGCAACAACGTCGATCTGCCTGCGGAGTGGCGAGGTCAAGCTGGCTCACCAGATGAGTCGGGCGTTGGCTGCACGATGGGCCCGCTCGGTCCAACTGTCTCAGTTCGACCCACAACGGACTGTCGTCTCACTCCGAAACGGACGTTCAATACCCAGTACCAGCGACCCGAAGCGCCGTCCACTGCTGCTAACCGTAAACGTGCACTGGGATCACGTTAGCGCGTCCTGCGCTGTCTGGAAGATCGGCGCCGCGGGTCCGATTTGAAATGATCCCGCGCCGTGTAATCGGCAAGGCGGTTAGGCATGTCCCTCCGCGCCACTGTGTCGGAGTACAGCCTCAATAAAGGATTCGGTATTGAAGAACGGCTCCTTCTCCGTAAAGAGAATTGGTTCTTTCGCAGCAGCAGTAAATATCGGTTCAGCGACCATTCGGCCGCCCTCGCTCATTTCAGCGACAAGGGCCAGAGGGAGTTTGCCGCTTGTGATAAGGGCAGCCACGGCTTGCAGCCTGCAATGAACCGCAAACGCCTTGTAATGTTGCCCTTTAAAGAGACGCGCAACGCAGCTCGTCCGCCCCTCCCAATTCCGTTTCTCAGGCGGAAGGTTATGAACTTCGTGGCTCGCAAGAATCAAGTCCTCCACGGAGACAGCAACCGAGTTGAGGCGAGCGATCAGGTTCGCGGTGTCTTGATCCATGGACGTGCCTCACATGATGTTGAGCGACGCGCCCGAGCAGCGAGGCGCAGGCGACCCTCGGGAGGTGCGCCCACGCTTGCTGCAGCGGTGTCGTCACACTCGCTTAGAGCGCGGCGGCAACCGCGCGTCGACCGTTTCCCCGGCCGAGCAGGTCGTAGCGATCGAGATTCATGACCTTGTTCCACGCCGCTACGAAGTCGCGCACGAATCTCTCCTTCCCGTCGTCGCACGCGTAGACTTCGGCCAGCGCGCGCAATTGAGAATGCGCCCCGAAGACGAGGTCGGCAGCCGTCGCGGTCCACCTGGTCTTGCCCGTAGTGCGATCATTGCCCTCGTACACGTTCTTGTCCGAGACGGAAGGTCTCCACGCTGTGCCGATGTCGAGCAAGTTCACGAAGAAGTCGTTGCTCAACGTGCCCGGCTTGTCGGTGAACACGCCGTGCTTCGATTGCCCGTGGTTTGCACCGAGCATGCGCATGCCGCCGACGAGAACCGTCATCTGGGGCGCGGTCAGCTTTAAGAGGTTGGCCCGGTCCAGCAGACGGGTCTCCGGAGACAGGGGGTCTTCCGCTCGGAAATAGTTGCGGAACCCGTCGCCGATCGGTTCGAGCACATCAAAGATGCTCTCATCCGTCTGTTCCTGCGAGGCATCGGTGCGACCCGGCGCGAACGGGACGCTAATTTTGTATCCCGCCTTTCTGGCCGCTTCCTCGACGGCAGCGCATCCGCCGAGGACAATCAGATCGGCAAGCGAAACCTTCTTGCCGCCGGACTGCGAGCCGTTGAAGTCTTTCTGGATGCGCTCAAGCGCTGTCAGGACCTTTGCCAGCCGCGGCGGCTCATTGGACTCCCAATCCTTTTGCGGCGCCAGGCGAATCCGCGCGCCGTTGGCACCACCACGTTTATCGGTGCCACGGAAGCTGGCGGCAGCGCCCCAGGCTGTGGAAACCAACTCAGGGACGGACAAACCAGAGTCGAGGACCGTGCGCTTGAGGGCGACGATATCCTGTTCGCTGACCAGCACGTGATCGACGGGTGGTATCGGGTCTTGCCAAAGCTGCGCCTCCGGGACCCAAGGGCCCAAATAGCGTGAGCGGGGACCCATGTCGCGGTGAAGCAACTTGAACCAGGCTTTGGCAAACGCGTCCTCAAGCTGGTCTGGGTTGTCGTAGAAGCGCTTCGCAATCGGCCCGTAAATCGGATCCATTCGCAGCGACAGGTCTGTCGTCAGCATCGTCGGCGCGTGCCGCCTGGACGCCTCGTGTGCATCGGGCACAGTGTCGTTCGCCTCGGGATTCTTGGGCGTCCACTGCTTCGCGCCCGCAGGGCTCGTCGTCAGCTCCCACTCGTACTTGAACAGGTTCTCCAGAAACCCGTTGTCCCATGTGGTCGGATTGTTGGTCCATACGCCTTCAAGCCCGCTGGTAATCGCATCGGAACCCTTGCCGCTGCCGAACTTGTTCTTCCAGCCTAGGCCTTGCTCCTCGATCGAGGCGCCCTCTGGTCCCGGGCCGACATTCCCTACCGCCGGCGCAGCACCATGCGTCTTGCCGACCGTGTGGCCGCCCACGATGAGCGCAACGGTCTCTTCATCGTTCATGGCCATGCGGCCAAAAGTATCGCGGATGTCCTTGGCCGCAGCGAGCGGATCGGGGTTGCCCCCCGGTCCCTCGGGATTGACGTAGATCAGGCCCATCTGCACGTTGGCGAGCGGCTTGGCGAGTTCCCGGTCGCCGCTGTAGCGCTCGTCCCCCAGCCACGTGTCCTCCGGACCCCAAAAAATGTCTTCGGGCTCCCAGACGTCGGGCCGGCCAAAACCGAAGCCGAAGGTCTTGAAGCCCATCGATTCATAAGCCACATTGCCGGCCAAGATCAGCAGATCGGCCCAAGAAATTTTCTGGCCGTACTTCTGCTTGATGGGCCAGAGCAGCCGGCGCGCCTTGTCGAGATTGGCGTTGTCCGGCCAACTGTTCAGCGGCGCAAACCGCTGCTGGCCCTCGCCGCCGCCGCCGCGACCATCGGCGATGCGATACGTGCCGGCGGCATGCCAGGACATGCGGATGAACAAGGGCCCGTAGTGGCCGTAGTCGGCCGGCCACCAATCCTGGGATGTGGTCATGAGCTTGATGAGGTCCTGCTTCAGCGCCTCGACATCAAGACTCCTGAACTGTTCGGCATAGTCGAACTCCTCTTCCAACGGGCAGGACAGGTGCGAGTGCGTGTGAAGAACCGAAAGATCCAGCTGATTCGGCCACCAATCCTCGTTCCTCATCGGTCGGCCGACCTTTGGAGTTGGCGCGGGGATGGCAGGGCTTTCGCTTTCGCTAACACTTCCGGTGTGTCGCTTGTCAGACATATCATCCTCCATGGACCGTGGTAGCAAATTTTCGAGATGACACCTCCTGGTGTAGTTTTCTGCCGGCAGAAAATCAAACCTAGACCGTTGAAATTTAACGATCAATGCGATAGGGGAAAGCAATCGAATTAATCGCTAAAGCGGCGCGCAGTATGCTGGGGCTTGTGAGAGCTCCGCGTGCAAGCGTTCCGAGACGGTCTGCATCTCGGCGAGCGGTCGAGGTTCGACAAAGCGATCCAACAGCCAGCCGTTCTCGGTTTCCGTTCAGAATGTCGGAAAGAGGACGACGATAGGCTTGCGCGTACGGCTTCGGCTCACCGAAACCTCACCAATATAGGCCGAAGCGCGAGGTCGTGAAGTATGTCCCTTCGCGATGCGTTCGTGCATCCATCCAGTCCCGCATGGGGAGCGCCATGGAGAACACCAAAGTCGATCCCCGTCGCGCTACGCGCCGGAATTCCCTGAGAACCGGCGCAAGGTCTTCGACATAGTCGAGAGCCAGTGCGCACAAAATGTTGTCGAACGACTGATCGGAAAGCCAGTCGAGGGAGATGCAAGGTCGCCTGTCGTCGCCTCGACCGGAAGCGTGGCACATCGATGACGTGCAAGCTCGACCATTTTTGGTGTTACATCGAACGCGTGGACGGTTGCAACGCATCGCGCGAGATGCTCGCTGCATATACCGGGCCCGCATCCCGCATCGAGAACGTGCAAACCGTTGACATCGCCGAGAAGCGAGATTGTCGCGAGGCATTCGTAGAGCGCATTGTGTGGCTTTGTCGTAACGGCTTCTGCGTAGCGCTCGGCAAACTCGTCATACGCTTCACGTCCGATCGACTGCGTCGACCCATTCATGTCGGCCATGGGTTAGCTTTGGTTTCGTCGGAGGAGTTGCACCAGTTTAAAAACGATCTGAATGCCGATATCGAATGGCTGATTATGGCCGCATTGAGACGTCGCCATCGCGCGCGGCACCGGACGACTACCGGCTTGTGTTCCAACTGCCAGCCGACAGCGGTGAAACTCGCGAGTCGCTCCACGAACCGGCCGTCGCCGGTGACACATTTACTGTCGCAACGGCGACAGTTTTGACCGGTCTACGCCAGCCGTGCTTATTCGGCGAACAGGTCCGGACCAAACACTTCGTAGTGAATGCGGGCGTCATGGATGCTGAGCTCCTTTAGCGCGTCATGTTGCATGCGCATAAAGGGGATCGGTCCGCAGATGTAGTAATCGGCGTCCGGCAACAGGATCGAACTCTTGATCAGATTGACGTCGACGAAGCCTGCGTGATCGTAGTCACGGCCCTGAGTATCCTGGGGCAACGGCTCGTCATAAAACACCACCAGATGAAAATTGGCATGCGCTGCGGCTGTCTCACGCAGCCGGTCACGCATGGCATGCACCGCGCCGTTGCGAGCACCGTGGACAAATACCACCTGCCGCTGCGGATCCTGTATGGCCTTCTTGAGCATGCTGATCATCGGCGTCAGCCCCACGCCTCCGCTGATCAGCACGATAGGCGCCCTGGCGCTCACATCGATATGGAAACTGCCATATGGCGCGGCCAGCCTGACCTCGTCTCCGACATTGACGTGATCGTGCAACAGGCAGGAGACATAGCCTGGCGGGTACGAACCGCCGCTCTCGCGCTTGACCGAGATGCGGTAGCTGCGTCCGTTTGGCATATCCGAGAGGCTGTACTGCCGAATCTGCTGCAAACCCAGAGCCGGCACGTTCACGGCGATACTGGTGTATTGCCCGGGTTCGAAGTTGGCGACGGGTCCGCCATCGGCCGGTTCAAAAACGAAGGATGTGATGACGGTGCTTTCCGGCCGCTTCTCGCGAACGACGAAGGTGCGCCAGCCGGTCCAGCCGCCCAGTCTCTCCGCGGAGCCTTCGTATAACTCACTTTCCATCCCCATCAGCATGTCCGCCAGGTTGCTGTAGGCCTGTGCCCAGGCGGAAACAATATCCTCGGTCGCCGCGGTCCCGAGCACGTCCTTGATGGCGCCAAGCAGGTGCTCGCCGACGATCGGATAGTGCTCCGGCAGCACGCCGAGGCTCGCATGCTTGTTGGCAATGTTTTTCAGCACTGCCGTGAGGCTCGCGGGGTCCTCGATATTTTCCGCGTACGCATAGACGGCACGCGCCAGCGCCTGCTGTTGCTGCCCCTGTTCCTGATGTGCCATGTTGAACACATTCTTCAGTTCAGGATGGGTCTCGAACAGGCGCTGATAAAAGCGCTGGATGATGGGGTAGCCATATTCGGCCAGAACGGGCGCGGTGGCCTTAACGATGTCCTTCGTTCGCTGCGTCAGCATGACCTGGCCTCCTTCACAACGCTGGGGAGCACCCCAGCCTAGCTCAAGTCTAGACAACGATGGCGCGTTTGATGAGACCGAGTCGGCCCGGCTCGAGCCGAAAGCGGCGGCCGAGAGCATACTGGCATCGGTTGACGATATCTCCGTTGAACACGTCGGGGGGGCGAACATGCGCCTGATCGAAGCAGATGAACACAAAGATTTTCTCGCGACCTTGCAGCGCAACGGTTTGGCAGAAGGAGATTTCGATCTTCGGGAAGCCGACACGACAGATCCCAAGAGTGACGAGAACTGCGGTCTACAGGGCTATGTCTGCATAACCAGGCTATCGACGCAGGTTACGAAGGAATACCCGTTATGCGACGAAAGCGATTGGCTACAGCATTTCACGAGAGATCTCGACGCGGGCGTCTTCGGTTGACCGGAGTGAGATCCTGGGCGCCATCGAAATCCGTGACTTGCGCTACGCGAACGCGAGCACGAAATCGAACCGGGCCGCCTTGCGCCCGCCGTGGTCGTCGATCGTCATCAGCAGCCGGCGATCAAACAGGAAATCGCGAGCGTTGCGCTGCTCGCCCGGAAAGTAAAGTTGGGTCGTGAGGGTAGGCCCGTTCGGCGCTTGCACCGTCACATGGAAGTGTCGTGTGCGTCCCGGATACAGACCCGGCACAATGGTCTCGAGGCGGTAGCGTCCCTCGCTGTCGGCGAATTGGTGACCGCGTAGCCGGAACCCCTCGACGTCGTATTCCCCGGCGTCATTAGCGTGCCAGAAATCGAGCAAAGCGCCGGACACCGCCCTGCATCGTGTCGACAGCACCTGCCCGGTCAGGACGATCTTCGATCCATTGATCCCCGGTTCGAGCAACGATGCGCGTTGCGGCGAGTGCGGCAGGAAGAACGGGCCTGCCGTCTGCCGCGGCGTCGGTCCGTGACCGTCGTCGCAGGCGGGCGTCGGTGAAACTGCGTCGGCCCGGCCTTCGTCGGTTCTTCCGAGCGCCAACAGCAGCAACGTGGACGGCACCGCACCCGACCTGCGAAGAAAATCGCGCCGCCCCTGGTTCACACTTCGTGCGCGCATCGTGCACCCTCCTTGTTTCGCGCTCGATCGTCACGCCGCGCGATCCGTGCTGCGGAGTCGACGGGCGTCCGTGCGGGGCCCGTCGAAGTTAACAGAGCCTGCGCCAGTGCCAACCATGGTAAGCCGAAACTTCAGGTCGGGTGAGCCGGCCGCGAGGTCGCGAACTTCCGTCGCCGACCCACAAGAGACAGTCAACTTTCCCAATATCGGCCATTCGGAAGTTTCATGCACCAACGCCGTTCGATGGCGTTCGTTCCTCGAAAGCCCCTGCATTTGGACAAGGGCCGATCGGGCACATGACGATCACTGGTTTGTCAATAAACTCAGACGAATGCGGTATAGTCGGAACTCGATTGATTGACTGAGATTCTTGATGTGCGGAATGCCGCTCCACCGCTGCATCCGGACCTTTGGGACGGAAATCTCCGAATTCTGACGGCACCCCGAGTAGGCTTCATGTCATTGGAGAGGAAAGCGTTATGCGTCTTCGTTCTCTAGTCGATTCCCTGAACACGCAGGCCAGGGTCCTGGCACTGCTGCTGTTTGTGTGTGTGCCATTGTCGGCCTTGCTGATTTACGCCGCGATGGACCGGTACCGGCTATTGGAATCGCAGGAGGAAAAAGAAGCCCTGCAAATGGCACTGATGGCCGCGGCTAACCAAAGCGCAGTGATTACGCGCACGGCGCAGCTTCTTGAAGCGCTCGCAACAGACAAAGACATTCAGCATCGAGACTGGGCGCAGTGCAATAGAATCCTGCCCGGTTTCTTCGAGTACTTCAAAGCGTCCTATTCGATATTCCATGTGGCCGATACCACTGGCAAGATTGTCTGCAGCTCGAACGATCTAAATACGGCGGTGAGCATTGCCGATCGCAAAGACTTCAAAGATGCCGTGTCTTCCCGTCGATTCGTTGCCGGTGACATTAACCGCAGCCGCACGACCGGATTGATGAGCATTATGATGAGAGAACCGATCGTCGATCACGACCGCAACGTGTTCGCCGTCGTCACCGCTCAGGTTTCGGTCGACCAATTCAACCAGGCTTCTTCACACATCGAATTGCCGGACCTCGGCGAGATGATCATGACCGACCGCAACGACAAAATTGTCATGCGCAAGCCGGTCGGGGGCAACTGGGTCGGCGAACGTCTGCCTGACGGCCCTCTGTTGCGCGCGCTGCATTCCCACAAGAAAGGAATTCTTGAAACCGAAGGCTCAGATGGCGTTAAACGCATCTACGGCTTTGCCCGCGTTGGCAAAGCCGAGGAGAGCCAGATGAACGTAGTGGTGGGTTTCCCTGTCGCGATGATCAACGACGCTATCACGCGCAACCTTTACCAGAACATCGTGATATTGCTGTCGCTCGTTTTGCTCATATTGGGCGTGGCGTGGTTCGCAATAGACGCACTCGTACTAAGTAAGGTAAAGATCCTTGTCTATACCCTGGACAGCGTACGGAGCCGAGAAGCCCCCGCCCAAACCGCTTCCACGTCGGACGAGAACGACAAAACCAGTCGCGATCGCGCGATCGAAGAGGCGGCGGCGGAAATTGAGCACACGCTCAACCGGTTGCGCGAAGATTCCATTCGCGATCCCCTGACGTCTCTATATAACCGCCGCTACCTGGCGGAGTTGCTAAACCGGGAGTTAATGATGGCGCGGAGAAGGGGGGGGACTTTGGGCGTGATCTGCGCTGACATCGACCACTTCAAGCGCGTCAACGATACATTCGGCCACTCGGTCGGAGACGCGGTGCTGGTCGCCATCGCTAGTACCCTCATGCAAAATATTCGCGGCTCCGATGTTGCATGTCGGTTGGGTGGTGAAGAGTTCACCATTGTCATGCCGGGTGCCTCGTTGCAGGCCGCACACGCTCGGGCCGAGCAGATTCGCGAGGCCGTCGCGCAGTCTGACATCGAGCGCAACGGCAAGCATGTCGGGTCCATCACCCTATCGCTTGGGGTATCAGTCTTTCCCGACGACGGCAGGGATGCCGAATCCTTGCTGCGGGCCGCGGATCAAGCCCTCTATCACGCGAAAAGAACCGGCAGGAATCGGACAGCTACGATGTCCGAGTTACCGGCGGGCTCGCCGTTGAGGTAGGGCTACAACAGTACGTTGGCGCAGTGCACCCCGAGCGCGGCGCACCGTTGAACATGGGGCCTATTGTTACAGAGGCGTCCCGGCCGCGTTCCGGCGTCTGAACTGCCCGTTTCACTAGCGCGTTGACCGCCAGTGCGGGTCTCGGCGGTCAAGGGAACCCCATTTTGCAAAGCCTTTTCCAGCAAATCACAACGCAAGCGCAGTGCACTTGCAACTGGATGGCTCGACCGAACGTCTCTTCCTGGCCGACCTCTGCCCGACGCCGCCGCGTGCCTGAACCCCGACCCGCGCGTCGCGCAGGGGACTGTAGCCGACCCACAGCTGACTGTCATGGCAATCTATAGCGGACATAGACGGCGGCGATCCGGCTTCACCTGCAATTCGGGCTCGGAAAACTATTGAGGTAGCGGCCAGTGTCATCATAGAACTTGTCGATCGTCTCGCACATAATTCGCAGGGTGCCACACGCGCTGCTCCCGTGGGTCGGTCGTCGAGACGATGTCGATGGCTTCTTTGGATAACCAATAATGGAGAGCAGCCAATGCGGCAATCGAGACGAAAGGGTGATTTTATGAAATTCTGGAGACTGTGCGAGGCAATTGTTATTGCAATTTCGGTAATATCATTTTGTTCGGCAATTTACTTATCGTATTACTTTGTCAATTCGCGTTCGAAGGTGTCCGATCCTTCCCAAGGCAGAGTCTATATGCATGACGTCCATGGCCAGATTGCCTACCTTAACAAAAATGAATACCTCTCTCTGAATGGGTTGCTTTGGATTGCCGGCATTGGTTTCATAATTGGCATTGTTATCGATAGATCCAAACACCCCTTTCAGTGACGAGCTTTGGGTCATTTCGCATGTTTGCGTCTAGACAGATCCAGCGAGAATCCAGGCTCCTGTAGTGTGCTGCCTGTCGACGATGTACGTGAGGGTGTCGACCGGCCGTTCATGGCCGAAACAGGGCTATTGATCTTCTGCGACTGCCGTTCCGTTCGGGCGGATCAGCGAGTCGCCTTGAAAGACGTGATACGGCGACTCTTCGAGATCCATGTGATCGGGGACAGGTAATCCGTTTGCGCAATAGTCGACTTCCACGTAGCTCAAATTCCCCGAATCATCAGCAAACAGAATAATTTCCAGCGACCTTGATTCGCCCAACTTACTTCGGTCGCGGAAGTCCGCTTCAAACACTAATCCGTACCCGCGTCCCTCGGACGATAGTCTGGGAACCGTTTCGGGTGCATTCATCGACAATGCGAAGCTATTGCATCCACATTCGCAGAGTTCACCGATTTCGGCGTTCGCAAACTGCGCTGCGAGCGTCACGGGATTGGGAAATTGGCACCGGTTAAGGATGAAGGCAATCCAATACTCGGCACGGTGCAAATCGTTTTGCATTTTTCTCGATCCAGATGCTGCCGACTCTCCGTTCTTGACACCGGGCCCGCTAATGGGTGTTGACGATTTGAGCCTAGCCGTCGACTGGCCGCTCATGGCCGACCTCTGCCTGACGCGCGTGTATAAAATCGGCACCACTGGATTTATTTGTCTTCAATCCCAATCCATACAACGACGCGTCGCTCATCGCTTCTGATAGGTGCCGATCAGTTCCGCGTGCGTTAGCACGTGCCCCTGCATGGCCTTTTCAAGCGCTGCCTTACTGGGGCCCTTCAGATCAGGCAGTACGGTGTCGAGCGCATATAGCTTGTGAAAATAGCGGTGGCGTCCGACGGGCGGACACGGGCCGCTGTAAGCGGCACGCCTGAAATCATTGGTGCCTTCGAGTGTACCGCGCGGCAAAGCCTGCGCAGCAGCGCCATCGGGCAGGCTGGTTGCCGCCGGCGGGATGTTATAGAGCACCCAATGTACCCAGGTCATTTCTGGCGCGGCTGGGTTCGGCGCGTCAGGGTCGTCGACTATCAGCGCCAGGCTCTTTGTGTTCGCGGGCACGCCGGACCACGCAAGCGGCGGCGATACGTCGGCGCCCTGGCAGGTATGCTGTGCGGGAATCTCGCCGTTCTGTCGGAAGGCTTGCGACGTTAGGGTTAGGGTCATGATGCGCTCCTCGGCGGCAACGGTGGATGACAGCCCCGGTGTGAAGATCAACACGACGAGCGATAGCGTCGACAAGCAACGCGAGGTCCGCGCCCAGGCCGCTCTTTCAAAGCGTTTGAGGCGGGTGTCGGGCACTTTGAAGTCTCTCATCGTCACGCTCCGTACTCTGTTCGTGACGGGGCCGGTGATTGGTGCGCGCCCTGCTCGAGTCGCGACCGAAATCGAAGTGCGGCTCATATCGTGACATAAGTGCCACCCCAGCAAAGATGGCTGTGAACGATGATGACTGTCGCGCACGGGGCCGCGGGAAGTGCGACAAGGAGGAAGGCTATCACCGCTGTGAAAACTACCGCCACTGATTGTGAGTTGCGATATATCGCGCGAAGCCCCGCTGGATTGCGGGGCATTTCATTTTGCGATGCCGCATCAATGTTTGTGCCGGTGCAGCCAACCCATATGGTGCGAATCAAGCCACTGGGCCATCCCCTCGGCGGGGTGATCGCGCCTGTAACGTCGTGCCACCATCAACCCGGCAACCAACAAGACCGCCAAGCCAACAACGAAGTAGATCATAGACTGGGTCATGGCAGCCTCCTTACCAGGTCGCGACCATGGTTATATTGTAGGTCAGCGGTTACCGAAGTGGCGCGCGGGGCTTGCGATGCAGCCGTCGCAGCTACTCGTGTTCGGTAATCCGCGGGCCGGGACGCCGCTGATGCAAGCCGTGCCGACGGTGGCGCTCGATCTGCCTCTTAAGGTGCTGGTGTGGCAGGACGGCGACGGCCGCGTCTGGCTCTCGCATAACGCGACAAGCTATCTACAAGCGCGGCATGGCGCGCTTGTAGAGTTGATGAAAGCCATTGACGGCATCGGTGCGCTCGTTCAGGCAACTGCGGCCGACTGAGCCGATCGAAGTCAAGCGCGTGTCGGCGACCGTGCAGCACGAATACGAATCGCCCAGATTTCCTTCAGCTTCAAGGGCGCCTTCCGTCCAATCAGCTTGTCCTCGTTCCAAGGTATCCCGTGTGCCTTGCCGTGCGCGGATGGTTCCATGAACATATCCCAGAGGCTAGGGAAGAACTTCCTGCGCCCGCGCGGTGGATGGCCCGCCGGCTAATGGATGTTGCTTCGTCGGTCAGCTGACTTCCGCTCGGCAGCCTTTCCGGACATTCGCGACCCAAGCGGCCAATTCGACCCTCCCAAAGCGGCCCTTCAAAATCTTCACGCGCTAAGTTGGCTGGACTTTACAAGCACGGAACCCGAAGGCTGTTGGCGTAAAAATCGAAAACCCAAGTTCGACACAAGCAGACCGCAACCGCTCGGTGAGTGATGTTCCGTACACATCGAGGAGGGCGTAACCCGGACTGCCCCGGTAACTGTTGTGATGATCATCGACGGAATCCAGGATTGCGTCGCACCAACTTTCCCGATCCTGTCCGAATTGACGGAACGTCGTGATCCCATTTTTTGCCAAGTGCCGGAGCGGCGTGGGCGACGCCTTCCAGATCTGTTCAACGATAGCAACATTCGCAGGTGTATCCACGATCCATGTGTGTTGCACTGTTGCTGCCACATCCCGAATACGAAAGCCGAAATCTGGATCTACGATGAGTGCGATAGTGTCGGTCGCTGTCATTGGTTCCCCGCAGACAATAACAAGTGTATTGAGCGCTTTCAGGCATGCCGCTCCTCCAGTTGAATCATTGAACGAGACTCGTCTCCTTCCCGTTCTTCTGTAATGGATTATGGATACGTCGATTGTCGAGGATTTGGACGCTATCGTCGACTGACGGCTCTTGGCCGAACCCTGTCCCACGACGACGGGCTCAGCTCGACCCACAACAGACTGAGGTGACTTGGAGACCGGCAACGGCGTGCGCGGCGAGGCGCTGTATGTCATCGCGGTCGAGCGTGTGTTGGGCGTGCGCGTAGTCAGTGGTACGTCGTCGTAGACGACTGCAGCTTCGTTAGCGCGCCGCGCTTGAATCGAAACCAGCCTTGCGAGCCTTGCATCACGACCTCATCGCCTTGCCAGAACACGCGCTTGACCGTCATGCGCGTGCCACTGCGCTGCACAAGTGGAGGGCGGTGGCGAAAGTCGTACAGCACCGGGCCGGAATCGGTCTGCACGAGCGTGCGGTCAACAGTGTCATTTTCGTTGTCCATGTCATCGAAATGCGTGAGCGTGCTCGCGCCAAATCGATCGAAAATTTCCTTGTCGAGCATAGCCGCAAAATCGTGGTCGATGCGCACGAATTGCAGTTTGCCCGAGGGCGTGCCGAGCGGGCCGGACGCGTTGCTTTGCGCATGAACGCAAGTCGCGAAAGAGGCGGCTGCAAGCGCAGCGGCGAATAGTCGTCTCATGTTGCCTTTTAGGTTCAGCGGCGTCTCCGACGACGGAGCACGACTCGCAATCGTTCCTTGGGAACATTGTCGGCGATTTTGGTCGAGACGTCGAAGGTCTGCAACTGGCCGAACGGAGTTTGATGCGATCGGCATAGACCGACCCGAAGCAGCCAATCAGTCAAGATCTACGATCGTCCGCTCCCGGACCGGTATGAGACGATCGTCAATGACGTTTCGACCTTTCGTTCATCAGCCTATGCGGACGCTTAGGACCATTGACTAAGGTCGAAATGGTCGCGGATTGGTCGAGGAAGCGACGACGCTAAGGTTTCAACACGGTTGCCACAATCTCGCTCACCGCCTTTCTGGCCTTTGTCGCCGCACTTTCATCGTATGCCAGGGTCGTGCCGCGCTCGATACATGAATCGGTGTACGTAAACGGCTGCTTGGTTCTGGCATTGATAAGCAGCCCGTTCTCGACCTCCATAGTCCGGCAGTTTCGTGTCGTTTGCGCCTGCGGCATTTGCTGAGGTTGCTTGAGCGCCCGCCAGTCGAAGACATGATAAGCGCCGGCATACTCCGTCAGTTGAACGTCGTTGCCCTTCGCTTTCAGCCGCTCTACGTATGCGCGGCATGGCGCGATGGAAGTGTAATTGTCGGCGGCACCGTGAAAGATCCGCACCGGCCTGGCAACGAGGTCTTCGTCTTCGAGATAGGTGTTGGAACAGTCTGGATAGAAGGCGATGTAGGCCGCGAACTGGACGCCCGACGGAGCGTGCATCCGCTGGAACCGCTTCAGGCTCGCGTAAAGCGCGCTCTGTCCCCCGCGCGAAAATCCCATGAGCATTATCCTGGCCGGATCGATTCTGGGGTGCTTTGAAAGAATCTCGAGCGCACGGTAAGCGTCCTCGGTTTGCGCCAGGCGACCGAGTTGAGATTGATCGTTATTTGTGTTGACGATGCCGCGACCCGAGAAGCTGTCGATGACAAAAGTAGCCACGCCCATTGAAAGAAAATCCTGTTCCCAGTCCGTGACGTAGCCGCTAACCCCACCGGAGCCGTGAAGCAGGATGACGAGCGGAAGCCGATCGGCCCCGCCCCGGGGAAGCCGGAGTTCGCCGGCCACCGTGACTGGTTTGCCATCCTCGCGGCCGGCCAGAAACTCCTGGTCACTCAGCGTGACGGACGGAATCGGGATCACCTCCATTCGCACTACCTGCGCGTGTCCGGCATTTGCCAGGCAGCCAAGCATGATGAGCAGTGCAATCTGGACGAACAGGTACCTCTTGGTTGCCTGCATGGCGCCCCCTTCTTCAGCGCTGGTTCGTGCGGAGATTTGCCTGCTGCAGTATAGGCCAACCTCGGGGAATCAGCCTTGCGCCCTGGTGGGAGACTGACCTGCTGCAGCGCCCCATGGCGCCCGGTCATCGGACTGAACTGTGTCTAGCGGCTTCCCCTGTCTCGATCTCGCCGAGGAGCTGCAGCGCGGTTGCGCCAGAGCCCAGGGGCAACGCTTCATACACGCGCTTCGATCGGCAACCGTCGCATGCCAGCCAGTAAGCGGACGGTCGCAAATCTGCTTCGAGCGGCTCAACACGGCCTCATGATTGACAGTCATTGCCGCCGCAACCGGCGTGGCGAACGAGTCGCCGCGCCGACGGCTACAGATAAGTGCAACAATAAAAAGCCGTCAGCGCCCTTTGAAACTCATCCTGTGACACGGAGGCGAACATGTTGGCGATCGCGAGGAAACGGGTTGTGGCAACGGTGAACAAGGTTCTCGAAGCAGGGCTGGCGCCGTGGTTTGCGTCGGCTCTCGCGAGCGCTGCGCTCACCATCGGCCCGGCGCAGGCGCAGCCGCCGTCGTTCGAGACCTTCGCCGTCCCGACCGGCAGTGCGCCGCATGACGTCGCACCGGCGCCGGACGGCGCCGTGTGGTACACCGCGCAGGCGCAGGGCGCGGTCGGACGGTTGGACCCGCGTAGCGGCAGGATCGACAGGATTCCGCTCGGCGCCGGATCGGCGCCGCACGGCGTGATCGTGGGTCCCGATCGCGCGGCGTGGGTGACGGACGGCGGCCAGAACGCGATTGTGCGCATCGATCCGAAGACGCTCGCCGTCACGCGTTTTCCGCTGCCGAAGGACCGGCCAGACGCCAATCTGAACACCGCCGTGTTCGACAAACAAGGGCATCTGTGGTTTACCGGACAAAGCGGCATCTATGGCGAACTGGATCCGCGGCGCGCCCGCATGCGAGTCTTCGATGCGCCGCGCGGGCCCGGGCCCTACGGCATCTGCGTGACCCCGGGCGGTAGCCTGTACTTCGCGTCACTGGCGGGGAGTTATCTCGGTCGCATCGATCCCGGGAGTGGTGCGGCGCAGGTCATCGAGCCGCCAACGCCGAAGCAGGGCGCGCGCCGCGTATGGTCCGATTCGAAGGGGCGCGTCTGGGTCAGCGAGTGGAACGCAGGAAAAGTCGGCGTATTCGATCCCGTGACGCATCAATGGCGCGAATGGCGATTGCCCGGCGACGATCCGCACGCGTACGCAATATTTGTAGACGACCAGGATATCGTCTGGCTCAGTGAATGGAGCGCCAACGCGCTAGTGCGCTTTGACCCGCGTGCCGAGCGGTTCGAGGTGTTTTCGCTGCCACGCCCGCACGCGAACGTACGTGAGATGATGGGCCGCCCGGGCGAAGTCTGGCTGTCCGAATCCGGCACCGATCATCTGCTGCTCTACCGGTCCCGCGCAGCCGATGCAAACGGGAATTGACGGCCCACTGCGCCGGCACTGAAATTCTGAAGTCCGCTCCGCCACGCGCGCAGGTCCAGCGCAAAAACGGCCTAGAGCAGCTGCAGAGTTTGCGGATCGGCTTCACCGCCGAAATACTTGCGCAGCGCTTCCACAAATACGTCGTTGTCGCTCGTGGCGCGCGCGAACAGGCTGATCGACGATCGAAACTTCAGGGAGTCCGGATATCCGAAAATTTCCTCTATGGAACGCTCTTTGACGAGGTTGACCAGTCGCGTCGATTCGCGCAGCCGCGGGCCGAGTAACGGGTGGCGCAGATAGGCTTCGGCCTCGGCCAACGACGAGATCGCGAACCGCCGCGCCATGGCGCTTGCCCCAAGGCCCTGGATTTGCGGAAACACGAACCACATCCAGTGGCTTCGCTTGCGTCCCTCCGTCAATTCATCGCATACCTGTGCGTACACCGGGTCCTGGGCGTCGACAAAGCGCTGAAGGTCATATAGATCGTCCATTTCGTATTCCGTTGATGCCGGCGTGGAAATCCACCCTTGGATCCCGATTCCCGCACCTGTTTCCCACCTCGTCCGCCGCCCGCCGCGGCCATTACCTGCTGCCCGATGCGGCATCGAGCGTTGCGTTTTTAACGATAGCGCATCGGCGGCCTTCGCGCTCCCGCAACATCGGCAGCGCGGGGCGATCGGCTGAGTTCGACCCACAAGGTGGACCACATGGGCGCTTCGGCCCCGTCTGGCTGGAAAGGCATCTTTTGATTGTCGATGTGCAGAAGCACTGGCGCGGATCTATAACAGTATTGCGGCCCGAAGACAACGTGCTGCCTGCTCGCCGGCCCCGACGTCGGCAATTCAACCTTGGAGGTTTAGCGAATACAGCCTGATGAATCCATGCTTTGTCGGTTCGAATCTCGATTAGCCAAGTATCGGAGGTAATCATGGAGTTCGAGTACCGCGGCTGGGTCATTGACGCAACCCCGGATTTCTCGCTGGGTCAGTTCTTTGCGCACGCGCGACTGATCCGCGCGTCACCTGATGATGATGCGGACACTGAAATGCACATCGAGCGCAATCTTGCCTGGTTCGAAAATCAGGACGAGGCGATCCAGGTTGCGCGCCAACGGGCAATTGAGTGGATCGACGCGCGCGAAGGTAACATCGCCAGCCCGGACACTGATTCATCTATACAGACCAAGACCCTGGTCAAGTGAAAGTCCGGATACATCACCCTGGTGTCAGACGACTGGCCCTGTGGCCATTCGGCAACGCCCGCGGCCGCGATTAAGATAGGCCCGCCCCACGGTAGATGCGGCAATGCGGCCTCCCGCATATATTCAGACGAGATACCTGATTGCTTCAGAAACGCGGATGTGTACGATGGAACCACCGTCAGCGCCCCTTGCGCGACGTGTGTGTTTCGGGCCGCAGCAATGTCTGCGGCTTTTTTTACAGGCGGAATCTCTTCAGCGCTTACGCAAGCTATCCGGCGTCGCTAACTTCGACGGCACAAACAGCCTGCGCGGACTTACCGAAGGGAAAACGGCGGCCTCAGGTGTCGCCGACCATCGATATGGGCTTTTGCGTATTCAACGGCAAACAGGCATGCCGCGCTCTCTGATGCGAAGTAACCAAGAATGCCCAATGCTTCGCGTTTGCCGTTCCGGTGCGTGACTATCGCTGTTGCCGCGTAGCCCGGCATCGAAATTGGGGCTAGAGGCATGATCGTCGACGTCTTGTATTCCACGGAATCAGCGTGCATGGCATGTCGCTCCTTGTGGTCGCCCGGCGCGCCGACTGTGGCGCCTCGCGATTTCCATCCTAGAACATTTGCGTCGGGATCAAAAGGTGCAGGGCCGATCGGCCACAAGGGTCGGTTGACGCGGCCGTGATCAGGCCACCCCAAGCCGCCGTCACAGGTAGGCCGGTCAAGAGAAGAAGCCTCTGATCAGAAGCATCCAGTAACGAACTGTTTTCAGCGCGCAAGCGAGTCGTCCACGACCCGTTGCCCAGCGCTATACCCCGCCATGAGTGCCTCGGCCTGCGTCGCGAACGGTTGCTGGGGGGGCGCCGCGAGGCGTAGCGGCGCAACCACGGGGCGAGTAGCGCCCACGGCGCCCACGGTTCTGATTTGTACGACAGCTACGAAACCCCGCGGGGGCAATAGCGTAACGCTCCCTGCGGTCTCCCACACCGGTTCAAGCTCCACGGTGACCTCAAAGCCTTTGTATCCGTAGATTCTTTTCATTGACGACCTTGCCTGCCTGCACCGACCGGCTCTGAAACTGTGAATGCCCGTTGCAGTAAAGTGTACATCTCCCTGACAGCATGGCGACGAAGGGCATCGTCGAATACCTTCGGTCGCGAAAGTCCGGCCGGCGACTTGCCAGAATGCGTTAGCTGTTGTTTCACGTACCATTCGTACGTTTCGTTCTGGCAGCTGACGCGAGGTTGGGTGGAGAGCGGACGTTCCCGTGTCTACGCCGCGTCCGCCCCGCGCCCTGCGTGTGCCAACGCCAGCGCCAGCCTTGCCCCCACCTCGGCATTGTGTTTCACGAGCGCGATGTTTGTTGCCAGGCTGCGTCCACTCGTCAGTGCCTTGATGCGAGCCAGCAGGAAGGGTGTCACGGCTTTACCGGTGATTCCTTGCGCCGTGGCCTCGGCGAGCGCCTGCCGGGTCAGCGCGTCGATCTGTTCGAACCTCATCGCTGCCGCTTCCGGCACCGGCGTGCTCAACACCACGCCGCCCACGAGGCCCAGATCCCACTTGGTACGGATGAAGCGTGCCTGCTCCGCCGCGTCGTCCAGCCTGAAGTCCGCGCGAAAGCCGCTGTCGCGCGTGTAAAACGCAGCGAAATTGTCCTGCTCGCAACTGAGCACCGGCACGCCGTGCGTTTCCAGGTATTCCAACGTGAGCCCGATGTCCAGGATGGACTTCGCACCGGCACAGACCACCGCCACCGAGGTCTTCGCCAGTTCCTGCAGGTCGGCCGAAATGTCGAAGGTTTCCGGCGCGCCCCGGTGCACGCCGCCAATGCCGCCGGTAACGAAGACCTCGATGCCGGCCAGGGCGGCACATATCATCGTGCCAGCCACTGTCGTGGCGCCGAGCCCGCCGCCGGCCAGCACTGCCGGCAAGTCGCGGCGGCTGACCTTGTGTACCTGGTCCGAGCGGCCGAGCAGTTCCAGCTCGTCGTCCGAAAGGCCGATGCGGATTCGCCCGCCGATCAGTGCGATAGTCGCGGGCTCGGCTCCCAGGTCACGGATCGAGGCCTCCACTTCGCGCGCAGTGCGAACGTTCTCTGGATAGGGCATGCCGTGAGCGATGATGGTCGATTCCAGCGCCACGAGCGGGCGGCCGGCGGCCTGTGCCGCGGCCACAGGTGCGCTGCAGGTCAACCACGAGTGTGCAAGGTCCGCAACCATGTCGATGTTTTCGGCGGTGTGATTCGTTTAAGTATGCAACACAAGGCGGGTCCACGGGTCGCTGTGCAAGTGCGGGGCGCCGCTTACCACCATGCCCATTGCTAAAAAAGCGATCCACTCGGTCTGCGCACGCTCGCTCCTGTCGACCCGGAGTAGGATGGTCGATGTCGGGTCGGGAGGTTCCATGCCACCGCTACGCGCAATCAATCTGCTCCAGTCGAAGGAAGGTGCCCGGCTCCATGGTCCGGAGCTCGACCGATGGCGCCGCTGGGGACCTTATCTGAGCGAGCGGCAATGGGGCACTGTTCGCGAAGACTACAGCGAATACGGCACCGCATGGGACTACTTTCCGCACGATCATGCGCGCAGCCGCATGTACCGCTGGGGTGAGGACGGCATTGCCGGATTCGGCAACGACCCGCTCGACTGGTGCGTATCGCTCGCGCTCTGGAACGGGCACGATCCGATCATCAAGGAACGGCTCTTCGGGTTGACGAATGAAGAAGGCAATCACGGCGAGGACGTGAAGGAGCTTTACTTCTATCTCGACGGCACGCCGACGCATTCGTACATGAAGATGCTGTACAAGTATCCTCACGATGCGTACCCGTACCAGGATCTGATCGACGAAAATCTGCGGCGCGGCGCCGATCAGCCCGAATATGAAATCCTCGATACGGGCGTGTTCGACGATAACCGCTACTTCGACGTCTGCGTCGAGTATGCGAAGCACACACCTGACGACATCGTGATGCGCGTGACCGTCGAAAACCGCGCGGATCAGCGCGCGGCGCTTCATCTGTTGCCGCAATTCTGGGCGCGCAACAGATGGGCGTGGTCGGGCAAGCCCGGCAAGCCGTCGCTCACGCTGGAGTCGAATCCAGAGGAGGGCGCGTGCGTGGTGGCACACAATCCCGCGCACAATCGCGCGCTCGGAACGATGATCGTGACGGCGTCGGCGCAACAGCCGATCGAGTGGCTCTTCTGCGAAAACGAAACGAATGTGCGCCGTATTTTCGGCATCGATGGAGCGGGGCCGTTCAAGGACGGCTTCAATGACTACCTCGTCGACGGCGACGAGCAGGCAATCCGGCGCGACAAGGGCACCCGCGCCGCCGCGCATGTGGTCCTGCGGTTCGCGCCTCATGAGCGCTCGGTGCTGTATCTGCGCTGGCGCCCCGAACCGGCTCCGGATGCCGTGCCGCTCGACATGAACGAGCTCTTCGCGCGTCGGCAAGCGGAGGCCGACGAATTCTATGCGGCGCTTCAGCACGACATCCCCGATGCCGATGCGCGGCTCGTGCAGCGTCAGGCGCTCGCCGGCATGCTGTGGACGAAGCAGTACTACCAGTTCGACGTGACCCGCTGGCACGACGGCGACCCCGGCCAACCGAAACCGCCGAAAGGACGCAGGCACGGCCGCAATGCGGACTGGCGGCACATGTGCAACGGCGACATCGTGTCGATGCCCGACAAGTGGGAGTACCCATGGTACGCGTCGTGGGACCTCGCGTTTCATGCGGCCGCGTTCGCCATGATCGATCCCGACTTCGCGAAGAAGCAATTGCTGCTGCTCGTGAAGGAGCGCTACATGCATCCGAACGGGCAATTGCCCGCCTACGAGTGGGCGTTCGGCGATGCGAATCCGCCCGTTCATGCCTGGGCAACATGGCGTGTGTATGAACTCGACCGCGAGGTGACGGGCGTTGGCGATCACGCGTTTCTCGAAGTCATGTTCCACAAGCTGCTGCTCAATTTCTCGTGGTGGGTCAACCGCAAGGACGCCGATGACCGCAACATCTTTCAGGGCGGCTTTCTCGGGCTCGACAACGTGGGCATCTTCGACCGGTCTTCGCCGCTGCCGACCGGCGGCCGCATCGATCAGGCCGATGGCACTGCATGGATGGCCTCCTACGCGCTCGACCTGATGCAGATCGGCCTCGAACTGGCGATGACGAACAGCGCGTACGTCGAAATCGCGGTGAAGTTCTTCGAGCACTTTCTGTATATCGCGGAAGCGGTCAGTTGTAGCGAAGGCTGCAGTACAGGGTTATGGGACGAACACGACGAATTCTTCTACGACGTACTGCATCTTCCGGACGGAACCCGTGTGCCCATGTGCATTCGTTCGATTGTCGGGTTGATTCCGCTGTTCGCCGTTCACGTGCTCGAGGAGCGGGTGTACGGCCATCTGCCGGGCTTGCGCGAACGGCTGGTGTGGTTTCTCGAACATCGGCCGAATCTGGCAAAGCTGGTGTCGCGCTGGACCGAACCCGGCAAGGGCAAGACCACGCTGCTCTCGCTGTTGCGCGGACACCGGATGAAATCGCTGTTGCGCCGCGCACTCGATGAAAACGAGTTTCTCTCGGAGCACGGCGTGCGGGCGCTGTCCCGTGTGCATCGCGATGCACCGTACGTCTTCGACCATGACGGCGTGAGCTTGCGCATTGAATACCAGCCAGCCGAATCCGACTCGCGTGTTTTCGGCGGCAATTCGAACTGGCGCGGGCCGGTCTGGATACCGGTCAACTACCTGCTGATCGAATCGCTGTATGAGTTCTATCGCTACTACGGCGATGAGTTTCGCGTCGAATATCCGACGGGATCGGGCAAGCGATTTTCGCTGAGCGAGATTGCCGACGACCTTGCACGGCGCGTCACCACGCTCTTTCTCAAAGATGCACAAGGCGTGCGGCCCGTGATGGCGGCCTATCCGATGCTGCAAACCGACCCGCGTTCGCAGGATCTCGTCCTGTTCCATGAGTACTTTCACGGCGACAATGGACGCGGCGTCGGCGCTTCGCATCAGACCGGCTGGAGCGGGCTCGTCGCGCTGCTGCTCCAGCCGCGCATGATGAAGTTGTCCCATGTCGCGCCTGATGCTGCGTCGGTGGCCGCGCCAGTGGCCGAAGACACAGCACCGGCCATGGCCCGGTAGCGTGTCGGCTGCTGGAAGGCTATTGACGTACCATGCACGATGAATTGTTCGACCCCGTGATTCAAGGAGCAATCGATGGCTACCGAATCTCCCGCAGGCGAACTCGGCCTTGCCGCGCCCGCGTTTTCGCTGCCCGCAACTGACGGGCGAACCTATACGCTTGACGACGCGCGCGGCACGAAGGGGCTCGTCGTGATCTTCATGTGTAACCATTGTCCGTACGTGCAGGCTGCATTACCGCGGATCGTGCGCGAAGCGCGCGAGTTGGCGGCACTGGGTATCGGCACCGTGGCGATCAACTCGAACGACGCCACCGCCTATCCGGAGGATTCGTTCAAACGCATGGTGACGCTCGTGGCCGAGCGGCAGTTGCCTTTCCCGTATCTGCATGACGAGACGCAGCAGGTTGCGCGGGCGTACGGCGCGGTGTGCACGCCGGAGTTCTACGGCTTCGACGCCAACTTGCTGTTGCGATACCGCGGCAGGCTGGATGCTTCACGCAAGGATCCGGTTCCCGACGCGCGCCGGGAACTGTTCGAGGCGATGCAGCAGATCGCGCAAACCGGCGTCGGCCCGGAGATGCAGTATCCGGCGCTCGGATGCTCGATTAAGTGGCGGAGTGCATGAGGCGGCGACGCATGGGGTGTCGCGTATTCCATGGCTTCGTGCGCTAACGTCCGATGAGGCAATCTCCGAGCAGTCGGCGACTGTGATGGCGC
This sequence comes from Paraburkholderia sp. FW306-02-B, assembly GCF_058782725.1. Lineage (NCBI taxonomy): Bacteria > Pseudomonadati > Pseudomonadota > Betaproteobacteria > Burkholderiales > Burkholderiaceae > Paraburkholderia > Paraburkholderia sp. FW306-02-B. Next base: position 1,057,228 of record NZ_JBYSXZ010000002.1, read on the forward strand.
TGTCGCCGCGTGCGACTGCTTCGCCTGCGCGCGTCCAGTCGGACAGCATGGCTCCCCGGGGGTAGGGCGACGCGAAAATCTCCTCGATAGGCAACAGCGGTGCGCGTTGAGCGCCAGCCCGTCGACCCAGTGGAGACTCAGCGTCGGCGACTTTCAAAGTAGAACGGCCACCCGGTTTGCTGGTGCCGGTGGCAAGTCGTCGGCCTTTGCCGACATTCGTAGCCGTGCAGTGTTGCTGATGAGGGTCCGCTTTTGAGCAGTTCCGAATCAGGCAGCAAGCGGCCAACAGCGGTCACTCGCTGGATACGGGCCGCATACATTCCAGCGACCGTTCCGCTCGCAAATGCGGTCTTTCGAATGTTAGCGAAGATGTCGTCTCTTCGATCCAAGCGATCGGTCGAATTATCCGAGCGAATGTCTCTTGTTATCCGCAAAGTGGCCCTGTCCGTTATCGATCGATAGTGCCGTAGAGCTAATATTTCATGGCCTCGATGCGGGCGGCCGCGGTCGCTGCGCTACATTCCTTGACTGGAGCTAAAGAAGCCGTGATTCTCGTTAGAAAACGCTGGGAACCAGGTTCTCACCACCGGATACCTCGATGACGGTGCCGGTTACATAAGGGTTGGTCATCAGGAACAGCGCAGCGTGTCCAATATCATCTGCTGTGCCTGCGTGTCGCGCCGGAAAGGACTCACGTACTTTTGCTCTCAATGCCTCGCGCTCGTTATCGGACATGACGCGCCACAAGTTTGTGTCGACATAGCCGGGACGTATCGTGTTAACTCGGGTAGGGGCTAGTTCGAGTGCGAGTGAGCCCGATAAGGCTTCCACCGCGACAAACGCAGAGGTGACAGCGCTGAAGCCGCTCTTATGTCGCGCTGCCAAGCCACCGGTAAGGAAGGTAATCGAGCCGCCGGCTCTCAGGTGGGGCGCGGCATAACGCGCACAGGCCCAACTGCCCAGGAACTTATTTTCTATATAGCTTCGGACGCCGCGCATATCGTCGTCCATGAAAGTCCCCCAGGTCCCCAAATCGGGCCCTGCTGTGACGGCGAGATGGTCGAATGGTCCTATGTTGTCAAAGGCCTTTCTCACCGCTGCCTCATCGCAGATATCCAAGGTCACTTGTTCGAAATTAGCCAAATCCCGACGTTCCTCCGCCGAGGTGATACGCCGACTTGCGACCGTCACGGACGCACCCGCTGCATACGCCGCGTGCGCAATTCCAAGGCCAATTCCTGTTTTCCCGCCAACCACCACCACTTTTTTTCCTGAGAGGCTCAGTAAGGGCGGTGACGAATGTTCTCGATGATTTATTGCGGTGCTCATGGCTCTAGTCCTATTTGATCAGTAGTTTCGTTGTTGATCCAGGAAGCGCCGCAACTTATCGGCCAAAAAATCGATGAGCGGCGTTCCTTCCAACAGGGGTTTCAAGGTGCTCGATGGGCTTGGGCGGCTGTGACGCATTGTTTGGTTAAAAACGTGTTGCCACGCTAGCTTCTGCTGTCGTTCGACCGATTGATCGGGCACGCATCGATACTAATTTGGTCGGTTAAGATTGATAATGGGCAAATATTTCATAGGTATCATTCTTTGAAAGAATAGGTCGGTCTGCCCCCCGGGAGGTCCGCAGTCGATTCCTGGCAAGGTTCATGCGAGCCCCGCCAAGCTCGCCAAGGAAATGGAATGGATCGATTTCATGAATTGACCGCTTTCATCACGGTTGCAGAAGCGGGTGGTTTTTCCGCTGCCGCGCGCCGGCTTGATGATTCGCAATCTGGAATGAGCAAATCCATCAGTGCATTGGAGAAGCGGCTCGGTGTGCTGCTTTTCAACAGGAGCACGCGCAGTGTGACGCTGACCGATCAAGGGCGAAAATACTATGACCGTATCAAGCCGCTTCTCGAGGAAATGGACGAAGCGGACGGGGAGCTAACCAGCAGCTCGCTGGAAGTCTCCGGTCTTGTCAGGATCGCTGCACCCTCTACATTTGGCCGGCTTCATGTCCTTCCGCTGATCCCACAATTGTTGGCACTTCATCCGAAGATCAAGTTGGATCTTGGTCTTTCGGACAGCGTCCGAGATCTGCTTGCGGACGGGATCGATTTAGCGATTAGAGTCGGTCCTGTGCACGATCCGGATGCGGTGGTGAAACGGGTGACGGGCACTTCATTGGTATGTGTTGGGTCTCGCCGTTATTTTGCTCGACACGAGGCGCCCACGGTCCCGGAGGATCTTGTCAATCACAATTGTCTTGTCTACAACGAGATGACGAATTGGGCTTTTGGCGGCCCAAAAGGAGAATTTAGCGTGCCCGTGAGCGGCAATCTTTCTTCGAACAGTATGGAGACGATTCTTTCCGGGGTGCTTGCTGGTATAGGCATAGGCATGTTTTCCCGGGCGTCGTTGGTAGGTGAACTCCAGCATCCAGACATCGTTACCGTGCTCGATCAGTTTATGAATGAAGCGAGAGACGTCAGCCTCATCTGGCCAAAGCGTAGGTTTGTACCAGCCCGTGTGCGGCTGGTAACTGATTTCTTCGTGACGACGCTCTCTCAGCGTGTTTGAGCACCATGTGGCAAATAGCCCATGACGATCTCCGTTCATGCGAAGGGATGGTCAAGTTAGCGACTGAACGGGTAGGCCCCCGCATTCGCACCGATCCGACTGGCCGTTGAACAACCCCAAAGCGGACATATGCCTCTCGAGTGCGAACGACCGTTTCCGTCGTTCAACTGTCATCCGGTTTGATCTAAGAATGGCCGTCGTACTCCGAAAGCGGGCGTTGAGATGGTCCCGGTTCGAAGGGCGGTTCAGGGTCGCAAGTACGCATCCGCTTGAAGTGATAGCTGACGTTCGCGGCTGCCGAGGCGCGAATGTCGGGAAAGCGACCAGTAGCCGCCTCATCGATGCCGGTACCTGAGTGTCGGGTATGGCCGATCAACCGTCTGTCACTTCGCGTCAGTGATCGGCAAGTCGTCGGCCGAAGCTGACGGATCGCCAATCCCCACTGAGATGACCGCTTCGCTGCGCGAATCGGACATTGCTTGATTGAAAACTGCGAACGTCTGTTTTTCGCCGTCGATGTATGCGAGCTTTCCGGCCCGCAGCTGTCATTCGGGTGTTTGCGACGACAACGTCCGCTATCAAAGTCTAAGCGCCTTTTCCCTCGATTCCGGACTCATTCCGCTCGTCGGCCCCCTTCACTGTAAGCCGCCGTTCGATTGGCGAAGCCCCTCATCCGAACCGAACACAATAAACAGGCGGCAAATGCGCTGAAATCAATTGCCAGCTTTCGCCGCCGTCGTGGGACGTCCATAGCGAGCCGGTGGTCGACCCCATCGCCAGGCGCGTGCCGGAGTCATCTACAGCGAGCCCGTGCCGATACACGAGGTCATACGCCGGTGCTGGCGGCAAGCCATTCGAGAAACGCTCGAACGTGCGGCCGCCGTCGCGTGTGCGCGTGACGACGAGCCGGCCGTCCACCGGGATCCGGCACTGGTCTTTCACGGCGGGCACGAACCACGCGGTGTCCGGCTCGTACGGATGCACGGCAACCGCGAAGCCGAAGCTCGATGGCTGCGCTTCGATCCGCTGCCAGTGTGCCGCGCCGTCGGTCGAACGGAAGATTGCGCAGTGATGCTGCGTCCACAGCGCATCTGGATTTGCCGCGCATTGTACGACCCGGTGCGGGTCTTGCACGTTGGCATCGCCGCGCCGCTCCGGCGGCATGTAGTCGGCCTCCATGCCCTCGGCAGTCACGCGCCAGGTCGCGCCGCCGTCGGCGGTTTGCCAGACGCCGCCGCACGATACGCCGATTGTTACATGCTGGCTGTCGCGCGGATCGACCATCACGGAATGGATGCCCGGCGCGTCGTAACCGCCTCCGAACCATTCGCGGCACTCCGGGCGATCCCACAGCGCACGGTTGAGCACCCATGTGTCGCCGCCATCGCCGGAACGGAAGAGCCCGCCGCGAATCGTGCCGGCCCACAAGACGCCCGGCTCGTCCGGGCCGCCGGTTTCGAGCGACCAGATTTGTTGAAGCGTCCAGGCAGGGGGTGGCGGGCTGGGCACGGCGGCGCTCGCATTGTCGGCGCTCGTGTCAGCGCCGGTGTCTGCATTCGCGTTTGCGCCGTCACCGGCACGCGTCTCATCGGCAGGCTGCGGCGGGTAGACGGGAACCGCGCACTCTTCCCAATCCGCCATGCCCGCGCGCCGGCGATGCAGCTTCACGCCGAAGTGGCCGAGATTGAGCGCGGCATACAGCGATCCGTCGCGCGAATCAGGCAGCACCATGCTCACCGGCTCGCCGGCGAAATGCAACTCACCGAACTCCCAGCCGCCCTTGCCATTGGCTTTCAGAACGAACAGACCCTTGCGGGTCGCGACAAGCAAGCGATCGCTCATGTCGAGTGTCTCCTGTCGACCAGATGTCGATCGGAGTTGGCGCTTTAGCTGTCGGCCGGAGTTAATGCTTCAGCATTTACTCCGGCCCCATGCAGAGCACTTACTCCGATCCCATGCAAAGCTGTTAGCGCTTCAGCTGTCGACCAGAGTTCGCGCTTTAGCGCGTTACTCCGGTCCCATGCAAAGCTCGAGTACAGATGGAACCCCCTTACCCGCCCGACAGCGCCTGTACGACGTAAACCCGGCTTTGCTCGCCGAGCGCATCGGACAGATGTTGTCGGTCGCGCACCCGCCGGCCGTCGACAAACACGGCGAGATGCCGCCGCAGTGAGCCCTGATCGTCAAGGATGTAGCCGCGTAGTCGAGGTTGCGCGGCGAAGACGGCCTCGAGCGCTTCGCCCAGCGTGCGCGCGTCGATCTCGCGCTCGGGCGTTGCGATATGTCGCTGAATCGAAGCAGCGAAGAAGATATGCGCCATGGCGGAGTAGCGTCGCGGGGATGACAGTGTCCGTTGGTTTTGTAGTTTAGGCGATTTGCCGGTTGTTTCGGGGCATCGCCATCCACCAGACGATAAGCGGCATGACTCACCGCCCTTCACGTATCGACATCTAACTTCTCGCCGATGACAGCTCGATGCGCTTGCGCTGCAGGAACCGGCGCACGGCCGGATCGCGCTCGAGTCCGATCGCGAGATCGTACGCGCCGAGCGCTTCGGCCGTCGCGCCGGCACGCGCGAGCAGATCGGCGCGCGCGGCCCAGTACGGCTGGTAGTCGGCCAGCCGCGGATCGTCCGCATACGGCTCGAGCGCGTCGAGCGCCGCCTGCGGGCCGTCCCGTTCCGCCAGCGCGAGCGCGCGGTTCACCGCGACCACCGGCGACGCTGCAATCGCGAGCAGCGCATCGTAGAGCTGCACGATCTCGTCCCAGTTCGGGCGATGCGTCCGGCAGCGGTGGACGTGCGCCGACTGCAGCGCGGCCTCGAGCTGAAAGCGTCCGATTGCGTTGAATGCGCTTGCGCGCCGCAGCAATGCGTTGGCTGCGGCGATCATCGGCGCGTCCCATGTCGCCGGATCCTGAGCCGACAGCGGCACGTAGTCGCCGGCTGCATCGCGTCGCGCATCGCGCCGCGCCTGCGCATATAGCATCAACGCGAGCAGACCAAGCGTCTCTGGCTCTTCGGGCAGCAGTTCGACGAGCAGTTGTGCAAGAAACAGCGCCTCGCCGACGAGATCGCGCCGCTCGGTATCGCCGCCGACCGGATCGGTCCACCCTTCCGCATACGCCGCATAGACCGCTTCCAGCACCGCAGCGAGCCGGCCGGGCAACTCCTCGCGCTCCGGTACGCTGAACGGAATGCCCGCCTCGCGGATCTTGTTCTTCGCCCGCACGAGGCGCTTGCTCATCGCGGCGGGCGACATCAGGAACGCGGACGCAATCGTCTTTGCTTCGAGCCCCAGCACCACCTGCAGCATCAGCGGCGTGCGAATCGCGGCCTCGAGCGCAGGGTGCGTGCACGCGAACAGCAGCGCAAGCCGCCGGTCGGGCAACATGCCTGCTTCACGCTCGTCGATCTCGTCGGCGAGGATCGCGAGCTGGTTCGCCACTTCGTCGCCGACACGGCGATGACGCGCGCCATCGACCGCCCGGCGGCGCGCAACCGTCATCAGCCACGCTTCGGGATTCGCGGGGCAGCCGCGCTCCGGCCAGTCCGCGAGCGCGGCCGCAAACGCGTCGGCCAGCGCGTCCTCGGCCGCGGCGACGTCGCGCGTGCGCATCGCCAGCAGCGCGACGAGCTTGCCGTAACTGCGGCGAGCGACCGCCTCGGCAATCGAATGCGCGGCGCCGTCAGCGTCACGGCTGCCGCCGGATGGACTCATGCAGCAGATGGCGCGTCGTAGGGGGCAGTCCAGACCGGGCGCACTTCCATGAGGCCGTGCGCCGCGCCGGGACAACGCGACGCCCACGCGATCGCCGCGTCCAGGTTGGGCACGTCGATCAGGTAGTAGCCGGCGAGCTGCTCCTTCGAATCGGAATACGGTCCGTCAAGCACCTGCGGCTTGCCGTCGACGAGCCGCACCGTGGTGGCCGTGCTCGTGTGCTGCAGCCGGTTAGCGCCCACCAGCGCCTCCGCTTTTTTCAACGATTCGGTGTACGCCTGATATGCGGCAACCCCTTGCTGCCGCTCGCTGTCGGTCATCTGGCTCCAGCCGTTTTCTTCCGAATAGATCATCAATAGGTATTGCATATGAGCCTCCGTCATGGGGTTAAGGCGGGTGAATTACATTGGACCGCCATTACAATGACGCTCGGGCCGCATGCTGACGGACAGGCGGCGTCGAAAAAATCGCGAACGGCGCGCTCGCCTTAAGCGTTCGCCTCCGTCGAGGACCCTGCGCGCGGTCACTTCGGGCGAGCCCGCCATCCCCTCCGCGCGGCTATCAATTTCACCGCACCGTTGCAGACCGCATCAAAGCCCGGTTCCCGCAGGTATCGCAATAATCTCAGCGAGAATATCTGATTTTCAACTGTCCCAGTCTTGACACCGACAAAGGTTCGAGAAGAAGCGCCCGACTTCTCCAGCGATCGCTCTGTCGATGACCTGCCGAGTGACTCGAAAGAGTAAATGACTACACCTTGAAGCTGTCGATTAGGTGGCACCCGGCCCGCGGTCCGTTCAGGGGGCGAAACTTCGCATACGCTTGCGGCGGGAGCTCACATTCGCGCTGCCTTTGTGCGAACGTCAGGAAAGGAACCTGTAGTGGCCTCACCGGCGACGATGCCTGAGTGTCGGCAAAGGCCGACGACTTCCCGATTACTGACGCGAAGTGACAGACGGTTGATCGGCCGAAGCGGTCGTTCGTGGCAGCAAGTCGATGTCGGTGAATGTCCGTTGACGGGCGGGGTTGGGCGTCGGACCGTACCCGGCCAGCTACGACGTCGGTCATATTGCTCGCGCGGACGTTCGAATGTCGCGTTTTGCTCAAACGAGGGGCCTTCGTGCGCGGATCGAGACGGGTACATCTCCGGCCCAGATATAGATTTTGCCACCGCTAATCGATCGTTCACGGGGCAACGCGGAAGACACTCGCCATTTCCCCAAGACCACTCTTGTCGTGTAAACCCTAAAGTTTTTTCGTCAAGCGTCGATATAACGTATCGTCGCGATGTGGACTCAAAGAATACAAAATTGGGGGCAACAGATTGGTACATTGGGAAATTTTTTGTGGATCATCGCGGGGCGGCCTGTTCGTTAACCTTGGATGGATAGCTAACAACTCCTTATTTGCAGCTTGCCGCCAATTAAAAAATAACTGAAATGCATCTACTCGAATCGTAGAAATTGACCAAAAAAGGGCTTAGTCGTGACCATCAAACAAGAGGCGCGGGATCGTTTCTTTTCATCGCATTCGGAACAATTGAGTCTTGCAGACGCTTTGGATGAAGCGTTCGACGTTACGTTCGGAAATCAGCATGGTGGCCAGTTTATGTGGCTTTGCGACCCCAAGAACGGTGTGGCCGAGCGTTTCGGGTTACAAAAAGAAATAATCGTCTTATATTCGCCGCATATAAAAACGGATGCGCGAACGCTTACAAATCTAGAAAACATAGCTGCCTCTCCTGATTTTAGACACCGTGTGGATAAGGTTGTGGCGATTATTATTCACGAGGGGGAGTTGGAGTCAACGGCCGATTTACTAAAACAGACAAATGACTGGATAATCGTTCCAATTCAAGCCAATGAGCTTCGTAACAAGCAGCGTGGCGCCTTTTTCCTGCGCTCAAGGCTTGCAGAGCGCATTGGAACATTTGACTTGTTCGGCATGTCTTCTCCTATTAAGCATGACAAGTATTTCTACGGCAGGGATCCGCTAGTTCAGGAGGTAATTCAACGGATTGTCGTTCGCAAAGAAAATTCCGGAATTTTCGGCCTACGGAAGACCGGAAAGACGTCCGTTATGTTTGCTCTTCAGCGACGCCTTTTCGATAAAGGGGCGTTGGTGGAATACATCGACTGCCAAAGCCCCGGAATCTACGGAGCTAGATGATGGCAGCTCCTGCAAGAAATAGCGTCTCGGCTGAGTCAGACTGTCAAAAACAAGTTTTCAAAAGAGGTCCCGGATATTGGCGTCTATGATGCCTCAAGCGCAGCCAATAGTTTCAATCATTTCATCAAGCAGGTTGTCGAGGTTGGAAAATTTGGCCAAGTCGTTTTGCTCCTGGACGAGATAGAGTTCATAACACCAGGGATTAGCAACAATTTGGGACTGCACTGGGACGACGACTTTGTGCCCTTTTGGCAGACCATTCGATCGATCTCGCAAGAGCTAGGCGGAAGTCTAGTTTTTGTCGTTGCCGGTGTTAATCCTTCTAGTGTCGAACAATCCCATTTCGAGCGCATTCAAAATCCTATTTTCCAGCTTGCCGTCCCGTATTACCTGGAGCCGCTGAATCGCTCCGATGTTCGCGATATGGTTAGGTCTATTGGGAAGTACTCCGGGTTTTATTTCGATGAGCAATGCTATGACTTTCTACAAGACACCTATGGTGGTCATCCGTACCTGATTAGACTGACCTGCAGCGAGGTTGCCCGCTCCAAGGGAAGTGTTCCCGTGGAAAGGAAGGTGAGCATTACGAGAGAGGATTTTGAGTCGCAAATGAGCGCAGTCCGCGCTCGCCTGTCTCAGCCGATCAAAGATATCCTACTGTCGCTCGTTTGGTGGTATCCCGACGAGTACGACCTTTTGCTTTTGCTCGCAAATGGCGATACGGAATTCGTCCTTGAATTCCTCAAAGATACACCCGAAAAGGCTGTTCAGTTTGTTCGCTATGGCTTGGTGCACTCTATAACCGGTACGTTTGCCATCAGGGATTTGCGAAATTTCTTGATGGAATATGGCGTATCCTATAAAGGAATTATTTCTCCATTCAAACGAGGGGATCTCCCTCTTGAGATGCTTCCGGAACAGCCGGACCTCCTTGATTTATCCGAGCTGTTTGAGAAACGAACAGAAGTCGAAATCGCTCTGCGAAGGTACATTTTGATGGTGCTGGGTTTTAAGTTTGGATTTGACGACAAACAAATCTCTCAGCAAATTGTGAAAGGCCTTCGGACGCGAGTGGGAGGCCCGGATCAAAGCCAACTTTTTGTTGGTCGTCGTCCGCAGGAGGCAATAAATGAGCTTTTTTTATCGGATTTGAAACCAATTTTTAAATTTAATTGGGAAGATTTTGGGCCGACATTCGATAAAAAGCTGGATCGTTTTGAAATGAATATGGACACAATAAATATTGCTCGGCGGTATGAAGCGCATGCGAAGCCGGTTCCATCAATTGACAAGGAGGAGTTTATTAACAGCTATTCTTGGTTTCAGACCCGGCTGAGAAAGGTCCCCTCCCTAATGTAGGCATTTTAGCTTCCAAGCTTCTCGGCAGCGGACATCCAGGTCCGCCTTGCGTGAGATTTAGCGAACAGTGGCTTCGGCCCAGAACGTGTCGGCGGCCGTAGGCTAACGGATGACCGTTTGACCTCGAAAGCTGCCGTTCAGATGGAGACGCATCCAAGGGTAGAAGTGGGTCAACTTCTGTCCGAGGCTTCGCTCGTATGCAGCCATTCGTTGCGCCAGTACCGCGATGAACTGTGACCGTCCGCATAAGGCCGAGATCCGGCCGCTCCCGAGCCCTAAGCCGGACCTCAAAGCCCATGTCTGTCCCGGCGCAAGCCGGCGACATCGGGATGCTCTTACCGTAAAGGCGAAGCTTTGAATGACGTCCGGAACGCCGTCCTGCAAAAATTGGCAATTCAGGCTAGGCTACCCAACGGGCCGCCTTTGCGCCGTACCGGGCTGGCCAAGCCACAGGTTATTCCCGTCAGGAAAGCAATGACACAACAGCTAACAATCGATTTCGTATCCGATATCGCATGTCCATGGTGTGCGATCGGCCTGTCGTCGCTGCAGCTTGCGCTATCGCGCCTGGGCGAAGCGGTCGACACTCAAATAGTCGTACATCCCTTCGAGTTGAATCCGCACATGGGGCCGGACGGCGAGGCCATTGTCGACTATCTCGGCAAAAAATACGGACGCACGCCGGCACAGATCGCCGAAACGCAAGCCATGATCCGGGAGCGTGGGGCGAGCGTCGGTTTTGCCTTCGGCCCGCGTACGCGTGTCTATAACACCTTCGATGCGCACCGCCTGATGCATTGGGCCGGTATCAAAGGCACGCAGTTGCCACTCAAGGTGGCGTTGCTGCGGGCTTATCATTCCGAGGGTAAAGACCCGAGCGATCACGAAGTTCTGGTCGACGCGGCCCAATCCGTCGGGCTCGACGCTGTGGAAGCACGTGAGGTACTGCGCAGCGGCGACTATGCCGACGAGGTTCGTGCGGAAGAACGGGAATACCAGGCAGCGGGTATCCAGTCAGTGCCGGCGATCATCTTTAACGGTCGCTATCTGGTGAGCGGCGGACAACCCGTGGAAACCTTCGAGCAAGTCATCCAGCAGATTCTGGCCGAAGCGTAGTGCGGCAGCCGCGCCTACGCAGCGGCTCGGCAAGGTGGTGCTTCATGCATGGGTCGAAAAAAAAGTCATTCAACCTTGTCCATAGCAGCCGTTCGCAACAGCGTAAGGTCACAGGCGATGACTGTCTGCTTCGGCCGAACAGCAGCCTGACCGGAACTTCCGCAGTCGACATCCCAGCCCCAGCAGTCAACAGCGGACATACTTTTTCGTTCAGTCAGGACGGCGAAAACTTCCTGCTCGACGGCGAGCTTTTCCAGATCCGCAGCGGGGAGATGCATCCCGCCCGCATCACCGCCGAATACTGGCAGCATCGCATCCTGATGGCCAAGGCGATGGGGATGAACTGCATCGCCCTCTACGTCATGTGGAATTACCACGAAACGAGTCCCGGCGTTTTCGATTTCCACACAGGGAACCGCAACATCGAAGCATTCATTCGACTGTGCCAGCAGGAGGGGATGTGGGTGTTGCTGCGGCCGGGTCCCTATATCTGCGGCGAATGGGATCTGGGCGGCATTCCGTCGTACCTGTTGAGTTATCCGGACATCCAGCTCAGGACCGACTCCGCTAACGATCCTCGCTACATGTCGGCGGTAGCTCGCTACATCAGGGCGCTGAGCCCGCGCGTCGAACCACTGCTGGTGAGTAACGGTGGACCGATCCTGATGATTCAGATCGAGAACGAATTCGGCTCGTACGCCAGCAATCCAGCTTACCTCGAAGAGATACGGCAGCTCTGGCTTGAAGAAGGGATACATGGGCCGTTCTATACCGAAGACGGCATCAGGCAGCTTGAACAGAATCGCACCAACGTCACCGGCGGCGCGATTGCATTGAGCAATGGCGATGCAGAGCAAATCGCGGCCGTGCGGCGGGAATTTCCGGCCGTTCCGGCGATGGCCGGCGAAGTGTATCCAGGGTGGCTCACCCATTGGGGCGACGAGACGCTCAAAGGCACGGCCGTCGACATCTCCGGCACGTTGGACGCGCTCATGCAACTGAAGCTGTCGTTCAACCTCTATGTCGTTCACGGCGGCACCAGTTTCGGCTTTTATGCCGGCGCAAACGTGGATGCCGATTCAGGCGAATATCGACCCGACATTACTAGCTACGACTACGCAGCACCCATCAGCGAGCAAGGCGTGGCGACGTCGAAGTACATGAAGTACCGCCGCATCATCGCCCGCTATCTATCGACGCCGTTGCCCGATATACCCAAACCTGTCCCGACGATCAGGCGCGGAGGACGCCAGGCCTTGATGCCGGATCTTTACGCGTCCATTTGGGACAACCTGCCTGCCGCGCTCCCGGCCGCACAAACCGTCCAGCCCCAGCCGTTCGAGATGGTTGGGCAGGCATTCGGTTTCGCGCTGTATCGCAAGAAGCTGCAGAGCTATCGCGGTGGTGTGCTGGATATCAAGGATGTTCACGATTACGCGACCGTTTTCGTCGGCGAGCAATATGTAGGCGGCGTGTCGAGAGCGCTCATGCCAGAGCACTGCGCGCGGCCGCTGAATGTCACGCACCGCGCGCCGCTTGCATGTCCGTTCCCGTCGCCGGACGGTGCCGTATCACTGGAGATTCTCGTGGAGGGCATGGGTCGTGTTAATTACGGCCACGCGATGACCGACCGCAAAGGCATTCTCGAACCAGTCACGCTGCGGGTTGCGGGAGGTTCGAGCGACACGCTCACCGGCTGGGAAGTCTTCCTGTTGCCGATGGATACCGCGTTTATCGCTAACCTGCGCGCCGTCTGTGCGAACCCACTCAAGGCCGGACTGTTCTTCAAAGCCACCTTGCCGTTGGATGAAGTCGGTGATACCTATATCGACATGAGTGGCTGGACCAAAGGCGTCGTCTGGGTCAACGGGCACAATCTCGGCCGCTACTGGAATATCGGCCCGCAAAAGCGGCTGTATTGTCCAGCACCCTGGCTGCGGCAGGGTAACAACAAGATCGTCATCTTCGATCTCCATCAGCTTGAAGCGAAACCGGTTGAACTAGCGCGCACGCTATCGTAAAGAAACCGCCGGAAGCCAACGGAAACCGGCGCCGGGACATCCACGGCTGCCTCGATTACCCTTCGCCACCAACCGGCACGAGCTCCAAAGTGAGCACCTCGAAAGGCGAGAGCTGGATGGTCTGCGGCCGGTCCGCGTCCAGCACCGATGGAACATGCGAGACATGGCCGTGCCATAAGCTGTGCGTCTGGAATCGTCCCGCCGCGCCGGCCGGCAACTCCAATTGCCGCCGCAAATCGAGCACGAAGCGCTTCGCCTGGCTGTCGGGATTGCGCAGCGTGATGATCGCCTTGACCGGCGACCATGCAGCCCAGCCGTACACCTCGAGCCCGTCCGGCGCACCGCCAATCCAGTGGCTGTCGCGCAGCACGTCGGCGTTCGCCCGGGCCCACCTGGCAGACTCGGCGAGAACGTCCCAGTCGCCGTCGCTCAGCAGCGACGGCGTGATGTACAGCTCCTGCAGTTGTGCGCCGCTGCCGAAGTACGAATGCACTTCGTTTGCGAACTCCCGGCCTTGAGCGGTGTTCAACCGATCGTTGCACTGCACATAGATGATGCCGTGGAGCATCAGCGAGTTGAGCGGAAACAGCGGACTCCTGACTACGACGTTGCGGTAGGTCTGTGCGTCGCGATAGGTCATCCAGCGTTCGCGATTGCTGCCTACGCCGGCCAGGTCGTCATCGTTGCCGCCGCGCCAGATCGAGTCGGCGTAGCGCAGCCAGAACGGCGACGGATACGTGCCGACGGTGAGGTTGATGAAGGTATCGGGCCTGGCCTCGCGGATGTCCTCGATCAGCTGGATCGCCGCGTCCCAGTCGCTGCTGAAGCGGCTGCCCGGGACCACCTTGTCGACATTGCCGGCGCCATCGAATTTGAACTGATTGATGCCGTGCTGCGTGAGCAGTTCCATCACGGCCTCATGGAAGCGTCGATAGTATGTCGGCCCGGACAGCGCGAAGCAACCATCGATGATCTCGTATCCGGCGGCGTGGCCCCGCGTCACGCGTTCCTGCCGCGTCGAGCCATAGCCGCCCCACGGCGACAGCCACACGCCGGGCGCCGCGCCGTACCGGGCGGCAGCGTCGCGCAGCGGCACGAATCCATGCGGAAAATCCTTGCCGAAATGCCAACTGCCGCTGTAGTCGTCCCAGCCGTCGTCGAACAGGAAGGAATCGAGTTGTACGCCACGCTTGTCGTGCAACTCGCGGCCGATGTCGTGGATGCGTTCGAGCGCTTGCTGCTGCGTGTACGGCGTGAGGTAACCGATGTCGTACCAGCAGTTGTAGTGCAGGAACGGGCGGTACGGATGGGCTCGCTCGCGTTCGAGATAGGCCGCGAAATCGCGGCGTAGCTGGCCCTCGCGAGCCACACCCGCCACCGCCGAGAAGACACTGGTCTTGCCCTGTTCCAGCGGCAAGGCCCGCGGCAGGATGAACCTGACGGTGTCGCCGCGTATCTGGCTTTCCGACAACGGAAGCTCGAAACCGAGGTAGACATTGCCCTCGACCACAGGTGTGCCCTTGAACTCGCCGCTGGTTTGCGCACCGGACGCCTGCGTCTCCAGCAGCGAAACGGTGGCAATGTGCTCGTCCTTGCTGATCGCGGTAATCGCCACCTGTAAGCGCAAGTACTGCGAGCTTTCGCGTTGCTCCACGCTCCACTCCACCCGCAGGCGACCCTGTTCGTCACCGAGGATGGCGTGCACGCGTCTGCCAGCAATCCGTTCGGCCAGTCGGGACGCATTGGGATGTGCGCTCAGCGTTGCTTCGCGCAGTGGCGCAAGCAGCTTCAGGTCGGCAATGCCCAGTGTGCGACCGTCGGCCAGCGATAGTGCAAATGGCGCAGTGACCGGCAGCGTGCGCGCGTGCACGCGGTCGGTCAGGGCGAAACCGGCCAGATGCTGGTGCCTGACGGTCCAGTTCAAGGCGATCGCCGCGTTACCGAAGCAATGCCGGTCACCGTTCGTCTGGAACACGGGCATGCCCGGATGCGTGGACGCAGTTTCTTTGGCGTGCATGGACGAAGCCCTGGATGAGGCGGGTGCATGATCCATAGAGTACTTCGGGCGGATTCAGCAAGTGCATGAATTCTTACAGTGTGCAAGGCCTGCATGTCCCGAAGCAGTACCCAGCCGCGCTCGAGCATCTACGATTTGATCACCATACTGACGGAAGCCGGATGCGTGCCGTGCCGGCACTGGTGCGCCACCTGCCTATTGTTCCGTCTGCTGGCGCTCGTATTCCTTATATTTCATCTGGATATATTCCTGCCGACTCACCTCATGCAGTTGACGCGGATACTGTTCAGTTGCATCGAACCAGTTAGTAAGGCGTTGCTCCAGACGCTTGTCAGGCGTGCTGGACAGCGCGCCAAGATAGGCGTCTATCGCCAGGTAGTAGCGCATTGTATTGCGTTCCACCAGGCCGCGAACCCCGCCTAGGTATTCAGTCTGTTCGGCGGACGGACCACCGGCGGTGGTAAAACCGACCTTGTCGCTGCCAATGGTCGCCAGATAGGTTTTCATGGCGATGCGTCCCGCCATGCCGTAGCTGTACGAGTAGGTCAGGTGCAGAAAGGTCCGGTTGCCACTTATGCCTACCGCTTCGAGCACGATACGGTAATCCTTTGTGCTCAGCGGACCGCTGTCGGCGTTGAGGTCCACCTGGAAGTATTCCGGGCTCGTGGCTGCTGCGCGGTAATGGAATTGCACGCGGTAGGTGTCCGCGAGTTTCTGTTCGACTTTTCTGCCTATATTCACGCTCACCATATCGCCGTTGCTGCTGGTCGAGGCATGGCAATACTTGGTATTAAGGTGCAGTATCAGCACGTCGCACCAGTTGGCAGGGCCGTGCGTGGGGTCATCGAGCGCGCCGCTGACTGTAGCGAATGGGTAGTCCACCACGGCGTAAATGTCGCCCTTGAGCGCGGACGGTGACTCTGCCGATTCAAGATACAGCGGACGCTGGAACTGGTTATGTTTGAGCTGTTGCGTCAAGCTCTGGTATTTGTCGCGTAAGCTCGAAGCATCGTCCGCCCCCAACGCGAGCAGGCCATGGCACAGGCAGCACACGGCCAGGATGGCCAACATCAGTCTCAGTCTGCGTGGCCTGTTGTTGCCTATGCTTTTAGCAAGCGCGACCATTGACGTGCTCCCGCCCCAGGTTGTCGGCATCTACCGTGCAGCATACCTCGTCGATCATTGCCGTATCCGTACCCCAGGAATAGCGCTATCTGGAATTTTCCCGTTGCTCCGCTATAAATCATAGTAGGCGAGGGTCACGCTTTTTCGCACCGGCGTTTCACGCACCCGGCGCGGGCATAACACCCGCTACGGAGGCGCACTGTGTTTGACCGGACTCTTGCTCGCATCTTGTTCCACGCGGCCGTGATAGCTGTGTTTATCTCTTGCTATCCTTGCCTGCAGCCGACGGCGAACGCCGCGGGCGCGGCTCCGCTGTCCGCGAAGGAAAAGCGGGTTTCATCGGCCAACGCTTCAGCACCGGTCGACTTTCCGACCATCGTAGAGCGATACGGACCCGCCGTCGTAAATATCAGCGCGACTGCCCTGGAGCCGCAATCGTCGCTGACGGTTCCCGCGGCAATCGATGCTGACGATCCCCTTCTAGCGTTCGTCAAGCGCATGGTGCCGCGATCGCAGGCAGCTCAAGACAGTTCGCCACGCGCCATTACGGGTACCGGCTCCGGTTTCATTGTCAGCCCCGACGGCCTCATTCTGACTACCGCTCATGTGGTGGATCAAGCCGCCGAAGTGACGGTCAGACTGACCGATCGACGCGAATTCAAAGCGAAGGTCCTGGCGGTCGACACTCAGAGCGACGTCGCTGTAATTCAGGTCGATGCCACGAAGCTTCCGACCGTCAAACTTGGGGACTCGTCGCGGGTACGCGTCGGTGAATCGGTTCTGACGATCGGATCGCCCGACAGCTTCGAGAATACCGTGACCGCCGGCATTGTCAGCGCCACCTCTCGCGCGCTCCCGGACGGAAGCAGTTTTCCGTTTTTTCAAACCGATGTCTCCGCCAATCCGGACAATTCGGGTGGCCCACTGTTCAACCGTGCAGGCGAGGTGATCGGCATCGACGTGCAGATTTATGCGGACTCAGACAGGTACCCCAGCCTGACCTTCGCCATCCCGATCAACCTGACGGCCAAGGTGCGATCGCAGGTGCTAGCCCTGCGCGCGACATCTCCGGGCGGCCTTGGCGTGGAGGTACAGGACGTCGGCCCGGGGTTGGCGGTGGCCTTTGGCCTGCCGCGACCGGCAGGTGCGCTGGTCAATTCCGTCGCGCCCGGCACGCCGGCCGCCTCGAGCGGCCTCAAGCCAGGTGACGTCATCATACAGATCGGCGACAAGACGATTGATCGCTCGGCCGAACTCGACCGGGCTGCTACTGATCTGCTGCCTGGGACGAAAACCACACTCAAGCTGATCCGCAATCGAAGACTGATGACGACGACGGTCATGGTCGGCGCGTCCGCGGAAAGCCCCCCGGCTCGGCAAAGCGAAGGTGGCGCAACGGATCGCCTGGGCTTGAGCATGCATCCGCTGAGTCAGGACGAGCTGCGCGCCCGCGGCCTTGCCGTAGGTCTGATGGTGGACGGGGTCGAGGGGCCGGCGGCAAGCGCTGGCATCCAGCCCGGCGATATCGTCCTTTCGCTCAATGGCACGCTGGTCGAAACGCAGGCGGACGTGGCAGCGCTGGAAGCAAAGGCAGGCAAGGAGATAGCGGTGCTCATACAGCGCAACAACGCACGCAGCTTTGTTTCGGTCAAACCTAGATGAGAGGCCCGGCGTGGGCAGCATTGGTGTCGCGAGGAAACGCTACTACAACATGCCGATTACGCTGGTGTCGGTGATCGTAGCGGTGCTTATCGGCCGCATCGAGGCGCTTGGCTTGCTCGCAAACCAGTTGAAGCTGCGGGGGCCGATATGGGATGGGGTTGACTAGAGCATCGCATCCTTCGGCAACTGGGCGTGCGCAAACGCGCGTACATGTGTCACAAACTTCTTCACCAGCAACGAAGGCGGCCGTTGCGACGGCAACAGCACGGAGAAGTCCGTACCGATCACCGGCTCGAAGCGCCGGAACACGACATCCGTGCCGCGATACTCAAGCGCCGCGACCGGATCGATAATCGCGATCCCCATCCCCGCTGCGACAAAGGAACAGATGCCCGCGGACGTCTGCGTCTCCACCATCAGCTTGCGCTCGACACCATGCGAGGCGAACAGCGCATCGATCTCATAGCGCGATTGCAGACCGTGCCAGTGCGACACGAACGGCTCGTTGCGCAAATCTTCAGGCACCAGGGTGACTTTCGCGGCGAGCGGATGGGCTGCCGGCAGCGCGCAGACCATGCGGGTCGACATTAATAGTTCGCCGTGCGCGCTCGGCGTACTCAACGCGAGAATCACGAAGCCGACGTCGCAGCGATGTTCGACCACCATGTCGAGCACGGTGCGCGACGCATGCGAGGCGAGCGATATTTCCACGCCCGTATGCAACGCGCTGAATTCAGCAATCGCGCGCGGCAGAAACGATAGCGCCAACGCGGGCGCACTCGCGATTTGCAGCATGCCGCGCTGCGACGCGCGAATCTCCAGCGCGGCGCGCTCGATCCGCTCCACGCCGACCAACGAACGCTGCACCTCCTCATGCAGCGCAAACGCCTCCGGCGTCGGCTGCAAACGCCCGTGCGTGCGGTCGAATAGCGCAAAACCGGTGCTCTCCTCCAGATCGCCGATGAGCCGGGTCACCGCGGGTTGAGACACGTGCAGCATCTCCGCGGCCCGCGTGACGGTGCGGCACACCATGACAGCGTTGAACGCTTCCAACTGACGGATCTTCATGAGGGCGGTCGCTGAAAATGTATAAGTGAATGTTATACGACACAGAAAAAATTCGATTTCACGCTGCTTTTTTTTCTCAATAAGCTGGCTTCACTGCCGGATGCGTAGCGTATTCGTGACACGGCAGGGCGATAACCTGGTGGTATCCCCGATTGAGTTGCGTGCGCTATGGGCGCTGGTGAGGAGAAAATAGAATGGCTACACGTTTGAGGTGGTTGCTGGGTGCTGTGGGTGGTCTCGCTGCCAGTTGCGCGTTGCCCGCGCTAGCCGCGCCGACGCTGTATCTCGGCTCATACGGCGGTTCCACGCAGGACCTGTTTCAGAAAAAAATCATCCCGGCGTTCGAAGCCACTCACGACGTCAAGATCGTCTACGTGCCCGGCAACTCGACCGATACGCTCGCGAAGCTGCAGGCGCAAAAGTCTAAAGAAGAACTCGACGTCGTGCTGCTGGACGACGGCCCGATGTATCAGGCCACGCAATTCGGCTTCTGCGACAAGCTGCAGGATGCGCCGGTCTACAAGGACCTTTACGACATCGGCAAGATGAACGCGAGTGCGACGTCGGTGGGCGTGGTCGCTACCGGCCTCGTCTACAACACGGAGGCCTTCAGGAAGGCCGGCCTGCCGAAGCCGGATTCGTGGGAAGTGCTAACCGACAAACGCCTGCGCCAGAAGATCGCGATTCCGCCGATCAACAACACCTACGGTCTGCAAACGCTGCTCACCTATGCGCGGCTGCGCAGCGGCAGCGATCACAACATCGATCCGGGCATGACGGCGCTGGCGAAGGAAGTCGGCCCGAACGTACTGGCTTGGGAACCGTCGCCGGGCAAGATGACGGAGATGTTCCAGAACGGCGACGTCACGCTGGCCGTGTGGGGCAGCGGCCGCGTCGCGGCGCTCAAGGCAACCGGCTTCCCGGTCGAATTCGTTTATCCGAAAGAAGGCTCCCCGGCGATGTTCATCGCCGCGTGTCCGGTCGTACATAGCGACGTCGCCGCGCTTTCGCAGCAATTCGTTCAGTTCCTGTTGTCGCCGCAAGTTCAGGCCTGGCTTGCCGAAGGGCAGGGCTGGGGGCCGGTCAACAGGAACACCAGGCTCACGCCGCAGGTTGCCGCGACCGTGCCGTACACGCCGGATCAGATCGGCCGGCTGGTAAAGACGGACTGGACCTTCGTCAACGAGAAGCGCTCCGACTGGACCAATCGCTGGAATCGCACCGTCGAACGGTAAGGCACAACACCATGAGCTTCCTCACTCTGGATGGCCTCGGCAAGGCCTACGGCGAATTCAACGCCGTGGACAGCATCAATCTGTCGATCGAACGCGGTGAATTCGTCTCGCTGCTCGGACCGTCGGGTTGCGGCAAGACCACGACGCTGCAGATGGTCGCGGGTTTCGTCGACCCTACCCGTGGCCGGATTCTGCTGAACGGCGCCGATATCACGCGTGAGCGGCCGGAAAAGCGCGGCATGGGCATCGTATTCCAGAGCTACGCGCTGTTTCCGCACATGACGGTCGGCAACAACGTCGGCTTCGGTCTGGACATGCGCAACGTGACGCGCGGCGAACGCGCCACGCGCATTGCCGAAGTGCTCGAGATGGTGCGGCTCACCGGCCTCGACAAGCGCTATCCGCGTGAGCTGTCCGGCGGGCAGCGCCAGCGCGTCGCGATTGCCCGCGCGCTGGCGATTCGGCCGCAAGTGCTGTTGCTCGACGAACCGATGTCGAACCTCGACGCGAAGCTGCGCGAAGACATGCACGTGGAACTGCGCGCGATCCAGAGGAAGCTCGGCATTACGACGATCCTCGTCACGCACGATCAGGTCGAAGCGATGACGATGAGCGACCGCATCGCAGTCATGCACGGTGGCCGTATCGTGCAGACCGGCTCGCCGTTCGATGCGTACGAGAAGCCGGAGTCGGTGTTCGCTTCGGGTTTTCTCGGCAAGACGAATGCATTGCGCGGTACCGTCGAGCAGATGAACGACCGTTGCGCGGTGGTGCGGGTCGGCGCGAGCGTGATGAAGGTGCCGCATGGCGGCCGCCGCTTCGAGGGCGGCGTGCAGCTTTATGTGCGGCCCGAACGCGTGGCGCTCACCGAGTCGTCCGCTGCTGATGCGACGTTGCAAGGCCGCGTGACGACCTGTCTGTTCCTCGGCAACCACTGGATGCTGCAGATCGAGACGCCGCTCGGCACGGTGCGCGCGAGCCTGCCGAATCTCGGCACTGCGCCGCCGCGCGAAGGCGAAACGGTGGGCGTGCACTGGTCCGACGACGCCGTGCGTATCCTCGCGGAGACCGCACATGGCTGATTCCTCGCATTCCCCACTCCCGGCGCCGGTTCAGGCCGCGCCGCGGTCGACCGCCGGGCGGGCCAACGCCGCGCCATGGCTGCTCGCCGGTCCCGCGTTGTTGCTGTTCTGCGGACTGCTGCTCGTGCCATTGCTGTTGACGGCCGTGCTGTCCTTCCACGCATTCGACGGTACCCAAGGCGTGTTGCCGACCTTCACGCTGTCGAACTACGTGGAAGTGCTGAGCGACGGCTACTATCACGAGATTTTTCTGCGCACGGGCGGCATGGCGCTCGCGGTGACGCTGCTGTGCGTGGTGCTCGGCGTGCCGGAGACCATCATCCTCGCGCGGATGAAAAGCCCATGGCGCTCGATCTTCCTGATTGTGATCCTGGGTCCGCTGCTGATTTCAGTGGTGGTACGCACACTCGGCTGGGCGATCCTGCTCGGCAATAACGGCTTGCTTAACGATGCGCTGCAGGTGCTCGGCATCACCGGCGAACCGGTCAAGCTGGTGTTCACGATGACCGGCGTGATCATCGGCCTCACACACGTGCTGGTGCCGTTCATGGTGATCGCCGTGTGGGCCACGCTGCAAAAGCTCGATCTGCAAGTCGAAAACGCCGCGCGTTCGTTGGGTGCGCAACCGTTCGCGGTGTTTCGCCGGGTGGTGTTGCCGCAGTTGCTGCCGGGCGTGCTGTCCGGTTCGATCATCGTGTTCGCGCTGGCGGCGTCCGCGTTCGCTACGCCCGCGCTGCTAGGCGGCCGCCGTCTGAAAGTCGCGGCCACCGCGGCTTACGACGAATTCCTCAACACGCTGAACTGGCCCCTCGGCGCGACCATCGCGGTGCTGTTGCTGATTGCGAATATCGTCATCATTCTCGGCTGCAACCGTTGGATCGAGCGGCGCTTCCGCGCGGTTTTCGAGGGCTGATGTCATGCGCAAAAACAACTGGCTCGCGCTGTGTTATCACACGCTCTTCGTGCTCTTCATCGTCGCGCCGCTGCTGGTGGTGATCGCCGTGTCGTTCACCGACAAGGGCTACATCTCGATGCCCACCACGGGTCTGTCGCTGCGCTGGTTCCGCGCGATCGCCGACGCGCCGGACATCATCGACGCATTCTGGCTGTCGCTGCGTCTCGGCCTCGCTTCGGCAACCGTGGCGGTGCTGTTCGCGGTGCCGAGCGCGCTGGCATTGACGCGGTATCGTTTCGCTGGGCGCGGGGCGCTGTCGGCGTTCTTCCTGTCGCCGCTGATGATTCCGAACGTGGTGCTCGGCGTCGCCTTCCTGCGGTTCTTCACCACGGCAGGCATGTCCGGCTCGTTCTTCTGGCTGACGCTTACGCACGTCACGGTGATCTTTCCGTATGCGCTGCGCCTGACGCTGGCCGCGGCCACGGGTCTCGATCGTGACGCGGAGCGCGCGGCACTCTCGCTCGGCGCGAAACGCTTCACCACCTTTCGCCGCGTGATTCTGCCGATGATCCTCCCCGGCGTCGCGGCCGGCTGGATGCTTGCCTTTATCCAGAGCTTCGACGAATTGACGATGACCGTGTTCGTCGCGACGCCCGGCACCACGACGCTGCCGGTGGCGATGTACAACCAGATCGCGCAAACCATCGATCCGCTCGTCGCCTCGGTGTCGACCGTGCTGATCGTCGGCACCGCGATCCTGATGGTGGTGATGGACCGCATTGTCGGCCTCGATCGCGTGCTGATCGGCAAAAACTGAAACAGATGATGAACTCTTCCGATGTACTGGTGATCGGCGGCGGCCTGGTCGGTACGGCCGTCGCCTATGGACTTGCCCGCGAAGGGCTGAAGGTCGGCGTACTCGACGAAGGCGACGACGCTTTCCGTGCTTCACGCGGCAACTTCGGCCTCGTGTGGGTGCAGGGCAAGGGCTACGGCATGTCGCCGTACGCGACATGGACGCGCGGTTCGGCGACGCGCTGGCCGATCCTGCGCGAATCCCTGCTCGACGAAACCGATATCGACGTGCAACTAAAGCAACCCGGCGGCTTCCATTTCTGCTTCAGCGAAACGGAATGGCAGGAACGCGCGGCGCGTCTGCAAGCGATCCGCGACGATCTGAACGGCGACTATCCGTTCGAGATGATCGGTTACGCCGAATTGAAACGCCGCTTGCCGGCCATCGGCCCGCAGGTGATCGGCGCGAGCTATTCGCCGATGGATGGTCACGCGAATCCGCTCAAGTTGCTGCGCGCGCTGCATACCGCATGCGGCACGCGAGGCGTGAAGATGACGTCGGGTGTGCGGGCGCAGCGTATCGAACGCGATGGCGGCGGCTTTGTCGTCGAAGCAGGTGGACAGCGCTTTCATGCGGGACGTGTGGTGCTGGCCGCGGGACTCGGCAATCGGGCGCTGGCGCAGCAGGTCGGCATTCATGCGCCGGTCGCGCCGAACCGCGGGCAGGTCCTGATCGCCGAGCGGGTCGCGCATTTCCTCGATTTCCCCACGACCTATGTGCGGCAGACCGATGAGGGTACCGTGCAGATCGGCGATTCGATGGAAGACGTCGGCTTCAACGACGGTGTGACCGCCGATGTCGTGAGCCACATTGCATGGCGCGGCGTGCGCAGTTTCCCCGCGCTGGGCGAAGTGAAGCTGGTGCGCGCATGGGGAGCCTTGCGCGTAATGAGCCCCGATGGCTTTCCGATCTATCAACAATCATCCACTTGCCCGGGCGCGTACGTCGTGACCTGCCATAGCGGCGTCACGCTCGCGGCCGCCCATGCATTGCGCGTCGCGCCGTGGATTGCGAAAGACCTCGCGCCCGCCGGCATCGAACATTTCTCCGGCGAGCGCTTCTTGCAAACCGACAAGGTATTCATACATGGTCACTGACAGTCTTTTCAAAGTGCTGCCCGCCCAGACCAACGACGGCACAACCGGCACCGTCACCATCTCGTTCGACGGAAAGGCGCTACGTGTACCGCAGGGCGCGAGCGTTGCCGCGGCCTTGCTCGCGGCCGGGGTCGAACGTTTTCGCACGACGCCGGTGAGCGGCGCGGCACGCGCGCCGTATTGCATGATGGGCGTGTGCTTCGAATGTCTCGTCGAAATCGACGGCGTGGCGAACCGGCAGAGCTGTCTTGTGCCGGTAGCCGAAGGCATGACGGTTCGCTCGCAACTCGGCATGCGCGAATTGAACGACTTCATTATGTTGGCAGGAGATACGCGCGATGAACGCTAATCACGTGGATCTGGTGATCGTCGGCGCGGGGCCGGCCGGCATGGCCGCCGCAACCGTCGCGGCGCAACGCGGTTTGAGTGTGACCGTGCTCGATGAGCAGGCCGCGCCCGGCGGGCAAATCTATCGCGCGATCACGCAGGCCAATGCGCGGCGTCTGAACATTCTCGGTCCGGACTATGCCGCGGGCAGTGAATTGGCACGCGCCTTCGCCACGAGCGGTGCGAAACACGAACGCGGCGCATCGGTATGGCAGGTGACGGCGGAACGCAGCGTCGATTACGTGCAGGACGGCGTGGTGAAATCGCTGCAAGCCGGCTCGATCATCCTGTGCAGCGGCGCGATGGAGCGGCCGTTTCCGATTCCGGGCTGGACGCTGCCGGGCGTGCTGACGGCCGGCGCCGCGCAGATTCTGCTGAAGAGCGCCGAAGTCGTGCCGTCGCAGCCGGTCGTGCTGGCGGGCTGCGGGCCGCTGCTGTATCTGCTCGGCTGGCAGTATCTGCGCGCGGGTGTGCCGATCCGCGCCATCGTCGACACGACCGCGAGTGCCGACTATCGCCGTGCGCTCGCGCATCTGGGCGGCGCACTGAAGGGTTGGCGGCAGCTTGCGAAAGGGTTGAAGCTGATGCGCGCGTTGAAACGCGCCGGTGTGCCGTTTCATCAGGGCGCGACGAACCTCGCGCTCGAAGGCATGGACGCGCTCGCCGCCGTGCGCTTCACCGTCGACGGCAACGCGCAGCGCATTCCCGCCGAGGTCGTGCTGCTGCATCAGGGCGTCGTGCCGAATACGCAGATCAGCTGGTCGTTGCGCGCGCAACATAAGTGGGACGATGCGCAACTGTGCTGGGTACCCGTTACCGACGCATGGGGCGAGCTCGATGTGCCCGGCATCTACGTCGCGGGCGACAGTCGCGGCATTGGCGGGGCGCAGGCTGCCGCGGAACAGGGCCGGCTCGCGGCACTGGAGATCGTGCATCGGACCGGCCGCATCGACCGCGCGACGCGTGACTCGCTGGCCGCACCCGTCACACGGGCGTTGCGTGAGGCGCTGCACATCCGCCCGTTTCTCGATGCGCTCTATCGGCCGAAGGATGCCAGTCGTATCCCCGCGGACGAGGTCACCGTTTGCCGCTGCGAAGAGGTGACCGCAGGACAGTTGCGCGGCTTCGTGAAGCTCGGCTGTCTCGGCCCGAATCAGGCGAAGTCGTTCGGCCGCTGCGGCATGGGTCCGTGTCAGGGCCGTCTTTGCGGATTGACCGTTACCGAGGTGATCGCGGATGCGCGGGGCGTGTCGCCCGCCGAGGTCGGTTATTACCGCGTGCGTCCGCCGATCAAGCCGGTCACGCTCGCCGAACTCGCGGCCGCGCATGAAGCGGCGCTGCAGCGCGCGGCGCAGCCGGCCGAGAGGTCCGCCGAAGCCCACGACACGGCTGCACGATGAACAGCACAATCGGAGCCGCAGGTGCCGATGTCGTGGTGATCGGCGGCGGCTTGCATGGTTTGTCGAGCGCGCTGCATCTGGCGCGGCGCGGCGCCAGCGTGGTCGTGCTGGAAAGCGACGTGTGCGGGCGCCATGCCTCGGGTGTCAATGCCGGTGGCGTGCGCACGCTCGGACGCCACGACGCGGAGATTGCGCTCTCGCTAGCGTCGCGCGACCTGTGGTTCGGGTTACCCGAACTGGTCGGCGACGATGCCGGTTTCGTCCCGTCCGGCCAGTTGAAAGTGGCCGAGAGCGAGGCGGAACTTTCGGCGTGCCGTGCACGCGTCGCGCATCTGCAAACGCTCGGCTTCACGCACGAAGTCATGATCGATGCCAGTACCGTTCGGGACCTCGTGCCGAATCTTGCACGGCACGTCGTGGGCGGCGTATGGGTCGAGCACGACGGCCACGCGTTGCCGTTTCGCGCGGTCACGGCGTTCCGGCTCGCGGCGCAGCAAGCGGGCGTCGAGATTCATGAGCAGTGCGCGGTCCGTGGCATCGTGCGCCGCGACGGGCAATGGGATATCGAAGCAGCGAGCGGACGGTGGCGCGCGTCGCACGTCGTCAACGCAGCAGGCGCGTGGGCCGGCGAATTCGCGCGGCAAGCGGACGAGCCGGTGCAGGTCGAGCCGCGCGGGTTGATGCTGATGGTGACGCAGGCCGTGCCGCCTTTCGTCAAACCGGTGCTCGGCGCAACGGGACGCCCGCTGTCGTTCAAACAGTTCAGCAATGGCACCGTCGTGATCGGCGGCGCGCTCGAGTGCACCGCCGATATGAAAGCGAGGCAGTGCGTGCTCGATTTTCCGCAGTTGGGCAAAAGCGCACGTACGGTCACCGATCTGTTCCCGCACTTGCAGCATGTCGTGGTCAACCGTGCATGGGCCGGTATCGAAGGTTTCATGCCCGATGGCATTCCGGTGATTTCCCGCAGCGGCACGCATGACGGTCTCGTGCACGCGTTCGGTTTCTCCGCGCATGGGTTCGAACTCGGACCGATTGTCGGCAGCGTGGTGGCCGAGCTGGTGTGCGATGGACGCAGCACGCACGACATCGACGCATTCCGGATTGGACGCTTCGCGGCAGCGGCGCGGAGCCAAATCGAAACACACCAGGTTCCTTCAACTTTCTTCACTCACCTTAAAAACACAGGCAATGAGCGATATTCAACGTTTTGAAACCAATCCGCGCCTCTCGCGCCTCGTGATCCATAACGGCACCGTGTATGTTGCCGGCCTGACGGCGACCTCGCGCGACGGCGACGCGAAGGCGCAAACCGAAGAGATCCTGAGCAAACTGGACGGGCATCTGAAAACGGCCGGCACCGATAAAACCCGACTGTTGTCCGTGCAGATCTGGGTGGCCGATATGGCTCGCGACTTCGGTCCGATGAATGCCGCATGGGAAGCCTGGGTGCCTCGCGATGCGACGCCGGCGCGTGCGACTTGCGAAGCCGCGTTGGCTTCGCCGGAGATTCGCGTCGAAGTGATAGTGACCGCCGCGCTGTAAGCGGATAGCCGCGCGTTCTATGGGGCGCGCGCTGGCGGTAGCGGTTGCTCGCTTTCTGACGCCTTCGCCAGTATTCGGCGTTAGGCAGCCGCCGGCCACAAGCGGCCGATCACGTTCGTGTAACGATTGACCATTGATTGGGGGATTGTGTTGAAAAAGTCTTGTTTTGGATCAGGGCGCTGGAGTTGGCACGACGTTATCGAGTTGTGACGATCGGCGAAGCGGTGAACTTGGGCGAGGCAACGATCCTCATTTCTCGTCATGCAACTGCCTGGTTCATCTGCTTGCTTCCTGACATGAACCGCTTGGCCATTCTTCGCAGGTTTTGCGCAGTCGCTGCCATCAGGAACTCATCATGAGCACCGCTTGGACCTCGCAGTCGCAAACGGTCCAGTTTCAGGATGCGTTTGAGATGGGCAAAGAGCATTTCCACCTTCTTTCGCTCACGGCAAGATCGCTTGTATTCAGGCGTCTTCGCAATACGCCTCGTTTCGTCACGCGCAGCTTCATGGATGCTGCGGGCGATCTTGCGGAATGGTGTATTCGGACAGCAGCGATCCTTCATCGAACAGCTCTCGCAGTCGAGCTGACTTGCCCGATAGATGATCGTGTCAGCCTTCGTGACGCGCGAGCGCGGATTCGTGAATTTGCGCCGATCACTGCGTAGTGCGTGCCCGGTGGGACAGCGATATTCATTGGCCAGTTCATCCCATAGGAACTCGCTGCTGGACAATGTATTGTCCTTGCGCGTCGTTTTATCCCAGACCGGAACATGTGGTGCAATCTCCTTCTCTTCGATCATCCAGGCAAGCATCGCTGCCGAGCCATACGCGGTGTCGCCTGCAAGACGTCGAGGTTTGAGATCATGCCGCCGCTCAACGCGGTCAATCATCGTCCTGGTTGATTCCACTTCGTGCGAACGGTTCGCGGGCGTCGCCTCGACGTCAACGATGATCCCTGCCTGCAGGTCAATCAGATAATTGGTCGAGTAGGCGAAGAACGGCAAGCCACCCTTGGCCGCTGTCCAGCTCGCGGCGGGATCCGTCAGAGATATCCTCTTTGGAGGGGGCAATGTCTCTGCCATCTCCGCCGCTTCGGTGCCCGCTGGATTCGCTTCTTCCAATGCTTCCAGATACTCGCGCACTGCACGGCTTTGTCCCTTGACGCAACCCCAGTCGATGGGCCCGGAACCCGGAACACCGCGTGCAGAGCTCACGTCGGCTCTGATGATGCTTGCGTCAATCGCGAATCCTTCACCCTTTACGAGCCCTTCGGACATGCACCGACCCAGCACCGACTCGAACACATGGCGTAGTACATCGCTATCGCGGAAGCGACCGTGGCGGTTCTTGGAGAATGTCGAGTGTTCGGGTACGGCGTCCTCCAGGCCCAGGCGACAGAACCATCGATACGCCAGGTTCAGATGTACCTCTTCGCATAGCCTGCGCTCGGACCGGATGCCGAAACAGTAGCCGACGATCAACATGCGGATCATGAGCTCCGGATCAATCGATGGCCGCCCCATCGGACTGTAGAACGGCGCGAGATGCTGGCGTAGATCGCGCAGATCAAGGAAGTGATCGATGCCTCTCAACAGGTGTTCGCGAGGGACGTGATTATCGAGGTTAAACGAGTAGAAGAGTTTGTCCTGTCCGCGGCCCAGTTGACCCATCATGACGAATCACTCCCGTCGATCAATGTCTTCCAGGATACCGAACATTCCGAACCACGGGCGACTTTTTCAACACAATCTGGGGCAAACCGGCCATTCGAATTTTGCATCCTGATTCGAATGGCCGTCGGTACAGTAGGCGGTTTTTTCCACCGTCTAATGGTCGCGCGATGCCAACCTTCGTCCGGAACTTATCGGCCCGACGCAGACTTGCGGTCACCGAAAAAATGGACGTACTACTACACGTCTGTCGCGGGCACGGTCGCTGACATTCCAATCGTCTCGGGACTGGAATGCGCCAGTACGTAGTTCACCAGGGCCTTCAGCTTGGCAGGCTGCTGCCGCCTGCTCGGGTAGTACAGGTAGAACCCGGGAAAAGTCGGTGAGAAGCTGCTCAAGACGCGTTTCAACTTCCTGGCGCGGATGTGAGGAAGCGCGAGCTGCTCGAACGTGTACGCCAGTGCAATCCCATCCAGCGCAGCCTCAACCGAGAACAACGAGTCGCTGATCGTGAGATTGCCGCTGATCTCGTACTCGACGATACGGCCGTCCACCTCGAGCTCCCATTTGTGAATGGCCCCGCTGCCTGAGAACCTGAACCGCACACAGTTGTGGTGTACCAGATCGGACGGGTGACGTGGAACGGGATGCTGCTTGAAGTAGTCGGGCGATCCAACGATGGATACGGCGACCGGGCCACCGAGTGGCAGAGCGATCATATCCTTCTGGACACTCTCTCCCATTCGAACGCCGGCGTCGAATCCTCTTTCGACGATGTCCACGTAGCCCTCGTCGTTCGTCAGCTCCACGTGGACGTCCGGATAGGCCTTCAGGAACCCGGCCAGCAGCGGCTGGAGGACCATGGCGGTCGAGATTCGCGCTGCGTTGATGCGCAGAACGCCTGATGGCCGGCCCTGAAGTTCATGAAGTTGTTCTCCGGCTTCGAGCACATCGCTCAGTGCCGGCCCGATTCGGGACAGATATGCCGCTCCCGCCTCAGTGAGGCTGACGCTGCGGGTGTTCCGGTTCAGAAGCCTGGCTCCGAGCCGGGCCTCCAGGTGGCGGATCGCCTGACTGAGCGCCGAGGGCGAGACCTCGAGCGCTGCCGCGGCCGCAGAGAACCCACGGTGCTCTGCGACCTTCCAGAACGCGAGCAGTCCATCGAGCTGGTTGAGTCTCATGTCTTGAAGAATATCTTCAAACGGTATTCAGTACTAGGGTGTTTTTCTTCTTAATCGATCTGCCTAGAGTGAAGGGCATTGAAAAGGAACGGAAGGAGTTCGAGCATGAGCAAGGTCTGGTTTATCACGGGTGCAGGCAGCGGTATCGGCGCCGGTACGGCCAAGGCCGCGTTGAAGGCCGGTGATCGCGTCGTCGCCACAGGCAGGAACCTGGAGAAAGTGCGAAATGTCTTGCGCGACGTGGCCGGCGAGAACCTCGAGGTTCTCCAGCTGGACGTCTCCGATGAGGCGCAGGCAACGACCGTTGTCGACCAGGCGCTGGAAAAGTTCGGTCGCATCGACGTGGTCGTGAACAGTGCCGGCTACAGCCTGCTAGGCAATTTCGAGGAATTGGAAACGCAGGACATTCAACGCCTGTTCGCGACCAACTTCTGGGGCGTGAGCAACGTGATGCGGGCAGCGCTGCCGGTCATGCGCAAGCAGCGCTCCGGGAACATCATCAACATCAGCTCCGTGGCAGGCGCTGTCGGCTTGATGCACTGCGGCGCCTACAGTGCGAGCAAGTTCGCCGTGGAGGGCCTTTCGCTTGCCGTGGCCGAGGAGGTTGGAAAGTTCGGGATCAAAATCGCG
Organism: Paraburkholderia sp. FW306-02-B; assembly: GCF_058782725.1. Taxonomy (NCBI): domain Bacteria; kingdom Pseudomonadati; phylum Pseudomonadota; class Betaproteobacteria; order Burkholderiales; family Burkholderiaceae; genus Paraburkholderia; species Paraburkholderia sp. FW306-02-B. The sequence continues at coordinate 1,088,032 of NZ_JBYSXZ010000002.1, forward strand.
GTGGTCGAGCCAGGATTCTTCCGCACGGACCTGCTGGACGCAGCCAACGCCAGGTGGCCGAGCAGGCGCATCGCCGATTACGCAGCGGCCGAGGTCAGCGCCGAGGCGATGTGGTCTCCATACGCGGGCAAGCAACCGGGCGATCCCGACAAGCTCGGCCAGGTCCTGGTAAAGCTCACTGGTATGGACACTCCGCCCCGCGTGTTCGTGGCCGGAAGCGATGCACTGGCGGTGGTCGGGCCGGCTGTAGAGGCTCGACTGAAGGCAGTTCACGCGTTTGAGGATCTTTCGAAGTCGACAGACGGCAGCTTCTGATCACGAGACGAGTTGGTTACACCCCGGAACACCCAATTTGTGGAGGACTGACCCATCATGAGCATGCTCAACGTCAACGGCCGTCAGTACACGGTCGACGCCGCCCCGGACACGCCCATCCTCTGGGCCCTGCGCGATACGCTGGGCATGACCGGCACCAAGTTCGGCTGCGGCGCGGCGTTGTGCGGCGCCTGCACCGTGCACCTGGACGGGGAGGCCATCCGCTCCTGCATCACGCCGATCTCGGCGGCCGAGGGAAAGCAGATCACCACCATCGAAGCCGCAACCGATGGCAGCGACAAGGTCGGCACCGCGGTGCATGCAGCGTGGGTCAATCATGACGTAGCGCAGTGCGGCTACTGCCAAAGCGGCCAGATCATGAACGCCACGGCGTTTCTGAAGTCGCTGCCTCGTGGCAAGCAGCCCAGCGCCACCGAGATCGACTCGGCCATGGCCGGCAACATTTGCCGCTGTGGCACCTACGCCCGCATCCGCGCCGCGGTGGCCGACGCCGCCAGGGCTCTCGCTTGAAGGAAACGCCATGTTGCCCAATTTCGACTACAGCGAAATGCCGCGCGCCCTGCAGCGCCTGCTGACCCGGGGCCAAGCCGACGAAGCCGCCACGCTGCCGCGCCGCAGCTTCCTGAAGCTGGCGGGTGTTGGCGGCCTGGCGCTTGGCGTCTTTCCCTATCTGGCGATCGGACAAACCAACGGCACCGGCCAGGCGGCCAGTGCCCTGAAGCCGACGCAACAGCCATCGGCCTTCGTGCAGATCTCCCCGAACGGCGAGGTCACGGTGACCGTCAACCGGCTGGAGTTCGGCCAGGGTGTGCAGACTGCGTTGCCGATGATCCTGGCCGAGGAACTCGATGCGGACTGGAATCTGGTGCGCAGCCACCATGGCTCGAACGACGCTGCTTACGTTGATCCGCTCTTCGGCATTCACCTCACCGGCGGTTCCCATTCGGTCAAGAACAGCTTCACGCAGTACCGCGAGCTTGGCGCGCGTGCCCGGGCGATGCTGCTGTCCGCGGCGGCAGCGCGCTGGAACGTGGGCGTGGCCACGCTACGCACGCAGGCCGGGACCGTGCTGGGCCCCGGCGGTCAGAAGCTGAGCTACGGCGAACTGGCCGAGGCCGCCATGGCCCTGCCCGTGCCCGAGAAGGTCACGCTGAAGAACCCCAAGGACTTCCGCATCATCGGCCGCCCCACCACGCGCCTCGATGCGCGGGCCAAGAGCAGTGGACGTCAGGACTTCGGCATCGATACACACCTGCCCGGTCAGCTCACCGCCGTGGTGGCGCATCCGCCCGTGTTCGGCGCGCGACTGACCACGGTGGACGACAGCGCCGCGCGCGCCATCAAGGGAGTGAAGGCCGTGTTGCGCGTTCCGCTGGACCGCGGTGGCGAAGGGATGGCCGTGTTGGCCGACGGCTATTGGCCGGCGAAGCAGGGACGCGATGCGCTGAAGCTTCAGTGGGACACGGCCTCGGTAGAGAAGGTGAACAGCGAACAGTTGCTGGCCCAGTACGGCGAGCTGGCCGCTCGCCCCGGCCCACGCCAGTTCGACGCCGATATGGCACCGCTGGCCACTGCCCCGCACGAGCTGAAAGCCGAGTTCGTGTTCCCCTACCTGGCCCACGCGCCGATGGAGCCGCTGAACTGCACTGTCCAGCTATCGGACGGGCGCGCCGATCTGTGGGTCGGCACCCAGTGTCCAGGTCTGGACGGTGTCGCGGCCTCGCGCGCGCTGGGTCTCAAGCCCGAGCAGGTGAAGATGCACGTGCAGATGGCGGGCGGCGGCTTTGGCCGGCGTTTCGTGGGCACGAGCGACTACGTGGTCGAGGCCTGCGAAGTCGCCAGGGCCGCTCGCGCCGCTGGCCTGAACGTGCCGGTGCGTACGCTCTGGAGCCGCGAGGACGACATCAAGGGCGGCTACTATCGCCCGATGCATCTGCACCGCGCACGCATCGGTTTCGACGAGCGCGGCAACGTGCTGGCCTGGGACCACGTCATCGTCGGGCAGTCCATTACCTCGGGCACGGTGTTCGGGGAATTCCAGGTGAAGAACGGTATCGACGCCACCGCGACGGAGGGCATGCGTGATCCCTACCCGCTGCCGATGCGCTTGACCGTGCACCATCCCAGGCCCAACGTGCCCGTGCTGTGGTGGCGCAGCGTGGGTTCCACCCACACCGCCTACGTGATGCAGACCTTGCTCGACGATATCGCGCGCGCCACCAGGCAGGACCCGGTGGCATACCGCATGCGCCTGTTCGGCGACAAGCATCCGCGCCACCGCGCTGCGCTGCAACTGGCGGTGGACAGGAGCGGCTATGGCAAGAAGCAGTTGCCTCGCGGCCGCGCCTGGGGCGTGGCCGTGCACGAGTCCTTCGACTCGGTGGTGGCCTATGTGGTGGAGGCCTCGGTGCAAGAGGGGCATCCGGTGCTGCATCGCGTCACCGGCGGGGTGCATTGCAACCTGGCCGTGAACCCGCGCAGTGTCGAGGCCCAAGTGCAGGGCGCGGCGGTCATGGGGCTGTCGATGTGTCTGCCTGGCGCCGCCATCACATTGAAGGACGGTGAAGTGCAGCAGAGCAACTTCGGCGACTTCACCGTGGCCCGCATCACCGACATACCGGAGTTCGATGTCCACATCGTGCCCAGCGCCGATGCACCCACCGGCATGGGTGAGCCCGGCCTGCCACCGCTGGCGCCGGCGTTTGCCAACGCCATCGCACGGCTGACCGGCAAGCCGCAGCGCCAGTTGCCGTTCAACCTGGCCTGACCCGACACAGTCAGCGGCGGATATCCGCCCAGATGGAAGCATGATTCACGATATGTATCTGATGCGGGTTAAAACGCCTGCCGGGCCACTATCCCTGGCGAGCAGGCCTTTACCACCAAGGCAGAGACGCGCTGCAAACTATGGAATTAATTTCTCGTATTTTGGGTCTTTAAAGGTAGTAATTTGCAAGCAAAGCTCGGACTGTGATCGGGCAACATGATTGCACCTGCAGCCGATTCACGGAGTTCCTTTTTTACGGAACAATCGGCACCAAAGGCCGGGCGCCCGCATCGCCAATTCGGAGAGACGATATGAAGGATCGCGTAGATGAATCAGTCAGTGCCCGCTACCGTTCGGTGTTTCGACCGGGCCTGTTTGATGGAAAAGTTGTGATGGTAACCGGTGCCGGAAGTGGCCTTGGTCGCTGCACGGCGCACGAGCTTACCTCGCTGGGCGCGACGCTGATCATGGTCGGACGGAATCCGGACAAATTGACTGCGGTTCGTGACGAGCTTAACGTGGACTATCCGGAAAGTGCGGACCGAATCGGCTTATATGCTTGCGATATTCGCGATGAAGCCAGCGTGAAACAGACGGTTGCGGCGGCTCTCGCGGACTTCGGTCACATCGATGGCCTGTTTAATTGTGCCGGTGGACAATTCCCAGCAAAGCTGGAAAAAATCTCACTGAATGGCTGGGACGCTGTAGTGCGTAACAATTTGCACGGGACATTCCTCATGTCGCGCGAGTGCTTTACCCAATGGATGGCGGGTCACGGTGGTGCGATCGTGAATATGCTCGCGGATATTTGGGGGGGCATGCCCGGCATGGGACATTCAGGAGCTGCGCGGGCAGGTGTCTGGAACTTGACCGAAACGGCTGCCTGTGAATGGGGGCATGCCGGCGTTCGGGTGAACGCCGTGGCGCCGGGGTGGATCGCTTCCGCAGGCATGGACAGCTATAACGAGGAATACCAGGCGTTGCTTCGCCAACTGAAGCACAAAGTGCCGCTTCAACGTTTTGGTACCGAATCTGAGCTTGCGAGCGCTGCTGTTTTCCTACTCTCGGAGGCCTCGGCCTTCATTAACGGTACAGTGATCCGCGTGGACGGCGGGGTTCCCAACGCCCGACATTCCTGGCCGCTCGCCAACGCTGAGCGAATCACCGAATATAACGGGTTCCCTCGCTACGAACCGCCTAAAGGGCTCCAGGACTAGCACAGAGGTACTTTGATGGTTGGGGGCGGAGATGAAGCTAGAAGGACAGACGTACGAGAGTGTTACAGCGGACTTTGCTTGGAATATCCCTGCAAACTACAACATCGGTGTGGACACCTGCGACAAGTGGGCCGACGGTAGCGGGCGCGTTGCCCTCATTTATGAGGACCATGATGGGAAGGCGACGAAGTATTCGTTCGATCAGCTGAAATCGCTGTCGGACCGTTTTGCAAATTCGCTTCTGCGTCATGGTGCGCGCCGTGGTGACAGGGTCGCGATTTTCCTTCCTCAGTCTGCTGAAACGGCGATAGCGCATCTGGCTGTGTACAAAGCGGGCATGATTGCGGTTCCACTCTTTGCCTTATTCGGCGTCGATGCTATTGAGCACCGCTTGGGCGACAGCGGCACCGTCGCGCTAATTACCGATCTTTCAGGCATCGAGAAATTACGGGACATCCGACAGTCGCTGCCAGAACTGCAAAGCATTTATAACGTCGACGGTGGGGAGGCGGAAACTCAAGCAGGGATTTATTCGTTCTGGGGCGAGTTGCAAGCTGCGTCCGGTGATTTCACGCCCGTCGAAACGACGGCCGATGACCCCGCCGTCATTATTTATACGTCTGGAACTACCGGAAAATCTAAAGGGGCGCTTCATGCGCATCGGGTGCTGCTGGGACATCTTCCGGGCGTCGAGCTTTCACAGCAAGGATTTCCGACCGACGCGACCTTGATGTGGACCCCTGCTGATTGGGCCTGGATTGGGGGTCTCTTTGATGTCCTGCTCCCGGCGTGGCATCACGGCGTCCCGGTGCTCGCGAGGCGATTTGCGAAATTTGATGGGGAGGCGGCATTCGATCTGATGGAGCGTCACGGTGTATCGCATACGTTTCTTCCGCCGACAGCTTTGAAGATGATGCGTACTGTGGAGCGGCCGGAACGCTGGTCGTTGTCGCTTAAATCCGTTGCAAGTGGTGGTGAAACTCTAGGCGAGGAGCTGATCGAGTGGGGTAGGAACACGCTGGGTGTGACAATCAACGAGTTCTACGGTCAGACCGAGTGCAACGTCGTTCTCTCCTCTTGCGCTGCCCTCTACGAGCCACACATTGGTGCAATCGGTCGGTGCGTGCCGGGGCATCGCGTTAAGATCGTTGATGATGCGGGACAGGAGCAGCCACCCGGAACGATCGGGAATATCGGCGTCGAGAGCCCTGACCCTGTCATGTTCCTGGGCTACTGGCAACATGAAGCAGCGACCCGCGAGAAGTATCGGGGCCGGTATCTCGTCACGGGAGATCTGGCGACCTGCGATCAGGATGGTTTCTTTCGCTTCGTCGGCCGCGACGACGACGTTATAACGAGCGCAGGATACCGCATCGGACCCGGAGCAATTGAGGACTCTTTACTGCGCCACCCTGCTGTCTATATGGCTGCGGTTATTGGGGCGCCCGATAGTGCGCGCACCGAGATCGTGATGGCGTTTATCGTCCTCAACCCAGGGTTTGTCGGTGATGAAAATCTGGCGCGAGATATCCAGCAACATGTGAAAACCCGGCTTGCTGCTCACGAGTATCCTCGCGAAATTCGCTTCGTTGAAACCTTGCCAATGACCGCCACCGGTAAGGTAATTCGGAAGGAATTGCGTCTGCAAGTTGTCAGCGAAAATGGGACTTAGTGGTCCAGCGTACTCTCTGTTCCGAGCAGTCGAAACATCTACGTACAGAGGAAATCATCGAGCTAAAAAGGCCGCCTACAAACGCTTTCCTCGCTCAGCGTTTTACTGGCGCTCAAAGATTTGATGGGAGACGTCATAGAGACTTGACCGCTCGCGTAGCTGTCACGCGGTAGCTCGGGGAGCGGTCCTCGGGCACATCGCACACGTTGAAAACGCCTGTAGGCAACGCTCCGGTCGAGCGGATAAGCGCCTTGATTCCAACGGCCGGAGTCCGACCATCACCAGCCGCATGACGCTGACCGAGTGGTGACACGCCGTCAGATCGCGCGAGCGCGCAGGTTGGCATTTTCACGCCGGGCTATGAAATGCCATTTGCCGGACATCCGGCGCTCGGCACGGCACACGTGGTGCGAGACGTCGTCCAGACCGGCGACAGCCTCACGCTCGAGTTCAAGGCGGGGGTCATACCGGTAAGCGCGTACCAGCACGTGTGGACGTTCGCGGCGCCCTATGCAGGCAAGCCGAAAACAGCAGCCAGTACCTTGGCCGACGGGAGCAAGATTTCGCGATTGATGGCTGGAGGCGCGGGGGTAGTTATGCGGTCGATCAGCGTCGAGGCTTGATGACGACATCGAGTTTCCGCTGAATGGACAGCCGTAGGGTCGTTAAGGGTGTGCGCCGCGAAAAGGTGGCGCTTTCCGGCAGATGTGAACCCCGTCCAGCAATCGCGCGAGCCGGAAGCAACCGTATGCGACGTCAACCGTAAGTCGATGAAGTCGAATGGCCAGCTTGAGCGTAGCTGAACACCTCTTGCGGCTGGACTTACGCCGGACGTGTCTGACGGCGCTCGACCAGAAACGTCCGTTCGACAGCAACGCCTCGATCGTCGACAATTTCGGAATATGATGCAAACGTTTATGCGCACCCGTAGCGTATTTTCTGTTTCTCGGGTGGTTATAGCGATGTCCCGCGGACATTACCAGGAACGGAAACGGGAACAAGCGTCGTAAAGCGGTTTCCTTGCCGGCTATTACAAGCCTTTCTGGTCAGCGGGTTGCCATACTAACTTTGAAAATGGGCCGACCAGATTCGGGCGCCAGTCCTCTCGTGCAGGCCGGCGAAGGGTGGCAGAAACGCGTCGTCCCATCTATTGCAAAACTTTCCATTGGGAGCCAACCGTGATCAGCGTACCAGTCGAGGCCACAGCGCCGGGCGATACGGCTGTGTTTGTGGCGCGTCAACCGATCATGGATCGGGCTGGTCGCGTTGTCGCGTACGAACTTCTGTTCAGGGATGGACCCACCGGGGTGGCCCGGATAAATGACGACCTGCGCTCTACGACAGCGGTGGTGGAGCGTGCAGTGGGTTCGATCGGTCTCGAGCGGCTGGTCGGGAACAAGGCGGCGTTTCTTAACTGCCCACATGATTTTCTGTTCTCGGACTACCCCGATGTGCTGCCGGCGTCGCGTTTCGTTCTGGAGATCCTGGAGTCGGTCGAACCGAGTTCGGTCCTCTCGCGACGATGCAGTGAGTTACGTGGCGCGGGCTTCCAGCTGGCACTGGACGACGTTCGGACCATGACCGACGACATCCGGCGGTTCCTTCCGTCCGTCGACATCGTCAAGATCGACTGGCTGTTCGTGGATCGCGCGGAGTTACCGGAGCTGGTCAGCCAGTTCAAACGGGCGGGAAAGGTCGTGCTCGCTGAGAAGGTTGAGTACGCAGAGGATGCGGAACTTGCACGGCAGCTGGGTTGTGATTTGCTGCAGGGCTATTATTTCGCGAAGCCGCAGATTCTTTCCGGTAAGCGCTCGATGCCCCCGGTGAAGGCCATCTTTCATGTGTTCGACCTGGTCGGCAGCGATGCCCCCCTGGGTAGTATTGCCCGGGCGTTGAAAGAGACACCCATGCTGGTAGCCCAACTGTTGCGGCTTGCAAACAGCAGTGAACAGCCTAACGGCAAAACGGAGCGCATTTCATCGCTGAAGCAGGCCCTTTCGATAGCCGGCAGCCGCAGGCTGCTGCATTGGTGCGGACTGCTGCTTTACGCTAACCGGGACGGGCTTCCGGTCGAGGAGGATCCGCTCGCATTGCTCGCACAGCGACGGGCACATTTTATGGAAGAGGCGATCGACGCGATGGCGGACGGACCGCCTTCGCTGGTGGCCACCGCATATCTTACGGGCATGCTGTCGCTTCTACATGTCGCTTGTCACATGGAGCTTCGCGCCTTTGTCGATGAGTTACCCGTTTCTGATTCCATCCGCGAGGCCATCCTGAACGGCGGCGGCGTACTCGGCGAGTTGCTGTCGATTGCCGCGCTGCTTGAACGGGGCGACGCGGACGCGGCGACTTTGAGGCTTCAACGGCTGGTGGTCTCTCCCGAAAAGCTTCAGAAGATCATCGAGTGTTATTGACATGCATTGACATGATTCGCTAAGGGACCGAAGCAACAACGCTTTCTTGCATGGCATGGCCCAGTACTAGCAGGTCAGCTTCAGGCGAAGGCGAACAAACAGGATTGAAAGTCATGAACGACAAGCGAGATGTAGCGCCAGACAGCACCGCAGCGCGAGTCGCCTTGTGGCGCGCTCTGCATGTCGAGGCCGACTCCCCGCCGCACGTGCTGGAAGACGACATCGGCCTCAAGCTGCTCGCCCCGGACAAGGACTGGCGCGGCCGCGGGGACATGGACCCGCAGTTCACGCGGCCCTTTCGCGCCTCAATCGTGGCTCGCGCTCGCTTCATTGAGGACCTGGTCGTGGAACAGGCCGGCCGCGGGCTTGGTCAGTATGTCATCCTCGGCGCCGGCCTTGACAGCTTCGCACAGCGGAGGCCGGAGATCGCGTCGCGCCTCAGCGTGTTCGAGATCGACCAGCCAGGTCCTCAGGCATGGAAGCGTCAGCGTCTGGTCGAGCTCGGCTTCGGCGTCCCGGACTGGCTACGCTTCGTGCCGGTCGATTTCGAGGCGGGGGGGAGTTGGCGGGACGGGCTCGTGACTGCCGGCTTCGATGACAGCAAGCCGGCAATCGTGGTCTCCACGGGCGTCAGCATGTATCTCACCAGGGATGCGAACGCGGCCACGCTGCGCCAGGTCGCGGCCCTCGCCCCAGGATCGACGCTCGCCATGACGTTCCTGCTCCCGCTGGCGCTGGCGGACCCCGAGGTACGTCCCGGGCTCGAGATGGCGGAGAAGGGCGCGCGAGCAAGCGGGACACCGTTCCTCAGCTTCTTCACCCCGCCGGAGATCCTGGCGCTGGCCCACGAAGCCGGCTTTAGAGATGCGCGGCACGTCTCGGCGGCCGATCTTACCCGGCGCTACTTCGCGGGCAGGACAGATGATCTGCGCCCGCCAAACAATGCGGAGGAACTGCTGGTAGCAACTACATAGCTGCCCGCATACTTTCCGACCGACATGACCGCACGACACACGTGAGAAAAAGCTATAGCTTCATGTTTTTGTACTTTTGGGTACTTTCGCTCGAGTACCCGCAGGCGCATTCTTCTTCAACGTGCTCTGGTTGTAATCAATCGCGGCACGGACGAGATTTTTTAGAGCACGCTCATTGATCTTGTCACCCTCGAAAAAATCGATCGCTCGTCTCGCGTTGCCTTCGAGGCCCGCGTTGAAGAGCTTGTCAGGATCTGGAAGACTCGCCCCTTGGGCAAAGGTAAGCTTCACCTTCCCTTTGTGAGCGTTGGCGACCGCGATCATTCCGTCGCGAGACCACACTGGGCTTCCCATCCACTTCCATTCCTCGATTATCTCCCGGTCGGCCTCGAGGATGTTCTTGCGGATGCTGGCGAACGTTTTGCCACGCCAGTCGGTGATTTCTGCGATCAGCTGGTCAATCCGTTCCGATGGATTCATTGGATCTTTTTGCATTGAATTCTGATCTCGTTTCATGCGACCACAATGTGGTGAGGGCGGGCGCCGTTTCGGCAGGGCCTAGATTACTACCGGGATATGTGTGCGGCAAGCAGGAACGTGGAGCGGCACAATGCTCGTCGTCACAGGAGCGACCGGCTATGTGGGGGCGCGCCGTTTGATGCGGTTGAACGGGACGTATGCCTGACAGGGCTCAGGCATACGTCATTGCCGGTCGCGTGATGCGAGGCCGGTCAGAACGCGTGACGCATGCCCACCGTGACTGCCACTTGCGTGTTCGTCGACGACGGCGAAAGCGTGTTGATCATGGCATGCGAGAGCACGGAGTCTGCAGGCGCACCATGCACGTTCTGATAGACACCTTCAAGATAGAAGTCGGTGCGCTTGCTGAGCGCGTAATCGGTCTGGAGCATCGCCGTATTCCATCCCGGCGACGAGCCGTTATATGCGCCATGCGTGTAGGTGTATTCGCCCGACACGCTCAACGCCGGCGTGATCGCGTACTTCGCGTTCACTTCGTAGTTGTCGAGACGGAGTGAGCCGCCAAGGGTTCCAGCGGAAGAGTCGTTGGCACCGAGGTAAGTGCCGGTGCCGAAGGAGAACACGCCCGACGTGTTGTCCATCTGGGTATGGCTCCAGACCAATCCGACGGTAGCCGGCCCGAAGGTGTAGTTACCGCCAAGCGACCAGATACGCTGGCGTTGTGCAAGGAAGTTCGCGCTGGTATCGCCTTGGGTCACGGCGCCGCCCCCGCTGCCTGCGTTGTTGAATTGCAGGTATCCGGCAGCGAGATTGACAGGACCCTCCGAGTACGAAACGCCGAAGCCGTATGAGCGGTTGTTCGCGAAGCTGCCTGCCTTGTTGCTGAAGGCATACATCGTTTCGAAAGTGACGCCGTGGTAAGCCGGGCTCGCGTACTTGACGGTATTGTTGACAACGACCGAGTCCGCAGCAAGGTTGTCGTTTTCGAACGGATGCGCGGCCATGTTGCCGCCCCACGTGTTGGACCCTGCCGTGAGCGGTCCGACGAGGTCGTTCATCACGTCGAACTGGCGGCCGAACGTCAAGGTGCCGTATGGATCGCTTTGCAATCCGACCCATGCCTGAGAGCCGAAGCCATCGCCGGAGAACGCCTGGGTGCCGTTATTCAGAAGGAATCCTTGCTCCAGCTTGAAGACCGCGTGCAAACCACCGCCAAGATCCTCCGAACCCTTGAGGCCGAAGACCGTGTTCTGTGTCGAGCTGGTCACTTCCTGCCAGTTGCTATGTCCGAGCTGATTGTTCGTGTAGACCAGGCCCGTATCGATGAGACCGTAGAGTGTCACGCTGCTTTCCGCGTGCACCGAAATAGTAAAGGCTCCGGAGAGCGCGATCGCGAGTAAAGACTTTTTCATACTTGTTGGCTCCATGATTTAGCGGTGATTGAGGGAATCAATTGCTCTATCGACCAGCGCCATAAAGGGGCATGTAATGTTTTTGCAATCCTTTGCCACGCTAATTGCGAAAACTTTAGAACTCGTTTGTTGATTATTGCGTGCAACGCAATTCCAATGGCCCCAATGGGGAATGCTGGTTTACAGCGTGGTTTTCAAATCGGCGAACTGGACGCGTTATAGCCAGTGCGGACGAAAACGAACCCTCCGATGATATGGCGTCGAAAATAAATAGCGCGTCAAAAAAATAAAGACGGCGGGGCACCGCGTGAAGGCCGTAAGCCGGCGATCAAGGTCGTGGGCACGGACGGCTCGTCGGATGCGCGTATGCAATTAATGGGGTTTGCAGCAACACGCAGCGCCGAAGGCGCTCGTCGACGCCGGACAGTGAAAGGCAGTCATGCAGTAACGCAATGGCAGACCGATATTGGCCTATTTCACAGGTGAACTAGCGATTGATATTGTGTTTATGTGGCTGCGCGAAAACCTGCGGAACATCTCCGCCAGGCATTCGCGCAGCAGTGACCGACTCCATTGCCGGCTGCAGCGTAGCACTCCGTAGCATCCGGTTGCAGAAGGTGGGGCGGTCGACTTCAAGTGGAGAACACCTCGATGAACCGCATTCCCCTCCGGCCGGCGAACGCTGCGCCGCCCGCACCGGTCTACCGTGGCCTGACGGCAAGCTCGCAGCCGATTATCTGCTGAGCAAGCGTACGGACGTGTATGGATCCGCGGGCTGGGGACATGCGTTTGGTTCGAACGGTGCGGGCAACGCGCAGGCTGTCATCGGTCCGTCGGATATCGATTCAGGAAAGAGCACGCTTATTGTTACTCCCCAAGCTGTCAGACCGCAAAGTCGACGAGGCGCCCCTTTACTGCGCGAGCCGTTTCAGTCGTTCGACCCGTCGCAGCCGTTCCACTTGTCAAACTCGAAGGCGAGAAGCGAATACCCGGCCGCCCACCGAGCTATCTGGGCATCGCGCAGTATGTGCGTGTGGGACCTGGTTGAGCCAGAGACGCGCGTCCAGATCCGGGAACAGCCTGTTTGCGCCGCTTTACGCGTCGTTCGCGGCCGCCTGCTCCTCGCGCGCGTACTGCGTCGGCGGCCGGCCAACGTGCCGCGTGAAGGCAACGCTGAAGGTGCTGGCGGAGCTATAGCCGACGCGCTCCGCGATCTCGGCGACACGGCCTTTGTTACGGCGCAGCAGATCCTTCGCGAGTGCCATGCGCCAGGTGAGCAGATATTCCATCGGCGCGACGCCGACCGCGCGGCTGAAGCGCTCGAAGAAGGTCGAGCGCGAGAGCGCGGCCTCCTTCGCGAGCTCGGCGACGGTCCACGCGTGCGTCGGGCGTGCGTGCATCCCGCGGATCGCGGCCGCGAGGCGGCAGTCGGCGAGCCCGCTCACGAGACCCGGTGACGCGTTCGTTCTTCCTGCCGTGGAACGCAGCGCCTCGATGAGCAGCACTTCCAGCAGCCGTGAGAGCACGACTTCGCGCGCGGGCCGCTGCTCGCGTGATTCCTCTCGCACGAGTTGCACGAGCGTGGCCAGCCGCTGTTCGCCGCGGACATGCATGATTTGCGGCAGCAGCGAGACCAGCAGGGGCGCATCCGGCGAACCGAAGCTGCAGTGACCCGCCATCATCCGCGCGTCGATCGGATTGCCCGGGGGGCCGATTCTGAATTCACCGTTGCCCAGCGCGACGGGCGCCGGCGTTTCCAGGCCCGGCGGCGGCTCGAGGCTGGACAACGCGACGCCGTAGGCCGCGGGAATCAGGACGAAGTCACCCGACTGGAGTTCGATGGGCTCGTGTCCGTCGATTGCGATGCGGCACCCGCCCTCGAGGATCACGCAATAGAACGGCTGGCCGGCATTCGAACGACCGGTGCGCCAGGGGCTCGCGCCGAGGACGAGTTTCGAGAACCGGGCACCCGGCTGCAGCAGCGCCACCACCTCGGCCAACGGATCGATCATCGCCGGACTCCTGCAAATGAAATTCGGATTATTGATTGTAGCAAGTACGGCCTCGGAGACCTATCGTAGGAGCTCACGCAAACCACCTCACAGGAATTCCCATGCAAACCGTCCTGATCACCGGCTGCTCTTCCGGTTTCGGCCTCGAGATCGCCCGCTACTTCCTGGCCCGCGACTGGCAGGTCGTCGCCACGATGCGCACGCCGCGCGCCGACGTGCTGCCGCCGTCAGTCCGCCTGCGCGTGCTGGCGCTCGACGTCACGAATCCGGAGAGCATTCGCGAGGCGGTCGAGGTCGCGGGCCCGATCGACGTCCTCGTGAACAACGCGGGCTTCGGCGCGGCTTCCCCGGCCGAACTCGTCCCGCTCGCGACGGTGCGCGAGCTCTTCGAGACCAACACCTTCGGCACGATCGCATTGACGCAAGCGGTGCTGCCCCAGTTCCGGCAGCGCAAGGCCGGCGTCGTCGTGAACGTCACGTCGAGCGTGACGTTGAAGGCACTGCCCCTGCTCGCCGCGTACCGTGCGAGCAAGGTGGCGGTGAATGCATTCACCGAATCGATGGCGCTGGAACTCGAGCAGTTCGGCGTGCGGGCACACCTGGTGCTGCCGGGCCGTGCGCCCGACACCCGCTTCGGCGAGAACGCGCGCGCCCACATACACGGCTTTGACCACGAAACCTATGCCGATCTCGTCAAGGAGGTCGTCGCACGGCTGGGGGATACGTCTTCCCCGATTACCCACGCACAGGACGTCGCCGAAGCGGTGTGGCGCGCGGCGACCGACCCGTCATCGCCGATGCGCATCCCGGCCGGCGCCGACGCCGAAGCATGGGCGGCCGAGGTTCGCTGATCGACTGGCGCCACCGCCCTGAATTTCAGGGCCACGCTATAACGCAATACAACATGGAGATTGCCATGCAGGACAAACCCATCGCTCTGGTCACCGGGGCGAATCAAGGAATCGGCCTTCAGATCGCAAAAGATCTCGTGGCGCACGGTTTCACTGTGCTGGTCGGGTCGCGCAATCTCGAGCGCGGCGAGGCTGCGGCGACGGAGGTGGGGTCGGACGCACGCGCGCTTCAGCTCGACGTGACGGATCAGGCTTCGATCGCTGCTGCGGCGGAGCGCATCCGCAAGGAGTTCGGTCGCCTTGATGTGCTCATCAACAACGCGGCGATCTCGAATACGAACAAGCAGCCCGGCCAGTCCGTCGAGGAGTACGCGAGGACGACCCGCCCGAGCAACGTGTCCCTCGACGAAATGCGCGCGGTGTGGGACACCAACGTGTTTGGCGTCCTCGCCGTTTACCAGGCGATGCTGCTGCTCCTGCGCAAGGCGCCGGCAGCCCGCATCGTCAACGTGTCGAGCGGCGTTGGGTCGCTGACAACGAACTCGGACCTGGCTTTCGCCTACCGCGCGATCTTCGGCCCAGTCTACCCGGCGTCCAAGACGGCTCTCAACGCTTTGACGGTCGCCATGGCGATCGAACTGGAGCCGGAGGGGATCAAGGTCAATGCTGTCTCTCCGGGCTTTACCAGGACGAACCTCAACGGATATGCGGGCACGGAGACTGTCGAGGAGGGCGCGCGCGAGGCGGTGCGCGTCGCGCTGCTGGGCCCGGACAGCCCGACAGGGACGTTCACGCGCTGGGAAAACAAAACGATTCCGTGGTGATGTAGTCTCGAGCGCGTGATCGAAGGGGGCGATGGATTGGGCCGGGGCGAATGCAAATGATGCGCTGGGAGGCGCAGGGTCGGCGGAGCGCTGCCTGGTTGCGATCTTCCAGTGTGGAAACCGCTGAACAACTGATCTTGCGTTTCCTGGATGGACGTCTGTCTGAGAATCCACATCTTGACGGCTGTTCGCCTAAACCATCGGTCACTGCGTTGCGTTTAGCCGTCATCGGATTGATGTCGGCCAAGCGGCCACTCGGCAAATTCGATGAGGTGACCGGCAGTTGCGCCTCGGAAGCAGCCGTTGCTGTGGCGCGAGTTCGAACGGCGGTTCAGGGTCGAGGGCCGTCAGTGCCGACGGCCGCAGCCCGGCCAGACGCAACCGGTGGGCCGGAGACGAAGCTGTTCTGCCGAGTGCGGCTTGAATATGCCGCTTTTTTTCCGGGTACCCGCGTGGCCAGGTCATCTTTCACCGGCACTTCGATAGCATTCGAACTCTCATTCCGGCCTGTTGAAGACGCCCGCTTCGAGATCTTTCGTGAAATGCTGTAGCCAATCGCTTTCGTCGCCGATCACGTATTCCTTCGTGACTTGCGTCGATAGCCGGACTATCGTGACGTAGCCCTGTAGACCAAGGTTCTCGTCACCTTTCGGGTCCGTCGTATCTGTTTCCAGAAGAGCGAAATCGCCTTCTGCCAAACCACTGCGCTCCAGGGTCGCTAGAAAGTCTTTGTGTTCATCCGGTTCGATCAGCCGCATGTTCGGCCCCCTTGTGTTCAACGGAGACGTCGTGGAGTCCTATCGTGATGGGGACCGACGACACCCGCTCAAGTGTGGAAATCTGCGCACCGCACCCATGAGGTACGCGTCGTAATCGCCCCCGTATCGGTGCTGCCAGGAAGCAAGCGTCACTATTGCTTGCCGTTCTATCGCTTGGCCCCTTTCATGCTTTCCGACTCCATGGCTGCATTCCGTTCCTCGCTCGCCTCGATGGGTTCCATCGCTTCGTCAACCGACGCCATTGCGCGCTCGGCGGCAGCTTTCGTTTCGTCTGCCGGGGCATCGAATTCGTCGTTGCCGTCACCTGGGGGCTGCAGCATGTCTTTGAGCATCGCGTTCAGTTCAGACGTATCCCACGGCAGCCCACGCTGCCTTCGGACCTTTATGTAGTGTCTTACTTCCGCGTCCTGTTCCGCGGTAAGCGGCAGCCCTCGGAAGGTGCTCGTAGGGTCAGAGTTTGTCATGGCTTTCTCCTGCTTCGATTGCTCTTTCAGTGTAGCCCCATTGCAACCACGAAAGCCGCACTAGCAGGGCGCTTGTGCCCGCTCTTGAAAGGGATCGGATGCTGTGGCAACGACAGGCAACAGACGGCCAGGAGCGGACAGTCAACATAGACCCATAGTGAACGCATCCCGCATGGACAGACAGGTAGTTCGTGCCGTTCCTGTCAGCATCCTGGATGTAGTAGTGGGTACGGGTGAAAGCCGGATAGGTTTGTGCCACGATTTGCAAAACAATTCGTACGGAATTAAGCAGGAGAGAGCGGCCGCTTGCCTTCTCGATGCGGTGCACCGAGACAAAATTCGACCACGGCCCCTCTAATTTGCTCTAACTCACCTATCCTGTTTAAGGACGCTTGGGGCTGAGCCCGTGGCGCCAAAACACCTGCGAGGATGACCATGAATAACAGCAACAACCTTTTCGCAGTTTCCGCTTTGCTGCTGATCGCGGCATTCGCATTGTCTACCGGGAACGCAGCCGCGCAGGACGCCAGGAGCGTCGCCGGCACTTATACCCTCGTCTCGGCCGCGCAGTTCGGCGACAATCCGCGCGGCCAGCTGATCCTGGGACCGGACGGCCACTATTCCATCATCCTCGCACGCGCGACGCTGCCGAAAGTCGCCGCGGGTACGCGAGTCAAAGGGACCGCAGAGGAAAATAAGGCGATCGTAGGCGGCAGCATCGCGCATTTCGGCAAGTACACGGTGGACGCGAACGACAAAACCATTACATTCAATGTCGAGGTCGGCACATTCCCGAATTACGACGGCAGTACGTTCAAGCGGGCGTTCAAGGTTTCCGGGGATCAACTGACCTATACCGTCAACGCACCATCGAGCGGCGGTGGCCAGGGTGACGTAGTCTGGGCGCGCGTCAAGTAGCATTGCGCTGAAGCGCGTTCGTTGTTGCGTGCCGCAGCCCCGAGCAAGTGGGGCTGGTTTTTATCGATCAGCCCTTTCTGGCTGACGGGCACTTAGCATGCCGATAGTGTTGCTAATTAAAGGTTCTAGGCTCGGATTGATTTCGCATTGCGGGATTATTCGAGCCCTTATCCCGCGGAGGAATCCTGTGGATATGAAGCGGACGCCGCAGGCAAACACCTGCGGCATCAACGTCGCCAAATCTACGTGATGGGCATTCCCGGCCGCCAGGAATTCGCGGTGCCAACCCCGTCCTCTGCGAGCGACCCGGCGTGGAGCCCCCTGCTGAACTGACGTCGCTGCCGCCTCTTACGATTTCAATTGCGCCAGCGTGCCCGCGATGTCGCCCATACCCCAGTGCTCCGCGATCTTTCCGTCGGCGACACGAAAGATGTCGCAGGACGTGAACCGCAATTTCTTTCCGGTCGGCGCGATACCGAAATACACGCCCTGATGCGTGCCCTCGTAGACGAAGCTGGCCGCGAACATATCCCCATTGCCCACCATCACCTCGATCGACACGGCGAGGTCGGGCATTCCTTTGAGGCGGCTTGCAAAGTACGCCACCGCCGCATCCTTTGGTCGCGTGCCGACTGGAGGAGGCGGCAAGGCGGCAGTTCTCTGGTGATTGACGAAATCGTCTGCGTACAGCGCCGCGAACGCGTCGATATCATGCGCGCTCAAAGTCCCGGCGAATTGCTCGGCGAGAGTCTTTACCATCAGGTCTGGCGCGGCCAGCGACGGCGTCATGACCGAGAATCCGGCACCGGAAATCACCAGGCCGCGCATCATGTTTCGCCTGTCCATGAGCACTCCTTTTCAAGAGTCATGGAGTTCGAGCGTATTCGCCCATTCACGCAGAGTCAAGAATTGTCGACAGCATCAGATGAGCCGCGTTCTCCGGCGTTGGTGCATCGAGGCGATGGCTCCCCGGTAGGATGGTGGTCCACGAAACATGGCGCGCTGGCAATACCGGACAAATTCAACGCTGAACGCCGACACCATATCGAAGTCCAGGTCGCCGCCGTCCTGCATCGTCCGCCGCATCACATGCGTTCATCCAGGCCAGCCCGCGATGGTATGTACCTACACCGCGCCAAATCCGACGCGGCGGGCGATCTTCGAGTTCGACAGGCTAATCCGCAGCATCTACACGTTGCGCTACCGTCGTCGCATCCTGAACGGCAGCTTCGGAGCAGGCGAGTGTCGCTTCCGGGTCGACCTGAGACAGTCGTCATCCGGCTCAATGCGGCCAATCTCAGTCGTTCGACCGCGCATCAATGTGGACATTTGAGCGTCACCTGCGCTCAGACAACGGCCAATCGCGCATGGCGAAGCGAAGATGATGGTTCGATCGCATACAATGCGTATACCGTACATCTGAAGTGAGTGAGACGACGTGACAGCATCTTCCCTGACAACCCCGGAAAAACTGGGGGAACTGGCCTATCAGACTTTGCGGCGAATGATCCTCGACAAGGCATTACGAAGCGGCGGCGCTGTCGTTGAAGGGCGGCTGGCCGAGGAGCTCAACATTTCCCGCACGCCCATGCGCGAAGCATTGCTGCGGCTTGAAGGCGAGGGGCTGTTGACGCGCGCCGGGGCCCGCTCTTATTCGGTGCGCTTCGTCAGCGCGCAGGAATATTTACAGGCAATGAAGGTGCGCGAACTGCTCGAAGCGGAGGCCGTCGGCCTTGCCATCGGCAAGATCGACAAAAAGCAGATCCAGCAACTGATAAAGAAGATCAAAGCTTTGCGCAGTGGGCAGCAGGAGCAGGAACACTGGCAGATCGACGATCAGGTGCACACGATGATGGCACATGCAAGCGGCAATGAAGTGCTCGCGCGGATGATCGAAGTTGTGCGCACGAACAGCCGGCTGTTCGAACTCACGACGCCTTTCAATCGAATCGAGGAAGATCGTGCCGAGCACCTTGCGATCCTCGAAGCGTACGCTGCCGACGACACAGATGCTGCACGCGCCGCCGTTCGCACGCACCTACAGAACCTGCGCCGTTTCGTGCTTAACCGTCTGAGTGAAGGCAGCGGTCCCTGAACCGGATCTGCTCGATCAGGCTCGCGCCAGCAGATCTGCGAGTGCGAGCGCGATCGTTTGGGTGGCGATACGCAGATCTTCAAGTGCCACACGTTCATCGGCTCGATGACCGTTCGCTTCCAGCAGCGTGCGCGGCCCCGCTCCGTAGATAACTGTCGGAACACCCGCCTCGCAATACAGTCGCGCATCGGTGTAGAGCGGAACGCCCTCGGTCGGAATATCCTGCTGCAACGTCGTCTTCGCGGCGCGCTGCAATGCTGCCGACAGGCGCTCGGCCCCTTCTATGGGACGCAGCGGCGACGTCGCCAGCACTTCGCGCACATTTGCCGAAATGCCCGGCAAGCCTGCTACCGCGTCGTCTATCAACCTTCTTAACTGCGACCGCACCGTTCCTGGATCTTCTTCCGGGATCACCCGCCGGTCCACGCGCAAGCTGACCTTGTCCGGCACCACGTTTGTATTGATCCCGCCTTCGATCAAACCCACCACGAGCGTCGGATGATCGATGCCGGGCGTGCTGGAGCGGATCGTTTTCAACGCCTCGCGATGTCCGTACAGCGCGTTGAGCACTGCCGTCGCGGCTTCCAACGCATCGTGCCCGGTGTCGGGCCGTGCCGCGTGCGCGGATTTTCCGCGCACGACGACTTCGAGGTGAATCGCGCCATTGTGCGCGGTGGTGATCGAATAGGAGAAACCGGCGCAGATCGCGTAGTCCGGCTTCACGATGCCTTCCCTCAGCAGCCACGCTGGGCCGATCAGGCCGCCGCTCTCCTCGTCGTAGGTCAGGTGCAACTCGACGGTTCCGTCGAGTTCCGCCTGGCTGTCGATCAACGCCTTCAACGCGAACGCATAGGTCGCGAAGTCCGACTTCGATACCGCGGCGCCGCGTCCGAACAGCCAGCCATCATGGATCTCGGCGCCGTAGGGATCAACGGACCAGCCATCGCCGGGTGGGACGACATCGCCGTGCGCGTTCAGCGCGATGACCGGTCCTTCGCCGAAACGATGCCGGACGACCAGATTCGTCGCGCTGATCATACCGGCGCGCGCGACGTCGGCGTGTGGGACCGGATAGCGTTCGACCGTAAGGCCAAACGACTCGAGCGCGAGCGCCGCCTTTTCGGCGTGGCTCGCGCAGTCACCCGGCGGATTGTCCGATGGCATCTTGACAAGCGTGGAAAGAAATTCGACTTCGGTATCGAAGTGGCGATCGATGCTCGCCAGCAGCGCCGAGGTAAGCAGATGTTGATTCATGGTGACCTGGATGACTTGAGAACCGGTATGGCAGGTTTGAAAAAGCGCAACGCTATGCTGCTGGCAATGACGGCGGTCGCGCCGATCCGTCTCGCGGGACGCCATGCGGCCCGCTGGCAACTCGCCGATCCATCGCATTCGTCAGTGACGCAGGATCTTGCCGACGAATTCGCGCGTGCGAGCTTCCTGCGGAGCATCGAAGACCTGCCGCGGCGAGCCTGTCTCGATCACATGGCCGCCGGCCATGAACACCACTTTCGACGACACCTCGCGCACGAAACTCATCTCGTGCGACACAATGAACATGGTGATGCCCTCCGACGCCAGAGCGCGAATCGTATCGAGTACTTCAGTGACGAGTTCGGGGTCGAGCGCGGCCGTGACTTCATCGAGAAACAGCACGTTCGGCTTTAGCGCCAGCGCGCGGGCGATTGCCACACGTTGCTGCTGACCACCTGACAACTCGTCCGGATACGCTTTCAGCCTGTGTTCCAGGCCCACGCGCGTGAGTAGCCGGATGGCATCCTCTTCCACCTGCTTGCGCGGCCACCCCTTGATCCGGGTAGGCGTGATCATCACGTTGTCCAGCACGGTCATGTTCTGGAACAGGTTGTATTGCTGAAAGACGATCGCGATTTCCGAGCGCAACGACCGTACGGCCGCCTTGTCCGCATAGTTCACGAGATCGCCGTTCAGCCGGACGCTGCCATGCTCTGGCGGCAACAGCCCCAGTAGAACGCGCAGCAACGTGCTCTTGCCCGATCCGGACGGCCCAATCAGGCTGACAATTTCACCTTTCTCGACCGACAGGTTGATGCGTTCGAGGACCGTGTGCGGCCCATACGACGCCTTCAGATCAACGATTTCGAGTTGCGGCAAGTTTCTTCTCCAGGCGCTTACCCAAGCGCGCCAACGGGTACGACATCACAAAATAAAGCACCAACACCGTTCCGTACACGAGCCACGAGGAAAAACCCTTGTTGGTCAGCACCTTACCGGCGGACGTCAGTTCCATCACGCCGATCTGCGAGGCGAGCGCCGTGTCCTTGATGAACATGACGAAGAACCCGAACGTGGGCGGCACTATCACGCGCCACGCTTGCGGCACGATGACGAAGCGCAGCAATTCGAAGTACGAGAAATTCAGCGTCTGCGCGGCTTCCCATTGATTTTTATGGACCGATTCGAGTCCGCTTCGAATGATCTCGCCAAGGTAGGCGGACGCGATCAGGCAGACGCTCAGCGACGCGACGGAAAACGTCGAGAGATTCGCCTTCGACGTTTGGCTCGCGAAGAACACGAGCATCAGCGTGACCAGAAACGGAATGCGGCGAAACAGGAAGCAATAGACAAAGGCGAGGGCGCGCAGAGGCGCCATCGTGCGGGAATGTGTGACGCGGACAATCGCTATGACAAAGCCCGCCAGAAAGCCCGTAAAGCAGCCGACTGCCGACAGCACGAAGGTTGCAGCGAGCCCTTCCACCAGCAACAGCAGGTTGTAAAAAGAAAACAGTTGTGCGATTTCGGCCTGTGAGGAAGCGAACATCAGAACACCTTGATTTTGGCGCGGCAGACATAGCGCCCGATCATTGCCAGCGCGAAAGTCGCGATCAGTGTGACGGCGACATACAGAACGGCGGCCACGCTGAACGCTTCGACCGAGAGATAGGTCTGCGAACTGAGGTTATACGTGCGCCCCGTCAGTTCCTCGACACCGAAGATCGATGCCATCGACGTGCCGAGCGTCATGACGATGAACTGGTTCGACAGCGGCGGGAACATCACCTTCAGCACGTGCGGAAAAATCACGTGCCGCACGATCTGCGGCGTGGAGAAGCCGAGCACTTCGGCGGCTTCGATCTCCATCAGCCGGACCGAATTGAAACCCGCGCGCTGGATCTCGCACAGATATGCGCCCGCATTGAACGTCGCCCCGATCAACACCGCTGTGAACGGCGACAGGGTCACGCCGATCTCAGGCAGAGCGAAGAACAGGAAAAAGATCTGCACGAGTTGCGGCGTATTGGTCGCGAATATCACGTAAACCATCACCACCTTGCGCAGAAACACCGGCCCGTAGCGCAACACTGAAGCACAGACGAGGCCGATGATCATGCCGAACGCAAACGCGAGCACGGCGATCTGCAGGCTGAGCCATGCGCCGGCAAGCAGATAAGGCCACTGCTGGAGGATGGGCTCGAAATGTAGGGTCATCGAATAGTGGCTCCTGCCGGATGCGCAGCGCTCGTCCGTCACGGCGACGAGCGCTGTCGCCAGTTTCGCTTACTGCGCGGCCGCAACAGGCGTAGGTGAGGCGGTCGGGTCGTGCAGCATGGCGCCGCCGAACCACTTCTTCCAGCTTGCGGCGACAAAGCCGTTCTTCTGCAACGCGCCGACTTCCTTGTTCAGACGCTGCGTGAGCGCCGTATTGCCCTTTTGCACGCCGATGCAGTCGTAGTCCACTTCGATCGGCGCATCCACCACGCGCCATTTCGTCGGGTAGTTCTTCGTGTAGCTCAGCATGAAGTCGAGCACGTCGATCAATGCATCGGCGCGGCCCTGGGCGATCGCGCGAACCGCATCCGGGTAGTTGTCGAGAATCAGGAGTTGCGCCTTGGGCAGTTTGTCATGGATCAACTGGATAGGCGTCGTGCCGCGTACCTGCACGAGGCGTACCGCCGGATCGTTCAACTGGGTCCAGTCTGAATAGGACGTCGCCTGTGTCGTCAGGACACCTAGCACTTCGGTGTTGACCGGGTCGGTGAAGTCGATCACCTTCAGGCGGTCCGCGTTGCGCGTCATGCCGCCCATCACCGCGTCGATCTTGTCGGTCATCAGAAACGGCACGCGATCGTTCGAGCCAACCGGAACGATTTCGAGCTTCACGCCGAGCGAGTCGGCAATCTTCTTGGCAATGCTGACATCGAAGCCGTCGATGTTGTTTTTCGCGTCGTAAATGCCGAGCGGCGGCAGGTTCGGGTTGATGCCGAACACGATCTTCTTCGACGCGATGATTTCGTCGAGCGTGCGGGCGCTGGCGTCGAACGAGCCGAGCAACGCGCAGGCGGCAATACCCACGGCGAGCATGCGGGTGAGGAGGATCGAGGATTTCATGCGGCAACTCCGTAATAGGTTCGGGGGCGAATGCTGACCGTTCTGGTGCACGGTTCGGACGCTTCCCGGACCGTCTTTATTTTGGCCATTTTGTGTATACGAAACGTATACGATAAGATAAAAACATCGACGAAATTAGTTGTCAAGGGAGCATGTCTCATGCTGGGTGAGAAGACCATGCGCATCGACAAGACAGGCGGCGCGGCGACTGTGAGGTTTCTCTTCGACGGCCGACCGGTGCGGGCCTGCCAAGGCGAAAGCGTGGCGGTTGCGCTGTTCGCTGCGGGTACGAAGACCTTGCGGACGAGTCCGCGCAATGATGCGCCGCGCGGCATGTTCTGTTTGATGGGGTCTTGTCAGGAGTGTCTCGTCATAGTCGATGATCGCCGCGTGCTTGCATGCCGGACGACGGCCACTGATGGAATGCACGTCGACAAGGTACCGGAGACCGGCCTTGATATCTGAGTTCGACGTCCTCGTGCTCGGCGGCGGCCCGGCCGGTGTGAACGCGGCACTGGCTGCGTCGGCAGCAGGTCTTAAGGTTGCGCTGTTCGATGAGAACCCGGCGGCCGGCGGGCAGGTTTATCGGGCGCCGGTCAACGCCGCTGTTCCGTCGGGTGCGGACCAGCAAGCAGGCGACGTGCTGCGGCGCGAGCTCGCCGAAAGCGCGGTCGCTACCTACTTCGATCACGTGGTCTGGGCCGTCACCGGCGACTATCGCGTCGATGCCGCGGGCCCCACCGGCCCCGTGCATTGCACCGGTCGCGCGCTGATCGTCGCAGCGGGAACCACGGAACGTGTCGTGCCCTTCGACGGGTGGACCACGCCCGGTGTCATCGGGCTGGCCGCCGCCACGATCCTTCTCAAATCGCAAGGCATCCTGCCGGGCCGTTCGACGCTCGTCGCAGGTTGCGGGCCGTTGCTTGCGGCCGTCGCGGCGAAGACGATAGAAAGCGGTGGCAAGGTCGAAGCGATTGCGGATATCGCGGGCCTCGGCGATTGGGCCCGCGCGCTGCCCGCCATGGCGTCGCGCCCCGATCTGATGCGCGAGGGTTTCCACTGGTGGCGCGAGATTCGCCGCGCAGGCGTGCCGATTCATTCGCGGCACACGATAGTCAAAGTCGAGCCCGCCGGCGATCGGCTGCGCGCGACTCTGGCGCCGTGTGACGCAGCAGGCCGGCCCGTCTCAGGAGAGCGCATCGGCGTGGTCGCCGACTGCATCGCGGTCGGTCATGGGCTGACCCCGTCAACCGAAATCACGCGTCTCCTGCGCGCGGAGCACCGGTACTCGCGGCAGGCGGGCGGCTGGATCGCCATCACCGACGAGGACTGCCGCACCTCGCGCCCGCGGCTCTACGTGACGGGCGACGGCGCAGGCATCGCCGGCGCGGCCGCGGCGAGCCACCACGGCACGCTCGCAGGACTCGCCTGCGCCATCGAGCTTGGCGGCACGGACATCGCCGGGCTCCGGTCACGTCTGTCGTCCGTGCGTCGGGCGCATCTCAAGGCGGCGCGCTTCGGTCGCGCGATGGCGCAATTGATGGCGCTACGAGCCGGCCATACCGACGGCATTGGGCCGCAAACCATCGTCTGTCGATGCGAGGACGTGACGCGCGCCGAAATCGACGCCGCCTGCGACGCCGGCGCGCACGACGTGAACCAGCTCAAGGCCTGGACGCGCTGCGGCATGGGACCGTGCCAGGGTCGCACGTGCGGGGACGTGGCGGCGGAACTGCTTGCCGCACGCGCATGCGGCGGCTCGCGCGAACGCGCGGGCTGTTTTTCCGCCCGCACGCCGTTGCGGCCTGTGACGGTTGAAGCGCTTACCGGCGAGTTCAGCTACGACGACATTCCGATCCCGAAGGCTGCGCCGTTATGAACCAGCCGACGACGACCGCATTCGATGTCGCCGTGCTCGGCGGCGGCGTGATGGGATGCACCACCGCACTATTTCTCGCGCGAGCCGGCATGCGAGTGGCGGTGATCGAACGCGACGCGCTGTGCCGTGGCGCGTCGGGCGTGAACGCCGGCACGCTGACGCTGCATATGACCCGCGCCGCGCTCGTTCCCTATGCGATCCGCGGGTGGAAAATGTGGATGAACACCGACACGTGGCTAGGCCACGGCGTGCTCGCCACGTCGGCTCCCGGCCTCGCGCTTGCCTTCACGGAGTCCGAGAAAGTGCTGCTGCAGCAACGCGCGGCGGCGAGGCGCGAGTACGGCGCGCGGATCGATCTGCTCGACCGGGATGCCGCGCTCGCCGTCGAGCCAGGCCTGAATCCAGCGATGCTGCAAGCCGCGTACTGTGCAACCGACGGCTTCGCCAGTGCCTATCTCACGGGCCGCGCTTTCCATGCGGCGTTGCGCGAAGCGGGTGTGCACGTTTTCGAGCAGACACCGGTAACGCGCATCGAGCGCGTCGCGGGGATGTATCAGGTGTACGGCCCGGACGACGCCATCCGTATCGACGCGACGCGTCTGGTGATGGCGGGCGGCGTGTGGCTGGAGCCCCTGCTCGCGATGCTCGGCATCCACATTCCCGTCAAGACGCTCGTCAATCAGTTGATCGTCACTGAACGCATGCCGCCCGTGATGAAGTCGGTGCTGAGCATCGCGAACGGCCTGCTGTCGATGAAGCAGTTCGCCAACGGCAGTGTCCTGATAGGCGGCGGCTGGCAAGGCATCGGCGATCGCGTGCGTGGCGGCGTGGAAACCGTGCCGGACAACCTGATCGGCAATCTCCGGCTCGCGCAGCATGTGATTCCCGCGCTCGCCAAGGCGCGCGTGGCCCGCATCTGGCTCGGCCTCGAATCCGAAACCGCCGACGCCATGCCGATGATCGGTGCGCTCCCCGGTTCCCCGGATGCGTGGGTGATCGGCTGCGCGCACTCCGGTTACACCAGCGGTCCCTACATGGGCAAGCTGCTTGCCCAGACCATGCTCGGCGAAGAACCCGAGTTGCCCCTGTTCGATCCGGCGCGGCTCGTCGTTCATGACGATGCAGCCGTCCAACCTCATTGGGAAAAGACAGAATGATCCCCACGCATGCCGACCCATTCAACGGCGTCTATGCCGCTACGCTGTGCCCCCTCGACGCGGATGGGCGACACCTGGACGAAGCGGCACTCGAACGGCATATGGAGGCGGTGGCGAGCGTCGACGGTATTGCCGGACTTCTGGTGAATGGTCATGCCGGCGAGAATTTCACGCTCTCGGCCGCAGACAAGCGGCGCGTCGTGGAAATTGCGCATGCCGTCTGCGGCGATCGCTCGATCATTGTAGCCGGCGTGAATGCCGAGGACAGCTATGAGGCGCAGGCCCACGCAAACGACGCAAGACAGGCCGGCGCCGATGCCATGCTGCTGTTTCCGCCGTTCTCATGGGCGCTATCGACCGATCTCGACACCGTGCTGATGCATCACCGGATCGCCAACGCCGAGGCCCGCCTGCCCATGATGCTTTACCAGGCCGGCGTCGCCACGGGCGGCATGGCCTACACGCCGCAGATGCTCGCCGCGCTCGTCGGCTTGCCCGAGGTCGTGGCCATCAAGGAAGGCAGTTGGGAGACTGCTGCCTACGAAGCGAACCGCCGGCTCGTTAAATCGATCGCGCCGCATGTGGCCGTGATGGCTTCCGGCGACGAACACCTGTTCACCTGTTTTGCAATCGGCACCGAAGGTAGCCTCGTCAGCCTTGCGGCCGTTGTTCCCGAACTGATCGTGGCGCTGTATCGCGCTGTCGAACACGGTGATCTCGGCCGCGCGCAGCAGCTTCATGCGCGCATCTATCCGCTTGCGAAGGTCATCTACGGAACCGCGCCCGGCTCGTACGCCAATGCGCGCCTGAAAGCCTGCCTGCATCTGCTGGGCCACTTCCCGCATCCGTCGATGCGCCCTCCGATCCCGCCGCTTTCCCACGCAGAGCTGACACGTCTCGAAGACGCGCTCGCCATCGCAACCGACGCTCAACGGAGTGACTCATGAGCCTGACCCCAACCCTCATCAAAGGCGGCCGCATCATTACGGCCGTTGACGACTACATCGCCGACATCCTCGTGGAAGGCGAGCGCATCGTCAGCATCGGACTGAATCTCGACGGGGGACCGGATGTGAACGTGATCGACGCGGCAGGGCTGCTGGTGTTTCCCGGAGGCGTCGATTGCCATACGCACATGGAGAACACCTTCGGGGCCTCGGTGACCTGCGACAACTTTGCATCGGGCACGCGTTCGGCGGCCTTCGGCGGAACCACGACGATCATCGACTTCGCATTGCAAACCGCCGGCACGAGCCCTCTCGATGCGATCTCGCGGGCGCAATCGAAGGCATCGTCAGCGGCGAGCATCGACTACGGCTTTCACGTGATCGTGACGCAGGTGGACGAGCGCGTGCTCGGCGACATGCAATATGCGATCCGTCACGAAGGCGTATCGAGCTTCAAGATGTTCATGGCTTATCCCGGCACGGTTATGTCGGACGACGCCGCCATTTTTCAGGCGATGCGGATGGTCGGCCAGCACGGCGGCATGATCGCGTTGCATGCCGAGAACGGCACGGTTATCGACCTGCTGATTCGCGAGGCGCTCGCGCAGGGCCATACCGCGCCGCGTTATCACGCGCTGACGCGGCCTGCGATCATGGAGGGCGAAGCGACGCATCGCGGCATCAAGCTCGCCGAACTCGCCGAAGCACCCGTTTTTTTCGTACACCTTTCGGCGAAAGAGGCATTGAAGCATGTGATCGAAGCGCGCGACTTAGGTATTCCCGTGTTCGCGGAGACCTGCCCGCACTATCTGTTCTTCGATGAATCAGCGTACGCCGACGACAGCTTCGAGCTCGCGCGTTACGTGATGAGTCCGCCACTGCGCTCGAAAGAGGCGCAGAACGCGCTCTGGACTGCGCTCAAGACCGACGATCTGCAACTGATCTCGACCGATCACTGTCCGTATTGCATGAAGGAGGGTCACCGCGGCAATGTCAACCAGAAGCCGCTTGGACGCGATGATTTTTCGAAGATTCCGAACGGCGTGCCTGGCGTCGAAACGCGCATGACGGTGGTCTACGACGGCGGCGTACGAGGCGGTCGCATTTCGCTGAATCGCTTCGTCGAGTTGATGTCGACTGCGCCAGCCAAGCTTTTCGGCCTGTTCCCGAAGAAGGGAACGCTTGCGATCGGCAGCGACGCCGATATCGTCCTGTTCGATCCGCACGAGTCGCACATGATCAGCGCGGACACGCAACACGGCGATTGCGACTTCACGTTGTTCGAAGGTCGCGCGGTCACGGGCCGGGTGAAGAAAGTGCTGCTACGGGGGGAATTGCTGATCGACAATGGCGACTGGGTCGGACGGACCGGTCAGGGAAAGTTTGTCGCGCGCGGTGAACTTGGCGGTCATTGGTAGAACACCATGCCAATCTATGAGTATGCCTGCGATGCATGCGGGACGTTCGATTCCATTCGCCCGGTTTCCAGGCGTGATGAGCGAATGTCGTGCCCGGAGTGCGGCCTGTTGTCGCCGCGCATCGTCAGTGGTTCGACGGTGCTGCTTGCGCAGCGCGCCGGGAAAATGCCGGCGGACGAAGGGGCCTATGGCTTCAGGCATCAAGGTGGCTGTGGTTGCTGTCTTTAGAAAGTTTACTTGAACGGCGATGGGATTAATTGTTCAGCTTTCTCGCAAGCAGATGTCCGAGCCACGGCGGTGCCCGGGGTTTTCAATCAGTCCTCGAGTGGCAGTAAAGACCGAGCACGTGCCAGCCGACCCAACTGCGCAAACGACCGTTGCACCTTGGAAGCTGCCGTTGAAGTCGCGCCGGGTCGAGCGGCGGAAGTGAGTCGGGTTATGCCAGTTGCATATGGCTGTCCGGCCAGAAGCAGCCAATCAAGATCCACGCTCAGTAGCGGCCGTTTGGCGGAGTTTTCAACCGATTTCAGTCGCTCGTGGTCCGTTCAAGGCGCTTACTTCATCGCCGCGCGCACGAACGCGACGAAACGCGTCACCACCGCTTCGTCGCGCGCAAACTGCCAGGCGAGCCCGACACGCCACTGAGCGGCCGCATCACGTAACGGCAGCACCCTGGCGTCACGCAACAGGTATTGCGCTCGCGAGGGCAGGAACGCCGCGCCGACGCCCGCCGCGACACCGGCGAGGACCGACTGGATGTCGTCGGTTTGCTGAATCACTCTAGGCGCGAAACCATGCTCACCACACCAGTGATCGATTTGCGCAGCCAGTCCTGGACCACGTCCGCGCGCAAGCGCGATGAATCCGAGCTCGTTCAACTCATTCAGATTTGACGGAACGCGTTTCCAGCGCGCGTGCTGTGGTATCGCCAGTGCCAGTGCCTCATCGAGTACCGGAAACGCAGACAGCCCCGCGTCAGCCGGCAAGCGCAGGAAACCGACGTCGAGCTTACCGGCGAGAAGCCGCCGGGTCTGCTCCGCGGAAGAAACATCGTTGAGTGTGACGCTAACGTTCGGATAGAGCCTGCGGAATTCGGCGATGAGTTGCGGTACCCGGGTAAGGGTCGAGAGTCCGAGACCGACGCGTAAATAGCCGCGCGTTCCGCTGCTCGCCTCGCGCGCACGCGCAAGAATGTCGTCCGCATCGCGTACGAGAGCCTGGGCGTCGGAGAGAAACCCCGCGCCGAAGGTGGTGAGTTCCGCGCCATGCCTGCCGCGCTCGAACAGCCGGGCACCAAGGCTCGCCTCCAACGCCGCAATCTGCTTGCTGAGAGCGGGCTGGCTGAGGCAGAGCACTTCGGCTGCATGCCCAAAGTGGCGGAGTTCCGCGACGGTCAGAAAGGCGCGTAGTAATCTGAGTTCCATTCCAATAAGTGATTGAATACGTCGAAATGTTCATTTTACTTATCGAACGTCGAGCGCTCCAATAGCGTTGTTCCGTCCATCAGGTCATGAAGATGTCCTTCCCGTCTGCTCCAGTACTTCGCGTTGCATCCATCCCGCTTGTATCTCGTCGCGGCGACACCTCGCAGAACGTCGCGCGCATTGCGGACTGCCTGGCGCTTGCCGCTCGTAAGGACATCGGCCTGGTGGTCTTTCCGGAGGCCTGTATCGTCGGGTACGCAAGCATGACGAAGCTTCATCGCGCTGAACTCGATGCGCTGGCAGAACCGCTCGACGGACCTTCGGTCGGCGCGGTTGCCGATGCAGTCGAACGCACGGGCGTGGCCGCCGGCGTCGGCATGATCGAGCGTGCGACGGATGGGCGGTTGTTCAACAGCTACGTGGTTTGCCTGCCGGGTGGCCTGCGCTATTGCCACCGTAAGCTGCATGCGTTCGAACATCGGCGGATCTGTAGCGGAGATCGGTTCACCGTCTTCGATACGTCGTGGGGGATTCGCATCGGCATCCTCATCGGCGGCGACAATTATCTGATCGAGAACGTGCGCATGACGGCGCTCATGGGCGCAACGCTGCTTATTGCTCCACATCGAAGGTACGGCGCGAACCGCGCAGGCCATCACCGGATGCAGCCTGTCTCGATGGAACAATCGCTTCGCCGTGACTCTGACGGGAGCGTCGCGGACGCAAGAGCCGACGGCGACGCCGCGGACTGGCTGCGTCGCTGGCTGCCGGCGAGGGCCGGCGACAACGGAGTGTTTGTCGTATTGAGCGACGGGGAGGAAATCAACGACCGCGAATGTCCGACCGGGACAGGGATGATCGTCGATCCATGCGGTCGCATTCTGGCCGAGAGTGGCAGCAGGGGAGACGCAATCATTTCAGCCGATCTGGATTCTGGCCTGATCGACAGAAGTGCCGGTCAGCAATGGCTTACGGCTCGCCGCCCGGATCTCTACGGGCTGCTGACCCAATCTGACCATCATGCGACAACTTTCGAACCACGGGGCGTCTCTTCAAGAGGTGCGATCGCGCTCAGTTTTGCGCAGGTTGGACGCAACCGACGGATAGGTTAGCGTTAGTCACGAATTCGACATGAATACTTTCGCTTCCAGTTCGAATGCAGTAAGCGGGTTTGCCGCTGTACCGGACATTCGCGACCGCTCTTCATAGCGGACCTTCGCGCGACGGCCGATCGCGGTCCCCTCTGACCGGCCGTCGCCGCCCGTCGGATCCACCGGAACAGGCCTGGCTCATGGCTTCGTGCTCGTGTCCTGGTTCCGGAACGCCGCCTCTCCGGCATCCGACACCTCGACCCACTTCTTGTCGGGCGCTGCGTCCGCGACGTAGCTGTCGTGCCAGTTCCACCACTTGTAGGTCGGGGTCTGCGGGTAGCCCTCGGGCGAGTCCTCCCAGACCTCCTGCCGGCCCAGCGGCGTGATGTCGAGGTAGTTCCAGGTGCCCCCCATCTGCTCGTCGCCGCGGTTGTTGATGAAGTAGGTGCGGAACACGCGGTCGCCGTCGCGGTAGAACACGTTCGTGCCGTGCCACTCGGCCACGCCGAAGTCGGCGTCGAAGCTGTCCGTGAGGGTGAACCACGGTATCTGCCAACCCATCCGCGCCTTCAGCCGCGCGATGTCCGCCTGAGGCGCACGCGAGACGAAGACGAGGGTGGTGTCGCGGGCGTTCAGGTGGGCGACGTGGGCGACCTGGTCGGCCACCATGGAGCAGCCCCGGCAGGCGTGGTCGGGCCAGCCGAACACGCCCGGCTCGAAGAAGGCGCGGTAGACGATCAGCTGGCGTCGACCGTCGAACAGGTCGAGCAGGCTGGCCTTGCCCGCAGGCCCCTCGAACGCATACGCCGTCTCCACGGCCATCCACGGCATTCGCCGGCGCTCGGCGGCCAGTGCGTCACGGGCGCGGGTCTGGGCCTTTTCCTTCACGAGCAGCTGTTCGCGGGCCGCCTCCCACGCCTGCGGCGACACGACCGGTGGTGTGTGCATGGCAGGCTGCCCGCCTTGCCGTCCGTTCTCAGTTGATGTAGTCATGGCTTTTGCAATCTCCTGGTTTGGGTGAATTCCGGCGCCGCGTGGCTGAAGCGCGATTCGATTCGCTGCTCATCGCTCGTTGTTGGGTGTGAGATAGCTTGGCACCGGAAATCGAACGTTGGGAGTAACAAGTGTGGCGGTATTCCGATGGAGTCGCTGACGACAGCCGCGGCGCGTGGGCTCGAAGCGGGGACCCCCTCGGCGCGTTGAACCGCGTGGCGTTGCGCGACGAGGCTCCTGCGCTCGCGCTTCGGGGTTTCGCGATGGCCCAGCACGGCCGCTTTCCGGAACGCGCTCAAATGAGCGCGAGGCCCGGTTTGGGTCGTGGACGTGCGTTCGGCCGAGGGCGCGCGAATTCCCGTTTGGGGTCGACTTCTGCCGATGGCAGACAGGCACAAACCGGCCACAAGCAGCCTATGGCCGATCGGCAAATCTACTTTCCGAGTGTCCGGCATTCATCAGCAAGGAGACATCTGCAGGGATTGGTGTGACGAGGAAACTTCGGCCTTTATAGATAGCCGCGGATTGCTGGCAAAGATCAATTGGCATAACGACGGATGCCCGCTTGGACTTCGGTGAACGGACGCAACGTGATGGCAGCAAGTAACGTTCCGAGAACGTTGGTCTGTGGTGCTTTCGTTACGGAGCAACCGGTCAGCGCGACGACATTGTCGCCAGCCGCCGAGCTGAATCGTTCACTGAACAGCAGCGAGCGACTTTGCAAGCGTGCGTGCCTGATCCACAAACCGTTCGGCAACCGGACTCAGCGTGTGGTTCTTCACCGTGATGATCATGGTAGGCACCTCCCACGTCGGCAGGTCTATCGGCAACACCTTGATCCACGCCTTGTCCGGGCCGAAACGCAGCAGTGAGTGCGGCATCACGGTCACGAATCGTCCGGTTTGTAGCAGGCTGCGGCGCAGATTGAGGGATCCGGTCAGAACGCGCGCGACCGGCAGTTCCGCACCGATCGCGCGGAATGCCTCGACCACCGGCGAATGCTGTCCGATCTCGTTGGGCGACAGGATCCATGGCGCGTTGACCAGCTCCGCGAGCGCGGGCCGGCGCCGCGCTGCCCACTCGCTCCGGTTCGACACCACGACCCTGAGCCGCTCATGAAACAGCGGCTCGCCATCCATGTCCGGGCCGGGAGCCGCCGTGAACGGTCTCGCGATAGCCAGTTCGCAGATACGTTCGCGCAGGAAATGCGCTTCCAGAACGGGCGCGTCGCCCGATGCAACCGAGAAGATGAGACGCGGATGCTGACACGACATTCTCTCAACGATCGCGGCGGCAAACCCTGCAGTAATCGTCTCGACGCATCCGACGTGCAGCTCGCCTGCGTCAGGGTCGGCGAGGAACTCCATCTCGCTGATGCCGTGACGCAATTCGTCGAAAATCGCAGCGCCACGTTTGAGCAGTGCGCGTCCGAACACTGTCGGCTCCACACCATGCCGACTGCGATCGACGAGCCGCACACCGAGAACGCCTTCCAGGTCCGCGATAGCCTTCGAGACGGCCGGCTGGGACATGTGAAGCTGCTCGGCAGCCTTTCGCATCCCACCTGCATTGGCCACTGTCATCAACGTGTCCAGATCGCGTAGTTTCAGTCGCCGCCTGAGTCGATCATTTTCCATGTCAACCCCTTCTATTCGATTTCCTGATCGCACGATCATAATTTGAAATTATCTGCTTATCACCGGACAGACTATGATTCCATCAGAAACGGCATTGCGAAGTCACTACGTTGTTGTCGGCGAAGGGATCAAACAAGGAGACTGCCATGGGAGTCCGTGTGCTGGCGAGCGTCTGCCTCGCCGCCCTGCTTGCCCTTACCCACACCCCGACGGTAGGGGCCGAAGGGCTCAAAGTACTCAGTACGCCCACATTGAAGTCGACCCTCGAAGAACTGGGGCCCGCATTTGAACAGCAAACCGGCCACAGGCTTGTCACCAGGTTTGACAACGCGGCAACGCTGAAACGGCAGATAGAAGCAGGCGAGGCGTTTGACGTAGTCATTCTCTTACCCGCGCAAGTCGACGATCTGATCGGGCAAGGCAGGATTGCTGCAGGGACACGCACCGACATCGCGAAAGCGATGGTCGGCATGGCGATGCGTGCCGGCATGCTGCCCCCTGATATCAGCACGGTAGATGCGTTCCGGCAGGCGCTGCTTGGTGCCCGCTCGCTCTCGTGGTCGCCCGAGAGCGCCAGTGGAGCGTATCTCCTCAGTCTCCTTGACCGGCTGGGGATCGCGGAGAAGGTAAAGCCCCGTCTCGTGGCAGTGCCGGGGGGTGACGTGATCGAAGCCGTAGCAAAAGGTGCGGCCGATGCCACGGTTATAACCGTGCCAAACATCGTCGGTGTCCGCGGTGTCAGGCTGGTGGGTGTTCTCCCTCGGGAATTGCAGCACGACACGGTGTATTCGGCAGGCGTCAGCGCACACACAGGCGATGCCAAAGCCTCAGAGGCACTAATCCGGCTTCTCATGGAACCCAAAGCGACCTCTGTGCTTGAGGCTAAGGGCCTGGAGCGCGCAAGCCCGTGATCAAGTCGGATCAACGCGGCGCTCCAAACTGATTTCCCGAATGTCCGCTCCACGCCTGCAAACTGCTCGATCCATGTCGCACCGTTGCTGAAGTGGTGCCCTCCCTTTGCGTAAGGGGCACTCGGTACCAGCGACTCGTCGAGGGTGTCGTAGGGCGGCTTGGTCTGAGTGACGTTGCCCTCCAGATTCATTCCCGCCGGTGGGTGAGCCAGCAGCGTGAACGCATCGCCCGGGTCGGACAGGCTGGTACCGAACACGACGATGCTGCTGAATGTCAATGTGGCGCCTGCAATGCCGGGGAGGGCGAGGACCATCACAGCCAAGATGATCTGCATCCATTTCTGCCTAAATGCGTTCGCCATGTCCGTTCACCTCCATTATCCGGACCGGCAGTTCAAGCCCCCCGATCTCTGCCGCTATTGCAATGGGTCACGCTAGATCCTTACGCGTGGTCGGGCCATCTATCCAGGACCTGACAAAAGGGCCAACGCATTCCAGTCGGGGGCAGGCGAAGCCGCTGCGCGCCAAGGTGGCAGTCTTCATATTGATCTTCTAATAGGCGTTCACGCACCGCCGATTGACGGCGAACACTGTGCGTCGTGCCGCACGCGTAGCCAGAAGATGCTGCAACGGCATGCGTGCATCTTCAACATAGGTGGCGCAGCACGAAAGGGTAGAACGTACATCCCCGGATGAGGTTAGCGTCACACATGTGCGCAAGCGCATATTCAACCGGATGCTGACTTTGTTATGTTGTTTCGTTTTTCATCGCGGGTCACAAGAAAAATGCGTTGGCTTGAACCACATTCCTTTTCAAGCCACGCCGCGACAAAGCTAGGGGTTTCCGAGCTTGTTGGCACGTACCGCCTTGACTAGAACAAAGAGAGTTCGCCAATCAACTCCTCCTGTCAGAGTCGTCCGCGGCGACCCGAGCCCGCTCAAACAGCAATGTCACCGCGACGGGCAACACTGCCTGGCCGCCCAGCACCACCATTTGCGACGATCTCGCGTGAGGTTTGCCCTTCGCCCTGCGGAGGAGGTCATCATGCATCACAAGCAGCTAATCAGCGCATGCGTGCTCGCGGCCCTCGCGGCCGCTCCGGCGCTTGCCCAACACGAAGAACACGCCGGTGCGGAGACGGGTGGCGGGAAGTTCGGCACCGTGAAGTTCCCCACTTCATGCAGCCCTGCGGCACAAGTCCAGTTCGAGAAGGCACTGGCGATGCTGCATTCATTCTTTTACCCGTCGACGCTCAAGGCGTTCGAGGCCGTGACCCGGATCGATCCGCAATGTGCAATAGCGTACTGGGGCCTTGCGATTGCCCAGCGCCAGAATCCGCTGGTCCCGCCTTTCGACGAGGCGGCACTCAAGCGCGGCTGGGAAGCAGTGGAAAAGGGCTTGGCGCTGGGTCCCAAGACCGAACGGGAGCGCGACTGGCTACTGGCAGCCGAGGCGTTTTACAAAGACTACGACAAGGTCCCCCAAAGCCAGCGAACGTTGGCGTACGAGCACGCGATGGCCCGCTTGACGCAGAAATATCCCGACGATTCGGAAGCCGCGATTTTCTACGCGCTTGCGCTCAACGAGGCCGCGCAGCCCAGCGACAAGACGTACGCTAATCAACTCGAGGCTGCGGCGATCCTGGAGAAAATCTACCGTGAGCAGCCGGACCACCCCGGTGTCGCGCACTACTTGATCCACAGCTACGACTACGCACCGCTCGCGCAACGCGGGCTGCCGTTTGCCAACAAATACGCGCAAATCGCTCCGGCGGCGCCGCACGCACTGCACATGCCCTCGCACATCTACTCGATGCTCGGCATGTGGGAACCATCCATCAAGTCGAACGAAGCGGCACTGAAGGTAATGCAGGAAGAAGCCGCCAGAAGCTGGCCGGGCGCCACCCACCCATCGGCACCCCATTCATGGGATTTCATGGAGTACGCCTATCTACAGCTGGGCCAGGACGCGCGTGCACGACAAGTCCGTGACGACGCCAATGCTGCCACGCAATTTCCATTTGACCGAGTGGCAACCTATACCGCGCTGGCAGCCATTCCGGCACGCTACGCGCTCGAGCGCGGCGCCTGGCAAGAGGCGGCCACGCTTGAGCCGCGCGCCAGTCGCTGGCCGCAAGCCGAGGCAATCACGTATTTCGCCCGCGCGCTAGGCTGCGCTCGCAGCGGGAAGGTGGACATGGTGCAGACGAATATCGACATGCTCACGCAGTTGCGCGCCAAGCTCGAACAGTCAAACCAGCCGTACTGGGGCGAGCAGGTCCAGGTGCAGATCCTGGCCGTTTCGGCGTGGCTGGCGCATGCCCAGCGCAAGGACGATCAGGGGCTCGAGCAGATGCGCGCCGCGGCCGACCTGGAGGACAGCAGCGAAAAGCACGTCGCGATGGAGAACAGGCTTTACCCGATGCGCGAGCTGCTGGGCGAGATGTTGCTCGATCTGAAGCGACCTGCCGATGCGCTGAAGGAGTACGAGGTATCGATGCAAGCAACCCCCAACCGGCTGCGAGGCCTATATGGTGCGGCGAAAGCGGCTAACCTGGCGCACGATAAGCAGAAGGCGCAGCTCTATTACGGGAAGCTTGTCGCGCTTACGCAAAACGCGGACACGGTCCGGCCGGAGGTACGCCTGGCCAAGCTCTATCTTGACCAGCATTAAGGCGGCATGCATTGACCGATGCACCTCGGAAGCTGCCGTTGAGGCAGCGATGTGTCGAATGTCAGAAACGGGTCGACTCCGGACCGGCGACGATCGTCCGAGGGCGTTGAAGTTTGTTCAATGCCTGCCGTTGTACGCAGGACTGCGAGCCCGCCGCGACGCGTGCGGGCAGGCAACGAACAACCTGATGAGGTAAGCCTCGGTGTGCCCCGTTGTAGTCGGAGTCTTGCACGGCTACTGTCATCGCAACGTCTAATGACGAAGACGAAAGGACCAGGCGCCGTGCGTCGCTGGCCACGGTGCGAAGACGCACATGATCGGCTATGCGGAGACGGGCGGCGCGGCTGTGCAAGACAACCCCGACACACCGAAGCGACCCCACAGCCGGCCTGCGAGGGCGCGCGCAATCAGCCATGATGGACATGGCACGCTTGGATCGATTGTGACCTATCCTTCCCAAGGGAGCGCCGTCGACCCGGGCGCTTTGAATGCCGTTTGCAATAGTCGGCGCCTGCCGAACTGGAGGTCTCCATGTCCACCCAAGTCGATCGCAGCGAACTCGAAAGCAAGGTGCAGGCGATGTACTGCGACGTCGCCGAGAATCCACACGGCGAATTCCACTTCGAAATGGGCCGTGCGCTGGCCGAGCGGCTCGGCTACCCGACGGCCGACCTGGACCTCGTCCCCGCCGAGGCCATCGATTCGTTCGCCGGCGTCGGCTACTTCTTTCACCTGCTCGACGAGATGGAGGGCGCGCGCGTGCTCGATCTCGGCAGTGGCTCGGGCATGGATACCTTCGTCGCCAGCCTGTTGACCGGACCGACGGGTATGGTGATCGGACTGGACATGACCGATGCCCAGCGCGCCAAGGCCGAAGCGCTTCGCCGACGCCACGGCGTGCGCAACATCACTTATGTCAAGGGCTACATCGACGCCGCGCCGTTTGAAGATGGCTGCTTCGACGTGGTGATCAGCAATGGCGTGATCAACCTTGCCGTGGACAAGCCCCAGGTGTTCCGCGAGGTGGCGCGGCTGCTGCGCCCGGGAGGCCGGCTTGCGATTGCCGACATCGTGACCGATGTCGATCTGCCTGAAAGCATTTCATGCAACACGACCCTGTGGGCCGCCTGCATCGGTGGTGCCTGGCAAG
Organism: Paraburkholderia sp. FW306-02-B; assembly: GCF_058782725.1. NCBI lineage: Bacteria > Pseudomonadati > Pseudomonadota > Betaproteobacteria > Burkholderiales > Burkholderiaceae > Paraburkholderia > Paraburkholderia sp. FW306-02-B. The sequence continues at coordinate 1,126,899 of NZ_JBYSXZ010000002.1, forward strand.
TCGACCGCTACAGGCAGGCGATCGAGGCAGCCGGTCTGCAAGTCGTCGCGCAACACGTCAACGACCAGTATCGCTTCCTGTCTGACAACGCCCAGCGGGCAACAGAGAAATTCGGCGTCAGGAGCGTCTCACTACGTGCGGACAAACCGTGATCGGCTCCGTCTTCGATTTCAAATGTCTCCGCGGGGCGGAAATGTCGCCAGACGACCCGTCGGCGACGACAGTGCGTCAGCGTCTGGCTGTCGTGGCGCGGAGGGGCACTGCTGCTCCGGCATGCGCGGTTGTGCGCCGGGCAGTTTGAGTCTGGTGTCATCGGGCAGAGTACGGCCACGAGCGGTCCTTCGCTGAGGCTGGTGCTCGTTCATGGAAACGTCCGATTCACATCCTGCTGCGGACGTTCGCTACCTGTTACTGACAGGCGGTCATTGGCCGAACCATTGGCTTCTCCCATACGTGTTCATTTCCGATTGGCTGGTCTCAGAAAAAGGGACGGAGATCATGAAAAAGATCTTGCGGTTCGGGAGTGCAGGGAACGGGCGTCCAAGGTGATCAAGCAACGAAAACACTGCTGCATCATCGCAGCGAGCTCGCGCATTCCCCTCCTCATATGAGCTGTTGCCGGGACCCTGGCGCATCCCGGAGGACTGGGCGGCGACCCTCCTCCAGTCGCCGCCCGTTGCGCTCACGGCAAATTGAAGATTTTGCGGGTGAACTCGGCCGTCACGTTGTGACCCGTGGCTATGCCGAATACTGGGTACACGGTATTCGGCCCGCTAGCAGCCAAGCCCATGTAATCGCCGAGGAAATGGCCACGCGCCACCGGAGCATCAAGTATGTTGAACGAGGTTTCGGTCAGTTGCTTCTCATCGCCCCAGTTGGCAGAGTCCGTGCACGAGGTGGAGGTAGAGCAGAAGAGCGCGAAATAGTCGGTGCCCTCGATGCCAGATGTCTTCCCGTCATTACGAAAGTCGTAGTACGTCACCACGATCGTCCTGCCGTCGCCCGACGCCACCACCGCGGGGATGAAGGCCTGCTGACGGCACGCGTTCGTGGCATTCGTCGGCGTCTTGTTGATCATCACCGGCGGCGACCAGGTGACCCCGCCGTTATCCGACTCGCTGAAAACGATCCCGTCGATCGGGATTGACCCAGTGGAACTTGTGGAGGTGGGGCACATGGCCTTCGAAAAGCGATCGTCCTGCCAGGCGAGATAGATTGCCCCCGTGACCCGGTTCACAGCGACACTGTAGAGGATAGAGGCATCGCGTATCGGCTGGCTGGTGTCCGGAGTGACCACTCCGGACACTTGAATATCGCTGGCGAACGCCGGTCCGCTCCAGTTCGCCCCCTTATCCGTGGACTTTATATAGCCTACGTTGGCAACGCCAGGCGCCGTGACATTGATCGCGGTGAAGAAATCGAGCAGGGTCCCATCAGGCAACACCTGCACGATGTTGTCGATTGTCTGTTTGTTCGTGCCCGGCTGGTAGATCGGGGCGGCCGTGCTCCAGGTCACGCCGTTGTCGGTGGATCGCGAGAAGAAGGTCGGGCCGGTGAAATTGAACTTAAAGACCGGAGCACCGCCCGCTGCAGCGTTAAGCAATTTGCGCGCGATTGCGACACCATCGTTTTCCGCAAGCAATTGAGCAGCGTCGCTGCTGTGCGGGAAGACGCTCAACTGATCCCACACCGCATAGACGTATCGGTTCGCGGTCGGATCGGCCGTGAGCGAGTTCTTGTCATTTAGCACGTGCGGCGAGTTGTTGCGGATCAGCGTAACCGGAGTTTGCCACGTCGCGCCGTGGTCGACGGAGCGGCTGACCAGCATCCCGCTATTGCGTGCTCCAAACGGAGTCGTCGGCTTCATGGGGTCCACCGCCAGCGACATGAAGAAGGCCGTTCCGTCTTGCGCAAAGTCTACCCAGGGATCCGACGCGCGACTGAATGCACCCCCGGTGCAGTCGGTAACGCCGGTCGGGATCGAATTGGTCCAGTTGCTGCCCGCATCTTTGGAGACAACGCCGACGGTTCCGCGTGAGCCACCGTCGTCCTACCGGTCCTGCTGGTGGCCGACGAGGAGGCGATCCGCGTTGGTTGGATCGGCCGCCACCCATGGCTCGATCGACGTGGCTGGATAAAGGACGCTCCCGAATGCGGTCTCCTGCGCGTGCACTTTGTCGGCAGTGCATCCGGTGAATGGATCGCCCGCCCGTCCAGGTGGCCGCGGGCGATCCATTCACCGGATGCACATCACCGGCACCATGACTCTCGCAGTGTGAACGGCCGATTCACGTGCGAAAAACGACTTGCCCCGCCGCAAAACCACCGCTTGCTGCCATCCACCGAGAGATTCACCTGCAGAAACACACTAGGTCGCGGCAGCCTCATTTGTGTGAAAAATTCATTACGGATGCCAGTTAGTCACGCGGCGTTCCCACCTCTATTGACGTGGCATGGGGCATGCAGAAGATCGGTCAGAGCATGTATGTGCTTGTAGAAGCATGGCGCCTCAAATCAACGTGCGCTTTCGACGGCAGAACCGGGCTCTGCCCCACTGCTTTCATACCCGCAATAAGGTCCATGGCAGGAAGAAGATGACCCGACCGTCGGCGGCCCAAGTTGTGGACAACCGGTCGGCGACAGGGAAAGGCAATGCGTGAAGCGTCGCCAGTTTCTGCGGAATACTGATGGATCGGAGGGGGCGATGAGTCACGCTTTGCGCGGCTGCTGAGTACCCTGGCTCTGCGACTGGAAGCTGCCGCCGCGAATAAGGTCGGGCTGATTTGCCATCAGGCGGGAAAGCTCGGAACAGAGCCCATCGACCCGGCCTTTCAGGTAGTTGTTGAACATGCCGGAGACCATGGTCATTCCCCCTGCATCCTCTGGCCGGAGCCACCAAATTCGGGGTGATTGAACTGGGCCATGCTGCCGTTACCGCGAATCACGGACTCCAGCATGCTCATCACGGCATCCGTGCTGAACCCATGTCGCTGGGCTACTTCTTCGATCAATTGCTGGCCGGCGGGGGTGAGTTTTCGCATGGTGATCCACTCATGGTTTCTTCCGACACCGGGTTATTTAAACCGCAGCGCCGCCTGCTCGTGCCGGACGGGGCAATTCAGCGAAGATCGCGAAAATTAGGCAACGTGGCTCGGGAACAGTTCAGTGCACCGGTGCCATCGCAGCAGCGAATTTCGAAGTATTCGCAAGCCACGTAGATCGCGCCTGCGGACAGGGAGAACGAGGTTCGCATCGCCTTCCAACGTCGACTCGCGGAGCGCGAGATTCTGGCGCAATATAAGGGTGCGGCAACCGTCGACGAAGACGGAGGCAGGCGTGGCAAACTCCACTAGGGTCGAGCTGTTTTGTCGGTTATTCCTTGGTCTCTTTGTGGGCTTTTTTTGCATAACAGCCGCCCTTTTCGTGCGTTACATGTCGGTGAACCAACTGCCGCAAGTAACCGTCGTGCAGTTGAAAAGCGCATCACAAGCCTTGTCGGGAAGCGCCCCGGCAGTCCCATTCTCATCCGCTTCCCAATCCCAACCGACAACGCCCTCGCTAGATACTGAGGAAAAGACACTCATTGCGTCGTCGGCCTCCACTATCGTCACGTTCATCGTGGCTGCGGTGACTAACTTCCTAAGCTGGCGGAAGGACAAGGCGAGGGCGACCAAAGAAATGCGGGACGCGTCCCGCTAGTTCCTCGAACTGGAGAGGATGCGACTCGACCCGCGCGCCGTCAGCCGTGCGACTTGGTACGCATGCCGCCCACGCCGACCTTGCCACGCCCGACACGGCCGGTTTTGCTATGCGCCGAACTGCTAGGGCGCAGCTTCTTCCTGGAAACGGCCGTGAACGTCACATGATCTGCAGGGTAGTAAGTCGCCCTGTGCACCGCTGCGTGATAGGCCGGATGGACCGGGTTGAGGGCGAGCTTGACAGTTTTCACGCCGTAAAATTTTCCACTGCCCTTGATTACGTCCCCCAGCGGAACCGACAGCGATTTGCCACACCGCGCAGGGGCGTTCCCGGACCCGATCTGGTCGAACCAGGCGTCCGCGCGCACGACCGCATACTTGACGCCGTTGACGGTGACATATGTCGCTTTCTCGCCGAGCTCGTAGTTGGGATCCTTGACTTCGATTGCCATCGATGGACACCTCCTCGGACGATACCGACACTAATAGTTTAGTGCCAGCGCCGCGATCGACGCCGTTCACCACACGCCACAATCTCTGTGGGATTCATCCGGATCGCCGGCTTATAACCGGCTTCGACGCCCGCGGCCAGTTGCCAGATGGCCGTCACGTTCTTTCGACACAAAATGGCGTCGACGGGCGGAGAGACATTAGGGTCGTCCACCAAAATCGAACCGATTGTGTCCTGACCGCGAATGGGTGTGCGCTCGTGAAGCAATCCCAGAATACGGCTGGCGAGCGCAGCGACCACGGGTCCGAAGCGGAAGGATTCGGTTAGCGTACGCTCGGGCGCGTCGATCTGGGCCATTGCATTGACTGCGCCGCGCCATTCATAGATTTGCTGGTAGGGGTCGCCGACGTAGATGATCTGCGCGTGGCGCTGGAGGCCAAGCACCGAGAGCATGACGCCATCGCTGTCCTGCGCCTCGTCGAACAGGATGAAGTCCGCATCGATACGCGGTTCGGTCTGCGCCCAGACTTTTGGATAGACGTCCGGCGCAATGACGCTGCGCCCGCGGGGGGCAGTGCTTTCATTCCACAGGCGCACTACGCAGGGAAGCAACGATTCGCGCAGCCAGTCGGCCGCATTTTCATGTACCTTTTCGTCGACAGGGATGTGGGAAGCCTCCGGCCGCAGCTGCGCCGAGCGGCAGAACCTGCCCAGTCCGTCGCTGCGCTTGGCGCCGCCCGTCTCGGGTGGCTAGCGGCTGACGGCGATTTCTCTGTCGTAATCCGTACGCCGCTGGTGTTGGAGGAGTTCTATCCTGACGCTGACCGGCATTCGACACTGTGGCGGCGGCTGGCATCGTTCCGGACCTTGTACAGCCAGTTACGCCCGCTTTTCCCACAATGACGCGTATTCAATCCGGCACCAGTAAGTTTGTGCTCCCGGATCGAGCGGTCCCTTATTCAGGCTAATACAGCTAATCTCATGATTTACGGAAAGGTCAATAATGTGACAACGCCGTCCCATGTACACCAGAATAAATACCACGCTGCCTTGGTAATGCGGCACGCCTACGCCTCATCTTCCCAGTCGTGCCAACCGACCGGATGCGACTCCAGATAGCGGTTCACCGCCTGCCCGACAGTAGGAAAGAAGTGTTGCTCGCCGATCATCTCGAACAGGCCGTAATGCTTCAGGCTGTCCTTCACAGGCCCCTTCAGCTCCGCGAAGCATAGCGTCACGTTCAATGCAAGCAGTTCGTCATGGAGTCGGGCGAGCGAATCGGCGGCGCTGAGGTCAACGTCTGTCACCGGCTCAGCTGCGATCACGATCCACGCGGTTTTCGTCGGCGCTTCGCGCACTGCCTGCAGCATGCGCTCGCGAAAAATCTCCGTGTTTGCGAAGAAAAGCGGCGCATCCCATCGCAGCAGGACGAGCCCGGGAATGCGGCGGGCTTCCGGATGGCGGGCGGCATCGTGATAGCCCTTCATATGATCGACGCGACCAAGCACAGCGCAATACGGACGCCACCCGCGCCACAGGAAGCCGAGAACCGCGAGCGCAAGCGCAACGCCGATGCCGTTCACGACGCCGATCATCGCGACACCGACCAGACAAACGATCGATTGCACGAACTCGCTCGGCCTGAGTCGATAAAGCCGCCACACGCCGCGCACCTCGAGCAGCCCGAGACAGGCGGCGATAACGACCGCGGCAAGTGCTGCCTGCGGTGTGTTACGCAGTGCCTGTGGAGTGAACAGCAACAGCCCCGCGACGGTCAACGCGGCGACGACACCCGTCGCCTGCGTCTTCGCCCCCGCCGCCTCCGCGACCGGTGTGCGCGAACCGCTCGCGCTCACGGCGAACCCATGCGCGATGCCCGCCGCGATGTTCGCGAGCCCAAGCGCGACGAATTCCTGGTTGCGATCGACTGCTTCCCCGCTGCGCGCCTCATAGGTGCGCGACAGGATGCTGATATCGGTGAACGAAACGAGCGCGACGGCGGCAGCACCGCCGAGAAGCGCCGCCCATTCGTTGAGTGCGAGCGCCGGAATGCGCAGCGCCGGCAGCCCTTGCGGCACGTTGCCGACGACCGCAATCCCGAAGCGCTTTGCGAGATCCAGCGCGGCGACCGCTACTGACGCACCCGCGACCGCAATGAGCACGCCGGGCACCTTTGGCAAGTAGCGCCTGCAGCCCAGGATCACGACGAGCGCCGCGACGCCGATCGTAACGGCCAGTTCATTGGTCTTGCCCGCGACGACGCCGCTCACGAGTTCGCGCACCTGCTGCGGAAATGAAGCGCCGTGCACCTGGAAGCCCAGCAACTTGGGTGTTTGTCCGAGTACGATCGTCAGCACGATGCCGTTGAGATAGCCGTAGCGGATCGGCAACGACAGCAGTTCGGTGACGAAGCCCAGCTTAAGCATGCCGACCACCATGCAGATCGCGCCGGACAGTAGAGCAAGGCCGCCCGCGAGGGCGAGCGCGTGCTCCGTATTGCCGTGCGCAAGCGGCGCGACGCTCGCGGCGATCAGCGCGACCAGCGCGGAGTCCGGACCCAGCACGAGGATCCGGCTCGGGCCGAAAAGGGCGTAGGCAAGCAGCGCCGCGAACGATGCATAGAGCCCGGATACGGCCGGCAACCCGGCGGCTTCCGCGTAGGCCATTCCCGCAGGCACGAGGACGGCGCTCAGGCTGAGGCCCGCGATCGCGTCGTGGGGCAGCCATGCAAGCCGGTAGTTCCGTGCCACAGCAAGCCCGTTGACCCAGCGCGATACGATACGCCCGGCGTGATTCGATGGCCGCTCGGGCTTACTGGTGTCTGGTTTCACGGGGCAGCGCAGGTCGAACCAGAGCGGCTGGTGATCGGAAATGCGGCTCGCAGTGATCCACCCCGCAACCGCGAAGCACGGCTTCGGGTCCCCGGCGAGGAAAATGAAATCGGATGCGAACGGTTGGTCGAGCCATTGCTGATGATCGCATGAACCGATCGTCGCGGTTGGGTTGGAAGCTGCATCACGCCGAGTGGATGCAGATCAACGACATTCACGGCGATGCGTCGCGGCACCACCGATCGAATCGCGCGTGTCGCGGTCCACAGCCATCCTGTAGCAAAAAAGTAGGAACTTCCGCGAACCGCGCCTTGTCCACGAAGCTCGCAGCCGCCTGATCGGGCGGCACGAACCGCGAGGAGGACGTATCGATGGAAAAAGGACGTGTTGCCGCGCTCGACGGTGGCCGGGCGCTCGCGATCGTCGGTGTCGTTGCAGTACACCTGTCGTTCCAGTTTCCCAATCTGCCTCACAGCGTCACGCTGCTGGCGCGCATGGGCCAATACGGCGTGCAGCTGTTCTTCGTGATCAGCGCGATCACGATCTTCATGACGCTTGAAGCAGACCACGGGCGTTGCGCGGGTGCACGGCACGTCACATTGCGTTTCTATATCAAGCGTTTCTTTCGCATTGCCCCAATGTATTACGCCGCAATCGCCGTGTATGGACTGATCAGTTACGGCGCGACACAGTCAGGCTACGAACCCGCATGGGTGCTCGGCGCCCACGGCGCAACGGATATCCTGCTCAACGTGCTGTTTCTGCACGCGCTGTCGCCGACCGCGATCAACAACGTGGTGCCGGGAGGGTGGTCGATCGGTGTCGAGATGCTGTTCTATCTGATCGCGCCGCTGCTGTTTTTCGTCGCGATGAACCGCACGCGGTTACTGATCGCGACAGCTTTGTTGCTGGCACTGTCGGTCATCGCGTTGTCGATCGGCGACTGTCACGGCACGCTCGACTGTCATGTGACGAACAACTCGTTCAGCTATTTCTGGCCGCCAGTACAAGGGCCATGCTTCATCGTTGGAATGTGGGCGTGGTACGCGTTCCGGTCGCATCTAACGGGCGCATCCAGCGTGACGTGGCGCACAGCGTGGCTGATTTTTTCGCTCGCCTCAGGTTTCGCGCTCGCGACGGCGGCGCTTGGTGTGTGGCTCGCGAAAGCACATGAACTCGCGCCGGTCTTCGCCGCGTGCAGCGCAGTCGCGTTTCTGTTATTCGTCTGCTCGCGCAGCCGCCCCGCGCCGGGCGACGATGCTCGCGGGGCGTACATGCGTCGCTGTGCCGACGCGCTGGGCCGCGAAAGCTACGGTATCTACCTGTGGCACTTCATCTGCGTCTACGTGACGTTGCACTTTTTCGAGCGCGTGTTCGGGCAGAGCGGCCGGGAGACGTCGCTCGTGCTCTTCGTCGCGACGGTGCTGGCGGTGCTCGCCGCGTCGTATGTGCTCTCACGCGTCTCCGACCGGATGATTCAGGGACGCGCGACGCGTCTATCGCGCAGCATCCTCGCACATGTCGACCGGCGCTTTCACCGGAGTGGCTGAGCGTGACGATCTCGACGAGGTGCTCATGTTGTTGCGCAGCGAGCCTTATCTGCTCTGGAGACCGGTCGATCAGCAGGGCACCGGACTACGACGGGCCGCCCGCGTCCGCCTTGACCCTGCGGGATGTGTTGCGCTCCAGTCTCATGTACAGGTTCGCCGTCACGATACCGAAGACGATGTGAACGAACAGGCTGGCCCAGTTGCGCGCTTCTGCGAACCACGGAAAAAACCGTGTCATGCCGTAGAAATTAATCAGGTAAACGGCTGCAGCGAAAGCGCCACCCGCCAGTGAAGCCATTCCCATGCTCGAGTCAAGGTTGAATGACGTCATGATCAGACCGAGGATAAGCGCCAATCCGATGGCAAGGGCAAAATGCACCACAAAGGCCGCGAGCACGATGCCAATTGAGAATGCTTGCGGCGATTGCAATGCGCCTCGTCCCAGAATGATCGCGGCGACCATGCGTGGGGGCTCCAGCAGACTTCCGCCCGTCGTCAGTGCCATCAGGATAACCCCTAACGCCAGGAACACAGCGCCCGCGATGACGCCTGCCAGCACGGCTGCCCGCCAGTCGGGCTGGCCGTGTGTGAAATGGTGGGAATCCATGTGAAGTTGCACAATTTTTCTCCCGATTGATTCGAATAATTCATTCTAGTCCTCCAACTCGCGAGACTGATAGCGCCGCATGGCTATCGCCACCCCGACGGATGATCCTCGTTCTGGCGACGACGTGGCGTGATGTATGGAGCCAACGGTGAACTGATTGAGCGTGCGCGGGGCCTGTATAACGCGGGGCTAAACCCGGCTGAGGCGGTACACGGTTTATACGGCGTGCCGCACTGATCTCCGGTCGATGCCGTCGCTCCAGGTCGGCCCCGCGGAACACATCCGGGCGGCCTCGGGTTAAACACGCAGGTCGCTCAATTGTCGTCTGACCTGCTCGGTAGATGCTCGTGCGGGACCGGTTCAGCTTCCGCTGCATCAGGAACATCACCCGGAGTGCCCGGCGTGGCTTTCGGCGCCGGTGACCTGGTGCCTGGCGTAACGCCGTGGACGGGGTGGTCCGGAAGCCCGGGCTGGTGAATCGGTCGTGTGGTCGGGTCTGAGGGCATGATTTCCTCCTATGCTGACGTGACCGGCAACCACCATCTTACTTCTATCGGAGACGCAGGACGTACCGCCCCAAGCCCAGTATCTGGCTGCCTTCAGCGAAACCGCAGACTGCTGACGTGGCCCGTCGAGCGCGACCGAACGGTAGCCGCGTGTTATACCCGCTTCGCACACCGGCCACACGATCAATCCTGTGAAGAACAGGAAAACGGCATGACCCTTCGAACGACGGGCGTGGAGCGCTACCGAACAGACGTACCTCTCGCAGGTGGGAGATTCGCCTCCGGCAACACACCGGGCGCAGCGCGAAATGTATCGCGCGGACGCTGGCCTTCAAGGCCATCGCTAGCGACCCCAATTGACGATCGAGCAGCCGGTTGAAAGGCGCGCATTCGGGCGCGATGCCCGGCCGCGCCTGCACGCATGGCATCATCGGACGCTATCCGGCCGATGGTGCGCGCGGAAGCGCTCGACCAGAACGGCGGCAAAGGCGTAGTGTTACATAGCGGACTGTTCAGAGTGGACGGCATGGAACCCGACCGCGGCACCACGGCATAGTCCCGGCGCGTGCCACCGCATGCACCTGTGCCTCGGCGCGGGTGAGGTGGGGCGGCATAGTCTGCAACCGCTAGACAACGATGGAAGGAGGCCACATGTCACTCATCGTCGCAGCACGCTTTACGACATTCCCCGCCGCTGAAGACGCGGCGCAACGGCTCTTCAATGCCGGTTTCGTCGAGGAGGACGTCACCCTGTTTTTCGTCAATCCGCCCGGCCAGCACGCACGTTTTCGGCCCGGCGGCGATACCAGCGCCGACGCAAACGCGAGGGAGGCGCCGAAGGGTGCCGAGATAGGCATCACGATTGGCGCAGCGGTTGGCGCCGTGGTCGGCGTCGGGATCTTCGCGGCGTTTTCGGCGCCGCTTATCGTGTCGCTGATCGCGGCCGGGGTGAGTGCGTATGTCGGTTCATTGGTCGGCGCGATGGTGCGCACGCGTGAAGCCAGCAACGAAGAAACCCGTGATTCCGGCGTGCTGGTGGCCGTACACGTGTCGCCGGACAGCCAGTCGGACGCCGCACGGGTGCTGCGCGATGCGGGAGGCGCGGCGATCGAACGCGCGACCGGCCGCTGGCAACAAGGGCGGTGGGCCGACTTCGATCCGCTCAGGCAGCCTGTGCCGCTCAACGAATTCAGTGAGAAGCACGCCTGATTTGAAGGTGTTTTTTGCTGAGATTTTCAGCGAGCCAGGAAACAAAAACGGCCCGACATTTGTCGGGTCGTTTTGTATTCAGAGCGGTGCGTTCCAGGCACGCCCCATGCGGATAGATCCATGAACCCCGCTGCTGCGTGAAAGTATGCACTCCCGATGGGCATTGCCGATTCGCTGGTGCGCGTCCCGGTCGGCATTGAAGACGAAGCCGACCTGCTGACTGATTTCACCCAGGCGCTGGACGCAACGGCCGTCGCCTGAGGAACGGTCGGCGAAGGGGTCAGTGGAAGAAGAGTTCCCGCATGCCGAAGGTGTGATGCGCTTCGGCAGCCATCAGCACCAGCAGCACCAGCAGGCACAGGGGCGGTATCAGGATGGCGTACACCAGCGCCAGCCGCTCCCACATCATGTGCATGAAAATCGACACGATCAGCCCGGCCTTGGCGATCATGAGCACGACGATCAGCGCCCAGCGCAGCAGGCCCTGCACGTGGAAGTAATCCACCATGTACGACATCGTGCTCAGTACGAACAGCAGGCCCCAGATCTTCAGGTAGATGCCGATCGGATGCTGCTGGCCGTGCGCGGCGTCGGGTCGATGGGCGGGATCGGTGTGGTCCATGGTCTGCGTTACCACAAATAGAACAGCGCAAAGATGAACACCCACACCAGGTCGACGAAGTGCCAGTACAAGCCGGCAATCTCGACGATCTGGAAGTTGCCGTGCTCGGTGAACCCCGGCTGCAGGATCTTGCGTGCGATCAGCAGCAGGTAGATCACACCGCAGCTCACGTGAAAGCCGTGGAACCCGGTGATCATGAAGAAGCACGCGCCAAACTGCGCCGCGCCCATCGGGTTGCCCCAGGGGCGGATACCTTCATGGACGATCAGCTTGGTCCATTCGAAGGCCTGCATCGACACGAAGGTCGCGCCCAGCAGCGCGGTCGCCAGCAACAGTGCGGCGGCGCGCTTTGCGTTGCGCCGGTAGCCAAAGTTGACAGCCATCGCCATGGTGCCGCTGCTGCTGATCAGGATGAACGTCATGATGGCGATCAGCAGCAAGGGCACATCCACGCCGCCCACAGTGAGCGCGAACACCTTGGAAGGGTCAGGCCACGGCACCGTGGTCGACATGCGCACCGTCATGTAGCCGATCAGGAAGCTGCTGAAGATGAAGGTGTCCGACAGCAGGAAGATCCACATCATCGCCTTGCCCCACGGCACCTTGAAGGCTTCGCGGTCGGCCGACCAGTCCGTGACGATGCCGCGCCAGCCGTCAGCCCCGGCGTCGGTGGGCGTGGTGGCAGCGGATTCGGTGGGGAGCGTGGGCGTGGTCATGGCGCGGCTCCATACAGCGGCCCGCAGATGGCGGCGACGAACCCAGGGGTGATCCACCACATCGCCGCCAGCAGCACGAGCCAGACAGCCAGCAGGAAATGCCAGTAGATGGCGCACAGCGCGATGGCGCGCTGGGCCCGGAAGGGGTCCCCGCGCTGGAGACGCGCGATCGTCACCGCCCAGGCCACCAGCCCGCCCAGCACATGCAACCCGTGCAGGCCGGTGAGCAGGTAGAGGAAGCTATTGGAAGGATTGACGGTGACGGTCTGCCCGGCCGCCGACAGCATGCGCCAGGCGGTCAGTTGTCCGATCACGAACACGGCCGCCAGCACACCGCTGGACACCAGCCACGCCGCGCGGTGCAAGGTCATCTGCCGGGCACGCTGCATGGCAATGCTTGCCAGCACCAGCGCACCGGTGTTCCACCACAGCAGCGCCGGATGCGGGATCGGCTGCCAGTCGGGCTCGCGCATGCGCATTGCATAGGCGAGCAGCAGCAGTGAAAACAATGTCGTTGCCACCGCCATGAAGACGATCAGGCCGATGCGGCTCGCATTCGGCAAGACAGGTGGCGCGTCAGGAACGAAGGGGCGGGGCAGTGTGGTCATTCGCGTGCCTCGCCGGGTTGAAGTGCCGGGTGGGCCGGTTCAGGCGCCGTCGCAGGCGGCTGGTTTTGCGGGACGAAGTCTTCCTCGTGCCCCGGCAGGCTGTATTCGTACGCCCAGCGGTAGACGACGGGCGGCGCGGCGCCCCAGTTGCCGTGCACTGGCGGCGTTTGCGGCGTCTGCCATTCCAGCGTGGTGGCCCGCCACGGGTTGCTGTCGGCACGCTTGCCGCGCACGAGGCTCCACGCCAGGTTGTACAAGAACAGCAACTGCGCCGCCCCAACGATCAGCGCAACGACGGTGATGAAGGTGTTGAGCGTCTGCGCCGAAGGTGGAATGAAGCTGTAGCCCTCATACGCGTAATACCGCCGCGGCATGCCCAGGATGCCGAGATAGTGCATCGGGAAGTAGATCGCATAGGTGCCGAGGAAGGTAACCCAGAAGTGCGCGCGCCCGAGCGTGTCGTTGAGCATGCGGCCCGTCACCTTCGGATACCAGTGGTAGATGCCGCCAAACACCACAAGGATCGGCGACACGGCCATCACCATATGGAAGTGCGCCACCACGAAGTACGTGTTCGACAGCGGAATGTCCACGCTCACGTTGCCGAGGTAGAGCCCGGTCAGCCCACCCAGGACGAAGGTGCTGATGAAGCCGATGGCAAACAGCATCGGCACGGTCAGGTGGATATCGCCGCGCCACAGCGTCAGCACCCAGTTGTAGACTTTGAGGGCGGTCGGGACGGCGATGATGAGCGTGGTGGTGGCAAAGAAGAAGCCGAAGTACGGATTCATGCCGGCGATGAACATGTGGTGCGCCCAGACCACGAAGCTCAACGCACCGATGATGATGATGGCCCACACCATCATCCTGTAGCCGAAGATGCTCTTGCGCGCGTGCGTGCCGATGAGGTCCGACACGATGCCAAAGGCCGGCAGCGCGACGATGTAGACCTCCGGATGCCCGAAGAACCAGAACAGGTGCTGGAACAGCAGCGGGCTGCCGCCGGCATGCTTGAGCGTCTGCCCCATCGACACCACGGCCGGTATGAAGAAGCTGGTGCCGAGTGTCTTGTCGAGCAGCATCATCACCGCCGACACGAACAGCGCCGGAAACGCCAGCAGCGCCATGATGGTCGCCACGAAGATGCCCCACACCGTGAGCGGCATGCGCATGAGCGTCATGCCGCGCGTGCGCGCCTGCAGCGTGGTGGTGACGTAATTCAAGCCGCCCATCGTTGTCGCGACGATGAAGATCGCCAGCGACACCAGCATCAACACGATGCCCCATTCCACGCCCGGCGTGCCCGGCAGGATGGCCTGGGGTGGATACAGCGTCCAGCCCGCGCCGGTCGGCCCGCCTGGCACGAAGAAGCTCGCCATCAGCACCAGCACGGCCAGCAGGTAGACCCAGTAGCTCAGCATGTTGAGAAACGGGAACACCATGTCGCGGGCGCCCAGCATCAGCGGGATCAGGTAGTTGCCGAAGCCGCCCAGAAACAGCGCTGTCAGCAGGTAGATCACCATGATCATCCCGTGCATGGTCACGAACTGGTAGTAGTGGTTGGCGTCGATGAAACTGAACTTGCCCGGAAAGCCGAGCTGCAACCGCATCAGGTCCGACAACACAAGGCCGACCAGGCCGACGGCGATGGCCGTCAGCGAATACTGCACGGCGATGACCTTGTGGTCCTGGCTCCAGACATAGCGCGTCCAGAAGCTTTGCGGGACGTGGTCGGTGTGCGCGTAGGACATTGCGTCTGCTCCGCTAGGGTTGGGCTGCGCTGCTGGCGGCCGGGCCGCCTTGCGATTCGATGTAGGTCACCAGCGCGGTCAGCTCCTGCTCGCTCAGGTCGAAGTTCGGCATGATGGGTGCGAAGCCCTTCACGACGCGGGCCTTCGGGTCGCGGATGAAGGCGCGCAGATAGGCTTCGTCCACCTTCGCGGTGCTGCCGTCGGCCATCGTTTCGGTCTTGCCGTACAGGCCCTTCCAGGTGGGGCCCACGCGCGGACTGCCGTCCACGGTATGGCAGGCGATGCAGCCCTTGGCCTCTGCGAGCGTCTTGCCCTGGTCAGCGAGCGCCTGGGCGCTGCCGCCTGCAGCGGCGGGTGCGGCCTGCACCTTGGCCTGCTGCCGCTGCGCGAACGTGCTCTGCTGCGCCAGCCAGCGCGAGAACGATGCTTCGTCTTCCACCACCACCACGCCGCGCATGTTGGAGTGCCCGATACCGCAAAGCTGCGCGCACAGGATGTCGTAACGCCCTGCCTTGGTCGGCGTAAACCAGAAGGTGGTCACCATGCCGGGCACTATGTTCATGCGCGCACGGAACGGCGGTACGTAGAAGTCGTGCAGCACGTCGCGCGACCGTGTCAGGACCTGGATCGGCCGGTTGAGCGGCAGGTGCACCTCGGGCGTCTCGATCAGGTAGTTGTCACGGCCGTTGGGGTCGCCGGGGTTCAGGCCGAAGGGGTTGTCGTTGCTGATGTAGCGCACGTCCGTCGTGCCCAGCTTGCCACCGGGGCCGGCAAAGCGGAAGCGCCATTGCCATTGCTGGGCGAGCACTTCCATCTGCAGCACGTTGGACGGCGGCCGTATGTAATCCGCATAGACGAAGAGCCCCGGTGCCAACAGCGCTGCCACGCCGACAGCGGTCAGGCCGATCAGCCACCATTCCAGCCGCTTGTTGTGCGGCTCGTAAGCAGCGCGATGACCCCTGCGGTGGCGGTAGCGCACCAGTGCGATCACGATGAACAGGTTGATCGCGATAAAAAACGCGCCGGTAATGACGATCGTGATCGTCAGCATGTCGTCCATGCGCACCCAGTTCGAGGCGATCGGCGTGATCCACCAGGGACTGGCAAAGTGAAACCCCACCGCCAATACGATGATCAGGATCAGGGTAATCGCAAGCGACATAGGCCACCTCGCTGCGTGTCACTCGCTGGAGCCGCTAACAAAACGCTCCTGGCGTCGTTGTGCCGCCTTGCCGTACTTCGGTACTGTTTGCGCCGGCACGTCTCTAGAGCAAAGGTAGTCCTCTCCTCTGCATCGTGCAAGGCAGCGCAAGGGGGAAGTGCCCCCATATACGGATCGCGCGAATGGAGGAGTCACTTGCTGCGATGCAATGCAAAACGGCCGCCTCCAGCATTGGTTGCCGAGGCGGCCGTCTCCCGAGGGCGCCGGGTGTTTAGGGTCTGTTCACGCGTGCGTACGTCGCACACGTGAACAGACCCTATCGGCGCGGCGGGAAAAAACGGCGCGTCAGTGCATCGCGTCCTGCGTGCGCCGTTCCAGCATGCCGTAGACGATGGCGGTGACCGCACCGAACAGCAGGTTTGCCAACAAGTCCGGAACCCCGCTCCGCCAGCATTTTCTTCAGCCGCGCATTCTCCTGCTCGAGCTGTTTGAGCCGCTTCACATCGGCAGCCTCCAGACCGCCGAAATGCTGCCGCCAGTTGTAGATCGTCTGCTCGCTGATCCCGTGCTTCTTTGCGACCTCGGCGACTGGCGCCTTGTCTGCCTCACGCAGGATCGTGATCATCTGCTCGTCGGTAAACCGGCTCTTCTTCATGACTTCCATTCTCCGTTGGAAGCCATTCTCTCAAGTTTCAGCTGGTCCGAAAATTCCAGGGCAGGTCACCTACGCCCTCTGATTGCCTGCGGCAGGCGTACGATAAACAGCATCGACCCGTTGGGGGAATGCTGGATTGATGGAGAGCCGACATGAGACGTCTTTATTTCCTCGTACCTGACACGACGACGGCGAAGGCGATCGTAGACGACTTGCTGCGGGCGCGGATCACATGGCGACATATCCATGTCCTCGCGAATCACAGTGTCGCACTCGAACAGTTACCCGAGGCATCCTTGCTGCAAAGCAGCGACGTCGTGCACTCGCTCGAACGCGGCGTGGCGCTCGGCGGTGCGACCGGCGCGCTTCTCGGCCTCGTGGCACTGGTGTTTCCTCCCGCGGAGCTCGCAATTGCGGGCGGAGCCGTCGTCGCATTGACGTTGGCAGGTGCCGGCTTCGGGGCCTGGACGGCCGCGATGATCGGCGTCGACGAACCGAATGCACGACTCGAGCGCTTTCGTGGCGCCATACGTGACGGCCAGCTCTTGATCATGGCCGACGTGCCTGGATCGCGTGAACATGAGATCGAGCAGAGGGTCGCGCAGCATTTTCCGAAGGCCTATCTCGAAGGCGCGGAGCCCACGACACCGATCTTCCCCTGAGAAGCAGTCGAGACGAGGCCATCGGCGCCCCCTTTGGGTCGACTGCAGCCGATTGCAGAAAGGCAGAGGCCGGCCAATCGATGCCGAACGCATGAGGCAGTGATCGGCCAGTATGAGACGTTCGACATCACAGGCTAGATCGTTCAATCGGTGGACGAACAGTAGATAGCGGCCGTCATTGATCGGCCCTCACGGCCATTTGTTTGAAAGCCATAACTACGACTTCGAGAATCGGCCTAATTTGATCGTATGGCAGGCGGGCCTGAATCTGCTTGAATTTCTGGCGCAACATCGGAAGCGGACCAGCTTACTTGTCCGTGCCCAGCAACGTCTCGGCGGTGATGACGGTGCAGTATTCCGGGTCTAGATTGGCAAGCGACATCGCGTGCACGTCTTCCGCGCTTCTCAGGTTGCCGTTCCAGTCCCTTCGATCAAACGTGAAGCAGCAATCCGCTACGAGGTAGGTTGAGAAGCCCAGGTTGCCGGCCATACGAACCGTCGCCTCGACAGAATTATTGGTGATGACGCCGACGATCACTAGCGTGTCATGACCTTGCACGCGGAGTTGCGTTTCTAGATTCGTACCTATAAAGGCATTGTTGGTCCGTTTCGGGATTACAGGCTCGCCGGCGACAGGAGCGGCCTCAGGCTTGAAGTCATGTCCAACTTGGCCCGGTCGATAATGCGAGCCGGGTTCCGTCGAGTCGTGCCGAATGTGCCATACCGGCCAGTCATTGCTTCGCCAGTGGCTGAGCAAACGTGCAATTTGAATCTCGGCAAGCGGGTTGTTTCTGCACCCCCAGCTTGGGTGGTCTATTGCTTTCTGAAGATCCACCAGCAAAAGGAGGGCGCCGGCCGGGCGTAGCAAGGCAGTCATTTTTGATTCTGCGTGAGCGAACGTTGTCGCGAAGCGATTCGATTCAGGACTTTACCGCAAGTCTGCCGCGAGCCCGGACGCGCGGCATCTGATCGGCTTGGTGCGGCCACGAACGGTCATTTGGTCTCAGGCCGAAATGCCGTCGCCTATGCGATTGAGGGGAACTTTGACGCGATCATTTCGGACGTTGGCATGATGCCACCGATGCTCCATTGCGACGGCGCATGCTCATCAATTCTCACCCACACTGAAGAGCGAAATGACGGGTCACCGCGCCCCTCGATTTCGACCATCAAATCAGTGATACGCCTGAGCATCTCGGCTTTCTGGTCCCCCGAAAGAATGCCGTCGATCGTCTGTACGTGGACAAAAGGCATAACGTCGCTCCAGGAAATTGAGTAAAATATCTGAGTCTGAAAATCAGACCCAGATTAGCATTGGGGGATAGAGTGTGTCAAAGGAAGCATCACGAATCTCGGAGAGACAGCGAAATCGCCCGCTCGTTGCGGTGAATGAATGCGGTCTTGCGCGTGCGGCCGACCTACTAGGTGATCGTTGGGTCTTGTTGATTCTTCGCGAGGCGTTTTATGGAGTGACGCGCTTCGACGCGATACGCGAAGACATTGGAGCGTCAAAACATGCGCTGAGCAGTCGGCTTGAACTCCTGACGAATGCAGGCATTTTGATGCCGCGCCCGTACCGGGAACCAGGAGAGCGCGAACGTAATGAATACGTTCTCACGGAGAAGGGCCAAAGCCTCGGGCCAGTGTTGCTGATGCTGTTGGACTGGGGGCAGACATATCTACAGTCAGCGCAGAGGCGTGTCTCCCTCGTCGAGCAGGCTTCAGGGCGGCGGGTGAAAAACGCTTTTGTGACTGAGGATGGCCGCATTGTTGCAGGGTCAAATATCGCATTGCGGATTTGCTTGTAGCTGTGCACTTCGAATGGCCGCTTTACGCAACGGTGACGGTCCGCTCCGGGTCATGAGGCGCCTGACAGATTGATATCCGCTTGTCTGGTCCAGGTTTCAGGTGCGTAGCGCCTGATTGAACGGTTGCGCGTCAGCTCGCCGACCAACAGTGGACTCCGTTCGACGCTCGAGCGACGCCTTGCGCTTTTCTTCAGCGTTCGCGATGAAGTCGGACAGTTCGCGCTCCATGGCTGAATCTTTGGCGCCCGGCTTCCACGTCGCGGCGCCGTGCCGCCGGCGCGTGGTCCGAGCAAGTGCTAACGCTGCCATCGCAGCCTTTGCACATTCGTATTCAACCTGGCCACAAACGTCGATCGGCTCACCGAATTCGCGGAACGCTTCCACATACTCCCGAGCGGCGTACACCGTTGCCGGGTACTCGCGCAGCTCGGAGATAACTTTGCGGCTCAGGACGTGCCACTGAAGCTTGTCCGGATAGGCAAAGACGGGGATGGACACGCCCTGGCTGGCTTCGCGGCTCATAGGGCCGACCGGCTCCGATGTCGCCCAGGCGGCCTTATGCATCATTGTCCGACAGGTTCGAGCGTAGCTTTCCAGCGATAACGCAAGTTCCAATGCAGTGTCGCGTCGCTGACGCTTGCGCTCCATGGCATCCCTTGCTGAGATCCACACGAGCGTTATGACAGAGCCGACTGCCCCTGACGCCAGCGCCAAAATCATCGGAGTGTTCCAGCCAAGTCGCTGGAGATATTCAAGCCATTCCTGCCGCATACGATGCGCCTCGGAGAAAGAGGTACACAGAGTATAAGCAATCGTTTGCGGGGTATTCAGAGCAAAATATGCGGTGTGTGTTTTCGCCACAAACGCTTCGATGGGGCGGTGCGCATCTTGACAGACCGTGCCGAACCAGGGCACTCGTCGACCCAGCACCAGAAGAGGCGGCGTCAAAAGTTTCAGGCCGGTTCGCTGCTTAAGCGGACGGGTAGTGACGTTGGTCCGAACGGAGGCAATGTGTCCGCGTGCGGCCCGCTCCTGGCAAGCACCGTTCGATCGCCAGACGATCGGCAAGGTTCGGCCAACAGGAGCCGTTGACAAGCTTAGGTCGAACGGCAGAAATCAGTTCGATGGCGGCTGTTCGACGATGGACGAGGCGTGCATCGCGCGAAGCCGCTTTCGCATACAGGTAGCCGTCGAAGGACACAGAATGGCGAATTGCCTGCAAAGCTGCACTTCGCCTGGCACTTCGTTTCGGGTTACCCGCTCATAGCCGGCTCGTTCAAAAAAATGCTCCGCAGTCGTTGTCAGTAGCCAGACATCCAGTTGGCCGCAAGAGCGCACCTTGTCTTCGAGCCGTACGACCAGTTCCCGTGCGATGCCCGTTCCGCGCACCTGTGACGCGACAGCAAGCGATCTCAACAGCACACTGGAGCCGAGTTGCTCAAGTCCGATGCTGCCGATGACGGATCCGCTCGCATCTTCCGCGACCAGAAATCCGTCGATGAGCGACGTTGAAACGTCCTCCACCAATAAGCCATTGGCGCGTAGAAGCTTTCGGATTTCGCGCAGGTCAGCGTCGCTGGCCGTTCTTATCTTCATGGCTGCATGCTCACTCGCACTTGAGTTGATGGTTACCGAATTGCTTCTGGGAAGTTCGTAACGCTCATACCTGTTGTCCTTTCGTGCCACTTTTTGCTTCGTACCAATGCTGCGAGCGGTTGACGACACCAACAACGAACAGCATCACAGGTACCTCGATCAGCACGCCGACCACCGTGGCCAGAGCCGCGCCGGAGTGGAAGCCGAACAGGCTGATTGCCGTGGCCACCGCAAGCTCGAAGAAATTGCTTGCGCCGATCAGACTGGACGGGCCCGCAACACAGTGCGCGACGCCGAGCCGGCGATTCAACAGGTACGCAAGGCCGGAATTGAAAAACACCTGGATGAGGATTGGCACCGCGAGCATGGCGATAACTAGCGGCTCCTTGACGATCGCCTGGCCCTGGAAGGCGAAGAGCAGCACGAGGGTCGCGAGCAGGGCGCTGATCGAATACGGACCGAGACGAGCGACAGCCTGCCGGAAATGCGCTTCACCTTCGGCCAGCAAACGCCGGCGCAGCAGTTGCGCGAGGATGACCGGGATAATGATGTACAGACCAACTGAGATGATCAGCGTATCCCACGGCACCGTGATGGCCGACAGGCCGAGCAGAAGCGCGACGAGCGGCGCGAAAGCCACGATCATGATCGAGTCGTTGAGCGCCACTTGCGATAGCGTGAAATACGGATCGCCCTTGCAGAGTTGCGACCAGACGAACACCATCGCCGTGCAGGGCGCGGCCGCCAGCAGGATCAGGCCCGCGATATAGCTGTCGAGCTGCTCGGCGGGAAGCCACGACGCGAATACGTGGCGGATGAAGATCCAGCCGAGCAATGCCATCGAGAACGGCTTAACGAACCAGTTCACGAACAGCGTGACGCCGATGCCGCGCCACTGGCTCTTAACCTGGGTCATCGCGGCAAAATCGATCTTGACCAGCATTGGGATGATCATCACCCAGATCAGCACCCCGACCGGGAGATTGACCTGCGCCACTTCCATGCGACCGATCGTCTGGAAGACTTGAGGAAGTACCTGCCCGAACAGGATGCCGCCCACGATACAGAGCGCGACCCAGACCGTCAGGTAACGTTCGAAAAATCCAATCGCCGGCCGTGCGCCGCCGAACGCCGTATCAGTGCTGCTCATTTGATTCCTCTGCGGGCTTCTCACCGATGGCGCGCATCTCACGCTGAATCGCGTTATGGTCCAGCACGTGCAGCGGCAGGTTCACGAACTGACTCGCCCGGTTCATGATCTGCCGATAGACTTTGCTGAAGACCTTGCGCTTGTCTTCGTCGCTGCCCTCGAAAGCGGCCGGATCTTCAAACCCCCAATGGGCCGTCATCGGCTTGCCCGGCCAGATCGGACAGACTTCGCCCGCAGCTTCGTCGCAGACCGTGATAACGAAATCCATATGCGGGGCGTGAGGTGTCGCGAACTCATCCCAGCTCTTGCTACGTAACTGCGACGTGTCATAGCCGAGCGCTTTGCACCGCTCAATCGCGAACGGATTGACGGTGCCGGAAGGGTGACTGCCCGCGCTATACGCCCGAAACTTCCCCTTTCCCAGCACGTTGAAGATCGCTTCGGCCATAACGCTGCGCGAGCTGTTGCCCGTGCAGAGAATGAGGATCGAGTAAGGTTTATCGCTCACGGGTGGCTCCGGAAGGTCACGATGGGTTCAGCCAGCCGGCGTGCAGCATGCGGCCGACGATTGCAGGTGTGTTTGCGATTGCTCGCGCGAGTGGCCGTAGACCGGCGCGGTTTCGAGCGTTCGAAACGTTTCCCAGGCGACGCCCTGCGGATCAATCGTCCACGCCTTGTCCGACCTGGCATAGCAACAGGTCGTGCCGATCTGCGCCTCTACTGGCAGTTGCGCCGCCGTGAATCGCGCATTCATCTCAGCCAGTTCCGCGTCGGTTTCGACCTGAATGCCGATGTGATCGACACCTGGCGTTGCGCCGCGCTGCGAAATCGCGAAATTCACAGCAGGATCCGAGAGTTCCCATTTGCAGTAGTCACTCTTAAGAACGGTGGGTTCGGCGTTGCCGAACATGGCGCTGTAGAACCGGATACTGTCGCTCAGGTTTTCAACCGCGACATGGATATGCATGCGCTTCATGGTGTGTCTCCGCAGCAGTTGGGGAGATCGCTCGCGGCACAGGTTGCGCCGGCGCAGCAGTTCTCCGTCAGGAAACCGATTAGGCCGGTCATGGCGTCGAAGTTCGCCGTGTAGATGATGAAACGCCCCTCCTGTCGCGGCTTCACCAGCTCAGCATGTGACAGATCCTTGAGGTGAAAAGACAGGCTTGAAGGGGATAGCCCCAACTGTTGCGCGATTTCACCGGCAGCCATACCGTTCGGGCCGGCCACGACCAGGGCGCGGAAGATCGCGAGGCGCGATTCATGGGCGAGCGCGCTCAGGGCGCGCACAACGAGATTTGAGTCCATGCCCGGAACAATAGAGCATTCGTTTCAATATTTCAAGTATTATTGAAATAATGCTTTTGGTCGCGCTGTGGTCACTCGATGCAACGGGACAATGGGAAGGGTTGAGCGACTGAAGTCACGTGCAAAAGCGGCCACTCAGCCTGCCGGAGCGTAGGTCGCTTAGGGGTCGATTCCGGACCCACAGGAACAGGTCGAGTCGCTTCTTACTGAGCAATCAACCGGGCGATGCGCCCGTCCCTGTGTGGGCGTTTCAGCCACGTAGAAATCGTGCCCCGGTTGCGCTGCGCGATGACCGGACCCTCACAAACGGCTCAGCAACTCCGCCTTCTTGGCGGCAAACTCCTCATCGCTGAGAATCCCCTTCGCGTGCAGTTGGGCGAGCTTCTCTATGGTGGCGAACACGTCTGCCTCGCGGGCGACCGACTGAGTGCTGACGGGCTCCTCCTGCACCGGCGACGACGCCGGCTGCGGAACCCCACCGACCGAGACAACCGCCAGGCTGGCGACAGCAACCAAGCCGTGCTGGCTCGCGAATGTGAGGGACGCGCCGCGGGACTGCTGCTGTGAGAAGCCGCTGATCTGGTGATCGAGCGTATCGTAAATCGTCACCTTGCCGTTCACTTCGATCGCCAGGCGCCGGGGCTGTGCGAAGTAGGCATAGCGGACGTCGTTCTGCGCGCCGGTGCTGTTGGGCCGCCCCAGATCAGCGGGCCACCAGGCGCCAGAGGTGGCGGGGGCGGGCGGAACGAACAGACTCACCGGTCCGACCGGTCCGGCTGCAGTCTGCTGCTGGTTGCTGCCACCGTAACCAGCGCTCTGCTGTTGTTGCTGGCCGCCGCCGTTGTTGCCCTGCTGCTGAGTACCCTGGCTCTGCGACTGGAAGCTGCCGCTGCGAATAAGGTCGGGCTGGTTTGCCATCAGGCGGGAAAGCTCGGAACAGAGCCCATCGACCCGGCCTTTCAGGTAGTTGTTGAACATATCGGAGACCATGGTCATTCCCCCCTGCATCCACTGGCCGGAGCCACCAAATTCGGGGTGATTGAACTGGGCCATGCTGCCGTTACCGCGAATCACGGACTCCAGCATGCTCATCACGGCATCCGTGCTGAACCCATGTCGCTGGGCTACTTCTTCGATCAATTGCTGGCCGGCGGGGGTGAGTTTTCGCATGGTGATCCACTCATGGTTTCTTCCGACACCGGGTTATATAAACCGCAGCGCTGCCTGCTCGTGCCGGACGGGGCAAATCAGCGAGGATCGCGAAAATTAGGCAACGTGGCTGGGGAACAGTTCAGTGCACCAGCGCGAGACGATCGGGGGGACAGGTTGCGCGGTTTCACGTCAAGCTCCCGCAGCCGGTCGCCAATTTCCGTCGTTCGACGCTACGCTCAAATTGGTCGACAATCCGCTGATGGCCCACGAACCGGGGGCGCTTTAAATGACGTGGAACGTACGCTGCACAGGAGGTAACATGAGCCCAGTCTCGGATCTCTCCGTCTTGTTAAAAACGTTGGAGCCAGTGCTTAACCCGGGCGTGTTTGTGTTTGCCTCGGTCGAGGACGGAAACGCCATTGACCCGGCCGTCATCGTTGCGTCAATCCGCGAGCCCGAGGGCTTGTCTGTGGTTACGAGTGAGGCGGATGCGCGGATCAGCGGTTTGAATACCTTGTTCAAGTGCGCGTGGATTACCTTGACCGTGAATTCAGCATTGGAGGCAGTGGGCTTGACCGCAGCATTCGCTACTGCATTGGGTAATTCCGGCATCAGCTGCAACGTGGTGGCGGGCGCCTACCACGATCATATTTTTGTCCCCCTGGAATTAGCAGACGCGGCGATGCATGTACTTCATCTGTTGCAGACGGATGGAGTCACCGGGCAACCACCGGCGAATATTGTTTAGTTTTTTTCGGATCTAACGTTAAGAGGGCCCACGTCAGACGCAAACCGGCCAACTACGGTCGCTGGCACCAACTTCCGCGCGGACATGCGAACGGTGGCTTCGCCCGGAAAATGGACCGTTGCACTTCCACGGCAGCTGCCGCGTCGTCGGCCAAAGCAAGCCGCCTGGGCGCAGAAAGTAAGTGGCGGCCAGTGACCGCTCCGTACACGGCACGTCAGGGCGAAAATCGCTGCGGGACCACGCGCTATGCTGGTCCGGCAGTTTCAACAATTTTTGTAAACCGCTAGAGATCGGCAATCATTTTTCTCGTGTCCAAAGGATAGCGTGCGACGTGGAGTTACCCGCGACCTGGCCGCGCTCGGTGATTCCGACAGCTTCGCTGAAGTTGTCCCCGGGGAGCGTGCCCAGATCGGTCATCACCCCGTTTTCAAACAGAAAGGCGTGCGGCAAGTACGGGCTGGTTCCGGTATCCGACTCGCCGACCACCTGGCCGCGATTGTTGATCCCAAAAGCGTTACTGTTGTTGCGACCGGGGAGCGTGCCCAGGTCAGTCATCACCCCGTTTTCAAACAGAAAGCCGTGCACGTCCCCGCTTGCGGTAGACGATATGCCGACCACCTGGCCGCGATTGTTGATCCCCTGAGCATGGCTGTTGCCGTTACTACCCTGGAGCGTGCCCAGGTCGGTCATCACCCCGTGTTCATACAGAAAGGCGTGCGCGTACCCGCTTGCGGTGGACGAATAGCCGACCACCTGGCCGCGATTGTTGATCCCCAAAGCTCCGCTATCGCTGCCACCGGGGAACGTGCCCAGGTCTGTCACCACCCCGTTTTCAAACAGAGCAGCGTGAAGGTACCCGCGTAGGTTGGCCGCTAAACCAACCACCTGGCCACGCTCGTTGATCCCGGCAGCTGTGCTGAAGTCGCCACCACCGGGAAGCGTACCCAGGTCGGTCATCACCCCGTGTTCGAACAGAAAGGCGTGTGAGTTCCCGCGTGCGGTGCTCGAGCCACCGACCACCTGGCCGCGATTGTTGACCGCGGTAGCTGTGCTATCGCTGCCACCGGGGAACGTGCCCAGGTCTGTCACCACCCCTTTTTCAAACAGACAAGCGTGCGTGTTCCCGCTCGCGGTGATCGAGAAGCCGACCACCTGGGCGCGCTCGTTGATCCCGAGAGCGTTGCTGTAGTTAAAGCCACCGGGGAGCGCGCCGAGATCCCTGATGATGAAACTTTGGCCTGCGGCAGGCTGGGATGCGGCGACCGCGAGCAGGGTGAAAACAATCAGGACGCGGCGAACATAGTTCACACTGCTAACTACCTTGAATGCGGATTGCATAGTAAACCCCTTTCCTGGGCCGTAACCTGGATCGCGATCGGCCGCCTGGCCGTAAGCGCGCCGAATGTATTTTGACAAAAAAGCAGCCAATAAGAGGGATGCAGTGCTATTTCGGAATCCATGAGAATCGTGGACAGGGGGCGTTGCGGCATGCACTGCCGGGCGACCACGCAAAGCGATCTTAACCATCCAGGAGCATGGCCCATTGCCGTCTCAACCAAAGCGGGCTCTCACAAGCAAAGAGAGACCAAGGGCAGGCAGGCGTCAGACGCCTGCGAAAGCCGGCTGAACTTTGAATGACTCACTACGGGACAGCCAGGGGCATATGCACCAACATCCTTGCGTCTCGATGTAGGCGCAGATCGAGAGAAAGTCGAGTTTTTTGTAGATAAAAAATCCGCTATAAATGCCGTTCGCGCATCTGCATCAGGACAAATTGCGCTGGCTTGCATCAGAAAGCGGACATGGCCAGTTCGGATTGCTGGCCGGCACAACCCGGACATTAGAGCTGATCCACCATGGATCATCGTGGTCAATGACGAGATCGCCCATTATCCGCTTCCCGTGTTGAAAATTAGAAAATGTGTACAGATAGAAGTTATTGAGCAGTCTAGTCTATAGAGTGCTTTTTTCAACTTGTTAAATAGCGAGGCAAATTAATGACAATGCAAAATTGCGATGACTTGCCTTTGCTCGATAGCGGATTAAACGATCGCTCGGGTGTGAGCGCTCGACCCGCTGGACCTCTTACGCTGAATGCGCGAAAGTCAGCAGCAAGGCGCGCCATGTTGCGAATCCGGCACGGCACCGACGGAGACAAAAACACCTGATCAGGTTCCGGCATCTGCGGCCCCCGCGACAGGCCAATGTGGCACGTGAGTCACCAACAGCTTCGGCAGGCAGCAGAAGGAGTAGAAGCGTCGAGCGAGACGTCTCCCAATGCCCGATTTGCACCAGTTTGCGGCCGTTTGTGCGGGGCATTGGTCAACGGCAGAAATGGGTCGATCACAGGCGTCGCCGCTCGGCCCAGAAGTAGCATTGTCGCGATGACTCACGAAGCCGTGAAGGTGTTTGAGGAGAACAGAGCCCCAACGCATATTTGAGACACGCGTCCAAGCCCTCATCGGGACCAGTAGAAATCCACGGGGATAAGCTCGACGACCCATCCACCTTCTTCGCCCAGCGTGGCCGCCGGGTGCATGGAGGCGATGCGCAACGCCTCGTCATGGGTATCCGCCTCGATGATGAACAGGCCGCCCACGACTTCCTTCGACTCGGTATAGGGCCCATCGGTGACGTGCGTCTTGCCACTGCGCGGGCGGAGCGTCCTCCAGTTGTCCAGATCGCCAAGCGATGCGGAAATCAGTACCTTGTCGGTAGCCCGCATCTTGTCGTCCAATGCGGGGCATTGGCTCACCAATTTCTTGACGTCGTCTGGCGCCATCGCGGCGAATTTATCGGGGGTGAAGTAGGCCAAGCCGAGGTATTTCATGGGAGATCCTTTGGGTGTGAATAACCTGACGACGAAGCTGATGATCGAAAATCGACAATCTTCTGAAAAGTTTGTAGCGGGTCTCGCCAGACTGTCCGCTTTTGGGGTCGCGCGGTGCCGACCGCCGGGCTCGTGCTGCACATGCGGATCGCGTGAGGCAGAGGTCGGCCAACTCCAGCCGTTGGCTCGCGCTATGGCAAGGACATTCGAACGGCGGCTTGCTGGATACAACGGTCACCGCATTGGGTGCGGTTTCTGGCCGATCATCGTTCACGCAAATCATTCGTACTAGCCCGATAATCGTCGACGCCCACATTCGCCGGCCGAGCTATGCGTTAGGCTTGACTGTAACAAGTGGGCGTCTTTTGCTTTGCGATGCGCGGCGGGTTGAATTCAGGACTGTCTTTCGCAAGCTGCCTATCTGTGGCGCAAGCAATCGCGTCCGACAAATGGTTGCAATTGAAGACCTGCCCCGACGGCCAATAGGCGTTCTACGATCACACCCGCCATGCCAGCAAGCGTTGGTGCGGCATGAGGAACGGCGGTCCGGGCGGCCGCGCATGCGGCCCGATGGCGAAAGTGGCGGCGTTCCTCGCGCTCGAGGCGACACGCAGGCGCAAACACAAACGTCAGAAGTGAAAAACCGCGCGCCAGGCCGGCCGCGCGGTGCAATCCTCCCGATCGGCAGAGCGGGTCCTGCCCTGCCGTGCCCTCCACGCCACACCGTTACGGCGTACGCGGAAACTCGAACGCGTCGAACAGATCGCTGATTGCGGGCGCATTGACCGGCACATACGGATGCGTCTGCAACTGGATCGGGTTCGGCAGATTGTCGCGGCTTCTGTCCGTGATCGGCTTCAGATGCCAGTTGCGTTCGATGAACTTCACGATCGACGCGTGGTCCCCGTACTGGTGCGCGACACGGCCACCGCGCGAGTATGGCGACACGACGATCATCGGAATACGCGGGCCGTCGCCGAAGAAATCGAGCGGCTGGATGTAGCCTGAGTCGTAGTAGCCGCCGCCTTCGTCGGTCGTGACCAGGATCGCCGTCGAAGCCCACAGGCTCGGGTCGCGCTGCACCTTGTCGACCAGCTTGTGCACGAACGATTCAAAGAGTCCGAACTTCGATGACTCCGGGTGCCCGTCAAGCAGACCGCCCGGCTTCACGAACGAAACCGCCGGCAGCGTGCCATTCGCAATGTCCGCGTACAGATCGGTCGTGTCCTGCAGGTGCGCCTTGACGAGCGCGGGGTTCGTCATGATCGCGGTTTCATACAGGAACGGGTTGCAGATATTGCAGTAGACACTCGTGGCCGGCGTCGTCACAAATGTATTCCAGCCTTCGCCGTAGTACTTCCACGAGATGTTCTTCTCGATCAGCGTATCGGCGATCGTCCGCACCGGCGACGGCGGGATCGTGAACGTACTTGTATTAACCGTGCCGTCCCCGTTGTAGCCGGGATTGTAGTTGTTCAGCAGGTAATACGTGTTCGGCGCGCACTTCGCGTCCGGCTTGTACGGCAGGCGGTCCAGGTAATGGCGCAGCGTGCCGGCGCCGGGCTGATGACTGTCCGAGCAGTTGCTGTACGTGCCGCCCGAATAGCCGTCCTGCGTGTAATAGTTGTTGGTGTTTGCCTGCGGCAGCGGATTCTCGATCTGATCGGCCGGCGGCTTCGCGGCATTGCCGTTGCCGTCCGTGTAGTAGAGCGCATCGGCGGTGCCGATCATGATGCTGTTCGCGCCCGTGCCGCCCATCACCGGCTGGTGATAGTTGTCGCTGATCGTGAATTCGCGCGCGAGATGCGTGAAGTACGGCATGTCGCCGGTATTCACGTTGTAATAGCCGAGCGCGGTCGCTCCCTCGCCGGTCGTCTCGTCGTTGAAGTTCGCGGGCCGCGGCTTGCCGTTCGAACCGGCGCCCACCGACGTCTCAACCCACGCGAACAGATCCATCTGACAACCGCTCGGATTATCGAGCGTGGCGTGATCGAGGCTGCAATCGGCCTGTTGCCAGTTCTGGTAGAAGCGGTGCACCGGGCTGTTGATGTACTGGTCATAATCGGGACCGACGCGCGAGATCTGATACGGTCCGTTCGGCAGGTTATACGTGTTCGAGCCGAAGCGCGTATCGACGCTATGCGTCGGCAAACCGCTCGCACCGGTGGTCAGGTGCACGAGGTCCCAAGGCTCCATCATTGCGCCCTCGGCGGCCTGCGCCGCGGCGAGCGTGGCGAACGGCGGCGGATTGGTATCGCTCGGCGCGCTTGTCGTATTACCGGTATTGGGTGCCGGCAGCACCGTATATGGCTGCTTGCCGCCAGGCGCCATCTCGAAGCGCTTCGGGTCGGTCGCACTGGCCGTGTATTGCGCGGCCAGCGCGAAGTTCGGGCCAGGGTTGCCGTCGGCCGTGATGATGCCCTTCGACAGCAGGTTCGCCACCGTCTGCCCCCGGCGTGGCGTGTAAGCGCCGAATACGTGATCGAACGTGCGGTTCTCGCCGACCACCACGATGACATGCTTGATCGGCGACGCGGTGTTCACT
Source organism: Paraburkholderia sp. FW306-02-B (assembly GCF_058782725.1). NCBI lineage: Bacteria > Pseudomonadati > Pseudomonadota > Betaproteobacteria > Burkholderiales > Burkholderiaceae > Paraburkholderia > Paraburkholderia sp. FW306-02-B. Next base: position 1,157,061 of record NZ_JBYSXZ010000002.1, read on the forward strand.
GCCGCAGCCGCTACCGTAGCCTGCTGCTGGCTTTGCGCGACAGCCGGGAAGATAGCCGCGGCAAGCGCGACGGAAACGGCGCCGCAAAGCAAGCCGCCTCTGAATGTTGGTGTACTAATTACATTGACAATTTTCTTCACGAACGCCTCCATGACGTTACTCGGACGAGCAAGCGGTAATGTGGCGTGTGGAAGCGACGGGCAGCTCCATGCGTGGAGACGCTGCCTCTCTTACAAAGCGTTACGACGAGGAGAAATTATAGGGAGGCAATGACAATTCAGGGACAAAAAAAAGTCGATGGCGTGTGAATTTTCTAACGAATTACTTTCACTGCGATTCACATTGCATAATTCGCCCGCGGCACTGGACTGGACGACAATGATGCGTTCGCGGCAAAGGCCGCGAGCGCATCATTGTCCATTGCCGTTATCTCGTCACTTCAACATGAACCGGCACCATGTTTTCACATGTCTTTAGCCCGGCTGCGCAAAAACGCCGCGCCGGCGTGCTGGGTATGCGAAACCTTCCCGTCAAATGCTAAATGACCGCTTTCGAGAAATCTGAAGGGGCGCTTCGGGTCGAGATATGCCAGTCGCATGAGGCAGGGACTGGCCAACAGGAGTCGGTCGAGCTTCGCTCCGCAATTCACGTCCGCATGCAAAGTCGCGATGGGCTTGTAAAGGCGCAATGAACTGCCTATGTTCATATGTGGGCCACCCTGTCCATGCGCCCGTGCAAGCCGCGCCTGCAGGGTCTCGTCCATCCTCGGAGTCCCGGCGGGCAGTCACTACACGAGGTGTGCTATGTCAGTCAAAGACATCGGCAAGAATGGAGTTGAACGAATTGAACTTGATCCATTTCTGGGAAGCTTATCAATTTGTAACGAGCGAGCCGCTTACGGTCGTGTCATCTTGCGAGAACCCTGATTTCATTTGCGAGCGTCTCACTAGCAATGAGGTTGGTGTCGAACTGACAAAAATTACTCGCGACCGAAGCGATGTATTCTGGAAAAAGGAACTTGACCGTAAGGAACACATTGAACCGTACGAAGCTCTGGAGTACATCCGCAATTTGATCTAAAAATGAGGAGGCGCGAGTTGCCCGCTATTCGTCTCGAGTTAAAGAAGTCATTCTCGTCCTGCAACTTGTCGACGGTACGCTGGACGTAATACAGACTGCGCTGGATGGTATCGAGGAAGATTCCACCGATCACGGATTTCAGGAAATCTGGCTGGCCGACTATTCATGTGAATGATCGCTACATTCAGGAGAGCATCAGTCATGGTCGAAAAAAAACGAATTCATGCTGCGCTCCTCGCCGCAGCGATCGCCACGATCGCGCCGGCCTGTCAGGCGCAAAACACCACCGACTGGCTGGCGAACACCTATGGCACCCTCGCCACCCACGTGGGTAACGCCGCGCGTTCCATGTGGGTCGCGCCCGAAGGCGTCATCTATACGGCCTCCATGTGGGACGAGTACGAGGGCGGCGTCGCAATCTACCAGAACGGCCGCAGTGCCGGCTCCATCGGCATTCACGGCGAGTTTCAGGGCAGCGCCATTACAGGTAATGCCAAGTCGATTTTCGCGGCGCTGCAATACAGCCGGTCGTATGGAAGCGGCGCGGTGGGACGATACAACCGCACCACCGGGACTCGCGATCTTTTCATTCAGGTCAGCGCGTTGAACAACCAGCCTCGGGTCGACGTCATCACCGGACTCGCCACGGCGGGCTCGCTCCTCTATGCGAGCGACTTCTATGGCAATCGCGTCCGGATCTACACCATCGACGGTGTCTGGCAGCGGGACATCAACGTCTCGGGTCCGGGCGCGCTCGCCCTGGATGGCGCAGGCAACGTCTGGGTCGCACAGAAGAGTGAGGGTTCGATCGTCGCGTTCAGTCCAACCGGCGCCCTGCTGAACACCATCCGGATGCCCAGCGGGTCGCTGCCGTCGGCGCTCTATTTCGATGCGTCGTCGGGGCAGCTCATGGTCGGGGACGAGGGGCCTGACATGAACATCAAGCGCTACAAGCTCTCGGGCACGCCGACGCTGGCCGGTACATTCGGCATTCAGGGCGGTTATCTCGACACCACGACGGGAATCAAAGGCCAGGTCGGCGCGAAGCGCTTCACCCGCGTCACCGGCGTCGGCAAGGACACCGCCGGCAACCTCTATGTGCTCAACAACCCGTGGGGCGGCGGCTGGGACCTCGCCCGCAACGGCGGCACCGACATTCACGCCTACGACAGTTCTGGTCATCTGCAATGGAAGCTTCAGTCTCTCAACTTCGAGGGGATCGCCGCTCCGGACCCGGGTACCGACGGCGCCTACTTCTATGGAGGCACCAACATCTACACCGGCCCCGCTGGGGGAACCTTCGTCGCGAACACTGTCGATCCGATCGACTATCCATCCGATCCACGCATCAACATCAACGATCGCTCACGGGATGAACACTTCGGTCAACTTGCCACCGTCGGCGCCAACCGCATCCTCGTGGCGTCGGGCCAGAATCCCGATACCTTCTACTTCTTCCACTTCAATGCTGCGAATGGCTACATCGCCATACCGGACGCCACGCTTCCCGGTACGGCGTTCCGTACGACCGCATCGGTCAGGGACGGATTCTGCATCGACAGCAAGGGGGGCGTGTGGGCCGGCCTGGACAAGACCGGTTACATCTACCACTACCCGCTGACCGGCTTCGACGCCAGCGGCAAGCCAACATGGGGATCCGGTATCCCCATCCGCATTCCCCAGAGCGTCCAGCCGCTGACGCGCATCGTCTACCTCGCGGACAGCGACACCATGATTCTCGGACAGGGCATCGTCGGGAGTACGGACTGGACGGCGATAGGCACGCGGATCGAGGTGTATCACGGCTGGAGCGCGGGCAACACCACGGCACCTGATCCGGTGATCAACCTCACCCACGCCGGCGCCAAGTCGATTGACGCGGCCGGCAGCTATCTCTTCGTCGGCTACTGGTTCAGCAGCAGCGGGCAAGCTTTGCCGAACATCGACGCCTTCAATCTCGCTACAGGCAACCTCGACGCCACGCTGGTCAACACCAGCAACGGTACCGTGGACGCCAGCAGCGCCATCGATTCGATGTACGGCATCAGGGCATACCTTCGATCGACGGGCGAGTACGTGGTCACGAAGAACAACGTCAAGGGCTCCAGCATCACCGTTTATCGCTGGACGCCCTGATCGTGCGTTTCGTCCATGAGAGAGGCTTGGCCGGGATTGGCAATCATGCTCCACAGAGCACATTCACGAATCCCGGTCGCCCCTCCACGTGGCGCTGCTCGATCAGCCACCGAAAGCGGGCGCCGAGCGCCGGAGCGCGTAGGCGGCCGAGCGCAGTAGAACGCATTAAAGATGTCAACTCCACGACCATAAAGTTGTCAATTCGGCGCTCCGCAGCATGTGAATCGCGCAAGATGCTTGCGGAGCAATGAATTGCCGGCCGCGCAATAAATTTGTCACTTCGCTCAAAACGCATGCTTTGGTGGACGCCGGCCGCTGATGCGGTTCCTCCCACGTTCATATTTACGTCCGCTGTACGTCCGACACGTATCATCCGATTGGTCCACAAACTCACGATAGAGACGGGCGAAGCACCGCCGGATGCCGGGTCCGCGTCCACGAGGCGCGTACAGATCGAATCCATACTTTTCCAACTGGGCCTCGCGCTGCACGGCGATTACATTCGATGTAATTGGCGCACCGCGCAGCCGCTTCTACTCTTTGGCTGTCGCGCCACCAATCCGGTGGCGCTCACCTCCAAGGAGATACCATGTCCAGCTATCCTGTTCACACGATCGAATCCGCTCCCGAGCAATCGAAGCCCGTGCTCCAGCAACTGCAACAGGCGTTCGGCCTGATCCCGAACATCGCGGCCAAGATGGCCGCTTCACCGGTGCTGATCAATGGATTCATTGGCCTGTTCGAGCGCGTGCATGCGAGCAGTCTGGCGGAGTCGCAGATCCAGACGTTGCTGCTGACCAACGCGGTCGCGAACGCCAGTGAGTGGCCGGTCGCGTTTCACACCGCGCTCGCGTTGAAGGAGGGCGTACCTCCCGCGGATGTAGACGCAATCCGGCACGGCGGCCTGCCTGGTGACACCAGACTGGCCGCGCTATCAATGCTGGCGCGTACGCTGATCGAAAAGCGCGGCCGCCTGGCGGTTTCGGATCAGAGACGCTTCCTCGAAGCAGGGTTCAATTCCGAGCAGATACTCGAGGTCATTGCGGTGGTTGCAGCATCTACTATCACGAACTACACCGGAAGCGTTACCCAGCCGGCGCTCGAAGCGCCGTTTGAGGAATTCGTCTGGCATGCGCCCGCAACCTGAGCCCGTTATATTCGTCCGCCTTGATTAGGGAAATCCGATGAACGTCACTCGTCCCGATCCGAAAGTGCCGCGGAGCGAACTTGGGGATTTGTTACGCTATTGGCGCGACGTGCGTGGCGTGAGTCAGCTCGATCTGTCGCTCGAGGCCGGTGTCTCGCAGCGCCAGATCAGCTTCATTGAGAGCGGACGCAGCGTGCCGGGCCGACAGACGATCCTGACCCTCGCGCAGACGCTCGACGTGCCGCTGCGCGAGCGCAATGCACTGCTGCTCGCCGCTGGCTACGCGCCCGTGTATTCGGAGGCACCTTGGGACGCACAGGAGATGCACAGTGTCATCCGCGCGCTTGAGCGGGTCGTTCGCCAGCACGAACCGTTTCCGGCGATCGTGATGGACCGTCACTGGAACGTCCTGATGACCAACGACGCAGCGCCTCGCTTTTTCAACCACTTCATCGACATGGCTTCGCGCGAAGGACCGCGCAACATGCTGCATCTGATCTTCGATCCGCAGGGTATGCGTCCGTTCGTGGCCGACTGGGACAACGTCTCGCGAAGCTTGCTCCAACGGGTATATCGCGAATCGGTCGGTCACGTCATCGACGACGGCACAACGCGTCTGCTCGACGAACTGCTTGCGTATCCCGATGTGCCGCGCGACTGGAAGGCGCATCATGCGCCGAGCGCCATGCCCACGATGCCGGTTATTCCGCTCGGCTTCGTCAGCGAGGGCGTGGTTCTTCGTTATTTTTCGATGGTGACGAGCGTCGGAACACCGCAAACCGTTGCCGCGCAGGAACTGCGTCTGGAATGTATGTTCCCCGCCGATGATGCAACCGAAGCACGCCACCAGCAACTGCTTGCAACGCATTCAAAGGAACGCTGAGCGGCTTGTGGATATCCAGTCGTGTTCTGCTGTCGGGCGGCGGCCGTCAGTCATGCCGGCATCTAAGGAGGGAATAAGCCTGGGGGCGCCGCCACAACTCGCAGGATTCGCGGCCGATGTGACTGGAGCACACATGAAAGCCCTCCTGGTGAGGGCTTTCTGCTTTATGGCATCCCGATCCTGGCTAACGTAATGGCACGCTCGGGGCATGCTGTCACGCACAAGCCGCAAGCCCGACACGCATCGGCGTTTGGCGTGTACGCGACCTTCATGCCGTGTACGCGCAGCTTGAATTTCTGCAGCGCTCCCAACTGCTGATAGTCAGCCGTGTCGATGCAGCGGATTTCGAAAACGTGCTCGGGGCAGACTACCGCGCAATCGCCTTTGCCTTCACACCGCTTCAAATTGACCACAGGAGCAATCACGCCTACGGTTTGCTTGCAAGCGGATGTCGAGGCGTTGCTCATGCCCGATCCTCTTGGGGCTTGCCGCTAGCGGGCGATATGCTCTTCTGAAAATTTTCGCGCTCCTCCGGCGTCATCCGTTCCCACCGACGCCAATGCCGGCGGCCGTGCCAACCGCCATGACCTCGAAATCCGCCAAACAGAATTCGGCTCAGGATCAACAGGCCCATCGCGTGCGGATAGTCGATCGAACGGCCGCCGATGAATAGCGCCGGGATAACCCAATTCCATAGCGCCATCACCATCCATCCCAGCACGGCAATGCCCACCAGAACCAACAGTGCTTTGCCGAAGCATCTCAGTCTGAAACTCATCTACCTGCTCCTTTAGATATCCAGTTCGTCATACACGGCTTGCAAGCGAACGCGCAGATGCAGTACCGCGTAACGCTTGCGTGCCAACAGCGTGTTCACGCCGACACCGCTCTCGGACGCCAGCTCCTTGAAGCTGCGCCCTTCGAGTTCGTGAGCGACGAAGACGTCGCGCTGATTCATTGGCAATTCGTTGAGCGCGTCTTGCAGGGCTTCCAGCAGCACGGACCTTGTATAGACGGCCTCCGGGCCGGCGTCGGTTGCCGGCAGCGCGAGATCCAGTCGGTACTCGGCCTCGTCGGGGTCGTCGACCATTTCGCTCAGCGGTTGCTCTCTCCGCTTGCGAAAGCGGTCGACGATGCGGTTTCGCGCCACGCGAAACAGCCACGCGCTAACTTGTTCAATCGGCGCAGGGAGCCGGTAGGCTTGCACGAACTCGTGAAATACATCCTGCAAGATGTCTTCGGCTTCACTCGGATCGTGCACGCGACGCCGGATGAAATTGCCGAGCTTCGTACGCTCACGCAAAACAGTTGCAGTGATGTCGCTATCTCGTTCGATCATCGGGTCCGGGGTGCGCGGCGGTTCCATACGTCTGTAGACGATTCACGATCAGAAATATTGTCGGCGACGGAAAAAAGCGGCGTTACTGCCCGGCGGCGGGCGTCCAGTGTATGTGACGTTGAACGACGGGGACCGGATTGACATCGACGACATGACGGTCATCGCCGAGTCTTCGTTTCTCACTATTAAAAGTCGCATGCGATTAAATCGTTTGCGCTTGACATGGTGGGGCGCCTCCATCAATATGCGACGCATGCGAATAAATCGCATGCGATTAAAACCTGGCGCCCCATATTCAACAAGGAGTTCATGATGACCAAGATCGAAACTGTCCTGTTCACAGGCAAGACACACACGACGGCAAGCAGCGATGACAGCGCTTCGCGCAGCCATGACGGCCGCCTCGACATCAAGCTCTCGCCCGGCATCGCCAGCAACGGCGCGGCTGCGGCGCACCTGTTCGCGGCTGTTCAGCCGCATCCGACCGCGGAGCAACTGTTCGCGGGCGCATGGTCGGCCTGTTTCATCGCCGCGATCGGCCTCGCGGCCAAGGAGAGAAGGGTGGCGCTTCCGCCCGATCTGGCCCTCGATGTCGAGGTCGATCTGGGCATGACCGGTGGCGCCTACTTCCTCCAGGCCCGGCTCAACGTCAGCGTGCCGGGCGTGGCGCGCGAAGTCGCCGAGGCGATCGTGCATGCCGCGGACGAAATGTGCCCGTACTCAAAAGCCACGCGAGGCAACATCGACGTCGTCATCAAGCTGGTTTAACCCGGAACGGCAACTGAGCTGGCATGCGGGGGCGCGATCCGGCAAGGCACGCGCCTCCTGTGCCACTGAACAATCTATTAGCGAGATTCCATCATGAAGACAAAATTTATCGTTGCACTGCTCGTCGCACTTTCGGCCTCCGCCGCCGCTCCCGCGTTTGCTAGCGGCTACGGTCCGGCCCCTTTCTACAAGCCTTCGGTTGGCGCACCGGCGTCGCAGCGCGGTCAAAGCGGGCAGACCCTCGCTGCTGACCACGACGACGCTACCGGCTCGCAAGAGGCGTATGGCGGTATAGTCTCCGGCCAGTCCCAATCGGCGAGCCATGCCGCCGTGACGCCGAGCGACATGCTCTACGCACATCGCTAGATTGGATGGCCGCGAGGGGAAAGGCGCGCGGAATGGATCTCGCGCCGCCACTCGATGGATGCGCAGATTCCTGAAGCCGTCGTTGCCCAAAGAAATGTGCGAACGGGAGAGAAGGGCCGGCATGAGGCGGTTACGTGACGCACCACGTGGCGACACCGTTCCGTGGTGTCCCATCGCGTCACATCATGCCGCCCATGCTTCCGGTACCCGCCCCGATTCCTCCAGTTGCGCCACTTCCGCCCGTGCCGGAGGCTGGCGATGTTGCGATCGGATGCGCGGCTCCCGCCGTCGTCATGAGCGTGACGGCGGCAGGGTCCGGCTCGCCGTTAGCATCGATTGCGCCGCTGGCGCGGAGTGCTTCGAGGTCGCTGTCCACGCCTGGCTGACCGACTGCGAATGAAGCGGTCAAAAAATTGGGCGTGGTCAGCGTCAATCCATATTTTTGCTGAAGATTTTGTACAACAGCACCCTGTGCAGTCAGCACGTCGGTCTGATTCGCCAACGCTTGCTGAAATCGCGTGCTGGTTGCGAAGCCAGTGACGAGTCCGCTTTCGGTCGTGCCCAACTGGGCGGCCAGATACGACAGCAAAAGATCCGTTTCTGGCGTGACGTTGTATGTGCCGCCGGCGAATGCAGTCGAAAGCAGCACGGTTGCACCTGAGGTCGAGGTGATCAGGCAAGGCGTCACCGCGCCAAGCGTCGCGTGGTAGTTCCCGTTCGAATCGGCAGCCACCGACATTGAGCCTTGCACGCAATCGATCCTGATCGTCGCGTTCGCGAGCGCCTTGCCGGTTGCCGTCGTACCGGCAAACGCGATCGTAGTGGACATGTTGCTCGCGCTGCTACCGCCGCCACCTCCGCCACAGGCAGCGAGCAACGCAAACAAGGTCGCCAGCAGCACGCCGCCACTGGATCGAATGACGTACTTCGGCCGAGTGTTCATGGAAATGTGCCCCTGATTCCGATACGACGTGTAAACGGCCAGCTGCAGAGGAATATTCCATTTATCGAGCGGCCGTTGCGGCCCGATCCAGCACGAGCGGCCCTCACGCGGGGCAAGCAGGCCTTCCGCGTCAGAAAGTCGAATGAGGCCGTGATTGTGTTCGCGAACCTAGGTCTGGCGCCTTATCGGCGCGCGCCCTGCGTCTTCCCTATACACCGCCATCCCGCCTTCGGCCATCGCGTCGGTGAGCGATGAGCGCAACAGATCGACAGGCCGCATAAGCCGGCCGGGGAGGGAACCATGAACGAACCATACGTCGACTCCCGTGCGGAAGTCAGTGGCTTCGACGATCCTGAGCGCCGCGCGATGCGCAGTACGTTCCAGTATGTCCGCCGTGACGAGCCCGATACCGAGGCCACGCGCGACAAGCGACAATTGCAGCTCGGCGCCGAACGCTTCGACGGCGACATTGAACGGTAGTCCCGCCGCCTCCAGCGCACGTCTCAACGCTGAGCGCATCCCGCAGCCGTCCTGATTGAGTACCCATTCGTAACGCGCCAGATCCGCCAGCGTCAAAGGCGCATCAGGCAGACCGAGGGAGCGCGCCGCGACGATCACGGTCGGCAGGAACGCGAGCGGTGTAGCGTGCAACGTCTCGGGTGGTGCGAAGCCGGACGGCATCAGCACGATCGACGCGTCGAGCGCCGCCCGCTCGACGCTTTGCAGGAGACCTGGCGACCAACCCGCCGTGACACGCAGCGTAAGGCGCGGAAAGACACTGCGCAGGAGGTCGACTGGCTTTTCCAGCGCCACGTCGGCCAGAAAAGGCGGCATGCCGATTCTCAGCTCGCCGGCCGGCTCGCTGTCGGGGGATGCCACCGACAATAGATCGTCAACCGCACGCAACACAGTGCGCGCGAGCGCGTAGACCTCATTGCCCGCGGCGGTCGGCTTGAGCGGCTTGCTCTCGCGATCGAGCAAGCCAACACCCAGCGTGGTTTCAAGGTTTTGCACGCGCCGGGTCAGGCCAGGCTGCGTGAGGTGGAGTCGTTCTGCGGCACGCACCATCGAGCCGCTTTCGACGACCGCGACGAACGCCTGTAGATCACGCGTATTCAAATTTATCTCGCATAATCATTATCAAGATATTTCAATTGTCGCATATTAGGCGCGTCATTAAGATGGCTTCTCAGATACCCTTTTGAGAACTCGTTCGATGAATCCGTCCGCCGAAGGCCCCGCCAGCGCCATCGCGGCGCGCGAGGCCGAGACCCCGCACAGACTCACCACGCTGATGACGGTCTTCTTTGCGACGGCCGTCGGCGTGATGGTGATGAATCTGTTTGCCGCGCAACCGCTGACCGGGGCGATCAGCGGCAGTCTGCATCTCGCCCCTGAGTTCGCCGGCCTCGTAGCCATGTTTCCGCAACTCGGCTACGCGGCTGGCCTGGTGCTGCTTGTGCCGCTGTGCGATCTGCTGGAGAACCGCCGGTTGATCGTGCGCACACTGGCGTACTGCGCTGGTTTTCTCGCGATCGCGATGCTCACCGATTCACGGGAAGTGTTTCTGGTCGCTGTGTTTCTGGCCGGTGCGGCATCCAGCGTGATCCAGATGCTGGTGCCGATGGCGGCTTCGATGGCACCGGAAAGTCACCGCGGACGTGCAGTCGGCAACGTGATGAGCGGTCTGATGCTCGGCATCCTGTTGTCGCGTCCGGCCGCGAGCGTGATTGCCGGGTCGGTCGGCTGGCGTGCTTTTTACGGCGTTGCGGCGCTGATAGACGCGCTACTCGCCGTCGTCCTCTACATGAAACTGCCCGCGCGTCAGCCGTCCGTCACGACGCGCTACCCGGCGCTGCTGGGCTCGCTGTGGTCCCTGCTGCGCACCGAGCCCGTGTTGCAACGGAACGCCGCATCGGCTGCGTTGGTGATGGGTGCGTTCAGCGCGTTCTGGACCGCGATCGGCCTGCGGCTCGTGCAGACCCCGTTCAGCTTCGGTATGAATGGCATCGCGCTGTTCGCGTTTGCCGGCGCGGCGGGTGCGATCGTGACGCCGCTCGCCGGTCGCGCGGGCGATCGTGGGTCAGGTCGCACGGCGTTGTTCGCCGGCCACCTGACGATGCTTGTCGCGCTTGTGGCAATCGGCGTGGCGGGTGCTGGCTGGGGAGGCTTTTCGGCGAGCGCCCATCCGGTACTTGCGGTTGCGATGCTCGTCGCGGGCGCGGCCGCACTCGACGCCGGCGTCGTCACCGACCAGACACTCGGCCGGCGTGCGATCAACCTGATGAATCCTGCCGCGCGCGGAAGGCTGAACGGCCTGTTCGTTGGGGTGTTTTTCGTCGGCGGCGCGTTGGGTGCGGTGCTTTCGGGCGCCGCGTGGGCGTTGGCAGGCTGGAGCGGTGTCTGTGCAGTGGGATTCGTATTCACCGGCCTCGCTGTTGTTCTCAGGCTGATGAAGCTGGCTGACGGTCCCGACGTCTGACCTGCAAATCCCGATGTGTCGCGAAACGTCCGCCAGTCTTCGTTCAAAGACGCGGCGCGTCGGTCGGGTCCGCACTGGTGCCGGGCACTCCCTGGCTTTGTCGGCTCACGTCCGGTTCGTGCCGCACGGCGGCGCGGTTTTCGGCGGAAGGCTTTGCGTGGCGCTCGTTGCGCAACGTGGGGATGATGTAGTCGATCATCAAAACCGGCCAATGCGGGCGTCGCTGCAACGTAATTGGCTGTCGCTTTCACGCATGCCTGCGTCAACTGGCATATCCACAATGGCCGCTATGGCCACGTGTCCCGCATGGACGGCCAAACGCGTACTGCCTCGTCGGATGGCGGTACGTTCAACCTGAATCGAGGACTCCAACATGCACGAGCAAGCACCCGCGCAGGCCGCGTTTGAAAGCCTGTCATTGACGATTCCGGCTATCGACTTCACGGACCGCACGGCCACGGCGCTAGTCGTGGTCGACGTTCAGTACAGCGACGCTGCGCCCGATCGTGGCTGGGTCAAGGCTTGCGAAACGATCGAGCCCGGCTCGATGCGTTACTACCTCGACAGGCTCGAGTGCACGACCATCCCCGCCATTCGCACATTGCTCGATGTGTTCCGTTGTACAGGAAGACCGGTCATTCACCTTGCAATTGGTTCAGCGTACCGGGATATGCGCGATTGCCCAGTCAGGTTTCGCGAGTGGTCGCGTATGCTGGAAAGGTCCTGCGGCATCGAGGACTTATGGTGGACGGGAAATCCGGATTACGCGTTCCGTGAGGAGGTCGCCCCTCTGGATGGAGAAACTGTGATTCGCAAGACAACGCAAGGCGCGTTTAACGGTAGCGAGATTCAGAACGTGCTGGATCGTATGGGGATCAAAAACCTGGTATTCACCGGGGTGGTGACGAGTTGCTGCGTCGAGACGACAGCACGGGATGCTGCCGACCGGGGATTCGGCTGCGTGCTGGTTTCGGACGCATGTGCCGACTGCGATCCGGTCATGCATGACGCTGCGTTGTCGAACTTCGGGCTTTACTTCGGCAAGATTGTGCCCACTGCGGATGACCTCGTCAGGACCTTGACCGGGAAGGGACGCATTGAGTTGATCGCCGTGTCCGCAGACGTGTCGCCAACGGCGAACAAACCGGCTGCGGTCTCCCGGGTGGAAGCGTGAAAGTCTGCCCTCGCGCCCGCTAGCTGCCCACTCGTGACGTGCATTCACGCTACGAGGTCTAATCATTGAGTTTCACCCGTCGGAATGCCCCCAATAGTGTGAGGTCATAGCCAATCTTGAGCCAGTAGTTTGTCCGAGCCGACAGTCTTTGTCGTCAGCTTGTAGGCGCTCATTGCGATGATGCCGACGACCGCCGCGCCCACGCCGTGGAAGACTGCCTGCATCCACGACAGGCCGCCGAAGTGCGCATACGCCCAGCCAGGCGCCACCACCATCAGAAACGAAGGGATGACGAACGCAATTCCGACGAGGGTGGCGCCCAGCAACCGGAAGTGCACGTATCCGAGATAGATGGCGAGCTGCGCGGCCATCGGGCCGGGTGCCAGCCGCGCCAGCGTCAGGCCCTCCTTGTAGTCCGCTTCGCTAATCCAGCCCCATCGCTCGACCAGGTCCCGGCGCATGTAGCCGGCCAACGCAACAGGGCCGCCGAAGCCGACGGTGCCGAGGCGCAACATGTAGCGGAGCAGTTGACCTGGCGTATAGGTTGGCGCGGTGTGCATGACGGTGCTCATGGGCGTTTTTCAGGGCCGGCCTTTTCAGCGCCGGCCATCATGCTTACGCAGATGAGGAACCGCTTCCCGCGCCAGCGTATCTGGCGATGCGGAGCTCCCGCTATCGCGTCAACGTGATGAACAGATAGCCCGCATAAAGCAGTCCGTTGAGCAGCAATGCCCGGACTGCCAGGCCGCCCGCTTTTGCGTTCAAACGCAGCCAGGCCGCAGCAATGAGTGTGATGATGACGCCCGTCAGCACTTCCACCCGTGGCTCCCAAGGCGTGAGCATGATGCCGATGGCGGGTAACAGCGTGCCCTGAAACACCATGGCTCCGGTGATGTTGCCAAAGGCCAGTGTGTCCTTCTTGCGCCGAATCCACAGGATGCTGTTCACCTTCTCGGGCAGTTCCGTCGCAATCGGAATGATGATGAGCGACAGCAGCAGTGCCGAGATGCCAAGCGCATGCGACACGCCTTCCACGCCGTGAATGAAGCCTTTTGCGCCACCCACGAGCAGCGCCACGCCGACCGCCAGTTGCACGATGATGGTCAGGAGGTTGACCGGAACCCCAAGTCGCGCCAGAAACATGGTGCCCGGGGCTTCCGTGCCATGTCCGCTTTCGACGAGCTTCTCCGACGCACGGAACGTCACCACAACGTACAGCACGTAGATACCGACCAGTCCAATGCTAAATAGCGCGCGCACGTACCACTCGTCGTGCGGCACAAACATCGCCACAGCGGCGAGCCCGAACGCGGCAAGAAAATAGTTCATGTCGCGGACGAACCCGGTTCGCTCCGGCGCAACGGTCCCTTGCAAACCGCGTGTACGAACGATGGCGAGCGTCATCAGGAACGTCGTCAGTGTGGCCAGCATCAGCGGTGCGCCGAGGATGGCGCCGACGCCGATTTCTTCGTTAACGCTTCTGCTCGACGTGCCACCAGCCAGCGCCAGCAACGGCACCATCGTCTCAGGTAGTGCGGTCCCCACGGCGGCAAAGAGCGAACCGGTCACGCCTTCGGAAATTTTGAGGCGTTCGCCCAGATGTTCCAGCGCGTTCGTGAATACCTCGGCTGCGACCAGGATGACGGCCAGCATGAGAACCAGTTCAAAGAACAGCTGCGTCATGCGGCACCTCCGCCTGAGCGAGTAGGCGCGAGCGCAAATCGGGTGGGGTTGAAGCGGGGAATTGGGAAGCACATGGGCCCTCCGGGGTCGGACGTCGACGAACCATGGCGCATCCGCCGCCGTCCGACCAGGAACGACGCAATGCGCCCATGGTCTCGCCAAACCGAACCGGTCGAGTGCGCCACGGCCACAGGCCGAGTATGTTGACGCACTCTCCTTCCGGGGCGGAAGGAAGGCTACTCCCCAAAAGACGAAGCGGAGTCTAACGCAACTATATTCTTTCAACAAGCTTTCCGTCGTGATGAATTGATATACCCCTCTACCCTATATTAGATATACTCCCCCACGGTATATCGGAGGTCATCAATGAGCCACACCATTCGCGAGAAACAGAAACTGCTCAACCGGGTTCGCCGCATCAAGGGACAGGTCGAAGCCATCGAACGCGCGCTGGAAGAGGAGCGCGGATGTGTCGACGTGCTGCAGCAAATCACCAGTTGTCGCGGCGCGATGAACGGCCTGCTGGCGGTCGTGCTCGAAGACCATATCCGCACCCATCTCGTCGATGCAGACCCCAACGAAGAGCCGGCAGGCAGTGCGACCGACCAGCTCATCGAAGTCGTACACAGCTATTTCAAGTAGAGTCAAAAATGAGTGATTTCAAAAACGCCGCGTTCGGCGCGGGGCATGACCACATCTTTCTGGGTGCAGGCCACGAAAAGAACGAGCGCAAGACGTGGGCCGTGATCGCACTGTGCAGCGCGATGATGCTGGTTGAAATCGTCGGCGGCAGTATGTTCGGGTCGCTTGCGCTCGTTGCCGACGGCCTGCACATGTCGACGCATGCTGGCGCGATGCTGATTGCAGCGCTTGCGTATACCTACGCGCGGAAACACGCCACCGACTCCCGCTTCGTGTTCGGTACCGGCAAGCTCGGCGACCTCGCGGGTTTCACGAGTGCCATCGTGCTCGCGATGATTGCGATGCTGATCGGCTACGAGGCGGTCTCGCGCTTTCTGTCGCCGGTACCGATTCACTTCGGCGAAGCGATTCCTATCGCGGTGGTCGGCCTGCTGGTTAACCTGGCAAGCGTGTGGCTGCTGAGCGGCGGCGACCACGGCCATAGCCATGGTCATAGCCACGGACACGGCCACGGTTACGACGACCATGCTCATGAAGACGAGGTGCAGAAGATTTTTGCGCCGTCCGGTGTGTTTGCCGTTTCTATCTTCGAGGATGGCGTACCGCCCGTTTTCCGGATTACGCCGGCAACCGAGGGTTCACGACTGGACGCTTCTGCGGTGTCCGTTACGACGGTGCGACCCGATGGGACGCAACAGGTATTCGCGCTGGCGGACCGTGGCGGCTATCTGGAATCGAAGGAAGACATTCCTGAGCCGCACGCCTTCAAGGCCATCGTGCGGATGCCTGACGGCGAGCACGAAGTCGAATTCGAAGAACATGAGCACCACGACGACGCACATGACGCGGTGACCCGGGACCATAACATCAGGTCCGCGTACATCCATGTGATGGCGGATGCGGCGGTCTCCGTGCTGGCTATCATCGGCCTCGTACTGGCTCGCGCATTTGGCTGGCTCTGGATGGACCCGCTTGCTGGTGTCATCGGCGCGCTGGTGATTGCAAACTGGTCGTACGGCTTGATGCGAGACACTGGCGCAATCCTGCTCGACATGAACTCCGACCGACGTATGGCGGAGAACGTGCGTCATGCGATCGAGGACCGTGGCGACAAGGTCGTCGACCTGCATGTATGGCGGGTGGGTCCAGGTCACATGAGTGCCGTGGTGTCGGTGGCAACAGGCGAACCGCAGCGAGACTCGCGTTTCTATCATGCGGTGCTCGAGCGTTTCAAGGGGTTGTCGCATGTCACCGTTGAAGTGCGACCGTCACAAGCGGCGGCCTGACTATGGCAGTCAAGTCCCCGTGCATCGACGTGTGTGCCTTCGATGGCAAGACCGGATTGTGCGTCGGGTGTTTTCGCACGCTCGATGAAATTCGGGCGTGGAAGAAGATGACCGACTACCGGCGCCATCAGGTGATGAACGACCGGGCGCGGCGACAGGCCAAGTTGCAGCGCGAATCTCTGGCGTTATCCGCCGAACCGCGAACGTCGGACACCTGAATCAATGGGAGTGTCGCCACTGCTTCATTCTGGCGACTTGCTTCTGTAACACTCACCGCGATAGAATCGCGCCCGCTCATTGGGGAGTAGCCGCCTCGAACGCGATGTTCGAGGGCGCACGTCAACACGAAGCATCCGATGGGCGTCTTCGGTACGACTGCGCTCACGTTCTTTCTCGCCGAGATGGGCGACAAGACCCAAATCGTCACCATTGCACTGGCTGCGCGCTTTCACGAGTTCTTCGGTGTTGTCGCGGGAACGACGCTGGGCATGATGCTGGCCAACGTACCGGTCATCTATCTTGGGCACAAATTTGCCGACCGCCTGCCGACCAAGGCTGTCCATATTCTCGCCGCCGTAATATTTGTCGTGCTCGGAGGGCTTGCCCTGAGGACGGCACTCTATCCAGCGCAGCATCCAATGTTCCAGGTTCACTTGCGTTGGAGCTGCATTCGTTATGCCGACAGCGCAGGCCAAAAGTCGTTCGCGGGGGTCTCTTATGGAGACGGGACCGGACAGAGGCAACGCCCGGACGACCGGCTCAGATGGGTCGTATTCGGTCCTCGGCTTTGTTCGCGAGCGATCATTTGCCGAACGCGGATTCCGATGCGCTGCCGACGACTAGAATGTCCGCAACGGCCGAGAACCCGGCGGTCGGGCGAAAACCTTCATTGAATCTGCGCCTCCGACGTTCTAATGTCTAGTGACGCCGTGATCCAACGCTGCACGATGGTTCTCGCAGTGCGTGGTGCGTCGCATTCGAACAATAGACAAGGAGACACGGATGAAACACGTCCCGAACGCAGCCCGGATTAAAGCGGTAATGCTCAGCGCCGCGATAGTGGCCGCAGCGCTCGCCCCCACAGCACGTGCCGACGATCACGACGGCGGCCGCTCGGCCGTGCATAGCCTGCCGCCGTTCGTCGTGGCAAGCAGCCTCAGGACAACCACGTATGACGGCGTCAGCGACGACCTGCTAACCGCTGGCCTCGGCAAAACCGGACTCGCGGGGCCTGCACCCGCTATTGCCAACCCGGCGAGCCCGACAGCTGCCGAATTGCGGCGGCTCGCGATCTGGTCCAATTACCGCGCGCTCGTCGACATGACGGCGAATGGCGGCTACGGTCGATTCTGGGGACCCAATGTCGATCTATACGGCAACGACACCCTTGGCGCGGGAAAAATTGCCGGCACCGAATACCTCGCATATGCCGACGACGGCAGTGGCCGGCACAACGTAAGTCTCCTGGTTCAGGTGCCAACGAGCTTCGACCCGGCGAACCCGTGCATCGTCACGGCCACGTCGTCGGGCTCGCGCGGGGTCTACGGCGCCATTTCGGCGGCTGGCGAGTGGGGGCTCAAGCGCGGCTGCGCGGTCGCCTATACCGACAAGGGCACCGGCAACGGGGCGCACGAGCTGAGGACCGGTCTCGTCACGCTGATTGACGGCGTTCTTGCCGACGCCGCGACGGCCGGGCCCAACAGCCTCTTTACCGCCAACGTGCCTGCGGACACGTTGGCCACCTACAACCACAGCTTCCCCAACCGCTATGCGTTCAAGCACGCGCATTCGCAGCAGAATCCGGAACAGGAATGGGGCGAGGACACGCTCGAGGCGGTGAAGTTCGCCTATTGGGCCTTGAACCGGCAGTTCGCCACGCTTGCCGACTCGTCGCATCACGGCGTGCGCTACCACCCGGGCAGCATCACCACGATCGCGGCGTCGGTGAGCAACGGCGGTGGCGCGTCGCTCGCGGCCGCCGAAGAGGACACGAGAGGGTGGATCACAGCGGTGGTCGTCGGCGAACCGCAGGTCAACGTCCGGATACGCGGTAATGCGCAAGTGATCGAGGGCGGCCAGCGTATCGCCGCAGCCGGCAAACCGCTGGCGGACTACATGACGCTCGCCAACCTGCTCCAGCCGTGTGCCGCGCTCGCGGAGGCCGCCGCCGGCGCTCCTTATCTGACGGCGCTGCCCACAGCGACGACGACAGCTATCCGCCAGGCTCGCTGCACGTCGCTCGCAGCGGCAGGCTACGTGCGCGGCAGCGACACGCAAACGCAGGCGAACGACGCGCTCGCGCTGCTGCACGACGCTGGCTATGAAGCCGATTCCGACCTCCTGCACGCACCCATGTGGGACTCGCAGGCCGTGCCGGCCGTCGCCGTCACGTACGCCAACGCGTACACGAGGTCGAGCGTGATCGACAACCTGTGTGGTTTCAGCTTCGGCACAACGAACCCGGCAACGGGCGGCGCGGGCTTTACACCGGCCGTCTCGCCGATGCTGACCGTGTTCGGGCTGGGTAACGGTGTGCCGCCGACCAACGGCATCAGTCTCGTCTACAACGTCACGCCGCAAGGTGGCGCCGACCATCGGCTCGCGACACCCGATGCAAGCTTCGCGGGTGCGGCATGCGCGCGCGCGTTATGGACGAATCGGGACCCGCGCATGCTGGCGAGTGTCGAAGCGATCCGCGTGAATGCGAACCTGCATGGAAAGCCCGCGATCATCGTGCAGGGCCGCAGCGATGCACTCGTGCCGGTAAATCATGCTTCGCGCGCGTATCTTGCGGCGAACAGCATGAGGGAAGGCTCGCGCAGCCAGTTGTCGTTCTACGAAGTGACGAACGGACAGCACTTCGACGCGTTCCTCGGCGTGCCGGGCTTCGACACACGCTTCGTCCCGGTCCACTACTACAACATCCAGGCGCTCAACCTGATGTGGAGCCACCTGAAGAACGGCACGCCGCTGCCGCCGTCGCAGGTGATTCGCACGGTACCGCGCGGCGGCACCCCGGGTGCTGCGCCAGCGTTAAGCGTGGCGAACCTGCCGGCTATCGTGGCGAATCCAGGCAGTAACGCGATCAGCGTGAGCCACGGGGTGGTGAACGTGCCGCACTAACGACGCGTGGCTTCTGCGCGCGCAGACCAGCGTTGCGGCGAAACCAGGCTTGCGTGTCGATGCGGATGCACTCCGGGTTGTCGAAGAACGCGTCGGTACAAGGCTGACTGCGGGCAAGCATGAGTGCGCTCGTCAATTGGCAGCTCATCTGCTGGCGACTGTTCCTGTCGGCACGGCCTCAATGGCGTCTAACCGAAACATGCACCTCGCGCATCGCAGTCAATCCCCCGCTGACGCGGGCACCCCGGCAGGCGCGCTGAGATGCAGCGTCCTGCCGAACGAGATACAGGGTGCTTCGATGAATCGATACGAAAACGATGCGCTCGCACAGAGCAGAACGAGATACGCAAGACCGACAAGCCAAAATGCCGGCACGCCGGCGAATGCGAACGAGCGGACTGCGGGAATGGAAAAGAGCAGCGTGAGGAACAGCCCCTGGGCAAGGTAGATGCTATAGCTCACTTGTCCCAGCATCCGCGCGGCCCGACTCGTCAGTAGGCCGAATAGTGTGGAGCCGGAGCAGATCAGATAGAAGAAAAGCGAGTAGAACGCGACCGACATCGGGGAGAGCGCTTCGAATGCATGCGGCGCAGCAAACATGACGGCAAGCAGAAACAGCGCGGCAGGCGACGTCACACGGTCGCCGAGATGAAGCCGGTGGCCCGTATGATGAAGTGACGCGGCGCTCATACCGACAAGGTACAGCGAGGCGAACATGGGTACCGTCTTGTGGCTCGTCAGCGCCGCGACGAGCAGGCAGGCGGCGAGGCCGAGCAACGGGAAGAGCACGCGGGTCTTCTTTCCGGATAGCAGGGCCAGCACGGGCAGGCTCGCGTAGAAGAACCACTCCCAACGCAATGTCCACGTTACGCCGGCCAGGATCAGATCAGCCCTCGGGTGGCCGTTCACCGTATGTGGCACGTCGACGATGCCTAACCCGAGCCAGCACAGCACCTGGTACGCGACGCTGCTTGCCGACTCGTGCAGTGTGAAGCCGGTGCGCGCAAAGACGACAAACAGCATGATGCCGACGACGAACAAATACATCGGAGCAATGCGAAACAGACGGCCTATATACAACTTCAACCAATCGGTCTTGGTGCCGGTCCGAAGGACCTTTTCCCAAAAGATGAATCCCGTGATCATAAAAAAGAGCGGAAACGACTCGAAATAGCCGATCACGCCTTCCCATTCGCCTGTCTCGATAGCTTTGTGGGTGCGCAGCAAGTGACTGACGGCGACATTGATCGCAAGAAAGGCGCGCAACCCATTTATCTCGGCGTTGCGTGCAAGCGGCGAACTCCCGGACACGGCGTTCGGCCGTGCGTGCCATAGCTGGAATATCCCGAACGTGGTTGTCAGCAAGGCGATGCTTAGCAAGGCAGGGGAGTAACCGATCATGACGGCCTCTTGTCTCTGGTCTGTTGTTTCTATTCTCGCGATGTGCCTTATCCTCGTGCCTGCATTACGTGAGGCCATGCTACAGCGGGTAGCGTGGAGAAGCGGTTCGGGGCGGAGAAAGGCGAGTCTGTGGCGTCAATGGTCAGGGTGGAAGCGCACATATTGACACCGACGCGGCGTAGGCCGTATTGAGTCTGTGACCGTTGCGGCAGTAAAACGGAACCGTCGGATTGCGGACGTGCTTCTAGCGCATATCTCCATCTGTTTCCGGCCGGGCGGGAAAAATAATCACGGTGCTCCGAAGCCCCGGTTAGGGTCGCCAAACGTTTGCGCCATGAAATCTGATTCGCGCCATTACGTCTGATGATTGTGCGCGTTAAAGATTTGCGTATCGCATGTCGTTATCCAGTCAAATAAGTCAGGACCATCGGACATGCTCATGCGTCAGGACGGCGCGGGCTGAACGGGGAAATAGCTCTTCGGGGGAATGAATCGTGAATCACCAACGATCGCCATGGTCGCGAACAGCGGCTCCGGGCGAAGTCATCTATGCCGAAGGCTTCGCGGGCGACGCCGTCATCTACGTCATCGCGGACGGCAAAGTCGAAATCTCCACTCATTGCGACGAAAAGAAAATCATTCTCGCCACGCTGGGAAAGGGCGAGTTTTTTGGTGAAGCGGCCTTATTGCCGTCCGAACCGCGAGCGCACACCGCGAAAGCACTTAGCTTCTGTCAATTCACCGTTATCGCAGCAAACGTAGTGGAAGAGGAGCTTGAGCGCGTATCGCCGCTGCTTCGCCATATCGTGCGCACCATGATTAGACGGGTGAAGAAGAAGGACGATGTCCTTGCCACCTATACGCATGCTGATTTCCTGCCAGGTGTTCTTTCGTATGCTCATGTGCTGGCCCTGATGGCGGGTGCCGAGAACGCGGACAAACTGGATGGACGCACACGCCGTGCTCAAGGGGAGGAGTTTTCGGTGCCCCTGCCCGAAGTCATCAGGAAGTGCCATGCGATTGCCGGCCATTCCCGTCCACATGTGATGGCCATGCTCAAGCGGATGGAGAAACTCAACCTCGTCACGCTCGAACCGGGCCGCTCCGATCGCCTGACCAACGCGTCGGCGCGATATTCAGCGCAGGACGGAGCAACAAGCCGGCAGCTTGTTACGTTCGATCCTGTACGGATCACGGAGCGCGCCCAGCAGGTGGCGGATCACGATTTCGACATCTCGATTGGCAGTGAGCTGGAGCTGATCGAGCTGGCCGATCTGGAAGCCCTGATCGGCGTCGAGAAGAAGCTGATTCTCAACAAGCTGTCCCACGGGGAAATCGCCGAGGATATCTTCGCGTTTCGCAAGACCAGGGTATTGAATTATGTCGAGGAAAAGGGCGTCACGTATTTTTCCCGACGAAATTCTCGTGGCCCAGGCGACCTGAAATCACTGGACGATCTGGAGTTTGTCGACCAGCGAACCTTGTTCGAAGCCGTGAGCGCTTTCGACACCTATGATCTCGCGAAATTGCTCTCCGCCTTGACGGACCAGCCTGTCGCCGAGCGCTTGCTTTCGGTGATGACCGAGGCGAGGAAAAAGGAGGTGTCGTGGGTTATGCGGCGTGACATCAAGATCGATCCGCTCGAGATTGCGGAGATCGAACTGCGATTCCTCGAGACCGTGCGAGCGATCAAATCTCCGGCGGCCAATTCAGCGCCGCTTTCCAAACTGGATGCCTGACACCTGGTGCACGAATAACAGGCCGTTTTCACTTCGGGTCCGATGGCTGGGACGGCCGTTCGAGAGGATGTATGGATCTTTTGACGCTATTTGGCGCATTGTTCGGCGTGGCGGCCATCGTTATCGGATTCTCGCTCGAGGGTGGGCACTTCACCTCGCTTTTTCAACTGGAGGCCTTCGTCATCGTATTGGGCGGCACCCTCGGCGCCGTGATGATCCAGAACACCTGGGCCAGGTTTTATGACGGCGTCAAGCAACTGCGCCTGGCTTTTGTGAAAGCGCGGCAGGTCGACCGGGAAAGCTTGTCTGTCCTGCTAGAGTGGGGCGATCAGGCGAAGCTGAACGGCATGCTGGTGTTCGAGTCGATCGAGGCGGGCGGAATCAATCCGTTTGCCAGAAAAGGATTGGAGCTTCTGGCAAACGGCGTATCGACTGCCGTGCTCGAAGACGCCTTGCAAAGAGAACTGGATGCGTATGAGCGCAATCACATGGCGGCTGCGCGGATCTGGCAGCAGGCGGGGGGGTACGCGCCGACGTTCGGCATTCTGGGGGCTGTGCTCGGCCTGATTCAGGTAACGGGCCATATGCTCGAGCCCGCGCAACTCGGGCAAGGCATCGCTGTCGCTTTCGTGGCAACGCTTTACGGCCTCGCGTTGGCGAACCTGGTCTTTCTGCCGCTATACGGAAAGATAAGGGCGCAGGTCGATAGCGAGTTGCGCTTCAGACGTTTATACCTCGATGGCTTGCTTGCGATATCACGCAAGGAGTCGCCCCACACGATCGAAACCCGGTTGGCGGGCGATGTCCGCGAAAGATCGGCTGAGTTGCTGGGCTAATCGACCTCGAACCCGGCCTCGATCAGATGGCGACATGTTGCCGGGCACCCATTCAAACGCAATCTGGAAATAGACGTTTCGTGTATGAACACCTCCTCGGGTAACAAGCGCCTTGCGTCAGACAAAGCCGGCTATCGGAAAGGCGACGATGCCGAGGAGCAGTCGGGGCGCTGGCTGATTTCCTACGCGGACCTCATCACCACGCTGATGGTGTTGTTCCTTGCGCTTTATGCGCTGCAGTTGGCGAAAAATAGAGAGCTTGAAATAAAGATGCTCGAGCGTCGCGCGGTGAAGGAGGTGACGGGCACCGGCAGCGCTAACGCGCCCATCGTTGCGCCCGGCGCGCCGGATACCGCAAGGCGGCGGCTTCTATCTTTGTTAGCGCCGCTTCAGGACAAACGGCAGATTACGATTTCGAATGTCGCACAGGGCGTTGAAATCGCCATCAACGCGAAAATCCTGTTCAACTCGGGCGACGCGCGTTTGTTGCCGGAATCTTTCGGCGTGCTGAACCAGGTCGCCGTGGTGCTGCGCGACCATTCAAAAAACAACATCCTCGTAGAGGGGCACACTGATAGTGTGCCGATATCGACGGCGAAATACGAATCCAACTGGGAGCTGTCGTCGGCACGCGCAGGGGCGGTGGTTCGATTCTTTGCCGACAAAGGAATCGAAGCCCACAGGATGGCCGCGATCGGTAGGGCGGACAATTTCCCCCTGATTATCGGCGACGCTGCGGCAGCGCGAGCCGCGAATCGCCGCGTGACCATTCTCGTGGAATATTGAGTTGCAAGACGCGTGAGCGCGTCGCGAATGTCGCGATGTATTGTGCGCCGCCGCACACACCCCGCCAGCCACCCATAGAAGAATAGCGTTGAACGGCGAGCGACGAGAAAAGAGACCATCGGGGGCGCCGTTCATCATAATGACCAAGCGGGAAACCGTTCCCGCTGATAGGGATGACCGGGCCACCGATCATCACGAATACGTCTCTCAGGTTCTGATCGCCCTCGGCCAGGACTTCTTAAGCCGGCGTCGCGCCGGCTTTTTTTGACCGGCGTCGAACATACGTTTTACACAACCGCTTTGCGATACCTGGCGAACGGAAGGGCGGGTGCGTGTGCTTCGCGACACCAGCGCGTCCCGGCGTTAGCTCACCACTTCTTCCGTCTCTCGCGCGAACGCCGTCGCGGCGTCCTGCTCAGCCACTTCGAGCAAAGCGACGATCTGATCCAGCACACCGAGCTTTTTCCATACGGTGTATCGCTGAATGATGCAGATTAGGTTCGATTGTTTCAGCATTTCCACGGTTCGCTTTACCGTGCGTCTCAGTTTTGCCGATTTTTCGATGCGCGGAGCACGCCGGCTCTCTCGTAAGCGCGCTGAAAGTGCGAGTTTCTCGCGCGACGCAACGCGACGCAACACCTCGCAAACAGGATTACACTTCAGCCGCATAGCAGGCCGCGAACACAGCGGCAACAGGAGACAGCATGGACCTCTTCATGTCGATGGAAGCGTTCGTGCGGGCCGCGGAAGCGCAGAGCTTTGCCGGCGCCGCGCGCCAGTTGGGCGTTGCCAAATCGGTGGTGACCTCGCGCGTCAAACAACTCGAAGACCATTTCGGCGTGCCGCTGTTTCATCGTTCGACGCGGGCCGTGCGTCTTTCGGAACTGGGCGAGACTTATTACCGCGAGTGCGCCGAACTGGTCAACAAAGTCCACGATCTGTCCGGACGCTCGCGCGGCGATCCGCAAGCGCTGGCCGGCACGCTCAACGTCCACGTGCTGCCGGGCTTCGCACTCGGACACTTTTCGCAGACGCTGATCGAATTCCGCGCCGCGTACCCACGCGTGGAGTTCGTCGTGACTGTCAACGACCGGGTCATCGATCCGGTTCAGGAAGGCTTCGATCTGGCGCTGCAAATCTATCCGCCGGCCTCCAATCTGCTGGTCGAACGGCGTCTGTTTCCGGTGCGCGGCGTGCTGTGCGCCGCGCCCGGTTATCTGAAGGAAGAGCCGCTGATCGAAACGCCGCTCGACCTTCTTCGCCACGATTTCGCCCGCTATTCCTACTATCCGTGGGGCGACAAGTGGCCGCTGATGCGCGGCAACGAATGCTTCGAAATCGCGCTGAACCCGGTGCTGAAAACCAATAGCGTGCACCTCTTGCTGGAGTTCGCACGAGCCGGCGCGGGCGTCGTGTATTTGCCGACCATGGTCGCGGCTGCCGATCTGCTGGAGCATCGCCTCGAACGGGTGCTGCCGGAGTACGCGGCGCCGCCGCTATGGCTGTCGGCGGTGTATCCCGCCTCGCACCGCTCGACCACCAAGGTCAAGGCCTTTGTCGATTTCCTGCGTGCGCGCTATCTGCGCGAACCGCAGTGGGACAAGGCGCTCGGCATTGCGCCGCCGGACGACGAGACGAAAAGCGTCGGCGAGGAACTGGCCGAAGACTGAGGGCTGCCGCACGCTCGTCCGGGTTCGCCACCAGGTAGTTTCCCTGGCGGGATTTTGATGCACCCATGGTTCGCGTTTCCCGACCCTCGGAACATTGCTGTTGGGCCTGCCGCCACTTAATCTTCGAATCAGGCAACGCATTCGTAGATCAACTGGAGGCAGACATGCAACAGACCTGGTTCGGCAGCCTGGACAATTATCGGAAGGGCTCCATCGAAATCATCAAGGGCAAACCGGAGCATTACGCGATGTCGAACGTGTTCGACGTAGCGAGCCGCGCTGAGCCCTACGAGAAAGTCGTCGTCGGCAAGAACCTCAAGTACGTGATCGAGACGCTGCGCGCGGAAGGTTCCTCGCCGTGGTTTGCTGCGTCGCACGACGAATTCGCGGTCGTGCTCGACGGCGAGATCGACGTCTATTTCATCAAGCCCTCGGACGGGCCGCTCGTTGACGCGCAGACCGAAGGCAGTGTGCGGCTCGACGGCCAACCGTCCGGTCAGTCGATGGGCTATGTGCGGTTGCGCCGCGGCCATCAGGCGCTGCTGCCCGCGGGCGCCGCCTACCGTTTCGAAGCGGTGACGAAGGGCGTGCTGCTCGTGCAGACGATCCTCGGACGCTATTCGGTCGAGAAGTGGGCCGACATCTGCATCCACTGATTCCCACTACACGATCGATCCTCTCCTGGAGCCCGTCATGGACAAAACCAGCACCCTGCAAAACGTCACCGCGAGCGAGGCCGATGCGGTCACCGGCTATCGCGTGTTCCGCCTCGGCGACTTCGAGTTCAGCCGCGATGCGTATTTCGCCACCGTCAGATGGCCCGCCAAAGACCAGATCCGCTCGCACCAGATGCACGCCGACGACTTCCTGCGCGCGATGATGCGCGATGTCGCGTGGGGCTTCTTCTACGGCTGGGTCAACTTCGACGAAGTGATCGGCACGCGCAATCACTACGGCAAGGTCGACATGTACGCCGGCGCGTATAACGCGAGCTTCAAGGAAGCGGGCGTCGATCATATGCAGCAGTTCGACACGCCGCTCATCATGGCGACCTTCAAGGCGATTCTGAAAGACTGGGTCAACGAAGGGTTCGACCCGTTCGCCGCGCCTGAAGAAACCGGCTCCGCGTTCGGCACCAAGCATGGCGACAACATCGCCGCGATCGAGCGCACGCGGATCGCCACTAGGCGCATGCCGGGCCTCGAAGGCGATTCGCCGTTGCGCGACGACCTGCCGGTCAATCGCCAGTTCGCCGACGTCGGTCAGGACGAACCGGAGATTCATGCGGAGCCCGGTTTTGAAGGCGCGTTACATGCGTTCAGCCTCTTCAAGTACCTGTCGCGCTCGGACGTGACGTGGAATCCGTCGGTGACTTCGGTTTGTCAGCAGAGCCTGTTCTGCCCGACCACCGAGGAATTCGTGCTGCCGGTGTTTCATGGCAACGACCGCGTCGAGTGGTTCCTGCAACTGTCAGACCAGATCATCTGGGATGTCGCCGACAAGGATAGCGGCGAGCCGCGCGCACGCATCACCATGAACGCGGGCGATATCGCCGCGATGCCGGCGGACATCCGTCACAAGGGCTACTCGCAGAAGCGGTCAATGCTGCTCGTGTGGGAGAACGCCACGCCCGATCTGCCCAGGCGCTACGAAAGCGGCGAACTGCCGCCGTATCCGATCCAGATGTAACTCGCCGGCATGCCCTCCGATCGTCGATCGAACGGCGCCAGACCGCTGGCGCCGCGGGGGATGTCACGTCCAGGCTTTACTTGCGCGGGATTGATATGCAAACGCAACTCTTCATCGGCGGCCGCTTCGTGCCGGCCGCAAACGGCGAAACGCTCGCCTCCCTCAATCCGCACGACAACTCGGTGATCGCCGAAGTCGCGATGGCCGGACCCGCCGACGTCGACCGCGCCGTGGCAGCGGCGAAAGCGGCGTTTCCGAAGTGGAGCAATCTCGCCGCGATGGAGCGGGGGCGCCTGCTGCTCAAACTCGCCGACGCGATCGAAGCGAATGCCGATGCGCTCGCGCGGCTCGAATCGCTCGACACCGGCCACCCCATCCGCGATACGCGCAATCTCGATGTGCCGCGCACCGCGGCCACCTTCCGTTATTTCGGCGGTATGGCCGACAAGTTCGAAGGCTCGGTGATTCCGGTCGAACAAGGCTTTCTGAACTACATGACGCGCGAGCCGGTCGGCATCGTCGGGCAAGTGGTGCCGTGGAATTTTCCGCTGATGTTCACGAGCTGGAAGATGGCGCCCGCGCTCGCCGCAGGCAACTGCGTGATCATGAAGCCCGCTGAACTCACACCGCTGTCGAGTCTCGCGATTGCCGAGCTGATGGCCGAAGTCGGCTTCCCGGACGGCGTCGTCAATATCCTGCCGGGTTTGGGTCACGTGGCCGGCCAGTACATCGCCGAGCATCCGGAGATCAGCAAGGTCGCCTTCACCGGTTCGACGGCTGTGGGCCGCAAGATCGTGCAGGCGTCGAGCGGCAATCTGAAGAAGGTGCAGCTCGAACTCGGCGGCAAAGGCGCGAACATCGTATTCGGCAACGCCAATATCGACGCCGTTGTGCAAGGCTCCGCATTCGCGATCTTCCACAACCAGGGGCAGGCGTGCATCGCCGGCTCGCGGATGATCGTGCATGAATCGATCGCCGATGAAGTACTGGAGAAATTCGTCGCGCTGAGCCGCACGATCAAGATCGGCGATCCGCTCGATCCGTCGACCGAAATGGGACCGCTGACCTCGCGTCAGCATCGCGACCGCGTGTTGTCGTTCGTCGACGTCGCGCGCGAACAGGGCGGCTGTGTGCTCGCGGGCGGCAGGGCGCCGGACGACGCAGCGCTAGCGAACGGCTGCTACGTCGAGCCGACCATTGTCGAAGCGAAGCCGGAGCATCGGGTCTCGCAAGAGGAAGTGTTCGGCCCGTTCATGACCGTCAGCAAATTCCGCACCGACGAAGAAGCACTCGCGATCGCGAACGGCACCGAATACGGTCTCGGCGCGGGCCTCTGGACGCGTGATTTGCAACGCGCGCATCTGGTGGCTCGCGAGATTCGCGCCGGCATGGTGTGGATCAACTGCTACAAGCGCGTGAGCCCCGCGTCGCCGTTTGGCGGCGTCGGCGCGAGCGGCTACGGCCGCGAGATGGGTTTCGAAGCGATGCGCGAATACACGCAGCCCAAGTCGGTCTGGGTCAACGTGGACGCGCAGATTCCGCCTTACTACCCGCGCTGAACCGCCATGGAACCGTTCATCTACAACGGCTTGCCGTCACGCGTGATCTTCGGTGCGGGCAGTCTCGACCAGCTCGATCGGGAGATCGGTTTGCTGGGTGCGAAGCGGGCGATCGTGCTGTCCACGCCGCAACAGCGTGCGCAGGCCGAAGCACTGGCCGCAAGCCTCGGCTCGCGGGCGGCGGGCGTCTACGCCGAAGCCGTGATGCACGTGCCCATCGAAACGGCTCGCGCGGCACGCGACTTCGCCGCGCAGGTCGGCGCCGATTGCGCGATCGCGATAGGCGGCGGTTCGACGACCGGTCTCGGCAAGGCAATCGCGCTCGAAACCTCGCTGCCGATCATCGCGATTCCGACCACCTACGCAGGCTCCGAGATGACGCCGATTTACGGCCTCACCGAGGGCGGCGTCAAAAAGACCGGCCGCGATCCGCGCGTGCTGCCGAAGACGGTGATCTACGACCCGGCGTTGACGATGTCGCTGCCGCCTGGGTTGTCGCTGACGAGCGGCATCAACGCGATCGCGCATGCGGCGGAAGGACTCTACGCGCAGGACGCGAATCCGATCATCGCGCTGATGGCGGAAGAGGGCATCCGCGCGCTCGGGCAGGGGCTGCCTCGTGTGATGCAGCAGCCTGACGATCTTGCCGCTCGCGGCGACTGCCTGTACGGCGCATGGCTATGCGGCGCGGTACTCGGCAGCGTCGGCATGGCGTTGCATCACAAGCTGTGCCATACGCTCGGCGGCACGTTCAACCTGCCGCACGCGGAGACGCACACGATCGTATTGCCGCACGTGCTCGCCTATAACCGCGAAGCCGCACCGGATGCGATGCAGCGTATCGCTCGCGCGCTGCATGCCGGCGATGCCGCGCATGCCGTGTTCGACCTCGCACGCGATCACGGCGCGCCCACCGCGCTGAAAGACATCGGCCTCACCGCAGCCGATCTCGACGTCGCGGTCGATCTCGCATTAAAGAACCCCTACTGGAATCCGCGGCCGGTCGAACGCATCCCGTTGCGCGCGTTGCTTGAAGCCGCCTTCGACGGGCGACGACCGGACTAGCGCGCTCGATCCCACTCATACAAAAAAATTCAGGAGACAATCATGGACGCACATTCCTTCGATGCGAAGCGCCGCCGCTTCGTCACCCTCGCGGCGGGCGGCGCGCTCGCCGCGACGACCTCGGCGTTCTCGCCGCTCGTCTTCGCTGCCGGCTCGCGCACGCTGAAAATCGGCTACGTCTCGCCACAAACCGGACCGCTCGCGCCGTTCGGCGAAGCGGACCGCTTCACGATCCAGCAGATGCAGACCGCGCTGAAAAACGGCATCGTGATCGGCGGCAAAACGTATCCGGTGTCGATTGTCGTCAAGGACAGCCAGTCGAATCCGAATCGCGCCGGCGAAGTGGCGAACGATCTGATCCTCAAGGACAAGGTCGACATCATGCTGGTGTCCGGCACGCCCGAGACCGCGAATCCGGTCAGCGATGCGTGCGAGCTGAACGAGATGCCGTGCGTGTCGACGGTGGTGCCGTGGCAGCCATGGTTCTTTGGCAGAAAGGGCGATCCGAAGAAGGGCTTCCGCTTTACCTATCACTTCTTCTGGGGACTGGAGGACGTGATCGCCGTCTACACCGGCATGTGGCAATCGGTGCAGACGAATCACAGCGTCGGCGGCCTGTTTCCGAACGACGGCGACGGCAATGCGTGGGGCGACGCGAAGCTCGGCTTTCCGCCGGTGCTCGCGCAAAAGGGCTTCACGCTGAAGGACCCGGGGCGCTTCCAGAGCATGACGCAGGACTTCTCCGCACAGATTTCGTCGTTCAAGCAGGCGAATGCGCAGATCGTCACGGGCGTCGTGATCCCGCCCGATGCGAAGAACTTCCTCGTTCAGGCGCGTCAGCAAGGCCTGAAACCCAAAGTGATTTCGATCGGCAAGGCGCTGCTGTTCCCGACCTCGATCGAAGCGCTCGGCGATCTCGGCGAGGGTCTTTCCACCGAGGTGTGGTGGTCGCCGTCGCATCCGTTCAAGTCGTCGCTGACGGGCCAAAGCGCGCGGCAACTCGCCGACGATTACGAGCGCGTGACGTCGAAACAATGGACCCAGCCGATCGGCTTCGCGCACGCGCTGTTCGAAATCGCGGTCGATTCGTTAAAGCGCGCGAAGGATATCGATTCGAACGAGTCGATCCGCGATGCAGTGGCGTCGACCAGGCTCGACACGCTGGTCGGCCATGTCGCGTGGGGCAGCGGGCCGGTGAGGAATGTCGCGAAGACGCCGCTGGTGGGCGGGCAGTGGGTGAAGGGACAGAAGCACCGCTTCGATCTCGCGATCGTGAACAACCAGCTCGCGCCGAGCGTGCCGCTGTCCGGCCCGCTCAAGCTGATCGCGTGAATGCATAGCGGAGAGCGGCGATGAACCCAGTTCTCAGACTAACCGGCGTGTCGAAGCGCTACGGCGCGCTGCAGGTGACCGACGACATCAGCTTCGCAGTCGAACGCGGCGAGACGTACGGCATCCTCGGCCCGAACGGCGCCGGCAAGACCACGCTGTTCAATCTCGTCAGCGGCGACGTGCGGCCCGACCAGGGCAGCGTCGAATTCGACGGCGCGGACGTGAACCACTTGCCGCCGCATCGCCGTTGCGCCGCGGGGATCGGCCGCTCGTATCAGGTGCCGAGGCCGTTCGGCGGCATGACGGTGTTCGAAAACCTGCTGGTCGGCGCGACCTTCGGCGGCGAACTGGCTGAGCACGCCGCCTACGACGTCTGCATCGACGTGCTCGAACGCACCGGCCTCAAAGCCCGCGCCAACCAGTTGGCCGGCACGCTGGGGCTGCTCGATCGAAAACGCCTCGAACTGGCCCGCGCGCTCGCGACACAGCCGCAATTGCTGCTGCTCGACGAGATCGCCGGCGGCCTCACCGAACCCGAAACGCACGAACTCGTCGACGAGATTCGCCGCGTCAAGGAGCGTGGCGTGACGATCGTGTGGATCGAACACGTCGTGCATGCGCTGCTCGCGGTAGCCGACCGGCTGCTCGTCATCAACTTCGGCAAACGGTTGGCCGAGGGGCTGCCCGCCGCCGTGATGGACGATCCCGAAGTGCGGCGCGTGTACCTCGGACTGGAGGCATGACCATGTCGGCATTACTGGAAACACGCGCGCTGAGCGCGTTTTACGGCGACTTCCAGGCGCTGTTCGGGGTCGACGTGACGGTCGCGCCCGGCGAGGTGATCGCATTGATCGGCTCGAACGGCGCGGGCAAATCGACCTTTCTGAAATCGGTGGCGGGTCTGCTCCGCACGCGCACTGCCGAACAGATCCTGTACTGCGGCGAGGCGATCGGCGGCGCGGCGGCGGCGAACATCGTCGGCAAGGGCATCGCGCTGGTGCCGGAAGGCCGACGCCTGTTCGCGAGCTTGACCGTCGAAGAAAACCTGTTGCTCGGCGCCTACAGCAAACGGCCGGGGCGCTGGAATCTGCAAAGCGTCTACGCGCTGTTCCCGGCGTTGCAGGAGCGCCGTTACCACGCGGCCACTGCATTGTCGGGTGGCCAGCAGCAGATGGTCGCGATCGGCCGTGCGCTGATGAGCAATCCCGATCTGCTGATGTGCGACGAACTTTCGCTCGGCCTCGCGCCGGTGATCGTGCGCGAGATCTACGCGGCGTTGCCCGCGATCGTCGCGGACGGCATGAGCGCGATCGTCGTCGAGCAGGACGTGCAGCTGGCGCGCCGCGTATCGTCGCGCTTCTATTGCTTCCAGGAAGGACGCGTGTCGCTGGCGGGTGTATCGGCCGACGTGTCGGACGAGGCAATCACGCAAGCGTATTTTGGAGCGGTCGCATGACTACGTTCATCAATATCGTCGTGCAGGGCGTATTGCTCGGCGCGCTGTACGGACTCTTTGCGATGGGGCAGTCGCTGGTGTTCGGCGTGATGCGGCTCACCAACACGGCGCACGGCGACTTTATCGTGCTGCTGGTGTTTGTGCTGTTCGTGCTAACGAACTACGCGCATCTGCCGCTCGCCGTCGCGCTGGTGCTGCTGCTCGTGATCGCGTTCGGCGCGGGTTATGCGGTGCAGTACACGATCCTCAACCGGGTCAGCAGCCGCGATCCGCTGCCTTCCTTGATCGTCACGTTCGGCTTGTCGATCGTGATCCAGAACGTGTTGCAACAGGTGTTCTCCGCCGATCCGCGTTCGGTTGCTACCGGCAGCTTCGAGTCGAAAAGCATCACGCTCGCCGGCGGCATCACGCTGGGCTATCTGCCGCTTGTCACCCTGGTCGTCACCGCCGCTCTGGCTTTCGCCATGCAGTGGCTGTTCGGCCGCACGCTGCTCGGCCGCGCGTTTCGCGCCACCTCCGACGATCGCGAGATCGTGCAACTGATGGGCGTCTCGTACCGCCGCACCTATGCGCTGGCGATGGGCATCGCGTTCGTGCTGATCGCGGTGGCCGCCGCGCTCTATTCGATGCGCACCGCGGTCTCGCCGACCGATGGCCCGGCGTTGCTGCTGTACGCGTTCGAAGCGGTGATCATCGGCGGCATGGGTTCTTTCTGGGGCACCTTCGTCGGCGGCATGGCACTCGGCGTTGCGCAGCAGGTGGGTTTTTATTTCGATCCCGGCTGGGGCATCTGGCTCGGTCACGTGGTGTTTCTCGGCGTGCTGGTGGCCCGGCCGCAGGGCTTGCTGCCCAAAACCGCATAGAGGCTCGACATGATCATGCATTTGAATACGCCCGCAACGGGCTTCGAAGTGCGGCGCGCGACCCGCGCGAGCCGGGTAGCGGTAATCGTGCTGCTGATCGTCGCGCTGGCGGTAGCGAGCGCGCCATGGTGGGCCGGGCGCGATGCGATGCGCGATTTCGTGCAGCTCGCGTCGTATCTGGTGTTCGCGCTGATGTGGAACCTGCTGGCGGGGTACGGCGGGATGGTGTCGATCGGGCAGCAGGCGTTCTTCGGCATCGGCGGCTACGGGATGCTGATTCTCGCCAACTATTGCGGGATCTCGCCGTTTATCGCGGTGCCGATTGCGGCTGTGATTGCGACGGTGGCGGCGATTCCGGTGTCGATGGTGGCGTTCAGGCTCGAAGGCGGCTACTTCGCGATCGGCACCTGGGTGATCGCTGAAGTGTTCCGGCTGACAGTGGCGAACGTCTCGGTGCTCGGCGGCGGTTCGGGCACCAGCCTGACCGCATTGCAAGACGTGCCGCGTGCACTGCGCGAATCGCTGACGCTGTGGCTTGCGCTTGCCATCGTCGCGGCGGCGATCGGACTGCTGTATCTGTTTCTGCGCTCGAAAGCCGGTCTTGCGTTGACCGCGATGCGCGACAACGCGGTGGCGGCCAGCAGCCAGGGTGTCGATGTGAAGCGCGCGCGGTTGATCGTCTATCTGGTGTCCGCGTGCGGCACGGCGTTGGCGGGCGGCCTGTACTTCGTCGGCAACCTGCGCATTTCGCCCGACGCCGCGTTCTCGGTGAACTGGACCGCGTTCGGTATTTTTATCGTAATGATCGGCGGTCTCGGCACGCTCGAAGGACCGATCGTCGGCGCGCTGATTTTCTTCGTGCTGAACCGGTTCCTGTCCGATTTCGGCAGCTGGTATCTGATCGGACTCGGCGCGCTGGCGATTGTCGTGACCATGTTTTTCCCGCAGGGCCTGTGGGGCTTCGTATCACGCCGCTACGGTCTGCAATTGTTCCCTGTGGGCCGGCGTGTCGTGTTTGTCGACACGGGCTCATCGCAGCAAGCTTTGCATGACGGCGTTTCGGCCGATTCAGTCGAAGCGCCGTCGGCTCCCCACCGTGCATGAGGTCGACTATGAACGACGAAACCATCCACCCGCTGACGCAGAACGTGCTCAAGACGTTTGCCGGCTGCACCGATCCGCGCCTGAAGCAGATCATGAGCGCGCTGGTCAAACACCTGCACGCGTTTGCCGGCGAGGTCGAACTGACCGGCGACGAATGGCGCCGCGGCATCGAGTTTCTCACCGCCACCGGCGACAAGTGCAGCGGCATCCGCCAGGAATTCATCCTGCTGTCGGACACGCTCGGCCTGTCGATCATGGTCGATGCGATCAACCACGTTCGCGAAGGCGACACCACCGAGAGCAGCCTGCTCGGCCCGTTCTATCGCGAAGGCGCAAGGGATGAAGCCTTCGGCGCCAACATCGCGCGCACGGAAGGCGAGCCGGCGCTGATTCACGGCCGTCTCGTCGACGACCGTGGCGCGCCGGTGGCCGGAGCGCTAATCGAAGTATGGGAAACGGCGAACAACGGCATGTACGAAGGCCAGGACCCCGATCAGCCCGAGAGCAATCTGCGCGGCAAATTCCGCTCGGGGCCGAACGGCGAATACGCGTTCAGAACCATCAAACCGACCAGCTATCCGATTCCGACCGACGGTCCGGTCGGCAAGATGCTGATGGCGACCGGGCGTCATCCGATGCGGCCCGCTCACGTTCACTTCCTGATCGAGGCGCCCGGGTACGACACGCTGACGACCGCGCTGTATTCCGCCGGTGACCCGTACGTCGAATCCGACGCGGTGTTCGGCGCGAAGCCGTCGCTCGTGATCGACTACGTGCCAAACGATAACGCGGCAGCCGCAAAAGAGTGGGACTTGCCGAGCCCGTTCTTCGAAGTCCAGCGCGACTTCGTGCTATCTCAGCGGCGTGTATGAGGAGGCCAGGCGATGAACGCGGCGAGTCCCGAATCCCGGGCGGACTTCCTGTGCGCGCTAGACGACATTCCTGACGGCGGCGCGCTTGAAATTGCCGCCGAGCAAGCCGGTGCGCCGGGCGTCGTTGTGTTGCGCCGCGGCGACGAGGTCTGGGCCTATCGCAACATGTGCCCGCACTTTTCGATTCCGCTGAACTACGAGCCGAACACCTTCTGGGCCTACGACGCCGAATTACTGATGTGCGCGCATCACAGCGCGATGTTCCGCTTCGAAGACGGTCTGTGCATCGACGGCCCTTGTCAGGGCGCGGCGCTCACGCCGGTTGCCATTCGCATCGAACAACGACAGATATTCAACAACGACTGGAGGAGATAGGCATGAAGAGAACGAAGCCAAAGCGCCTGGCGATAGCGGGCTGCACGTTTGCATTCATCGCGCCCGGCATCGCAAGCGCGCAAAGCAGCGTGACGCTGCACGGCGTGATCGATGCGGGTGTCACGTATGTGAATAACCAGCATGGCGGCGCTGCGACACTGTTCGACAGCGGCGTGCTGTCGCCGGATCTGCTGACCTTCAAAGGCAGCGAAGACCTGGGCGGCGGCAACAAGGCGATCTTCGAACTGACGTCGCAATTCGATCTGGGCAACGGCGCGACAATTCCAGGTGCGGGACAGATTTTCAACCGCACGGCCCTGGTTGGACTTGCCAACGACCGCTTCGGCTCGCTCACATTCGGCAACCAGTACGACTTCATGTTCGAGACGCTGACGCTCGGGCTCTATGACGGCGCGTTCCTGTTCGGCGGTATCTACGATTTTCGTCAGGGGCCGTTTACCGCACTCGGCGTACCGGACAATCCGACCGGATCGTTCGATTTCGACCGGATGGCGGGCGCGACCCGCGTGGCGAATTCGGTCAAGTACCGCAGCCCGGATCTCTCGGGTTTCACGTTCGGGGCGCTCTATGGATTCGGCGGCGTGCCCGGCTCGTTCTCCTCAGACTCGACGATGAGCTTCGGCGCGAACTATGCGAACGGTCCATTCGGAGTCGGGGCGGCGTATGTCGAGGTGAAGTACCCGCAACTTGGCAACGGTCACGACGGCATTCGCAATTTCGGCTTTGGCGCGCACTACAACTTCGGTAGCGTACTGGGGATGTTGCTGTACACGAACACCAAAAATACCGCGAGCGGCGCGAAAATCGATGTGTACAAGGGCGGCGCGTCGTGGACGATCTCCGGGCCGTGGACGCTCGGCCTCGACTATGCGTACATGAAAGGTAACGACGTGCTTCTGAACAACAAGGCGCAACAGATCACGACGGCGCTGCAGTACAGCTTTTCAAAGCGCACCACCGCGTATGTCGAAGCGATCTATCAGCGCGCGAGCGGTGATGCGGCCGTGACGCGGGCGTGGATCAACGGCTTGCTGCAACCGGACGGCGCGGCGAGCAACCGGTCGCAGACGCTCGCGCGGATTGGTTTGCGCACGAGTTTCTGAGGTTTGGTTGAAAAAGGCCGCGCAGCGGAGAGCAGATGGGCGGGCGCGTTAAGCGCCTGACCTGCTCATTTTCGTAAACGGCTGAGTGGGCAGACGTGAAAACGACAGCCGGCTTCCCGGTAACCGGTCAGGACCCGCCGGGTTCAGCGATTCAGGTTTTAGATTCCGTTGGAGTCTCTGCAGCGTCGGCCTGGTAGAACCCGGGGAAACGTTCGAACTGCCGTTTCGCGTCGGCCGGGTCGACACCCTCTTTCAGCACCGCGCTCGAAAATCCAGTTCTTTCCATCTGTACGAGCTGGTCTATCAGGACGTCGCCAGTCGCGCGTAAATCGCCCCTGAATCCGAGCCTGCGGCGCAGGAGATAGGCCTGGCTGTACGCGCGTCCGTCGGTGAAGTGAGGGAAGTGCAGGTCGATGCGCGCAATCTGTTCAATCTGGTCGGCAAGCGCCATCGGGTCAGCGTCGTTGCCGAGCCGAAGCGGGGTTGTGACGCCGTCGGCGAGATGTTCTGTTGCCGTCAAAATTCGCAGGCGAGTACCGTTTGTCACAGAGAAACCTCCGCCTTCCAGCGAGCGTCGTTGGCTGCTGCTTTGAACGGTTCCAGTCCGACGCGCTTCAAGGTTTGAATAAACGTCTCCCGTGTTCCGTCTGTGTTCCGGATATC
Source organism: Paraburkholderia sp. FW306-02-B (assembly GCF_058782725.1). Classification (NCBI taxonomy): domain Bacteria; kingdom Pseudomonadati; phylum Pseudomonadota; class Betaproteobacteria; order Burkholderiales; family Burkholderiaceae; genus Paraburkholderia; species Paraburkholderia sp. FW306-02-B. The sequence continues at coordinate 1,194,647 of NZ_JBYSXZ010000002.1, forward strand.
GCGGTAGGTTGAGAGAATCGCCTCGATAACGTCAGGCACCTCAGAGGCGGAGAATGACGGGCCGATGACCTTTCCAGGCTGCGCCGCGCCGCTCGAGGATTTGCCGTCCGAACCGCCGAGCGTCACCTGATACCACTCCTGTCCGTCCTTGTCGACGCCGAGAATGCCGATGTGACCGCTGTGATGGTGGCCGCATGAGTTGATGCAGCCGCTAATGTGCAGGTCGACCTCGCCAATGTCGTCGAGTTCATCCAGGTCCTGGTATCGTTCGGTAATCGCCTCCGCAATGGGAATCGAACGTGCGTTGGCGAGCGCGCAAAAATCGCCGCCGGGGCACGCAATCATATCGGTGAGCAGATGGACGTTCGCGCTGGCGAGGTCTGCGTCGCAAGCCGCTTTCCAGAGCAGGAACAGGTCGTCGACATGAACCCAGGGCAGTACGATGTTTTGCGTATGCGTCACGCGCGCTTCTCCTGCGGAAAAACGCTCGGCCAGCTCGGCGACCACCTCGAGCTGATCGGCGGAGGCGTCGCCAGGCGCCTGAAGCAGGCGTTTGAACGACAGCGTGACAACGCGCATCGCCGGATGCTTGTGGTCCGCCACGTTGCGCCGCAGCCAACGGCCGAAACGCGGATGGGCCTCCGCTTGCGCACGCAGATCCGAACTGACGCTCTCGTCGTGTCGGCGTATCCGGCTGTTCAGACCAGGCGGCACGAACGACGCACTGACGCGGTCCATTTCGGCTTGAGGGATGGTGTGCGGACCACCGTCGCGTTCGACGATCTGGCGGAACTCCTCGTCTACCTCGTCGATATATCCTTGACCCTCGGCCTTGACCAGAATCTTGATGCGAGCCTTGTATTTGTTGTCGCGCCGGCCGTAGCGGTTATAGACCCGCACCACCGCCTCGATGTAGTTCATGATTTGATGCCACGGCAAAAAGTCGCGCAGCACCACGCCGATCATTGGTGTGCGGCCCATCCCGCCACCGACTGTCACCCGAAAGCCCAGTTCGCCTGCGTCATCTTTCAGCAGCCGCAGACCGACATCGTGCCAATCCGTCGCGGCCCGGTCTTCGGTCGCGCCAGTGATGGCAATCTTGAACTTGCGCGGAAGAAACGCGAACTCGGGATGCAGCGTCGTCCATTGACGCATGATTTCAGCAAAGGGCCGCGGGTCGGCGATTTCGTCCGGGGCGACGCCGGCGCGCTCGTCGCAGGAAATGTTGCGGATGCAATTGCCGCTGGTCTGAATGCCATGCATGTCAACGCTTGCGAGCAGGTCCATCACGTCCGCTGCTTTTGACAGGGGAATCCAGTTGAACTGGACGTTGGTGCGAGTGGTGAAATGCGCGTAGTGCGTCGGCAAGTGGGTGGTTCCGAGCTTTCTTTGCGCCTCGCAGGCAAGCCGGTAAATTTCGGCCTCGGGTTCGTCGTATTCCCGCGCAATCCGGGCGAGCATGCGCAATTGCGCGCTCGACAGCTCTCCGTACGGGACAGCCACGCGTAGCATCGGCGCGTGCCGTTGCACATACCATCCGTTTTGAAGACGGAGTGGGCGAAAGTCGTCTTCGCTGAGCTTCCCGGACTGCCAACGTTCGAGCTGGTCGCGAAACTGCGCAGCGCGGCTGCGCACGAATGATTTGTCAAACTCGGTGTACTGATACATGGTCCGGTGCGTCCGCGGCCACACTTTCGATGAAACTCAACGTCGTGAGGCCAAGGCTGGTCAGGAGGCAAAGATAGAGGCTGCGGCGGCTGCTGAAAAGTAGCAGATGCCGACTAAAACGCGCTAGCAGATGGCGAGCGAGGTCGCGGCTGTTGCCGGCGATAGCGGGAGGGGAGACTGCTGCGTCAGAATTGTTCGCAACTGCTACTGTTTTGCATGGTTTGCCCGGTTCAAACTATGGCTTGAGATGAAGCAATCCAGCCTTGAGAGGGTGATGCCATGAACCTGTTGAAAATGACGCGAATCGTGCTGTGGAGTTTCTTTGGCGTTCGCCGGGGCGCCTCGCATCAATCCGACATGGCGGCCGTCAAACTGCCCTTGTTGCCGCTAGTCGCCGTAGTGCTCGCCGGCGGGTTTGGCGCGACGCTGTTCGCCCTCGCGAAGCTTGCGGTCAACGTGGCGCATTGACGGGTGCTACGTATCCGGCAGGGAAGCTGTCATGCGCGGCTCATTGGCTCGTTGGCTCATTCGCCGGCACGTTCAAGCAGCGAGCACAGCGTTTTGACAGCGTTCTCCATTCTGTCGCTCCACGGATGGCCGAAATTCAAACGGACGTGGTCCCGGAACGCGTGCCTCGCGGAGAAAACCGGCCCCGGTGCGATGCTGATACCGTTCTCTATCGCGAGGCGGTGCAATGTCATCGCATCGACACGCGATGGGAGTCGAACCCACAGAAAATAGCCGCCGGACGGTCGCGTCCAGTGCGCATCGTCCGGCATCCAGCGGCGTAGCGCGGTATCCATCGCGGCCAGCTGACTGCGAAACGAGCCGCGCAGTTTCCGTAGATGCTTGTCGTACCCGCCGTGCTGAAGATAATCCGCTATGCCCGCCTGGGCCGGAATGCTGGCCGATAAAGTGGTCATCAACTTCAGGCGCTGCACCTTGTCGGCGAAACGGCCTGCCGCTACCCACCCGATGCGGTATCCGGGTGCGAGCGTCTTTGAAAAGGAACTGCAGTGCATCACGAGCCCTTTCTTGTCAAAGGCCATGGCAGGCAGAGGGTACGTTGGCGCATGGTACAGCTCGCCGTACACGTCGTCCTCGATGAGCGGCACGTCATGCTGGGCAAGCAGTTCGACCAGCGCTTTCTTCTTTTCGTGCGACATCGCCGCGCCGGTCGGATTCTGAAAGTTGGTCATGAACCAGCATGCCCGAATGGGGTGCTTGTCGAAGGCATCCGCCAGCGCCTGCAAATCGATGCCTGAAACAGGGTCGACCGGAATCTCCACCGCCCGGAGGTCGAGGCGCTCGATAGCTTGCAGCGCCGCGTAAAACCCCGGCGACTCGACTGCCACGACGTCTCCCGGACGCGTCACCGCCATCAAACACAGGTTGAGTGCTTCCAGCGCGCCGTTGGTGACGACAATCTCCTCCATCGGCTGGGCAATGCCCATCCCCATGTACCGCAACGAAATCTGGCGACGCAGTTGCTCGTTTCCCGGGGGAAGGTCGACCACCGTACTCCACGGACTGATCAAACGGCTTGCATGCCCGAGCGATTTGGCGAGGCGCTGAAGTGGAAACAGCTGCGGAGAGGGAAACGCCGAGCCCAACGGAACGATGTCCGGGTGCTTCGCCGCCTCGAGCACCGAAAAGACCAGGTCGCTGATTTCGACCCTGGCCGACTCCAGCGCTGGAGGCGGGCGTGGCGTCTGCCGCTGTTCAGGCGCTGCACCCGGCGCCACGTAGTAGCCGGAGCGCTCGCGTGCCCGGATCAAGCCCAACTCTTCAAGAAGATAGTAGGCGCGAAACACGGTCGACTGGCTGACGCCGTGCTGCGTCGTGAGTTGCCTCAGCGAGGGCATGCGAGAGCCGACGGGACGGCTACCCGAGCGGATTTCGTCGGCCATGGTGGTGGCCAGCAATTCGAAGCGTTTCATTTTGTCATTTCTCCAGTTCTGCAAACAGCCAATCCTGGAAGCTATGCAGCTTCGGCAATTCCGCCCGCGATTTCAACAGGTTCAGCGTGTATCCATGCACGTTTAATCCTTCAAAGCCGAATGGCGCCACCAGCCGGCCAGTTTCCAGTTCGCGTTGCGCGAGAAGCAGGCTCTCGAGGCAAACCCCGAGCCCGTCGACCGCCGCGCTGATCGCCATGAACGAGCGATCGAAGCGCGGCCCGCGGCTGATGTCGAGCCGCGTCTTGCGATGCTGACGCATCCAGTCACGCCAGCCGACCAGACAACCTTCGCTGTGAATCAACGGATGGTGCTGCAAGTCGGCCACGCTGCGCAGCGGGTGCTCGCTCGCCATCAGCGCCGGCGCGCACAGCGGCACGATCGTCTCGGGTGGCAATTCGAGCACCATCGTGCCGGCCGGCTGCAATTTGCGCAGCCCATAGCGGATGTCGATATCGACCGCCTCGGAGATCAGATTCACCGCCTCTGTCGACGCATTCAAACGTACATCGATATCCGGATGCGCCGCGCTGAACCGTGCGATGCGCGGCATCAGCCATTGGGTCGCAAAGCTTGGCGTGGAATGGATCGTGAGGATGTCGCTCTTCGCGACCCGGCCGATCTCGCGGGTCGCCGCGTCGATTCGCGCGAACGCCGACGTGATTTCCTCAGCGTATTGCCGCCCGGAGTCCGTCAGGATCACCGTGCGATGCAGCCGATGAAACAGGCGGATGGCCAATTGCTCTTCGAGCAGCTTGATTTGATGGCTGATGGCGGAGGGTGTCACGAACAGTTCTTCTGCTGCGAGCGCGAACGACGAGAGCCGCGCGGCGGCTTCGAATGCCTGTATCGACTTGAGCGTAACGCGATTGTGCATGGCAGCATCAAGGTGAATTGAATTCATCCATCGACCATCTTAATTCGTTTGAGCGCTTGCGGGCGGGAGATTACGCTTGAATCACCGGCAGCGGCATCGACGCGGCCCATGCAACAAAGAGACCCATGCGCAACTATGTTGCATGGGACCGGAGTAACGCGCTAAAGCGCGAACTCCGATCGACAGGAGACAAACAGTGAACACCAGCGAAACCGCGCCGTACGCGAAACTCGCGGAGCATGCCTACCAGATCCGCCGCAACGCGCTGCGCATGGGCGAAGTGCAAGGGCAGGGCTATATCGGCCAGGCGCTCGATATCGCCGACGTGCTGGCGGTCGCTTACTTCCGTGCCATGCGCTATCGCGCCGACGACCCCGAGTGGGAAGGCCGCGACCGCTTCCTGCTATCCAACGGCCATTACGCGATCGCGCTGTACGCGGCGCTGATCGAGGCCGGCATCATCGCCGACGAAGAACTGGAGACCTATGGCAGTGACGACAGCCGCCTGCCGATGTCCGGCATGGCGAGCTATACGCCCGGCATGGAAATGTCCGGCGGCTCGCTCGGCCAAGGGCTGACGATTGCGGTCGGCCGTTGTCTTGGCCTGAAGCGCAAGGGTTCGGACGCGTTTGTCTACACGCTGTTCTCCGATGGAGAACTCGACGAAGGCGCCGTATGGGAAGGGCTCATGTCTGCCGCCCATTGGCAGTTGTACAACCTGATCGCGATGGTCGACGTCAACAACCAGCAGGCCGATGGGCCGTCGTCGAAGATCATGGCGTTCGAACCGCTTGTCGAGAAGCTCGAAGCATTCGGCTGGTTCGTGCAGCGCATCGATGGCAACGATCTCGCTGCGGTGGTCGCCGCGTTCGATGCGGCACGCACGCATCCTGAAGCGCAACCCCGGATGATCGTCTGCGATACGCGGATGGGCTGTGGCGTGCCGTTTCTCGAAGCACGTGAGAAGAACCACTTTATTCGCGTCGATGCGCACGAGTGGCAACTCGCGTTGCAGGCGCTGGAAGCCGGGAGAAACGCATGAGCGCCGCCGCACCGAAACCGCGCCTGAAAACCTCGGCGATGATCGCGTCGATCGCGGGCGAAGGGCAGATCACCCGCTCGGCCCCATTCGGTCACGCACTGGTCGAACTGGCGCGCAACCGGCCCGAAGTGGTCGGCATGACCGCCGATCTCGGCAAATACACCGATCTGCATCTGTTCGCGAACGAATATCCCGAGCGCTATTACCAGATGGGCATGGCCGAGCAACTGTTGATGGGCGCCGCCGCCGGCATGGCGCATGAAGGCGCGCAGCCGTTCGTGACGACGTACGCAGTGTTTGCGGCGCGCCGTGCGTATGACTTCATCCATCAGGCGATTGCCGAGGACGACCTCGACGTCAAGATCGTCTGTGCATTGCCCGGGCTCACGACCGGCTACGGTCCGAGCCACCAGGCGGCCGAGGATCTCGCGCTGTTCCGCGCGATGCCGAACCTGACGGTGATCGACCCGTGCGACGCGCTCGACATCGAGCAGATGGTGCCGGCGATCGCGGATCATCGCGGGCCGGTCTACGCGCGGCTGTTGCGCGGCAACGTGCCGGTCGTGCTCGACGAATACGATTACCAGTTCGAACTCGGCAAGGCCAAACTGCTGCGCGACGGCGCTGAGGTGCTGATCGTCTCGTCGGGGATCATGACAATGCGCGCGCTGGAAACAGCCAGGGCGCTGGCCGCCGATCGCGTCGACGTGGGCGTGCTGCACGTGCCGACCATCAAGCCGCTCGACACCGTCACGCTGCTGCGCGAGGCGCGCCGTCCGGGGCGCCTCGTCGTGGTGGCGGAGAACCATACGGTGATCGGCGGGCTGGGCGAGGCGGTCGCCACGGTGCTGCTGACTAACGGCGTGACGCCGCCGTTCCGTCAGATCGGCCTGCCCGACGCGTTTCTCGATGCAGGCGCGCTGCCGACCCTGCACGACCGTTACGGCATTTCCACCCAGGCGATGTGCGACACGATCAAAGGCTGGCTGCGATAGCGGCCGCTGACACGCGTCGTCGCCGATAGCCGAGATCGGACAACGTAGCAAACCATCAGCACCCTATTCAGGAGATCCGCATCATGTCAGAGTCACGTCTTCTCGACGGCAAGGTCGCCGTCATTTCCGGCGGCGCGTCGCCGCGCGGTATCGGCATGGCGACCGCCCGCAAGTTCGCCGCGCACGGCGCGCGCGTCGCCATCTTCGATCTCGACGAAACCGCGGCAGTCGAAGCCGCCGCGTCGATCGGGCCCGAGCATCGCGGCTACGCATGCAACGTCACGGACCGTGGCGCATGTCAGGCCGCTGTCGAACGCACCGTCGCCGATTTCGGTTCGATCGACGTGCTGATCAACAATGCCGGCATCACCCAGGCCGCCAGGCTGCTCGACATCGACCCGCAGAGCTGGGACCGTATCCTCGACGTCAACCTGCGCGGCGTGCTGTACCTGTCGCAAGCGGTCGTCCCGCAGATGAAAAAGCAGAAGAGCGGCTCGATCGGCTGCATGTCGTCGGTGTCGGCGCAGCGCGGCGGCGGCATTCTCGGCGGCCCGCATTACTCGGCGGCGAAGGCCGGCGTACTGGGGCTCGCGAAAGCGATGGCGCGCGAACTCGGCAACGACGGCATTCGCGTGAACTGCGTGACGCCCGGCCTGATCCAGACCGACATCAACGCCGGCAAGATCAGCGACGACAAGCGCGGCGAAATCCTCGCCGGCATTCCGCTCAATCGCCTGGGGGTGCCCGACGATGTGGCCGGCGCATTCCTGTTCCTCGCGTCGGACCTGTCGTCGTATATCACCGGCGCCGTGATCGACGTGAACGGCGGCATGCTGATTCACGGCTGACGACCTGCGGCAGGACGGGCCGTCTGGCGGGAGGCCGACGGCGGCGATGGAGACCCGGTAGTAGAGAACAGGACGCCATGGCGCGCGACACGTGCAGCCGCTATGGTTCAGATTCGAAAACCATAACGACGCGCGATCCAGGATTGGAGGAAGACACCATGACTACCCGTTCGAACGCCCCGAAGGGCATCAGCCGCCGCACCTTTCTGAAGGCCGGCGCGACCTTGTCCGCCGCCGCGCCGTTGTGGAGCGTCTCACGGCGCGCCGTGGCGGCCCCCGAGTTCTCGTACAAGCTTGCGACCGGCCAGGACCCGACCCATCCGGTCAACATCCGCGCCCAGGAGGCGATCAATCACATCCGCGAAGCGACCAGCGGCCGCCTCGACATCAAGCTGTTTCCGCAGAACCAGCTCGGCTCCGATACCGATCTGCTGTCGCAGGTACGCAATGGCGGCGTCGAGTTCTTCAACCAGGCATCGTCGATTCTGGCGACGCTGACGCCCGCCGCCGGCATCGTCAACACCGGCTTCGCGTTCAAGGACTACGACGCGGTGTGGAAGGCCATGGATGGCGATCTGGGCAACTACATCCGCGCGCAGATCGGCAAGTCGGGCATCGTTTCGGTGAGCCGCGTATGGGACAACGGCTTCCGGCAGATCAGTTCATCGACGCGTGCGCTGCGCACGCCGGCCGATCTGAAGGGGTTCAAGATTCGCGTCCCGCAAGCGCCGATGCTGACCTCGCTGTTCAAGGCGCTCGAAGCGGGACCGGCGCCGATCAATTTCAACGAGCTGTATTCGGCGCTGCAAACCGGCGTGGTCGAAGGCCAGGAGAATCCGCTGCCGATCATCGCCACCGCCAAGCTCTACGAAGTGCAGAAGTACATCAGCCTCACATCGCACGTGTGGGACGGCTACTGGATTCTCGGCAACCGCGCGGCGTGGGAGCGCTTGCCGGCCGACATCCGCGCGATCGTCACGCGCGAATTCGAAAAGGCCGCGTTACTGCAACGCGCCGACATCGCGAAGTTGAGCAACTCGTTGCGCGACGATCTGAAAACGAAGGGCATTACCTTCGTCGACGTCGACCGTGAGGCGTTCCGCGCCGCACTTGCGAAGACGAGCTTCTACCACGACTGGAAGGCCAAATACGGCGACGAGGCCTGGGGTCTGCTGGAGAAGTCCGTCGGGAAACTGGGGTAAGGCGATGATCACGATCTCCTATTCGCACGAGGCGCAGCATCGGTTCGCCTGCGCGCTCGATTCGGCGCTCGGCCATCTGGTGGAGATTCCCGCGGCCTTGCTGGTGCTCGCGGAAATCGTCGTGCTGCTGGCCGGCGTGACGAGCCGTTACCTGCTGCACGCGCCGCTGGTCTGGTCCGATGAACTCGCGTCGATGCTGTTCCTGTGGCTCGCGATGCTCGGCGCGGTGATCGCGTTGCGGCGCGGCGAGCATATGCGGATGACGGCGCTGGTCGGCATGGCGCCGCCGGGCGTCCGTGCTTTTCTCGATGTGGTCGCGATTGCCGCGCCGATCGCGTTCCTCGCGATGGTGATCGGTCCGGCGATCAGCTTCGCGCAGGACGAGTCGTTCATCACCACGCCGGCGCTCGAATTGTCGAATTCGTGGCGCGCCGCCGCGTTGCCGGTCGGGTCGGCGCTGATGTTGCTGGTCGCCGTGGTGCGGCTTGCTCTCATGGGCAACTGGCGTCTGACGCTGGCTGCCATTGCGACGGTCGGCGCGCTGATCGGCGGCTTTATCGCGCTCGGCCCGCTGTTGCGCGATCTCGGCAATCTCAACCTGCTGATCTTCTTTGTCGGACTGGTAGCGCTCGGTGTGCTGAGCGGCGTGCCGATCGCCTTCTCGTTCGGGCTCGCCACCTTCGGCTACCTCGCGCTGACGACCAACACGCCGATGCCGGTGGTGGTCGGACGGATGGACGAGGGCATGTCGCATCTGATCCTGTTGTCGGTGCCGCTCTTTGTGTTTCTCGGCCAGTTGATCGAGATGACCGGCATGGCCGCGGCGATGATCGCGTTCCTCGCGAGTCTGCTGGGCCACGTGCGCGGCGGGCTGTCGTATGTGCTGGTCGGGGCGATGTATCTGGTGTCCGGCATCTCGGGCTCGAAAGCAGCGGACATGGCGGCGGTCGCGCCGGTGCTGTTTCCGGAGATGAAGGCACGCGGCGCGAAACCTGGCGATCTGGTCGCGCTACTGGCCGCGACCGGCGCGCAGACCGAAACGATTCCGCCGAGCCTCGTGCTGATTACGCTCGGCTCGGTGACGGGCGTGTCGATCTCCGCGCTCTTCACCGGCGGCATGCTGCCGGGCATCGTGCTGGCGGTCACGCTGTGCGCGGTGGTGCAGTGGCGTTACCGGCGTGAGGACCTGTCGGGGGTGAAGCGCGCGAGTCGTGGCGAGATTCTTCGCAAGCTGGTGATTGCGTTTCCGGCGCTCGCGCTGCCGTTCGTGATCCGCGCGGCGGTGGTCGAAGGCATCGCGACGGCGACGGAAGTCTCCACGATCGGCATCGCGTATGCGGTACTGGCGGGGCTCCTGATCTATCGCCGTTTCGAATGGGCGCGCGTGAAGCCGATGTTGATCGATACCGCGACCCTGTCCGGCGCGATCCTGCTGATCATCGGCGCGGCGACCAGCATGGCGTGGGCACTGACGCAATCGGGCTTCTCCGGCCAACTCGCGCAGACTTTGGGCGGCTTGCCTGGCGGCGCGGCGATGTTCATGGCGGCGTCGATCTGCGTGTTCGTGATCCTCGGCAGTGTGCTCGAGGGCATCCCGGCGATCGTGCTGTTCGGCCCGCTGATGTTTCCGATCGCGCGGCAGATGGGCATTCACGATGTGCATTACGCGATGGTCGTGATCCTGTCGATGGGCGTGGGCCTGTTCGCGCCGCCGTTCGGCGTCGGCTACTACTCGGCGTGCGCGGTCAGCCGGATCCATCCGGACGAAGGCATGAAGCCGATTCTCGGCTACATCGCCGCGCTGATGGTCGGGCTGATCGTGGTCGCCGCGGTGCCGTGGATTTCGACCGGATTCCTGCATTGAGCCTTTGACGTGCCCGGCTGTTGCGGCATGGGCGCGGTTTTCTTCCGCCTGATTCGTTCTGGTTCGTTCTGGTTCGTTTTGATTGCCGCCGCCTCGCATCGCGGGACGGCGTTGAGGAGCCTTGTGTCATGTCCACTACCGAAGCTCAGCCTGCTGCACCGATTGCTTCGCTTGCTTCGATTACGCCATCGCCGCAAGCCGCGGCAGCGCAAACGCAAACGCAATCTCAAGAGCAAGCGCCCCAGTTGCCGCTAGCCGACGCAATCCGCTTTCTTTCCATCGATGCGATTCTGCGCGCCGGCGAAGGTCATCAGGGCGTGCCGCTCGGCATGGCCGAAATCGCGACCGCGCTGTTCACCCGGCATCTGAAATTCAACCCCGCCGATCCGACCTGGCCCGACCGCGACCGCTTCGTGCTGTCCAACGGCCACGGTTCGCTGTTGCTGTATTCATTGCTGTATCTGACCGGGTATGCGGCCATCGGGCTGGACCAGCTCAAGACCTTCCGCGAACTCGGCTCGCACTGCGCGGGGCATCCCGAATACGAACCGGCGCACGGTATCGAAGCCACCACCGGTCCGCTTGGGCAGGGAATCGCGAACGCGTTCGGAATGGCGATCGCCGAAGCCTATCTCGCGGCAAAATTCGGCAGCGAACTCGTCGATCACTACACGTACGCGTTCGTCGGCGACGGCTGTCTGCAGGAGGGTATCGGTCAGGAGATGATTTCGCTGGCCGGGCATCTGCGCCTGGGCAAGCTGATCCTGTGCTGGGACGATAACCAGATTACCGACGACGGCAGCACCTCGCTATCGATCAGCGAAGACGTCTGCGCACGGTTCCGCGTGGGCGGCTGGCATGTCGTCGAAGTCGACGGTCACGATCTCGAAGCGGTCTCGGCGGCGCTGACGATCGCGCGCATGGATCCGCGGCCGTCGATGATCGCGTGCCGGACCATCATCGGCCGCGGCATTGCACGGCTGGCAGGGCAGCGGGGCGGCCATAGCGGCAAGCTGTTCCAGGCGGATGCCGACGCGGCACGCGAACAGCTCGGCTGGCCCTATGCGCCATTTGAGGTGCCCGAAGAAATATTGAGCGCGTGGCGCGCGGCCGGACGGCGCAACGATCAGGAACATCGCGCGTGGAAAGCGCGCGTAGCCGCGTTGCCGGACGCGCAGCGCGCCGAGTTCGAGCGTGTTCAAGCCGGCCAGTTGCCGGATGGCTGGCGAGATGTACTCAACGCTTACCGCCGACGCGCTGCGGAGCGCGACGAGCCGCAGCCCGGCATCGCGGTGTCGGGCGAGATCAGCGATCTGCTCGTGCCGATGCTGCCGGAGCGCATGGTCGGTTGCGCCGATCTCGAAGCGCCCACCGGACACAAGCGCCAATTGCACGCCTTCACCGCCGAGGACCGCAGCGGCGCCTATGTTCATTGCGGCGTGCGCGAACATCTGATGGGTGCGATGGCCAACGGCATGGCCGCGCACGGCGGCGTCATCGCGACCAGCGTCACCTATCTGGCGTTCTCCGACTACCAGCGGCCCGCGATGCGGATGGCCGCGCTGATGGGCTTGCCGGTGCACTTCGTGTTCAGCCACGACTCGATCGGCGTCGGCAAGAACGGCCCGACGCATCAGCCCGTCGAGATACTCGCTTCGTTGCGCGCGATGCCGAACATGCGCGTGCTGCGTCCCGCCGACGCGGTGGAGGCGGCCGAGTGCTGGACACTCGCGCTCGAACATCGGCGCGGCCCGAGCACGCTGGTGTTCGCGCGTCAGGCGCTGCCGCTGGTGCGCCGCACACAGAGTGCCGAGCTGCTGTCGCGACGCGGCGCCTACGTGCTCGCCGAGGCGGAAGGCGGGCCGCGCGTGGTGACCTTGCTCGCGACCGGCTCGGAAGTGGCACTCGCATTGCAGGCGCGTAGCCAGTTGCACGACGACGGCATAGCAACCGCTGTGGTGTCGATGCCGTGCTGGGAAATCTTCGATGAGCAGGACGACGCCTATCGCGTGGCGGTTCTGGGTCCCGGCACCGTGCGCGTCGGGATCGAGGCTGCGCTGCGTTTCGGCTGGGACCGCTATCTGGGCGAGCGGGGCGGCTTTGTAGGGATGACCGGCTTCGGTGCTTCAGCGTCTGCCGAGACGCTGTACGAACACTTCGGCATGACGGCGAAGCATGTTGTCGCCGAAGCGAAGCGGCATCTGTATGCTGGAGCCAGCGACTGAAGCCGGCGCTTCAGCCGGAAGCGGCGCAACCGAATGCGCCAATGCGAAGCTGCAATGGGTTATCCGACCACCTTGGTGCAATATTCAGCGTGTCTTTTGAACGTTTGATGAAAGGGTGAGAGACATGACAGACGACGAACGCGCGATTCGCAACCTCGTAGACACGTGGCTTGGCGCGAGCAAAAATGGCGATTACGCCACCGTGCTGAGCCTGATGTCCGACGATGTCGTGTTCATGGTTCCAGGGCAGGAGCCGTTTGGCAAAGCAACGTTTGCCGCCGCCATCCGTTCGCAGCCGCAAGTCGAGATCGACGCGCATAGCGAGATTCAGGAACTCAACGTACTCGGTGACTGGGCATTCCTGCGCAACCGTCTCGACATCACAATCAAGCCGTCGGGCGCCGACGCTGGAGCCGCGGTGCGCCGCGCGGGGTATACGCTGACGATTCTGCGCAAGGAAGCCGACGGACGCTGGCTGCTGGTGCGCGACGCCAACCTGATGACGGCGCAGACCTGACGCGCGCATGCATAGCAGTTGCCGTGCCTGGCGCACGCTCGTGCGGCGTCTATCGTGTCTCACGCGTCTCACGCGTCTCATGTGTCTCATGTGTTGACTGCCCGACCTGATGCTCATCGCAGACGATTGCCGTGAGTAACATCGGAATGACCTGACGCACAACGGCGTCGCTGCCGGCCTGGCGCACGCGTGTTTCCACTGTCTCGACCGGCCCCGACACCACGGCACCATAAAGGGGCACTGCAATCGCATCGCCGCTTCCCTTCTTGAAGATAGTGTCGTCCCGCTCGTAACCGAGAACGGCATAGACGTGAAACCCGTACACCGTCAGGTCGTTGCCGTGGGTCGGCCGAAACGCGTTGACCGAATTTTGCTCGACCCGCATCGGCTTCGAATCGATATATTGCCCATCCTCCAGCGACGTAATGAAAGTGTGGGGATTCGATTTGCAATCGAACTGACTGTCAAGCGCATGGGCGTGCGCTACCGTCGACCAGAGAGTCGCGCGCAGCGCAGTTAGCGCGACTAGAGCGATGCAAAGGTGCGTTTTCATGCCGGATGGGTGAGGACCTGGTCTGGTCGCTCGCCGTTTCATGTCGGAAGTCACAATCTCTCATATTCACCGGATTTGTGCTTTCGCGAAGTGTGCGGTGGCCCTCGTTGCCGCCTAGGTTGAGGAGGTGGGAAGCAATATGGATGGGGTATGAGCGGGTGTCGCCGGAATCGTCGACTCACCGCCCCGTCGACGATCCTCGCCGCTTCAACCTACTCGGCAGCCGGACCGTCGGGATAGCGAGCCGTTAGTCGGCTTTTCGTTATGACAGCGATGCCAGCATGATCGACAGTCTCCGGATATGGGCCTTGAACGCGTCGCTCGTTTCGCGATCGCTTGTCGGGATCAGGTGTGACGTCTCGGCGAGTTCGACCTGCTCCTGGAAATCGTTGGCGACCTTGCGCCTGATGTCCGGTGGCAGCGACCGTACGATAGAGACCAGTAAAGCCTCTTCGGCGTGAATCATGCCCAGAATTGAACGGGTATCCATGCGAGAAACTCCGTTGAAGGCGTGGTGAGTGCAATCTAGCACGATCCGCTTTTGTTGGCGCGCGGCGTAAAGTCGTCCACTTCCAAGGCCGTTAAAACAGAAAGATCATCGTCTTGCGTCAATCTTCCTGAACACCACAACGAACCCCTCGACCGCGCCCATGCACAACAATGCCACCGGCAAGCTAACCAACCTGTCCGGCGCCGAACTCAGGCGCATCGTCGTGGCGATCGTGATCGGCAATGGCTTCGTTGCGTACGATTTCACGGTTTACAGCTTTTCGGCCGTGCTGATCGGCAACCTTTTCTTTCCATCCGGCAACCCCGCGTCATCGCTGCTGCTCTCGCTTGCGACCTTCGGCGCCGGCTTTGTGATGCGTCCGCTCGGCGCGATCGTGATCGGCCACATCGCCGACAGCCACGGCCGCAAGGCCGGCATGGCCGTGTCGCTCACGCTAATGACGCTCGGCACGTGGTTGATCGCGTGCCTGCCCACCTATGCGTCGATCGGTCCCGCAGCGGCGGTGCTGATGGTGCTCGCGCGGCTGATGCAGGGGCTCGCGACAGGCGGGGAGATCGGGCCGGCGGCGGCCTCGTTGATGGAGTCGGTCGCGTACCGGCACCGCTGTTTCATGGTGAGCTGGCGTGGCGCGAGCCAGGGTGCCGCCGCATTCGCCGCCGCGCTGGTCACGGCGAGCACCACCACGCTGTTGTCGTCCGCGGCCATGCAGAGCTGGGGATGGCGCATTCCGTTCGTATTGGGCGGCCTGATCGGCCCGGTTGGCTGGTATCTGCGCCGCCGTATGCCCGCGGCCCCGAGGCAGCCGGGTGGACGGCTGAATCCCGGCCGCCTGTTCGTCGAGCACACGCGCCCGCTCGTCTGCGGCATTCTGATGACAGCGGCGACTTCGGTGGGCATCTATGTCACCGTGTTCTACATGCCGTCCTATCTGGTTCGAACGCTGCACCGGCCGCCGGCGATCAGCCTGCTGACCGCCTGTCTCTCGGGACTCGTGATCTTCGTCGTGACCCCGTTGATGGGGCGCGCCGCCGACCGGTTCGCGAGCCGCAAGACGCTCCAGTCCCTGTTTTTCGTGGCGTCGATGGCGGCGGCATGGCCCGTCTTCTGGATGCTGACCCATGGCGTGGGCGACCTCGCCGCGCTCGTCATCATCACGGCGTACGTCGCGCTTGCAGTGAACAACGACGGCGCGAACTCGGTGCTGATGATGGAGGCCTTTCCCCCGCATCGGCGCGCGGCGGGCCTTTCTGTGATCTACGGTATTGGCGTCGTTGTGTTCGGCGGGTTTTCGCCGTTCTTCGTCACATGGCTCATCAATGTGACGGGCAACCCGATGGTCCCGGCGTGGTATCTGATGGCCGCGACCGGGCTCACGCTCGTCGCGCTGAACCGGTTTCCCGAGCAGGCGCCGGCTGAGGGTGTCGCATACGCTTCGCAGCCGCCGGCGTAATCGAGGGTCTAATCCGCCGGTTTAGCCGGCAGTTTTCATCGCTACGCCGCATGGTTATGTTGCAGGTCCAGCGCGCGCATACGCATGTCCTGCGGGCTCATGTCGAAGGCGCGGCGAAATGCGCGCGTGAAATCCGACGCGCTTTGGAAACCGAGTCCGTAAGCCACTTCCATGACCGGTAGATGCGGGAAACGGACCAGTTCGTCTGCCGCTTCCCGCAACCTGCGATTGCGAATGTATGCGCCAAGGCCGCCTTCGTGCTCGAACCAGCGGTAGACCGTGGCGCGCTTCAGTTGCAGCGCCTGAACGATGCTGGTCGGCGTGAGGTCGCCCTGGTGCAGGTTTGCTTCGACGTAACGCCGGACCTGTCCCAACACCGCGGCCTGGAGCGCGGCGCGGTCCCTGCCTGTCAGGCGCGACTCCTTGCGAAACGCCGCGATCAGAAGCTGGGCGCAGGCATTTAACGCGTCGGCCGCGCTGTCCGGGCCGAGCGTCGGCATTGCCCGGGCGATGGCTGTCATGTGATCCATCATGAGGCTGGTCAGCGGCGAGCCCTGCGGGAGGATGCGGCCATGAATCGACGCGCCGTCGCGAAGCGCTTCCTCCACGATCGATGCCGGCAAGAACAGACTCAGCAGACGGCAGGCGGGCCGCTCGACCCGAAACGGCTGGTTCAGATCGAACGCGACGATGCCTTGCACCGAGCCGGGCGCGCTGCGCTTCTTGCGCATGCCCGTCACGTTGCCGATCTCGCCCTCCACGAACAGATGGAAGACGTAGTCCCGGCGATGGTCGGTGGACACGCGCGCCACCGAGCGTTCCAGCACGATCTCTTCGGTGCGGCAGTCGGTAAATATCGTCCCGCCGACCGAATACCTGTCGATGTCTCCGCCGAACCCCTCGGCGATCTGTCGTTTTGACGGCACGACGTCGACCACGTGGCCTACGCGCTCGCGCCAGGCGAGCATTTGCGCGTCGGCCGCCAGCGCGTGCGTGCTGAAACGGCTCGTCGCGATGGCGGCGCGCGGTTCGGTTGCAGCAGCGGTAGCGTCGGCCGGGTGATCGGGCTGTGAGCGCTGGTTCATGGGTCCGTTGCAACGAGCGAGGCATGCGGTTCGGGCAAGGAGGCCGCGGTGAGCGCAATTTTAACGCTCCGCCGCCTGGAACTGAGACGTATGGTAAAGCCTGACAAAAAAGCCGCGCTATCGTCCAACGACTAGATGCAGATCGTTTTCGCTAGTGGCGCGGCAATCCAGTGTATCCGCGCCCCGTTTTGAAAGCGCAACTGCGCGTTGGAAAGAGCGCCGCCTTGCTATGCGCGGCGCCATCGAGGCGAATGCCACAGGCATCGTCCGTCTGGCCAATCAACGGGGTACAAAAAAAATGAACAGCACTAGCAATCAACCGACCGCGGGGCGCGGCGGGAGGCGTCCGGCCAGCATGGTGGACAGCCAGTTGGAGCACCTTGAGAGCATGATCCAGTACCTGACGCGTGGGGACGCGGACAGCGCTGTACAGCGGCTAGACCACGAGTATTGGGAGAAGCGCATTCGCGCGCTGGAAGAAACGCACGACCTGATTGCCAGCCAGCGGCGCCGCGTCGTCATGCTTCTCGAGCGGCTCGAGCGGGAAGCGCGTCTCGCGGCGCGGCGCCATACGGCGGCCTGAATCGGGTGACAGAGCAAGTGGCGGTAACCGGGGTTAGCAGCGAGGAGACCGCTTCGATGCCGCCGGGAATCGGGGCGGCGGCGCTGATCGTGTTCTGTGTGCCTGCGGCGTTGGCCTTTCCTTGCTTTGCTATTGGTTTATTAGCGTTCCCCCTGTGCTGTTTGCCTGCTCGGCGCTTTGGGTTGTTTGCCTGCGGCGTTGGCCTTTCCTTGATTTCCTGGTGGTCTATTAGCGTCGCCCCTGTGCGGGGCAGGCACTTACTTTCTTTGCCGCCGCAAAGAAAGTAAGCAAAGAAAGCGGCTTCACACCGCTAGTTCTTAAGCGGGTCCCCTGGCTTGGAGGAGGTAGTGGAGCATCTGGAATCGGTGTTCCCGCACATTCCGCGCGGGTGACAAGGCCGTCATCCTTCCGGCGGCGCTGCGCGCGACGACGCGGTACTTCACAAAACCGTCGGGTGCTTCCGGCGCCTGCGGTTGTTCAAGCGTCATGGCTCGCGTAGCGTAACTCGCGGCTGCTTTTGGCTCGGCGAAGTAACCGGCAATTCCACCACTGCGTTTCGTTCGGCGAAGTGGCTCGCACTTCCACAATTCAGCGCCTCGCCGAGGCGAAGCCGATGGCTCCAACCATGCACAAACGAAGCCGCTGGTTTTCGTGGCGGACCGTTCCGGCGAGCACGCAGTGCGAGGCGGGAAAAATGATGGGGGAAGCGCGTACGCTCCATTGGTTCTGAGAAGTACCGCGACGGCGCGCGCGCAGCGCCGCCGGAAGGATGACGGCCTTGTCACCGGGGCGGAGTGTGCGAGAGCACCGATTCCAGATGCTCCACTACCTCCTCCAAGCCAGGGGACCCGCTTAAGAGCTGGCGGTGTGAGCCGCTTTCTTTTGCCTACTTTTCTTTGCGGCAGGCAAAGAAAAGTAGGTGCTCCCCCGCACAGGGGGAACGCTAATAAACCAACAAGAAAACAAGGAAAGGCAACGCCGTAGGCACACAGACATAAAGCGCCGCGAAGCCAAAAAACAACAAGGAAAGGCAACGCCGTAGGCACACAGACATAAAGCGCCGCGAAGGCAAAAAACAACAAGGAAAGGCCAACGCCATAGGCACACAGACCAATGCCGCCGCCAAAGGCAAAAAAACAAACATCAAGGAGCATCACTTCGAGCCACAAACCCACGCCGAGCCCCCTGCGCAGCAGCGCCACTCGCCCCCTTGGGGCTCTTAAACCTCAGGAGAGGTTCCTCAATCCACCGCCAGGACAAACCGGCAATCGCCAACGAAATAAAAAACGAAGCACCAATCCCAACAGCATGTGCCCACCCCGGCACGGCACCGCCGAACAACACCACTGCATGATGATTCCGCGTCAAATCCGGAATGAGATTGTGATAAAGATAAAACCCATAACTAATACGCCCAAAGCCCACGAGCCAGCTGGTCTCCAGCAACCCGATCACCGCAGCACTCCGGCAACAAGCAATCGAACACACCAACGCCGAGATGCAAACCCCATACAAAGCACTAACAACAGTAAACTCAGCAGGACTGCTGAACCGACTCCACACCGGCTCCGTCGCACAAAACCCCACAACACAAACACTCAAAATAAACAGCGTCACGCCATACCCCAGCACAGCCCGCAAGCGGCTCTCTTTGCCTGCTATCAGCAGGCCTCCAATTCCACCTAATGCCAGCAGCCAGAAATTAGTCAGCGGATGCGTATAGATCGTGATCTCCTGCCAGTGCGCCGCGCGCATCCCCAGCAATGAAGCAAGCCCAACCGCGACAATTGCAACGCACACCGCACGATGCCAGCGCGCAGCGATCAACAACAACAACGGTGCAAACACCAGATAAAACTGCTCCTCGATCGCGAGACTCCATAGATGCGAGTAACGCCCCGGCCAGTAATGCAGCACCGAGCCGATCCAGAAGTTCGACAGATAAGCGAAATGAAACGGCATGCCGCTAGCCAGTTCGGGACTCGCCATGCCGAACGCCATCAGCACGCACATCATCACCAGCATCAGGTAATAAATCGGAAATATGCGCAACGTGCGGCGAAACAGGAAACGCTTCAGCTCGGCGGCAAAGCGGCTGGCACCGCGTTCGATGCGCATACGCTGCGCAGACAGAATGCCGATAATCAGAAAGCCGCTCAGCGCGAAGAAAATCCATACGCCGAGATGGCCGATCTCGCCAATGTCGCCGAACAGGCGGTGCTGAAAAAACACCATCAGGACTGCAATCGCGCGCAATCCGTCGAAGCCGGCAATCCTGTTGTTCATGTGGTCGTCTTCCAGAGCAACAGCAGCGCGCGAGGCGTCGCCGTTCAGGGCAGTAGTGGAAGGACCGGCGCGCATCGTGACGGCAAAGTCAGCAACGGCAAATAGAGGACGCCGCGAGGACGCTAAGCGATCCAGCCGATCGAAGATCGGGACGGCGGCGTGTCCGGTCCACATGAATGGCCGCCGTCGGGAAGGGACATCGCTCGAACGTGCGATGTCCCACAGGCGCCCATGAATCCATCCTACGATGAAAAAATGCGAAAAAAATCACGCATCGCATTCAGCGATTTTTTTCGGCGGTTATTACCTGCATGTCTCGCGCGTTGCCCATTGAAAGCCGCAAAACTTTCCGCGCGATTGAATGCCGAATAATTCAGCATTACCGCACGCCGACAGCTAAATTTCAGATCGCTGCCAATGCACACGTACTTAAAGGGCGGTTGTCAGCGCATGTCGAGGCAGTGCACGGCATCGGCGGGAACGTTCTATTGTCTTGGTGTTCCTATGAGGAACTGCGGTGTAAGACCGCCTCTCCCGGCGCATCGAACGTGCGCCATCTGCGAGAACCCGAATGGAATCGCGCCGTGGACGCTCGATCGAAGTGGATTTCTTCCGCGGTATCGTGCTGATCGTCATCGTGCTGGACCACATTCCCGGCAGCGCGCTGTCGCATCTGATGCTGCACGCCTATGCGTTGTGCGATTCAGCCGAAGTGTTCGTGTTTCTCGGCGGCTATGCGTCAGCGGCCGCCTATACGGCAGTGCTCGCGGGCCGCGGCGAGAACGCGGCGCAGATGCGTTTCGTCAAGCGCTGCTGGCAGATCTATCGCGCCTATTTGCTGACCGCCGTATTGACGCTATTATCCGGCGCTATCCTCGCGACGCTGCATCTGAACCCGCCAATGGTCGATCTGTCCGGCTGGACGACGTTCGCCGTGCAGCCGCTGCGCGAAGCGCTCGATATCGCCGTGCTGCGGCGTCAGCCGTATCTGTCGAGCGTGCTGCCCATGTACCTGATCTTCGCGTTGTGCGTGCCGTTCGCGGTGCCGCTGGCGCGCCGTTCACCGCTGATGGCACTTGGGCTTGGTACGGCGATCTGGGCGCTTGCCCGGCCGCTGGCCGCACTATTCAGCATTGACGACGTGGCCGACTGGGCTTTTAATCCGTTTGCGTGGCAACTGATGTTCGTGCTTGGGATTCTGTGCCGGGTGCAGCCCGTTAGCGAGCGCTTTCACGCGACCCGCGCCGCACGCTGGCTTACGTGGGCCGCGGCGATCGCGGTGCTGGCGTTCGCAATCGTTAAACTCTTCGTGCTGACGCAACCGCTGCCCGGCACGCTCAAACAAAACCTTTCCGTGGACCGAGTGATCAACTTCGTCGTCATTGCCTGGCTCGCTGCGCAGTTCGTGCGCGCGGGCAGCATCGCGTGGCTCGCGCAACGGCTGCCCGCGGTCGTGACGGTCGGCCGTACCGGGCTCGTGTGTTTCGTCACCGGCACGCTGGTGTCGTTGATCGTCGATACGGCGACGCCGCATACGTTTCACGGCTTCCGCGGGACGCTGGTCGGACTCGGCGGCGATCTGGTCGCAATTGGCGCCGTGCTGATGATCGCGCGCGGCTGGAACGGCTGGAGAGGGCCGCAGTCGCGTACGGCGGCCAATCGCGCAGGTTACGGATGAGGGCGCGTTCGCGCCGCACGCGCACACAAGCTTCACGTACGGTCATCACGGTCGTCAGTGCGATGCTATGGCTGAGCGCCGTCAAGGCGTTCGGCGCGCCTAGGGAAGCGCCGCTCGCGATGCGTTGCGCGGAATTCGCCGGCGCCGTGTTGCCGCCCGAACTCATCGCCGTGCCCACCGCCGGCGTGCAGATCGAAAGCGCGGCGATGGTGGGCGCGACTGCGCCCGGCAATCAGCAAGGCGGCGAATATTGCCGCATCACCGGCCGCATCAAAGGGCTCAACGCGAGCACACCCGATATCCGTTTCGACCTGAATCTACCGCGCCGCTGGAATGGCCGCGCGCTGCAGATCGGCGGCGGCGGGTACAACGGCGTGGTGGTCAGCGGCACCGGCGTGATGCCGTTTTCGCCGGAGCGTGCACCGCTCGCGCAAGGCTATGCGACTTTCGGCGACGACTCGGGTCACGTGGGGGATTCGTCGCTCGCGATCTTCGGGCTGGTCGACGAAGCGGTGACGAATTTCGGCTACGCGCATCTGAAGAAGACGCATGACGCGGCGCTTGCACTCATTGCGCGCGCCTATGGCCGGCCGCCACAACGGATGTACTTCGCCGGCGGTTCGACCGGCGGGCGCGAAGGCTACACGGTGATGCAGCGCTTTCCGGACGACTACGACGGCGTGATCGCCAATTCGCCCGCGCTCAATTTTTCCGGCGTCCGTCTGCTCGGCGTGAAACTCGGCCAGGCCGAATACGCCACGCGCGGCGGCTTCATTCCACCGCCGTTGCTCGAACACGTGTATCGACGGACGCTGGCGGTTTGCGACCGGCTCGACGGCGCGGTGGACGGTATCATCAGCGACGTCGCCGCATGCCGCGAGCACGAAGCGGAAATCATCGCCTCATTGCGCTGCGCCGGGCATAGGCCATCGCACGATGAATGCCTCACCGAGGCGCAGCTATCCACCTTGCTCGTGATGCGCGACGGTTTGTCGTTGCCATACCGGCTGGCGTGGGACGTCGGCGGCTATCGCGGCTACAACGTATTTCAGGGTACCCATCTGACCAGCACGCTCGGGCTCGGGCGTCAACCCGGCCGGCTGCCGGTGCCGACCTTCCTGGCCAACGGCTACCTGTTCGCGCAAGGCGACGGCTACATCCGCTATTTCGTCGCGCGCGATGCGAGTTTCGATTCGCTCACATTCGACCCGCAGCATCCGGGGAAATATCGCGCTCAACTGTTCGCGCTGTCGCAGACGATCGGCGCGATGAACACCGACTTGACGCGCTATATCGCACGCGGCGGCAAGCTCATCACGCTGCAAGGCCTCGCCGACGAAGTCATCAGCCCGAATCAGACGATCGCCTACTATGAAGCGCTGATCGATCGCTTCGGCATCGACCAGGTCAACGCGTTCATGCGGCTTTATATGGTGCCGGGTTTTCAGCACGGCAGCGGCGTGTTCATGCCGTCGGTGGATCTGCTTGGCGCGCTGGACAACTGGGTGACGCGCGGCGCATCGCCTGAAACACTGACCGCGACCGACATTGCCGCGGCGACCAACGGGCGCTCGCGTCCGTTGTGCCGCTATCCGCTGTTTCCACGTTATGTCGGCAAGGGCAATCTGAGTCTCGCCAGCAGTTTCGTGTGCGCGGAACCGTGAGGGCGGGGCGAGCAGAGCCTGCGCGTTTTTGAAGTAAAAAGAACGACGCGCTGCAGGTTTTCCCTCTTTCATTTACATTGCGGGTGCGGTCGCGCATTCGCGCCGCCTCCTTCCAATCCAATACTGGTGTCTGCCATCGTCGAATCCATGCAGCCAATCGTTTCGGTTACGAATCTTTCAAAAACCTATGCTACGGGTTTTCACGCACTCAAAAACATCAATCTGGCGATCCGCCGCGGAGAAATCTTCGCTTTGCTCGGCCCGAACGGCGCGGGCAAAACCACGCTGATCAGCATCATCTGCGGCATCGTCAATGCGAGCGAAGGCAGCGTGACGGTGGACGGCCGCGACATCGCGGCCGATTACCGTGGCGCTCGCTCGCTGATCGGTCTGGTGCCGCAGGAACTGACCACCGACTCGTTCGAAACCGTCTGGGCGACCGTCTCGTTCAGCCGCGGACTGTTCGGCAAGCCGAAAAACCCCGCTTACGTCGAAAAGGTATTGCGCGATTTGTCGCTGTGGGAAAAGCGCGATAGCAAGATCATTACGCTGTCGGGCGGCATGAAGCGACGCGTGCTGATTGCGAAGGCGCTCTCGCATGAGCCGCGCGTGCTGTTTCTCGACGAACCCACCGCCGGCGTCGACGTCGAGTTGCGGCGCGACATGTGGAAGCTGGTGCGCTCGCTCGCCGCGAGCGGCGTGACGATCATCCTCACCACCCACTACATCGACGAAGCCGAGGAAATGGCCGACCGCATCGGCGTGATCAACGCGGGCGAGATCATGCTGGTCGAAGAGAAAACGGAGCTGATGCGCAAGCTCGGCAAGAAGCAGTTGACGTTGCAGCTGGATAGTCCATTGGAGCAGGTGCCCCCGACACTGAGCGGGTATGGCCTGGATGTCGCGACGGGCGGCAACGAACTGATTTACACGTATGAAGGCGACGGCGGCCGCACCGACATCATCGCGCTGCTCAAAGCGCTCGACGATGCCGGCATCCGTTTCAAGGACCTGCATACCACGCAAAGTTCGCTCGAAGACATCTTTGTCAATCTGCTCCGAGGTGACCAATGAATCTCTACGCAATTCGCGCGATCTACAAGTTCGAAATGGCGCGCACGTGGCGCACGCTGATGCAAAGCATCATCGCGCCGGTGATTTCTACTTCGCTTTACTTCGTCGTGTTCGGGGCCGCAATCGGTTCGCGTATCAAGGAAGTGGACGGTATCAGCTACGGCGCGTTCATCGTGCCGGGATTGATCATGCTCTCGCTGCTGTCGCAAAGCATTTCGAACGCATCGTTCGGGATTTACTTTCCGCGCTTCACCGGGACGATCTATGAGTTGCTGTCGGCGCCGGTTTCGTATCTGGAGATCGTCGTGAGCTATGTGGGCGCGGCGGCGACGAAGTCGATTCTGCTTGGCCTGATCATTCTCGCGACCGCGGGACTGTTCGTGCCGTTGCAAGTGCAGCACCCGTTCTGGATGATCCTGTTTCTCGTGCTGACCGCGGTGACCTTCAGTCTGTTCGGGTTCATCATCGGCATCTGGGCCGATAGCTTCGAGAAGCTGCAACTCGTGCCGCTGCTGATCATCACGCCGCTGACGTTTCTCGGCGGCAGTTTCTATGCGGTCAACATGTTGCCGCCGTTCTGGAAGGTCGTGACGCTGTTCAATCCGATCGTCTATCTGGTCAGCGGCTTTCGCTGGAGCTTCTACGGTATTGCCGATGTGAATGTCGGCGTGAGCCTTGGCATGACCGCGGTGTTTCTCGCGGTGTTTCTGGCGATCGTCGCGTGGATCTTCAAGACGGGCTATCGTCTCAAGTCCTGATGCCTGCCGTGCGCATCTAGTGCCAACCGGCGCCGCCGGTTGGCACTAGATGCGCAAAATCAACGCGCGTTCACCAGAACTTCAGGATCGCGTGGCGCGGCCGGTTCAACAGCGGCAGGTATTTGCAGCAAGCCTTGTGCAACACGTTCGCCGATCATCCGCTGATCGGCATCCCCATCACGGATGCCGATAGCCATCACGACACATACCCCTGCGCGACGTTGATCAACTGCACGCGGTTGCGCACGTTGAACAGTTGCCGCAGCCGGCGCAGGTGGTAGTCGACGTTGTGCGGCGACAGCCCGAGGAAGTAGGCGATTTCCTTGTCGCGCTGTCCTTGCACGACCGCCTTCAGCACCGCATGCTGCAAGTCGCTCAGCGTGACGCGCTGCTGCTGCGCGGGCGCAATGCCGATCACGCTTTTCGCATGCGTCCAGATGAATTCGTGGATCGTGTGCGCGAACATCAGCGTCTCGGCCACGATCGATTCGGTCATCCAGCGCGGGTTGGCGATCGCCGAGTTGAAGCACAGGCTCGCGCTCAGCTCCGGCTCGGGCAGCGGCATCTGCGTGAGAATCCCGCTCTTGCGGCCGGTCGCCTCCAGCATGTCGATCAGCCCGCAGAGCCGCTCGCTGCGCATTTGCGCACGCGGCAGGTCGGCGCGCATGTCGGCCGTGTTCCATAAAAACGGCAGGCCGGTCGGCGACGCGAGCGCGACACGCGGATCGAGCTCGAAATAACGCTCGCGGAAATAACGCGTGAGCCACGTCTGCGACTCGTAACTGGTCAGCACGAACATCGTCTTGTGATGCGCGGTGGTGCGCGTGGCCGAATAGCTGAACGAATCGAAGCCGAGCTGTTTGATGCGCTGCCGCACGAATTCGATGCGGTCCTGCGCACTGCCAAAACGCACCAGTGGACTGATGACGGGCATGGTCCGTCGCGTGGCAGGCGAGGGTGTGCCGATTTCCTCCTCGGTGAAGAGCGTGAGAAAGCCGGCCGGCGCCATGCCTGACGATGCCGGGCGGACCGCCGCCCTGGTTGCTTCAGCCGCGTGGGCCGATTGCTCCGGTCGCCGCGCGTCGGCCGGGTAAGCCGATTGTGCGGTAACCGCTGAGTTGCTAGATGCCGACGCCCGGCCGGCTTCGCCTTGCGGCGAGCCGGTCAGCCAATGCGGCAGCGTATCGCATTCGTGTTCCATGAAACGGTAGCTCCGGCGTTCGAAACGCGTGATGGACGACAACCTGGATGATTAACTATTTCCAAAAATTACGGTAGCCGGTTCCTTGCTATCATTTTTGAGATCTTGCGCTGACCGCTTGCGAACCGGTGCGGGACCCGCAAGGTTCTCTCTTTTGCATGCGGCATATTCCAGGAGACGCGATGGCAAGAATTCCAAAGCTGACAACAACGCTCGCCTACGACCGGTACATGGCGGGCCAGAAACTGGTTTCGAGCGTCGACCGCCCGTGGCGGCACCTGGTGCTGCGCTCGTATCTTGAACCGGCCGAGCAGGAACTACTGGAGGCGCCCGGCTTGCAGGACGTCACGCTGATGACCCTCGGCAGCGGCGCCGAGCATCTCGAGCGCAACCTCAGCGGCCGCTGGGAGAGTGCCGACCTGCGCGTGGGCGACGTCTGGTTCGTGCCGCCCGTGCCGATCTCCTGGCGCTGGCGTTCGATCGGCGACGAACCGTTGTCGACCGTCCACCTGCATCTTGAGCGCAGCCTGATCGACAGCGTGGCCGACCAGATGGAATTGGACGGCTCACGCGAGTTGTCTCTGGGCGACGCCATGCAGCTTCACGATCCGCTGATCGCGGCGATGCTCGGTGCATTGCATCGCGCTGCCAGCGACCCGGCCGACTCGCGTCTTTACGTCGACGCGCTGGTTCACGCGCTTGCCGCGCATCTGTTACAGCATTATTCGCGCGGTCACAACACCGGCTCGGCGGGTTCAGCCGGGCAGGCGGCGCAGCCCGAGCGCCTGGTGCCGCGCCGCATCCGCCGTGTGACCGACTATGTCCGCGCCAATCTTGCCGCCGATCTGGCGATCAGCGAACTGGCCGCGCATGCCGGACTCAGCAGTTTTCACTTTGCGCGCGTGTTTCGCCGCGAGACTGGCGAAACGCCGCATCAGTTCGTCACGCGCTTGCGGCTCGAGGAAGCAGCGAGGCTGCTGCGCGCTACCGATCAGACCGTGCTGCAAATTGCCATTGCGGTTGGTTTCGAGAATGCCAGTCATTTCTCCGTGCAGTTCAAGCGTGGCTACGGCGTGACGCCGCTTGCTTACCGGTTGCGCGGCTGAGATCTACGGTTTGCGCGGCGGGCAGGGCTGGATGAGAGCCCGTGACCGCCAGCCGGGAACGCCGCCGCGGCCGACGCCGCCTGGATGCTCTTCAGCGTAAACATTGTGCCGCGCGGGAAGATGTCACAAGCCACGGCGCGGAACGTATCGCTATGGGCCGAGGGGAATCATCGAGTGGAAAGCCCGATGAGCCGCCATGGCGGCAATCACACACTTTTCGAAGTGTGCTGTGCATTGCGTGGCTTGCAAACTACGAACTTTCGGGGAGGACGCGGGGGGAGAGTTGGCGCCTGCTGGCCTCGATGCTGCTTACATGCGCTTTTTTCAACTGGCCTGACCGGATGCGCGGCAATT
This sequence comes from Paraburkholderia sp. FW306-02-B, assembly GCF_058782725.1. Taxonomy (NCBI): domain Bacteria; kingdom Pseudomonadati; phylum Pseudomonadota; class Betaproteobacteria; order Burkholderiales; family Burkholderiaceae; genus Paraburkholderia; species Paraburkholderia sp. FW306-02-B. The sequence goes on from NZ_JBYSXZ010000002.1 coordinate 1,222,146, forward strand.
GTATCTGTCGAAGGCGCGCACCGGCCGACAGAATATCGCGCCAACGGCTTGGCCCAGCCGGCGTCTGACCGACCACTCCATTCAACCCGTTACACCGGATACCCAGTGATGACCCGACTTCGAATCACTTCATGCGGCCATGTGTTTACCGCCGAAACCCATCCGGACGCGCCGCAAACCGTGGCCGCCTTCCTGAAACTGCTGCCGTACCGCCAGAAGATCATCCACGTACGCTGGAGCGGCGAGGGCTGCTGGGTGCCGCTCGGCGACTTCAAGCTGGAAAACGACGGCGCGGCGGTCGGCTTCGAGAATCACACGAGCCACCCGTCGGTCGGCGACATCCTGTTCTACCCGGGCGGCTACAGCGAAACGGAGATCATTCTCGCGTATGGCTCGTGCTGCTTCGCGAGCAAGATGGGGCAGCTCGCGGGCAATCACTTCCTGACCATTGTCGAAGGTAAGGAGAAGCTGCGTGAACTCGGCACCAAGGTGCTGTGGGAAGGCGCGCAGGACGTGCTGTTCGAGAAGATCTAGGCAGTAGCCGTGCCGGGCCCGCGCGGCGATGAGGTGTCGTGGGCGTCAGTTCGGCCACAACTACAGTCGGCGCGGGCGCGGCGTACCAGTGGTGGCCAGAGGGGAGGGCATGGAGCCGCGCCTAAGAAACGCAGCCAAGTGACGCAACCAGGAAGCGCAACCAGGAAGCGCAGCTAAATAAGCTGCTGCCAGCACCCCGCACACAGCATCGTGCGGGGTGCTGTTCAAACCCTTACTTGAACAGTTTCATCGCTTGCGAGAGGGTATTCACCACACCCCATGCCAGCGGAATCGTCACATACAGCCAGAAGACGGCGAGTTTGACCTTGCTGGTCGGATGAACGGCTTGAATGGTCGACATACGGGTCTCCTTAGGCGCCTTTAGCGAGTTGTGCATCGGTCATGTGGTGCCTGTCGGCCACACGCTTGACCAGCAGATTGCAGACGAAACCGGTCACCAGCAGCACGACCATGATGTGAATCGTCATCGTGTAGGCATCTGCTTTTGCAACGCCGTGCGCCACTTGATACGCGCGGATGTAGTTCACCAGCACCGGACCTGCCACGCCCGCCGCGGCCCATGCGGTCAACAGGCGGCCGTGAATGCCGCCGACAAACGCCGTGCCGAACATGTCCGCGAGATACGCCGGCACCGTCGCGAAGCCGCCGCCGTACATCGACAGGATCACGCAGTAAGCGAGCACGAACAGCGCGATCTGGCCCGAAGCGGCGAAGCCCGGCACGAGGTAGTACAACACTGCGCCGAGCGCGAAGAAGATGAAGTAGGTGTTCTTGCGGCCGATCCAGTCAGAAGCCGATGCCCACACAAATCGGCCGCCCATGTTGAACAACGACAGCAAGCCGACGAAACCCGCTGCCGCGGCTGCCGTCACGGTGTCCTTGAAGCTCTCCTGAATCATCACCGAAGCCTGGCCGAGAATGCCGATGCCGGCCGTCACGTTCAGGAACAGCACCAGCCAGATCAGATAGAACTGCGGCGTCTTCAGCGCCTGGTCGATATGCACGTGATTGCGCGAAATCATCTTCTTCTGATTGGTCGCGGGCGGGGTCCAGCCGGCCGGCTTCCAGTCGGCGGGCGGCACGCGGATCGCCAGTGCGCCGATCGACATCGAGATGAAGTACGCGATGCCGAGCACGACGAAGGCCTCGGCCACGCCGACGCTGGTCTCGCTGCGGAAGTGGTTCATCAGCGCCACGGAGAGCGGCGCGGCAATCATCGCGCCGCCGCCGAAGCCCATGATCGCCATGCCGGTCGCCATGCCGCGGCGGTCCGGGAACCAGCGGATCAGCGTCGACACCGGCGAGACATAGCCGAGGCCGAGCCCGATGCCGCCGATCACGCCGTAGCCGAGATACAGCAGCGCGATCTGATGCAGATACACGCCGAGCGCGGACACCAGAAAGCCGCCGCCGAAGCAGCATGCAGCGGTGAACATCGTGCGGCGCGGACCGACGTGTTCAAGCCACTTGCCGGCAAACGCCGCCGACAAACCGAGAAACACGATCGCCAGAGAAAAGATCCAGCCAAGCGAAGTCAGCGACCAGTCGTCCGCGGTGGATTGCGTGATGCCGATGACTTTGGTCAGCGGACCATTGAACACGGAAAAGGCGTACGCCTGGCCGATACAGAGGTGGACGGCGAGCGCTGCGGGCGGAACCATCCAGCGCGAGAACCCTGGTTTCGCGACGGTGGCCTGTTTGGAAAAGAATGGGGCAGAGCCTTGATTGCCGCTCGGCTCAGTGATGCTGCTCATGGTCGGTCTCCGTAGACGAATTCTTTGTTATCGGCGCCTAAAACAAATGCTTGAGGTGTCGCGGTGTAAAAGTTACGTGTGTCAACGCGGGCGAATTATGTTCATCGACTTCATATGACGCGTACATTTTTGTGGCCGACGTTATTCGGACGAACGATAGGACGCGCAATCTGGCTTTGCAATATGAGATGTAAATGCATAAGGAAATAACCTGCGTGAAATGCAACCGTAATCCTTCGGTTTGAGGCAGCGCAGCGCTCGTTCACGAGGCGCGACTATCGAACGGCGCGCAAATGGAAGACCGGAACCGGCAAGAAGGAGAGCGCCAGGTAAAAGAAAAGGTCTCGACTACAAGAAAGCCGACGCCAAAAACAAAGCGGGCCGGCGGTGGCAACCTCGCCACGCCGGCCCGCTGCAACAGCCGAGGCCCGGATCAGACGACCGTGCGTCCGGTCTTCATCTTTGCCGCCACCAGCACCGAGATCAGGCAACCGATCGCCAGATAGGCTGCCACCGGATGCCACGAGCCACCGGCAAAGCTGACCAGCGCCACCGCGATAAACGGCGTGAAGCCGCCGCCGACCACGCTCGCCACCTGATAACCGACACCCGCGCCGCTGTAGCGATACTCGGTGCCGAACAGTTCGGTGAACATCGGTTGCTGCACGCTGACCACCATGTCGTGCGCGACATTGGCGAGCATCACGGCGAAGATCACGATCCACACCGTCGAGCGCGCGTCCAGCGCGAGGAAGAACGGCACGGCGCTAAACATGCCGATCAGCGCGCCGATGATATACACGCGCCGCCGGCCGAAGCGGTCCGCGAGCCACGCAAAACAGGGAATCGTCACGCAGCTCACCGCGCCGACCAGCAGACCGATCGACAGAAAGAACTCGCGTGGCATGTGCAGATTCGCCGTCGAGTAGTTCAGGGCGAATGCGGTCACGATATACATCGTGAACAACTCGGCAAGGCGCAACGCAATGATCAGCAGGAACGCCTTCGGATGCTGCAGCAACGCTTCGACGATCGGCAGCCGCACGCTGCGTTCACCGTGCTCGCCGACTTTCTCGACGAACTCCTTCGACTCCTCCATGCTCGAGCGGATCCACAGCGCGATCAGCACCAGCACGACGCTAAACAGAAACGGCAGACGCCAGCCCCAGCTCAGGAACGACGCGTTGTCCATCGAACGGCTGATGATCGCGACCAGTCCGGTCGAGAGCACGAGGCCCACGCCGTAGCCGACCTGCACACCGCTGCTGTAGAACGCCTTCTTCTTCTCCGGCGCGCTTTCGACGGCCATCAACGCCGCGCCGCCCCATTCGCCGCCCACCGCGAAGCCCTGGATCGCACGCAATGTCACGAGCAGCACCGGCGCCCACCAGCCGATGCTGGAGAAAGCCGGCAGCAGACCGATCGCCGCGGTGGACAGGCCCATCATCATCACGGTCAGCACCAGCATGCGCTTGCGGCCGAGCCGGTCGCCGTAGTGGCCGAACACGAAGCCGCCGAGCGGCCGGAACAGGAAGCCGACGCCAAAGGTGGCGAACGCGGCGAGCGTGCCCATCGCCGGACTGACCTTCGGGAAGAACTCGGCATTGAAGACGAGCGCGGCGACAATGCCGTACAGAAGAAAGTCGTACCAGTCGACGACCGCGCCGACAAAGCTGCCGAGCGCCGCTTTGCGTGCCCGGCTGCGCGCCGTGCGGTTGTCGACCAATGCGGCTGTCGGGATGGTGGTACTCATGACGGTGTCTCCTTCGGAACTCTCTGACTGCTGTCTGGGGCGGCGCGGCTGACGCTGAGCGCCGGATTCTACCGACCTGTTGCAGGATTTCCGAAGGTTAATGAGGTGCCGCCGATCCCACAATCCGCATTCGAGGCGAATTGCGCGATCAGCGATCGCGTCTGCGCGAATAGCGCGCGTTTTGCGCGTTTACACCAAGCTTCCACGTATCTGGATAAGCAGTGAACCGTCCGCGGCTCGCCCGTGCTACCGTGAGAGTGCAATTCTAAAAACAACAGCTGCTGATATATTGCATACGGAATATTGATTTATGCGGCGTTGCAGCATATGATTGAGTCATCTGTTCACTCAATCATATGGAGTTACAAATGGAATTTATTCCTCTCTCGCTGCTTGCCGTTGCGGTTGTTGGTCTGGGCTCCGCCGCCACTGTTCTGCTGACCCGCTGGATTCCGCAGCCGGTCGCGCAGCTTGCAGCGCAACATGGCCGGTTCGTCGGTCTCGGCGAACAAGGCGCGTTTGCATCGGCGGCGCCGTATCGTGCGCATGTTCAACAAGAGGCGATGAATGTCGTCAGAACTTCAAACTGAAGCAGTGGCCACACCGTTGACGTTGTCATTGCAGCCGATCGGCGCAAGCGCGAGCTTGCGCGATCAGGCGTACGCAATGCTCCGCCAGGCCATTGCCGACGCCGACATCTACCAGACACGCGAAGAGATTCGCCTCGACGAACGCGTGCTGAGCGAATCGCTCGGTGTGAGCCGCACGCCGGTACGCGAGGCGATGACGCTGCTCGAACAGGAAGGCTTTTTGCGCATGGTGCCGCGCCGCGGTATCTATATCGTGCGCAAGAGCAAGCGCGAAATCGTCGAAATGATCCAGATGTGGGCCGCGCTGGAAAGCATGGCGGCGCGTCTTGCCACGTTGCACGCCACGGACGGGGAAATCGCCCGTCTGCGCCACATGTTCGACAATTTTCGCGACGCCACGCCGGCCGAGCACATCGCCGAGTACTCGGACGCGAACATTGCGTTTCACCAGGCGATCGTGGAGTTGTCGAAGTCGCAGATCATTCTCGACACGATCAAGAACATCTTTATCCACGTGCGGGCGATTCGCCGTATGACCATTTCGCAGAGCGACCGCGCGTCGCGCTCGATCGTCGATCATCTGCGCATCATCGAGGCGCTGGAACAGCGCGACACAGAACTGGCTGAGCGGCTCGTGCGCCAGCATTCGCTCGATCTCGCGGCATTCGTCGAAGCGAATTGCGATTTTCTGGATTGACGCCTGCTCAGGTGCTTGCTCAGGTGCCTGATTCGGCGTTGCGGATATAAAAGGCCTGCGGTGATGAAGCCACCGCGGGCCTGTCTGTTTTACCGGCCGCTGACTATCTGAGCCGGAACCTCCGCAACAGCTCACCGCATTGCCGCCAACATCGTCTCTCCCAATGCCGCGGGCGACTGCGCGACATGTATTCCTGCTGCGCGCATCGCGTCGATCTTCGCGCCGGCCGTACCCTTGCCGCCGGAAATGATCGCGCCCGCGTGGCCCATACGGCGCCCCGGCGGCGCGCTGGTCCCCGCGATAAAGCCGACCACGGGCTTCTTCGAGCGCGCATCCTTGAGGAATTGCGCGGCGTCTTCTTCGGCCGCGCCGCCGATCTCGCCGATCATGATGATGCCGTGGGTGTCGTCGTCGGCGAGAAACAGTTCGAGGCAATCGATGAAATTGGTACCGTTCACCGGATCGCCGCCGATGCCGATACAGGTGGTCTGCCCGAGTCCCGCGGCGGTGGTTTGCGCGACGGCCTCATAGGTCAAAGTGCCCGAGCGCGACACCACACCGATCTTGCCCGCGCGATGGATATGCCCCGGCATGATGCCGATCTTGCACTGGTCCGGCGTAATCACACCCGGGCAGTTCGGGCCGATCAACCGTGTGCGCGAACCGGCGATCGCGCGTTTCACGCGCACCATATCGACAACTGGAATACCTTCGGTGATGCACACCACCAAGGGTACTTGCGCGTCGACTGCTTCGAGAATCGCATCGGCGGCGAGCGGCGGCGGCACGTAAATCACCGACGCATCCGCGCCGGTTCGCGCCACCGCTTCGGCGACCGTGTCGAACACCGGCAGGCCGAGATGCTGCGTGCCGCCTTTGCCCGGCGTCACGCCGCCGACCATTCGCGTGCCGTACGCGAGCGCCTGTTCCGAATGGAAGCTGCCTTGCGAACCCGTGAGGCCCTGGCAGATAACCCTGGTGTTGCGATCGATCAGAACGGCCATGTCATTGCACTCCTGCGTGGGATCGGGCAACGGCGGCGACGACTTTGTCGGCGGCGTCGGCGAGATGATCGGCGGATAGGATCGGCAAGCCGGAGTCGCGCAGAATCTGCTTGCCAAGTTCGACGTTGGTGCCTTCCAGGCGGACCACCAGCGGCACGCGCAAATCGACTTCGCGCGCCGCGCTCGCCACGCCTTCGGCAATCACATCGCAACGCATGATGCCGCCGAAAATGTTGACCAGAATCCCTTCGACTTTTGGATCGTTGAGGATCAACCGGAACGCGGTCGCGACGCGTTCCCTGGTCGCGCCGCCGCCTACGTCGAGGAAGTTGGCCGGCTCGCCGCCGTAGAGTTTGATGATGTCCATGGTGGCCATCGCGAGCCCGGCGCCGTTGACCATGCAGCCGATGTTGCCGTCGAGCGTCACGTAGTTCAGGCCGTGTTTCGCCGCTTCGAGCTCGGCTGCGTCTTCTTCGGCTTCGTCGCGCAACGCTTCGATCGACGGATGGCGGAAGAGGGCGTTGTCGTCGAAATTGATCTTCGCATCGAGCGCGACCACGTCGCCGGCGGCCGTCACCACCAGCGGATTGATCTCGACAATCGACGCATCCAGTTCCACAAACGCCCGGTACACGCTGACGATAAAGCGCACCGCCGCGCTCACCTGTTTGCCGCTCAGCCCGAGGCCGAACGCAATCTGCCGCGCGTGAAAAGACTGCAAACCGGTGGCCGGATCGATTGCCACCTTGAGGATTTTTTCCGGCGTGCGCGCGGCGACTTCCTCGATCTCCATGCCGCCTTCGGTCGACGCCATCAGCGTGATGCGCGACGTGGTGCGATCGATCAGCATGCCGAGATACAGCTCGCGTTCGATCGCGCAGCCTTCCTCGATATACACGCGCTTTACCTCGCGGCCCGCCGCGCCGGTCTGTTTCGTCACGAGCACCGAGCCGAGCATCAGCGCCGCATTGCGCCGCACATCGCTCACGCTCTTCACTACGCGCACGCCACCTGACCCCGCGCGATCGTTGGTGAAGCGGCCCGCGCCGCGTCCGCCCGCGTGAATCTGCGATTTGACAACCCACACCGAGCCGCCGAGCTGCGCCGCGGCGTCTTCCGCTTCTTGCGGCGTGAAGGCGACGCGGCCGTTCGGCACCGCCACGCCGTAGTCCCGCAACAACGCCTTCGCCTGATATTCGTGAATGTTCACAGTCTCCTCGCTGGGTTGGGTGGCACCACGCGGTGCGGGATAAACCGTGCTTGACGGCCTTTGAAATATGGTATGTGATATATCAAACGCCTTCAAGGCAGGATGTGAGTCGGTGTTTTCCCCTAGCTTAGCGCCAGGCGAATCGCAATTTTGCGCTGTGATGTAGGCGGGACAAGCGTTTAAAGCAGAAATCCGGCCGCGAACACATCTTGAAATTGATCTTGATTGAATGTGATATATTACATACCGTATGTACCCGAGCCGGCCAGACTTCCGCAGTGGCGGGTGTCATCGAAGCGGGCGCGTCGGTCGACAACCGTTGCACAACCGATTGACCAGGAGACGACCATGTCTGCAGTTGTTTCATCCCTGAATCCCGCCACGCGCAGCACGAAGGCCGAAGACACACTCAGGCAGAAGTCCCGCAATGCCGGCGTCGTGCCGGGCGGGCATCTGGTTGCGAAGGCGCTGAACAACGTAGGGGTCGACCCGCGCGAATACGCGCCGGGCACGAAGAACCTGACCATGTACAAGTAAGACGCACACTTCAGGAGACACGACATGGGCAAAGCACTCGACGGCGTGCGCATTCTCGATTTCACGCATGTGCAATCGGGTCCGACCTGCACACAACTGCTCGCATGGTTCGGCGCGGACGTGATCAAGGTGGAGCGGGCCGGTGCGGGGGACATCACGCGTGAGCAACTGCGCGATATCCCTGACGTGGACAGCTTGTACTTCACGATGCTCAACCACAACAAGCGCTCGGTCACGATCGATACGAAGAACCCGGAAGGCAAACAGGTTCTCGAGGCACTGATCCAGACATGCGACGTGCTGGTGGAGAACTTCGCACCGGGCGCGCTGGACCGGATGGGCTTCACGTGGGAGCGGATTCAGGCATTGAATCCGCGCATGATCGTCGCATCGGTGAAGGGCTTCGGCCCTGGGCCTTATGAGGACTGCAAGGTCTACGAGAACGTCGCGCAGTGCGCGGGCGGCGCGGCCTCGACCACCGGTTTCGACGACGGGCCGCCGGTGGTGAGCGGCGCGCAGATCGGCGACAGCGGCACCGGATTGCATCTGGCGCTCGGCATCGTCACGGCGTTATATCAGCGCACAAGCACCGGACGCGGCCAGCGCGTACTCGCCGCGATGCAGGACGGCGTGCTCAACCTGTGCCGCGTGAAGCTGCGCGACCAGCAGCGGCTCGAACGCACCGGCACGATGAAGGAGTATCCGCAATATCCGAACGGGACGTTCGGCGAAGCGGTGCCGCGCGCGGGCAACGCGTCGGGCGGTGGTCAGCCGGGCTGGATTCTGAAGTGCAAGGGCTGGGAAACGGACCCGAACGCGTATATCTACTTCATCACGCAGGCGCCGGTGTGGGCAAAAATCTGCAACGTGATCGGCAAGGAAGAGTGGGCCACCGATCCCGACTATGCGACGCCCGCCGCGCGCTTGCCGCATCTGCAGGACATCTTCGCGGAGATCGAGCGCTGGACCATGACCAAGACCAAGTTCGAAGCCATGGCAATCCTTAACAAGTACGACATTCCGTGCGGACCGATTCTGTCAATGAAGGAAATCGCCGAAGAGCCGTCGCTGCGTAAAACCGGAACGATTGTCGAAGTGGATCATCCGTTGCGCGGCAAGTATCTGACGGTTGGCAATCCTATCAAACTGTCGGATAGCCCAACCGAAGTCAAACGTTCGCCGCTGCTCGGCGAACATACCGACGAGGTGATGGCCGAACTTGGCTATTCGCCCGAGCAGATCAGCGCATTGCGCACGGCCGGCGCGATTTAGGCGCACAGAAACATCGTGACCCGCCGCTAACCGCAAAGCTTGGCGCGGAGCCGGGTGGCGCCTTTCGAATCCGTACTGGAGACAGCAGGACATGGCATACGAAGATTCTCTCTCGCTGAAAGAGCGCGGCATCGCGCATACGCCGGATAGCCACGCGCAGGCCACGCATTTGATTTGATGCATCAAGCAGGTGACGGTGTGATTTTCCTCACAGCAATCGAACGCGAAGAGGATCACGCCAAAGCGCTTAAGGAGCGATCTATGGATACGTGGATGCGGTTCATGTCGAACGACGGCGGCATTGTGTTCGGCCGGGTCGAAGGTGGCTATTTGCATGAGTACGCGAGTCTCGATCAGCCGGTGCCGACCGGCGCGGTGCTGTCGACTCGCGCGTTGACACCGCTTGCGCCTTGCGCGCCGGGCAAGATCGTCGCGCTCTGGAATAACTTTCACGCGCTGGCGGCGAAGCTCGACAAGCCGGTGCCGGCGCATCCGCTGTTTTTGCTGAAACCGGCGGGTTCGGTGATCGGCTCGGGCGAACCGATCCTGCGCCCGCTCAGCTATGCAGGCAAGATCGCCTACGAAGGCGAACTTGGCATCGTGATCGGGCGGCGCTGCCGCGATGCGAGCGTTGAACAGGCCGCTAAAGCGATCTTCGGCTACACGCTTGTCAACGATGTGACCGCAGCCGATCTGTTGAACGAAAATCCGCACTTCCCGCAATGGTGCCGCGCAAAGGGCTTCGATACGTTTTGTTGTATCGGACCTTCGATCGTCTCGGGTTTCGACTGGTGCAAAGCGCGTCTCGTGACGATGCTCGACGGTGTGGAGCGGCAGAACTATCCGCTCGCCGATATGGTGTTTTCGCCGGCCGAGCAGGTCAGTCTGATATCGCAAGACCTGACACTCGAGCCGGGTGATGTGATCGCATGCGGCACCTCGATTGGTGTGGGCTCGATCAAGGATGGCTCGACGGTGACGATCACGATCGACGGGATCGGCTCGCTCAGCAATACGTTGACTGCCGCGCGCGAGGCGGCGGCATCGGCTGCATCGGAGGCCGCCGCAACCGCTGTCTGAATTGAACTGAATCGGGTTCGGTCTGGTTCCATTACATCGCGACACGGAGGAGCACGCATGCCGCAAGTGTCTGACAGTATCGCGTGGATGGGCGTCGGCTTTCTGCTGGCTGCCGGCCTGGCGGTTGTGCTGGCTGCTGTCGGGCAACTGCCGCTTGCGCGGCGCGCGCCGCGTCGGCCGTTTTGGCACGCCGGGCTATTGGCTGCCGCGCTTGCCGGGTTGCTTGCGGCGGGTATCGGCGCGAGCAGCGGCGTGGTGACTGCTGCCGTCGCGGGCGCCGGGCTCGGCGCCTGGCTGGTGCGGCGGCGCGATTTGATGACGCGACGGCCCAGGCTTGTCGCACTGCTTGGCAGTTGCGTTGGGCTCGCGGCGATGGCTGGCGGTTTTACGCGCTACCTGCAAGCGGCGCTGTCATCTGCAGCGCAGGCCGATGTCGAGCGTATCGAGTTGTATGCCGCGGTATTCATCGGCGCATGGATCTTCGCGACGTCGGCGATCGTCTTTTGCAAACTACGCGGCTTGTTGGACACGAAGGATGCGAGCACGTTGGCGCACCCGGGCCACCGCCTCGTCAATCTACTGGCGCTGCTGCTGTGTGGATGGCTCGGCTACGGCTTCGTCACCGAACAGGCGCAGCCGTTCGGACTCGCTGCGCTGCTCGCGATGAGCGCGCTGGCTGCTGCGTTGGGCGCGCATCTGATGGTGAGCCGTGAGTATTCCAACGGTCATGGCATCCGCGCTTATGCATTCGCGGGGCGTTGCCATGGGCTCGTACCGGCGCAGCCGGACCTGCTCGCGCGCATTGAATGGCACGGTGGCGACGAGCAAGCGTGGACGCTGCGCGAGAAGACGCCGGGCATGGTGCGAACCGCGGCATACCGGCATGGCCGCGGCTGGCGCGGTGGTTACAGCGGTAGTTACAAGGGCGAGCATAAGCGCGCCTGCGCCCGCTACCGCTCGACTCATCGCGCGACGCGCCGTTAAACATGAATACCCCGACGCGTCGAACGGCAAGCAGAGTGGTTGGCGAGTCAGAGCGGCTCGCCGCCTGCCGGAGCGTGGTTCATGATCGGCCTCCTGGACTGACAAGTGTGACAAGTGTGACAACTGACGAAAGAACTCACTCGCAGCAAGGAAGTGCTGATCAATTCGCAATAGTTAAAGTTTTATTGGATTTCCATAGCCTACTGCTTATACACGCTCAATTCCTTCACACGCGTGATCTTCTCGATCAGGTTCGCGCCTTCCTCCATCAGGAAGCGTTTGAAGGCAACCGCAACGGGCGGCAGACGCTTGTTCTTCCGATGCACGACATACCAGTTGAGCATGACCGGAAAACCCTCGACGTCGAGTACGACGAGATGGCCAACCTGCAGTTCGAGGCTGATGGTATGCGCGGACAGAAAGGCGATGCCCATGCCGGCGATCACGGCCTGTTTGATCGTTTCGGTGCTCTTGATCTCCATCGCGATGTTCAGATTGGCGAGCCGGCCGGCGAAGCCTTCTTCCATCGAATTCCATGTGTCCGAGCCGCGTTCGCGCACGATAAAGGCCTCGTTGGCCAACTGGCTCATCTTGATGTTGCGCTTGTTCGCGAGCGGATGCGTCGGCGCCGCCACGATCACGTAAGGGTGTGGCGCGAACGGTTCGTTGGTCGCGTCGGTTTCGTGCGGCGGGCGCACCATCACCGCGAGATCCGTCTGATTGGTGGCGAGTTGATGCAGCAATTCCTCGCGATTGTGTACCGCGAGATTCAGCACCACGCCCGAGTAGCGTCGCGTGAATTCAGCCAGCAGGCGCGGAAAGAAGTAGTCGCCGGCGCTGATCACCGCGACGTTCAGCTTGCCGCCGGAGACGCCCTTGAGCTGACTCATTGCTTCGTCGACTTCGTGGAACTGCTGGATGATCGCGCGGCTGTAGTGGAGCATCTCGGTGCCGGCCGGGGTGAGATAGATTTTCTTGCCCAGTTGTTCGAACAGCGGCAGTCCCGCGTGCTCCTCGAGTTGCCGGACCTGGGTGGAGACGGCGGGCTGCGTCAGGTGCAATTCTTCCGCCGCGCGCGAGAAGCTCAGGTGGCGCGCCACCGTTTCGAAAACCTTCAGTTGTCGCAGAGTCGCATTGCGCATCGTCATGGCCGATGTATAAGCAAACGTGAATCAACATAATAACAAACTTTAATTATTAGTAATTCAGCATTGACCCTAGCATGAGTCTGTATAAGAAAGCGGAATTGATGGCATCGAATCCGGGTTAACGCCTGGTTTGCCGGCGCAGCGAGGGAGCCGGCCGGCTGCGGAAATGGCGCCGATTCGTCATTGATCTGAATAAAGAACTGGTTGAGAAAAGTGTGAGTTGAGTTAGCCGGTTTTTAAAGAATCGAATTAAAGACGCAAATATTAAATATTCCCGAATGGCAAGGCTTTCCGGGTCATAACCATAAGGTGAACTGCATACAGCGCGGCGTTTTCGCTGGCTGCACTAAATAGATAGCGGAGACAAGGCTCATGGACGATTTCACTCAGCAGACCACAGCCCGCGTATTCTGGGCGAACCGTTGGTGGCAACTCGTCATCGGCATGATGTGCATGGCGTTGGTGGCCAATCTGCAGTACGCATGGACGTTGTTCGTCACGCCGATGAACGCGCGGCATCACTGGGGCGAAGCATCGATTCAACTCGCCTTCGCTATCTTTATCCTGACTGAAACGTGGCTCGTGCCGGTCGAGGGCTGGCTGGTCGACAAGTTCGGGCCGCGCCCGGTCGTCGCCGGCGGCGCGGTATGCGCCGGCCTTGCATGGGTCATCAATTCGTATGCGACGACTTTGCCGATGCTGTATCTGTCGGCGGTCATCGCGGGGATCGGTGCGGGCGGTGTGTACGGCACTTGCGTCGGCAATGCATTGAAGTGGTTTCCCGATCGCCGGGGTCTCGCCGCGGGTTTGACCGCCGCCGGCTTCGGCGCCGGCGCGGCAGTGACGGTGATTCCAATCGCCAACATGATTACGCGCTCGGGTTATGAGCACACTTTCTTCTTCTTCGGCGTCCTGCAAGGCGTATCCATTCTCCTGCTCGCGCTGATGTTGAAGAAGCCGAATTTGCGCCAGGCCCCCGCGCCCAGGAAGAAATTCGCGGTGACCAAGGTCGATTACACGCCGGGCCAGATGATCAGGACGCCGGTGTTCTGGGTGATCTACGTGTCGTTCGTCGCAGTGGCGGCGGGTGGCCTGATGGCGACCGCGCAGATCGGACCGATCGCGAAAGACTGGGGACTCGCGCGCATCCCGATGACGATCTTCGGCATGACCTTGCCGCTGCTCACGATGACGCTCTCGATCGATAATATCTGCAACGGTTTTACGCGCCCGCTGTGCGGCTTTATCTCCGACAAGCTCGGCCGCGAAAACACCATGTTCGTGATCTTCATCGGCGAGGGCGTCGCGCTGCTCGGCCTGATGCGATACGGCACCAATCCGTATGCGTTTATGACTTTCGCCGCGCTGATCTTCCTGTTCTGGGGCGAAATCTTCTCGATCTTTCCCGCGATCTGCGCCGATACCTTCGGCAGCAAATATGCCGCGGCCAATGCGGGCACCTTGTACACCGCGAAGGGCACGGCTTCGTTGCTGGTGCCGATTGCTTCGGTGTTGTCGGCCACTGGCGGCTGGAGCCTTGTCTTTATCGTCTCGGCGGTCGTGACGATTGCGGCGGGCATCTCGGCTAAGTTCATTCTCGCGCCGATGCGTTCGCGCTGGATCGAATCGCATAATGAGCCTCAAGGCGTGCTGGCTGTTGCGGGCGGCAAGAGCTCGCCGCTCAGTCACTGGCCGGAGCAGACGGGTGAGTAGAGCGAGTCGCCCGCGCCTGGCAGCTAACTTATGAACGTTTCGTTGCAGCAACTCAAGGTGTTTGTCGCCGTCGCGCGCGAACGGAGCTTCACGCGCGCGGCCCGCGAGTTCGATCTGACGCAATCGGCGGTGAGCCGCTGCGTGCGCGAACTCGAAGACGCCGTCGAGTTGAAGCTGTTCGACCGCACCACACGCCAGGTAGAACTGACTCATGCGGGCGCCAGCCTCGAGCGGCGCATTGGCCGCTTGCTCGACGAAATCGAGCTGACGCTGCGCGAAGAGCGCGCCGCGTACGACGGACACACTGGCGTGGTGGTCCTGGCGAGCAATCCGGTGTTGTCGTCGAGTTGGGTGGCGGAAGGGCTCGCGCGTTGTGCGGCGGCTTTTCCTGAGTTGATCGTCTCCGTCAAGGATCAACCGCAAAGCGGCGTGCTCGCGAGTGTCGAGCAAGGCGAAGTCGACTTCGGGGTGGTGTCGGCGGCCGAACCTTTGGCCGGTGACCTGTTGCACGCGCAAGTGGTTTTCACGACGCCGCTGCACGTGGTCATGCCGCATACGCATCCGCTTGCGCGGCATGTGAGCGTCGCATGGAGTGCGTTGCAGGAGTGGGTGCTCGTTACGTTGAACGCCGACGCGGGCGTGCGCGCCGCGCTCGACCTGGCCTTCAGCGCGCATGGCTTGAAACGGCGGCCGGTGCAGGAACCCGGACATGTGGCGGCCGTGCTGCGCATGATCGAGCTGGGCCTCGGCATCGGCGTGCTACCCATCGACGCACATTGGCCCGCGCTTCGCGCGCCGCTAGTGAGCCGGCCGCTGGTTCCCGAAATGAACCTGACGACGATGCTCGTACATCGTCGCAACCGCTCCCTCAGACCTAACGCCGCGGCGGCCTGGGCGCAGTTCGCCATGCCCGCCGGCGCGCCTTCGAACGCCGCAGGCGCGGCACCGTCCGCTACGCACGAATTCGCGTGGCCGGCCGCGTCGCCTGGCGGCGCGGCACTGCACGAGCCCTAGGCCCCGGCCTTGGCCCCAGTGGGTCCGCTGCCATTCGGTCCACGCTACCTCTCACGCAAGGAGCTTCATGATGGAAACTGAAACCGGCCTCAGGCGCCATAATTTGCTGATCGACGGCAAGCGCTTGCCGCCCGGCACCGGCGAATATTCCGTCGACATCAACCCGGCCACCGAAGAGCCGATCGCATTGGTCGCGCAAGGCAGCGTTGCCGATGTCGATACCGCGGTGCATGCGGCGCGCGCCGCGCTGAAAGTGTGGAACGCGCTACGTGCAGTCGAGCGCGGCCGCATTCTCGGCCGTATGGCTGGCCTGATGCGCGCGAATCTGGAAGAGCTCGCCGCGCTCGAAAGCCTCGACGCCGGCAAGCCGATTTCCGCGGTGATGCGCCAGGACATTCCGGCGGCGATCGATACGCTCGAATACTACGCAGGCTGGTGCGACAAGATCAACGGCCAGGTGGTGCCGGTGCGCCCCGATGCGCTGACCTACACGCTGCGCGAACCGGTCGGCGTGGTCGCCGCGATCGTGCCGTGGAATTTCCCGCTGATGATCGGCATGTGGAAGATCGCGCCCGCGCTCGCGTGCGGCTGCACGCTGATTGTCAAACCCGCGGAGATCACGCCGCTCACCGCGCTGCGCATCGGCGAACTCGCGCTGGAAGCAGGCGTGCCGCCGGGCGTACTGAATATCGTCACCGGCAAGGGGCGCGTGGTCGGCGATGCGCTGGTCGCACATCCGGGCGTCGACAAGGTGACGTTCACCGGCTCGCCTTCGGTGGGGCGCGGCATTCTGCAAGGCGCGGCCGGCAATTTCAAGCGCGTCACGCTGGAGCTCGGCGGCAAGTCGGCCAACCTGATCTTTGCGGATGCGAATCTCGACAATGCGGTGCGGGCGGCGGCGTCGGGGATTTTCTTCAACACGGGCCAGGTGTGTTCGGCGGGTTCGCGCATTCTCGCGCATCGCGATGTGTACGACGAGGTCGTCGAGCGCCTGGCGGCGCGCGCGAAGTCGATCAAGGTCGGCGATCCGGCGGCACGCGAGACCTCCATGGGGCCGCTCATTTCGGCCGCGCAGATGAAGACCGTGCTCGGTTATGTCGAAACCGGCCGGGCCGAAGGGGCCTCGCTCGTGACCGGCGGCGCGCGGGTAGGGGCGCGCGGCTTCTTCGTCGAACCGACGGTGTTCGCCAACGTCGAGCACGAAATGCGCATTTCGCAAGAGGAGATCTTCGGGCCGGTGGCGAGTGTGATCCGCTTTAACGACGAAGCCGACGCGGTGCGTATCGCCAACGGCACGCTGTATAGCCTCGCAGCGGGTGTCTGGAGCGCGGACATCGGCCGTGTGCATCGCGTCGCGCGTGACTTGCGGGCAGGGACGGTGTGGATCAACACCTACGGCTATACCGACGTGCGCTTGCCGTGGGGCGGTTCCGGCGACTCGGGCTTCGGCCGCGAGCACGGCGACGTTGCGATTGAAAACTTTACCGAGCCGAAGGCTGTGTGGCTCGCGATCGATCAATAGCGACGTTAAAAAAGGATCGAACGCTCTGGCGTTCGATCCTTTCGTCCCGCGTATCCCGCATATCGTCGCAAAGAAGCGGTCAATCTCAAGCGCCCTGCAATGCCATCCGCTCGCGCAGCTTGACCAGAGCGAGCACGACGTCGATGGACGGCGTCGGTTCGGCAACGAGGCGGCCCATTTCCTGCACCACCGTCAGCAACGGATCGATTTCCATCGGACGTCTGTTTTCCAGATCGACCAGCGTCGAGGTCTTATGTGCGCCGACCGCGCCCGCACCGTCGATCCGTTTTTCCACATCGACGCGAAAGTGCACGCCGAATTGATCCGCGATGCGTTTGGCTTCCAGCATCATCGTGCGTGATACCGCGCGCGTGCCGGGATCGCTGGTGAGCACGTCGAGCGTGGCGTGCGTCAACGCGCTGATCGGATTAAAGCACAGGTTGCCCCACAGCTTGAGCCAGATTTCATCGCGGATATTGTCGCGGATCGGTGCATCGAAACCCGCCGCCTGCATGATCTCGTGCAACTGCTGAATACGCGGCGTGCGCTCGCCGCTCGGCTCGCCGATCGGGAATTTCTTGCCGTACACATGTTTGATGACGCCCGGCTCGACGATTTCCGCGGCAGGATAGAGCACACAGCCGATCGCGCGTTCGGGGCCGAGTTTCGTCCATTGGCTGCCGTCGGGATCGATGCTGGCGAGACGCGTGCCGGCGAACTTGCCGCCATGGTGATAGAAGTACCAGTAGGGAATGCCGTTGACGCCCGTGACGATCGCCGTGTGCTTGCCGAGCAGCGGCTGCATGGCGTCGACCACGCCGGGCAGCGAGTGCGCCTTCAGCGTGACGATGACGAAGTCCTGCGCGCCGAGTTCGCGCGGGTCGGACGTGCAGCGCACCGGCGCGCTGAAAGTCTCGCCGTCCATCTGCAAGCGCGCGCCGTGTTCGCGCATCGCCGCGAGATGCGCGCCACGCGCGACGAAACTCACGTCCGCACCCGCGCGTGCCAGTTGCACGCCCATCAAACCACCAATCGCTCCCGCGCCGAAGATACAGATCTTCATGATGTCGCCCCTGTGACTATGAGAAGTCGCTTGCCCGTTGCCGCGCATCGCCATGCCATGGCGGCGGGTCACCGTTCGAGAATAGGGGGGGAGGTGGATTGAGGATAGTTAAAGTTTCTCGGGTCGAGCATAAGCTATCGTTTATGCATGCACCGATGTGGCTGAATGACCGGACGTGTTTCAAGAAGCGGCTGCATTGCATCGCATTGCGCGTCCCGCCGGGGTGTCACCGGGCAGATCGTTTGGTAACCTTAATATTTTTCTTTTCGCGCGCGCTATGTGCGTCGTACCAGCAGAAAGCTCACGCCGATCGCCGCCAGAAACGCCCCGCAGCAGCGGTTGAACCAGCGGCGAACTTTCGCGCGAACCAGCCATTTCCCGAGGTGCATGCCAGCCCAGGAGTAAAGCGCGATAGCCACCCATTCGAGCACCAGAAAGCTCGCACCCAGCACCGCGAACTGCGGCAGCATAGGCTTGGCGATATCGACGAACTGCGGCAAGAACGCGGTGAAGACCAGAATTGCCTTCGGATTGCCTGCGGCCACCAGGCACTCCTGCCGCGCGATCCGCCATAGCGACGCATCGTCCTGCTGCATCGTATCGATGGCGGGGGCGTCGCTGCGCCATAACTGGATCGCCAGCCAGATCAGATAGGCGGCGCCGGCCAGTTTGATCGCGAGAAAAAACCACTCGGATGCGTGCAGCACGACGGCGAGGCCGGTCGCGGCCAGCACCAGCATCAGCGCGAACGCGACGAGCCGGCCGGTGCCGCCGACGAATGCCGTCATGAAACCGTGCTGCGCGGCGACATTGATCGATAGCAGATTGTTCGGGCCGGGCGCGAGATTGATCGCGAAGCAGGCGGGCAGAAAGAACAGCCAGGCGGTGAGTGACATGACGGCTCGCACGAAAAGGGGACGATCGGACGTGCGAGGCGGCGGGCGCCCAGCGCACGTTTATCTGATTGTAGCGAAATGCCGGGCCGTACCGATTTGGCCTGTCCGCTCAATTCACCGATTTGACGAAACCCGGATCGCCGATCAGGGCATCGACGCTCAGCTTGACCGTGTCCTCGATAGCGATGGTATTGCTGGTGAACTTGGGTGACTTTTGCCGGACCGTTTTAGTGGTTGAAAACACAACCTTCTGGGTAGTGGCATCGGTGACGACGTAGCGCATTTTCAGTGTCCAGAACGCCGGAGAACGTGCGTCGTCCACGGTGAAATCCTCGATGCTGCCGCTCAGTACCTTCTTGCCTTCGGTGAGGTGAAAGCCGGCGATCTGCAGGCGGCTCACGATACCGTTGCGTACCGCTTCATTGATATCGGTTTTTAGTACGATGCCGGTCATCGCCGTGTTTTCGATCCGATTCGGCGATACGCGCCCGCTGCTCGCCGGCATGTAGGCGAAGTCGCGGGCCGGGGCGACGCTGAGCCAGCCTGTTGGGTGGACCACCGCCGCGCGCGGCGGGCTATTCAGGCCGAACCACGACCACGAACATGCGGACAGCATCAACGGCAGTGCGACGGCGCCACAGCCCTTGAGCACCGTGGATCTCAGGGGCGGACGAGTGAGGCCGAGCGATTGCAGCAGAGATAGGCTCTGGTGCGGCGACTCAGACGCTGTGCGGGAAAAAGCGGCGGTCGATTTCAGAGGAGGTGCCTTTTAAATTGACGCGTATTCGAAAACGGCGGCCGGTCATAGGGGGATAGCGCATGCGGACCGGGTTCGCGAAGCCTCCTCGGCGCTTTTGTGAACCCATACGGGCATGTGATATCGCTGTACAGGACAGCATGGTAACAGTGAGGCGCTCTCGCGCATTTTTCTTGGCGTGGGCTAAGGTTGAGGATTTTCAACGTGCCTTGCCTTGTTTGCCTGCTCGGCGCTTTTTGGCCGTGTGCCTGCGACGGTGGCCTTTCCTTGCTTTCTTGTTGGTTTATTAGCGTTCCCCCTGTGCGGGGGAGCACCTACTTTTCTTTGCCTGCCGCAAAGAAAAGTAGGCAAAAGAAAGCGGCTCAAACCGCTAGTTCTGAAGCGGGTCCCCTGGCTTGGAGGAGGTAGTGGAGCATCTGGAATCGGTGCCCTCGCATACTTCGCCCTGGTGACAAGGCCGTCATACTTCCGGCGGCGCTGCGCGCGCCGTGGCGGGATTTCACAGAACCGTCGGTCGTTTTCGTGCCTGCGGTTATCCAGGTGTAGTGGCTTGTCTTCGCTGCACTAGCGACGCTTCCGTGCCTACGGTTGTTCAAACGTAAGGGATTGCCTCTGCTGCGCTCGCCTAACTCGCGGCTACGTTGCGTTCGGCGAAGTGGCCCGCACTCCCACCATTTAGCGCCTCGCCGAGGTGAAGCCAATGGCCCCCACCGCGCACAAGCGAAGCCACTGGTTTCCCTTGCAGACGATTCCGGCGAGCACGCAGTGCGAGGCGGGAAGAATGATGCCGGAGGCGCACACGCCCCATTGGTTTTAAGAAGTACCGCCACGGCGCGCGCAGCGCCGCCGGAAGCATGACGGCCTTGTCACCGGCGCGGAGTGTGCGGGAACACCGATTCCAGATGCTCCACTACCTCCTCCAAGCCAGGGGACCCGCGTAAGAATTGGCGGTGTGAAGCCGCTTTCTTTGCTTACTTTCTTTGCGGCGGCAAAGAAAGTAAGTGCCTGCCCCGCACAGGGGCGACGCTAATAGACCAATAAGAAATCAAGGAAAGGCCACCACCGCAGGCGTACAACCCAAAGCGCCGAGCAGGCAAACAAAGCAAGAAAAGGCCAACACCGCAGGCAAACACCCATAGCGCCGCACAGGCAAAAAAATCAAAAAAAACCAGCTTTCCCCTGAGTCATATCCACCAACTCCCGCCGAGCGTCATCAACGGCATTAACCGGCAACCGTACAGTCACCCGCACTAACATCCCATAAACACTCTCCACCAACCCATAGCCTTGAGCCTCGATCCATCTCCGTACCTTCGCCTCATCGGCATACCCAACCTCGACGGTCAGCAAAACCTGAGCAATCCGCTCCACCCTCGGTGCATCCAGCAAAGCCGAAGCGATAGCATCGGTATAAGCCCGCACTAACCCGCCGGCGCCCAGCTTCACCCCACCGTAATACCTCACGACGGCCGCCAGCACGCCGTCCAGATCATGGTGCCGCAATACCTCGAGAATCGGCCTGCCTGCCGTCCCGGACGGCTCGCCATCGTCGGACATGCCCGACTGGCCGCCCGCCAGCAACGCCCAGCATACATGCGTCGCGGCAGGATGCTCCTCGCGCAGGCGACGCAATTCGGCCATCGCGGCGTCGCGGTCGGCGACCGGTATCGCATGCGCAATAAAACGGCTCTTGCGAATCTCGAGTTCCGCGGTCAGCGCCGCAGGCAATGTATAAGTGGGCAAGGCAAAGACTTCGGTTGATGAAAAAATCCAGGACGCACGCGCTCCCGTGTCCGCAATGGTAACGGATAGGCAGTACATAGGCGGCGTATCACCCATGCAAGGCTGCCTCGCCGCGATTCTCGCTGATTCGGTAACGCTCTCTTGCGAAGTGACGCAGTGACGTAGAACACCGCTCGCAGCATAATCGTGGACGTGGCGAATCGAGCTCCCGGCTGGGGCGAAACCAGACTCCTCATCTGGTGGTTCGTCACGCTTTCCCCCCGCTTTTTTCACATTGCGCGCACACCGGCGCGCGTGACGCTTTCCTCGCGGTATCTTCACATGTCTCCACGCATAATCGTAAGAGACGTCCCAACACGTTCGCGCGCCGCGCAAATCCAAACTTCGTGTGTTCGTCTACAATCGTTGGCTGAACGCGCGTCCAATTGTCATCTGAAGTCCTCTGAAGACAGCGCGTCACCAAGGAGACGACATGCTTGATCTTTCAACACTAGGGACGTTCGTTGCCGTCGTACTAGGGCTGTTTCTGATTCCCGGTCCAGCCGTACTGCTGGTTTTGACGCGCACCGTGCATGGCGGTCGAAAGGCGGGCATTCTCACCGGCCTTGGCGTTGCGGTTGGCGATTTCATTCATACGCTAGGCGCATCGGTCGGACTGTCGGCGTTGCTGATGACTTCCGCACTCGCCTTCAATGCCGTCAAATTCGTCGGCGCCGCGTACCTCGTCTATCTGGGCATTCGTGCATTGCGCGAAAAGCAGGCGAGCACGCATATGCCGGCAGTCGCGCCCGTGTCGGCTTCCAAAGCCTTTTTTCAGGCGATTCCCGCTGAAGTGTTGAACCCCAAGACGGCGTTGTTTTTCCTCGCGTTCCTGCCGCAGTTCGTCCATCCCGAGCATGGTTCTTCATTCCTGCAGTTCGCGACGCTCGGACTGATCTTCGTTGGCATGAGCGCGCTTTATACAACGCTTATCGTGTTGACCATTCGTCCGTTGGGCAAGCTCGTCAAACGCCTGACGTGGCTTAGCCGCTGGCAGAACAGGATCATCGGCGTGCTGTTCATTTCGCTCGGGCTGCGCGTAGCGACGCAAACGCGCTGACTCTGTCGTTCTGACTCAGCCGCGCGCCAGCCCGTTTTACGTGGCCGGCGAGCGCCGCCACGCCGCGGCTAGATGTTTCGGCGCTGCCGTCTCAAGCGGCCTTCTCGCGCGTACTCCATCTGGCCTTGCGTGCGGACGGCCAGCCGCTCCTGTTCGGCACGGCTCATCTGCCGCGTATCGTCGATGTCGCCGGCGCGCAGCACTTCCTGTGCGATCCGTATGCGCAGCGTCATCAGCGGTTCGCCGCGTTCGACCAATGCGCGATCCGTTGCGCGCGCCTGCTGGACGCCGGCGTCGATCAGGTTGCGCAACTCCAGCAGCGTGAGTCGCTGGCGCTGGATCTCGAGAATCAGCCGCTGGACGGCCTGCTCGTCGCGGGTGCGCCACCAGGCGCGCAGTTCGGCGAGCGTCGGCGGGTCGAAAGGGGGAAGGCGCATTAGTCAGACGAAAAGTACTGTATATATGTACAGTATATCCCGTCTTTTTACGGAAACGCGTACGCGGCGTTCGAGCGCTTGCAATCCCTCGGGACGGGCGGAGCGCGATAGAGGTTCAGGAAAGCGCGAGCATGATCGTCGTGGAGATGACGATGATGAAAAGACACGTGGCAATCAGGACGTCATACGGATAGCTCATGGCGCAACCATAAACGTGGTGAGCGGATGGGCCATCATAGGCAGAACAATTTCCTGCGACTGTTAAGTATTGCAAAAAACGCATTGCAATACTTAATGAAGAGCATCCCGAACTATTGAACGCGATATCGCGCTGCGCAGGAATCAGAGAGGCGAAAATGAATGACGCTGTGTTGTCTTCCGTGAATGCCGGTGCGCCCGAAATCGAGTTCTGGTTCGACTTCGGCAGCAATTACAGCTATTTGAGCGTCATGCGTATCGAAGCGCAGGCCGCGCAGCGAGGCGTATCGGTTCGCTGGCGTCCCTTTTTGCTGGGACCGATCTTCCGCGCCCTCGGTTTCGACAACTCGCCGTTCGTGTTGCACAAGGAGAAGGGCGCCTACGTGTGGAAAGACATGGAACGGCAGTGCCGCAAATACGGCCTCGCATGGACGCGCCCGACGACTTTCCCACGTACCGCGTTGCTGGCGACGCGCGTGGCGCTGCTTGGCGCTGATCAGCGCTGGATCGCCGCGTACTGCCGCAACATCATGCAACTGAATTTCGTACTCGACCGCGATATAGCCTCAATCGACGTGGTGAGCGAGGTGCTCGGCGAATTGGGCTTGCCCGCGCAGCAGATCATCGCCGACGCGCAAAGCGACGCCAACAAATTGCGCTTGCGCGAACAGACGGCAGCGGCCGCGGCCAAAGGCATCTTCGGCGCGCCGACATTCTTTGCCGGCAATGAAATGTTTTGGGGCAGCGATCGTCTGGACGACGCATTGGCGTATTTTGATTCGACCACAACGCCTGGTTAATTTCTAACGCATCCGTTTTTCGCCGGGCGCCACCCTTACCCGGCGCGCCTCTTCGCTGCGGCTTTGTTTGCCGGCGCAGGCGATTCTCCCGCGCCGCCGCATATCAGCGCCACACCGGCGACGGCTGTCGCTCGCAGCGACGCGCGCGAATCGCCCGCGCGGGCGCGCAGCGCGAGGCTGTGCAGAATCGCTGACGCGATCTTCGCGAGCAGCGCAGGTTCGGCATCCGCTTGCAGTTCGCCTTGGACCTGTGCCAGCTTGAAGCGCTTCTCGAAGGTCTTGTCGTAGGTCCGCAGTCCTTCGGCAAGTGCGGCGCGTACCTCGGCGTCATCCACCGCTTCGACCGCGGCCGTGCCGATCATGAAGCAGCCGAGCTGATCGCTGCCCGCCGGCAAATACCACGCGAGCGCGCCGTCATAAACGCGCAGCAGTGCTTGCGGTAATGGCAGATCTTCGCCGAGTGCCTGAACCATCGCGAGCCGGCCGGCCTCGATATAGCGCTCGAGCGTCGTCAGATATAACGCGTGTTTGTCGCCGAATGCGCCGTACAGGCTCGGCCGGTTCATGCCGGTCGCGGCGCTCAATTGATCCAGAGAGGTGCCCGCATAGCCGCTGCGCCAGAACACGTCTCTCGCGTCGGCGAGCGCCTGGTCGGAATCATAGGCACGGGGGCGTCCACGTGGACGCACTGCTTTTTTTGTACTGGTCGGCATAAAAATTATGGCAAAAGTGATTTATATGCAATATAGTACAAAAACACTAACCACAGGGAGTCGACTCATGGATCTGTACTTCTCTCCGCTTGCGTGTTCGATGGCTACCCGGATCTCGTTGTATGAGACAGGGGCGCAGGCCGGATACATTCAGGTCGATACGAAATCGAAGCGGCTGTCCGACGGTTCTGACTTCTATCCGATCAGCCCGCTCGGGCAGGTGCCGGTGTTGCGTACCGATGAAGGCTGGCTGTTGAGCGAAAATACGGCGATCCTGCCGTACGTCGCCGACCGTTTTCCGGCCGCGCGGCTCGCGCCGGCCGTGGGCACGCCGCAGCGCGCGCGGTTGCAACAATGGCTGGGTTTTATCAGTACGGAATTGCACAAGGCGGTGTTCGTTCCGCTGCTCGATGAGCACGCGCCAGAGGATGTGAAGCGCTATGCGCGCGACAAGGCCGCATTGCGGCTAGGTGTCCTGCAGAATCATTTCGCGCAAAACGAGTACCTGCTCGACGCTTTCAGCGTGGGCGACGCCTATCTGGTCACCGTGCTGAACTGGGCGTCGTACGGCGGCATCGATCTGTCGCAATGGCCGGCGGTCGCTGATTACTACAAGCGATTGATGCAACGGCCGAGCGTCGCGAAAGCGGTGGCGGAGGAGTTCGCGCTGTATCGCGAAGAACTGGCCAAACGCGCGAAAAACTGAGTGGCTGAGTGCGGGGCTACTCGTCGCCTTGCTGGCAAAACCGGCGCCCCGGAATGTGCGACACGACCGCCTGAGCGATTTCAAGTGGCGTGCTTTCCGCGGGCACCACGCGGCGACTCGATTCGGGCGTGTGTTTCATGGTCCATTCGACGAGCCTGTACGAGCGTCCCCAAGGGTGCTGCAATGGGTCCGAGACCTTGCACGAGTGGATCTGACGCACCCAGTCGTTGCCGGGCATGGCGCGCAGATGCTCGAATACCGTGTCTTCAACCATCGTTTGACTCCTTCTTCGCAGGCATGCGATCTTTCGGCGCGTCGGCGACACCCCGGAGAAAAAAACGCCGCCGATGTTTTGGCGGCTCAACAGGGGATGTTGGGTGCCATAGTTACAGGTAAGAATTAAGCCAAACTTAAGATCGCATGTAAAAGCGCCGCGACGCTTCGAATGAAGCGATTGCTGAAACGCCGGGTCCGCCGCGAGGACGTCGGTGGCGATCCTACCCTCAAGAACCGGCTAAATCGGCCGTTATTACAGTGGTTGGGGCCGCTGACCCCGCCTCGCCTCCGGGCGCATCGCTGATAACGTGACAAACCTCGCCCAAACGCCGCTTTCCGATCGCCTGCGCGCGCTCGTCGATACCGTGCAGCACAACGAGCGCACACTGCGCCGCTTCCAGAGCGTCGAATTGCGTTTGATCGGCGCGCAGGATTTCGCGTCGTTTCTCGATACGCTGTTCAGCCATCTGCCGCAAGAATTCTCGCTGGCGAGCGTCACGCTATGGCTCGACGACCGCGCGCCGATGCTGCTCGAACTGCTCGAGCCGAGCGTCCTGGATACCCTTGGCCAGGCTAGTCTGAAAACGTCGCGCGAAGGGGGACTCGCCGCGCAGCGTCTGTGCGGCGCGGGCCAGCCGTGGTTGGGTCAGGTACGCGAACTGGACGAACCCACACGCAGCGCATTCTTCGGCGAAGATGACTTGCCGGCGAGCGCGATCGTGCTGCCGCTTGCCGCCGGCGACACAATCAGCGGCTATCTTGGCCTCGGTAGTGACGACCCCGCACGTTTCGGCGAGGGCATGGCCACGGACATTCTGGAACGCTTTGCCAGCATCGTCACGGCAAGTCTCGACAATGTCGCGCATCGCGAACGTCTCAAGCAACTCGGCATGACCGATGCGCTGACCGGCCTCGCCAATCGCCGTTACTTCGACGAGCGGCTGCGCGAGGAGATCGTGCGCGCAGCGCGCTATGCGGTGCCGGTCGCTTGCCTGTTCATCGATATCGACTCCTTCAAGCGTATCAACGACACCTACGGCCACCAGACCGGCGACCGCGCGTTGGCGGCAGTGGCAGCTTGTGTGCGGCAGCAGGTGCGTCTTGGCGATACCGTGGCGCGTTACGGCGGCGAGGAGTTCGCGGCGCTGCTGCAAGGCGATCGAGGCGATGCGCTGACGGTCGCCGAGCGCGTGCGGCTGGCGGTCGAAAAACTGGATCTGCAGGACGACCACGGCGAGCGGATCGCGTTGGCCGTGTCGATAGGCGTGGCGGCGCGTACGATCAGCGGCGCGCCGGCGGATGCGGCCACGCTTGGCCGGGCGATGATGGATGAAGCCGATCGCGCGATGTACCAGGCCAAACGCAATGGCCGCAATCGCGTCGAGGCGATTGCGAAACCGGCCAGCGATAACGTGCAACGTTAATAGCTTCCAGGGCGGCACGGGACGAGTGGCTGGTCAGGCATGCCCCGCGCCTTCAACCGGTTGCGTGCGCAACCGGCAGGGCGCGTTGAAAAGCGAGGTGCTTAAGACCGGGCCGTTTCCGAAGCGGGCCCCGCTTTGCCGAGCGCTTTCTTCACGCCTTCGGCGTAACTCGGGTCGACCTTTTCGAACAGCGCCAATTGCCGCTCGACGATATCTTTCGGCACGCCCGCCATTGCTTCAGCGATGTTCCGGAAGAAGCGCTCGCGCTGGGCTGCATCGAACAACTTGTACAGCGCGCGCGGATGGCTGTAGTAGTCGTCGTCCTCGCGATGGTTGTAGCGCTCGATCGCGCCTTCCACTGCCAGCGGCGGCTCGTTGACCGACGGGTCCTGCGGAAAAGCCCCAAAACAATTCGGCTCATAGTTCGGCGTACTGCCGAGATTGCCGTCCGCGCGCATCGCGCCGTCGCGGTGGTAGGTGTTCAGGCTCGCGGTACGCGGCGCATTCACCGGAATCTGATGGTGATTCACGCCGAGCCGGTAGCGATGCGTGTCGCCGTACGAGAACAACCGGCCTTGCAACAGACGATCCGGCGAGAAGCCGATGCCCGGCACGATGTTGGCCGGCGTGAAAGCCGCTTGCTCGCCGTCCGCGAAATAGCCTTTTGCATGCACGCGGCGTTCGGGAATGACTTCGCGGTCGAAATGCGCGAGTTTTTCGATCAGCCAGAAGTCCTGCAGCGTGATCGGGCCGCGCGGGCCGACGGTTTCCGAGTTCTGGTTATCGCCGACCGGCGCACCTGCCGCGGTCGTCAAAGTGCGATTCGTCATGGCTGTTCCTTAGCTTGCTTGCGGGGGGAATGCATCGATCGCTCTCGTGGCATCCGGCGGCACGCCCAACAACTGCAACGCGCCGCCCGTCACCGCGCCGAACACCGGCCCGGCCACGGTCCCGCCGTAGAACGCCTTGCCGGCCGGATCGTCGATCATCACCGCGACGATCAGGCGTGGGTCGCTCATCGGGGCCATGCCGACAAACAATGCACGGTAGCGGTTTTTCGCGTAGCTCGCGCCGACCTGTTTGCGTGCCGTGCCGGTTTTGCCGCCGATCCGGTAGCCTTCCACCGCCGCGGCGCGTCCCGTGCCGCCGGGGCCGGTGGCCATTTCCAGCATCGAGCGGATCGCGCGCGCGGTGGCGGGCGTCGTGACCGTCTGGCCCTTGCGCGCGGTCACCGGCGCATCGGCCGCCGCGCTACCGGCGGTGGCACTGCTTGCGGTGCTCGCCGGATCCCGCAACAGACTCACGTGATGCATGGTGCCGTCGCCGGCGTATGCCGTGTAGACCTGGGCAATCTGCAGCAGCGACGTCGACAGGCCGTAGCCATACGCCATGGTCGCCTGTTCGATCGGACGCCAGCGTTTGTACGGGCGCACCTTGCCCGACGCGACGCCCGGAAAGGTCAGATCGGGTCTGAGCCCGAGCCCGTATTCCTGATACTTGGTCCAGATCGTTTCGGCGGGTAGATTCAGCGCGAGCTTGGCGAGCGCGATGTTGCTCGACTTCTGCACCGCTTCGGCGACGGTCATCGCGCCGTGATTCGACGTGTCGTGAATTACCGCCGGGCCGATCCTGTACCAGCCCGGCGCCGTATCGATGATGCTTTGCGGCCGCACCTTGCCCTGATCGATCGACAGCGCGACCACCACCGGCTTGATCGTCGAGCCGGGCTCGAAGGTGTCGACCACCGCGCGATTGCGCAGTTGCCGCCCGGTCAGCCGGGCGCGGTCGTTCGGATCGAAGCTCGGATAATTGGCCAGCGCCAGGATCTCGCCATTACGGGCATCGAGCACGACCACGCTGCCGGCTTCGGCGTGGTGTTTGGCGATCGCCGCTTTCAGCTGCGCATACGCGAGCTGTTGAATCCGCCGGTCGATTGTCAACTGGATGGTTTCGCCGTGCTGCGCGGGCACCAGCGGCCCGGTCTCGGAGACGACCCGGCCCAAACGGTCGCGGATCACTTCGCGCTGGCCGGGCACGCCGAGCAACTGCTCATTGGCGGCGAGTTCGACGCCTTCCTGGCCGTTGTCCTCGATATCCGTGAAGCCGACCACGTGGGCCGCCGATTCGCCCTCCGGATAAAAGCGCTTCGAATCGGCGATTTGCGTGATGCCGGCGAGCCCCAGTTTGCCGACGTGAGCCGCGGTGTCCGCGTCCACCTGGCGTTTGAGCAGCACGAAGGTCTTGTCGGCGGTGAGCCGCCGGCGCAACTCCGCCAGCGGCAAGTCGAGCAGCTTCGAGAGCGGCGGGAAGGCAGCTTCGTCGAGCAGCTTAGGCGTGGCCCAGATTTCGTAGGTCGCGAGGCTCACAGCAAGCATCGAGCCATTGCGATCGACGATCCGCCCGCGTGTCGCATCGAGTTCGATGGTGCGCTGATAGCGCTTTTGCCCCTGATCGACGTAGAAGTCCTGATTCACCACCTGCACCCAGAACGCGCGGGCCGCCAGTGACGCGAAGGCGCCGAACACCAGCAGGACGACGAGTTTCGAGCGCCACATCGGCAGGCGCGCGCTCAGCAAATGGTTCTTCGCGACGGGCGCGTACGGATCGTGCGACTGCGATTTCTTCTTCTGGATCATGGGGGCGGATACGAACAGCGGTGCGCCGCGAGGCAAACCGGCAAAGCCGGCGGCCCGTAACGCGTGACTGTCGAGCGTGCTCCTTGAGCGAAAGCCGCACGCGTGTGGCGTGCAGCGGGATTAGCCGGTACCGCCCGAATCGGCGGTGGTGAATACCTTGAGTTGCCAACGAAACCGCACCGCCAGCATGCGTACCGCGACACCGCCCGCCAGCACGATGACCGAGGCCGGCTCCGGCGCCACGTCGCAGGCTTGCAAAGCCACGTACAGCGCACCCGCGCCGAGCGCGATGCTGGCGTACAGTTCCTTGCGCAACACGAGCGGCACCTGATTGCACAGCACATCGCGCAGCATGCCGCCGCATACGCCGGTGATCGCGCCGGCCAGCACGACGATCGCCGGGCTCACGTCCACCGTCGCCGCGACGTCGCAGCCGATGATCGTGAAGGCGATCAGGCCGATCGCGTCGACCGTGACGAACAGTCGTTGCCAGTTGCGCAGCCACCTCGCGCCTGCCGCGGCGATCGTTGTCGCCCCGATTGTAATCAGAACGTAATCTGGATGCGAGACCCATGCAAGCGGATAGCGGCCGAGCAACACATCGCGCACCGTGCCACCGCCGAGCGCGGTGACGGTGCCGACGAGACACAGGCCGAAGCGATCCATACCGCGGCGCATGCCCATCAGCGCGCCGGACATGGCTTCGGCGACGATTGCGAGCAGGTAAAGGAGGTGTAGCAACATGACGGCGAGCCTTGATGGGACGGCGCTCGGGATGCTCCCCGGCGGAGCTTGCCGCGAGACGCGCGTTTGAAAGCGGCCATTATCGGAAGCGGCGGGTTCCGATGAAAATGCCTTAAGCCGAATTCGGCAATGCCAAATTCGGCTTAACCTGGTTGCGGTCCCGGGTGTGATAAGCGTGGTGCGCGTTTGCTGAAAAGCGGGCACCGTATGTGGAGCGGACAAGAAAAAAAGCCGCGCGGTTTGAAGAATCCGCGCGGCTGGTTCGTTCGATTAATGCGTCGATTCCGACGCGGCGTGTTAAGAGGCGCTCTCTGCCTGTTGAGCGCCTTCTTTTTTTGTGTGCTGCGCCGCGCTCTGGAGACCGGGCCTCAAGCAGGCAGAGCGAAACTCGAAATCGCCTCGCGCAGCACGCCCACCTGATCTTTCAGCGAATGGGCCGCGGCGGCGGCCTGCTCGACGAGCGCCGCATTCTGCTGCGTGACCTGATCCATTTCGCCGACCGCGCGATTGACCTGCTCGATGCCCGCGCTTTGTTCGCGCGATGCGTTGCTGATCTCCTCGAGGATTTCATTGACGCGGCGCACCGATTGCACGATCTCGCTCATTGTCGAACCGGCGTTGGCGACCAGCGCGGCGCCCGCTTCGACGGTACCGGTAGACGTTTCGATCAACGCCTTGATTTCCTTGGCGGCCGTGGCCGAGCGTTGTGCGAGGCTGCGCACTTCCGCGGCGACGACGGCGAAGCCGCGCCCCTGTTCGCCCGCGCGGGCCGCTTCGACGGCAGCGTTGAGCGCGAGGATGTTGGTCTGGAACGCGATGCCGTCGATCACGCCGATGATGTCGCCGATCTGCCGCGAGCTGCTGGTGATTTCGCCCATCGTGCGGACCACGTCGTCGACCACGCGGCTGCCGCGTGTGGCCACATCCGCGGCTTGACCGGCGAGTTGCGCTGCTTGCTGCGCGCTGTCCGCGTTCTGCTTCACGTTGACCGTCATCTGATCCATGCTCGATGCGGTTTCGACGAGCGCCGCTGCCTGTTCTTCGGTGCGTTGCGAGAGATCCGTGTTGCCGGCGGCGATTTCGGTCGCGCCGATATTGATGTTTTCGGTGCCCTGGCGCACGCGCGAAACCGTATCGACGAGACCGGCCTGCATGGTGTGGAGTGCGTGCAGCAGACTGCCGGTGTCTTCCTGTCGAACCGGCACGCGCGTGGCGAGGTTGCCGCGCGCCATGAGTTGGGCTGCCTCGACGGCCACTTCCAGGTCGCCGCCGAGCGTGCGGCGGATGCTGCGCAGGACCAGCAGCATGACGGCCGTGGCGATCACGCCGAGCGTCACGGTAATGACGAGCCAGCGCAGCAGACTGGCGTAGAAGGCGCGCTGCACGTCGTCCATGTACATGCCGGTGACGAGATACCAGTCCCACGGCGCGAAGTGGAGTGCGTAGCTGGTCTTCGCGACGGGCTGGTCGCTGCCGGGCTTCGCCCACATATAGTCGACGAAGCCGCCGCCGTCGCGATTGCCTGCGTTGACGATGTCGACGAACAGATGGTTGCCAGCTGGGTCGGCGAACTGCGCCATGTTTTTGCCGACCAGTTCCTTCTTGATCGGATGCATCAGCATGACGGGCTGCGAGTCGTTGATGGAGATGTAGCCGTCTTTGCCGTAGCGCATGGCGGCTAGCGTTTCCAGCGCCT
Source organism: Paraburkholderia sp. FW306-02-B (assembly GCF_058782725.1). NCBI lineage: Bacteria > Pseudomonadati > Pseudomonadota > Betaproteobacteria > Burkholderiales > Burkholderiaceae > Paraburkholderia > Paraburkholderia sp. FW306-02-B. Next base: position 1,254,167 of record NZ_JBYSXZ010000002.1, read on the forward strand.
GTTTTTTGGCTTCTTCTTCGGTGATCGTGTGTTGTTGCGCGAGCGTGTAATAGCGGTTGACGATGTGGTTCGCCTGGTCGATCAGCGAGGTGAGTTGATCGCGGCGATCGGCAATCATGGAGGCGCGGTTTTGCCATGCGCCGAAGCCGCCGATCAGGATCAGGCCGATCCAGAGGACGGCGATCATTGAGGCTAGTTTTTTGTTCAGAGTCATAGCAATGGGGGTTTGCTTTCGCAAGTGGTCGGTCGGGTTTGGTCGCTTGCAGCGAGTGGCTTGTCGCTGACTGTGTTTACGGCTTGGTGTTGGGTGCTCCGCAGGGAGGGGAAACCCGTTGTTTTATTTTTTCATTTGTCTGTTTATTGGTTTTTTTTGCCTTTGGCGGCGGCATTGGTCTGTGCGTCTGCGGCGGTGGCCTTTTCCTGGGTTTTTGCCTGCTCGGCGCTTTGGTTGTGTGCCTACGGCGTTGCCTTTCCTTGATTTGTTAGTGGTCTATTAGCGTCGCCCCTGTGCGGGGCGGGCACTTACTTTCTTTGCCGCCGCAAAGAAAGTAAGCAAAGAAAGCGGCTTTACACCGCTAACTTTGAAGCGGGTCCCCTGGCTTGGAGGAGGTAGTGGAGCATCTGGAATCGGTGTTCCCGCACATTCCGCCCTGGTGACAAGGCCGTCATACTTCCGGCGGCGCTGCGCGCGCCGTGGCGGTACTTCAAAAAACCGTCGGGTGCTTCCGGCGCTTGCGGTTGTTCAAGCGTAACGGCTTGCCTTTGCTGCGCTGGCGTAACTCGCGGCCGCGTTTCGTTCAGCGGAGTGGCCCGCACTTCGACAACTGCATTTCGTTCGGCGAGTGGCCTGCAATTCCACAATTGCATTTCGTTCGGCGAGTGGCCTGCAATTCCACAACTGCTTCTTGTTCGGCGAAGTGGCTCGTACTTTCGCAATTCAGCGCCTCGCCGAGGCGAAGCCGATGGCTCCCACCAAACCAAAACGAAGTCACGGGTTTCCCTTGCAGACCGTTCCGGCGAGCACGCAGTGCGACGCGGGAAGAATGATGCCGGAAGCGCATACGTCCCCATTGGTTTTGAGCGGTACCGCTGCGGCGCGCGCAGCGCCGCCGGAAGAATGACGGCCTTGTCACTCACGCCGAGTGTGCGAGGGCACAGATTCCAGATGCTCCACTGCCTCCTCCAAGCCAGGGGACCCGCTTAAGAGCTGGCGGTGTAAAGCCGCTTTCTTTTGCCTACTTTTCTTTGCGGCAGGCAAAGAAAAGTAGGTGCTCCCCCGCACAGGGGGAACGCTAATAAACCGATAACAAAGCAAGGAAAGGCCAACGCCGCAGGCACAACAACCAAAGCGCCGAGCAGGCAATCAGCACAGTGGAAAACGCTAACAAACCGATATAAAAATTAATGCAGGGGGGAATGAAACCAGATATTAAAAACCTCAAAACCACCAAAATCGCCAAAGGCAAAAAGACAAAACAAAAACCCATCAACCCAATCCCATCAAGGCGAAGCCTCATAAAACCACAAGACGCCAACCAAATCCAAAACCAGAAAAAATCAAACCCCCATTGCATGGGAAATGCAAAAAACAACACATTTTTCCACTTAACCACAACAACAGAAAACCCGAATACCAGCAAAAAGACGCATAAAAACGATTTCAGCTATAGTCGCCATTTTCCAAAGCCGCCAGCCGGGCAAAAAAACACCAATAGCCCGTCACAAGGAGCAAAGCAAAAACATGAACGCCCGTGAACCTGCATTCATCACCGCCTCCCGCAGCGCGCGCCTGCGCCAAATGCTCATTAGCAATGAACTCGAATTCATGATGGAGGCCCACAACGGTCTCTCCGCCCGCATCGTCCGCGAAGCAGGCTTCAAAGCAATCTGGGGTTCGGGCCTCGCAATTTCCGCGCAATACGGCGTGCGCGACAACAACGAAGCCAGCTGGACGCAAGTCGTCGATACCCTCGAATTCATGGCTGATGCCAGCGATCTGCCGATCCTCCTCGATGGCGATACCGGCTACGGTAACTTCAACAACGTGCGCCGCCTCGTGCGCAAACTCGAACAACGCGGCATCGCCGGCGTCTGCATCGAAGACAAGCAATTCCCGAAAACCAATAGCTTCATCAATGGCGAACGCCAGCCGCTCGCCGATATGGATGAGTTCTGCGGCAAAATCAAAGCCGGTAAAGACTCGCAGTCCGATGAGCACTTCTCGATCGTCGCCCGCGTCGAAGCGCTCATCGCCGGCTGGGGCATGGACGAAGCGCTGCGTCGCGCGGAAGCCTATCGGCAAGCAGGCGCCGACGCGATCCTGATTCACAGCAAGCTCTCGCGGCCGGACGAAATCCTCGAGTTCGCGCGCGAATGGGCCGGCCGCGGGCCGCTCGTGATCGTGCCGACCAAGTACTACAGCACCCCCACCGAAGTGTTCCGCGAAGCCGGCATCAGCACAGTCATCTGGGCGAATCATCTGATCCGCGCGGCTACCTCGGCGATGCAAGCGGTTGCCAAAGAAATTCACAGCAGCGAAACGCTCGTCAACGTCGAAGACAGCATCGCGGAAGTCAACGAAATCTTCCGTCTGCAAGATGCAGACGAATACTCGGAAGCCGAAGACCGCTATCTGTCGGGTGGACGCGCGGCAAGCGCGGCAGTCGTACTGGCGGCAAGCCGCGGCGCGGGCCTCGAAGCGGTCACCGAAGATCGTCCGAAAGTCATGCTGCCGATCGCGGGCAAGCCGCTCCTGCGCTGGCTCGTCGATGCGTTCAAGAAGCAGGGCGTCAACGACATCACGGTGGTCGGCGGTTATCGCGCCGATGCAATCGATACGGCCGGCGTCAAGCTGGTCGTCAACGAACGTCACGCGCAAACCGGCGAACTCGCGTCGCTCGCCTGCGCCGTCGACAAGCTCGCGGGCGACACGGTCATCTCGTACGGCGATCTGCTGTTCCGCAGCTACATCCTGCGCGATCTGGTCGAGAGCGAAGCGGCATTCAGCGTGGTGGTCGATTCGTCGCTGACCGACGCGGAAAACGCCAGCGTGCGCGACTTCGCGTGGTGCTCGGCAGCCGACGACCGTGGTCTGTTCGGCAACAAGGTCGTGCTGCGTCACGTATCGAGCGGGCAAGCGGCTGCGTCGGCGATCGCTGCGCAAACGCCGCATGGCCGCTGGGTCGGTCTGCTGAATGTGCGCGGTGAAGGCCGCGAGCGTCTGCAAGCGGTACTCGCCACGCTGCAGGCACGTCCGGATTTCGATTCGCTCGACATGCCCGCGCTGCTGAACGCGCTGATCGAAACAGGCGAATCGATCGACGTGCAATACGTGCACGGCCACTGGCGCGGTGTGAACGACCTGGAAGACTTCCGTCGCGCCGGCGATTTTGCCCATGCGCAAGCGCCGTTCGCGACAGCCGTCGACAGCAATGCCAGCAACGCCAAGGGCGCAGCCGGCGGAGCAGCGCAATGATCGAAGCCGCACAATTCGTCGAGGCGGCGCGCGAACGCGGCTTCGACTGGTACGCAGGCGTGCCGTGTTCGTATCTCACGCCGTTCATCAACTACGTGTTGCAGGATGATTCGCTGCACTACGTGTCCGCGGCCAATGAAGGCGACGCGGTCGCGTTGATCGCGGGCGTCACGCTTGGCGCGCAAAACGGCCGGCGCGGCATCACGATGATGCAGAACTCCGGGCTCGGCAACGCAGTGAGCCCGTTGACCTCGCTGACGTGGACATTCCGCTTGCCGCAATTGCTGATCGTCACGTGGCGCGGCCAGCCGGGCGTCGCCGACGAACCGCAACATGCGCTGATGGGCCCGGTCACGCCCGCCATGCTCGATACGATGGACATTCCGTGGGAAACCTTCCCCACCGAAGCCGACGCGATCGGCCCGGCGCTGGATCGCGCAATCGCTCACATGGATGAAACCGGCCGTCCGTATGCGCTCGTGATGCAGAAGGGCAGTGTCGCGCCATATGAACTGAAAGAGAGCCATGCAGGCGCGCGCCGCGTGCCGGCTGCACCGCGTTCGCGGTTCAGGAACGTGGCGGCGCATGAATTGGCGTCACGTCACGACGCGTTGAAGAAAGTCATCGCATACACACCGCTCGAATCCACGGTGGTGCTGGCGTCGACGGGCTTTTGCGGCCGCGAACTTTACGCAATCGACGATCGTCCGAACCAGTTGTATATGGTCGGCTCGATGGGTTGCGTGACGCCGTTTGCGTTGGGCCTCGCCCTGGCGCGCCCCGACCTGCACGTCGTCGCGCTCGACGGCGACGGCGCCGCGCTGATGCGCATGGGCGCGTTCGCGACGCTCGGCGCATACGGTCCGGCGAATCTCACGCACGTGCTGCTCGACAACGGTGTGCACGACTCGACCGGCGGTCAGGCGACGGTGTCGTCGCACGTGTCGTTTGCCGGTGTCGCCGCGGCATGTGGTTACGCATCGGCGGTCGAAAGCGACAGCCTGAACGTGATCGACGCGCTGTTCGAAGCGCCGCCGCTCGACGGTCCGCGCTTTGCGCGTCTGGCGATCCGCCGCGGCACACCGGATGGTCTGCCGCGTCCCACTATCACCCCGCCCGATGTGAAGACGCGTCTGATGCGCCACATCGGCGCTGCTCAAGGAGTGCGCTAATGCTGCTGCTCAATCCCGGCCCGGTGACGCTCACCGAACGCGTCCGCAACAGCCTGCTGCAAACGGATCTGTGCCATCGCGAAAGCGAGTTTTTCGATTTGCAGGAAGAAGCGCGCACGCGCCTGGTCGAGCTCTATGGGCTTGACGCCGAAGCGTGGCAAGCGGTGCTGATGACCGGCTCCGGCACCGCGGCCGTGGAAAGCATGACCGCCGCGCTGGTGCCGCAGAACGGCAAGCTGCTGGTGATCGAAAACGGCGTGTACGGCGAGCGCATTTCGCAAATCGCCACCCAGTACGGTATTGCACACGAGTCGCTGAAACACGACTGGATGCGGGCGCCGGATCTTGCGAAGATTGCTGAACACCTCGACGCGGACAAAGCGTTCACGCACGTCGCCGTGATTCATCATGAAACGACGACCGGCCGCCTGAACGATCTGCAAGCGCTCGGCGCGCTGTGCCGCGAGCGTGGTCTGCGCCTGCTGGTGGACGGCGTCAGCAGCTTCGGCGCGGAAGCGATCGATTTCGCGGACACCAGTCTCGACGCCGTCGCGGCAACCGCGAATAAGTGCCTGCATGGCGTGCCGGGCGCGTCGTTCGTGCTGGTGCGGCGCGCTGCGCTCGCGCAAGCGGCGAGCCGCACGTATTATCTGGACCTCGGGCGTCTGGCGCGTTTGCAGGATCAGCGCAACACGCCGTTCACGCCGTCGGTCCACGCGTACTACGCACTGGTCGAAGCATTGCGCGAAATCGCCGACGAAGGCGGCTGGCGCGCGCGTCATGCGCGTTACGCCGCGCTCGCCGAGCAGGCGCGCGCGGGTCTGGCGGAGCGGGGCATCGGCAGTGCGTTGCCGCCGGCGCAATCGTCGGTGGTGCTGCGGGCGTATCGCTTGCCGGACGGCGTGTCGTATCCGCAACTGCACGACGCATTGAAGGCGCGCGGTTTCGTCATCTATGCCGGCCAGGGCGGCCTGTCGGCCGAACTGTTCCGCATTTCGACAATGGGCAACATCCACGCCGCCGATATCGACCGCCTGCTGCAAGGCTTCACCGAACTCACTCGCTGATGTCCGCGTCGTCGCTCGTGACGGTATTCATGAACGCCCGGTCTCACACCGGATCCTTGTCCGGCGGCCCCTCCGGCCGCTGCGGCTCTTCGTTGTGATGGCCGGGCGACGGCGGCACCAGCGGATCGCCTTCCGGGTCGCGGGTCGGATCGGCGTGCGGATCGGGAATCGGACTGGTATGCATGTCGTAGCTCATTGCATCACCTTGTAGCGAAGAAGTGGACCGGTACGGCCGGCGGCGGCTGAGTACACGCCTGGGCACGCCTGCCTTTCTCTTCAAGCGTAGGCGATTCAACACGCTCCGGGCGCTTACTTTTTCGCGCGACGGCCCACGCTGAGTTGCCAGTAACGTTCGGGGGCGAAAACGTCGTCGTAATGTCCCGCGCCGAAAGCGCGCAGCTGGCTTTCGTACGCGTTGACCGCTTCGCGTTTGAGCAGCGCCTGGCGCGCCAGATCGATCGTGTGACGCGCGCTCGGGTGGGCCGGCGTCGCAACGATGCCGCGCCGCGCCAGATCGGCGAACCGCGCCTGCACGACGCCGGGCGTGCGCCGGTGAATCGCTTCCTCGTAACCGAACCACGTGAGATGCGACAAGCGCGGCAGGATTTCGCAGCAGGCTTCGAACACCCGTTCGTGGTCGGCGTGATCCAGGCCGAGCGGCATCAGCAGCGTGTTGGCGGTCGAGCGGTAAATGGTTTCTTCGAGTGCCGCCGCCAACGTGACGATCGACGGCGTGTCGAGGTACTGGCCTTCGCGAAACGGCATGCGCAGCGGAATCGCGTCGAGCACCTCGAGCGCGCGGTTGTCCTCGAGCGTGCGCGCGTGGACTGCCTGATAAGCGTCCTTGAACCCCGACTTTTCATCCCATTCGGTATGCATCTGGTGCTCGGGCGGGGCGGCGAATACCGTGCAGACCGCGGCATCGGGATGCGCGGCGAGCAGCGCGCCGCAACTGAACACGGCGTCGTCGAAATGGGGGGACACGATGAAAAGGCGCGGGCTGGTTTCGCTCATGGATCGTATGGTGGTGTGGGATACGCGCAGGCCGCATTCGCCGCTCGTTCGCCGCTCATTTGCTGTCTACGTGTTGCGCTCGGGATCGCGGCGTCACATCAGCTTAGGCGGAATCGGCGCGGCTTGCGTGACAGTCTTCGCACGCGCAAGCGGCATGCCCGGCCGGGGCGATCCGGCACGTGCCCGGCACCTGGCTAGTACTTGCCTCCCGCAGATGCTCACCGTTGCGGTTTTGGCGTCTCCCGTACTTCCTCACCTTCAAACAGCATGCTGCGTTCGGCAAATTGTTGCCCGGGGCGCAACGCTGTCTGGTCCGCATTGGGTCCGTATTTGGTCGTTAGCGCGGTTTGAAGCAGCTTTTACACTGCTCGCAAGGTTGGCGGGCGGGCATTCGGCGCGCATGCTGGCGCGGGGCGGCGCTGCTCAGCCCTCCACCAGCTTCGCCGCGCGGCTGAACGCCGTCACGATCGTCGCCTCGATGTCGTTGCGTAAGCGGGTGTCGGCGGTTCGCAGCGCATACGACGGATGGTAGGTCGGCACGATCAGGCGCCCGTCGTGGGCGATCGTCTGACCGAGGTATTCGGACAGATTGACGTGCGCGCCGGTCAGCGCTTTCAGCGCGGTCGGGCCGAGCGTGACGACGACGCGCGGCGCGATCCGCGTGAGTTCTTCTTCGAGCCAGTACTGGCAAGCTTCGACCTCGCGCCGCGCGGGCGTGCGGTGGACGCGCTGCTGGTCAAGCAATTCCCATTTGTAATGCTTGACGGCATAGGTCAGATACAGCGCCGCGCGCCCGACGCCCGCGCGCGCGAGCACGGCATCCAGCAACTGGCCGGCCGGTCCGGTGAAGGGCTCGCCTTGCCGGTCTTCGTGCTCGCCGGGTTGTTCGCCGACCACCATGATCGCCGCATGTGCCGGCCCGGCGCCCGCGACCGCGTGCGTCGCGTTGCGCCATAACGCGCACCGTCTGCAGGTGGCAAGCGGCCCGGTAGGCTCGCGAAACGGTGGCGTCAGCGCCGAATACTCGACCGGCGGCGCATCCGGCACGGTGACAGGGGCGCTTTGTGCGCCAAGCCGGCTGCGCGCGCGCGCGAGGTGCGCAGGCAATGGCGGGCCGGCGGGCGGCGTTCTCCAGTAGCGCAGCGGCACGGAAGATGGCGCCGCATTGAAGGCGCAGGCGTAATACGCGAGCCAGAGCGCTTCAGTGGGCTCGCTGGTGATGGCTTCGCCGGTCATGGCGCTCGCGCCTGACGCCTGAGCGGCCTCAGTGGCCTCAGTGGCATAAGCGGCTTCGTCAGGAAGCGGTTGGTCGATGCGCAGCAGCATCCCGTTCCAGAATGCCGCGCCGCGCGGGGTGGTCAGCGTCCACGTGGAATCGCCCGTGCGGGGTGCGAATCGCGCGGCGGCGCGCTCCAGCAGGTCATGATGCGGTTCGTACCAGCCGACGAATTCAGGCGGGCCCATCGAGGGATCGCGCCGTCTGAATAGCGTAAGGGCGAGCAGATCGTCCGTTTCGCGCTCGATGGCCTGGATGCGTTGATCGAGCAGCGCGCCGTCGGCGTCATCGGGATCGAGGACATTGCGCTCGCCGTGCGTCCAACGCCACAGGACGCGATACAACAGCGCCCAGCGGTCCGGCGCCCGAAAGCAGCCAGCCGTTTTCAGCCGGGCGAGCAGTTCGCGGGGAATCGTGGGGACGGCAAAGGCGGTGGCAGTGGTGGCGGTGCCCGAAGCGTTTGATGTGCCTGAAGTACCGGAAGCGGCCTCAGTGCCGCCCGCCGCCGAAGAGCGCATATCTTGCCGGGCCGCGCCACTGCCACTATTGCCGTTTTCGCCGTGGGCCGCCGCACCGTCGGACTCGATCCACTCGATCTGTCCTGGTTCGACACCTTGCCGCAGCAGCGCTCGCGCGGCGCGCCGCCATGCGGCAAAAGACGGTTCGATCGGAATGCGTTGCATGCGGACGCGCCAATCCATGTGGCTAAAATACTGTATGGATGTACAGTATGTGCCTAAACACGGACCCGGATCAAGCGTGCCGGCCTGGAATCCGCTCCGATCGCGCCAGCGCTAGACATTGCGCAAATCTTCTGGCGTATCCACATCGCGCAGAATCCCGGCGTCGTCGACATTCAGCCGCATCAGATGCTGCGAAGTCAGCAGCGAGCGTGCGCCGGTGTCGCCGTCGAGCGTCAACAGTGCGTCGCGGTGCTTGATGCCGAAGCCGACCGGATGGCCGCGCTGTCCCTGGTAAAACGGCGCGACCAGCGAAGCGCCGCCATCGAGCGCGTGCGCCACGGCTTCGATCGTCGTGACGGCGATACGCGGCATGTCGGCGAGCGCGACGATCCAGCCCTCGGCATCCTCGCTGGCCTCGATGCCGGCGGCGAGGCTCGCGCCCATGCCGCGCGCCGCGTCGGCGGTAAACACCACGTCGCAACCGGCGTCGTTCAGTAAGCGCGCGAGTGCGTCCGAGCCCGGCCGTACCACGGCCAGCACCCGCGTGACGACCCGCAGCAGCCGATGTGCGGCTTCGTGGGCGACCGGCGTGCCGTCGGGCATGCGCGCAAGCAGTTTGTTGTGCAGGCCGTCCGGATCGAAGCGCGACCCGAAGCCGGCGGCGAGCAGCACGCCGGTGGCGAGCGAGGCATAGGCCATGGGCGGGCACCGGTAGAAGGGATGAGGACGATTGTGCGATGCAACGCAGTTGCAGGCAAGCGCCAATGCATGCACCCGTGCATACGTCCGCCGCCTCACACCCGCACCGTGCCCATCACCTTATCGAGCGTCAGCGGCAGATCGCGCACGCGCACACCGGTCGCGTGATAGACCGCATTTGCGATCGCCGCCGGCACGCCGGTGATGCCGATCTCGCCGATCCCGCGTACGCCGAGCGAGTTGATATGCGGATCGGGCTGATCGAGGAAGGTGATATCGAGCGAGCCGATATCGGCATTCACCGGCACGTGATACTCAGCGAGATTCGCGTTGGTGAAGCGCCCATAGCGCACATCGAGCGAGGTCTCTTCCTGCAACGCCGCGCCCACGCCCCACACGATGCCGCCCATCAGCTGACTGCGCGCGGTCTTCTGATTCAGCACGCGCCCCACGTCATATACGCCGACCACGCGCGGCACGCGGATCGTGCCGAGGTCCGCATCGACATGCACTTCGACGAACACCGCGCCGAACGAGTGGAGCGAGTACTTCTGCTTCTCGTCGCCCGGTTTGACAGTCGCGGTGGCTTCGATCGGCTTGCCTCCGGCGCGCGCGATGATCGCTGCCGCCGGATCGCGCCGCGCCGGTTGCGCGCGGCTCATGACCCAGCCGTTTTCTACCATGATGTCGTCGGGCGCGATGCCGTGCACAGGCGACGCGGTATCGGCGAGCGCCAGCGCGATCAGCTGATTGCGCGCCTGGGTCGCGGCATCGTGTACCGCTGGCGAGACGCTCGCGGCCGATTGCGAGCCGCCCGACCCCGGTGCTCTAGGCAGCGACGAATCGCCGAGCGCGAAGTGGATGTTTTCCGGCGCGAAGCCGAGCGCATCGGCGGCGACCTGGGTCAGCACCGTGTACGTGCCGGTGCCGAGGTCCTGCGTGCCGGAAGCGACCATCGCGGTGCCGTCCGGCAGAATCCGCGCGATGGCCGAGGCTTCGCCGCGATTGGCCGGATAGGTCGCGCTCGCCATGCCCATGCCGATCAGCGTATTGCCGGAGCGCATCGAACGCGGTGCGGGCGTACGCCGCGACCAGCCGAATTTCTCGGCGCCGAGCCGATAGCACTCGCGCAAGGCCTTGCTCGACCACGGCTTGTTTTCCTGCGGATCGGCATCGGCGTAGTTCTTCATACGCAGCGCGAGCGGGTCCATCTTCAACGCGACCGCGAGTTCGTCCATCGCCGATTCGAGCGCGAACGAACCGGTCGTTTCGCCGGGCGCGCGCATGTAGGTCGGCGTGCCCACATTGAGCGGCACGAGCCGGTGCGTGGTCACCTGATTCGGCACCGCGTACAGCATGCGCGTGACCATACAGCAGGTCTCGGTCCAGTCTTCGATCGTCGACGTGTTCGAGATGCTGTCGTGGCGTATCGCGGTCAAGGTGCCGTCGCGGCGTGCCGCGAGCACTAAATGCTGCTCGGTACACGGACGTCCGCCGACCGGGCCGAACATCTGCGGCCGCTCCAATACGAGCCGCACCGGACGTCCGGTCTGTTTCGCCGCCATCGCGCACAACGACACGTGCGACCACGACGAGCCCTTGCAACCAAAACCGCCGCCTACGAACGGCGAAATCACGCGCACGTCGCCGGGTGACATGCCGAGCGTCCTGGCGACCACCGTCGCGGTGCCGCTGACGGCTTGTGTCGAGTCGTAGAGCGTCAGTTGCGGGCCGTCCCAGCGCGCCATCGTCGCGTGCGGCTCCATCGGATTGTGGTGCTCCATGGGCGTCGTGTAGGTGGCGTCGATGTGCACCGCGCTGCTGCGCATGCCGTCCTCGAAGCTGCCGCGTTGCGTGTCGGTTTGCCGGCCTTGCGGTCTATCCGGTGCGTGTCCGTTCGGCTTGGCCTGCGCGAAATCGAGCGTCGCGGCCGTGCCTTGATAGGTGATGCGCAGTTGGCGGGCCGCGTCGGTTGCATGTTCCAGCGTATCGGCGACCACCACCGCGACCGGTTCGTTGTTGTAGTGAACCTGGTTGTCCTGCAACAGCGACAACCGGCGGCCGCCCGGCGGCGTCAACGCGGCCGGGCCGCCGTTCGGCAGGCGCGGCGCGTTCTGATACGTCATCACCAGCAGCACGCCGGGCAGCGCTTGCGCGCGGTTCGCATCGATCGACGTGATGGTGCCGCGCGCGATCGTGCTGGTGACGAGTACCGCATGCGCAAGCCGCGCTTCGGGAAACTCGGCGGCATAGCGCGCCTGGCCGGTGACTTTCAGCAGACCGTCGGTGCGGTCCAGCGGTTGACCGATCAGATTCATCCGACACCTCCTGCGCGGCCCGCGGCCTGATTGACGGCGCGTACGATCGCGCGTTGCGCGAGCTGCGCCTTGAAGCGGTTGTCGTGCTGCGGCCTTGCATCGCGTAACGCGGCGGCGGCGGCGTTTTGCAACGTTGCCTGCGTGAGCGGCCGGCCCTCGAGCATCTGCTCCGCGACGCTCGCGCGCCACGGTTTATGGGCGACGCCGCCTAACGCGATGCGCGCGGTCTTCACGCGCTCGCCGTCGAGTTGCAAGGCGGCGGCGACCGACACCAACGCGAATGCGTAACTGGCGCGGTCACGCACTTTCAGATAGTGGGAATGCGCGCTGAACAGCGGGGGCGGCAGATCGACGGCGGTAATCAGTTCACCGGGCTGCAACGTGGTATCGACGTCCGGCCGATTGCCCGGCAAGCGATGAAATTCCGCGAACGGAATCGTCCGCTCGCCGCTGGGGCTGCTCACGCGCACGACGGCATCGAGCGCGGCCAGCGCCACGCTCATGTCCGACGGGTTGACGGCGATGCACTGCCCACTCGCGCCGAGAATCGCGTGAGTGCGATTGTGGCCCTCGAGCGCCGCGCAGCCGCTGCCGGGCAGGCGCTTGTTGCATTGCGTGAAAGCCGTGTCGTAAAAGTAACCGCAACGGGTGCGCTGCAACAGATTGCCGCCCACGGTCGCCATATTGCGCAGTTGCGACGACGCGCCTGACAAAAATGCTTGCGACAACAACGGGTATTGCTCGCGCACCAGCGCGTGATTGGCCGCATCGCTATTGCGCACCAGCGCGCCGATGCGCACGCCGCCGCCGGGCAGCGTGGTCACCGTATCGAGCCCGTCGATGTGCGTGATATCGATCAGCCGCATCGGCCGCGCTACGCCGCCCTTCATTAGATCGAGCAGATTGGTGCCGCCGCCGATGAACACGGCGCCGGGTTGCTGCGCGGCGCGCAGCGCGCCGGCAACATCGCCGGCGCGTTCGTAAGAGATCGCATCCATGCTGGTCGCTCCGTCAGGCGTTGCCGTTGTTCTGTCCGCCGCCTTCATGAACGGCACGCACCGCTGCGACGATGTTCGCGTACGCGCCGCAGCGGCAAATATTCCCGCTCATGCGCTCGCGGATTTCGGCGTCGGAAAGTTGTGGCGGGCGGCTGCGGACATCGGCGGTCGCGGTGCTGGCCGTGCCATTGCGAAACTCGCTCAGGAGGGCAGTCGCGGAACACAACTGCCCGGGCGTACAGTAGCCGCACTGGAACGCATCGTGTTCGATGAATGCGCGCTGCATCGGACTCAACGCGCTGTTGGCGGCGAGTCCTTCGACCGTCGTGATCGTCTTGCCTTCATGCATGACGGCAAGCGTCAGACACGAGTTGATGCGCCGGCCATCGATCAGCACCGTGCACGCGCCGCATTGCCCGCGGTCACAGCCTTTCTTCGTGCCCATCAGGCCGGCGTATTCACGCAGCGCATCGAGCAAGGTCACGCGCGGCTCGAGTTGCAGCGTATAAGCACGACCGTTGACGTTCAATGTGACCGGACGCGGCGGCACCGGTGCATGAATTTCGGCGGGCGGCGCCGCAGAAGGGGTTTGAGTCTGCGCCCGCAGATGCGGCGCGGCGCCGACGGTGGCAGCGGCGGCAGCCGATTGCAGAAAGCGGCGGCGCGATGGTTGGCGTGGAGTGGCGGGGGACTCGTCGCCTGAACCCTGACGATCGTTGTTCGTGGACATGACGTTCTGCTTGCTCCGTGAAAGGTCAATGCAGGCGGCGACGTGCGGGTATCCGACGTGCGGGTATCCGACGCGTCGCGGTGTAGCCAATCAGTCTCAGCAATTTCGATACCGTTGCGGGCGCAACGGCATGTGAACGCGGCGCGCATGGCTCGACAGGGAGTCAGCAGCGAGTCAGCGATGAGTCAGGTTAAAGCGGGGAAGAGCAACCCATAGCAACCCATACCGTAGCGGCGCGTCAACAACGGACGTTGCGCTTAACGAACTGGAAAGTAAATATGCTTGAGGGCCGTCTTTCTGGGTGCAAAAAGAAAGACTGTTTTGCGCGAGATGAGTAGTCCGCCGATTCAGGCGTCGGCCCAGCGGCGCAGCAGATTGTGATAAATGCCGGTGAGACTGACCACCGTCGCATCGTTTGAACCTTTCTCGGCGGCAAGGCGCTGCACATCGTGGTCGAGTTGAAACAGCAGCGCGCGCTCGCCGTCGTCGCGCACCATGCTCTGAATCCAGAAGAACGACGCGATCCGCACGCCGCGCGTCACCGGACTCACGTGATGCAGGCTCGAAGCGGGGTAGAGCACCATGTCGCCGGCGGGCAGCTTTGCGCGATGCACGCCGTAGGTATCTTCGATGCAAAGTTCGCCGCCGTCGTAGGTGTCGGGCTCGGCGAGAAACAGCGTGGCTGACAGATCGCTGCGGATACGAAAATCGGTGCCGCGCAGTTGACGGATCGCGTTGTCGACATGGGTGCCGAAACCGTCGCCGCCCGCATAGCGGTTAAAGAGCGGCGGAAACACCTTGAGCGGCAGCGCGGCGGAAAAGAAGCGCGGATGACGGCCGAGCGCGTCCTGAATCGCGTCGCCCACCGCGCGCGCGGCCGGCGATCCTTCGGGTAACTGCTGGTTGCGCTTGGCCTGCGCCGACTGTTCGCCGGAGGTCGCGTTGCCGTCGATCCATTGCGCCGCGTCGAGCACTTCACGGCATTGCGCGACCTGATGTTTGCTGAGCACAGCCTGAAGATGCAGCATCATGCGCGCGACTCCTGCGTCAGGTTCATCGCAGTGCGTACTTCGTCGGCTAACGCGCGAAACGCAGTCACCGGCGAAGCGGCGAGCCACGCCTGCATCTTCGCGACGAACGCCGTGGTCGCCGTATGCGGCACGCGCCGCAACCACCCGAGCGCGGCATCGATCTCGCCGCGCTCGGCGAGGAGCCGCGCATAGTTGAATTGACCGCGAAAGTCGCCGCCTTGTGCCGCACGCCGGTAATAGTCGAACGCGATGCTGGTGTCCGCATCGACTTCCCAGCCGTCCTCGTAAAAACTGCCGATAAAATTGATCGACTTCACGTGACCCAGTTCGGCGGCGCGCCGGAACCACTGCAACGCCTGCGCGCGATCGCACTCGATACCGTTGCCGAGCGCGAGCGACGACGCGTAGTTGTAGATGCCCCAGTCGAGCCCCGCCTGTGCCGCGAGCCGGTACCAGTAGACGGCCACCGGCGCGCATGCTGTGGTTCCCCAGCCGTGTTCGTAGCAGCGGCCCAGCATGTTCATCGCCATCGGATGATCCCGTCGCGCCGCGTGCCTGAACCACGTCAGCGCTTCCTCCGCATTGCGTTCGACACCGTGGCCGTCGAGCAGATATTGCCCATACACGGCCTGCGCTTCGACGATGCCGTTATGCGCGGCCGCCGCCACCCATGCGGCCGCTTTGGCCGGCGGTCCGGAGAGAATCGTGGCGAGCTCGTCATGCGACACGCTCGCCAGCGCCTGCAACGTCACGTGTTCCATCTGGCCGTGACTTAATAGCGCGCGTTGAGCGTCAGGAACGCGGAACGTCCCGGAGCGATCGACGCATAGTGCGCCGGATACGCCTGGTCGTAATACGTCCGGTTGAAGATGTTCTGCACGTTCAGTTGCAGATCGACCTTCTTGTTGATCCGGTACGTCGCCATGCCGTCGAAGCGCCAGTACGACGGCACCGCGCGCAGATTCGCCGTGTCGCCGTACACCTGCGACATGTAGAACGCGCCGCCGCCGATCGTGAACTTCGGCAGCACGTCGTAGTTGGTCCACAGGCTGATGCTGTTCTTCGGCGTGTTCGGGAACTGGTGGCCGTTATCCGAGGTGGTCTTGCCGTTGTCGCGCAACTCGCTTTTCATGTACGTGTAGCCGCCGAACACCTGCCACTTGCTGGTCAGCTGGCCGGCCACGCCGAATTCGAAACCCTGCACCCGCTTGTTGCCGACCATCGCGTATTCGTTGTTCGGCAGCGTGACGCGCGCGTTCGTCGTGTCGATCTGGAACAGCGCGCCCGTCAGCGACAGGTGGTTGTTCAGCACATTCCACTTGGTGCCGATTTCATAGCTGCGGTTCTTTTCCGGCGCGAGTTGATCGGCGTTCGCACCGACGCCGCCGCGGCCCGGCGTCAGCGATTGCGTTTCGCTGCCCTGGCCGAGCAGCGCGCCGGCCGGCGTCGACGAGGTCGCAATCGACGCATAGATGCTGCCGTTCGACGCCGGTTTGAAGACGAGGCCGAACTGGTAGTTGAACAGCGTGTCGTCGCGCGAGGTGCGCTTGCCGCCGTTGGCGACCGTATTGCGGAAATCCGTCGAATAATCGTCGACGCGCAAACCGACGTTGGCTTGCCAGCGCCTGGTGAATTCGATCGTATCGAACGCGTACAGCGATTTGGTGACCGTGCGCTGCTCGCTCGGATCGTTCGCCTTGCTAACCGATCCGGCCCACGGATCGTTCGGATTCGGCGACCACAGGCTCGTGCAGTTATAGCCCGACGCCGCGCCGATACCCTTGGTCTTGCAAATCGCGCCGCTCGCCGCCGCCACGTTGTACGAATCGTTCACGCTGGTCTCGCGCGACAGTTCGAGGCCGGTGGTGAAGCTGTGCTTCATGAAGCCCGTGTTGAATTCGCCGAACAGTTCGGTCTGGTTCGCGAGGCTGTAGACGTCGCTCGCACGCGTATTCGCGCGGCGCCACACCATGCCGTTGACGACGTTGCCCTGGCTGTCGTCCGGCTGGGTCCAGATGTAGTCCTGGGTGGACTTCGTATAACGCGTGGTGTTGCGGATCGTCAGGTTGCTGTTGATGTCGTGCTCGATGCGCACCGTGCCGACGTCCGAGGTCGTCTTGCGGAAGTCACGGTCGATCAGGCCGTAAAAGTTGTGGCGGTCCACGTTGGCCGGATAGATCGTGTCGACGTTGGCCGGTTTGTTGGTGGTCGTGTAAAAGTACGGAATGCCGCTGTCGGGTAAATCGTCGGTTGACAGGTGGTGGTAGCTGGCGGTCACGCGGGTCGGCGTCCCGAGGCCGTACGTGAACGACGGCGCGATGCCCCAGCGCGCGTTGTTGACCGCGTCGCGGCCGGCGACGTCGTTGTTGTGGCTCATCACGTTCAGGCGGAATGCGGCGTGGTCGGCCATCTGCCAGTTGCCGTCGGCGGTGAAGCGGCGGTAGCGGTCAGTGCCAAGCCCCGCGCTGCCGGCGGCGGCGTTGCCCAGATGCGGGGTCCTGGTGATCAGATTGATGCTGCCGCCCGCGCCGCCCCGGCCGCCGTACGCGCCGTCGGAGCCCTTGGTCACTTCGACGCTTTCGATGTTGAACACTTCACGGGTGGTCGCGCCGATGTCGCGCAAGCCGTCGACGAACGTGCTGCCCTGCGCGTCGTAGCCGCGAATGAACGGCCGGTCGCCGAGCGGATTACCGCCTTCGCCGGCGCCGAAGGTGATGCCCGGCACCGTGCGCAGCGCTTCGGTCAGCGTCGCGGCGCCGGTGCTCTGGATCAACTCCTGCGGAATGACGGTCACCGATTTCGGCGTATCGACCAGCGGCGCGGTGAATTTGACCGACGCCGAATGGTCGGTCCTGAAGCCGTCGTCCGCCTGGCCCTGCACGGCGATCGGCGCGAGCTGGCCTTCCTTGTCGGGCGGCGGTGTGCCGGCGGTGCCCTGCGCGAGAGCGGGGCCGGCAGCCAACATGCTGCACAGCGTCGTGCTGATTTTGCCGAGCTTCGGCTCGTCGGACCGCAACTTCATCTTTATTCCCGTCGTGAGTCTGATGACCGGGCAGGCATCGAAATCCTTACCCGGATATTTCATATTCATTACAAAGTGTTTGCGGTATGCATTCTATGCAATATGTTTGTAATTGAGAAGCGTTCTCAACAAAAAGACTTTGATTTATTACAGTTCGGCCAGCTCCGCCAGCGTGTCGCGCAACCACACGAGCGCCGGATCAGCCTGATTGCGCGGATGCCAACCCGCATACAACGTGAAGCCGCGCGCTTCGAACGGCAGCGCGAAAGCGTCGAGCCGATCGAGATAACGCGCGGCGAAGCGCGACGGCAACGTCGAAACGTAATCGGTTTTCGACAGCAACTCGGGCACCAGCGTGAAATGCTGGACCGACAGCGCGACGCGCCGTTCGCGGCCGAGCGCATCGAGATGCTCGTCCATGAAGCCGTGGAAGCTGCCGCCGCTGGTCGACACCAGCACATGATCGAGCGCGCAGTAAGTGTCGAGATCGAGCGGCGCGGTGCCGCGCGGGTGCCCCTTGCGCTGCACGAACAGGAAGTGCTCGTCGAACAGCTTGCGGGCTTTCATCGACGGTGGAATCATCCGCTCGGAACCGAGCAGCAGGTCGACTTCGCCGCTTTCGAGCCGCGCCGCGGCCACCGGCTGCTCGCCGATCACAAACGCAACCCGCACACCGGGCCCGGCTAACGCCGGCAAGCGCTCCATGAGCCGCATGCCCAGCACGGCGGTGGCGTTGTCGTGTGCGGAAATCACGAAGCGCCGCGTATCGATCCACGGATCGAAGACCGGTTGATGGCGCACCACCGCTTCGAGATTCTTCAGCGCCGCGTGCAGCGGCTCCATCAACGCCAGCGCCCGTGCGCTGCGCGTCATGCCGCGGCCGGTTTCGGCGGGAAGCAGCAGTGGATCGCCGAAAATCTGCCGCAAACGCGCGAGTTGCGTCGAGACGGCCGGTTGCGTCAGATGCAGCCGCTCGGCCGCGCGCGTGACGTTTGATTCGGCGAGCAACGCGTCGAGCGACACCAGCAGGTTCAGGTCGATGCCTCGGAGATCAATCATGTTGATGGGTCGCATACGGGTAATTGATTTCTAGAATACGTACCACGCGTCTACAGTTCAACCACCCAAACGAACTGAGGGAGCAGCAAGATGAAAGCCTGGATGCTCGATGAACCCGGCAAGCCGCTGGCACTGCGCGACGTCGCGCAACCGCAGCCGCGCCGCAGTGCCGTGCTGGTGCGGATGGAGGCGGTGCCGTTGCTGAGTTACACGCGCGACTATGTCGAAGGGAAGTTGCCGTATGCGTATCCGCCGGGACCGTTTTCACCCGGCACCAACGGCGTGGGCCGGATCGTCGCGCTCGGCGAGGGCGTGGTGGCGTTTCGCGTCGGTCAACGGGTCGCCGTGAATCCGTACTGGGTCGCCGACGAAACGGTGCGCGAGCCGGCGCAAGCGCTGCTTGGGTTGACCGCCATCAGCGCCGACAGCGGCGCCGTGCTGGCGGCGTTTCCGCATGGCACCTTGCGCGAGGCGGCGGAATTCCCGGCATCGACGCTGATCGCGCTCGACGGTCTCGACGATATCGAAGCCGCTCGCCTCGCTGTCCTCGCCAAATTCGCGGTGCCGTTCGGCGGTTTGCGGCGCGGCCGTCTGGCGGCTGGCGAAACGGTGGTGGTCAATGGCGCCGGCGGTTACTTCGGCTCGGCGGCGGTGCTCGCGGCACTGGCGCTCGGCGCTAGCAAAGTCGTCGCGCTCGGCCGGCGTCCGGAACCGCTGCAAGCGCTGGCCGGGCAGGGGCGCGTGGTGCCAGTCGTCTTGACGGGCGACGCCGCGCAAGACGTGAAGGCGATCCGCGACGCAAGCGGTGGCGGCGCGGATCTGGCGTTCGACATGGTCGGCCAGGCCACCGACGCGAACGCGACCCTCGCGGCATTACGCAGCCTGCGCCGCGGCGGTCGGCTGGTGCTGATGGGCAGCATGCGGGTGGATTTGCCGATTCCGTACAGCGAGATGCTGCTGAACAACTGGGAATTGATCGGCCACTTCATGTACACCCGCGCCGACTACCTCGCGCTGGTTTCGCTGGTGGCGTCGGGGCAGATCGCGCTCGATGCAGTCGAGTTGAAGTCGTATCCGTTTGCCGAACTGGAAGCGGCAATCGACGCCGCCGGCCGCATGTCGGGCTTGCAGTGCACGGTGGTGGAGGGCAAGTCGCCGCAAGCCTGGGGCTGATCGCGCAGCGGTTCAATTGCGGCAGCATAAAAAACGGCCTTGCTGATCAACCGCAAGGCCGTTTTGCATCGGCTGAATCCCGATCGATCAATCGATGCCGTGAAACACCGCGTCGTCCGGGCCGAGATAGGCGGGCGGGCGCCACGCGGCGTCGCGCATCGAATGCTGGACCAGCTTTTCCACGCCCAGCAGCACCGCGAAAATCGCCATTCGCACCGGAATGCCGTTATCGGTTTGCCGGAAAATCGCCAGCCGCGAATCGTGATTCAGATCGACGCTCAGATCGTTCGCGCCGGGCCGGCTGTCGCGCGGCAGCGGATGCATGATCAAGGTGTCGCTGCCGCACACGCTATCCACCAGCGCCTGATTGATCTGGAAGTCCGGCGTATAACCTTCGAACGATTCGTCGGTGAAGCGCTCTTTCTGGATGCGTGTGGCGTACACCACGTCCGCGCCGCGCAGGCCGGCGGTGAGATCGTGGGTCTGCTCGATCACGTGGCCGTTGCGTGAGATCTGCTCGATGATGTAGCCCGGCATTTCGAGCATCGGCGGCGAGACCAGCGTGAATTTGATGCCGCGATACAGCGCCAGCAGCTTGACCAGCGAATGCACGGTGCGTCCGTACTTCAGGTCGCCGACCAGCGCGATGTGCGCGCCGTCGACGATTTTGCCCAGCCGCGAGAACTCGCGCTGGATCGTGTACAGGTCGAGCAGCGCCTGGCTCGGATGTTCGCCGGGACCGTCGCCGCCGTTGATCACTGGCACGTTGGTCGCGCGCGCGAATTCAGCCACCGAGCCTTGCTCCGGATGGCGGATCACCAGCGCATCCACATAGCCGCTCATCACGCGGCTGGTGTCGTAGATCGACTCGCCCTTGGCCATCGACGAAAACGTGAAGCCGGTGGTGTCGCACACCGAACCGCCGAGCCGGCAGAACGCCGCGCCGAAGCTGACGCGCGTCCGCGTACTGGCTTCGAAAAACAGATTGCCGAGCACCGCGCCTTCGAGCACGCGGGAGATTTTCCGGCGCCGCGCGATCGGCTGCATGATGTCGGCGACGCGAAACAGCGCCTCGACCGAATCGCGCGAGAACTGGTCGACCGATAGCAGTTGCGGCTTGCCCTCGAACAGCATCTGGCTCGCCAGCGACTGCGAGTCTACGCTTTGCGTATACTTCTCTCCCGGCTCGCCGTGCACGACGATTTCCGACACGAAACGCTCGACGATCTCCGGCATCGCCCGCGATTCCTGCGAATCGTCCGGCAGCAGCCACGTGTCGAGTGCCCGGCGCGAGACGCCGATGCGGCTGGCGAAGGTATCGCGGGTCATGTTCAGGCGACGCATCGCATCGCGTAGGAAGGCTTGTTGCGGGACGCTCATGCGCTCACCTGTCGAGAGTAGATTTCGTACTGGTTTATGTACGCTGTGCGTATATTAGTTTGCCCGACGCAGAAGTCAAGCAATTTTGCGATGGGCTTTGTCAAGTTGCGCCCGAACCGGTTACACTGCGCTTCATGCATACCGGCCGAACGCTCCGACTCCGCTCGTCACGCACCGCACGTCCCGTTCTTGCGAACGTCGTCGTGGTTGCGCACGCGGGTTGCGTGAACGTTAGCGCCAAAGCCAAAAAACAGCCGCTCATCTGACCGGAGCACGCTGTTCCGTCAGATGTGCGACGGAACAGCCGGTCAACGCCCGCCTTCGGCATTTCCTGTCTTTCCTCCCTCGCACGCTGTACGGAATCGATACGGTCGCATTCGAGGTAAAGACATGTCTATTTTTTCCGGTATCTGGGTTCCGCTCATCACACCGTTCGCCGACGGCGAGGTCGATCACGCCGCGCTGCGCGCGCTGGTGCGCCGTTACGCCGAGGCAGGCGTTGCTGGGCTGGTCGCGCTCGGCACGACTGGCGAACCGGCCGCGCTCGATGCCACCGAGCAGGACGCCGTGCTGGCGACGATTCTCGATGAAGCGCGAACCGTCGCCAACAGCGCAGCGGATGCAGAACCGCTGCCGGTGCTGGTCGGTGTATCCGGCAATCACACGGCGAGCATGCGCGAGCGCATCGTGCAACTGAACCGGCTGCCGATAGCCGGCGTCCTGATGGCCGCGCCGTACTATATCCGGCCTTCGCAAGCAGGTATCGTCGGCCATTTCACGACGCTTGCCGATGCCAGCGAAAAGCCGGTCGTGCTGTACGACATTCCCTATCGAACCGGCGTGCGACTCGAACTCGATACGCTGCTGACGCTCGCCGCGCATCCGCGGATTCAGGCGGTGAAGGATTGCGCCGGTTCGCTCGACACCACGCTTGCGCTGATTCGCGACGGCCGCTTGCAGGTGCTCACCGGCGAAGACATCAATATCTTCAACACCTTGTGTCTCGGTGGCAGTGGCGCGATCGCGGCGTCGGCGCATCTGCGGCCCGAACGGTTTGTCGCGTTGTATCGCGCGCTCGCTGCGGGCCGGCTCGAAGAAGGACGGCGCATTTTTCTCACGCTCGCGCCGCTGATCCAGGCGTTGTTTGCCGAACCGAATCCCGGGCCGGTGAAGGCGCTTCTGGCCGCGCAGGGCCTGATTCGCGATGAACTGCGCATGCCGATGATGCGGGCGAGCGATGCGCTGGTCGAGCGGCTCAAGGCGCTGGAAGGGCTTGAGGGGCTGGAAAGGTTTGACGGGCACGGTGGGCTTGAGCCGCGTCCGAACGCCTTATCGGCCTAAGCGCGGTTTTGCACGCAGACGCCAAGGCCAAGGCCGGCGCGTCGCGGCGAGACTCGTACTGGCAAGCGCGCCGCGCCGCGCATCCCGCGAGACGCTCTGTATTTGAGATGATGCTTCGTGGTGCCGGGCGATAATCGGCGCCCTTGTCCACGATCGCCGCCGGTATGTAGCCGGTGCACGCCGAATGCAGTTAGTTCCGTTCGCCGATGTCCTGTCCCGTTCGATGGTGTGCCGCGCCGCCCGCCCGCGACCTGGCGCAGTACGCGCCGGGAGCCGCTGATGGCGTTCCTGTTTCGCGCCGGCAGTCAGCTCAGCAGCGGCTCGGTCAGCTTCGTCACGCGCCGTACCGCGCTGACAATCGCGGTCGCCTCCGCGTTCGGCACGGCAGCGCTGGCGCTCGCCGCGGGCATCGCGATCGGCATGCACTGGCCGGCGCAGGATGCGTCCGGCGAACAGGCGGCGAACCGGGTGGAGCGCGAATATGCGATCGACCAACTCGGCAAGCTGAACGCATCGGTGGCGCAAATCGAACCGCGCATCGCGCGTTTGACCATGCAGGTCGGCGCATTGCGCGATTTCGAAGCGCGTCTGAAAACGCCAAAGCCGGCGCCACGCGCACCTGCCGCGCCCGGTGGTCCCGCCGACCCCGACACTTCCGCCACCGACAGCGACGGCGAGGGCGGCCCCTCGTTGCCGCCGCGGCGCTGCGCCGAGCCGGCGCCGCAACGCGCCGGTCAAGCCAATGCGCAGAACACGCAGCAACAGCTGGATTGCATTTCTTCGACGCTGTCCGCGCTCGAACAGCGGACCGCCGACCACGCGATCGCTTACGCCGCGTTCCCCGGCCGCATGCCCGCCGACGGCGCGCGCTTCGGCTCGCCGTTCGGCAACCGCACCGATCCGTTCACGCAGCGTTTGAGTTTTCATCCCGGCATCGATCTGATCGCCCAAACCGGCACGCCGATTCTCGCGGCGGCGGGCGGCCGGGTGATCTTCGCGGGCGAAAAATCGGGCTACGGCAATGCGGTCGAAATCGATCACGGCAACGGACTCGTGACTCGCTACGGCCACGCGTCGCGCATCGTCGTGCATGTCGGCGATCTGGTGCTGCCGCGACAGCATGTCGCCGATGTCGGTTCGACCGGCCGCTCAACCGGTCCGCATCTGCATTTCGAGGTACTGGTGAACGGCTCGCCTGTCGATCCGGCGGGCTATCTCGCGCTTTTCGCGCCCGATCCTCATGGCTGAACCACGTTTCTCCCGCACTGCGGGCAGTCTGACGCGCCGCTCGTATACGTTGCAACCGGCGCGGTCGGCTGGTCTTCGCGTGGCTGTGTGGGGCGTTGTTTGCGTGCTCAGCGCTGCGGCGGGCGTGGCGGCCACGGTGGCCTGGCACACGCAGTGCGGCGCCGCGCCGGCGGAGCAATGGACGGTAGTGCCAGTCTCGGAAGACAGCAAGCAGGCTGAACTCGCGCGCACGCGGCTTGCGCTCGCGCAGGAATCGGCGGCGCGCGGCGCGGTGCAGAAAACCGCCGACAGCGCCGCCGCCGAGGTCGCCCGGCTAACCGCCGAATTACAGTTCCTGCGCGGCCAGAGCAAGACCAGGCCGCCGGCGCAAACGGCACAACCAGCGCAAACAGCGCCGCCCCGCCGCTGACCATCGGCACCGACACCCAGCAGCAGGCAGAAGGCAGCAAGCAGCAGGCAGCAGGCAGCAGGCAGCAGGCAGCAGGCAGCAAACGACCCCCGGCTTGTCGCCCGGACAGCATCACGCGACGAGCATCTTTATTTCCAAGAGATCTTTATGTTCAGCAAGAAAAAAACCGCTGGCATCCAGCAGACCAAGCTCGCCACCCTGATCGCGCACGACGTGCGCGTGACCGGCGACCTCCAGTTCAGCGACGGTCTGCGCATGGACGGCCACGTGAAGGGCAATGTCAGCGGCGAGCCGGACAGCCAGACGCTGCTGGTGCTGAGCGACCGCGGCTCGATCGAAGGCAACGTGCACGGCTATGACGTGGTGGTCAACGGCAGGATCGTCGGCGACGTGATCGCCGATCACTTTGTCGAGTTGCAGAGCAATGCCCATGTGACCGGCAACATCTACTACCAGCAATTGCGGATGGATTGCGGCGCGTCGGTGGACGGCAAGCTGACCAAGCGTGAAGGTGCGCAGGCGGCGCCGATTCTCGCGTCGGTCGCCGATGCCGGGCGTCAGGACCTCAAGGCCGGCTAGCCGCCCGCAGTCGGTCCGGCGAACCACACAGCAAGCGACGCCTGGGTTTGCAATCGGTGCCCGTCGCTACGCCCGACGGCATGTATCAAACCGGCCCCGGCAGCGACTGACATTGCACGGGCTTGTCATTGCCGATTGCGTCGAACCGCGGCGGCCGCGGCTCGCGCAGTCCGCGCGCTT
This sequence comes from Paraburkholderia sp. FW306-02-B, assembly GCF_058782725.1. Lineage (NCBI taxonomy): Bacteria > Pseudomonadati > Pseudomonadota > Betaproteobacteria > Burkholderiales > Burkholderiaceae > Paraburkholderia > Paraburkholderia sp. FW306-02-B. The sequence continues at coordinate 1,279,021 of NZ_JBYSXZ010000002.1, forward strand.
CACGCAATCCGGCGAGGTGTTGCAACGCGCTCTGGTCGAGCGTGGCGAGCATGTTCCGCTCGACGATCAGATGCTGCAAGGCCAGCACGATCAGGCCGACGGTCAGCAGCAGGTCGCCCGCGAACACCACCTCGTAAAGCGATGAAGTGGTGCGCGGGTTGCCGAGCAGCAGCGACAGGTTGGCGCGGTTTAGCAACACGAGCGTGAGCGGCACCGTCGCATTGAGCATGGCGATGCCGCTGCCCACCGCCACCAGCAAGCGCGCCGCCCCGAGATGCGGACGGCGGCGGCGGCACACCTCATACAGCGTCGCCGCGCGGCACGGCGCAAAAAACAGCGCCAGCAACACCGCGCGAATCACGATCGGCACTTTGAACGTCAGCGCGCTTCCATACAAAAGGCAGAACGCGGCAGTCACGACGAGGCCCCTGCGCCACGACGCCGATGCGCCGAACAGCTTGCGCGTGCCCGACCAGATCAGAATGCGGCTTTGCAACGCGAGCGTCGCGGTGGCCAGCAACAGCAGTTCGTTGCGCCAGATCGAATGCAACGCGAAGCATGCTCCGGCCGCGGCGAGCAGATAGAAGCCGATCGCCCAGAAGCGGAACGCGGCCACCTGCGCGAACATGTTCGACAGCGCCGTCGTAATGAGGGCGCTGCATAGAAACGTTACCAGGCACAACGAGTTGAACGTTGCTACGTCAAGTTTCATGAAATCTCCAGCAACCAGCCTGCTTGTTCCTGCTTAACGATAAAACGAGGTCATGCGGCGGACTGCGGCGGCATGAAGGGCGGCTACGTGCGTTACGGCTTTTTCAAGCGGATCTGAAGCCGACTGCTCATGCGGCGACCATTCTTTCCCTGAGCAGGTCGCCGAAGGCGTCGGCGGCGAGCGGCTTGCCGAGCAGGAAGCCTTGCATTTCGTCGCACATCATCGCCTTGAGCATATCGAGTTGCGATTCGGTCTCGACGCCTTCGGCCACCACGTCCATTTCCAGCGAGTGCGCGAGCGCGATGATCGCCGAAACGATCGCGCTGCCTTCCGGGCCGTGTTCGTCGAGACCGTTGGTGAAGAAGCGGTCGATTTTCAGTTGCTTGACGCGAAAGCGTTGCAGATAAGCGAGGCTGGAATAACCGGTGCCGAAATCGTCGATGGCGATTTCAAAACCGCTTGCCTGGAACGCGCGAATCATTTCGATGGTTTTCGGCGCGTCCTGCATCGCGACGGTTTCAGTGATTTCGAACATGATCTGTTCGCATTGCACGCCTTCGGCCTTCACGATCTCCAGCATCGTCGCGACGAGGTTCGGTTGCGACAGCTGACGCGGCGACAGATTGATCGCGACTTTTATCGACGGCAAGCCTTCCGCGATCCAGCGGCGAATCTGCCGGCAGGTTTCGCGCAAGACCCAGTAGCCGATCTGCAAGATCTGGCCGGAACGCTCGGCAATCGGAATGAACTCCAGCGGAGTGAGTGCGCCGAGCTCAGGGTGATGTAGACGGATCAGCGCTTCGGCGCCCGCCAGCGTGTCGCCGTTGCCGGCGAATTTCGGCTGGAAGTGCAGCGAGAAATGTCCGGCGGCGAACGCTTCGTGCAGCGCATGCTGGATTTGCAGCGTGCGCGTCGCGGCCTCGTTCATGCTTGGTTCGAAGAAGCGATACGTGCTGCGGCCTGCGCGCTTCGCTTCGTACATGGCGGCATCGGCGTGTTTCAGCAATGTGTCGACGGTGTTGCCGTCGTCCGGATAGAGCGCGATGCCGATACTCGGCATCACCTGCAACGGCTGCGCGTCGGTCCACACGCCCTGGCGCATCCGCTCGAGTACGCCTTCGGCCATCGCGCCGGCTTCTTCGCGTGAAGCGAGGTTCTCGGACAGCACGACGAATTCGTCGCCGCCCAGCCGCGCCACCGTGTCGTTTTCGCGCATGCACAGCAGGAGGCGCTGCGCGAACGCGGACAGCACTTCATCGCCGACCGAGTGGCCGAGCGAATCGTTGATGGTCTTGAAGCCGTCGAGATCCATAAACAGGATCGCGAACAGCGAGCGCTGACGGCGCGCGCCAGGAATCGCGCGTTCGATGCGCTCAATCAGCGCGCTGCGGTTCGGCAAGCCGGTCAGCGTGTCGAGCGTGGCGAGGCGCACGATCTGGCCGTTCAGGTTCGATACCGCGCCGGCCAGAAAGGTGGTGCGCGCATCGAAACGCGACAGTATCAGCGTGACGATCAGAATCGCAAAGGTGAACAGGATCACCGAGGTGGCGAGCCACGCGGCGTTCACTCCGTTGGCCGCGCCGCACACGGCGCCGAGCGGAAACTCGGCGGCGGCCATGCCGGCGTAATGCATGCCGCTGATCGCGACGCCCATCACCAGCGCCGCGCCGAAACGCTTGCGCAACACGTGGCGTTTGTCGTCGTCGCTGAGCGCGCGCGCGATCCATAGCGCGGCGCTCGACGCACCGATCGCAATCGCAATCGAGCCCGCCAGCCACGCCGGGCGGTAGTGGATGCCGGGTTCCATCTGCATCGCGGCCATGCCGGTGTAGTGCATGCCGGCAATGCCGAGTCCCATCAGCACGCCGCCGCTTACGAGCCGTGCCGGCGTCAAGCGCGCGTGGGTCATCACGAACAGCGCCAGATACGACACGCCGATCGCGAGGCCCAGCGAATAACTGGTTGTCGCCAGGTCGTAGCCGAGGGGAATCGGCAGCGAGAAGGCGAGCATTGCGACGAAGTGCATCGACCAGATTCCGACGCCGAGCGCCACGGCGCCGCCCAGCCGCCATGCATCGCGCCGACGCGGCGAGGCCAGCAGGAAGATGCGTCCAGTCAGGTCGAGCGCCGTGTAGGACGCCAGGGTGGCGACCACGAACGATATCGCCACCAGCCAAAAATTGTATGAGCTCTGCATGTTAAGTCCAACCGCGAAAGGGAAGCGGCTGAACTGGTTATCGACCGTTGGCGGCGTTTATTTAGTTGATTTCCATCATGTTCGTCATAGTCAGTTGTTTGAATCGGCTGTTTATCGCGTGGCCGTGACTTACGCGAGTTCAAGCCCTTCATCCAGCCAGCCCGTGATGCCGCCGATCATCAGCTTGACCGGGCGCCCCAGTTGCGCGAGACGCAGCGCGCCGCGCGCGGCGCCGTTGCAGTGCGGACCGGCGCAGTAGGTGACGAACAATGTGTCTTGTGCATACTCCGCGAGCTTCGACGCGACGATCTTGCCGTGCGGCAGGTTGAGCGCGCCGGGCACATGGCCTTGCGCGAACAGCGCCGGGCTGCGCACGTCGAGCAGCACGAAGCCGGGCGAACCGCTGGCGAGCGCCGCGGCGACATCCGAGCAGTCGGTTTCGAATTGCAGCGACGCCTGGAAGTGGGCGAGCGCGGCGGCGCTGTCGGCGGCGGGGATGGCGATGACGGGCTTGCTGGTCGACATGGTGTGGGTCCCGGTAGGTGCAATGACGTGTAGTGAGCCTTCATTGTCGCGATGAACCGCGCGCCGGATAAGTGGCGTGATCGTCAATCTTCGGTAACATCACGCCATGCATAATCATCTCGTCGTCGCGCTGGTTTACGACCGGCTTTGCACTTTCGAATTCGGCTGCGTGACCGAGCTGTTCGCGCTCGAACGTCCGGAGCTCGGCGTGGACTGGTATCGCTTTGCGGTGTGCGCGAGCGAGCCCGGCCCGATTCGCGCGGCAGGCGGTATCACGGTCGCCGCGCCATATACGCTGAAGCTGCTGGAGCGCGCGGACACAATCGTGGTGCCCGGCTGGCGTGACGCGGACGAGCTGCCGCCTGAAGCGCTGCTGAAGAAAATTCGCGCCGCCTACGAGCGCGGCGCGCGGCTCTGTTCGATCTGCTCCGGCGTGTTCGTACTGGCGGCAGCAGGCGTGCTCGACGGCAAGACGGTCACCACGCACTGGCGTTATGCCGGGAAATTGCAGCAGCGCTACCCGCAGCTTCGCGTGCAGCCGGACGCGCTGTATGTCGACGAAGGGCGGATCATCACCTCGGCGGGATCGGCGGCGGGACTCGACATGCTGCTGCATCTGGTGCGGCGCGATCATGGCAGCACCGTGGCCAACCGCGTCGCGCAGCGGCTCGTGGTGCCGCCGCATCGCGAGGGCGGCCAGGCGCAGTTCGTGCCGCGTCCGATGCCGCAGGACGAAAGCGGGCGTCTGGCGAAGCTGATGGATTGGGTGCGCCGGCATCCTGCGTTGCCGCACACGTTGCGCTCGCTCGCCGAGCGGGCGGCGATGAGTCCGCGCACGCTGCAACGGCAATTTCACGACGCCACCGGCATGGCGCCATACGAATGGCTGGTGCGCGAACGTGTGGCGATCGCCCGCGAACTGCTCGAAGCGCGCACGCCGCTGCCGATGGCGCGGGTCGCGGAGCTGGCGGGATTCGGCTCGGAAGAATCGTTGCGTCGGCATTTCCGGCGCATCGCGTTGACGAGCCCGGGTGCATACCGGAAGAAGTTTGGAGCGGTTTGATGCCCGCGGTGTGGCCCACCCTGGCGGGTTCGCGCATTTGCCGATTTTCTGTCAGGATCACGGCCAGCGTCCATCAGGGCGACGTGCAACTGAAGCTGGGCGCGCTGCCCGACGCCCGCGCGTACTACAAGACGGCGGCGAGCCGCGGCAACGACTATCCGAACGATGCGCTGCTCGGCCGCGCAGTGGCGGCGGCGCGCCAGCGTCTCGAATCGATCGCCGGCAAGCAGGTGATGGACGGCCTGCCGCCGGCCGGCGCGGCGTTTACCGGATCGACGGCGACTGCCTGTATCCGACTGTCGGCGCCGACGGCCAGCCGGGCGCGAACATGGGCAGCCTGTCGGCCTATGTGCGTTTCTATGACGGTGTGGCGCGCGTGCCGGTGATCGATGGCGGCAGTGACGCGCCGCTCGACGCCACCGCGAAGATCACCAATCTCGCGCCCTACGACAAGCACGAGGACAAATGCCTGATCGGGTTCAAGCTCAGCGAGCCGGAGACGCTCGACGTGCGCACGCATGGCTCCGTAATGGAATGCGGTTTCGGCTTCAACGTGAGTGCCGACGGCCGTTACTATTTGATGACCGGCTCCTGAGCCCACCCGCGCCGCGTCGCTTATGATGCAGCGTTGCCGCATGTCACGCGGCGGCGCGATTCGCGTGAAGCCGCAAAATCTCCACGCGCTCGCGGATTCGATTCGGGCGCACTGAGCGCTAGCACCAAGGGCTCGTGCAGAACCGGCACTAAGCTCGCACTGAAAGGGAACCCCCATGCTCGATATCGCACAGACTATCGCCAGCTTCAACGCCGGTCGCGACCCCGAACGGCTCGCGATGAAATACAAGCTCATGCGCAGTTCGCCGTTCGTGTTTCTGCGCGGTACCTGTCATCTGTTTTATCAGCGCCTGCCGCGCGACAAGATGCTCGACGCTGCGCCGCCGGTCTGGATCTGCGGCGACATGCATCTGGAAAACTTCGGCAGCTACAAGGGCGACAACCGCCTCATCTACTTCGATAACAACGACTTCGACGAAGCGTGCCTCGCGCCCAGTCTGTACGAACTGGCCCGCCTCCTGACGAGCGTGCTGGTCGGCGCGGCCGATCTCAAGCTCAGCCGCGCGGAGGCGCTCGCGCTCTGCCACACCGCGCTAGACGCATACAGCGAGGCGTTGGTCTTCGGCAAAGCGCGCTGGATCGAAACGGAAACCTCGGTCGGCATGGTGCGCGACCTGTTCGACGCGCTGGCAAGCCGCTCGCGCGCCGCGCATCTGGACCGGCGCACCACGCTCAAAGGCAAGACCCGCGCGCTGAAAGTGGACGGCAAGAAAGCGCTGCCGGTCAGCGACAAGGCGCGCGCCGCCGTCACAGCGTTCATGAACACGTTCGCCGCTAGCGAGCCCAATCCGGACTTTTACCGCATCATCGACGTGGCACGGCGCATCGCCGGCACCGGTAGTCTCGGCGTCGACCGGTATGTGATTCTTGTCGAAGGTAAAGGCTCGCCGGACGGCAACTATCTGATCGATCTGAAAGAGGCGCTGCCTTCGTCGGTGCTGCCGCACGTGCGCACGCCGCAGCCGAAGTGGCAGACCGAAGCGCAGCGCGTGGTCGAGATTCAACGGCGCAATCAGGCGGTCCCGCAGGCGTTTTTGCGTGCCGTGGAATTCAATCAGCGCTCGTATGTGCTGCGCAGTTTGCAGCCGTCGGAAGACCGTGTGGCGTTGAACGACTGGGACGGCAAGCTGCCGCGCCTCGAAGAGGTGGTCAACAGCATGGCGGAGTTGAGCGCGTGGGCGCATCTGCGTAGCGGCGGGCGGCAAGGGTCTTCGATCGCCGACGAACTGATCGCGTTCGGCGCTCGCCGCGACTGGCAGTTGCCGTTGATCGAAAGCGCGGTGCAATGCGAGGCACAGGTGGCCGCCGACTGGAAAGCGTATTGCGATGCCTACGATCGCGGCGCGTTCAATGTGTTGGCCAAGCCGTGAGATTCACCAAGCCTGGCGCTTGACCGAGCGCCATTGGCTCGTTGTTCTAACTTTCTCTTGATGCGCGGTGCATCGTGCGCCGCGCATGCCAGCGACCCATCCAGACAAACCCTGATTGCTGCGTTGAATTCGCCACTGCTATCGTTCGCTGGTCTTGTGGAAGCGCTTCCACCCGAGCTTCCGCCGCACCCGGTTCAACGACCTTAGCGCAGGAGAATCCGTGGCAAACGACACATCCGCTGTTTCCAACGCTGCATCCCGCCATTCGCTCTCCGATCCCTTTACACCGCCTGCCGACTCGTCGCTGTGGCGCAAGAAATTCCTGCTTGGCGCGGCCACGGCTTCTTACCAGATCGAAGGCGCGGTGCATGAAGATGGCCGCCTGCCGTCGATCTGGGACACCTTCTCGGCGATTCCCGGCAAGGTGCTGGCCGGCGACACCGGCGCGGTTGCATGCGATCACTACCATCGTTGGGAGGCGGACGTCGACCTGCTGGCGGGGCTCGGCCTCGAAGGCTATCGGCTCTCGATCGCCTGGCCGCGCGTGATGGACGCAGCAGGCGCGCCGAATCGCAAAGGGCTCGACTTTTACAAGCGCCTGTTGAACCGGCTGAAAGAGAAAGGCATCACGATCTTCGCGACGCTGTATCACTGGGACTTGCCACAGCATCTGGAAGATCGCGGCGGCTGGCTCAACCGCGATACCGCGTATCGTTTCGCCGACTACGCCGATCTGATGAGCCGCGAACTGGCCGGCACGGTCGACGCATGGGCCACGCTCAACGAGCCGTGGTGCTCGGCGTATCTCGGCTACGGCAACGGGCATCACGCGCCGGGCCTCGCCAACGAACGCTTCGCGACCCAGGCGATGCATCATCTGCTGCTCGCGCATGGTCTCGCGCTTCCAGTGTTGCGTGGCAACGATCCGGCTTCGCAAAAGGGTATCGTCGCGAATATTGGCCGCGGTACGGCGAATACGGACAGCGCGGCGGATCGCCGCGCGGCGCAGCTGTTCGAGGTCCAGCACAATGCGTGGATTCTCGATCCGCTGCTCAAGGGCGCCTACCCGCAAGACCTGTTCGAACTATGGCCGGGCACCGAGCCGCTGGTGCTGGACGGCGACATGCAGACGATTTCAGCGCCGATGGATTTCCTCGGTATCAACTATTACTTCCGCACCAATGTCGCGAGCGACGGCGCGCACGGTTTCAGGGACGTGCCGCTCGAAGGCGTCGAACGCACGCAGATGGGCTGGGAGGTTTATCCCGACGGCTTGCGCGATCTGTTGACCGGTTTCAATGGCACGTATAAGAACTTGCCGCCGATCTACATTACCGAAAACGGCATGGCGTCGGATGATAAGGTGATCGACGGCCGCGTCGACGATACGCAGCGGATCTCGTTCCTGAAGCGCCATCTCGCCGCCGTGGATGGCGCGATCAAGGCGGGTGTCGATATTCGCGGCTATTTCCTCTGGTCGCTGATGGACAACTTCGAGTGGGCGTTCGGCTATGAGCGGCGTTTCGGCGTGGTGCACGTCGATTACGGCACGCAACAGCGCACGGTCAAACGCAGTGCGGAGCTGGTGGCCAAATTTCTGAAGGAGCGTAAAGCAAGGATGTGATGCGGCAAGGATGTAATGCGGCAAGGGTTTAATACGGTGTGAGCTGGTTTGTATGTCGACCTGAAACACGGGCGCCAAGCCTGGAGGAGACGGAATGAACAGCAAAAAAATGGCCGTGGCGAGTGTCGTTGCGGCACTGGCGTTGTATGGCGTCGTCGCGCATGCGGAGCCCCTGAAGGCTAACGTGATTCACTGGTGGACGTCCGGCGGCGAATCGGCAGCGATCCGCCAGTTCGCCGATGCGTATAACAAAGCCGGCGGCCAGTGGGTCGATAACGCGGTGGCCGGCGCCGATCAGGCGCGTTCCACGGCGATCAACCGTATCGTGGGCGGCGATCCACCCACGGCGGCGCAATTCAATACGTCCAGGCAGTTTCACGACCTGATCGACCAGGGCCTGCTGAACAATGTCGACGATGTCGCCGCGAAAGAGAACTGGAACGGCGTGTTTCCACAATCGATCATCGACAGCGTCAAGGTGAAGGGGCATTACTATGCCGCGCCGGTCGATATCCACATGCCGGCATGGTTCTTCTACTCGAAGCCGGTGTTCCAGAAGGCCGGCATTGCCGCCGAACCGAAGAGTTTCGATGAATTCATCGCCGACCTCACCAAACTGAAAGTCGCAGGTGTGACACCGCTCGCGTTCGGCGGCCAGCCGTGGCAGGAAAAAATCACCTTCGACGCGGTGTTCGCCGATGTCGGCGGTCCCGATCTTTATCTGAAGGTGTATCGCGATCGCGATATGAACGCGGTCAAGTCGGATGCGTTCAGGAAGGTGCTCGCGTCGTTCAAGCGCTTGCACGATTTCGTCGATGCGGGTTCGCCCGGCCGCAACTGGAATGACGCTACTGCGTTGGTGATTTCCGGCAAGGCCGGCGTGCAGATCATGGGCGACTGGGCCAAGGGCGAGTTTTCGGCAGCCAATCAGAGTGCCGGTAAAGACTTCGGCTGCTTCCCGGGTTTCGGTCCGCATTCGCCGTATCTGGTAGCGGGCGACGTGTTCGTGTTCCCGAAAACCGACAACGCCACCGCGATCAAGGCGCAAAATCTGCTTGCCACGGTGATGACCTCGCCGTCCGCGCAGGTCGCATTCAGCGCGAAAAAAGGCTCGATTCCGATTCGTCCCGATGTGGATGCCAGCAGTCTCGACATCTGCGCGAAGGAGGGCATTGCGATCATGAAGGACAAGTCGCGTCAGTTGCCGAATCCGGAAATGTTGCTCTCGCCTGACACGCAGGGCGCGTTGATCGACGTCATCACGAACTTCTGGAACAAGAACCAGTCGGTCGACGATGCGCAGAAGGCGTTTGCCAGCGCGCTGAAGAGCTGAGCACGGCAATGCACGCGCTCAAGCTGCAACGCGCCCAGACCAAACCGCTGAAGAAGCCGCTGAAAAAACGATTACCGCTGGCGGCATGGGTGGCGTTGCTGCCGATGGTCCTAACCGTCGTGTTCGCGTATCTCGGCACGATGGTCTGGACCGCGCGCGTGTCGCTCAGCAATTCCCGCACTTTTCCTTCCGGCGATTTCGCGGGGTTCACGCAATATGCGCGGCTCTTTCATAACGACCGATGGCTGCTGTCGCTGCAAAACATCATGATTTGCGGCGCGTGCTTTATCGTGGCGTGCATGGTGATCGGTTTGCTGCTGGCGATTTTCATCGATCAGCGCGTGGTGGCGGAGGGCGCATTGCGCACGGTGTTTCTCTATCCGTATGCCATGTCGTTCGTCGCGACAGGCCTGGTCTGGCAGTGGATTCTCAATCCGGAACTCGGCGCGCAGACCGTGCTGCACAAGCTCGGCTTCGTGCACGCGCGCTTCGACTGGATCGTCGACCAGGACTGGGTGATCTACACCGTCGTCATCGCGACGGTCTGGCAGGCGTCGGGTCTTGTGATGGCGTTGCTGCTGGCGGGCTTGCGCGGTATCGACGACGAACTGTGGAAAGCCGCGCGCATCGACGGCATTCCACGTTGGCGCGTGTATGCAAGCATTGTCGTGCCGATGCTGGGGCCCTCGATGTCCACCGCTTTCGTACTGCTGTTCGTGATGGTCGTGAAGCTCTACGACGCCGTGGTCGCAATGACGCAAGGCGGACCCGGCACGGCCAGCGAGGTGCCGGCGAAATTCATCATGGACTATCTGTTCGGCCGCGCCAACATCGGTCTCGCGTCTGCCGCGTCGATCGTGTTGCTGGTGACGGTGTTGGCGATTCTTACGCCGTTCTTCTATGCCCGCAGCCGCGCCGCGTTGCGCAAGGACGTCTGATGAACGCGAGCGCTTCTCCGCTAAAAGCACCTCCGGCACGTCCAGCACGTCCGCGCCGCCGCACGACATTCACGCCGGCACGCCTGGGCGTCTACGCGTTTCTGCTGAGCGCCGCACTGTTCTTCCTGCTGCCGCTGTATGTGATGCTCGTCACATCGGTGAAGCCGATGAGCGAGATTCGCCTCGGCAATCTGCTCGCGTTTCCCGCGCATTTCACGCTCGATGCATGGAGTGCCGCGTGGCGATCCGCATGCACGGGGCTCGATTGCAACGGCATCCAGGTCGGCTTCTGGAATTCAGTGCGGATTGTCGTGCCGAGCACGGTGCTGTCGATCCTGATCGGCGCGGTGAACGGTTATGCGCTGTCGTTCTGGCGCCCGCGCGGCGCCGGTCTGCTATTCGGCGTGCTGCTGATGGGCGCCTTCATTCCGGTGCAGGTGATGGTCTATCCGCTGGTGCGTGTGCTGGCGAGCGTGCATCTGTTCAGTTCGCTGCCGGGCATCGTGGTGATTCACACGATCTTCGGCATGCCGGTGATGACGCTGCTGTTTCGCAACTACTACGCGTCGATTCCGCAGGAGCTGTTCAAGGCGGCGCGTATCGACGGTGGCGGTTTCTGGCGTATCTTCGTGCAACTGATGCTGCCGATGTCGACGCCGATCGTCGTCGTGGCGATCATCATGCAGGTGACGGGGATCTGGAACGACTTCATTCTCGGCCTCGTGTTCGCCGGCACAAAAAACCTGCCGATGACCGTGCAATTGAACAACATCATCAACACTACAACCGGCGAGCGGCTCTATAACGTCAATATGGCGGCGACCATTCTGACCTCGCTGGTGCCGCTTGCGATCTACTTCATTTCGGGCCGCTGGTTTGTGCGCGGCATTGCATCCGGCGCCGTCAAGGGATAGGGCATGACCAATCTGGCAAGCGTGGCGAACATGGCCGCTGCAACTGATACTGCTGACGCGGAAAATGTGGCGAACCCGGCCAACGCGGCCAATGTGTCGGTGCGCAATCTGAAGATCCAGCTGGGCGCCAACACCGTAATCGAGAATCTCGATCTCGACGTGCGGGCCGGCGAGTTCGTCGTGTTGCTCGGCCCGTCCGGTTGCGGCAAATCTACCTTGCTGCACAGCATCGCGGGCTTGATCGACGTCACCGATGGCAGCATCGAGATCGCCGGCGAGGACATGACGTGGGCCGATCCAAAAGACCGCCGTATCGCGCTGGTGTTTCAGTCGTACGCGTTGTATCCGACCATGAACGTCGAGCGCAATCTGTCGTTCGCGTTGCGCATCAACGGCACGCCGAAGGCGGAAATCGAGCGGCGCGTGGCGCGTGCGTCCGACATGTTGCAACTCGGGCCGCTGCTCGAGCGCAAACCGGCGCAACTGTCGGGTGGCCAGCGGCAACGCGTGGCGATCGGCCGCGCGATCGTGCGCGAAGCCGACGTGTTTCTGTTCGACGAGCCGCTATCGAATCTCGACGCCAAGTTACGCACCGAACTGCGCCGCGAACTCAAGCAACTGCACCAGCGTCTCGGTGCGACGATGATCTACGTGACCCACGATCAGGTTGAAGCGATGACGCTCGCCACGCGCATGGCGGTGATGCGCGGCGGCGTGATCCAGCAGTTCGGCACGCCGGCCGAAGTCTACGCGCGTCCCGACAACCTGTTCGTCGCGACGTTTCTCGGCTCGCCCGCGATGAATTTGCTCAAGGGCAGGATGGAGCGGCGCGATGGCTCGCGATACTTTTGCACAGCGCATTTGCGGCTCGACGTGTCGCAGTATCCATTCAAAAGCGTGCCCGCGGATCAGCTGCCGTGCGTGCTCGGCGTACGGGCGGAGGACGTGCGAGTAGGCGACGTGCGCGTAGGCGACGTTCGCGGGGGCGCGGGCTCGAACGTGGGCGTGAGCGAATCCGGCAAGGTTTCCCTGGTTGAACCGATGGGCAACCACCGTGTCATCTGGCTCGACTATCATGGAGAACAGATCGCGTCGATTGACCAGACAAAGACGCCGGTGGCGGTAGGCGACGTATCGGCATTTTCAGTCGACTGCGCACATATTTCGTTGTTCGGCGAACCGGGCGGGGCGCGTCTATAGTGACGGCGACGGCATGCAACGTCGGTTAAACAACATGGCTTAACGGAGAACCGCGTGGCAACACTCAAAGATGTCGCGGCACTGGCTGGCGTCGGCATGTCGACCGCGTCGCGGGCCATTTCCGGTAAAGGACCCATTTCGGCCGATGCCGCCGCGCGCGTAAAGGCAGCCGTCGAAGCGCTGAATTTTCGCCCGTCGTCGATCGGCCGGGCGATGGCGACGCAATCGCTCGGCATGATCGGCATTTTCGTGCCGACCTTCTTCGGCTCGTACTACGGCACGATTCTCAAACAGACTGATGCCGAACTGCGCGCGGTGCGCCGTCACGTGGTGGTTGCAACCGGCTGCGGGGAAGTGTCGCCGCGCGAGCAGGCGATCGAGGCGGTGCGCTTTCTGATCGGCCGCGATTGCGACGGCGTGGTGGTGATCAGCCACGATCTGCACGACGGCGACCTGGACATGCTGCATCGGATGCATCCGAAGATGGTGTTCCTGAATCGCGCGTTCGCTCAACTTCCGGAGGCGTCGTTTTGCGCCGATCACCGGCGCGGCGGCGAACTGGCGGCGCGCACGCTGCTCGACCATGGGCATCGCGAGATTGCCGTGATTTCCGGGCCGTTTAGCGCTTCGGACAATCAAACCCGGCTGGAAGGCTTCTTTGCCGAACTGGCGCGTGACGGCATCGCGCGCGACGACGTCACGCTGATCGAATCGGACTTCTCGCCGGAAGGCGGCTATGCCGCCGCGCAGAAGCTGCTCGATGCGAAGCGGCGTTTCACCGGCCTTTTCTGCGCGAACGATACGATGGCGGTGAGCGTGCTGGCGCGCTTTCACCAGGCGGGCATTGCCGTGCCGGACGAAGTCTCGGTAATCGGCTACGACGACGATTATTCGGCCGCCTATGCCGCGCCGGGGCTCACGTCGGTGCATATTCCGACCGCGGAACTGACGCAGAATGCGGTGCGCTGGCTGGTGAATCAGTGCTACCGGACCTCGTGGGAGATCGTCCGCGAGTTTCCGGTAAGCGTGACGATGCGGGAGTCGGTGGGGCCGGCGCCGGTTACGGCGAGGTCTTCGAGCGAGCCTGCCGGGTGTGGCACCGCGTTGTAGCGTCTACGTAGCGGCGCTTGATTACTGCTCGAGTGCCGTTTGATTGCAGCTCAAGTGCCGCTGCGCAGCGACTGTTCGTAGCGCAGGCGCGCTTCTTCGTCGAGCCGTGTATCTTCGAGTTCCTGCAGCACGGCGTCGAGATCGATCGGCGTGGTGTCCAGTTCGACCCGGCCGGTCAGCTTTGCGTCGACATGCAACGCGCCGGCTTCGAACAGCGCCCAGATTTCCTTGCCATAGCTCGCGTCGAGCAAGGCCGGTGCGAAACGGCCGAAATACGTGGCGAGGTTACTCACGTCGCGTTCCAGCATCGCCGGCGCTTCGAGATTGCCCGCGGCATCCACGGCTTGCGGCAGATCGATGATCACCGGACCATCGGCGGCGAGCAGGATGTTGTATTCGGACAGGTCGCCGTGAATCACGCCGGCGCACAGCATGCGCACCACCTGGTTGAGCAGCAGCGCGTGCAATTCGAGCGCGCGCGCTTCGGTCAGGTCCACGTCGTTCAGACGCGGCGCGACGTTGCCGTCGGCGTCGGTGACCAATTCCATCAGCAACACGCCGTCGGTGCAGATAAACGGCTGCGGCACGCGCACGCCTGCATTGGCAAGCTGGAACAGCGCATCGACTTCGGCGTTCTGCCACGCCTGCTCCTGCACTTCGCGGCCATAGCGGCTGCCTTTTTCCATCGCGCGCTGCTGGCGGCTGTTCTTGACCTTGCGGCCTTCGCGATACGACGCCGCCTGGCGGAAACTACGCTGTCTGGCGTCTTTATAGACCTTCGCGCAGCGCGTGGCGTCGCCGCTGCGCACCACGTAGACGGTGGCTTCCTTGCCGCTCATCAACTGGGAGATGACTTCGTCGATCAGGCCTTCTTCGACCAGCGGGAGCAGACGTTTCGGGGTTTTCATGCGGCCGCCGGGAAGCGGTGGGCGGCGAAGCGGCCACGCGTGGCCGTTGGCGAGGAGGTGTGGTGCGGGGTTCGGGTCATGCCGGATTATAAGGGGTGTGGCTTATCCGGCCACCGCATTGCTCACAGCCTTCTTCAACAACGGCCCAATCGCGTGCTCGATTATGGTGCGGGTAGAGAAGGCGGCAAGGCTTGAGCCGGCGGCGCCGCATGCGCCGCCGCCGGATGAGCGAAGCCCGCGTCGCCGTAAGTACGCAGCACTTCGGCGATGATCACCTGATAGCCGCTGAGCCAGTTCGCCTGCGCGGCTTTCGCTTCCAGATGAGCGGGATGCTGCATTAACGCCTGCAACGCGTCGAGCGACTCCCAGTAGTACACGTTCGAGGTCAGGCCGGTCGCCGCGTTTTCCCACGCTTCTTCGCCGAGATAACCGGGAATGGCTTTGGCAGCCAGGGCGATTGCCTCGTCCAGGCGGTAGAAGCGTTCGTCGAATTGCTTCGTGGCGAAAATGAAAGTGGACGTGTACATGGCGTAACCGGTTTATAGACTGGCAAAGGTTTGCGCATCATAGCGCACTGCAGTGAACACGTTTATCCCCTCATTTCCAATGGTTTTCGCCGCATTTTCTCGAGCGAAAATTCCAGTGCCGATAATGACGGCGTAATACGCTGCAACACTGTTTTGCGGTTTTCCCTCATTCTTTTCATGCGGCTATCGCTTAGACTACGCGTAACATTTTGTTACCGGGGTGCGAGATGTTGGCCGTGTTCATGATCGCCTGTCCTATTTGCATCGCCGCGCTGTTCGGTTTCGCGCGGCGCGTGGATCCGTTGACAGGGCAGTTCAAGCGTTAAATTCGAACTTCAGGCGATTCACAAGCGGAGTCCGGACGCCCCCGGTTTTCGCTGGCTTATTTAGCCGATTCATCTCCTGAGTCTTGCTTTTGTGTGCCGACTCGCGGCACGATGCGCGATAAACCTGAATGGGGGCTGCATCGCGCATGCGAGATTTTCTGGCAAACATGGCCACGCGCCTTGGCGTACTGAAAGGCGTCTTTCCTTTGAACCGAGCTGCGGCGGCGCGCGATGCGCTGGCCGGCGTGGAGCTCGCGTCGATGGATATTCCGCAAGTGCTCGGCTATGCGCGCATTGCCGGCATGCATGCGGTGACCGGCCTTTACACCGTCTTTTTGCCACTGATCGCGTTTGCGTTTTTCGGCGCATCGCGGCACCTCGTGGTTGCCGCCGACTCGGCGACGGCGACGATTTTCGCGAGCCGGCTGTCGACCATGGCATCGGCCGCAAGCGCGGAGTATGCGGCGCTCGCCGCGATGGTCGCCTTGTTCACCGCCGCGTTGCTGCTCATCGCGCGGATTTTCAAACTCGGCTTTCTCGCTGACTTCCTGTCGCGCACCGTGCTGGTCGGTTTTCTGGCCGGTGTCGGCGTGCAGGTCGGCATTGCGATGCTGGGCGACATGCTCGGCCTGGCTGGACACGCCGAGCGCAGCATCGATCAGCTTGCGCTGGTGGCGCGTGAAGCGGCGCAGGCTAATCTGCCGACGCTCGGTATTTCCGTGCTGGTGGTCGTCTCCATTCTGGCGTGCAAGCGTTTCTTGCCACGCGTGCCGGTGCCGTTGATCGCCGTGGTCGCGGGCATCGCCGCCAGCGACTTCTATGGCTTCGCGGCGCACGGCATCTCCGTGCTCGGACCGGTGGCGGGCGGACTGCCGCCGCTGCGCATGCCGTCGGTGACCTGGCAGCAGGCGCTCGACCTGCTGCCGGTCGCGGCCTCATGCTTCGTGATGATCGTCGCGCAAAGCGCCGCGGCGAGCCGCGTGTTCGCCGAGCGGCATCACGAACCTGTCGATATCAATGCCGATCTGCTGGGCCTCGCCGCAGCCAATACCGCTGCCGCGTTCACCGGCGCGTTCGTCGTCAACGGCAGTGCGACGCAAACGGCCATGGCCGATCGCGTCGGCACGCGCAGCCAGTTCGCGCAACTCGTGTTCGCCGTGGTGGTGGTCGTGGTGCTGCTGTTTTTTAGCCGGTTTTTGCAGTATTTGCCGCACTGCATTCTGGCCAGCATCGTGTTTACGATCGCCATCGGCCTGATCAATCTGAAGACGCTGTTTTCGATTCGCCGCGAGAGTCCGGGCGAATTCACGCTGGCCGTGTTCACCGCCGCGGCAGTGGTGCTGATCGGCGTCGAGCACGGCATTCTGGTGGCGGTTGCGTTGTCGCTGTTGCGGCATGTGCGGCACAGCTATCGGCCGCACACCATGATCCTCGCACCCGGCGACGACGGCCTTTGGGTGCCGGTGCCGGCCTTGCCCGGCGAGCAGACTGCGCCAGGACTGATTGTCTATCGTTTCGGCGCCGACCTGTTCTATGCCAATGACCATTTTTTCATCGAAGACGCACGCCAGTTGATCGCGCAGGCGCCGAGTCCAGTGCGCTGGTTCGTGATCGACGCGAGCGCGATCACCGACCTCGATTACTCGGCGGCGCGCTCGGTGGGCGAGCTATGCCAGACGTTGAAGCAGAGCGGCATCGAAGTGATCTTCGCGCGCGTGAATCGTTATTTGCGTGCGGATATGGATCGGCACGGCATTACGCCGATCGTGGACGCGAGCTGCATTTTCACCACGCTGCACGAGGCGCTGCGTACCGCCGGGGTGCATAGCAGGGTGAGCACGTGAAAGACGCTTTATAGCGGCATGGACGGTATTGCAGCGCGGATAGGCGTGGCAGCCTCTAGATTTTCGAAGTCAGCAACTTGACGCCGGCAATGCCGAACATGACCGCAAGCGAGCCGTCGAGCCAGCGGCGGATCGCGCCATAGATGCGCCGTGCGGACGCGGTTGAAAACAGCACGGCATAGCTGCTGAACACGCATACACCGATGCACATGCAGCCGAGCACCACCGGCGCGGTATGCGACGTGCCGGCCGCAGGCGTTACGGCGAGCGACACGATCGACAGCCACACCAGGATCGCTTTCGGATTGGTGAGATGCAGCAGCAAACCGCGCAGATAAAGCCGTTTGAGCGGCTCGCCTTCGCGTGCCGCGCTTGCGGGCAGTTTTTCGGCACTGAAGGCGGAGCGCGCGGATTTGCAGCCGAGCCACAGCAGATAGAGGCCGCCGGCAATCTTGATCGCCACCAGGCATTCAGAGTAGGTCGCGAGCACCGCCGACAAACCCAGCGACGCCAGCAACGCCCAGAAGAACGAACCGGATACCACGCCGAGCGCGAAGGTCAGCGCGGACTTTCTGCCGGCGCTCATCGCCAGCGACATGATCGCGAGGTTGCTTGGCCCCGGGCTCGCCGTGCCGACGAAGTAGGCGCTATAGGCGATCAGGACATCGGCGGTCAGGAAGGTGCAGGCGGTCATGGGCGATACCTGGGCAGTGGCCGCGTCGGAGGGCGCGGCCGGAAGCGCGAGAGGCCGCGCAAAACGAGGCGCGAACAGACATTCTGCCGGGCGGCGCGCGATTGTCACAGATACAGTTGACGGCCTGCGCGGCAGGACAATCGGGTGCGCGCTTAACCGTTCACGGGGCCATGCACGCCCACGCCGCAGCGCCGATGCAGTCGGCCGGAAAACGCGTGGCACCGGCTGACGGCGATAAAAATCCCGAGTTCGCCGGGCATCGTCTATTGATCGATTTTGGTATTGGTCAGGTCAAAAATATATCGTTTTTCAGCACTTTTGGTCATGGTTAAACTTGACGTCGCGCGTCTCGATGCGCGACCCCATTTTTCTATCTGCGAGCTTTCCCACCATGAGCGTTGCCGAAACCGTTTTGCCGCCGTTCCATCTGGCGTTTCCTGTTCATAGCATCGCAGCTGCGCGCGAGTTTTACGGCGACCTGCTGGGCTGTCCGGAAGGGCGCAGTTCGGCGGAGTGGGTGGATTTCAACTTCTACGGCCACCAGATCGTCGCGCATCTCGCGCCGGAAGAGACCGGGCATCGGCAGACCAGCAAGGTCGACGGCGATGCGGTGCCGGTGCGCCACTTCGGCGCGGTGCTGTCGATGGCGCAATGGCAGGCTGCGGCGGACAAGCTGCAACAGGCCGGCATCGACTTCATCATCGAGCCGCATGTGCGTTTCAAGGGCGAAGTCGGTGAACAGGCGACAATGTTCTTTCTCGATCCGTCAGGCAACGCGCTGGAATTCAAGGCGTTTGCCGATATGTCGTCGTTGTTCGCGAAGTAAATCCAGCAGCCTGAACTAAAAGGCCGGTCAACCGAAAGGGTTGACCGGCCTTTTGTTTCAGCGCTTAAAAAACACCGGTCTCCGGCAATCAAACGTTTGCTAATCGCAAAGCAGCGCATCACGAGATCAGCCGCATACGCTTACATTAACCTTCCTGACAATTTCGCCATTTTGGCGCCATGCAGGCGTTGGTGCTACCGATCTAGCATAAGCACTGATTCACCGGGAGAGGCGCGCGGCATAGGCCCCGGCAACCTGTGCTCAGGTCTGCCGGCTTCGGCATGTTATAGGCGGAAGCCGCGCGACCATCCGTTCACGGCGATTCAGTTCCTTACCTGCATTCTCTCGGGCGCGTTTCAATGTGGATCGTCAACGTAGCGCTAAAGCGGCCATACACGTTCATCGTGATGGCCATTCTGATTCTGCTGGCGACCCCATTCGTGCTGTTGACCACGCCGGTCGACGTGCTGCCGGAAATCAATATCCCGGTGGTCAGCATCATCTGGACGTACACGGGCTTGTCGGCCGAAGACATGGCCAACCGGATGACGTCGGTCAACGAGCGCAGCTTGACCACCACGGTCAACGACATCGAGCACATCGAATCGCAGTCGCTCGCCGGCATCGCGATTATCAAGGTGTTCCTGCAGCCGAACGCGAACATCCAGACCGCGATCGCGCAGACGGTGGCCGTCGAACAGGCGCAGCTCAAGCAGATGCCGCCGGGCGCCACGCCGCCGTTGGTGATCAGCTATTCGGCGTCCAGCATTCCCGTGATCCAGCTCGGCTTGTCGAGCCCCAAGCTGTCCGAGCAGGCGCTCAACGACACCGCTTTGAATTTCCTGCGCCCGCAACTCGTGACGATTCCGGGCGCCGCCGTACCGTATCCGTACGGCGGCAAATCGCGGTTGATCTCGGTCGATCTCGACACGCGCGCGCTGCTGGCAAAGGGGTTGACGCCGTCCGACGTGGTCAGCGCGTTCAACGCGCAAAACCTGATTCTGCCGACCGGCACGGCCAAGATCGGGCCGAAGGAATACACGATCAACATGAACGGCTCGCCCGCCACGGTGGAAGGGCTCAACGACATTCCGGTGCGCACGCTCAACGGCGCGACGACCTATCTGCGTGAAGTGGCCCACGTGCGCGACGGTTTTTCGCCGCAGGCCAATATCGTGCGCCAGGACGGCCATCGCGGCGTGCTGATTTCGGTGCTGAAAAACGGCAGCGCGTCGACGCTGTCGATCGTCAATACGCTGCGTGGCTTGCTGCCGACCGCACGCGCGGCGTTGCCGCCGGACCTGAGCATCACCGCGTTGTTCGATCAGTCCGTGTTCGTGAAAGCGGCCGTGCAGGGGGTGGTGCGCGAGGCGCTGGTCGCCGCCGCGCTGACGGCCGCGATGATTCTGCTGTTTCTCGGCAATTGGCGCAGCACCTGCATCATCGCGGTATCGATTCCGCTCTCGATACTGTCGTCACTGATCGCCTTGCATGCGTTGGGACAGACCATCAATATCATGACGCTTGGCGGCCTCGCGCTGGCGGTCGGGATTCTGGTCGACGATGCGACCGTGACGATCGAGAACATCGAACGGCATCTGCATATGGGCACGAATCTGCACGATGCGATTCTCGAAGGCGCCGGTGAAATCGCGGTTCCCGCCCTCGTGTCGACGCTGTGTATCTGTATCGTGTTCGTGCCGATGTTCTTCCTGACCGGCGTCGCGCGTTACCTGTTCGTGCCGCTCGCCGAAGCGGTGGTGTTCGCGATGCTCGCGTCGTACGTGCTGTCGCGCACGCTGGTGCCGACATTGGCCATGCTGCTGATGGGTCACGCGCACAAGCCCAAGGCCGGTGCCGGACCGAATCTGTTCATGCGGCTCTATCATCGCTTCGACGCCGGCTTCGAGCGCATGCGCGGCGCGTACATCGTGATTCTCAGCAGCCTGCTGGTGCGCCGGCGTCTGTTCGCAGGCGCGTTCCTCGGTTTTTGTGTCGCGTCGATGGGTCTCGCGCTCGTGCTCGGCGAGGACTTCTTTCCGAGTGTCGATGCGGGCGATATTCGTCTGCACATGCGCGCGCCGACCGGCACGCGTATCGAAGAAACCGCGCGTCTGGCCGACCAGGTCGAAAAGGTGATTCGCGAGGTGGTGCCGGGCAACGAACTCGGCACGATCCTCGACAACCTCGGCTTGCCGTACAGCGGCATCAATCTCTCGTACAGCAACGCGGGCACGATCGGCACGCTGGACGGCGAGATTCAGGTGGCGCTCAAGCCGGACCACAAACCCTCGCAAACCTATATGGACAGGTTGCGCGCGCTGCTGCCGCAGCGCTTTCCGGGCGTCGAGTTCTTCTTTCAGCCCGCCGACATCGTCACGCAGATTCTCAACTTCGGCTTGCCCGCCGCGGTCGACGTGCAAATTTCCGGCACGGATCAGCAAGGCAACTTCGACATCGCCCGCAAGCTGCTGAAACAGGTGCGGATGATTCCGGGCACCGTCGATACGCACATCCAGCAGAAGCTCGACGAACCGGCGATCAATCTTCAGATGGATCGCACCCGCCTGCAGCAACTCAATCTGAGCGCGAGCAATGTGGCGCAAAACCTGCTCATTTCGTTGTCGGGCAGCTCGCAAACGTCGCCGGGTTTCTGGTTCAACAACCGCAACGGCGTCGAATACAACGTCGCGGTGCAAACCCCGCAATACCAGATCTCTTCGATCGACGAACTGTTGCGCACGCCGGTGTCGGGTTCGGCCACCGGACCGACGCAACTGCTCGGCAATCTGGTGCGCGTCGCGCCGCAGAACCAGTTCGCGATGGTCACGCATTACAACATCAGGCCGGTGATCGATCTGTACGTGAGCGTCGAAAAACGCGATCTCGGCGGCGTGGCGAACGAGGTCGACAAGCTTGTCAATAACGCGCGGGCGTCGCTGCCGCGCGGCAGTCAGATCACCCTGCGCGGCCAGGTGCAGACGATGCGCAGCTCGTTCTTCGGTTTGGGGCTCGGTGTGGCGATGGCGATCGTGCTGGTGTACTTGTTGATCGTCGTAAACTTTCAGTCGTGGGTCGATCCGCTCATCATCGTCAGCGCGTTGCCCGCGGCTCTCGCGGGTATCGTGTGGATATTGTTCCTGACGGGCACGCATCTGAGCGTCCCGGCATTGACCGGCGCGATCATGACGATGGGCGTGGCGACCGCCAACAGTATCCTGATGGTGTCGTTCGCGCGCCAGCGGCTCGGGGCCGGTGCGCCGCCGCTCACCGCCGCGCTCGAAGCCGGAGCGAGCCGGATCCGGCCGGTGCTGATGACCGCGTTCGCGATGATCATCGGCATGATTCCGATGGCGCTCGGTCTCGGTGAAGGCGCCGAGCAGAACGCGCCGCTCGGCCGCGCGGTGATCGGCGGTTTGCTGTTCGCCACGGTGTCCACGCTGTTTTTTGTGCCGCTCGTGTTCGCGGGTATTCATGGCCGCCTTGCGCGCCGTCGCGGTAATGACAGTAACGGCGGCAATGGCGGCGCTGACAGCGGCGCACATAACGGCGGCCCCGCGCCGGACCACGGCGGCGATGGCAAGCACGCGTAAAGTTAAATGACGGCTGACTGAGATGACCGAAAAAACTCATGCATCGCTAGCGATCCCTTCGCGAGAAACCGAAGGCGGCCACGCATTGCCGCCGCGCAATCGTGAATGGAAACGCGCAAAAATCGCCGTCTGGATCGTCCTGGCGCTGCTCGCGGTGGGCGCGCTGCGCACCGTGGTCGTGGATGTTCTGCAAAGCCGGACAGTGGCCGAAACGACCCGGCAAAACGCTGTCCAGTACGTCAGCGTGGTGAGCCCGACGCAAACTGAAGGCGGCGGCAACACCTTGCTGCCGGGCACCTTGCGCGGCAACGTCGAATCGCCGATCTATGCGCGCTCGACCGGCTATCTGCTGCACTGGTACGCCGACATCGGCACGCGTGTGAAGCAGGGGCAATTGCTGGCCGATCTCGATACGCCTGAAGTCGATCAGGAACTCGCGCAGGCTTTGGCACAGCGCCAGCAAACCAGCTCGAGTCTCGGTCTCGCGAAGAGTTCGCTGGAGCGCTGGCAGCAATTGCGTCAGCGCGATGCGGTCTCGCAGCAGGAACTCGACGAACGGCAAAGCACCTATTCGCAGGACCTCGCCAATCTCGCCGCCGCCGACGCCAACGTGCAGCGCTTGCGGCAGCTCGAATCGTTCAAGCGCATCGTCGCGCCGTTCGCGGGCGTCATCACGCAGCGCAATGTCGATGTCGGCGATCTGATCGACGCGGGCAGCGGCACGAGCCGCGCGTTGTTCGCGCTCGCGCAGTCGGACCCGCTGCGGGTGTACGTGCAACTGCCGCAGGCGTATGCGCAGAATGTCACCGACGGACAGAAGGTGGTCGTGACCCAGGCGGAACTGCCGGGGCAGCAGTTTCACGGCGCGATCACGCACATTTCCGGGGCGATCGACGTGCCGACCCGCTCGCTGCAAGTCGAAGTGACGCTGCCGAACCCCGATAGCAAGCTGCGGCCCGGCGCGTATGTGCAGGTCGCTTTGCCGGCGGCCGCTCACGCGCGCTTGATGGTGCCGGGCAATGCGTTGCTGTTTCGCGCCGAAGGTCCGCGGGTCGCGGTGGTCGATCAGAACGGGAACGTGCAGTTGCGCAAGGTCGTGATCGCGCAGGATCTGGGGCAGTCGCTGGAAATTGAAAGCGGTGTCGAGGCGAACGACAGGATCGTCATCAACCCGAGCGATTCGATCTCGGACGGCGATCATGTGCAGATCGCGCAGCCGCCGCAAAGCGGCAAGGGGGCGCCGTGAAACGGGCGCCCACTTGCCGGGCAGTAGCCATGATAACGGCCGCCGCGAGCGCCGCGTTGCTGGCCGCGTGCACGGTCGGGCCGGAGTATCGGCGGCCGCAGGCCGAGGTGCCGCCAGCGTGGCAAACCGATTCTCACTGGCGCGTGGCCGTTCCTTCGCACGCGCCGATCTCGCCTGACTGGTGGAGCGGCTTCGGCGATGCGACGCTTGCCGCGCTGGAAACGCAGGCGCTCGCCCAGAATCAGACGCTGGCCGCGGCCAGCGCCCACTATGCGCAGGCCAAAGCGACGCTCGCCAATACCAGCGCGCAACGGATTCCCGAGGTCGATCTGACTGCGTCGGCGTCGCGTTTCAGGATTTCGAAGAACCGTCCGCTCACCAACTACGCGACGCCGACGCAGTCGACGGTACAGAACAATCTTCAACTCGGCCCCACGATCAACTACGACACCGATCTATTCGGCCGGATACGTCGCGAGGTGGAAGGCGCGACGGCCTCGGCTGAGCAATCGGCCGATGACCTCGCCAACGCGCGGCTCGTGCTGAGCGCTGACCTCGCCACCGATTATTTCTCGCTGCGCGAGCTCGACGCCGAGATCGACGTGCTGAATCGATCGGTGAAGCTGCAGCAGCAGGCGCTCGACTATGTCACCTCCCAGCATGACCTCGGCGCGGTTTCCGGGCTGGACGTGTTGCAGCAAAAGTCGCAACTCGATTCGACACGCGTGCAGGCGCAATTGCTGTTGAACCAGCGCGCGCAATTCGAACACGCGATCGCCGCTCTGGTCGGCGTACCCGCTCCGCAGTTCGCGATCGAGCCCAAGGTTCTCGACGTGCAGGTGCCGTCGATCCCGCTCGGTGTGCCGAGCGACGTATTGCAGCGCCGCCCCGATATCGCATCGGCAGAACGCGCGATGGCCGCCGCGAATGCGCAGATCGGCGTCGCCAAAGCGGCGTTCTTTCCGAGCCTGACATTGACGCCGGGCATCGGTTGGGAGAGCACGCAGTTCGCCAGTTTGCTGAGCGCGCCCACCTTGATGTGGACGCTCGGCGCGGCGGTCGGCCAGGTGCTGTTCGACGGCGGCCGCCGCGCGGCGAACGTCGAGTTCGCGAGTGAAGGCTACAAAGCTACCGAGGCGAACTACCGGCAGACCGTGCTCAACGCATTCCAGCAGGTGCAGGACGGCATCACCGGCCTCTCGGTGCTCGACGGCGCGGCGAAGCAATCGCACGAAGCGGTGACCGATGCGCAGCATCTGCTGTCGCTCGCCAACGACCGCTATTCGGGCGGCCTTGTCGCTTACCTCGACGTCATCACCGCGCAGCAGTCGCTGCTGACGAGCGAGCGTCAGGACGTGCAGATCCACGGTCAGCAGATGACCTTGTCGGTCGCGCTGGTGAAGGCGCTCGGCGGCGGCTGGGATGTTTCAGGTAGCGCGGCCGACAATCAGGCGGCCAGGGATACGAAGGAGGCGATGGCTCCCGCAAAGTGAGCCGGATAGAAGATGACAAGGCCAGGCAGGAAAGATCGCGGCGAGGCGTTTCGTATAATGCAGACCCAAGGGGACGCGCATGAAATTGCTGATCGTTGAAGACGAGCATAAGGTGGTGGACTACCTGCGCTCCGGTTTGACAGAGCAGGGCTGGGTCGTCGACGTCGCGCTCGACGGCGAGGAAGGCATGCATCTGGCTACCGAATTCGATTACGACGTGATCGTCCTCGACGTGATGCTGCCCAAACGCGACGGCTTTAGCGTGCTGAAGGCGCTGCGGATGCGCAAGTCGACGCCGGTCATCATGCTGACGGCGCGCGATCATGTGAACGACCGCGTGCGCGGCCTGCGCGAAGGCGCGGACGACTACCTTACCAAACCCTTTTCGTTCCTCGAACTGGTCGAGCGGCTGCATGCATTGGCGCGCCGCACGCGCGTGCAGGAATCGACACTGATTTCCGTCGGCGATCTGTTCGTCGATCTGATCGGCCGGCGGGCGACCCGCGACGGCGTGCGCCTCGACCTGACCGCCAAGGAATTCCAGTTGCTTAGCGTGCTGGCGCGCCGGCAAGGCGACATTCTGTCGAAAACCGCGATTACCGAACTGGTGTGGGACGTGAATTTCGACAGCCATACGAACGTGGTCGAAACCGCGATCAAACGATTGCGCGCCAAGCTCGACGGCCCATTTCCGTCGAAGCTGCTGCACACCGTGCGCGGCATGGGCTATGTGCTCGAAGTGCGTGAAGAGGCCGAGCTGCCATGAACCGTTCGATTGCCCGCCGCCTCGCGTTGATGTTCGCACTCGTCGCGCTGCTCGTGTTCACGCTGGTCGGAACAGGGCTTTTTCTGGTGTTGCGCACGCAACTCGAACGCCACCTGCGCGAGTCGCTCGACGGTCGCACGGAGGTCGCGCGCATCATCGTTTATCACGCGGGGACGCCGGAAAAGTGGCGCATGGCGCGCGAAAAACTCACCGATATGACGCCGCGCGACGGCAGCACCACGTATTCGGTGTCGAGCGCCGATCCGAATTTCCATTACGGCAAGCCCGTCGAGGGGCCGGCGGTGAAGAGCTGGCAGGGCGGCTACGCGCGCGTTTCGCCAGCGGGCGGCGGCGCGGACATGCTCACCATTACGATGCCGATACCGGCTTACGGCGCGCGTCCGCCGGTGCAATTGCAAGTCGCCGCCAGTTGCTCGCCCAACGTGATCACGATGCGTGTGTTCGGTCTTGCGCTCGCCGCGCTGTCGGCGTTAGGCAGTCTGGCCGTGCTGTTGCTCAGTTACTCGGTGACGCGATTGGGCCTCGCGCCGTTGACGCGCCTGACGAGAGACGCCTCCGCGGTGAGCCCGAACAACCGTTCGCAGCGTCTGAATACCGCCTCGCTACCGCTTGAACTGAACGACCTCGCCAACTCCTTCAACGGCGCGCTTGAACGGTTGGACGGCGCGTATGGCCGCCTCGAATCGTTCAACGCGGACGTCGCGCACGAATTGCGCACGCCGGTGACGATTCTGATCGGACAAACCGAAGTGGCGTTGACGCGCAACCGCTCGGTCGACGATCTGCGCCACACGCTGCAATCGAATCTCGAAGAGTTCGAACGCATGCGCACGATCATCAACGACATGCTGTTCCTCGCCCGCGCCGATCAGGGTGAGCGGGCGACGGGTCTGGTCGAGGTGTCGCTGGCCGCGGAAGTCGCGCATACGCTGGAGTTTCTCGAGATTCCGCTTGAAGAGGCGCGCGTGCATGCGCAGTTACGCGGCGACGCGATGGCGCGCGTGAACCGCTCGCTGTTCGGCCGCGCGTGCACGAATCTGCTGATGAATGCGATCCAGCACTGCGCGCCCGGCGCGGCGATCACGGTGACGATCGCGCGTGAAGCGGATCAATTGCGGGTCGCGGTGGCCAATCCTGGCGAGCCGATCGAGCCCGCAGTGCTTGAACATCTGTTCGACCGCTTCTATCGCGCGGAAGTGTCGCGCACCAATAGCCGCGAAAATCACGGGCTAGGTCTGGCAATCGTGAAGGCGATCGCGGAGATGCATCGCGGCACGGTGTCGGTGGAAAGCGCGCACGGTATCAACACGTTCGCGTTTTCGATTGCGGCGTCGCGCACGGAGAGCGACCTGCCGGCGGCGCGCTCGAATGCCGGCGTGCCTGCGCCCGCTGAAGCCACCAGTTACTCGTCGCTGGTAAAGGGCAAATCGGCCTGAACCGGCACACGCTGTTTCACGGGTTGCGCGCTGGCCGGCGTCAAGGCGCTCACGCGCACACCTAGCAGACGCAGCTTGCGGTTCAATTCCACCCGTCTCAGACATTCGGTCGCCGCGCGCCGTATCTCGGTCGCGTCCGCGGTCGGCTCGTCCAAGGTCAGATCGCGGGTGACCGTGCGGAAATCGTCATAGCGCAGCTTGATGCCCACGGTCCGGCCCACATAACCCTTGCGCACGAGGTCTTCCGCGACCCGCACGCACAAGCCGGTAAACGAAGTAGACAGCGCCGGCCGGTCGTGACGCGGATGCAGATCGCGCTCGAAGGTCGTCTCGCGGCTCATCGACTTGGGCTCCGATTCGACGACCACCGGCCGCTCGTCGTAGCCTTGCGCGACTTGCGCGAGCCACGCCGAATAGCTGCGGCCGAAGTTGTCCTGCAACAGCCCCGGGTCCGCCGCCGCCAGATCGCCGACCGTGGCGAGACCGAGCGCGGTCAGCTTTTCCGCCGCCTTCGGCCCGATCCCGTTGACCTTGCGCACCGGCAGCGGCCAAACCCGCAACGGCACGTCGGCGGGCGTCAGAATCGTGAGGCCGTCGGGTTTGTCGAGTTCGGAGCCGATCTTCGCCAGCAGCTTGTTCGGCGCCACGCAGATGGAGCAGGTGAGGCCGGTCGCCTGATTGACCGCCTGCTTGATCTGCGCGGCAATCTCGCGCGGTTCGCCGGGCACCTCGGTGAGATCGATATAGATTTCGTCGATGCCGCGGTCTTCGATCCGGTCGGTAAACGTGGCGACCGCCACTTTGAACAGGCGCGAGTAGTGGCGATACGATTCGAAGTCGGTTGGCAGCAGAATCGCGTCCGGCGCGAGCATCGCGGCTTTCATCATGCCCATTGCCGAGAACACGCCGAGTGCGCGAGCTTCATAGGTTGAGGTGGTGACCACCCCGCGACCCGCGTAATCGCGCAAGCGCGCGAAGCGGCGCGTGCCGTCTTCCAGCGTTTGCGGCACGCCGTTGCGGCCGCCGCCGATCACCACCGCCTTGCCGCGCAGTTCCGGATAGCGTAAAAGCTCGACCGACGCGTAGAACGCGTCCATGTCCAGGTGCGCGATGCGGCGGCTTGCAGAACTCATGGATGGCGGAAACGGGTAACAGCAGCGGGGCAGGAACGTCAGCGCCGCGCCGGTGCTGCCCCGCGTATGGCTCGCTGCGTCGGGCGTCCGGACGCGTTTGGAATGATTCGCCGCGCGCCGGATGCCAAACCATAATAGTACCTTGCTCCGCCTGGGCAAGGCACGGTGCTGCCGCTGCCGGTTGGGGCTACGACCAGAGCCGGTAGCTCACACCGGGTTGCAACTACCGGATGGAGCTTGTTGCGCTGCATCCGGTTGTTGATCCTCGGTTCCAGCTATTACTGCTTGATGCCTTCAGCCTGGATATTCAGCGTGGTCAGCATCTTGAAGCCGTAGGTCTTGCCGAAGTCGACGCCGAAGTCGTCGCGATTGAACGTCGCGGTCGATTCCGTGCCGCACACTTCGCGCTTGAGCATCGGGTTCACGAAACACTTGAACGATTCGATTTTCAGGTTGACCGGCTTGGTTACGCCATGCATTGTCAGCGTGCCGATCACTTCCACCGGCTTGTCGCCGTCGAAGCGAATCTGCGTGCCCTTGTAGGTCGCGGTCGGGAACTTCGCGGCGTCGAAGAACTTGTCCGTGACCAGTTCCGTGTCCAGCTTGTCGTTACCGATATCCATCGAGCTCATATCGATCGTCACGTCGACCGTACCGGTCTTGGCCGCGCGATCCAGCACCACGGTGCCGGTGCTCTTCTTGAACTTGCCGCGCCAGATCGATAGGCCGCCGAAGTGGTCGGTTTCGAAGCTCGGGTACGTGTGCGTCGGGTCGAGCTGATACGTATCGGCGGCCATTGCGTTGAACGACAGGGCCGCGGCGAGCGCGCCGGCGGCGAGCAAAAGTTGTTTCTTCAAGTTCTTCTCCAGGTGATTCAAAAAAAAAGCGTTTAAAGAGGTCTCTTTGGGTGCGCTAAAAAGTACAGGGTCGCTTGTTTGCTTCAGTTACTTCTTCGCAGCGACGATATGGAATTTGATGACGACTTCGTCGGCGACGACCGACGTGTCTTTCCATTCGCCGGTGCCGACATCGAACTGCGAGCGCTTGATCGGCAATGAGCCGTCGAAGGTTTGCGTCGTGCCTTGGCTGGCGATCGTGACCGGCACCACGACCGTTTGCGATTTGCCCTTGATCGTGAGCTTGCCGGTGATCTTGTACTGATTGCCGCCGGCCGGCGCGATCGCACTCGACACAAAGGTCGCGGCCGGATAGGTCGCGCTATCGAACCATTCCTTGCCTTGAGCCTGCTTGTTGTAGTCGTCGGCGCCGAGGTCGTAGCTGCCGGTATCGATCGACACGTTGGCGCTGCCGGCGGTGGGCTTGGCCGGATCGAAATTCAGCTGCGCCGAGAATTTCTTGAACTTGCCGTCCACCGGCACATTCATCTGTCTGGTCGTTGCGATGACGCTGCTTTTGCCCGTGTCGACATCGGCGTGCGCGAGGCTGGCGCCGAGCAAGGACAGCGCGGCGACGCCGGCGAGAATCGAGTGATAAAGGTTTGATTTCATAGTGGTACGCATCCTATCGAACCCGCGCGCGTTGATTGAACACCGCTGGGAATTAGATTGCCAACATGCTGGAGCGAATCGCTCCTTACTTGAGGAACGGAATCATGCGCGCGAGCAATCCGTCGCGATCGACTAATTGATGCTTGAGCGC
The DNA here is from genome assembly GCF_058782725.1 of Paraburkholderia sp. FW306-02-B. Taxonomy (NCBI): domain Bacteria; kingdom Pseudomonadati; phylum Pseudomonadota; class Betaproteobacteria; order Burkholderiales; family Burkholderiaceae; genus Paraburkholderia; species Paraburkholderia sp. FW306-02-B. The sequence continues at coordinate 1,309,094 of NZ_JBYSXZ010000002.1, forward strand.
CGCCAGCACGTGCATGACGACCAGTGCCAGCAGCGTGTAATCGAGCAGCACGTGGACGGTGCGCAGCGTGGCTTTGAGCGCCTGATCCGGGCCGATGAGGGTGGGTAGCGGCACGATGCCGAGATAGACGACCTGAATGCCGGCGGCGGAGCTGTAGAGGTAGCCGGACAACGGAATCGCCAGCATCAGCAGGTAGAGCACGCCGTGCACGAGATGGGCCGCGGCCTTCTGCCACGTGGGCGTGGCGCTGTGCAACGCCGGCGCGCGGTGGGTGGCGCGCCATAGGACGCGTGCTATGGCCAGTGCGAATACTGTGACGCCGATCCACTTGTGCCAGGAGAAGTACTTCAGCTTGGTGGGCGTGAAGCCGGGGATGTCGGTCATGATCCAGCCGATATAGAACGCGCTCACGATCAGCAGCGCGATTAGCCAGTGGAGGGTGATCGCTGGCGTGCTGTAGTGGGTTATGTCCGAAGGACCGGGGTTCGGGTTTTTCATGCTTACCTAGGGTGGGGCGCTATTGTGCGTGCCGCGTGCGAATGCGGATAGTAGGTAAGACAATGAAAATTGAATAGGCGGGTGGGGGGAACAGATTGTTGTTGTAGTGAAGGTAATTGGTTTTTTTGCCTGCGCGGCGCTTTGGTTGTTGTGCCTGCAGTGTTGGCCTTTCCTTGCCTTGTTATTGGTTTATTAGCGTTCCCCCTGTGCGGGGGGGCACCTACTTTTCTTTGCCTGCCGCAAAGAAAAGTAGGCAAAAGAAAGCGGCTTTACACCGCCAGCTTTGAAGCGGGTCCCCTGGCTTGGAGGAGGTAGTGGAGCATCTGGAATCGGTGCCCTCGCGCATTCCGCGCTGGTGACAAGGCAGTCATACTTCCGGCGGCGCTTCGCGCGCCGCAGCGGTACTTCCTAACACCGATCGCAGATAGGCGCCTCCGGCATCATTCTTCCCGCTTCGCACTGCATGCTCGCCGGAACGGTCTGCCAGGGAAACCGGTGGGTGATTCCTTGTTCGGTGGGGGCCGTCGGCTTCGCCTCGGCGAAGCGCCAGCAGAGCGTTACGGATCCTTGCAGGTGTGAGCCACTAAGCCGAGCGAAACGTTGGCGCGAAAACGGCCGACGGTTTGATGAAGTACCGCGTCGGCGCGCGCAGCGCCGCCGGAAGAGTGACGGCCTTGTCACTCACGCAAAATGTGCGAGGACACCGATTCCAGATGTTCCACTGCCTCCTCCAAGCCAGGGGATCCGCTTAAGAATTGGCGGTTTGAGCCGCTTTCTTTGCTTACTTTCTTTGCGGCGGCAAAGAAAGTAAGTGCCTGCCCCGCACAGGGGCGAAGCTAATAGACCACTAAGAAATCAAGGAAAGGCCAACGCCGCAGGCGTACAACCAGAAGCGCCGCGCAGGCAAAAAGAACAATCCCAACACCGTAGGCATACAGACAACATCAGGTATGCTGCCGCATCCACCCCTATCGCCACGCGTCAATGAGCACCCTATTCCTCTCCTGGGGCATCGCCGCAGCCGCCACGGCCGGCGTCATCTCCCGGCCATTCAAATGGCCTGAAGCCATCTGGGCCGTAGCCGGCGCGCTACTGCTCGTCTCACTCAGACTATTGCCAGTGGACCTGGCCATCCAGGCCATAGAAAAAGGCACAGACGTCTATCTGTTCCTGTTCGGCATGATGGTGCTGTCCGAAGTCGGCCGCCGCGAAGGCCTGTTCGACTGGGTCGCCGTGCTGGCGGTCAACCACGCGAAGGGCTCGCCAAGAAAGCTGTTCCTGCTGGTCTATCTGGTCGGCGTGATCATCACCGCATTCCTCTCCAATGATGCCGCCGCAGTAGTCCTCACACCCGCGGTATTCGCCGCCGCCAGGAAAGCAAAAACGCATCCTCTGCCGCTGCTGTTCGTGTGCGCGTTCATCGCGAATGCCGCCAGTTTCGTGCTGCCAATCTCGAATCCGGCTAACCTGGTGCTATACGGCAACCACACGCCCGCACTCGGCCCCTGGCTGATGCGCTTCACGCTGCCTTCGCTGCTGTCGATCGCCGCCACCTACGTCCTATTGCGCTGGACCCAGCGCGAGGCACTCGCGGGCGTTTGCGAGGTGGATCTCGAACCGCTCGAGTTGTCGTCGAGCGGACGCGTCGCGCTCGCGGGCATCGCGGTCACCGCCGTCGTCTTGCTGACGGTCTCCGCGTACGATATCCCGCTCGGCCTGCCCACCGCGATACTCGGCGCGCTGACCGCCACGGTCGTGCTGATTCAGGAGCGCAAGTCGCCGCTGCCAATGGTCAAGGAAATCTCGTGGAGCGTGCTGCCGCTGGTGGCGGCATTGTTCGTGCTGGTCGAGATGCTCGATCACACAGGCGTCGTCACGGCGCTGGCAGGCGTCGTGCAACGCGCGACCCAACACAGCGAACTGGCGACGGCGGCATTGGCCGGCGGCATCATCGCGATCGCCAGCAATCTGATGAACAACTTGCCGGCCGGTTTGATCGCAAGCTCGACCGCGATGCAGGCGCACAGTCCCGAACGTGTGATCGATGCGTTGCTGATCGGCGTCGATCTGGGCCCGAATCTGTCGATTACCGGCTCGCTCGCGACAATCCTCTGGCTCAACGCGATTCGCCGCGAGGGCGAAGACGTGAGCTTTATGAAGTTCCTGAAAGTCGGCGTCGTGGTGATGCTGCCGGCCCTCGCACTCGCGCTCGCCGCGCGGATTTTGACCGGTTGACAGGAGCCGGCTCCTGCTCGCCCTCGTCCAGATGCGGCCAGCCGCTGCCGGCATCTTGCAAGCGCGCGGCGGGGTCGTCGACGGCGGTTTCGTCAGGCATGTCGTCGTGTTTCTACTTTAAGGCGCCGGTCATGGCCACGTGCCGGTCGAACGCAGCGGTAGTGCGGTGTCCTCCATTTCAGCAGACTGTTCGAGCGCATGCAGCGCCGCTTCGAGCCGCGCAAGACGCTCGCGCTGCGTCGGCATCAGCCACGGCTTCGGAAACTTGCTGAGGCGATTGCGCCAGTACGAAAGCGGAATGCGATCGTTGGTGGAAATCAGCCCGAACACGAGTTCGAGGTGGACAATCTCTTTGTCAATGTCTTGATAGCTCATCTAACGTTCCGTAAGTGGATCGGCAACAAGGCGGTGCGCCATGCGGGTGCCGCCGCGTCATTCGGCTGTCGGCAATTAAACGCAGCGGGCCGCACTTATATTCCCGTTCGTAAACCCGCGTCCTCGGGTATCGGCTCGGCAGATGGGTGTTTCGCAGACCGATCCGATGCGGGTGCTGCGGGCGGGATGCCCGGCAGTTCGGCCGATGCGTCCAGCGGCCGGACGCGCCCGGTGCAATAAGCACATAGCAAGGCGCGTTCCGCGCCCCCGCTAGCGGCGAGCTAACGGTTTGCTTTCGGTGTGTCGTTACTTGTCCGATGTATCGCTGCCGTTCAGTTCGGGCGTGTGCCCATCGCGCAGGATCGTGAGTGCGCCGGGCACGAACCCCACCTCGCAGGCGGCTTCTTCGAGCAAATCCGATGGTTTGTCGAGCGGTTCGTCGCCGGATTCGAAACTGCCCCAGCGGATGCCGATTGCCTTTTTTGCCTGGACGTCGTTGAAAATATGCACTGCCTCAGCGGAGCTGGCGTGCTGATCAGGCACGAAAAATCGGTTCCACGCCCATGCCTGTAAGAATCATGTCGTAAAACACAAGCTACCGATCGGCGCCATGCAACACCAAACTGCCTCGCTTTCAAACGAGAAAGAACGGAGCGCCACGCATGAAACCCTTCGTCGCGGGGCTGCGCAGCGTCGCTGTGTTCGCGTCGGCGTCTTTGCTGCTGCTGGTCGGCTGCAATTCCTCCGTCGACTCGACGGCCGCATGCCGCTGTGCCGCTGTGCCTAATGCGGCGGCATTATCACGGGCTGGGCGTAGATCATAGTCGGCGCGGGCACTACCGCGTAGCTGCCCGGTGCCGGAACCACTACTGTCGTGTACGTCGTGGCGAGCTTCGGCATCGGCACGGGCGCCGCAACAACCGGAACAGGAACCGGTGGGGGCGCCACCACGTAGCTCGGCTGGACCGGCACGTAGTAATAGACAGGGCGCGGCGGCGGTGCGTAGACCACGGCGGCGGGCATATAAACGACGACCCGCGCGAACGCGGTGGACGAACAGGCAAGACCGAGGGCGACGAAAGTCGAGGCGCAGGCCAGACGAATATTCACTTGAAAACTCCTGAGGCGATGAGCGGCGCGGGGTGTCTTCGCTGATAAAGACGCGGGCCGGATGGTTCGCATTGCTTGAGGGCCTTGCCGAACCGTTGGGGCGCTTGTGGCGCCGGCAGACGAAAGATACGCAAGCCGGCCTCGAAACGGCAGCGCAAACTTATTTCATTCGATGTCGCGCTAAAGGCGCCTATGACACCCGAGTTCGGGTGTATGGAGCGCATGCTGTATTGCGTCGGCAGCACGCGGGTCTGCCTATGCCGGTGACGCGAAAAGCCATGACATAGGGCGACATGATTCGTAGCAGTTCAGAAATTGCCTTCTCGCGGTGCTTCTATAAGAATGCGGCCTGTCATCGAGCGGATCGCGGCAACATGCCGGCGATGCACGATGGCTCAATCGAAGGAGTCAGTGATGAAGAAGATCTTGGCCATCGCGCTGCTGTGCTGCGCCTCCACCGTGACGTTCGCGCAAACCGCCGCGGCTCAGAACGCCAATCCGCAACGCATGGAACGCATCGTGCAGCAACTGCAATTGCGCTTTTCTAATGCGAACACCACGCACGACGGCAAACTCACCAAAGAGCAGGCCGCCGCCGGGATGCCGATGGTCGCCAAACATTTCGACGAGATCGACACACAGAAAGCAGGCTACGTGATCCTGCCGCAGATCGAAGCATTCATGCAGGAACGCGGGGCCGCGCACTGAGCCGCATAAGCATCGCCGTGCTGTTCATTCCGTCGTTCTACGTGCTGTTGCAGCGGCTCGCCGAACGGCACGCCGCGCGGCATGCGCCGCCCGACGCATAACTACCCAGGAGCTTTCGCATGGATCGTCCCGCGAAAATCATCGTGCTCGACGACGAAGCCGAACTACGCAACATGCTGCAGCGTTTCTTGCGCGGTCACGGTTTCGACGTGCGGGTCGCGGAAGACGACAAGCGGCTCGACCGCTATCTGGAGCGCGAACCGTTCGATTTGCTGGTGCTCGATCTGATGATCGGCGAAGAGGACGGCCTCGCCATTTGCGCCCGCTTGCGCGCGCAAGGGCAGACGCTGCCCATCCTGATGCTGACGGCGAAGGGCGATCCGCTCGACAAAGTAGTCGGCCTCGAAACCGGCGCTGACGACTACCTCGCCAAACCGTTCCTGCCGCGTGAGCTCGTGGCGCGGATCAATGCGTTGCTGCGCCGCCAGAAGATCGCCTCGGGCGACGTCACCGTGACCGCGCAGAGCGTGCGCTTCGGCGAGTTCAGCCTCGATGTCGGCAAGCAGCAACTGTCGCGCGCGGGCGAGTTGCTGGAGATTCATTCCGCGCAGATGCTGCTGCTGATCGCGCTGGCTTCGTCGCCGAACCGGCCGGTGAGCCGCGACAATCTGCTCGCGCGCGCCCGCGGCCGTGAGCATGACGCGCTCGATCGCAGCATCGACGTGCAGGTGCTGCGGCTCAGACAGATCGTCGAGGACGATCCGTCGAAGCCGCGCTTCATCAAGACCGTGTGGGGCGTCGGCTATATGCTGATCGCGGACGTCGACTCGTGAAACCCTCGGTACTGCAAAAGGTGCTTCCGAAAACGCTGTTGGCGCGCAACATTGCATTGCTGATCGCGCTCGTGATGGTGAGCCAGGTATGTGTGCTCGGCGTGCTGCTGCACTATGTGCAACGGCCTCGGGTCGAACGGGCGGCCGCCGTGTTCGCCACCTATGTGACGACGCTCGACCAGTTGCTCGAAGCCACGCCGCCGGGCGCGCGTTCCGCATTGACCACACGCCTCGACGCCCGCGCGCGGCTACCTGGCGAGGCCGCTGACGAACCGCCACCCAATCTGCTGCGCGCGTATCGCACCTACCAGCGCAATGTGTTTCTCGACAGCTTGCGCGAGCACTTGCCCGCCGACATGCCCGCGCGCTGGCAGTCCGAAGGCGGTCAACGGTTGTGGATTCGCATGCATGCGCCCGCCGATGCGCCGCACACGCCGTACTGGATCGCCTTGCCGATTCCCGAGGACGCGCAGGGCAACGGACTGGATGCGGCGATCCTGCTGTCGCTCGGCTTGACTGCGCTCGCGGCGCTGACCGGCTACCTGATCCAGCGCCATCTCAACCGGCCGCTTCAGGAACTGACACAGGCCGCGCGCCGCGTGAGTGCCGGCGAAACGCCCGCGCCGCTGCCCACCGACGGCCCGACCGAGATTGCCGCGGTGAGTAGCGCGTTCAATCAGATGACGCAGGCGTTGCAGCAAGCCGACGTGACTCGCGCGCTGATGCTCGCGGGCATCTCGCACGACATCCGCACGCCGCTCACCAAACTGCGCCTCTCGATGGCAATGGCGATGCCGGACGACAGCGACAGCAGCTTTGTGGTCGCCGCCGAATCGTATCTGGACCAGATCGAGACGATCCTGCAGCAGTTCATGGACTACGCCGGCAGCGGCGAGCGCGAAACCGCCGAGCCCGGCGATCTGAACGCGTTGATCGAACGGCTCGCGGGCGATTTCGCGGGACTCGGCCATACCTTTGCGTTGTCGCTAGCGAGCTTGCCTGCTGTTGCGTATCGGCCGATCAGCATGATGCGGCTTTTGATGAACCTGATGCAGAACGCGGTCGTGTACGGCGGCACGGGGCTCGCGGTGCGCAGTTGGGCGACAGGCGATGCGGTGTATGTGGCCGTCGGCGATCGCGGCAAGGGTCTTTCGTCAGAAGAGTTGGCGCAGTTGAAGGCGCCGTTTCAGCGTGGCCGCAATGCGCGCGCGCACAGCGGCGGCACGGGCCTCGGGCTGGCGATTGTCGAACGGATCGCGCGGCTGCACGGCGGCGGTTTGCAGTTTCATGCGCGCGAGGGCGGCGGGTTGGAGGTTTGGGTGGTGTTGCCGGTTGCGGGGTGAGGCGCGTAGGGCAGAGGGCGCGCAAGCCCCGCACGAAGCCGGCTTGCTTGCACTTCTATAGGTGCCTTGTCTCGACTGGCGGCTCGCCCCAGTTATTGTGCGAGTACGGCGCGATGACCCGACGCCAAGGCCAAACCCGCATTTTTCCTTGACACGCAACCAATTGGTTGCATAATGAAAAAATGAACGACGACGCGGTGTTTCGGGCTTTGGCGGACGCAAGCCGCCGACGCTTGCTGGACAGCTTGCATGAAGAAAATGGCCAGACGCTAGGCGAACTGTGCCAGGGCCTGGATATGACGCGTCAGGCCGTTGCGAAGCATCTCTCGATCCTTGAAGAGGCGAACCTTGTCTCGTGCAAGCGTCAAGGCCGGGAGAAGCTGCATTTCATCAATCCTGTTCCGATCAATGAGATCGCGGAGCGCTGGATCGGCAAGTTCGAGCGACCGCAGTTAAGCGCGCTGTCCGATCTCAAGAGGACCCTTGAAGGAAACGATCATGACTAGCAAGTCCGCTTCTACGTTTGTCTATGTCACCTTCATCCGCACGACGCCCGAGCAGCTTTGGTCGGCGCTGACGAGTCCCGAATTCACGAAGCAATATTGGTACGGCGTGCATCACGAGACTGACTGGAAGGCCGGTTCGTCATGGAAACTGGTTTACCCCGACGGCCGGGTTACCGATACCGGCGAGATCGTGGAGATCGATCCGCCGAGGCGTATGGTTCTTAGATGGCGCAACGAGTTCATGCCGGAGTTGAAGGCCGAGGGCTATTCGCAGTGCGTGATCGACATAGAACCGGTGGGCAACGCAGCCAAGCTCACCATCATGCACTCGATGGACAGAGCGGATTCGAGGTTCATCGATGCTGTGTCCGGCGGTTGGCCGCGCATTCTTTCCAACCTCAAGTCATTGCTTGAGACGGGTGAAGTTGCGTTGCCCACCTAGGAATATTTCACCGGTCGTTCGGCTCCCGGTTCGTCAGTCCGCCTGTCCCAACCCGATCAGCTTCTATCCAGCCACGCATCCAGGCCGACCCGGAACGCCACACCGGCGATAACCGGCACAGTCATCATCAGGATGATGCCGAAATTGGGAACGGGGTCGCCGTAAGCGATCGGCTCGTATAGCACGAGGCCTGAGACGATTGCGAACACGATTAAGCCGACGGCGACCATTAGAAGGTTGCGTATCGCTATGGGCAGTGGCTTGCGTTTTGACAGGTTGTCCGCAGTGCTGGCAGATGGGACTTTTTCGGGTTCGGCAGGCATGGTGGTTCTCGGTACTTTAGGTAGCCGCGATTGGGCTCGCTGCAGCGGTAATTGTAGGCTAGAAGCGAGGGTTTTTTGCGCATAGCGGCTGGTTGGGGTGTTTGCCCGCCTCGTGCGGGCTTTTTTCCGCCCACATTGACTACTTCATATTCCGGCAATGCTCGATAGGACGAGTCTGATTTGACCTGAAGCGTTGTATATAGCTCAAGGTTAACGGTCAGTTCGAGCCCAACCGTTTCATCTGGCGCTAGTTTACGGGTCACCATAAATTGGCATGCCGAATAAGACCAGATGAACAAGAACAACTACCGGCTCGTATTCAGCCGACTGAGAAGCATGCTCGTCGCCGTCGAGGAAACTGCCACGGCAACGGGAAAGGAAACCGGACAGACCACGGTTTGCAGTCGGGGCAAGACAGCAGGTCACACAGCACTATTTACGCTCCGGCAGATCGCGTTCGCCGCGCTTGCGTTACTCGGTGTGTGGCCCTCATGGTCAGGCGCACAGATCGTTCCGGGTGGCGCGCATGCGCCGGGCGTTATCACGACGCAGAATGGTTTGCCGCAGGTGAACATCAACCGGCCGTCCGGCGCCGGCGTCTCGATGAACACATACGGCCAGTTCGACGTACAGCAGCCCGGCGCGATTCTGAACAATTCGCCGACCATCGTGCAGACGCAGCAGGCGGGCCTGATTAACGGCAATCCGAACTTCGGCCCCGGCCAGTCTGCACGCGTGATCGTCAACCAGGTCAACAGCAGCGCGGCCAGCCAGATCAACGGCCATCTCGAAGTCGCCGGCCAGCGGGCCGAGGTCGTCATCGCGAACGGTTCGGGCATCAGCGTGAACGGCGGAGGGTTCATCAATATGTCGCGCGCGATCCTGACGACGGGTGCGCCGAACTTCGCGCCGGACGGCTCGCTCGCGGGCTTCAACGTGACGGGCGGAAACATCACGATTCAGGGCGCGGGGCTGAACGCATCGGATGTCGACCAGGTCGACCTGCTCGCGCGCGCGGTCCAGGCGAACGCCGCGATTCATGCGAAGAACCTGAACGTCGTGACCGGTGCGAACAGCATCGACCACGACACGCTCAACGCGACGCCGATCGCGGGCAATGGTCCCGCGCCGGGTGTGTCGATCGACGTGAGCAACCTGGGCGGCATGTACGCGAATCGCATCGTCCTCGTCGGGACAGAGAACGGCGTCGGCGTGTCCACCAGAGGCGTACTTGCCGCGCAGTCGGGTGACCTGACACTGACGACGCAGGGCAAGCTCGTACTCGCGGGACAGACCAACGCGAGCGGCAGCATGGCGCTGTCGGCGCACGACGGCATCGACAATAGCGGCACGACCTACGCGCAGCAGTCGGTCACGGTCAATACGGCGGGCAACCTGACGAACAGCGGCACGCTTGCCGCGCAGCAGGACCTGACGGCCCACGCGGCCAGCATCGCATCGGCCGGCACGCTCGGCGCAGGTGTCGACGCCGACGGCTCGCTCGCGCAGGCGGGCAACCTGGCCGTCACGGCTGATGGCGTGCTGTCGGCGCACGGCAACAACGCGGCCGGGGGTAACGCGACGCTCTCTGGCGCGGCGCTCGATCTCGGCGGCAGCGAGACGCAGGCGAACGGCAATCTTGCCCTCACCGCAAGCAGCGGCGAGCTCAACACGTCCAGCGCGACGACGACCGCAGGCGGTTCGCTCTCGGCAACCGCAGCCGGCACGCTGACGAATGACAACGGCTCGCTCACCTCCGGCGCTGCGCAGACGATCACGGCCGGCGCACTGTCGAACCGTAGCGGCCAGATCGTATCGGACGACAGGCTGACGGCCAGCGTCGCAGGCGCTGCCTCGAACGCGGGCGGCACGATGCAGGCGGCGGCACAGGCGGATGTAAGCGCCGCCTCACTCGACAACACGACGGGCCGCATCGTGTCGCTCAATGGCGACGGGATAACGCTCACCACGACGGGCGCGCTGATCAATGGCGCAGGTGGCACGATTGGCACAAACGGCGCGCTAAGCCTCAAAGCAGACACGCTCGCGAACCAGGGGAAACTGAGCGCGGCGGACAATGCAACGGTTCGCGCGCAGGGCGTCGACAACCACGCAGGCAGCATTACGGCGGGCGGTGTGCTCAACGCTTCGTCGGGCGGAGCATTAAACAATGCGGGTGGCACACTGTCCGGCGCATCCACAACCGTCTCGGCTTCATCCATCGACAACACGAACGGCGACATCGACGGCGACGCGCTGGCTGTCTCGACGCCTGGCAGCATCGTGGCGAACGTGATCGCCACGGGTGCGGGGGCAGCAGTGGGTGGCGATGCGGGAACGTTCTCTGGCTACAACGTGGACCGGTTCAACCGACAACTACACCCGAACGAAAAGCGGGAAATCAAAAACCTGGCCAACTGGGACGCTGACAAGGAACATCGTCTGGAAGCGGCCGGATGCGCGCTGGTTCACTGTGCGGCCGAATTTGCGCCGGGTACGGCCGATTCCGCGAAGTACTCCGCGCTAGAACAGGAAGGCGCAGCCTATACAGCCGAACAGGCACAACTGAAGAACTACAACGGAACGTATTTCTCGACAGATGGCTATGGAGGCATGGTGCAGCAGACACCCGGTAGCAGTATGTTCAAGTACAGCGCAGATGACGCGCAGGCTGACCAAAAGTCGTCACTTGCAGCAATGGCAGCACAACGGCCGGGGGCGATCGATTTTGTGACTTTGCAAGCTGGCGCTGGGTTAGGCGGGAGCGTTACGGTTAATCTGTATAACGGGAATGTCTACGCGGGCGGGTCTATCTCTGCTTCTCGTGGGAAAGGTGTTGGCATCGTGTTCGGCATGATTCCGGATAATGTTGGCATGAGTACAACAGACAAGGCTGAGGCGACGGATAAGCTACTCGTTGGGCAATCAGTTGGTGGAAATGGATGCCTGTACGGAGTTTGCGGTGGACTGAACCATTCAGTTGGGGGGCAGACAGCGATTGAGGTGGGCATTGGCGTCGGCGGGGTAGCGAAGCCAGCAAATCCTGGTGGTAATGGCTCAGGAGGTTACAGCATCCCTTTGTTCGCTATTCCGTGGATAGGAAATTCAAATGCGAAACACTAAATATCGATCATGGAAAGCAATCGGTTGGGTGCTCATAATGATTTTCGGGCTGAGTGTCGGGCTGATCGCAATGCTGAAGAATCCGTCAAAAGCGGAGTCTGAGGAACACTTGGAGACGATGGCCCGAGACATGGAGGCTGCTATGAAGATGGGTGGCGTCGTCGACTCTACGTACTCCAACGCAAAGATTGGTGGATCATTGTTGATAAAAAATATTAATGCTCATTCATGGAATTCCGATATGGCTAAGGCCTATCAACTTGAGCTGACGAGGCGGGGGTGGGTACAAAGATCGAATGATGGAAATGTCATCACCCTTTGTAAGGACCATATGCTTGCGAGAATTAATACTTTTTCGGAGAAAGATAGCTCTCGTGGTTTGCCACGAGATGTCTATGCATTTGCAATGATCTACGATACAAGGACGACAAAGGAATGTAGTTGATCTGCGTGCAAGACCGCTACAATCGATAACTGCATGAGGACAACAAGGCCAAAGAGCAGACCTTGGCGAAAAAACTGGCCGACTGGAGCGGCGGTAAATACACCGAGCAGCAGATCGAGGATCAGATGGCCCAGATGAACCTGACGGTAAATGGCCAGACTGAATCGGGAGGTGTGCGCGTGGCGACCGGCGCGCAGCCGCAGGATGGTACGGACTGGCAGTCTTACGGCGTGAACAAGGCTGGGCAGCAGGTCTGGGCGCAGAGTCTGGGACCGGGCGATCCCGATTTACAGGCGTATATCTCGAACGGCGCACAGGGCAGCGGCCTGTCGTACCAGCCCGCGACCGCAGGGTCCAATCCTGAACTGGTGAGAGCGCCGGACTTCGTGAACTTCCAGGTTGATTACTTCGTTGGCAGTGCGTGGGGGACGTTTACGCGTGATGGGAATGCGTTCTTTGGCGGAGGGCTTAATATGAATGTTCCAAATCCGGTTAATGCGGGCATTGGAATTTCCACTAGCTGGCTGAACACGGTGACTGTGAGGCCAGGGCAGGTGAATAGCTTTGCCGGCGGCTACGCTGGCGGTATGAATGGTGCGTATGATTTGGTCGGTGGTGGCGTGATGTATTCGCCCGGCAACGGAACTGCAACGGTGCTTGGCGTTGGTGCTGGTGTAAACGCTGGCAACACAAAAAACGTTGGAACTCTTGGTGGAGGCTTCTCCGTAGATCAAGGGAAAACCGGTATTAAATGGTGACCAAATGCCTAGCTTCCCTTTCTCTTCATCCGCTAAATCTCGCCGTAGTCGTATTGTTGCAATCGTGGCTTTTACTGCGATGATGGGTTTTATTGTGTACTTGGTGCTGAAAAATATCTTCTTCCGTTAAAGCAGCAAACCCGGCGCGAGCCGGGTTTGTCGTTTGTGGGTAGTTCATTTGCGTTTGCTGCGTCGTTGCAGCATGGCATCAGCTTCTGGCCCGGTCATGTAGCTTGTATCTCTTACGAGACACATGTCTAAATTTTACATCGGTCGAGTAAGCTTACGGACTTGCGAAGCCCGATCGCTGCGCTGCGGTTGAACAGCGCAGCTAGGCGCTGCGTTCCATCGCGATGTCGTCCGACTCAATCAACCCCATGCTCAATCCACTCAGTATTCTGGTCACGATCGTTCTGTCGGGCGTCATGGCGATGGCCGTGCTCGGCTCTCTGTGGCGCGCGAGAATACCCGGCGTCGGCTACTGGATCTCGGCCAATGCGGTGGCGATCGTGGCGCTGCTGGCCTTCGCGCTGCAAGGGCACGCTTCGCGCTGGCTGACCTTCGTTGCCGCCAACGAGTTGCTGGCTGTGGCGCTGCTGCTGCTGGTCGAGGGCTGCTACCGGTTTCTGGGGCGCCGCACTCGGCCTTGGGGCGCGTATGCCGGTGCGGTCGCGGTGTTAATCGGCATTGCCTACTGGACCTTTGTCTCGCCGAACTTCAATGCACGGGTGGCCGTGGCGTCGACGTTCCATGCCAGCCTCTATGCAGTGCTCGTCGTGACGATGCTGCGTGGGCGTCCGTCGAACCGGCCGCGCTACAGCTACTACTTCCTCGCGGTAGTGGCGGCGCTGTTTTGCGCCGGGCACATCACACGCGGCATCCTGTACGGCTTCGGCATCGTGGTGCAGAGCAGCTTGATGCAGGTGACGGCGCCCAACATCGCATACCTCGTGCTCGGGATTCTCGCGCAGCCGGCCATGTCGATCGGCGTGGTGATGCTGGTGCACGATCGCCTCGCCGAGCGGCTCGAGCGGCTTGCCAACGTCGACGATCTGACAGGCGCGCTGTCGCGCCGCGCCTTTCTGGCAATCGGCGACGCGCTGCTCAACGCGTCGGTGCGCACGCGCTCCCCGGTGGCCCTGGCGATCATCGACATCGACTCGTTCAAGGCCATCAACGACGGCCACGGCCACGCCGTCGGCGACCAGGTGCTGCGCCACTTCGCGGCGTTCATCGCCCGCAACCTGCGTGTCGGCGATGTGTTCGGGCGCCTGGGCGGCGAAGAGTTCGGCGTGTTGTGCCCGGCGACCACCGCCGCCGAAGCGGTGGCCCTGCTGGACCGGATCCGGGTCCGGCTGGCTGCGGCCGCGCACACCGAATTGCCACGCGGACTGAGGTACACCTTCAGCGTCGGCGTGGACCAGCATCGATGGGACGAGCCGCTCGCCGAACTGATGGCGCGTGCGGACGGCGCGCTATATGCCGCCAAGGCGTCAGGCCGCGATCGCGTGATGGCGGCATAGCGGCAAGCGGAATCGCGCGGGTGCCGGAAGGAAGGTGACGCGCCGGTGTCGTTCCGACCGGCAAACGTTTGCCGTCACGGTATGTCGAGGTCTCCTGGCGATGATCGATGACAGCCGCGCCGCGCCTCATGCCTATTTGAGCGGAAGGGATAAATATTTGTCAGACGTTTGCCGTTATACATTGGCAGAGTGACCGGAACCCGCCTGATAACTATCAATATGCTTTCCACCTCGACGAAGCAAATGGCCGATTCCGGCTTGCGCGAGCGTTTCCATCGACGATCGCTGGAACACCAACGCCCGCTTTCGACGGTCACGATGGCGTTTACCGTGGTCGCGTTCCTGTGCTTCGTGGGGGCGCGCAACTTTGTCGGCGGACCGGCGCTGCCGCTGCCGTACCGGCTTCTTTGCGCACTGGTGCTCGGCCTGCTGGTGCTGGCGATTCCGCGAGCGGCAACGACCTTTGTATTCGGCGCGATCGGCGTGGCGTATTCGCTGGTGCTGGCGGTGGGTCTCGCGCTGAACATTTCCGGGGTCGATCAGCCGTTGCTCTGGGCGCTGCCCGCCGTGGTGGTGATACCGATCTGCGCAGCGCCGTTGTGGCTCACGCCGACGCATTTTCTGGTCGGCAGCGCGCTTTTCTATGCGACGGCGCTCGCCTTGCTGTTTGGCGAGCCGAGCACGCATGACGTCGGCGTCGTGACGTGGATGTGGATCGTGGCGATCGGCATGCCGACTTCCGCTGTGTTTCACTTCGGCTTCTACTGGTTCCGGCGCAACCACTTTCTGCTCGAGAGTCAATTGGCGCAACTCGCCGCGACCGATCCGCTGACCGGCCTGCAAAACCGTCGCGCGTTCGTGGAACAGGCTGAGCGCCGCCTTGAAGTCATGACACCCGATGCGCGGGTCAGCGCGATTTATCTCGACATCGACAGTTTCAAATCGCTGAACGACCGTTTTGGCCATGCGGTCGGCGACCATGCGCTGTATCAGGTCGCCCAGGCGCTGATGGAACAGACCACTGCGGAAGAAAGCATAAGCCGGATCGGCGGCGAGGAGTTCGCGGTGCTGCTGCGTGACGGGCTCACCGGCGCGCTCACACTGGCCGAGCGTTTGCGCGGCGCGATTGCCGCGCTCGAGCGCCCCGACGGTAAGCTGAGCGCGAGCTTCGGCGTGGCCGAACACCGCAGCGGCGAAAGCATCATGATGCTGCTCGACCGCGCCGACGAAGCGTTGCTGCGCGCCAAGCACCTGGGCAGAAACCGCGTATGCGCCGAACGCGCGCGGCCGGGCGAGGCTCTGCAATTCGCGTCCGACGCGGCGCATGCAGCGGGCGGGGCGGCACCGCCCAGGCTGAAATGGGAAGACTATTACCTGACCTCGCATTTCCAGCCGCTTTACAGCTTGTCGCACCAGAAGCAGGTGGGTTTTGAGGCGTTGCTGCGCGGCGAGCAGGCCGACGGCATGCTGGTGCCGCCGGTCGTGCTGTTTGCGCCGAACCCTGGCAACGACGAAGGCGCGCTCGATCGCGCGAGTCACGCCGTGCATCTGGGCAATGCGCGCAGGTCGCTGCCTCCGGGTGCGTGGCTCTTCCTCAATATTCTGCCGGCCACGTTCATCGCCGAAGGTTATGCCGATCAGCTCGCCGCGATTGTGCGGGCGGTGGGGCTCGAACCGGAGCGGGTGATTCTCGAGATTCTCGAGTCGCATGGCGGCAGCGTCGATGAAATGTCACGGGCGGCAGCCTTGTATCGCAAGCACGGTTTCCTGATCGCCGTCGACGATTTCGGCGCGGGCCAATCGAATCTCGACCGGCTGTTCCGGATCCGGCCGGATCTTGTCAAGCTCGACGGCGAACTGATTCGCGCGACGAGTCCCGGTACTGAGCAGCCGATTTTGCCGAAACTGGTATCGCTGCTGCATCAGGCGGGGATGCTGGTGGTGGTGGAAGGAGTCGAAACGACCGAGGAGCTGATTCTCGCGGTCGCGTCGAATGTGGATTTTGCGCAGGGGTATTTGCTTGGGCGGCCGGCTGCCGAGATGGCGCCGCCGGAGTCGGTGCGGCGGCGGATCGACGATGCGTTCGATGTGATCGCACAGGGGCGTGCGCATCAGCATGCTTTATTCGAGTCGGAGGTCGAGCCTTATCGGTTGGCTTTGAGCCGGGCGGCTGATGAACTGATTGCCGGCGTGGTGATGGATGAGGCGTTTGCTTCTCTCGCTACGTTTGAGCGATGTGTCAGCTGTTTTATTCTGGATGATTCGGGGCGGCAGATCGGGCCTGAATTGCGCGGGCCAGCATGGAGTAGTGATGCGGCTTCGCTGCACCCTGTTGCTAATCCGCGCGATGCTCGATGGGATCATCGGCCCTATTTTCGTAACGCGGTTTTGTTGCCTGGTGTGCCTGTGGCCAGTAATCCTTATCTTTCTTTGGCCAGTGGCCGGCCTTGTATTGCTGTTACTTTGGCTGTGCAGTTGGCTAGGGAGCGGTCTGTTGTTGGTGTCGAGTTGGATTGGTCTTCTGTGGGGTTGCCTTGGCCGGCAAGTGATTAGGGTTTTTTTGCGCGTAGCGGCTGATTGGGGTGTTGGTTTTTTTTGCCTTTGGCGGCGGCATTTTTCTGTGTGCCTACGGGGTTGCCTTTCCTTGCTTTCTTTTTGGTTTATTAGCGTTCCCCCTGTGCGGGGGGCACCTACTTTTCTTTGCCTGCCGCAAAGAAAAGTAGGCAAAAGAAAGCGGCTTTACACCGCCAGCGCTTAAGCGGGTCCCCTGGCTTGGAGGAGGCAGTGGAGCATCTGGACTCTGTGTTCCCGCGCACTCCGCGCTGGTGACAAGGCGGTCATGCTTCCGGCGGCGCTGCGCGCGCCGTAGCGGTACTTCTCAAAACCGATGGGGCCTGCGCGCTTCCCGCATCATCCTTCCCGCCTCGCACTGCGTGCTCGCCGGAACGGTCTGCCAGGGAAACCAGTGGGTGATTCTTCGTTCGGTTGGGGCCATCGGCTTTGCCTCGGCGAGGCGCTGAATTGCGGAAGTGCGAGCCACTTCGCCGAACGAGAAGCAGTTGTGGAATTGCAGGCCACTCGCCGAACGAAATGCAGTTGTCGAAGTGCGGGCCACTCCGCTGAACGAAACGCGGCCGCGAGTTACGCCAGCGCGGCAAAGGCAAGCCGTTACGCTTGAACAACCGCAAGCGCCGGAAGCACCCGACGGACCCGACGATTTTGTGAAGTACCGTGTCGGCGCGCGCAGCGCCGCCGGAAGTATGACTGCCTTGTCACCGGGGCGGAGTGCGCGAGAACACAGATTCCAGATGCTCCACTACCTCCTCCAAGCCAGGGGATCCGCTTAAGAGCTGGCGGTGTGAGCCGCTTTCTTTTGCCTACTTTTCTTTGCGGCAGGCAAAGAAAAGTAGGTGCCCCCGCACAGGGGGAACGCTAATAAACCAAAAAGAAAGCAAGGAAAGGCAACACCGTAGGCAACATTACAACACGGTGAGCACAATCTTTGCGCAAATGCAGAAAGGCTACCGATTGTGCGCCATCAGTAACCACCTTTTACCGGCGTAGCCGCCCCCGCAGACTTCTTATACGATGCCGCCAGATCCACCGCCGCGCGGCTCAACAACCCGGTGTCCGTTCCCACCGCCACAAACGTCGCGCCTGCCGCCAAATACTCGGCCACGATCCCCGCGTCCGGTGCCAGCACGCCCGCCGCCTTGCCCGCGTTCCGAACGGTCCTGATGCCGTTGCAAATCGCTTCGCGCACCCGCGCATCGCCCGGTTTTCCAAGTAACTCCATCGAAGCGCTCAAGTCCGCCGGTCCGAAGAACACGCCGTCGACACCTTCCACGCCCGCGATCGCCGGCAGATTTTTAATCCCCTGAACCGTCTCAACCTGCACCAACACACATAACTCCTCCGCCGCCATGTTCAGATAGTCCGGTATCCGGTTCCATCGCGACGCTCGCGCCAGCGCGCTACCCACGCCGCGAATTCCCCGCGGCGGATAGCGTGTTGCCGCTACCGCGTCAGCCGCTTGCCCGGCCGTGTCTATCATCGGTAGCAATAAAGTCTGTGCGCCAATGTCGAGCAGTTGCTTGATCAGCGCGCTGTCGCTACGCACCGGGCGTACCACAGGGTGCGACGCGTATGCGGCCACCGCCTGCAATTGCGCCAGCGTGCTGCGCACATCGTTCGGTGCGTGCTCGTTGTCGATCAGCAGCCAGTCAAAGCCGGCAGTCGCCAGCAATTCGGTCACGTAGGCATCTGCAAGCGCGGCCCACAGGCCGAATTGCAGTTTGCCCTCGGCCAAGGCGCGCTTGAAACTATTTTGCGGTAGAGACATGTCGGCAAACTCAAATGAAGTTCAAACCAATGCCGCCCAGCGGACCATAGTCGACGTGGAACGTATCGCCGGCACGCGCGGGAATCGGGCTCGTGAACGAGCCGCTTAGAATCACGTCGTTTGCGTTTAGCACTTCGTCGTAGGGCGCGATCTTGTTCGCGAGCCACGCTACGCCCGTGGCCGGGTGATTCAGCACCGCCGCTGCAAGTCCGCTTTCTTCCACCGCGCCGTTCTTGTACAGCAACGCGCCGACCCAGCGCAGATCGACGTCCAGCGGACGCACCGGTCGGCCGCCCAGAACAATCCCCGCGTTCGCCGCGAAGTCCGAAATGGTGTCGTAGACCTTGCGCGGCGCTTTCGTTTCGCGGTCGAATTGCTCGATGCGCGCATCGATAATCTCCACCGCCGGGCTCACGTAGGCCGTCGCGTCGAGCACGTCGAACAGGGTGACGCCAGGACCCTTGAGCGGCTTGCTCAACACGAACGCCAACTCCACCTCGACGCGTGGCGCGATGAAGCGGTCGGCGCGGATGTCCTGGCCGCTTTCAATGAACATGCTGTCGAGCAGCGGCGCATAGTCAGGTTCGTCGATCTGCGATGAACGCTGCATCGCGCGCGATGTCAGCCCGATCTTGCGACCCTTGATCACATGCCCTTCGGCCAGTTTCAGCTTCACCCACTCGCGTTGAATCGCGTATCCGTCCTGGACGGTCATCTGCGGATAGGCGGCCGAGAAGTGGCGTAGTTGCGTACGCGTTTTCTCGGCATTGTCGAGTTGCGCCGCGAGGTCGCGGATAGTCTGTTCATCTAGCATGATCGATTCTCTATTAGCCGCCGCCAGGCCCTGGTTATCAGGCCTTCAGCCGCGCGTGCAAATTGTTGTGCTTCCACGTGCCCGCTTCGCTGAATTCATTGATTTCGAGCGATAACGCCAAGCCGTGCTGTTCAAATTCCGCAGCGAAGTGTTGTTTGATCAAGTCGAACAACGCGTCGCCGGTTGTCTTCTTTACGGCCTCGGAGCGGCCAGCGCCGATCTTCAGATTCGCATGCAGAAACGCGGCGTCAGGCCGGCCGTCGGCGATGCAGTACTGCTCGCAGCGCAATGCGCGCACGCGGATGCCGCCGAGCGGATAAACGCGTTGCTCGTTCTCGCGCTGCGTATCGCGACAATGAGCCAGGCAATCGGCAAGGGTCCCGCACAGTCGGCCGATGCTGTCTTCGCCGGCCAGGTTGGCGCTGTATTCAAGTGTCAGGTGCGGCACGTCGGGCTCCTCGAGGCTTAAGCGGGCAGGGGCGTGACGGGGAAGATCGCATTGATCTGGCCGGTGCCCGAACTGCCGAAATACGGTGTGATGACTTCGACCTTGCCTTCGTAACGATCCCAGCCGAGTGCGCCGAGCAGCATCGCGGTGTCGTGCATGCCGCCTTCGCCCCAGCATTTTTCGTTGTAGAGCGGCAGCATCTCGCAGAAGGTTTTCCAGTCGCCGGCTTCCCACAACTCGACGACCCTGCGGTCCATCTGTTCGAGAAACGGGCTCCATACCTTATGCATGAACTGCTCGGCGGTGCCGTTGTTGGCGAAGTGGTGGCTGAGCGAGCCGCTCGCCAGAATCGCCACGGTGCCGTCGTAGCGCTCCTCGATCGCCTTGCGCACCGCGAGTCCGAAACGCGCGCTGGTCTCGAGGTCGTGCCACATGCACCAGCCCGCCACCGACACCGTCTTGAAGTGCTGGTCGCTGTTCATGTAGCGCATCGGCACCAGCGTGCCGTATTCGAGTTCGAGCGTGGTCTCGCTGTGCGCGCGGCTTTTCACGCCCATTTCGTTGGCGACTTCCGCGATCAGATTGCCGAGCCCGACATTGCCGGGATACGCATACGGCATGTTCTTGATAAAGTGCGGCAGCTCGTTGCTGGTATAAACGCCTTCAAAACCCGGCGCGCAATTGATGTGGTATTCGCTGTTCACCAGCCAATGCACGTCAAACACGACGATCGTATCGACGCCCAGCTCGCGGCAGCGCCGGCCGATTTCATGGTGGCCGTCGATCGCCGGCTGACGGCAGCCTTTATGCGGACCGTCGAGTTCGGATAGATACAACGACGGGACGTGAGTCACTTTTGCTGCTAACGCGAGTTTGCCCATCGCGGTCTCCTATTCTGTATGGCGTGAAGCGTGATGCAGCGTCGTGCGTAGAACAACGCCCCAGCGCCTCAAACGCCCCAGCGCGGAATGTGATGCGAGCCGAGCGACACGCACACGTTTTTCGGTTCGAGGAACACTTCGTAACTCCACGTGCCGCCTTCACGACCCACGCCCGATGCCTTGGTGCCGCCGAACGGCTGACGCAGATCGCGCACGTTCTGGCTGTTGACGAAGCACATGCCGGCTTCGACGGCTGCTGCGACACGCAACGCGCGGCCGGTGTTCTCGGTCCAGATGTAGCTCGACAGGCCGTACGAAATGTCGTTGGCGAGTTTGATCGCGTCGGCTTCGTCGTCGAAAGGAATCAGGCAGGCGACCGGCCCGAAGATTTCTTCCTGGGCGATCCGCATACGGTTGTCGACGTCGACAAACACCGTTGGCGTCACGAAGTTGCCCTTGCGCATCGCTTCAGGCAGATCGGGCGCATCGAGTCCACCGCATGCGAGCGTCGCGCCTTCTTTCGGACCCAGTTCGATATAACTGCGCACTTTCGCCAGATGCCCCTGGCTGATCATCGGACCGACAATCGTGCTGTCGGCAAGCGGATCGCCAACGGTCAAGCGCTTCGCGCGTTCAATGAAGCGCTCGGCAAAGCGCGCGTAAATCGAGCGCTGCACGAGAATTCGCGAGCCTGCCGTACAGCGTTCGCCGTTGTTCGAGAAGATCATGAATATCGCCGCGTCGAGCGCGCGTTCGAAATCGGCGTCGTCGAAAATCACGAACGGCGACTTACCGCCGAGTTCCATCGAAAATTTCTTCAGGCCCGCGGTTTGCACGATGCGGTTGCCGGTCGCCGTCGATCCGGTGAACGACACCGCATGCACGTCCGGGTGCGCCACCAGCGGTTCGCCGGTTTCCTTGCCGAAGCCGTGCACGACGTTCAGCACGCCTGCCGGAATGCCGGCTTCGAGCGCGAGATTGCCGAGCATCGACGCGGTCAGCGGCGACAGTTCGCTCATCTTCAGCACAGCGGTATTGCCGAACGCGAGGCAGGGCGCGACTTTCCACGTCGCCGTCATGAACGGTACATTCCACGGCGAAATCAGCGCGCACACGCCCACCGGATGAAACAGCGTGTAGTTCAGATGCGTATCGGTCGGGTACGTATGGCCGTCGACGCGCGTGCACATCTCCGCGAAATAGCTGAAGTTGTCGGCCGCGCGCGGCACGAGTTGCTTGCGCGTCTGCGAGATCGTCTGGCCGGTGTCTTGCGTTTCGGCCTCGGAGATTTCCGGCACGTTCTTCGCGATCAGCTCGCCGAGCTTGCGAATCATTTTCGCGCGTTCCGTAGCGGGTTTGCCGGCCCACGCCGGAAACGCGTCTTTCGCTGCGCGCACGGCGGCGTCGACTTCTTCCGCGGTGCCGCGCGCGACTTCGGCGAGCACGTTTTGCGTCGCTGGATTGACGGTTTCGAAGTAGTCGCGCGCCGTGCCCGACTTGCCGTTGATCAGATGTTCGATTCGCATTGCCTTGTCCTTGCTCTTTTCGCTGTCGATCGGAGTTGGTGTGTCGACCAGAGTTGGCGCTTTAGCGCTTACTCTGGTCCCATAGCACTTACTCCGATCCCATGTAAAGCTGTCGATCAGGCGCGGCCAAAGTCCGCGTCGGATGCAATCGTATTGACGAGACGGCCCAGGCCGTCGATTTCGCAGACGACTTCGTCGCCCGCATTGACGTTGACAATGCCTTCCGGCGTGCCGGTCAGGATCACGTCGCCGGGCGCGAGCGTCATGAAGCTGCTCAGGTATTCGATCAACGCCGGGATGTCGGTGACGAGATCCCGCGTGTTGCCGTGCTGTTGCCGCGTGCCGTTCACATAGGTGCGCAACTCGAGTTGCGTGACGTCCGCGACATCGGCGGCATCGACGAACCAGGGGCCGAGCACCGTGCCGCCGTCGCGATTCTTCACGCGCAGGTTGGGGCGGTAGTAGTTTTCCAGGTAGTCGCGGATCGCGTAATCGTTCGCGATCATGTAGCCGGCCACGTGCTGCATGGCGTTTTCGCGCGTGACGTTCCGTGCGGTCTGCCCGATCACGACAGCCAGTTCGCACTCGTAGTGCATGAAGGTGACGTCCGCGGGGCGGCGCGTCACGCCGCGATGGCCGATCACCGTGCCGGGGCCTTTGAGAAAAACGAGCGGCTCTTCCTGCTTGGTGAATTGCAGTTCCTTGGCATGCTCGGCGTAGTTCAAACCGAGCGCGAAGATCGTGCCGACCTCGATCGGCGCGAGCCACACGACTTCATCCTCGCGACGCACGCGGCCATCGGCGAGGCGCACGCCGTTGGCGTCCGGCCAGGCTTCGTGAATCGCTCCTGCATACGCAACACGGCCGCGCATCATTGCTGTTCTCCATCGTGTTCTTGTGCAACGGCGAATGAGATGTCAAGCGGCGGCAATTCGCCGATCGATAGCGTGGCTGTGTCGCCGATATGCGCGACCGGCGAACCATGCGGCACGCCTAGCGTGATGACGTCACCGGCGCAAAGCGTCATGAAGTCGGTGACGTCCGCAATCAATTGCGCCACGTTACGTACCGACGATGCGGTGCTCGCAGTGAAGATTTCATGTCCCTTAAGCAGTACCTTGATGGTCAAATCGTCCGGTGCTGAAACATGACGCGCCACAACCACGGCCGGCCCGACCACGCAAAAACCGTCGCGTGCCCTGAACCGTACCGAAGGCCGGTAGACGCTTGCATGCGGCACGCTCAGATCGGCGACCAGCGTATAGCCGGCGATGTAGTCGAACGCGTGATCCGCGCTCACACGTGTTGCAGTGCGGCCGATCACAATCCCCAGCGACGCGCCGACCTCCACGCCCAGCGCGTTGTCAGGCACGACGACGCGCGCGCGGTGCCCGGCCAGCGTGTTGCGCGGCTTCAGATAAAGCACCGGCGCTTTCGGCGGCGCTTTATAGGGCGCGGCGTGCACCGCATCGCCCAGCGCGTCCAATGCGGCCCGGTCGTTGAGCAGGGTTCCATAGACAGCGCCCGAAACCGGCGCGCGGCAGGCAATGCCGCGTGCAAGCAGCGCGGCAACGGTGCGCGCATCCACGTCGCGAGGCAGCGCGTCGCCTTCGGGATGCAGCAGATGATCGGCAAGTGCAAACATAAGTCAGTTGCGTCTCGTAGAAAACACTAACATGTTAGTAGTATTGCGCTTGATATCATCCACGGTCAATAGCCTGTCGGCTGATCGCGGGTTTTCCCTTAAGCTTTGACAGCTGTCTTTACTCATCTTCCGCCATGTCCGCTTCCACTGCTACCCGAGTTCTGCACCGCAATCTGCCGATGTTGTTGCTGCGCGCCAGAGAAAAAATGATGGAGCGTTTCCGCCCATTGATTACCGCGCATGGTTTGACCGAACAGCAGTGGCGCGTGATTCGCGCGCTCAACGAGCATGGCCCGATGGAGCCGCGCCACATCTCCGATATCTGCACGATTTCGAGCCCGAGCATGGCCGGCGTGCTTGCCCGCATGGAGAGCATGGAACTGGTGACGAAGGAGCGTTTTGCGGAAGACCAGCGCCGCGTGCTGGTGTCGCTAACGGAAACGAGTGTCGAACTGGTGCGGGTGATCTCGAAGGATCTTGAAGCCCACTATCGCGAACTGGAGCGCAAGGTCGGGCCGGAAATCGTCGAGCGCGTGTATCGCGCGGTCGACGATCTGCTTGCCGGCCTCGAAGAGGAAGAAGAGGAGTGAGTTAGAGGTTCATTCGCCCGGCGCGAGCGCGGTGGCGTTTGCCGTTGCGTTCTCGCGCAGCCCGAGCAGCTATGGAATCTGGCTCTTGTCGTGCATGCCGAGCTTTTTGTACGCGCAACGCAGTGGTCGGCGTGATGACGGCGAACAAGCTCAAGCAGCGCGACCGTGCGGCATTCGACGGGCTCGGCCGATCGAGGTTGTAGCGCTGCCGAATGACCCCTTGCAGCAAGTGCACTTGATATTCAGGAAACTGTGCGCAGGTAGCGCATGCATGGTTCGGCAAGATGCGCAGCTTCGTGCCCGCATGAACGTCATCGCTGGCCACGTGAAATCTTCCGTAACCAAGTCTACGGCTCAACCCGCTAAAGTGTGCGCTTGAACAGCGTGGAGCAGGCAGCACCTGCCGTCCATCGCTTCGTTGTTGCTTTCATTTGAAGAGAAGACCCATGCCTCGGTCGCACGGGCCGTCGAGCGCCGCTGATGGCCAAACGCATATGTCGAATGATCCGGCTCCTCAGCCGCGTGCCGCCGCGCTACAAAGTGGCCTGAAACAGGGCATTTTCTTGCATACGGGCTGGCGCAGCGCGGGAACGTGGATCTGGTCGCGTCTGCGGGCGCTGGATTCTGTGACCGGATTCTATGAGCCACTGAGCAATATGCTTGCCGATCTCAGTCTCGCGGAAGTTTCGGCCTGCCGTCCCACACTGACTTCGGGACATCCACCGCTTACCGCGCCTTACTTCGAAGAGTACCGGCCACTTCTGCAAGAGGGCGCTCGCGGTGTGCCTGGGTACCGGAAACGTTTTGGCACCGATCGTTTCGCAAGGGCGCCCGACGCGGAATTCCCCGCATTGCAGGCTTATTTGCGGCGTCTGTGTGAGCGGTCGGCCGCGCAAGGCAAGGTGCCGGTCTTCAAGTTTTGCCGCTCGTCTGGCCGCTTGCCCTGGCTAAGAAGCGCGTTTCCGCAAGCCATGCACGCGGCCGTGCTGCGAAATCCCGCATCGCAGTTTGCATCGGGGTGGCTGCTCAATCAGCAATGGAGCAATCCGTTCTTTGTCGCCGCGCCATTTCGCGTCCTGGGCCTCAACCAATCGGAGCCCGTGGTCAGGCGGGCGACCGAAGCATGCGGTGTGAGCTTGCCACCTGCGCAACCCACTTCGGACGACGCCTACGCAATGGCGTGCGAGCAGTATGCGCGCACGGCTGAAGGCAACAACGCGTATCGGGCGTTCATTGCGCTGTGGATTCTCAGCGCGTCGCGTTTGTCGGACGGCGTCGATCTGGTGATCGATGTCGACCGGCTTGGGCACGCTCGCGAATACGCGGACGAAATGCGCGCCGCGTTCGAGGCGCAGAGCGGATTGTCGCCGGATTTCAGCGGCGCACGCGACCTTGTCGAAGAGACCACGCGCAGTGCGGGACGCATGGCCGGGATCGACGGCCGGTCGATGCGGGCCGTTCATTGCGCCGCGCTGAAATTCATGGCGTCGCAGGGCGGATCGTCAACGAACTTCACTGAACTGGTTCGCGGGAAGATGGCGCTGGCCAACGAATTGACCGCGCAGTGGCGTTGAGTGTTGGCAAAGAACTGAGCGACTCGCTAATCACATGAAAAAATCATGCGGCTCTTGAGGCAGTCCGTAGAGCGCTTCAGTTTTCGCCCTGACCGGCGGCCGATTTTCTCAACGCCCCCGGCGGCGCGCCATGAATGCGCTTGAACACGCGGGTGAGGTGCGCCTGATCCGCGAAGCCGGTCGCGGCGGCGACCTCGGCGAGCGCCATGCCGCCCATCATCAGCGTCTTCGCTTGCTCCGCTCGCCAGTTGCGCAGCCAGGCATCGGGAGGCAATCCGTAGCGACGGGCGAATTGCTTGCTCAATGTGGTTCGATGCACGCCCCAGCGGCGCGCGAGCGTCGCGACGTCGGCTTTCGGCAGGTCGCGGAGGCTCATGGACGCTTGCAGTTCAGCGCAGGCGTCAGCCGCGGCGTTTGCATCGCGGCCCGCGTCGTTGTCGATCAGCCGCGCATCTCCTGCCGGCACGCCGTGTTTTGCCAGCAGTTCAAACAGCGCAGCGGAGATCTCATTCTTGCGGCTTGTGTCGTCGATGGCTTCATGCATCAGCGCGGCGGCCCAGCGCTCGCATAGCGACGGGTCGGCTATCACCACCTCGGCGAACTGCATCGGGCCTCCGCTGGACATCGCGGCGTGCGCATCGAACCAGCTCGTCTCCAGATACGCCATGCCGTAACTCAGCAGGCCCTCGGATGTCCCGCCGGTATGCACCGCGCGCGGTGGAATCACCACCAGATCGCCTTGCCGGGCAACATGCGCAGCGCCGCGATAAGAGAACGTGCAGCTTCCGGCGACGATCGCGCCGACCGACCATGCATCGTGGAAATGCGGCTCGAAATGGTAAGCCTCGAGCGCCGCCGCCATGACCTCGCCGGGAAGCTCGGCGCCGCAGTACCAGGTGAAACTCGAGATTGCCATCGTGCGGACCCGCGAAACGGTTTAATCGATCCCGTAGCTGCCGCCCCTCAACGAACGGGCAAGCAGCCACGCATTGCGCGGATTCTCGCCGACCCGGCGCACCGCGTAGGGCCACCAGTCGTTGCCGAACGGCAAATAGACACGCACCCGATAGCCCATCTGCCGTAGTTTAAGCTGCCAGTCGGGCCGCACGCCGTACAGCATTTCAAATTCGAATTGCCCGGGTGCCCAGCTCTCGCGCTGCGCGGCTTCGATGATCGATGTCGCGAGGCGCCCGTCGTGGGTGCCGAACACCGGATAAAACCCGGCTTCGCGCGCGGCGGGCGACAGCATCAGCTGCGCGGCCTCGAGGTAAGCGTGGTCGATCTCCGCGCGCCCTTGATGATCGTGTGCCGGCGATTCGGGAAACGCGCCCTTCACCAGCCGGACCGCGGTGGGTTGCCGAATCAGGCCACGCAGATCGTCGAGCGTACGCTTTCGACGTCCCTGCAAGGTCAGCGCAACCGGAAGGCCGTGCGCGCATAACGATGTGTGCAGGCGGCAGGTCCGGTCGCGGATCGACAGATCTTCCATGTCGAGCATGACCATGTTTCTGCTTCCGGGCCGCAACGGCTGACGTGCCACGGCCTGTGCAATCAGCGTCGCGTTGGCGGTGCCGTACTTTTCGCTTTCCATGAAGCCGACGGCGGTCGGATCGATCGAGACATGCACGTCGAGGCCGGCTTGTGCGAGCGCGTCGATTGCGGCAAGCGCCTGATTGACGTTGAAATCGATCGCGGCGCGCTCCACGACATATTCGCCGAGATAGAACAGCGACGCGCGGATGCCGTGCCGCTCGAACAGGCGCTGAGCGGTGGCGACGGCCGCCGCGCCGTCCGCGCCGCCGACGAAACGTGTCGCCAGCGCGGTCCGTGCACCGACGTTGCGCATCACGGCCGAGACGGTCGTGCTTCGCGCCAGCGCGATCATCGTGTTCTGGAGCAGGCTCATCGCGCCAATCCTTGCGGGAAAAAATCCGAGTATCGGCGGCCGGCGGCGGCCTGTCTTGAACGCTGGTGACGCCGCAAAGCGCGCCTCGCCGCAGGTTCCAATACAGTTGCGACGCAAAAAACAATACAGTGAGGTGCGGTTTTATTGTGCTGTATCGGGAATATAACCAGCGCCGTCGATACAGTTGGCAGGTCTTCATGGAGCCAGCCGATGTGCGGACCTCCGCCAATGTGCTGCGCAACGTAGCCTGACTTTTTGCTTACGGCCCGGTGGCGATTCGTACCGGCCCATCCAGAATACGAGGTAACCAGATGAATGCAGTGAACGAACAAGCGAAGCTGTCGGTGCAGCAGTTGGGCCATTTCATCGGCGGCGCGCTGGCTGCGGCCGCTAGCGGCCGCTCCAAGGACGTGTTCAATCCTGCCACCGGCAAGGTGACCGGCTCGGTCGCGCTCGCTTCGGTCGAAGAAGTGGACGCCGCGGTCAAGGCCGCGAAGGCCGCCTTCCCCGCATGGAGCGAAACGGCCCCGATCAAACGCGCCCGTATTCTGTTCAAGTTCAAGGAACTGCTGAACAAGCATCATGACGAACTCGCGCTGCTGATTACGCGCGAGCACGGCAAGGTGTTCACGGACGCGCAAGGCGAAGTGGTGCGCGGCATCGAGGTGGTCGAGTTCGCGTGCGGCATTCCGAATCTGCTGAAGACCGATTTCACCGACCAGATCGGCGGCGGCATCGACAACTGGAATCTGCGCCAGCCGCTCGGCGTGGTCGCCGGCATTACGCCGTTCAATTTCCCGGTGATGGTGCCGATGTGGATGTTCCCGGTCGCGCTCGCCTGCGGCAACACGTTCGTGCTGAAGCCGTCGGAGCGTGATCCGTCGGCGTCGCTGCGGCTCGCCGCACTGCTGAAGGAAGCGGGTCTGCCCGATGGCGTGTTCAATGTCGTGAACGGCGACAAGGTGGCCGTGGATGCGCTGATCGAGCATCCGGACGTCGCCGCGCTGTCGTTTGTCGGCTCCACGCCGATCGCCGAATACATCTATACGGAAGCATCGAAGCGCGGCAAGCGCGTGCAGGCGCTGGGCGGCGCGAAGAATCACCTGGTGGTGATGCCGGACGCCGATCTCGACCAGGCGGTCGATGCATTGATCGGCGCCGCCTATGGCTCGGCAGGCGAGCGTTGCATGGCGATTTCGGTGGCGGTGGCGGTGGGCAATGTCGCCGATGAACTGATCGAGCGTCTGGTGCCGCGCGTGAAGTCGCTGGTGATCAAGAACGGCGAGAACCTCGACGCCGAAATGGGGCCGTTGGTTACCGCCGAACATAAGGCCAAGGTGGCCGGCTATATCGCATCGGGCGAGGCGGAAGGCGCGAAGCTGATCGTCGACGGCCGCGCGCATCCGGTGGCGGGCGAAGACGGCTTCTTTATCGGCGGCACGCTGTTCGACCAGGTTGGCACGGACATGAAGATCTACAAGGAAGAGATTTTCGGCCCGGTGCTGGCGGTGGTGCGTGTGCCCGATTTCGCGAGCGCGGTCGAGTTGATCAACGCGCATGAGTTCGGCAATGGCGTGTCGCTGTTCACGTCCGATGGCGGTGTGGCGCGCGCATTCGGCCGGCAGATTCAGGTGGGTATGGTCGGCATCAACGTGCCGATTCCGGTGCCGATGGCATGGCACTCGTTCGGCGGCTGGAAGCGTTCGCTGTTCGGCGATCACCACGCTTACGGCGAAGAAGGCGTGCGTTTCTATACGCGCTACAAGAGCATCATGCAGCGCTGGCCGGATAGCATCGCCAAGGGCGCTGAATTTACGATGCCGGTGGCGAAGTAACAGCGTAGCGATACCGCAATAAAAAAAGCCGCGCCTGATTCAGGCGCGGCTTTTTTCATGGAGTCTGTGGCGACGGCCCGCCGCGGCGGATAGAAGGGTGCCGTGCGGCTGTTGCGCGCCGGCCTACGCAACCGCTGCCGCTCTGACGCGTTGCGCAGTCAATCTACTATGGTATTAAACGGATTGCACAGGCAGGCGGTGGCCCGTGCGAGAGCACGCCCGCGACGCCGGCGTTCCCGAAGCGACTGTGCGCAAGCGGGTCAAGCGTCTTCAGGGGCGTGGCTGCGCTGTGACGACGATCAGTCCTGTTCCGCTTCCGCTTCGCTCAATACGGCATTGCGTACCGCAGTCGCGGGACTTGCATAAGGCGTTGCCTGGTGTGGCTCGTCGATGCTGTAGCGCAGGCGGCCACCCTCGACATACACGCGCAACTGGCGGTACCTGATCAGGTAGCGCACGCCGACGACTGCCGCTGCAAAACCTGACGCGGCGCCGACGCCGAGTGCCCAACGCGGGCCGAACCGATCGGCGACCCAACCGACGATCGGCGCGCCGAGCGGCGTCCCGCCTAACGCGATGGCCAGCAGAATCGCGATCACCCGGCCACGCATGGCGGGTTCTGTCGAGAGTTGCACGAGGCTGTTCGTCGAGGTGGTGAACGTTTGCGTAGACACGCCGATGACGACGAGCGCGATGCCGAAGAGCACGTAGTTCGGCATGACCGCCGCAACCGTGCAGCCGACCCCGAAAACCGCCGCCGCGCCGAGCAGAATCGCCATGCGGGGTTTTGCTCGGCGCGCGGCGAGCAGCGCACCGGTGACGGAGCCGATCGCCATGGTCGAGCTCAGCCCCCCATATTGACTCGCGCCCGCATGAAATGCGGTGACGGACATGGTCGAGATGAAGATCGGGAAGTTCAGCCCGAACGTGCCGATCAGAAACAGCATCAGCAACGCGGCCTTCAGATCGGGACGCTTCCACACATACTTGAAACCTTCCACAAAGCTGCCGCGCGTGCGTATCGCGCGGGGCTTCAGATGCAGTTCGCTGGTGCGCAGCATGCGCAGCGAACCGAGCACGGCGACGAACGAGATCGCGTTGATCAGGAACACCCATCCGGTGCCCACCGAGGCAATGAGCAGGCCCGCGACGGCCGGCCCGATCATGCGCGCGGCGTTGAACGACGTGGAGTTCAGCGCAACTGCGTTCGACAGATCGCTTTCTCCGACCAGATCGGAGACAAAGGTCTGACGCGCCGGTGAATCGAATGCGGTCACGCAGCCGAGCAGCAACGCGAACACATAGACCTGCCACAACTGCACGATGCCGGTGACGGTGAGAATCCCGAGGCCCAGCGCAAGGGTGCCCATTGCAGCCTGGGTGGCGACCAGCAGCTTGCGGCGGTTGAAGTGATCGGCCGCATAGCCGGTCAGCGGAAGCAACAGCATTTGCGGCCCGAACTGCAGCGACATGACGATACCCACGGACGTTGCATTGTGATGCGTGAGTTCCGTGAGCACGAGCCAGTCCTGCGCCGTGCGCTGCATCCACGTACCGATGTTGGAGACGATCGCGCCGCTCGCCCAGACCCGGTAATTGAAATTGCGCAGCGAACGGAAAGTGCCGTTCACCGCGTCGTTCCCCTGCGGGCGACCCGTGTCGCGCAGATGTTCGAACGAGCGCTCATACGCGCGTGCCGTCGAGCAGGTCGAGGATTTCCGGCGTCGTGCCGGTTTCGCCGAGCCGCGGGAAGATTCGCGCGATGCTGTTGGTGTGAGCGTCGAGGTGCAGATCGGTCATTGCGTCGACCGCGAACGTGACGTTGAAGCCGAGTTCGTGTGCGTAACGCGCGGTCGATTCGACGCCGATGCTGGTCGCTACGCCGGCGAGCACCACTTGCGTGACGCCTTGCTCGCGCAGCCAGGCTTCGAGGTCCGTGTTCGTGAACGCGCCCCAGGTCCGCTTGGTCACCAGATGATCCGACGGCCGGTAGTTCAGTTCGGGCACCAGATCCGCAAAGCCGGCGGGAAAGTCGCCGCTGTTGCGCGCCTGCTCCGCGCGGCCCGGCGCACCGCCCGCGACGTTGACGAGCACCACCGGCAAGCTGTGGCGGCGAAAGGCATCGGCCAGTACGGCGGCACGCTTCACTATTTCGCCGGTGGGATGGGCGGTGGGCAGCGCAACGATGCCTTGCTGCAAATCGATGACGACCAGTGCGGTCGTTGCGTCGAGTGTTGTCAGTGCCATGGAATGCTCCTGGTTATGAATCGGCGAGGCGTTTGAGCAATTCGACGCCGGTTGCCAGTTGCTGCTGCTCGGCTGGCGTAAAGCGGGTCTGGATTGTGCGGAATAGCCAGTCTTCGCGGGCCGCGCGGCTTGCCTTGACCTTCTTGCGAAAAGCGGGGGTGAGCGAGAGAACGGTTTGCCGCCCGTCATTCGGGTCGGGCGCGCCGCAGACGAAGCCGGCCGCTTTCAGAGCCGACAGCGTCTCGCCCATTGACTGCGGGCGCACGCCCTGGGCTCGCGCGAGCGCGGTGACCGTTGCTGGGCCCTCGCGCTCCAGCAGTCCGAGAACCTGCACCTGAGACGGCGTGAAATCGCCGACATGCGCTTCCTCACGCAACCGGCGGCGCAGTTTGCCGACCAGAACGCGAAGGTCTTCCGCCATTGCGTGCGTAGCTTCAGGGGCGGCCTGCAGGTTGTTGCTGGTCATGCCATCTCACAATATGAAGGTTACCTGCGAAGGTTACCTTCATAAATGACGATGGTCAAGTTGGTGCCGATTGTGCTTACCGGCGTTCACCGGAGCGCCGCTCGCGCTCGAAGCTTTCGATGATCTCGATGGCCGCCTTGCATTGGTCGACGTCGAGCAGATGAATGTGGCATTTCTTTTCGTCGATTTCCAGTTTGTCCGCCAGCCATTTGTAGCCTTTGGAACGCGCCTCGAACGTGTTGCAGCCGTCGCGGCGCACCTTCGCTTCAACCATCGGTTCGAGGGCCGCGTGCAACCTGGCTTTCCATTCGCGTAGCTCGGCATTCGCGAGCCGCCCGAGCGGCAGATTACGTGTGCTGCGCGCGAAAATGCCGATCCACGCTTCGCATGGCGCGCAAATCCAGAGCGGCCCGTGGTCTTCGCGGTATGGGTAGGCGTCCTCATCTGGTCTGACGAGCACGGCCTTCGCGCCGCAGTAGTTGCAGATCGGTTGGGGAAGGGCTTTGACAGGACGGCCAACGCGCATCTGGAGGGGAAATCGAGGTTGGAACGATCAATATATCAAAACAGCCGCCGGCGAGGACGGCAAGCATCAGAACCCGTCTGTTTATGCAGCTTGCCGCGACGCGCGGCCGAAAATTGCGCGGTCGGCCAGCCATACGGCCAGCAGCGTGGCGCCCATTGGCGGGAACACGATGCCGAGCAGCACGAGGCCGCTCTTCCAGCCGCGCATCGGCGGTGCTGAACGCTCACGTGCCGGTGCGCCGAGCGAACGCTGTGGCCGCCGTTTCCACCACATCACGCAGCCGGTCACAGCCATGCCGGCGAGTCCGAGCGAAATGGCAGCGCAGAGAATCTGATTGGCGACGCCGAAATAGCGCCCCATATGCAACGACGTGCCATACGACACTGCCTTCGACACGGCGCCGTAGTCGCCGTAGCGGATATCCTTCAGCACCGCGCCGCTGTATTGGTCGATGTACAGCGTGCGCTCCTGTCGCGGGTCGTCCGGAAAGTACGAGACGGTATAGACGCCGGAAGGTGACGTGGGCAGCACGAGGTTATAGCCGCTGGTCACGCCGAGCGACGCGACCAGCGCGACGACACGCCCGAGCGGCAGCGCGTGCAGTGCTTGCGAATCGGCGGATACCGGGACGGGTGCATTGCCGACGGCCCATGGCGTGATAGGCAGAGGCAGGTCGTCCATCACCATGCCCGGCATCGACTCCATTTTCGAGTCGTGCGCGTGGTCCGTGTGATGCATGGGTTGGCCTTGGGCCGATGCCTGCGTGCCGCCGGCGTGATCAGTGTGCGTGCCCGGCAGTGTGGAGCGTAGCGGCAGGCCGCCCCATGAGCCCGCGGGCGCACCCAGATTCGCGCTGGTCGCGAGCGCCTTGAATTGCTTGCCCCACGAACCCGACCAGGGCAGGCCGGTCAGCACGAACGCCAGCGCGCCGAGCGCGAGCCAGATGCCCATCACCGCGTGCAGGTTTTTCCACAGCGCACGGCCTTTAAGTGCGAAACGCGGCACCAGAGCGTCTCTCGCGGTCGTCTTTTCGTGCGGCCACCACAACGCGACGCCGGTGCCGATCATCACGAGCGTCCAGCACGCCGCCAACTCCATCAGCAGTTCACCAGGCTTGCCGAGCAGCAGCTTGCGGTGAAGCATGCGGTCCACCTGCATGAAGCGGTGCTCGACGCTCAGCGTGCCAAATACTTCGCCGCTATACGGGTTCACGTAGACGCTTTGCTTTTCACCATCGGCGAGGCGGAAGATGAATTCCGCGCTGCGGTCGGGCGCTTGCGCGATCACCGCGGTAACCACCGCTGCATCGTCGGGCATTGCCGCGCGCGCCTTCGCCAGCAGCGCGTCGTGGGTGAGCGTGGGGGGCGCCTGCGGTTCGACGATCAACCGGTGTGAATAAAGCAGCGGCTCGATTTGCGGCTGGAAGCAGTACAGTGTTCCGGTAATCGCGAGTATCACCAGGAACGGCATGACGAACAGAGCCGCGTAAAAGTGCCAGCGCCATAGCGTGCGATAGCCGGCGTTTGCCATGCTGACCGGCACAGCCGTGCATTGAGCAGTGGTGGTGGACATTCGATCCTCCTGTTGGCAGTCGTTGATCTTTCGAACACCCCTGCGCGGCGCGCGTGTTTGCATGCAGGACCACGCAGGGCTTCGTGAATGGACAGGGGCACGGATGTACGCGCGAAGATGTACGCGCGCAGCCGCGCTCACATCCGCAACTTCGCTTCGACGTAAAAGGTGCGGCCCGGATACGGGTGGTAGACGAAGTAACGCGCGTCGAACAGGTTGTCGACGCCGACGCCGAGTTCACTCAGCTTCGTGGGCCTGAAGGTAAATTTGGCGTCCGCGACGGTGTACGTACTGGTGCCGCCGAATACATCCGGGTTCGTATCGGTGTTGGTCAGCGTGTTGTACTGACGTCCCGAATAGCGCGCGGCGAGCGTGACGGCCGAGCGTTCGCCGATGTGATACGTCGCGGCGATATTGGCGCGCCATAGCGGAATGCGGTAGAAATACTTGCCGACCGTCGCCGGGTTCTGCGCGTTCGCGATGATCTTCGATTGCGTATAAGCGACGCTCGCCAACAGATCGAGGCCGCGCACGAACACATCTTGCCCCTGGTAACTGGTCTCCACGCCGCGCGAGCGCACCTTGCCGATGTTCTGGAAGTTCGTCACGTTGGGGATCACGGTCGTATCGGTCTGAGTGAAGATCGTGTTCTTCACGTCGTCCTGGAACAGCGAGAAACGGAATAGTCCGTTCCAGTGCGCCCATTCGGCGGTCAGCTCTTTCGACAGATCGTCTTCAGGCTTCAGATTCGGATTGTTATTGACGATCGACGAGCCGTTGATTTGCCCCTGGAACAGTTCGCTGACGGTCGGGAAGCGATACGCGCGGCCAATCGATGCGCGCAAGGTCAGATCGTCGGTCACGTCGAACGACAACGACACCTTCGGCGAGAAGTGGTGCTCGCTCGCATTGCTATAAGGAAGGCTCGTGCCGGCCCGCGCCTGCGAGCCGTCATAGGCCTGCCAGTCTTCATAGCGCATGCCGTAGACGAACTTCCAGCGTGGCAGGAAACGCCACGCGTCCTGCGCGTATAACGCCTGGGTCCGCGTCTTGCCGGAGAATGCGTTGGCAAACGTGGTGGCCGCACCGTCCCTCCAGTTCAGTGTGTTGTAGCTTTCGTTCTCGAGAAAGTAGTTGTCGTAGTGATAGCCGAAGCTTAACCAGTGGCTCGCCAACCCCGCTTGTGACGTGGTGGGCGTGTAGGTGGTTCTGAGATCGAGCGTCTTCCAGCCGGTGCCGTCGCCGAATATCACGGTGCCGGGACCGTTGCCCGGCGCACCCGAATTGGCGGTACGCGCCACGCTGTTGCCGATGTCGTAGTACGACGCGAGCGCTTCGCCATTCCAGCCGGTGGCGTTGTGCGTTTTCAGCGACACGCCGTATAGCCAGTTCTCGCTATACCCCAGACTCGGCGCCATCGCCGCAGCGGGAATCGTGTATTCGTAGCCGCCGATCGCGACCTTGCCGCTGTAGACCGGATTGCCGTTGGCGTCGCGCAGAAATGTCGAAGTCTGGCTGTTATAGGTTTGATGCCAGTAGCCGAGCGTAAAGCCGGCTTGCAGCGTGGGCGTGAAGTCGTACTGCATCTTCAGCTTGAACTGGTCCTGCACCGTGTGCTCGATGCCTTCGCCGTTGACCCCGAGTACGGCGGTCGGCGTGTTGGTCTGGTTGTTGTAGATATAGGCGCCGCTGACCGGCGTATCGCCGGCTTTGGCCGGTGTGCTGGACTTCGCGAGTGTCGCGAATTGCAGCGGCTGGCTCGTATTCTCCAGATGGTTCACGCCGAGCAGCCAGGAGAATTTGCCGATCCGGTTACCGATCGAGGCGCTCGCTTCGCTGCCGTTGAAGTTCTGATTCACGCCGAACAGGCTGAAATGCTGCGTGAAGGCTTTGACGTCGGCGCTGGCTTCGAAGCGCTTCGGCATGCGTGTGCTGATGAGCACGGTGGCGCCGAGCGAGTTGCCCGGATAAAGCGCGGAGAACGGCCCGTAGAGCACGTCGACCTGTTGAATGTCGTCGGGAAAGACCATCGACCAGCGCGGCGGAAACGAATAGCTGTTGCCGAGCAGATTGCTGAGCAGCAGCCCGTCGGCGTAGACGAGGCCCCGCGCGCTTTGCGTATTGCTGGTGCCGCGCACGGCGATGATCGAGTTCAGGTCGCCGATAAAGCGCTTGCGTACCGCGAGATTCGGCATGTACTTCAGCACGTCCTCGGTGTTGACGACGTTCCAGTTGTCGAACTGTTCGGGTGTCACGGTCTCGACCGAGGCCGGCATGTTCGGATCGACGGCGCGTGGAGCAGCGGGCGCTTTGGCGCTGATCGTGACCGCGGGCAGGGTGGCGTCGGCTGTCGCACTGTCCGCGTGAGCGAGTGACGGGATGACGGCCGGGATAAACGCGGGGATAAACGCGGGGACAAACGCCGGCACGCATGCCGGAATGAATGACAGCGGCGACAGGCCGAATGTGACGCGACGCGCACCGTCGCGGGCGCCTTGACGCACGAAAGAGGGCAGCCTTCGCCAAGCGAAGTTAAACATGGATGTTTCCTGGATGCATTGAACAGGCGATCGCGCGCGCCCTCGACGGGCGCGGTGAGATGCGCGATCAGGAACAACAGCGATCAGGAAACGGCTGGGGGATCTCTTGGGCGTCCGGACGGGAACGCGCCGAGCGGCGTGAAGCGGGTGGAGAGGGCGGGCGGCGCCGCGCTTGCGATCGCGAGCCCAACCGACGGTGCGGCGGGCGCGACGTTTGTCATCGCGACGTGATGCTCGAGCAGATGACAGTAGCCGCACGCACCGA
Source organism: Paraburkholderia sp. FW306-02-B (assembly GCF_058782725.1). NCBI lineage: Bacteria > Pseudomonadati > Pseudomonadota > Betaproteobacteria > Burkholderiales > Burkholderiaceae > Paraburkholderia > Paraburkholderia sp. FW306-02-B. The sequence goes on from NZ_JBYSXZ010000002.1 coordinate 1,346,493, forward strand.
ATGCGTCGTCGTGGCTCAGGTGGACCGGCGGCTGACCGGCATTGCTCGCCTGTACGGAACCCTGCGGCTGGAGCGCCGAGCAGAGCGCGGCCACCGGTTCGTGCGCGCGCCCCGACACCAGCATCTGACTGACGACCGGCGCGAACACGATGAGCCACATGGCGATCAGGCCAAGCCATGCGGTCATGCGGTTGCGGGAGCGTAGGGTCATGATGGCGAACGTAAAGACGCGCCGGATTCTAGCATCCTGGCGCAATCGTCTCCAGCGTCGTCGCGCGTAGGATATGCGCGGCGTGTGTCCGCTATTGCCCACTCGCCGGACGTGGCGCGGGCAGCTCCGTCTGCTGGAGCAACGCTGAATCCGCGATATCGAAAGCGGGAAATCTTGTTTGTTGGCGAGCTGGTGCTTCGTTAGCATTCTGCGTTTAGAGCGTTGCCGCCCGGACGCGTTCGGGTGTGGGCGGCAACGCTTGCGGCAAGATTTACGTCGAGCCGTTGGCACGCAGCGCTCCATACGCGATCTTCTACCACTTCACCGTTTCGACATGTCACGCTTCTGTGCATCCACTCCAGCGGAACCGGCTGCCGGCATCACGCGACAATTGGCCGCCGCGATTGCAAACGCCGTCCCCGCCGATGACACGACCGCGGTCGCCGCGGCGCGGCGCGGCATTCTCGACTTCCTCGCGGCCGCCTTCGCCGGCGCCGGCGACTCCGGCTATCGAAAACTATTGACGGTGAATGGCCAGGATTCGCGCGGCGAAGCGTCGGTGATCGGCAGCGCGTTTGGCGCGTCGGCGCAACAGGCCGCCCTGCTCAACGGTTACGCCGGACACGCGCTCGACTACGACGACGTGCACAGCAGCGTGCGCGGCCATCCGGCGACCGTGCTGCTGCCCGCGCTGTTCGCGCTCGCGCAGACGCGCGGCGGCAGTGCGCTCGAATTGCTCGGCGCGTACGTCGTCGGTGTCGAAACGATGGCGCGCCTCGGTCTGGCGCTGGGCAGCCGTCATTACGAGCAGGGGTTTCACAACACCGCAACGCTGGGCACCTTCGGTGCCGCGGCGGCCGCGTCGTTTCTTCTGAAGCTCGACGCGGCAGCCGTCGAGAATGCGCTCGGTCTGGCGGGTACGCAGTCGGCTGGACTGCGCCTGCAGTTCGGCAGCGAGGCGAAACCGCTGCATGCCGGCCTCGCCGCGCGCGCGGGCGTGTTCGCGGCCGAACTGGCGGCGGCTGGCCTACAGGGATCCGCGGGCGTGCTCGATGGACCGGTTGGCTTTTTCGCCGTGTTCAGCGGCGGCGCCGCACAGCCTGAGCGGGTGCTCGAAGGATGGAGCGCGCCCTGGCAGATCGTCACGCCGGGTCTGTATTTCAAACCGTGGGCGTGCTGCACGGCGACGCACTACGCCGTGCATGCCGCGCTGACGTTGCGCGACCTGCACCGGCTCACGCCGCATGACATCGAGCGCGTGACGGTGACGTTTCCGCCGGGTGGCGACACACCGCTGGCGAACCGTCTGCCGGCAACGGGGCTCGAAGCGCGATTCAGCGTCGAATACGCGGTGGCGGCTGCGCTGACGGACGGCTCACCTGGCGTGGCGATCTTCGCCGACGTACCCGTGCGTGACGACCTGATTGCGCTCGCCGCGCGCGTGGCGCGCCGTCATGATGAAACTGCCGCGCGTGCATCGACCGATCCGGCCACGCGTTTCTCGACCGTCGAGATCGAACTGCGCAACGGTACGGTGTTGAGCCACAAGACGGACCGTCTCCATAGCGCTGAAGATTTACACGCAAAGTTTGCGGACGCCACCAGTCACAGTCAGGTGCTCGCATTTGTTCCTTCGCTGATCGACACGATGCATAGCGCTGCCGATCTCGCTTCTCTTTTCAAAGCCTTCGCACAGATCGACGTATGACCACGACCAACAGTAACGCCGCCCGCAGGCAGATGCGCCTCGGGCTTTTCATTCAGGGCGCGGGGCACCACGTCGCCGGATGGCGTCATCCCGATGCGCAGGCCGGCAGCGAGAATCTGGCGCTGATGCAACGCATCACGCAGACCGCCGAGCGCGCGAAGTTCGACATGGTCTTTCTCGCCGACGGCCTGACGAGCGGACCCGATGCGCATCCGTCGATGGCGATGCGGCTCGAGCCGCTGAGCCTGCTGTCGGCGCTGGCGATGGGCACGCGCCACATCGGTCTCGCCGCCACCGCGTCGACGACCTATAGCGAGCCGTATCACGTCGCGCGTGCATTTGCGTCGCTCGATCATCTGAGCAACGGCCGCGCGGCCTGGAATGTGGTGACGACTTCGTACGACCGCACGGCCGCGAATTTCACGCGCGGCAATCACCCGGACCACGCATTGCGCTATGAAATGGCGGGCGAATTCGTCGATGTCGTCAAAGGACTGTGGGACAGCTGGGACGACGACGCGCTCGTGAAGGACAAAGCACGCGGCATCTACTTCGATCCCGCCAAGGTCCATGCGCTGGACCATGAAGGGCCGTTCTTCAAGGTAAAAGGGCCGCTGAACGCGTCGCGTCCGCCGCAGGGACATCCGGTGGTGATTCAGGCCGGCTCGTCGGGACCGGGGCAGGATCTCGCCGCGCGTACCGCGGAAGTGGTGTTCACGGCGCAGCAAACGATCGAAGAAGCGCGGACGTTCTACCGCGATCTCAAGAGCCGTCTGCCGACGTTCGGCCGCGAGGGCGAACAACTGCACGTGATGCCCGGCGTGTTTCCGGTTATCGGTCGAACGGAACAGGAAGCGAAGGACAAGTACGCGCAATTGCAGCAATGGACCGACACGTCCGGCGCATTGTCGCTGTTGTCCGACCGGCTCGGCCATGACGTGTCGAAGTATCCGCTCGACGGTCCGCTGCCTGAACTGCCCGAATCGGATCAGTTGAAAAGCCGCGCCAAACTGCTGACCGACCTCGCGCGCCGCGAGAATCTGACTTTGCGCGAACTGTATTACCTCGTGGCGGGCGCACGCGGGCACCGCATCGTGTGGGGCACGCCGGTGCAGGTCGCGGATGCGCTCGAGGAGTGGTTCACCGGCGAGGCCGCAGACGGCTTCAATATCATGCCGCCGTATTTTCCGGGCGGCCTCGACGACTTCGTGGAACTGGTCGTGCCCGAACTGCAACGGCGCGGTCTGTTCCGTACCGGGTACAGCGGCACGACGCTGCGCGATCACCTCGGCCTGCAGCGGCCCGTTAGCCGTTACGCGGCCCGCTGAGTCGGGCAAAGAAAAACGCGGCGCCTGTGGGACAAACGCCGCGTCGTCGGGCCCGTTCCAATGAGTCGGTTCCGCGCGGCCCAGGTATGCTCAGATCGCGAAGCGACTCAGATCCAGTTGCAGCGGTACGCGCGGTTGCGTTGCGGGTACGGTGTCCGGTAGCGCACCCGGCGTGCGTGCCAGAAACGCTCGCGTGCGCGGACTCATCGGCGCACGAAACAGACGCTCCGCGGGACCGTGCTCGACGATCACCCCGGCCTCGGTGAAATAAACCGCATCGCTGACTTCCTCGGCAAAGCGCATCTCGTGCGTGACGAGCACGCAGGTCATGCCGTCCCTGACCAGATCGCGGATCACGGTCAGCACTTCACCCACGGTTTCAGGATCGAGTGCGGAGGTCACCTCGTCGAACAGGATCAGATCCGGCTGCATGGCGAGCGCGCGCGCGATCGCCACGCGCTGTTGCTGTCCGCCTGACAATTCGCCCGGATAGGCGTGCGCTTTATCGGCGAGTCGCACTTTCTTCAGCAGGTCGTAAGCGGTGCGGCTTGCGGCGGCTTTGTCGCGGCCGAGAATGCGCACCGGCGCGACGACCAGATTGTCGAGCACGCTCAGATGCGGAAACAGGTTGTACTGCTGAAACACGAAGCCGACACGCTTGCGCAGTTCAATCTCGTCGCGTTCGGACGCAAGTTGATCGACGCGCGTGCCGTCGACTTCGATCTCGCCGTGCTGGGGACGTAGCAGTCCGGTGACGCAACGCAGGATCGTCGATTTGCCCGAACCGGAGGGACCGATGATCGACACGGCCTGACCGCGAAACACGTCGAGGTCGATGCCCTTGAGCACCGGACTGGCGCCGAATGAAAGATGCACGTCGCGCAACCGTACCAGCGGGTGCGCGGCGGAGGCGGAGGGGGCGGCAAATGGGGCGTCAGCTGAAGGCATAGCGTTTTTCAATGAAACGGGTGAGGCACGCAATCGGATAGCAGTACGCGAAGAACAGTCCGAGCACGGTGAAATAGACGGCGACCGTGAAATCCGCACGCGCCACGGTATTGCTGGCGACCTGCGCCGTGTCGAGCAGATCGTGCACGCCGACTAGCGACGCGAGCGCTGTCGCCATCGTGATGCTGGCGTAGAGGTTCATCCATGGCGGCAGCATCCGCTTCACGCATTGCGGCAGGATGATCCAGCGGAATATCTGCGTGCGGCTGAACGCGAGCGAACGGGCGGCGTCCCACTGCGCATGCGGGATCGACTGGATCGCGCCGCGGAAGATCTCCGCGAAGTTGGCGCTCGCGGGCAGCGCGAGGCCGAGCGTGACCTTGAACCAGTCGGGGAACGGCAGCGTCTGATGGCCGATCGCGATCTCGAACGGGAAGACGTAGGTCGAGAAATAGATCAGCACGAGCAGCGGCGCGTTGCGGAACACCTGCACATAGCCGCGCGTCGCGACGCGCACGATCCGGATCGGCGACAGCAGCAGCGGTCCGAGCACGAGACCGGCCAGGGTGCCGAGCGCGATCGCGAGCAGGCTGATCTCGATGTTGACCCACAGCGATTTGCCGAGCGCGGGCGCCCAGGTGACGAGCGCGGCGAGCGTCGGATAGTGGCGGCCATGGGCGATCTCATGCTCGAACACCGCAAGCAAGGCAGCGATGCCGACCACGGCAAGTAGTGCGGCAGGGCGGCGCCGCTCGCTCCGCGCGGGCGTTGAGAGCATTTCAGTGGCCATAGCCGGGCATCCTCAAGCGCACTTCGAGCCAGCGTCCCGCGCGGTTGATCGCGAAGGTCAGCGCGCCGAAGAACAGCAGAATCAGGATCATCAATTCGAGCACATTGTCGCGCTGCGTCCAGATCATGATCGACGCATAGGTGATGTCGCCGACGGCGATCGCCGAGGCGACGGTGGTCATCTTGACGAGATCGACCATATTGTTGACGAGCGCCGGCAGCGCGAACCGCGCCGCGAGGGGCAATTGCACGCCCCACAAACGCTGGCGGCGGCTGTAGCCGAGCGACTGCGCGGCTTCCAGGGTGGCGCGCGGCACGGCTTCGATTCCGGCACGCAGCGCTTCCGCGTGAAACGCCCCTTTGTGCAGCGAAATCACGATCGCGCTCCAGATGAACGGCGTCAACGGATTGCCGCCGAGATTGCGCAGCGCCTCGCTGATCAGCATGTTGATCACCAGAAACGCGCAGAACAGCTGCACGAGCGTCGGCGTATTGCGGGTGATTTCGACGAAGACGCGGGCCGGGCGCGCCAGCGCGGCGCGCGGCGAAGTCAGCAGAGCCGCCAGCACGACGCCGGCAAACAGGCTGCCCAGCGCCGTGACGAGCGACAACTCGAGCGTCACCAGCATGCCGTGCAGGAACGATGCGAGTTCGTCCGCGTCGAGCACGAAGCTGTAGTTCAGGCCGGTTTTGCCGATGGCATCGACGAGCGCCGCGGCGGCTCGCGAGAAGCCTGCGAGCGGCGAACTCATGTACGTTGCGCCTTGTACTTCTCGTGCAGATCGAGCACGGCCTGCGAGGGCTGCATCGCGTTCTTGCGCTCGACATCGATCAGCCAACCGCTGCGATGCCAGTCCTGCACGATTTTATCGAGCGCGTTCTGCGTGTCGGTTTCGCCCTTGCGCACCCAGATCACGGCCGGCGACGGAATCAGATCGTTCGAGACGGGGATGGCGTAGTCCCTCCAGTCCGGATTGCGTGCGACGAGCAGGCGCAAGGTGGGCGCGACATGCACCGCGGCGACGCAGTTATTGCCGCGCAGCGCGAGCAGCGATTCCGGCTGGCCGCGGAATGCCTTCACCTGTGCGCCGTATTGCTCGGCAAGCGGCTTCGTGTAGTTGCTGCCCTGCGAGACGCACACAGGTTTGCCGCGCACGTCGTTCCACGTCTTGATGCCGCTGTCTCTGCGCGTGATGAGCGCACCGCCGATTTCCTCGAACGGCGTGGGCGGATACGAGAAAATCTCCGCGCGTTCCTTGGTGACTTCCATGTTGGCGATCAGCGCGTCGACCTTGCCTTGCTGGAGGAACTGCACACGATTCGACGGCTGCACCGGCGTCAATTCCACTTCGACGCCAAGCCGCTTCGCGACGTCTTCGGCGAGATCGACGTTGAATCCGACCGGCTTTTGCGTGGCGGGGTCGAGCGAACCGAACGGCGGCCCGGACAGGATCACGCCTATCACGATCTTGTGACGCTGATGGATACGGTCGAGCGTACTGTCCGCGTGCGCGGCGCCGGCGCCGACCGCAGCGAGAACAGTGAAAGCGCGCAGAGCGCGGTTGAGGGTGATGCGGTGCGGAGCGTTGAACATGAAAGGATCGGTCGAATTCTGGATCGCCTATTCTCGGCATGCCGGGCTCCGGAAAGAACCAATCAATTTTCATACCGTTATCTGGTTCGCGCATTTGTGCAGACGACGCCGCTTTTTAAACAGCGCATTGGACGTTATGACGCCGCATTGCGGTATTGCTTCGTCAAAAACACATACGACGCGGAATGGCGACAACTTGAACGGCACACGCCAGCTTGCGACGGGGGACGGTTGGCGCATCCAACGCGAATACGCAGCGCTGCCCGGCACACGAGACAAGAGCATTTTTGACCAAGACAGGCTGGGCCCGGACTCAGTATGCTGCGCTTAACCAGCCAATTCATGCGAGGTCGACAAGGTGCCGCACTATCTTTGCCATGAGCAGCCAGATTTGCTCGAGTTCGAAACAACCATAGTTGCCGCCCGGCCTGGCGCGGTCGTGCTGAGCCGCTCGGCGTTGCACCCGGGCGGGGGCGGACAGGTCCCGGACGCGGCAACGCTGACACACGCACACGGCGCCGCCCGGATTACCGGTGTTTCGGCGGAGGGAAGCGTCTTGTGGCATCTGCTCGACGAGCCGCTCGAACTGAACGGCGACGTCCACGTCGCCATCGACGCGGCCCGGCGCGCCACAGTCGCGCAGCTCCATACGGGCACGCACATCCTCAACGCGCTCGTGTATCAACGGTTCGCCGGCGCACTCGTCACGGGTGTACAAATTAACGAGGATGGTACCGCCCGCATGGACTTCGATTTACCCGACGCGGATAACGACGCGTTGCGGTCTCTGGAGGAGCCCATCAACGAGGTGATCCGCCGCGGCATGGACGTGCGCGCATATTATGTAAGCGAAATGGAAGCCAGGGCGACGCATGGTCTGATCCGCAGCCTCTCGGTAGCACCCCCGCCGACACCCGAGGGCACTATCCGGATCGTGGAAATCGGCGATCTCGACCGGCAGGCCTGCGGCGGCACGCATTTGTCCAATACGGCGCAATCGCGACCTATCCGCATCGTGAAGATAGAAAACAAGGGCCGTCACAATCGCCGGGTAAGACTGGAGCTGGTTTAAGGGCGGATTAAGGGCGGAACGAGGGGCGCGAACCATGGCGATGACTGAAAAAAGCGAGCAGGGGTTTGTCTGTTGGCGCGATAGCGCACTGGACGGCGCCTGCCTTGCAAGCGCCCGTTACGGTAGGCACAAGTTCGATCGGCACTTGCACGACGAGCTTGTTATCGTCATGACGGAAAACGGTGCCGGCCAGTGCCATACGCGCGCCGGTAGCGACATCGCCGGACCCGGCAGCGTGCTGGTGTTCGGGCCGGGCGAATACCACAGCGGCGAGGTGTGGGAGGGCCGTGAATGGATTTACCGTGCCATCTATCTTGACGTGGAAGGTCTCGCCGCACTGGGCGCTGTCTTTTGTCCTGACTCACGTCTCGACAGACCGCTTCTGGTTCCTCCTGGCCTCTATCAGGACGAGCACCTTTCAGGTCTGCTGGTCAAGGCGCATGCCAGTCTTCACGAACACGGCTCGACGTCGTTGATGGAACGGCAGGCGAACTGGTGGGCGGCGATGGGGATGTTGTTCGGAAGGTATGGTCAATCCGAGCCCGATGCCGGCGAAGCACGGCGCGAATCCCGAAAAATGGCTCAGATACGCGACTACGTTGCCGCCAACTTTGCGCGCGACATATCGATAGACCAACTGGCTGAACTCGTCGGCCTCAGTCGATATCACCTGATGCGCGCTTTTTGCAAGGAGTTCGGTCTGCCGCCACACGCGTATGCGACTCAGATGCGCCTGCTTGCAGCAAGACGGATGCTTGCGGCGGGACATAACGCAGCAACGGCCGCTGCGGCAGTTGGCTTCTATGATCAGAGCCATCTCAACCGGCTTTTCAAGCGGGCATATGGCGTGACGCCGGGGGCTTACGCGGCGCTGAAGCCCGGGCAGTAGCCGGTAGCATCGCAAAACCTCTTTGGGGAACAAGAAGCTGCCGTCCATCTTCTTGATCGTACGGGGCGATCCAGGGATTTCCTTACACGCGATTCAGGATGCGTAGCGCCGATTTTCCGCGCTTCCTGACTGCGTAACACCTATTGCCCGCATACGATGGAATATCGAAATCGTCTCATGCGGTTGCCTCTCCATGATTCCCTATCTGTCCGGACGCGAAAACGAGGTGGAGTACATCAACTCGATCTGTCTGCACCTGTTCGATACATGGTGCGAGAACAGGAGTGTGACACCGCTGGGTTATCTGCTGCATTGCTGGCCGCTCCTGGATAGCGGGCCCCATGCGATCAGGCGGCTTGGCGATACGCTGCGGGAGCTCAGAAAATTGCATGCCGAAGCACTCGACCGGGACACGTCGCACGCGCTGCGCGAACTGGCCGATTGTGTGGACGAGATACTCGCGCACGGAACGGTGCCCGAGCGGATAACGGCAAACGGCTAGCGCAAGCTTGCTGGGTCGAACCAGAGTTCCTTGCGCGACAGCGGGACCCACGCCGGCAGGAATGGGTTCTGAAGCTCGACGAGTGTCCGGTCTTTCAGTTTCAGTGCGCTCAACTGCTGGCTGAAGTGCCGGTTGAAGAATGCATCGAAGCTGCCGTCCCGCTCCATCTGTTCGAGCCCGTCGCGAATGCGCGCGGCGAGGCGCGGTTCCGATTTACTAACGTAGAAAAACTGGGCAAACGGGTACCTGATCAGCAGATGGCGATCGATCGCGAGGTTCGGGTAGCGTGCTCCGTAAGCACGTAATTCCTGCGGCGCCTCGGTCACACCGCGCGGGAACAGGTCGAAACGCCGATGCAGAAGCATGAGAAAAAGCGAATCGTACGTTTCCGCCGTCCTGATGGGCACATGGTTGTACTCATACACGCGCACGTCGCCCCAATCGCTGCCTTGTCCGATGGACAGCGTGCGAAACTGGTCGAGTGTGCGGACCGCGTCGATCTTCGGCTGGTTGTCGGCGGCGATCAGCGCGACGCGGTAGCCAAGCAGCCCTTTGTCGATCGGAAACGGAATCGGGATCATGTCTTCGTCGAATTCCCGGTGGCCCGCATCGCTGATCATGACGTTGATGCGTTCACCCTTGAGCGCTTCCAGATGCGAACGGGCGACCGAAATGGCGTCGGTGTAAGGCTGTTCGGCGTACGGGCCATACGCGGCGGCGGTACGGGTGAGCACTTCCGTCAACAATTCGAACGGGTAGGCGTAGCGGACAAGGAATTCTTCTGACTTGAGCGGTTTGACGATATCCAGCGCGAATACCGCCGGAATCAGCGCGGCCCAGATCAACAATCCGGCGAGCAGGCCGCGTATGGCCGCGACGCCCAAGGTGCGCGGAGAGAGGGCGCCGAAGCGGGATTTCGTGCAGGCAGGCGGGGTGCCGCGGGAGGCGTCGCCGGTAGACCTCGAATCGGCGACGGGCGCAAAATAGGACAAAAGAGATCCAGAGCACTCGCGGGGGAATATGGCTCTCAACACGTTTGGCGCCTTGTGGAGTTCGATCAATCGCTTTCGCCGCAGCGTAGTGCTGCGGCTTCTGGCGACGGTGTTGCTGTTCAGTTGCGTGGTTACGCTGGTTTTGACTGCATTCCAACTCTACCGCGATTATGCAAGCGGCATCGAAATTGTCGAGACTCGCCTCGCCGATATCGACAGGAGCTATCGCGACAGTCTTGGCGAGGCATTGTGGCGCCTCGACCGGGCGCAGCTTCAACTTGAACTCGACGGTATTCTGCGGTTGGCCGATATCCGCGCCGCTGAGGTTCGCGAGGCCGGCACGGCGGCCTCGCCGATGGTCGTGACGGTGGGTCGGCGTGCGGCGGAAGCGGCCGTGACACGCGAATTTCCGCTGCTCTACCGGGTGCAGGGCAAGGAGCAGCGCATCGGCACGCTCTACGTCGAGGCCACGCTGACCAATCTCTACCACGAGCTGACGCAGACCGCGCTCGTGATTCTGGTGAGTCAGGCGGCCAATACGTTTCTGGTTTCGCTGTTCACGATCTACATCCTGTCGCGGCTCGTGACGCGACACCTCGCCGCTATCGCGCGGACTGTCGGCGGCTACGATTTCCATCAGACGCCGCGGCCGTTCAGCCTGCAGCGCCGGCCTCCGAGCCAGCCGGACGAACTCGACCGGGTGGTTGCCGCATTCAACGATATGGGCGCGCGACTCCATCGCCGGTACCTCGAGGAGCGCGATGCCGCCGCCGAGCGCGAAGCGCGGCGGCTGGCCGAAGCGGCGAACCGGGCCAAGAGCGAATTCCTCGCCAGCATGAGTCACGAACTGCGCACGCCGCTCAACGGCATTCTGGGCTACGCACAGATCCTGCGGCGCGACCCCACGCTGAACGAGCGGCAACGTGAAGGGGTGTCGGTGATCCAGCGCAGCGGTGACCATCTGTTGACATTGATCGACGACACGCTCGATTTCACCAAGCTCGAAGCGGGCAAACTGCGCATCGAGATCGGCGACGTGCCGCTGGCCGCCATGGTGGACGTGATTCGCGAGATCATCGGCGTGAAGGTAGAGCAGAAGCCGCTCGAATTCATCTGCGAGATCGCCCCTGATGTGCCGTCCGGCGTGCGCGCCGACGAACGCCGGCTACGCCAGGTCCTGCTCAACCTGCTCGCGAACGCGGTCAAGTTCACGGACCACGGCGAGGTGAGCCTGCATATTGTGCGGGCCGCGTCGGGGAAGGTTCGTTTCGACGTGCGAGACACCGGCGTTGGCGTGAGCGCCGACCAGCTGGAGGCGATTTTCGAGCCTTTCGAGCAGGTCGGCGGCGCCGAGCGGCGAGTCGAAGGCACCGGGCTCGGTCTCGCGATCAGCCGGCAATTCGTTCGCGCCATGGGTAGCGAGATCCACGTCGAGAGCCGGGTGGGGCACGGCAGCGCCTTCTGGTTCGAACTTGCCCCTGCGCTTGCCGAACCGGCCGCCATGCCCGCCGCACCCGCCACCCGGGTCGAGACGGGCTACCTGGGCCCGCGGCGGAAGGTTCTGGTGATCGACGACGTGCCGGTCAATCGCGCGGTCATCGTCGAGTTTCTGACGAGGCTCGGCTTCGAAACCGCCGAAGCCGCGACCGGCCTTGAAGGACTCGCGAAGGCGCAAAGCGGGCAACCGTCGCTGATCCTGACCGACATAGTGATGCCCGAAATGGACGGCCTCGAGACCACCCGCCGCTTGCGGCAGCTGTCCGGCCTGGCTGACGTGCCGGTCATCGCAGTGTCCGCGAGTTCGTCCGGCGCCGATGAGAAAAACAGCCTTGCCGCCGGCGTCGATGCGTTCCTCTCCAAGCCGGTCGATTTCGACAAGCTGCTCGCGCAGATGACTGCGTTGCTGGCGCTGACGTGGACTTATGCGCCGCAGACGCCATCCGTGGCGCCCGGCGCATCGCAGGAGCCGCAGCTTGCCGTGCCGGCCTCGGAAATGAGCGAACTGCACCGCCTCGCCCGCGACGGCAATATGCGGGAGATCGTGCTCTGGGCCGAACGTGTCGCCGCGCTCAACCCGCTCTACGCGTCGTTCACGGCACAGCTTCGTCAACTGGCGAAAGGCTATCAGTCGAAAGCGATTCTCCAACTGGTCGAGCAGCATATGGAACGCAGGCCGGCACCATGAACGACGCATCCGCCCACTTGAGTGGGCCACCCACCATCCTCATCGCCGACGACACGCCGTCGAATCTGGGCGTGGTCGTCGACAGTCTGGCGGACCGGGGGTTTCGCGTGCTGGTCGCGCTCGACGGCGTGGAAACGCTCGAGCGCGCGCAATTTTCGCAGCCGGACCTGATCCTGCTCGATGTGAAAATGCCGGGCATCGACGGTTTCGAAACCTGCCGCCGGCTCAAGATGAACGAGGCGACGCGCGATATCGCCGTGATCTTCATGACGTCGCTCACCGGCAGCGAGGACATGGTCGAAGGATTCGCGGCGGGCGGCGTCGATTATGTGACGAAGCCGGTGCGGATCAACGAAATGATGGCGCGCATCGACACGCATCTGGCGCTGCGCGCCATGCACCGGCAACTTGTTGCCCGCAACCGGCAGCTACAGAGCGAAGTGACTGTGCGCGAGCAGGCCGAGGCGGCGCTGTCCCGCGTGCGTGACGGGCTGGAGGAGCGCGTCGCGCAACGCACCGACGAACTGGCGCGGGCGAATGCCCGCCTCCATTCGCAGATCGACGAGCGCAGGCGGGCCGAGGCGAAACTGCTGTCGAGCGAAGGGCGGTTTCGCACCATCGTCGAGACGAGCCCGGTGCCGCTGTGCATCACGTCGATGCCCGGCGGAAAGATTCTCTATACGAATGAGCCATTGCGGGAGCTATTTGGTATCGATGCGCGCGACCGCCCGGTCACCAGCATCGTGGACCTGTATGAGGATCCCTCGGAACGCGACCGGCTGGTGCAGCATCTGCGCGAGGAGGGCAGTTTCCGCGATACGGAAGTCCAGTTCAGGCGGCCGGACGGCACGGCATTCTGGGCGATCGCGACGGCCCGCGTAGCGACCTATGACGATGCGCCGGCTATCTATGTCGGCTTGAACGACATTACGGAACGCAAGCGTATCGAGCAGGCGCTGTTCGAGTCGCGCGAACAGCTGCGCGAACTGTCGGCCTATATGGAAGCGATCCGCGAAGAGGAAAGAAAGCGCATCGCCATGGAAATTCACGACGAACTGGGCCAGCTGCTGACCGCGCTGAAGATGGATGTATCGCTGCTCAGGATGCGTCTTGGCAGCGACCCGGAGGCGCTGAAAAAAGCCGACAGCATGCGCGAACTGGTTGAAAAGACGATCTGGATGGTGCGCAATGTGGCGAGTCATTTACGGCCTGCCGCGTTGAACTTCGGGCTCGTGTCGGCGCTGGAGTGGCTGGTCGAGGATTTCGGCCGGCGTACCGGCGTTCCCTGCCAGTTCCGGATCAACGGCAGCGAGCCGGTTCTTCCCGATGCGTTCGCGACTGCCGTGTTCCGCATCGTGCAGGCGTCGCTCACCAACGTCGCGCGCCATGCCGGCGCGGCACGGGCGGACGTGACACTGACCCGCTCCGCGACGGCCCTCGATCTGCATGTCAGCGACGACGGCTGCGGCTTCGACCAGGAAGCGGCGCGCAAGAGTTATTCCTATGGCCTGCTCGGCATGAGCGAGCGCGCGAGGGCGATTGGCGGATCGCTGCAGATCGACAGCGCGCCCGGCGCGGGCACGGCGGTTTCGATTCACATTCCGTTAGACGACAAAGCAGAGAAATGATCAAGATCCTGATTGCGGATGACCATGCGATCGTGCGTGGCGGACTGAAACAGATTATCGCGACGACGACGGATATCGTCGTCGCCGGTGAGGCCGCTCAAGGCTCGGAGGTCGTCGACAAGCTGCGCGCGAGTCACGTCGATCTGCTGTTGCTGGATATGACGATGCCGGGCATCAGCGGGGTCGATCTGATCCGGCGCGTGCGCGCGGAACAGCCGGCCTTGCCGGTCCTGGTGTTGAGCATTCACAACGAGGCGCAGGTGGTGTCGCGCGCGTTGCGCGCGGGCGCCACCGGTTATGTGACGAAGGACAGCGACCCGGAGGTGCTGCTTGCCGCCATTCGCAAGCTCGCCGCCGGCGGCCGGTTTATCGATCCGAAGCTCGTCGACGCGATCATCTTCGAGACTCACTCGGGCGATGCGCCGCCTCACAACATACTCTCCGACCGTGAATTCCAGGTGCTGCAGATGCTGGCGCTCGGCAAAAGCATCAACGACATCGCGGACACGTTCTCGCTCAGCGCGAAGACCATCAGCACCCACAAGATGCGCCTGATGCAGAAGCTCGGTCTCAGCAACAACGCGGAACTGATCCGCTATGCGATCAGGCACGGTCTGGCCGCCGAATGATGCTTGTCTTGATGATCGTTGTGCCAGCTGCGCTAGGGAAATCCTGACGTTCGAATCAGATTTTCCTGAAGGAACTATCCGCCGCTCCCGACTGAGCCGCCAACAAGGGCGCCTTACGATGGCTTCTATGGGCAATCATGGAGCGCAAACGGTCGTGGGAGAAAAATCGTTACGTGGACTGGTCGAAAAATTGCTCGGTGCTGCGGGCGCCCAGCCAGTCCGGATACTGTTGACGCATCGTTCGCAATCTGGCCGGACACGCCGTGTGTGTGTCGAAGTGCAACGGCCGGGCGGCCCGCTCGCCCTGTTTTTCTTCCGCCACAACGATGGAACCTGGCATGTTTTTCCTCCCGGCGCCGCTCGTCCTTCGATGAGCGTCGCCGGCTTGCCGTTAGACGATGCGATGACGGCGAAGGAGACGACGCATGGCTGAAGACACGCCAACAAGCCTTTCGCAGAATGATCTGGCGCTGCGTGCGTGGATGCTGGCATGGTACGACCACGCCGTTTCGGTCGGCTTCGTCCGCCCACCGTTCACGCTGAGCGACGCGACGGCAGAACGGCTCGAAGGTTATTTCAAGGTAGGACTCACACCGGTCGAAGGCGCTGAAGCGTTTTTTGGCGTCACGCATTGAGTCTTGCGGCGCACGCCGCGGACACCTGAAGAACCGCGCTGGCTTTGGGCAGAGGCGCTTTCGCTCGCCCCTGCTAGGGGGCCGCATGCTCCGGCGTCGGCGCTTCACGATAGCCGAGCCGCGACGAGATCGCGAGACCCGACTGGCGGAGGAGGGCCACGTAGTGCGATTTCGTGTCGGCGCCGCAGCGCATCGTCGGAAACGAAATCGACAGGCCGGCAATGACGCGGCCGAAGCGGTCGAACACCGGCACCGCGAGACACTGAAGCCCTTCTTCCTGTTCCTCGTTGTCCTCGCCGTAGCCTTGTTCGCGCACGTGCGGCAGGATGCTCAGCACGGCGTCGGCGGAGGCGAGCGTCTTTTGTGTCGACTTGCGAAATTCCACGTGCGAGAGCACGTCGCGCGCCTCGGCCGGGTCCATCCACGCGAGCAGCACCTTGCCGATCGCCGTGCTGTGCAACGGGTTGCGGCGGCCGATCCGCGACTGCATACGCAGCCCGTAGTCGGCGTCGATCTTGTGGATGTAGATGATGGCGTCTTCGTCGAATGCGCCGAGGTGGACCGCCTCGCGGGTCGCCTGCGCGATGCGGCGCATCTCGACGTCGGCCTCGCGCACGAGATCGACGCTCTCCAGCGCCTTCGCACCTAGTTCGAACAGACGGATCGTCAGCCGGTAGCGCTCGGTCTCGACTTCCTGCGTCACATAGCCGAGCGCCTTCAGCGTCTGCAGCACGCGGTGCACGGTGGTCTTCGACATGCCGAGCCGCTGCGACAATTCACTGATGCCGATCTGTCCGCTATCGCCGACCGCGCCCAGAATCGCGAACACCCTGCCGATCGACGAAGCCGATTCGCCTCGGTCGTTGCCCACGCCGCCGTTGCCTTCAGCGCTAGCCGCGTCTTGCACGTGTGCGGCTTTGTCTTTGCGCTGCTTGCCCATTGCTGTCATTTCCGTCATTTCCTGTCGATACCGAGCGCTGGGAGCATACCGCGTCCAGCGCGACCTGCTGTCGAACTAGCGCGCCAGCCACACGCCGCCGCCGATGATGCGGTCGATGTGACCGTAGGTGAGCTTCAGCGCGTCGCGCTCGAACACCTGCTCGACGAGGAACTGCTTGCGCAGCCTCGCGGTATCCAGGGGCTTCGCGTACTCGCTATTGATGCTTTGTCTCACTTCCATTGATCCTTCTCAGGGTGGGTTGGGTGCCGTGCCGCAGCGCCGGTCTGGTCTCGAATGCAGCGCGGAATTTCAAATTCAGAACGGTGATCCGCAAATATTGCGATGCCGCGTCAGGGCTGACAAGGGTCTTAATTGAGGCTCGGGTAAACGATGGGCTAGAGCCTTGTCAAAAACGGAACGTCGTTCCTATCCCGGTGCTATATTGCGCCGAAAGGGAGTAGCCCGACGCAAGAACGGGACATCACCCAGGGTTATCGGCCCGACAACTGGACGCGAAGTCCATGGAGGAGACATGAAGCTCAAGAAGGCCATCGACCGCATTCCAGGCGGCCTGATGCTGGTGCCGTTGCTGCTCGGCGCCTGTGTCCACACATTTGCGCCGGGCGCGGGGAAATACTTCGGGTCGTTCACGAATGGCTTGATCACCGGCACCGTGCCGATTCTGGCGGTGTGGTTCTTCTGCATGGGCGCGACGATCGACCTGCGGGCGACCGGGACGGTGTTGCGCAAGTCGGGCACGCTGCTCGTGACCAAGATGGTGGTGGCGTGGATCGCGACGATCGTCGCCTCGCGCTTCATTCCGATCGACGGCGTCAAGGCAGGGCTGTTCGCCGGGCTCTCGGTGCTCGCGATCACGACCTCGATGGACATGACCAATGGCGGCCTCTATGCGGCGGTGATGCAGCAATACGGCACCCGGGAAGAGGCGGGCGCGTTCGTGCTGATGTCGATCGAGTCGGGACCACTCGTCAGCATGATCATCCTCGGCGCGACCGGTGTCGCGTTCTTCGAGCCGCGCCTGTTCGTCGGCGCGGTGCTGCCGTTCCTGGTCGGCTTCACGCTGGGCAACCTCGACAGCGACCTGCGCGAGTTTTTTGGCCGCTGCGTGCATCCGCTGATTCCGTTCTTCGGCTTTGCGCTCGGCAACGGCATCGACCTGAACGTGATCGTCACGAGCGGCTTGCCGGGCATCGTGCTCGGCCTCGGGGTGATCGTCGTAACGGGCATTCCGCTAATCCTCGCGGACCGCTGGATCGCGGGCGGCAATGGGGCGGCGGGGCTGGCGGCGTCGTCGACGGCGGGGGCCGCGGTGGCGAACCCGGCGATCATCGGCGAGATGATTCCGCGCTTCAAGCCGCTGGTGCCGGCCGCCACGGCGATGGTCGCGACCGCCTGTCTCGTGACGGCGATTCTCGTGCCGCTCCTCACTGCGCTCTGGGTGCGTCGACATCACGCGCGCGACGGGTTGCGCGAGGAGTTCGCGGGGGCGACGGCACCCCCGCTCAACGAGCAGGACGTGCACGTTTGATGTGGCGTGGGTGGTCCTGCAACGCTTTGTGTCGCCGGCTTGCCGTGGCTTCTCGTAGAACCAGTTGGTGTTCTTCCACAATAAAGTCAAAAACGAAAACAAACGTGCTCGATGACGTTGCACTCCAACTTGAGGTCCGGATATATATGCAGTTCCGTAGGTTTTTCGTGGCATATCCCTTTTTTTTGGTATAAAGATTGGATTGTTAAGGTCAACTTGACGGAGCTGTTAGATATTTGAGTGGAGAGCGTGCAAAAGTTGGGGAGGATCCCAAGGAGGGCCGCTTGTGCTTCCGGTAGCGGCATCGGTTTCGTCTGGAGTAGGCTGATCGGTCTCGCAACGGTGGGAGCAAGCCATGCGGTTGATCATCGAAGCAAGGTTGGCCGACGGAGACAATGATACGGTCGAGGAAGGTGACAGAGTTCTGGCGGTGATTGAGCGCCCTGACTGCTGTCTTGCCGAACTGCCGAACTGGGCCTGACTCTCGCGGGAGGGCGGTCGCTGCTGGCAAAGGTGCAGGCCGAGCTCATTTCGAAACAGGTGCAGTCGTGGCTCTCAGGCCAGACCCATTGTCGGCGCTGCGGTGCGGCCTTGAGTCATAAGGATAGTCGCTCGACGGTGCTGCGCACCGTGTACGGCAAAGTGATGGTGAAGAGTCCGCGGCTGTGGTCGTGTGCTTGCCAGCGGAATGCGCGGACGCCGCGGCGTGTGGTGCATCCCTTGTCCCAAACCCTAACCACGCGCGTCACGCCGGAACTGGAATATCTCCAGGCGAAGTGGGCAGTCCATCTGCCATACCGGCAGGCCACGGCCATGCTTAAGGAAGTGCTCCCGCTGGACAAGGGCATTTCGTCCAGCGGCATCCGGAATCGGATTCTCGACATTGGAAAGCAGCTCGACGCTGATATCGAGCGTGACATCGCGAAGCTGCCCCAGACCGTTGCAGACGTGCAGGTTCGCGAATCCAGCCATGTCGCGGCCGTGAGCGTCGACTCGGCGTGGCTGCGAAATTGCGACTCAGGGAGAGGCCCTGGCCGCCACGTCAATATCGTCGCCGGACGGGCGACGTTCACCGATGGTCCTCCAAAACTGTATGCGTATGTGCACAGGGAAGTCACCTCGGCTGCAGCGCGACTCGATCAGTTCCTCAGCCGGAACGGTGTGGCGAGCGATGAACGCGTGACCGTGATCAGCGACGACGCTGGTGAATTTGCAAAGACGGTCGAGGGCAGTCAGCTGGCTCGCGGCCGGATCCTCGACTGGTTCCACATCGCGATGAAGTTCCAGGCGGCGCAGCGTTCCGTGTTCGGCAGCAAGATGATCGACTCGATGGACCAGGAGTCAGTGGAGACCGAAATCACGCACGCGAAGTGGTTGGTCTGGCACGGCAAGGGCAGCAAGGCGGTCGAGCGGATCAAGGCACTGGACAGTCGGTTGCTGGCGAAAGAAGGATACGAATTCAAAACGCTATGGTGGAATCTGAACACCGTCTCCAGTTACCTGAGGAACAACGCGCACACGTTGGTCAACTACAGCGCCCGGCATCGCAAAGGTCTCCCGATCAGCAGCAGCATTGCCGAGTCCGCGGTGAACCAGATCGTCAGCCACCGTATGGCCAAGAAGCGACAGATGCGCTGGACTGACGAAGGGGCGCACTGCATGGCACAGGTCAGAGTGGCGGTTCTGAACGGGGAATTCTCGTCCCATCGCATTCTGGCGCTCAAAATTGCCGACTCGCGTTACGGGAAATGCATCGGGCCAACGTCGGCAGGCGGGCGCCGGCGAACGGACAGAACAGACAGTGCAGTCATGTCATAAGCCAGGGATGCCTGACGAAATGCACCTCCCCAACTTTTGCACGCTCTCGTCTACGAAAGCGGGGGCCCTATGCCGCAATACCTTGGGCGCGGTCGGCATTAGGCACGGGTTCCGCTCGCAGCTATCAGCAACGTTACACGCTGATCGCTGCTGCTGCCTTCGCAACAGCTTTCCCCCATTCTTCGAGGCGCTCGGGCTCATAGCGGGATTCAGGCATGGAGATGCAGATGCTGCCCACCGGGGCGCCGTCTGAATCGATGATCGCGGCACCGATTGCGCATACCGCGCGCCGGTATTGCGACAGGTTGATCGAATATCCGCGTTGCCGGATCCGTTCGAGTTCGAGTCTTATCTCTGCGGGGTCGCACCGTGTTGTCTCGCTGAATTTTGGCAGGTCGCGGCTCAAAATCTCTTCCACCTCCGCTTCGCTCATGTACGCAAGCACCGCAAGGCCCGTTGCCGTTGCGTGGAACGGACTGAGATCGCCGATCGGACTGAACGTCCGAACCGTTTGCGTGCAGTCCGCGCGATCGATGAGCACCATCGACTTGGTGCTGTCCGGAATCGACAGGTGAATCGTCTCGTTGGTCAAGTCGCGCAGTTCACGCATCGGCTCCCGGGCAGCGGCGTACAGCGTGCCACCGCGGAGCGCGGCAGGGCGCACGCCGAGGATTCGCGCGCCCACTTCCCAGCGCGTCAGATCGCCACCGGTCTGACGCAACCAACCCGCTTCGAGAAAAGTTAACAGCACGCGCTGCACGCTGGATTTCGGCATGTCGAGCAAACGCGCCAACACGCCGACGCTGACCGGTTGGTTCTGCGACACAGCCTCCAGGATCTCCAGGCTCTTCAACAAACTCTTCATGCACGTCTCCGATGACTTGCGGCTACAGGCGAGCGCGCGCGTTCTCTGCTTGCAACGAAAAAAAGCGCGTGTTACTTTGCACCTGCTTATTGTGGAACGACGTGCCGTATTGTGGCACACCCTGAAGAAATTTTGAAGCACGGAGAACAACTTTGCGATGGCACTTTCTGCTCACCCGCTCGCGCCTTTGCCGGTAATCGACGCCAACGGTGCACGCATCCCCAGGATCGGGCTGGGTACGTGGCAATCCACCCACGACGAAGGTGTACGTGCCGTTCGCGCAGCGCTCGAGGCAGGGTATCGGCATATCGACACGGCTGCGCGTTATGAAAACGAGCAGGCGGTCGGCCAGGCGCTCGCAGCGAGCGGTCTGACACGCGACGACGTGTTTGTCACCACCAAGGTCTGGCATACCGAATTACGTGCGCGCGACTTCCGCCGCGCGGCGCAAGCGAGCGTCGCAAGGCTTGGACTCGATCACGTCGACCTGCTGCTCGTGCATTGGCCCAATCCCGAGGTGCCGCTCGAGGAGACGATAGGCGCGCTCTGCGATGCGCAACGCAGCGGCCTGACGCGTCATATCGGCGTATCGAACTTTCCAGTGGCGCTGCTCGATCGTGCCGTCGCGCTGTCGTCGTTGCCGCTGGTCGCGAACCAGTGCGAATACCACCCGTACCTCGACCAGACCAAACTGCTCGAGGCCTGCGCGCGGCACGGCATGGCGCTGATCTCGCACTCGCCGCTCGGCAGCGGCAAGCTGCTTGCCGACCAGGTCATCGCGGACATCGCCCGTCAACATGACCGCAAACCTGCACAGATCATATTGCGCTGGCTGATGCAGCAGCCCGGCGTGGCGGCAATTCCGAAATCATCGAATTTGGTGCGTATCGGTGAAAACCTCGCGGTATTCGATTTCGAACTCGATGCAGTGTCGATGGCGCGCATCAGCGCGCTCGCCCGTGCCGACGGCCGGGTAAGCAAGCCGGCTTGGCATCCGGAGTGGGACATCCCTGAAAACGCCTTAGTGGCAGCGAAACCATGAACCTGATCGACACAGTTATGATCCCGGCCGTCGACGCGGCCACGACCACGACCACGCTGAGCGACGCTACCCTCACGACGGACCGGCGCCACTTCATGCACCCCGGAACGCACGCGTTCGACCATGCGTCCGGCGAGGTGGCAGGGTGTCTGATGACGCGTGCATCGGGCATCCGCATCGAAGATCATGCAGGACGCTCCTACATTGACGCATTCGCGGGTCTCTATTGCGTGAACATCGGCTATGGACGCGAGGAGATGGCCGAGGCGATCGCGGCACAGATCCGCAAGCTATCGTTCTATCACACGTATGCGGGCTTCTCGAATGACCCCGCTGTCGAGCTGTCGAGACGCCTGATCGAGGACTGGTCACCGCCGGGAATGAAGAAAGTGTTCTACGGGATGTCCGGCTCGGATGCCAACGAGACCCAGGTGAAACTGGTCTGGTACTACAACAATGTGCTCGGGCGGCCGCGCAAGAAAAAAATCATCGCGAGGCGTCGCAGCTATCACGGGTCCGGCATCGCAACCGGCAGCCTCACCGGGCAGGCGAAGTTTCACGCCGGATTCGATCTGCCCATACCGCAGGTGCTGCACACGGCCAGTCCCGACTTCTATCGCGATGCCAGGCCTGGCGACAGCGAATCCGAGTTCGTGGCGGATTGTGTCGAACAACTGGAACGACTGATCGCGAGCGAAGGGGCCGACACGATTGGCGCATTCTTCGGCGAACCGGTCATGGGCTCGGGCGGCATTGTGCCGCCGCCGGCAGGATATTGGCCGGCCATCCAGGCCGTGCTGAAACGTCATGACATCCTGTTCGTCGCCGACGAAGTCGTCTGCGGTTTTGGGCGGTTGGGTTCGCGCACGGGCAGTGAGCATTACGGCATCGAACCGGACCTGATCTCGGTCGCGAAGGGACTGACGAGCGGGTACTTGCCGCTGTCCGGCGTGATTGTCAGCGAGCGGGTGTGGGAGGTGATCGAGCGCGGCTCACGCGAGCAGGGCGCGATGAACCACGGCTGGACTTACTCGGGCCACCCGGTGTGTGCGGTCGCCGCACTGATGAACCTCGACATCCTCGAACGCGAGCAGTTGACGAGCAATGCGGCGGACGTCGGCGGTTATTTCCTCGAGCGTCTGCATGCCGAGTTCGATGATCATCCGCTTGTCGGCAATGTGAGGGGCGCGGGGATGCTCGCGGCGCTCGAACTGATGGCCGACAAAACTGAACGTAAGCCGTTTGCGCCCGCACTGAAGGCCAGCCAGAGGGTTGCGCAGGCAGCGCTTGCGCGTGGCCTGATTGTCCGTCCGCTCGGCACCAACGACATCATCGGATTCGCGCCGCCGCTGATCGCTACGCGAGCCGATATCGACGAGATCGTCGACATTACGCATCAGGCGTTGCACGCCGCGAGCGACGGGTTGCCTGTGTCTAACTGATGCCTCGCCGCGACTAGCGGCGCGCCGAAACCTCGCGGCTTCGACGCCGCCCACGTCTCCTTTTACCGCCCTCGCCAGCCAGGCGAGCGTGGCGGTTCATTGCCGGCTTTCCGGTCGTCCTGCGCATGTGCGACGACCTGTTTTTTCCGATTTTCTGAATGCTTGCACGCGCTAAATACGCGTGATAATTTGCGTTTCAACAATCATTTGGAACGACGTTCCACCATGCGGCACGAGTTGAAAACCGTGCATTGCTGATCCGTAGTCCAACGCAACCAGAGGCCCCACCGTGCCGACGCGCAACCAAGTGTTTTCCTCCGATTTCACCGACACCCCGTTCTGGTGGAAAGACTGGCGCCCGCACGACGAACTCATGTCCGAGGTTCCCCGCGACGTGGACGTGGCGATCGTCGGCGCCGGCTATGCGGGATTGTCGTGCGCGCTCGAATTCGCGAAGCATGGCCTGCGCGTGGCCGTGCTCGAAGCTGACGTGCCGGGCATCGGCGCGAGTACGGTCAGCGGCGGCCAGGTATCGGGCGGGGTGAACGTGGGCAAGGCGCCATCGGGCAAGAAGCTGGACAGCACCATATCGCAGCAGCGTCAACAGGCGCTGCTGCGCGAAGCAGCCGCGTCGTATGGCGTATTCGAAAGCATCCTCCGGGACAACGCCATTGAATGCTCCTATCTGAAGGCCGGACGCATTAACGCGATGTGGACCGACGCGCACATGAGCGCGTGGAAGAAGCGCATCGTCAACCTGAACACTTACGCGTCGGCGGGCGCAAGGATCCTCTCGCGCGAGGAACTGCGCAGCGAACTGGCGAGCGATATCTATGCGGGCGGCGTATTGCTCGAGCGCGCGGGCCAGGTCCATCCGTCGATGATGTTTGCCGGCCTGCTTGCCGCCGCACGCGGCGCGGGCGCGACGGTATGCAGCGAGTCCGCGGTCAGAAGCATCGCGCGCTCCGGGGCTGAATATCGGATCGAGACGTCGCGGGGGACGCTCGCCAGCCGGCACGTGGTGGTCTGCACCAACGGTTACACGGACGAATCGATGCCCGATCTGCAACGTCGCGTGGTGCCTGTCGTGTCGCACCAGATCGCCACCGAAGAACTTCCCGCCGACCTGCAGGCGTCGCTGATACCGAAGCGCCGCGGTGTCTCGGAGACGCGCCGCGTCGTCAACTACTACCGCTATTCGCCCGACGGCAAGCGCCTCCTGTTCGGCGGCCGCGCGCGCTTTTACAACCTCGGCCGGCGCCAGTCGGCCGCAGTCCTGCACGCGCAGATGGTCGAGCGATTCCCGCAGATGGCCGACGTCAAAGTGGCGTACAGCTGGGGCGGCACGGTCGCGCTCACGCTCGATTTCCTGCCGCATCTGGGCCGCACCGCCGATGGCATTTACTACGCGCTCGGCTGCAACGGCAGCGGCGTCGTGATGATGACTTACCTCGGCTACAAGGTCGCGCGCGTGATCATGGAAGGGCAAGCGCCCGAGAGCAGCGCCTACGGCACGCCGATGGTTACGCACGCCCTTTATCGCGGCAAGCCGTGGTTCATGCCGGCTCTCGGGAGCTATTACCAGATTCGCGACGTCATCGACAAACGCAGGCAGCGCGCCTGAGCGGCACGCACTAACCGGACTTTCCATGATGGCAAAAGCGCCCAGATCAACTTCGCAAGGTAACGCCGAACGTAGCGGACGCTCCGAGCGTCTGCTTCTCGACGGGGTGAGCAAGCATTTCGGCGCCGTCACCGCGCTCGAAACGATGACGCTCGACGTGTACCCGGGTGAACTCCTTGCGTTGCTCGGGCCATCGGGTTGCGGCAAGACGACCACGCTGAGGTTGATCGCCGGATTCGATCAGCCCGATACGGGGACGGTTTGCATTGGCGGTCGCGACGTCACTGGTTTGCCGCCGAACAAACGTGGCTTGGGCATGGTGTTCCAGAACTACAGCCTGTTTCCGCATCTGAGCGTAGGCGCGAATATCGGCTTCGGGTTGCGCATGGCAGGCGCACCGAAGGGTGAGATCGTAGCGCGCGTGAAGAAGATGCTGGAGACGATCCGCCTGCCTGGCATCGAGGCACGCAATATCGCGCAACTGTCGGGCGGCCAGCAGCAGCGTATCGCTCTGGCGCGGGCGTTGATCACCAACCCGTCCGTACTGCTCCTCGACGAACCGCTCGGCGCGCTCGACAAGAACCTGCGCGAAGGTATGCAATTCGAACTGCGCCAGATACAGAGCGAACTGGGCATTACGAGCGTGATGGTGACGCACGACCAGGAAGAAGCGCTGACCATGAGCGATCGTGTAGTCGTGATGGATCGCGGGCGGATCCTGCAGCAGGGCAGTCCGCGCGATGTCTATGAGCAGCCGCGCACGCGCTTCGTAGCGGAGTTTCTGGGCACGGCGAACGTGATCGAATGCGATGTGATCGAGCACCGGGCGCAGGCCGTTAAGCTCCGGCCGCACAAAAGCACAGCGGAGGTCGTGGTCCCGGTGCGCGATGTCAAGCTCTCAGGCGCGCGCGGTGAATTTGCGATCCGCCCCGAGAAAGTCGTGCTCGACGCGCCGCAATCCCATCATGTCCGCTTCGACGGCCGTATCGCGCAGCATGTGTTTCGCGGCGCGCACCACGCCTACCGGGTCGACGTAGCGGCGCTCGGGCGGCCGGTCTACGCGTACGAAATGGCGACCTCGTCCTCGGGCGGCGGTGCGCGTCCCGCGGGCGCTCAAGTGATTGTTTCATTCGACGCCGAGAACGCCGTGTTGCTGGATGCCGACGTCGAGCCTGCTTTGGCGAAGGCGGCGTAAATGCAAACTTTCGACGCCATCGCGGCGCAACGGATCGAGACGAAGGTCACGCAACGGCGCATGCGCGCGAGCCTGCTCTATGTGCCCGCACTCATCTTCCTATGTGTGTTCTTCCTTGCGCCGCTGATTGAAAACGTACTTCGCAGCGTGGCGCCCGCGCGTGAGAGCGGCGCCTTCAGCTTGCGCTTCTACACGAAGCTGCTGAACGATGTTTATTACCTCGGCGTCATTGGCGACACGCTCAAGGTCAGCTTCGTGACCACCGCGATTTGCGCGGTCGTTGGCTATCCGGTGGCGTATTTTCTCGTACGGCGCGCAGGCCGCTTCGGTCCGGTGCTGTTGTTCCTGCTCGTCGCGCCGCTGCTTACGTCGATCATCATGCGCACCTTCGGCTGGCGCATCCTGTTTGCGCGCCACGGCATGGTCAACGAGGCGCTTCAGGCGCTGCATCTGATCGAGCGGCCGCTGAACGTGCTGAACAGCGCGTGCTCGGTTTACATGGGACTGGTCCACGTGATGACGCCGTTCATGGTGCTGTCGATTACGCCCGTGCTGCAGGGTGTCGACCGGCGGCTCGAAGAATCCGCGCGCATCCTCGGCGCCGGTGCGGTACGCACCTTTCTCAACGTGACGCTGCCTTTGAGCATCGAAGGCGTGGTGACCGGGTGCATTCTGGTGTTCATGTTGACCAACGGCAGTTTCGTCACGATGCTGCTGCTCGGCGGCGGCCAGGTGGTGACGCTGCCCGTGTTGATCTTCCAGCAGTTCAGCCTGACACAGGACATCGGCTTTGCGGCGGCGATGGGCAACCTGCTGCTTTTCATCGTGCTGGTTTGCCTCTTCGTGCAGCAGCGGTTCGTGAGCGGCTGGGGAGCGCGGCCATGATCGCCGCGCTGCGCAGAGCGGGCGTCACGCGCGTGCCGCTGGCGCTCTATAACCTCCTGTTTTTCACGTTCCTGATTGCGCCGATCGTCGTGGTCGTGGTTGCGTCGTTCACGGCCGGCAACGCGATTACGGTGCCTTATCACGGGGTGTCGTTGCGCTGGTATCGGCGACTGATCGAATATCGCCCGTTCATCGATTCGCTGTTGACGAGCGTCTATCTCGCGCTCAGTTCGGCGTTCGTCGCGATCCTGCTGGCCGTACCTGCCGCCATTGCGCTCGGCCGCAGTCGCAGCGCCGTCGCCGCGGCGCTGACGACCTTCCTGCTCGCGCCTGTCGCGATTCCCGCGTTGGTCATCGGCTTCTCGCTGCTTTATTTTCTGTCGAGCCTCGGCATCGGCGTGTCGTTTGTCGCGCTCCTGATCGCACACGCGGTGATCTCTGTGCCGTACGTGATGCGCACCGTGCTCGCGGTCTATCGCAACGTCGGCATCAACTTTGAGGAAGCCGCCGCGGTACTTGGTGCGAGCCGTTTGCAGCGCTTTTATTTCGTGACGCTGCCGCTCATCAGTCCAGGCGTATTCGCAGGTGCGCTGTTCGCCGTGCTGATCTCGCTCGACAACCTGCCGGTTTCTTACTTCTTCGGGACGGCCAACGTGACGACGCTGCCTGTCGTGATGCTGTCGTACCTGCAAAACCAGCTCGATCCGGCGATTGCCGCGATCAGCACCGTGCAGATGCTGATTGCAATTGGCCTGTTACTGGTAGTCGAACGCACCTACGGACTGCGTGCGCTCAATGCATGAAGCCACCGCATGAATCTACCTTCACCGCTTTCACCGCTTGCCACGAGGCACCAATGAGATCGAGCCGGACTTTCACCTTAAGCGCCGCATTCGCTATCGCCGCAGCCTTGCCACTATCCGCGTGCGCCGCCGACCTGACCGTCACCGCATTCGGCGGGTCGTGGGAAAAGGCGTACCGCACCTGCTTCGTGCAGCCGTTCGAGAAGGCGACCGGTAAGTCCGTCGACGTCGTGCTTGGCAATCCGCTGCAATGGGTCAACCAGGTGGCGGCGAATCCCTCCGGGCCGCCTATCGATGTGATCGTCAGTACGCCAGAGGCTGCGTACAAGGCGATGTCGCTGAATCTGCTCGACCCGGTGACGGCCGCCGACGTGCCGAACGTCGCCCAACTCGATCCGCGCCTCGTGGCCTACCGCAAGGGCTACGGCTTTCCCATCACCTTCGGCGATTTCGGCCTGATGTACAACACGAAGACCGTGAAGAATCCGCCGAAGACGTGGAAGGAATTCGTCGACGGAACCGTGGCCGGCAAGTGGCAGGCGGCGCTCCCCGGCATTGCGTATGTTGCAACGCCGCCGGGTCTGATCGCGCTTTTCACGAAGATCTATGGCGGATCGAGCACGAACATCCAGCCGGCGCTCGACCAGATCAAGCGCATGTCGGCGAGTGGCAACGCGACGTTCTACAGCGACCCGAACACGCCGCTCATGTCGATGCGCTCAGGCGATGTCGATATCGCGATGTACTACGACGGCCGGGCCTGGGCCGAGCATGACGCGAACAATGCCGACATCGGTTTCATCAGTCCGTCGCCGGGCTCGGTGGCATTCCCGAACATGGCGCAGAAGGTGAAGAACGGCTCGCCGCTCGGCCGGCAGTTCCTGAATGAACTTGCGTCCGCCGACGGTCAGAGCTGTTTTGTCAACGCGATGCAATACGCGGCATCGAACCGTAATGTGAAGTACGACGCGCGCGTGGCGCCACGCATCGCCACAAAGGACAAGTCGATCTGGGTGGAGTTCGAGCAGGTCTCCGAGCATTCGCAGCAATGGATCGAGCAGTGGAACAAACAGATCGGCCACTGACAGGCCTTGTGACGCGCGACTGTCAATGCAGTCCACGCGTTCAGACGCATCATCATTTTCGACAGGCAAGGACAAGGCAATGGGTTTGAGAATCGGAGTGGATATCGGTGGCTCGTTCACCGACTTTGCGGTGCTGGACGAAGCGACACGAACCATACGGACCCTGAAGGTGTTTTCGCGTCCGGACAGTCCGGGCAGAGAGGTGCTCGCGGGAGTGGACGGGCTGCGGGAGCGCTACGGCATCGAGCCGCGCGAGGTGGTCTACTTCACACACGGCACGACGGTTGGCGTGAACGCGGTGGTGCAACGCAAGGGGCTGAAGCTCGGTCTCGTCACCACGCGCAACTTCGAGGACGTACTCGACATCGCGCGGCTGAAGATCCCCGACATGTACCACCTGATGTCCAACCGGCCTGCGCCGCTGATCCCGCGCGACCGGGTGTTCGGTGTGGTTGGTCGACTGACGGCAGAAGGCGACGAGGAAACGCCCGTCGACGCGACAAG
This sequence comes from Paraburkholderia sp. FW306-02-B, assembly GCF_058782725.1. Lineage (NCBI taxonomy): Bacteria > Pseudomonadati > Pseudomonadota > Betaproteobacteria > Burkholderiales > Burkholderiaceae > Paraburkholderia > Paraburkholderia sp. FW306-02-B. Next base: position 1,375,355 of record NZ_JBYSXZ010000002.1, read on the forward strand.
TGTGCTCGATGCGGTACGCGGCATGCAGGCGGCAGGCTGCGAGGGCGTGGTCGTATCGCTGCTGCATTCGTATCGCAACCCGGTGCACGAGCAGCAGGTGAAGGCGATCATCCAGCGCGCGATGCCGGGCCTGTTCGTCTCGTGTTCGCACGAGGTCTGGCCGATCATCCGTGAATACGAACGTACCGTGACGGCGACCATCGGCGGTTACGTTCAACCGCGCGTGTCGAACTACCTGACCAAATTGCAGGCGGCGTTGGCCGAGAGCGGTATCGGCGCCGACCTTAAGGTCACCAAGTCGAACGGCGGCGTGATGAGCGCCGAGCACGGCAAACTGAACTGCGTGCAGATGATCCTGTCCGGCACGGCCTCAGGCGTGATCGGCGCGGCGTATCTCGCGAAGCTCTGCGAGGTGAAGGACTGCATGAGTCTCGACATCGGCGGAACGACAGCGGATATCGCACTTATCGTGGATGGCAAGCCGCAGTACGCGACCGGCGAATATATCGGCGACTTCCAGATTCATATTCCGTCGGTATCCGTGTCGTCGGTCGGCGACGGTGGCGGTTCGATCGCCTGGGTGGACGAGTTCGGCGTGCTCAAGGTCGGACCGGAAAGCGCGGGGTCGAGCCCGGGCCCGGTTTGCTATGGTCGCGGCGGAACCCGCCCGACTATTACAGACGCATTTGCTGCGATCGGCGTGCTCGGCAGCGCGGCACTCGGCTACAACGCGGTGAAGGTGGACGTCGACGCGTCGCTACGTGCGATCGAACCGCTTGCACGGCGCCTGGGACTCGGCGTCTATCAGACCGCGGCGGCGATCATCGAGGTGTCGGTTTCCGGCATGTACGCAGGAGTGAGCCGCTTGAGCTCGCGTTTCGGTATCGATCCACGGACCTTCTGGCTGATGCCGTTTGGCGGCGCGGGACCGATGCTCGGCTGCTTCCTCGCACGCGCATTGAACGTACGCAATCTGCTGGTTCCCACCACGCCGGGTGTGCTGAGCGCGCTCGGCGGTCTGATCGCCGACACGAAGAACGACTTCGTACGGACGACCTACTACCCACTCGAGCGCACCTCCCTCGCATTGCTCGAGCACGACCTCGCGCTGCTCGAAGCCGATGCGCGCGCCTGGGTGATTCGCGAAACCGGTACGGACGCAACGGCCGAAATCGTGGTCTCGGCCGATATGCGTTATCGCGGGCAGTCGTTCGAAATCGATACGCGGCTTGGGGCAGAAGCGATTACCAACGGCGATATCGAAGCGATTGCACAGGCCTTCCATCGCGAGCACGAACGCCTTTTCGGCCACAGCGACGACAAATCCGCGATTCAGGTGGTCGCGCTCAGGCTCGTCATTACCGCGCCCACGCCCAAGCCCGAACTGCCGAACATCGCGGTGGGCGAGGGTGCGCCGCAAGTGGACTCTGAGATCGATGTCTACCTCGACGGCGCGTGGCGCCGCGTACCGCTTTACCGGCGCTCCGCACTGCTGGCGGGACATCGGTTTCCGGGTCCCGCGATTGTTGCGCAGGACGACACCACGACCTGCGTGCTGCCGGGTTTCAACGGCTGCGTGGACGAATACGGCAATCTTTTTCTTGAAGCCGTTTGAATGGCCGACTGACCTTGGAAACGTACCATGACATTCGATAAATCCGTCCTCCAGATCTTCGCGAACTACTGTGTCGCGGCCGCTGAAAGCATGGCCTATACGCTCGTGCGCACCGCACATTCCGCGTTCGTGAAGGAAACGGAAGATTTCTCCTGCACGTTGATGAACACTCGCGGCCTTACGTTCGCCTCACCGAAAACACTGGGCGCAACGTGGTATCCGGGACTCGACTTCGGCGCGGTGATCGGCATGATCGATCACTACGAACCGGGCGACATCTGCATGACCAACGACGCGTACAGCGGCTATGTCGCGACGCACACGCCCGACGTGATGATGTGGAAGCCGGTGTTTTTCAATGGCGAGATTGTCTGCTATGTCGGGGGGCATATTCACAATACCGACATGGGCGGCGCGGTGCCGGCGTCGCTGTCGCGCACCCTGACCGAGATCTATCAGGAAGGGATCCGCTTTGCGCCGACCAAGATCGTTCGCGCGGGCGTGCTCGACGAGACGCTGCTCGAACACATGGCCATCAACGTTCGCGCACCGGAGCAGAATCGCGGCGACCTGAAGGCGCAGATCGCGATGCTGATGACCGGCGAACGCCGTGTACTGGAGATCATCGAGCGTTTCGGGCTCGATCAGTTTCGCGCCGGTACGGACGCACTGCTCGACTATTCGGAGGAGCAGGCGCGCACCATCGTGCGAAGCATGCCGGACGGCGAGTACTTCTTCGCCGAATACGCCGACGAGGATTCGGTCAACGGCAAACCGTTGCGCGTGGCGCTGACCTTGACGGTGAACGACGGTTCGCTCGTATTCGACTTCACCGGCAGCGACCCGCAATTGAATTCATCGCTGAATATGCCCACAGGCGGTAAGGAACGCCATGTCCTTGCACTCGTCGGGCTTAACTACGTGCTGTATTCGCTCAATCCCGATCTGCTGCTCAACGCCGGGATGTTGAAGGTGGCGCGCTGCATCATGCCCGAAGGCACGATCATGAATTGCGTTCCGCCGGCTGCGGTCGGAATGCGCAGCCTGACCGCGAAGGTCGCGCAGTACGTCACGTTCGGCGCGTTCTCCATGGTATGTCCCGACCGCTTGCCGGCCTGTCCGGCCGGTGGCATGTCGATCATCAACGTGAAGACCGTGGACCGCCACGGCCGCACGGTGATCGCATCGATCGGGCCGGTGGGCGGCGGCGCGGGCGGCATGGTTTCGGCAGACGGGTCGGATGCGTCCGGTGCGAACGTCGCGTTCCTGCGCAACACGCCGGTCGAGATCAATGAAGCCGAAGTGCCGATCCGCATCACCAGGTATGGTGTCGTCCCCGGCAGCGCGGGCGCCGGCAAATACCGTGGCGGGCTGGGAACCGTGATGGAATTCAGAGTGTTCTCGCCCGGCACGCTGGTGACGGCGCGCAATCGCGACCGTTCGCGCTTCGCCTCGTGGGGGGTGCTCGGCGGCAAGGCGGGCTCCGTGTCACGATTTACCCGCAATCCCGGACTCGATAGCGAGGAAGATCTCGGCGTGACGGACCTGGTGATGTGCGGTCCCGGCGATGTCATCCGCCTCGAAGGATGCGGCGGCGGCGGCTACGCTCATCCTCACGAGCGCGATGCGCAGAAAGTGCTCGAGGACGTGCGGCGAGGCTATCTGTCCGTTGATCAGGCTCGCGAACTGTATGGCGTCGCGTTGACTGGCGAAGCGATTGACGCCGCACTGACAGCGCAGTTGCGCGACAAGGCGAGAAGCGTAGCGGAACGGTCCGCAGCGTCTCATTTCGACTATGGCGCGGAGCGCAACGCCTATGAAGCGAAATGGACCCGCGAGCGCTACGACGCGTTGACAGGCATTCTCTCGCGCGCGCCGGTGGTATGGCGTCATTTCCTGAAGCACAAGATCTTCGACGCGCTCGACGCAAGGGAAGCTGCCGGGACGCTGACGGCGGGCGCGGGAATCGTCGATGAACTGTATGACGAAGTCCTGAGGCGCTATCCGCAGTTGCTCGACGTACAGGTGCCGGTCAGTGCCTGATGCGGATAGCAAACGCGGACGTCTTCAGCGCCTCATTGACGACCATGCAAATTGCAGCGTTGGCGATGCAAGAACAGGTGATTTATGCCGTCTGGCAGTTTTTGTCGGCGTTTTTCGCGGATTCTGCAAGCATACGATGCTGCTAAAGAGACGCGAAAAATGTCGCCTCGCCGCGTCCCGAACGTTCTTTCCGATCCTTTACCACTGCGGAGCCATTCACGTGAAAGATGAAACGAAAAACGGCGGCATCAGCCGCCGCGACATGATGCGAGTGTTGGGCGGCACTGGCATGATGGCCGTCGCCGGCGGCGGCCTGCTCACGGCCGCGTCTACCGCGCTGGCCGCCGACGTGCCGAAGAAGGGCGGCAGCATCCGCGTGGCCTACGACGCGGGTTCCGTATCCGACACGCTTGATCCGGCGGCGGGCTCGACCGGCAGTGACTACATACGTTTCTTCATGTTCTATAGCGGCCTGACCCAGCTCGACGAGAGCCTGACGCCGCGCATGAACATCGCCGAGTCCGTATCGAGCACGGATGCAAAGACCTGGATCATCAAGCTGCGTCAGGGCGTCACGTTTCACGACGGCAAGCCGCTCGCGCCCGCCGATGTCGTCTATTCGCTGATGCGTCACAAGAACCCGCAAACGGCTTCGCGAGTGAAGACGCTGGCCGATCAGTTCGCCAGTATTACGGCGAGCGGGCCGAACGAAGTGACCATGACGCTCGATGTGCCGAACGCGGACCTGCCGGTGATTCTTGCGACGCCGCAACTGGTGATCGTCAAGGACGGCACGACGAACTTCAGCTCGGCGATCGGAACCGGCCCATACAAGCTCAAGAGTTTCAGGCCGGGCGCCGGCACGATCGGCGTGCGTAACGACAACTATTGGAAGTCGGGGCAACCGTACCTGGACCAGATCGAGCTGATCAGCATCAGCGACAACGCGGCCCGCGTCAATGCGCTGCTCGCGGGCGACGTGCACCTGATCAACTCGGTCGACCCGCGTTCGACGCGGCGCATCGCCTCGACGCCGGGATACGCGGTCCAGGAGACCAAATCCGGCCTTTACACGGACCTGATCATGCGTCGTGACAATACGCTCACGGGCAATCCGGATTTCGTGAAAGGCATGAAGTACCTGTTCGACCGCGAGCAGATCCGCTCGGCCGTGTTCATGGGCTACGCGGTGATCGGCAACGACCAGCCGATCCCGCCCGGTCACCGGTACTTCAACGCTTCCTTGCCGCAACGCAAGGTCGATCTCGACAAGGCCAAGTTCTACATGCAAAAAGCGGGCGCCGTCGGACCGGCCTTGCCGCCAATCTACGCGACCACTGATGCGAACGGATCGATCGAAATGGCGCAGTTGATGCAGCAAACGGCTGCAAAGATCGGCGTGAACCTGACCGTGAATCGCGTACCTGCCGATGGTTACTGGTCGAATCACTGGATGAAGCATCCGCTCGGTTTCGGCAGCATCAATCCGCGGCCTAGTGCGGACGTGCTGTTTACCCAGTTCTTCAAGTCCGACGCACCGTGGAACGAGTCGGCCTGGAAGGATCCCAAGTTCGATCAGTTGTTGCTGAGCGCGCGGGCTGAGACGGACGATGCCAGGCGCAAGCAGATGTACGGCGAGATGCAGGTGCTGGTGGCCGATGAAGGTGGGATCGGCATTCCGGCGTTCATCAGTCTGCTCGACGCGAACGACAAGCGCTTGAAAGGGCTTGGTTCGATCCCGACCGGCGCGATGATGGGCTTTTCGTTTGCCGAACATGTGTGGTGGGCCGCCTGACGACCGGCGTCACCAGGACGGGCCGCTCCGGCTATCGTGGCGCTCGTGAGGCCGGCTCGCGGCGCCACATTCAATCGAAATTTCAATGAAGCTTGATTCGTACTGGCTGGACACCGCTCCCGCATTCAAAGACGGTGCCCAAGGTCCCGTGGAAGGGCGCGCCGATGTCGTTGTCATCGGTGGTGGATTCACGGGTTTGTCGGCTGCCCTTGAACTCGCGGTTCTGATGCAAATAGGCTCGGCGATTCAGCTAAAGTAGTCAGCCTAACAAACTGGTGGCAGGCGATGAGCAAGCGGAAAGATCTGGAGGGGTTGTTCGATGGGTGGCATTTTGATCGGGGGATCATCATTCTATGCGTGCGCTGATACCTTCGCTACAAGCTCAGCCTGCGCGATTTGGTCGAGATGATGGCCGAACGGGGTTTGTCGCTGGTGCATACCACGATCATGCGTTGCGTGAAGCGTTTTACGCCGGAGTTTGTCAAGCGCTGGAATCGCTTGGGCGTGCCCACAGGGCGGTCATGGCATGTTGACGAAACCTACCTGAAGATTCGTGGCAAATGGGTTTATCTGTACCGGGCGGTGGATCGGGCCGGCCAGGCGGTGGACTTCATGCTCAGGGCAAAGCGCGACGTGAGCGCGGCCAAAGCCTTTTTCAGAAAGGCGATCAAACATCAGGGCCAGCCGCGCGAGACGATCACGCTCGATGGGTATGCCGCCGCGCACCGGGCGATGCGTGAGATGAAGGCCGATGGTCTGCTGCCTGAGTGCACGAAGGTCCGGTCCTCGAAGTATCTGAACAATCCGATCGAGCAGGACCATCGAAACATCAAGTCCAGAACGAACGTGATGCTCGGCTTCAAACGATTCAGGAGCGCCGCGACCGCGATTTCAGGCATCGAGTTGATGCATCGCATTCGCAAGGGGCAGTTCAATCTCTCCATTCCCGGGCTCAAAGATACCGCTGCGCCCGCCGTCTGGAATGCTGTCCTGTTCGATCAATAAGGTATCCATACCTATAGGAAACGTCTCGGCCAGTTCACCTATTTGCACCAAAGCCGGCACGGTCGTATCTCGGGACATCCCTTGCTCTGAAACGATACGACCCGCGAGTTCGGGCGCCAGGGACGTGGGGCACCACTATAATCAAGAAGCACGGGGGGCGCTCCCCCTTGATGGGAGGCTATTTTCCCTCGTGTGTCTGCCGTGCCCAGTTGTGGGTCAATTTTTTGTACGGAGGTATTCCATGGCCACGTACGTCATCCTTAGCCGTCTGTCGCCCGACGCGTTCAAAGATCCCAAAGACCTGAAACAGCTCGCCGCCACAGTCGCCGAGAAAATCAAGGCCGAATGCCCTGCGGTCACCTGGAAAGACAGCTATCTGACACTCGGGCGCTTCGATGTGGTGGACATCGTCGAGTCTGACGATCTGAAACAGCTCGAGAGAGCGGCATTGATCATCCGCGCCTGTGGACACGCCACCACCGAGACCCTGCAAGGGACCGCATGGAAGGAGTTCATCGCGACCCTATAGCGCGCCGGCCGAAAGCCGGCGGAACTTCCTCCCGGTGCGCACCCCCTGCCGCAAGCCACGCTCGACAGCAGTCTCCCGCCGGGTACGGCTGCCATGCCGCGATTCGCCTGCGCAATGCCGCTCGGCAAGCAATCCCGTGGAATGGCGGCGTCCCCGATGTTCATCGCGACCCGACCCCATAGCGGGTGCCGCTTCCCGTCACCGCCCAGGCAATCCCTATAGCACGAAGCGGACGGTGATCGAGGCCAGGGGCGCGCCTACATGGCGCGCTCATGCATGCCGCCATGCGCGTGCGCCTTGGTCCCGTGCGTGCAGGGAAGCGTCGGCCAGCAACCCGCCAGCCGCGCACTTGCACAGCGCACGGCTCTGCGCGACATTTATCAAGACGACCGGCGCGTAAGCCCGGCTGGAGACCGCCATGACAAACCGCCTCGCCGCCGAAACCTCCTCTTACCTCCAGCAACACGCCGAGAACCCGGTGGACTGGTATCCATGGAGCGAAGAGGCATTTCGCCGCGCCCGCGAGGAAGACAAGCCGATCCTGCTCTCCGTGGGCTACGCCGCGTGCCACTGGTGTCACGTCATGGCGCACGAATCCTTCGAGAATCCGCGTATCGCCAGCCTGATGAACGAGCGCTACATTAGCATCAAGGTCGATCGGCAGGAGCGTCCCGACATCGATGACATCTACCAGCAAGTCAGCCAGATGATGGGACTAGGAGGCGGCTGGCCGCTGACCGTGTTCCTCACGCCGCAGGGAGAGCCGTTTTTCGGCGGCACCTACTTTCCGCCGGACGATCGCTATGGCCGCGCCGGGCTCGTGCGCGTGCTGATGAGTCTGAGCGAAGCCTGGCGGCATCGGCGAGAGGCGCTGCGCGACACCATTGCGCAGTTTCAGGAGGGGTTCCGACAGCTCGATCAAGCGAATCTGGACGGCGCAGCCGCCGGCATCGGAGATCTGCCGGCAGAGGCAGCCCGCGCCTTGGCACGGAACACTGACCCGGTCCATGGCGGGCTGGGCGGCGCCCCCAAGTTTCCCAACCCGAGCTGCTATGACCTCCTGCTGCGCGTCTATCATCGAAGTGGCGAGCCCACGCTGCTTGACGCGGTGGAACGCACGCTCGACCACATGGCGGCCGGCGGCATCTACGACCAGCTCGGCGGTGGATTTGCCCGCTACAGTGTCGACGCGCGTTGGGCCGTGCCGCACTTCGAGAAAATGCTCTATGACAACGGCCAGCTCGTGAAGCTGTACGCGGACGCCTACCGGCTGACCGGCAAGCAGGCCTGGCGCCGCGTCGTGGAGGAAGCCATCGCCTATGTCCTGCGCGAGATGACGCACCCCGGTGGCGGCTTTTATGCCGGCGAAGATGCCGACAGCGAAGGACAGGAGGGCAAATTCTATGTCTGGACCGCCGCCGGGATCGAGGCAGTCCTTGGTGATTCCGACGGTGCAATGGCGTGCCAGGCCTACGGTGTGACAGAACACGGCAACTTCGAACACGGTGCTACGGTGCTCCACCGTGCGGTCAAGCTGGATGCGCTGCAAGCAGCGCGTCTGGCGGGCTGGCGCGAGCGGTTGCTTGCGGCGCGCGGCCGACGCGTGCGCCCGGCGCGGGACGACAACATTCTCACCGGCTGGAATGGTCTGATGATCGAAGGGCTCTGTGCCGCTTTTCAGGCGACGGGCTGCATCGAGTATCTCAGCGCAGCACAGCGTGCCGCCGATTTCATCCAGAGCGAGCTGACCCTGCCCGACGGCGGCGTGTACCGTGCCTGGAACGACGGGAGAGCCAAGGTGCCGGGGTTTCTCGAGGACTACGCCTTCCTGTCCAATGCGCTGCTCGACCTGTACGAGTCATGCTTCGATAAGCGCTACCTCGAGCGTGCCATCGAACTCGCGGCACTCACCCTCGACAAGTTCTGGGAGGACGGGCTGTATTTCACGCCGTGTGACGGCGAGCCATTGGTGCACAGGCCGCGCGCGCCGTACGACAACGCGTGGCCGTCGGGCATCTCAACGAGCGTGTTTGCGTTTTTGCGCCTGTATGAGCTCACCGGCAATGATCTCTACCGTGACCGCGCCGAGCACGAATTCCGGAGATACGAGGCCGCAGCCGCCAAGGCACCAGCCGGCTTCGCGCACCTCCTTGCCGCGTGGGACTTCGCACAACGCAGCCCGCTCCAGATCATCTTTGCGGGCGACAAATCGGGCGCCGCCGCGCTGGTCACAAGTGTTCACCGCGCATACCTCCCCGCACGCGTGCTGGCCTTTGCCGAAGACGTGCCGATCGGCCGGGGGCGCCGCCCGGTCAAGGGCCGCCCTACGGCCTACGTGTGCCGAAACCGCACGTGCGCCGCACCGGTGGCGGACGGCAAGGCGCTCCTTGAGCTTTGTGCATCCTGACGGCAGCCCGGCGCTATCACCACACTATCGGCCTCCCATATTGAACGCTCGACGTTTCCAGGTTAGCGCAAGCGTCAACGCCATGGCTGTGAGGCGCACGTTCAGGTGTGCACCGCAGCGTGACGAACCTCTCGTGGAGGTGCCTGGTTGGACCGGGCTTGCGGCGTGCGGAGGAACCATTCGTCACGCGGCACCAGGTCATGGTGACGGCGGCATGAGCCGGCTGCAGGGGCCGCCTGCCTTCAGCGTGCACGCAGCGCATCGACGATGTTCATGCGCGCTGCACGCATCGCAGGAAGAAACCCGCCGATGAGACCCATTGCTACCGAGAACGCAAGCGTTTTCACCACGATTGCCGGGGTGAGAATGAAGCGGAACGAAAGGTCGGCAAAGGTCTGGAAGTTGGTGGTGGAAAATGAGGCGAACTGCATCAACGCCGCGCAGCCAAGCCCGGCCGCACCCCCCACGAGGCCGAGCAGCATGGCCTCGACGAGAAACGCGGCAAGCACGTTGACGCGTTTGAAACCCAGTGCGCGCAAGGTACCGATTTCCGTAACCCGGTTGGCCACCGACGCATACATCGTGATCATCGCGCCGATCATCGCAGCGATTGAAAAAATCATCGATAGCGTAAAGCCCAGAATGTTGATGAACGTCGATAGCGCCTTCGATTGATCGCTATAGAACGCCTGTTCGCGTTTAGCCTCGTCGGCAAGCCGTGGGTCGACATCGATGTCCGCCTTGAAACGGTCGAAGAGATGGGTCTGCGCGAGGCGCACCACCATCGACGAGTAACTGGTGCGGCGAAACGACTGCATCAGCTGATCCACATCGCCCCAGATTTCCGAGTCGAAGCCGCTGCCGCCCGCGTCAAAGGTTCCGACGACGGTCCAGTCGCGCTGGGCAAAACGCAAATGCTCGCCGATCTGCGTCCCGCTGAAGCCCTTCGCAACGCTGCTGCCGACCATGATCTCGGACGACCCGGCTTTGAACATGCGTCCCGCCACCAACTTCACCTGTGGACGCAAGCCCAGGCCCGTCGGCGAGACCCCGCGAATGACCACGTTCGACGGTTTGTTCGAGCCGCTCTTCACGAGCGAGATGAGCACCACGGCTTCTTTCGACGCCAGTGGCCGCCCGTCGGCGCCCATGGCCACCGACGGATGCATTTCCATGATGCTTGCCTGGTTGCGGTCGATCGCGCTCTGCACCTCGGTTTCCGCACCCTTGCGGATCACCACCACGTTGTCGTGTTCACCGGTGGACACGAGTGTCTTCTTGAGGCCCGCGTCGAGCATCAGCACCGTGGCGAACACGAACACGACCAGCGCCAGCCCGCCGGCCGTGAGCATCGTGGTCAGCCGGCGTGTCCACAGGTTGCGTGCGATGTAAGCGAGCGGAATCGCCACAGGCGCCTCTAACCGATTGCCCGCAGGCCTTCGACAATACGAACCCGCGCCGCGTGCAGCGCCGGTACGATGGCGGCGGCGAATCCGACGGCGAGCGCGCATGCTGCCTGCAGCTCGATCGTTTCGACGGATACGTTGAAAACCGGGAACACGCCGCCGGTGGCTTGCTTGAAAAAGCTCGCCGCCGGCGGCGTGGCGAGAATGCCGAGGCTGCCGCCGATCGCGCAGATCGCGATCGACTCCCCGAAAACCAGCAACGCCAGAAACGTGGGCCCGAAGCCGAGCGCCTTTAGCGTTGCGTACTCGACCGTACGCTCGCGCGCACTCATGGCCATTGCATTGGCCATCACCGCCATGATGATCACGATCACCACATACGACACGACGCGGATCGCCGCAATGATCTGATTCGACATGGCCACAAAGCCAAGCTGAAATGCCTGCTCGGTTTCGGTGAGGGTTTCAGCAAGGGAATTCTTGAAGACGCTATCCACGCTGCGCGAGATCGCCGCAGCATCATCGGGGTTCGAGACGCCCAGGACGTAGACACCGACTTGATCCGCCTGCCGGGGTGTCGTCTTGCGCACGGTTTCATTCAGGTATTCCCAGTGGAACAGCAACTGACGCGTAATCGTCGTTTCGTCCCGTCCGTCCAGAATGCCGCGAACGACGAATTCCCAGGTGCCGGGGTAGATCGTGCCTTTGATCGGAATCACGTCACCTACCTTGAATCCGAACTGGCTCGCGAGCTGCCGTCCCACGAGGCACCCCTTGCGGTCGCGCAGGTAGTCGGAGCGCTGCTGCGCCGGCAGGACCAACTCCGGGTACAGGTCGAGATAGTTGTTCGATACCGCGAACTGCGCAAAGAAGTTCCTGGGCTCTCGATAGATACCCCCGAACCAGTTGGAACGAGCCACGAGTGTCACCCCGTCGACGCCTCGAATACGGTTCTCATAGCTCAGAGGCAAGGGGAAGACGAGCGAGATGGTGTTGCGTGTCACGAGCCGTGCATTCGAGGCCGCGGCGGCCCCCGCATACCAGGCGTCCACCACCGTGTGCAGCAACCCGTAGGCGAGCACCGCGATGGTCAGCCCCACCACGGTCAGAATGGTGCGCAGCTTGTGTCGCAGCGCGTTTCTCGCGATCAGCTTCAGCAGGTACATGGCGCAGCACCACAACCCCGTTCAACGGATCTTGCCATCGCTCAGCTCCCCCTTCTCCAGATGCACGAGCGCCTTCGCCGCGCCGGCAGCGTGAGCGTCGTGAGTCACCATGATGATGGTTTTGCCGAACTCCGTGTTGAGCCGTTGCATCATCGAAAGAACTTCCTCCGCTGACGCACGGTCCAGGTCGCCGGTCGGTTCGTCTGCCACGATCAGCGTTGGATCGGTGATCAGCGCGCGAGCGATGGCGACGCGCTGCTGCTGGCCGCCGGACAGCTCGAAAGGGTAATGGTGCATGCGGTCGGTCAGGTTCACCATGTCGAGCACCAGCCCAACGCGCTCATGCCGCTCTCTGCGGGTCAAATGAGTCAACATCAGCGGCAGCTCGATGTTTTCGAAAGCGGTGAGCACGGGCATCAGGTTGTAGAACTGAAAAATGAAGCCGACGTTGGCCGCGCGCCATTCGGCCAGCGCCGCTTCCGGAAGTCGCGTGATGTCGAGCCCACCGACGCGCAGCTCGCCGCTATCCGGCCTGTCGATGCCGGCAATCAGATTGAGCAGCGTGCTCTTGCCCGATCCCGACGGGCCCATCAGTGCGACGAAGTCGCCCTTGCCGATCCCGAGCGTGATGTCGGCCAGGACTGGCACGGTCTGGACTCCGCGTCGGTAGGATTTCGCGACGTGGCTAATTTCGACGAGCGGTGCGGTACTCACGCTATTTCTTCGCCAAAGTTACTTTGGCGCCGTCCGTGATCTTCTCGTTCGGAGCCAGTACGAGCGTGTCGCCCGGGTTCACGCCATTGACCGCGACGAGCTCGCCGATCCTGGCGCCCGTCGTGACCGCGACCTCCCGCACCGTGTCGTCCTTGACCACGTAGACCACTTTCTTGCCGTCGCGCTCGACGATCGCGGCGGGCTGCACCGCGACAACGGGCTGCTTTTCCTGCGGCGGAACCGGTCTCGCGAGGAACGCAATCTTTGCGCTCATGTCGGGAAGCACACGCGCATCGCGGTCCACGAAACGCACTTTGACCAGCACGGTCGCTTTCGAGCGGTCCACCGTGGGCACGATGCGCGAGACCCGGCCCGCCAGTCGTAGATAGGGCAGCGCGTCGAGCTGGATCTCGCACGGCTGATCCACATTGATTCCGGCTATGTTGGACTCCGCCACATCCGCTTCGACTTCAAGCGTTTCCATGTCGGCGATCGTCACGACCGCCCCCTTGCTGTCGGATGCCTGCGAAAAGGGGGTGATGTTGTCGCCCACGTTCGCATGCTTTTCGATCACCACGCCATCGAATGGCGCACGAATCGCGGTCTGATCGACAGCGACTTGAGCGGCACGGGCGTTGGCCTGCGCCGACAAGATGGCGGCCTTGCTGTTGTTGATCGACGCCTTGGCTTTGTCGTAGCGGGCGAGATCGGCATCGTATTGCGTTGCCGGGATAGCCCCCTTGGGCGCGAGTATCGCGGAGCGGCGCAGATTGGCTTCGGCGTTCTTCAGCTCGGCAACCTGCAGTTCAAGATTCGCCTGCGCCACTGTCACTTGCGCCAACGCCTGAGCCCGCGCTGCCTCGACATCCGCGCTTTCGAGCCGGGCGATCACCTCGCCTTTTTTCACGTGAGTGCCCTCCAGCACCCCGAGCCACTCGAGGCGGCCCTGCGCCTTCGATGCAACCGCGGCCTTGCGCTGCGGCACGACGTAACCCGTGGCGTTGAGCAGCGTGTAGCTCTGCGACGGGTAAGCGGATGTCACGGTTGCCGTTTCGACCGCCTGCGGACCGGCCAGCCTGGCGGCCACGCCGAGCACCGCGGCGATGATGAGCGCGATGACCGCGTAACGGATCCAGTTGCGCCGCCGCCGCGGGACGGTGCCGACCGACGGTCGGTCGATTCTCAGCCTTTTCAGATCGTGATCAGCCAATTTTCGGGCCTTGCGCCGGCAAGTGGTCACATTCGTCAAGCGCCATACAGGAACGCCGTTACGACGTATCGCCACGCCGCCTTGTGGTACGGTGAACGGGCCCACAGTATAGCGCCGTGCCCAGTCCGCGCTTACGCCACGGTGGCGCCGCCGTGGCGTTCGGCCCGGACCTGCTCATGCGACTCGCCGATTGCAATGCGGGCAGTATTGTCGTCGCCGCTCGAAGCGGCGCGCATTCGAAATATGAATCGCGGCTGGCGTTACGCTCGCTGGTAGCCGTTCCGTGCTTCAATGGCGGTATTCGTTCGCGAACGGGTGGAGAGAATCGCATGCTGACTGCGCACGTCCCTGACCTGGCTGCGGCGTTGGAGCGCCATGTGAAGGTTCTTGCCGAAGACATCGGCGAACGCAACGTGTTCCGGCCGGATGCACTGCACGCGGCGGCCGACTATATCGTGCAGCAGTGGACGAGGTGTGGCTGTGCAGTGACGCGTCAGGACTATCGGGTGCGAGGGGTCCCCTGTGCCAATATCGAAGTTGCGCTCGCAGGCTGCGTTGAGTCTGACGAAATCATTGTGCTGGGCGCGCATTACGACACCGTGCGCAACAGCCCCGGCGCCGACGACAACGCCAGCGGCGTCGCCGCGCTCCTCGAGATCGCGGGCATGCTTCGGGCCCTCTCGCCTCGGTACACCGTGCGCTGCGTTGCGTTCGTGAACGAGGAAGCGCCGTTTTTCTTCCGCGGCGACATGGGCAGTCTGAGGTACGCGAGAGCCGCGCGGCTGCGCGGGGATCGCATTCGCCTGATGCTTGCGCTCGAGATGCTCGGTTACTACCGGGACGAGCCGGGTACGCAAAGGTATCCGCCTTTGCTGCGTTACTTCTATCCGGCATGCGGCAACTTTATCGGCTTCGTTTCCAATCTTCGCTCGGCGCGCCGATTGCGATGGTTCGTCGACGCGTTCCAGGCGTCGTCCAATTTTCCGCTCGAAGCAGCGGCGCTGCCGTGGTGGGTGCCAGGGGTCGCGTTGAGCGATCATTCTTCGTTCTGGCGCCACGGCTATCCGGCCGCCATGGTGACGGACACTGCCTACCTGCGCAACCCGCACTACCATACCGCTCACGACGTCCCAACGACGCTCGACTATGGGCGCATGGCCGCCGTGACGCGCGGGTTGGCTGCGAGCGTGGCATCGCTGGGGCCGGGTGGCGCGAATCCCGGCAAGATCCAGGCCCCGGAAAAGGGGTAGCTGTGACCGTGGGCGGCCGCTTTCGACGCGAGGACTCTGTCAGTTACCGACCCCTTTGCAGACCTTGGCCTTTCCTACCGGCAGCCATTCAGGGCTCGATTTGACGAATGCTTCACTGCTGCAGCCAATCGAAGCGCCCGTTAGATTCGGGCGGGCGCGGACGCGAGGTGAAATACTGTCTCGACGACCACCGATATGGACACCTGTGGAGCAGCAATGGGTCATATATTCAAGATTCTTTCCGGGGTTGATGCGGGCAAGGGCATGTATTGCATCTCGTCCGACCTGTTGGATGGGTGTCTCGCGTTTGCGCGCATGGCAGAGTCGGCAGAAGATCCGGATCAAGTCTTGCACGCGAACACTGCGACAATTTTTTTGCCGGCTCCCTTATCGAGGCACGATTGAACGAACTGATCGAGCAAATGTCCTCGGACACAGGCAGCGAGCCGAACGTTCCTATCGCATTCTGGCGAACACTGAACGATGGGAAAAGGTCTTATGGCACCCGCGACAAATGGAATCTCATAGCGTCTGCAAGCGGCGGCCAAGTATGGGATTCAAGTATCGAACCGTTCCAGTCACTGGACATTGTGACAGCGTTGCGCAATGAACTTGTCCATTACAAAGGCGAGATCGGGGAGGGGACGAAACCGCGAAAAAAACTGCAGCATTTAAGCGACAGGTTCAAAGGCCCGGGCAATGACGTTCTCCGGGCGATGAAAGTCGGTAGCTGGACGCACGACCTGCTGACGTGCGGAGGCCTCGGCCAATGGGTCTGTGAAGTCATTGCGCCGGTCGCTAGGGAATTCGACGAGCTGCTCTCGGGTAAGCGGCAGCTGAAACACGACATTACTAAAAAGCGCCTACATCCAACATGTTGATTCTTGGCACCTAGGGCGTCGTGTTGCGAAGGTTTGTTCTTCGACTCTTCCTTTATTTATAGCGGGGAAGTTATCCACAGGCGCCACTATTCGGAGTTCGTAACGAACCGACAGCAAACCGAGAACAACCGCGACAAGGCCAGGCATCGATCCAGCGGCGCGCACAGCAGGTTGAGCATGGCAAGCGCAAGCAAGCCGAAGCTCAAACGACGGCGCCGAACATAAATCTCAAACGCCCAATGCGCCTCAAACCACGGGACAGCGCGTCTGATAAGCGTCAGTCGCGAGGCTGCTGAAGAGCAGTCAGCAGAAGCCGGCCAAGCGCCGGCTTTTTTTGTCTGGCGTACGAGAAAAATGGCCGGAACCGAAACGGAGCGGGCTGACTGCATGCGACCGCCGAGCGAGAGAAACGCTGATCTGTTCCTGATCCTGGAATCGAGTGCAAGGCGCATTGCCCGCTTTCAGTTCCATTGTGGCGAGCGCGCTCAACAATCCGCCCTCTTGTATTTTTTTTGCCCGCCCCCATCTATCCATTGCATAGGTCGGCCACCATACGCCTTCTCGTCCAGCGTGAAATTCGAGTGACTGCCCTGGGTCGCCTTTCGGCGAAGCTGCCGAGGGGCGCACTCGCCTGCGAGGTGATAGATGAAAGGAGATCCAGCCATGAAGGGTTCATTCACGAGGTTTTCTTCCGACGTATTTCCGGACTTCGAGCGGCTCCAGGAGCAGATGGACGCTGTCGTTCGAAACTTTGGCATTTCGTCCGGTATCCGTGCCGGCGCTCGGGGTACATTTCCCCCGATCAACATCGGGAGTACGGCGGACGCCATCGAAGTGGTCGCATTTGTGGCGGGCGTCGACCCGCAGGCGCTGCAGGTGTCCATCGACAAGGGCCTGCTTATCCTGAGCGGCGAAAGGCCGGCCGCCGTTGCGGACACCGGCGAGCGCAAAATCGTCTATGCGGACGAACGGTTTGCCGGCAAGTTTCGCCGCGTCGTCAGCCTGCCTGACGATGCCGACCCGGCTCGCGTCGAGGCAAAATATGCGGACGGTTGTCTGCGCGTCACCGTGATGAAGCGCGAGTCGTCCAAGCCTCGCCTGATTGAAGTCCAGTAAAGGGAGACTGCCATGAGCGAAGAAACCCAAGTCGCCACGCGTGAACCGCAAAAGGTGTCGGCCAAGAGCGCCACCGCCGCGTTGATCCCGCCCGTAGACATCGTCGAAGATGAGACGGGAATTACCATCACGGCCGACCTGCCGGGCGCCTCGAAGGACCGTCTCGAGATCAAGATGGAAGGTGAACACCTGCTGATTGAAGCAGAGGCTGCCATCGCGGTGCCGGAAGGTCTGCAACTGCTTCACGCCGAAATTCTTGAGCCGCGCTACCGCCGAGCTTTTAGATTGAGTCGCGAACTGGATGGCTCGAAGATCGAAGCAAGCTTGAAAGACGGCGTTCTAACGCTACGCATTCCACGCATCGAACAGGCGCAGCCGCGACGCATCGAGGTGCAGGTAGGGTAATGACAACGAGCAGTACCGGGGGCGGCTTCAACCCGCCCCTAAAAAGCGGAGAAAGGGTAACCCCTGCCTTATGGCCCGGTAATCAGGGCAGCTTGGGCGGCGACAATCATTGGGGCCGAAAGTGGAGCCAAGGTCACGGGGCTCCATGTCATCCTGGAATTTCATGTCCTCGCGTATGACACCGAAAAGCGAGTCATTCAGGCCACCCGACAGCATGCGGATGACTACCTCGGGCGCTGTCACGTTGAGGTGTTAGTGCCGCAATAGCGGAGAGAACGCGCATTGCTCAGAAAGCGAACGGATTTTGGGTGAGATCAGTGAAGCGACGCCACGCGGCAAAGCGTGCTGCGAGCTGTTCTCGATACAGTGAGGCGCGCAGCAAATGTCGCTTGAGCGCGAAGTGCTGGCGGATCGGACCGAAGCTCGACAGGAACGCCTGCGTACGGTTGGGATCGCGGAAGCCACGCATGCGGCGCTCGCGTTCACGCGTAGGCTGATGGCTATTTTCGGCACGATTGTTTAGGCGGGCACTGGCCTTGACAAAGACATGCTTGACGAGCAGCTGATAACTGCAGCCGGAAAGCGATGACCGTGATAAAGCGATTTTGCATTCTTCATCGCCCTATCTTACGCGACCGCCCAGGCAACGTGACAATGCCGTCGGGATCTGATCGGCACCGCGATCGGCCGCGAAATCACGGGTAGTCCTGAGGACGGTTGGTGGCCGCGCTTGACACCTCTCCTTATCGTGACCGCTCGTTTCAGACCGTCAATCGATTGCTCTTACAAATATGTTAGTCCTGCATCCGCTCTTGCGGGAACTGGTACGGCGGACGCGGGAGCCGAAGGCATCGGTTGAGGACAAACATATTTGCAACATCGGATCGGGGATGTGTCACGCGCGCCTCCTCGCTTGATGTTCGTGCGTGGGCAGTGTTGTGGCCGGACGCTTATTGGGCTGTTGTGGTTGCGAGCTTGGCTGGTGGCCTTCATCATCACGGACTCTCTTCACGCAGGAGCGTCCGGCTTTGATCGACGCCTTGTCGGGAGACGCCCTTTCCATTTCAGATTGACCCCGTGCTTTTGCAGCAAGGCCACGATCTGGCCTTCGCGCATGTGCGGCAACTGCGCCGGCGCCTTTGCCTTGAACCAGGCGTGCAATTCGACGAACTGGTAGTAGCCGATGCCGGAACGGAGCCAGAATTTCGATCCGGACGAGGTGTCCTGACACTGCATGCGCGTCCACACATACCGGCGCGCGCAGAAATGCCATTGCGTTTCGGCCAACTTGTCGCGCACCCCGTTGCAGCGCGGGTATGCCGATCGTGCACATACGACGTGACTCAGGTTAGCTGCGCGTCCGATGTGGCTCCTGGAAAGGTTTTGTCGCAGTAAGGCTCGCGGAGAAAAGATGATCGATATGTGAAGTACTGCTTATGTTATCAGTTCGTAGAATTGACCGGCGGCGGACGGATGGGTTCCGCGAGCACACGTCATCTGTCCTTTGGCGATCATATGCATGACTTCGATGCCGCCCAGCAGAATCCGGGCGCAGCGAAAAGTCTTGAACCCCAGCATGGGTCGTGTGCGTCGCTTGATCGCCCGATGGTCCTGCTCGACGAGGTTGTTGAGATATTTGGACTGGCGGATCTTGATGGGCACTTCACGATCAGCATTGATGGCTTCGAGCGCGGCGAGATTGGCGCCGCTCCTGTCGATAGTCACAGTCTCGGGCACGCCATTCTGGTCGATCGATTTCTCGAAGTATCGCCGGGCCGCGGCCTTGTCCCGATGGGCGCTTAGCAGGAAGTCGATGGTGTTACCCTCCTTGTCGACGGCCCGGTAGAGATACCTCCATTGCCCTTGATGCGAATGTACGTCTCGTCCATTCGCCAGCTCTTCCCGACTGGCCGCTTGCGGCGGCGGAACGCCTTCTCCAGCACCGGCAACAGCTTGAGCGCCCAGCGATGCACGGTCGAATGATCAACACAAATGCCACGCTCAGCGACCATCTCTTCAATGTGACGCAGGCTCAGCGGATAGGCAACGTACCAGCGTACGCACATCAGGATCACGTCGAGCGGGTAATGCAGGCGCTTGAGCACTCGGGCCACCGCCGGATTCAACGTCGTCATCAAGCTTTCAGCCGTTCATGTTGTTCCGCACATCATAGCGGATCGCCTTATTGCAACAGAACCGTGGGAAATCGATCCGGCGAAGCACAGGCCGGGTCTGGTGATCCACACCGCCGGCTGGCCGCTGGAAAGCGACACGTATGGCGGCTCGTTCCTCTATCACATCGACAACAACCAGGTGATGGTGGGCTTTGTCGTCGGGCTCGGCTATTCGAATCCGTACCTGTCGCCGTTCGAGGAATTCCAGCGCTACAAGACGCATCCGTCGATCCCCGCGTTCCTCGAAGGCGGCAAGCGGGTGTCGTACGGTGCACGGGCAATTACCGCCGGTGGCCTGATGTCGCTGCCGAAGCTGGTGTTCCCGGGCGGGGCGCTCGTGGGTGACGATGCGGGCTTCCTGAACGCGTCGCGCATCAAGGGCAGCCATGCGGCGATCAAGACCGGCATGCTGGCCGCCGAGGCGGCCTTCGACGCCGTCCAGGCAGGCCGTCAGGCTGACGAACTCGCGGCCTATCCGGACGCGTTCAAACAGTCATGGCTGCACACCGAGCCTTACTTTCCGCAGGTCGCCGGTCGAATTTCCGCGTAATTTCCGGGGTGCCGGCGGTAGCTCATGGTTTGCGTGGTGTCTCGGCGTCTACCGGAAGATTCATCTGCCCGGTCACACGGATCACAAGACGGCTGCGCCGTTCCAGCATCTGGAGAAGAAGTTCTTCGAAGTAGGGGACCTCGGTTTTCCTGTCACCGAAACGATGGCGACGAAGATTGGTATGTGCATTTGCAACGATCGACGCTGGCCGGAAACGTGGCGTGTGATGTCGCTTCAAAGCGCTGAACTAGGTGTGCTCGGCTACAACACGCCGTCGCTCAATATTCACTGGAACGAACCGCCTCATCTGCGCATGCATACGCACCTGATCACGCTTCAGGCGAGTGCCTATCAGAACGCCATGTGGATCGGCGCGGCGGCGAAGTGCGGCGCGGAAGACGGTTTCCACATGATCGGTGGATCGGTGATCGTAGCGCCGTCCGGCGAGATTGCAGCGCAATCGGTGAGTGAAGAAGATGAGGTGATCTTTTCGAATATCGATCTGGCGCTTGGCGACACGTTCCGGGAACACGTTTTCAATTTTGCTAAACATCGCCGTCCGGAGCACTACACACTGATCACGGAGCGTACGGGCGCGGGCGATCCGTTATCCGCTGCAAACCGGCGCATCGCAATCGAGAGACGACATGCCAGCTTTACCCACCAAACACTACGCTACTGAACTCCAGCGTCAACTGCGCAGGCTGCTCGGCCACGAGCAGATCGTCACGCAAGGCTACGGGCGTCACCTGCTGATCAAACGCCTGGACGATGAGGAGCCCATCGTCGTGGCGCGCCTCACCGAGCTCGGCCGCAATCGATATAGCGCCGCCTTTCGCATCCATAGTGGGCGCTGGGAACCTCTGCCAGGCACAGCTTCGCTCGAGGAGATGGCCGAGGTGGTCGTTACGCTCCTGCCGCATTACTTGCAGCCCGATAATTATTGAACGTACTTGCGGGATGTTGTACTAGTACAACGAGGTGGCACTTCGACATCGCGGAGCCCCGCTCCGTGGACGGAAATCCAAGGTGACATATTCGCGCCATCAAATCAGCCAAAATAAGCGTGCGAAATAAGCCCGGCTTATTCGATGTGCAAAACAGCTAAGGCCTGGCCGTCAACATGAAAGCGGTTCATACCGTTCATTTTTGTCCTGAATTTGACTGCTGTTTTCGCGGGTCCTATCGTTCGGACATGTCTGCCTGATGTGTATCGTCACCTGCCGATCGGGATTGTTGAGAAGCGGGAACTTCAACTTCGTGTTTGCCAAATGCCATGAATCCTGACGCGTTAGCCACGCTTGCTTCCCCATCCGCTATTCGTCCAACGAGTGCGGTTCGCCGCGCAGTGACGACCGCCGTCCTCGGGCAGATACTCGAGTGGTACGACTTCTTTCTTTACGGCACGGCCGCTGCATTAGTGTTCGGCCGATTATTCTTTCCCGTGGGAAGTGATCCGTTGACGGGAACGATCGCCGCATTCGGCGGCTTTACAGTCGGCTTCGTAGCCCGTCCTATCGGTGGCGTGCTTTGTGGCCACATCGGAGACCGCTATGGGCGCAAGACGGTCATGATGCTCACCTTGTTGACGATGGGTACTGCGACAGTCTGCATGGGTCTGTTGCCGACGTATCAGCAAGCCGGCATCGCGGCGCCAGTCATGCTTGTGCTGCTACGTATCCTTCAGGGTCTTGCAGCCGGCGGAGAATGGAGCGGCAGCATCTTGCTGATCCATGAGAGCGCGCCCGCATCGAAACGCGGTGCACTGGCGGCATGGAGTCCCTGCGGCGCAGCGTTCGGTTTCGTTTTGTCCACCGTTGCATTCCTGCTTATCCAGACGCTATCGCCTGCAGACTTTCAGAGCTGGGGGTGGCGCGTACCGTTCCTTTGCAGTGCGACCCTGGTCGCGCTCGGACTCTGGATGCGTCGCTCCGTCGACGAAAGCGCGGAGTTCGCCGAAGTCAAGGCAAAGCGTCAGGACAGCCGCGTGCCGATCGTCGAAGTCCTTCGCCGCTGTCCGCGTCAGGTGCTGACGGTCTTCGGCCTGCGCTTCGGCGAAGGCGGCGCATCGTATATCTTCTTCGCCTTCTCGATTGCGTACGGTCAATTCATCGGCCTGAAATCGTCATGGATCCTCGGTGGACTCACGGTCTCCATGTTGCTGATGATTCCGGTCTCGCTTGTGATGGGACACGTCACCGACAAAGTTGGCCGAAAACCGGTTTATCTGGTCGGGGCGATTGCGATCGTGCTGGTCGCCTACCCGTACTTTGCGTTGCTCGGCTCAGGCGAGTTCTGGAAAGTGATAGCGGCCCTCGTCCTCGCAAACAGCATCACGCTCGGTATACTCGAGGGCGCTCAACCCGCTTTCATCAGCGAATTGCTGCCTGTTCATCTGCGCTTCTCTGGTCTCGGCATTGGCCGTGAGATTTCATCGGTGCTCGGGGGCGGCCTGTCGCCGATGATCGCCACTGCACTGCTCGCACATTACCGTAGCGCGACACCCGTCGCCATCTATCTCGGCGTTCTTGGACTGACTACCGTGTTGGCTACCTGCCTGGCTCCTGAGACCTTCCCGAAGGCGCTCCGGCTTCACGCAAAGCAGAGCGCTCAAGACATCGTCCAATAAAGCTGCGTTCGCAACAGCAAGAGACGCATCGTTTCATCAATACATCAAGGTATCGAGAATGCAAAGCCTCCAAAGCGCAAGCGCTTCAACCTATGCCTACGAAGCCAGGACTGTCGACCCACGTGCCGAATATCGCGAGTGCTCGGGTCCAATCACCCTGGATGTCCTGATCGGGGAAATAGAACGCCGCAGGGACGAATTCGACCGGTTGTCGCACGTTCCGCGTGACATGATCGCCAGGATGAAACGCGCAGGCATCTTCCGAGCAAGCACACCGCGTCGGTTCGGCGGAGACGCGTTGCCGCCGCCGCACTTCCTCGAAACACTCGAACGCCTTGCTATCGCCGATGGATCGACAGCCTGGGTTGCCGCTTTCGGATCCGCGAACACGTATCTTGCGTCGCTGCCGGTAGAAACTCAGGCGCAGATCTATGCATCCGGACCCGATCAGGTCTTCGCGGGCGGCCTCTATCCGCTGCAGAAGGCCGCCAAAGCTCCGGGCGGTTTCACGGTCAGCGGGCAATGGCGCTTCGCTAGCGGCTGCAAAGGCGCAGACTGGATCGGCGTAGGTATCGGCGGAATGCCGGCCAACTCGAGCGAAGCCAGCGCAGGCAAGCCGTTCACGGCCGTATTCCCGGCAAGCGAGGTCGAGATCGTCGAGAACTGGGACGTCGTCGGCATGCAAGGCACAGGCAGCCACGATCTGCGGTTGCAGAACAAGTTCGTCGACGCGCAGTGGACATTCATGCGCGGCGGCGAAGCACTGATCGACGAGCCGTTGTACCGCTATCCCGCCGTCGCGTACCAGGCGCAGGTGCACGCCGCGGTCAATGTCGGACTGGCGCGTGCCGCGCTCGACCTGCTAGCGGAAATGTCCGGCGTGACCCAAACGACGACGGGCGCCCCGCGTCTCGCGGACCGTGCGTATTACCGCTCGGGCCTTGCAAAAGCAGAAGCGAACTGGCGCAGCGTGAGAGCTTTCTTCTTCGAATCCGCAGAGGCTGCGTGGAAGACGATCATGGCCGGCGATCCCATCACGCTTGCCCAGGCCAACATTCTGCGACTCAGTGCGACGCATGCGGCTCAGGTTTGCGCAGAGGTCGTGATGCAGGCTTATCAAATGGCTGGCATCGCAGCGATCTACCGCGAAAGCCGCCTGCAGCGGCTGGTCCGCGACTCGATCGTCGTGACACAACATGCGTTTCTCGGCGAGGGCACGTACGATGCATCGGGCGCGCTCTTCGTCGGCATCCCGCCTGTTACGCCGTACCCCTGATGCTTGCCCCGCCATATGAGAGAGGAGCCAGGCATGATGACGAGTGACGAAACCAGACGGCATTTCCGTGATGCGATGGCGTGCCTGCCGGCAGCCGTCAATATCATCACGACGGACGGTCCGCAGGGACGCTGCGGCATTACCGCCAGCGCTGTCTGTTCAGTGACGGATTCTCCGCCGACGATGCTGGTGTGCATCAACCAGACCAGTTACGTACACGACGTGCTGCGTCAAAACCGCAATGTCTGCATCAACGTCCTGGCGGCGGAGTGCCAGGATCTCGCGCGGGCTTTCGCCGGCATGACAGGGGGCTCGATGGACGAGCGCTTCGATCATTGTGCATGGGAAAGCGGCTGCTCGTCGGTGCCCGTACTGTCAGAGGCTATCGCGAGCCTCGAAGGGGCGATTGTCGACATCAAGACCGTCGGCTCGCACTCGGTCATGTTCGTGCGCGTCGATCATATTTCGACGCGAGCGGATGGCGACGGGCTGATCTATTTCGGTCGACAGTTTCACCGCCTTGCGCGACCGGGATCAGCGACGCATTCGGCCGGCGCAAGTACTGCGAGGTGAACATGGACGTGTGTCTCTTTCTTATCGGCCTGTGTGACGACGCACGTGGCGCACAGGCCGATATTGACGTTGCGTCGATACGGGTCGCGTCGCAGGCAATAGACGGGCTGCGGCGGCTCGTGATCCATCGCCCTGTGGATTCGGCGAGCGGCAATCCCATGCTGAGAGCGCCAGTGAACAATCCACACTGCGTTCTCCAATGGTACTTCGACGATCTGGATCTGCTCGAGTCGGCGCTTCAAGGCAATGGTGCTATTCAAGCTGTTCTCGAAGAGTCGATCGATACCGCTTTAGATCGCCGCATGTTCGCGCAGCAAGTCATGGCAGTGCGGAAATTCGCAACGCCGAATGCCGACGCAGCGCGCGGCGAATCGTCCGAGCGATGTACCTATCTGGTCAGCTACGAAGGCGAAGCGGAGGATCTCAACGCTTGGCTCGCGCACTACTTGACTCACCATGCACCGCTCATGGCGCAACTGCCCGGCATCCGCGAGCTGGAGATCTATACCCGTGTGGACTACCGGACGGGCCTCGCCAGTCCACGTGCGACCGCGATGCAGCGGAACAAGGTTGTGTTCGACGATCCGTTAGCGCTGTCGGCTGCTTTGGCCTCACCGGTGCGCGCCCGGATGAAGCGCGATTTCGATGCATTTCCGCCGTACAGCGGCAGCGCCCCGCATTACCCAATGCGCAGCATTTACGGTAATCTGACAAGGAGGTAAGCGAGCGACGTAGACGATTGAGCCGCCGCACACCTGCCGGCTGCCGGTGTGTGAACCGGGTGTCGGGGCGGCGAATTTCGGCGTCGCGACCAACAAGCCACGGTCTGACGCGAAACAATTGTCAGACGTACCATTGCCGAGATCGAGGGTCATGACAAAGTCGAACCCGGGCGTTACCGATCTGAATCTGCTGCGTGTGTTTATGGCCATATGGGATCTGCGCAGCCTGACCGCTGCGGGAGATCGACTGGGCCTGACGCAATCGGCCGTCAGCCACGCGCTGCGCAGACTGCGCACGCTGTTCGAAGACCCGCTGTTCGTGCGGACACCGGCGGGCATGGTCCCGACCGACGCGGCTCTCCGTTTATATCCCCCACTCACGCAGGCCTTCGGGATCATCAACGTCGCGGTGCAACAGCTGGCGAAATTCGACCCCGGAACGGCCGAGCGCGTCTTCCGTGTGTCGATGTCCGACATGTCGGAGTTCTATTTCCTTCCCCCGTTGCTTGCAATGCTCGACCGGACTGCGCGCGGCATACGGATCGAAGTCACCAACTTCCCGGTCGAATCGGTGAGTGCCGCGATGCGAAGCGGAAAGATCGATCTTGCGCTGGGTTATGTGCCGGGTCTCGATCCGGGCTGCGTCAGCAAGACGCTATTCGTCGACGAGCACGTCTGTGTGGTGCGGGCGGGTCACCCTTTGCGAAAGCTGAAGCCCACCAAAGAAGATCTCGCCGGTTTGCGTTACGTGTACGCAAGCACGAATGCGACAGGCCACCGGATGGTTGAGCAATGGCTGGAGGAACTGAATCTCAAGCGGGATATCGTGCTGCGGCTGCCGCATTTCGTGGTCGCGCCCGAAATCGTCACGAACACGGACCTCGCAGTGATCTTCCCGAAGAGCATTGCGCAACGCTTCAACCGGAACAAGGCTTTCCGCATTCTGCCATTGCCGTTTTCGCTGCCCCCAATCGAGATCCAGGTGCATTCGCACGCGCAATTCTCGGCGGATCCGGGAATCGCCTGGCTGCGGGACGCGATCTACGAGATGTTTTACCAACCCGGGGTCTAGAACTCATTTGCCGCACTGATATCCGTATCCTTTTTCGGCGGATTTGATGCAGCGAAATGACGCGTCGACACATGGCTGCCATGTGGAGCCCTCCGGTCGAGGTCGCGACGTCTAACACCTTCCGCGAGAGCGAACATGGCATCCGTTCAATCATCGACAGCTGCAATCGAGACAACAGCGCTCAAGGACAAAGCACTGAACAGGATCGTCGTCGCCTCCGTCGCGGGCAACGCGATGGAGTGGTACGAGTTCTTTGTCTATGGGACGGCTGCGACCCTCGTATTCGGTCAGGGCGATTTCATCAGCCAAAGCGTCATCCAATGCCGATTCACCCCGCTCGAAATAGTCCTGACACTTTTCCTTTAGGCAGGTATTGATCTTGATCTCGCGTGCCTACTGGTATTGCCGGTTAACCGTTTGGTTTGCGTCGTTAAGCGGTTGGACAAGATCGATTTGTGCTTTCACCGGATTTGGTTGATCCACCTGCACTGTGCCGGCCGAGGTAAATTCGATTTGATTGTCGAGCGCGATGTTGTACGCTGGCCAGTTGATCGGGCCCGCGTCAGACGGATTCCCCGTTTTGGCAAACGCCGCCCAATACGCAATCATGCGCTGCGCCACCTGTTCGTCCTGACTCGTGACCGCAGTGCCATATTTCGACGCGAGTGTGTCGAAAACATATGGAATCTCCGCGCCATGCGTCGCGCCGCTGACTTGGTTTTGCACCGATTGCGCGACGTACGAAAAGCGATACAAGTAGGTGGGGACACCTCGGGAGGTGAAGATTCGTGCAACAAAACGCGCGGGCTCGTCCATTGTAATTACGCGGGAGATCTGGCTTTCGACGGCGGCGACGGAGGCCGTGCCCGTGGGATCAAATGCCGCGCTTGCTGCAGCTAGATTTTGAGCGCCAAAGATCGCGTACGCCTGGTCTTTCGTCGTAATACCTGGAGTGGAAAAGCCGAGATCGGCATTGTTTACCCCGAGCATGAGGGGCACTTTGGCGAATTGCCCACTGTTGTACAGATTTTCGGGTTCATCGAGCACTAATTTGCCGTCGACGATCGCGCCGCCCGAAAAGGTGGCGACGTTATGCGGAGTATTCAACGTCGTAACGTCGAGTCCGTCGACGACTTGATCTGCGGACAGCGCACGCAGCGCTTGGAGCGCGTTCGTGTCGGTGCCAGTGATACCGAATTCCTGAGCGAATACGCTACCCTGCTCTTCGGCGGAGGCGCCGACGGTTTTTGCGTTACGTGTTAGGGAACGCCCGTAATATTGATTTACGCGTCCATTGCCAGACTCATTAATTGCCTTCTGGAATAATCCCGCGGCCAGTGGTGATGTCAAAAGATTATGGATCGACTCTCCGCCGGCCGATTCGCCGAAAAGAGTGACGTTTCCGGGGTCGCCGCCAAAATTGGCGATGTTACGCTGCACCCACTTCAACGCGGCGATTTGATCCATGTAGCCGTAATTGCCCAACACCTGGCCGGACTGCGCTGCGGCCGCAGTGAGCGCGGGATGGCCAAAGAAGCCAAAGCGGCCGAGACGATAATTGAAAGTGACGAGGATGACGCCTTGCTCCGCAAATTGCGTGCCGTCGTATTTGGGTGTGGACGTGCCGCCCACGACGTATCCACCACCGTAGATCCAGACCATCACCGGTAATTTCGCATTCTGCGCGGCTGCCGCAGTGGTGTTTGCGGGACGCCAGATGTTGAGATACAGGCAATCTTCGGACGGCGTCGTAGCCAGCGGCGTAACCGCCGGGTCGTTAGCCTGCATGCAGTCGTGAACAAATGACGTGGTCTGGCGCACGCCGCTCCATGCCGCCACGGGTTGAGGCGGTTGCCAGCGTAGGCTGCCGACTGGCGGAGCCGCAAAGGGGATGCCCTTGTAAGCAATGACGCCGTTGGTCATCGCGCCCTGCACCGCGCCGACGTCAGTCATGGCGATTGTCGGACCTGGCGTGATCGAGGAACTGCCACCACCGCAACCCGCCAGCGTCACGGCAACACTGGACGAGACGAGCAATGTCGGTAAACGCTTCAATCTGGTTTGCGTCAATACCGCGTAAAATCTGAATTTCTCCAACACGTGATGTCTTGGCGTATTCATGAATACCATTATCCTTTCCAGGTGCGTGAAAGATCATTTGCCCACGATGGTGCCCATGTCGTGAGGCGGGGTGCGCGGCGCCGGATGGAATCCAGTATCTGTGGGGTGATTTTCAGAGTCAAATTCGCGACAATAATGGCTAACATGAATTCCATTCATACACATTGATCAACAGCCAATATATAAATGTGAGTTTAAAACTGACTCTCTTTAGTTTTGAAGTCGAGTAAATGTGACCCACATGGACACCTAATCGACTCTTCAACTTGATCAAACTGGGCTTTCGTTTGTCCCTGAGCCGGCAGAATGGCAGGGTCGGGGTCGGTAGCGGTTATTCGGCATTGCACGAAAGCAGTCATTGCGGAATGACTACAACGGGGAAGGCGTGAGCGGCCGCAGTGGCCGAGCACATGCCGACCGACATGACCGCGCGAATGAACGTTTCACCATGGAAGGTACCGTAGAGGTCACGCCGGGTCGAACGGCAGATGTGGGTCCTGTGCTGCCCGTCGCGGCAGGGCTACAGTATTGATCTGCGTCATTTGCAGCTAATGTGGGCACGCGGCGGTCGAATGCGGGTCGGTGCCGCTGATTGCAGGCTCAGTTGCAGATAATCCGGGCACGCGTGCAACAGATGGAGTTAATCCTGGCCGAAAACAGCATGGATCGCAGGTTCGGCCGGTTTCAACTGCAGGTCGCTGCAATTAGGCCGTCAGGATGGGCTGGCTGGGCCGTCGACCAAGCCTCGACCTGTGCGCTGCGAGGGTGGCGACGCGCCGAGTTCCATTATCTCTTCCGCGGTAGCCTGCATCAGCCGTTCCTTGCCACATTTACCCAGCACTTCGAGCCACCAGTGATCCTCGCCGTTCTTGTCGCGAAGGTAGAAACAGCGGCCCATTGTGTTTTCACCCACTTCGGTGATCCGCAAGGCGCCCAGATAGAGCAGAGTGAACAGCCTGCGCACGCGCGAGTAATGTTAGCGCTCGCGGTCCATGTTGTTGGGCATCCCTTGAATATAGGTCTTGTTGTCGCTCGGGCGACTGTCGAGGCCAGATTTGCCTATTCAAAGTTCTCTCATCCCTCCCATCGCGTCCAACAAGGCTGCGGCGAAGGAACTGGCAAAGGACAACGTGCTCATCAACTCCCCGGTCCCGACACGCGCCGGTGCGTCTTGTACACCACGCCATGCAGCCTGTTTGGCTTCGGCGCGTGCGATACGGTCCAGAATCCGCAGACAGCGTCTGCTTAATCCCTCGCACCAGGCTTCCGCCGGCAGACGTTCGCGACCGGAGGATCGACCGGATTCGAGAGCCCTCACGATCCCGACAGTGATATCGAGTTCAACGTTCGGGTGGGTGACGTCGACCTTCGAGAGAATCTTCGAACTGCGCTTCCACCAGTGCGGCTCAGGAAGAGCGGATCAATCCTGGACCCTTGCCGGCGCGGCGCCGGGGCGCACTTTCAGCAGTCGCCCGGACCATGGGGCACTTGTGAGGGTTCTGTTGCAATAAGGCGATCCGCTATGATGTGCGGAACAACATGAACGGCTGAAAGCTTGATGACGACGTTGAATCCGGCGGTGGCCCGAGTGCTCAAGCGCCTGCATTACCCGCTCGACGTGATCCTGATGTGCGTACGCTGGTACGTTGCCTATCCGCTGAGCCTGCGTCACATTGAAGAGATGGTCGCTGAGCGTGGCATTTGTGTTGATCATTCGACCGTGCATCGCTGGGCGCTCAAGCTGTTGCCGGTGCTGGAGAAGGCGTTCCGCCGCCGCAAGCGGCCAGTCGGGAAGAGCTGGCGAATGGACGAGACGTACATTCGCATCAAGGGCAATGGAGGTATCTCTACCGGGCCGTCGACAAGGAGGGTAACACCATCGACTTCCTGCTAAGCGCCCATCGGGACAAGGCCGCGGCCCGGCGATACTTCGAGAAATCGATCGACCAGAATGGCGTGCCCGAGACTGTGACTATCGACAGGAGCGGCGCCAATCTCGCCGCGCTCGAAGCCATCAATGCTGATCGTGAAGTGCCCATCAAGATCCGCCAGTCCAAATATCTCAACAACCTCGTCGAGCAGGACCATCGGGCGATCAAGCGACGCACACGACCCATGCTGGGGTTCAAGACTTTTCGCTGCGCCCGGATTCTGCTGGGCGGCATCGAAGTCATGCATATGATCGCCAAAGGACAGATGACGTGTGCTCGCGGAACCCATCCGTCCGCCGCCGGTCAATTCTACGAACTGATAACATAAGCAGTACTTCACATATCGATCATCTTTTCTCCGCGAGCCTTACTGCGACAAAACCGATTTTTCTGCGTCGCGCCAGAAATATCCTAGAGCCGACCGCTGTCGCCCTTCAAACGCTTAATCAGCTACCGCTTCTCTTTGGCGGGTTCGATACCGCCAATTTGTCATGTTACGAGGAGAGCGCATGTAGCCGTTACAAAAGCGGTCGCGCAAACGCAACGGCTCGTATCGGACATGTGACCGATGCCTTGCGCAATTCGATATTACTCGTCCGGGTCGAGGAAAGTCGCGATGCCGGCGTAAGTCGCTGCATCCATTTCCGCGCAGCCCAATTTCTGCAATGCGTTGAAGCGACGGTCGTTCAGCCGCCGGTCGAAGTCTGCGTCGCGCAGAATGAGCCGGAAGGACCGCACATCCTCTTCGGTCGCAAACAGCTGGCCAACGTACTGGTCGCCGTCAAGGATGCCCGCTTCGGCTGCGGCAGCGAGGCTGTCCATCGCCCAAGCTAAGCCGGGGTTACCCGGTATTGTAAGCAAGGCCGACAGCCGGATTGGCGTCAGCGTCTTGTCGCGATGATGCCAGCCTCCGAACTCGATACATGCGCCGGCCACTTTTTGTCCCTCTTCGGTCTCGAACATCAGCTGGGACGGTTGCGGTAGGTACGCGTTGATGACTGCCATCTGCTTCCTCAATATTGATTGTTAGATTTTGACGAATTGAGCGACTCGCTGATGGCAATTACGGCATAACTGACACGGTTCTTGAGCTGCCGCGGAGATGGTGGATGAAGCCGATGGCGCCAATGTGGAGCCGACGCCTTCCTTATTCTTCCGTCGAAATGCTCGTCAAAACTTTTCGACCCAAGGTCGCAGTTCGACCTCCCATGTCCACGCGCTGCGGTGCTGACGATGGATATGGAGATACTCCTGTGCTATCGCATCAGGGTCCAACCATTTGTCGTCAGTGCTGGCGTCGTCCGGTTGCGCCCAACTACTGGCGATGCCACCGTCAATCACAAAATGCGCCACATGAATATTTTTTGGGGCGAGTTCGCGCGCCATACATTGGGCCATCCCTCGCAACGCGAATTTGCCCATCGCAAACGGCGTCGAACCAGGTAGCCCTTTCACACTCGCGGTAGCGCCGGTCAGCAGGATGCTGCCACTGCCGCGTGCCAGCATTCGAACGGCTGCGGCTTGGGCGACGAGAAAGCCGCCGAATGCGGTCACTTTAAAGGCATCCTCAAGTTTCTCTGCCTCGATCTCTTCGACCGCCGCGCGATAGCGGCCGCTCGCATTGTAGACAACGAGGTCGGGAGCGCCGAATGCGTCCTCTACGCTGTCAAAGAGTGCGGTGACATCATCCGGCCGACTTGCGTCGCAATTCAAGGCAAGAGCACCTGTCTCGTCGACGAGGCTCGTCAGCTTGCTGGTATCGCGGGCTGCGAGCACGACTTGCATACCCTCTCCCGCAAACAGCCTCGCGAGAGAGGCACTCAGCCCCTTTCCCGCACCCACAATCAGAGCAGTCTCAGTTCGACTCATGATTCCTCCGGATTCAGCAGACACCAGCGCAGCGGCGCACGCTGTGCGTTTGTCCGCGTTCGCGCTGTATACCTCGCTGATTGTAGACGGTCGCCGCAAACCGCGTTCGTGTTAGTGAACGACTGCTGTCCGTTCGCTTGGGCGAGGTTGCGGCGGCACGCTCGCCCGTGTTCACTGTGAGGCTAGGGAATCCCGCAACCACGCACCTAAAAACTACTCGGCAGGGTCGAAGAAGTTAGCGATTCCCGGGTAGGTGACTGCGTCCATTTCCGCACATCTGTTTGCTTATAAGTAGCGGAAGCGATAGTGCGCCCGCGCATCGAACGCCCCCGACAAACGATTATTGATGCGGCGGTGGAAGCGGCGGAAGTGGCGGAACCGCTGGAGGCGGCGGCCGATGGTGATGCCGCCGTGGTGGTGGCAACGGCCTGCATCTCCGAACGAGGTGCCCGTGCACCCAAACACGCCGGCATTCCATGCGCGTCCGCGCGCTGGCCTCCGTAGGGAGGGCGAAGACCGTAGTTGCGACCAATAATGCGGCCAGTACGCCTTTGTACATAAATCTCCGATTGGGCAGCTGAGAAGCGCGCCGGTAGCGAGACGTAGGTCCGAACAGAGGCTTTTTCGCTGAGCAACTATTTTGCTTACATACGAAGGCCACCGGTTGATACAAGCAGTTCCGGTGCATGCAATCCGGAGTTCTCGCTCGTTCAACTGGAAGGGAGGATGGCCCCTTCTCGTATGGCCGTTACATCGACGCTTCGGCAATAGCCTGTTTCTGTTCTGCTCGAATCAGTCCCTCGACTACCCTTGCTTCCGCCCTCGCAATCTCGTCAAGAGAGGCTATGGACAGTTGAGCATCCAGAATTGCGAGCGCTGCGCAAAGGAGGGAATACTCGCGGTCGCTGAGCATCCAGTTGCCGTCGTGATGTTCCGTGGCATTGATGTGGGCCATGGCTGCATGTGCGCTTTCCACGTCAGCCAGTTGGTCCGCACCGAGCCCAAGACGACACAGCTCCTCGGCAACGAGCAAATGCCGGCCCAACGTCGAAAACAGGCCTCGCGAGCCACGGCCGTGTCGGAAGGCATCCAGAGCGGTGTAGCACTGCAAAAGCATCGCTTGGGTGACCGGCTCGTGCGCGGCGCGGCTATAGGTCAACGCACGCAGCAATGGTGACATAGCCGGCCGGGTATGTTTTCGGGTTCGCGATTTACTCGACATGTTGATTCCTACATTCTTCCGATAGCTGTCTGCGTCGCCGCGGTGGCATCGGTTGTTCATCAAAAAAACAGCAGATGCGCCGGAAGCGAAACAGGCGACCTTGGACGTGCCGTGCAACCATGATGGCAAGAAACAGTTAAGACACGCTTAAACGGCGGGACGAGCGAATGTGTTCTTGAGCACTACTCCACGCGTGCCGTCTGACGCTGTGCGGCCTGTTCTTCGGCATGCTTCTTCGCCAGATGATGGCCGACGATACAGCCGCCAACAGCGCCCGCGACTGCATGGTGTCCAGCGTAGTGTCCGGCGACGCCGCCAACGACTGCACCCTTGATGCAGCCAGCCGCATTTGCCGTTCCGATGCCTGCGAGTGCTAGCGCTGCAATAGCTAGCGCGAATTTGCTAACAGCTTTCATCTTTGATACCTGTCTGTTGTGTGTTGGTGCGATGTTGGGGTTGCTATCGCGATTTCAATCGCAGTCGCGTTCGTGACCACATTGGCGTTGTGCTCAACGAGTCGTTCGTCAAAGCAATCCCTTTTTGATCCTGGCGAATATATCGCGCCCGCTGTCGCGGTCGTGGACCTCGGGAATGTGAATTGTGTAAGCAAATGTCGCGAAACCGGCGCACTTCGAAACGTCTAACCCGACACCGGCACACGGCGCGACCTTGTTCCGCTGATGAAAAAAGGCCGCGTTCTGCGGGGGAACAGGGCCCGACAGCGACGGTCCAGAGCCGGAAATCGAATACCAGGTGCGTGACATAAGTGTGATTCGCTACTCGCGCTTCATCAGGTTGAGTAACCCCTGACGCGAAGCGCGGGCGCCCCTCACTGCCCGGTTTTCGCCGGACTCATGGCGTCATCGGGTGGCATCGAGTGCACATCGGTTTCGTGCGGGGCCATTTTTTTCGTTGCTTTTCCCCGCATCGCATCCAGCGGACTCGTGACGGGGTCCCCGTGGTACGTCATTCCTGCCGTTGCCGCACCGTGGGCATTGCCCGCACCGATTCCGCCCTGTCCATTTCCTCCACCTTGTGCGAACGTCGTACTGCACACAACGACTGAAATAGCAGTGGTACAACCAAGCATGAGTTTTAGCGTTAGCTTGCGCATGGCATTTCTCCTTGCGAGCTCGGCAGGAATTGGGGTCCCTGCGAGCTTAGGTAAGCCGCTGAAGACAGCCTGGTTGCGCAGCGGCAGAGCGCAGCCAGCTGATTGGGCCGGCAGATGCCGGACTTGCGTGACATCCGGACTCACGCATGTGGTTTAGTCGTGGTTGGGTGCTGAAAATGACAGAGGCGGCAGCGGGTGTGCGCTCCTGGTCGTGCCGAAGTCGCATTCGTTTACATCGCCTGACTGCCTACAGTCACAGTCCCGCCGACGGCAAAGGCGTTGGATATTGCCGTCGACCACGCTGCAGCCGAAAAAATCATCTTGCGTTTCATAACGGGTCTCATGAAAACGCAGCGCACATTTGCCCTGCCCTAACCGCATATACGGAAGACACAGGCTATTGGATTCAAATTGGGACATGCTGGCGAAAATGAAGCGATATTGCGATGGCGCAACGGAAGCCCGGATGTTCTGCGGTATCGGAGCCCGTTGGGGAGGCCATTGCACGACCACCGGTGCCGATATCCGCGTTTGTCAGGTTCAAAGGGACGTTGTGAAGTCCGTCAGCCACGCGGGGCTTGCAGACAGCAGCGCTGTCTCCAGCGTCTTGTCCAGCCCCGTAAGGACGAGCAGGCCAAAGGCTATGAACACCGCGCCGAGAACGGTTCTTCCGACTGCTCCCGCAGAGCGGAGTCGACCTCTCAGTTTCAGTGTGGAAGCGCGGGAAAGGGAACCGAGAATCGCCAGCGGAAGGCCGGCTCCGAATCCAAATATACCCATCAACAGCGCGATATTACCGAGACTCCCGCCTCGCGAGGCGAGCGTGGTTGCCGCGCCCAAGGTTGGACCGACGCATGGACTCCAGACGGCTCCCAGAAGCAGTCCGACCGCGAACTGGCCAGACAGGGTGTCGCCCTTTATCCGGCTGAGCCAGTTCTGGCTGGGACCACCTATCCCAGCGGTCGCGCGGTTCAAGACGGCCTGCAGTCGCTGGGAAACCATCGCGAGCCCAAACAGAATCATCAGCACGGCGGCCACGCGACGGAACACCTCGTTATCCAGTCCCAGCGACACACCGACTGTCGCTACAAAAATGCCGATGACTGAGAAGGACACACCCAATCCGGCTGCAAGTGCAGCTACCCCCAGCCGATGTACCGCCAATGCAGACACAACGAGTATGGGAAGGAGGGCGAGCACGCACGGTGACAGCGTCGTCAGGGTTCCGGCGAGGAACCCGAGCGCGTACGTACCCGGAGTGAAATCCATTACAGTGCTTTGGCGAACGTGTTTCTTATGTCCTGTTCGCGCGTCTGCCCCGTAGAGCGCTCAACTTCGTGGCCACCCTTGAAAACAACGAATGTCGACTGCTGAGTCACTTTCATCGCCCGCTTCAGGGCAACTTCCTTGTCGTAGTCGGCCATGAAAATGGTCACGTCTTTCATTTCCGGGCTCGCTGCCAGACGGTCCACAATGGGTTGTTGGACCTTGCAGGTCGGGCACCAGGTCGCATGGAAGTAGACGATGTTTGGCTTCCCGTCGGCGTTCAGCCTGTCGAACCGGGCCTGGTTGAACGGCTGCTCGCCAGCGAAAGCAGCACTGACGACCATTAACAAGCTCGACGCGAGCAGATATCTGCGAATAACTTTCAGCATTGCGGTCTACCCAGAGATAAGCACAGCGTTATTGTTAGACGTCCCAGAGACGAAATGATTGCGCCTCTTGCGTTGCGGTTGCCGGTAAAGCTCGGGTTGCCTGCTGACCGCCATACGCGTCACACTGGTTAGCGCCGTCCCGGTTGTGTCGGTGGTGGTGTGTGCTACCGGCACGCCTCGCGCTAACGTGCTCACTGGGTCACACGCTATAGCCGTTGTGGGTCTCCGATTCCATCAACGAGTGACCTCTGCCGAAATGCCACGAGAATCAACCCGAAGCACGTTTCCCTCGGGGGTGAGCTGCCGCGGAATCTCAGACATATCGGGCTCGTTTGCCGGAGGGTCCTTTTGTATGTTGCGTTGCTTCGCCATGAGCTTAGGTGCAGACGTCGGCGCGCGCCGCGCGTGCACTTTCACCGCGTGAGCAACCACGTGTCGATGAACTGCGAGCTTGTGCGCAGCACTGACTCTGTGTGGGGCGGTCGCCCGTGCCTCTGGCGGACTCCAAACCTCGGTATACACGCCAGCCGCAAACGCGGCCGGCGCGAGTGTCGCCATCAGTATGGCCAATCCAATTCTCTTCACAAACGCTCCTTGCCTGCCTTTCGTTGCAGCCACTCTTTGCAACCAACACCCTGTCCGACGCACCCGCCATCGCAGCCGTCGCAATATTGCCTGTCCCGTATGTCATCGGTGACGCACCAGGCATTGTCGCTCGCTGGGCTTGCAGTGCCCACAGCGCGGCCATTTTCGCAGGCGTAGAAGACCGGTTCTCCAGCTTTCCCGAGCCTGACTGCATCGTCAATCGCCTCTTCGCCGAAGGCTGAGCGCAGCTTTTCCATGAACGCGGCGACTTCCGGCATTGGGTGGCCGACTTTGCGAGCACGCACATCCATGGTTCCATCCCGTTTAAAAGTGTCAGTTCACTGCCGCGAATTGCGCCTCCTCGTTGAAGATTCGGGTACGGGCGTGCAAAACGTACCAACTCATCGCCCTGCCGCCCGTGGCATGACCGGTCCATGCGTAACCAGGCCTGTTGGAAATTGGCCGCATCGTGTGGGAACGTATATTGCTGCGGAATGTAGTTACCTTCAGCATCCCACAGGTCGCTGTGGCTACTATTCTCTACGAAACGCACCGTTGCCAGAAGTCAAGACTGCAAGACTGAAGTCGAACGCGGTTGCTGCGACGGCAGCGTGTTGAACGACGGCGGCGCTGCTTTCACGATTTCTTGGCTGGAATGACCTGTCCCGTGATGTCCTCGACCAGGCTTCGCTTGTACGCTTGGGCCACCACCGCGGCGGGAGTACCTGCCGAATAGGCCTGCCCCATCGCGGCAAGTGTTTCTGAAACCCAGCCTGGGCTGACGACGTTAACGCGTGCCTTGCCGTGCAATTCGAGAGCTGCGGACCGGACGAACGCCTCGACCCCTGCATTCACGATGCCCACTGCGGCACTTCCTGTGACCGGATGCAAGGAGAGAATGCCGCTGGTTAGCGTGAGGGACCCGCCTTGTGTGATGTGATCGACCGAGCATCGGACGAGATTGACCTGTCCCATCAGCTTGTTCGTCAGACTGAACGCGAAGTCTTCGTCGGTCAGCGAATCAAGCGGTGCGAATTTTGCCGCACCTGCAGCGCAAATCACGGCATCAACGGTTCCGAGTTGCTGGTACATCGACACGATGGACGCCTTGTCTGCGACGTCGACTGGCAGGTCTGGGCCATTGCGGCTCGCGCCAATGACCTGATGTTCGGGCGAGAGCAGGCGAACGATTTCCTTGCCGAGCAGTCCGGTTGCGCCAACTATCAGCACGCGCATAGGTCCTCCTTATCCGGAAGGGTCACGCCAGCGCGGACCGACGCATCGCACGTGGCGCACAGACGAGCGAATATCGTACTACTGTCCGAGGCAACGCGAGCGCCGCACATCAGACGCGCTGCACGGCGGGCTAGAATTGCGCGTTGACTCACGTGGAGAAACAGACCCGCCATGTCCTGCCACTCGCCGCTTCACGGAGGTTTCATTAAGGGCCTCGTTCGTCGCTAGGACCTCGGCGACCTCTGACCGGAAGCCATCGGCATCTTGCCAGCAGGGGGCGAGGCTTCGGGCCGAGTAGCCGGTGCGCCAATGCCTTACAGGTTCTGCGAGGAATTGAGCCCAGTCTTCGACACGATTCGGCAGGATGTAGATTTGTCCCCTATCAGTCCCCCCGAACGAACGGATATCGGGAGGGCGTATTTAAGGGCAATCCGCGCGAGCCGAGGTGCTACAAATGCTCGACGTAGCGCTGACCGCCGCGTAGGTGCGTCACGTGTTCTCAAAAAGCACAATCGGCCCAGTACCGCGCCGACAAGTTCTCGTCGCCCGGCAAGGAACAGTGCGAGTTCGTGGAGGCCAGCAGTTGGCTTCGTGTTCTCAGGCGCTCGGAGTAGTATGGTCATGTACACCTAACCACCAGGAGGGGAGGCCATGACTACCTGTCAGCAATGTGGTGGCCAAGGAAAAATCAAGTGCGAAAAATGTGGCGGGACGGGAAAGGTGCAGATAACCGAAATCGAGACTGTTTCAGACATGTCTCGCACGTCCAACACCATCACGTGCCCAAAATGCGGCGGAGAGCGGTGGCAGCTCTGCACACGATGTTATGGTTCCGGAGAAGTCCATGATAACGAGACCTCCGCTATTTTCGACCCCGAAGGCAGAGATACTTGACTTCCTCAGGAGAACGCCAGGAAGACTCAATTGGCAGTTGCAAGTGCGATAGCACTGTTGATGTATGGGCCTGCCGCATACCCCTGCTTTCTAGTAATGGGTACGGCGGGCCTTTACATCAAGTAACGGACCGTCTACTGTCGGTCGAACAGGGGCAACCGCTTGGCAGGCGTTCGAGCGCATGTGTGCTGGCGACCTGCAGTTGTTGCCGGTCGAGCTGCCCGCGTTCCATCGTGCAGTTGTCCTGAGCCTGGACGCATCCCGGCATGGCCGCCCGCCACGTAGGCGAACGATGCACTGCGTGGCGCACTTGCTATCCGCAAGCGCATCAGCTTCCTTGACGTCGCTTCGGGCCCCGGCTACCTTGCAGCGGCAGCCGCAGCCGCAGCCGCTGCGCGAAGGGCCAATGTTCTGGGCATTGACTTCGCAGCAACCATGGTCAAACTGGCAACACGTCATAACCGTGGGCTCACATTCAAAGCGGGCAGCGCAGAAGGCCTCCCGTTCGCTGACAGAACCTTCGACGCGGTTGGCTGCAATTTCGGGATGCACCATTTCCCGCACCCCGAGAAAGCACTCGCAGAGGCGTCTCGCGTCCTGCGGCCAGGCGGCCGAATTGCCTTTACCGTTTTATCCAGATTGTGTCGACATCCTACGGATACCGTCCCGTTCAGCGAACGCAAGGTGAAGGTCAGGAGACGTTTGCACGAGCGGTGCAACTGGCAGCAACTCTTTTTGTGCTTTCCCCACGCGGTTATAGGGCGCGCAGAGCATGCGCGCCATCCGGAAGATGGTGGCGAACGCGAAACGACCGAAGCTGAGGACGCGGTCTGCCGTCACAGTGATTCTCTCGTTTTGGCTGGCGGGACCGTGGCTCGAGCGCAACTTCGAGCTTCGTGTGCCTGGGACGAGCTTTCGGACAGGGCGTCGTTCTTCCACATCCAGAGTGGCAGAACGGTAACGACAGCACGGTTTGCAATGTCTTGCACGACGACGAAACAGCGGTCGTCCCCTTTGCTGTAGAGGAGGTAAAAGCGCCGGTCGAGCGGGAATTCCTCTAGCGACACGCATCGACCTGCGTCCACCATTTCTCGAACAGAGTAGCCGACAGAGTTGACCGTTGGCCCATCCGTTCTTTTGCGTGAGGTGCGACCCACGACCGTCAAGGGCTAACCCGTCTCCTGGAAAAATGAATCGTCGCCTCCTATGTGTTGATGGCGCTCCAGGGCGAGTTAATTTGGCCTTTGGGTTCGTCGCAACGCGGTCACTATGGCGGGCTCTGACCACCCGGGCAGGGGACGCGCTACGCCACTCGGGAGCGACGACCCGAAACCGGCCTCGGTGTCGGCGGGTTTTTTGCCGAGCGTCCACAGGGTACGTTGCTTTCGCTCCTTGATTCCCGCCAGCACGCCACCTATTGTGGAAAGTGCCATAACGGCACAAGACATAAGGAGTACATCATGCCGTCGTCCAGAAAGGCCTCGCCTGCTCACGGGGCTGAAGCCGAGATGTCGAGCAAGAAGAAGGTAGCCTCGCCGGCGAAGGCCGCCGGCAAGGCGCAGGGCGAGAAAAGCCCCCAAATGACCAAGCAGCGCCCCAAGAACAAGTCGAAAGCCTGAAACGGAAACGCCCCAGAAACGGGGCGTTTCAATTTGCTGTCAAAGTCCATGAGCTCGACGTGCAACATAGACTGCACATGCTGCTGCCGGCAGCATAAGGAAGCGTTGCTGAACCAGCATCACGGTCAATGGATGGCACCCTCGGTGCTTGACCGTTACATCGGGCATCACATAGTTGCAGGGAGGCGAGGAAAGCATCTTCTCGTGGAAAGGAGGCGAACCCACGATGCTGGGTCTCGACTAACCGACGAGTGATGCGAATTTCTGAAAGAGAACGACTCCTTGTCGGCATAAGCGTCGACGGTCACGTCGCATTCACGCCCCCAAATCGGTAGCCCTCAAACTCGGTGATGGACAAAACCGCGACCAGGAAGGCGCTGCCAGAAGAACCTGGCGGCGAAGAAGGCTGTGGCGGTTTCGGACACGCGAAGAAATTCGCGGCTGGAAAAATATGACCGACCACCGACGCCATCAAGTGATTAGCGACAGGTCCCGCCGCGAGCCAAAGCTGCAGCGCGAATCGCCAGATTCGTTGGCGCGGGCAGCGCATCCCTCGGGCGGCGCCCCATAAGCCTGCGAGCTGGCTAATTGCTGGCTCTCCGATGTCGCTACCGTAGCGACACAATCAGGCTGCTCCTGCGTCCACCGCCATGAGATAGTGCATCAACGTTTCTAATGCGGAGGAATTATGCCAGGGCGACGTAAGGAACAGCATCGTCTTGAAACCATTGCTGGTTGCGTGCTGCGGTTCTCGGAGCCAATGATGGCATCGTATCGACTGCCAGCCTCGTTACCGGCGTAGCATCAGCACATTCCTCTCATGGAAGCATTGTGCTCACGGCCGTGGCCGGGCTGGTTGCGGGGGCCATGTCGATGGCGACTGGCGAATACGTATCTGTTTTCTCGCAGGCGGATACTGAAAAGGCAGCTTTGGTCCAAGAGCAGGCCGAACTCGAGGCTGACTTTCCGCGCGAGCATCGAGAATTGACTGCAGTCTATGTGCGTCGCGGTCTGGCTTTGCCGCTTGCCAAGCAGGTTGCCGAAAAGCTGATGGCCCACGACGCGCTTGGTGCTCACGCACGTGATGAGCTGGGCATTTCGAAAGTGACGTCCGCCCGACCTTTGCAAGCAGCACTGGCTTCTGCCTGCAGCTTTTCGGTGGGCGCAGCCTTGCCGGCTATCGTTGCCGCAGTTGCGCCCGAACCGGTGCTGGTTCCACTTATAGTCTTCTCTGCCTTGGTTTCGCTAGCCTTTCTGGGCGGGCTGGCCGCAAAGGCGGGCGGAGCGAAGGTCGGCCCTGGCGTTGTCCGCGTGGTCTTCTGGAGTGCTTTGGCAATGGGTGTGTCTGCAGGTGTCGGCGCCTTGTTTGGTGCGGTAGCCTGAGGCGCCGCGCTCGCATCGTGTCGGCTCGGGCGCCCAACCAACATCTCACGGGCCATCCAAGGCACGCGGGCAAAGAAATCTGGCGGATGGAGCGAACGCCGAGCGAGTTTTCCGCTGCGAACACGGCGACGCCGGCCCGTCTAGCTATTGCGCGACGAAATTTGCCGTAGAAGGCATCACCGAGTGCTTGGCCATCGAGGTCGCCCCGTTGGAGATTCATGTGACAGTAGTGAGGCCAGGATACTTCAGCACTGAGTATCTCAGCGGTATTCCGTCAAGTGCGCGAAAAAAGTAATCGACGCATATGCTGCGACGGCGCGGGCTACGCGTGAAGCAACGGTCGCTGCCAATGGAAAAGAGGCCAACGACCCGAAGAAGCTGGCGCAGGCACTTAGCACGCTCGCCAATGCCGATACGCCGCCGTTGCGCTTGCAATGCTTTGAAGACCGGATTGCAGTAACTTGCCCGGTTCCCCAAGGTATGGCAGAGATACACTATCAGATGATACAAGACGGAGTTCGAGATGCAGGGAAGATTAAGGCAGTAGTTGATGCAAGATGGGCGCCGAAGGGGTAGCAGCGCATGACGTCCTTCCATCAAGGAGTCAACGAGGAGCAAGACATGGAACTTAAATGTGTTGTGGCGGTTGTCCGGCCGGACGTTCTGCAAACTCTGGAAAAGAGGCTCGGCGCTATTGATATCCACGGCATAACCGTCAGCAAGGTAAAAGGGTTCGGCGCGCATCCAAACCTGTTTGCCGATGATTGGACGACCGAACACCTGAAAATCGAAATTTTCGCCCAGGCATCGGACGTTGAAACCCTCGTAAGAGCAATCATGGATATCGCGCGCGTCGGGCCGGCCGGAGACGGCATAGTCGCGATTATTCCCGTCGAAAGGTTTTTCCGCGTCCGCACGCAGTCTGAGGCAATACCTTGACCTGATGGCTCACGCCGATGGTCCTGAGTGCGGTTGCCCCGGCTCTGGCACGGGAGGCCGAAAAGGACAACGGTGCAGACTGGGTCCGTGCGTTGCTCGGTGAAATGAGCCGGTCTTGTCGCCGGCCATTCCATTGCATCGGAGCTTTAAATGGCACACGAACAGCATCAACCTTGCATCTCGGCCTTCGACGCATGAGCGACGGCTTGCGACCACTGCGTCGCTTCCTGTTTGTGAGAGGAACATGCAACCGAAATGGCCGAACGCATAAAACCCGATGTCGATTGCGCGGCGGTCTGCCGCCTTGCATCCGGAGGCATGGTATGCAGCCGCCGCCACGCGGCGGCTATCTGTGCCTTGTGCGCGCAGGTGTGCTGCGTGCGCCGCAGAATGCAAGGAGCACTAGGAGGAGCATTGCAAACGCTGTA
The DNA here is from genome assembly GCF_058782725.1 of Paraburkholderia sp. FW306-02-B. Lineage (NCBI taxonomy): Bacteria > Pseudomonadati > Pseudomonadota > Betaproteobacteria > Burkholderiales > Burkholderiaceae > Paraburkholderia > Paraburkholderia sp. FW306-02-B. The sequence continues at coordinate 1,418,889 of NZ_JBYSXZ010000002.1, forward strand.
CGGGAGCGTGTCGCAAGTGTGCCCGCGAATGGCTAGCAAAACCGCAAAGCCTGGCGGCAGAAAAACTCTGTCAGTCGGCAATGCTCACATGGCTATGTGCCGTCGAGAAAGCACAATGCCCGGCGAACCGGGCATCGTATGCTGCAGTGACGCAGATTTTCTCTTAGACCGGCGTGATGTTTGCAGCCTGCTTGCCCTTCGCGCCTTGCTTTACTTCGAAGCTCACCTTCTGATTTTCCTGCAGGGATTTGAAGCCGTTTCCCTGGATTTCAGAAAAATGCGCGAACAGGTCTTCGCCGCCGCCGTCCGGCGTGATGAAGCCAAAGCCCTTTGCATCGTTGAACCACTTCACAGTACCTGTTGCCATTTTCCTGAATTTTCCGAAAAGTCTTGTGTTGTTGTCACGTTCAGCCGAACCGCTGAACGTGACACTTTCTTTGTACCACGGGAAAATGACAGCCGACAACCAGGGGCGCTACGCGTTGCTGCCGAAAATGTCGAGACCGCAGCGCGAGACCGAAAACAGGTCACCCCCGCGACTTTAACCGTCTGTGCGAGAGCCCAAGGTCAGTGACGACTACTTCCAGTCGGGTGGTCAGGTCTCTCGGCGCGGCGGAACGAGGCGTGCCCCTTTGACGCGCCCGGGTTACCGTTTCGAAGAGTACGGATTGAGAGCGCCTTTCAGAACTTCTCGGCGTGGACGTCGCGTGGCTATGCGCAAGTGAAGGCTAGGCCACAGCATGTCATGGCAGTTCTCATCGGACACGGCCTCGGATGTTGTTCGACTTGTCATCACTCACCGGCACCTCCGTCGGCTCACGTGCAGGGCTCTTGCCATTGACCGGCATCACGGTCGAAATGGCATGTTTGAAAACAAGTTGCACGCCTGGACCAGACTCCAGCAGAACTGCAAACTGGTCAAAGCCGGCCAGTTGACCACTCAGTCTGATGCCGTTCACGAGGAATACGTTTACGGTGGTCTTGTCCTTTACGAGCGTCTGCAGAAAGTCGTCTTGTACGCATGGCTGCGCATCTGGTCGGCAGGGAACTCTCATGTTGAAGTTTCTTTTTGGGTCCGCCTCATCTTCTGAGGCAACCCAGACTGCGCTTAGCCTGCCACTACGAGCGGGATTTTTTTGGCCGTGCGTGATATTAGGACACGACAAGAACCAACTTTGGTTATTGTGCCGGTCCGTCCGAATTCACGAGCAGGTTATCCAGTGTGAAACCGGAGAGCCCGTGCCGGAGGGCTGCTAGCGGCCGACATCGCCAAAAACACCTCACTCTTTCACTGAAGGTGTAAGCGTACAATGTCCCGGAGCACGACCGGCGGCGGAGAACAACATGTCAAATCAAGCCTCAGTTCAAGACGAATTCCTGCAGACACTGCTCAAGGGAAAGACCCCGGCAAGCGTTTACCTGATTAACGGAATCAGCCTGAGCGGCCAGGTCGCGTCGTTCGACTCATACGTAGTTCTCCTGGAGTCCCCGTCCGGCCACCAGATGGTATTCAAGCACGCAATCTCTACGGTGATGCCCAGCACAGGGGAGCGGGCGCCACGGTCGCTTCCCAATGCGGAAGACAATCGGGCGAGAACCTCGCGCGAGTAGTGCACGGGTGCTACGCGTAAGTGTGGTCCCTCGTTAAGCGAGTGAGGCACGCCCCAGGTATCCGACGCACGCTATTCCGGAGCAACAGCCCGTCGCGACACGGCATCCGCCTCAAGGGGGAGCCCGACAAGCTCGATGGGTTCGCCGGCCGCCTCCGATTGCAAATTTAGCGGCTTCAATGGATGTGTGCTTGGCGGTCACCGCGCTTGAGGCGATGGACGGTTAGCGAATTTTCGCACGTGGGCCCACGACCGACAGCGTGTGCCAGCGTCCGGGGCTGGCAGGGGATAGTCATCCAGCTTCAGATATGCTTGTGGCACATGTGCCCGTGTTGTCCATGACCTTGCCAAGAAAATGTCGGAATAAGTGTCGCAGGGCGTGGCGGGTATACGGGCGGCATGAGAGCGCGCAAAAGTTGGGGAGGCTCCCAAGGAGGGCCGCTTGTGCTTCCGGTAGCGGCATCGGCTTCGTCTGGAGTAGGCTGATCGGTCTCGCAACGGTGGGAGCAAGCCATGCGATTGATCATCGAAGCAAGGTTGGCCGACGGAGACAATGATACGGTCGAGGAAGGTGACGGAGTTCTGGCTGTGATTGAGCGCCCTGACTGCTGTCTTGCCGAACTGGGCCTGACTCTCGCGGAAGGGCGGTCGCTGCTGGCAAAGGTGCAGACCGAACTGATTTCGAAACAGGTGCAGTCGTGGCTCTCAGGCCAGACCCATTGTCGGAGTTGCGGTGCGGCCTTGAAGCACAAGGACAATCGCTCGACGGTGCTGCGCACTGTCTACGGCAAAGTGACGGTGAAGAGTCCGCGGCTGTGGTCTTGTGCTTGCCAGCGGACTACGCGGACGCCACAGCATGTGGCGCATCCCCTGTCCAAAGACCTAATCTGGCGCGCCACTCCGGAGCTGGAATACCTCCAGGCGAAGTGGGCAGCTCATTTGCCATACCGGCTGGCTACGGCCATGCTCAAAGAAGTGCTGCCGCTTGACAAGGGCATCTCGTCGAGCGGCATCCGGAATCGGATTCTCGATATTGGAAAGCAGCTCGACGCTGATTTCGTGGGCGAGATCGTGCGGCCGCCCCAGGCTGTTGCAGACGAACAGCTTCGCGAATCCAGCCATGTAGCCGCCGTGAGCGTCGATTCGGCGTGGCTGCGAAATTGCGACGCCGGGAGAGACCCTGGCCGCCACGTGAATATCGTCGCCGGGCGGGCGACGTTCACCGATGGTCCTCCGAAACTGTATGCGTATGTGCACAGGGAAGTCACCTCGGCTGCAGCGCGCCTCGATCAGTTCCTCAGCCGGAACGGTGTGGCGAGCGATGAACGCGTGACCGTGATCAGCGACGACGCTGGTGAATTTGCAAAGACCGTCGAGGGCAGTCAGCTGGCTCGCGGCCGGATCCTCGACTGGTTCCACATCGCGATGAAGTTCCAGGTGGCGCAGCGTTCCGTGTTCGGCAGCAAGATGATCGACTCGATGGAACGGGAATCGGTGGAGACCGAAATCACCCATGCGAAGTGGTTGGTCTGGCATGGCAAGGGCAGCAAGGCGTTGGAGCGGATCAAGGCACTGGACAGTCGGCTGCTGGGGAGGGAGGGATACGAATTCAAAACACTGTGGTGGAATCTGAACACTGTCTCCAGTTATCTGAGGAACAACGCGCGCACGTTGGTCAACTACAGCGCGCGGCATCGCAAGGGCCTGCCGATCAGCAGCAGCATCGCCGAGTCTGCGGTGAACCAGGTTGTCAGCTACCGTATGGCCAAGAAGCGACAGATGCGCTGGACTGACGAAGAAGCGCACCGCATGGCGCAGGTCAGGGTTGCGGTTCTGAACGGGGAATTCTCGCCCCGTCGTATCTCGGCGCTCAAGATTGTCGACTCGGGCTACGGCAAATGCATCGGGCCGGTGTCGGTAGGCGGGCGCCGACCAACGGCCAGGATGGACCGTGCAACCATGCCGTAGACTATGGAGTCCCAATTAAATCAAGCTCCCCGACTTTTGCACGCTCTCAGATCCACGCAGACGATACCCCGGTATCGGTTCTCGAACCGGGCAACGGCAAGACTAAAACAGGCCGGCTGTGGGCTTACGTGCGCGATGACCGGAATTCAGCATCGTTGGACCCACCCGCAGTCTGGTTTGCCTATACGCCAACCGTCAGGGCCAGCACCCGCAGCGGCATCTCGCCGGATTCAAGGGCGTACTGCAGGCCGACGCCTACGCTGGCTATGTTGCGTCCAGATTTATGTGGGCAGCCAGATCCGCGAAGCTGCATGCATGGCTCATGCACGCCGAAAACTGCACGATCTACACGCCGTTCGGTCATCGCCGATCACCAGCGAAGCACTCGAGCGCATCGGCGCACTCTATCGCATCGAAGAGCACATTCGTGGAAAACCGCCTGAGGAACGACAGCGCGTTCGCCAGGAGAGGGCTGTGCCGCTGCCTGAAGACATGAAGCGGTGGTTCGAGGCGACGCTTCTCACACTCTCCGCGAAATCGGACACTACCAAAGCGATCCAGTATTCGTTGAATCGCTGACCTGCGCTGGTCTATTACTGCAGTGATGGTCAGGCCGAGATTGACAATCTGATTGCCGAGCGCGCATTGCGCGGCGTGGCAATCGAAAGACGGAATTTTTTATTTGCCGGTGCGGACTCAGGCGGCGAACGTGCGGCTGCGATGTACAGCCTGATCGGTTCTGCCCGCCTGAACGGTATTGATCCCGAAGCCTACCTGCATTACGTCATCGAGCGCATCGCCGATCACCCGGCGAACCGCATCGACGAACTGCTACCCTGGAACGTAGCTCCTTTGCTGCCCGCCGCCTCACACATCGATCCCGTTCGCTAGCAGCCGACTGTTTCGCGCGTCAACGTATTTCGCGACGGTGCTGCTTACCTTCGGTGTTGATCACTCGCCGACGGCAATGGGGCAAACGCCACGCGGTTGTCGATACGCCGAGATGTCTTTCAGTTCTGTTTCTGAACGACACAGCCCCAACCATCGTAGGTCACTCCAAAAAGCGCGGAGATACACGTCATAAATCCCGACACCGCCAAAATATTGTGCTGGAGAACTGGCATGTGGATGACGACGAGGACGCGAAAGTGGTCGTCAACCTGCTGCGCCGAAGCGCGGCCGTACTGGTAGTCGTTAACAAAGCCCACAACAGTCGATGCGTGCTCAGCCGACGACGCGATAAGGCAAAAATCGACGTCGCGGGAAATGCCGAAGTCATCTCCTTTCGCATCCATCGCGCGCAAATGATCGACGTCAGCGACAGCAGTTTTCGTCAAGCTCTCGATAACTGACACGGTTTTCACCTCTGTTCTGTCATTGGAGGTCAGGAAAAAGCATTGCAGCTTCGATTATCGGTCGAAAACAAGGCATGGTCTCTCATTTGCAAGACGGCCATGATTGAGTGCTTACCGCCAACATGCCGCGTCAGCGGTGCGTTTGCATGTCCGCTTATGGGATGCTGTAGGGACATGCTTAACGACCGACGTGGGGCGCAAAGCGGTCACTTGTCGCGGCGGCCTAAACGTCCGAGAAGGGTCGCTATGCAAAGCTTTACATAGCGACCCGATGCGGACCGACATTAACGCCGAAAGCGGACGTTGAAGTTAGCTTTCCGCGACTTGCTTGCCCTCGAGATTCGGCCACACCAACACCTCAAATTGATCAGGCGGAACGGGCTCGGAATACAAAAAGCCCTGGGCAAAATCACAACCGACGGCGATGAGAAAATCACGTTGCTCTGCCGTCTCCACCCCCTCGGCAATGACTTTTAATCCCAGTTTGTGAGCTAGCATGACCATTGCCTCACAAAGCGACTGATTGCCGCCGTCAAAGCCGAGGTTTTGTACGAATGAACGATCAATCTTGAGGTAATCGATGTCAAAGCGCTTGAGATAGGCCAGGGACGAGTAACCAGTCCCGAAGTCGTCGATCGAGATCCGAATCCCCGCATCACGGAAGGTCAGCAGTTTTTCGTTCAATTCGGCGTCCAGTAACAGCCCCTCGGTTATTTCAATCGCAATACTCTGCCCGGGCATCCCTTCCCGAATGAGATATTCGGACCATTGAATACAAACGAGGCTGTCTTGACGAATCTGCACCGGTGACATGTTGACGCTGATCTGGAAAGACGGATGGAATCGGCTGCGCCATTGCCGTGCCTGATGAACGGCCTGCTTGAACACCCAATCGCCGATGGGAACGATTAGCCCCGTGTCTTCGGCCAATGGAATGAAATTCAGCGGGTTGATCGTGCCGCGTTCGGGATGCAGCCAGCGGATCAGTGCCTCGGCTTTGTAAATTTCCCTAGTCGCCAGATCAACGATGGGCTGGTAATAAACCTGGAACTGTTCGCCAGGCAGTGCGGCACGTAGATCGCTCGTGAGACGCAGGCGCGTTTCTGCCGCCACTTGCAAGTCGGGCGTGAAATAGCTGAAACGGTTACGCCCAGCGTTTTTGGCCGCATACATGGCCTGGTCAGCATTCTTGAAAAGGACATCAAGTTCGCTGGCGTCGTCGGGGTAAAGTGTGACGCCGACGCTGGCAGAAATGAAAACCTCATCGGAGCCGAGTTTGAAGGGTTCGGCCAGCTTGTTGATGATAGTCTTTGCGATCCGTTCAATGCTTTCGGTGTCGTTCAGGTTGGGCAGAATGACGGTGAACTCGTCACCACCAAGTCGAGCGACAGTGTCCGATTCGCGCACGCATGAAGTGATGCGCCTGGCGGCCTCGATCAGGAGGATGTCCCCTGTGTCGTGTCCCAAGGAGTCGTTGACCTCTTTAAAGCGATCCAGGTCGATCAGCATCAAGGCCATATGCTGCCCGGAGCGATGCGATATTCTGGCTTCATGCTCGAGACGGTCTTGAAACATCTGGCGATTCGGAAGATGGGTCAGCGCATCGAAATTGGCCTGTTTCCAGATTGTCGCCTCAAATGCTATCCGGTCCGACAAATCACGACCGACAGCCAGCACCGAGTTCACCTTGCCCGACCGGTCAATCTCTGGAGTCAGGCGGATATGGGTGCACTGTTCCTGACCATCCTTACTGACCCATCTCAGCTCAAATTGCGCACTTTTTCCGCTTGAAATGGTTTCGCTTATCTTCTTCTCGTAGATCAGCGCATTAGGGCCGCCGGGGATCTCCGAGGGCCGCTTGCCGAGCGATTCGCCGAGGCTGCGCCCCGCCGAGGCACAGAAAGCGGGATTGGCGTAAATACGGCGGAGGTCTCGGTCGTAGCGGGTAATCGTGTCCGGCGAGTTCTCAATCAACGTTCGCGACTCCTGCTCCCTGGTGACGAGTTCCGCCGTTCGCTCGATGACGGTCTGCTCAAGGGAGGCGTTGACCTCGTTGATCTTCTGGATCTTCTGCTTGATCGCCGCACTCATTCTTTCAAAATGCTGCGCCAGTCTGCCTAGTTCATCCTTACCGCCAGCATCAGTGTGCGCTTCCGCAAGCGCCTCCGTCTCGGCTCCCGCATCGTTGCCTGTATCGTGCATCTTTCGCACCAGTTCTTTAAGCGGTGCCGAAATGCTGTGGGAAATGAAGTAGGCCAGGAAGATCGAAAGCAGGAACCCCGAGATGCCAACCAGTACGATCTGGTTGCGCACGGACTGTGCCTCCGCCGTCAACTTCTTTTCCGGGATTGTGCTGACCACAAACCATGTCGTGCCAGGAATCCTTGTGTACGCGGCAAGGTAGCGCCCCCCGCGCTTGCCCTCGAAGTCGACGAAACCACTCGGCTCGCCGCGTGGCTTGTTGTTCGCGATTTTTCTGATCGGGCCAGCTTCGGCCGTCCCATCGGTGTCCGTGGGTGTGCCGTCGGTACGGACAATCAGCTTGTTGTTGCTGGAATCGAGAACGTAGATTTCCGTTCCGTTCCCCAAGGCGACGTCATTAAAAATCGTCGAGAAATGTTCGGGGCGAATAACCAGAACCAGATTGCCGATCTGCTGATTGTTGCTTTTGCCGATGATTGCACGCACCATCCCGATGTTTTGTTGTCCAACGCCGTTGTCGTAACTGCCCCAGTAAGGGCGGCCATTCCGATCGGGAGCCTGCTTGACCAGGCGCATCACACCCCGAGTCAGTTGCGCGAACGCCTGGGTGTCCATGATTCGGTTGTTCCTGTCGAGCAGATATTTCTGGTTGATGAAATCAACCGATCCGTAGTGCTCCAGGAGCAGCCGGGTCATATCCTGGCGCGCCTCGCTCTGCTCCTTTGCACTGCCGTTTGCAACCCTTGTAAGCGCGCCTTGAACTCGATCAGAGAGCACAACGAGGCTGCTTTCCGTTTCGACCTGCTCCATCCGCAACAAGATGTTTTTGGATACCTGCTTGACCACCTCTTTCGAGAATATCTCCGCCTTCTCCTTGATCGCTGCGGTCGACTCAACATACGATATGTAGCCCGAAATAAGTATCGGTATCAGCGAAAGCAGTATGAACGCGGTGATCAGCCGGTAACGAATTTCGACACGGCGCAGTAGATCCAGCGAGAAGTACGCGAAAGCGCTTCGCAGCGAACCGATGATTGAGCTCATTTGTATTGCATCTTTGCTTCATTCTTGACAGACTCGTCCAGAAGCTTTGCTGCCTGTCTGGGCGTGATCTTCTTGAACAGCACATCCTGCATCAATTGATGCAGCCGCTCGATCGAGTTGGAGGGTAGAACCGAATAGTACGGGCTGGCTGTCACCGGATAGCGACTGACCATGTTCGTGTAGTTGACAATCTTCTGATCGCTCACGATCGTTCCCGCGACTTGCTTGAACGGGGGGATGTTCTGGCGTTTTCTTTGGAGAATGGAGAACCCCTTCCCGGCGATGAATTCGAGGAAACGCATCGCTGCGGCCTTGTTGGGAGTCTCACACACCGCAAACCCGGTTTCGCTGCCGATCACAGGCACCACCCGCTTGCCAGGCGCGTTCCAGGGCGGAATAAACACGCCAACCTCGAAGGGGTTGCCGCGCAGCATAAGGCCGGCTGCCCAACTGCCGTGAAAAGCCATCGCAACTTTGCCTTCCTTGAACAACCGTATGCCTTCATCGTAATCCGTCGCCATGAACGCCTCTTGTACGTAACCACGTTCTGCCATCAGCAGAATCCTGGCAAAAATATCGGCTACCTGAGGCGTGTTCAAATCCAGCGTGCCATCACCGATTTTTCTCTTCCAAGCCAGCTCGCGTGCCACCACATTGTTGGCGAAACCGGAAGCGAAGGGGCCGTTGCCGAGCATGTTCGGGAAGCCACCGTTCCACATAATGGGTGTAAAGCCCGCACGTTTGAGCTGCTCGCAAACCACCAGGAACTCGTGAAAATTGGTCGGCAGTTCCCTGATCCCTGCCTTCGCGAACATGTTTTGGTTGTAATAGATCAGCGTCGTAGCCACTCCGCCAGATAGTCCAAAACTCCTGGATTGGCGACTGGTCCAGTCCCCCTTGAGAGGGTCGAGCATGTTCTTCCATGCTGATGTCTTGCTAACGTCGGCCAGAATGCCTTGATCGGCCAGTTCAGCCGCATACGCATTCGGGTTGACACTCACCAAATCCGGCAAGTTGCCAGAGGCGATCCGGGGCTTGATATTTTCTTCGACCGAATTGCCAATCATGAACTGCACATTCACGCGTATGTCTGGATTGAGCTTGCTGAATTCAGCAGCAATCTGGAGCATCTCTTCCGGCCAGTCTGGAGCCCATATCAACGCAGTAATGGTGGTCCTGGTCGGCACGGGTGTGCTCGAAGAAGCGTGGTCTTGCTGTTGACAACCGCACAAGGACAAAAGAATGAGACTGACCAGACCAGCTAGCAGGGAGGCAAACTCAATTCGTCGCACTTGAGGTTCACTTTTCGGTTTCGGCATGGATCGGCAGGGCCTCAGAAGGCATTTTTGACGCACCAGGAAGCGAACCGTTGGAACTAGCATCGCGGGAGAGCCGATGGCATAAGCATGGTGGCGTCGCTGTCACGGCAAATTGCAACGGAGTCCAGGATGCCGCCGCCCCCGGCGTGAACCGGTTTACCGTCGCCACCACTGCTATCAGACGCCCCCTTAGACAACCTAATCAGTTCGCTAGACGGCGAGCCGTCGTCCAATACCCTCCCGAACTGGAAGATTCCTCCAACCGAAAAACACAGCTGTGTTAGCGACGAATCACCGTGGGCGAACGCCGAATTCCATCCGTCCTCCGTCCACCAGGATTGCCCGAACAGACAATGGCCGACACCTGCTGGCCGGCTGCCGCGCAGGGCTCCCTCGCAGCCTTCTTTAGCCCCGACATCATCAACCGGGAGCGAAATTGTGTCGTCCAATACGTCGACTCGATCGGTCTGAACCCCGAGTGCGGACAACCAGGCGCCGCAGTATCTCTGCCGGCAGCCAACCCACATCGGGAAGCGCTTACGACGGCTGGGACGCTTATGTTTGGCCATGGCGGCGGATGAGGCAAATTAAACGGGGCGGTGCCTACACTGCATATCGACAACAGACGCAAATACTTTAACTAGGGCAAACCTGAATTTCCCCGCCCTGACGAGTAGTTGCCGGCGCAGATACGCGTCCGCGAGTCCGTTGTAATTTCCATGCGGCGGCCATGCACTTGATGGCAGCGCGCCGACGACACGTGGCGGCGGGTCGCGGTTTATACGTCAGATCGTCGATCGACGCGCTTTCTTCTCGCGTCTCAGCCGCACAGCCGGGCGAAAATTGAACGATTCAAGACGCCCGGTCGAATGTCTGCTCCATTGGCCGCAGTCGGTCTTACGTCGACGTCGAATTTCAGTAGTCGACCCGAAGCGTACCTTGGGATTTATCGTCGCGGATGAAGTTCTCCCTGCAGAACCTTATGGCGGCAATGTCCAGTAGAGCAAAGCGGAGTAATAAATACGGTAGTAAAAATGACGCAGGCTATGGCAGAATCGGCGGCATCACAGGAACCACGGAGCGGGCAGGCGGATGGACGGGCAACTGCGGACGATGAGCGACGGGCGGCCGGGGCAAGGGCCGCGACGAGGAAGAGAACGGGCCGCCCATGGCTGACCTGTTCGAACTGGTAGCGCTGGCCTTGCCGGCCGACCTCGCGCCGGACGCGCTGTCCGATGCGGTGAAGCGGCTGGTGGCCGAATGCTGGCCGGGGATGAGCCGCGCGCAGCTGGTCGCGCGCGCCCGCCGTCGTGCCCTTCAACCGTCCCTCAGAGCACACGGCGCGACCGCGCCGGGTGACACCGGCCTTTTCAGCCTGACACTGCTGGCCGACGGCGTGCCCGTCCGGCTCATCGCGCATCTGCGGCGCGTGAAGCCGCGGCGCCAGTCGGCACGGCCGGTGAAGGCGTCGAAGCCGCCGGCGCGCGATCCACGGCAGGGCGATCTTTTCTGACGGACCCTGAGGAGCTGAACAATGGGCCGACCCCGGATTGAATGGAGCGATGCGCAGCTGCTCGCGATCATGAATGGCATCGCGGCGATCGACCGGGATTTCCCGCTCGACAACGCGCGCTTTCTGGATGGACTGATCGCGGAAGTGCGGGCCATTACCGGCCGCGTGTTTGGCGCGACCACCTATAGCCGGCTGCTGCGCGATGTCGCGCCGCAGGTCGGCGTCCAGCGCCATCCGAGTGCGCCGACGGTCCAGCAGGCGATCCTGCGCGCGCAGGCGCTGGCGCCGCTGGCGCAGCCGGGCAGTGCGGAGAACCGGCCGGTCGATCTCGAGCTGATGCGCCAGGCGCTGGCCCCGGTGGTGCGCGAGGCGCTCGCGCCACTGTACGCGTCACAGCGCGAGCGGGCCGTCGACCACCGGACGGTCACGGCGCACGGTGCTGGCGGGGTGGGCGAGACTCGCCAGCAGGCCCTGCTGCAGGCCGCGCTGGAAGATGCCCATGCGCGGATCCGGCGGCTTGAGCAGGCGAACGCGCAGCTGCACCGCGAACTCGGTGAAGCGCATGCGGCGCGGGATCTGGCCGGGGAACACGTGAACCGGCTGCTCGGTGACCTGTTCGCGTCGATCGAACGCGCCGGCGTGGGCGCGACCGCCCTCGCGCATACGGCCGCGCAACTGGCCGGCACCGAGCGTTTCCTCAAGATGCAGAACGATGCGGTGCGGCTGCAGGCGAGCGGCGAGGTGGAAGCCTTGCGCGCACAGAATGGCCAGCTGCGCGGGCGGATTGACCATCTGCTTCTCGAAGTCGATCAGTACCGGCGTACCCTGTCGACCCGCCCGCCCGGGAGTCGCTGAGCGCGCACCCCGCCGGCGCGATTCGCCGCCCATCGGGCCGCTGCGCGGGTTCCAGCCGGAGGTGCCGGTCCGTGATGATTCCAGTTATCAGATGTGGCGATTTGGCTGCGTGGCGCCTTCCGGTCGTCGCCCGGTGACGGGCGATAAATTCGCGATTGATCTGCCGTGCCCGGGCGCTTCCGACCGACCCTGACGGCGCGTGGCGAAGTCAATGCACCTTAAGTGGATCCGGTTGCCGCAGAACCGGACCGCCCGCCGGTCGTGATTGCGCGAAGGCGCGCCGATCGGGTAGGGTGGCGACATCCCAACCACAACGAGGAGGCGGCAATGAACAAGCAGGAACTGGTGGATGCGGTCGCGGCGGTAACCGATGAAAGCAAGGCCGTGACCGGCGAGATGATCGACGCAGTGATCGCTGCGATCACGGGCGCGGTGACGAAGGGCGATACCGTCCAGCTGATCGGCTTCGGCTCGTTTTCCACGGGTGCGCGCGCCGCACGGGTCGGCCGCAATCCGGCGACCGGCGCCGAAATCCAGATCCCCGCGGCGAAGACCGTCAAGTTCACGGCGGGCAAGGCGTTCAAGGATGCCGTGAACGCGTCATGACGAAGGTGGCGATCGCGCCCGGCGACTACGCCGGGCTGCACAAGGAAGTGGTCGGTGTCGTCGAATCGGCGCGACGCACGGCGGCACGCAACGTCAATGCCGTGATGACCGCCGCCTACTGGGAGATCGGGCGGCGGATCGTCGCCAGCGAGCAGGGCGGGCAGGCGCGCGCCGGCTACGGACAGGCGCTGATCGCCCGGCTCGCGGACGACCTGACGCGCCGTTTCGGGCGCGGATTCGGCAGGGCCAATCTGGCCAGCATGCGCGCCTTTTATTCCGCCTGGCCGGCGGCGGAGATTTTCCAGACAGTGTCTGGAAAATCGGCAGCTCCCGAAAATGTCCAGATGCCGTCTGGAAAATCGCTGCCGGCGAAAGACGTTGTCGACACCACGGCAACAGCGCCCGATTACATGGCGCTCGCCACCCGTTTTACGTTGCCGTGGTCCGCCTATGTGCGCCTGCTTTCAGTGAAGACGGCGGCCGCGCGCGCTTTCTATGAAACAGAGGCGTTGCGCGAAGGCTGGTCGGTGCGCCAGCTCGACCGCCAGATCGGTAGCCAGCTTTACGAGCGGCTGGCGCTGTCGCGCAACAAGGCGGCGCTGCTCAGAAAAGCCGCTGATGCCCAGCCGGGTGATCTCCTCACGCCAGAGGAGGCGATTCGCGACCCGTTCGTCCTCGAGTTTCTCGACATCAGGGACGAGTACTCGGAGTCGGATCTTGAGGAGGCGCTGATCCAGCATCTGGCGGATTTCCTGCTGGAGCTCGGCGACGACTTCGCTTTCGTCGGCCGGCAGCGCCGCCTGAGAATCGACGACACGTGGTTCAGGGTCGATCTGGTGTTTTTCCATCGACGGTTGAGATGCCTGGTCATCATCGATCTCAAGGTCGGCCGCTTCAGCTATGCGGACGCCGGGCAGATGCATCTCTATCTGAACTACGCGCGCGAGCACTGGATGAAGCCTGGGGAGAATCCACCTGTCGGTCTGATCCTTTGCGCCGAAAAAGGTGCGGCCGAAGCACACTACGCGCTGGACAACCTGCCGAACAAGATTCTTGCGGCGGAGTACCAGACGGTGTTGCCCGATGAGGCGATGATCGTGCAGGAGCTGGAGCGCACGACAGCGGAACTGGAGCGGCGTACCGGCGCTTCGTAAAGTTCGGTCCCGATGCCTGACCGATCCCGGTCATCTGAAGACGAGGCCGCGACCCGGTAACCCATGCAACAACGACGGAGGTAGCGATGAACAGAAGAGGTTTTGTGCGGACGGGCGCAATGCTAGTTGGCGCGGGTCTTACGCTCACGGTCTCCCTGGGGGCGGTAAGCGATGCCATTGCCAACGAGTCCAACGATTCGAAGCGCCGGGCGATCGATGCAAAGGTCCATGGGACCCTGTCGAAGCTGTACGCGAACGTCAGGGGTTCCCGGGAATTGGTCGACAAGGCGAACGGTGTGCTCGTGTTCCCATCGGTGATCAAGGTTGGCTTCGTCGCCGGTGGCGAGTACGGCGAAGGCGCATTGCGCGCAGGCGGGAAATCCGTTGGCTACTACAGCACGGTATCCGGGTCATTTGGCCTGCAGGCGGGGGCTCAATCGAAGGCCATTATCTTCCTGTTTATGACCCATGATGCGCTCAACAGCTTTCGCCGTTCCAAAGGCTGGTCGGTCGGTGGAGAAGGGTCCGTCGCGCTATTGAAGGTCGGTGCGAACGGTGCGATCGATACGACAACGGCAACCGCACCAGTCAATGCGATCGTGCTGACCAATGCCGGTCTGATGGGAGATGTGTCGCTCTCGGGAACCAAGGTCTCGCGACTCAAAATTTGAGTGCGGCGGTGGCCGCGTTCGTTTTGCGAGGCTTCGGGCGGATTCGTGAGCCGAATGGCGGTTTGCGGGTGCACAGGCGATGCTTGAGCGTCGAGGCGACTGTAGATTCGATGCCCCTTTGCGGCCGCACTGAGCCGGATGACAACCGGCTCAGATCGACCCAACCCGGTCAGCCTACCGAAAGTCAAGACCGGCCGCTATCGGATCCACAAAAGGCATTGAAGATCGTGGACTGTTGGCTGTCGCCGACTTCTCGGCCGTGACGACCCTTGAGGTGGCCGAGCATGCTACCGTTTTTGAATGTAGAGAATGTTAGGAACTCTGAAGTACTGGCACTGCACGAAAGAGCATGAGCATGGTCCTGAGGGTCCACCGTGGCGTCGACCGATTGGGTCAGATAAGGCGAAAATTGGGCCGTCAGCAGCTCGGCTCAAGGGAAGCCGGTCTCTCTTTGCCAGAATGGCGCAAAACGCGACACCTGAACTCTCCCGGTGACTACGTGCTCGTTCCGGGCGTGACGGATATCGCAACCGCTTCGGTATGCACAATCTCAACCTGATCACCTTGGCGAATGTTCTTCAGCTGCTCGGGGTCCACCAACATATCCATCGTGCCCTGCGGCCCCTTTATTGTGACGTGTGTCCCCTTTGCATCAACGGCAACGACATCGCCCACTACCGTCACCTCACGACTGATTGTGCCGCCCGGTTCGGTCCTGGACGCGGCCGGATGCACGATCTGCCGCTCCGTGGCAGACCGCGGGCCGCTTGTTTTTCTGAGACTCAGAGACCTCGCCTCCCGGTACTCGGTGGTGACCACATCGCCAACCTTGAGCTGATCAAAGTTGCGCACTTCCTCGCCCGCCTCAAGTTTTTTGACGCGGCCGTTCTTGTCCCTGAGCGTGACGGTCCGGGTAGCGGGATCAATGGCGACGACCGTGGCAATGACCGTTGCCGTTCCTGTCACGGTGGTCTTGTCTGTTCCTTTTGTGATCTCCCCAGACGTCTGTGGCTGGGCAAATGCCGGGCCGGTCATCATGACGACGGCGGCCGCCACAAGGAAATACTGGATCTTCATTGCCGTGCTCCTTGCATGGATGCTCGCTCACCATTACTGGGGAAACATAGTCAGATGTAAGCCTGAGCCGTAGTAAGGGGAGAAACAATTTGTCGCATTTGTTGCGATTTTCCATCCCAGGAACCACATACGCGCTTCGCTGGAGGGTCTATAACGAAACCCAAGGTGGGGAACTCGTTGCCCCCGCACAGACCCTGAAGTCAGCGAGTTCAACCTTGGAGGTGTAGCAATTACGATCCGATGAATCCATGTTTTCTCTTTTCGAATCTCGATTAGCTGGGTATCGGAGGTGACCATGGAGTACGAGTACGGCGGCTGGATCATTAACGCGATTCCGGATTTCTCCCTGGGGAAATTCTTCGCTCACGCGCGGCTAACCCCCAGCTCGCCAGAAAGTAATGTAGACACTGAAATGCACATCGAGCGCAATCTTGCCTGGTTCGATAACGAAGACGAGGCGATCGAGGTTGCGCGCCAATGGGCGATTGAGTGGATCGACGCGCGCAACGATAACCTCGCCAGCACGGAGGCTGATTCATCGATGTGGCGGGACGATATGCCGGCGAATACCCCTGCTCGCTGTGCCTTATAAACTGGTCTTTGGGTCCGGACGACTTTGTGTCATTTGACACTTGCTCAAGGTCGTTAAGCGCAAGCGTGACGGTTGCCTGACGCAGTTTGTCGAATTGCTCAGTACCGAGCGTCGTACGCAGTGGGCGCAAGAGCGCCTCCCGCAGCTAGAGCAGCACTGGCGAACGAAGCAAACGCCGCTATCACGGCTGGATAAAGAACGCTAACGCAGAAAAGGCGGGCCGCTATACGCAGAATTCGGCGTTTAGCTTGCGTTTCGACGTTCAGGCGGGGTGTCTTTCGGCGGGACGGCCGGCATCGCTTGCGGTCTTGAGCGGCGATCTGCGCGAGGTTGCGCCGCATCGAATCTCCGAGGTCGACACGGTGATAACGCTGTTCGAAGGGGAGGCGGTGTTCGGCAGCCGCGATTGAACCGCGGCGCGCTGTCTGTCGCGAGGCGAGACCCGCGGCAGACAACGTGTTTCGCCGGAGCGACTAGAACATCGTGTTGTCGTTGGCTGACTGCTCGGGCACGGGTTGAACCACATCCCAGTGCTCAGCGATCTTGCCGTGCTCGACGCGGAAGATATCCACGATGGCGTTGCCGCGGTCTTGCGGGTTGCCGGTCGAGTGAACATGCAGAAAGACGAGATCGCCGTCGGTCGCACTGCGCACGATGGCCGAACGGGCATCGGGGGCATGCTTGAAGTATTCGGTAAAGAAGCTGATGAACGGCGCGGACCCGGTGGGCACATGCGGATTGTGCTGAATGTAATTCGGTGCGAGCACGATGCTAGCAGTCCTGAGATCGTGCCGGTTGAACACCGCATCGTAGAAGTTCACGACTAGCGCGCGGTTGCGCTCTTCCTGGGCAATATCGCGAGCGGCCGGATGAACCGGCGCGACGCTATCTTCGGCGCGGGCCACATGGCTCGCGATCAGCACAAAGAAAGCAGCGGCGGCTGCCGCGCGCTGGAGCAGGGAGGTTCTGTTTGCCATGACGGTCCCCTTCTTTTCGTTGAAAGCCGGCGGCTGCAAGGACTTTAGCATCCGCAGGTGGCGACGACGAGACGGATCTTGCCGGCGCATCGACGCTCCCGCGCCGAACCCTATACGGGGTCTCCTTGTTTTCCGTGCACAGAGTGACGGTAGGTGTTGAAGTCCGTAGTAACTGCTAATCGTGTCCGTACATTACGCTAATGCAAGACTGTATTTTGGCCCCGCAAAATAAGGCATATCAGCGATTTCGCATGCCTTTCTAGGCGTTGCGTTTCAGCAACGCACGCACGCTCGGATGTCCGTTGATCTTGCTAACGCGTTTGTCGTGTCCACTAATTCGGCTAATGCGCCTGTAGAGGAGCCCAATGGGTGCATTCGCTTGAAGCGGCAGGAAGTGCAAATACCGGAGGTCATTTTTTTTGATCCTCGGAAGGTGCCCATCTCAGCGCAGATCAAAAGCGCCATCCAGTGCGGCACTTCGTGTGTCACATTGGGGGCTTTCAACATCCCCTTGTGTGGATGTTGGTCAGCGGCGTCGTCCTTCGCTTAGTCAGTCGTGTCGGGCAGTGAGTTCGCGTTGCGGTAGAAGAGCCGCGCTAGCAGAATTAATGGACATAATTAGCGCTCCAACGGACATCATTAGCGGAATTTGCGAACTTCAACAGCAAGGAGCCCGCGCTCTCCTCCGCCGCAGACCCGGCCCCAGCCCAGTAGTCCCTGCGCCATCACCAAAGCCGGCCGGGCTTGAACGATGGACGCATGCACTACGTTGATTCGGCGATGTGGCCCTGGCGCAGCAGTGCGCTGGCCTCAGCGGCCGCCACCGCCTCGCTGAAATGAAAGCCCTGCGCCTTCGTCGCCCAATTCGTGTCAGCGAGCAGCAGACGCTGCTGCTCGGTCTCTACGCCCTGCGCAATCACGCCGATACCGGCCTCGCGCGCGAGGTTGACGATGGCACGGATCGTCGCCGCAATCCCTGGATCGCTGGTGGACCGGTGGATGAGCGATTGAGCAATCTTCAGATGGCTCACGCGCCAGACGCGGACATAGTCAAACGATGTGTACTCGCTGCCGAAATTGTCGATGGCGATCTTCACGCCGAGTTCGCGCAGCGCCCGGAGCACGTCGTTCTGGGACCACGCGAGCCGGGTCAGGGTCGCCTCCGTCACGTCGAACTCCAGGTCGGACGGGGCAAGCCGCCATTTCGCGATGGTTTCGGCGACATCGCGAATGAACGTCTGAGCGCTACCAAGCTCGCACAAGGACAGATTGACGGCGATCATCAGGGGGGCCACGCCTTCGTCACGCCATACCCTCATCTGCCTGCACGCCTCATCCAGCACCCAGTGGCCAAGCGCTCTCATCGTGCCGGCCCGCTCAGCGATCGGCACAAAATCGCCGGGGGCAAGGAGGCCGCGTGTCGGATGATGCCAGCGCACCAGCGCTTCCATCCCGACAATGTTCCCGGAGGACAACTCGACCTCGGGCTGGTACTGGAGTTCCAGTTCGCCGCGATCCGCTGCGCCTCTCAGATCATCGGCGAGCGTCATCCGTTCGAGCACGGACTGGTCGAGCCCGTCGGAATGGAAACAATACCGGTTGCCGCCATCTTGCCTGGCGCGGTGGAGCGCGAGATCAGCCTGCATCAGCAGCGCGTGCGCGTCGCTACTTCCCTCGACGTAAGGACTGACCCCGATACTGGTGGTGATCCGAACATCGTTGCCATCGAGGTGGTAGGTGAAGGCCAGTGCCGTCCGGAGTCTCACCGCCAGGCTCCCGGCGTTAGCGGGCTCGCCCATCTCGCCCTGCAGGATGGCGAATTCATCCTCACCCAGTCGGGCCACCAGATCGCGTTCGCCCATGCAGGTCGTCAGACGCTTCGCGACCTCCCGAAGCAACAGGTCGCCAACCGGGCGACACAGTGTGTCATTGACCGACCCGAAATGATCGAGACCCAGATGAAAGACCGCAAACGGCATGGCGCCGCGTTGGGCGGCCGCGAACGCGTGGCGCAGCCGGCGTAGGAATGTCTTCCGGTTCGCCAGTCCCGTGAGCGCATCGGTACCGGCGAGCCGCGCGGTTTTCTCCTCCGCGGCCTGTTCCCGGGTCATGTCGAGGATCATCCCTTCGATTTCGATGAGCCGTCCCTCCCGGTCGCGCACAGGGACGAAGCGGTTCTCGACACAACGACAGGCCCCGTCGCCGGTGCGCAGGCGGAACTCGACCGACGCGCCCGTGACGCCCCGGTCCAGCACGCGCGCGATGGCCGCCTCGACCCGCGTCCGATCGCGCGGATCGACGAGCTCCTCGACCCAGGCTGACGAGGCCAGCAAGGCGTCACGGTCGTGACCGAACCGGGTGATGCCCTGTGATATATACAGGAGTGAAAGCCCGGGCTCGCCACGCAGACGGTAGAAGATGACCGGGCCGTTCTCCACGACGAGATTCGCCTCGTCGAGCTCCCTGGTTTCTCCCTCGATGGCCCGCGCGAGGTTGCTCATTCCGACAGCGGCCGCTCCTGTCGTCCGCCGCCTGGTCGTGAGTATGCTCGCCACCTGACGTATCCCGGCATGGTTCGGTGGCTCGTCAGGAATGAGCAGCCGGTCGTCTGCTCCCAGGCGCGCGGCCAGCGCTTCCCGGCGGGCGTCGGCATCCGCGTTTATCAGCGCGAATTGCAATTGCGGGTCTAACTGCCAGAGCCGCCTGATCGTCGTCGGGCCGTCCCAGCCGGACGACATGCGCATGTTGAGGAATGCCATCGCATAGGGCCGGTTCTGCCCAAGTGCGCGC
Source organism: Paraburkholderia sp. FW306-02-B (assembly GCF_058782725.1). Lineage (NCBI taxonomy): Bacteria > Pseudomonadati > Pseudomonadota > Betaproteobacteria > Burkholderiales > Burkholderiaceae > Paraburkholderia > Paraburkholderia sp. FW306-02-B. The sequence continues at coordinate 1,438,622 of NZ_JBYSXZ010000002.1, forward strand.
TCGACCTGCGCAAGCGCTTCCTGGCCCGAATGCGCGGAGTCGACCGGAAACGCCTCGCGAGCGACCGGTACTCCGCTCGACAGGGCCGTCCGGGTTGTCGCCAGCGCGGTTTCACTGTCGGGGTGGCCAGCGAGAATCCTGCGCAGATCCTCCTGCGTCACCGCGTTGTCGTCGATTACCAGAATGCGTCGATTGGCCGGATCGGCCTGCATTTTTGTCCGGGATCCTTCACGGACCCGGTGGCCGTGCCCGGGTAGAACGCGCGCACACACCGGTGCCGTCACGGTGTTCCTCGCGTTGTGTGTTCCGCCCCTCGACGGCCAGTGCTGCACGGTATGGGCCGAAGCCATGATTCCCCCGTTGGTGGTGCGGCCGCAATGGACGGCGCGCGTCAGGCTGTCCCTGACCTACCGATCACGGCAGTACCGCATGCCTGGCTCCTCGCTTCACTGGGCCGCGAGGCGCGTGCCGCGCATTCGGGGCGTTGCAGGGACGCCGTCCATTGCGCTCCCCACGGCGCCGAGCCGATCGGCGGTACCTGCTGACCGGAGAGACCCGAAGGGCAAGCAGCGTCCGGCACGAGCCATTCGCGCATGCGATGCACCGGGGCTGTGCTGTGCATGTCTCGCTTTTCCCGCAGCATGCCAATTCCGTCAGATGATAGGAAGTATAGTTCCGCCATGCCGTCTCGCAAGTCCAGACATTCCTTGTTTTCGCGCGCCGCGGAGCCTGTGGGCCTGCGATCGGGAAACGGTCAGCTTTTTCGCCCGGCCCTAAGAGGATAGGAGCAAGGATTCGTGCAGTTTTGCGCAACATCGCCCGGCAAGCGTTGTCGCTCAAGGCTTTTAGCCGCGTGGTACGATCCGGCCGCTTGCCCCAATTGAAGCAGTCTGAAAGTATCACCTGCAGAGCCAGGCCCCGCCTGGCGGGATCTTGTATGAATCAAGGTTAGCTTTAACTGGGATGAACGTGCCACTGATACGCATTTCCGCGCGAATCTTTACCCTTGCCAATGTTTGTGCGAGCTATCTAGCCCGTTACCCTCGTCTTACAGACCGTCGAAGCGTCAAGGCCACCCTTGGGGAATCCTGGCGGAGAGCCTACTATTGTCTGATCAAACGTCCGCCCGGCACAGAGAGGGGAACGTGGTCAGGAGGAGGTGAACGTCATGTCCTGCACGGGCCGTACCGGCAAGAAAGCGGCCGCCGAGTCGAGGGCGAGGGCGCTTTGGATGTTCGAAGGGACAGTAACCGAAATGGAATGGGTAGAAGCGCCATACCTGTCGACAGCCGATACCAGGCGTATTGCGGTGGCCGAACTCTGTCCGTCGCTCGAGTCCGTTGTGATGAACGTCTGGACCGACGAGGTGCCTGCAAGCGAGCATCCAACTATCGTCCGGCAAGTGAAGTCTGGCGTTCGTCATGGCTGTTCTGAGCTGCTCCGCGAAGACAATGAACAGCGAGAGGTCGCAATGGGGAGGGTGCTCTTCACCCTTCCGCCGTACTGGGAGCCTCCGGCTGCGCAGACAGAGCCGCAGTGGCCTCTACATCAACTGCGGGCATTCCGCTGGTCTGCCGCGATTATTGCGTACGCCGTTCGCAACGCGATCGAGCCTTTGCATACTCGGTACACGTCGGATGAGTCGATGCCGCCACTGAATAGAGGAATCCGAAATACGGTGTACGTGACGCTGCTTCGACGGCCGGAGGTCGGATGGCGGCTTAGCGAGCTTCCTCGTGTCTTCATCGAAGAACATTTAAAGCGCGGAGTGCGCATCCAGTTGCCGCGCGTTGTTGGTTGACCGGCCGTGGTGCGTTAGCACCCGTCATGGGAAGCTCACGCTGCAGTGACTGGGCAATGTAATTCAGCAGGGAAATCGCACGCAGACTGTTTTCGCGAGTGCCGTAGTCGACTGATTCCCCGTGCAGTACCGTGTGCCGGTTGAGCCCGGAGAACCCACGCCCTCGCGACGATAGCGACATGGTAGCGGGCATATCGGTGTCGAGGGGCGCAAGATACGCTTGAGCAAGCTCCGAACCGGCGCGCCCCTTCAGGTCCGCGATCACTTTTTCACGCCCCGTCCGCTGGAAGAACACCAACCGCAGGACATCCGTACAGATCCCGTCTACCTGGGCAAAAGAAAACGGGAATCGAAAGCAGATACTGACCGTTGGCATGAGCGTCAAATGCGGCACCAAAAATGGCGTGACGAGCCGGATATGCCGCGATCAACTCGGCACGGATCGCATCCGCGCGTCGCCCGAAATGCTCAACCATCAGGGCTTCGGCGTCAGCCTCGCGCCCCCCGTCGACGTGGGCCTTGAACTTCCGCGACTTCGAAATGCCCATCCGTAAGTCAACATACCAGCCATAACGGCTCATCGCCAGCGCCTCAGCAGTTAGCCTGCCGGTGTCCACCGTCAGCTTACCCAACGTCGGGATCGACAGCAGGCCGTGCGTCAGACGAATTGAGAACGCGTTCGGGTCCATGAATTTCATTCCGATCTTGCCCATCTCCGTCCTATTTTTCTATTCGCCCACGTATGCCGAACAGTTAGCGTTGACTATCGAGAAAACGCCGCACCCGTTCGACGCTTCGGCTAACGCCGTCGACCGTCCACGAGAATTGAACGGTTAATGCCAATTTGCGCGACGTGTGCGCTGCCAATTGCGGCGGTGTGCGCGCGATGTCCCACGCTTGGAGTAACCCGTCGAACGACGGGACCGCGACGGTCTTCAGGACCGGCAGTGCCTGTCCTGTCACCTGATATTGGACTCGCTCGTTCGCCCTCACAGCGGGTCGCTTAACTCGCTCCAGTGCGCCGTGTCGCACACCATACTGGACTGCATCAGAAGCGTCGCGCGAATTCATTACGCCGTTGGCCGCGATCTGAGCAACCGTAGCTGGCTGATGTTGACGCAGCCACCGAATGAGCTTTTGCGCATTGTCGTGTGCCTTCATGACCTTGCCCCTGTTTCGCGAATCCCATAGCTGAGGGAATTATGCGGCTCGCCCCGGCTGAGCCGCGAACTAGTTTTTCTCGAACATTATCGGGCTAACGTAGTTCAACGTTGAATGCAGCCGCCGCGAATTGTAAAAGCCGAGCCAGTCGACGATTTCATCCATCACCGCACGCCGGGTCGCGAAGTGCTGTCCATGCAGACGTGCGACCTTCAGCGAACCCCACAGGCTTTCGGTCGAGGCATTGTCCCAGCAATCACCGCGCCGGCTCATCGACGAGCGCATGCCGTAAGCCTTCAACGTGTCCTGGAACAGCCCGCTGCAATACTGGCTACCCCTGTCGCTATGCACGATGACGCCAGCCTCAGGGCGACGCCGGAACCACGCCATGCGCAACGCATCCGTGACCAGCACCGCCTTCATGTGTGGCTGCATTGACCAGCCCACTACCTGCCGGCTGAACAGGTCGATGATGACCGCCAGATAGACCCAGCCTTCGGCCGTCGCACAGTACGTAATATCACTCGTCCAGACCTGGTTCGGTCCCGTCGCCGTGAAGTTGCGCTCCAGCAGGTTCGGCGCCACCGGCAGGTTGTGATTCGAGTTTGTCGTCGCGATGTACTTGCGCTCGTGCTTCGCACGGATGCCATGCTGCGCCATCAGCTTGCGAGCACGCTCCTTGCCTACACGCTCGCCGCGCGCAACTAGCTCCTTCCACATGCGCGGCCAACCATATTCGCCCTTGACCTGCGCGTGAATTGCCTTGATGTGTGCGAGCAGGGCGTCGTTGCTAATACAGCCTCTGTGCGGCTTGGCGCCGCTGGTGCGCTGCCGGCGCTGATGATATCCGCTGGGACTGATTTCCGGCGCTTCACACAGGACTGAGACTGGCCAGTGGTGTCGATTCCGCTCAATGAACGCGCACTTCACATCGACTCCTTCGCGAAGTGCGCCGCGGCTTTCCTAAGAAACTTACCTTCCCACTGCCGAGTCCCATCCGGCAAGCATCAGCGCGACAACGATGATCGATCGATTCATGTTTTCTCCGTCGATGATGGGTCTTGTGCTGCTACAACGACGATTCTGCCTCTCGTTTCCTTGCGTTAGGCGCGTGGGGATCGCGTCACTCCTGAGTCGCGGTATAGCAACTCGGCGCCGTTTTTGCTGGTGGGGTGCCTTGCCAACAACGCTTCATTTCGCCCGTGTTCGTATCTAATCTCCATGCATTGCCACCGCTATCCACAGCCAGTTGGTAGTGGCCTGATGCCGTGGGCGAAGCATCATGCGATGCTTGGCCGCAGCCAGTGAGGATCAGGGATAGCGCGATAGGGATGAGTTTCATATGGCTTTTCCTTCCAATTTGACCCGAGCGGCGCTTACGCTTTCGGCTGATTCGCGTTCGGCAGATTTCGAACTTCGATAGGAAACGGTCGCTCTCTGCGGAATGCCTCTGCAGCCTACTGCGTAGGCGGGGGTGTGCAAGGTGAAACCGGAATCAACACCCTACGATCTGTCGACGCGACCGCGATCGGTCGGCCCCCTTTTGTGTAGAGCAACTGAAGGGAGCCACGTGGACCGTGGCCGCTGTCGATGTCGGCCGCCAGATTAGCACCCGCTGGAATCCCGCCGACGCTCAGTCCCGACATCATTGCCGGACGATGTTGCGGATCATGCCAATTGACATTGGCAACCTGCACGTAGAAGTTTGGCAGTGTGCCATGGCTATAGAGGGTTCCCAGCGTCTGCGTCAACCTGATCGCACACGTGGCGCACGGTGCAGGGCGGTTCGCCGACATCAGTTGTTGGCCGACGCGCTGCACCTCAGCTTGGCATGACACAGGGCCTTGCACTTGCGCCTGCGCGGGGAATGCGTGAAAAGCGGCCAACGGGCAGACCAAACCCACAGCCCGCCAAAGAGTCGCCAGGCGCCGGCGCGGCGCATTGAAAGAGGTAACGGATCCGATCAACGTCATGGCGAAATCTCCATAGGGGGCGGGCGTTCCTGGTTCTGCCGGCATCAGTCCGGGACGGGACTCAGCCAACGCCTCAAGCGTCTCCGGCTACCGGCCGGCGTTCGGGGCGCAACTCGCGCCGGCTGCTTTCCTGGATGAAGGGCCATCCGGGAGGAAGCGATTTGATTTAAGGCCACGCACGACACAATTTCCGTCCCACGATAGTCTATTTGGCTGATTATGCGAATTGCATGAACCTGCTTTGAACGTTGAATTTGTACCCAACGATAGTTAACGGCATCCACGCATTAATCTTTATCTAAAACCCCGTCGAATGTCGCGATAGTTTGTGCGCTCATGTGTCAGGTAGATACAGCGGGGGTAACAGCCCTTCGTGATCAAACCACGCAAGCTGAACTCTTCGCGTCGCGCGATGCCTTCTATGATCGGTCCCGGCTCAGGCGGCCATTCGATGCTCGTAGTACGGTCGCTCCCGATCATCGAGAATCGCGTACTGTGCCGCAAGATTGCGACGTCGGATTCCACCTGATAGCCGATCAATTCAACGGGCCAACGAACAGACTCAATGTTGTTGCTGGAAATGGTGCGTACATAGACTCCTATCCCGATAGAAATATATATCTTATGAATGAGGAAGGGGAATTGCAAAATCGTCGCAAAGGTCTAAATCTGAGTGGCTACAAGAGCTGGGAGCATAGCGTTGGCGATCTCGCCGATGCCAACGCCGCCAGTGGGAAGAAAGTTCGGGTAAAAATTGAATTGAAATATAAGACTGGCGATGCAAGGCCGGAAAAAATAAAGTGCCGTCATATGTTGGATGGGGATAGCAAGTGGAATGAGAGGGAATTTAAGAATGAACCGGGTGGTTAATGGATAAAATGGGTGTTGAGCAGCAAGGCTTTCCGAGCAACTCCAATTCTCGTCAGAAGGTCCACCGCCAATGTGCAGCAATCCGTCGATGATCGTCGTCGCCCGTTCGCCCAAACACCCCATGCCTTTTTGGGGTAATCGTGCGATTCGTGCGAAATCTGGCGTGGCCGCATGCTGAGCCGGTCGCAGCAAGGCTCCGAGGCGCCACGTTTTTCGAGCAATAGACGGATGTGCAACTCTTTGCTTGATAGAGATTTTCAGAAACAAACCGCCAGAAGTTGCAGGAAAAGTACATCACCCCCACCAAGGGGTGAGGCGGCTTAACGTGCAATTTTTTCCGAATTCTGAAGCTACCCGTTTTTCAGAAAGGCGATTAAACATCAGGGCCAGCCGCCTGAGACGATCACGCTCGATGGGTATGGCGCCTCGCACCGGGCGATGCGTGAGATGAAGGCCGATGGGCTGCTGCCTGCGGACACGAAGGTCCGGTTCTCGAAGTATCTGAACAATCTGATCGAACAGGACCATCGAAACATCAAGTCGAGAACTAACCTGATGCTCGGCTTTAAACGATTCAGGAGCCCCGCGACCACGATTTCGGGAATCGAGTTGATGCATCGCATTCGCAAGGGGCAGTTCAATCTCTCCATTCCCGGGCTCAAAGATACCACTGAGCCCGCCGTCCGGAATGCTGTCCTGTTCGATCAATAAGGTATCCATACCTATAGGAAACGTCTCGGCCAGTTCACCTATTTGCACCAAAGCCCAGCGCTGTACCAGCTACGCCTGGTTAAGTTCACTCCGCAAGAGACTTCTCAAACAGTAAGCGGTGCATCACGGCCGTGGTTGACAGCGATGTGCGGCGCGTGACTACGTCAGGTTGACGCCGGATGCAGCGAAGCGGCGACACGCCACGGCAACAGCTCATCAACCCGGTTAATCGGATGGTCTGCGATGTGGGTGAGGACGTGACGCAGATATGCCTCGGGATCGATGCCGCCGAGCTTGCAGGTGCCGATGAGGGAGTACATCGACGCAGCACGCTCGCCGCCGCTGTCGGCGCCCATAAATAAAAAATTCTTGCGTCCCAGGCTGACGGTTCGCAGTGCGTTTTCCACGATGTTATTGTCGATCTCTACCACGCCGTCGTCGCAGTAATAGATGAGTGCTTGCCACTGGTTCAGGAAGTAGTTGATTGCCTTCGCCGTTTCCGACTGCAGCGAGAGGGTCAACAGGCGATCCCGCAACCACCGCCCGAAGTCGTCGAGTAACGGCCGTGCCTGCTCCTGTCGCACACGCTGGCGTACTGCAGCTGGCTGACCTCTGATGGCGGCTTCAATGGCGTACAGTTCGCCGATGCGGCGCAGCGCCTCGGTGGTTGTCGCTGTACGGCGGCGATCATGCAGCTCATGCACCTTTCTTCTGGCATGGGCCATACAGGCCGCCTCACGCACGGTGCCATTGATGTAGATTTCGTTGAATCCAGCGTAGGCGTCGGCCTGCAGTACGCCCTTGAATCCGGCGAGATGCCGCTGCGGGTGCTGGCCCTGACGGTTTGGCGTATAGGCAAACCAGACTGCGGGTGGGTCCAACGATGCTGAATTCCGGTCATCGCGCACGTAAGCCCACAGCCGGCCTGTTTTAGTCTTGCCGTTGCCCGGTTCGAGAACCGATACCGGGGTATCGTCTGCGTGGATCTTGTACGCGGCGAACACGTACCGGCGCAGTGCGCTGACCAGCGGATCGACGAGCGCGCCGCAGGCGCCTACCCAGCGTGCCATCGTCGAGCGCTCCAGTTCAACACCCTGCCGGGCATAGATCACTGCTTGCCGGTACAGGGGCTGGTGCTCTGCGTATTTGGAAACCAGAATGCGCGCGAGCAGCGCCGGACTGGCAAAGCCCCGCTCGATCGGTCGGCTCGGCGCAGCCGGTTGAACAATGCAGTCGCAGCGTGTACAGGCCTTCTTGCGGCGAATGGTGCGGATGACCCTGAATGCGCTGTTGATGATATCGAGTTGCTCGGCGATATCTTCGCCCAGAGGTTTCAGTTCGCCGCCACATGCCGGACACGCTGACTCGACGGGATCGAGAACGCGATCCTCCCGTGTCAGGTGATCGGGTAGTGGTTGCCGGGCCGGTTTCTGGCGTACGACGGGGTTCTCTTCCGGCTGCGAGTCTTCCTGTGCCGCGCCTTCCTCCGCCATCAGGTCTTCCAGCCGGGTCTCGAGCTGCTCGATCTGGCGATCCAGCTTCTCCGACTTGCGGCCGAACTGCATTCGCCGCAGCCGGGCAATCTGAAGTTTGAGCTGCTCGATCTCGAGGCTCCGGATGCTCAGCGCCTGCTCAAGCGTCGAGACCCGATCGCGCAATTGCTGCACCACGCCATCACGTGCGGCGAGTTCCGCGTCGCGTGCCGCCAGCAAGGCCTTCAAGGCCTCGATGTCGTCGGGCAGTGATTCCGGAGTGCGTGGCATGCGCGCAGTTTACGCACATGCCAATGCGTTTACAACACCGACATTGGCGGCCAGGTGCGCTCCGGCTGTTTCCAGTTGATGCCCTCGAGCAGCATCGATAACTGGGCCTGCGTCAGATGAATCTTGCCGCTATCAGCCTTTGGCCAGACGAAGCGGCCGCGTTCGAGCCGCTTGGACAGCAGGCACAGGCCGTCGCCTGTGGACCATAAAATCTTGATGACGTTACCGCGCTTGCCCCGGAACACGAAGACGTTCCCGGAGAACGGACTTTCCTGGAGAACGGCTTCGACCTTCGCTGCCAGACCCTGAAACCCGTTGCGCATGTCTGTCACACCCGCAGCGATCCAGATTCGAGTACCTGCAGGAAGGCCTATCATCGCGCGTCGCCCGGCGTACGGGAGAGTTCGCGTATCAGCAGGCGCAACACGGACGGCGAGACCTCTCCGCTGATCCGCAGGCGCGCGTGGTCGAACTCGACCTCGCAGACCCCACCGTCAGTCGTCGCGGTCGATGCCGGTGGTACAGAAAGCGGCTTCGCAACATCGTCGATAACCGTCACGGGCAACAACGGTGTTTGCGTTTCCTGCTGCGATATAGGCGCCGCGTTTGCTTGCACCGTCGGCAAACCATAGGCACCCTGGAGATATTGACGGCGCCACTTGAACAGCAGATTGGCGTTGATGTCGTTCTGGCGGGCGATCAACGCAACCGACGCGCCGGGTTCGAAGGACTGCTCTGCCAGTTGTCGCTTGAACTCCATCGGGAAGTTCGGCCGCTTGTACGGCCCGCTGTTGCCACGCCCACTCAATACGTCGTCCACTTTGGTGTCCGCAATGTGATTTGGTGGGCACCAAAATAGCCGGGCCGTTCAGCTACGCATAGACGGTCGTGGCGCACCGCTTACCTCAAACATGCTCTTGTGCCAATAGAACTGCTCGTCTTCTAACCACGCAAATCGCTTCCTAGTCGCCAGTTCCCGTAGGGGAGTAAGCGGGATCCCATATCGCCAAAGTAGCGCGATCAAATCCCATACGGCTTCCTTATTTAGAGAGCGTATGTCGATATCCATCTTCAGTCCCCTTCCCACCCCTTGGATGTGCTTGATCGCCGCTATCTCCCTTAGCCCCTGGAAGAATCGCCGCTCGTCACCCATCGAATAAAAGGTGCACAGGTTGATTTCAAGTTGCATCATTCGAAGCCTCGAAACTATCGACGGTACCCACCGGGGTAGACGTTGTCGTATCCACCAACGGGCTTCTGGACGTCCCAGCGAGGGCCACCGTGTGCGTGACCTCTACTTGGGTCGTATGGCCCCGTCGGCACCCACACGTTGCCATCAGCGTCGCGCCAACCATTCCCTCTCCCGTTCGGATTTTTGACCCAATCATCACCGCCCTTAGATGAGCAGAAGCCTTCCGCATCTCCGGGCTTGCCAGGCGCCTTTGGCCCGGTCGGGTCATAAGCATTTGCGGGCGGCTTGGCCGACGTAACTCCGATCACTAAATCGGCAAACCACTTCGGAACACCACCCGCCCCAGGGCCGCCACCCGGCACTCCTGGAACTGGCGTAATGGGGAAAGGCAACGCCTGCAACCCAGCCGGATCGGTGAACGAGACCGGATTTCCACCGACATAGGCATACAGATTAACGCCGCCTGCCAGCCCGATTGGGTCTTCAATGATGAAGCGTGCTGTGGTTGGACTGTAGTAGCGATTGCGGTAGTAGTACAGACCGGTGGCATCGTTCTCGCGCCCGGTGTACTGCACGGTGCTGGCATTGGCCTCGCCGCTCGCGGTCGTGTTGCCGTACGGCTCGTACGCGTAGTTCGTCTTCACCGCGCCGCTGCCGTCGGTGAGCGCCACCGTGCTGCCCAGCGCATCGGTCACGAAGGTTCTCGCGCCGAGACTGTCGGTGCGGGTGAACACCTCGTCGATCCCGAGGCCCGTCAGCAGGTTCGCGGTGGGCGTGGCGCCGGCCAGTTCCTGCACCGCACTGGCGCCGTCGTAGAGGAAGTTCGTCGCCGTGCCGTTCACCGTGCGGCCGTTTCGCCGCCCCGCGGCGTCGTAGGCAAAGCCTGCTGTGGCGGCCCCGGCAAGCGAGGCGAGCCGGCCGCGCGAATCCCACCCGTAGGCAAGGGGCAGATGCACGATAATGGTTTCGCCAAAACCGCAGCGGAGCAATTCTATTCGCTGGCTATGTAAGCATTCCTAATCATATCTGGACTTTCTCGTCCCGCCCGCCTTATCGCGACACAACCCGTAAATGTCCCGGGGGAATCCCAAGTTCAATCCCTCAAGAACTTGGACTCTGGGCAAACCCACGGTCGCCAATCACTAATGAAGAAAACGTAGCGATTACCTGGCGCCGAATTCGAATTTTTTGCATCCGGCGTTCGCAGTAATCTAATTCTAACGGTTTTAGCAACCACGCCTGACTTTGTTCTCAAGGTCGCACTGTCTAGACTTCCTTCGACTGCTTCAAGGCGGCCAAATCTGTATCCGGCAGCCATGTAGAAGTGAGCAACGGCAACAACCAATAGACTAATTCCCGCGAACCCAAAAGCGGCCCCTCCAACTGAATCACCAGTCATGCCAAAGTACGCTAAAGCTTGCTCCAATGCGTAGCTACCCAGCAGGATGGATGCTAGACCCATGAATGCGTATATGTTTGAGCGGTACTCGGGTTTCATTTGCAGCCTCACTTCGCATTGCTCACTTGCCCAGTTGATTCCCAACTAGCCCCACCGTTCCAGAGACACCAGCGCCAGGAATTCCAGCGAGGGCACGCTGACCAACCTGACTGGCAACTGAACCTGGGAAGCTAGTTCCCCAGGCACCTGGAGCCAAGACGCCACCAAGTGCTCCACCGACAATCGATCCTGCAACAGCACCGCCGTTGAGGCCCTTAAAGCAGGGATCACCGATGCCTTGCATTTGACCAAGCAGGTTCGAGATACCCCCCGCTGCCGCGCGCAGTGCCATCTGCCCCGGCAGAGACGCACCAATCCATGCGCCAGTACCGCCAACAAGCGCGCCCGTAGCTGCGCCGAACAATGCGCCACGCCAAACGCTCCCGCCCGTGGCTGCTGCACCCATGCCACCGCTGATGCCTCCGATAATTCCGCCAGCAATTGCACCAGGGATGCCAAATTCACCCGTTGGGTCAATCAGACTGATTGGATTTCCGTCCACGTAGGCATATAGATTAACTCCGCCGGCCAGCCCGATGGGGTCCTGGCTGATGAACCGAGCGGTTGCCGGACTGTAGTAGCGGTTGCGATAGTAGTACAGACCGGAGCCATCGTTCTCGCGCCCGGTGTACTGGGAGGCGTTGCTGTTGGCCTCGCCGCTCGCGGTGGTGTTGCCGTACGGCTCGTACGCGTAGTTCGTCTTCACCGCGCCGCTGCCGTCGGTGAGCGCCACCGTGCTGCCCAGCGCATCGGTCACCAGGGTTCTCGCGCCGAGACTGTCGGTGCGGGTGAACACCTCGTCGATCCCGAGGGAAAAACAAAAACAGACCAAACTTATGGAATTCCTAAACCTTTTTGGAACTGGTATCACAGACAATATAAACAACCTGGAGATCCGGATTTGGGAAAGGATGATGCAAGAGAGCTATACAAAGATTGGCTTAACCAAGGCAAACCGGGGCCAGATGGTGGCAATGGTGGCGGTCAGTGTCGCTAGCGAGCATAGGTGAAAATATGGAAGCTGTTCTTCGCGTGTATGGAAAGAAAATGGATATTTCCGGGGTGTCCTCGCTCGCGCGAGTGCAACCGTATCGAGTTGATCGGGACGGCGTTGGTCGATCAAAAACCAATTGCCTTCACTATGAGGTTGTTCCTTTGGAGGATCTTGGCTTTTCAAGCTTGCTCACAAAGATGATGAATTTTCTGAAGGAAAATGAGGATTTGTTATTAAATGTTAAGAGTCGATCCGACCTAGATGGCGTTGTGCTCGATATTGGTGTGACCGTCCCAATAGATATATTTGCTTCATCATATGAATTCCCAAATTTCTTTTTGGCCGAAATAGCCCACCTTGGATTGTCAGTTGAACTATCTGTCTACAAGGAAAGTTCATCAATTAATTGCCGCGTTGGCGGAGGAGAAAGTGCCTAGCTAATCGGTCGACCGGCCATGTCTAGGAGGTTGGTGTACCGGCTTCGGATTGCACGTCGTCCCCCATGACGTGCTCCCCGTTCCGGTCGAAGCGGACGAGCTGGCGCCGTCCGCCCGGGTAGTGCTTCTCGACGAGGCCGGCGGGCGTGTTCTCTGTCGTGCAATAGATGGGGTTGCCCCTGGCCAGATGGCCGCGCGCGGCGGCGCCGTCGTCATGGGCGAGAGTTGCCAAGAACGCCTCCAGTTCAGCGGGCGTCATGTCATCGAGCGGGATCAGCGGCTGTCAAACGAAGTAAAGTTGGGACAAATTTACTACTAAAGTTGCAACCTCGATGCGTAAAGCGCTGTGCTGCATCAAAAACTCATTCTGCATCAGTCATTTAACGAGCAATTGACGTAAAGATGCAACCCCTATCAGGATTGCCGTCTGATTTCGCCGTCAACGCGGATAGCCGATTCCGCCATCAAGAGGCATGCTCGCGTTTCCCCGGAGCGCCGCCAACTCGCAAGGGCGTGCGAGCCGCGCGTTCAGCAGATATTTGCCTCGGGCACGCATGAAGAGGGCGATGCGTGACCATAACCAGGCTGACGTCAGGAGGTCTTCCGAGAGCCAGCTGTTCACCTGGTCGCGCCAGGCGCGAAGCGGTACATTGGCGGGCCGGTGGGGCACGTGGGCAAGCCATCCGGCCAGACCGACGGCCGGCATGGATAACCGAGCCCTTGGCGCACATGCGCGCGAGAAACCGTACCAACTCATCGACCAGCCGAGCGCTGGCGAGATCTTGTGCCGAGACCACGAATTTGTGAACTGGCTGCGCCAAGAGCGCGGAGGTACGGACGTGGCGGAACACGTCACCGAAGAGATCGTGTCCAACACGCTCCACCGTGTGCTCATACTCGCGAAAGTCCATCCCGAAATGCGGCCAGTCGATCTGGATGTAGGGCGATTCGTTGGTTTCCCGGTAATCATCGTCGGCCGTCATGTTAAGGCGAGTTGAGCATGCAGCGGCCGAGGGAGTGGAGCGCCTGCCGAGCAACTCTAGCGAGGAAGGCGGCGGAACGTCGTAGAGCCGGTTCAATAGCCGGACATGGCTGGCCAGATGGGCCGCACGCCCGTTCAGCCAGGGCGGCGCCTGGGCAACAAACCTACCAGTGGTTGGATCACGGAGTCGATCCGTGGGCGCAGTCATAGGCGTCACGCTGTCGGCAACATAAAGCTGCCACCTCCGTAGGACCCGGGCAGCCTGTCCAATGATCGGCGTGCATCGTCCTGCCGGTCGATCTAGTACGGGCAACCAGCACGTATCGCAGCGGGTGCACGACAGCGGATGGACGGCCATATCGCGATTAAGGGCGTACGGGATGCCGGCTGCGCATCGCTGACATCCGCTGCGCAGACGACGCTTGTGTATCGGGCAGCGTTCGATGAATCGCCATTGAAACCACGCGGCATGGAAGCCCTGCTCGAGACACGCGGGGTAATAACGTAATTCGGTACCCTTATCGCGTGGTTAATCGTGTCGGAGCTAAAAGCGATGTGTGTCAGCAAAGTCTGGATTGCTGTATCGAAACTGTTCATTTCGGCACATCCTCTTAGACTTATAGCTATAAGAATGCCTGGCTTGCGCAAGCTGACGCCTGTTTTAACTCAGCCGCAAGTGAGCCAAGTATGCCACCCTAAAAGTAAGGCAAAAAAATAAAAAGGCAGGAGCCGGGAGAGAAGCATTAACCGTTATCAGAAGTGCGGGCGCTACTCGCCCCACGGTTGCGCCGATACGCATCACGGCAGCAGCCAGCATTGTTTCGCGAGGAGGCCGAGGCGCTGATGGCAGGTACAGCTGCTGGGCAGCGGTTACCGTCACACAGGGGCGCGTTGATAAATAAGCTTCGCCGCCGATTTCCAGGCTGAAATATGTGGATCAGCGGGTTTCATATTGCAAGCCAGCAGTTTGGGCCGTGATGGATTTTTCGCTATATGCGGAACAAATAATTTCCCCAATAAGATCCGGTCGAGAAACATACGCACCCCATGATTGAAAAAATCGTCACGAGGACACCCCCGGACGGGCATGCCTAACTTTGGTTATCGTGCGCGGGAGTATCCAGTGGCGATTACTGACACAGCGATTGTCGACTGTTTGGACCGCCATGTTGATCGACAGCAACTGGCCGGCGTGCGCCCGCCGGGAACTGGCTCCGCTCTCCAGCGCGGGCGTCTGCGCCTTCGCGGTATTCGCTGGCAAGCAACTCGGCGCAGTTGACATGTTTACTTCGCGTTTCGGAAGCCGTTGTCCAACCAGGTTTCGTCGGCATTGAACGCGCCGTGAGCTGGCGATTGACGATTTTAATACACAAGGTTGACATTTGTATTGCACGGCCTCCGGATTTAACCGGATCGTCGGTTTAACATTTGTTAATAGTTTTTTCTAACGGCTTATATATTATTCGCGACGTGCCGTCGATTCGGTTGCAATGTCATCGGTTCTGGCTGCATAAAAATATGAAATACAAGGCATCAGGCGGTTCCACTGGAACTGCCAGACAGGCAATCTTCGGCTTCCGCTGGTAGGTAATGGCGAGGTGGCGCATATCGATTGTCTGGGGGAAATACTCGTTTCGGAATAACCGGATGTTCCGCCGGCGCCACAATGGTGCATGCGGCTTGCAAGCTCGCGGGGCGTCAATTAACTCCCATATTCTGGGATTCTGTTTGCCAGATTATATATGTAGCATAACTAATTAATTGAATTAGATTATGGAGAAATATATGTCCAACAAGTTCATGAACAGCCAGTTCCGTGTCGATCCGCTCGCGCAATCGGTCAAGCGCAGTAAATTGAGACGCAACAGTATTCCGCGGCAAAGCGCAACCTGTCTTGCGGCACTGGCGTATATCGCGGCGATTCCTTCCTTGTCTTATGCGAACTGCACGACATCGAGTAATACGACGACGTGCGACACGAGTGCTCCGTCGCCCTGGACAAGCACGATCGGGACTGGCCCCACCACCGCTTCCGGCGCAACCGTGACGATAGGACCGAACGCACAGGTCGTGGTCGGCGATGTGACAGCGGTCGCGCTTGCCGATAACGCCACCATCGTCGTCCAGTCGGGTGCGCAAGTGAAAAACACCGCGGTGAGCGGCACCGGCACCTACGGCACCGGCGCCAACACGATCGACTTCCGCAACAACAGCACGCTGACGGTGGAGCAGGGCGCGAGCGTCATCTCGGGCGGAACGGAAGGGGATGCCGAAGCCGTCAATCCGGAGGGCACGGGCAATACCATCATCAACAACGGCACGATTCAGGGTGTGCATAGCGCCGCCATCTGGTTCCAGAACGCGTCGGGCTCGAATACCGTCATGAACAATGCGACCGGTGTGATCGAGGCGCCGGGAAATGTGATGGGGGCCTCCGGCAACGGCGCGGTGGACTTTACCAACCGCGGACAGGTGATCGGCAATCTGGTTTTCGCCGGCGGCAACGATACTTTGCGGCTTTACACCGGTTCATCAGTGAGCGGAAGCATCAACGGAGGCGGCGGCCACAACCTGTTGACCCTGAACGGCACCGGTACCGGCACGCTGCCGACCGGCATCACGAATTTCCAGACGCTGCAAAAGCAAGACGGCGGCACCTGGACGATCACCGGTTCGATCGGCGCGATGGGGGTGACGTCGGCCGAGGTGCAGCAGGGAACACTCGCGCTGACCGGCAACAACACGGCATACACAGGCACGATGCTCGTTGATCAGGCAGGCATCCTCCAGGGTTCGTCGCAAAGCCTGCCGGGCGCGATTGTTGATAACGGCCTTGTGCGGTTTGCGCAAACCACCAGCGGCAGCTATACGGGGCTCATTAGCGGCACCGGTTCGGTGGAGAAAGACGGCGCCGGCACGCTCACGCTTGCGCCGACCGCGGCGGGCGGCAATACCTATACAGGGGGCACCGTGCTGAAGCAGGGCGTACTCTCGGTGTCCGCGGACAACGCGCTCGGCGGCACGGCAGGCGGGGTGACGTTCGACGGCGGAACGCTGCAGATCGGCAGCAGTTTCGACCTCGCGAGTACGCGCGCGTTGTCGGTGGCCGCGGGCGGCGGCACGATCGATACGCAGGGCTTCCAGTCGACGATCGTGCAGGACGTGACGGGCACGGGATCGTTCTTCAAGACCGGCTCCGGCACGCTGACGATCGACGGCTCGCTCATTGGTCCGATCGCCGCGGAGGTGCAGCAGGGCACGCTCGTGCTCAACGGCAGCGGCGCGCAGCATACCGGCAGCGTGACGGTCGATCAGCCTGGCACGCTGCAGGCGAGCGCGCAAAGCCTGCCGTCGACGGTCACGAACAACGGTCTCGTGCAATTCGAACAGAATGTCGACGGGACGTATGCCGGGCTGATCAGCGGGACGGGCGTCGTCGAGAAAGACGGGAGTGGCACGTTGACGCTTGCACCGACTGCGTTGGGCGGTAATACGTACACCGGCGGTACGGTGCTGAAACAGGGTGTCCTGGCAGTGGCCGCCGATAATGCGCTTGGCGGCGCTACCGGTAGCGTGACCTTCGATGGCGGCACGCTGCAGTTCGGCAGCAGCTTCGATCCGGCCGGCACGCGTGCGATCTCAATCGCGGCAGGCGGCGGCACGATCGATACGCAGGCTTTCCAGTCGACCATCACGCAGAACGTCACCGGTACCGGTGCATTGACCAAGGTGGGTTCGGGTACGCTGGTGCTCGATGGGACGAATACGTGGTCGGGCGGCACGACGGTGAGCGCCGGCACGCTCGCGGTCGGCGACGCGTCCACGTCCGCCGCGTCGATTACCGGCGCGACGGGCGTGGCTGCGGGAGCGACGCTCGGCGGCTACGGCAGCGTCAACGGCGACGTCACCAACAACGGCACGCTCGCGGTTGCGAATGCGCTGGCGCAGTTTGCCGGCGGCGCCCACGGGAATTTCACGATCAACGGCCAGCTGACCAACGCGAACCTCGTGCAGATCGGCGGCGGCCAAAGCGCCGGCAATGCGCTGGTCGTCAATAGCTACGTCGGGAACAACGGGACGATTGCACTGAATACCGTTCTTGCAGGCGACAACGCGGCTTCGGACAGGCTGGTGGTGAACGGCGGCTCGGCAACGGGCACGACCACACTGAAGGTGACGAACGTCGGCGGCCAGGGTGCCGCGATTACGTCGAACGGGATCCAGGTCGTCGACGCGACGAATGGCGCCACCACCGATGCCGGCGCGTTTTCGCTCGCAGGCGGGACGATGAAAGCAGGCGCCTACGAGTACTACCTCGCCAAAGGCGGCGTGACGGCCGGCACGTCGCAGAGCTGGTACCTGCGCAATACTGTGATCGCGGCGCAGAGCGCGCCGGCGGACACGAACGGCAGCGGTAGCAGTAGCAGCGGCACGGCACCCGTCACCAGCACACCCGCGCCGGGCACGCCCGCGCTGCCCGCTGCGGGTGCTGATCCAATCACGCTCTATCGTCCTGAAGTTGCCCTTTACGCGGAGCTTCCTGCCGTTGCTCGCCAGCTCGGCATGATGCAGATCGACAACTTCCATCAGCGCCAGGGCGAGCAGTCGCTGCTCGACGAAAACGGCAAACTGCCGGCGGCGTGGGGACGCGTATGGGGCGGACACAGCACGCTGTCGCAAAGCGGCGACGTCGCGCCGGAGTTTTCCGGCTCGATGACGGGAGCGCAGGTCGGTCAAGACATCTACGCGAACACGACGGCGAGCGGTCACCGCAACCACTATGGGTTCTTCCTCGGCTTTGGCCGGGCCACGGGTGATGTCAGCGGCTACGCTGTCGGCGTGCCGGACGCCGCGGTCGGCCATCTTGCGATCAGCGACTACAGCATCGGCGGTTACTGGACTCACATCGGGCCGAGCGGGTGGTACGCCGATGCGGTGATTGCAGGCAGCTCGCTGGTGGCCGATTCGTCATCGCGGGACGGGATTGGCGCGACGGCGCACGGAAGCGCGGTGACCGGCTCGATTGAAGGCGGTTTGCCGTTTGCGATCGGCCACTCGCTGACGCTCGAGCCGCAAGCCCAGCTGATCTGGCGACACCAGAGCATCAGGGACCTGAACGACGGGATCTCGAACGTGACGTTCAGCAACGGCAATACGGCGGTTGGCCGTCTCGGCGTGCGGCTCGCCGGCGTTTATGAGGCGGCACGCGTGACCTGGCAGCCTTATCTGCGGGTCAACGTGCTGCGCTCGTTCGGCAGCAGCGATAAGGCGACGTTCGGCGGCGTGACGCCGATCAGCACGTCGGTTGGTCAGACGACGGCGCAGATCGACGCGGGGCTGGTGGCGAAGCTGACGAAGCACGGCAGTGCGTTTGCGACGGTCAGCGTCGGCACGAATCTCGGCGGGGAGCACCAGCGCACGGTCACCGGGAATGTCGGCGCGCGCTGGGCCTGGTAACGACACGCTTGCGAAGTTCGCGGATACACATAGAAAAAATAGAGATGTCCGCGAACACAGCGCTGAACTGGCCTTCCCGGCCAGCTTTCACCCGGCTATACAGCGTCAGTTCAACCACTCCGAGCGTCTTCGACGTCGACACGCGCGAGCTGGTGACGGCGGAGGCCTCGGCGGTGGTCGTCGGCAGGTGTCAAACGACACAAAGTTGTCCGGGAAATGACCCAAAGCTCCTTCAAGGCCGGGGACGCGCGCGAGGCGGCCTGGCCGACGCAGTGATCGGGCAGCTGAATTGCCGTCCGCTTCATCGACTGGAGATGAGGGTTCTCCAACACTTTTCCCGGCTGTCACTCGTACCATGTTCCACCACCCTGACTGTCATTGGAGGGAAGTCTGACGTATCGGCGCGGGCGCGAAGCGCGGATTGGACGGAACGTTATGGCCGCCGGCGAAGGAAGCCACGACATACTCCGGCATGGCGGCGAGTCTCATATGTATGTAAAAGTTCGTTTCTTCAAGATAGCCGGGGTCGAACGTGCGCATGAGGATTAGGGGTATCCCCTTGTGGGGGTGGGCGGCCGCAGCGGCGCTGTACTTTGGCGTCGCTGCGGTCGCGGTCGAATTCGTGTGGGACCGCGCGATCGACGGGCTGGCGGAGGTCGGTGCCCACCGGCTCGCCTTGTACGCGACCGATCTCCACAGCGAACTGGTGAGGCACGAGATGATGCCCGCGATCGTTGCGCGGCAGGAAAGCGTGCGGGCATTGTTGAGCGCCGTGCCCCCGGCACCGGCGGATCTGCTGCAAACCGTCAATACCTATCTTGAGGCAGTGAACCGCGAAGCCGGCAGCGTCGCCGTGGACGTCATCGACCTGCACGGGTCGGTCATTGCGGCGAGCAACTGGAATCAGCCGGTAAGCTTCATTGGCACCAACGTATCGTATCGGCCGTACTTCAAGGACGCTCTGGCACACGGCTCGGGCCCGTTTTTCGGCATCGGCACCAACACGGGCATACCTGGTCTGTATTTCGCGAGCGCGGTGCGCGACGGCAAAGTGCCAATCGGTGTGACGGCGGTGAAGGTCAGCCTCGATGCGCTCGAATCTGCATGGCGAACGCCGGCTGAAGCGGCCATGGTGGTCGACGGCAATGGCGTAATCGTGATTTCGACGGTGCCTGGGTGGAAATTCATGGCGCTGCGGCCCGTCACGGCGGAGCAGCAGCGCCGGATCCAGGCATCGCGGCAGTATGCGGGCCGCACGGTTCAGGCGCTGCCTCATCGCCGCCTTGGCGACTGGAGTTCCACGGCCTGGTTTGCACGCTTTCCGGACTGGACCCACCCCAACCACGACAGGCGCTATCTGGTGGTGACGCGACCTGCGCCTCAAGCCGACGAATCGATCATGGTCCTGCTCGATGTTGCCGGAGCGCGGCATCAGCAGCTCATCGCGCTCGCGTTTGTCACCGGCGGCTTCCTGATCGCCGGGCTGTACTGCCTGTATGCGATCCAGCGTCGGCGCGCAGTCACAGAAAAGCTCGAGGCACAGGGCGCGCTGCGCAGTGCCCACGACCGGCTGGAAGTCACGGTTCAGCAACGCACGGCAGCATTGACGCAGGCCAACGAAAGGATGCAGCAGGAGATCGAGGAACGCACGCGCACCGAGCAGTATCTGTTCGAATCGCGCGAGCAGTTACGCGAGCTGTCCGCGCACATGGAGGCCATTCGGGAGGAAGAACGCAAGCGCATCGCCCTGGAAATTCACGACGAACTGGGTCAGTTGCTGACCGCATTGAAGATGGATGTTTCGTTGTTGAAGATGCGGCTCGGTGCTGACCACGAAGCGAAACGGAAGGCGGACGACATGCGCGAACTCGTCGAGAAAACGATCTGGATGGTCCGCAACGTCGCGAACCATCTGCGGCCGGCGGCGCTGAACTTCGGGATCGTTTCGGCACTCGAGTGGCTGGCCGAGGACTTCGGCCGGCGCAACGGCATTCCGTGCCAGTTGCGCATCCATGGCGGCGAGCCGGTGCTGCCTGAGGCCTGCGCGACCGCGGTGTTCCGGATCGTGCAGGCTTCGCTGACCAACGTGTTACGTCATGCGGGTGCCACGCGGGCCGACGTCACGCTGACCAGCACCGCGGCGGCACTCGACCTCCGCGTCAGCGACAACGGCCGCGGTTTCGATCCGGCGACGGCGTACAGCGGCAATTCCTACGGCCTGCTCGGCATGCAGGAACGCGCGCGCCTGATCGGCGGGACGATGACGATCGACAGTGCGGCCGGCACGGGCACAGTCATTGGTATACATATTCCACGCACAGTTGGGGCAGACAACGATCGGACGTCTGAATAGTTCGGAGTGAAGATGGAAATCGGATTAGTGCTCTCGATTCACCGAGGTCGGTCGTTCGGTGTTTGCGGCAGTTTTCGGTGGATTTGCGGGTTAACACCCACGATTTCGCCGCAGCACAGAAAGCTGGCGGAAGGTATCCGGTTTCTATAATCCGTTTCAACATGGCGCGGGCCTGCAATCAGCACAACGTGTGGATACAGCGATGAAAGATGCCGAAATCGAGCGGTGGCCATTTGCGGTCCTCGCGTGCGTCTGTCTGGGTGGCCTGATGTTGAAGGCGTGCGCGTTTGGGCAATACGCTGCCACGCTTGATGGTGTGGTAGCTCGTACATGTAGCGACCTGCTGGTCTTTCTCGGGGGCGTTGGAAGTGCCGGGCTTCTTTGTGTCAGGCTTTTCGGTCCGGCGAGGGTTGACAGCACGCTTTTCTGGGTGTTCCTCGCGGGAATCATCGGCGCTGCGATCCTGTTTTGCGGGGGAACCTGACGGAAGACATGGACATGGCACGCATCATTCATCGACGCAGGAGTTGGCGATGATCGAACGCAGAATGTCGCTACGTGCGGTCATCGACAAATGGGTTGGACGTACGGCGACGAATTCCATCAGGGTCATCCGACACGGTGATGCACGATCGAGGCGGTACGTGCACGTCTCGCTCTCAGGGTCGCAGACGGCGCACATGATCTTCTTTTTTCGTCACGACAACGGTAGCTGGAATGTCTTTCCGCCAGAGACTCAACGCCCCGCGATGACTCATTTGCAATACGGGTCGCATGACACGCGGTGATATCCAGGTGAGCTTCGCATCTATCGACGATTTGTCGCATGAGCGCTGAAGCCACCGGCAGAATCCCTTGATCCGATCACAGGCCGGCGCGCATTGGGAAGCTTCGCTGCCATGCAGCCTCCGGCCTCCAACCACGAGCAGACACTTCGTGCAAACCACCTCACACACCTCACCGCCCGCACCCCCGCCGGCGCAACAACCCGCAGTCAAGCCCCGCTTCTGGCCCGAGGGCTGGTGGAAGCTGATGGAATACCGGATCGGCATCATTCCGTTGCCCGTCTACGTGATCCTGCTCGCGCTGATCGCCGGCTTCGCGATCACCGGCAAGGTGCCCGGTGAGATTTCGATGGCCATTGCAGTATTGGCCTTCTTCGGCTTCACTTGCGCGGAACTCGGCAAGCGTCTGCCGATCGTGCGCAATATCGGCGCCGCCGCGATCTTCGCGACCTTCATCCCGTCCGCGCTGAGCTACTACCACCTGTTGCCCAGGCCGATCCTCACGCTCACGACAGATTTCACGAAATCGACCAATTTCCTGTATCTGTTCATTGCGTCGATCATCGTGGGCAGCATTCTGAGCATGGACCGGCGCGTGCTGATCCAGGGTTTCATCAAGATCTTCGTCCCGCTCGCGCTGGGCTCGGTCGCGGCTGGCATCGTCGGGACGCTGGTCGGCACGGCGCTCGGGCTCGGCGCGCATCATACGTTCTTTTATGTCGTGGTGCCGATCATGGCGGGCGGCATCGGCGAAGGGGCGATCCCGTTGTCGGTCGGCTACTCGGAGATTCTTCATTTGCCGCAGGGTGAGTTGTTCGCCCAGGTCCTGCCGCCGGTGATGCTAGGCAGTCTCACTGCGATCGTCTTCTCGGGCTTGCTCGACAGGGTTGGAAAGCGTTTTCCGCATCTGACTGGCGAAGGACGTCTGCAGATCGGCGAGGAAGACGAAATGGACCCGGTGCAGGAGGAAATACGCGGACATGTTGACGTCTCCCACATCGCGGCGGCGGGCATCACCGCGATCACGCTGTACCTGCTCGGCTTGATGTGCCGTAACCTGTTCGGGCTGCCCGCACCGGTCGCCATGCTGTTTCTCGCGGTGCTGGTCAAGCTCGCGCGCGCGGTGTCGCCGCCATTGCAGGAGGGCGCCTTCGTCGTCTACAAGTTCTTCTCGACGGCGGTCACCTATCCGCTGCTGTTCGCGATCGGCGTGGCGATGACACCGTGGGACAAACTGATGGCTGCGTTCACCCTCGCCAACGTCGTGACCATCGTGGCGACGGTGGCTACCCTGATGGGAACCGGCTTCCTGGTTGGTCGTCAGTTGAAGATGTACCCAATCGATACGGCGATCGTGAACGCGTGTCACAGCGGCCAGGGCGGGACGGGCGACGTCGCCATCCTGACGGCGGCCAACCGTATGCAACTGATGCCGTTTGCACAGATTGCCACGCGAATAGGTGGCGCAATTATCGTCACCCTGACGTTGATCGTGCTCGCACGCATCGGATGATGAATCGCCATTGGTGGCTTTCAGAAAAGCGTCTCCCCTCTTTGGAGCTATGTTGGAATCTTCGAACTTTATTCGGCGGCGATCGGCCTGCGTCGCGCGCTTCAGCTGCGGCATTCTCGCAGCGTTCTTCTTCGCCGGCATCAACCCGGAAGCGCTGGCAAACGATGCTCATCCCTTCGTGCATCCGGGCTTGCTTCACAGCCAGAAGGACTTCGACCGGATGCGCGTCAAGGTCGTGCACGGCGATCAGCCCTGGCTCACCGGCTGGCAGAAACTCGTCGCCAACCGACACGCGTCGCTGAACTGGACGCCCAATCCGCAGGCGATCGTGTATCGGGGTGCGAACGGTCACCATGCAGAGAACTATGCCGCGCTCTTCAACGATGCCGCAGCCGCCTACGCGCTCGCCTTGCGATGGAAGATTTCCGGCGACGACGCGTACGCCGCAAAGGCGGTTGAGATTCTGAATGCCTGGTCATCGACCCTGACTGCAATCGAAGGCACCTCGGACAAGTTCCTGGCCTCGGGAATTTACGGCTACCAGCTCGCGAACGCCGCCGAGATCCTGCGCAACTTTCCCGACTGGCGCCCGGCCGACTTCGACCGCTTCAAGACCACGATGCTGACGGTCTTCTATCCGATGAACCACGACTTCCTCGTTCGCCACAACGGCGCGAAAATCGACCACTACTGGGCGAACTGGGACCTCGCGAACATGGACTCGATGCTTGCGATCGGCGTGCTCACGGATCGCCGCGACATCTACGACGAGGCCACCGGGTATTTCAGGCACGGCGCCGGCAACGGTGCCATCGGCCATGTCGTGTGGAAAATCTACGATGGCGGAATCGGGCAGGTGCAGGAGAGCGGACGAGACCAGGGCCACACGATGCTCGATATCGCGCTGCTCGGCACGTTCTGCCAGATGGCGTGGAATCAGGGAGACGACCTGTTCAGCTATGACCACAATCGCTTTCTGCTCGGCGCTGAGTACGCAGCCCGGTACAACCTCGGTCACGACGTGCCCTACACCGCATACACCAACAGCGACGTCACGCAGACGACCATTTCCGACAAATCTCGCGGCGATGTGCGGCCGGTCTGGGAGCTGCTGTACAACCACTACGTTGTGCTCAAGGGCGTGAGCGCACTGGATGTGGAAGCTTTCGCAAAGAAGGTGCGCGTGGAAGGCGGCGGGGGTGACTACGGCCCCAACAGCGGCGGCTTTGACCAGCTTGGGTACGGAACGCTAACCTTCACCTTGAAGTAGGCCAGTTCGAGGGCAACCGGGACCTTGCGCCTATAGCGAATCCGGATGTGGTCCCCAGTCCCGGTCGTCCAGTCGTAGATTCGCCGGGCCTGGGGGATCGTTACTGACGTCGCCCATGCTGGCCAGCAGCCTCGAGCACTCACCTTCCGGCGCATGCCTTAAGTATTCGATGGCGCGATCCAGGTAAGTAAGCCGCTTCTGCTCAATGGAGGTGCTGAACGTCAAATTCCTGACCTGTACTTCCAGGTCCGGGAGATTGTCCTGCATGAAGCGCGAGTGCACAGGTTTGTCATACCGCGTCTTTCGGTGATCGTCGAATCGATCCGCCAGCGATTGATCTTTCTTGTTGACGCCGGCGTTAGCAACCGCCGGCGGATTGGCCTTCAGCCAGTTGCTCAACGTGGTTCGGGACTGCGAGTGCTTGACGAATGCCGGCGGCAGTATGCCCTTGCCATCCAACACCCGAACCTTACGCGTACTCGCAAGCACCTCCGCATCCTGTCCGAGCGCTGTCCTGATTGGCTGGCGGGACAGGTTTTGCCGGTGCAGCGAGTCGATCAGGGATGCGTTGTCAGCCAGCTTGGCTGCCGCCGATAGCGCAAAGACGCGACAGTCGTTCGTGGATTTTTGCGTGTCGACCGTTAGCACCGACAGAGTAACGTCCGATTTCAACGCTTTTTTCAATAGGGGCAGCGTCCGCTTTTCGTATTTCTCGCGGGTCGAGTCCTTCAGGTCGGCGTTGTCTTTAAGGCTCAGTGGTTCGATCACGATGACCGAAGTCTTTCCTCCAATACGGCGGATGTCTGCCGTCACATAGTGGGCGTCGTTGCCTGGCATTGGGAACATGACGCGGGCTCGGGCAGGGCGCGTCGCCTTGAGCCAACTGGCGAAATCCTCTTTGGGAGACAGCAGCGTCAGGTTCAGCGCTGGGGACCGGGCGTTTTCCGCAGCGACGATTGCGGGCAGGATCGCTGCGTCATATTTGTCATCGGTTGGGCCGGGCGACCAGTTGCCTAGGAGGAGCGCCTGGAAGTGCGCTTTCACCTGGTCCAGTTGGGCGATGGCCGAATGCCTGGCGGAAGCGGCGGATGAATCGGCGTTCTGTTGCGGGGCGTGGGCAATTAAACCCGCGCCAAAGCCCACGTCGCGCAATGGGACATGCAAGGCTTCGATGCCGGCGGAGGTTGCGCCGCCCGCATCGGACTCGCGGCGGAAACGCAACTCGACCCTGGCGTCAAGGTCCAGGCTTTCCTGGAGCCGGGTAACGCCTACGCCGGGGACAGCCGCAAGTCTCGGCCTGGGTGCCGGTGCCTGTGACGGTGCCGAAGCGTTCCCGTCGTTGGCCGGGGTAACCACAGGGCGAACGCACGCAGATACGCGCCGCTTCAAACCACTGAAGACCGATCCGGCCTTACGCAACTGTTTCTGGCCGGCTTGCGCCTTTCGCGGTTTCGTTTGCGCGGCAGCCGTCGGCGACGGTAAATTGGATATGGCGTTTGACGGAATACGGTTCGGCATGCTGCCCCCGGAATGCTTGGTCGCAGCGCCATTACAGCGGATGTCCGACATTGCGGGAAGATTCTGTAGCGCAGTTATCGCTCGAGAAGCGAAGTGCACCTCGGTTGAGGTCGAAACGATCATCGGACCGCGCATTCGGCGACGCCCGATTGCCGCCGCGCCAGGTGCAGGGCGCCCTCAGGGCGCCGTGGCCGGCGCACACTCGCAATGATTGCGTCAGAAGCCGTGCCGAGGATTGCCCGGGTTAGTATCCTGTCGAAGACCGTCGTCAATCTCCTGGTAAGCGACTCTCCAGGGCCGTGCCCAACGTTACGCGCGCGAAAGGCACGATCATGATGATGGTCTGGAGGTTACGGGTAGATCGGGCGACCATCTGGTGCTCGACGAAGAGCGTGTCATCGCACTGTTTCGCTTCGTGCAGGAAGCGCTGACGAACGTCGCGCGCTACGCCGGCGCGAACGAGGTCACGATTTCGCTCGAGCAGGTCTGGCCGCACCGGAGACTGGAAATACGCAACGACAGGCGCGGGTTCGATCCGTCGGCGCCGCGCGCCAAATCGTTTGGGCTTGTCGGCATGAGAGAGCACGCGCTGGTTCTGGGCGGCGAGATCCCGGGGCATAGCGCGCCCGGCAGCGGCACGTCGATCGCGGCGCGCATACCCGCGGATGACGAGGCACACCGCCAGGCCGGCGTTAACTCATACCTCGGACGCGACTCCATATCCACCGCCACCCGGCGTCTGAATCACGAAGACATCGCCGGCATTCATCTGCACCTGATGACGCGCGCCGAAGGTTTCCCGCGCGGACGAACCGGCTCGTTCGACCCAGTTGACGCCGACCTTGCCCGGCGAGCCGCCCGCCATCCCGAACGGCGCAACCCGCCGGCGATTCGAGAGAATGACGGCTGTCATCGGCTCGAGGAAACGGACGCGTCGCTCGGTGCCGTCGCCGCCTTGCCATCGACCGCCCCCGCCGCTGCCTTGGCGCACCCGGAAGTCATCAAGGCGAACCGGGAAACGCCACTCGAGCACTTCCGGGTCGGTGAGCCGCGAATTCGTCATATGTGTCTGCACCGCGCTGCAGCCTGCGGACGACGCACTCGCTCCGGCGCCCCCGCAGATGGTCTCGTAGTACTGGTATCGCTCGTTGCCGAACGTGAAGTTGTTCATCGTGCCCTGAGCGCCCGCCATGACGCCGAGCGCGCCGTAGAGCGCATCGGTCACGACCTGCGAAGTCTCTACATTGCCGGCGACGACGGCGGCCGGATAGCGCGGGTTGAGCATCGAGCCCGCGGGAATACGGATATCCAGGGGCTTCAGGCAACCGGCATTCAGCGGAATGTCATCGTCGACGAGCGTGCGGAACACATACAGCACGGCCGCCTTGCAGATCGCGGACGGCGCGTTGTAATTATTCGGCTGCTGCTTGCTCGTGCCTTCGAAATCGATGACGGCCGAACGCGCCTCGCGGTCGATCGACACGGCGACGACGATCTTCGCGCCGTCGTCGAGTTCGTATTCGAAGCGTCCGTCCCTGAGCACCGACAGCGTTCGCCGTACGACTTCCTCGGCGTTGTCCTGCACGTGCTGCATGTACGCCTGCACCACGTCGAGGCCGAACTGCTTGCACATACGGTCGAGCTCCTGCGCGCCCTTCGTGCACGCCGCGACCTGCGCGCGCAGGTCGGCCATATTCTGTTCGACGTTGCGGACCGGATAACGGCCCGAGGTGAGCAACTCGCGCATTTCGCCTTCGAGAAAGCGGCCTTGCGCGACCAGTTGTACGTTATCGAGCAGCACGCCTTCCTGATCGACGTGCGTCGAGTCGGGCGGCATCGAACCCGGCGAAATGCCGCCGATGTCCGCATGATGGCCGCGCGCCGCGACATAGAACGTCGGCGCCGCGTGCTCCTCGACGAAAACCGGCATCACCACCGTCACGTCCGGCAGATGCGTGCCGCCGCCATACGGCGCGTTGAGCACGTAGACATCGCCGGGCTGCATGGTGCCCGCGCGCCGTTCGATGATGGTCTGCACGCTCTCGCCCATCGAGCCGAGATGGACCGGCATGTGCGGCGCGTTGGCGATCAGGTTGCCGTCCGCGTCGAAAAGCGCGCACGAGAAGTCGAGACGTTCCTTGATGTTGACCGAGTACGACGTGTTCGCCAGCGTCACGCCCATCTGCTCGGCAATCGACATGAACAGGTTGTTGAATACTTCGAGCAACACGGGATCGGCATCGGTGCCGATCGCATGACGGTTCACGAGCGCGCTCGTCCGATCGACCACGAGGTGGTTGTGCCTGCTGACCTGAACCTGCCAGCCCGGTTCGATTACGGTCGTCCCGGTCTTTTCGCTGACGATGGCTGGTCCGTCGATACGCGCGCCGGGCGCCAGCGAGTCGCGATCGAACACGGGCGTGTCGTGCCATTCGCCGCCTGAAAACACGCGTGTCATGGCGAGCGGTTCGGGATCCGCGCAAGCGCCCTCGGCGAGCGGCCAGTGTTCGTCCTCGACCTCGTGCGCCTGGCCGATCGCCTCCACGGCGACGGCTTCGATCACGAGTGCCTTGTTCGGCATCAGAAACCCGTAACGGGCGCGGTAGAGTCGTTCGAACGTCTCGACAATTGCCGGCGCGTCGCGGCTGAATTCGATCTCCAGTGCAGTGTCGGTGCCGTCGTACTTGACGTGGAGCGTGCGGCGCAGCGTGATGCGGTCCCTTGCGATGTGCTGCTCGGCGACTTCGCTTTCCGCCGCCGCGCCCAGCGACGCGAACGCTTCCTCGCAAGCGGCGAGCGATGCCGCGTCGAGGCGCGTTTCGACTGCCAGTTGGCGCAGTGCGCGCACGTCGGCGAGACCCATGCCGTAGGCCGACAACACGCCTGCGAGCGGATGGATGAACACCCGCGTCATGCCGAGCGCATCCGCGACGAGGCACGCATGCTGACCGCCTGCGCCGCCGAAGCAGGCGAGCGTGTACTTCGTCACGTCGTAGCCGCGCTGCACCGAGATCCGCTTGATCGCATTCGCCATGTTCTCGACGGCGATCTTCAGAAAGCCCTCGGCAATTTCGGCCGGTGAGCGCACGATGCCCGTCGCATCCTCAACCTGCGCCGCAACCTCCACAAACTTGCGCTGTACGACGACGGCATCCAGCGGCAGGTTGCCTTCAGGTCCGAACACGTGAGGAAACCACTGCGCGCTGATCTTGCCGGTCATCACGTTGCAATCGGTGACGGTCAGTGGGCCGCCGCGCCGATACGACGCCGGACCGGGATTCGCTCCGGCGCTCTCGGGGCCCACGCGCAAGCGCGCGCCGTCAAAACTGCAGATCGAGCCGCCGCCTGCCGCGACGGTATGGATTTTCATCATCGGCGCGCGGATGCGAACGCCCGCCACTTCCGTGGCGAACTCGCGTTCGTACTCGCCCGCGTAGTGCGTCACATCGGTCGACGTGCCGCCCATGTCGAAGCCGATGATCGATTCGAAGCCCGCGAGCTTCGACACCTGCGCCGCACCCACGATGCCGCCGGCGGGGCCGGACAGGATCGCGTCCTTGCCCTGGAAGCGGTGCGCGTCGGTGAGACCGCCGTTGCTCTGCATGAACTGCAGCGGCACGGCGCCCAGATCGCTTTCCACTTGCTGAACATAGTGGCGCAGAATCGGCGACAGATACGCATCCACGACGGTCGTGTCGCCACGCGAGATCAGCTTCATCAGCGGGCTGACCTCGTGGCTCACGGAGATTTGCGTATAGCCGATGTCCTGCGCGATTTGCTTGAGCTTGCGTTCATGTTCGGCGTACCGATACCCATGCATCAGCACGATCGCGCAGGAGCGGATGCCGCTGTCGTAGGCTTGCCGCAACGCTGCGAAAGCCTGCTCGGTATCCAGCTCGCGCACCACTTCGCCGCGTGCGCCGATCCGCTCGTCGATTTCCACCACTCGCTCATACAACAGCGTCGGCAACTCGATGTTGCGCACGAACAGCTTCGGACGGCTTTGATAGGCGATCCGCAGCGCGTCGGCAAAACCCCTGGTGATCGCGAGCACGGTAGGCGCGCCGTTGCGTTCGAGCAGTGCGTTGGTGGCGACTGTCGTGCCCATCCGTACGCTGTCGATCAGATGCGCCGGCACGGGCTCGTGCGCCGCCACACCCAGCAATTCGCGGATGCCTTGCACCGCCGAATCGCGATATCGCTCGGGATTCTCGGAAAGCACCTTGTGCGTGACGATCTGTCCGTCGGGGCGGCGGGCGACGATGTCGGTGAACGTGCCTCCGCGGTCGATCCAGAATTGCCAGCGGCGATCATGCGGTGCAGGGGTGTCGGCTTGATGCATCAGAAGAAACCTCCGGTAAATAGTGTTGTGCTCACGACCTGAGTTGCGCGCCGCGCGTCTCGGGCAATGTCAGCGCCGCCAGAATCACGACGCCGTAGGCGGCCGCGGCGAAGGTGCCGATCGCGACGCCAAGCGCCATTTTTTGCGCGACGAAGCCGATCAGGAACGGGAAGGTCGCACCGACCGCGCGGCCGAAGTTGTAGCAAAAGCCCTGGCCTGAACCTCGAATCCGCGTCGGGAAGAGTTCGGTCATGAACGCGCCCATCCCGGCGAAGATGCCCGATGCGAAGAAGCCAAGCGGGAAGCCGAGCACGAGCAGCAGCGCGTTGCTCATCGGTACGCGGGTGTACACGAGGGCGATCGCCATCGAAGCAATCGAGAACGCG
Source organism: Paraburkholderia sp. FW306-02-B (assembly GCF_058782725.1). Lineage (NCBI taxonomy): Bacteria > Pseudomonadati > Pseudomonadota > Betaproteobacteria > Burkholderiales > Burkholderiaceae > Paraburkholderia > Paraburkholderia sp. FW306-02-B. The sequence goes on from NZ_JBYSXZ010000002.1 coordinate 1,469,628, forward strand.
ATGAAATTGAGCTTGCGGCCAAAGCGGTCGCTGAGAAAAGCGCCGCACAGGTAACCCGCATACGAGCCCGCGATGATGACCGCGAGATAGCCCCCCGTGCCGACTACGCTAAGATGCTGTTCGGTCTTGAGGTAAGTAGGCAGCCAGGTGGTGATCGCGTAGTAGCCGCCTTGCGTGCCAGTGGCGAGGATCGCGGTGCGAAGCGTCGTCAGCCAGACGTCGGGGCCGAAGATTTCGAAGAACGAACTGCGGTTGCCCGCTTCCGCTTCGCGCTGCTTCTGCTGCAGATGAACTTCGGGTTCCTCGACGAAACGGCGGATGAAGATCACGAACGGCGCGGGCAAGACACCGAGCGCGAACAGCGCGCGCCACGCGATGTCGCCGGGCAGAAGCGAGAACACCAGCGTATAGAGTCCCGCCGACGACGCCCAGCCGATGGCCCAGCCCGCCTGCACCATGCCCACCGCCTTGCCGCGGTCGCGCGGCCGGATCACTTCGCCGATCAGCACGGCGCCCGCCGTCCATTCGCCGCCGAAGCCAAAGCCCATCAAACCGCGCGCAATCAGAAGCTGGCTGTAGTTCTGCGCGAACGCACACGCCAGCGTGAAAAAGGCGAACCAGATGATGGTGATCTGCAGCGTCTTGACCCGGCCGATGCGGTCGGAAAGAATGCCGGCGACCCAGCCGCCGAGCGCGGAGGTCAGCAGCGTGACCGTGCCGATCAAGCCGGCTTCGCCCTTGCTGAGACTCCACGTCGCGATCAGCGTCGGAATCACGAAACTCAGGAACTGCGTATCCATCGCATCGAGTGCATAGCCGATCTTGCAGCTCCAGAATGCCCGCCGTTCGCTGGCATTGGTATGCCGGTACCAGCCGAACATGCCGCGGCTCGCGGCGTCGGCTGTTCCGTCGTCGACGGGCGTGCTTGCGTATTGCGCTTCCGTGTTCATGTGTTTCTCCTGAGATGCGGCCAATCCGTGCGTCAGAACACCGCGAGCGATGCGTTGGGGATGTCGGTGACCAGCATGTGGCCAGGACGATGCGCGATCGCGAACGGCATCCGCGCGCTTTCAATGGCGCTTTGAGGCGTCACGCCGCAGGCCCAGAAGACCGGAAGCTCATGTTCATGGATCGATACCGGATCGCCGAAATCCGGGCTCGACAGATCTTGGATGCCGAGTACCGCCGGATCGCCGATGTGCACCGGCGCGCCGTGCACCGACGGAAACCGGCTCGTGATCTGCACGGCGCGAATCGCGTGCGCGCCGCTCATCGGCCGCATGGAGACGACGAGCCGGCCGCCGAACCGGCCCGCTGCCTGATTCGCAACGTTGGTGCGGTACATCGGCACGTTGACGCCTTCGTCGACGTGGCGCAGCGGAATGCGTTCACGCGCGAGCATCTGCTCGAACGAGAACGAACAGCCGATCGCGAACACGACGAGATCGTCGCGCCATACTTCGCGGATGTCGGCGGGCTGCTCGCACAGCACGCCGTCGCGATAGACGTTGTAGCCGGGGACGTCGGTGCGGATATCGAGGTCGCGGCCGAGCATCGGCAGATCGAATTGCCCCGGTTCGCCCACGGCGAGCAGCGGGCAGGCTTTCGGATTGCGCAGGCAGAAGCGCATGAAATCCTCGGCGTAGTCGCGCGGAAGAATGGCGAGATTGGCCTGTGCGAAGTCGCCGCAATAACCGGCCGTCGGCCTGGAAAATTCCTTGCTGCGGATTTGCTGGCGAAAGGTGTGCGGCATGACTGCGGTTCCATTCGTGAGTGCGATGGAGTGGAGATTAGGATCGCCAAAATAGCAGCGCCAGCGAGTAATTCGTGCCGCTGGCGTTCAGGTTTTCCTAACGGTTTCGTGCGGGTTTTTACGTAGCTGGTGCTCGGGCAGGCGTCGAGCCAAGCGCTTGGCTGTCTCCATGAAAATCTTTACAGGCGGGCTTTCATGGCTGGGGTGGCAAGGGCGCTTTCATGCATGGCGAATACATGGCGTTGTTTCGGAATAGCGTCAAGAAAAGTGTTCCGTTCCGTATAAATGGCGTTTTTTGTTAAGGCATACTGCGAACAGGAAACGATGAAAGAATCCGCCCCAATCTTCAGACATCGCCCATGAACACGCGCTTTCTCGAAACCTTTGTGACGCTTGCCCAGCTCGAAAGCTTTCGGGCGACGGCCCGCGTGCTGCATGCAACGCCGGCCACGATTTCGCTGCGCATCCGTTCATTGGAGGACGAACTCAAAACGGAACTCGTCGACCGTTCGACGACGGGCTTCCGACTGACGCCATCGGGCCAGAATCTGCTCGGGCCCGCGAAAAACGTGGTCAATGCCGCGCGCGCGTTGCGGGAGGCGGCGGGCCAGGAAGTCGTGGTTGGCGGCAAGCTGCGATTGGGCGTCATCGAGACGGTCGTGCATAGCTGGCTCGCGCACTACGTCACCCAGTTGAACGCGAGTTTTCCGCGGCTCGAGGTGGACCTGACCGTCGATTCGAGTTCGGTGCTGCAACGGCGTCTGCTGAGCGGCGATCTCGACCTCGTGATACGGGTCGAGGGCATCGACAGCACGAAGATCGTCTCCAGCGCTATCGCCAGTTATCCGGTTCGGTGGATCGCGAAACGGGGCTTGTTGTCCAAACGCGCCGAAGGGCTCGCGCTGCGTGTGCTGGAGCGTCCGGTTCTGACATTCGGGCGCGGCACGGCGCCTCAAGTCGCGCTCGAAAGCATCGTGCATGGGCTGGCGCAGCAGCTCGGCATGCCGGCCGGGCAAACGCGCATCACCTGTTCGCCCTCGGTGGCCGCGATCGTTCAACTGGTTCGCGACGGCTATGGCGTCGCCGCCATTCCCGGCCTGTTCGTCGCGGAGGCCTTGCAAAGCGGCGAATTCATCGAGTTGCCGCTCAAACCCGTGCCCCCGCCGATCATCGTGTCGATTTGCAAGCCGGTGAACGCGAGCCCGATGATTCACGCGGCCGCGAATGCGGCGCAGCTTGCGTGCTCGGCGTATTGCCAGACGCGGCGCAAGGATCTGGTCGAGGCGCTTTGACTGAGAGAGCGTGGCAGATTCATTTTGTGCAGTGAAAAAAGCGGTTCGTCTCCCGCCAATCCGGTTCGCTATTGGCGCGGCTCGGATGGGCTCTCAGTACGAGGATGGTTTTTTTCAACCGTGAGCGGGATTCGGAATGTTGTTGCCGCGTTCATTCAACCTGGCCGCAGGCGTTGCCTGCGCACTGCTGCTCGCATCCGCGAATGCGTTTTCGCAACCTTGTACAACGGCTGACGACCGCGCGAGCTTGCTGCAAGTCAGCACCCACGACGACGATGTGCGCGCCGAACGTCGCAGGGAAGAACAGCTGCGCTCAGAACCTTTGCGTTCGGATCGCTTGCGTGAAGAGCGCCTGCGCGAGGAGTAGTCATCGCTGCATTGCGGCGGTCCCGTTCAACGGGCCGCCTCGACGCAGGGGTGATGAAGCGCCTCTACCGCGCGGCAGGCATTGATGACCCGAACATGCTGCCGGCTCGGACCACTCGTCTGGTCGAGCAACGCTTCGATCGAATGCGCGTCGAGGCTTGGCTGCAACCCGAGCAGCAACGCAATGGTGCCCGTCACGTTCGCTGCCGCGAACGACGAGCCCGACACGAAGTCGTAATGTCCGCCCGGCGTGAGCGTCAGGATGTCACGGCCCGGCGCATACAGCACGTTCGAGCCGGCATCGGCTGGCGAGCTGCCCGCCACGCGTGCCGAATCGACGGCAATCACGCCCGTCACGCCGACCGGAAACGCTTTCAGGTCGCCGTCCGGCAGCACCGCGCCGACCACGATCACGCCTTTTTTCACCGACAGTTCGATCAGTTGACTCAGCAGCGGGTCCGCCGGCCCGCCCAGACTCAGATTGATGATCTGTGCGTGCGCCTCGAGCGCCGACTGGATCGCTTCGGCGAGCGTGAACGAATTGCACCGCGAAGGCCCGCTGCGATTGTCCGCTTGCCAGCAGGCCTTGACCGCGATCACTTTTGCGTGCGGCGCGACGCCTTCGATGCCGGCGCTGCCATCCGGGCCGCCGGCGCGATCCGCCGCGATGACGCCCGCGACCGCGGTGCCGTGCAGGTCGCGATTGAATTGCCGCCAGTCCTCGTCGACGAAATTGCGGGTCGCGACAATGCGGCCGTGCAGATCGGGGTGGGTGGTGTCGACGCCGGTGTCGATCACCGCGACGCGCACCGAATCGCCTCGCGCGACCTTTTGCGCCGCGCCCGCGCCCATTTCGCGAAAGCCTTGCTGCAAGTCGGTGTAGTCGTTGTTGCCGCGTGGCGCTTCGCCGAGCAGATCGAAGGTCTGCAACGGTTGCGCGAGGCTGACGCGCGAATCGGCCAAGAGTCGTGCGATGACCTGGTCGCGCGGCCTGTCGTCGATGATCTCGAGCATCGCGCAATGCACCTTCAGCGACGGAATCGGCCACGACGACACCTCTCTCAGGCCATATTGCGCGGCGAGCGCGGCGACCTGCGCGCGGGCGCTGCCGCCCGGCGAATAGCCGCCGGCCGCGCCGTAGCCGCCCGCCGTCGTGCCCGCGCGCAACATCAGCGTTTCCGGCGGATTCTTGACCGCCAGCACGATCATCCGCTCGGGGCGCGCTTTCATCTGCTGGGTGGCAACGGCCGGGTCGGGCGTCGCGGGCACGAGCGCGCACGCGGATATCGCGAAAGCGGCGCACAGGGACAGCCAGCAAAGGCACGTGCGCCGCACCATGGCGGCCCACGTGCCGCGCACGCCGCCGTTCACTGTCGAACCCGCGCCGAACGGAAGATGCGGGACATAGCGGTCCTTGGGCGTCATGGCAACTCGATTCATGATGTAAATAGCCGTAGGTGCGCGTTGCCGGGTAAAAAGTTACGCCACCGCTCAGAAATGCCAGATGACATCGGCGATCCAGCGATTGCTCGCGCCCGGCCCAAGCTTCGCCTTGGCTTCATTGTTCGTCGCAATGTACGACACGTCGAATTGCCACGCGCGAAACTGATAACTCAGTCCGACGTTGCCGTAGACGTACCCGAGGCCGAGCACCGTGTGCAGATCGTAGTAGCCGATGCCGGCCGTCGCGGTCCAGCCGTGCACGAGCGGCAGGCGGCCCACCAGGTCATACGAGACAGCGCGCGAACTCGGCGTCGGCCCAAAGCCGGTGTCCGGCGACAGCGCGACCGAGGCGAACACAGAGTCGCGCCAGCCGGCGGTTAGCACCAGTTCGTCGTAGTTGAGGCGCGAGGACTGCGATCCCTGGAGGAACTGGTAGTGCGAGAGCATGGCCTGGGCGCTCCAGTCGCCGGCCAATCGCCAACCGTATCCGCCGTTGGCGACAACTTCCGCGCCGTTGGTCGGGCTGCGGGCGGACCGGAGTGACGCCGCGGACGCGCTCGCAAAGAAGCCGTTGCCCGGATACCAGTTGGCCCCCGCACTGACCGACGGCTGCCCGTTGCCGATGTCCATGCCGCGGGTGACCTTGTTGGTGGTGATGCCCGCCTCGAACTGCCAATCGTCGCTTGTGGCTGTGGCGGGCGCGGATAAAACTGCGAGCGTGACGAGCGCAGTGCAGCATCGAAGCAGGCCGGGCAAGCAGGCTGCCCCGCGGCAATGCGGGGACAAAGGACGCTGCAACTCCATATTATTCGTTCACGTTCCGGTAGATCGGGGACTGTGACCGTGGTCAAGCCATCTGAACGACCCGGCGCGGCGCCGCGCCGCGCCGCTGCCAGGGTCGTGCCAATCCTAACCGATAAACGTGACCGGACAAATTTCGAGCAAGTGACACCAGGCGATCGTCTCGACGACTATGACGATCCGCCGTCGGTAACGCTGCCTGACTAAACGCTTGCGATATGCGAATTCGCGCGTAGCCGCTCAGACGCCGCCGTCGGCATCGCCGGCAGGCTCCGCAAAGTGGACATGCGGTGCCGTACATCACGCCGACAACTGCGCGGTAACGCCAACATGGCCGGCAGTTCGCGCAAGCGAATGGACGCCGTTCTCTCCAGGGCCGCCGACTATCTGCAAATGCAGCGGTGCGAGCAGCGTCTGCAACTGACCCACCGGCATCACCGCATCGGCGACGAGCCGGATCGTTGCCCGCGTGACGGCGGCGTTGGGTTCGGACAACGTGCGGTAGTTCGGCGGCGCTCCAGCGTCGCCATGCCGGATGCCGAGCATCGCGAGTCCGCCCGCTTCCAGCAGCGCGATCACCGCGAGCCCGGCGGACAGCGCGGCCTTGTCTCCCTCAGAGGCGTTTGAGCAACGCGGCGTCGTCCGCGTCGACGGTGCGCACGGCAACGGGGGACGCTGGTCGAGGCGATCGGGTTAGGTGACATGAGGTCGTGCTCGCAATCTGCCGGAGTGAAATTGGAAATATGACGGTAAGTGACGTCGAGCGCGAGCAAAGTTGCAAACGACCGAAGAAATTTGTCGGCAAGCCACGATGCGCGATACGAGCGCCGCAACCATGCCGACGCGGGCAATAGAAGCCGGGTCAGGATGCGCGGATTCTCGTGTCAGCGCATCCTGAACGTTCTGTAAGGGCGTGCCGACGCGTGCGCCGCAATGCGCCGTGGCTGCGAGGGTTCAGCGATATGCGGCATGCCTGCCACGCGACGGGGCGCGTGGGCAAGACGCCGGACCGCCGGCGCGGCAGCGCATCCGGTTTAGCTCCCGGTGGCACTTACCGGAACCGGGACCGAGAACGATCCAACCCGCCCGTATGAACGATTCATTGACATCAGGCCGACCAGGAGAAGACATGCGATTCGCCCTAGTGACCGAGGACCCCATATTGACCCGCGATCTGGCCGGCTGTCTTGCCGGTGATTCGATTGCCGTCGAATCGTTTGACGGCGGGTTGCCGCTCGTGCGTGCAATGCGCGCCTCCACGTACGACCTCGTGCTGATCGACGCGAAGAACGGATCATTGCTGCTCGATTCGTTGCTGTCGTGGCGCCATTGCAACGCGGCTGCGTGCACGCCCGCGATCGTTCTCACGCCGTTTCCGGACTGGACCGCCATGCTCGGGTGGATCAACGCGGGCGCCACGGACGTGGCGTATCGCTTCGATCTGGAGCAGGTGCGTCTGCGCGCGCATGTTGTGCTTCAGCGTGAAAATCATCGGGCGGGTGCGGACACCGTCACGCTGGGCGGCTATGTGTTGAGAAGAGATCTCGGCGTGCTGACCCTCGACGGCGTCGAGATACCGCTCACGCCGCGCGAATTCACGATGGCGTGGCTGTTCTTCTCGAACCCGGGCAAGTTCGTGACCCGCGCGCAGATCGCCGGCGGCGTGTGGGGCTCATGCGAGGACGTGGCCGCGCGCTCCATCGAGCAACACATCTACAAGCTGCGCAAGAAGCTGCGTTTGTCGCCCGGAAACGGCCTGAATCTGAAGACCGTTTATGCGCTCGGCTACAAGCTGGATTGCGTTGCGTCGATTTGCGAAGCAGGCAACGCGCTGGCGCGCGTTGAGCAATTCGCCTAGACCACTGCCTCGAGTTCCAGGGCCTTCTCGCGATCCAGCGCTTCGCCGTCGCGACGGAAAAACACCCACGAAGACGCAGGGATTCCAGTAAACGACTCGAGCGCGGCCGCTTTCACTTTCAGTTGCTGCATATCGATGACCGGCGCACGCTTGAAGCAGATGAGAATGTTGTTGTCCTCGCACGGCAACCGCAGAACCGCATCGAATAGCTCGGACAGCCATTGCAGGTTCTGCCGCGTCACCGCCGCCAGGTCCGGGCCGAAGATGTTTATCGTCATCATGCCGTCCGTCGCGAGGCTGTCGAAACAGGCCCGGTAGAATGCGCTACCTTGCCCCACCGGCCCATCGTGTTCGCTTAGATAAAGGTCCACCTGCAAGATGTCGATCGATGCCCGGTGCTCTTGCGCGCTGACATAGTCCATCGCGTCCGCTTCGATGAGACCGAGGCGCTCGCCCTCGGGCGGCATGCAGAACATCTCGCGGCACGCGTCGATGACCGCGGGGTTAATGTCGACGACTTCGACGCGCGCGAGCGGAAAGCGGGCGTGACAGAAGCGGGCCAACGCTCCGGCGCCCAGTCCCAGTTGCGCGATGAGGCGCGGCTTTTCATAGAAGCGCTCAGCGAAGAGCATCCACGACATCATTTTTTGCGCATACTCCATCCAGAGAAATGTTGGATGATCGAGCACCATACACCCGAACGTCGAGTCCCACTCGTCGCCGTTGTGCATGTACAGCAGCCCGTCCCGCTTCGAAAAGGTGAGTGGCGGGAAGCGTCGTTCGTGACCGGCGTCAACATCTTGCAGGTTGTCGTGTTTGAGCATGTCGTTCGCGATAGAAATGTCAGGGGCGCGCTGCTTGGGTCTTCATCATAAGCAGCGCGATCGGGCGCGCTGACATGGCGCCGAAACGAGGGGGCTTTGGGCGAACGTTTTCTACATCGGTTGCGCTGCCACGAGCTGGGAGGGGGGCGCCATCAGCGTTCCTCATTGTTTCCTCATTGACTCTCGCACGCCGAACCGAAGAACGGCTGTGCGTCATGCGGGCAGGCGAGGCCTGCATGCTTCAGCCCGCGCTTGCCCGAGCATGCGGAAACCGTCTTGGCAGCCGAAAAATTATTGCAATCGTTTTCTGTGAAGGTGCAGCGTTATTTTCTGTTCCAGTTATCGGGAAATTTATGACTTATTGATGAATCACGCTGCTAACCTCGGGCGCACCCGGCAAAAGACGCGGTTAATCGCCCGGCGGCGCCGGCCGGTTCGGGGAAATCATTTTTGAGCGACATGCTCCGGCTGCCGCAGTTGATGCCAGCCCGCGAGGATCGCGGCGATGTGGCGCGCGTACAGGTCCCGCTCGGCGGGTGTCTCCGAATGGTAGGCCCCAATCGCGGCCCAGGTGTTGCCGTATTTGTCCATCTTGCCGCGCAAATGCCAGGCCGCGATATACACGTTCTTGCACGGCTGCATCAGCGCATCGCGATCGATGTGGTAGCGCGCCAGGTCGCGCAGGTGAATGGAGTTGATCTGCATGACGCCGTAGTCGAGCGAGCCGTTTGCGTTCAGATGCGTCGCGTTGGGCCGGTTATGCGACTCCTGCCATGCGATCGCCCGCAGCACCATCGGATTGACGCGCTGGTACGCCCCTGCGTCGTCGAAGCAGTCGGCCCATGCGGGCTGCGCGGCGAGCGCGAGCGCAATATCGACGGCGATGGCGATCAGCGCGCGGCGCGTAAGCGGCGGACGATGACGGATGGCGTGGCGCATGACGGTCTCCTCGAATGCGTACCGGTGCGTACCGGTGAACGGCGCGATTGTGGTCGCCCTCCATATGGATTTCGAAGCGACGGCGCGAAAACATGAGGTCGTGCGCGAACCATGTTGCGCGATGCGTGCGTGTCCGGCGTATGTCCCAGTATTTGCGCCGCCATGAAGGACGTTGGCGGGGAGCGAGGATGAAGGTCGCGTGTGGCGTTCATTCGCGCAAGGGTTCAGCTTTTCGCAAGGCGCTTGCGACGCGGTGCCTTGCGAATCGTCCAATACGGCATCGAGCGCCTCCGCCGAACCGTCGCCGTCAGCGTGCGGCCACGCGGTGGGGCCGTACTACGCCGCTTAAACAGACGACGCTCCATTGCGAGGGCTTATGACGATCAACCGTCTTTCGCGTTTCTTCCCCGCAACCCGTTCCAGCGCGGACACGGCCACCCCGCCGACGGCAGGCGTCAGTCCGAGGCCGGTTGCGCGCAGCCTGACCGCGCCTGGTGCTCTGCTGTTGCCGCGGCGTCCGGCAAGCGCCGCGGCGCCGGGCGGCAAGACATCCATGCCGCCGCGCGCCGCGAATCCGCAAGCACGTGCGGCGGCAGAGCCAGGCCGGCACAACATCGATTGGCTCACGCGGCGCCATTTGCTTGCGGACAATGGGGTCTCCAGGACGGACTCGATTGGCAATCCGGAACAGTAAGTGTGTGTGCGCATCAACAGCGGAATCCATCATTGCGCAGCCGGCATTGCGGATTCGCTGTTCGCGTGGCGCAAGGTAACGGTCATAAACGCTACAAGATGCTTTCAGTCGCTATACAGGCCGTGACTTTTTTCGCATGACGCCGCGCAAGCTGGTTCACGACTGTATCGCGTTGAATGGCGCGCAATTCACGAAAGTTGTCGGAAGATGCTTTGCCTCGCGAATTGGATTCTGGCTCTTCGCATGAAAATATCCACGCAATACGCATCCACCGCGTGCTCCCGATGCACTAACGGAGAGAGAGAGACCTCGCCCGATACGATCAATGCTGATGGCGCAATGCAATGGGTCTTGAATTACGCCGCTACAGCCATTGACTAAAACCACGACGACCTGACGGGCGAGGGGATAAAAAGTTGTGCTTTGGGGAAACGCCGCCGTCTCCGCTGGAGGGGTGACGGCAGGAATCGAGAAGCGTGGATGCCTTTTTTTGGATGCGAACCGCGGTGAACAATAACCTGCTATTTGCCATTGCAACCGACGACCGGCTGCTTCGACGGACTGTTTCCGAAGCCTTTGCCGGAGACGGAGCCGTCATGGAGCCGTTCCCGAGTGAACTCGATTTGCTGCGCGCAATGCGTGCGAACCGTTATGACCTGGTGCTGATCGACGCCAGGACCGATCCGACGCCAACCAGTGCGTTGCTGTCGTGGCGCGACTGCAACGCCGACGTGTGCACGCCGGTGATCGTACTGACGCACCAGTCGAGCTGGTCGGGACTGTTGCGCTGGATCGACGCGGGGGCGACCGACGTCGTGAATCGCTTCGACATCGAGCAGATCCGCTTTCGCGTCCATCTGGCGTTGCAGCGGCGTTTTTCCGATACGGTCACGCATCAGATCCAGATCGGCCGCTACGTGCTTCAGCGGGATCTCGGTCTCGCGACGATCGACGGCGTCGGGATTTCGCTGACAGCGCGCGAGTTCTCGATCGCCTGGATGTTCTTTTCGAACCCCGGAAAATTTCTTAGCCGCGCGCAAATCGCTGCCAGCGTTTGGGGTGCGACGGAGCAGATCGCCGCGCGCACGCTGGAGCAGCACATCTACAAGCTGCGCAAGAAACTGCAGCTATCGCGCACCGCCGAGCTGAATCTCAAGACCGTGTATGCGCTCGGCTACAAGCTCGATGTCGCTCAGGCGGCGCAGTCCTGCTTCGACGCCGACGCACGAGCGGGGTTCGATACGCTGCCGGTGCGTTTGGGGCAGGGCGCTACGCGGCGCGGTGGCGACGGTACGTTGTTCGATCGCGCTTGCGATTCATCGGCGCAGTTCGTCGTGACGGTGGCGTAGCAGCCCGGCGCTGGCGGGCCGTCGCGTCACGACGCATGACGCGAACGGCCCGCGCTCACGCGCTCAGGCGGCGTCCTCGTCCTCCTCGCGTGCCTCAGCACGGCGTTCCTGCTGATCCTGGAAGATCTGCATCATCACCTGTGTGCCGAAGGCCTGGATCGCCGCATCCAGGTCGGCCGGGCTGCCTCCCTGGTTGTCTTTGTTGTCCTTGTTCTTCGTGTCCTTATCGTCCGTCTTGTGGGTCGAAGGACTGCTGGTCGTGCTGTGACTATGGCTGACTTGCGTCATTTCATTCTCCATTGAAAAGAAGGTTCATGCGCGGATCCATACGTAGTCGCCACGGGCGAGGTTTTCGAACATGTCGTCGCGAGCGACGAAGATGTTGTCCCGCCAATAGCGGCCGTGCTCGACATAGTGCTCGATCAGCTCGAGCATCCATTGCCCCGTGATTTCCTCGCTCAAGGCCACGCGCGCGATCAGGACGATCGCGCCGGTATCCGCCTCCAGGCCGAGCTGCGCCTGGTCCTGCGCATAGACGGCGAGATTCGCCTCCAGCAACAGGCGAAACACGCGCAACGTGCGCCCCGCCGTGACGATGCCGAACTGGAACGTCATGTACAGCGCGTCGGGGTCTTCCTCGAAATGGTCGATCGCCGCGTCGAAGCCGTCGATCTCCAGCACACCGCGCTCCAGCACGGCATCCGGCGCAGGCATGTCGCGCAGTTCGCAAATCTCGCGGATCAGTTCATCACGTCTTTCGATACTCATCGCTATCGCCGAATCGCTTCACGAACACAGGTCTGTAGGTGGATGGCCCACGCGGCAGAGCAAAAAAAAACCGGTTGGGAACCGCGGACGGTTCCCAACCGGCGCACCATGCGCGGCCGGATGGCGCGCCGGAGCGCTTAGCCTACGATGTCCTTCGCGGCCTTCGGGCCCATCGTCGCAAGCTTCGCGGTCGTGTTGGCCTTGTTGATTTCGTTTTCTTCAGCCATTGCCTTGTAGATGTCGGCGATGGAGCTGCCAGTTGCGCCTGCGTCGGTCGGGATCTTGCTCGACATGTTGAATCTCCTAAAAGAATTGAACAGTGGTACTGCGCTAATGTGTCCCGCTTCATGCGGAACGCTGGGAAAATGTGCGGCCCTTGCGGATTGCGCACGGTTTGCCTGCATCGCGGCACACCTCATGTGTGTGTCGCGGTGCAAGTGTTACTGCTCGATTGCGCCGCGGCACAACTGCGCCGCGGCGCGAAATCCATCGACAACCACACGTCCTGCCTGAGCTTCCGTGCTTGCCGCCTCCGTTGAATGCGAGGCGACGGTGTTGGCTATCGCGTCGAGTGCGTCTGCCACTTCCCGCACTTCACCGTGACGATGGGTCTGCGCCACTGCCTGCGGCAAGTCGTCGAGCACGTCGATCAGTTTGTCGGTCATCGCTTCGTACATGCTGGTCATCCTCAATGAAGGGTGGTGTTGCTGGGCAGCTCGGCCACGAAGTTCTTCGTGCCGTCGCTCGATTCCACGTATTTCACGTCGTCCGCCGACAAGGCCGAATCGATGTCGCCGGCTACTTTCAGGTCGTCGGTGCTCGTCACGTCCACGTCGATGCGCGCGACGAGCGACTGCATATCGCTGCGAAACCGTTCGACCACTTCGCGCACTTCGCCGGGATGGTGCGCGCTGCCGGTTACCTCGAGGCGGCCCGCACCGGCATAACTCACGTGCAGGTTGGCTTCATGCAGCGATTCCGCGAGCGACCCGGCGATCTCGTCACCGGACCGGACGCTCCAGTTCAGGCGATTGCCTGCCAGTGCCTGAAGCGCGGCGCGCGTTCTGCGGGCCTCGGCGGCGTTCGCTGCGATGCCCGTGACGAGAAACCCGTCCCCCTGCCGCGCGACCGCCAGATCCGGCTGATGCAGCTGCGCCAGCGCCTGTTGCACATCGGCGAGCGTGGCGCGCGCTTGCGGCCGGTCGGCGGCCAGCGTCGTCTTGCCGGCCGGCAACACCACCGCGGCTGCGCCCATCGAACCGATCAGCAAGGCGGCGACGCCGGCATGCACCCATGGCGAACGGCGCGAACGCATAACGATCGGTGTGGAGGGCGGGCCGGCCGGAAACACGCCGTCGCTCGTTTCGCCGTCGTATTTGCGCCCTTCGGGTTGCGCCGCCAGCATCGACTCCATCAGTTGCAAATCGGACGGCCAGCGCGTGTCGGCAGGGCCCGCGCACAGCACGACTTCACCGAAACGTCGCGGCATGAAGTCGTCCATCGCGATGCCGGCTTCGCCGGGCACAGCGATTGTCAAGTTGTCTTGCGCATCGATTGCCAACTGCATAGTGCACTCGCTCCAGTCGTTGATCAGGATGTCCGCATCAGGTTTGGTGCCGATCGACATCGTTGTTGTACTCAACTCTATTTGAGCGCCGGCATGGAAACCGGTCAGTATGCGAATTTCTTTGGACATGAACGAAACCTCTTCGATTGTGATTGACGGGATGGCGCCCGCCGTCACCATCCGCGTCCGCGGCGGATCAGGGCAGCAAGCGCGGACATGCCCATTGCGCGGCCCGCGCGGGTGCGGCTGCGCCCGAGGTTGAGCAGCGCGATGGGCAACAGCAGATTCATCGATTCCTCCGCGGCGGAGAGCGGGCGTTGAGCGGCCCCGCGCACTCCGCTTTGTATGTTGCTTTGCGGGTTGTTTTGCATATCGCGTCCGGCGCGCGTGGATGCCGACACGAGCCGGTCGCGTATCTGGGCGAGCGTGGTGCGCGAGGTGCGCTCGCCATCCGGCATCTGCAGGAATTCGCGGACGATCGCAAGGACGGCATACGTCGGGCTGGCACGCGCGGGCGCTTTGCCCCCAACGGACGGTTCCTGCTTGCGCGCCGCGATTTGCACGCCAATCAGCGCGGCCTCGGTCTGATCGCCAGGCGAGCGTGCTGGTCCTTGACTGACCGCGCGCGAGTGCTTCAACAGCGCCGTCTCGTCGCGCGCCGTGCGCTGCGCAAAACGCATCGGCAGCGCGCGCGCAGGCAGATCGTGCGTGTCGTCGGAACCCGCCCGTTTACCGTTCGGCTCCGCGCCGGCGGAATGCTCGTCCTGATCGAAGCCATGCTGACTGCCGCGCGGCTCGCGCGCATCGACCCGCATCACGTCGGTTTGGCTGCGTCGCAGATGCTGGTCGAGCATCATCAGCAGTTCCTCGCTCTCGGCCGCGGGGTCGTTCGCGTCCGGACTCTCGGCGCTGCGGCGTTTCCTCAGCGACGGGCGCTTGGCACGCGTCAGCGCATGCCCGTGACGGTGATGCGGCACGGCCAGCGCCGCCTGCTGCTGGGCGACAGTATCGGCATCCGAAGAAAGATCGGCGGGCGGCGTGTAGCCGCCGCCTATGCGTGGAATGCTCATGTGAACATCACCTGCACGAGGTTGCGCGCGAAGTTCTGGATCGCGGCCGCGCCCCATGGCGCGGCGATCACGATGACGACCGTGACGACCACCAGTTTCACGCTCTGCGAAATGCTGGAATCCTGCAGTGACGTGACGGCTTGCAGGAACGCGATGAGCAGGCCGGTCACGGCCGCCACTGCCACCGGCGGCAACGACACGAGCAGGCACAGGGTGAGCGCCTGTGTGGTGAAATGAGTGATCGCGTCGTATTCCACGGCGTTACCTGTAGGTGGAGATGAGACCGTGGATCAGCGTCGACCAGCCGTCCATCGAAACGAACAGCAGCAGCTTGAACGGAATGGCCACATTGGTCGGATTGACCTGCGACAGCCCGAGTGCCATCAGCACGTTGGCGATGACGAGGTCGATCACAATGAAGGCGAGGTACAGCAGGAAGCCCATCTTGAAGGCCGCGGTCAGCTCGCTCAGCGTGAAGGCGGGCGCGAGCACGATGAGATCGTCCTGCTTGAGTTCGGCGGCGCGCTCGGGCGGCCAGATTTCGCGGGCCGAGCGCAGAAAGAAGGCCTTCTCGCGCTCCGAAGCATGACGTTTCAGAAACACGCGAAACGGTTCGCGCGCGGCGTCGAGAAGCGGCATCACCTGCATGCCCGAGCCTGCATCGCTGGATAGCTGCGCGCGGTGCATGGCTTCCATGCCGACCGGGGCCATGATGAAGCACGACACCATGATGGCGACGCCGTTGAGTACCGAGGTGGGCGGCACCTGCTGCAAGCCTAGCGCGTTGCGCAGCAGTCCGAGCACGACCACGATCTTCGTGTAGGACGTGACCACCATCGCGGCGAATGGCAGGACGGCCAGAGCGAGCGCCGCGACGAGCAGCGAGGCGATTTCAGGTGTGCCGTTCATCGGAGTTCGCAATGTGCTGGATGAGGAGGCCGAGGTTGTCCCCGACCGCGACGAGTTCGCCGAGCGCGAGCGTCTGCCCGTGCGCGACGAGACGGATTTCCGCATCGGCGAGCTTGAGCGGCAGCGTCAGAATGTAGCCGGGCCGCAGCGCGGCGATTTGCCCGAGCGGCAGATTGACGGTTACCACCTCGATATGCACGGGAAGTTCGACCTCGTTCAGATCGACGGTGCGCTCCGCGGCGGCGGTCTCGCCGGTGGACCCGGCAGCACTCTCAAGGGAAAGATCGGGATCGTGGTTCATCGTTTCAGGGAACGTCTCAAGGATCATGTGGTGGCCGTCGATGCGGGCCTGCGCGCAGGCGGCGCGGCCATCCGCTGCGCCCCATAGCACGGTCGCGTGTTCGAGCGGTGCGCTTTGTGCATAGCCGCTTGCGCGCGGCCATCCGAGCAGGACGTCGCCCGCGCGCAGCGAGGCCAGCAGCGCCGTCGTGCAACGACGGCTGCGCAAGCGGATGCGGGTTGGCACGGCGATGGCGGCAAGCGCGTCGGGCAGCGCGACCGAAGCCGCGCGTGTGCCGGTCATGCGGCGCTCCAGCGCGGCTGCGAGAGGCGCGGGGGCTTCCAGCAGCACCGCCGTGTGGGCGGGGTTCTCCGCCAGTCCGTATTCAAAGTGGAGCGCGCCGGCGGCGTTCTGGCTATCGGGCTGGTCGGCATCGAGCGAAATGTCCAGCACCGAGGGCTGCGCGACGCCGTGACCGGCAAGCGTGTCGAGCGGCGCCGCGAGCCACAGATTGCCGAGCGCCGCGCGACGGTCCGGGTCCGGCTCCAGGGCAATCGCCTCGAGCGCGGCGTGACGGCTCACATCGACGCGCACGCACAGCTCGCCATGCGCGCTGCCGATACGCAGGCGCGCCGTGCGATGAGAGGACAAGGATTGTGCCGCTGCCGGTTTCACGCCGAGCCCGCCGCGCGCATCGAACAGCGCGCGCGACACGCCGGCGAGCGCCGGTGTATAGCAGCGCAACCGATCGCCGATGCTGGTGCAGCCATGAGGCATTGACATGATCTCGAACCCTTCAGATAACTGTAACTTCCACTGCGACGCGACCGCCGAGACGTGCTTCGAGGCGGGTCCTGAGCTCGTTGCTGTTGTCACAGATTAGCTGCCGCGCCCGCGCGTCCCGGCTATCGAAACGAAGAGATAAACCCCAGCCCGAAAGACTCAAACGCAGCTCGGTGCGCGGCAGAATGGCCGGGTCAAGTTCGACGGCGACGTCCCACTGGCCCGCACGTTCGACGGCGGGGTTGGTGCAAAATCCGGCCACGCGTTCCGCGAGATGCTCGGCCAGAAGATCGCCCTCCGCCGCCCTCGCACAGCGGCGGATCATCTGCATGCCGAATGACGGTTCCGCAACGGCGTGCTGCGCGTCTTGCGTGGCTTCATGCACAGATTTGCCTGGCGCGCCGCGCACGCCAGCCTTGCGCGCCGGACCTTTTGCGTGTGCCGCGGAAGTGCACGCGCGGCGATTCTCGCGAAGGGCAAGCAACGCGCCGTTCAGCGCAAGCGAGGGCGGCAGCGGAGGCACGGCGGGCAGCAGGGGCAAAGGCGCATCCGTGGCGCTGATGCCCTCGGCCGGCTCCTGATCTTGGGCGTCGCCGCCGCCTCCCTGTGCATCGTCGTCAGGCGCGGGTTCGCCGGGCGATTCCTGCTCCTGCTTTTCATCGCGCCAGGCCTCGCCGGCCTGCTGCCGCGCGGTCTCGTATAAGGTCTCGAAGCGTTGCGCGCCGGCGCCGCTCTCGCCGGTTTTGCCGCTCGTGCCCGAGGTGTGCGGCGCAGTCGGCGGCGTGATGCTGACTTCGCGCGTGGAGCGGATGCGTGTCATCGCGTGGCCTCCGCTCAGAAGGCGACGCGGCCGACAGGCTGAAGATCGACTCCATCGCCCAGTTCCTGGAACGAATAGACTTGTAGCCACTTCATCCGCTGCTCGATCATGCGGCGGAAATAACGGCGAATGTCCATCGACGTGACGATCGCGAGGTTGGGCTGCGGCTCTGTGCCGACCAGTTCCTCGAGCGCATCGAGCAACTGGTCGATCTGTTGCGGTTCGAGCGTGAGGAAGTTGCCGGCGGGCGTCTGCTTGATCGATTGACGGATGGTCTGCTCGACCTCCACGTCCAGCACGATCGCCGGCAACTGCCCAGTGCCACCCGTCGCCCGATGCCCGATGAAGCGGCCGAGATCGCCACGCACGTATTCGGTGAGCAGCAGCAGGTCTTTTTCCTTGGCGCCCCAGTTCACCAGGCTTTCGAGAATCGCCCGCAAGTTGCGGATCGGCACGTGTTCTTCGAGCAGCCGCTTGAGTACTTCGGCGATGCGCAGCACCGGCACCACCTTCTGCACCTCGGCGACTAGCCCTGGATACTCGGTGCCGACGCGTTCGAGAATCCACTGCGTTTCCTGCAAGCCGAGAAACAGATGTGCGTGTTCGCGCACCGCGTCGCCCGCCGCATCGGCAAGCGCCTGTTCGCGGCCGCTGCGTGCGGGCGCGAGTTCGACCGGCTGCTGCGGCACGTCGTGCAGCATTAGCTGATAGGAGGCGTCCGGCACAGCGTCCGCCGTCCATACGGCGGTGCGCGGGAACGGCAGGCCCAGTTCGTTGACGAGCGCGCGGCGCGCCGCATCGAATGCGCGATTCAGTTCCGCCGTGTCGAGCTTCGCCGCGAGTTGTGGCGCGAGGCGCACCGAGAGCGGCGCGGCGAACGAAGGCGGATGCGCGCCGATGGTCGGCGGGTGTCCCTTGTGGCCGTCGGTGCGTAGCGAGGGGAGCTCCGGGCCGGCGTGCGGCGCTTTGTCCTTCAACTGCTTGCGCAGCACGTGGCCGGCGCCGAACAGTGCGACCGCGAGCACGACGAACAGCGCGGAGGGAAAGCCCGGCACCAATGCGAAGCCGCCCAGCAGCGCGGCGGCGCTATACAGCGCTCGCGAACTGGTGGAAAGCTGGCGCACGATCTCGGTGCCGAGCGAACTCGGCTTGCTGTGCTCGTCGGCGACGCGGGTGATGAGAATGCCCGCCGCCACCGAAATCAGCAGCGAGGGAATCTGCGAGACCATCGCGTCGCCGATCGACAGCACGGAGAAGCGGTTGGCCGCTTCGCCCGCTGTCATGCCGTGGTAGCTCACGCCGATCACGATGCCCGCGAGAATGTTGACGAGCGTGATGACGAGGCCCGCGATCGCGTCGCCCTTGACGAACTTCATCGCGCCATCCATGCCGCCGTGCAACTGGCTTTCAATCGCCAGCATGCCGCGGCGCTTTTGCGCATCTTCGGCGGTCATGTTGCCGGCGCGCACGTCGGCGTCGATGCTCATCTGCTTGCCCGGCATCGCGTCGAGCGTAAAGCGCGCGCCGACTTCGGCCACTCGCTCCGAACCCTTCGCAATCACGATGAATTGCACCGTCGCGATGATCAGGAACACCACCAGGCCGACCACGAGATTGCCGCCCACCACCAGCTCGCCGAAGCTTTCGATGATGTGCCCGGCCTCCGCATGCAGCAGGATCGACTTGGTCGACGCGATGTTCAGCGACAGCCGGAACAGCGTAGTGAACAGCAGCAGCGACGGAAACGAATACAGCGCCGTCGCGTACGGTATGTACATCGTCACCATCAGCAGCACGACGCTGATCGTGATGTTGAGCCCGAGCAGCGCGTCGATCAGAAACGGCGGTAGCGGCAGGATCATCAGCGAGATCACGGCGACGATCAGCGATGCGATCGCCACCTCGCCGCCGAACTCATTGAGGCGGAGCGTCTTCAACATGGTCTTCTCCATCGGATGTCAGGGGGTTGCCTTGGTGCCGCCGCGCCGTCCGCCGATGCCTTCCACCCAGGCGAGCACCGCGGCGACCGCGTCGAACAGCGGCTCGGGAACCGCGTCGTCGAGCGCCACGCGGTAAAGCGCCCGCGCCAGCGGCGGATTGCGCGCGATTGGTATGCCGTGGCGGGTCGCTGCCTCGCGGATCACGCGTGCCTCGGCGTCCACGCCCTTGGCGATCACGCGCGGCAAGCCGGATTCGCAGGGGTCATAGCGCAGCGCGACTGCGTAGTGGGTTGGGTTGACCACGACCACATTTGCGTTCTTGATCGGCTGCTGCCGATCGGAGGAAGCGGCCTCGCGTGCAATCTTGCGGCGCTCGTTCTTGATGTGCGGATCGCCTTCTGAATTCTTGTGCTCGCGTTTGACTTCGTCCTTGCTCATGCGGTGATCGCGAATGAACAGCCAATGCTGCACGCCATAGTCCGCGGCACCGATCACGAGATAAAGCGCGCCCGAGATGCCGAGCACCCGGCACAGCGTGCCCCAGGCAATGCTGTCGATACTCCCGATCGGCTCGTACACCACGCCGACCAATAGCGGCACGAGCAGCACGAGCGTTTTCCACAACACCGCCGTGATCACGACCGCCTTGATGACAGTCTTGGTGAGATCGATCAGCGAGCGCACCGAGAAAATGCGCTTCAGGCCGGACGCGGGATTGATCGCGTCGAACTTCGGTTCGAGCGGCTTGAGCGAAATCTGCAATCCGACTTGCGCCGCGATCGCGGCGATGCCGACGAGAGCCGCGCCGAGCGCAATCGGAAAGATCAGCATCAACGCGTGCAGGCCGGCTTCGACGAGCAGGTCGTGCAGCGGCGCATCGGGCGTCTGCAAGTGTGCCACGTCGAGGCCGCTGCGCAATACGAGGCGCAGTTGCTCCGCCATGCGCGGCCCGCCGACGCCGAAGCCGACCGCAGCGGCGAGCAGGATCGCCGCGAACGGGAGGTCCGTGCTCTTCACGGTCTCGCCGTCGCGGCGCGCGTCGCGCAGCTTTTTGTCGGTGGGCTGTTCGGTCTTCTCGTCGGACATCGCGAAGCCTTCGTGCTGTGGATTGCGGTGAATTGCAGTGGATTGCGGCGGATTGTCATGGGCATGCGCCACCCTGGCCCGCGTGCGCGGCGAAGCGATGGGTCCGGCGCCGAACCGGGCGCCAGCGGGTCGATGCGCGTCCCGCCGGCGAAGCAGGCTTTTCGTTCGGCGCGCTCGCAGTTCGTCGTTACTCGCGTTCGCGGGAGCTGCCTCGCGTTACGGTTCGCACACCGCCGGCCACAGCGTTGTCATCCGCCATCTCGGCAGACGCGCAGACATACGGCGTTTTGATCACCAAAGGAGTGCTCCATGTCCCTGACGAAATGCAGTAACCGGCTCGTGTCGGCATTGATCGAGGCGCTGATGTTCGGCGCGAAACATGGCCATATCGAGCAGTCGGAGCGGCTGCTCGCCGCGCTCCACGTGCTGCGTCCCAACTTCGTCGAACTGCATGCCTACGACGCGTGGATGATGATTCGCCGGCGCGACTTCGCCGAGGCCGTGCGCCTCTTGCGCCCGCTCGAGCAGCAGGCGCTGCGCGGCTCGTTCGGTCCTTACGTGGCGGCGCTGCTCGCGGTGTCGCTGTGCGGGCTCGACGATCCGGCGTGGCGCGTCTACGCCAACGAGGTTGCGAGCCGCAATGAAGACCCCGATTCCGTCGAGCTCGTGATGACGCTGATGGGCAAGCAGAGCGCAGCCGCGGCGCCGGCCGCCGAGGTGCAGATCGACCGCGGCGAGCTCCAGAAACTGATGCAGCATCGCCATCTGCGCGCCTAGTGCGCGCCTAGTGCAAGGAGCATCGCGATGAACGTAACAATCCCACCCATCCCGCCGCTCGACGCCGCGTCCGCAGTGCGGCCCGACGAAGCCGTCGGCCGTGCCGGAACCGGCGGCGCGTCGGGCCCCGGCGCGCTGCCCGAGCCTGCCTCGAGCCTCGTCGACCTGTTTCGCAGCAAGCTCGACGCCGCGCGTCTCGCACCGCCGAGCGCCTCGCACACGCATGGCCCGTCAGCGTTGTCCGAAGTCGTAGCGCAGCAAGACCAGGCGGTCGCGAATTTGCGCGGCGAAGTGGACCGCTTTGCCGGCGAGGTGCCGACGATGACCATGCAGGAAGTGGCGGCACAGTCGATCAGGATGCAGCTCCAGGTGTCCGAAATGGTCGGCAAGATGTACGTCGGCGAGGCGGTCGCGCAGGGCACCAAGGGCTCCGTACAGACGCTGATGAAGAACCAGTAGTTGGCGTACGAACGACAGGACGGACTAAATGGCTTCCTATTTGAAACTGGCGCGCACGGTCGTGCTGCTGTGCTGCGTGACGGCGTTGATGACCGGCTGCAGCAAGCAGCTGTTCGCGCAACTGTCGGAGAGCGACGCGAACGACATGCTGGCCGTGCTGCTCGACGCGCGAGTGGACGTCTCCAAGCACAGCGACGACGGCGGCAAGACCTGGAGCGTGGCGGTCGAAAGCGACCAGTTCGCCCGCGCGATGGACGTGCTGCGCGCGCATGGCTTGCCTCATCAGCGCTTCCAGAATCTGGGAGACATGTTCAAGAAGGACGGACTGATCTCCACGCCGACGGAGGAGCGCGTGCGCTTTATCTACGGCGTGTCGCAGCAACTCTCCGAGGTGCTGTCGCGAATCGACGGGGTGGCGTATGCGAACGTTCAGATCGTGCTGCCGAATAACGATCCCCTCGCCGCGACGGTCAAGCCGTCGTCGGCCGCGGTGTTCATCAAATACCTGCCGGGCACCGATGTGTCGACACTCACGCCGAATCTGAAGAACCTGGTCGTGCATGCGGTCGAAGGGCTGACCTACGACAACGTCAGCGTGACGATGGTGCCGGGCACGGCGGCGCCGGAGCCGCCGCCGCCGGTTGCGCCAAGTGTGCCGCAGGAGTGGTTGTGGGCCGGTGGAATCGCCGGGGCCGCCGCGCTCGCCGCCGCGCTCGCGTATCTCGCGCGCCGGTTCGGCGCGACGCTGAAGGGCGTGGGTACACGCTTGCGTGGGCGCGCTGGCGTGGCGGCGACATGAGCGTGGGTCACGCGCAGGCATCGGCGGCGGCAATGGAGAGCGGCGCCGACGTGCCGGACCCACAGCGCCAGCTCCGGTGGCTGAATTCGTACGAAGCGCGCATTGCCGACGCGGCGGCCCGGTTCAGCGAGCGGCAATGCCGGCGTTGGGGCGTGCCGGTCACCGGCCGCGCGCGCGACGCCTGGTATGCGGCGCGCGACCTATGGCTCGGCACGCCGATGCCGGTCAGCGCGTATGCGTCGCGCGCGAACCGGCTTGCGTTGCTCGACGCCGCGTCGCTGCGTCCGGTGCTGGCTGCGCGCGCGATCTATCCGTCACGCGGAACGCTGCGCCGGATCGTGTCGGGCGCGCGGCGGCGCGCGCTCGCCGATGCGCTTGGGGACCATGCGCTGGCCGCGCTCATGCAGTTTGGCGTGAACGCATCGACGGCCAATGCGCCGCTTCCCGCCGATCTGTCCGTCGATGCGCTGGTGTGCGCCGGACGCGCGCTGTTCGAACGCGCGGAGGCCTGGCCGCTTGCGTCGGCGCGCAGACTGATCGGCTTGACGCTGGACGATGACGCCGGGGAGACCGATCCCGCCGCTCGTGTTCGTCCACCCGAAGCGGCGACGTCCGATGCCGTGCCCGAAGCAGAGGACGAATCCGAAGCGTTTCTGTACGCAGCCTGCATGTTGTTTCCGGAGCTGACATGGTTATTTGGCTAAGAGCCCAGCTGGGCGGCATCGGCATCGGCATCGAGAGCGATGTCTTGCGAGCAGCGGAACTGGCGCAGTTGATTGAACTGGATCGCGCCTCCGGCCACTTCGAACGGCGTGCCGAAGAACTGCTCGCGAGCGCGCGGCGAGAGGCCGAAACGATACAGCGCACGGCCGATGAAGAGGCCCAACGCACGCTGTGTGCCGCCCAGACGAAATACGACAACGCCGCGCGCCTGGGTTACGAGGCCGGACGCCGTCGCGCGATTCGGGAAGCGCATGAAGCGATGCTGCACGGCGCGGCGTCCGAGCGCGACCTGCTGGTGGCGTTGCGCGAGCGGATTGCCGACATCGTCATGCGCACCGTCACGCGGGTGCTTGGCGAAGCCGATCGCGACGCGTTGTTTGCGCAGATCGCGGTGGGGCTGTCGCGCAGCCTCGAGGGCACATCCTTTCTCACCGTACGCGTCGCCGAATGCGACGTCGATGAAGCGGCGCGCGCGTTTCGGCGCGTGTGCGACGAGCATCGCTGGCCGGTGAATCCCGAGGTGGTGAGCGATGCCGAGGCGGAGCCTGGCAGTTGCGTGTGCGAATGGGACCACGGCCTGATCGAAGCCGGACTGCCGATGCAGTTGCGCGCGATCGCGAGCGCCATTCGCCGTGTGACGCGCACCGACACGGAGCAGCAGACTGCCGCCGCCGTGAACATCGCCGCCGTGAACATCGCCGCCGACGAACTGCTCGACGATGCTCCGCCGCTTGACGGTCAGCATTTCGATGCCCCGCAGTTCGACAACCAGGCCACCGGAGCGCCGCAATGAACGAAGTCACCGTTTTCATCGACGCGCTGACCCAGGAGCTCGCCGTGTCCGACGGGACGACGCGTCACGGCAAAGTGGTCGAGGCCGTCGGCACGTTGCTGAAGGTTGGCGGGCTCGACGCCACACTGGGCGAGCAATGCGAGCTGCGCGACGCGCGCGGCGTGCTGCTGCAACGCGCGGAAGTGGTCGGTTTCACGCGTCAGTTCGCGCTACTCGCGCCCTTCGGCAGCGTCGCCGGCTTGTCGCGCACCACGCGCGTTACCGGGCTCGGGCGTCCGTTGTCAGTGCCGGTCGGCGAGATGCTGCTCGGACGCGTGCTGGATGGCCTGGGCGAACCGATCGACGGCCTTGGGCCGTTGCACTGCGCCGCGCCGCGCCCCGTGATGGCCGCCGCGCCTGACCCGCTGAAGCGACGCATGGTCGACACGCCTCTGCATACCGGCGTGCGGGTCATCGACGGGCTCATGACGGTGGGCGAGGGCCAGCGCGTCGGCATCTTCGCGCCGGCGGGTGTCGGCAAGAGCACGTTGCTCGGCATGCTTGCGCGCGGCGCGGCGTGCGACGTCAACGTGATCGTGCTGATCGGCGAGCGCGGCCGCGAGGTGCGCGAGTTCATCGAACTGATTCTGGGGGAGGCGGGCATGGCCCGCAGCGTGGTGGTGTGCGCGACGTCCGACCGCTCGTCGATCGAGCGCGCCAAGGCGGCCTATGTGGGCACCGCGATCGCCGAGTACTTCCGCGATTGCGGCTTGCGCGTGCTACTGATGATGGACTCGCTGACGCGCTTCGCCCGCGCCCAGCGGGAGATCGGTCTGTCGGCGGGCGAGCCGCCGACGCGCCGCGGTTTTCCGCCATCGATTTTCGCCGAACTGCCGCGGCTGCTGGAGCGCGCCGGCATGGGCGAGGAAGGCTCGATTACCGCTTTCTACACCGTGCTCGCCGAGGACGAGGAGGGCAACGATCCGATCAGCGAGGAAGTGCGCGGCATTCTCGACGGACACCTCGTGCTGTCGCGTGCGATCGCGGCGCGCAACCGCTATCCGGCCATCGACGTATTGCACAGCCTGAGCCGCGTGATGACGCTGGTCGCAAGCCCCGAGCATTGCAGCGGCGCTGGGCACGTGCGCAAGCTGCTCGCCCGTTACGATGAGGTCGAACTGCTGCTGCAGATGGGCGAATATCAGCAGGGCGCCGATCCGCTCTCCGACGAAGCGATTTCCCAGCATGAGGCCATCGAATCGTTCCTCGGCCAGAGCACCGAGGAACTGACCGAAGGCGAGGACAGCCACGCGTTCGTCTCCGGGTTCGCACAGTCATGAGGGCGATCGTGATTCGCAAGTGGCGCACCATCGTCGCCGCCAAGGTCCGGCGCTGCGAGCGCATCGAGGCCGATCTTGCACGGGAACGCGAGGCGCTCGCCGAGCGCGAGGCGCAGTTCGACGACGCCGCGCACGCACATGTCGAGGCGCAGCAAAAGCGCGCGGAGCACGAAGCGCGCATCGTCGCCTTGCTCGACGGCGACGCGCGCGTCGCGACGTCCGACTATCTGTGTCACGACGCGTGGCGCGCGCCGCTGAAGGAAGCGCTGGAAGCCGCGCGCGCGGCGGAGCAAAAGCGCCGCACGGCGCTGGATCGTCAGCGGCAGAAGGTGGCCGAGGTGCAGGCGGCGCTCGCACGCGCGCAAGCCGCGGTGGACGAATGTCGTCGCAAGCTCGATACCTTGCTGCGGGCCGCCGCCGCGGCCGTCGAGCTCGCCGCCGACGAGGAAGCCGCGGAAAACCTGCTGGCGCGCCGTTACGCGAGGTAGCCGATGACACATGATTTTCACGCGTGGGCCGAGGCCCTGCTCGGCTTCTTCGAGGCGTATCACAACTTCATCGTCATGCTGATGCTCACGGGAATTCGCATCATGGTGACGTTCATCCTGCTGCCCGCCACCAGCGACACCGTGTTACCCGGCACCGCGCGCAACGGCGTGGTGTACGTGCTGACGATGTTCGTCGCGGCGGGCCAGGTTCCGCAGGCGTTCGATTCGCTCAACAGCGCGGCGCTGCTGGTGCTGGCCTGCAAGGAAGCGTTTCTCGGTTTCGCGTTCGGCTATTGCGCCGCGCCGGTGTTCTGGATCGCGCAGTCCCTCGGCACCTTGATCGACGACCTCGCGGGTTTCAACAACGTGCAGATGACCAACCCGCTGCGGGGCGATCAGAGCACACCGGTCTCGACGCTGCTGCTGCAACTCGTCGTGACGCTCTTCTATATCGGCGGCGGCATGCTGTTCGTGCTGGGCGCGCTCTTCGAGTCGTTCAAATGGTGGCCGCCGTATGTGCTGTATCCGTCGCTCTCCAATACGGCGGAGACGTTTCTGATCCAGCGCACCGATACCATATGGACCGCGCTCGCCAAGCTCGGCACGCCGGTGATGCTGGTGCTGATACTGGTCGATCTCGGCCTCGGCATTGTCGCGCGCGCGGCTGACAAGCTCGAACCCAGCTCGCTCAGTCAACCGCTGCGCGGCGTGATCGGCGTGCTGATGCTGATCGCGCTCGTCGCGGTGTTCGCTTCACAGGTTGTCGGCGACGTGCAGCTCGGCGGTCTGTCGGCGGCATTGGCGAACGGCATGCTGTCGAAGCCGGCGCACTGAACATTGTTGTGAAGTCCCCTGCGGATTGTTGAGTTTTGTTGAGCACGATGTCTCTACCATGGTTTCCGTGCCCGGCGAATTGTCGGGACCACAGGTTCTCAGGGCGGATCGAATGGTCCGCCACATCGGTCACTCCTGAGGTGGAACCATTATGTTTTCGACAATCTATTTCGCGCTGTCGTCGGGACTCGCGCAGAAGAACCGTTTGCCGGCGTATGCGGCCGCCATGCTCGACGGCGCATCGGAACGCGGCTATTGCCTCGTCGACGATGTGCTCGAACGCCCGTCGCACAAGCTGGATGACGCGGACGTCGCGCGTCTCGTCGCGGTAGCCGATGCATCGCTTCTGCTCGGCTACGAGCAGGATGCCGAAGAGATGTACCGGCGCGCTCAGAAAACGATCGTTGGCGACGATGACCGCCTGCGCATCATGTCGTGCCGCAACACCGGCTGGCAATTGATGATGCGTGACCGCTACGCGGCCACCGCCAAGTGCTTTGCGCGGATCGTCCAGGACGAGGCGGCGAGTCCCGCGGAAGTACTCGAAGCATTGATCGCCTCGGCCATGGTGCAACATCAGGTGGGACGTCAACGCGATGCGGACGACGCGCTCCTGCAGGCCGCCGAACTGGCCGACATGCATGAGGAACCCGGCTGGCGGCTCGTGATCGCGCTGCTCGCCCGCGAATTCGACGTCCAGTTGCGCATTCGCACGGCGACTACGCTGAGCGACCACGCGTTCTGGAGCTCGGCGCACGTGACGCGCGCGCAGAGTGCGAGCGACCGCGCCGACGTGACGCGCAAGCTCACCGAGACAACGGTCCTGATGTCGCCGATGCCGGCGCTTCTCGCGCAGCGCCACGAGTATCTGGAACAGCTCGCGGCGCTGGCGCGCGGCGAGCGTATTGCCGCCGCGCCGCTCGTCGACGCGGTCAGCCGGCCGCAGCATTTTCGCGGCGCCGGCCAGGCGTTCCTCGCGAAGCTGGACATCGTGCTCGCCGGACTCGCTGGCGGACTCGACGATGTCGCCGATTCGGTGCTTGCCAAGATCAGTCGCGCCGAAGCGGATATCGGCACGCGTCGCTGCAATTTCGACTACCTGTATTGCGTATCCAAGATCGCGGTATGGCGCGGCAACCCAACCGAGGCGCTCAAGCTGTACGCCAGCTATGCGTCCGAAGCGTTGCGCTGCCTGCGCAGCGAGACGCCTGGCCTCGGCGCGATTCAATCGCCGGCGAGCCGCGCGCTGCCCGCGGACGACGTTTCGGCGCGCCTGCCCGCGAAGTATCGCCGCGCATATCGCTACATCATCGAGAATCTCGATCGCGCCGATTTGAATACCCGCGAAATCGCCTCGCAGATCGACGTCACCGAGCGCGCGCTTCAAATAGCCTTCAAGCGTTCGATCGGAATGTCGCCGGGCGGGCTGATCCGCAAGCTGCGGCTCGAAGGCATTCGTAACGACCTGTTGAACGACGAGCGCATGCAAGGCTCGATCTTCGATACGGCAAGCCGCTGGGGCGTGAAGAGCCGTTCCGCGCTCGCGAAGGGTTATCGCCGCGAGTTCAAGGAATCGCCGTCAGAGACGATGCATCGTTAAGCGGAGCCGCCATGAAAGCTATCGTTCCCGTCCGCCGCGTTGCGGCTGTCCGTGTGCGCACGCTGTGCGCGGCACTCGTCGCAGCCGGCGCGCTGGCGTCGCCGTTGCCGGCTCATGCAGAACGTGTCGCGTGGCAGGGCACGCGCTTCGAATACGTCGCCGATCATAAAGACCTCAAGGACGTGCTGCGCGACTTCGGCGCGAGCCAGCACGTGATGACGTGGATCTCGCCGCATGTCGAAGGCACCGTGTCCGGTCGCTTCAACGCGGCGCCGCAGCGTTTTCTCGATCAGATGGCGGAGTCGTTCGGCGTGCTGTGGTACTACGACGGCTCCGTGCTGCGCATCTACGGCGCCAACGAAGCCCGCAGCGCGACGCTAGGTCTGTCCAACGCCGGCACCGAAGACTTGCGGCGCGCGCTCGGACGCCTGGAGATCGACGATCCGCGTTTCCCGGTGCGCTACGACAGCGTGTCCGGCACGGCGGTGGTATCCGGACCGCCGCGCTTCGTCGAACTGGTGACCGACGTGGCGCATCTGATCGATCACAAATCCGTGTCCGGCGCGAAGGTCGTCGTGCAACGCTTTCCGCTGCATTACGCATGGGCGACCGATCGAACCATCACCATCAACGGCCGCGGCGTGACCGTGCGAGGCGTCGCGTCATTGCTGCGCACACTGTACGGCCAGGGTGTTCCCGGCGGCGGCGACGCCGGCGGCGATGCACCGCCGGCACGGCGCGATGCATACCGGGTGCCGAGCGTGCGCGAGATGCAGGACGACGGCATGACGACGGGCGCGACCCGAACGCAAGGCGGCTCGCACCCGCCGCCGTTGCCGACGCTGCCCGGCCTCGGTGGGAGCCAGTCGTATGCGGGCTCGGGCGATAGCGCGGTGGCTCCGCCCGTCGGGAATATCGCGGACGCCGGCGTGGGGCTTGGCTCCGAGCGCGATGGCACGGGCTCGGCGTCGTCCACGGCGGGCCGCGCCAGAGAGAGTGCCGCCGCGAGCGGTGCGCCGACCATCGAGGCGGATTCGCGCAGCAATTCGATTCTGGTGCGCGACCGCGCCGAGAACATGGCCGCGTTCGGCACGCTCATCGAATCGCTCGACACGCAGCCGGGCATTCTCGAAATCGACGCGAGCATCATCGAGATCACGGATAACGCGTTGCAGGAGCTGGGTGTCGATTGGCGCCTGCATTCCGGTCACGTCGATTTCGAAACCGGCAACGGCCAGCAATCGCAGACGGGCAACCCCGGTTCGCTCAATCCGCAGGGATTCGGCAACCCGCTCGACGCGGCCACCGCCGGCGTGCTGGCGACGCCGGCGGGCGGTGTGCTGACCGCGGTGATCGGCGGCGCAGGACGCTATCTGCTGACGCGCATCAGCGCGATGCAGCAGACCGACCAGGCGCGCATCACGGCGAGTCCGAAGGTCGAGACGCTCGACAATGTCGAGGCGCTCATGGACAACAAGCAGACGTTTTATGTGCAGGTGTCGGGTTATCAGTCGGCGGATCTGTATAGCGTGTCAGCCGGGGTGTCGCTGCGCGTGCTGCCCTCGATCGTGAGCGCAGGCAATGGCGAACAGATCCGCATGGACGTGCATATCGAGGACGGCAGGCTGACCGATCAGCAAGTCGGACAGTTGCCGGTGGTCAGCAACAGCACGATCGACACGCAGGCGCTCATCAAGGAAGGCGACAGTCTGCTGATCGCGGGCTATTCGGTGGATCAGGACGATCACACTGAAACGGCGGTGCCGCTGCTTTCGAAGATACCGGTGATCGGCAACCTGTTCCGCTATCGCAAGCATCAGGGGCAGCGGTTCCAGCGGCTGTTTCTGCTGACGCCGCGCGTGTTGTCGGCGGCTGCAGGTGGGAGTCCGGGCGGGGCGCCGGGTGGTGGCGATGCGGTGCCTGGCGGTAACGGAGATGGTGCGGGCTTTGTACCGCCGCCGCCCTCGGGCGCGATGAATCTTCCGCGGCAGCAGGGTGCGACCCGTGTCGCGCAACTCGTCGGTTTGCCGCCGCCGCAAACGGGCGGCGCGGGCGGCATTGGCGGCAACGTCAGCACGGTTTCGGGCGACAAGCCTTGAGACGGTGCGTTTGGCGTCTGTAATCGTGTACGTCAGCGCAGTCTTTTTTTTGCGGAAAAGACCGCGCACGCCAAAACGATCGTCGCCACTGACCGCTTTCGTTCCGAACAGATCGTGCAAAAATCACGATCCGGAGCGGACCAACGGCAGCCCCGACAAGAGCCGCTACCGAAGCCTGGGGAGCACCACATAACCAGTAGTAATACCGCCAGTCGCGCATGGTGCCGCCAAACGTGTCTTTCGGTTACCCCAAATGAATACAGCCCGCACACCGTGCGGGCTGTATTCCGATTACTGCGGCAAGGTTACCGCTAGAGCAAGAAAACCGGAGTCTGAAGCCTCGCTGTCCTCAGGCAACGCGCCGCTGGTTGTCCGCAAGATAGCTGAGCAGCAGCGTATCGAGTACGCCCGGAGGCGGTCCCGCCTGCTGGGTCTTTTCATCCTTTTCCTTGTCCTTGGAGTTGTCCTGTTTCTCCTTGGAGTCGGATCTGGTTTCGGTTTTCCCGTCCTGCTTGTGCCCTTCGGCGCTGCCGTTCTTCGGTGTTTCACCTTCCGCTGAACGGGTTTCATGCGAGCCTTCCACGCCGCGATGCCCGCCGCGCCGGCCGGAGCCGCCAGAGGCGGAGGCCATCGCCATGAGCGCCACCGCGTCGCCGCCCGTCGTGGTTGCGGTCTCGGCACTGCCGCCACCCAGCAGCTTGTCGCCCACTTTCTGCGCGCTCTGGCCGACTTCCATCTCGCTGACCGACTTGATGACCTTCCCGACGCCGCCGTGCATCGCGGCTGCGATCGTGTTGTCGAGCTTCTCGCTGCCGATATGCGCCGCGGCGAGCGTCGAGGCTGCGACGGTCGTCCCCAGGCCCTCGGGCGTGAGGTCGGCGGCGACTTCGAGCGCATCCTCCCCGACCTGTGCCAGGTCGTTCATCATGCCCTTGAAATTGCCGTGCGCGAGATCCTTCAACGCGTTGACGGAACCGGATACGACGCCCTCGACGGATGACACGAGGTCCTGGGCAGCGGCGTCCACGCCCTCGTTGACGTCTTTCTTGACCGTCTCGACTCCCTTTTCGACGCTATTCAACACCTTGTCGAAACCCTTGCCGAGATGCAATCCCTGCAAACCTTCGAGCGTGGCTTCCGCGCTTGCGGTGGCCGCGTCCGTCGCAGCCTTGCCGACGTCATCGGCCGTCTTCAGCAGGTCTTGCATGGCAAGCTTCATATTGCCCTGCATGAGCGCCTCGGTCATTGCCAGTGCGTCCTGCAGCACCTTCTTGAGATCCTTTTCCAGCACATGGGCCACATGCTCGACGCCGTGCGCGACCGATTTCGCGGCCTTCTCGATGTCGTGGCCAATATGCTGGAACGCATGCTTGATTTTCGAAAATATACTCATGGTGTGCTCCTCAATGCGCGCGGCCCACGCAAGGCGGGGCCGATCGGATGACCTGCCAGAGGGGCCGCGCGACGATGTGGGTGGAATTGCCTCAATTCGTCGACGTTTTCTCGTTCATCGCCTTGTTGAGCATCGGCAGCAATTGCGAAAGCAGCTTGAGCAGTTCGTTGGTGAGCGTGCTCGGATCGGCCGTGGCGTTCGTGCCGTTGTTCGACCCGTCCGTGCCGTCTGTGCCGTTCGTGCTGGTGTCGCTCGGGTCGCTCGTGCTGTTCGGATCGGTGTCGCCGTTGCTCGAACCGTCGGTTTGCGACGACCCCTGGAGCTGTTGCAGCAGTTGGATCACTTCGGAAAGCAGATCCTGAATCTGCGAGGTCTGATCGCCACCCTTGTTCGCACCGCCGCCGCCGGCCTGGCCGCCGCCTTGCGCGCCCTGGATCTGTTGCAGCAGCTTGAGAATATCGTCGATCATGCTCGCAGTCTGCTTGTCGAGCCCCTGGCCGCTTTGCGACGACTGCTGCAACATTTGCAGGATCTGCTGCAACAGCGACATGATCTGGCTTTGCACGTCGGTCGAGTCGTTGCTCGGATCGACGTTGTTGTCGGTCGACGGACCTTGCGTCGAGTTCGGACCTTGCGTCGAGTTATCGCCGCCACCGCCGCCGGCAGACGGGTTGCCGCCTTGCGAGCTGCCGTTCACCTTCTGTTCGATGATCGCGAGGATCATTTCGAGCAGCTTCTCGATATCGTTGTTGCCGAGCTTGCCGCCGCCTTGCAGGTCCGATTCCAGTTGCTGCAGATCGGCCTGGATGGCGCTGCTGCCGGAGTCATTGGTAATCTTGCTCATGAATAGCCTCTTACAGTAAACGATGAGAGAAGCGCAGCGGCTTTGAACACGCTGCGCATTTGAAATCCGATTGGCCGCGCGACGGTCGCAGCATGGCGATCGTCCCGTAACAAAGCGTAAGAGACTGGCTTGATTGCGTTGTTTCGTAAAACGAAACATCAGGCGTGGCGGCGAATCGGCGGGGAAGGGGGGCGGGGGAGAGAGCAGACGGTGCAGGAAGACGATGCGGCGCCGCGCGAAACGCGCGGCGCCGCCCTTACCGGCGAACCGGAAAAAACCGGCAAACGACTAACGATCAGGAACGATCGGGCTCCGGCGGCGTGACCGGCCGCTCCGCGCGCAGCACGCTCAGCTGACGCGGATGGGACACCTCGGTGACGCGCTGCAGCGTTGCAAGGAAGCTCGGTCCAAGCGTGCGCGACGCGCCGTTTGTTTCCAGCGAGTACAGGAAGCGGTTATCCCAACTGTGGTCCGCCTCGAGCAGGGTGGCGATCTGCGCATTGCGCTCGTTGATCTGCGCGAGGTCGCCCTTGCCTGGCTTCGCGCCAGGTGGTACCACCGCGTCGCGCAGCTCGCGCAGAATGTTGATCTTGCTCGCCGCTTCAGGCTTCAGCCAGACACGTTCCGCAAAGAGCTGGTTGCCGCGTAGCGCGTCCTGATCCACTCGCGCGAGATAGTCGTCGATCGGCTCGGGTTGCGCGGCGCCCGCGGGCTGCTTGTTGTAAGTGTCGTCCCACGATGCGCGGCGGCTGTCGACGTAACGCTTGAACTTCTTCAAGCTCGTGAAGGTGGTGTCGCGATAGCTGAGCGATGCGTCGATGTGGCCGTCTTCCTCGGCGATGCGCCATGTGGAACCCGTCTCCGATTGAAGCACCGTGGTTCCGAAGCCGACAATCGAGACATTGGGCAGCACGACCGATTTCACGTGGCCCGTCTCGTCGGCGAAATTGCCTTGCGGCGCGAGGCCGGCGACGAGCGTAGCCGATGCACCCGCCATGCGCGCGCTACTGCCGCCCGCGAACTCGGCTTTCAACGGACCGGTTTCCTGACGGCGCGTGCGCGTGAACCAGGTCTTCGTGCCGCCCGCCTGCAGCGACGGGCCGATCTTGTATCCATCGTGTTCGTAGCGGACACCGGTCGACGCGTTGACCGTCGTCGAAAGCGATTGCGCCTTGGAGTCGAGCCAGTTCACCGACACGTCCGGATCCTTGTAGAACGAGTGAGCAATGGCGTCCCACATCGACCCCGCGTCGTGTGGCAGACCGCGGTTCGGCCCGGTTGCGGTTGCCGCCTCGATCACGCCGAGCATCTTCGCTCGCCACGGGTCGGGCTCGCCCGCGGGCTGCTGCCCGGCCGGCAGCGTGCCGGTCGGCTGAAGCCGCGCGCGCACCATCACGCCCTTCGGCTGCGACGCGTCGAAAACGGCCGGCAAGACTTGCGCCGAGCCGATCGCCTGGAAGCTCTTGTGGAACAGATTGACGCCGCCTGCCGCGCTCGCGCCCGCATGCGACGCCCAGCGTCGATCGCTGCCAATGAACAGTTGCCCGTGATTCGCCGAGGAACCGCCGTTGATCATCGCGTGGCGGCCGTGGATTAACTTGATATCGGGTCCGGCGAGCACGAACGGCAGCTTGCTCGCGCCCGGCAAGTTGAGCAGTTCGGCCACGCCGGTGTTGATGCCGAACTGTCCGCCGTCTGACAGGCGCACGTCGTAGGTCATGCGCGGTTCGGTGATGACACGCCTGAAGTTTTCAAGCACGGTCTGCGGCGTGGAGCGGTCGGGCGTTGCCTCGCCGTTGCGCTCGAGCGTCGTCAGGTTTTTCAGCGCGGCTTTGAATTGCGCAGCTTGCGACGCGGCGGGCGCGGTCTGCGTTTCTACTGCCGTGATTTCATCGGTTTCGTCCAGCTGTTCGGATGCCTGTTGCGTCGTCGGCTGAGGCGTTGCGTCGCGCGGCTCACTGGCTTCGAGGCGGTCGATCCAGCTTTCCAGTGTCGCGGTCGTGAGCCGCGAGCCGATGCGCGATTTCAGCGCGGCATATTCCGGACTGAGCTTGACTTCCGTTTCGCTGACGCCGGTCAGTGCCGCGGCGCGTGCGGCGATCGCATGCCGCATGTGCTTCGGCACGCTGGTCTTGTCACGCCAGCCCTTGTGTGCCACGCGCTGATACCACGCTTCGAGCGTCGCGGCTTGCACGGCGTCGGCAATGCGCGAATCGGGCGGCCCGTCGCCATGCTTTTGCGCGCGCTCCGCGAGCGCGCCGCCCAGTTGCCAGATCACATCCGCCTTGAGCAAATCGTCCTCGGGGTGGCGCAGGCTCGCGCCGCCGGTGCCAAGCGCAAGCGCGGACATCGGCGACTTGTTGAAGCCGAACATGCGCCGCAGGTTCGCGAGCGTGCCCGGTTGGCTGGCACGCCGTGCGTAGCGCGACAGCTTGAAGAGTCGGTTCTGCGCATGCGCGAGCAGCGTACCGGGCCCTTCATGCGTGAAGCCGCAGCGCCACGTGAAATACGCGGACTTCAGGTGCCGCTCGGGTTCAGTCGTCGGATCATCGGCAAGCTGCACCGCGGCCAGCAGTGCCTTGGCCGGCACGCTGACATCGCCGCTCATGAGCTGCGACGGCGGCACGTTCGTGATGCC
This sequence comes from Paraburkholderia sp. FW306-02-B, assembly GCF_058782725.1. Lineage (NCBI taxonomy): Bacteria > Pseudomonadati > Pseudomonadota > Betaproteobacteria > Burkholderiales > Burkholderiaceae > Paraburkholderia > Paraburkholderia sp. FW306-02-B. Next base: position 1,504,936 of record NZ_JBYSXZ010000002.1, read on the forward strand.
GGTCGGACGTTGATGTTCGGGGAGCGCGGCCAACGCGAGGCCGACGACTTCATCCATGCTCTGCGGCGGCGGGTGGCCTTCGGGCAGCGCGGCAATCAACGTGTTGGCCGCGCGCAACGCGAGCTTCGTGGCGTCTTCGCGCATGGCGTGCTTGACCGGGTCCGCGTCGGCGGCGACGTCACCGCTCAACGTACGCAGCGTGCCGTAACCCAGCGACGATACCGCGAGCCGGTGCGCCAGTTCGAACGCGCCGCCCTTCACTTCGAGCAGCGGACCCGTGCCGCGCAAGTCCTGAAGCGCTCTGCTTGCGCGGCCGACATCGGCGCCGAACGCCTGGTTCATGCGGCGCAGCACGAGTTCCTGACGGGCCGCTGCCTTCAACTGGGTGTCCATGTCGCTGCCTTCGGGTGCGCCGAGACAGGTTTCCAGTTCGCTCGCGAGATCCGTCGCGGGTTTCTGCGGACCGAGCCCCGACGGATTGAAGAGCCGCGCCGCGACCGACGTCGCACCGCCTTCGCTGACGACCCGCTCGGCGGGCGCGGTCTTATCGGTTCCCGCGAGCGTCAGTGCGACGTTGTGCTTGTGCCTCGCGACGGCCGCGGGCGGCGTCGCATTTTTATCGGGCTTGTGACGCTGATCTTCTGTCACGCCGATCTTCGCGCGTGCGGTCGTGGGACGCGCGGTCGTGACGGAGCCCAACAGCGAGTTCGAGACCGTCACCGGCCGCGGCGCGAGCGTGCGCTTCAGGTTCGACCAGAAACCGTCGCGGCGGCGGCTTGCCGTGGGCCGCGTCGTTTGCGGCCCCGTTGCAGCAGAAGACGACGTGCCGGCGGTGACGTCGCCAGTCGCCACGGGCTCGTGCGTGTGGCCCGAACTGGATACTTTAGGAGGAGTCATGGGCGTTGAGATGAAGTGGACCATTGGAAGCGGGCCGCTGCGGCTTGCGCGGAGCCCAAGTGGCGCGCGAGAGCGGGCGTGCCGGGGTATCGACAGGGTAGCCGCGAGAGGCGACGCCCCGGCTGCCGTTGCAGCGAAACACGGTGCGCGCCGGCGAACTCACCGGACCATCGCGGGGAAGATCGAAAGTTTCGTTCCGGTCGATAAGGTTTCGCCGGTTGGCCGCTCATGTCATGCGCAGTCCCGATAATCAGTGGCATCGGAGGAGGAAACATGCGGCTTACCAACATGTTGCGGAATGCGACGTCGATGCTGCGGGGAGCGCCACGCTCGTCGACGACAGTTGCTCCGGCCGCGAGTCCCATCGGGTCGACGGGGGCGGGCGTGCAACCGTCGTCGCCGGGCGCGCGGGCGGGCGCCAAGGTGAGCTTCGCGGCTACACGGGAGCGCTTCAAAAGCCTGCTTGGATTGAGCCGTCCGCCGTACGCGACACGCAAGGTGCCGACGGATCGCCGGGCGCTCGTGGAAACCGAGTGGCGCATACCGTTCGTGCGCGCGAACAGGTTCGGCCGCTCTTTTCCGGCAAACGCCGTGCGGATTACGCCGCAGAAACCGGCTCGCCCACTCGATCCGCCCGGCGACTGGGGCGAGGCGAGCAGGGCGGGCCCGGCGCCGGGTACGAGCGCATCAGCCCAGCGGCGCGCGGTGAAGGCGCAGCGCATGCTGGCCAGGACGATCGGCAAGTTCACAGCGAAGCGCGCGGACAAGTCGGCGAACGCCGACGCGGCGCGCGCAAGCCGACGCCCGCGCGAGGCGGCCGAACTCGAGCATTGGCTGAATCATCGGGAAGGGCTGGATAGCTGGGTGCGGGAGTATTTCAGTGCGGCGGGCGGCAACGGTGCGGGGACGGCAAGCGAGGGCAACGTCAACGAGGGCAACGACGTCAACGGGAGCGACGGCGTCAACGAGAACAACAACGCCAACGACGTCATCACCACGCCCAACAGCGCCCCCGTACCAGCCGATCCAGTCGCCACCATGTCCGCATTGCTGGCCCAGGCGGCGCGGTCAACGGACGCCGTCCACGCCGCCACGGGCGACGCCATCGAGCCAGCCGATCCATCCGCAACCGAAGGCACGCACCGCTTCGCGCCTTCGCTGATGCTCGGCTATGCCGTGCTCTCCGCGCTCGGCTCGAACGAACCGGCGCGCGCGGCGGCGGCATTGCAGGCGTTGCCCGAAGTAGTGAGCATCCAGGAGATCGCACAGCGGGCCGCGTCGTTCGACCCGAACGCCGAGGGCGCCTCCGTCACGACGACGCCACATCAGTCACCACTGAATGACAACGCTCTCCCGGTGAGCTACGGGGGCGAAGCGTTCGCCGAGGAAATCACGCCGGAAGACACAGGCGAAACCACGCACGACCACGGCAACGTTCGCACGACAAATGCGGTAGATCCCACTTCGTCTCACGCGCCGGTCAATCAGGCGCACGCGGACGCGTGGCGCATTGCCCGCTCGCTTGCGAACACCCACCTGGGCTTCGACGTACTGAAGAGCCTCACCCACAGCGGCGCATCGGGCACCGACAATGCGACCGCGCTCGCGGTGCTGCAAGCGTGGCATGCGTTGCCCGAGCCGCCCGCCGATCTCGATGCGGCGCTCGCCGCCGCGTACGCCTCGGTCGACGACAAAGGCAACCTCGCGCCACGCGTGCTGCGTGCGCTGTCGGGTTCGAGCACGCCGCGCGATGCCGCGGCGCTGTTCGCGTGGCGCCAAGCGTTTCGCAGCGACGCGCCAGGCAGTCCGCTGAAGCAGGCGCAAACGCGGCTGAACCGTTTCGTGACGCGCGGGATGTTGCGGCTCGACAAGGCCAACTGGTTTTTCCAGCGCATGTGGGGCATGAAGAAGTCCGCGTTGCGCAGCATGATGCTCGGCACGTCGAGCGCGGCGCTCGCCTCGTACACGAAAGAGGCGGCCCGTTACGCCGGCGCGCTCAAGGCGGCCAGCGCGACCCTGGCCGCCTCGCTGCGCAACCCGCGTCTCGCGATCGGCGCGCCGGACGGTCCCGAGGCGCGCGCGCGCGAAGCCGCGGCGGCGGCGCTGGAGGCGATTGCCGCGCGGCCCGCGGCGCACATCGGCGATCTCGAACTGGACGAAGCAACCAGGGCCGCGCTGGAAAATCGCGAGCCGGTGCCGAGCGTCGCGCAACGCGACGACGCGCCCTTGCTGCTCGACCTCGGCGCGTTGCGCGACTGCGCGAAGCGCTTTCAGGTCCATCGATGGCAAGACGTGAAAACCGCGTTCGCGCAAGCGGAGAAGGTCGGCGAGGCCAAGGCGCTCAAGCCCGAGCGATTGGGCCGCGAGGAAGTCAGAACCGTGCTGCGTCAGTTGATCAACGATCTGCAGCAATCGACCCAGGTCGCCTTCGCGGACGGTGCGCGCTACGGCTTCAGCACGCGCGGTCTTTCGGTGTCGGCCACCAAGGGGCTGCATCACCACTTGCCGTTCGGAGGCGAACTCACGCTTGGGCATTACCGCGGCCGCCGCGCCCTCGTGACCCTGCAGCGCAATAACGTCGGCTTCGATATCTTCATCGGCACGGAACACAGCAAGCGCTCGCAGCTCAAGGTGGGCGCCCGCATCGGCTACGCCAGGCGTCTCGACTGGCTCTGCGGCTTGCGCCTGGGCGGCTCGCTGCGCATCGCGCCGGTCGATCGCGAGTTGCGCGAGCCGCGCGGCGTGATGATCCGCGTCGCCCGCGAGCGTCTGACCGACGAGAACCTCGACTGGGTCGCGATGAAGTATGACGATCCGCGCACCACCGAAACCGTGCTCGACATGGTCGACTTCCTGTTCGAGGAAGCGCGCGAACCGGTGCGCGAGAAGGGCGCCGAAACCTCGCTGTTCGAGCGTCTTGCGGCGCGCATCGGTGAGCGCACCGATATTTCGATCGGCTGGCAGGACGGTAAGACAAAGGCATCGCGCCAGGGCATTCAGGCAACGGGGGGTGCTTCGGTGGCTGGTCCGCAGTCGAAGGCACGCGGCACCTTCGGGCTCGACGGCACGGTGACCGTGGACCTGAACAGCCGTAACGACACGGCCGTCAACGAGGCAACCGGTTCGCTCCGCTACGACCGCCGCACCGTGACCTCGAGCGTGCGCGTCTCCGCACAGGGCACGGCCGGCGTCGGCCCCGCCTGGCACAAGGGCGACCTGACGGGCGGGCTGCCGGGCGCGTCGCCGCTCGGAGTCGGCGGCGCGCTGCCGGAGCGGCTCGTTGCCGCGCGCGTGATGCTGCCGGAGCGCGAAGGGCGGCTCCTCAATCGCGGCTGCTACGCGGATCAGCAGTTCGCGTCGTTTAACGCCTTCGCCGCGGCGGTCAACAGCTCGCGCGAAGAATGGATCGAGATGTACCGGAACAACCACAACTGCGACTATCCGACGGCAGTCGTCAAGCTGAACGCCGACCTCGCGATGCTGCAGAGCCATCAGCGCTCCAATCACACGTTCCTCGTGCGGCGCCGCCTGAAGCCGGAACACGCGCGGCGCGGCGACGTCTATCGCGCGCTCGAACGCATGCATGACGCCGCCGCGCAAACCGCGGGCGGCAAGGGCGAGGACTGGTCGCGTCCGCTCGACGCTATGTTGCGCGAGCGCGCGTCGTGGCTGCCGGAGCGGATCGCGGTCAACGAAGTGGCGGGACGTGTGCACAGCACACCGGGCGTGATTACGCCGATCGGTGGCGTCGCTTCCGCAAGCGTGCTCGCGCAGCGTGAACTGCTGCGCTCGAAAGCGTGAGGTGTAGAAGGGCCGGATATCGATGAGTCTGCACAGGTTTCGTCGATGTTGCGTCGGCGTTTCGTCGGGTTTCGTTAGGGGATGCCATGTTTCGCTGCAACCGCGAAGGAGGGCGCCGGGTGGCGCCTAGGATGCTTTCGCGCGCCACCCTGAAACTCTCTTGGAGAAAGACATGACTCGCATCAATTCGGCTCACACGTCAGCGACCGATCACACCTCGGAGGCCGGCTCGTCCGGCACCGGCGAATCCGCCGCGCGCCGCGGCGGCACTTCGCGCAAGCGCGGCGCAACGTCGCTAGGCGGCACGGGGAGCCCGCAGCCGTCGGCGCCCAAACGCGCCGCAACCGGCAGTGGCGAGAGCGCCAATCCGCCGGTGCGGGCCGGCGCGGACAAGCTGCTGCGCGCTCACACCCGCTTTTTCGACGACAACAGCGTGTCGGTGCGAGGCTTCGACGTGTCTCCCTCAAGGCCTGGCGCAGCGGGGCAGAAGCGCGCGGTTTCGCAGGCTCTGCGCGGCACGCCTGAACTGTCCGCCATGCTGACCGCCACCGTCGACACCATGGCGCAGCACCCGCTGGAGAATGCGCACGCGAGCCGCAACGCCACCGGCGACTGGATGTCCGATTCGCACTTCCACCCGACGAATTACGTGCAGCAGGGCATGGTGCCGCGCGAGATGTTGAAGATGATGGACGAGGTTGGCATCCACCGCACCGTGATGTCGCCGATTCCGACCGACGTGATGCCGTGCGGCAGCCATGACGAGCACACTCACGCGCCGAACCACAACAACATTCCCGCCGAGTCGTACTACGTGCAGCAGAAGTACACCAACATCCAGCCGCATGAGTTGACGCAGGATGTCGAGAAGGAAATCACGCAAGGCGCGCACTTGATGCTGAACCAGCAGGTGGATGCCGACACCGCGTTGTTCATGCAGATCGCGCAGCTCTCTCATGCCGAGCGCGATCGCCTGGATCCGATGGTGACCGGCCTGCACCTGGGTTCGCCGCTGAGTCCGCAAGCGCTGCTCCTGAAGCTCGCGACGCACCCGGGCATGTTTACCGGCGTGGGCGAAGTGACGATCCACAAGGAACTGGTGCAGCAGCAATACGAGGGATCGCGCCAGGCGAATCTCACCAACAATGTGCAGTCATTCAAGCATCTGGTGGCGACGGCCGGCGTGATCGGTATGCCGGTGGTGCTGCATTGCGACGTCGATTCGACGGAGAACCAGCGGGCCAACGGCATCGGCCAGCCGCAGTATCTGAACGACCTCAAGAAGCTTTTTGCGTCGCCGGAGACCAGCAAGACCACGCTGATCTGGGCGCATTGCGGAGGTATCGGACGCTTCGTGCGCAAGCCGATCGACCACGCAAACAATCTGCGCACGATCCTCTCCGATCCGAAGATGAGCCACATCCACATCGACATTTCGTGGTCGCGCGTGGCGCGTCAGATCGTCATGAAGACGCAGCCCGACGGCACCGAGGTGCCGGATCACGAATCCGTGCATGCGTGGGCGGCGCTCATCAATGAGTTTCCGGACCGTTTCCTGTTCGGCTCGGACGCGCTCAATCCGCAGGTGAAGGACACCTGGGCGGAAACCGGCAACATGTATAAGCCGCTGCTCGACAAACTGACGCCGGAAGCGCGCGTCGCGGTGAAGACGGGCAACTACGATCGCGTGATCACGGAGGCGCGTCCGAAGGTGCGTGCTTTCGAACAGCACGTGTTGACCCGGGATTTCGTGGAAAAGGGCTTGCGTTCGTCGGGCGACGGTCGGGTCAATGACGGTCCGCACATCAACCCGGATGCCTTGCGCGCCGCGCGTGACGAAGCATATGCGAACGCAGGTGTCGATCTCACCGGGCGCCCGCTGGACGCCGCGGTGCACTGAGCATTGTCTGGCTGCCGGCGCTCGCGTCGGCCAACGTGTGTGGAAAAAGCGCCCGAGGCGCTTTTTCTCGTCCTGATATCTGCAACGATGAATGAAGCGGCGAGATTCAGCCTGCAGTCCTTCGCGGCGGCGCTTGCTCCGGCCCGCGAGCGGCGAGCGTCTCCAGTGCGCTCCGATAGGCCGCCTGCAGTTCGAGGAGCGCCACCTTGCCGTGGGCAGTCGTCGGGTTCAGCAGTCGTTTCTTGAGGTTGTAGCGTTGCATCACGAGCTCAAGTGTCGCGTGCTCCTGCGGCACACCGAGGACCGTGTGCCACGGGCGCACCGGGCTCGCACTGCCGGGGTGATCGGAGACCTGCGCCGGTTGGCCCTGAGCCGCCGCTCCGCTTGCGGCGTAAGCCGCATGATAGCCATGCGCGGCGGGCCCGTAGTGATACGCGGGCGGCGTGTGCCAAGGGGCCGACGACGGCCAGACAGGCGGCGGCATCGCGTTCATGCGGCCGCTGTGCGTCGACACGAAGAACGGCCGCGACGCGCTCGGATAGAGGCCGAAGCTTAGCGTGCGAAAGCGTCCGTTGAAATGGAAACCGATGTGCATCTGTTTGCCGACGGGACCGTCGCCGGAGCCGTATGTGAAGCCGAACCGGCTGTTCGCGCCGACTACCCGGCTGTGATAGGACGGCATGCTCCAGCTTGGCTGCGGTTGCCAGTGCTGCGGTTGCGTGTAGGCCGCGTATCCGTGAGGCGAAAACGCGGATGCCGTTGCGGGATGCGTATGCTGGGCCGTCCAGTTCCAGTTCGAATAATAGGGCGCGTGGTAGGGTGCCGCCCATGGTTGCATGTGCGGCGCGTACGCATGGGACGGGAAAGACGCATAGCTCGGTCCCGGATGCGGAACGAAATACGGGACCGCATACGGATGGGCGGGGGCGCCGTGGCCGCTCTGCGGCTCATGTGAGCCGGTGGTGGTTTGCTCGGGCGCGGCATGCGTGGTTGCCGTGGTCTCCGGTCTTGTCGCGCTCGTCTCGCTTGCGATGCCGGTCGCGTTCGGCGGATTGCTTGCGCTGCCGGCCGCCGACGCCGTTGCCGGGGTCTCCACCGCTGTGTCCCTCTGCGGTGGAACCGCCGGCCGCTCCTGCACATCACGCGCGTGCGTGACGCTGAAGCACGCGGCGGGCGGTGTTTCCTGATCCTCCTGAAAGCGGCGCGAAAAGGCGGCGACGCGATCGGTGATGTCGCTGTGCGACAGCGTGCGCCGCAACGTGCGCGGCGCGGGCGCACCCGGGGTTCGCCTCTGCAACGAAGACGCGCTTCCCGGCCCTTCCTGCAAGCCGGCGCTCAAGGCGCGCGAAGGCCGATTGCCTCGCCCGGCGGCGTGGTCCCGTGCCGGCTGGGCGTCCGGTCTATCGACGGTGGAAATGCTGGGCGAGGAAGTGATTCGATCGGGCATCGGATGCTCCTTGTGCCGCGGATGCGCACATTCGCGATGTGATGAGCGGCCGGTCTGCGGCTCGCGCGGATATCGGAGCGTAGACCCGCGCGGCCCGCGCGCCAGGCGCGCGCGGCGACACCATGGCGCCGCAAACGAAGCGCCGCGCTGACTTCGCTGCCGGCGCACCGGTTTCGCCGTCGTCCCGCGCGAACGAGGGCGGTCCTGGCTAACGTCGCGCTATCCATAGACATGCGATTCCAGCCGGATACGGCAAAGCGAGGCCCCATGACAGTAACGATCCAACCGCGCGCGCAAGCGCTTGTCGACACGATTCGCGAGCGCATTGCGGAGGCGGGGCGCATGCCGGGACTGGTGGCGCGGCACGAAGCCATCTTCGATATCGTGCCCGCGATGAAGGCGCAAATCGACGAGTTGCTGGCCGACGACGCGCTCGCCGCGGACCAGGCCATGCAGTCGCTGCGCGAAGCCTTCGAAGCGTTCAAACACGATCATGCGATTCCGCGTCTGCCGTACTCGCCGCAAATAGACGCCCGCTATCCGTATCGCGACGAGTTGTCGAATCCCGTTTACATCGTCGCGTTGCGCTCGAAGCAGGCGCCGAATGCGACGGCGGACTCGCATCTCGCCGCGGTGCAGCGCTATATCGATCCGGGTCTGCCTGACCGCGCGCGCGCCGATGCCTATGCAAACGCCATGTACTGCCGCACGATCGGCCCCGCTGACCTGCGCGATGCGCGCGAGCACACGCTCATTGGCGAGCGCGGCGCGTTCGCGGCGCGGGCGATCCGCGCGGGCGAATGTCTCGGCGTCTATGGCGGCCGGCTCATGAGCGCGGCGATGTTTTTTTCCTGCGTGGAGGAATCGTTCGTGCTGAGCGCGAATTCGGACAATGCCGTCGCTTTTATCGATGGCGAGAACATCCTGGCGATGGCGAACACGTCCCTCGCGTACGACGCCGAAGGCGCGCCGGTTGCCCAGGCCGATGACGACGGCTACAACATGGAGGCGCTGACGTTCGATGCGTCGTCACGCTGCGGCCGGCACTTCTCGATCCGCGCGTTCTTCGCCCGACGCGAGATCGAACCGGGCGCCGAACTGAGGTGGAACTATCGCTATTCGCCGGAAATCGTCGAGCACGTGTTTGGTGGTGCGCGCCGGCAAGCGCAGCAGGCGTGCGCGAACGAGTTCTGTTCGGGCTGAGCGGCGCGGGCATGCGCGTTCGTCAATGGACGTGTTGCTGTTGCTCGCCGCACCCCAATCCGGCGCCTGGGACGATATGAGCGCACGCGCCGAAGGCTGCGTGCGGGAAATGATGCGTCAATTGGAACAGTCGCGCTTCGCCGACTGATCAGCGAGTGCTTCCTTGATGGCGACGCACAGGCGGAAGGCGACGATTTGCGCGTTGCCGCCGGCCCGCTCGACGGCGTCGGTCTGCTCGAGTTCGAGCGCGTGTTCGTATTCCCGCAACGCGGCGATGTCGTCGCCCGATCTTCCGAGGCATTGCGCCGTGCCGGTCAGCCGGCGAGCGATCGTCAGCGCGTCCGCATAGCGGCGTTCGGACAGACACAGGTCGAGTTGCGCGCAGTAGTCGCGAATCTGCCCGAAGTGCTTTTCGAGCAACGCGACAAACTGTTCCGGCGGACAAGTGAGTACGAGCCGGGGCACATCGCCGTCGACGTCGCGCGGGTCGCCTGCACGGGTCGAGCGCTTCAGAGATTTCATGGATCGAAGGGTATTCAGGGATTCATCATAGTTGACAGGCTGCGGATCGCAGTCGGTGAGACCCGCGGCAATCGACGTAACGATACATCGATTGGCGGAGCCGCGCAGCACGCGTGAAGCATGAACGTTCGCATCGAGGGCCAGATTTTCGGCCTCTGGCGCTCTTTCGACGGCGTTGGCGACCTAGCATCACGACACCGTACGTGACAGGCGAGGAATTGATGAAGGCGACAAACGTTCGAGGGACCATACGGCAAACTGAAGTCTTGCCATGCGCCGACAAGACGTCTCCCGTACCTGCTATGTCGGCGCGAACGGCGTGATCCGCGCGTTGCAAAGCCTTGTGACGGCTTTCTCAAAGCCGGGCCCGCCAGCCCCACACACGCCGCACCGGTCGACGCAATCACCGCAGAATGCCGAGGCTCATCGCAGCGGCGATATTGCGGCCGCCATCAAGCGCATGCGTGGTGGCGAAGCGACCAGCAAACCGTCACCCGTGCACCTGAGCAGTACCACCGGCTGCAGGCAGGTGCCAGCCGATCATGTCGCAACGCCGTCGCATTCCTGATCGGGGCGCCGACTGGGCGAGTTGTTGCACGGAGAACGGCCATGAGGCCATGAGGCGTCCAATTCGAAACCTCGACAAAGATTTTGTGCATATTGAGAAGGATTGTTCACAGTGGTTAAGACGACAAGAGCGCTATTGTTGGGGTTGGTTCTTTCGGTGAGCGCGTTCTCCGCGCAGGCTGGCGAGACGAAAAAGGTCGACGTCCTGCTGGTGGGCGGCGGCATCATGAGTTCGACGCTGGGCGTATGGCTCCATGAGCTCCAGCCTGACTGGTCGATGATGATGATCGAGCGTCTGGACGGCGTGGCCAAGGAAAGCTCGAATGGCTGGAACAATGCCGGCACCGGGCATTCCGCGTTGGCCGAGCTCAACTACACGCCCGAGAAGCCGGACGGCACGATCGACATTTCGAAGGCCGTCGAAATCAACGAGGCCTTTCAGGTGTCGCGCCAGTTCTGGGCCTGGCAGGTCAGGAACGATGTGCTCAAGAATCCGCGATCGTTCATCAATTCGACTCCGCACATGAGCTTCGTCTGGGGTGACGACAATGTCCGTTTCCTCAAGAAACGCTACGACGCGCTGCAGGCGAGCCCGTTGTTCCGCGGCATGAAGTACTCGGACGACTTCGACCAGATCAGGCAGTGGGTTCCACTGATGATGGAGGGACGCGATCCGAAGCAGAAGGTCGCGGCGACCTGGTCCCCGGTGGGCACCGACATGAACTTCGGCGAGATTACGCGCCAGTTCGTCGGCTACCTGCAGAGCCAGCCCAATTTCAATCTCTCGCTCTCCAGCGAAGTACGGAGCATCAAGCGCAATGCTGACGGCACGTGGCGGGTGTCCTACGTGAAGACCCAGACCGGTGATTCTGAGCAGGACGTCGACGCGAAGTTCGTGTTCATTGGCGCAGGCGGCGGCGCGCTACACCTGCTGCAGGCATCGGGCATCCCGGAAGCCAGGGACTATGGTGCGTTTCCGGTCGGCGGTTCCTTCCTGGTGACGGAAAATCCGGAGATCGTGAGCCGGCATCTGGCCAAGGCTTACGGCAAGGCTTCCGTCGGTTCGCCGCCGATGTCGGTGCCGCACCTGGACACGCGCATCATCGACGGCAAGAAAATCATTCTGTTCGGACCGTTCGCGACATTCTCGACCAAATTCCTGAAGACCGGGTCGTACCTCGATCTCCTGAGCAGCACCAATGTGCATAACGTCGTGCCGATGGTGCATGTGGGCATCGACGAGTTTCCGTTGGTCGAATACCTGGCCGGTCAGCTGATGTTGTCGGATGACGATCGCTTCAATGCCCTGAAGGAATACTTCCCGCAGGCGAAGAAGGAAGACTGGCGCCTGTGGCAAGCCGGTCAGCGTGTCCAGATCATCAAGCGCGACGGTGCGAAGGGCGGCGTCCTCAAGCTCGGTACGGAAATCGTGAGCTCGCAGGATGGCAGTATCGCCGGTCTGCTGGGTGCGTCGCCGGGTGCCTCGACCGCTGCGCCGATCATGCTCAGCCTGCTCGAGAAGGTGTTCAAGGACAAGGTCGCGACACCGGCATGGCAGGAAAAGATCCGGCAGATCGTGCCGAGCTACGGAACAAGGCTCAACGACAGCCCGGCCAGGGTCTATCAGGAATGGACCTATACCAGCGACGTGCTGCAGCTGACGCCGCCGCCGCAGATCGACCTCACCGTCGCGCCGTGTTCGACCGCGGGAGCGGGTGCGCCCCGGCCGAACAAGGCTGCGGCTGACATGGCGCTATAAGCACCATGGGCCCTCTCAAGCGTCCTGCCGCAGTACGGAAGGTGAGGCGTTTGCGATAGCTGAACCGATCGGGATAGGTATGTCCCGATCCGCATTGGAACGAAGGCACACGAAGGGAACGGCGCGCGAGCCGCAGCATCCCCGTCGTGTTTCATCGCGAGTATCACAGCCAGAGAGGAACATCATGAAACGGATAATGAAGGCGAACTCAATGAACCTACCGAAAGGCAGGCGCGGTCTGCTTCGCGCCTTGGGTGTCGGGGCTGTCGCCGTGACTGCGGGTGCGAGCATTTTGGGGGCTCGTAGTGCTGTCGCTGGGACCACGGCAGCAGGCACTTCGGTGGATGCTGGGGTACGGGCGTTCAAGCTATACACTGGGCCCGATAATGCATCGCATGTGCTTGAAGGCACGATAGACCAAATGGATCGCACTGATGTAGTCGCCATCCATTTTAAGGAAACGCCCGCGCACGCCTCGTACGGTTGGCACACTGCCCCGGAGTCGCAATACGTGATTACGCTGTCGGGAACGCTTGAATTCACTACCCGTGAGGGCGAGACATTCGTGGTGCGACCCGGAGATGTCCTGCTCGCCGAGGACAATATCGGCATCGGCCACAAATGGCGCCTGATCGACGATCAGCCGTGGAGGCGTGCATATGTAGTGCTGAAGCCGGGCGCCAGGGATTCCTTCGTGGCGAAGAAGGGTGGTTGAGAACTTTTCCATGAAGAACCTGGCAATTGCTTTAGTGGACCGTCCTGGTACCCTCGCCGAAATGGCCGACGCTCTTGACAGAGCAGGTGTGCGCATTGAAGGTGGCGGCGTGTTCGTTGTTGACGGATGTGGCGTGGGACATTTCCTTGTTAAAGATGTATCCAGTGTCCGTCGTGCGCTTCTCGCTGCAAACATACAAGTATTGTCCGAACGAGATGTGCTCATCCCGAGACTCAATCAATCCGTAGCAGGACAGTTCGGCCACTTTATGCGCAGAATGACCGACGCTGGTATCAATATCGAAGTCCTGTACACCGATCGACACAGCCAGGTCGTCATCGTAGTTGATGATATCGAGGCATCACTTGCAGTCAACAGGGCATGGGATATCGAACAGGACATGCTGTGGAGTCTGTTCAATGACGGACTCCACTAGACGGGCTGGACCTGGGCAACATAGTGAAGACGAGTCGATAAATCAAGCGGGGCCAATGATCGTGCAGCGAGTGGAGGCCCTGCGGAAACGGTACAATGCCGCTTGTTCAACCCATCAACGACGCCCAACCGTCGCCAGGCCGAGGCAGCGCACAAACCAGCGGGGCGGCCTCTCGGCACCTGGAATGCGGTGACGAATTGCCTGACCACGGGATTCGTGCATTCGCGGCGCCTTACCGCGTGTGCGCGCCCAGAGGCCGATCATTGGCTCGCGACCGTAGCCGTCGCGAGCGGCATCGGCATCGTGTTGCCCTCAAACGCGACCTTGGCCGCATCCCATAACCTTTCCGATAGCCGGTTGATTAGTTCCCCCGTAGTACTAATAAAACGTGTCACACAACGCCCCTTGCTCGTCGTGCGTGTTCGCCGAGCGCGAAGCATCGTTGATGAATTGCGGCGCTCGCACTCGGGTTGCTGCGCGGCCACGCCGTTTTGATGACCTCGCCGCAGCACGGGAGGCTGTGCACGTCGACCTGACCCGAGCCAACGGTGAATATGTATCCACCTTCCGCAAGTGCGTGCGAGGCGTTTGCGTATCGGCGTGGGAGCACCCACCTCTCTGTCAATACCGATGAGAGCAAAGACCAATCTTGGAGCCGCCTCATCCGATCTCGCCCGTACGGCAGCATGTTGGCTGCGCCCCTTGCAAAAGATCATCGACGAAGCAGCCATCGACACAGCGATACAGTATGAGCAGCGCAAAATATCTGGCGTTGACCCGGTAGTCCCGATGCTGCGCATATGCGGCGGCTACTCTATATGCTCTTCGGCCTCGCGCTGTGCTGCCTATTGCACGGCGGTGGCCGCACGGATGGCATCCGCGAAGCGCTGCAACGGCCACGGCGAACCGCATACGCGCTGGCATGTCTCGCGGCCGATTTGTCCATCGAACGGGACCTGCATGTCAGCTTTCTTCGCGATTTGGATAATATCCACCGTCATTCCCTTCCCGTTTGTGCGGGTTGGGCCGTGGCGCGTTCAGGCATCGGCGGCCTCCGCGACATATTCGTGAACCTGACGGCGTTGCCCATGGGCGTCGTGCCGGGATATTTGCCATATCTGATGCGCGTCGCGCGCTTCAATACGGCGATATCCACGGATGCAAATGGCTGATACGCGCGCCCTGGCCGCGTATCCATTCGAGCGCGTACTGGCTCGTGCCAGTACGCGATTCCTCGACACCGCGCGCACTGTTGCGCACGCCGTGGCCTATGGTCCGGCCATGATGGCAGAGCGCGTCGATGCGCCCGCGCGGATAGCCTTGCGCAATGCGCTCGAATGCGTCGCGGTCTTGCGCAACGAGCGCCGACTGAGGCTGTTCGATCTCATGACGCGCGACTTCGGCAATCACGCGCAGCACATCGGCACGCGAAACGAAGGTGCCCGTGCGCATCACCTTGCTCATTCGCGTGCGCATCTGTTCCGGGGTCTGCCCGACGTGCACCTTGACCACGCGTTCCAGCGCGCCGCGCGAGATCACTTGCAAAAGCGCGGGCTCGCGCGTGACTTTGTCCCACAGTTGGCGAAGGCGGTTTTCGAGCTGTTCGCCCTGGTTGCCGCGCGCCGCGCGCTCGCGCATCTGCGTTTTGCTTCCTTCGCGCAGATGCTTCAGTGTCTGGCGATGCACCGACAGTTGTTGCCCGACATCCTCGACTTCGTCGGATACGGTCATGTGACGCGCGCTGAGCTTCGCGTAGTGCTCGAACTCTTTCTTGTGCTGCTCCGCGTATTGAAGTATTTCGCCTTGCAGACGTCCAATGCGAATTTCCAGTTGGTCGATATCGCTATGGCTTGCGCCTGTTCCGGCCGAAACGGACTTACCTGTTTTCGCTTTCGGCATGCCCTCGCGCGTGAGCCTGGTGCGCTCGGCGTTCACTTCGGCAATCCTGTCCTTGTAGTAGGCGTCGAGTTTCGGCGCCACATGTTGACCCAGTGCTTCGATGTCGTCGATGTCGATGAGCTTCGCGAACTGTTTCTCCACCGCCTCGATCATGGCCTGAAACGCCGCGCGATTTGCGGTGAGCGCGGTGGTCACGGTCTCGACCTGCCCGGCCGCGCGCGCGATGTCCGGACCTATCAGGCGCACCTCGCCGAAGGTCACGCCGGACGATTGACGTTGCACGGCGGCCTGCAGGTTGTGCTGCGCGTTCCTGAACACCCGCAGCACCTCGCGCGTGGCAATTTGCGCGGGCGTCACACCGAGCCAGCGGCGAAACCCATTCATGTGGTCCATTGTTTTGCCTTGCCGCCGCGCAACCGTCGACACACGCAAGCTGCGGGCGAAGTCCTCCACCAGCAAGCGCTCGACGACGGGGTACAACGGCTTGAGCCGGGGATGCAACACGAGCGCCATGAACGCCTGCAATGCGTCTTCCGGTTTGACTTGCGGTTCTGCGGCACCGCTTTGCACAATGCGATCGAGCGCAGTGTCGAAAGATTCCTGAAACTGACGCTCGGGATCCGGCGGACGGCGCGACGGCCGGCCTTGCGCGGGCTGCAGGCCGTGCAGCCATTCGGTGACCTTGTCCGCGAGTTCGGGACTCACGTGGTCGATCATTTCGAAGGTGCCGACGTCTCCCAAAGCGCGCAGCGTATCGCGGCTCGCCACGGCTTGCACTTCGCGCGCCGCGTTGCTGCGGCTGCTCTTTAGCAGATGGACCTGCTGCCCCAATGCGGCGATACGTTGCTCGTGCGCGGCGCGCAGTTCGGCGCGGCTCGTGCCGGCTTGCGGCGGACGTGCCGCGATGCTTGCGACGGGCGCGTCGGCCGTACGGGCTTCATGCAATTGTTCGAGGCGGCTCGACTTTTCTTCGAGCGACGCATTCAGCTTTTCGACAACCGCACGCGCGCGTTCGCACTGTTTGCCGAGCGTGTCGACGCTGCGCTGTGCGATCTCGTTGCGCGCTTCGAGCCGCGCAATGGCCTGCTGAACTTCGGCTTGCGACATTGGCGGGGCATCGGGCGCGTCGGGCGCATCGGACTGTGCGGGTGCCTTCAGCGCGAGTAACCGGGTCTCGATCTCGCGGATTTCATCGGCGAATGCGAGTATCGCATCGATATCGCGCTGCCTCGCCCCGAGCACGATGGCACGGCTCGTGGGTTCGGACCGTTGCTGCGTGACGGGCGTCGCTTCGATCGAAGACGATGACGACGCGCCTTCAGCCGCCGGCGGACGCGCCGGCAAGCCGGCGATGAGCGGATTCGCGCCGGCACGCAACCGGCGTCCCTGTTGCGCGGGCTGCTGTGCGCCGCTTTGCGCGCCGCTTGTTGTTCCAGTTGCTCCGGTTGCTCCGGTCGTTGCGGCGTCATGCTCCGGCACGTCGTGAGGTCGTTGCGGGGATCGAATCGGCTGAACCATATGCATCCTTTCGTCGGGCGGTGGCTCACCGATGCCGCCGCGCGAAACCAGAGGATTCCGCGACGCATGAGCCTGTGACGAGCCGATTGTGGCCGCCGACAATCCGCAAGCAACCAAGATACGGCGAATAGGCGGCGACGACGGCGAAACAGCGCGGCTGTGTAACCCAACAGTCGCTCGCTGCGAAACAAGCCTGCCGTTCAGGCTTCATTGAACCGGTTCGCTGATGGAATACGGATTTCGCTGACTCTCGATCGTGTGCCGCGCGGCGCTTGCGAAACTTGGCGCGTATTCAGGAGACGTCGCTTTCGCGATCCGCCTGCAAGTCCATGCGCGCGCAGCGTCACTCGCGTTGCGCGTTTGTGCCGTGGTGCGTTGTCGACCGCTTGCATCGCTGACCGGCACGCCAAACCGATCTCAGGACAGCCATGAAACGTGTCGATAGCCCCTCCGCGCCCTTCACGAGTGCCGCAGCCGACGCTGCGGAGCACGATCAATCGGGATCGACGTCGTCTGGCGCGCCGTCACGTAGACGTTCACCGCTGCGCAGCCGCGCTGCGGGACTGTTTGCGGCGCTGACGCCGTCGTCCATGCGCGCACAGCGGCATCAGCAGCAACCCCGGCAGCGTCCCCAGTTGCACGGCAACCTGCCGGCTTCGCTGCATCGACCGGGTGGCGCAGGCGCCGATGCCCGCACAGCCGCCACATCAACGGGTGCACCAAGGCCCGCGACGGCAGCGGGCAGTTCGACGGCTCCCACGATGCCGGAACCAGTGGACCTCGCGGCCGAGTACGGCCTGTCGCGCCCGCCGATACCTGGAATCATCTTCGCCGTGAGCGATGCCCGACCGGACTATCCCGCACCGGTTCCGGGACGCCCATTGACATCCGATGAACGGAACGTGATGTCGAATTGGGCGAGCCGGATCGACAGAACCTTGCCTCGTAGCGCCAAGGCCGCATTCCACCACGACGTGGCGGCGCTCGGCCAGGAGATGTCCGGCGATGGCGCGCTCCTCAAGACCTGCATCGACCACATGCGCGAAGGTCTGACCGAATGCGCGGACCGCGCACTGCTGATGTGGCAGCAGGTGCAGACCGCCCGTCAGGCGCATCATGCGAGCCGGGGCGCATACGATGCAGGCCAATTGTTTTTGCTCGGCCGCGGCATGTACCGGCTCGGCCAGGTGGACGCCTACGCGCTCACGTCCGCAAGCGGGCGAGGGTATGGACACGACGAAGGCGTCGAAGTCGTCTTGCGCGCTCGCGAAACGTTACGCGAAACCCTCGAACTGCCGATTCCGCACACGGACGGCGCATCGACGCACGATGCCGGTGTCGTGATCGAAGGACTCTCGGACGACGCGTTGAAAGCAGCGTGCTCGCGGATCATCAGAGGCGAATTGCGCGACGGCGGCAAGGCGCTAGCCGAGTTCCTCGCTAGCTGGACGCCGCTCGTCACGCATCTCACGGCGACCACGCCCGAACTGGCCGATTTGCATAAGTCGATCAATCAATACCGCGATGGATTGATCGATAGCATCGAGGCGCACTGTCACGATCCAGCGTCGCAGGCGGCCGCCGGCAAGGCGCCGCTGACGAGCGCGCAATACGGCGCGCGGCTCACGCAGGGCGGTGCGCAGGTCGGCGAGTTGCGCGATGCCGCGAATCTTGCCGCCGTGCGTGGCGCATATTTCCCGGTTGAGCCAGGAGCGCTCGAATCGCAATGGCAGGGCGTCACCGCGATGCGCACGCGGACAGCGGCGAGACCTTTCGTTCAAGGCTTGCGCGATGCGGCGAGCCAAGGCACGTTCAAGGCCGGCTGGGTGCATCCGACATATCGCTGGAATCATCTGCATATCGCGGCGGCCGCGGGCGATGCGCAATTGACTCGCGCGCTGATCGAGCACGGCGTGCCAGCGGATCAGGCGGACACCTCCGGGCTCGCGCCACTGCACGTCGCGGCCGCGAGTGCGAGCGCCGGTTCCGTTGCGGCCTTGATCGCTGTGCGGGCCGATGCGAATGCGCCCGACCGCGCGGGGTATCGTCCGTTGCATTGGGCCGCGCGCTCGGGCGACCGGCGCACTGTTGAAGCAATGCTGCCGTCGGTGACGGAAATCGACGCCGTGCATCCCGACACGGGCACGACGGCGTTGCATCTTGCCGCGACGCTCGGCAAGCTCGACGTGGTTCGTGCGTTGCTCGCGGGCGGGGCGAATCCGTTGCTGAAAACAGCGGACGGATCGACCGTGCGCGATGCGCTGAAGCACTCGCAAGCCGCCCGTCGCGCGCCGGAATACAAGCTCACTTACGAAGCATTGAAAGCGGCTGAACGCGTGACGCTCGCCGCTGCGTCCAGCCACGCGCGGTAGGTGTCGATTTCAGGAAGCGGTCGTGCCGGGCAGCATATCCGCCACGCGGCACGACTCACGTTGCGCTGAACGCGCGCCGTATCATAGCGGCTTGCGCGCGACCACAGTCGGGAACATGCGCGCGCGGTCGTCGATGAATTCGATATCCACGAAACCGGCTTCGCGAAGTTGGCTATCGGTTTGCGCATGAGTGCGGAACGCGCTCCATTGCGCTTCGATGATGCGCACGAAGAGCAGATGCTGAAGCGCAAGCACTTCACGGTCGATCTGCGCCATGTCCCACGGCGACTCCGGCGACAGCGTGGGCGGTGGCGTCAGGAAACTCGTGACGAGCTTTCCGCCCGGCTTGAGCGCATCGAAAAACGAGCGATACAGCGCGACGACACGGCCGTCGTCGGGCTCGTAGATGTTCAGGCCGTTGCTCGTCAATACGTCGAAGCCGCGATGGACGCCCAACGACCATGCGTCCTTGCGATGCAGCGATACGCGCGCGGCGAGGTCTCGTTCACCGGCGAGCGCGGCCGCGTGATCCAGCGCGGCCTGATCCAGATCTACGCCGACGAGTTCGATGTCTTCCAGCCCCGTGTAGTCGAGCAGCAGCAATTCGCCCATCACGCCGCACGGAACCGATGCGAGCAGCATCCCCGGCGCGAGCAGTGCCTGCAGCGTACGACGGAAAATGCCGAAGCGTTCGCGCGTCGCGAGCACCGCCGGCAGCGTGTCGAAAATCCGCGATTCCAGCGCGGTCATCGCGGCGGGCGTAGCCGCGCCGGCTTGATACGTGACCAGCCGATGCGTCCAGTAAGCATTCAAACCCCGATGCTCGAGCAGGAACCTGCCGAGCGCGAAGCCGGACAACTCGTTCGCGAGCGCGATCTGTTGCTCGACGGTGGCGCCGGGTATGTCTCCCGCGCCGCGCAATCTCTCGACGATGGTCCGCAGCCGGTCTTCATACCCGCTCTTCGCGTTGCCGCCGTGAGAAATCAATCGGTCATCGGCGTTGGCTTCAATTGCGGTTTGATCTGCTTTCGTCATTACCGGTCCTCTAGAGCGATGTTCGATGTGCGGCATGCCGTGGTGTCGTTGGCTGCCATCGGGGCTTCGCACTGTATCGCAGTTCCGCGGACCTCGCCGCGCGAAAAGATGGCAATCGGCGGATCGACGCCGACACTTCGGTAACGGAGAAAGGACTTCGCTGTCCCACGCCGGGCGGCTCGCATTTTTGCGTAAGGTATGCGCCACCCGATCGGAGCTGAAGAAGTCACCATGTCCAAAGTATCGGCGGAAAGCGGCGTTCAGGCGCTTGCTGAGCTCGCATTGTCAACAATCGGCGATGCAGACGTCGCACGAATGCCCGCGCATTCCAGGGCGAAGCTGGCTCCCGGCTTCGCAGCATTGAAGTCGACGGCCGCGCACTGCAGGCAACGCCCGATGGACCGCCCCAAGCTGATGCGTACGCCGCAAACGCGCGAGCGGCTGCATCGCCTGCGTCACGAACTGGGCAGGATCAGCCCGCCGCCGTCGACTATTGAAGAGGCGCGCGCCGAAATCATCCAGGCCATGGCGCGCGCGGATCTTGGCGCTTGGCGCATGCCGGAACTCACCGGCGACTCGGCGCTTCACCATGCGGACGGCTCGGTGCAAATCGTTCTCATTGCGCATGTGATCGTTTTCAACAACACCGGCGCCTTTCAGATTGTCGACACCCACCCGCCCGGTGCGCCGTATTTCGAAATGCGCGGACGCGAAGGCGCGGCTTTCGTGCCGCCTTGCGATATGCATGCGCAAGGTGATAGCAAGGCAGGGCCGCCGCGAGCGCCAGCGAGCCCCCGGCATCCACGGCGCGCTTGAGCTTTCGCTGCGGCCCAGAATTATTTTGCATCGCTCGCAACTTTTCGCGCCGGCGGCGACACTCACGGTCATCCACACAATCTGGCAGATTGCGAACGCAGCGACATGTCATCGAAACCGATCGTCTCAAGCAACGTCTGTCCTTCCGCGCGCAGCGTCGACGCGGAAGATGCCGCGCTGCTGCAGCGCACCGCGGCGGCGGACAGGTCCGCGCTGGCCGCGCTTTATCGCGGGTATCATCGGCGGCTGGTCCGTTTTCTCGGCCGCTTCACGCGGCGCTATGACGTGATCGAGGAAGTCATCAACGACACCTTCATGATCGTCTGGCAGAAGGCTGGCGAATTTCGCGGCCAATCACGCGTGTCGACGTGGATCATGGGCATTGCATACCGCGTCACGTTGAAGGCGCTGCGCCAGGGCTGCTTGCCGGCCGAACAGCAGCATGACTTCGACGGGTCGTCCACGGAGCCGTTCGCCGAACAGGAAATGACCGACTGGGTGACCAAGGGCTTGACCAGGCTCCCCCCGGAGCAGCGTATCGTGATGGAGCTGGCCTACGTGATGGGCCATTCGGTCGATGAGATTGCGGAGATAACCGAAAGCCCTGTCAGTACCGTGAAGGCCAGGATGTTTCGTGCGCGGGTCAAGCTGCGCAATCTGCTGCCGGCGCTCGCCGGCCTTGATGGGAGCGTTCGATGAGCAATACAACCGAGAGCGAACTCGCTCATCTGCACGTATGGGAACTGTTGCCGTGGATCGTCAACGGTCGGGCGTCCGACGCCGAACGGAAGCTGGCCGACGCGCACGTGCGCGATTGCGAACGATGCCAGGCGGAACTCGCGTCGCAGCGCAAGTTGTGCGCGGCGATGGCCGCGCGCGAGGACGCCGGTCCTGACGTCGAGCGCGGTCTCGATCATCTGTGGGAGCGTTTCGACGAAGAGGCGCAGCCGGCCGTTCGCACAGGCACGTCGTCGTCGGCACCCTGGCGCGGCCGCATGACGGCGATCGCTTGCGGTCTCGCGGCCATCGTGCTGCTGGAGACGGGCGCGCTGGCGACGCTCGGCTTCAGCCGCGGCGCCGATAGCGCGCCGGCGAACTATCGCACGCTGTCTGAGGCCAATGCGGGTGCCGCGCGCGCGACAATCCGGCTCGTCGCCGATCCGGCGATGCCGGTTGGCCGGCTGCAGGCGCTGCTCGTGCCGCTGCATCTGCAGATCGTCGGCGGCCCGAGCGAAAACGGCGTCTATTCGCTCGCGCCGGTTGCCGGGCCTGGCGACGTGGCGAAGCAGCTCACGGTCTTGCGCGGCGAGCCCGGCGTGCGCTTCGCGGAGCCGGTCGGCGAGGGCGCTGGCGGCCCCTGACAATTCCTTGTCAGTTTTTCTCGCGTTCAGCTTTATCGGGTAAGATCGGCTCACCCTTGCCGCGCGCCCATGATTTGCCGGATGGCTTGTATAACGCCATTGCTTTTCCGTCCCGCCCGGATTACTGAACGACAAGATGGCGTCGAGGTTTCGTTCGATCGTGCTTTGCGGCAGCGTGGCGCGCCCGTCAGCGCGTCCAGTTCGATGGTATGCATTGTCCTCGCTGCTTGCCGCGCTGTTCCCGCTGTCCCTTTCGGCGCCGCGGCCCGCGCTCGCTGCGAGCGAGGAGTGGCAGTTCGAGGCCGGCATCGCCGCCGACAAGGTCACGCGCGGCATGGACATCAGCTACCATCAGCCGTCGGTGAACGTTGCGGCGAGCTGGTATCCGGGCAACGGCTTCTTTGCGGGCGCGTCGGCGTCGTCCATCAGATGGGGCGACCCCATGACCTCGGGCGCTGAGTTCGTCGTCAACGCGGGCTACGGCTGGCGCGTGGCCAACGACTGGACCGCGCAGGCTACCAGTTCACTCGTGTGCCGTCGGCAGTGCGCTTCAATTACGACGAACTGGTGTTGACGGCAGGCTGGCGCGACTCGGTGTTCGCGTCGGTCGCTGTCGCCGAATACGGACTTTGTTGGTCGGTCGCCGAGCGCGTGCGATCTCCTACGATCTGGTCGGCCGCCTGCCGCTCATTCACGGCTGGACGGCCACGGCGGGCATCGGCTATTACGATCTGCAATCGGTCCTCGGCATCGGTTATGTGTACGGCAATGTCGGGCTGACCTGGCAGTACCTTTCGTGGCAATTCGCCCTTTCCTATATCGCGAAAAACAGCGAAGCGAAGACGACCCTCGGCCCAGGCGCATCGAACCTGTGGATTGCCGATGCAGTCTGGCATTTCTGAGTTGCACGGTAACTTTTCGGGCGGCGACGCGCACCTTCGGCTGTCCACATTCTGAGTCAGATTGCCATGAAGCCCATGCAGCGCCGCCATCTCAACGCGTTCGCCGATCCCGTCTCGGCGGGGTGCGGCAACGCCCGCGCGGCCGGGCTGGACCGGCTTGCGCGCTGGCTGCTGCAAGGGCTCGTGATATGCGCGGCGCTGGCGATGTCCGGCTGCGCGCTCGTCCCCGCCACGCCCGATCCGGCCGTCGCCACCCAGCAGATGAAAGCGCGCCCCGAGCGGATGATCGTGCTGGCTGTCGCCAATCCGCCGGAAACGCTGATGTTGCGCGCGGGTACGACGGCGGGCGGCTACGGCGCGGCCGGCGGCTATTCGCCGGGCGGCAGCGCGCGGGCTCAGGTCGCCGCGCTCGCGCGGCAATACGGCTTGCACGAGGTGTCGGCGTGGCCGATCCCGTCGCTGAAGGTGCATTGCGCGATGCTGGAAATCGCCGACGGCGCGCGGCGCGATGAAGTGCTCGCGCGGCTCGCTGCCGATCCTCGCGTGCGTCTCGCGCAGCCGTTGCAGACCTTCAATCTGCTCGGCGAGCCGCATAGCAGCGGCTATACCGACTTGCAGCAGGGTTTTCGCGAGATCGGCGCGGACGCCGCGCAAAAGGTCACACGCGGCGATTCGGTGCGCGTCGCGGTGATCGACACCGGCGTCGACACCACCCACCCCGATCTGCACGGCCGCATTGCCGGGACCCGCAATTTCGTCGACGAGGACTGGCAGCAATTCAATCGCGACCAGCACGGCACCGCGGTCGCGGGCGTCATCGCGGCGGATCGCGCCGGCGGCCCGGACGGCAGCGCCGGCATCGAAGGCGTCGCGCCGCACGCGAAAGTGATCGCGGTCAAGGCCTGCTGGCAAGCGGACAATCGCAGCGGGCCTTCGCGGTGCAATTCGTTCACACTCGCCGAAGCGATCCAGTCGGCGCTCGAGGCGCACGCACAGATCATCAATCTGAGTCTGGGCGGGCCGGCGGACCCGCTGCTGAGTCAACTGATCGAACTGTCGGTGAAAAAAGGTGTGATCGTGGTCGGGGCCGTGCTGCCGGACGGCGACCTCAAGGCGTTTCCGGTCGGCGTGACGGGTGTGATCGCCGTCGATTCGGCTCGCGCTGCGGCCAGCGCGCCTGCCGATGCCGGCTCGAACGTGCTGTATGCGCCGGGCCGTGACATCCTGACGCTCACGCCGGGCGGACATTACGACTTCGTGTCGGGCTCGTCGTTCGCGGCAGCGAACGTGACAGGCACCATTGCGTTGCTGCTCGGGTTGCAGCCGAATCTCGACGCGCATTCGATCGAGGTGCTGCTCGACCAGACAAGCGGCCCGAGCCGGCAGCACGGCCGCGTCATCAATGCGTGCCGCGCGATTACCGCGCTTCATCACCCGTGCGTTGACACGACGTTCTCACCGGCGGCGTTTGTTCTGTCGCTTTTCGCGTCGCTCGCTACGCCACTTTTCGGTGGTGGACGAACCGGTTCGCCCGCCGGCCACGCTGGGCGTTATCCAGGGCGCATGCTCTTATCAGGCAATTTCACCAGTCAAGTGAGCGGCCTTCCGTCCGATGTCCGGTTCGACGCAGCGACAGGTGATGGCTCTTCCTTGCCCGCCGAATTTTCCAGTGGAGCCACGTCATGCGTACACAGCGCACAGCCAGCACCCTTGCAACCGATCTCGCCGATTCTCACGCGCCCCGGCGTGCCGGTGGCGATGCGAGCCGGTCACGGTCGAAGTCGCGCTTCTCCGGTTCGGCGAGCGCAATCCTGTCGCAGCTGAGGTCGATTGGCGGCGGCTCGCGTCCCGCGATGCGCTCGCTCGGGGCTGCGTCGGCGACTGTCACGGCGAAGGAAGATCCTATCGGGAACGCCGTCCAGTGGATCAATCAGCAGCGTCGGCGAGTCGATGCGCCGCGCGCCGGTGCGAATGGTGGCGTGATGAAACTGACTCGCGAGCAGGCCGTGGTGATGAACAAGGTCGTGTCGAAGCGGGCCGCGCCCAAGCCGCCGACGGGCGCGAGCGGCGCAACCGCCAAAGCGCAGCCGAGCACGACAGAGTCTTCTCACACCAACCCGGAGATCGAGTCCGACGACGACGAGCTGTTCGAACTGCCTCTGCCGGCCACAGAGCGCGCGCCGCAGAAGACGCTGCTTCAGTTGTTCAATGAAGAGCGCGCCTTTCAGCACGCCCCGGCGTCACCCGCTCAGACGCAAACTCAAAACACGGCAGCGGCTCCCGAGTATGACGACGATCTGATCGAAGTGGATCTGCACAGCGGCCGCGTCAATGCCGGCGCGAAGGCATCGGAGCCAGCGGAGCCATCGGCCCCAGCCGGGCCGAAGAGCGCATTGCGCAAACCAGGCGCGGCCCGCCGCGAGGCCGGGCCGCGCGTGAGTTGGCATCCGGATGTCCGGGACACGAAGTTGGCGTCGGCGGAAGAAAAGAGCGGCTCACCGCAACGCGAAGCTACGGCGAACACCGGAGAAATCGCGGTGCTTCAGGACTCCAGCAAACTTCATATCGACGAGGCAAGCGATCAAGGCAAGGAAAGCCATGCCGGCGTGACTGACGAGCCGACGCTCGCGCGGTCGCCGGCACGCCGTGAGCAATCGGGCGCGAGGGCATCGTCCGCGGCTTCAGTCGCGACGCCCGCGACGCCCGGGACACCAACTGCGCCCGCGGGTCGCGCGCGTCGCAGTGGTATCACGGGCATGCTCGGCCGCATGGTCCAACTGCCGCGAACACTGTGGCGCTGAGTGACGAGGTCACCCAGCAACATTGCGGGGGCAGGGGCGCACTTTGAAGCGCGCTCTCAAACGCACTTGACCTTCCCCAACATATCCATCGTCTCTCGCAGCTTGCAGCGCGCCCGATGCATGCGCGCCTTGACCGTCGTCACCGGGAAGCCGGTGATCTCCGCGATCTCTCCGACCGAATGTCCGAGCACATAGGCGAGCGCCATCACGAGCCGCTGCTCGGCGGGCAGCAGATCGAGCGCCTTCGCTAGCAGGTCGGACAATTCATGGTCGTGCCAGTACTGAGCCATCGTATCGGCATGGTCGATGTCAAGCGGTTCGAATTCCGAACGGCGCTGGTCGCGCAACGCGCGCAGCGCCGAGCGATATGCGATGCCGATGATCCACGTCGAGACGCTGGCCTCGCCCCGGAAGTCGCCGGCCCGCTTCCAGACGACCATGAAGGTGTCGTTGATGATTTCGTCGATCACCTCGCTCTTCCACGTGAGCCGGGTCAGGAAGCGCGCAAGCCGCCGATGGTAGAGCCGGTACAGGCGGGCGAGCGCCGAGGCGTCGCCCGCCGCCACGCGCTCGAGCAAGGGCCGGTCGTGATCGACGGCAGCGAAGCCCTCACGCGCGACGAGATTCGCGGACACGTGGCTGGTGACTTCGTCGATCTCCTGGCGCGCGGTTTCGTGTCCGCGCAGATCGCCGATGTCGTGCATCGCGCCGACAATGCCGGTGATGCGTCCGTCCTCGCCATAGACGACGCCCTTGTAAAAGCGAACCATGCGCACGATGCCCGCCCCGTTGCGCACGCCGGCCGCATACGTCTGCACGCCGCCGTCGGCTGCGAGATCGAGGTCGGCCTTGTGATAGGTGAGCGCGAGGTCCGAGGGCGCCACGTCATAGACGGTCTTGCCGAGAATGCCGCCGCGGTCGATACCGAGAAAGCGTTCGAAGACCGGGTTGCATCCGGTGTACAGGCCATTCGCGTCCTTGAAGAACACCGGCGACACCATGCCGTCCGTGTGATTTTGCAGCGTGGAAAAGTCGGTGACGCCGTCGCGCGCATACGCAAGCAGCCTCGTCTGGGCGCGTGCGCGTTCGATGATGGCGTCCGGGTTCAACAGGTCTTCGTCGTTCACCGCGTCGTGGGCGCCGCGCGCGATGAGCGAGACGACTTGCCCGGCAGAAAGCTCGCGTAGCACCGGGATCAGATAGTGTTCATCGCCGTTCTCGATCCGCAGCTTTTCTATTTCAACGCTCGCGTCGGTGTCCGCGCAGTCGATAAACACGACCGCCGGCGACGGGTCTTCGATCAGATGCGCGAGCCTTAGCGCCTGTGCGCCATGGCGCCTGATTGCCGCGGGCGTTGGACGATCCGATGAACTCGACCAGAAAATGCGCGTTTCGTCGACAAGATGTGCCACCATTCGCTTTCCTCACTTCTTTCTCATTGACTTGTGCACCGAACGAAAGAACGGCGGCAAGTCAGGTCATGCGGGCAAGCGAGGCACGGATCGGATAAGCCATGGGGCTGACGAAAGTTGCATGGCCCGCGCCTCAAACCGTTTGCCCAGCTATGAGCATACCTGCCCGGCAGCGCGGAAATTATTGAATCGCGCGGCAGTTGGGAGCGGCGGCCGCGTCTTGTCCCATATATCGGGAACTATGTGACTCAGCGATGAATGATTCGCTTAATTCGCGTCCGGATCGCGGGTAACCTGCGCTTCGTCGCGCAACGCGAACTATTCTTTGCGCAATTATTTTTTTGCGATGCGGGTCGGATTCGGTGATGAAGTTGGCGATTCATCCTGCAGATCGCGCCATTGCCTGACGATGGCCGCGATATGCCGCGCGTAAAGATCGCGCTCGGCTGGCGTCTCCGAGTGATAGGCACCTACCGCGGTCCAGGTGTTGCCGTACTTTTCCATCTTGCCACGCAGATGCCACGCGGCGATATACACGTTCTTGCATGGGGGCATCAGCGCATCGCGATCGATGTGATCGTGCGCCAGCTCGCGCAGATGAATCGAGTTGATCTGCATGACGCCGTAATCGGGCGAGCCGTTTGCATTGAGGTGCGTCGCGTTGGGCCGGTTGCGCGACTCCTGCCACGCGATAGCCCGCAGAATCAGCGGATTGACGTGCTGGTAGGCGGCGGCGTCGAAGCAATCGGCGCGCGCCGATGGCGTCATGAGCGCGATGGCCGTGCCGAGGGTGATGGCGAGCGGCGAATGATAAATGGCGTGCTGCATGACGAACTCCTTCGAATCCTGCTGGACGGCGCGATTATGGTCGTCGCGTCAATGAACGCGGGTGTGACGGCCTGAAAAAATGAAGGCGTGAACGAAGCCTGTCGCGCGGCGGCACACGGCGTTGTGCATGGTTCGCGCATGGACCCGACTTTTCGCTGGGCTTTAGCGGGCGTGCTCGGGAGCAAACGTTCAATACGTGCTCAGGCGATGCGGGGCGCATCGTGCCGCGATCCCGCGGCCGTTCGCTTAACCGCCCGCCGCGCAGAGGAGGCGCCATGAAAACCCAATCAGCGATCGACGCACGCTCGATGTCCGATCTGGGCTCGACGCCCGAGACCTCGACGCGCCGCAACGACACAGGCCGTCGTCCGCGCGATCGTTCAACCGACTCCGCGTTGCACACGCTCGGCGCGGGTTCGCCATCGCCGTCGCGTTCACCGGCCGCGGCCGGCGACGGACGTGCGTCGCGCGCACCGGTTGAGCAATTGCAACGCTGGGGCGCAGGCGGAGAAATCCGGGAAGTGGCACCGGGCACGACGCTTGGCGAACTGATGCACCGCGAACGCCCCACGCCGGAGACGACCGCGCACATGGCGCGCCTGCAACAGCACAACGCGACGCACGAACGTTCGGTGGGCGACAGCGGCAGCATGGTCGGCATGCGCTCGCCATCGCGTGGATCGCCGCCGACGCGAACGCAAGCTGGCGTCGATCCACAGATGTCCTTGCAACCGCAAACACGGGCGCAAACATCGACGCGCACGGCAGTTCCCGGCGCGACCGCAAAAGTCGCGCAGGCGCCGAAATCGGGGAGCGCATCGCCTGCTTCCGACGCGCGCACAGCAAAGCCGCGCTCCATTCGCGCGTTGCCCTCAGGACCGAAGGTCAGCGGCATGGACAACGTGCTGATGTCGGCTTACAACCTCGACGACGAGCAACTCTCGTCGATCACCGGAGCACTCGGGCTCGGGCCCGCGCACGCCGATGAATACGTACGCAACATGCAGACGGCCACACTTGGGCGCATGCTGCGCGGCGCGGTCTATCAGGGGCCGCCCATGCCTGACGCCGCTTCGATCGCGCAGTTGCAGTTTGGCCGCGGTTTGCCGCCAGAACGCCTGCAGCAACTCGTCGCGGCAGCCGGCCGGGCCGGCTGCTTCATGACCGAGCGCCAACAGCGAGGCAAGAATGGCGAGACGCAGCACTTGTTGCAGCTGCATTTCACCGGCGACGATGGCGCCGAGCCCCTCGCATCGCAGCCGGATTCCGTCAACTACAAGGCCGTGAAGGCGCTGGCCGAACTGATGGCCGAGCTCACTGCGCCCGGGCATCGCGAGGACGCACAGCGCTTTTCGATCGGCTCGGTCGCCGCAGGGATGAGGCAGGGCGACAGTTCGCAGGTATTCGTCGAGCACTTCGCAAAGCACACGCAGGCGAGTCCGCCGCGTATCCAACTGGTCTCTGAACACTTCAACGAGGCCAACATCCGCAACGCCTGGCTGTTCACGGCGCTCACTCCCGAACAGAAGGAGAAGCTCGTGCATGCGTCGAACGTCTCGCATCTTCAGTTCGAGGAACGGCGAACCACGGCGGCGGACGGCACCCGATGCGTGAAGCTGCGCGTCTTCTTCGGCGGAACGGAGAACTGGCGCGATGTGCGGCAGGCGCTCGTCAGCGGGACGGGCGGCGTCGGCACGGTGTTTGGCGCGGTACGCGACGCGGCGGAAATCATTGCGCAAAAGATCGAGCACGCGCAGCGCGAAGGTTATCGCGTCGAATTCGACCACATCGCGGGGGCGTCGATGGGCGGGGCTAGCGCGCAACTCTTCACGGCGGCGCTGCAAAGCCGCGTCAGGTTGCAGAAGCAGCCGCCGCTCGTACTGCTCGATCCGCAATTGCCCAACACCGCGCAGTTGCGGCATGCGGTAAAGGGGGGCACGCTCGAATACGACTATGCGAAGCCGCGGGGCGTCGCGGTCACGCTCGACTATCCTGCGAACCCCCGAAAGGGGCTGATGGGCCGCATGAAGGGCCTCGGCTTCAAGTCACCGGGCCTTGTGCGGCTCAAGCTCGCGTTAAGCGACTTCGACGCCACGAGCCTCACGCCGGACGGCGACATCGAGAGGTCGCCTCCGCAGCCGAGCGGCCCTCCAGGCATGGGCTATCACGCCGACCCCGAGCTGTATCTCGCGGCGATAAACCGCTTCACCCGCCGCGTCGAACTGAGTTGATACGCGAGCATTACGCGTTGTGCGTGAGCTCGCGCGCCCGCATCCGTAAGCTGACAGTTAGAAGCACGACACGAATCTTTCACATGTGCTCGCAGCGCGACTTATCGTGCGCACGACCCCGCATCGCGCCGTTTAAGGCTTTTTTTCTGGCAATGGCGGGCAATAGATAAAAGTTGAAAGAAGATGCGCTGCCTTGCGGGGCCATGTTTTACGCGCCGCACAACAAAATAAATACGCGATGTGCATCCGTCGCGTCCTGCCGATGCACTAACGGACAGAGAGATCTCACTCGATACCGTCAACGACGTTTCGCGCAACGAAGCGGGCCTTTTAGCGCTCCGTTCCCGCGCTCCGCGGCATACGACGAACAACATATCGCGAGTGAGAGGACAACAAGCTGTCTCGGGGATGGCGGTCGGCATCGCAGGAGGGGTGCCGGCCAGTAATCGGAAAGGTTGTCACTTATTTGGATGCGAACCGCCCGTGAATAATGACCTGCTCTTTGCAATCGCGACTGACGATCGGATGCTTCGACGCAATCTTGAAGAATCACTCGCCGGAGATGGCATCGTTGTCGAGTCGTTCTCGTGTGAGCTCGACCTGTTGCGCGCGATGCGTGCGAACCGCTACGACCTGGTGCTGATCGACTCGAAGACCGAGCCGACAGCGACGAGCGCCATACTGTCATGGCGCAGCTGCAATGCCGACATCTGCACGCCGCTGATCGTGCTGACGAACCAGTCGAGCTGGGCTAGCCTGTTGCGCTGGATCGACACGGGCGCGACCGACGTCGTCAATCGGTACGACATGGAGCAGGTCCGTTTTCGCGCGCACCTTGCATTGCAACGGAGCGTGTGCAACAGCACGACGCACGAGATCCAGATCGGCCGCTATCTGCTGCAAAAGAACCCCGGCCGCGCGACCATCGACGGCATCGAAATTCCGCTGACGGCGCGTGAATTCGCGATTGCGTGGCTGTTCTTCTCGAACCCCAGCAAGTTCTTCAGCCGCGCGCAGATTGCAGCGAGCATCTGGGGCGCCACCGAGCAGATTGCTGCGCGTACGCTCGAGCAGCACATCTACAAGCTGCGCAAGAAGCTGGACCTGTCGCGCACTTCGGAGCTGAGCCTGAAGACAGTGTATGCGCTCGGCTACAAGCTCGACGTCGCTCAGGCGGCGCAAGCGGAACTCGATGCGAGCGTCGAGCCAGGCTTCGCCGCGCTGCAAGGCTGTCTGGACAGGAGTAGTGCGCGCGAAGCCGACCATCTGCGTGGCGCCGAGCGGATGATGCTCGCCGCTGCACTGTCGTAAGGCTCTGGTGGAACGCCTGTCCGGGCCATCGGGCCGTCGTGCCCGGCGGGCCACATGTGTCGCCGACCTATCCGACGCATGCGGCCCTGGGAGGGTTTCCGTGCCGCTCACGCGGAGTCCGGATTTTCCTCCTGTTCTCCGCGCGGCGTTCCTGCTGGCCCTGGAAGATCTGCATCATGACCTGCGTGCCGAACGCCTGGATCGCCGCATCCAGATCGGTCTGGCTGCCTCCCTGGTTGTCGTTCTTGTCCTTGCTCTTGTCTTTGTTCCTGCTCGTGGTACCTGTCTCGTGAGTGGACGGATGGTCCGTCGTATTGCCGTGACTGCCGACGCGTGAGGTCATCTGATTCTCCAAATAAGGTTCAGGCGCGAATCCACACATAGTCTCCGCGCGCGAGGTTCTCGAACAGATCGTCGCGTGCAACGAAATTGTTGTCGCGCCAGTAGCGGCCGTGCTCGACATAGTGCTCGAGCAGCTCCAGCATCCATTGGCCCGTGATCTCGTCGCTCAAAGCCACGCGCGCGATCAGCACGATGCCTCCGGTGTCCGTCTCCAGGCCGAGCTGCGCCTGGTCCTGCGCATAGACGGCGAGGTTCGCTTCGAGCAACAGGCGGAACACGCGCAAGGTGCGCCCCGCGGCGACGATGCCGAACTGGAACGTGACGTACAGCGCGTCCGGATCTTCCTCGAAATGATCGATGGCGGCGTCGAAGCCGTCGATCTCCAGCACGCCGCGCTCCAGTGTGGCGTCCGGTGCGGGCATGTCGCGGAGGTCGCAGATTTCACGGATCAGTTCATCACGTCGTTCGATGCTCATTGCTTTGGCCGGATCGTTTCACGAGCGCCTGCCGCACGGATGGTCCACGCGGGCGCCAAAAAAAGAAACCGGTTGGAAACCGCGAACGGCTTCCAACCGGCGCACCATGCGCGGCCGGATGGCGCGCCGGAGCGCTTAGCCGACGATGTCCTTCGCGGCCTTCAGGCCCATCGTCGCCAGCGTATTGGCCTTGTTGATTGTGTTTTCTTCAGCCATCGCCTCATAGATGTCGGTAGCCGACGAGCCGGTTGCGGCTGCGCCAGAGACGGGAGGGGCAACTTTGCCTGCCATGGTGAATCTCCTCAAAAAAGTAGGACAATGGAACTGCGTCGAAGTGCTCCGAGTCATGCGGAACGCTGGAAAATGCGCTGCCCCTGGCGGGTTGCGCACGGTTCGCCTGCATCGCCGCGCACCTGCTGCGTGCGTCGCGATGCAGGCGGTACTACACGGTTGCGCTTCGGCACAACAAGGCCGCGGCGCGAAATCCGTCAACAACGACACGTGCTGCCTGAGCTTCTGTGCTTGCCGTATCCGTTGACTGCGAGGCCACCGTGTCGAGTGCGTCCGCCAGTTCCCGCACTTCACCGTGGCGATGGCGCTGCGCCACCGCTTGCGGCAGCTCGGCAACCACGTCGATCAGTTTGTCGGTCATCGCTTCTACATGTTCGTCATCCTTAATGAAGGGTAGTGTTGCCCGGCATTTCGGCGACGAAGTTTTCGTGCCGTCGCTCGATTCCACGTATTTCACGCTGTCGGCCGACAACGCGGAGTCCACGTCGCCTGCCACGCCCAGGTCGTCGGTGCGCGTCACGTCGACGTCGATGCCCGCGACGAGCGGCCCGATATCGCCGCGAAAGCGCTCGATGACCTGGCTCACCGTTCCGGGCCGGCGCGCCGTGCCGCTGACTTCGAGCCGCCGCGCGCCGACGTAACGCACATGCACGTTCGGCTCGTGCAGCGATTCGGCGAGCGCATCCGCGATCTCGTCGCCGTGCTTGACGTTCCAGATGAGGCGATTGGTCGCAAGCGCCTGGAGTGCGGCGTGAGCGGCACGCGCGTCCGCCGCCTTCGATGCGACGCCCGTCAGGATCGGGCACGCACTCGGCGCCGCGCACGCATCTGCGTCGTGGTCATATCCGTCGACTGGAGAACAGGGTGACCTGGGTGCGGCCAACGGTTGTCAATGCGAGTAGCGAACGTGGTGTCGTGACGAAGGACTACCGCATTGGGGGAGATGAGCCTTAATGCGTTTTTGGGGCGCTTCCTAAAATGGGGAGCAAAGCAAGTTAGCGAGACGTGATCGTCGCAAGCCGGACCTTGGGCGGTCACCTCACCACAAAGCGGCCATCCGCTTGCTGGGCGAGCTACCGGCTTGTCGGCCCATCAGTAATCCGCATTTCGTTCTGGGCTAACTGCTTTTAGTTTTGTGCCCGCGCGAGGGCGACCGCTTAGGCGCCACGCTCTCTCCATACGTTTGCCACCACGCCGTCAGTGCCTCCATCGTCGGCCCAAGTCCGCGGGCCTTCGATGTGATCTCGTATTCAACTCGGGGAGGCACTTCCGCAAAGACGGTGCGCGACACCAAACCATCCCTCTCGAGCTCGCGAAGTTGCGCTGTCAGCATGTGTTGCGTGATCCCGGGAATCGCGCGCCGCAGCTCTCCGAAGCGGTGAAGACGCTGATTGAGCAACCAGAGAATCTCCAGCTTCCATTTACCCGATAGCAGCGCGAATGCCCGGCGCATTTCGTCGTGCATGTTGATCTCGCCGTCGTCTTTAGTCTGCTTTTTCATACTAAGTGTCACTTTTTCATCCTACTTGATGATTTTCATCTTAGACGACATCCTTCGTCCAAGTCGACGCAAACAAACTCGCTAAGGAAAATTTCATGGCTGAAAACTACTCATACTGGATCAGCACGACGCTGCTGCTCCTGCTGTATCTGGTTTCCGCAACTCTGTACGTAGTCAAAGGGGATTGGGTTCGTCAGACCCTCGCCGAGCTTGGTTACCCCAGCTATCTCGTACCGATCCTCATTGCAGTGAAGATACTAGCTGTGGTCGCCATCCTGTCGCGCATCAGCGTGGCGCTCAGCGACCTCGCCTATGCAGGCATGTTCTATCACCTGCTGCTGTCCGCTTCAGCGCACATCAATGTCCGCAAGCCCAGCGGCGCTTTGCCAGCCGCGGTGTGCCTGGTGCTGCTGGTCGCCTCTTTCCTGACGCAGAACACCGCTCGCGAAACGCCGTCGCCCTGCGTCCAGGCCGCGATGGGGCAGCAAATTACCCCTACTTAATGGAGATCAATATGGCTCGACTCAATGGAAAAGTCGCTATTGTCACGGGTGCCGGTCGCGGCATTGGCCGCGCTACTGCGAAGCTATTCGCGGCGGAAGGCGCAAAGGTAGCTGTTCTTTCACGCACCGCTGAAAATGTCGACCGCGTCGTCGCGGACATCCAGGCGGCGGACGGCGTCGCGCTCGGTGTGGTCTGCGATATCGCCGATCCCAACCAGATCAAGGCCTCGGTCGACAAGGTGGTAGCCGAGTACGGACGGATCGATATCCTCGTGAACAATGCCTTCGATCCATCCTCGGTCCTGTCGTCGATCCTCGATCTGTCGGTCGAGCAATTGCAGCGCAATTTCGAGATCGGCCCGATCGCCTATCTGAGGACGATGCAGACCTGCTATCCCCACCTCAAGGCCAGCGGAGAGGGCCGCGTCATCAACTTCGCCTCACTCGCTGGTGTCCTCGGTATGGTGGGCTATGGTCCCTATAACATGGCGAAGGAGGCAGTGCGCGCACTTACCCGGTCCGCCGCGCGCGAGTGGGGCCCTGACAAGATCACGGTGAACAACGTCTTGCCGGTCGCGGACACATGGGGCGCGGCCGACGCTCCTCCGCCAGCCAACGCGCTCGGCCGCTATGGATCGCCGGAGGAGGACGTCGCGCCGGTCGTCCTGTTCCTCGCCAGCAAGGATGCCCAGTTCCTGACGGGATACAGCCTGACGCCTGACGGCGGCATGATCATCGACAGCGCGCGCTGAGCCACAAGGGAGCGAACGCCATGGACCACAAGTTACCGTGAATATCCGAGAGCGCTGCGATCTTTACGATGCCAACAAGCTTAAGTTCAGAGTAGATTGCTTGTTGATTGTCGAACGAAGTAGCCTGCGACGTCGAACGGCTGCTTGTGGCCCGAACCGCGCCGACGCGCTCGGCAGAGTTCGTTCTTAACGCACAGAGCCCGACTGCGGCTGCCTCACAACGACCCGCGGGCTCGGCCCGGATGAGCAGCTTGGGGACCTCGTGATCTCACCCCCACTCCTTGTTGACCTGACTGAGTGGCTCGGTGAATTCCTTGAGTGCGTCATTTTCCGATTGTGCCTTGCAGAACTGGTGCACCAGTTTGGTAACGCCGATCAGCGATTTCCCCTGCGTCGCGAGCACCTTGTGTTCCAACAGATCAAGCCCCTGAGTTGAACGCGTTGAAGAAACTGTAGGTCGCGAGATTGACCCGTCCCTGCGCGTCGCGTGACGAGATCCAGCCGATGGTCCTCGGGGCGGCCAGTGCATTGGGCGGGTTGGGGCTCAATGTCATGGCACTTCCAAGCAAGTGATGGCGCCGCGGTGCAATCCCTAATGGCGACGTTCCGAGAGCATAGGGACCTCATTAACCTAACTTCATGGAGATACAACATGCCCGTCATCGTTTGCGAATGCAAGGTAGGAATCGAATCTGGCGTCAAGGCCAAGATTGCCAGCGAGGTCACGAGTGCGATCAGGGAGATCATCCTTTCGCCGCTCGACTTGATTAGCGTCGTATTCCATGAAGTCACGCCCGAGAACACCTACCGTTCGGGAGAACCTACCTCCGAAACGCTGATCTTCTGCCACATACGTGATGGGCGCAGCGACGGCGCCGTGCTATCGCTGGCCAAAAAGGTGAGCTCGATTTGGAGCGCGTGCACCGGGGCATCGGAGGACGAAGTCGAGGTTCTCGTCGCACTGTATCCCGCCAAGTACGTCGTGCGCGGCGGTGAACGCCTGCCCGAAGCCCCTCGCGTGTGAGGACCGTGCAGCCTGCTCGGGGTAAGGGGACCGACCTTGTCTATGCAGGGTCGGTTGTTGGCCGTGAGGTCTCGGCCCCGAATGTGGTTACGCGCGCCACATGCTGAGCCTCGCACCAAAGATAAAAGGAGACAAGTCAATGAAGTCAAAAACTATGCACGGGATAGATGTTCGCAAACTGGTCGACGAGGCCAAGTTCAACAGCTTTCACCGGTCCGTGCTGATCTGGTGTTCCGTGATCATGGTGCTCGACGGCTACGACCTGGCGGTCGCCGGCATCGCGCTTCCGTCGATCATGAGGGCGATGAATGTCGAGGCCGCGACCGCGGGCCTCATGGCCAGTTCGGCGCTGTTCGGCATGATGTGCGGTGCGATCGTGCTCGGCGCGCTGGCAGACAAGATCGGCCGCCGCTGGGTCATCTCGATCTGCGTGTTCCTGTTCACCGTCTTTACCGCGGCCGCCGGGTTCACCAACGACCCGATCACATTCAGCGAGATGCGCTTCCTCGCGGGGCTCGGCATCGGCGGCGCGATCCCGAATGCGGCCGCGCAGATGACCGAATACTCACCAAAGAAGGTGCGCGGCTTGATGGTCACACTGATGTGCTGCGGCTACGCGATCGGCAGCATCCTCGCCGCGCTGCTCGGCAAGCAGTTCATCGAGATCTACGGTTGGCAATCGGTGTTCATCGCCGCGGGCGCCCCAGTGGTGCTGATCCCGTTCATCGTGAATTACATGCCTGAGTCGCTGCCGTTCCTGATCAAGCAGCACGACGACACGCAGCTGCGTGAAGTGGTCTGGAAGATCCGGCCGGACATGCAAATCGAGCCGCACGAGGTGTTCCACGTTCCGGCCGAGGACAAGGCCAAAGGTCCGACCATAGGCAGGCTGTTCCTGGACGGCCGCGGCTTCAGCTCGATGATGCTCTGGCTCGCCTTCATGACCTGCCTGTTCATGCTCTATGCGCTTAGTTCGTGGCTGGTCAAACTGATGGCCATGGCCGGCTACAGCCTTGGTTCCGCGCTGAACTTCCTGCTCGCCTACAACGCCGGTGCAGTCGTCGGCGCCATCGGTGGCGGGTGGCTCGCCGACAAGCTGAACATCCAGTGGGTGACGGCCGCATTCTTCGCGGTCGCAGCTGTCTCGCTGACGCTGCTCGGCAACGGCGCGCAGCCGCTGTTCCTGATCGTTGCCGTCGTCGGCGCGTCGACGCTGGGCACGCAGATCCTGCTGTACGCGTATGCCGGGCAGTTCTACCCGACATCGATCCGTTCGACGGGACTCGGCTTTGCCTCGGGGGTCGGGCGCATCGGGGCGATCGCAGCGCCGATCGTGATTGGGGTGTTGGTCTCGATGAAGCTACCCCTGGTGCAGAACTTCCTCGCCATTGCAATGGCCGCGGTGATCGGCGGTGTCGCGGTTGCTCTGATCAAGGACAAGTCGTCGGCCTTTTCGCACAGCCACGACGCGAGCGCGGTCGGGCAGCAACGGCCTTGAATCTTACAATCAACCAAGGAAACTTGCATGTCGCGCAAACTTGAAGGCAAAGTCGCAATTGTCACTGGTGGATCCACCGGAATCGGGCTTGCTACCGCCAAGCGGTTCAATAGCGAAGGAGCGCATGTCATTATCACTGGTCGCCGACAGGCCGAACTCGACGCCACGGTTTCCGCGATCGGTAACGCTACCAGCATCCGGGTCGACTCATCGAACATGGCCGAACTGGAGACGCTGTTTGATCGGGTTAAATCGGAACCGGGTCGGATCGACGTATTGTTCGTCAACGCCGGCGGCGGCTCGCTGCTGCCGCTCGGAAATATTACCGAGGAGCAGTATGACGACACC
This sequence comes from Paraburkholderia sp. FW306-02-B, assembly GCF_058782725.1. Lineage (NCBI taxonomy): Bacteria > Pseudomonadati > Pseudomonadota > Betaproteobacteria > Burkholderiales > Burkholderiaceae > Paraburkholderia > Paraburkholderia sp. FW306-02-B. Next base: position 1,543,404 of record NZ_JBYSXZ010000002.1, read on the forward strand.
TTTGGCCGTAACGTCAAGGGCGTACTGTTTACTGTGCAGAAGGCTCTGCCATTGCTGGCGGACGGCGCTTCAATCATCTTGACCGGCTCCACTGCCGCCAGCGGCGGTACCGAGGCCTTCAGTGTCTATGCCGCCTCCAAGGCCGCCGTACGCTCATCCGCCCGCAACTGGATTCTCGATCTCAAGGGCCCTGGCCGGCCCCGACGCCGCACGGCAGCAGGGAATGCTCGATGCTCTGGCTTCACGGATCCCAATGGGGCGCGTCGGCGATCCGGACGAAATTGCCAAGGCAGCAGTCTTTCTTGCTTCCGACGATTCAAGCATTGTTAACGGTATCGAACTGTTCGTCGACGGCGGTAAGGCCCAAATCTGAGTATCGCAGCAGTCGGGCGGAGCTCGCCACCTTATGCGGATTTCCTACTTCATTTATGAACAAAGTCATCATCACATGTGCTGTCACCGGTGCGATTCATACGCCCTCAATGTCACCGTATCTACCGGTTACACCGGAAGAGATCACCGAAGCCTCGGTCGGCGCGGCCGAAGCGGGCGCCGCGATCATTCACCTTCATGCACGCGATCCTGTCACCGGCAAGCCGGACCAGAGCCCCGACGCATTCGGCCGATTCTTGCCGCAGATTAAGGCGCGCACCGATGCCGTGTTGAATATCACCAGTGGCGGCGCGCCTTACATGACGATCGAGGAGCGCATTAAGCCGTCAATGCGCTTCGCGCCCGAGGTGGCCTCGCTCAACATGGGCTCCATGAACTTCGCGCTGTTCCCGATGCTGGCGCGCTTCAAGGAGTTCAAACATGCCTGGGAGCGCGAAGCGCTCGAAGCCAGTCGTGACCTGATTTTCCGCAACACCTTTAAGGATATTGAATACGCCCTGGCACAGTGTGCCGCCAACGACACGCGCTTCGAATTCGAGTGCTACGACGTGAGCCATCTCTACAACTTGGCGCACTTCGTCGAGCGCGGTCTAGTCAAGGCGCCGTTCTTTGTACAGACCGTGTTCGGCATCTTGGGAGGTATCGGCACGCACCCTGAAGACGTGTTGCACATGAAGCGGACGGCCGACAGGCTGTTCGGCAATGACTATCGCTGGTCGGTGCTGGGGACAGGCAAGGATCAGCTTCACCTTGCAGCAATGTCTGCCAGTATGGGAGGCAATGTGCGCGTCGGATTGGAAGACAGTTTGTGGCTTGGACGCGGCACGCTAGCCGAGAGCAATGTAGCGCAGGTGCGGCAGGTGCGCCAGATAATCGAGGGGCTTGGACTCGAAATCGCCAGCCCGAACGAAGCCCGGGAAATCTTGCAATTGAAGGGCATTGAGAAAGTCAAGTTCTGAGAAGAAACAGGGTCGACGTTTTTCGCCCAAGCAATCTGCGTCACTTGAGGTGCGGCAAGTCAATACATAATGTCTTAGATGAGGTCAGCGACAGAGTCAGAACGCGCTGGCCATAGCACCATTGAATGCCACTGCGCCGGCGATCAAGGGCGTGGGCAGGCTGCCGGACGCGCCAGTGATCTGACTCTATGCCACGGACCAGCGGCGGACCCGTTGCCTTGGCTCATCGCATCGCCGTTGTTGCAGGGCAGTACGAGTAGAGCTAAGGTGTACGATGCGCGGGGGTAAGCGAACGAGGTTGATGTCCATGCGTCGGCAACTCCCCATAAGGGGTATTCACCAGCCACTGATTCGCTTGCCAAAGGGAGAAGCCGCGCGCACACTGAAAGATCGGACGCAAGATCGAAGCGGAAGTAAGCAATGCATGGTCGCCTAGACTCACAAGCTGAATATCGCGAGGTTGGGGGCGAACTCGTCTCCGGCACCATTGTTGACTCACGCACCACACATGTTGAAATCCTCGCGCGCCGAGCGACCGAGCCCATCTCTTGGCGTTTTCGTCAACCGCGGCTCGCGCTGTTCTGGTTTCGGTACGGCCTCGAAGAGTTGCATCTAGAGCTCGACGGCCGCCGCATCCACTCGGGAATAAAACAAAGTACAAACCTTGCGCTGTTCCTAGCCTCGACTTCAGTCGAAGGCGAGTTCGACGTAGCCCCGCACTTCGACTACACGGTGGTCTTCCTCGACCCGACCGTTGCATCCGACGCTGGCTGCCACTTCAATCGACCACTGATTGCCTTCGGCAACGAAGATCTGCAACGTAGCCTTTCGGTCCTATGCCGCGAGGCGCGCAATGCAGACAGCCTTTACGGGTTGTTCGCTGAGGGCTGGGCAATGCAAGCACTCGCCCTACTGGCGCGGGTCGACGGCAGCCAGGCAGCCACCGTTCGCCCATGCGGTGGCCTCGCACCTAGCAGCTTGCGGCGCGTTATCGACTACGTCGAGGCCGACTTGTCGAGGCCGTTCACGATCGAGGGCTTGGCGCAAGTTGCCGGTGTCAGCCCCCGGCATTTCATGCGGGCCTTTCGGGAAAGCACCGGGCAGACACCCTTGCGCTTTGTGTACAGTCTGCGTCTCGAGCGGGCCAAGGAGTTCCTCTTGGATCCCCGTCGCACCGCAACTGAAGTCGCGCTGGATTGCGGCTTCAGCCACGCTCAGCACTTCAGCACCGCATTCAAGAAGGCGACTGGCGTGACGCCGTCCGATTTCCGCAGGGCTGCGACGCGCTGATGCGTCACGCGGCCCTAGGGGTCGTCCTGGAAATCCGCATCAGGTGGTCAGCTCGGGAGCCAGCGCGCCTGACGAGCGATGCTTCGATGCTTAGCGGGGAGGAGGACAGTCCCGACCGCAATGAGACGCGTCAAGTGCTGCTCGCCATGCAAACAGGGGGCGCGTGACCTTGATTCTCGACACAAGCACCGACCGCAGGAATGGAGGCGCTGTCCACGCCGGACTTCACGATGGCCACCCCGAAAGGAGTGGCCGCTGCGCGGCAAGCAGCTTCGGGCTACGCGCTTTGCCGCGCAGCGCTGGCACAAGACTTATACCACTTCCTGGGACATCAACCGAAGGAGAGCTCACGCTCGAAATACGTTTAGGTTGTCGGTCAACCATTCCGTCAACGAACGTGGGGGCTTTCCGGTCAGTTCCTCGACCCTCGAGGTTGTTTCGGCGATCGTAGACTCGCGGAACGTTTGGTCGAGTCCAACCATCCCGCGCCGCGGCGAAAGTTGCAACAGTGGCAGGATTAATTGTATTAGCGCAGACTTGACCATATGCTGCCGAAACGTGCCAGAATCGGCCAAGAACTGCACTCCTATTTTTGAAGACCAGCGGCTGCCTATGCGGCTCTTCCGGACGTTGAACGAATTTGCTTGACCGGCAGGGACGGGTCGAGGCCTGCCGCCGAATGTCACCAGGCCCTCGCCGGCGGTCCGGCGGCATCGTAGGGCGCAGTGCGACCAGTTACGGTCGTTCGCCTTAGCGGTCATGTGGTCATTCTGACGGCTGCTCTATACCGGTCAGCGGACCTTCGAACCTGGCAATGCTCTCGTTGAGCTGCCGCTATCGAGTGTTTCCTCAGAAAAAACTGGTTGTTGGAGCATATCAACGTGTGCCAGCTGCCCGGTAGTGGTTACCGCTCATGCAGGAGATTATCCGTGCAGTCGTGTTAAATGTAGCGAGAACTCGAGTGCCTCATTCGTTGCTGCCAGTTCTCGCTTTTCATTGCTTGCTCAAACGTTCCCAGGAGCGACGTATGTGGTTTTCACGGTCGTATAAAACTCGCGCGCATAGGTCCCCTGTTCCCGCGGACCATAGCTCGAACCTTTGCGACCACCGAATGGAACGTGATAATCGACCCCGGCCGTCGCGGTGTTGACCGTCACCATGCCGGCCTGCACGTGGCGCTTGAAATGGCTCGCATGTGCCAGCGACGCGGTGCAGATGCCGGCAGAAAGGCCGAATGGCGAGTCGTTGGCTACGGCAAGCGCTTCGTTGTAATCTGCGACTCGGATGACGGACGCGACAGGACCGAACACTTCCTCCCTGTTGATCGTCATCGCCGAGGTCGTGTTGGTCACCAGAGCCGGTGCCAGGAAAAATCCTTCGGTTGCCGAGGTAACACGTCCACCGCCAAACACCGAGCCACCTTCGGCGCGTGCGAGTTCGATATAACGCTCGTCCTGTTCTAGCTGTTTGGCATCGACAACGGGACCGATCTGCATCGACGCATCCAGGGCGTTACCAATCTTGAGACTGCGCATGCGCGCCTGCATGGCCTCGACAAAACGGTCGTGGATGCCGCTCGTCACGATCAGGCGACTAGATGCGGTACAACGCTGGCCGGTGGAGAAGAAGGCGCCATTGACGCACGCCTCGACCGCGACTTCCAGATCGGCATCGTCGAGCACGACCATTGGGTTCTTGCCACCCATCTCGAGCTGGAACTTCTTTCCGGTTGCGACGCATTGCGCGGCGATCGCCTGGCCGGTCCCAACCGAGCCCGTGAAGCTGATGGCATCCACGTCGGCTGACTTGACGAGTGTTTCGCCGACGATCGAACCCTTACCCATGACCAGATTGATGACCCCCGCCGGGGCGCCGGCTTCGGCGATGATCTTGACGAGTTCCCATACGCTGCCCGGCACGAAGTCCGCCGGCTTGATGACCACGCAGTTTCCATACGCGAGCGCGGGCGCAATCTTCCAGGCGGGAATGGCGATTGGGAAGTTCCACGGCGTAATCAGGCCGATGACGCCCAGCGGTTCGCGTGTGACTTCTACGGTCAGCCCCGGGCGCACGGACGGCACAATCTCACCGCCGACCCGCAATGCCTCGCCCGCGAAGAATTTGAAAATCTGTCCGGCGCGTCCCACTTCGCCGACTGCTTCGGCGAGCGTTTTCCCTTCCTCGCGTGCCAGCAGCTTACCGAGTTCGTTTTTGCGCGCAAGGATGGTGCTGCCGACCTGGTCGAGCAAGTCAAAGCGCTGTTGTGGGGTGCTGAGCGACCACGTGCGAAAGGCTGAGCGTGCAGACGCGATTGCTTTCTGTGTCTGATCTGCGCTGGCCCGTGCGAAATGGCCGATCACGTCGCTCGTGTCCGAAGGGTTCACATTAGGAACGGAGTCGTTGCCATCGACCCATTCGCCGCCAATGAAGTTCTTGAATTGCGTCATCGTAAATCCGTCAATGAGTAAATACGTGTTTGATCAGCTCAGGTTCAGCAGCGAGCGCTCGGCGAGGTTGGCGTACAGCGCACGCACGCCGAATGTCCACGGAGCGATTTCGGTCGACAGCCGCACGGTGTTGACGAGTGCGCCAAGCGGAGGGGCGCTGATCATCACGCGGTCGCCGACGTGATGCGTAAAGCCGCCACCCGGCGCATCGCGATCCTTGATCGGAGAGAACATCGTGCCGAGGAACAACATGAAGCCATCGGGATACTGATGATGCTTGCCCCAGGTCTGATTCACCAGGTCAAGAGGGTCACGGCTGATCTCCCGCATATGGCTGATGCCCTCAAGCAGGAAGCCGTCGTCGGTACCTTCGACGCGCAACGAAACACTCGTTTCTCGAATCGTGTCCAGCGTGAACCGTTCGTCGAACAGGCGGATAAACGGACCGATCGCGCATGAGCCGTTGTTGTCCTTGCATTTGCCAAGCAGCAGCGCGGACCGGCCCTCGATGTCGCGCAGATTGACGTCGTTACCCAGTGTGGCGCCCACCACCTCGCCTTTGCTGTTGACTGCAAGGACGATCTCCGGCTCTGGGTTGTTCCACTTCGAAGCAGGCAGCAAGCCGATATCGGCACCGAATCCGACTGAGGACATAGGCTGCGACTTCGAAAATACCTCTGCATCGGGGCCGATTCCGACTTCCATATACTGCGACCATGCACGGCGTCGCTGCAGTTCTTCCTTGAGCTTGCCGGCAGCGTCTGAGCCGGGCTTGATCTTCGACAGATCGGTGCCGATCAGACGCGTGATTGCAGCGCGCACTTCATCAGCCTTCGCAGGGTCGCCGCCCGCCTGCTCTTCAATGACGCGTTCAAGAAGGCTCACGGCAAACGTCACGCCACAGGCTTTGATGGCTTGCAGATCGCAGGGAGCCAGGAGGTAGGGTTGATCCTCTTTCCGTTGAGCGGCGACGGTGGCTTCGATCAGATTGCCGACATGACCCAGAGATTCGCCGGAAGCCTGCCGGACGAGTTCGACCAGATCCTGGCGATCGAAAAGATCGGACACGGTTGGTGCAATGCGGGAGATATCGAATACTTCCCCGCAGCGAACAGCAACGACGCACGGTCCCGCGCCGTTTCTCGTTTGACGCCACACGCGGCCAACGAGCAGGGCACCGTCGAGATCGTCAGGAAGATAGCTGGAATATGAGGTCATGGAAGGATCCAATGTGCATTGAAAGTGCTGGCGATCGTAATCGCAACAGGGATAAAACGCTGTGCTAGAAGCGGTGGACGATACCCACGCCTGCTGCGAACATGCTGCGCGAGGACGAGGGAGTCGATTGGAACCCATCGCCGATGGATGCGGTCGCATCGATCTGACGGTTCGTAGCGCCGCCCGGGAACGTCGGCGTGCCAAGGGTACGGCCGTTCGCACGTTGGAATGCCTCCAGTGCATAGAAGCCAGTACGTTTGGACAGCGCATAGTATTGGGACAAGTTGAACTGGTGGTACGACGCTGCATCGTTGATACCGTTCGCCTTGCTTGCCCACGTGTAGCTGTAACCGGCAGCGAAGTCCCATGCTGTTGTAGCCTTCCAGTGCAGCACCGTACCAGCGGTGTTAAAGACCTGCTCGTCCGTGAACTTCGACGCCACGCCCGGAATATACTGAACATTAGTGTACGTCGCCGTGATATCCCACGCGCTGTTGAACACGTAGCCGAGGCCGACCGCGAAGCGATTCTGCGCCTGCGCGCCCTGATAGCCATTCGTCACCGCCGACACGCCCGACTGGCCAGCCGTGTTCGTCGTCGAATCCGCACCGTAGACGCCGCCGCCGACGGTCGAGTTGTTGATGCGCGAGAACGCGACAGTACCGCCGATGGGGCCTTGCTGATACTGGATTGCGGCCGACCACGTTGAGCCGCGATAGATGCTGTCCGGCACGCCTGCGAGCGAGTATGAGCCGCTGAGCGTCACGCCGTAGAGCTTCGGCGACGTATAGACGATCGAGTTGTTCGCGCGGTAGATCGTGTCCAACGCGTCCAGATCGCCCGGGTGCGCGCCGAAGTAGCCGGTCAACCAGGTCGTCGGGCTGTACGGCGCCATCAGTGTGTAGTAAGACATGTATTGGCGACCCAATGTCAGCGTACCGAATGTCTGGTTCGTCAGACCGACCCAGGCTTGACGGCCGAACATCGCGTTCGCGTATTGCTGCGCGCCGTTGTTCATGTTGAAGCCCGACTCCAACTGGAAAATGGCCTTGGTGCTGCCCCCGAGATCTTCAGCGCCCTTCAGGCCGAAGCGGCTGCCCGCCCAGATGCCCGATGCCGTCTTAATGTTCGAACGGCCGCCGCTTGTCGAACCGAGTGAGGTTTGGCTGCTTTGATAGACGATCGAATCATCGACGATACCGTACAGCGTCACGCTGCTTTGAGCGAACGCCGGCGCAGCGGCTGCGAACGCCGTTGCTGCGAGTGCGGCCTTGGTTATCATATTGAAATTCTTCATGGATTCTCCTCTATGTAGATATGCCAAATAGCATTCTTTTCTATGGGATCGATACGAGCGCAGCAAGCGCTCTCATATGGATCGTCGGTTTCTTCGCGGTTGCATGGAGCTGAACTGGTCGGCCAGTTCGCTTCATTTAAATTAGGTGTACTAGATTAGCGATGGGATGCGCAAATTTCAGGCGAAGCCGCACAACTAATGCTGCGAAATTTCCTAGTTGATGAGATCGATTGATTGTTGTGAGCAGCTACCCATGCTGCGCCTATTGATAACGATCCTCGGCGCATGCAGGTCGGCTGTCCCGTATTTTTTTACGCTATAGCTTTCTGACTAGGCAGCGGGATTCAGATCAAGAGACATTCCGCCCTGTTGGGCCGAGGCGTAGGCCGCGTCCATGACTTGCATCATCCGCTCCGCATCGCGCAACGATGCGATCGGCTTTGCGCCAGTCTGACTTTCAGCGAGAACGCGCTTGACGAACAAGGGATAGTAGGCGTCGGTCTCAAGCTGCAGGCGGCGGCTGCGCGTGCCGGCGGAAAGATTATTTCTGTCGCGGGTCTCGATTCGGTCCGGGCCAGACTTCGCGTACATGCGCTTCGAAGCTAGAGTGAAAGAAAATTCGCGCTGCTCGTCGGCGGTACTTGGAAAGCTGTATCCCGTCTCCACCGAGCCGATCACGCCGTCTTCAGTTTGCATGGTCACCAGCGAATAGTCTTCTACGGCACCTCCATGCGTTCTTGAGTTCATGACGGCGGAGACACGGGCAACCTCCTTGCCTGTGAGCAATCTGAACAAGTCGATGAAGTGGGTTGCCAGGTTGATTGTGCATCCGCCGCCGGAATATTCGTGTTCGATTGCCCAACCGGAGCCTGCCGCTTGGTATCGACTGGGCGGCCCGGCGATGAAACGAAACGACATGTAGTTAAAGTCTGATGGTATGCGCCCCTCCGCTTCTTCAAGTGAGCCCAGCAAATCGCTCATCCGGAAGATTAACGGCACCGCGCAATAAAGCTTCGCTTGCTCGGTCAGTGTGCGAAGCCGGGTGACTTGTGACATATTGACGCCGCACGGCTTTTCTAACGCGAATGGAATGTTCCGCGCGATCACGGCCTCGGCGAGCGCCGGCATTTCGGAATGCCGCCCGAACACAAACGCGAAATCGACTTCCTCGCGCTCAAGCAACTCGTAGGCCGACGGGTACAACCTGCTTCCGAATCGTGCGGCGATCGCCTCGCCCTTCACTTGCTCCGCGTCAGAGACGGCAACCAGCTCGATCCCGGGCGCTTCGAGGGCATCAAGATACAGCGGGACATGCCAATGGCTGGCTTCCAGCAAGGCAATTTTCATTCATGTTCTCCTTCGTCATATTCCCGAATTTTGTAATTCCGAGTCGTAATAGCCGGTGGCTTCGGGCATATTCTGGCGCCACCGTGCGCTTTTGCCTCGCTGCTCATTTCAAGCTTTCGTCCCTTGTCGTGCGGCCATCGGGGCGATAATCGAACCCCAGGAAGCGCAGCGCGTACAGCGCCTGTCCTTGATGCATTGGACCGCCGTCCTGGATACGGCATCCACGTTCCTGTGCGGCTCGCAGAAGCGGCGTCGGCTCCGCCGAATTAACGATGTCTACGACGATGGCGCCAGAGGCGAGCCGCTGCGGATCAACTGGCATCGGATCGTTCGCTTTCATGCCGAGCGGCGTGGCGTTAATTACGACGTCGAAATCTCGAGGATCTGGTGGTCCCGAACGCGCAGTACAAGCCGTTTCAGCCGCAACAGAGGCCGCAAGATCCTTGGCGCGGTGCTCGTCGACATCGGAGATGGTCAGCTTGCTAGCGCCTGCGGAAGCGATGGCAAATGCGATCGCTCTACCTGCGCCTCCCGCGCCGACGAGGAGCACCGACTTATTCGCCGGACTGTTGCCTTCCCACTGCATTCCAAGAACGCAGCCAATGCCATCGGTTATCGTGCCGACCCAGCGACCATCTGCTTCGCAGCGAATGACGTTGAGCGCGCCGACCTGACGAGCAGTCGAATCTAGCTCGTCGACAAGCGCGAGCATCCGTTGCTTATGAGGCATCGTGACCAGCATGCCGGACAGATTGCCCAACGCTCTTGCACCCGCAACGAAAGCCGGCAAGTCATCTGACTTGACACAGAAAGGAACGCAAACTGCGTCGGCGCGCTGTTCGATAAACAGTTGGTTCAACAATCGTGGCGACTTCGCCGCGCTCAGCGGGTCGCCTACCAAACCGTAGAGCCGCGTTGTGCCTGAGATATGTGGTTGCATTGCGTCTTAATGTAAAACGAAGGTCAATTCGTGCACATTCGAAGCGGCGTACGGCTCTGAAGTGCACGTTTGCATGCGAAGTCCCATTTGCGTCGCGCCCACGCGGCGATTATGCCGAGTAGGCGGCCGGCGGCGGCTTAAGACCGCACTTCATTGGCAAACTCCGGTTCAGCGGCATCCTTGCTCGTCGCGGCCATCGCTTCACTGCGCAGGCGTTCATATTCGGCCTTAGGTACAGGAGTAGCGTTGCGGTCTCCGAGATCGTCAAGGCGTATACGGTACGTTTCCCGAGTGGTGAACGCGGCAAACGCGGCAAGCAGACAAATGCCGAATGTGAGAAAGCCGATCTTCAACGGGATGTTGGTGGACCCCGGGGGCGCGACCGCGACGAAAAGCGACGGCAGCAAGGCACACAAAGTCGTCCCTACGTTTTGTCCGATCGCCATGCCTGAGACACGCACGCGCGTGCGGAACAGTTCGGGGAAGAGACTCGGGAACACACCGTTGAAGCCTTGGTAAGCGACGCCCCACATGAGCAACGAGAAGAGCAGTGAGAGCCCGATACTGTGGATGCTGATGGCGTACAGGTAGCCGAAAGCGAAGATTCCGGAGCTCACAACGCCGACGATAACGGGGGGCCTGCGACCGATCTTGTCCGAGAGGTTGCCGACGAGGGGGATCAGTATGACGGAGCAAAGGTTGCCGAGGACCGGAACCCACAGAAAGACGCCGGCAGGAAACCCAATACCGTACGCGGGCTGGACTGCATAGGTCGCGCCGAAAACACTCGCCAGGAGCGCAGTGACCGCAGCAAGTGCCATGCCAACAACGCGCAAGACATCGCCCCAACTCTCGCGCAGGACCTCGATGACCGGAGACGCAGCAACTTCCCCGTGTGCCTGCTCCTCAGAGAAAGCTGGGGTCTCATCGACCTCGCGCCGAATGATGTAACCCGCGATGATCACGACGATGCTCAGCAGGAACGGAATGCGCCAGCCCCAGGAAGCAAACTGATCCTTCGGCATGAAGTGCGCGAGCGGCAAGAAGATGCCTGCCGCCAGGAGTTGCCCTGCCTGCACGCCTTGGAGGGTAAAGCTTGCAAAGTACCCACGCCGTCCGAACGGCGCATGTTCGAGAATCATGGAACTGGCGCCGGACATCTCTCCCGCGACCGCGAATCCCTGAATGAGCCGCAGGATGACGAGCAGCACTGGCGCCCAGATGCCGATCTGCTGGTAGGTCGGCAAGAGGCCCACACACATCGTTGCGGCCCCCATCAGGAGCATGCAGAAGATCAGCACCGTCTTTCGGCCGTGGCGGTCGCCGAGGTGCCCAAGCACCATGGCCCCTACCGGTCGGGCGACATAGCCGACGCCGAACGTCGCCAGTGAAGCGACGATGCCTACCGTTGGATTGTGTGAGGGAAAGAAGAGTTGGGGGAACAACAATGACGCGGCGGTCGCGTAGATGAAAAAATCGTAATACTCGAGCGCTGAGCCGATCCAACCACTGGCTGCTGCGATCTTCGACTGGCGCTTGCCGTGGGGCTTAGCCGGTGCTTTTGCGTTCATGCTGTCTCCGTGGTAATTGACTTTTCGGTGCCATTCGTCTATTGTTGTAACACCGTTCCAATAGGAATGATGTTACTCAAATTATGAGAGTTGTCAAGGGAGCAGTTGACCGGTCGCTCCAGGCGATCGAGTTGCTCGCACGTGAGGCGCGCTGGATGCGTATGTCTGACATCGCCGCCGAACTCGAGTTGGAAAAAGGCCCCGCGCATCGTGTACTCGCGCAGTTGTGCGAGCAGGGCTGGGCTGAACAGGACGAAAACACTTCTCAATACCGTCTTACCCTGAAGCTTTCCTTGTTGGGTCAGCGGTACTTGCATGGACTTGGCCTGCCGGGCCTGGTGCAGCCGATCCTTGATGACGTGGCGGCGCATTGCCGCGAGCTGGTTCGGCTGACCGTCGCAAGTGAAGGCACGCTCGCGTGGCTGGCGTCCTCGCAAGGCGCGGCACCGGGCCTTATGTATTCGCCGTCCATGGATAGCCCTATTACCTTGCATGCAACGGCGAACGGGAAGGTGTGGCTGGCGTCGATGCCGAACGACCGGGCGGTCGAATGTGCATTGCGTGGTGGACTCGGAAAAGCCGCCGCCAGCGCATGTGGGCCCAAAGCAATCACCAGCATCGAGCAGTTGATTCCCGAGTTGGAGCTGACCAGACAGCGCGGCTATGGGCTTGTTGTAGAAGAGGCAGAGCCGGGCGTTGCCGCTTTGGCGGTGCCGGTGCGATCGCTGACCGACGATACGGTGGTCGGCACGATGAGCATTGCTGGACCGGTGATGCGAGTTCAGCCGGAGCGCTACGACGACTTCTACGCGCTATTGAAAGAAGCAGCTTCGAAGCTAGGTGCGGTATGGCCGCGTCAAAGCGTTGGTGCGAACGTAAGTGAGGCGGCGTGAATATGACAGCCGCGACGCAGGCCACCGAGGCCATCGCCAGTCGGCGTGAACAGGCAGCAAGTATTCTTGTAACAGCGCGCCAAAAAGGCGTGCTCGTAGAGCGTCTCCCCGTCGAAGTGCTGCCTGTGAATCTGGACGACGGTTTCGCAATCCAGCAAGAGGTCAGCCATAAGCTAGGTCGGCGGATTGTCGCATGGAAATGTGCGCTTCCGCAGCCGGGCAAAGTCATCGCCGCGCCGATCTATGACGCTGATATCCATCGAGGCGATGTATGTCGCATGAGTGGGCCTCCGCGTGCCTCTGTGAGGGCGGAGCCGGAACTGGCCTGTCTACTGGACCGCGACCTGCCGCCACGGCGCGAAGCTTATAGCGAAGCTGAAGTGCTCGACGCTCTCGGGCACACGCACCTCGCGCTCGAATTGCTAGGCAGTCGTTACTCGCATCCCGAAAGGCTGTCGTTCCCTGAACTACTTGCAGACGGCCTGTTCAATGCCGGCCTTGTCATCGGACCCCGCGTTAAATCGATGGAGGGCGCGACGCTGGCCGATCTCCCCGTCGAATTCGACGTCAGTGTAGCCAGCGTCGGCGAAAAAGCAGTCATGTGTGCGGGACGCCACCCTGACCGGGGCGCGCTCGCGCCGATTGTGTGGCTCGCCAATTTCCTTCGCGTCCGCGGCCTAGGGCTGCATGCCGGCCAGGCTGTGATCACCGGGTCTTACGCGGGCGTTCTGGAGTTGCAGGTCGGTCGCGACTTGCGTATCGGCTTCGGCAATCTCGGCACATTGCCCATCACTCTTTTGTCTTGATAGGAGTACTACATGCGTCTCGTCCGTTTCGGCCAGCCCGGCCATGAGCACCCCGGTATTATCGATTCGAGCGGCGCGATCCGTGATCTGACCGGCATCGTGAACGACATTGATGGAACGACTATCACGCCAGTCGCCCTTTCCAAGCTGAGCGAACTCGCTCTCGGTCGTCTGCCCGTCGTTGAAGCGGGCACGCGTCTCGGCGCCTGCATCGGCAATGTCCGTAATCTCGTGTGCATTGGTCTGAACTACTCCGATCATGCTGCTGAAACCGACACGCCGATTCCACGGGAACCGGTGGTGTTCAACAAGCATACGGGCGCCATCAGCGGCCCGAACGACCCGGTCGTCTTGCCCGCAGACGCGCAAAAGCTCGATTGGGAGGTGGAACTCGGCGTGGTGATCGGCAAACCCGCCTGGCAGATCGACGAAGCCAACGCGCTGGACCATGTGGCGGGTTACTGCCTTGCGAATGATGTCTCCGAACGAGCGTATCAGCTCGAACGCGAAGGCCAGTGGACCAAGGGCAAAAGCGGATTTTCGTTCGCTCCGCTTGGTCCGTGGCTGCTGACACGCGACGAAGTTCCCGATCCGCAGGTGCTCGACCTTTGGCTGGACGTGAACGGTACGCGCCGTCAGACGGGCAACACACGCACGATGATTTTCAACGTCGCGCACATCGTGGCGTATCTCAGCCGCTTCATGCCTTTAATGGCGGGCGACGTGATTATTACGGGCACGCCTCCTGGCGTAGGCCTCGGTCAGAAACCGCCAGTCTTCCTGAAAGCAGGCGACACCATGACGCTCGGCGGCAGCGGACTCGGCGAGCAGACACAAAAGGTTGTGCAGTACGTGAACACTCTTGGCGCAGCCTGGGGCCGCGGCGAGTATCCATCGGCACTTTAAGACGATCCGATTTGTCAACGGGAGGAGATATGAGCCTTGCTGGAACGGGCGTAGTCGCAATCTGGCACGACCTGCTGCCGGAAGCGAAGGATGAATTTTACGAGTGGCATAACCGCGAGCACATGCCGGAACGCGCCGGCATCCCCGGGTTCAGGCGCGGTCGGCGCTTCATAGCACTGGATGCAGGGCCCGAGTACTTCAATCTGTACGAGGCCGACACCGTTGAGGTGCTTGGCGCGCAAGACTACCTTACCCGGTTGAATACGCCGACGCCGTGGACCAGGCAGGTTGTCGCCTCTTTCCGGAGCGTCGCGCGCTCAATCTGTCACGTCGCCTATTCGGACGGCGTTGGGCAAGGTGCCTATCTTGTGACTGTGCGCTTCGACGTGCCTTCGGATGCTCGTGCAGACGTCGTGAAGGGTTTGCGTCAGCGCGTGCTGCCGCCCCTCGCGGATCTGCCAGGGATCACCGGCGTGCACCTGTGCCTTGCAGACGAAGCAATCAGCAAAGTGGAAACGGCGGAAAAGAAGGCGCGTTCAGAGGGCACGCAGGTACCCACATGGATAGTGTTAGTCGAAGGGTGCCGGGCAGACTATGTCCGTTCTGCGGTGGACCGTTTTGTTTCGGGACTCGCGGCATTACCTGAGGCTGGCGCGACGGCACCGGACACGACGCTCTACCAACTTGAGTACACGCGCTGCAAAACACCCTGGAGCGCTGGCTAAGCGGTTAAGCGTCGTCGATCACCGCTTCACGGCCCTTCGCGCGAATCCAACGTGGCCACGCGCGACCGGCGTACACCCTGAGAAACGTAGGAGTAGTGCCATGTCGTTGAATATCGCCGACACGTCCGCCCAAACCACCGCGTCGAAGTCGGCTCGCGTCGTACGGCTCAATCCTGCCGATGATGTCATTATCGCACTTGAACAGCTTGTGTCCGGTACGGTTATCGACAAGGAAGCGGTGACAGTCTCGGGACTGATTCCGCCCGGGCACAAGCTGGCGACACGTGACATCGCTCCGGGTGAGGCGGTGCACCGCTACGGCCAGTTGATCGGCTTTGCGAGTCAGCCCATTCGCGCGGGGCAGCATGTCCACACACATAATCTCGCGATGGGCGACTTTGCGCGCGACTACGCGTTTGCTCAGGCTGCACGTCCGACTGTACGCTCGAACCAGCCCGCAACATTCCGAGGCATTGTCCGCGCCGACGGCCGTGTCGCCACACGCAACTACATCGGGATCCTCACCTCCGTGAATTGTTCGGCCACGGTTGCGCGGGCCATTGCTGATCAGTTCCGGCGCGACATCCATCCTGAAGAACTGGCTGCGTTCCCGAATGTCGATGGCGTCGTCGCACTCACACATGGTTCCGGTTGCGCCATCGACTCTGAAGGTGATGGTCTCGCGATCCTGCAGCGCACGATTGGCGGTTATGCATGCCATCCGAACTTCGCAAGCGTGCTGGTCGTCGGTCTGGGGTGTGAAACGAATCAGATCCCGCGATTACTTGAGACGCAGGGACTCCGGCAACACGACCGCTTGCGAGCATTCACGATCCAGGACAGCGGTGGCACCAAACTGACGATTGCGAAGGGTATTGAACTGGTTCGAGGCATGTTGCCGGAAGCGAATAACGTGAGGCGGGAGCCGGTCAGCGCAAGCCATCTCACGGTCGGTCTTCAATGCGGGGGATCGGACGGATATTCCGGCATTACGGCCAATCCGGTGCTCGGCGCGGCCGTTGATCTGCTGGTGCAGTACGGGGGCACCGCGATCCTCTCTGAGACGCCCGAAATCTATGGCGCGGAGCACTTACTGACGCGCCGCGCCGCAACGCCCGAGGTGGGTCGGAAGCTGATTGATCGCATCAAGTGGTGGGAAGCCTACGCGCATCGGCAAGGGGCGCAAATGAACAACAATCCGTCTGCGGGCAACAAGGCCGGTGGCTTGACTACCGTCCTTGAAAAATCACTGGGAGGCATTGCGAAAGCCGGCTCTACCAATCTGGTCGAAGTGTACGAATATGCCCAGCCGATCACGGCGCGCGGACTTGTTTTTATGGACACGCCCGGCTACGACCCGGTGTCGGCTACCGGCCAGGTAGCCGGCGGTGCGAATCTTATCTGTTTCACGACGGGACGTGGTTCAGCATACGGCTGCGCCCCCGCGCCGTCCGTCAAACTTGCGACGAACACAGCACTTTGGCAACGACAGTCCGACGATATGGACCTGAACTGCGGAGAGGTGTTGGAAGGGAGGACGACGATCGAGCAACTGGGCGCAGTGCTCTTCGAATTGCTGCTAGATGTCGCCTCGGGGACCCGTTCACGTAGTGAGCGGCACGGGTACGGACAGCAGGAATTCGTACCTTGGCAGATTAGCGCAATCATGTGAGCGCAGATCAATAACGTTCGACGGTCTCTGTGCTGATAAGCAGGTGGTGATTTGCCCCGCAGCCGTTCCTAAGGAGGCGCGTCTATGCGAGCAACTGCAATTGAAGGCTGCTATGCATCGGACATCTGCCGCTCGACACTCGGCGGTTTGCAAGTCTGCTTGGGGTCGCGTGCCGCCAATCGCTGGCGGGCAGTGACCGGCCACCAAGAGTCATTCGCCGGCAGCGTCGATTGGACATCAGGGCGACCGCTCCACACCAGCAACCGGCCGTTCGACAGGTGTTGCTGGAAGACTCGGGCCGACAATGCGCGCTTCCACCGGCTCGCGCCAGCTGGACAGCGTCTCGTCTACCTCTGTCGCGATCCGGGCTCGGAAAAGCCGGTATCCCAAGTTCCTCCGAAGGTCGAATACACGCTGAGCAAAATGGGAATTGCGCTCGGACCCTCATCGAGGCGCTCATCGAATGGGCCGAAATGCGGCGGCAAATACTGGGAGATGCCTCAACCCGGTAACGGTGCAGGTAGCTCCGGAAGCCCGGTAGGTCTCTTCGAGCTGATGGTCACGCGACTACCCCTTCGCGCCGATTCCCCCGTGCTCCGAACTGGATCGACGCGGCCGACGTATGTCAGTCACGATGATCCTCCGGGCTGTCGGGCCGTCTTGTAGTTCACCAGGCTAGTCATTGCGTCGCAGCAGTCGAGATTCCGGGCGAGCAGGAGCGCCGCTGGCGTCGTTCAGGTCGTCGAGCCTTTTCATATCCCGGATCACGTGGAAAAGATCACGCATTGACTCGAGATCAATCAGTCTCACAAACACAAAGGTATCCTGATAGGCACGCATCCAGGGGATCATTGCTGAAGCCACAGCTTTTCGGCCTTCGGTCGTCACGACGAGCTGGCGTTTCCGTCGATCTCCTTCGTGGGAGATCGTTGAGATGAGCCTGCGGCGGAACAATGGTGCCAGATTGGCCGACAGATTCGATCGGTCCATTTCCAGTTCTGCTGCCATGTCGCCGAAAACGAGTGGTTCGCGTAGATGTAGCAAGGCGAGCATGCAAAACTGGGATGCGTTGACGTCCGTATGCCGTAGTGCTTCGTCGAAATGAGCCCAGAAAGCGCGCATTGCGCGCTGGGCGAAAAAATGGTTGAGCGCGAGAGCGGAGATTTCTCCGATTGCGAGCATCGACGACTCGCAATTCTGACTTTCCATATCTGCGGTTCCGGGTGCGTACGGGCTCGATTGCAAAGAGTTCCGTGCTGTCGCGGGCGGTCGTTGCGAGGCGCCGAAGTTGTCATGACCATGGACGCCTGAAGCTGATCACTCGTCGGCGCAGGGCGGGCCCGCGAACGTGATGCGCAGATCACGTTGCGGCGGGAGAGAGAGGATTTCAGGCGAGTCCGAATGTTTTCCTCAAGCTTGCATCGACGGGGCCGGAGGGCATGAAGCGCCGCAATTTGCGCAACAGGGATGCTTCGCCGGCCGGTGTGCGACGCATACGCCAGCTGCCAAGCGCGGCTTCAACAATTGTGTTTGCCACGCCATCGGGCGCGGGGGCACCTTCGATACTGTTGACGACTGCGCTCGATGCAAGCGCACGCTCGCGGTCATAGGCAGCGATTTTCGAACTCACCTGAGGCGCATTGACGTCGAGATTGGTTCGGGTAAAGGACGGCTCGATCAGCGTTGCGCGGATGCCGAACTGGCGCATCTCGTGATCCAGCGTCTCGGTCAACCCCTCGACGGCATGCTTGGACGCCGCATAGAGTCCCATGTACGGTGCCGGCAAGAAGCCGAGTACCGAACTGATATTGACGATCCGTCCGCGTTGTTGCGCGCGCATTTGCGGAAGCACTGCATGGACCGTACGCAAAATGCTAAATACGTTGGTGTCGAAAAGCGCGACGGCTTCGGTGACCGACGTTTCCTCCACCGCTCCGATCAGCGTCGTGCCAGCATTGTTGACGAGCACGTCAATGCGCCCGGCGCGATCGAAGATCGTATGAATCGCGCTTCGAACGGAGGCATCGTCGCGCACATCCATTTCGACCAACTCAACGCCGGCCAACGGCGCCGTTTTTGCAATGCTGCGCACGGTGCCAAATACGCGGCACCCGCGCTTCGCGAACTGCTCTGCGGTCGCGCGTCCGATACCCGATGACACGCCGGTCACAACGACCACTTTGGAATTGGGCATGGCAGTTTCCTTCGATACAGTAAATTGATTGCGCTTTAACTGCGCGCGTCGAGCGCGTCCTGCAGCGTCGGTTCGGGAGGAAAGGCGTGCTCGTGGCGGCCCTTGTGCAAAACTGCGGGGTTGCCCGGCCGAATCCTGAACCAGATCGCGTACATGGCCGGCAGGAACACCAGCGTGAGAATCGTCCCGGCGAAGGTGCCGCCGATCAGCGTGTAGGCGAGCGTTCCCCAGAACACCGAATGCGTCAGCGGGATGAAGGCCAGGATCGCCGCCATGGCCGTGAGGATCACCGGGCGCGCCCGCTGCACAGTGGCTTCGACGACCGCATGGAACGGATCCAGCCCGGCATGTTCGTTCTGGTGAATCTGCCCGATCAGGATCAGCGTGTTGCGCATCAGGATGCCCGACAGCGCGATGAGACCGACCAGCGCATTGATGCCGAACGGCTGCCCGAACAGGATCAGCGTCGGCACCACGCCGATCAGGCCGAGCGGGCTGGTCATGAACACCATCACCATCGCGGAGATCGAACGCACCTGAAAGATGATGATGATCAGCGTGATCGCCAGCATGATCGGAAACAGCGGCAACATGGCGGTCGTCGCCTTGGCCGATTCCTCGATGGAGCCCGCCTGCTCGATGCGATAGCCACTGGGCAGCTTCGCGATGATCGGCTGAAGCTGGCTGGTGATTGCCGTTGATACGTCTGGTGGCTGCAGGTTGTCGGCAATGTCGCCACGTACCGTGATCGTCGGCACGCGGTCGCGCCAGCGCATGATCGGCTCCTCCATGCGCACATCGACCTTGCCCACCTGCGACAGCGGAACGCGTTGCCCGTTGGCGCCGGCCAGCGTGAAGTCGCCGAGCCGGGCAGGGTCGAGACGCACATCGCCGGCCGAACGCGCGATCACCTGCACGCTTCGAATATCCTCACGCACGGCGGTGACAGGCACGCCGGTGAGCAGGAACTGCAGTTGTTGCGCGACGGCGCTGGACGTCAATCCCACCGCCTGCAAGCGATCCTGCTGCAAGGTGAAGTGCAGCGTCGGTGAGCGCGTGCCCCAGTCGGCGTTGACCGTGCGCATCATCGGACTGGCCTCCATCACCTGCTGAACTTGAGCCGCGATTCCACGCAGCTTGTCCGGGTCGGGACCGGTGGCGCGATAGGCGACCGGGAACGGCGAATATGGCCCGAACACGAGTTGCGTGACGCGTACGCGCGCTTCGGGCACAAGACCGTCGCCGATAGCTCGCCGCAGTCGCGCCTTCAATGCATCGCGTTCCTCCTGACTGTCCGTGCAGATCACGATCTTGGCGAACGACGGATCGGGCAGTTCCGGTCCCATCGCCAGGAAAAAGCGCGGTGCACCCTGGCCGACGTACGCGGTGACGATGCTGGCCTCCTTCTGTCTAGCCAACCATGCCTCCACCTTTTGCGTGGCGGCGCTGGTCTGTGAAATCGACGTGCCATAGGGCATCTGCACCTCGACCAGCACTTCGGGACGGTCGGAGATGGGGAAGAACTGCTTCTTGACCACGCCCATGCCGAGGATGGCCAGGGCGAAGAGGGCAACGACTGAACCGGCGACCAGCCATTTGCGCGCGATCACGCGCGTCAGCAACTGGCGGAAGCGGTTGTAGCGCGGCGTGTCATAGATCGCGTCGTGCCCGCCTTCGACCTTCTTGAAGTCGGGCAGCATCTTCACGCCGAGGTACGGCGTGAAGACCACGGCGACGACCCACGATGCGATCAGGGCAATGCCAACGATCCAGAACATGTTGCTGGTGTATTCACCGGCGGTGGACCTTGCGAAGCCGTTGGGCATGAAGCCAACCGCCGTCACCAGCGTGCCCGAGAGCATGGGTGCGGCAGTATGGCTCCAGGCATAGGCAGAGGCGGCCACACGGCTGTAGCCTTCCTCCATTTTCACCACCATCATTTCAATGGCGATGATCGCGTCGTCCACCAGCAGGCCCAGAGCCAGGATCAGGGATCCCAGGGTGATGCGGTCGAAGTTCTTGCCGGTCGCGGCCATCACCACGAACACGATGGCCAGCGTCAACGGAACAGCGGCGGCGACCACCAGGCCTGCGCGCCAGCCCATGCTCACGAAGCTCACGAGCATGACCACCAGCAGGGCGACGAAAAACTTGAGCATGAACTCGTCGACCGCCGAATGAATGTTGACGGCCTGATCGGTGACCTTGGTCAGGCTCATGCCCAGCGGCAACCCGGCGTTGATTGCGCCGACCTCGCTGTCCAGCGCCTTGCCCAGGTCGAGCCCGTTCCAGCCGTCGCGCATCACGATGCCCAGCAGCAGCGCCGGCTCGCCGTTGTTGCGGATCATGAATGTCGCCGGATCTTCATAACCGCGCTCGACAGTGGCAATGTCCGACAGCTTCAGCGTGCGACCCTGCACGACGACCGGCGTGTCGCGGATTTTCTGCAGGTTGTCAAAGGCGCCGTCCAGGCGAATGAACACCTCCGGACCTTTGGTCTCCACGGAGCCGGCCGGCGTCAGCGCGTTCTGGCCGTTGAGTGCGGCGAACACGTCCTGCGGGCTGACGCCCAGCGTCGCGAGCCGGTCGTGCGATAACTGGACATAGATGCGCTCGGCCTGCTCGCCGATGATATTGACCTTCTTCACGCCCCGCACATGCAGCAGCCGTTGGCGCAGCGTTTCCGCATCGCGCACCAGCAGGCGCTGCGGTTCGCCCTTCGCCTTCAGCGCGAACAGTGCAAAGGTGACGTCCGCATATTCGTCATTGACCATCGGCCCGATTACGCCGGCCGGAAGGTTGCTCGCCTCGTCGCCGATTTTTTTCCGTGCCTGGTAGAACTGCTCCTGCACTTCCGACGGCGGCGTGCTGTCGAGCAACGTCAAGGTCGTGAAGGCCAGGCCAGGTCGTGTGTAGGTTTCGGTTCGGTCGTACCAGCGCAGCTCCTGCATGCGCTTTTCGATTTTCTCGGCAACCTGATCGTGCATCTCCTGCGCGGTGGCGCCAGGCCACGCGGTGATGATGGTCATCACCTTGATTGTGAACGCCGGGTCTTCGGCGCGACCCAGCCTGAAGAACGACAGGAGCCCGGCCAGCGAGATCAGGCAGATCAGGAACAGGGTGATGGAGCGCTCGCGCACGGCGAGCGCCGACAGATTGAATCGGCCTTCGCTCACGGACGTGCTCCTTCGTTCGCCACCGCGACGGCCTGGCCGGGCACCCGGACCTGTTCGCCTTCGCGCAGCAACTGGGCACCGAGCGCAATGACGCGATCGCCTTGCTTCAACGTACCGGACACGCGCGCGCTGTCGTCGTCCAGGTGAAGGACCGTCACCGGCCGCCATGCAACCCTGGCCGGCTCGCCGTTGACGACCCACACGCCGGACCCTTTGCCCGCGTCGAGCACCGCGCCGATCGGCACCTGCAGGCCGCCCTGGAGCGCCACGCGTGCGTCCGGTATCTCGATCGTGACGGTTGCGCCCAGCGGCGCGTCGGCCAGCGCACCCTGCAGCACATAACGCGCTTCGAAGGTGCGGGTACGCGGATCCGCCGTATCCGAGAGCTGGCGCAGCATGGCTGGCACGCTGACGCCGCTGTTGCCGAACAGGGTGGCCTGGGCGACCGAACCGATGGCGGGGCGCAGGGTTTCCGGTAGCTGGATCACAGCCTCGCGGCGCCCGGCGTGGGCCAGGCGCACCACCGGCTGTCCGGCGCTGACGACCTGGCCCGGTTCGGCCAGTGTTTCCATCACGACGCCATCGCCGTCCGCGACCAGATCGGCATAGCCCGTCGCATTGCGCGCCACGTCGGCGTCGGCTTCCGCCGCGCTGAGCTGCGCCCTGGCGGCATCGGCGGCCGCCTTGGCCTGGTCGTAGGCCGAAGCCGAGATCGCACCCGTGCCGCGCAGGTCGCGATAGCGTTCCTCATCCTGCGCGGTCTGCTGCGCGCGCGCCCGCGCAGCAGTGACCGCGTCCTGCCGGGCCTGCGCGGCAAGCTTGAGATCGATGGGGTCGAGGCGCATCAGCAGCTGGCCGCGTTTGACGGTCTGGCCGGTATCCACAAGCCGTTCCAGCACCTTGCCGGAAACACGGAAACCCAGGTCGCTTTGCACGCGAGCCGCGACAGTCCCTGTAAACGAGCGGGACGCGGGGACGGCGCGCTGGGCGATGGCCGTGCGCACCAGCGGCACCTCGGTGCGCGGATCGGACGGTGCTTTTTCGCCGCAGGCCGCTAGCGCAAGCGGCAGCGCACAGGCGAGTGCGGAGGTGGCGAGGCGACGCGAGAACATGAAAGTCCCATCGATGAAGTGATGATGGTTTCCATTATGGTTCTAGTGACCAATACAGTCAAGCGTCACTAATGGGGTCTGGTCAGGGCGACAGACTTCGAAGTACCAGGCTGGACAGCTGCGCAGGCGCAACGTCGGTGGTATCGCGGTTGTACTGCAGGAGTAGCGGATTGAGGTAGGGGCGCAGCACCAGATAGATCGCCATCGCGGTTTCGTCCAGTGGCGTCTTGCGCTCGAAGTCTCCGCTTTGCCGGCCTGCCTGCAGGACTTCCTGGAGCAGCTTCTGAACACGTGCTTCATAAGCCTGAACCGCCTGCCAGTTTTCCGTGGCGGCCGATGCTGCGATGTCGTACAGCTTGCGGTCCCGGAAAAACAGCCTGAGGCTCGCATCGGTAAAGACCTTGAAGATCCGTCGCAACTTCTCCGGCGGCAGATCCGTCTCCGCGACGGCTGTCGTGACCTCGTTTTCGATCTCGCGCAGGCAGTTGACGCAGATCATCTCGCCAATGGCCTGCTTGGATTCGAAGAACTTGTAGATGTAGGCCTTGGAAAACCCGATCGCCTTGGCAAGGTCGGAGACCGTCGTTTTCGCGTAGCCATACCGGCTGAAGTGCTCGGTGGCGGCGGCAACGATCTGGTCCCGTACCTCGTGATCGGCCGGGCCGCGCGCGGGGGCGGAGGGAGTGGTGGTGTTTTTCATGGGTATAGCATATAGCAATGGACAACCGGTGACTATTTAGTATTATAGTCACACCCGGAAACTCGCGAAGACGCTCATGCTACCCAAACACCTCCTTGCCGCGGTCATTGCTGCCAGCCTATCGGCGGGCTGCGCTGTAGGCCCCGACTATGTCCGGCCCGATGTCGCCATGCCGGACCATTTCCAGGGTCGGGCCGCGGTAGATCACCGGCAGGCGGCGGCGAGTGCAGATCTGGTCACGTGGTGGACGGGTTTCGGCGATCCGCAACTGACACGATTCGTTACGCTCGCGCTGGAGCAGAACCTGGACCTCGCGCAGGCCGCGGCGCGCGTCTCGCAGGCGCGCGCGGGGCTCGGGGCAGCGAATGCCGCGCTGCTGCCTTCCGGCAATGTCAGCGGCCAGGCGGCCCGGGTCTACCAGTCGGTTGAAACGCCGCTGGGACGTGTCCTGAATTCAACGCCCGGTTTCGATCGCTACGGCAACGACTACGAGGCCAATTTCAGCGCGAGCTGGGAACTGGATGTGTTTGGTGGCCTGCGTCGCGGGCGGGAAGCCGCACTTGCCGACTATCAGGCTTCAGAGGCCGGTGCGGTGGCCACGCGCCTGGCTGTGGCAGCACAGACCGCGGACATCTACATCACCATTCGTGGATTGCAGGCTCGTCTGCAGGTGGCCCGCAAGCAGTTGCAGACGCAGCGAGATCTGCTCTCGACCATCAACCTCCTCTATGGCAAAGGGTTGGCGGCCGACCTTCAGGTGAGCCAGGCCGAAGGTGCGCTGGCCCAGGTGCATGCATCCATCCCGGTCCTGGAGGCCGGCCTGGATGCGGCGATGAACGCGCTGGACGTGATGCTGGGTGCACAGCCCGGCACGCATCGGGCGGAACTGCTCGAGGGCGGCGATATCCCGGCCGCCCCGCGAATCGCAGGCACCGGATCGCCTGGCGAGTTGCTCAGGCGTCGGCCCGATCTGATCGTGGCCGAGCGTCGCCTTGCTGCATCGAACGCGCGTATCGGCGTGGCAGTCGCTGAGTATTACCCCAAGCTGTCACTCAGTGGACTGATTGGGAGCGCCACCTCAGTGGCCAGCGGCAACCTGTTCAGTAGCGGCGCCAGTCAGGCCGCTGGCGTGCTGGGGCTGCGCTGGCGTCTGTTCGATTTCGGCCGCATCAATGCGCAGATCAATGAGGCCAAAGGCCAGGACGCCGAGATGCTCGCCGCGTACCGGCTTGCCGCATTGCACGCAACGGAGGACGTCGAGAATTCTTTCTCGGCACTCGTGAAGCGCGAGGAGCAGGCCGCCGTTCTCGCGCAGGGTGTGAGCTCGCTCGGCCGGGCGCGAGCCGCCTCGTTTGCGGCCTACCAGAAAGGCGTCGTCAGCCTGATCGAGGTCCTGCAGGCCGATCAAAACTTGCTGCGCGCATCCGACGAGCGGGTGCAGGCGCAAACGGAGTCGGCGCGCGCAGCGGTCGCCGCATTCAAGGCGCTCGGCGGGGGGTGGCAACCCGCCGGTCCTGAGGCCGTTGCAAGCCGATAGGACCACCGCCCCTGGGCCGGCTGCAGTCGGCCCTTTCGTTTGCAGAGGCTTCCTCCGATAGTCAGGCTCGGGATTCTGTTTTCGGCGCCTGCAGATGCGCATTGCGCACGACGGGCAAGTGACCGTTGGTAATTCGAGAACAGCCACAACTAGTGCAATGACCTGACTGACGGAAACGGGTCGCTTTATGCCAGTTGCATGAAGGCCGCGCCTGGGGCGATCGCCGCGCTCGGTCGTCGGGCGGTACGCGGCCCAGAGTGTGTCAAAACGCGTCGTCTGCGGAAATTTGGCGACACGCTGTCTCGGTGGCACATTGAGGCTTATCGATTGCGGCACGATCAACGTCAATTCAGCGCCGAACGAATCGCAAGGACCTGGAGCCGCGTGCGGGCCTCACACCCGCATCGCCTTCATAAGCGTTTCTGAACCGAGTACCTTGATTACCCGCTTCATGTTGTAGGCGAGCACGTGCAAGCTCATCTCCGTGCTCACCCGTCCGATAGTACGGGTCAGGAAATGAGTCGCTCCCATCCAGCCCTTGATCGTGCCGAAGGGATGCTCGACGGTCTATCGTCGGATACGCATCATGTCGGGGGCGAGATCAAACCGGGCCTGCATCTCTTCGAGCAATCCTTCGTGCTCCCAGCGCGTTACCCGGCGTTCGGTGCTCGGAGTGCATTTGTCTTTCAACGAGCACTGTTGGCACTGCGAACTCCAGTAGCGATCAAACTTCAGGCTACGTTCGGTTGTCGTATAGCGCCATACGAGACGCTCGCCTGCCGGACATCGATACTCGTTCTTCTCGGCATCGTAGATAAAATCGTCTTTGCTGAAGCGGCCGTCAGCGGTCGCGCCCGAGGTCTTTGTCTTAGGAACAAACACCGTGATGCCGGCCTCGTGGCATGCGAGTATCTCTTCGCTCTTGTAGTAACCGCGGTCGGCAACTGCCGTGAGTTTTTTTTAGTTTCGCGCTCGTGAAGTTGCGATCGCGATGGTTCACAGCCTTAAACTTGCTGCCGTCTATCGCAACGAGCGCCTCGGAGAACAGGTTCAGGCGTTGGCACAGCACAACGAACTGGCGACAGACGCTGCGGATCGCCTTGCCATTATCTTTGCGGAACCTCGCAATGGTCTTGAAGTCGGTCACCAGACGACCCGTGAGCCACATCAATTCGACGTTGCGCTGTGCCTCGCGCTCAAGCCGTCGACTGGATTGAATTCGGTTCAGGTAGCCGTAGATGTAGATCTTAAGCATCACATCCGGGTGATACGCAGGTCGTCCGGTAAGCGCTGGTTCGACGCCCTCAAATCCAAGCTGATGAAGATCCAGCTCATCGACAAAGACGTCGACTACGCGGACCGGATTGGTATCCGCTACATAGTCGTCGAGCGATTCAGGAAGAAGGATTGTTTGAGTACGATTGTCGCCTTGAACGAACCGCTTCATCTCGCTCGCCTCCGCTATCGGACGAGATATTTTAGCAATTCAAAAAGGTGTTTTGACACACTCTGGGCCACTAGCTGCCGCTCGCGCAATGCACAAAGCCGACATTCCAATGGCCGGCTTGCATTCGCAGCCCGCCAGCTGAGCAGGCTACCAGGACAAAGCTGGTGCAGCCATTAACCAAGGTTAAGGGCAGTGGACGGACTACCCTTCCTCGGTCGTAACAAGCACGCAATGAACACTGCGCCTCCGATGTCGATGCAGCCTGTTTCGCCGGACAGTAGCTTGCCCCACAGTTAAGATCCGGTGCGTCCAGCGCGGCGCATCACGCCGACGAGAGCCTCCGTCCAAGAGACGATTTTTTTTCACCGAGAAGGCCTTCAGGCAGATCGCGAAATCCGGCGTAGTCCGCAACGTTGGTGACCGCGACCGGTTGCGAGTACAGTTCGCGGAGTGGAGAAGGTCGCGCGTCCGGGCCCGCCGCGCTGCGGGCGAAGGGGAGCGGGATTCCCCTAGGCGCAGTGACCACACGTTCGCGCGGCGGTGTCTGTTGAAGCCGTCGCCTCTCGAGTTCGAGTCAGCGATTTTTTCTCACCGTAGGTCGAGATAAAGTCGTTTGTTGAGGGGCGGCGCGTCCGCTACTCTAAATGCACGCACCGATCTGACAGGCGCGTCAAATCAAAAGCGCACCAAAACGCTCCTTCGTCCCATCGCGTCGGGGAAGGGCGGGTAAGCATATAAAGCGCAAGTCCTTGACGGACGATTATTCAAATCGTTGGAGACAAACATGGGATTCAATCGTAGAAACTTTCTCATCACCGGAACCGGAGCAGCCGTTGTCGCTGCGACAGGCCTCCTGGATGGTCCGTGGGTTCGGCGCGCCAACGCGGCAGAATTCTCCTATAAGGTCGGGACGAACCTGCCGGCAAATCACCCGCTGAATGTTCGTATTCAAGAGGCATCGGATGCGATCAAAAAGGAGACAGACGGTCGAGTCGACCTTCGGGTGTTTCCAAATAATCAGCTCGGTGGCGACCCGGACATGTTCTCGCAGTTGCGGGCTGGGGCACTGGAATTTTATACGGTCTCGGGCGCTAATACCCTTTCGACTCTGGTTCCGAAGGCATCCATCTCTGGCGTCGGCTTCGCATATAAAGACTATGACCAAGTATTCGCAGCATTCGATGGCGACCTTGGCGCCCATATTCGCGGGCTTATTGGAAAGGCGAATCTGATCGTGCAGGAAAAGATATGGAACAACGGGTTCCGGCAGATCACTACCAGTACAAAGCCCATCAAGACCCCTGCCGACCTGCAGGGGATGAAAATTCGGGTGCCGGGTGGTCGTCTCTGGATCTCGCTGTTCAAGTCGCTTTCCGCAGCCCCGGCGTCGATCAGCTTCAACGAAGTCTATTCTTCGTTGCAGACAAAGGTCGTCGACGGGCAGGAGAACGCGCTGGCTGTAGTAGACGCCGCGAAGCTTTATGAAGTCCAGAAATACTGCTCGATGACGAACCACATGTGGGACGGCTACTGGTTGTTGGGTAACAAGACAGCGTGGGAAAAGATGCCACCCACCGTCCGTGACATCGTCTCAAAGCACCTTAATGCGGGGGCATTGAAACAACGACAAGACGTGATTCACTTGAACGCCTCCCTGCAAAAGACGCTTGAGGGAAAAGGGCTTGCGTTTAACACCGCTGACGCGAACGCGTTCCGCCAGGCCCTGAAATCTGCGAACTTCTACACGGAGCAGAAGCAATTCTTCGGCGACGAAGAATGGGGTCTTATGGAGAAGTACACGGGGAAGCTGGCATGAGAACGCAAACGCTGAAAGACGTGGACGACGCACTCGAGCAACAGAGCAGCTCAACCGTCCACCAGACGACGAAGACGATGCCCCGCTGGCTGTCCCATGTGGACTTTGCGCTAGGCCTGATCGTCTCTGTGCCGGCGGCACTGCTGGTGCTAGCAGAAGTTATCCTGCTCTTCAGCGGTGTTGTTGCTCGTTATGTCCTGCACCACCCACTAATCTGGAGCGACGAACTCGCTGCCATCCTCTTTCTCTGGCTCGCAATGACAGGTGCCGCTACCGCGTTGCATCGAGGAAGCCACATGCGCATGACGGCACTGGTCAACCGCATGGGCGAGCACTGGGATCCCTTCTGGGACACCGTTTCGATGGTGGCAAGCATGCTTTTTCTCGGACTCGTACTTGTTCCGTCGATCGCTTACATCAAGCAGCAGTGGGACATTCTGACCCCGACAATGGAGATCAATGACGGCCTACGCGTCGCGGCTATCATCTTCGGGATTGTGTCGATGCTGCTGATCTGCGTGGTCAAGTTGTTAGCAATCGGTTGGAAGACTGCTATCACTGGGATTGCGGTGTCGCTAGTGACTGTGTTTGCTCTGGAACATGCCGGACCGGTTTTGCAATCGCTTGGAAACCTGAACTTAGTGATTTTCTTCGTTGGTGTGGTCGGTTTCACCGTCTTGAGTGGAATGCCTATCGCATTCTCCTTTGGCCTTTCCGTGTTTGCTTATCTTTCAATGTCAACGTCCATGCCGTTGGAAATTGTCGTTAGCCGCATGGACGAGGGAATGTCTCAGATCCTTCTGTTGGCTGTGCCGATGTTTATTTTCCTTGGGCTTCTCATTGAGATGACAGGAATGGCACGGGCGATGATCAACTTCCTGGCATCGTTGCTGGGTCACGTTAGGGGTGGCCTTTCATATGTTTTGGTCGGCGCGATGTACCTGATTTCCGGGATTTCGGGGTCAAAGGCGGCCGATATGGCGGCCGTTGCTCCGATTCTGTTCCCTGAGATGAAAAAGCGTGGCGAGAATCCCGGCGAGCTCGTCGCACTGCTATCAGCAACCGGCGCACAGACCGAAACGGTCCCGCCAAGCATCGTGCTCATCACGATCGGATCAGTTACTGGCGTATCAATCTCTGCGCTTTTTACCGGCGGTCTCTTGCCGGGGCTCGTACTGGCGTTCATGTTGTGCATGCTTGTCTGGTGGCGGGCCCGAAAATTTGAGCCCACGTCCTCCACGAGGGCCGCTTGGTCGTTGGTCGGAAAGGCGTTTGTGGTATCGATCCCGGCGTTGGCCCTTCCGGTTGTCATCCGCATGGCTGTGGTGGAAGGCGTGGCCACGGCAACGGAAGTTTCGACAGTCGGCATCGCGTATTCTGTTGTCGCCGGGCTTATGGTGTATCGATGCTTTGATTGGAAGCGTGTTGGCCCCATGCTCGTTGAGACGGCCGCTCTTTCCGGTGCGATACTGATCATCATCGGTACGGCAACAGCGATGGCGTGGGCGCTCACACAGTCCGGCTTCTCTCACGGACTGGCGGATTTCATGCAGCACCTGCCAGGGGGCGCGTTCACCTTCATGGTTGTGTCAATCTTTATGTTCATCATCCTGGGCAGCGTCCTCGAGGGAATACCAGCCATCGTGCTCTTCGGGCCGCTACTTTTCCCCATTGCCCGGGCTGTCGGCATCCATGAAGTTCAATACGCGATGGTTGTCATTCTTTCGATGGGTTTGGGGCTGTTCTCGCCGCCGTTCGGGGTCGGCTATTACGGCGCGTGTGCAGTCAGCAAGATCTCGCCGAACTCGGGCATTCGTCCGATCATGGGTTATATGGCAGCACTGTTCATTGGAATCGTGGTGATCGCAGCGGTACCATGGATTTCAACCGGCTTTCTGAAAAGCTAAGAGGCGAGTACAGGCAGAGATCGAAGAGGCTGGACGCACGTCCAGCCTCTTTGTTTGGAAGTCGTTTCAGGCGATCGTTGGCGATGTTGATAAGTTGATAATGCGATTAGATGCTGCGAAGAAACTATCGCCAGCGCGGATCTGGACACGGCTTCAGTGGCGCTGCCGCCGGTATCAACTGGAGAACCACAGCGGGTGCGGTGCAACAAGCTCGCCTGTGCCGATACAACACGCTCGATGGACGATCAGTCCCTGGTAGTTCTATCGGCGCATCCGGTGTGATCGCACTGCAGCAAGGCTTCCCCGGATCGGACTACCAACATGCCAAGGAGCTGTTCCAACTTAGCGTGGCATCGTGTGAAAAGCCCCCCGGATATGCCGCTAAGCTGGACGTCGTAGATACATACGATCTTCTCGAGTATAGAGCTAGCGTCCTCACTGAGTGTCCACGGCCCGCCGCCTGCGCGAACAGCCGCGATGGCCTCTATCTCGCGCTCAGCGTCGCAGTAAAGCTGATAGGTGCCGGCGCCCAGCCCCTCTTTCCACATCAAATATGACAGATATGTTGTTCGGATGAGTTGATATAGCAGATGCTGGCTGCCGTGGCCGGATTGAAACGAAGCAAGGGCGAGGTGCGAGACTAAAGACAGGTCTTTGATAAGCGGCAAGAGAAGCGGAAGAAGCATCTGTTTTGACAGCGCCGGTCCGCGTCGTGGTTTTTTGAGATTCCGTGCTTTCGTTACCATGGCGGATACCAGCGCCTTGCCGAAACTCATGGGGGCCCGCGCAGCGCGCCCCCATGCCCTGACGTATGAATGAAAGATCAGGAAGGGTAGACGATTCTCAGCAGATTACTGATGCCGGGCGTGCCAAACGGGACACCTGCTGCGATCAGGAGCGGTTTGCGGCGGTCGACACCGATCCGATGCGCTGCCGCCGTGGCCTTCGTGACCATATCTTCAACGTTCTCCGCATCGTCGACATGCAAAGGACAGGCACCCCAGGTCAACGTAAGTTGACGCGCAACGGCTTCATCAGGAGTGAGCGACAGGATGCGGGAGGTTGGCCGTTCGCGAGCAATCCGCGCGGCAGTCGCGCCGGAAGTGGTGTAGGCGACGATTGCTGCGACCGACAACATTGAGGTAATGGTAAAGATCGCTGCGCTAATCGCCTCCGGTGCGTCAGCAGAGGCGGGCGGCCTGACTGCTTTGAGCAGTTGGCGATACGAGGGCGCATTCTCTGTGTGCTCGATAATCCTATTCATCATCGAAACCGCTTGGACGGGGAAGGCACCTGACGCGGACTCCGCGGACAGCATAACGGCATCGGCGCCGTCAAAAACGGCCGTCGCTACGTCGGACGTCTCTGCTCGCGTGGGCACGGCAGAGTTCACCATCGACTCCAGCATCTGCGTTGCTACAACGACAGGCTTTCCGGCCTCTCGACATAAACCTACGATTCGCTTCTGGATTACCGGGACTTCCTCGGGTGGCAGTTCAACACCCATATCGCCACGCGCAATCATGATTCCACCAGAAGCCTCGATGATTTCCTCGATCGAATCAACGGCGGACGGCTTCTCGATCTTGGCGATAATCTTAGCCCGGCCTTTGATCAGATTACGCGCGTCGCGCACATCCTCTGCCCGCTGCACAAAAGACAGTGCGATCCACTCTACGCCTTGTTCCAGGCCAAATTGGAGGTCTTGCTTGTCCTTATCGGTCAGTGCTGGAATGGGGAGGACCACGCTCGGGACGTTGACGCCCTTTCGGTCCGAAAGGATGCCGCCGATGACAACTTCGGTTGTGATGCGGGTAAGCGACGAATCGACAATCTTGAACTTCAGCAGGCCGTCGTTGGCGAGCAAGGTATCGCCGATCGCCGCGACTGCGAAGATTTCCGGGTGAGGGAGACAGACCCTCGACTCGTCACCGGGCGCGCTATCAAGGTCAAAGCTGAAGGTCTGTCCTGGCCGCAGATCGACCTTCCCATCTTTGAACCGCGCCACACGCAGCTTCGGCCCTTGCAGATCAAGCAGCACGCCGATCGGACGACCATGTCGGGCCTCGATACGGCGAATTGCTTGCAGTCGCTGAGCCTGTTCCGCATGACTGCCGTGGCTCATGTTCAACCTGAAAACGTCGGCGCCGGAGACATACAGGCTCTCAATCAGGCTCTCGGCGGAACTTGAAGGTCCGAGCGTCGCAAGGATTTTCGTGGAGCGGTTTCTGTTCATCGATGAAAAGTTTCAGGTTGCGGAAGACTATGTGCGGAAGAGATGAGGAATCGAAGCGGGCCCGAGATGACGACGCTTAGGGAAATGAGCAACTACCGTGTTCGGATGTGACGACATTGCGGTCGGTCTCGATCTGTACAGGGAACCTATGCGATAGAGACTTGCTGCGCGCGGCTCCGTGCCAAGTCCATCCTGTTGGCAATCGCCTAAGCGTCGGGCCGTTCTCCGACTTCTTGATTGACCAACGGGAACGCGCCTTAAGTCGCGGTTCCCGTTAGCATCTACTTTGCGACGTGAAGAAGTGTGGCTGCGCCGCGGGACGCGGCGATTATCTTGTGGTGCCGTCCCGGGCGATGACAAAGAAGTTCTCGTCGCCCATTTGGCCGCCCTTGAGTGCAAGCTGTAGGTTTCGCAAATGAGACTTATCGGAAAGCACCCGGCACAATGGCGCGCCTGCGGCGAGGCGGCCGTCAATCTCAAGCGCGTCGGGCCCAAGAACTTGTGTGACTTGACTCGACGTATCGCCGCCTGAAAGAACCAGGCGGCGCAAATGAGTGGCCTCGAGAACAGCATTCGCGACCGCGCCAAGCCGTTGGCCTAACAATCGACCGCCTTGATGACGAGCGTCGTCTTGGGTCAGTCCGTCGGCGGTGAAGTACTCAAGCATTTCGGCGATGCGTGTATCGCGTGGCCCGCGGGCAGTGTGCATAATGACACTGCGCCCGTAGCTGAGCAGTGCAATCGTACGGCCGACGATATCTTGAGCTGTTTGCTGCCAACAGTCTTCTCGAACAAGCGCTTTTGCATCGATGGCAATCTCGGCGAAGCCTGCGGCGATCGCCGTGTCAATCTGTGCGGAAGACAGCGGTGACGCACTGCCAGAGATGGCAAGAATTTGACTCGTGGGCGCGATATGGTCGTAAGATCGCTGCGTATTGGGAAGCTTCCCGAGTTCACGCCACCATTGGGTCAGCGCATACTCGACCCCGGACGAGCCAATGGTAAATATGGGACCGACCGTTGAAGCGTAGCCGTCAAGGATGCGACCGACTTCGGTCAGATGACGTTCCGTGACTGAATCGAGCAAGATTCCCGCGTCGCCCCTCGAAGTTGCTTCCGACCACGCCCGGTCCACTTCTTCGCGAGCGCCTTCCAGACTGGGCAGGAAGATGCCGGACAGAGGCAAATCTGTCTGCAGCGCCAGATGACGCAAAAGGTCCCCCTCGACCATCGGTGTGACCGGGTGGACGCTCATGATCGGATGGCGATCGATTCGATAAGTCTTGTTATCGGTACCGGATCGGGCAAACAGGTTGCCAAAGGCGCAGTAGCGTTTTAATGCTGGAGTACCGGCAACAATCGGAACTGGCGTACTGGTGATTCCAGCGCGGGCTATCTCCAGAGCTTTTCCGATGCTTCCGATCGCTGGGCCACTATCGAAAGTTGAACAGACTTTGTAGTGCAGGATCGGAGCATTCAGGGCGCGCAGAGCCCCGAATACCGATGGAAGCGACGCGTCCATTTCGGACAGACTCATCCCTCGACTGTCACCTGCGACACCGATAGCGTCAAATCCGCCGAGTTGCGACAGTCTTTCGGACGAAGGCGCTGTCAAGAAAAGGGCGCACCGCAGCCCCGCGAAAGCCAGGACTTCCAGAGCGTCAGTCGAGCCGGTAAAGTCGTCGCCGTAGAAAGCCAGACGCAATGCCGCGTCGGATTGTTCAGCTTTTGCACTCATCCTGGATTACGCCGATTGGAAGTGAGACAGCGCAGCACGCAGCGCAGGTCGGGACTCCGCGAAGGTTTTCAGATCTACTCCTTCGACTGCTGCTTCCCACCCTTCTCGCATACTGGCAACACCCGCGGCGATTCCATGCGGATGTCCGATGATTCCGCCGCCGGCCAGATGCATCAGGTCCACGGAGCCCAGCTGAGCGTACAGGTCAGGGGCTTGAGACGCCCACTGGCCCGATGAAAAAACTGGCATCAACGGCTGCACACCCGCGAACGGTGCCAGGCAGGCACTGGCCGAATCGATGACGGATGCATCTGGCTCCCAAAACTTGCTGCGAATGCCGTTAACGTGCAACTGATCCACTCCAGCAAGTCGCCACAGCTTCTGAAACGCCTTGAAGGAGAACCCGAGTTGCGGGCAGCGCGTGAACGCACCCCAGCCGTTGCGGTGGCCGTGGATAGGTAATTGGGCATGCGTTCGAAGATGCTCGACGCCAGCAAAACCAACCCAATTAATGGAAACCATCACGCACGTACCGCCGGCCTGTAGAACCGCATCGTGTCGGTGGAGCATCTCGTCGATTGTGCCGGAGATGTTGATCGCGTACATCGGCATGCGACCCATGCGGTCGGCGTGTCGATGCAAGACCGGCATGACGGCTGCGAGACGTTCATCGAAGCTCGCGTATGTTGGGTCAGCGAGCAGCTCGTCATCCTTGATGAAGTCGATGTCTGCGGCACAAAGACTATCGACGATTTCAGCCGTCTGCTCCGGAAGCAAACCAATGCTCGGCTTGATGATCGTTCCGATCATTGGTCTGTCGTAGACCTTGGCGAAGTCACGGGTTCCGCCAATACCGAATTGAGGGCCCGGGAACCGCGCCGCGTACGTCGCTGGCAGATCGACGTCAAGCAGGCGCAGCCCTGTCACTTCCCCTAACTCAAACAGGTTGCCAGCTACAGTGGATAAAAGGGTGGGCAGATTGGCGCCAATGTTGTCCACCGGAAAGGCGATCTCGATTTCGCCTCGATAATATACACTCGGCGCCCCCTTCCGTTCGACGTGAGCACTGCGCAGCGACGGCTCGAGAACAGGGGGGTGCGAATCCACCTTCACTACGCGAGCACGGGCACGATTTTTCAGGGCATCAGTCTCTCCCGGGAGCGACAGAAACGTTCCGCTAGACTGTTCGCCCGCAATGACTTCTGCGGCTTTTGCAATCGGCACTGCGCTTTCGACGAAATAGCGCGCAGTGAATTCCGCTCTTTGATGGGAGATTTCGACCATGTTTGACTCTTCGTCCTGGGTATTCGAGCTGAAACCGGGCGCATGGACCTGCCGTGGCGGCATGCGCTTTAGCCGGGGGATGACCAGAATATAGATTTGACGTGTTGCGACATCAAACGATATGATTTCTCGACTCCGAGCGAAAAACTCACAATAGGCCGCTTCCGCAAGCAGTGGGCTTCGGGCCCAATAGGAGCCCATGTGCCTCGTCTTTCATTGAATGCGCTGCGAGCTTTTGAAGCCACGGCGCGCCTACG
This sequence comes from Paraburkholderia sp. FW306-02-B, assembly GCF_058782725.1. NCBI lineage: Bacteria > Pseudomonadati > Pseudomonadota > Betaproteobacteria > Burkholderiales > Burkholderiaceae > Paraburkholderia > Paraburkholderia sp. FW306-02-B. The sequence goes on from NZ_JBYSXZ010000002.1 coordinate 1,579,272, forward strand.
AAGTTTCGGCGCTGCCGCTGAAGAACTCAGCGTGACTCACGGTGCGGTGAGCAGACATATCCGTGCGCTTGAAGACCAACTGGGTGTCCTGCTGCTGTCACGCAATGCACACTCGACGGAGCCGACGCCCGAAGGCGCGCAGATGGCCGAAGGCCTGAGTGTGGCGTTCAACCTTATCCAAAAGACCGTCGATCAGCTCAAGCCGGGTCCGTTGACGCTCTCGTGCTCGGCTTCGATCATGATGTACTGGCTGCTGCCGCGCCTCTCAAAGCTGAAAAATGCGATCCCATCGCTCGAGCTGAGTTTCAACACAGGTCACGGCGAAATCGACTTTACCCGAGACAAGATAACGGTGGCGATACGGCTTTCCTCCATCCCGGTACCGAAAGGCGTCACCCCGGTTCCGTTGATTGAGGAATGGATCGGCGCAGTGTGCTCGCCCGAGTACATGCGCACACACCGGATCAAAAAACCGAGCGACCTGCAGCGTGTGCGGCTTCTAGCAACCAATACGCGACCGTCCGCGTGGGCCGACTGGTACAAGGCGACCTCGACTGTGCTGGAAAACCCGCCCGAAATCGCTGAATCGTTCGATCATTTCTATCTTCAGATTCAGGCCGCTAAGTGCGGATTGGGAGTCGCTGCAGTGCCGAGAATGCTTGTCCGAGACGAACTGGACTCAGCTGGTCTTGTCGCGCCGTTTGGCTTTGTCCCAGGCCCTGTAAGCCTCGTGCTGTGGGTTGCTCCTCATGCGGAGAGTCAGTCGAAAACCGTCGCCTTGGTGGAATGGCTGAGGAACGAGTTACAGCAAATGGAGGGATGAAGCCTCATTAGCATGCTTTCTTGCCGCGATCCATGTACCGAGTGTGACTTTTTTTCACAATCTGCAGCCTTATTATCCTTTGACCTTGTCCGCTTAGGCTCCAATAATCTCCACACGGGATGGCGCGCAGCGCCGTCGTTCGACGCTTCCGGGCATCGCAGTCGATGCCGCATAGCGTCTTACATCAAAAGGGGACAAGGTGGAGCAGATGGAGCAAAAAGACGCAAGTCGCGTCGCAGTGGTCACGGGCGGCGCAATGGGCATCGGTGCAGATTCGGCAGAACAGCTTGCAAAACGTGGTTATCACGTCGTTCTTGCCGATATCAACAAAAACGCCGCTGAGGAAGCGGCGTCAAGCTTCCGGCGCGCAGGCCTGTCAGTGTCGGCTACGGAGATGGACGTCTCAAGCGCCGAATCGATTGCCGCTGCGTTCGATGCGATCGACAGGACGCACGGGCGTTGCGACGTGTTGGTGAACGGCGCCGGCATTGCCAAGCTGGTGCCATTCATAGACTATCCCCTCGACACGTTTCTCAAAACCATGCAGGTCAATGTAACTGGCGCGTTTCTATGCTCCCAACACGCCGCGCGTCTGATGCTTAAGAACCGCTGGGGCCGCATAATCAATATAGCTTCGGTGGCAGGCATGCGAGCGGTCGGTAAGGGACGCACGGCCTACGGCACGTCGAAAGGGGCTGTCATCGCTTTAACGCGCCAGATGGCGGTGGAGCTCTGTGACTACGGCATCACCGCTAACGCAATCGCCCCGGGTCCAGTTGATACGCCGATGACTAAGGCACTCCACAGCGAAGAGTTCCGTGCCGAATACTCAAATGCGATTCCCATGAAGCGCTACGGCACGACGTCGGAAATCGCCGCGGCCGTCTGCTACTTGGCGTCGGAGGAAGCTGGATATACGAACGGGATCGTGCTTCCGGTGGACGGTGGATTCCTCGCATGGGGGGCAGGCGCGGTTTGAACGGCGTTGAGGGCTCTGGACACCAAACGCTGGAAGCAACGGATAGTGCGTCCGATTAGGGGTGCGCTCAAGAAATCTATGGTCACCCCCATTTTTGCAAGACTGCTTGTCGATGTCGTTGTTGGCTTGCGTAAATCTATTCGGCGTCGTTTTGGGGATAGCTTCCCCGCGCCACGATGAGATTTGCGCCTGACGGTCCTAAAAACGGACACAGTCTCGAAGACTTGTTTCTTGATCAGGTTTGCCGCCAGGCCACTGTGCCGTTCACGTCATCAATTTTCAGTCGTCGCAAAACCAGTTGGGTGATTCGTAAAAGTGAAAGTAAGGCCGCTCGGTCAAGCCGGAGAGTCAGCCGACCCAGCGTGAAACACGGTATTGCGGGCCGTGATCGCCCACGCCGTTCGGGCCAGTTTATTGGCCAGCGCGCAGGCAACGACGTTTGAATGCCGTCGCGTCAGCATCGCGCGGACCCACTCGGCCAGGCGTCCGGTGCGCTTATCAACCTGTCGCATGTAAGCTCGCGCACATAAAACCAGCAGGCGCCGGATGTTCTTGTCACCGCGCCTGCTAATGCCCAGCAAATTAGCTTTCCCGCCAGTGCTGTATTGCCGAGGTACGAGCCCGACTGACGCCGCAAAGTCACGGCCGCAGCCGTACTGCTTGCCGTCGCCTATTTCCGCTGCCAGCACGCTTGCTGTGATCGGGCCGACTCCCGGGATTGTCAGCAGGCGCTGGCCGAGATCGTCGTCGGCCAGCTGGCGGGCCATCTCCTTGTCGATCTCGCTGATCTGTTCGCTGAGGTACTTGAAGTGCGCGTGCAGACGCTCAAGGATTGCAACCAGATGCGGCGGTAGCGGGTGCTCGGCCAGAACAGCCGGCAGGCGCCTGATGACGGCCTGCCCGACCGGCAGACTAATACCGAACTCCAGCAGGAAGCCGTGCATCTGGTTGCTGGTCTTCGTGCGGTCCCGCACCATCGAGTCACGGACGCGATGCAAAGCCGACAGGGTTTGCTGCGATTCCGTCTTCGGCGTCACAAACCGCATGGCAGGGCGGGAAGCCGCTTCGCAGATCGCTTCGGCATCCACGAAATCGTTCTTGTTGCTCTTGACGAAGGGCCGCACGAACTGGGGCGAAATGAGTTTGACCTGATGGCCGAACGAAGCCAGCTTGCGTGCCATGTGATGCGAACCCGCGCAGGCTTCCATCACCACCATGCATGAGTGGAACGTGGCGAAAAATTCGATCAGCTGCTTGCGCCCCAGCTTCTTGCGAAACACCGCCTTTCCTTTCCCGTCTTGTCCATGCAGATGAAAACTGTGCTTGCCCAGATCGATGCCAACCAGTGTCACGTCTTGCATGATGGTCTCCAGTCCAGAATTGACGTCGCAAGCCTAGCGCACTCGCGGGGCGGGGGTGACCATCACATTACGGACGATAGCCGCAGCGCACCATCCGGCCGGCAGTGGGGTGTCGAATTGTGTCGGAATGGGCACGTTATTCAGCAGTATCGGCTGCTAATCTCCTGCTGTCGTGCCACAGACGTTGGTGGCGAACAAATGGTATTACAATTCAGGCGCATTACGCTGGCTGTTCGCTGGGGCGCACGCCAGTCGAATCGATTCACTGATCGCGGAAGAAGGGCCGACCATGACGGAAAGTGCGGGGCGGGTGTTGAAGCTGCTGACCGGCATTCCGGCACGGCTTCATGCCGCTGTCCTCGGCTCAGTCCCCGGGGCGGGAAGAGCTGCCGGAGAGGACCCGCTGTCCGCAGGTGATGCTGAACATCGTCTGTCTGCCCTGGTCAGCTCGCCGCGCATCGTGATCGGCAGCGGCATCGTCGTGGCCATCGCCATGCTGACCGTTTGCGCCGCCATTTTGTTTGGCGGTCGCCAGGATGCGATGGAACATGCATCCGATTCGTCGCGCAACACGCTCCTGGTGATCGAGCGGGACATCGCCCGCAATGTCGAGTTATATGACCTGTCGCTGCAGGCGGTGGTCGATGGCGTGCAGCGGCCGGACGTGATGGCCGCGCCAGCGCCGCTCAGGCGGGAGGTGCTCTTTGATCGTTCGGCGAGTGCGCCGTACCTGGGGGCCATCTTTGTGACCGACGCGGCCGGCAATATCGTGATGGACTCGCGCACGGACCGCCCGTCGAAAGCCAGTGTGGCCGAACAGGATTATTTCAAGGTGCAACGCGATCATCCGGCCTGGGGCCTCTACGTCAGTCCTCCGCACGCATCGCGAATGCTGAATGGCGACATAGTAATCACGCTCAGCCGACGCATCACGGATACGGATGGATCGTTCCTTGGCATCGTGATCGGCGCGGTCAGCACCGAATACTTTCACCAGCTGCTGTCGGGCCTGGAGCTTGGACCGCACGGCACGATGGCGCTCATTCACACCGACGGTTTCCTCGTCATGCGTGGCCCTTACAATCCCAAACTGATCGGTCGCGACCTCAGAGGAACAGGGCCATTCACGAAAATGATGGCCCAGCCGGAAGGCTCGTTTGCGGACACGGCCTCGATCGATGGCGTCCGCCGCCTCTATCAATTCAAACATCTGCCCGGACTTCCATTGATTATGGAAGTGGCCCCGGCCGAGACAGACATCTATGCGAAGTGGCGCGCGCGCGCCGTCAAGGTTGCTGTCGTCATGCTCGTGTTCGGCATTGTCTTTGTCGGACTGGCGGCATTGCTCGCTTCTTCCCTAGGCAAAAAAACACGGGCCGAATCGGCGCTGAAGGCACTTGCAAGTACCGATAGCCTCACGGGGCTTCCCAATCGCCGGACCCTGGACGAGCGGCTCGATCGTGAGTGGCGTCGTGCGCTGCGCACGCTGCACCCACTTTCCCTGCTGTTCGTCGATCTTGACCGCTTCAAGGCTTATAACGATTTTTATGGTCATCAGGCCGGCGATGAGGTACTAGCGAAAGTGGGGCAATGTATCGCCGAACAGCTTCACCGGTCGGGCGACCTCGCCGCGCGCTATGGCGGTGAGGAATTTGTCGTGGTGCTGCCGGGTATCGACAGCGTGGGCGCATTGGCGATGGCCGAAACCATCCGCCGCGCGATTGCCTCGCTGAATATCGAACATGCAGCAAGCGAGCAAGGCGCGGTTACCGTCAGCATCGGCGCGGCGAGCTGGCAAGGGCTGATGGCGGACAGTGTTGCCTCGGTGGTGAAGGCCGCCGATGAGGCGCTCTATCAGGCCAAGGCGATCGGCCGCAACTGCGTGTCGGGCGCCATACTGGGCTGAAAAGGACACATTGTCGAATGCCTTGTGCGCTGCGGCTATCGTACGTTTTCGTCCGTTTATTGACGGCACCCCATTGCGAGGCCGGCCAGAACCTGAAAGGCTTTCGGGATATCCGCTTGTCTGGTCCAGGTTTCAGGCGCTTAGCGCCTGATTGAACGGTTGTACGTCAGCCCGCCGACCAACTGTGGACCCCGTTCGACGCTCGAGCGACGCCTTGCGCTTTTCTTCAGCGTTCGCGATGAAGTCGGACAGTTCGCGCTCCATCGCTGAATCTTTGGCGCCCGGCTTCCACGTCGCGGCGCCGTGCCGCCGACGCGTGGTCCGAGCAAGTGCTAACGCTGCCATCGCAGCCTTTGCACATTCGTATTCAACCTGGCCACAAAGGTCGATCGGCTCACCGAATTCGCGGAACGCTTCCACATACTCCCGAGCCGCGTACACCGTTGCCGGGTACTCGCGCAGCTCGGAGATAACTTTGCGGCTCAGGACGTGCCACTGAAGCTTGTCCGGATAGGCAAAGACGGGGATGGACACGCCCTTGCTGGTTTCGCGGCTCATAGGGCCGACCGGCTCCGATGCCGCCCAGGCGGCCTTATGCATCATTGTCCGACAGGTTCGAGCGTAGCTTTCCAGCGATAACGCAAGTTCCAATGCAGTGTCGCGTCGCTGACGCCTGCGCTCCCTGGCATCCCTTGCTGAGATCCACGCGAGCGTTATGATAGAGCCGACTGCCCCTGACGCAAGCGCCAAAATCATCGGAGTGTTCCAGCCAGGTCGCTGGAGATATTCAAGCCATTCCTGCCGCATACGATGCGCCTCGGAGAAAGAGGTGCACAGAGTATAAGTAATCGTTTGCGGAGTATTCAGGGCAAAAAATGCGGTGTGTGTTTTCACCACAAACGCTTCGATGGGGCGGTGCGCATCTTGACAGACCGTGCCGTACCAGGGCACTTGTCGGCCCAGCACCAGGAGAGGGGCGTCAAAAGATTCAGGCCGGTTCGCTGCTTAAGCGGACGGGTAGTGACGTTGGTCCGAACGGAGGCAATGTGTCCGCGTGCTGCCGCTCCCGGCAAACACCGTTCGATCGCTAGACGATCGGCAAGGTTCGGCCATGAAGCGCCAATCGCCCGTGGCGTCGCTCGGACGTTCAGACGTCGGCTCCGCCCCGTAAACGGCCGTCCGAGAAACTCGAATGGTCCCCGCCGACCCGAAGCCTTCGCTTCGGACCGAAGCAGAAGCCCGGAATCGGGAAAGCAGACGGGCATCAGCTCGACACGCGGCTGAGATTCCCGACGACCGCCTGAGAAGTTATGTTCGCCTGCGCGCATCCGGCGATCGACGCCGGGGTGCGCGCGCCGCTCGGGCGACACGCGATAGAAGACTGTGGCGAGAGCGATATTGAGTACTCGCTTGCCTGTACAGGGAGATAGATCTTTGTTTCGCGTCCTTGGCGACCGCGTGACGACGCGCCACGGAACTCTATGAGCTATGTTGGACGCTCGCTGTCATTGACCGCGCGAAAGGACGGCGAAACTTCCGGCTTGCGGTCGTCTGATCGAAGAACTCGTTAGATGCCCAATAGCCTAATCCGGCGGTCATAGTTCATCCGGGCGAGCACCTTTCGCATAGCCTTCACCTCTCTCTCGTCGACCTTTCGAAGATCCAGCTCATAGTTCCGCAGACTGGTTGTCAGGCGAACTACGGCTGATTTTCTATCAAGGTGGAGTTCTTCCAGCAATTCCTCATCGTCTTCCACGTACCGTTCAAACGAAACGCTCACTCCTCGCTCCCAATCTGCCAGCAGGTGTTCGTATTTCGGCGTGCGCAGAAGGGTGAGACTTTCGATCTCAGTCGGATCCGCTGGGTCGATGACCGCAAAGGACACAATCAAGTCGTCCCCGTTCTCAGTCGAGATAAACGCGACAGTTTCCATAATCTTCGGTCTATGATTTCCGCAGTCACAAGGAACAGTCATCGCGCCCCGACGATCCCTTCTCGACGAGAAGGAGGCCAAGTACGAGCAACGATAGCATGGCGCATGAAGGCGAGAAGTTAGCGGGAGTGCTTGGAATCCACCCGCTTACATTGTTGACCGTTGCCTACATGGACCGATTCACTCCGAAAGATATCGATCGGGTGACGAATGTTCTGCGCACACAGTTACTGGAAATCTTCGGAGAAAAGTGACAGTAACAGCGGCGTGTGATCGCGGTGGTTCTAGTTGACAATCTATACCTCTCCGTACTGGAAGTCGTCGAGTCCGCTCCGGCGGTGCACGCTACTTTGGCCGCCCCGATTCGTCGAGGGCCTGGAGGCGGCGCATGCAGGAGTGCCGCGAGCCGGGCCTATCCCGTGTTCACTTCGCCCGGCCATTTTGGGTACCGATCCGAACTCTGGCTTTACAGCACTCGAAACCTAGCGGGCCGACTCCCGTCGACTGCCGTGCAGCTCGACTATCGATACGGTGTCGAACATGGGCGGCGTGGCTCGTTTCAGTGGAACCGCGATCGGCTGATCACGCTGAACTTGATGACGCCAGAGACGACAGACCGATTCGCCCCCCCAAGCGTCTGAGCTCGCCACAAAAGCAGAATTCTCTTTGCAAACTCGGTCTTTGCCAACGAAGCGCATCCTCAATCGCTGCACAATCGTTCTCGCGGACTCTTCGCGCAACCTGTCGTGAAAATTCCCAAAAAGAATTGGGAATCGTACTCCGACCACTCGTCTACATCAGCGACAAATTTAAGGGCCATCTGGAGGACATCGGGACACCAACATGTCTTTATCGCTCACATCATCCGGTGACACCATCCGAGCCGCAAACGCCCATGCATCATCAGAAAGGGTATCTTCCAGGCGGTTGATATATTTTCGCCAGTTCCTTGAAAGCAAAGGAGCGGTGAGAGCGCCTGCCACCAACTGATGATCAAAGCTGAAATAGCCGTTTTGCGAACGATGAATAAGATTGTGCTCGATAATGCAGAGGATTTTTAGCGAAGCGGAAGCGGCGCACTGCGATGATCGCAGGCACGGCACGCAATCCGGTTCGTGGTCGCGTTGTTGTTGAAACACGCCCGCCGCGACGCAACGCATCACGTTCCGCGGCCGACGCGGCAGGCGGTATCGGCGCGGCAGTCGAGGAAAGGCACGCAAGGCAGGGCGACAGGGCAGCAGTGATCGGGCGCGAGCAATAGAACGGTGCTGAGCTTGTGACGCTGCGGCATTCCGTTATATGCGACGATGTTGCAATTGCGACTGCGAGAGTGGAGGCGCAGATGGGACGGTCATTGATGGAAATGCGGAGTCTGGCTGCGGAGTTTCCCGATGCAATCAAGCGCATGAAGGCCTGCTTGAGGGCAGCAGGGCGTGTCGCGACGGATGAGCAAGTGGTCTGGGCGTGGTCCGAGTATTCGGAAAGCGTATGCGCCAGTTGGTTACTGCTTCCGGAGTCCGATGACGATTTGGTAGCGTTGCTTTTGAAGCATTGGCCGGCATGTGAGCTTCACGCGATAGGCTATATCGCGACGCTGACTGCGGGTGACTTCGGCGGAAGCCCCCAGCTTTCGCTACCGGAGGAGGTGATTCGCAAAATGGGATGGAAATGTGGAGATGAAGTGGAGTTACAGCGGCAAGGCGATAGTCTCGTTGTGCGCGGACATTGAAACCCTTGTCAGAGTTTGCCTACCGCAGCCGCTGGGATCACCACTGAACTCACTCTACGTGACTGGACACGCACTGCCTCGCCAGCACGAATGCGTTGTCGAGCCGACGGCAGTTCCCGCCGGTTAGAGGGCGTTCGCACAACGTCAGGCATCGACCGAGAAGGGGCACTCTCGGCCGCTCGACGCCTGACAGGCCGGGCTGAATGCGCTCAGTTTTTCGCACCCTGACGGGCCTGACGGATGGCCGCGATAACCCAGAGGATTGTTAGCGGAACGGGAACGGCCCGTTCGCCGTGCCTGCGACCAACGCATTGCGCCGTTCCCGTTCCACTAACAATCCTCTGGGTTATCGCGGCAAACTGCGTTCGGGCATCGTTCGAGATAAAACTTACTATCTGCTTTCGTATTTTGATGTTTTTTGTTTACCACGTCCTAGATGTTTGCAACTTTGCTGCTTCTGTTTTCATCTTTATTGTGAAGGAACAGTTGGCGATGCCATCCTCCTTGCTTTGCTCATTTGTTTAACTATTATGTTAAATATCAACCGAGAGGTTTATAAAAGGAGCCTGTCATGAGCGATCCGCTTCACCGTCCTTCGCTGGGGTCGTCGGTGTACTACAAAGACCCGTTTGCCGCGCTCGACTGGCTCGAAAAAGCCTTCGGTTTCGAGCGTCAGCTGGTCGTCACGGATAGCGACGGCCAGTTGGGTCACTCGGAAATGCGTTTCGGCGACAGCTACGTGATGATCTGCCGTGAGTGGTCGGAAGACGCGGCGAGTCCGGCCTCGATCGGCGGCAAGAACACGCAGTCGGTGCATGTTCAACTGCACGAAGGCATCGACGAGCATTGCGCACGGGCGCGCGCCGCGGGCGCCGTCATCACGCGCGAGCCGGCGGATCAGTTCTACGGCGACCGTGTGTACGCGGCGCGCGACCCGGAAGGGCACGTCTGGAGCTTCGGCCAAACCGTGCGCAAGGTGTCGCGCGAGGAAGCCGAGCAGGTGAGCGGCCTGAAGATCGAAGGATGGATGTGAGCGCATGGGACTGCCTGTTAGCGTATCGCTCGATCGCACCCTGGCTGCGCTAGCCGATCCGAACCGGCGTCAGGTGGTCGATCTGCTCAGCCAGCAGCCAATGCGCGCCGGTGAACTCGCACATGCCACCGGCCTGAGCCCGCAAGCAATGAGCCGGCATTTGCGGGTCCTGCGTTCGAGTGAGTTGATCGAAGAATCGCATGACGGCGTCGACGCGCGCGTGCGCCTCTATGTGTTGCGCTCGGCGCCGATGAGCGAACTGAAGGCATGGCTCGAACAGACCGAAGCGATGTGGTCCGCGCAATTGCTGTCGCTCAAGGCGCATGTGGAGCGGCAAGCATGAGTGCGCGCGTGCAGGTCTCGTTACGCGTGGCGGCGTCGCCGCCGCGCGCGTTCGACGTGTTCACGCGCGAGATCGGCGCGTGGTGGCGGCCGAACGGGCTGTTTCAGTTCACGCCGCAAGGCGCGGGCGTGCTGTCGTTTGAACTGCCTTTGGAATCCGGCGAGCATGGCCGCCTGGTCGAAACGCAGCCGGATGGCAGCGTGTTCGAGATCGGCCGCGTCACGGTTTGGGAGCCGGGCCAGCGTCTGGCGTTCGGCTGGCGTCAGGCCAGCTTTACCGACGCGCAGCACACGCATGTCGAGGTGCGTTTCGAAGCAATCGGCGACGAAACGCGCGTGACAGTCGAGCATCGCGGTTGGGATACGGTGCCGCAAGACCACGTGGCGCGCCACCATTTCCCCGATCGTGTATTTCTGCTGCGGCACGGCGAATGGTGGCAGGCGTTGCTGGCGTCGTTGCGTGCGGCGGTATCGCAAACCGCTACACCGCCAGCGCCGCCCGATTGAGCGTCAGCGCGTCGCAATGGCGGCGGCCACGCCCGCCATGACCGTGGCGCTGGCGCGGTTGGTGAGCCGGACCGCGCCGCGCGTGGTCAGCAGTTTGCGCGCACGCGTGGCGAGCAGCGCCCAACCGAAATCGACCGCCATCAGCACGATCAACATGGTGAGCGTGAGTTCGAACCACGCGACGGTGCCGATGCGCGACAGATCGATGATGGTCGGCAGCAAGGCGAGATAGAACATCATGATCTTCGGATTGCCGAGCGTCACGAACATGCCGGCGACGAACATGCGCCACGGCGACTGACCGCTCGGCAATTCGCTGCCTTTCACGTCGGTCGGCGCGCGCCACATCTTCCACGCAAGGAACAGCAGATAGCCGACGCCGATGAATTTCAGCACGATGAACACCGTGCCGAAGCTGCGCGCGATCACCGCGAGGCCGGCCACCGCGCAGGTCAGCCACAGTGCTTCGCCTAGCCACATCGCGGCCAGAAACGGCAACACGTCGCGAAAGCCGTTGGTCAGCACGCGCGCGACCAGCGCGGCGATGCTGGGACCGGGCGTGCCGGCGGCGATGATCAGCGCCAGCGCAAAGACGAGCAAAGCGGAAAGCGTCATGGATATCTCCGTGATTTTGAGTCGGCGCGCAGCCGCCGGTTGACGAAACGCCACAGTGCGCTCACCAGCAACGATCCGACACCGAGCCCCACGCCCAGCAGCACGATCGAACTCATATGATCGCGCACCAGCGGCACGTTGCCGAAAAGATAACCTGCCGCCACCAGCGACACGATCCATAGCGCCGCGCCGGCCGTGACGAACGACACGAAACGTGCGAACGTCATGCGCGAGACGCCGGCGACGAACGGCGCGAAGGTGCGCACCACTGCAATGAACGGCGACAGGAGGAAGGTCAGGCCGCCGCGTGCTTCGTAGAATGCGTGCGCTTTACGCAGCGCGTTCTTGTCGACCCAGCGATAGTCGGCGGTATAGACTTTCTCACCGATCGCGCGGCCGAACGCATAATCGACGATGCTGCCGGCCACGGTCGCGGCGAACAGCACCGGGGTCACGATCCAGACATTCAGTGCGCCGGTCGCGGCAAGGCCGCCGCAGATGAAAATCAGCGGGTCGCCCGGCAAAAAGAATAGCGGCAGGAAGCCGATCTCGACGAACACCACGAGAAACAGCATCGCGTAGACGGCGGCGCCGTATTGCACGATCAAGCCGCTGAGGTGCTGGTCGAAGTGCAGGGCGACCTGCAGCAGATGCATCAGATCCATCTTGAGTCGAAGGGGAATTCAGGTGTTCAGGAGTGTAGTCCCGTGGCGGCGCGGGCACTTGTTTATTTCACCGCGATGATGTCAATATCGACGCGTGTCCTTCAGAGAAGTTCGCACGAAACGCCCATGCAACAGGCTTCCAGCGTCACCTTCCGGTTTGCCGCGCCGCACGATGCATACGCTGTCCGTACGATCGAATTCGACGCCGGCCAGCGCTTCGTCAGCGTCGGCATGGCCGGTATCGCCGATGCGCGGCCGATGCAGGTGGACCTCGTCAACCGCAAGATCGCCGCGCAGCAGATCGTCGTCGCCGTGGCAGCCGACGAGACATGCGTCGGGTTCGTGATGTTCGAGCCGCAGGCCACGCGGCTCTACGTCCAGGAACTCGATGTACTCACGGCGTATGCCGGGCAGCGCATCGGTGCGGCGCTGATCGAGCAGGTCGCGCAACTCGCGCGTGCGCAACAGCTGACGCAACTCACGTTGTCGACGTTTCGCGAGGTGCCGTGGAACGCGCCGTACTATCGGCGGCTCGGCTTTCGCGATATCGAAGAAGCTGAACTCGACGCGGCGTTGATCGAGCGGCGCGACGCGCATGTCGCCCGCGGACTCGACGAATCGAAACGTGTGTTCATGCGGCGCGATCTTGCTTGAAGCTGGCGGTGCGCGCGGAGTTTGCATCGGGTAGCGCATAAAAAACGCGGCGGGCGCCACCGGATGTCACTCCGGTCGCACCCGCCGCGCGTCTTTGCAGCGTACTTCCACTAACCAGCCGCGTTAATGCAGCGGCCTATGCCTCTGCTGACTCCGCAACTTACTTCACCGCTGTTACTCCACCGCTTTTACTCCACCGTTTCCAGCGCCGGATAATCGACGTAGCCGGTTTCGCCGCGCGCATAGTACGTTGCCGGATTCGGCTTGTTCAACGGTGCATTCGTTGCGAAGCGGCGCACCAGATCCGGATTCGCGATGAACAGTTGACCCCACGCCACCGCGTCTGCTTCACCCGCGTCGAGCACTTGCTGCGCGGTTTCCCTGGTGAACTTTTCGTTGGCGATGTACGGGCCGCCGAACACCTTCTTCAGTTGCGGGCCGAGGCGGTCTTCGCCGAGCGCTTCGCGTGCGGCGATGAACGCGATCTTGCGCTTGCCGAGTTCGCGAGCCACGTAGCCAAAGGTGCCGGCCGGATCGGAATCGCCCATCGTATGCACGTCGCGGCGCGGTGCGAGGTGCACGCCGACACGGTTGGCGCCCCATACGTCGATACATGCGTCGGTGATTTCGAGCAGCAGGCGGGCGCGGTTTTCGATCGGGCCGCCGTAGGCGTCGGTGCGCTTGTTGGTGCTGTCCTGCAGGAACTGGTCGAGCAGATAACCGTTCGCGCCGTGGATTTCGACGCCGTCGAAACCGGCTTGTTTCGCGTTCTCGGCGCCCTTGCGGAACGCGTCGACCACGCCGGCGATTTCATCGAGTTCCAGCGCGCGCGGCGTCACATAGGCGCGCTCCGGACGCACGAGGCTCACGTGGCCCTGGGCGGGGATCGCGCTCGGCGCGACCGGCAGCTCGCCGTTCAGGAACAACGGGTCCGAAATACGGCCGACGTGCCACAGTTGCAGGAAAATCTTGCCGCCGGCGGCGTGCACGGCGCTCGTGACGATTTTCCAGCCTTCGACCTGTTCCTGCGACCAGATGCCCGGCGTTTCGGCGTAACCCACGCCTTGCGGCGTCACCGAGGTGGCTTCGCTGATGATCAGCCCGGCCGTTGCACGCTCGGCGTAGTACTTCGCCATCAATTCGTTCGGTACGCGGACTTCGCCGGCGCGTTGACGCGTGAGCGGCGCCATGATGATGCGGTTCGACAACGTGATGTCGCCAATCTGGAGCGGGTCAAAAAGAGTCGGCATATGAGTTCACCTTTGCTGGCGGGCGCATGGCCCGGGCCTTAAAAAACAACATGATGAAAGAAGCTCGGCGACGCGGATGGGCGCTTAGAGATCGGCGTTCATATGCTCGAGAAACGCCTGAATGACGGCCTCATTGCGTTTGAAAAACACCCATTGACCGACTCGCTTCGACGTGACGAGGCCCGCGCGCTGTAAAGCGGCGAGGTGCGCCGACACGGTCGACTGCGACAGGCCGCAGTGCGCGTCGATCTTGCCGGCGCACACGCCGTGATCGAGCGGCAGTTCCTGGTCGGCGAAATGCGCGTACGGCTCCCGCAGCCAACTGAGAATCTCCCGGCGCACGGGGTTGGCAAGCGCTTTGTGGATCGCGTCGATGTCGAGCGTCATCTGGGTGGTTTCAAATCATGAACAACAAACAGATGTGGCGCCGGTCGGTTCACGCATCTGCATCGCTACAAGACGAATCATATATCGGAATTTGACGATATGTTTGAAGGCACTACTCTCTATGGGGTCGATAGGTGTAGGCGCACAAATAAGCCTGCAGTTTCGACACGGACCACATTTCGCACAAAAAAGAACGCAGCTCATATTTCACAGTGTGAAATTGCGCCCGAAGATCTGCTGCAGATGGGCCTAGGCGGTAGACAGCAAGAATTTTGGTTCTAGGGAGGGGGCAGCGCGAAAAAGCTCGATTCCAATACCAAATTAAATTCGGAATCCTATATTTAAGTCTGCACTTGGCAAGCTGGACAGGCTAGTTCACGATGATTTCATTTTGCCTTCGTTTCTTGCGGTCAATCAGCACGTTTTGCACGCGCGATCGCGCTTGAATCCCAATTCTGAAGCGGTCTGGACGTTTGTTTTCCGCTGGCGGGATCGATGTGGGCATCGTGAGCAGAGCAGACGTAACGCACAATGAAGCTGTGACCTCGCTGAAGTCGTGGCTACGGGATTTACGAGGACACTATAGAAGACGATCGCTCAAAAAGCGCTGCGTTCGCAAATTCTTGCGGTTGAGGAGTCGGCCGCGTCAGGCGCAAACGTGTCGCTATGCACAGAGTTATTCCGATTGAGCGGCCTCCAAACCCAGTCGAGGGTGTCAGACGCCTGCAGGTAGGCTGGACTCTGACCTGAACGCTATAGAGTGCCACTCCGCTATTGTCCGCACCGAGGCAGGTTCATCCGTCTCTCGGCGCGTTGCCAAAAAGTTTTGAAGCACGAGCCGACTAGTTACCTCGCCGATCAGCCTATTAAACGCAATGGTGATACTACGACTATCACCATTGCAATTGGACCTCGGGCACGGGGAGGCACCGTGACGAGTAGCTGCGGATCTCGCCTTTTCGCCATTAAACGCGATCCTGATGCGTGGAGTTATCAGGGTTGGAAGGGCGCAAAAAAATGGCCCGCACCTTAGCGGACCCGGTTCTGGCGGAGCAAGGACGGGCGGCCAGTCTCCCGCCAGCCCCGCCTTGCCCCGTTTTGCGGTCGCGTGTCGCTAGCACGGACCACATCTACATCATAGTCACTGCACCGGCACGCGGCGGGTTTTTTCAGCCGCGCCGCGCCACGGGCGGGCACCGCCCCCACCCGTTCCAGGACGAGGACTTGCGGAGCATAAGGAATCGAGAAGCGCAAAAAATGGTGTAAATGAAGGCCCGGATAGTCAGAGCTATCCGACCCTTCGTTTGCGGACACGGGCCCTCATTTCAGGCAGATGCGCGGCCGGATTGACGGCAGTAACCGGAGCCGCGGGGGACGCGGGCGCAAGCAACAGAAGGCGTGGGGCAGACCGAGGCGTGGTCGAGGGTCGCGGCCGGCCGATCCCCGGGGAACGCCGGGCTTCCGGCGCAGAGCCCAGGCCGTTGACCTTTCGCGGTCGGCGTCCCTGACCTTGCATGTGCCAATGTCCTCAGGCGCCTTCAACAGGCGCGCGCCCGGTGCGACAGGCGGCGACGGGCCGCCATCGGGAGGCGGACCGGGGGCGTGAAACCCCTGCAGTCGCGTGCCGATTGCGCGGAGGCGCGCCGATCGGGTAGGGTGTCGGCATCATCATTCACTCAACGAGGAAACAATCAATGAACAAACAGGAACTGGTGGATGCAGTCGCTGCGGCGACCGGAGAAAGCAAGGCCGCGACGGGTGAGACGGTTGACGCGGTGATCGCGGCAATCACTGGCGAGGTGACGAAGGGAAAGACGGTGCAACTGATCGGCTTCGGCTCGTTTTCCACCGGTGCGCGCGCCGCGCGGGTCGGCCGCAACCCGGCCACCGGCGCCGAGATCCAGATCCCTGCGGCGAGGACCGTCAAGTTCACGGCGGGCAAGGCATTCAAGGATGCGGTGAACGGCGGCTGAGACCGTTCACAAGCCGTCGGCCGGGTTCCTGCCGGCCGTACTCAGCCGGCCACATCGCCCCTACCGTCGGCCGGCGACAGGGAGTGGACGTGATTGTGCATCGAGCCTGGACCTGGGCAAGTCGGCCTGGTAGCATCGGTGGCGAGATGCCGCGACGTGCCGCGGCCCCTGCGATTCGCTGCACTTCTATATAGATACCCGTATGGAAAAGAAACGATCGCGGATCAGGCGGGATCCTCTGTGTCCACCGATCGGTGCGCTGTTGCGCTACCGCACGCGCATCGTGCGCGTGATCGCCGAAGCGCGCGGACAGCGCGCGATGATCGAGTCTCTCGATACGACGGGCAGGACCTTTGTCAGCTCCGTCAAGTGGAACAGTCTGCGGGAGCTCGGCGCCCAGCTTTTCTAGTCCGGCGCTGCCTTCAGTCGACTGGGTTCCGAACCTCCAGCTGATTGCGCCAAAACGAACTTCCAGTTGCGATGCAGTACGGTCGCCACAACCTTGACGCGGATAACGCATCCACGTCAGTGTGGATGCGGCTTTATGCCTCCTCTGTACTGACGTGCATAACAGTCGCGGGAACACCATGAGGCGTGTGATCGTCCGGCGATCGCCAGTTCACGGCAAGGGCGTGTTCGCAACGAAACCGCTCGCGGCGGGCGAGCGCGTGCTGCAGTACAAAGGTGAAATCACGTTGTGGTGCAATGCGGTGCGCCGTCACCAGCGCGAAGGCGTCGAAGGCCATACGTTTCTTTTTGGGCTGTCGGATGGGTCCGTGATTGACGGGAGCCGCGGTGGCAACAGTGCACGCTGGCTGAATCACGCCTGCGCACCGAACTGCGAGACGATCGAAGACGCTGGTCGCATCTTCATCCACACACTCTGGCCTATCGAGGCCGGTGAACAACTGTTTATTGAATATTTGTTGGCGACAGACGATCCTCTGGATGAAGACGTTCGGGCGCAGTACGCGTGTCGGTGCGCCGCGGCGGACTGTCGTCACTCGATGCTGGCTGACGCAGCGTGAACAGGGTGGCGGAGGAGGTCGTGGGCAGCATCGCTATTCCGAAAAGCGCCGAGGGCCCGAAGCGGGAGAATGATGGATTTGTCCGGATCGGTGTGGATGTGGTTTTCCATCCCGATGTGCTGGAGCCACCGTTGCCAAAGGGCGATTCCTCCGACGGTGCTGCTTACGCAAACACGAGGAAACAGATGTCGCTGGATCCTGACGATTTGGCGTGACGTCGACGCCAGCGCGTGTGGTCGACAGATACACGGGAGCGGCCTTATGCAGAAGCGGAAGTTCGCACGGAAGAGGGCGAGTGAAGTGAGTCTGCCGGAACTGCTGGACCGGCTTGAACTGGTATTGACCGAGGTGCCAGCCCGCATTTCGGTCTGCGGAGCGCTGTCGGATCTGAACCGCCGGCTCGGATCGACCAACGAGAAAGCTGCTGCGCGGACCGGTCGAACCACGCCTTCGCGACGTCGACGCCAATCCGCCGTCGAATCCTTGCCGCTGTTTTCGTGAACGTCGCAGGATCGGACGACCTAGCGGTCTCTGCCAATCACCCAAGAAGGTTTAGCGGCCTCCGGCAATCGATCGAGCACGTCGCGCATCGGATCGAGTTCGGCCATTTGCGGTCTTTCGCCACGGTCTGCTCTGCGGTTGCCCGACTTCAAGGCAACGAGTCCAGTGGGGTGAAACAGCTACTGAAGCCCGGGCGCGTTATGGCAGCATCGCCGGCCACGATGTGTCTTTCCGCAGAGATGCGCTCGCAAAGACAGTAGCCGACATGATGTCCCTTGTACACCGCCGGGTTGGAATGAAATGCTGACATCGAAGCGCAGGAAAGGCGGCGCCATGGTTGGGCGCACCTGACGATGGCACAGATGCCGAAAAGACGGCATGAACCGGGGAAGACGGCGATTCACTTCTACGGTCGCGCGATGAGTTATGCGCAATTGCGGAAAGAAGTGGATGCGCTGGCCGGCTTCCTTCAGCATCAATGCGGCGTCGCGTGTGGCGATCGCGTTGCGCTGTACATGCAGAACAGCCCGCAATATGTGATCGGGTACGTCGCAATCTTGAGAGCCAATGCTGTCGTGGTGCCGGTAAATCCGATGGATACGGCTGCCGAACTTCGACAGATTATCGAAGACTGCGGTGCGAAAGTCGCTCTGCTGGGCGAGGAACTCTTCGAGAATACTCGCTCACTTCTCGGGGAGGCGCTCGACCATATGATCGTGGCGCGCTACGCGGACTACATCGACGATGCGACCGACCTGCCGCTCCCCGCTATGCTGACCCAGGTCGCCCCCGAACTTGACGCACGCCCCGAATTCTCGGCAACTGTCCCACCGAAAGCCGTGCGCTGGCATGCTGCAATCGCGGCCGCTCAGCAGCCATCGGCGTATGTCGCATCGCCCGAGGACCTCGCGGTAATTCCCTACACCTCGGGTACCACCGGCGTCCCGAAAGGATGCATGCATAAGCATCGAAGCGCAAATCATGTGGTCGCCGCGTCTGTGCAATGGTGTCATTTGTCGTCGGACTCAGTCATCTTATGCTCCATGCCGATGTTTCATGTCACCGGGATGCAACACACCATGAATGTGGCCATCTTCGTCGGGGCGACCATGGTCGTGATGACACGTTGGGACAGTCACTGTGCCGCGCAACTGATTGAGCGCTACCGCATAAGCTATTGGAGCGCCATTTCGACGATGATGATTGACTTCATGAGCGTGTCCGATCTCGACCGTTTCGACCTAAGTTCCATCGAGATCGTGGGTGGCGGTGGCGCTGCAATGCCTAAGGCACTGGCGCAGCGCATGGCAGCCCGTTTGGCCGTTCCCTATGTGGAGGGCTATGGGTTGTCCGAGACCATTGGTGCGACCCATCTCAACCCTCCACAGCGCTGCAAGCAGCAGTGTTTGGGTATTCCGATTCAGGACACGGAATCGATTGTGGTCGATCCCACAACGTTCGAGGTCCTCGATACGCGTTCAACGGGTGAAATTCTGGTCAGCGGCCCGCAAGTGTTCACGGGCTATTGGGGACGTCCTGAGGCCACGCGCGATGCCTTCGTCGAAGTTTCCGGGAAGCGTTATCTGCGCACGGGCGACCTCGGCTATATCGATGAAGACGGCTATTTCTTCTTCGTCGACCGGTTAAAGCGGATGATCAACGCTTCTGGATACAAGGTACGGCCCGCCGAAGTCGAGACTCTACTCTTTGAACACCCTGCGATTCAGGAAGCGTGTGTCGTCGCAGCACACGACGCGCGTAGGGGGGAGACAGTGAAGGCCTTCGTGGTCTTACGCGTCGGCGCCGACGTGTCGGCACAGCAAATCATTGCATGGGCTCACGATCACATGGCGTCGTACAAGGTGCCAACGATCGTCGAATTCATCTCCGCGTTGCCGCGCACGGGCAGCGGAAAGGTGCAATGGAGGCTGCTCCAGGAGCGCGAAGATGGTGCCTGAGGCCTTGAGCCGCGGTGTGATTGCGTGACGCGGGTATTTGGCAGAACGTGCGTAGGGAGTTACCTGTCACTTGCCCTGTTTCATCGCCTGACGATCGGCAAGGTTCGGCCAGGAGCGGTCATTGGCTCGTTCGCTCGGACGTTCGAATGTCCGCTCCGTCCCAGACGGGAGACAATCGCGCGCGGGCGACCTTCGTCGCGTTCAGTCGGCCGGAGCGGTCGCTCGCGCAGGGGAATGGCAGTCCATCTGAGTCAAGTGGAGGACCAATGTCGGCAGCGGCATCTATGCAAGCATTTACCAGAATTACGCGCCCAAACTTAGTGCCACGCGGCCAACGACGAATATTTCAGCGGTTGCATTTGCGACTAACGACTTCGATTTGCAAGCCATGACCTATCCTCTACAAGAGCGTTCTTCACGACCATTGTCCTCGCATTGCGGCATGCGAAGCGGAGGAGAGTATGGCGGACCTTCAACTCGACGCCAACGAGATTTTGCGCACTGTCGCAGATCTACCGTGCCCGCAAGGTTTGCCCCTCTTGGGAAATCTGTTCCAGATGGCACCGGCGAGACTTCACCTGACTTTGGAGCAATGGGCGAAGCGATTTGGTTCGCCATTCAGGGTTCAACTCGGCACGATTCCGGTCACAGTGTGGACGCAGGCGGAACTGTTCCAGACTGTCATGCGCGAGCGTCCGCATCTGTATCGACGTTTTGCGCCAATGGAATCCGTTATGGCGGAGCTTGGCGGAAACGGACTATTCTCTGCCGAAGGCACGGCTTGGGAACCGCAGCGTCGGCTCGTCATGCGCGCGCTGTCCTTTTCCAACATTAAGGCCTTTTATCCGACTCTGGCGGCCATTACCGAGCGTCTTCTCGTTCGCCTGCAAGAGGCGGCAAAGGAGCATAGAACGCTCGAAATGACAGAAGAACTTAAGCGCTACACCGTTGACGTGACGAGTACGCTCGCCTTCGGCGAGGACCCGCATACGCTCGAACAGGAACGGGGCGTAATCCAGGAACAGCTTGCCCTCATACCGCCGGCGCTCATGAGGCGTGTCACTGCCCTCTTTCCCTACTGGCACTACGTCACTCTTCCCCAGGACCGGCGACTCGCGCGGGCAATGGTTGAGGTGCACAGCTACATTCAGAAAATGATTGAACGGGCGCGTGAGCGCATGCGCCAATCGCCTGATGCGCCACCGCACAACTTGCTCGAAGCGATGCTTGCCGCGCGCAACGAGCCCGATTCAACGGTTACTGACGAACAGGTCTCGGCGAACGTCCTGACGCTTCTGGTCGCAGGAGAGGATACGACGGCTAATGCAATTGCCTGGGGGCTTATGTACATTGCCGCGGATTCGCATCTGCAGAACCGGCTATTCGAACAGTCGCGTGCGGCACTCGGTGAGTCCAGGGTCTGCCCGGACTACGACGCATTAAAGCACCTCGACCTATGCGAGGCGGTATGCAGTGAGGCACTCCGACTGCGGCCAGTTGCTGCAATACAGACGTTCGAGCCACTGACTGACGTGTGCCTGGGAGGTGTTGCTATACCGGCAAGAACACGCATGCTATTTCTCACGCGTCCAAGCATGCTGGACCCGCAGAATTTCGTGCATCCAGAAACGTTTGACCCTGACCGTTGGAGGCATCCGCGAGACCCATCGGAAGGTGTGCATGAACAGAAGGCGTACCTGACATTCGGTGCGGGGCCGAGAGTGTGTCCGGGTCGTTACCTTGCAGCGGTCGAGATGAGGCTGGTTATATCGATGTTGATGAGGCACTTCAAGATCGAACTGGCAATCGACCCGGCCGAGATTGAAGAGGTTTCTGCCTTCACGATGGTGCCGAACAAAATGCCTGTGAGACTTAAGCCCCGTGCCTGATTTGCCGACGCGCTGGTTGTCGCGCTCATTGCGACGTCCCGAGCATGATCGCGATCAACGTCGTCAAGTTAGCCAATCGGGAACTATCCATCCATATTTCGAGCACGGTGCGTGTTCTCGCACGCGTGCGAGGATGTTGATGCGACCAGTCGAAGGCTGGCGGGCATCATGGTGCCAGTTACCAATGGACCACAAACGCAGGAACAGGTGTGCCGGCGAAAGCCAACTAGCGGACCATCGCAGCAACGCCACCGACCGAGCCGCCGGGATCCAACGTGTGCTTTCGCCGCGCCCGTCACCGGTTATGGCGGGATGGCCGCGACGGAGAAAGAACGGCAGTCTGCTTCGGCCGATTATGCCAAGTTGTTGATTATGGAAAGTAGTTGGTCGGAACCCGGGGGAGAGCTGGTGGGTAGCGGCAAGCTCGAGCTCCGGCCTTTGCATAATCACAGCGCCTTCAGGAAGTTGATCAGCGAGTCAGGTGCCCGATAGCGCTGGATCGTAGCCTGCGGTTCGTGAAGCTTCGCCAGGGCACGTTCCTTCATGTTCAGATCGGCTTCGACATAGTGATGAGTCGTGACGGGGCTCTCATGCCCGAGCCACACGATGACGCTGATGTCGACGCCAGCCCGCAACAAATGCATCGCAGTGGCGTTACGGATGGTATGAGGAGATACACGCCGGTTTGCAAGACTGGGGCAGGATCCGGTTGCTTTTTTGGCAGCCAATGTTAGCCTCAATGCAACATTGGCTCTCGTCATTGCGTGACCATTCCGATTCGGAAGCAGCGGCGATGTTGCCTGGAATTCCGGATTCACTCTCAACCATGCACGTATCGTCTTCGCAGTGGACCGCCAAAGCGGCATACTGCGCTGCTTTCGCCCCTTACCGCGTAAATGAATGCAGGCGGAGCCTTCGTCCTGGATCACATCGTCAACCTTGACCCCAATGATTTCCGAGACGCGCGCTCCAGTGTTGTACATCAGCAGGAACAGAACATGATCCCGATGGCTCAACCAGGAATCGTCCGGTGTACCAATCACGGCCAGCGTCTCCTCGCGCGACAGATAGCTAAACATCGGGCGCTCGAAGCGCTTGACTGGAACACCCAGGGCGCGTTCGATCACCTGTAGCGACGCCACATCGCGGTGTGCCGCGAACTTCAGAAACGACCGCAGCGCCGCTAGTCGCGCATTGCGACTGCGCACGCAATTGTGCCGCTGTCGTTCCAGATGATCGAGGAAGGCCATGATCAGTTCCGGCGTCATATCCGCCAGTGCCATCATGGCTGGCGACTTGCCCAGACGCGCTTCGGCGAACTCAAGGAAGAGCACGAAGCTATCGCGATAGGCGGTGTTAGCGGCGGTGTAAAAGCGCCACTAGATGGCGGCGCAAGGTTGAGTAAAAGCATCAACAACAGGGGGCGGTTATGGCCCGCTGTTGTTGGGTGATGGTCGTCAGAATGGATCGTCGACAGCGCGAGCATCATCTGGTCGATGTCGGTGCCTTGGGCATGCCAGAGCATCAAGCGCCGGACAGCAAAGGTATGCCGCCTATGTCTCTGAAGACATAGGCGCCACACCTTCGGCACGCGCGCGGTCGCACGCGACATGCCGGTCGACGTGGTGCAGGCGATTCTCGGCCACGCGTCGCTGCAGACGACGTCGATCTATGTGCGCGCCGAGCAGCAGCGCATGCTCGAGGCGGCCGCGCAGTATTACGCCGCGGATGACGATCAGGGCTGATTCCGGCAGCCCCGGCACCGGCCCCGCCAGATGCGGATGCCGCGCGCGCCGGGGTCCAAGCCTGCCAGCCCGCGCAGGCGGGACGGCGGTGCCATCGGCCAGGCATCGCGCCAGGCGTGAATCACAGCGTCGCTGGAAAGCAGCGGGTGTTCCTTCATCCCAGGATTTCTCCAGCCAGTGAGGAAGTGCAAATGACAGTGCACGCTATTACCGCGGTCCGGCTTGAGCAGGATTCGCAAAGGGCAACCACGTACTCTGGGGGCAGGTTTCCGTGAGCGGCGAACAGTTTGAGGTCGCGCCGCACGAATCGCCGATGATTGAGGTGGTCGACGCGCTCGCCAGAGGCGATACCGTGGTGACCGTCTTTCCGCTGGATGGACAACGCGTCGCGGGTCCGCAGGTCCGGCGCGTCGTGGATGAGGCGGGTCGCGAAGGGATCGAGACGGTGGCCGTGGAGTCCGGTCCCGGCCGGACGCTTGCGGACCTGCCGCGGCTTGACCACGGGTAGACGGGTCACCGCGCACGCCCAGGAAGGCCGTCTGGCGGGAACTGTCACGAATTCAGCCGATCCGGATTCCCGATCCGGGGGCTGCGGCAGGTTGCTGCCACGTGCGGAGCACCACAAAGGACCTTCGAACCTGCCAATTGCGGTCGTTCGTGTCCCGTTGGCAGCGCGCGCAAACGAAGAGTCAGTTTTCCGCGCCTACAGATTTATCCACATAGCGGGTGCGGCAACGGTCCCTCAGGCCCCGATACGGACCGTCTTCGCCGTCAGGTCAACGCTGAGTTGATCTATATTCTGCCCGTTTTTGTCTATCGCCCGGAAAGAAAGCGATTGGCCATCACAGTTCGCGCGGACAAACCCAAGAACATCCCGGACAAAGTTGTTATTGACCTGGGGGTGACCATTGACTTTAGCATCTTGTCCGGGCGAGATGCGATAGCCGCCATTGCCGGCGACAATATAGGGAATTTGCTGGTCCCCCACCGCACGAACAAAGCGCTGATACAAGTGCGCATGGCCGACAACGACGGCGTCCGGCCAAATGTCCGCCCGCTTACAAGCGGCATCTAGGCCGGTACTCACTGCATCAGGTCTGCTGGCATAGAACTGCGGCAAGTGGTGCACCGACAAAATGACCGCCCGCTTGTCCCCTTGTTCCCGCAGTTGCTTTAGCCGCAGCAGTTCTGAGTAGAAGTGCTGAATCTGCTGCGCACTCATGTAGCGTTGGGACTCAGCGGCCCCGGAAAACAAGCCCACGATGCTCACTAAAGGCGCATCGAGGGTGAAGTAGACACCCGGCTGAGTCATGGTCGTACGCGAGACGCCGCCGAGGACTCCAGTGCTGCCAGGATTGTCAGCACAAAAGACTTCAATGAACGCTTGCAATGGCGTGTGCTGGTCGTCGTAAACACAAGCGTCATGATTGCCAGGGATGGCAAAAATCGGTGCTGGATAGTTCTTGAAGGGTACGCCGAATTGGCACGGGAAGTAGTTCGCCTCACCATAGAAATAGACCACGTCGCCAACGTGAAAGCAAAACGCCGGCGGCTCAGGCGCATTCATGGCGAGCGCGCATAGCTGCGAGGTGACCTCCTGTTCACCCGGATAGGTAGACGCAGTTGCCGCGCCGGTATCCCCGATGAAATCAAAGACGATGCTATTGCCGATGCTATCGACGAAGGTTTGTCCGCGTACGTCTTCAAGCCGCATTACCAGGGGTTGATTACCCTTGATGTATTCGGGCGCTCGCGTTTTCCCTTGTGCGTAGGCTTGCGCGACTGGGTTGTTAATGACGGTGCTATCGTCGTCGGCAATAAACGGATCATTCAGAGTGGAGCCGGCAGGATCCTGGAAAAGAAAGCCCGTTGCCGCCCGCCTGGGATTGCCGGTGACTGCTTGGGCCGCCGAAACGTTTGCCGCGGCGTCTTCCGTGGCTCGAGCCTGGAGATATTTTCTGACGACGGGCCGTGCCTGGTCGCGCACATTATCAATCGACGCAACGCCGCTATCTCGGGGATTGCCGTTGGAGTCTGTATTCAGTGACTGGTTAGCATATTTCAGAAACAAGCCCATGACGCTGGAGCCATTGAGCAAAAACAGCGCGCCATCTTGATTGGCTCCGTTTTCATCGTGATGGCCATTATTGCAAATCCAGGTGCGCGTGCCCTGGTTCATATGCACGTTGCCTATTCCAGTGAAACCGGTGTTGGGTGCGCTGGATGTTAGAGGGTTGATGGGTAACCCAGTGCCGCATATTACGATCTCAGTTCCCGGACGAACGCGCTGTGAGAACGTTGTCACGATCGGGTTGTCTTCGGCGTTGCTCGTGGCCTTGAAAGCTTCTAGAGGCACGACACCCGATCGGACGTAGTCGAGGCCAGGAACCGTCTGACCGTCGCTGCAATCCTGCGCTGTCAGAAAATTCCTTGGGGCATTGGCATGGGCGTAAGTGCCGAGTAGCCCCTCGGCGACATCTTGTGCCGCCCGCCTGCCCTTGCTGAGGTCGCACCATTGAGCTTCGATACCGATCTTGGAATCTACGATTTGAATCGCTACCCGATAGGCGGGATGTTTTGGGTCAAGCGGCTGCACTACGAGCAGCCAGTGGGTTTCTTTCACCCGCGGCGGGCGAACAGTGACGACAGTACCGTAGAGAATTCCGTATACAGGCAAGGGCATGGCAATCTCCGTGTGTTCGGTGCACGTAGCTGATCCAGCCTCGATGCAGCACTGTGGCGAGTGAGCATCGCGAAAGGATTGGCTGTGCAACAAGCGGAAGCCGTCGCAAAGAACATCGCATGGGGTGCCGCGCAAACGCCGCGCTCTCCGGCACTGTAGCCGGTAGACAGGCCATGAACATTTGGCCGGGCTCTTTCGTGTGTGCCGTTGACGAGAGAGGACTTTTTAGAAAGCGCAGAGAATTGTGCTGCGACGGAATTCTAGGACACTTAACTTTCAGTTAGATACTGTTTGTCTGTAATTTTTAGTCGAATGTGTCATTCCTAACATTCGACGGGTATTGACCTTATCTGGTTGGGAGCGCTGGAAAGAATTTGCCAGGTTAGGTCCGGTTCTCGATATGGCGTTATCGATGTTCATGGTGAATGTCTTAAAACGGCATGCGGGCCGTCGAGCGCCAACGCGGCGGCGCCGACCTCGGGAGTCCGCAATGAAGTGTTGGGTCGACCTTGCATTGGATCATTCCGGTTGCTATCACTATATAACTGGATGCACATGTAGTGTGTAGCGCGCTGTTGTCCGCTAACGAAAACCTCAAACGTAGGGGGCCGCTGTCATGGCCGCGCCGACCGCCACGAAGATTATGATCATTCGTCATGCCGAAAAGCCCGATGGCAAGGGCGAGCCCTATGGTGTGGACGTCAACGGAGTAGAGGACACGGAGAGCCTTATTCCCCGCGGCTGGCAACGGGCTGGCGCGCTTGTCTCGCTCTTCGGCCCCGCCCGTGGCCCGTTGCAGAGCGTAGAACTTGCGGTTCCGAATGTCCTTTTCGCTGCAACGGTCACGCCGGGCGACAAAAGTGAGCGTCCGATGGAAACGATCACGCCGTTGAGCGCGCGGATTTCCATCGAGATCAACGCCAATGGCCAGTACACGAAAGGGCAGGAAGTCGGTGTCGCCCACGCGGCGCTCGCGAGCCGGGACACGGTTTTGATCTGCTGGCAGCACGAGGATATTCCCGCGATCGCTGCCAGCATCCCGCTTTCAAACGGTCCCGTGCCTCCGAAATGGCCAGACGATCGATTCGATGTGGTATGGGTATTCGATCTGCAAGCGGATACCGGTAAATACACGTTTAGCCAAGTGCCGCAGAAACTGCTCGCGGACGATGGGCCGACCGTTATCTCATAGTTTTCATAGTGTTGGTCGTCTGCAGCTTTTGAACACTGACCGGAGTTGATAGGTCCGGAAAAAAACTACACATATAGCGAACTTAAGGGTCAATTGGGCGATCTCGACATCAAGGTGCTTGATAACACGCTTTTCAAGAGCCGCTATTTCGGCGACCGTGCAATTACCCTCGACCAGCTCGGGAACAGCGCCGAACTTGCCAAATACGCCGACTACGCGCGCAAGGATGCGACGGCCTCGCTAAAAATCCTCTGCGTTAGCACGACCGGCTATGACGATGGGCATCGGTCGTGACGCTCGCAGCCTATAAAGAAAGCGCTTCCAGTGTGCTTCAATTCCGGTCGGCTGCTGGATGGTCGCGCCACTTCCGCCGATAGTTGAGAGTCGCTGCTAACCCAACAGCCAGTCATCAAGATTGTCGCGTGCAGGACAACATCCTCCGCTCACCCGGCACGGCAATTTGTCCATACTGGCCGCTGCACAAGGGTTTCGGCAAACTGGCATAGTCGATGCGTAAAGATGCTCGCACAGAGATCCACAGCAACACCCGTCGATCCAATCGAAGCGAGGCGCGTCATGCCAGCCATTCACCGTGACATGCGGAGATCGCGTTTCCCGCGCATCTCGATCGTCATTCGTTTGAGATCCGACAACGCAAACCGTTTGGGATTGAAGCGAGCATGGAAGCTATTCTTGCTCAGGCCTGCCAAGTGGCAGGCCTGGCTGCTCAGCTGGATCTGCTTTTTTATCACCCTGTATTTTATTGGGTTGGTAGCTTTTGGTTGGTACACGCGCCAGCTATCTGTGCCGCCGATCGAAATACCTCCATCACTGCAGAAACGCGGTTATACACCGGAATCCGTGGCCAAACAGGTTACGACCGAGATGCAAAAATGAGTATAGGGGCCAAGATAACCATCCCACACGAAGTGATTACTGGCGTGGCCGATTCCAAACTGAACATCCGGATTCCAGGGCAAGATGTCACATACCAGGCGATCGTCGATTTTCTTAAGCAGAGGTTCGGCCGACCAGACGTTGCCGTCCGTATCGACGTTGTTGAAGGAAATGATTCGGCCTTGATCGCACATCTACGCATCGACGGGGGGGCGTTCGATCAGCGCGAGTCCCTTGTTGTGACCGAAGGACGAGGCTCGAAAATTGACGTCGACAAATTCATTAGAGACACCGGCAATAGCGCGATGCGGCTCGCACAGCCTAACGTCCTTGCGAGTCACCTAGTCAAGGAGATTGAAGGCAAGCACTGTAGCGTAGCGAAATGCAATTTTGAGAGCGTCGTGCAGATCTACAGTGAAGTGATCAAGTCCCCAGCGCTCGACTCTGCTGCGCAAGCGCTAGCTGGAAATGGTGACATCCTGATAATCCAGGCTAGATGGAAAGAAGCAGAAAAGTTTAGTGCAGACCAGCTCGTCATATACAACGACTCGGCGGCGTTGCATCAGATCCACGCTGTCGCACTGGAAGGTCTCGATCGCATTGACGAGGCGATTGCAGAACTTCGTTACAGCGTAAGACTGCGATCAGCAACAGCCGATACATGGCGGGTTTTCGGCGATGTCCTGATGCACGCGGAGGAACCAGACAAGTATCGCGAAGCGCTTCATGCATTCGCTGAAGCAAACCGGTTAAGGTCTGACTTCAGTGACAACCTTCACGATTGGGGCGAGGCACTTTTACAGGTTGGCGACGTTGACGAGGCAACGGAAAAATTTTCACACGCAGTGGCGCTCGATCCGGGTCACGTACCCTCGTACGTCGACTGGGGGCGTGCGCTTGACTGCAAAGGCGACCTGCGCGGAGCGATTCAGAAATACAACTTGGCGTACCAGTTCAACAAAGACCACCCTCAAGCGGGTCGATATCTGTTGGCCGCCAGCCTGGAACTGAAAAGCAGCGACGCCAATTGGATCCGGCCGACTGACTATGTCACGTCGACGGAGAGTGCGTCTCGCGGGTGGAAGAGCGTTGTCCATTCGATCGACAATGAAGGCGACCGATGCCGTGGGCGAAAACGTGAGAAACCTGTCAGACGCGGATTTCGACTGGTCGTAGTAAGCCGCTGAACGTAAGGGCCGCTCATAGTCTCAAGCAGCAAATGAGCCGAATCCAAATCGGGCGGTTGTCGTCACTTAGTCTGATCGCTGGTCGCGATCGGTGTCAAGGTGCAGTTTGGATCCTTGCGATTCTTGTTCTGGCAGCAGGACAGAAGGGCGTCGACCGACCTGATATTGGCAGCGTCCCACTCCGTGAGGCTCATGTTGTTGTCCGTTGGCATCCAGTGGCTCAACGGATAGCTGTTCGCTAGCTGGTTATTACCTGGCGGAGGCTTGCCGGTTCTAAGCGCGGGCTTGCCCGTTGAAAGCCTGAGATAGACCTCGCAACTTTGCTCACTGCCGATTCGATGGCAACCAATGCAGGTGTTACCCGGTGTGCTGACGACCCTGAGATGATGCGATTCGAACGCCGGGCCGATACTTGAGTACTTTCCCCAAGGATCGGTCGGTACCTTGTCCCAGACCTGAGCGATATATGGACTGAGGATGAACGGTCCGGCATCGTGGCACGATATGCAGTTGATCTTCTGGGCGGCGAGTTCGCTTGGCGTCTTCCAGAATTGGACCGCCGAAACTTTACCATGCGGGGGCAACTTCTCATCCGGCGGCGGTACACGTGAAGCGTCGATGCCATTTGTAGCTGACTTTGACTGGAACCAGCAGGTTTTGCCATTGGCAGAGCTGTGAAGCACGATATTCACTTCGTCATAGCGGATGTTTTTGTCCTCACGCCACGTGTTCCGGCGACAGTACGCCGATATTTGCGTATTTCCATCCGACAGGTTGAGTATTTTGGAGTACGGTGCGCATTGCCCTTGCACTTCCGAAGTGGGGAAAAGCAATGACGGCCTGTCGCACTGACTCGGCGTTTCTTTTTCTGCAGGGGGTTTCCCGTTGATCGTGATGGGTATGTTCGTCCCGCTATTGCAATCAAAGTCAGGAATGTGCCCAATTTCTCTAACGCATTGCGCACCGTATTCAAGCACTGTCTGCTCATGCTTTTCGGCGAGCAGCGGGCCGGACATGATGAGGTATAGCGCGAGCAGTCTGAACATGGTCTTCATCGTCAGGCTCCGCCGTTGATTTGCGCACGTGCGACTTTGCGAATCGCGTCGAGGTATTTGACATAGCCGGTGCAGCGGCAAAGATTTCCGCCCACCCATGTTTGGATCGTCGCCTCAAGTTCGTCGGCTCCGATGTGATACGTCTTCAGATGATCGAGCATGGCTGTGGCCGCCATCAAAAAACCGGGCGTGCAGTAGCCACATTGGAAGGCGAACGACTCAAGAAAGCTTTGCTGTAGCGGTGAGAGATTGCTTCCGTCCGCAAGGCTCTCAACTGTGTAGATGTGCTGATTCGCGATGGCGCTGACTGTCGTCGTGCACGCCAGGGTTTTCTCCATCAGCGCGCCCTTCCGGTTGCGCATGCCTACCGTGCAAGCATGGCAAACGCCGATGCTGCAGCAGACCTTGGTGCCCGTCAGGTCCATGCGCTCGTGAAGGAACTCGGCGAGGCTCATGTCTGCATCGGCGGCAGGAACCGTTACCGGCTTTCCGTTCACGTGGATCGTTATGTCGGAGTCGCTCACTTTAGCGCCGCCCGGATGATTGCTGGCGTAACGGGCGTCTGCCTGAAGCGGTGTCCTGTCGCCATCGCCAGAGCGTTGAGTATTGCCGGCGCAATGGGGCACATGACGGCCTCTCCGATGCCGCGCGCGCATTTGCGGTACTTGTCGGCAGGCGGCGCTAAAGGGATCAACTCTTGCCGGGGTATATCGCTCATGCGCGTTATCAGATAACGGTCGAGGTTCCACCTGCCATTTCCAGGGCCGTCAGGACCGAGCGGACAGGTCTCGCTCAGCACATTACTTATCGCCATTGCGACCGCGCCTTGCGATTGTCCCTGGACAATCTCCGGGCATATCAGGAGTCCAGCACTCAGGGTCGTCACAACGTGCTCGACATTGACCTGCCCACTTTTGTGGTTGACCGACACGGCGACGAGCGCTGCGGCGGGGGCATAGTTGGTCCGGCCATATCCAACAGCGTCGGGGGGAGCTGTCATTTTTTTACACTTCAAGGCTGTCAGCGTTTGCACATCCCGGCCGACCGCCACAAAATCGCAGTCCATTTCGAAGCATCCGGAACAGAAGACGTATTGGCCTTTCCAGAACTCACCGGCATAGGTGACGTGGACCGCGGCCACGGTATCCAGATGCCTCTCGTTGACCTTGTCGAGTAACTTCGGCCAACTGAGGGCTGAATGGCCCGGTGTCGTGAGCTTTCCCTTGACCCAACTGAGGTCTTGCTGCTGGAGCTGAGGGGCACTCAAAAGCTCGCGCGCCGCTGGCAGCACGCTCTGCAGCAGCAACGCCTTTGCTGCGCGATCGACGGCCTGAAAATGATGGAATGCCCCAAGGCAGGCACTCGAAGAGCCAAAAGGCGCTGCTATGGCGAGGCTGCGTGAGTCGTCCCACTTTCCCAGAGCCTGGTAACTGAATTCTTTGATTGAAGCAAATGCGTCGACCTCGCTCATCACGATGTGTTGCGCGTTCTGGCCGAGATGATTGGCGGGCGCGAGGCCAAGCGTGGTCGCCGCGCCATTACCCATATCTGTGTAGTGCGTCAGCACGCGCAGCTTTGCGTTGGACTGGATTTCCACCACGGCAAACACAGCATCCTTACCGGTTCCGTAGGCCTGGTTGGACATCGCGAGTCCGACGCCATATTTCAGCCCGTTCTTTCGTCGTTCAGCGCGTGTCTTTTCCCTGTTCGCCCATAAGGCGTGGGATTCGAGCCGGCCAAGCAATTCGTTCAACTGGAGATCGAAGAGAACGGGCGCTCCCGTAATGGTCCTGCCATGGCCCATACGAAGCAGATTGGCGCGCCGAATTTCGAATGGACTCTTGTGTAAAGCGTGAGCGGCCTCATCCATCAAGGTCTCGATGGCCATGAAGGCTTGCGGACCGCCGAAGCCGCGTTGTGAGCCGCCAAACACTTCGGGCGTATAGTTCGCGTGCGCTCGCGCGGCAGCGCGAGGGATGTCATAGCAACTCATTGCGCTCATTGCAGCAAGGTCAGCGACAGCCGGCGAGAGATTTCTCTTGCCCCCTCCATTCATGATGAACTGGCTGTCGAGCGCCTGAATCTTCCCTTCGGCGTCGACCCATATCGACTCCTCAAATTCAGTTTCCGAGCGTTTCAAGCCGACCTGGAATTGCTCATAGCGTGACTGTTGCCAGCGTAGTGCGCCATTGGCGAATGGCGCCGCCAAAGCAAGATAGAGCGGGAACCAGGATTTGTCGCGACCTCCAAAACCACCGCCGGGGTAACACGCAATGACATGCACCTGGCGGATGTTGATGTCGCTGCCGGAAAACAGATTGCTGGCCGCGATGCCGTCATCGCGTGCCGACTGCGTTCCGAGGACGAGTTGCAGAAAGCCGGTATCCGGCTGGTACCAGGCGAGTCCTGCCTCCGGTTCCATGAAAGCTGGATCTATCGCAGGCGTCACAAAATGGGGGCCCGTTGACGTGCCGAACTCAAACCAGGCCTTTTGCTTCACCTTTTGCCTAGCCAATGCACAGATATTGTCGCGCATCCTGTCGCAGTGCTGCTTGAATTCGGTCGTCGGACTGCCCCTTGCGTCCGTCACCATGTTGGTATTCCAGAACGATTTTTCATCGTTCCGGACGTAGATTTTGGGTGTCGGAAAACTACGCGGGTTAGAGGTATCCCGGTGCACCATTTCGCCGTAGCGAATTACATTGCTGTTGAAGTCGAGTAACTTTCGTGCATGGCGATACGTATTGAAGTCTTCGAAGATAAGCAGTGCAACGGGCTGACCATAGCAATCTGCCGGTTGTCCCTCTTGGGCAAACAGGAAAATATCCTGATTCGCTACGGGATTCTCTTCTTGAGCAAGGCCAATGTGTTTGCCTTTCAGTGTTTCGTTGGATACCACTGCGATTGGCTGGAGTCGCCTCGGCAATACGCTGAGGTCGAAACCCTCGACCCTTTTATCGACGCAATTGCATCTCAGCACGTATAGCCAGTTTTCCTGCTTTGGCCACCCACTGAAGTCGCTTGCCTTGTAGTCGCGTGCATAGATCTTGGATCCCGTCACCTTGAGAACGCCGTCGATTCGCCAGCGTGCTTTGCCCGGATCGGGCGCCCAGTCGTGCGCGTCGTTCAGGCCTTCGGATGCTGAGAGGGAGCTTGCTGCGGATTTCGGGGATGACTGACCCTGGGGACGGGGTGTGGCACAGCCGCTCATCAAGGCTGGAAGGCTGCTCACCGAGATGGTGACAACGCCACCACCCATGACCTTGAGGAAAGTCCGGCGGGTAACGGGAACTTCGCAAGCCATGCTGCCCCTCCACGTACGGTTTGTCGCAACCTCACGGGTGTGCGTACATGAATCGGACTTACCCTCGATAGGAAGCTTCGTTCGCGTAATTCAAGACGGGCAGACTTTCGCGACGTTAAAACGGCGCGTATTCTCAGGCGCAGCCGTTCTGGATGAGTCGAAGTAACTTCACTGATTCTATGAGTTGATCATCACCTTTTCAAGGAACAGAATTCCTTCCAGCCCTGGTTCGAACGCAAACGCGGCGTACGAGTGCACGCATTGCGGGCCGCCAATATCGCTTTCAGTTGCGTGGCCACAGGTAGCAGTACTTCTGACCATCCTCGAGGTTCGGACCCACACTTCCGTCTGCTACTAACTTTTTGACCCATCCGTTCGGGTCCGCAGGCGTGGGCGTGTCACCGCAATTATTGTGAACCCAATGAATTCCACCCTGGAATGGGATACCGCAAACCTCGAGCTTGTCGCCTCAGCGCCGGATCGTTTCGTAACTGACAATCACGCCGTGCTCAAACGGCAACTCTTCAATGTCGCGCAGGCTCAACTGAAAGCGAAAATACCAGCGCACAGCGCAACTGATGACGGGAGCGGGAAAGCAGTGACCGTGATAAAGCGATTTCGAATCCTTCATCACACGATCTTGCGCGACAGCTCCGGCAATGTGACAAAGCCCGCGTGATACATTCAACGCATCACGCCTTCCGGTCGCTGGCGACCAAGGCAACCAAGACGGCGAAGCCGGGATAGTCCGGCTTCGCCCGAAACCACCTCCCTTACTGTTTGGATTGCATGGCGGCCCTTTTCTTCGACTGCCGGAGCAGCACGCGCGCCATCGCCGCATGATCGGCTGTCGTGTTGTCGTACAGTGCGGCCAGATCGGCTTTCAGTGCGGTGCGCGAGCCGCCGTCGAGGTAGATCATATGGCCCGACGGATAGTATTTGACGGTCAGGTTCTTGCGCACCGCAGCGTCCTGCATCGGCATGTTCTGCAAGTCCATCGTGGTCTGGTAGAACGGCGTGACCGCATCGTAGTAACCGTTCGCGGACAGCACTTTCAGATCGACGTTCAACTCCATCGTCGCTGCGAGATCGCCGGCGGTGTACAGCACGATGTTGCCGTTCACGTCCTTGCCTTTCTGCGCGCCCGTCGGGTCGATGTGACCGAAGTCCCAGTTGGCGAACGCCTGGTCGTTCAGGTCGGTGAAGGGCGATACCGACGTGAACTTGAGCGTGTCGTTCAGATAGGTGTTCCACATCGCTGTGTACACGCCGCTGACCGCGTTCATCGTCGGGTCATTGCCGCCTGAGTTTGGGTTGATCACCGCGGCGATGCCCGTCTCGATTCCGGTCACCCGGCCGTCGTAGGCACCCAGTGCGAGACCTTCGGTTTGCAGCAGCGACACCAGGAACGCCGTAGTGCCGATGGCGTTTTGCACGGCGACATTCAGGCTCCAGCTATCGAGCACCACGGGCGCGATACCGATGATATTGCTGAGCGTCTGCACGGTCGCGGCGTCGGCAGCCGGAAAGGCCGCGAGCGCTGCCGCATACGGCGTCAGCGCAAACGGGATCACGGTTTGCGTATACGACGGCAAGTCCGCAGGCGGCGGTGTGACGTTGAGGTTTTGTCGCGCTAAGGCGCTGGATTAGAATTTGCATTCGATCACCAGTGACGAACAAGATGCCCAAGACGAAGGATGCGCCGCGCAAGACGCTGCCTGCTGGCATTGGCAAGGTGCTCAAGCGGCTTCATCATCCGCTGGATGTCATCGTTCTTTGCGTGCGCTGGTATGTGGCGTACTCGCTGAGCCTGCGCAACCTCGAAGAGATGATGGCCGAACGGGGCATTGAGGTGGATCATTCGAGCGTGCACCGCTGGGTCATCAAGCTCGTGCCGTTGTTCGAAAAGGCGTTTCGACGGCACAAGCGACCGGTTGGCAAGAGCTGGAGGATGGACGAAACCTACGTCAAGGTCAAAGGCCAATGGAAGTACCTGTACCGCGCCGTCGACAAGCAGGGCAACACGGTTGATTTCTTGTTGCGCGCCCATCGTGACAAGGCCGCTGCGCGCCGCTACTTCGAGAAGGCGATTGACCAGAACGGTGAGCCCGAAACGATTATCGTGGATAAGAGCGGCGCCAATCTGGCCGCGCTCGAAGCGCTCAACGCCGAGCGGTCGACACCGATCAAGGTCCGCCAGAACAAGTACCTGAATAACATTGTGGAGCAGGATCACCGCGCCATCAAACGCATCATCAAACCAATGATGAGCTTCAAGGATTTCCGGTGTGCTCGCATCATCCTGGCCGGCATCGAACTGATGCACATGATCCGCAAGGGGCAGATGCACGATGATGGCTTCGCCAAAACCGCAGCCGATCAATTCTATTCGCTGGTTATGTAAGCAATCCAAATCATATTGGGACTTGCTCGTCCCGCCCGCCTTATCGCGACATAACCTAATTGTGTGTTCACGATAGGTGCCGGCTTGTCCAGACCCAGCGCCTGTCGCCGGACGCACTAACCGGCGTGCTGCGCCCTGGTTTCGTGATGGTGATCCGCGGCGAGGAACATATACATGGCGGGCACCACAAACAAGGTAAAAAGGGTGCCGATCGACAGCCCCGTGAAGATGACGAGCCCCATCGCATTGCGGCCGGCGGCGCCGGCTCCCGAGGCGATCACGAGCGGCACCACGCCGAGCACCATCGCGGCCGTCGTCATCAGGATCGGGCGTAGCCGCACGCCTGCTGCTTCCTCCAGGGCTTCGCGCTTCGATCGGCCCGCGCGCTGCAACTCGTTGGCAAACTGGACGATCAGGATGCCGTGCTTGCTGACGAGCCCCATCAGCGTGACGAGCCCGACCTGCGTATAGATGTTGAGCGTCGTCAAGCCGATGTTGATGAAGATAAGCGCACCGAACAGCGCCATCGGCACCGAAATCAGAATCACGACAGGGTCGCGGAAACTTTCGAATTGTGCGGCCAGCGCGAGAAACACGATGATCGTCGCGAACATCAGCGTGATGACGAAGCCGCCGGATTCCTGCACGAACTGCCGCGACAGGCCCGAGTAATCCGCCGCATATCCCGCGGGCGCAACCTGTGCGGTCGCCTTGCGCAGGAAATCGAGCACCTCGCCTTGCGACACGCCCGGCACGATCACGCCCGAGATCGTCGCGGAGTTGAGCTGCTGGAAGTGGTTGATAGACTCCGGCACGACGTTGTGCTCGATATGAGCAATCGTCGATGCGGGAATGACACTGCCGTCCGGCGTGCGCAGGTAGTAATCGAGCACTTGCGAAGGATTCAGCCGGTCGGTCTGCAACACCTGCGGAATCACCTTGTACGATCGTCCGGCAATCGAAAAGTAGTTGACGTAACCGCCCCCGAGCGCCGAACCGAGCGCTTGCCCGATGTCGCTCTGCGAGAGCCCGAGCGAGGCCACCTTGTCGCGGTCGACGACGAGCGTGGCTTCCGGCTTGTCGAGCTTGAGATCGCTGTCGACGAAGAAGAACATCCCGCTCGCGCGCGCTTTTTGCAGGACGGCCTGCGATACCTCGTTGAGATTCTCGAAAGGCTCGGTCGTGCTGATGACGAACTGCACCGGCAACCCTTGCGAACCGGGCAGCGGCGGAAACTGGAACGCCGCGACGCGTGCACCGGCAATCTCATTCCATTTCTGCTGCAGTTCCTGCTGCAACTGCGTCGCGCCCTTGCTGCGCTTGTCCCATGTCTTGAACAGCACGCCGCCGATCCCCTGGTTGAGGGTCGGCGCGCCGGTGAGCTGGAACATCTGCGCATATTCGGGAAGCCGTTTGGAGATATCGAACACCTGGTCCGCATACATCTGCATCTGCTGGATCGTCGCGTTCGGCGGCCCCTGGATCTGCGACAGCACGATGCCCTGATCTTCCTGCGGCGCGAGCTCCGATTTCGATGTCATGAACAGGTAGACCGCACCGCCGAGCAGCAGCGCGCCCATCACGGTGAATACCGGCCAGGTGTCGAGCGTCGCATGCAACAGCCGGCCGTAGCCGCGATGCACGCGTTCGAACTGGCGGTCGACGAAGCGCGCGAAGCGCCCGGACTCCTGGTCTGCGCGGAAGAAGCGCGAGCACATCATCGGCGACAACGTCAGCGCAATCACGCCGGACACCGTCACCGCACCCGCGAGCGAGAACGCGAACTCGGTGAAGAGGGCGCCCGTCAGGCCACCCTGAAAGCCGATCGGCACATACACGGCGACCAGCACGACGGTCATCGCGAGGATCGGTCCACCGAGTTCGCGTGCGGCGATCAGCGCGGCATCAAAGGGCGCCTTGCCTTCCTCCTTCATATGACGATCGACGTTTTCGACGACGATGATCGCGTCGTCGACGACCAGCCCGATCGCCAGCACGAGCGCGAGCAGCGTCAGCAGATTGATCGAATAGCCGAGCAATTGCATCACGAAGAACGTGCCGATCAGCGACAACGGCATCGCGATCACCGGCACGATGACCGCGCGGAAACTGCCGAGGAACAGAAAGATAACCGCGGTGACGATCAGCAGCGCCTCGACCAGGGTCTTGATGACTTCGGTGATCGCCGTGTTGACGAAATCGGTGGCGTCATAAACGATCTCCCCCGTCATGCCGACCGGGAACTGCTTCTGCAGCGATGGAAACACGGCGCGCACGCGCCTGGCCACGTCGAGGATATTCGCGTCCGGCGCGACCTTGATGCCGATGAAGACTGAACGCTTGCCGCTGAAGGCGACGTTGAAGTCGTAGCTGTCGGCGCCGAGCACGACGTTCGCCACGTCTTCGAGGCGCACGATCGCGCCGTTCTTCTGCTTGACGACGAGTTGCTTGAAGTCGTTGACCGTATGCAGGTCGGTGCCCGCGTTCAGGTCGACGCTGACCATTTGTCCCTTGGTGGTGCCGAGCGTCGCGAGGTAGTTGTTGTTGCCGAGCGCCGTATAGACGTCGGCCGCCGTCACGCCGTGCGCGGCGAGGCGCGTCGAATCGAGCCATGCACGCAACGCGAACTGCCGGCCGCCCAGGATCTCGGCCGTCTGCACGCCTTCGATCGAGTCGAGCTTCGGCTTGACCACGCGCAGTAGATAGTCGGTGACGTTGTTGCTCGGCAGCACGTCGCTGTAAAAACCCATGTACATCGCGTCGGTGGTTTGCCCGACCTGTACCTTCAACACCGGCTGCTGCGCTTGCGGCGGCAATTGGTTGCGCACCGACTGGATCTGCGTATTGATTTCGGTCAGTGCCCGGTTCGCGTCATAGTTCAGGCGCAGCGTCGCGATGATGGTCGACACGCCGGTGCTGCTCGACGAGGACAGGTAGTCGATACCTTGCGCCTGGGCGATCGCCGCCTCGAGCGGCTGTGTGATAAAGCCGGCGACGGTGTCGGCGTTCGCGCCGTAGTAGGCGGTACTGATCGTCACGACCGCGTTTTCGGTCTGCGGATACTGGCGTACTTTCAGGGCTTCGAGCGAGCGCAGCCCGAGCACGAGAATCAGCAGGCTGACCACGGAAGCCAGCACGGGCCGCTGGATGAAGAGATCGGTGAATTTCATCGCGGCCTCTCTATTGTTCCTGAGGCGTCGGGTTCGGGTTGTCGGCCGGTTGCACGCGGTTGTCGATAACGAGCGGCACGCCGTTCTTGAGTTTGAGTTGCCCGCTCGTCACCACCTGCGTGCCTTCGGCGACGCCCTTCAGGATCGCCACCTGATCGCCGCGCGTCGGGCCGGGCGTGATGAACACCTGCTGCGCGACGGGCAACGTCTTACCTTGCGCGTTCGGTTGCGTGCCCGGTTTGACGATGAACACGGTAGCGCCATACGGGTTGTAGGTGATGGCCGTTTGCGGCAACGTCAGATAGCGCTGCGCGACGCCCGCGTCGATCTTCACGTTCGCATACATGCCGGGCAGCAGCTTGCGCTCGTGGTTGTCCACACTCGCTTCGATCTGCACGTTGCGCGTCGCGCTGTCGATTTTCGGGTTGAGCGACTGGATCTTGCCGGTGAACGTTTGCCCGTTGAACGCGCTGGTGTCGACCACCACGGTCTGGCCGATCGCGAGCTGACCGAGTTGCTGTTGCGGCAGGTAGAAGTCGGCGTAGATCGGGTCGATCGCTTGCAGCGTCACGATCGCATCGCCCGGATTGATGTACTGCCCCGGATTGACCGTGGTGATGCCGAGACGCCCCGTAAACGGCGCGCGGATGGTCTTCTTGTCGACCAGTGCGGCCTGTCCCGCGACTTGCGCCTTCTTGCCCTTCAGGTCGGCGGCGTCCGCGTCGAGCTGGGCCTTGGCAATCGCCTTGATGTCGTACTGCGCCTGATCGCGCTGATAGACGGTTTGCGCGAGTTCTGCCGCTGCCTGTAACGAATGGAGCAGCGCCACGTCGGTGTCGTCGTTGAGCCTGACCAGGACTTGTCCCGCTTTCGCTTCCTGACCCGAACTGAACGCGACTTCGCGCACGAGGCCGGCGACTTCGGTGGTCACGTCGACGCCGCGCACGGCGCGCAGGCTGCCTACCGCAGCGAGCTGAGGTTGCCACGACTGATAGCTGGCGATGACCGCCGAGACGGTGGCGGGCGGCGCGGAATTGCCTGCCATGAACTTCGCGAACATATACGTCCTGAACTGGTTGAAGCCGACGAGCGCCGCCAGCAGCAGGCCGACACAGATCAGCATGATCGTCATCCGCCTGGTCATCCCTGGTTTTTCAGTCATCGTCATGTCCTTCTTCGGCATCGAACGAAGCGCCCAACCTTATATTTCTGACAGAGCGTGTTTCAAAGCGCTTGTTGCAAAGTGCGGTACGGCGAGTGTCCTTTCGGGTCGGGTCATTGCGTTGCGGGAGCGGTGGGCGCGGCAGAGGCGTTCCACCAGCCGCCGCCGAGCGCCTGAAACAGCGCCGCGGTGTCGGCGTAGCGCGACGCCTGCGCCTGTGCGAGGCTCACCACTGTTTGCTGGTACTGACGTTGGGCGTCGAGAAGCGAAAGGTAGCTCACGCCGCCGATCCGATACTGTCCGCGCGCGAGGTCGAGCGAGTCGCTCGCGGCATGCCAGGCGTCCGTTTGCGCTTTCAGGCCGGTGGCATCGTGATCGAGCGCGCGCAACGAGTCCGCGACGTTCTGGAACGCGAGTAGTACCGTTTCTCGGTATTGCGCGTCGGCCTGCTCGTACGCCGCTTCGGCCGCGCGCTTCTGCGCAGTGAGTTGGCCGCCGTGGAAGAGCGGTTGCAACAGGTTCGCGCCCACGCTCCAGATCGTGCTGCCGGCCTTGAACACCTGGGCCGGCGTCAATGCCTCGGCGCCGTAGCTCGCGGACAGCGTGATCTGCGGGTACATCGCGGCCGTTGCCACGCCGATTTGCGCGCTTGCCTGATGCAGCACGGCATCTGCGGCAAGGATGTCGGGCCGCTGCCTCACCAGCGCTGACGGCAGGCTCACCGGCAGCGTCTGCGGCAATGAAAACATGTCGAGCCGGAATTCGGGCAGCGTGGCGTCGCTGGGCAGCTTGCCGGCCAGCACGGCGAGCAGGTGCCGCACCTGGTCGAGCTGTTGCTGCAGGGGCGGCAGCGTCGCGCGGGTTTGCGCGAGCAGCGTCTGCTGCGCGAGCACCGCCGTGCGACCGACGCCGCCCAGCTCGAACTGCTTGCTGAGCACGCCCAGTTGTTCATCCTCCTCGGCGGCGATGCGTTCGGAGGCTTCGATCTGGGCGCGCAGCGATGCTTCCTTGACCGCTGCCGTCACAATGTTGGCCGACATCGCGAGATAGGCGGCCTGCAACTGGTAGCGCTGGTAGTCGACCTGCGCGTGCAGCGCTTCGAGTTCGCGCCGCGTGCCGCCGAATACGTCGAGCTTGTACGACACGTTGACCGACGCGTTGTAGAGACTGAACTCCTCGGTGAGTCCGGGCCGGCCGAACGCGATCCCGTTCAATTTTTCGCGCGTGGCGCCAAGTTGCGCGTCCACGCTGGGCAGCAGCGTGCCGGCTTGCGCCGAGAAGTTTTCGCGCGCCTGCCGCAATGCGGCCTGCGCCGCGGCGACGTTCGGGCTGTTGGCGAAAGCGTCGCGGATCAGCGTATCGAGCGGCTCGCAATGAAAGAGTGCCCACCAGGCGGCGGGAATGTCCTGGCCCGGCGCAAAGCGCTGCGGCACGCCGGCGGCGCCTGGCGCGGAGGCCGTCTGTTCGGGCAATGGGGTGGTGGTGTAGGTGTCGGTAGGGGGGGCCGGGGGCGAGCGATAGTCCGGCCCGACCTTGCAGCCTGCCAGTGCTGCACAGCCGCAAAGCGCGGCGCACAGGCGCCGCCGCCAGACAAAACGCGGGTTAACGTCGATCATCGATCCACCTTATATCGCCTGCGTTTAGCCTAAACGAGGGAGCGGACGCGGATATTCAGGCAACGTGAACTTTCGATGTTTTTTATGACGCCGGGTTCATCGTGCCGGCCGACATCTGCGCGTAGCCTAGCACGGTCGATTGCAGCGCTCACGCGCGAGATCACGTAGTCACGGTTCGGTGGAGCGGCGAGGTTGCTTCGATTGATCGCGGGTAGCGGCGTTTGACACGGCCGCATCGAGGAAAACCCTGGCACACCGAGGTTTGACGCGACGGACGACTCGCTTCGCATCGCGAGGAGCCGTGCCGACGTGGGGAAGGACAGATTCTGGCGGCCGCATTATTGTGCGGCGGGCGTCAACCGGCCGTTCAGCCGCCTCATATCGACAGCGTGATTGACGCACGCGATTGTCGCGCTAAGCGCTGTGGGGTTGTCAGCGCGACAATGCGGCGTCAATGCTTGCGATGACCCGGCCAGCCAACATGTAAATGATGCCGGTCAGTGTGCCAGCCCGATTTCCATTTCCGGGCAGTTTCCACTCCGTCATGCATGAGCAGAACCACGACCAGAAGGACGAGACCAGCCAGCCCACAGAGGATGCCGAGGAGATCGTCGACAGATACAGAGGACTGGACATGGACCGCCGATCCCAGGAGCTTCATAACAACGCTAGTAAATTCACTCATGGCGCCTCCCGATCAGGACACGGCCATGAATTCATTTTAGTTAATCGAACTCAGAAAGTTAATGGGGACCGTACACGGCCTCAGCGGCCACCGAGCAGGACAAGCCGGCGTCAGGCATCCTGAGTTCGACGCGCGAGGCCGTCGAGATGGCCTCGCGCGACGGCGTGCGGCTTTAGAACTTGTGGCGCAGCGCGATGCGCGCAACCACCTGATTCGCTGTCGACGAAGGCGATTGCGTGCCCGGGATGAATGCATCATCGAGAATCGAGTTGGTCGAGCTACCGGTGACTTTCTGATACTCGCCCTGAACGTAGACGTCGGTTCGTTTGGACAGGTTGTAGTCCGCCATCAGACCGACGGAGTGGATCTTCGGCTTTACGCTGCCCGTGGAAGCATCATAAGTTTCCATCGAATAGACGTACTGCGCGCCGACGAAGAATGCGGGGGTGACCTGATACTTACCGTTCACTTCGAAGTTCTGGTATTTCAGCGTATTCAGCGTGACGCCGGTCGCGGCGAGCGGGATGCCGATATAGCCATTGCCGGTGGGGTTCTTGTAGTTCGAGTTGGTGTAGGCGAAGCCGACGGTGGCCGGACCGAACGTGTAGTTGATGCCGCCGCCGAACACGCGCATGCGGCCGGCGATAAAGCTGGCGTCGTTCGCGGTGATCGCACCGTTCGAACCCACGCCCGGATTGTTCGCCTGCAGGTAGGCTGCGGCGACCAGCAGGCCGCCGTTCGCATATTGAGCGCCGAAGCTGTACTGGCGGTTGTTGGCGAAGTTCGTGTCGTTGCTGAAGCTATAGGTGCCGCCGAACTGGAACCCTGCCATCTCCGGGCTTGCGTATTTGATGGTGTTGTCGACGCGGAACGAGTTGTCGGTGTTGTCGTTGTCGTACGGGTGCGCGAACAGATAACCGGCCCAGTTGCCGTTGGCCGTGGTTTGCGCGAGGTAGTCGACCACCGAGTCATACTGACGCCCGAGCGTGACCGTGCCGAATCGATCGCTGCTGATACCTGCATAAGCCTGACGGCCGAACATGCGCCCGCCCTGATTGAGCCGCCCCGAGTTCAGATCGAAGCCGTTTTCGAGCTGGAAGATGGCTTTCATTCCGCCGCCCAGGTCTTCGGCGCCTTTCAGGCCCCAGCGGCTGCCTTGCGCATAGCCGCTCGCGAGTTCAACGACGCTACCGTGCCCGACGTTGTTGGTGTAGTCGATGCCTTCGTCGATCACGCCGTACAGGGTCACGCTGCTTTGCGCGAACACCGGGGCGGCAACAGCGCCGAGTACGGCTAGGGCGATGACTTTCTTTTTCATAAGATCTCCAGAATTTATTGGCAATTGGCCGACGCATGATTTTCTGGCCAATACTTTTTGCAAAGCGAGGAATTCTGATGGCAGCAATCGGAAACGCCGATGGAGCGAGAAAAGGAAGAAGCACGCTCCTATGGAACGTTTGCTATCCGAATTATTTGTCAACCGGCAGGAGAAGTTCGAAGAAGGGAGGGCGGCCAAGCCAGGCGCGAAGTAAACCGGTGGTTTTTGAAGTACCGCTGCGGCGCGCGCAGCGCCGCCGGAAGAATGACTGCCTTGTCACAAGCGCGGAGTGCGCGAGAACACCGATTCCAGATGCTCCACTACCGTGACTGCGCGAGGGACCCGCTTAAGAACTAGCGGTTTGAAGCCGCTTTCTTTTGCCTACTTTTCTTTGCGGCAGGCAAAGAAAAGTAGGTGCCGCCCCGCACAGGGGCAACGCTAATAAACCAATAACAAAACAAGGAAAGGCCAACGCCGTAGGCGTACAACAACCTAAGCAGCAAGACCAACCGCAGAACTGCGCCTTTCCTCAACCATCGCCTCAATCAACGCAGCAAGATCATCCACTGCCGGATCGCGATTCACCGCCGACCGGTGCAGCTCGAGATCGGCCGGCGGCAAAGGCGGCAACCCTTCCTCGACACCCAGCACACGCCAGTTCTCCGGCAGCGTACAGCGATCGATGATAGTCACGGCCGCACCATGATTCACAGCAACCTTGATCCCAGTAGGACTCTG
Source organism: Paraburkholderia sp. FW306-02-B (assembly GCF_058782725.1). Taxonomy (NCBI): domain Bacteria; kingdom Pseudomonadati; phylum Pseudomonadota; class Betaproteobacteria; order Burkholderiales; family Burkholderiaceae; genus Paraburkholderia; species Paraburkholderia sp. FW306-02-B. Next base: position 1,623,961 of record NZ_JBYSXZ010000002.1, read on the forward strand.
ACTCGTATAGACCACCTGATACTGCCGCTGCAGCGCGGCCAGCGCTTCAAGCCCGCGCTGCCGATAACAACAAGTCTCCGGAAAAAGCGCGAGCGGCACCGACGCCTGCCGGTCCAGCACGAAGCTGCGATGCGCCGCCCACACCACCTCCTCACGTCCCAGATGCCTACCGCTGGTCTGCGAGCCATGCCGCACCACCAAAGCCAGATCCAGTTCCCCCGCCTGCAGCCGTTCGAGCAATTCGAGCGACATCCGGCAATGGATATGGGGCCGTGCGCCCGGCCGCAGTGCATAGAACTTCTTGAGCAACTCAGGCAGCCAGAGCTCGGCGTAGTCCTCCGGTAAGCCAAAACGGATCACGCCGTCACTGTTGCTCCGGTTCAGTGCGGCGATCGCTTCGTTCTGCACCTGAATAATGCGGCGGGCGTGAATCAGGAAATTCTCGCCGTCCCGCGATAAGGCAAGGCGCCGGCTATTGCGCAAGAACATATGCGTATCCAGCCGCTCCTCGAGCGTGCGAATCCGCAGGCTGACGGTCGACTGGGTACGGTGCAACTGCTTCGCCGCGGCGGTAAAGCCGCCGCTATCGACCACGGCGACGAAGGCGCGCACCAGTTCGGGGTCCAGAGAGCTGAGTTTCGACCAATCGGGTCCGCTGATGGCAGCCATCGGAATTACTCGCTTTCCAAAGAAATTTGACGATCAAAAGATGAGGGCACTAGACAGGTGATTGTTGTCGAAAAAAATTCGCGTCACAAATCAGTCCGAACCCTTAATCTGGAGCACTGCCGTGTCAGTCAGTCTTTCTCTTGCCGATGCCGAATGCAACGATCTGAGCGACATCGTCGATACCGGGCGCTATCCGCTGCACGATCCGGACCACCCGCGCATGCGCGAGCTGATTGCGACCTGCCGTGCTCACCTGGCGGGCAACGGCAGCGCGGTGCTGCACGGTTTCCTGCGGCCTGAAGCGCTTGCCAGGGCGCGCGCCGAGGGCGTGGCGCTGGCAGCCAAAACCTATTTTTCGACCCGTAAGGTCAACGCCTATTTCACCGCCGACGATCCGTCGCTGCCCACCGACGATCCGCGCCGCGTCTTTATGGACCGCACCAGCGGCTTTGTGACGCGCGATGTGATTCCGGCCGATGCGATTGTGCACCGCATCTACGTGGCGCAAGCGATGAAGCGTTTCGTCGCCGCGTGTCTCGGCGAGGCGCGCGTGTGGGAATACGCGGACCCGTATGCGGGACTGGTGCAGAACGTCATGCCGCCAGGCACCGAACAGCCCTGGCACTACGACACCAATGAATTCATCGTCTCGATGATGACCCAGCAGCCGGAGGCGGGCGGCGATTTCGAGTATTGCCCGAATATCCGCTCGCCCGAAGGCGAGAACTATGGCGACGTGGGCAGGGTGGTACGTGGCGAAACACGTGCGCCGATCAACGTCATCACTTTGCAACCCGGCGATCTGCAATTGTTCAAGGGGCGTTTTTCGCTGCACCGCGTCACGCAGGTGCAGGGCGGGATCGATCGTCATACCGCGATCTTCGCGTACTCGAAGACGTCCGGCGTGATCGGCCGGCTCGAACGCACCCGGCAGTTGTATGGACGCGTGTCCGAAATGCATCTGGAAGCCGAGCAGCGGCTCGTGCGTGCCGACAATCTGGTCGATTGAAGCTGTTTTCCCATAACCACCACGTCCCCTTCTAAACACGATGATTATTCGCCCGACTCACCGCCCGGAAGATTGTGAACCGACCGCTGAAGAAATCGCGCAGATTCAACGGGACCGGCTTGGCCGTGTACGCCGTGAACTGAAAAAGCGCGACCTCACCGCGGCGATCCTGTTCGACCCGACGCATATGCGCTATGCGACCGGCTCGCGCAACATGCAGGTGTATTCGATGCGCAATCCCGCGCGCTATCTGTTCGTGCCGGCTGAAGGAAAGGTCGTGCTGTTCGAATACGCGGGCTGCGATTTTCTTGCCGACGGGCTCGACACCGTCGACGAAGTGCGGCCGGCCACGGCGATTTCCTATTACTTCTGCGATGACATGCTGGGTCGCGTCACCGAACGCTGGGCCGATGAAATCGACGAACTGGTGAAGCAGAGCGGCGGTGGCAAGCGCATCGCGATCGAGAGCGCGACTTCGGCTGCGGCGTTTGCACTGCAGGCACGAGGCTATCAGATATCCGACGCGCAGGAGCCGCTCGAACGCGCACGTGCGATCAAGGTGCCCAACGAGATCAAGATGATCCGCTCGTCGCTGCGTGCCGCCGAAGAGGGCGTGCGCAAGCTGGAAGCGGCGCTCGTGCCCGGCATCAGCGAAAACGAACTGTGGTCGCATCTGCATAAGCACATCATCGAAACCGACGGCGATTACGTGGAAACGCGTCTGATCAGTTCGGGGCCGCGCACCAACCCGTGGTTTCAGGAGAGCAGTCCGCGCAAGATTCAGGCAGGTGAACTGGTCGGGCTCGATACCGACGTGGTGGGGCGGTTCGGCTATTACGCCGACTTCTCGCGCACCTTCCTGTGCGGCGACGGTCCGGCTACGGCGGCCCAGCAGAACCTGTACCGCCTGGCGTACGAACAGGTGCATTCGAATATGGAAAACGTGCGTGCCGGCACGACGTTCCAGGCGTTCATCGCCCGTGCCTGGAAGATTCCCGGGCCGTATCAGGCGCGCCGCTATTTCGCGCTTGCGCACGGCGTGGGCATGACCGGCGAATATCCGTACATCGTCCATCGCGAGGACAACGAAGCGAAGGGCTATGACGGCGTGATCGAGCCCGGCATGACGCTCTGCATCGAAAGCTATATCGGCGATGAAGACGGTGGTGAAGGCGTCAAGCTGGAAGAACAGGTGTACGTACGCGACGACGGCCAGGTTGAACTGCTGTCCGACTATCCGTTCGAGAAGCGCCTGCTTGCCTGAGTGTGCGAGGCGGCTGCCCCGGCATTCGCCCAGCACTCGGATTTTCCGCAATCGAACTCAACGCAATTCAACGCTCCAAGGGTAATCGACGATGCAACTCAGACAATTCCGGGCGGCCTTGTGCGCCGCCGCGCTGGCCCTCACGGGCGCGAGCGCGCATGCCGCGGACAGTTGGTGCGCGCAAGGCAAGACCGTGCATTTCGCGGGCATTACATGGGAAAGCGGCTCCTTCGCAACCGAGGTGCTGCGGCAGATTCTGGAAAAGGGCTACGGCTGCAAGACGGATGTCGTGCCCGGCAGTACGGCGGCCACCGAAACCGCGCTCGCACACAACGACGTGCAGGTGTGGGCCGAACAATGGACCGGGCGTAGCGAGATCACTGCGAAAGCCGTGGCCTCGGGCAGCGTCAAGCTGGTCGGCGACACCTTGCCGGGCGGCACGAAGGAAGGCTGGTTCGTGCCGGAATATGTGGTGAAGGGCGATCCGACGCGCGGTATCAAGCCGGTCGCGCCGGGCCTTGTTTCGGTTGCCGACCTGCCGAAGTACAAGAGCGTGTTCGCGGACGACGAGGAACCGGATAAGGGCCGCTTCCTCAACTGCCCGACGGGGTGGGATTGCGAGCGCGTCAACACGCGTCTGCTCAAAGTGCTGAAGCTCGACTCGGCCTACACCAATTTCCATCCGGGAACCGGGGCTGCGCTCGACGCGGCAATCGCATCCGCGTATCAGCGCGGCGCGCCGATCGTCTTCTATTACTGGGGACCGGCCGCATTGATGGCGAAGTACAAGTTCGTCGAGTTGAAGATGCCGGCCTATAACGACGCCTGCTGGAAGACCTTGCGTGACGAGAGCAGCACGTCGCAATGCGCATCGTCTTACATGGTTTCGCATGTCACGGTCGGTGTGTCCTCGCCGTTCTACGACGCGGACCCGCAACTCATGTCGATGCTCGGCAAGGTGAAGTTCCCAATGGACTTCCTCAACAGCACGATCCTCGAAATGAGCACGAAGAAACTCGACGGGAGCGCCATGGCCACGCAATTCTTGCGTGAGCATCCGGAGATGTGGAAACAATGGGTGCCGGCCGATGTGGCGTCGAAGGTGCAGGCGGGCCTGGCGGGCGCCTGATCGCCGGCGGCGTCATGAGCTTATGGCGTCGTCGCGCTTTGCGGTTCGGTGTTGGACAACGGATGTCCCACGTCTGCTGTCCACGTGCAGTGGAGGGTTGATCATGAATTCGTTTTTTCTGCATCTTTCGATTGCCGACTGGGTGAACGATGCCCTGCAGTCGTTCGTCGCCCGCCACGGCGACAGCTTCCACCAGTTCAGCATCGCGCTATTGCGCTACGTCCTGGTGCCGCTCGAAGGCGCGCTGCGCGCCATGCCGCCATGGCTGATTCTGCTGGCGGTCGGCGCGATGACGTGGAACGCGACGCGGCGTCTGGGCATTGCCGGCTTCTTTGTGCTGCTGCTCTACGCGATCGGCTGCTTCGGCCTGTGGGAAAAGCTGATGCAGACCCTTGCACTGATGCTGGTGGCAACCGTGCTGTCGGTCTCACTCGGCGTGCCGCTCGGCATTTTCACGTCGCGCAGCGCGTGGCTGCGGCGTATGTTGTTGCCGACACTCGACGTCATGCAGACGCTGCCGAGCTTCGTCTACCTGATTCCGGTGCTGATGCTGTTCGGTCTCGGCAAGGTACCCGCGATCCTCGCGACGATCATTTATGCGTTGCCGCCGCTGATTCGCCTGACCGATCTCGGCATCCGTCATGTGGACGGCGATGTGGTCGAGGCTGCCCGTGCATTCGGCACGACGCGCTGGCAATTGCTGGTGAACGTGCAGTTGCCGCTGGCGCGGCCCAGCATCATGGCCGGCATCAACCAGACGACGATGATGGCGCTTTCGATGGTGGTGATCGCATCGATGATCGGCTCGCGTGGGCTCGGTGAGGATGTGCTCGCCGGTATTCAGACGCTCGATGTGGGCAAGGGCACGCAGGCGGGCATCGCCATCGTGATACTGGCCATCGTGATCGACCGGATCAGCCAGGGGTACGGCCAGGATCGCCGCACGCGGCGCCTTTTCTCGCAACGCAGGAAAGCAAAAGCGGCTTCGCGCATTCCTTACCGCGTGAACAGCGCGCAGACGAACGAGACGCACGCTGGCGAAGGCGCCCTCGAAACCCGCACGGCGAAGTAACCGGAGAGCGATATGGCAGCGATAGAAGTCAGACATGTGTACAAGCTTTTCGGCCCGCAGACCGGGCATGCGCGGGTGCTCGATCTGCTGAGAGGCGGAAAGGGTAAAGCCGACATTCTTGCGCAGACCGGTTGCAATGTCGGTTTGAACGACGTGAGCCTGAATATCGGCGCAGGCGAAATTTTCGTCATCATGGGACTGTCGGGCTCGGGTAAGTCGACACTGGTGCGGCACTTCAACCGCCTGATCGAGCCGACTGCCGGCGAGATCGTGATCGACGGCTCGGACGTCATCAAGCTCAACGCGCAAGGTTTGCGCGAGTTGCGGCGCTTCAAGGTCAGCATGGTGTTCCAGAACTTCGGGCTGCTGCCGCATCAGACCGTGCTCGACAATACGGCTTACGCGCTGCGTGTGCGTGGCGAAAGTAAGGCGCAAGCTAATGAGAAGGCGCGTGTCTGGCTCGGCAAGGTGGGCTTGAACGGTTACGGCGAACACTACCCGGATGAGTTGTCCGGCGGCATGCGCCAACGTGTCGGCCTTGCCCGTGCGCTTGCCGCGGATACCGACGTGCTGCTGATGGACGAAGCGTTCTCCGCGCTCGATCCGCTGATTCGCACGGAAATGCAAGACCAGCTATTGCAGTTGCAGGCGACGCTGAACAAGACCATTGTGTTCATCACGCACGATCTCGACGAGGCGCTGCGGATCGGCAATCGCATCGCGATCCTGCGCGACGGCAAGTTGGTGCAGGAGGGATCGCCGGACGAAATTCTCACGCGTCCGGCGGATGACTATGTGAGGCGCTTTGTCGAGCGGCGCGCCGAGCGAACCTGAGAGTCCGCGAGTTTTCGCTGCTGCGGCGGTTGGTGAGAGCCGTCGCATGCTTTGCCAGTCTGCGTACCTGGGCGACTGGCGCTATGCTAGCGGTTCCGTCTAATCCGTCTAGTCGAGGACCGTCTCATGAAACACACATCGGGATCCATGATCACCTTTCGCCGCCCTGACGGCCAGGACATCCAGGGTTATCTGGCGAAGCCGCAGAAACTCGAAGGCGCGCCCGCCATCGTCGTGATTCAGGAGTGGTGGGGTTTGAACGACCAGATTCGCGGCGTGGCAGACCGTCTCGCGCAGTCCGGTTATCTGGCGTTGGTCCCCGATCTTTTCCGCGGAAAAACGACCGTGGAAGAGGAGGAGGCGCACCATCTGCTGGACGGGCTCGACTTCGGCGACGCCGCCAGCCAGGATATTCGCGGCGCCGTGCAGTACCTGAAGCAGCATTCGGAGCGGGTGGGTGTAACCGGCTATTGCATGGGCGGCGCGCTCACGCTGCTCGCGCTATGCAATATTCCGGAGGTGTCGGCCGGCGTGGTGTGGTACGGCTTCCCGCCGCTTGAGTACATCGACGCATCGAAAATCAAGGTGCCGGTGCTCGGTCACTGGGCCACACAAGACGCGTTCTTTCCCGCCGAAACGGTCGATGCGCTCGAAACCAGCTTGACCGGGGCGAATGTCGACGTGAAGTTCCACCGCTATCTTGCGCACCATGCGTTCGCCAACGAGACGGCGGTCGGGCCGGGCCGTATCGCCAGGACCCAGTTCGATCCCGTCTGGTCGCAGTTGGCGTGGGACCGTACGCTGACCTTTTGGGGCCGCGAACTGTGGCCGCAGCGTTAATGCGCTGACTGGCATAACGCCGTGGGCGCGGCCGTGAGTCGGCGCGCCGCCTTCCGATGGGCGCTAGCCGAAGAAGTCGGCCATCGTCGGGCTCGGGATGTCGACGCGCTGGATCTTGCGCAGGCGGGACATCGGCGCCAGCAAGATTCTTCGGCTTCACAAGCGGTGGACGAAGCCGCGGACCTTATGTCACTATCCAGAACATGGACGAGATAACAGTACCCCTTTTCTTTCATCATCACGGCTGCAAATACTTGCGCCGTGGTTCGTTACGTCCATAGCATCGTGTCAGGAATATTGCAGATTCCTGACACGTGAAAAAACGACCAAGGCGCCTGAGGCGCCTTTTTTTATTTCTGAACCAGAATGGAAAAATCATCATGACCATGGTCCGTGGAACCCGATTTGTCGTAGGCCAGGAAGCAGCCGACGTGCGCGCATTGGAGAATCGATTCCGGAGCTACCTTCATTGAAGCTGGCGCGGAGGAGGCGATCGTACCGGCGCTCTGGTCGCAAGACACATTTGTCGACAAGGCCGGTGGAAGCGAGGTGATCGAGCAAATGTGGGCCTTCCCGGATAAAAAAGGCAGGCAGTGTTGTCTCATTCCTGAGGCTACGGCGTTATTTCAGGAGCGAAGCAAGGTGCTCCTCGAACGGCGCGCCGAGCGTGCCTTGTTTTATGTGGCGCGTTGCTATCGATACGAACGCCCTCAAGCAGGGCGATATCGCGAGTTCACGCAGCTCGGCTTCGAGCTCCTTTGTTCCGATCCGGAGCGCGCCCTGGTGCGCAGTCAGGATATTGCGAGTGGATTTCTTGATGCGCTTGGTCTGCGCTACGAGATCGACCTTTGCGCCAGGCGGGGACTCAGCTATTACCTGAACGGTCAGGGCTTCGAGGTGCGTTGCAACGAGTTGGGGGCACAACAGCAGGTGGTCGGCGGCGGCGCCTATCGGGAGGGGGCCGGCTTCGGTATTGGCGCGGAGCGGTTGTTACTGGCGATGGCGGCGCAGGGTGTCGGGTAAGGCGCGAATCGTTGGCCTGGCAACGGATGGGGTGTGTCACCGGCTGATTTCATCTCGTATGCGCTTGGCGTTGCCACACGCTTCGGGTTATATATGCTGTTCCCCAGCAACAGCTACCTTGAAGCCATTGAGCGATGTCCGACACTCCCGTCCCAGTTGCAGTCCCCCCCGAACCGCAGGCCGTGTCCACGCAGGCCAAGCGGAGTGCGATCTTCATCGTCGCCACTGTCAATCCGGACGCGGAGAGCCGCGACACCGTGCGCGCGTGGTGCGCGGATATCGCGGCACTGGTGCGGGCGGTGGGCAAACGGAACCCTGACGGCGGCCTGTCTTGCGTATGCGGTTTCGGTTCCGACGCCTGGGATGCGCTGTTCGGTGCGCCGCGACCGGCCGGCCTGCACCCGTTCCGCGAGTTCGGCTCGGGCGAGCGCCTGGCAGTGTCGACACCGGGCGACATCTTGCTGCACATTCGTGCCGACCAGATGGATCTGTGCTTCGAGCTGGCCACTCATCTGATGGGCCGGCTCGGCACGGCGGTGACGGCAGTCGACGAAGTGCACGGTTTTCGTTATTTCGATCAACGCAGCATGGTTGGTTTCGTCGACGGAACCGAGAACCCGACCGGTAACGAAGCTGTCACGTTTACCGTGGTCGGCGAGGAGGACTCCGAATTCGCGGGAGGCAGCTATGTCATCGTGCAGAAGTATCTGCACGATATGACCGGCTGGAACGCGTTGCCGGTCGAAACGCAGGAGCGAATCATCGGCCGCACCAAACTCTCCGACATCGAACTCGACGGCGCAGTGAAGCCAAGCTCATCGCACAGTTCGCTTACCGTGCTCGAGGAAAACGGCGAGGAAGTCAAAATCCTGCGCGACAACATGCCGTTCGGGCGACCCGGCTCAGGCGAATTCGGCACGTATTTCATCGGCTATGCCCGTTTACCGGCGCCGATTGAACAGATGCTGGAGAACATGTTCGTCGGCCGGCCGCCAGGCAACTACGACCGGCTGCTCGATTTCAGCCGCGCGGTGACGGGCGGGCTGTTCTTCGTGCCATCCGAGCCGTTGCTCGAAGCGCTCGCGGATCGCAGCCCGGCTGCCTCCGGGAGTGCGGTCGAGTCTGCGGATTCCCCAACAGCTATCGAGCCGGTCGGCGATGGTTCGCTGAGCATCGGCTCTCTCAAAGGAGCGCCTCAGTATGAATAATCTGCATCGCGAGCTGGCCCCCATCTCCACCGCGGCCTGGTCGGAGATCGAGGAAGAAGTGGCGCGCACCTTCAAGCGCTCCGTGGCCGGTCGCCGCGTGGTCGATGTGAAAGGTCCCGGCGGCGCCAGTTTGAGCGCGGTCGGCACCGGTCACCAGTCGACCATCGCCGCACCGCAGGAAGGCGTGAGTGCACGCCAGCGCGAGGTGAGGGCGCTAGTCGAACTGCGTGTGCCGTTCGAGTTGCAGCGCGAGGCGATCGACGACGTGGAACGCGGTGCGAGCGATTCCGACTGGCAGCCAGCGAAGGATGCAGCACAACAATTGGCCTACGCCGAAGACCGCGCCATTTTCGACGGCTACAAGGCGGCGAACATCGTCGGTATTCGGCAAGGGTCGTCGAATCCCACGCTGAGCTTGCCGGCTGACGTTAGCGACTACCCCACCGTCATCGCCAAGGCGCTCGAGCAGTTGCGGCTGGCCGGCGTCGACGGTCCGTATTCGGTCCTGCTGGGCGCCGATGCGTACACCGCGGTGAGCGAGGCGAGCGATCAGGGCTACCCGGTGCTCGAACATATCAAGCGGCTGGTGAACGGCGAGATCATCTGGGCCCCGGCCCTCGACGGAGGCAGCGTGCTCTCCACCCGTGGCGGCGACTTCGACCTGCACATCGGGCAGGACCTGTGCATCGGGTATCTGAGCCACACCGACCAGGTGGTGCGCCTGTACCTGCAGGAAACGTTGACCTTCCTGCTGCTGACGAGCGAAGCATCCGTCGCGGTGCTGCCGGAGTAGCTACCCCGGCGAGGCGATGAAGGTTTCCGCGGAAATTGTGCGGAAACCTTCGGTCTACGCGATGCTCACGAGGACAGCCAGCCGCGATTGATCGGCCACGCGAGCAGCGTGCGGTACAACATGACCAACCCGCGCATCACCATGGTTCCGCCTAGCCGCCAAAGCGGCATGACAAGCAGGAACGCTATGCATGCGATGGCGACGGCGCCCACCATGTCGAGCGGGAAATGGACGCCGACAAACACGCGTGCCCACGCAACGGCGACGCCGGACAGCAGCATGAGCATGCCGTACCGTCGCAGGCCCCCCAACAGCAAGGTCAAGGCGACGCTCGCGAATATCGTCCCGTGGTCGCTTGGGAACGACGGGTCCGGCGCATGTTGCAAAAACGTATGGCCGATCCCGATCACAAACGGCCGGGGATGCGGCCAGACAAGGCCGATGATCTGATTGATGCCGAGGGCGAGCAAGGTTACGCTGCACACGCGAACTGCCGTGTCGCGCTGACGCTCGTCGCCGGATAGCCACATCGCTACCAGCGACAGCGGAATGAGATAGATCACGTAATCGGCGATAAACCGTGCTGCGTTAATTTGCCAAACCGGCGTCGACGCTGTGGCGTTGATCATCAGAAAGAGCGCTTGATTGAACGCTTCAAGTGTATTCATGCAGTGCGTTTTTTGAGAGACGTGTCAGGAATAGTGGACTGGGTGCCGAGGCGCAAACCAGCATAGGCGCGACGGCGAGCGCCGCTCCGGCCGCCGGAGCGCCGGCCGCCGGAACACTTGGGGCGCTCGCAGACCGATCTTAGTATGCGAACCTTAGGGAATGCTTAGATCGGTACGATCAGGAACCGACCCTCACATCTTCAGATCGATGCGTCCATAGACACCGTCCACCTCGTCATTAGGCCCCGCGGCAAAGAACAACGTGTTCATCGGCTGATTATCGAGTCCGTTGCCGAAAGCGATCCCCCATAGACCTCCCTGCACGAACGTAGTTCCATTCGACAGCTTGACGGTGCCGAGGGCCTGGCCGCTCGCCGGATCGAAAGCGTTGATCGTGCCGTCGCCGAAATTGCTGATCAGCACGTCGCCGCTGAACAGGCCGAAGTTGGCCGGTGCTTGTGCGACACCCCACGGCGCGTTCAGCGAACCAGCCGATGCGAAGTGCTGCATCAGATTCCCCGCCGTGTCGAACACGTCGACGAAGCCCAGACCCGGGCCGTCGAGATTGTCGTGCAACGCCGCGTTCTGTTTGGCGTAGGTCACATAGAGTTTCGATCCGATCGCCTGAATGCCGAACGGCGCGAAGCCTGCCGGCAGGGTGAGGTCCTGGAACTTGCCGGGCATCGCTACCTTCGCGAAGTTCCTGTCGAACACATCGATCTTGTTGTTGTGAAAATCGGTGGCATAGAGGAAGTTGGCCCCGCCGTTGCTCGCGAGCGCGAGCCCCTTGTAGACCGCACCGCCGCTTCCGTCATCGTACATGACGACAGCGGACGTCAGGTTGACCGTGGGCGACCATGCGGTGATCGTGCCGCCCTCGCCGTCGAAGATGAACACGCCGACCCCGGATTTGCCGCCCTGGCTGACCACGAAGTCCGTTGTGCCGTTGAACACGATGCCGGTCGGATTCGCCGGGCCGCTGCTGCCGTCCGGAATACTGACGACGAGCGATTGCGGCACGCCGTTGCCGTCGTAGAGTGTGGCGACCGAGGTTGCGTTGTCCGCGACCCACACGAAACCCTTCGGATTGAAGGCGATGCCCCAGGCGTTTTTCAGATTCGCGTCGGTGTGCGGTGCAGCGACGGCACCGTCAGAAACCAGCGTGGTCGCAGTGTACGATTGCACATTGACCGAGTCGGAACCACCGCACGCAACCAGACTCACCAGAGCAGCACCGCTCGCAACGATGCTCAATACGTTAAGCACAGATTTCATGGCCGCACTCCTCTCACCTGACCGTTGGTCATTGCGGTGACTAAACGTGCGGCGTTGCGGCTTTATTCCATCGTCGGAGAATTATTTCAGTCGGCTGTCGTGCATGCATTCAATGGTCCGATCAACAGCGGGAAATCCACTTATTCCTCGGACGACGCCAGGAGCGACACCGGCACGCCATGACAACTCACCGTTGCCACTACAGCGGCTCCGAAGCCTGCGCTCCCGTTGCCGTGAGCATCGAGTGCCGCAGCCTGCCTGTCGGCGCGCAGGATATTGATTGGCCACGACGGACGGAACAGCCGTTCATGCGCCAGCGCACCGACCCAGAGTGGAGTGAATGACGTGCCGTTTGCCACTGCGTAGCCACTTGGCCAGAAGCGCAGTACGTCGCGTTCGTCGCGCGTGCCACCGGGACGCGTGAAAACGAGCGACGAGGGCACACCGTTGTTCAGCTTCGGCAACACCGGCAGCGACACGGCCGCGACGTTGGGCGAAGCGAGAGAAAGCAGGCTGCGCGCCGACAGGTCCGTGCCTTCGACCCACCCCTGAGCGCGGAGTCGTCCCCTTATCGCCTCGCGGTTCGACACCCACTGCAGCGTGAGGGGTTCCTTGCGGTCGCCGCCCATATCGGAGCGATAGCACGGCAGACGCTTCCAGAGGGAAACGGTCCACTGCGATTGCGTGACCAATACGGGTGGCGGGGCGCGCGTACTATCCGGCGGCGCGGCGGGCGGGTTGACGCCAAGCTGCACGCCCACGGTCACCAGCACGACCAGCAGAATTACCACTGGCAGGAACCTGCGTGACGGTGGTGGTTCCGGATGCCGCCACATGGCTGTCAGCGCAACGATGGCGACCCAGACGTACGCCAGCGCCGCGCCGCCAATCGCATCGGAAACCCAGAACCTGCCGAAGTAAAGTCCCGCCAGCGCGACGACGACCACGACGACCGCACTCGCGGTTGCGACGAGCAAACCCTCCAGCATGCCGACTCGCCGCGCGAGCAGAAATGCCAGAAAGCCATAGACGATCACGGTAGCGGCGACGTGATTGCTCGGAAACACGTAGGCGGCGGATACGAGCGAATCCGGCGGCGCGCGATGCATCGCGAACTGTAGAGCGAAGATCAGCAACTGGGAAAATGCAACCGCTGCCAGCCAGTAGCCGATGGTGCGCCAGCGTCGTTCCCACAGCATCCACAGCGCGACCGTGACGACCAGTGTTGCCAGCGTGACGACGCTGCCCAGCGTGGCGAGACCCGCGAGGACGGTATCGCTCCAGGGAGTGCGCACCGATTGCAGGAAGTGATAGACGGATAGGTCGATGCGCACCAGCGGATCGCCGCTGATGACATCTTCGAGAACGACGAAGAAGAGCGCGCCGCAAAGCAGCACAACGAACGAGGTCGCCACAATACTGCCGGCGTCCGGCTGATCGGGATCCAGCATGCTCTGGGCGAGACGGCCGACTCGGCCCGGGTGCCGACTGGCCCAGTTCGCCAGATGGCGGCCCGCCGCGCTCGACCACGCATTGGCGTGCGACAGCAGAAAGCGCGCGGCTCGAAAGCTCAGCCATACGATGCCGACCAGCAGCGCGATGATGACGACGAGTCGGAACGACACCGCGCCGGCCAACAGCACCGATGCGCCGAACACCACGCCCGGCAGGATATGGGCGGGCGCCCAGAGCAGCGCCGACAGGACGTTCATGGCGTAGAAGCGCATCGGCGTCATGCCGAGCATCCCCGCAACCACCGGCACGATCGCCCGCAACGGTGCGACGAAGCGGGCGAACACGACACTCTTCGCACCATGCTTTTCGAAGAAGCGGTGGCCTGCATCGAGCACCTGCGGATGCTTACGGAAAGGCCACACCTGGACGATCCTGTCCTTGTAACGGCTGCCGAGCAAGAAGCTTATGCCGTCTCCCGCGACCGCGCCGGCTATCGCCGATACGAACACCCAGCCAAGGCTCAGCGATCCGGTGCCGACCAGTGCGCCGGCGAGGAACATTGCGGTGCTGCCAGGGATGAAGGTGCCGATTACGGCAATGGCCTCAAGGAACGCTGCAAGGAAAACGACCGTGAGCGTCCATGCCGGGTGACCGGCGAGCAGATGCAACAGTTGGACGTACGCGTGTTCCATCGTGCGCTATGAACCGGTCTGACGTAACGGTTGATGATAACGCGCACGATCGGATGGCACTATCGGCGCATGTCAGGGTCAGGCAATGGATCATTGCCCTAACATTGATTGGGTGGGCGGTGCTCATCGGCGCGGTTTTCACGCTCGCGCGGTTCAGCGAGGCATTCCTCGTCCTGCGCGCGATGCGGGGCGGCGTGCCGGTGGCCCTGGTGCCACTCGTCATGGTGGCGATGAATCTCGTGTATTCCGTATCGGCGTATCCGTTCGGAAAACTGGCCGATTCGATGCGCCACACCAGGCTGTTGGCGATTGAACTCGCGGTGCCGATTGCGTCGGATATCGTGCTGGCATACGGCAGTCACTGGCCGGTGGTAATACTCGGCGTCGCACCGTGGGGCTGACACATTGCACTCGCGCAAGGACTGCTCGCCACGATGGTTGCGCATACAGCGCCGGCCGACCTGAAAGGCACTGCGTTCGGGTTCTTCAACTTGATGAGCGGGCTAGCGATGCTCGTAGCCAGTGTCGTTGCAGGCGGACTGTCGGACCACTTTAGCGCCGCGGCGACTTTCTATGCAGACGCGGCATTTCGTGTGCTGATCCTGTGCGCACTGGCCATCGGCGCGAAGTGGCATCGAGGTCTCGCGCGATAGGCCGTTGCGCTACGGCTTACCCGCTCCTCCGGCCATCCGCGAAGTCGAAGCAGGAACGGCACGAACGCCATGCACGTGTATTTGCGTCGCGCGCTAACGAATTTCATCAATGATTGCTGTGCATGGCATTCGTGCGGAACCACGGATCAATCGTCGTCATCTTCATGACGATGGTGCTCCCAGCCGCGGTGCCTGCCGTTGTCGTGCCAGCGGCGTTCGTCGCGGTACTCGCCGCCATATCCATAACCACCATAGTAGACCGGCGCCGGTGCATAGACCACAGGCGGCTGATAGATGACTGGGGGCTCCTGGACATACACGGGTGCCGGCACCCCAAGGAACACGCCGACGTCCACGTGCGCCATGGCGGCACTGGATGCGCTCGCAGCGCAGAGGCCTGCTGCGAATAAAAGAATGGGACGTTTCATTGTGTTTCTCCTGACCCGTTCGCTTCAGGCGGGCGCCGAGCGGTGACGGACGAGCTGGATTGTAGGGCGGCTTAGGCTCGGTATGTACGCCACCATTGTCACTTGTGTAACCACTGGTAACATCACGGCCCGCCGCCCATAAGTTGCCCGTCGGGCCGCCCGACCCGGGCTCACGAAGCAGGTCACGAAGCCGTCAGGGAATCGCCGGAGACGTGGACGCGCTCGCCAACCTGTACGGCTGGTTGGGTCGGATAGTTGAAGTTCCGGTAGCTGCCGTCCTGCATGCGCACCTGTACCTGATAACTCGTCTGCTTGCGCACCGCGTGCTCGATGCCGTTACCGGCCACGCCGCCACCCACTGCCCCAGCAATGGTCGCCAGGACTTTACCGCGGCCGCCGCCTATCTGATTGCCGATCAGCCCGCCTGCGACCGCGCCACCCACCGCACCGAGGCCTGTCGTCGGCTCGGGTGCCTCGACTGTGTTGATCGCGACGACTTCTCCCGCGTACGGGTCGGCGACGGGTCTCGTCGACGCAGATTCCGAAGGCGCCTGATATCCCTGATTGTTCGAGTAGCGCGGCGCGTCCCCTGCCGTGGTGCTGTGCGTGTGATGGACGCGCGGCCGGGCAGGGGCGGCTTCCTGCGCCGTATGTTGTACCGTGTTCGCCGGGTTAGCGGCCAGCGGAGCGCTCGCAACCGGTGCCGCGACTGCTGCGACCGGCGGCGTGGGCGCCGTGACAGCGCGCGAGGTCGGCAGAATGCCGGTCATCGCCGCGATGCCGGTGGCGCTGGCGAGGATAACCGCCACCGCCGCGCCGGCGACCAGAGGATGAATGCGACTGCGCTGCGGGTTGCTGGGTGTGAGGTTCGTGTTCATTGTGGACTCCGCTGGTAGGTGTCTGCAATAACGCCGCAACACTGCGGGCGGTGCACTTGGCCAGCACGCTGCTTTGTAAGCATTTGTACAACTGGACGGCGCGTTTCCACGCATCGCTTGCGGCATGACACAAGCGATGCGAATGTGTTTTATGCGCGAACAATGCAGGGCGTGCCGCCGCCTTACTCATCGACCGACTTCACTCGTGAGCGTCATGTGCTCAACAGCATTACGATGTTGTGTGTGTCTGGCAGAGAATTCGACGGCGTGATGGAGTCGGCTATGAAGATCGCAAACAGTATTTTGGCGTCGGTTTTGGTTGTGTGCCTGTCGGGAGCTGCTTACGCTCAGTCAGGAAGCGCTACCCCCGGTGATATGAGCGGCGCCAATGGAACCGGCACAGGAACGGGCTTGGGAACCGGTGTGGCAGGCACAGGCCCGAGCGTAGGGCCGGCGCGCAGCACGACAGCGTTCGGCGGCGGGGTCGGCACTGGATCGGGCGCGCCTGCGGCCAACAACATGAGAGCAAATGGCACGAGCCTGAATATGAACCCCGATCCTCGAGCGCCTAACGTCGGGGGAAACGCGTTCGCACCGCCGCGATAGTCGGCTTGCCGTTGCCGGGTTCGCGCAGCGACGTGCGAACCCGGTTGTTTAGCCACGCACATATTACGGTTAACGCCGCGTTGCGCAGCGGCGAATGCGCGAGTCAATCCTGAGCGTGTTCAGACGCCTGCTCGATCAACGCGGCAACTTCCTTGGAACGCGACTCATACACCGAGTGACTCGCGCCCCGTACCTCAACCGTGTGGCTGTGCGCGGGCGTCAATATCTCGTCAGAGTTCTCCAACCAGCTGCAGAACAATCCGCTTTGCAGACGCGAGATGTTCCACGGTCATCGACCGCGCCAGGCGCGCATTGCCGGTCTGACACGCCTCGAGAATTTTCAGGTGCTCGTCCTGGAAGGCTTGCGTATCGGCGAGCAGCGTGGCTTGCAGTCGTTCATAGCGCTCAACCTGACCGCGCAACGCCCAAATTGCTTTGAGCTGACGGCTGTTGCCGCACGAGCGGTACAACAGTTCATGAAACTCGCGATTGAGTTCGCCCTGTCTCTGCGCCGTATCGGCTTCTCCTAGAAGCCGGTGAACGAGTTCCGCACGCGATAACGTTTCATTGTCCATGCGTTTCACCGCGCGGTAGATTGCGTCTCCCTCGAGCAACATGCGCAGACTATAAATCTCCTCCACGTCGGCCTCGGTGAGGGTTCGCACGACCGCACCGCGGTTCCGGAGGATTTCGACCAGTCCTTCGCCCTCCAGCCTTTGTATTGCCTCCCGCATCGGAACCCTGCTCACGCCAAATCGGTCGGCTAGCTCACGTTCGACTAGCCGTGCGCCGTCGCCCAGTTCACCCGCCGCGATCAGTTCGCGTAGTGAGATGGCGACTGCGTCGGCCGTTGAATCCAGTTTGGTTTCCATGTGCCTGTGTCCTTGTGATTTGGAATAATGGTATACCAAATGGCGGATGGCGTATAGAATTCGGGTGCGGGGAAGTGACGTCCGGTTCAACATCGAGGAGATTGGCATGGCGTACGGCGAGCACAAATATCAGGTAGCGGTGGAGTGGACGGGTAACCGCGGAAGCGGTACATCGGGGTACCGTGAATACGCGCGGGATCATGTGATCGCCGCGGGGACCAAGCCCGACATTCCGGGATCATCGGACCCGGCATTTCTCGGCGACGCCAGCCGCTGGAATCCGGAAGATCTGCTGGTCGCCTCGGCGTGCGCATGCCACAAGCTTTGGTATCTGCATCTTTGTGCCGATGCCGGCATCGTGGTTCTGCGCTATCGCGACAACGCCGAAGGCACGATGCTCGACGACCCGAAGGCGGGTCGCTTTTCGAAGATAATCCTGCACCCGCAGGTCGTCATTCAGGCCGGTGGCGATCCCAGCCTGGCCGAGCGTTTGCATCATGTCGCACATGAGAAGTGCTATATCGCGAATTCGGTCAACTTTCCTATCCTGTGTGAGCCGACAATCGAGACGGATGCGGTTTGACGCGTGCGTGACGGTTTTTTGGATTTTTGTGTGATAGGGCGGGAGCACTCAACAACAGCCGCCGCGATTGATTCGCGGCTATCGCCTGCATCTGGTAGAAATATCGCAGTCCCGCCGATTTCCTCTATTTTCCCACTTCGCAAGTCACTTTTCGCGCTCCTTGTGTGCAACGCACAATGCCATCAGGAATGATGGATTTATCGAAGTAAAAAAACTTGCATTCCGTGCAGAAAAAGCTACCTTGATTAAACAAAATGACTCTGGTTCGGCACCGGAGGAGACACATGCCGGCTACACGTATGATGATTGCGCGTCGTGCGGGCGTTAGCGTGGCCACGGTCGATCGTGTGCTGCGCGACGATCAGGCCGTGCGTCCGGAAACCGCTGAACGCGTTCACCTCGCGCTGGCGACGCTGCGCGACGAACGCGCGAGTCGCGGCCGCCCGTCGAAACTCAGTTCGTTTCGCGTCGCTTTCGTGCTTCCTCAAATCAACTCGCGCTTTCTCGATCATGTGGAGCGCAACATCGCGCTGTCCGCGAGCTTCTTTCGCGAACACCGGATCATCCCGTCGTTCTATCGCTGCGATTTCTCAAGCCAGCGCGATACCGCCGCATTCTCCGAGCAAGTGGTCGACTACGACGCACTCGTGCTCGTGCCGCTCGACTATCCGTGGGTCGAACGTCTGATCGAGGACATGAGCGTGGCGAACGTGCCCGTCGTCACGGTGTTCTCCGATCTGCCCGCGAGTCGCCGCGCCGCGTATGTCGGCGTCGATAACCGGATCGCCGGGCGCACAGCCGGTTTGTTGATGGGCCGCTTTCTCGGTTCTCGGATCGGCACGGTGGCGGTGCTGTCCGCATCGTCGCGCTTGCACGATCAACTGGAGCGGCGCACCGGCTTCTCGCAAGTGCTGGAGGAGGATTTCCGCAACCTGCGCTGGATCGCCGAGCCCGATTTTGCCGAAGACGACGACGGCGCAGGTCTCGCCGCGCAGGGCCTGCTTGCGCGTCATCCGGAACTGGTCGGCGTCTATGCAACCGGTGGCGGCATCTGCGGGATTGCGTCGGCGTTGCAGGAATCGGGCGACAAGTCCCGCCTCGTTCTGATTGGCCATGAGTGCACCGCGGAAACGCGCAGCCAGTTATCCGAGCGCGCGATCGATGTGATCCTCGATCAGGACGTGCGCGGCATTGTTCACTGGGCCGGTCTCGCGGCAATTAATTTTCTTAACGACGTGCGTGGCGCGCTTGCCATCCCAACGCCGGAAACCCGAATTTATCTTCGTGAGAATGCGCATGCCTGACGCTCGCGACACGCGGATTGCGGTCTGAATCCGCTGGAGCCGAAACACGGTGCCCGGCGCATGGGCGCTGTTCCATATCAGGTTGGAGACCCGGGAAAGACAAGGAGAAGACACATGTTTCGTCTTACGTCAGCAAGGGTAATGGCGGCAGCCATCGTATCGTTGGGACTCGGCATGGCTACGGGCGCGCAAGCACAGGGCAAGCAGTTGACCTTATGCTGGGCGGCGTGGGACCCGGCCAACGCACTCGTCGAACTGTCGAAGGATTTCACGAGCAAGACCGGCATCAAGATGAAATTCGAGTTTGTGCCGTGGACCAGTTACGCGGATCGGTTCATTAACGAGCTCAATTCGCACGGCAAACTGTGCGACCTGATCATCGGCGACAGCCAGTGGATCGGCGGCGCGGCGGTCAATGGGCACTACGTCAAACTCAATGATTTCTTCGCGAAGAACAAGATATCGATGAACGACTTCGTGCCGGCGACCGTGGTCGGTTATTCGGAGTGGCCGAAGAATACGCCGAACTACTGGGCGTTGCCGGCAATGGCCGATGCGGTCGGCTGGACGTATCGCAAGGACTGGTTCGCGCGCCCTGAGTTGCGTGCGGAGTTCAAGCAGAAATATAAACGGGAACTCGAACCGCCCACCACGTTGGACGAACTCAAGCAAACCGCCGAGTTCTTCCAGGGCCGCAAGATCGACGGCAAAACCGTGTACGGCGCCTATATTTTCACTGAGCGTGGTTCCGAAGGTATCACGATGGGCGTGACCAATGCGCTCTATAACTTCGGTTTCGAATACGAGGACCCCAAGAAGCCTTATCACCTCGACGGCTTTGTGAATTCACCGGGCGCGGTCAAGGGGCTGGAATTCTACAAGGCGCTCTACAAGTGCTGCACGGCGCCGGGCATGACCAACGCTTACATGCAGGAAGGACTCGACGCGTTCAAGTCCGGCCAGGTGGCGATGCAGATGAACTGGTTTGCGTTCTTCCCCGGACTCTATAAAGACCCGAATGTCGGCGGCGACAAGATCGGCTTCTTCGTCAATCCGCGTGAGTCGAAGCAATACACGCAGCTGGGCGGGCAGGGCATCTCGGTTGTCTCATACTCGGATCATAAGGACGACGCGCTCGAGTACATCAAATGGTTCGCGCAGCCCGAGGTTCAGCAGAAATGGTGGCAACTGGGCGGCTATTCGGCGGCCAAGTCCGTGGTGGATGCGCCGGACTTTCCAAAGAGCGCACCTTTTGCACCGGCTTTCCTGAAGTCGATGGCGATCGTGAAGGACTTCTGGGCCGAGCCCGCTTATGCCGAACTGCTGCTCGATATGCAAAAGCGCATCCACGACTATGTGGTGGCCGACAAAGGCACGGCCAAGGACGCGCTCGATCTGCTGGTCAAAGACTGGAACAAGGTCTTCAAGGCCGAAGGCAAGAACTAGCGTGTATCCGGACTGGACCGGCGGCGCCTGCTCGTGCATTTGCACATTGCCGCCGGTCCGCTTAAAGGAGTCAGGCATGTTGGCAAACAAGCCTTTTGCGTCGACGGGTCTCGAATCCGGCGCGCCGGCGCGCGTGCGCACGCGCCTGGCCGGCCTATCGGACAGAACGATAGCGTGGCTGTTCATTCTCCCTACGATCCTGTTGCTGCTCGCGATCAACATCTTTCCGTTGATCTGGGCATTACGTTTGTCGTTCACGAACTTCAAATCGAATATGCCGAGCATGCCGGCGCGCTTTGTCGGTATCGACAACTACGTCGACATTCTCACCGACGAAGACATCTGGTACGCGATGCAGGTCACAGCGCGTTTCGTGTTCTGGTCGGTCGGACTCGAAGTTCTTCTGGGCTTTGGCCTTGCGCTGCTGATCAACCGGCAGTTTCGCGGCCATAGTTTCTGGACCACGCTGATCCTGCTTCCGATGATGCTGTCGCCGGCAGTCGTCGGCAATTTCTGGACCTTTCTGTTGCAGCCGCAGACGGGTCTCTTTAACGACATCGTCGGCTTCTTCACCGGCATCGCGCCCGGCTCGTTCCAGATGATCGGCGACGTGTCGCTTGCGCCGTGGACCATCGTGATGGTCGACACCTGGATGTGGACGCCATACGTGATGCTCATCTGCCTCGCAGGTTTGCGTTCGATTCCCGACTACATCTACGAAGCAGCCGAAGTGGATCGCGCCACGCCGTGGCGGCAGTTCTGGTCGATCACGCTGCCGATGACCTTGCCGTTCCTGATGCTCGCCGTGCTGTTTCGCGGCATCGAGAACTTCAAGATGTTCGACATGGTGAATCTGCTGACCTCGGGTGGACCAGGTTCGGTAACGGAAACCGTGTCGATTACGCTAAAGCGCGCCGCGTTCGAGAAGTGGCAGACCGGCTATTCGTCAGCGCTGGCCATCATCCTGTTCGTGACGGTGTTCGGCGCGGCGAACATCTACGTCAAGGCGCTCAACCGGGTGAAACAGCGATGAGACCGACTACTACCCAACATTCGGTGGTGGCGTCGTCGGCGCGCGGCAAGCGGTTCGCCGCGGCGGCCGTCATCACCTATGCATTGCTCGCGACCTTGCCGATGGTCTGGATCTTCCTGACGAGCTTCAAGACGCAGGAAGACGCGATCGCCTATCCGCCCGTCGTGCTGTTTCAGCCGTCGATGGAAGGCTATGTGAATCTGTTCACGATCCGTTCGCGGCAGACGCCGGAGTTCATTGCCAGTTTGCCCCCCGCGCGGACCTGGTATGAGCGTGATGTGCGCAAGCGCAATATGGTGATCGCGGGACCTTCGAAGGTTTTGCCCCGTTTCATGAACTCGCTCGTGATCGGTTTCGGCTCGACTTTTCTCGCGGTGTTTCTCGGCACCCTCGCGGCTTACGCGTTCTCGCGTTTCAAGGTGCCGCTCGCCGACGACCTGCTGTTCTTCATCCTGTCGACGCGCATGATGCCGCCGATCGCGGTCGCGATTCCGATCTACCTGATGTACCGCGCATTGGGTTTGAGCGACAGCTACGTCGGCATGATCGTGCTGTATACGGCGGTGAACGTGTCGCTGGCGGTGTGGCTGCTGAAGGGTTTCATGGACGAGATTCCGCGTGAGTACGAAGAGGCGGCGCTGGTCGACGGTTATACGCGTTTGCAGGCCTTCGTCAAAGTGGTGCTGCCGCAGGCGATCACCGGCATCGCCGCGACCGCGATTTTCTGCCTGATCTTCGCGTGGAACGAGTATGCGTTCGCGTCGCTGCTGACGAGCGGCGATGCGCAAACCATGCCGCCGTTCATCCCGTTCATCATCGGCGAAGGCGGCCAGGATTGGCCGGCCGTTGCAGCGGCGACGACGCTGTTCGTGCTGCCGATCCTCATCTTCACTGTCGTGCTGCGCAAGCATCTGTTGCGTGGCATCACCTTTGGAGCGGTGCGCAAATGAAACGAGACGCCGTGTTGCCGCGCAGGCATTTTCTACGCCGTGGCTACAGCGAAGCCGCGTCGACCGCGCTGATCGGTCTCGGCATGGCGATGCTGGTGCAGCCGTTTTCGCTGGCGTTGTTCACGTGGTCGTTTCCGGTCGTCCTGGTGGGCGCGCTCGCGTTCGTCGTCACCAGTCATTTCCCGGACTGATGATATGTCCACGATCGTTCTCGCCAACCTCCACAAACGTTTCGACGACTTCGTCGCAGTGCGCGACACCAGTCTGACGATCGGCGCGAGGCGCTTTGTCGTGTTGCTCGGTCCGTCGGGTTGCGGCAAGACCACCACGCTGCGGATGATCGCCGGGCTCGAGTTGCCCACCTCCGGGCAAATCCTGATCGACGGCGAAGACGTGACGGCGTTGCGTGCGCGTCAGCGCGATATCGCGTTCGTCTTTCAGATGTTCGCGTTGTATCCGCACATGACCGTGCGCAACAACATCGCGTTTCCGCTGAAAAACGAGCACGTGTCGCGCAAGGAGATCGCGACCCGGGTCGATGCGGCCGCGCACATGCTGCGCATCGAGAGCATTCTCGATCGCAAGACCGGGGGGCTGTCCGGCGGCGACCGCCAGCGCGTGGCGCTCGGCCGCGCGATCGTGCGGCAGCCTAAGGCGTTTCTGATGGACGAGCCGCTCGGCACGCTCGATGCGGACTTCCGTGAGCTGATGTGTCTCGAACTGCGCAGGCTGCATAACGCGCTTGCCGCAACGACCGTCTACGTCACGCACGATCAGAGCGAAGCGATGGCGATGGCCGACGACATCGTCGTGATGAACAAGGGCGAAGTGCTGCAAGCGGGACCGCCGCATGAGATCTATCACTTTCCGGCGACAGTGTTCGTCGGCAACTTTATCGGCAGTCCGCCGATGAATTTCCTGCGGGTGGATGGCGGTATCGATGTGGGTCACGAAGAAGTAAGCCTGCATGGCGCACCGGTGCCGGTGCCACGGTGCGAGCAGGCCGCTGCCCGCGTGATGCTGGGGATCCGCCCGGAGCATGTCGTCATCGACGAACACGGTCCGCTGCGCGGCAAGGTTATCGCCGATGAATATCTCGGCTCGCATCAGGTGCTGGTGATCGAAACCGCACTGGGTATTGTGCGTGTGCGTGCGGGCAAGGACGACGGTTTGCCTGCCGGATCGCCGGTCGGTCTGTCGTTTCGCAAGGAACGCACGCTGCTCTACGACGCGCAATCGGGCCGCCTGCTGCCGGGCGCCGCTCCCACGATTCCCGCACACGGAGAAGCTCATGGCTGAAATCCAGTTGCGCAATGTGTCGAAACGCTTTGGCGACATTCTCGCTGTCGACGATCTTTCGATTGATGTGAAGGACGGCGAGTTCGTGGTGCTGCTCGGACCGAGCGGCGCGGGTAAGACAACTACGCTGCGCCTGATCGCCGGGCTGGAGCGGCCGGATGCCGGCGATGTCCTGATCGACGGCGCGATTGCAACGGGCGTGCATCCATCCGATCGCGATGTCGCGTTTATCTTCCAGCAGTACTCGCTGTATCCGCATCTGACCGTGTTCGGCAATCTGGCGTTTCCTTTGCGCTCGCCGAGAAGGCGCAGCAGCGAGGCCGAGGTGCGCGCGCGAGTTCACGCGGTCGCCGAGATGTTGCATATGGAATCGAAGCTCGACAACATGGCGACGCATCTGTCAGGCGGTGAAATGCAGCGTGTGGCGATAGGGCGCGCGCTCGTGCGGCAACCCAAGGCGTTTCTGATGGACGAGCCGCTTTCGTCGCTCGATGCGAAGCTGCGTGAGGAGTTGCGCGTCGAGCTCAAGCGCCTGCATCGCACGATTGGTGCAACGATCGTCTACGTTACACATGATCAGGTCGAGGCGACGACGCTCGCCGATCGCATCGGCATTCTCGAACATGGGCGTCTCGTGCAACTCGGCACACCGCGCGAGGTGTATGGCAATCCAGTGTCGCTAAGCGCCGCGCAGCGGCTCGGCTCCCCGCCGATCAACGTGCTGCCGCCCGCGCTGTTCGACTCGGCGCATATGCCGGCGGGCACGGCGACCGTCGCGATCCGCCCTGAGGACATCGTGCTGCATGAGGCGGATATACACGATCAGCGCGACATTGCGGGCGCCCAGGATGCAATGAATCTGAAGGTGCTCGAATATTCGCCGCTGCGCCACCTGCTGATTCTCGATCGCGCCGGAACTGCCGTGGTGGCGACAACGGTTGCGGAGCGCAATTTTTCGCCAGGACAATCGGTCGGTGTTTCGCTGCCGGCGCGCAGTCTTCTATTTTTCCGTGCCGACGGCAGGAGGATCCCGACATGAACGGCAAAACGGTCATGGCGTGCATCGACGCCGCCTATGCATCGCTGAAGGAACACACCGACGAGATCGCGTTGCT
Source organism: Paraburkholderia sp. FW306-02-B (assembly GCF_058782725.1). Classification (NCBI taxonomy): domain Bacteria; kingdom Pseudomonadati; phylum Pseudomonadota; class Betaproteobacteria; order Burkholderiales; family Burkholderiaceae; genus Paraburkholderia; species Paraburkholderia sp. FW306-02-B. The sequence goes on from NZ_JBYSXZ010000002.1 coordinate 1,649,059, forward strand.
CGACCAGCAGATCGGCGATGGCGATCACATCTTCAATCTGCTGCGAGGCATGGAAGCGCTGCTTGCCGTGAGAGCGGATATAGAAGCCGAGGCATTCAGTCCCGCGCTCGAACTCGCGGCGTCGAAGGTGTTGTCGACGGTCGGCGGGTCGTCAGGGCCCTTGTTTTTCTCGTTGCTGAGCGGCATGGCGAAAGCGTCCGCGGGAAATACGTGGGACGTGGCCGGCTTTGCGCATGTCTTTGCTGCGGGAGTGGAGGCAGTCGGTCAACGCGGCAAGACCGGCGTCGGCAGCAAAACGATGATGGACGTGCTGATCCCGGTCGCGAGGCGCTTCGATGAACTCGCCGCGCAAGGGGCAACGGCCCGCGCGGTGCGCGAGGCGCTGCCGCAGGTCGCCGAGGAGAACATGCTCGCGACCCGCGACATGCTGGCGACCAAGGGACGCGCGTCGTTTCTCGGCGAGCGTTCGCGCGGACATATCGATCCCGGCGCACGTTCCAGTCAGATCATGATTGCGGCGGTATGCGCGCGGCTGGCGCAACACAACGAGTGAAGGAGCGAGAGACCGTGAAAAAATTTATCAACCATGTGGACGATTTTCTCGCCGAGAGTCTGGCGGGATTCGCCGCCGCGCACAGCGATCTGGTGGTGCTCAACAATGAACCCGTGTTCGTGCGCCGCAAGGCGTTGAAGCCCGGCAAGGTCGCGCTGATTTCTGGCGGCGGTTCCGGGCACGAGCCGTTGCATTCGGGCTTTGTCGGTTATGGGATGCTCGACGCCGCCTGTCCCGGACAGATATTCACGTCGCCGACGCCGGACCAGATGATGTCCGCCGCGAGGGCCGTCGATACCGGTGCGGGTGTGCTGTTCATCGTGAAGAACTACTCCGGCGACCTGATGAACTTCGAGATGGCGTCGGAGATGTCCGAGGTGCCGAACGCGATGGTGTTGATCAACGACGACGTGGCCGTCGAAAACTCGAGTTACACGACGGGGCGCCGCGGCGTCGCGGGCGCGGTGATCGTCGAAAAGCTGGTGGGCAGCATGGCCGAGAGCGGCGCGAACCTCGAGCAATGCAAGGCCTTCGGCGACCGGATCAACAAGCGCACCGCGTCAATGGGCGTGGCGTTCACCAGTTGCACGGTGCCGGCTGCCGGCACGCTGACGTTCAAGATCGGCGACGACGAAATCGAAGTGGGCGTCGGCATTCATGGCGAGCCCGGCCGGCGGCGCGCGAAGTTCGCGCCCGCCGACGCGATCGCGGGCGAATTGCTCACGGCGATCGCTGAAGACCTGAAACCGGCGGCTGATGCGGAGTTGCTGGTGCTCATCAATGGGCTCGGCGGCACGCCGCTCGGCGAGCTTTATCTGCTCTTCAACTCCACGCGTGTGTGGCTGGAGCAGCGCGGTCTGAAGATCGGCCGCGCGCAGGTCGGCGCATTGACGACTTCGCTCGAAATGGCCGGCGCTTCAATAACGCTGTGTGTCCTCGACGATGAGATGAAGCGCCACTGGGACAGTGCGGTGCATACGCCGGGATTGCGCTGGGGTATGTAGGGGAGGCGGATCGCTATTCGTGCGTCTGCAGTGACGCTACGGGAGAACTGTATTTTGCCGACGGCTCCTGCGTAAAAGTCGGCCTCGCGATGAACAATTTCTCCGTTGTGCTTTTCGCCGGCGAAGGTGGGATGGTTTCGGCTTTGCTTCATAGAGACGCAACTAACGGTCAAGCCCGCCGAGCCCCTCCAAATAACGCGGCGGCGCGCCAGGCGGAAACTTGAGACGACCGCCGCCCGCGTCCCCCGCAGCGGCTACGCAGTGAAGGGCCCGCTACGCCACTCAACGATTGCCGTCAAGCAGATCGCCGAGCAGGCCGTCGAATGCGGCCTGCGCGTCTTCGAGTTCCTGCAACGCGGCGTCGAAGGTTTGTAGCGCGAACTGCGAAGGCTTGCCGCTGCCGGCAGGCGGGAATTGCGATTGCAGCGAAGCAAATGCGGACTGCACCCGCCTGGTGGCGGTCAAGACGCGCTCCATCGCTACGGTTTCTTCGGCTCGCGCCTGTTCGTGATCCATGAAAACTCCGTGTTCGTCTGGTCGGCTCGCGCCGTGTCAAAAGGGATGACTATGCCACGACGGCATTCAGGACAGCGGCAAGCCGCCGTTGGCTTTCACTTCGCGCAACGACAACGCCGACTCCACCGACGTCACGCCCGGCAGGCTGCGCATCTCGTCGCGCATGAAGGTGCCGTAGTCGTCGAGATCGCGCGCGACGACCTGCAGGATGTAGTCCGCGCTGCCCGACACGTTGTGGCACGCCAGAATGCGCGGAATCGCCTGCACTTCGCGCTCGAAGCGGGTGGCTACGGCGCGGTCGTGCACCGCGAAGCGCACATAGACGAACGCCACCACGCCGAAGCCAAGCGCGGACCGCGACAGCATCGCGCGGTACTGATCGATATAGCCGTCGTTCTCCAGCCGCTTGAGACGGCGCGCGCACGGCGTCTCGCTCAGGCCGACCGTTTCGGCGAGCCGCGCATTCGACATGCGGCCGTCGCTTTGCAGCGCGGCGAGGATCGCGCGGTCTGTTTTATCGAGCTCGGTGGTCATCGCTTTTGGTCGTTGATTGTGGACTAGCGGGAAACATGGATTAAGAGGCGAATATTAGCGCATTCCTCCAAATGTTGTGGGTCAAAACATGTAATTCGCCAGCAAACCCTCCGTCGACGATAGCAACATAGAGGCCTTGAAACGCGAGGCTCCTATGATTTCCGCACATCTTCTGATTGTCTATATCGCCGCACTGTTCGTCGTCTACGCGGTGCCCGGACCGGACATGGCGCTGGTTCTGCAAACCAGTATTGGACGCGGCGTGCGCAGCGGCTTTGCTGCCGCCGGCGGCCTCGGGGTGGCGCGCGCGACGCACGTCACGCTCTCGGCATGCGGTGTGGCCGCGCTGTTGCGCAGCGCGCCGTGGCTATACGAAGTGGTGCGCTACGGCGGCGCGGTTTATCTCGCGTGGGTCGGCATCCAGATCTTTCGCTCGCCGGTGTTCGCGTTGCCTGAAAGCGGCGCGGCGAGCACCGGGTCACGGCCGTTGCGTGCCGATTTCACCAAGGGTTTGCTGACCAATCTGCTGAACCCGAAAGCGCTGCTGTTCTGCTCGGTGCTGTTGCCGCAGTTCGTGCGTCCGGAGGCCGGACCGGTGGCGTTGCAGATGATCGAACTGGGTCTGGTGCTGCTCGCCATCGGCGTGTGCTTCGATGTCATGTACGCGATCGGCGCCGCGCGCATCGCCGGCTGGATGCGCGCTCATCCGCTCGCGCAAACGCTGCAGCGCTGGACTTTCTCTGCGGCGCTGATCGGCTTCGCGCTGCGCTTGTCGCTGGACTGATCTTCCCCGCGGCTCACTTGCTCAGTTTATGCTCGCGCCGCGAGCGGTCCCCAATGATTGTCCGGCGATGCTTGTCTTTCATCTTCTTCCAGCTTTTGCATTCGTCGCGGGTGCGCAAACAGCCGATGCAGAAGCCGGTCTTGCCGTCGAACTTGCAGATGTCGATACAGGGTGATTCGATGCTCATGAGGTGCGGTGAATAGGGGATGGTTGCGGCGACTGTCGCATGGGCTATGCCCACGCGCAAAGCGATTGTGTTAATAAAGCCGATAGATGGACGCGCAAACGCATACGCACGCACGCGGCCGCTCAACCACTCGCTTCCTGTCTATCGATGAAAACTTTTCTGCTTTACACCGTAACCGCCGTTGCCGAAATTGTCGGTTGCTATTTGCCGTGGCGCTGGCTGAAAGACGGTGGCTCTGTCTGGCTGCTGGTGCCCGGCGCGCTCAGCCTCGCATTGTTCGCCTGGCTATTGACGCTGCACGGCACCGCCGCAGGCCGCATCTACGCGGCGTACGGCGGTGTCTACGTAGCTGTGGCGATTGTGTGGCTATGGTGCGTCGACAAAGTGCGCCCCACGCTGTGGGATGCGGCCGGCGTCGCATTCACGCTGGCCGGCATGGCGATCATCGCTTTCCAGCCGCGCGTTTGACATCGTTCATGCGATGCACATGTGCCCATCGCTTACCCATCGCTTACCCATCGCGCACCGCTCACGCAACCGCGCGCACGCCGCTCACTTGATGCCGCCCAGATAGTCGAGCTTGCCGAGTTCGACGCCGTTGTGACGCAGGATGTCGTAAGCCGTCGTGACGTGAAAATAGAAGTTCGGCAGCACGAATCCCAGCAGGTACGAAAGCCCTGTGAACTCGATCGGGCCGGTGCGCATTTTCAGCGTGACGCCCCGTTGTTCCGATCCGTCGATCTGTTCCGCATTGAATTCCTTCAGATAATCAATCGTCTTTTGAAGGCGAGCATGCAGTTCGTCGAAGGTCTGTTCGACGTCTTCGTACTTCGGCGCTTCAACGCCCGCGAGACGTGCGGCGCAGCCCTTGGCCGTGTCGCTGACGATATAGACCTGGCGCACTAGCGGCAGCATGTCCGGAGCGAGCCGGGCGTTCGTGAACACGGACGGGTCGATCTGTTTCTCGGCAGCGTGTGCTTCGGCTTTGCCGAGAATGGCTTGCAGGTTGGTCAGGCCGCGCACCAGCACGGGCACTGATGCTTGATACATCGAAATGGACATGATGTTCCTCTGATTCTTCGATCGTGCGCGCGGGCGGCGCGCGAGGCAATGTAACGGCTGGATTGCCGCTGCAGCATCATAGCGCGAGCGGTGCGAGATGCGAATTGACGAGGCGCGACGTTAGCCACTCGAACAACTGCCGCGCAAGCCGGAACTGTGATCGAATGCATTTGTCGGACGGCTTGACGGAGTTCTTGAAACAGCAATCCTCCGCAGGTTCGAGGTGGGGAGATTGTGCAGGCGCGTGCCGTGACTGGGTCTGCCTGGGTTTTCCAGCGGTCCGCGCCGTCACGCTAACAGGAGAGTCGGTACCATGGCCAACAAGCATCCGCTGCCGGGCAGCGAGCGCACGGTAGAGCAAGGTTCGAAAGTCGTAGGGCAATGCGATCCCGCTGAACGGATCGAGGTTTTCGTGATACTGCGCCGTCAGCAGCAAGCACAGTTCGATGCGTTGATGAGCAAGATCGAGGCGGGCGATCCGAGCGTCAAACCGCTGTCGCGTGAGGCGTTTGCAAAGGATTACGGCGCGGCGCCGGACGACATCGCCAAAGTGAAAGCCTTCGCAGATGCGCATGGCTTGACGGTGGCGCGAGAAGATCCGGTGGCGCGCTCAGTATTGCTGAGCGGCACGATCGCGCAATTCCAGATCGCGTTCGGTGTGCAGCTGCAGCATTACGAGCATCATTCGGCCGGCCAGTTCCGCGGCCGCACCGGCACGATCAGCGTGCCAGACGATCTGCACGGCGTGGTGGAGGCCGTGCTGGGTCTCGACAACCGGCCACAGGCGCGGCCGCACTTTCGCATCCGGCCGCCGTTCCAGCCGGCCAGATCGCCGCAGGCTTCCTTTACGCCGCCGCAGCTCGCGTCGCTCTATCAATTTCCACAAGGCGACGGCAGCGGTGAGTGCGTCGGCATCATCGAGCTCGGCGGTGGCTACGTCAGCTCCGACCTTAAAACCTATTTCGCGAGCCTCGGCGTCCACTCGCCGACGGTCAAGCCGGTTGGCGTCGACCAGGGCAGCAATCAGCCGACCGGCGACCCGAGCGGCCCGGACGGCGAGGTCACGCTCGACATCGAAATCGTCGGCGCGATTGCGCCGGGCGCGACGATCGCGGTGTATTTCACGCAGAACAGCGATGCCGGTTTCATCGACGCGGTGAGCCGCGCAGTGCACGACACGACCAATAAGCCCTCGGTGATCTCGATCAGCTGGGGCGGACCCGAGTCGAATTGGACCAGCCAGTCGCTGCAGGCTTTCAACAGCGTGCTGCAAGCGGCGGCGACGCTCGGCGTGACCGTGTGCGCCGCATCGGGCGACAGCGGCTCGAGCGACGGCCTGGGCGGCGGCGATCACGTCGACTTCCCGGCGTCGAGCCCTTATGTGCTGGCGTGCGGCGGTACGAGCGTGACCGCGTCGGGCACGTCGATCTCGCGCGAAGTGGTGTGGAACGACGGCCCCGGCGGTGCGGGCGGCGGTGGCGTGAGCCAGGCGTTTCCGGTGCCGGTGTGGCAAGGAGGCTTATCGTCGACGAGTTCTGACGGCAGCAAGACGCCGCTTAGCGGGCGCGGCGTGCCGGACGTCGCCGGCGACGCCTCTCCTGCCACCGGCTACAGCGTCTTGATCGACGGCACGCAAACGGTGGTCGGCGGCACGAGTGCGGTCGCGCCGCTATGGGCGGCGCTGATTGCGCGCATCAATGCGGCGAAAGGGCAGCCGGCCGGTTTCGTCAACCCGAAGCTGTATAAGGCCACGAACGCCTGCAACGACATCACGCAAGGCAACAACGGCAGTTTTGCCGCGTCGGTGGGCTGGGACGCATGCACGGGACTCGGCAGTCCCAATGGTCAGAAGGTGGCGGCAGCACTATAGTCTGATGAGCGGCGGTTCGGCTCGGGCGGTGGCATGGTGGTGGCCCGCTAAAGTGGTTGCGAGCCGTCTCCACGCCCGGTAACAACGAACGATGTGCGCCGTGTCGGCGCAGCAAGCGCTACGCTTGCATTTCAAGAGACACACGAGATAAGACAACACAAGACGTTAACGACGTTAACGAATCCATGGAGCGATCATGACAAATACCGAGTCAGCTTCCGTTAGTCCGCCGTCGTCACACAACTCTCATGCAGCGCCCGGGTCAGCGGCGGCGAGCGCGCCGCCCAACGCCGGCGACCAGCCATTTTTCGATCCGGTCGCCTATGGCAACGGGCCGGACGATTCCGTCACGGAAACCGCTGAAACAGCCGCGATCACGCACCATTCGGTCACGATCGGCGGACACAAGATCAACTACACGGCGACCGCCGGTCACCTCGTGATTGTCGATCCGAGCAGTTCGCAACCCGAAGCCAGGATGTTCTACGTTGCGTTCACGCAGGACAACCAGAAGGAGGAGACCCGCCCGGTGACTTTCTTCTATAACGGCGGGCCGGGTTCGTCGGCAGTGTTCGTGCTGCTGGGCTCGTTCGCGCCGCGCCGCATCAAGACGTCGATGCCGAGCTTTACGCCGCCCGCGCCGTACTCGATGGAGGACAACCCGGACAGCCTGCTCGACAAGAGCGACCTCGTTTTCATCAACCCGGTCGGCACCGGCTACTCGGCGGCCATCGCGCCGAAGAAGAACCGCGACTTCTGGGGCGTCGACCAGGACGCTGACTCGATCAAACAGTTCATCAAGCGGTTTCTGACGAAGAACAATCGCTGGAATTCGCCGAAGTATCTGTTCGGCGAATCGTACGGCACCGCGCGCAGTTGCGTGCTGGCGTACCGGCTGCATGAGGACGGCGTCGATCTGAACGGCATCACGCTGCAATCGTCGATTCTCGATTACACGCAGTCGGGCAATCCGGTCGGCGCCTTGCCCACTGCTGCCGCGGACGCGTGGTATCACAAGAAGCTCGGCATCGCGCCGCGGCCTGCCGATCTCGGCACGTTCGCCGAAGAAGTGGCGCAGTTCGCCCGCACCGACTATCTGGCGGCACTGCGCAAGTTCCCGACTACCGATTCGGCAACGGTCGAAAAGCTCAGCGAATACACCGGCATCGACACAACCACCTTGCTCGCCTGGAGCCTCGATATCGCGTCGTACGACAGCCGCAGCAATTCGCTGTTCCTGACCACGCTCCTGAAATCGAAAGGTCTCGCGCTCGGCGCGTATGACGGGCGGGTGACGGCGATCGACACGGGCATCGCCGGCATGATCGACCCGAACTCCGGCGGCAACGATCCGACCATGACGGCCGTCTCCGGCGTCTACACGACCATGTGGAACGTGTATCTGAACGAGCAGTTGAAATACACGTCGAATTCGTCGTTCACCGACCTCAACGATCAGGCGTTCAAGTTCTGGGACTTCGGCCACATCGACCCGACCGGCGCGCAGAAGGGGCTCGACGCGAACGGCAACGTGATTCTGTACACCGCCGGCGACCTCGCCGCGGTGATGGCGCTCAATCCCGATCTGAAGGTTTTGTCGGCGAACGGTTTTTTCGATTTCGTCACGCCGTTCTATCAGACGGTGCTGGACCTGCAGCAGATGCCGCTTCTCAGTCAGCAGGTCCGGCAAAACCTGTCGGCGCGCTTTTATCCGTCGGGTCACATGGTCTATCTCGACGGCGGGTCGCGAACCGCGCTTAAAGCGGATCTCGCGAAAATGTACGACACGACGGTGTCCAATACCCAGGCGCTGGTCCGCATCCGCGCATTGCAGGCTCGCGTTGCCCGGCCGGCCGGCGCGTGAGTGGTTCGCGCCGGATACGTCGTCGTTATCCGGTGCGTGGGCGCTGTGTCGTGAAATGCATTCGCGCCGGACAGGCCGCGGAGTCTTTGAACGCCCTGCAGCGCGCGCTTCACGGTGCGAGCGAGCAGGGCGTTTTTCACAGTCTTATATTGGTATGTTTTAATTGGCCTGCGAATTGAACTATTGCGTGCCGTTTCCCGGCGCGCCGACGAATGAAAGCAGCCATTGCAGACAGGCGTCGCAGCAACCATCGCAGCGGCGTAACCAACAGCACGTATGAGGCAATTCCGTCGACGCTCGCGCGTCAATGCGGCCCCGCGCGTCTTACACGCCGAAGGCGCCTGGCGGTCGCGCTCGTGCTCGGCTTCACCGCGGTACTCGCTTTGCGAATCGGCGAAGCCCGTGCCCAGGATGCCGCGATGCTCGACGAGCGCGTCACGCAGCAATCGGTAGGCGAAACCATTTGCCGCCCAGGCTACGCGGATACCGTCGCGCCTCCGTTCGACGAACTAATGGCGCACAAGGACAGAATGCTCGCCGCGCGCGGCATCGATGCCGACAGCGGTGTGGCCTTCGCGCTCGATAGGCGCGTGCCGATCGTCCTCGGCGGCTCGCCGGACGCGCCTTCCAATCTCGATCTTCTGCCATGGGCCGGCCAGCAGGGCGAACGCCGCAAGGCGCGCGCGGCGGTCATGCTCAAGCGCTGCGTCTGCGAGGGCAAACTGAGCCTCGCGGAAGCGCAAGCCGCGATTGCCGGCAATTGGTCCGTGGTTTATTCGGGCTTCAGTCAGACGTCTTGCGACGTGAGCCGTCTCGATGTCGCCACCGGCTCCGAACGCGAAAGCGCGCCATGAGGCGGCGCGCCGTCGCTTTCATTGTTCTCGTCGTTCATTCGAACGCGTTCAGCCGCGCCGCTCGCCGCCCGCGGCCCCAATTCATTCTCGGAGAATCACCATGATTCACGCACGCTTCACTGTGCTTGCGCTCATTTCCGGTTGTCTCGGCAATTTATTCGGCAGCGCTGCCGCGCAGGCCGCCGAACCGGCGCGCTGCGCCGGCGGCGACGCGTTGCAGATCCGCGGCGACGTGCCCGCGGCCATCAGCTTCGACGTCTACCGGCAACTGCGGCCGCTGAACGCGCAACGCGTCGCGCTGTTTCAGGCCGCCGGCGAGGTGAAACACCTGCCTGACGGTCTTGCGGTGTGTGAAGTCGCTGACGACGGCGTCGACGATCCGTCCGCCGTGCTGGTCCATGTGCCGCACGGCAAGAACACATGGTGGGTCAGCGCGGCCAACGTGCAATCGGCGGACTGATCCCGCGATCAGCCCGCCGCTGCGCACAACGCCCATCCCCCGCAGGATGGCTGTTTCGACGCGCGGCACGGCCCGGTTTGTGCAGCTGGTATCGACGTTCGGCACTTGCGCCGGGCCTCTACCGCTGAATATGCATTTGTTTTGTATTTTTGCCGGTGCTTATTCAGGTACAGTGCATTAACGGATGTTTTAAGTCGTTTTCACGACATTGTGTCGCATCGCTTTTGCTGTCGATTGTGGCTATCCTGAAAACAGGACGAAATTCGAAGGGGAGATTTAAATGGTTGCCTTCTATCTGTCGTTGGCCGCATTGGGTGCCGCTGGCGCTGCATTCATTCGTCAACTCACCGCCGCTCAGGCAAAACAGCGTGCGGCGCTGCGACCGGTGCGCGTGCATACCGCTGGCCGCGGTGCGGACCGTCGCGCGCACCGAGGGTAGCCGGCATGAACCTGATCGTGCGCAACATCGCGGAATCGTGCAGCGAGCAGGAAGTACGGGAGTTCCTCAAGCGCGAGCTCGGCCATTACGCGAAACATGTCGATGTGGTCGACGCCGGTAAACCCGGCGCGTACGCCACTGTCGAACTGGACGCGCAAGTGCCGTATGTGGGCGACGTGATCGCGCGGCAGATTCACGGCAAGCATTTGGGCGGTCTGGCGCTCGAGGCGAGCGCCGACCTGTTCAGCGACGAACCGCCCACCGCGAACTGAATAGCCGCTGCCGCCTTTCTCGAACCAGGTGCGCGTGACAATCTCACCCGGTTTGTCACATTCCTTCTCTCATGCCCCGCCTGTCTGCGCCGGCCAATCGAACGGCGTGTACGGCAACGCGCGCTTGTGCTGTGTGACGTCATAAAAACGCATAATCGTCTCGCGCGCGGCGTCGCTCACTGGTTTGCCTTCCAGAAAGTCATCGATATCGTCGTACGGAATGCCATATGCGTCTTCGTCCGGCCGTTGCGGACGCAACATTTCGAGGTCGGCGGTCGGCACTTTGTGCGCCAGTGCTTCCGCGGCGCCTAGCGCGCCGGCCAGCGCGCGCACGCGACGCTTGTTCAGACCGGCGAGCGGCAGCACGTCGGCGCCGCCGTCGCCGAACTTCGTGAAAAAACCCATGACCGATTCGGCCGCATGGTCGGTGCCGATCACTACGCCGGCCCGTGCGCCCGCCACCGCGTATTGCGCAATCATCCGCTGACGGGCCTTGATGTTGCCGTGAACGAGATCCTGCTGCGAGTCGTCGGCAAACAGCACGCCGCTCGTGTTCAGCGCGGCAAGCATCGCATCGGCAGCTGGTTTGATGTCGACGGTGAGATTTTCATCCGCGCGAATGAATTGCAATGCCTGCTGCGCGTCGGCCTCATCTTTTTGAATGCCGTAGGGCAGGCGTACCGCGACAAAGCGGGCGTCGTAATGTTCGGCGCGCAGCCGTTCGACCGCGAGTTGCGCGAGGCGCCCGGTTGTCGTGGAGTCGACACCGCCGCTAATTCCGAGCACATAGGTTTTCAGGCCGTTGCTGCGCAGATAGTTCGCCAGAAAGGCGATGCGGCGTTCGATTTCCTGGACCGCGTCGAAGTCGGCGCCGACGTGCATTTCCGCGGCGATGCGCGTCTGGCGTGCGCTTGGGTCTGGTTGCGCCATGATTTCTCCTTCCTCCATTCAGGGTTGTGTCAAAGTCAAACGACGTGCGCTTGCATGCGAAATGCGCGAGCGGCGCAGCCATAAGCGTGCCGGTTCAGCCGGCATGCTGTGACACATCAGTATCGGGTTTATTGCCAATATCGGCCTTAAATACAGTTTGTTATGTACCGTTAAATCGGTTTGCGAATTATCAAAAATGGGCGAATATTATGGCGATTTTAATAAACCGGCCGATTCTTCATCGACAGATTGCAATGTGCTTAGTAATATCGTCGCGTATCCATGCGCCGCATGAGCCGGCGGGCAGTCAATAATAAGCAGCTTTGCTCAAATTCGCGATGAACCACCCTAATCGGCCTGGCCAGCCTGTTCCGGAGCGCATTACTTCCGCTTCGGTAGATCGTCGGCGCGAAGTGGTCTGTATGCCAGCTTCAGCCTATGCGCCGCGTTCGTCGCATTCTCCGCGCGCAGCTTATTTGACGCACTATCTGAGGCGCGCAGTGAGCGCGGTCTTCTGCGCCTTGTCATGCAGCATCGCAATCGCGGCCCCCGCACCGGCGGACCGTCCGGCGCTCCTGATCGACGCGTCTGACGTTGTCGCGTCTGATGCGGTAGGTGTGGTCGATCCGCGCCGGGCGTTACTGTTAGGGGCGTGTTCGCTCAAGAGGTCAGCCGTCGGCTGAAAGTGCCGGCCGCGGAGCAGCGCGCGTACGCCGACCGTCTGCAAACGGCGCTCCGGGAGAAGATCCTCGGCAACCTGTCGGGCGAGTATGTCGTGCTGGTCGATCGCAACGCCAACGTGCAGGCGCTGTTCATCTACTTTCGCGCGACGCCGTCCGATACCTGGCGGATGATCGGCGCGTCGCCGGTCGCGACCGGCCGGCCCGGCGAGTACGATCACTTCATCACACCGCTTGGCGTGTTCGAACATACTCCCGCCAACATGGACTTCCGCTCCGAAGGCGCGATGAACGAGAACTACATCCGCGGCTATGGCAAGCGCGATATGCGGATCTTCGATCTCGGCTGGGCGCAAGGCGAGCGCGGCTGGGGTAAGGGCGGTATGTCGCAGATGCGCTTCCAGATGCATGCAACCGACCCCGACCGGCTCGAGCCGCTGCTCGGCATTCGCCATTCGAAGGGCTGCGTGCGCATCCCCGCGTCGCTCAACGCGTTCCTCGATCACTACGGTATTTTCGGCGCCGGATATATGGAGCTGGTCGCGTCCGGCAAATCGCTGTGGGTGTTGAAAAGCGATCGCCAGGTGACGCCGTGGGCGGGGCGCTACGTTGTCGTGGTGGATTCGGGGCGCAAAAATCGCCCGGCGTGGGCGCCGGCACCCGGCACCAAGGCGCGAGCAAAAGTGCCGGCCGGCACGGACACGGCTGACTGATCAGCGGATATCGCGCGAGTATCGAACGAGTCGATCTTGTGAGAGGGCGCAAGGGCGAGAGGCGACCAACGGCGAACGACCAACGGCGACGCGGCCCGTGCGTCATTCAACGGCTCACGAGCGCGCCAGCAGCACGCCCGCCAGCGCCACCGCGAAACCGGCGATCTGTACCGGCAGCAGCGTTTCACCGAAGCCGAGATAACCCTCGAGCGCGGCCAGCGGCGGCGCCAGAAACACGAGCGCGGTGGCGCGTGCAGCGTCTCCGCGCCTCACCATCCACACCAGCAAAGTCACGCTGATGCCGGACAGCATCACGATGCCCCACGCCAGCGACGTCCACAGTGTCGGCGAAGCAATCCAGCGATGCTCGCCGAGCGCGAGCGCAAAAATCACCGCGACGAGCGCCGCGCCGAAATTCTGCACCGCGCTTGCGCTGCGAATGTCGGCCTTCGCGAGCGAAGTCTTCTGAAACAGCGTGCCCGCGGTAATCGCGCCGACCGCGAGGATCGAGACGAGCACCACCAGCCAGGGCGGCGCGTCGCCATGCGGCGTCGGCGGCGTGGCGGCGGCCAGTTTCGGTTCGAGGACCAGCGCGACCCCGACGAGCCCGAGCGCCATTCCTGCCCAGCTGCGCCGCGAGAGCCACTCGCCGAACAGCGGCGCGGCGACGGCTGCCGTCGCCAGCGGCTGTAGCGCGCCGAGCAAGGCCATCGCGCCGGCGCTCAAGCCCTGCGCGACCGCCCAATAACCTGCGCCGAGATAGACGCCTTGCAGCAGCGCGCCCGCCACCAGATGCTTGCCGAGCGCGCGGCCGGTCGGCCACGCGGCGCGGGCGAGCAACGCGGCCAGCGCGAACAGCAACGCGGTGCCGCCAAAGCGCGCAAGCAGAAACAGATTGGGATCGGCATACGGCGTGATCGCCCGGGCGACCACGAAACCAGTCGACCACAACACGACGAATACGGCGGCGGTAAAGGTAGCGAGCATCGAGCGTCGGCGGTGGAAATGTGAAAGCCCGCCATCTTGCCGAGGCGCGCGAAGCGCGTCTTGTTCGAAGCTGCAATCGCCGGCGTACGCTTAAGCCACCTGCCGCCGCAGGTTCACCACATCAGCAGTACCGTACCCGCGCCGAGCACGCCGCCGCATACCGCGCACGCCCACAACAACACGCGCGTGCGCCGATATTCGCGGCTGAGTTCGTCCATCAACTGAGTATTCTGCCGCGGCGTGCGAGCGCGATCATGCTCGTGTTGCAGGTATCGAACGGCGAGTTGCGGCATGCGCGGCAGCATCTGCGCCAGATGCGGCAGCTCGCGCGAAATGCGCTTGATCCAGCCGCGATGATCGAGGTCGCGCCGCGCGATGCCGGCCAGCACACTGCGCGTGATATTCCACGTATCGACGCCCGGATGCAGCGCCCGCGCCAGCATTTCCGCCTGCTGGAACGAGCGCTGCGCGGTGGCGAGGCGCCCGGACACGGCGCCGTCGAACGGTTGCACCGCGTGCAGCAGATGATGAAACAGCGAACCTGCCGAGCGGTCTTCGGGAGCGGCTGCGAAATGCGCTTCTGCGCGGGTGCGCAGTTCCGCTTCGAGCATCTCGGCGCGCGTGTCGTGGGGCACGTGCCCGGCATCGCGATGCAGTTCGGCAAGCCTGCCGTAATCCTGGTCGAACAGGGCGGTCGCGCCATGTACGAAGAACTCGCGCTCCTCGGTCGATAGACTCGACATGATCGAAAATTCAGCGAGCACGAGGCGCCCCAGCGTGTCCGGCTCGACGCTCACGCGTACCCGGCGCGAATCGAGGGTCGCGTGAAAGAAGCCGTGCTCGAAAGCCTGTTCGGTCACCACCTCGACGATATGCGCGGCGAGCGGCGCAAGTTTGACGCGGTGCGCATGCAGACCGGGCAGATCGCTGACCGGCAAGGTGCTGATGCGCTGCATCGTCAGCGTTTCATTGGTGCACAGGTCCCAGATCACGGCCGGCACGGCAATGCGCGTGTCGCCGTCGAAATGATGGCCGGTCTGGCTCAGGTTGGCGGCCTCGGCGCGCAGGTCGAAGCGGCGCAGGATGTCGTCGGAAAACGATTGGGCTAGCGCGCGCAGTTGCAGCCGGCGGGCGGTGCCGGAGAACTTTTCCAGCCAGCGCGCGACCCAGCGCAAAAGCGCGAGTTCGTCGCCGATCTGTTGCAACAGATCGGCGCGCACCAGCTTGACGGCTACTTCGCTATGACCGTTGACCGGCACGGCGAGCCGCGCAAGATGCGTCTGTTCGGCAAAGCCGCCGCGCACCGGCACCAGATCGACCGCACTGAAGATCGTGGTTAGCGGCCGACCGAACGCGCGCGCCAAGGCTTGCTCGGATTCCTTGGGCGGAAGCGGAGTTTCGAGGTGATCGATCGCGTCGATGGCCTCGTGCAAGGTGCCTGTCGCCAGTTCGGGACGTTCGGCTAACGTCTGTGCGAAGCTGCTCGCCAATGGACCGAGCGCCGGCAGTAGGCCATGCAGGCTTTCGCGGCTGCGCGCGGATGCGTGCACACGGCTGATCAGTTCGATCATCCAGTGCAGTTTGTGATCGGACGGGGCGGCGAGCCAGATCAGGCGCGCGCCATAACGCAGCGCGTGGAACAGCAGCAGTAAGCGGCGAAACAGTGGCGGCATCGGCAGTTCTATTGGCGGCCGCGTGACGTCGACGCGCGGCCAGGGCGTTCAGGTTAGCAGGGAAGCGCGTCAATCGGAGCATCCCCGCGCCACGCGTAATACAATACGCCGGCCTTCTTCAACCGTGGTGAAACCTAGGCGTGCCGGCTCCCGGCCCTCAATAGATGCTCGCAGAACAACGTCACCAATACATCTTGGCGCAAGTTGCCAAAACCGGCGCGCTCTCAGTGGCCGAGCTGGTCCGCGAATTGAACGTGTCGCGCGAAACGATCCGCCGCGATCTGAACGCGCTGGCCGGGCGCGGTCTGTTGGTCACGACCCACGGCGGCGCGCTGTCGAGCGACCGGCGCGAGCCCGACCTCGATACGCGCGAAGCCGCCAACGCCGGCGCCAAGCGGGCAATCGGCGAACGCGCGGCCGAATTCGTGCCGGACGGCGCATCGCTCATCATCGATTCGGGCAGCACCACGCAAGCGGTGGCGCGTGCCTTGCTCGACCGGCATCGGTTGTCGGTGTACACGAACGACTGGCGCATCGCGCTGCTGCTCGGCCGCCGCAACGACAACCGCGTGACGCTGCTCGGCGGCGAACTGTCGGATATCGAAGACGCCACCTTCGGCCTCGACACCGTGCATCAACTCACGCAGTACCACACGGACTTCGCTTTCATCGGCGCGGGCGGCATCTCGCTGGACGGCTACCTGACCGACTACAGCCGGATGGCCGCCGAAGTGCGCAGCCGGATGATCGCCGCCGCAGACACAGTGGTCATCGTTGCCGACCATTCGAAGTTCGGGCGTGTGACGCCGGTGCGTATCAACGGTATCGAGTCGGCGCGTTATCTGGTCACCGAGCTGGCGCCGGAGCGCGCGCTCGGCAAAGCGATTACGGCGCATGGTCCGGAGATCCTGATCGCCTGAGCGGTTGAACTGCTACTGACCGTTACTTCACGCGGATGCCGAGCCGTTCGAGCGTACGGCCGATCGCGGCCACCGCGTTATGCAGTTCGTTCGCATCGATCGCGCCGATGCAGCCGACGCGAAACGTTTCCACTTGCGTCAGCTTGCCCGGATACAGCACATAACCGGCCTCGCGCACCGCGGCGTAGAAATCGGCGAAATTCCACGCGGGGTCGCGTGGCGCGTGGAACGTGACGATCACTGGCGCCTGCACTTCGGGCTTCAGAAACGGTTCGAAGCCGAGCGCCTTCATCCCGCTCACCAAGGTCGCGCAATTGAGCGCGTAGCGTGCGCCGCGCGCGGGCTGGCCACCGTCCGCGATGAACTGATCGAGCGCGGTGCGCAATGCGGCGACCACATGAGTCGGCGGCGTGAAACGCCATTGCGTCGTCTTCTGCATATAGACGTGCTGATCGTGCAGATCGAGCGCCAGTGACGGCGAACGGCCTTCACTCTGGTCCAGCACGCTGCGCCGCACAATCACGAAACCCATTCCGGGCACGCCTTCGAGGCACTTGCCGCTCGCCGAGATCAGCGCGTCGATGCCGCCGCGCCGCAGATCGATCGGCAGCGCGCCGAACGAACTCATCGCGTCGACAATCAGACTCTTGCCGTGCCGCTGACATACTGCGGCGATATCGTCGAGCGGATTGAGCAGGCCGGCGCTCGTTTCCAGATGCACTTGCGCGACGTGGGTGATGCGCGAGTCGCGATTGAAGGCGTCTTCGATGGCGGCGGCGCCGACCGGTTCGTCTTCGCGCAGCGCCAGCTCGACATAAGCAATCCCCATCCGCTGCAATATCCTGATTACGCGGGCGCAATACGCGCCGTTGTTCGGTACCAGCACACAGCCTTGACGCGGCACCAGCGTGCCGATCGCCGCCTCGACCGCAAATGTGCCGCTGCCTTGAAGCGGTACGCATACATAGTCATGATCGCCATGTACGATTTTCACGAGGTCGGCACACACGCTATGGGTCATGCGGTTGAACGCGGCGTCCCACGAACCCCAATCGCGCAGCATGGCCTCGCGCGTTTGGGGCGAAGTGGTGAGCGGTCCCGGGGTCAGCAGGACTGGGTCGTTTCCAAGGATCACATGGCCTCCTTCATCAGATGAATACACGTCGCCCAAGCAAGGTGACGAAAAGTTTGATTTGCATATTATTGGCGAATTGTGTCATTTTTTGGAATTCGACAGAATAGTCATGGCGTTGTCATGGAAACCTGTGATTCTTGCTGTGCCCGTTCAGGCATGGCAGGCAGCGCGACTGTCGTAGGTGGGCTGTAAGTCAGGCTGGAGAAGAAGCGGCAAAGTTGTCGGCAATCTGCAATCGTGTGAATCTGCATGGCAACTGGCTGCGGGCAACACGCAAGCGGCGCGGCGCTACCGCCGTTCAATCACAACAGGTATCGGGTTTTCCCGACCGTCTGGTTTTTTGCCTTTCGGAGAGAGCGACATGACAAAGACGAATTCCGTTCACGCAACTGCTGGCCTCGTACGCAAACTGCTGCCGGCGCTGGTCGCCGCGGCAGCGTTCGGCGGCGCGGCCATGCCGGCCCAGGCGGCCGACGCAGTGGTGCTGTACACCGCCGACGGCCTCGAAAACCTCTATAAAGATGTGCTGCCGGCCTTCGAAAAGAAGGAAGGCGTGAAGGTCAACATCGTCACGGCGGGTAGCGGCGAAGTGGTGAACCGCGCCACCATCGAAAAGGATCAGCCGAAGGCCGACGTGATCGTCACGCTGCCGCCTTTCATTCAGCAAGCCGACCAGAGCGGTCTGCTGCAGGCTTACCAGAGCGCCAACTACAAGAACGTGCCGGCGATCGCCAAGGCGCCGAACGGTGCGTGGGCGACCTTCGTGAACAACTATTTCTCGTTCGCGATCAACCCGGAAGTCACCAGGACCCAGCCGAAGACTTTCGCTGACCTGCTGCACCCGGACTTCACCGGCAAGGTCGCCTACTCGAACCCGGCCACGGCGGGCGACGGCATGGCGGTGATCATCCTGACCACGTCGCTGATGGGCGAGGACAAGGCGTTCGATTATCTGAAGAAGCTCGAAGTGAGCGCCAAGTTCCACACCAAGGGCACCGGCTACCTCGACGTGCTGCTTTCGCGTAACGAAATCGCGTTCGCCAACGGCGACCTGCAAATGGATCTCGACGACGCCGCGAACGGCGGCCTGTCGCTCAAGCCGATCTTCCTGGCAGCCGGCGCCGGCGGCCAGCCGACCACGTTCCAGCTGCCGTACGCGATCGGCCTGATCAAGAACGGTCCGAACCAGGCTGAAGGCAAGAAGCTGATCGACTACCTGATGTCGACCGAAGTACAAGCCAAGGTGCCGGACATCTTCGGCATCCCGGGCCGCACCGACGTGCCGCTCGCCGGCAAGAACGGCGAAGCCGTCAAGCAGGCGATTGCTGGCGTGAAGCTGATTCCGGTGGACTGGACCCAGGTGATGGCGAAGAAGGCCGACTGGACCGCACGCTGGAAGAGCGACGTGATCGGTTCGTCGGGCAAGCAGATCGAAGTCGTCAAGCCGAAGTAAGCCGCACGCAGCGAGTTGCAATCAGCAGTCGAATCAGGCGGCGCCTCCAGGGATCGTGCGAGGCGCCGCATCAGCATTAATCCAGTTGGAGGATGAACCCGGTGAATACGGCCAGTCTTGCTCAGCCAGGCGCGCTCGGCGCCTCACCGGACGCGCTCGAAGCCGCGCGTTCGAATACGCCGGGCGGCGTGCGGATCGACCATCTGACGGTGCGCTTCGGTTCGCGCACGGTGCTCGACGATCTGACGCTGACCATCGAGCGCGGCGAATTGCTGACCGTGCTCGGCCGCAGCGGTTGCGGCAAGACGACGTTGTTGCGTTTCATCGCCGGGTTCATCGAAGCGGACGGTCTGGCCGGCACACTGACGGTCGCCGGTCACGACCTCACCCATGTGCCGCCTCACAAGCGCAATCTTGGCTTGTTGTTCCAGAGCTATGCGCTGTTCCCGCATCTGTCGGTGTTCGACAATGTGGCCTTCGGATTACGCGCGCGCCGCACGCCGTCCAAAGACGTTGCGCGGCGCGTCGCCGATGCACTCAAGCTCGTGCAACTGGGCGATTCCGGGCATGTCATGCCCGCGCAGTTGTCAGGCGGCATGCAGCAGCGCGTGGCGCTGGCGCGCGCACTGGTGATCGAGCCTGACGTCCTGTTGCTCGACGAACCTCTTTCCGCACTCGACGCCAATCTGCGCGCGTCGGTGCGTTCCGAATTGAAGGCGCTGCATGAGCGCTTGCCGAATCTGACGATCGTCTGCGTGACGCACGATCAGGACGACGCCCTGGTGCTGTCCGACCGCACACTGCTGATGCGCGAAGGCCGCATCGCGCAGGTCGGCACCCCGCAGCAGTTGTACGACACGCCGAATGACGCGTTCGTCGCGCGCTATCTGGGCGCAGCTAATCTGCTGCCGCCGCAGGTCGCGTTCAGCATGGGGGATGCGCGCTACAACGAGCGTGAGCGCGTGGCCTGTCTGCGTCCGGAAGCGCTGCGTATCGCGCCGCTCGGCGAAGGCCAGTTGCATGGCGCGATCACGTCGGTCGAATGGTACGGCGCGGTGTTGTCGGTGTCGGTCGTGCTCGACGCGATGCCCAACGAGCCCGTACTGGTCACCATGCAGCGCGGCCAAGGCATGATGCCGGAGAAGGGCGCGCGTGTTTCCCTGCGTTATGAGGCAGACGATGTCGTCCTTATCAACCCCTGATACGCCTAATTCGCTCAGCGCGGCGGACGCCGACGCCCGCCGCCGCGCCAGTGCCGCGGCGCATACGGCAGCGGTGAAGCGCCGCGAACGCGCGGCGCAATGGCACCTGCTGTTCCTCGCGGTGGTCGTGCTCGGACCGCTCGTCATTTATCCGCTCGTGCGGCTCGTGCTGTTGAGCCTGACGGGGTCGCACGGTTTGAGCCTGCAAGCCTACGCCGCGTTCTTCGGCAATCCGGAGACGCGCGGTGTGGTCGGCACGACGCTGTGGATCCTGTTTGCCAGCGCCGGGCTTGCGTCGCTGCTCGGCGTCGCGCTGGCGTCGCTGTTGTTCTTCAAGCCGTTTCCAGGTGCGCGGATGGTCACGCGCTTCCTCGAGTTGTTCGTCGCGTTTCCGTCGTTTCTGGTCGCGTTCACGCTGATCTTTCTGTACGGCTCGCAAGGCTCGGTCAGCATCGGCTTGCAACGGCTGTTTCATCTGCAGGCGCCGCCGCTCGATTTCCTGTTCGGCGTCGGCGGCGTGATTCTCGCGGAAGTGGTGTTCTACGCGCCGTTCGTCGTGCGACCGACTCTCGCGTCGTTTGCCACGCTCGACATGCGTTTGATCGAAGCTGCGCGCAGCCTCGGCGCGCATGGCTGGATGGTCGCGTACAAGGTGATTCTGCCGCTCGCGTGGCCGGGCATCGCCGCCGGCACGATTCTGTGTTTTCTGCTGACGCTCAACGAGTTCGGCATTCTGCTGGTGCTCGGCAGCGCCCACCTGATTACGTTGCCGGTCGCGATCTACAGCTCTGCCACCGTCGATCTCGACTTGCCGACCGCCGCCGCCGGCGCGGTCGTGATGCTGATCATGTCATTGTCGCTGTACGCGTTGTACCGCCAGGTCAACCGACGCAAGGTGAAAGGAGCGGGCCATGGCCGTTGAACTCGACCCGACCGTATTGCCGGTCATGCACAAGAAGGCACGGCCGGTGCGCCGCAGTCTCGCGGTGCGGATGCTGGGCAGTCTGTTTCTCGGTTTCGCCGCGTTGCTGTGCTTCTGGCTGTTCGTCCTGCCGGTGCTGGTGGTTGCGCTGTCGAGCGTGGCCACGCACTGGTCCGGCACGATCTTGCCGGATGGCTTCAGCATGCGCTGGTTCGAGCGGCTCGGCTCGAGCGACTTCGACGCGCTGACCACCAGCCTCGAAATCGGCATGGGCGTCGCTGTGCTCGGCACGATTCTCGGTTTGTGGCTGGCGTTGGCGCTCGAAGGGCGCGACCGGCGCGGCCTCGGCGCCATCGTCGATACGATCGCCATGATGCCCAACGGCGTGCCGAGCGTGGTGCTCGGGCTGGCGGTGTTGATCGCGTATCACAAGCGTCCGGTCGATCTGTCCAGTTCGGCGGCGATCGTCGTGTTCGTCCAGCTCGCGCTGGTGCTGCCGTTCTGCTACCGGTGCGCGGCCGCCGCGTTGCGCCCGGAGTTGACCATCTTGCGCGAAGCCGCGGCAAGCCTGGGGGCGCCGCCGTCGATGGTGTTGCGCCGCGTCGTGCTGCCGCAACTGGTGCCGGCGATCCGTGCCAGTCTCGCACTGGGTTTTGCGCTATCGCTCGGCGAACTCGGCGCGACGCTGACCGTGTACCCGCCCGGCTTTGCGACGGTGCCAATCGTCGTCGTCGGGCAAGTGGAGCGCGGCTATTACCTGCCGGCCTCCGCGCTGTCGCTGATTCTGCTGCTGGTCTCGCTTGCTGCGCTGCTGCTGATTGCAGCGCGTGTCCCGCGTCGGCGCTTGGACTGACGGGCAATTGTTGATTTTTGCGTTTGCGCTGCATGGGGCACAAATCGCATAAGTCGCACATGGCAATGTGGCAAAATATGTCAAAATGACCGAATATATGCAAACTGCTTCAATCGATCCGATCGAGGTTGTGCGCAGGCATTCGTTGACGGCGCTAGTCCGCGACGAAATCGAACGGCACATCATCGAAGGCGCATTGGCTCCCGGCGACAAACTCAACGAAGCCGACTGGGCCGCGCGTCTGCAGGTGTCGCGCGGACCGGTGCGCGAAGCGTTTCGCGGGCTGGAGCAAGCCGGCCTCGTGCGCACCGAGAAAAACCGCGGCGTGTTCGTGCGGACGGTGTCGCTGGCGGAAGCGGACGAGATTTACGCGGTGCGAGCGGTGCTCGAAGAAGCGGCGTGCCGGATGCTGGCTTCGAGTATCGATGCGCGGCAGCTTGCCGGGCTGCGCGAGTGGCTCGACGCCATGCGCGCCGCGCTCGATGCGCAGGATCACGGCGCCTACGCGCGCGCGAATGTCGCGTTTCACGACGCGATCGTGGCGGCCGCGGGCAACGTCAAGCTGTACGAGACATATCGAAGGCTGGTGAGCGAATTGAGTCTGTTTCGTCGCGCGGCGCTGGTAGTGCGTGCCGACGCGATGGAACGCTCGCTTGCCGAACATCGCGCGATTCTGACCGCGCTGGCCTCGCGCGATGCCGAGTGTGCCGCCGCGCTGATGCACGCGCATGTGAACGGCGGCCGGCAGCGCGCGCATGAGGCGTGCGAACCGGTGGGCGCGTTGGGCGGAATGCAAAGGTCCGGTTAGGGTTTGATTGCAGCGGATTGACTACAAACACGCGTGATCGACACGCACGGAAGGTAACGATGACAACTCCAGGCGAACGCAGTATCGAAGTGAACGGCCGTAGCTACCGGCTCCCGGCTGAGCCTACCGTGGTCGTCTGCGTGGACGGCTGCGAATACGATTACCTCGAAGCCGCCGTCGCGGCGGGCGTGGCGCCGTTCATCGGCAAGATGCTCAGGAGCGGTGCGGCCTTCAGAGGTGACTGCGTGATTCCGTCGTTCACCAACCCCAATAATTTGTCGATTGTCTGCGGCGTGCCGCCGTCGGTACATGGCATCTGCGGCAACTACTTCTGGGATCCGGACGCGAACGGCGGCGAAGGCGCGGAAGTGATGATGAACGATCCCGCCTATCTGCGCGCCGGTACGCTGCTGGCAGCTGCCGCCGAAGCAGGCGCCGCGGTTGCCGTGGTCACCGCGAAAGACAAGCTGCGCCGGCTGCTCGGCTGGCAACTGAAAGGCATCTGCTTCTCGGCGGAAAAAGCCGACAAGGTGACGCGCGAGGAAAACGGCATCGATGAGGTGCTCGATCTGGTCGGCTTGCCGGTCCCGGACGTATATAGCGCCGGTCTGTCCGAGTTCGTATTCGCCGCCGGTGTGCGGCTCGCGCAAACCCGCAAGCTCGATCTGATGTACCTGTCGACTACCGACTACATCCAGCACAAATGGGCGCCCGGCACCGAAGGCGCGAACGCGTTCTACGCGATGATGGACGGCTATCTCGCGAAGCTCGACGCGCTCGGCTGGGTGATCGGCCTCACCGCCGACCACGGCATGAACGCCAAACACGATCCGCAGACCGGCGAGCCGAACGTGATCTATTTGCAGGACGTGATGGACGATTGGCTCGGCGCTCGCCGCGCACGTGTCATCTTGCCGATCACCGATCCGTATGTGGTGCATCACGGCGCGCTCGGTTCGTTCGCGACGATTTACCTGCCGCGCGATGTCAACGTCGCGCAGGTCATCGAGCAGATCGGCGGCTTGCAAGGCATCGAAGTGGTGCTCGACAATCGCGCTGCGTGCGAGCGCTTCGAGCTGCCGAACGACCGCGTCGGCGATATCGTCGTGGTGAGCACCAGACATGTCGTGCTCGGTACACGTCGCGAACAACACGACCTCTCCGGGCTGACCGTGCCACTGCGCTCGCACGGCGGGATTTCCGAGCAGGAAGTGCCGCTGCTGTTCAATCGGCGCGTCGAGGCTTTGCCAGCTGGTAAAAGTGGTAAGAGGCTGCGCAACTTCGATATCTTCGATGTCGCATTGAATCATGTGGCGGCATCATGAATGCGATGCTGCAGGACCATCCGGCATTTCGCACGGAAGCGCTGCGGCTCAAAGGCGAGCGAGCGACGCGTGAGCGCACGCTTGACGTGTTCGATCCGTATACGGGTACGCGGGTTGGCACCGTCCCGCTGGCGAGCATCGACGACGTGCGCGCCGCGTTCGAATATGCCGCCGCGTATCAGGCGAAGCTCACACGCTACGAACGTTCGCAGATTCTCGAGCGCGCCGCAGTGTTGCTGCGCGAGCGGACCGAAGCGGCCTCGGATCTGATTTCGCTCGAGTCGGGCTTGTCGAAGCAGGATTCACGTTACGAGATCGGCCGTGTTGCCGATGTATTCAAGTTCGCGTCGATCGAAGCGTTGCGCGACGACGGGCAGAGCTTCTCCTGCGATCTGACGCCGCATGGCAAGAAGCGCCGGGTGTTTTCGCAGCGCGAGCCGCTGGCGGGTGTGATCGTCGCGATTACGCCGTTCAACCATCCGATGAACCAGGTCGCGCATAAGATTGCGCCGGCGATCGCGACGAATAATCGCGTTGTGCTCAAGCCGTCGGAGAAGGTGCCGTTGTCGGCGTTCTATCTGGCGGACATTCTGTATGAAGCCGGCTTGCCCGCACCGATGCTGCAGGTGCTGACCGGCGATCCGCGCGAAATCGCCGATGAACTGATTACGCATCCGTTGGCCGAGCTCGTGACCTTTACGGGCGGCGTGGCGATCGGTAAATACATTGCCGCGAAGGCGGCCTACCGGCGCGTCGTGCTGGAACTGGGCGGCAACGATCCGCTGATCGTGCTCGAAGACGCCGACCTCGAACGCGCGGCGACGCTTGCCGTGCAGGGCTCGTATAAGAACTCCGGGCAGCGCTGCACCGCGGTCAAGCGGATGCTGGTGCAGAAGCGTATCGCGGCGGATTTCACGGATCTGGTCGTCGAGAAAACGCGCGCGTGGACCTATGGCGATCCGTTCGATGCTTCGAATCAGATGGGCACCGTGATCGACGCCGCCGCCGCACAGCTTTTCGAAGCGCGCGTCAACGAAGCGGTGGCGAGCGGCGCGCGGTTGCGAATCGGCAACCAGCGCAACGGCGCACTCTATTCGCCGACGGTGCTCGATAACGTCGATCCGTCGATGACGCTTGTGCGCGAGGAAACCTTCGGGCCCGTGTCGCCGATCATCGCCTTCGATACGCTCGACGACGCGATTCATATCAGCAACGGGACGCCGTTCGGGTTGTCGTCCGGTGTGTGCACGAACCGGCAGGACGCGATCACGCGCCTCATCAATGAGCTGCGCGTGGGGACGGTCAACGTATGGGAAGTGCCGGGATACCGGATCGAATTGACGCCGTTCGGCGGCATCAAGGATTCCGGGCTTGGCTATAAAGAAGGCGTTCAGGAAGCGATGAAGAGCTTCACCAACCTGAAGACCTTTTCATTACCGTGGGAGTAATGGCGTGGCATTGAGTCTGAGCGACATCCGTTCGCTATTCGAGCAATACGGCAATCTCGCTTATAGCGGCGAGCCGGTGACGCAACTCGAACACGCGCTGCAAAGCGGCGCATTGGCAGAAGAAGAGGGTGTCGACGACGAACTGGTCGCCGCCGCCTTTTTGCACGACCTCGGCCATCTGCTGAATCTGCAAGGCGAAACACCGACGGAGCGCGGCATCGACGATCTGCATCAATATTTTGCGCTACCGTTCTTGCGGCCAGTGTTGTCGGATGCGGTATTGGAGCCGATCCGGCTGCACGTCGACGCCAAGCGCTGCCTATGCGCGATCGACAATGCCTATTTCGGCAAGCTTTCGGCCGATTCGGTGCGGAGCCTGGAGTTGCAAGGCGGCATCTTCAGCGAGGAAGAGGCTGCGATGTTCCTGAAGAAGCCCTACGCCGAAGACGCATTGCGCCTGCGCAAATGGGACGATCGCGCAAAAGAAGAGGGCCGTGTGACGCCCGATCTCGATCACTATTTAGGTGTGATTGAGCGAGCGATGCAGAAACACGTGACTGCCTGAATCGGTTATTCTTGTTTGCTATCTTCGCGCCAAATCTGGCGCAGTCCATACGTATCAAAATAACGCTTGCAAGCCGTCGTCCGGCTCGCTAGAATCTCGCTCTTTCGCGCTTCGGACAACGGGGCGCGGGAGGCGGGAGAGCCAGCAATGGCGGGGGTTTCCGACAGGTCGGGCAGGTTCAGGAAGTTAGAAAAACCTGTTGACGACGTAGCGAAAGTTCTCCATAATCTCGTTTCTCTGCTGCTGATGCAGCGACGCAGAACGAAGCGGTGCCGGGTGGTTGTGAGGTTGACGACGCGCGGTGCTGTGACGGTGGTGAATGCGTAATCGATCTTTAAAAATTAACAGCCGATAAGTGTGGGCGCTTGATGCGCGACGCGCGCCGGGTCTTTCGGGGTCCGGCATAAGCGAAAGTATCAAGTCTCACACTAGTATTAAAGGAAGGTTTTCCTGCTGGGGTGGATTCACGCCGGCAGGTTGATCATTCGTCAGTACGTTGAGTGAGCGACCGGTTCATAAGCAGGCAACTGCGAGAACCGAAAAACAGTAACAGGTTTGAACTGAAGAGTTTGATCCTGGCTCAGATTGAACGCTGGCGGCATGCCTTACACATGCAAGTCGAACGGCAGCACGGGAGCAATCCTGGTGGCGAGTGGCGAACGGGTGAGTAATACATCGGAACGTGTCCTGTAGTGGGGGATAGCCCGGCGAAAGCCGGATTAATACCGCATACGCTCTACGGAGGAAAGGGGGGATCTTCGGACCTCCCGCTACAGGGGCGGCCGATGGCAGATTAGCTAGTTGGTGGGGTAAAGGCCTACCAAGGCGACGATCTGTAGCTGGTCTGAGAGGACGACCAGCCACACTGGGACTGAGACACGGCCCAGACTCCTACGGGAGGCAGCAGTGGGGAATTTTGGACAATGGGGGCAACCCTGATCCAGCAATGCCGCGTGTGTGAAGAAGGCCTTCGGGTTGTAAAGCACTTTTGTCCGGAAAGAAAACTTCTGCCCTAATACGGCGGGGGGATGACGGTACCGGAAGAATAAGCACCGGCTAACTACGTGCCAGCAGCCGCGGTAATACGTAGGGTGCAAGCGTTAATCGGAATTACTGGGCGTAAAGCGTGCGCAGGCGGTTCGCTAAGACAGATGTGAAATCCCCGGGCTTAACCTGGGAACTGCATTTGTGACTGGCGGGCTAGAGTATGGCAGAGGGGGTAGAATTCCACGTGTAGCAGTGAAATGCGTAGAGATGTGGAGGAATACCGATGGCGAAGGCAGCCCCCTGGGCCAATACTGACGCTCATGCACGAAAGCGTGGGGAGCAAACAGGATTAGATACCCTGGTAGTCCACGCCCTAAACGATGTCAACTAGTTGTCGGGTCTTCATTGACTTGGTAACGTAGCTAACGCGTGAAGTTGACCGCCTGGGGAGTACGGTCGCAAGATTAAAACTCAAAGGAATTGACGGGGACCCGCACAAGCGGTGGATGATGTGGATTAATTCGATGCAACGCGAAAAACCTTACCTACCCTTGACATGTATGGAACCTGGCCGAGAGGTCGGGGTGCCCGAAAGGGAGCCATAACACAGGTGCTGCATGGCTGTCGTCAGCTCGTGTCGTGAGATGTTGGGTTAAGTCCCGCAACGAGCGCAACCCTTGTCCCTAGTTGCTACGCAAGAGCACTCTAGGGAGACTGCCGGTGACAAACCGGAGGAAGGTGGGGATGACGTCAAGTCCTCATGGCCCTTATGGGTAGGGCTTCACACGTCATACAATGGTCGGAACAGAGGGTCGCCAACCCGCGAGGGGGAGCCAATCCCAGAAAACCGATCGTAGTCCGGATCGCACTCTGCAACTCGAGTGCGTGAAGCTGGAATCGCTAGTAATCGCGGATCAGCATGCCGCGGTGAATACGTTCCCGGGTCTTGTACACACCGCCCGTCACACCATGGGAGTGGGTTTTACCAGAAGTGGCTA
Source organism: Paraburkholderia sp. FW306-02-B (assembly GCF_058782725.1). Lineage (NCBI taxonomy): Bacteria > Pseudomonadati > Pseudomonadota > Betaproteobacteria > Burkholderiales > Burkholderiaceae > Paraburkholderia > Paraburkholderia sp. FW306-02-B. The sequence continues at coordinate 1,677,057 of NZ_JBYSXZ010000002.1, forward strand.
GTCTAACCGCAAGGAGGACGGTCACCACGGTAGGATTCATGACTGGGGTGAAGTCGTAACAAGGTAGCCGTATCGGAAGGTGCGGCTGGATCACCTCCTTTCTCGAGCTAACGTGTCAAACGTTGAGCGCTCACGCTTATCGGCTGTGAATTAGGACAGTAAGTCAGACAGACTGAGGGGTCTGTAGCTCAGTCGGTTAGAGCACCGTCTTGATAAGGCGGGGGTCGATGGTTCGAATCCATCCAGACCCACCATTGTCTTGTCTGCGATGGCTGCGCTAATCGATGAATCCCGAAGTAGGGTGATTATCTGTGCATGACTGGGGGATTAGCTCAGCTGGGAGAGCACCTGCTTTGCAAGCAGGGGGTCGTCGGTTCGATCCCGTCATCCTCCACCAATCTTCAATGCCGGTTTTACTGCGGTGAACCTTGAAAGAGGTTTGCGGTGTAGTGAAACAGGCATTGGCGATTGAGCCAGTCAGAGTGATACGTGGTTATAGCAACTGCGATATCGGCTGTCGTTCTTTAACAATCAGGAAGAAGTAGTAAAGAGATTCACGAAAGGCACTTAGAGATGGGTGCTGAGTAGGTGAATCAGGGTTGTGATTGTATCAATGTATGAAAAGAGAGATCGAAAGATTGCTCTTGGAATACGGCGCAACACGAATACTCAACCTGTAGCGATTGTGACGAACGTGTCATTCCCAGTGGGTGACACATGAGACACACCCGTTATAGGGTCAAGCGAACAAGTGCATGTGGTGGATGCCTTGGCGATCACAGGCGATGAAGGACGCGGTAGCCTGCGAAAAGCGGTGGGGAGCTGGCAAACGAGCTTTGATCCACCGATATCCGAATGGGGAAACCCGGCCCGTATGGGTCATCCGTAGCTGAATACATAGGCTACGTGAAGCGAACGCGGTGAACTGAAACATCTAAGTAACCGCAGGAAAAGAAATCAACCGAGATTCCCAGAGTAGTGGCGAGCGAAATGGGACCAGCCTGTACTCTTTATCCGTACTGTTAGTCGAAAGCTCTGGAAAGTGCTGCCATAGCAGGTGATAGCCCTGTAGACGAAAACAGAATGGAAGAACTGGGTGTACGACAAGTAGGGCGGGACACGTGAAATCCTGTCTGAAGATGGGGGGACCATCCTCCAAGGCTAAATACTCGTGATCGACCGATAGTGAACCAGTACCGTGAGGGAAAGGCGAAAAGAACCCCGGGAGGGGAGTGAAATAGATCCTGAAACCGCATGCATACAAACAGTCGGAGCCTCTGCGAAGGGGTGACGGCGTACCTTTTGTATAATGGGTCAGCGACTTACATTCAGTGGCAAGCTTAACCGATTAGGGCAGGCGTAGCGAAAGCGAGTCCGAACAGGGCGATTCAGTCGCTGGGTGTAGACCCGAAACCAGGTGATCTATCCATGGCCAGGATGAAGGTGCGGTAACACGTACTGGAGGTCCGAACCCACTAACGTTGAAAAGTTAGGGGATGAGCTGTGGATAGGGGTGAAAGGCTAAACAAACCTGGAAATAGCTGGTTCTCTCCGAAAACTATTTAGGTAGTGCCTCGTGTATCACCTTCGGGGGTAGAGCACTGTCATGGTTGTGGGGTCCATTGCGGATTACTACGCCATAGCAAACTCCGAATACCGAAGAGTGCAATCACGGGAGACAGACATCGGGTGCTAACGTCCGGTGTCAAGAGGGAAACAACCCAGACCGCCAGCTAAGGTCCCCAAATATTGCTAAGTGGGAAACGAAGTGGGAAGGCTAAAACAGTCAGGAGGTTGGCTTAGAAGCAGCCATCCTTTAAAGAAAGCGTAATAGCTCACTGATCGAGTCGTCCTGCGCGGAAGATGTAACGGGGCTAAGCAATATACCGAAGCTGCGGATGCACAGTAATGTGCATGGTAGGAGAGCGTTCCGTAAGCCTGCGAAGGTGCATTGAAAAGTGCGCTGGAGGTATCGGAAGTGCGAATGCTGACATGAGTAGCGATAAAGGGGGTGAAAGGCCCCCTCGCCGTAAGCCCAAGGTTTCCTACGCAACGTTCATCGGCGTAGGGTGAGTCGGCCCCTAAGGCGAGGCAGAAATGCGTAGCTGATGGGAAGCAGGTTAATATTCCTGCACCATTGTTAAATGCGATGGGGGGACGGATCGCGGAAGGTTGTCCGGGTGTTGGAAGTCCCGGTCCTTGCATTGGAGAAGGCGCTCAGGCAAATCCGGGCGCGGAATTCAAGGGTGCGAGGCCATTCACTTCGGTGAAGAAGCAATCGGAAGTGGTTCCAAGAAAAGCCTCTAAGCTTCAGTTTAACAGGACCGTACCGCAAACCGACACAGGTGGGCGAGATGAGTATTCTAAGGCGCTTGAGAGAACTCGGGAGAAGGAACTCGGCAAATTGGTACCGTAACTTCGGGATAAGGTACGCCCCTGTAGCCTGACTGGCCTGCGCCAGGAGGGTGAAGGGGTTGCAATAAACTGGTGGCTGCGACTGTTTAATAAAAACACAGCACTCTGCAAACACGAAAGTGGACGTATAGGGTGTGACGCCTGCCCGGTGCCGGAAGATTAAATGATGGGGTGCAAGCTCTTGATTGAAGTCCCGGTAAACGGCGGCCGTAACTATAACGGTCCTAAGGTAGCGAAATTCCTTGTCGGGTAAGTTCCGACCTGCACGAATGGCGTAACGATGGCCACACTGTCTCCTCCCGAGACTCAGCGAAGTTGAAGTGTTTGTGATGATGCAATCTCCCCGCGGCTAGACGGAAAGACCCCATGAACCTTTACTGTAGCTTTGCATTGGACTTTGAACCGATCTGTGTAGGATAGGTGGGAGGCTATGAAGCGGGAACGCCAGTTTCCGTGGAGCCGTCCTTGAAATACCACCCTGGTTTGTTTGAGGTTCTAACCTTGGTCCGTGATCCGGACTGGGGACAGTGCATGGTAGGCAGTTTGACTGGGGCGGTCTCCTCCCAAAGTGTAACGGAGGAGTACGAAGGTACGCTAGGTACGGTCGGAAATCGTGCTGATAGTGCAATGGCATAAGCGTGCTTAACTGCGAGACCGACAAGTCGAGCAGGTGCGAAAGCAGGTCATAGTGATCCGGTGGTTCTGTATGGAAGGGCCATCGCTCAACGGATAAAAGGTACTCTGGGGATAACAGGCTGATACCGCCCAAGAGTTCATATCGACGGCGGTGTTTGGCACCTCGATGTCGGCTCATCTCATCCTGGGGCTGTAGCCGGTCCCAAGGGTATGGCTGTTCGCCATTTAAAGAGGTACGTGAGCTGGGTTTAAAACGTCGTGAGACAGTTTGGTCCCTATCTGCCGTGGGCGCTGGATATTTGAAGGGGGCTGCTCCTAGTACGAGAGGACCGGAGTGGACGAACCTCTGGTGTACCGGTTGTCACGCCAGTGGCATCGCCGGGTAGCTATGTTCGGAAGAGATAACCGCTGAAAGCATCTAAGCGGGAAACTCGCCTTAAGATGAGATATCCCCGGGGCTTCGAGCCCCTTGAAGGGTCGTTCAAGACCAGGACGTTGATAGGTCAGGTGTGGAAGCGCAGTAATGCGTTAAGCTAACTGATACTAATTGCCCGTAAGGCTTGATCCTATAACAGGTGTGTCTCGACCAGCGTTAGCGCTTTAGCTGTCGGCCGGAGTGAGTGCTTTAGCACTTGCTCCGGGCCCATGCAAAGCCCTTACGCTGGTCCGATCCCCGAAGGGGATGCGTGTGAACCCCCAGATGGGGTAGCAGAACACACAGGTTGAGATCGATGTTGTGCCGGAAACAACACAACTCCCTCTGGTGAGCATCACCAGAAACTACTTCTTCCCGATTGGCTGTGCTGTTCCCAAAGAACAGTACGGCAACAAGTCATGCCTGATGACCATAGCGAGTCGGTCCCACCCCTTCCCATCCCGAACAGGACCGTGAAACGACTCCACGCCGATGATAGTGCGGATTCCCGTGTGAAAGTAGGTAATCGTCAGGCTCCCATGCAGGACCAGAAACCCCACCCCGCAACGGTGGGGTTTCTGCGTTTACGCCGGTAAAAACCATCGCGACTGACAACACGCCTGGTTCTTTCTCTCAGTTCCTTCCCGGCTGAGGCGCATGCGCCGAAAACCCAGCGCACCGCCTCGTCCTTGCGTTCTGGATTAATGTCCTGGATGGCTATCGCTATCGGCGATCACGCCCGCCGGAGCCGGAACGTGCAACGCGTCATCGGCTGCGAGCGCCCGGTCGACTTCCGCGAGCAGAGCCTCGTCGCGCGCAATCACTTTTGGCAGATGCGCACGCAGAAATTCAACCCATGTCCGTGTCTTTGCATCGATGAACTTACGTGACGGATACAGTGCGTAAATGTTCATCTTCTGCAGCGTATGCTGCGGCAACACGCGCACCAGCGTTCCGTCGCGCAAGCCCGCAATCGCAGAATAGAGCGGTACCATGCCGATGCCCATTCCTTCACGAATCGCCACGATCAGCGATTCCGCGATATTGACCTGAACCGGCCCGTTGACCTCCATCGTTTCACTGCCGTTAGGCCCGTCGAGTACCCATTCATGGGGCGGAAAGGCTGGCGTATACAAGATCAGGCATTCGTGATGCGCAAGATCGCGAGGTTCTTTCGGCGTGCCGCGGTTGCGCACGTATGCCGGCGACGCGCACAAGATGCTGAATGTCGAGCCTAGCAGCAGCGACACGAGGTCCGAATTCGGCAAAGACGATGCGCCGACCACAGCCACGTCACTGCTACCTTCGAAGAGATCAGGCATCCGCTGCGATAGCGTGAGTTCGACGGTGACCTCGGGATACAGCGCGCGATAGCGCGAGATGGCCGGCAGCACGTAATGCTGGCCGATGCTGGCAAAGCTATGCATGCGCAAAGCGCCGCTCGGCCGCTCGTGCGCGCAACTTGCTTCTTCTTCCGCTGTATCGACGTCTGCGAGAATTTGCAGGCCGCGCTTCAGGTAGCGCTCGCCAGCCGTGGTGAGCGCAAGGCGCCGCGTCGAACGGTTCAGCAAACGTGTGCGCAAATGTGCTTCGAGTTCCGAGACCGCGCGCGACATCGCACCGGTCGTTGAATTGAGCGACTGCGCGGCGGCGGTAAAACTACCGGCTTCGACCACGCGCACGAACACTCGCATATTTTGTAACGTATCCATCGATCCTTCTATTTCACGGCGGAGGCCATATTGTCCGCCTGTCGCGAAAACTCATTGTTGTTCATTCTGGAAGGGACGTTCCGTCCCCGTCCTATTAATGCGCGCGACGCATGCTCCTACAATCGGCGCCTTGCCTGCCGGTGCGCGCGGTTTCTTCGCCGGTGCTTTCTTCAGTGACAAACCGGGGCGCATTGCTTTTCCATGAAACGCCAACATGCGATCAAACAGACGGCGGATTCCCGCCCGCAGTGGAACGACATGTTGCAAGCGCTCAGTGCCGCCACTCGAGATTGGGCGAGCAGCGACGGTCTGGTCTGGCTGCATCTGCTGAAGACCGTAACAGCCGGCCTGCTGGCCCTTGGCATTGCCATGCTGCTGGATCTGCAACAGCCGCGCATCGCGATGACCACGGTGTTCGTGCTGATGCAGCCATTCAGCGGCATGGTGCTCGCCAAGAGTTTCTATCGGATTCTGGGGACCGCTGTAGGTACGGTCGCTGCGCTGGTGCTCGGCTCGCTGTTTGTCCAGCAGCCCGAGTTGTACATGCTCGGCATGACTTGCTGGGTGAGCGCCTGTATCGCTGCGGCGGTCCGTTATCGGCATTTCAGGTGGTATGGCTTCGTGCTGGCGGGTTACACCGCCGCCTTGATCGGCATTCCGAATGTCACGGCGCCCCACGACCTGTTTCTGGCCGCGCTAACGCGCGCGGCGGAAGTGGCGGTCGGCATCGTGTGTTCGAGTGCGGTGAGCGCGCTAATCGTGCCGCAGCGTTCCAGCCTTGCGCTGCGACGCGCGCTACAAATTCGATATACGAATTTTACTGCGTTCGCCGCCGACGTGCTGGGCCGCGGGCTCGAGCGTGGGCAGTTCGAGCGGCGCTTTGCCGATCTGGTCGATGAAATTGTCAGCTTCGAAGCGACGCGCATTTTTGCCGCCTTCGAAGACCCCGCGATGCGCACGCGCAGTCAGCATCTCGGTCGTCTGAACGGCGAATTCATGGACGCATGCGCGCGGCTGCATGCGCTGCATCAGCTGCTCAAGCGTTTGCGCGCTAGCGGGCCGCGAAGGATGGTCGAGGCCATCACGCCGTACTTTCACGAGCTGTCGGCGCTGATCGCGCCACAGCCTGATACTGTCGATGCATCGCGCGTGGCCGCCCGTCTGCGGCTCTTTCAGGCGACGCTGCCACGGCGCGTGCGCGCAACAAGGCGGCCTCTCGAAGCGGCGTCCGCTGAATCGCTGGCGGACTTCGATACGGCCGCGGAACTACTGTATCGGTTCGTCGGCGAATGGATCGGGTATTCGGAGACTTACGCATCGCTGGCGCAGCGCAAGCCGGCAGGGCGGCAGCGCAACACCAGCCGCTATGCCAGCAAGACGAACGGCTTCGTCGTTGCGTTCACCTTTGTCAGGACGGCGGTGGTGACGGCAGTCGTCGGCTGGTTCTGGATCGCTACCGACTGGCCGAGCGGCAGTCTTGCGGTTATTGGCGCAGCGTTGGTATGCGCGCTGACGTCCACCGCGCCGAACGCTTCGAAGATGGCCGTGCAGATAGCCGTCGGCGCCGTGCTGGCGATCATGACCGGCTACCTGTTCACCTGCTACGTTTATCCGAACATCGACGGTTTTCCGCTGCTTTGCACGTCGCTCGCACCGGTGCTTGTGCTCGGCGCGTTCATCGCGACACACAAGCGTGCGTCGGGTTACGGCATCGGTTTTGCGGTGTTCTTCTGCCTGCTCGCCGGACCGGACAACGCCGTCACGTATGCGCCCGATCTGCTGATTAACAACGGTATCGCGGTCACCGCATCGCTGCTGCTCGCCGCGATCGTCTTCGCGGTGGTTTTTCCGGCCGATATGCCGTGGCTCACGGAGAGAATCAAGGGCGATTTGCGCGCGCAGGTCGTGTTCGCGTGCAAGGGCGAACTGCCGGGACTCAATCAGCGATTCCAGTCGAGCACGCACGATCTGACTTCGCAACTGCGTCTGCTGCTGACGCGGCGCTCGCGGCGCCGCCGCGACGCCTTGCGCTGGATGCTGGTCACGCTCGAAGTGGGGCACGCCGTGATCGATCTGCGCAACGAAGTGGCTCGCGCGCCCTACGCGCAGGCGCTCCACCCGCGCTGGGGCAGCAGCCTCGAGCGCACCGGCGCTGACCTCGCTCGGCTCTTCGCGCAGCCGGACGCACGTAGTCTCGAGCGAGCGCTCGTATCCGTGCGCTCGGCTACGTGGACGGTGCAGGACGTCCTCGAAACCGTTCATGCCGATCGCGATAAGCGTCACGACCTGCAACGCATCCTCAGTTGCCTGCATTTCATTCGCACAGCCTTGCTCGACAAAGACGCGCCCTTCAACACGCGCTGAAGGAGGTGCCCGATCACCAGGCGATCCGATCCTTCTGCCAGATGGAAAGATCACTTCCGGGCAGCCCCGTTTATCTGCGCAGATGGCAGCCATATAGTTTCATCACTGCCACGCAGTCCCCCAAGGGGACGTCCTACGGGGCGTAACCGTAAGTACTGGAGAATAAAATGAAAGTGTTGAAGATTGTCCTGATTGCCTGCTCTTTGTCCGCTGCCGTTGCTCACGCACAAACTGCCCCCGCCGCCCCGACGCCGCAAGTTTCGCAAGCGAATGCGCCGCGCGCCAACAGCGTCGCTGAGCAAGGCCGGACTGTTGCGCCGAAGGCCAAAGTTGAAGAATGTGTCGGTCCTGTGAGCTTCTGCAATATCTACTTCGGCAGCTAAGCAGCGTCGCGCGTAACACACGCAATACCCGCAAGACCTGTCGCGAGCGTTTGGCGCGCGACGAAACATCTGGCCGCGACGCCGTCCCATCGAGACGCCGCGGCAGGGTGCGGCAATCTGGCTACTGGGCGAAGCACACCGCAGACGTGCGCACCGGTAGACTGGGCTGGTGACTATGGAGAGACTCAGTTTCATGTACGAAGACCGGATTCGTTGTGCCGCGCTGCGCGGCAAGATCACTTCAGCGGCCGAGGCAGCGCTGCTGATTCAGGACGGCGTGCGCGTCGGCGCCAGCGGCTTTACGCGCGCGGGCGACACCAAGGCTGTCCCTGTTGCGCTCGCCGAGCGGGCGCGCCACGAAGGCAAACCGCTGCGCATTACGTTGATGACCGGCGCGTCACTTGGTCATGACGTTGACCGCATGCTGACCGAGGCGCACGTATTGGCGCGCCGTCTGCCGTTTCAAGTGGACAAGACCTTGCGCGACGCGATCAATCGCGGCGAAGTGATGTTCGTCGATCAGCATCTGTCCGAAACCGTCGAGATGCTGCGCGCGAATCAACTCGGCAAGCTCGACATCGCCATTATCGAAGCCGCCGCGATCACCGAAACCGGCGGCATTGTGCCGACCACCTCGGTTGGCAATTCGGCGAGCTTCGCGATCCTCGCGGACAAGGTCATCGTCGAAATCAATCTCGCTCAGCCGCTCGCGCTCGAAGGGCTGCACGACATCTGGATCCCGGGCCGCAGGCCGCACCGCGAACCGCTGCCTATTGTTAGTCCGCAAGACCGCGTCGGCACGCCGGCTATCGAGATTCCGCCCGAAAAAATCGCCGCGATCGTCATTACCGATATGGCGGACAGTCCGTCCACGGTGCTGCCCGCGGATACGGAGACCGTGCAGATTGCCGGCCATCTGATCGAATTTTTCCAGCACGAGGTGTCGCACGGGCGCATGCCCAAGAGCTTGCCGCCGTTGCAGGCCGGCATCGGTACGATTGCCAATGCGGTGCTCGCCGGCTTTGTCGATGCGCCGTTCGATGCATTCGAAATTTATTCAGAAGTGCTGCAGGATTCGACTTTCGACCTGATGGACGCCGGTAAGGTGACGTTCGCCTCCGGTGCGTCGATCACGCTGTCGGCCACGCGCCAGGCGCAGGTGTTCGGGGCGCTCGAGCGCTATCGCGACCGTCTCGTGTTGCGTCCGCAAGAGGTCAGCAACCATCCTGAAGTCATTCGCCGGCTCGGGCTGATCGCATTGAATACCGCGTTGGAATTCGACATCTACGGCAACGTGAATTCGACGCACGTAGGCGGCACGCACATGATGAACGGTATCGGCGGGTCGGGCGACTTTTCGCGCAATGCGTCGTGTGCGATTTTTGCGACCAAGTCGATGGCCAAGGGTGGCCGGATCTCGAGCGTCGTGCCAATGGTGCCGCATTGCGATCACAACGAACACGACGTGGATGTGGTGGTGACGGAGCAGGGGCTCGCCGATCTGCGCGGGCTTGCGCCGCGAGAACGCGCCACGCTGATCATCGAGAACTGCGTGCATCCGCTGTATCGCGATCTGCTTCGCGACTACTATCGGGACGCCTTGCAGTGGGGTGGACAAACGCCGCATCGGTTGGACCAGGCATTCGCATGGCATACGCGGCTGCGTGACACCGGCTCGATGTTGCCGGCGGGGGAAGCACTTCTTTAATTAAGGCCGGCGTCAAGTGGCATTGGCCCCTGACGCCGCACAACATCAGTTGCTACGGTCAGGTACCGCGTCGGAAGAGCCGGATAATGAACAATAGAATGACCGCGCCGATCACAGCAGTAATGATCGAGCCGATCCAGCCGCCGCCGAGCGAAATATGCAGCACACCGGCAAGCCAGCCGCCGATGAACGCGCCGACAATCCCGACGATGATATCGACGATCAGGCCGAAGCCGCCACCCTTGACGAGCACGCCAGCGAGCCAGCCGGCGATCGCGCCGATGATGAGCCATGCAATGATGCCGTGTTCCATAATTGAGACTCCATGGTTGAGTGTGAAAAATTCACGGTGACAGAGCTTAGTCGAAGGCTGTTGTGCCGTCCATATTCAGGACGTGGAATTAACATTGTCTAAATCTATTGCAAACTAAGTGTAGACGATGCGTGGAGATATGGGGGACTTGTCGACGGCCGGTCATTCCGGTGTCGGCTCTGCTTCTTTAGCGATCCAACTGACGCTGGATACGCTCTTTTCCATGCTGATGCGGCTCGCCATCTGCTCCAGTTTAGATTGATCCTTCGGATGCAGTTTCAACGTGGCTGTGACGCGAATGCGGCCCGCATCGTCTTCGACGTCTTCGCTCGTCAGGCTCTGGAACGACAGCGGTGCTGAATACATCGAATTGGACAGGGCTGTACGAATATGAATCTCGTCAGCCTCCCGGCACACTACCGTCAGCACGTACTCGCGCACCAGGTCTGCGTTCGAGACGGGCGTCGCGTTGATAGTACGGCTAACTTCGCGCAGCAGCGTGTTGGTCAGCAGTACGACCACGGTGCCGGCGAGCGCCGGGCCGTAGTGGCCTGCGCCGCACAATACGCCGACCGCCGCGGAGCACCACAAGGTCGCGGCCGTGTTGATCCCCTGAATGGAACCTTTGTCGCGCATGATCACGCCGCCGCCGAGAAAACCGACGCCGGACACGACATATGCGGCAATCTGCGTGATGCCGGCCGTGCCGGTGCCGGTCAGCACGCCGAGGGTAACGAACAGGCACGCGCCGCTGGCGACCAGCGTGATGGTGCGCAGGCCGGCACTGCGCTGCCGCATCTGCCGTTCGAGGCCGATGGCGACGCCGCAGGCGAAAGCGGCAAGGAGCCGCAAGACGAATTCAAGTGTCATCGATAAGAAAGGTTGGTGCGCGCTTCGCACATTGTGAACCCTACGCGTGACAGCAGCGCGTATCCGGACGTGGACACGCGGGCGCGATCAGGCGTGACGAGGCGCACAAGCAAAGGCTTGCGGCGCGAAATGCAGTGGAGCATCTGTACGGCATCGAGCCATGCAGCGCTTCATGGGCAGTACGAGGGGATAAACGACGTGCACCGTCTGGCCTCACGGCAAGACAGCGGCAGGCAAACTGCTGACGCGGAAATCTTGCGGATCAGGCGATCGGGCGAATCGAAGCTCGACTGCGACTACTGCTACTGTCCAAGATCGTCATTCCGGTTAAATGAACTGGGCGAATTTTAGGCAGCTCTGCAAAGTTAAGTCAAGCCGGGATGAAGTCTGGTTGCGATGTTGCTTTTTTCAACCTTTGGGAAGTTTCCGCGGCGAACCCGGATTTTTCCCTGCATAAATACGGACTCCGAATATTGACGGTGTCCGTCCCGGAAAACACACTGTCTGGATGATTCAGGACACGTCGTGCTGCACCGGTCTGGTTTGGCGCTCAATCCGCGTTTCACTTCTCACGGCTTCGCAGAACGCTCTGCGCGACGTCATCTCTTTTCCGCTGTTCACTCAATTGAGGAATATTCGGCTACCGTGCTCGACGCACAGGGCGGCGAAGCCTCGTTCAATATCGCGGATACCAGCAACCTCGCGCAGACCAAGCAGGGCGGTAAAGTTCATATCCGGATGATGCGCAATGCCATGGTCAGCATGACACGTGGTGCCGGCGGACACGGCACTGCGGCTCAATCAGCTCAGGCGAACACTGTGCATAACGTGACCGCTGAGGTTCAGGCAGTCGATCACGCCACCGGCATCATGGCCTTGACAGGTCCGAATGGCGCCGTGTTCCACATTCGGAGGCGTGAGCCGGCAAAGGTCGCTGATGTCACGCCGGGCATGCAGGTGTCGGTGGCGTACGCGCCGCAGGTGAGCGTGGCGGTGGCGCCCGCGCAGTAAGCTCATTGAGTTTGAGCGGCGCGTTTGCGCCGAGGCGCGGATGTCCTTCCCGGACATCTGCGCTGTCGTTTCAACGCACTGCCATATGACGTGGCGCTTCAGTCTGGCTCGCCGGGCACGAGGCGCAGCCGCGTGATTTCCGAGGGCGCGCCCAAGCGCTTCGGCGGCCCCCAGTAGCCGGTGCCGCGGCTCGTGTAGACCCACAGTCCGTTCAGGCGCGCGAGACCCGCTGTGAACGGCTGCTGAAAACGCACAAAGAAATTCCACGGGAAGAACTGGCCGCCGTGCGTGTGGCCGGACAACTGCAACGTGAAACCTGCTGCGGCGGCCGCTTCGGCGGACCGCGGCTGGTGGGCGAGCAGCACTTTGATCAGCACGTCGCCCGGCGCGCCGGCGAGTGCCGCAACCGGGTCGCTGCGGTGCAACGGATCATGATGACCTGCCGAGTAATCGGTCACCCCCGCAATCACGGCGCGTGCACCGTCGTGATCGACGATCACGTGCTCGTTCAGCAGAACGTTCAGACCCAGGCGCCGGAACTCGTCGATCCATGCGTTCGCACCGGCGTAGTACTCGTGATTGCCGGTCACCAGGAAGGCGCCGTGACGCGCGCTGAGCCGCCCCAGCGGCTGCGTGTGTTTGGTCAGCTGCGGCACGCTGCCGTCCACGATATCGCCGGTTACGGCGATCAGGTCAGGCTTGAGGCGATTGACCGTGTCGACGATCGCGTCCACGTAACGGCGTTTGATGGTTGGGCCGACGTGGATATCGCTGATCTGGACGATCGTGAAGCCGTCGAGCGCCGCCGGCAAATCGTCGATCGGCACCTCGATCGTCACGACCCGGGCGCGGCGCCGCGCGTTGAAGAGGCCGACCAGCGTAGAGAGCAGTGCGAGCACTGGCACGGCTGCCGCCGAGCCGGTCCGCCAGCGTGCCAGCGCGACGGTGTTCGGCCAGATTGCGTCGACGGTCAGCAGCGAAGCCAGACCAAGGTCGCGCACGAAAGTCAGCACCAGCAGCGATGAGAAGAAGCCCATCGTCAGCAAGCCGACCCACGCTAGCCGGTCGCTGAGCGGTTGCTGTTTGACCGTGCGCGCCAGCATGCCGAGCGGAATCAGAAAGATCGACAGCACCAGCCACAACGCACACAGCCACCGGCCGGCGGCATTGATCGGCAAATCGGGAATCAGGCGAAAACCGACGTAAATGTGCAGCAGAATGCCAATCAGGATGATGCGAACAAGAAACGATGAGCGGCGCATAGAGAGGATAGAGGCGGGAAGGGGCCGGCGCAGTTGGAAGACCGGCGGCGGCTCGTCAGCTCGAACCAGGAAAAACGCTGACGGCCAGATCATTCTACTGGGATGTGCTATCCCTTGCCGGCCGTGTCAAATTGGGTTCCTCGGGTGCGAACCAGGCCACCGGCGTCTCTGCCGGCGATTTCCGCAGCGCAGCATCCGTCGTACCGTATGAAGCCCTTCCAGGCGGGCCGCTCAGCGTAATTAAACGGCCTTTGAATTGTCGTTGTGCGTGGACTATTCTGAAAGAGAACCGGCTTATATCAGGGTCGTCGCGACTCAGTGGCGGTTCGGTTTATCGCCGGCAGAGGGCGGAGGCAGGAGACGCATGATGAAACTGCTGAGATCAGGCAATCAGGCACGCCACGCACATCACGCGCATCACGTCGGATATGAGGGAAGCCACGTGATGCTGCCGCTGGTCGCCATATCGCTGATGGCAGTCGGCTTGTACTACGGCGTACGCGACATCGACATTTCCGAACTGGGACGAAGTGCGTTATTCGACGTCGTGATGGTATGCGTTGCGCTCGGCATTGCCGGGTTGTTCGGCGTCGTCGGCGGGTGGTTGCGTTCCAATGGCGACGACGCCGAAGAAGGTTTTTGTTTTATCGGTGCGGTAATCGGCGTGGTGGTGTTCTACGTGGCGCTGTTCACATAAGCGCAGCGGCAGGTTCAGACTATTCAGACGATCCGCGCAGCTTCGTCGAAGGTGAAGCGCGGGCTGCGGGGAAACAGTTTCGACGCGTCGCCGTAGCCCAGATTAATCAGGAAATTCGACTTCACCGTCGTGCCGGCGAAGAAGGCTTCGTCGACCTTGGCAGCATCGAAGCCTGACATCGCGCCCGTGTCCAGGCCGAGCGCGCGGGCCGCGAGAATCAGGTAACCACCTTGCAGCGTCGAATTGCGAAAGGCGGTATCGGCGATTGCCTTGTCGTTGCCGGCAAACCAGCTGCGCGCGTCGGCGTGTGGAAACAGTCTCGGCAGATGTTCGTAGAACGCCATATCCATCCCGACGATCACCGTGACCGGGGCCGCCATCGTCTTTTCGAGGTTGCCTGCCGACAACGCTGGGCGAAGCTTCTCCTTGCCTTCCGGCGTCTTGACGTAGACGAAGCGACCGGGGCTCGAATTGGCCGACGTAGGGCCGAGCAGCACCAGTTCGGTGAGTTGCTTGAGCACGGCGTCGTCGACAGGTTCGGGCTGCCAGCCGTTATGCGTGCGCGCCTCGCGAAAGAGTTGATCGAGAGCCTGGTCCGAGAGAATCATGATGGTAGTCCGCTGAAGTGAAGAAAACCGGATGACAGCGCAAGCCGCCTGCGTGAGCGGCGCCGTCGCTGCCGCCATAATAGCCAAGGTTCTCACACGAGCACGCTGAGCGTGCGCAATCGCATTCAGGCAATCTCATGGCGGATCTTTTCGATGACCTTCCGGCACCCGACGTCGACTGGTATCCCGACTGGCTCGCGCCTGAAGCAGCGGTGCATGCGTTGGCTCACCTCATCGGCGAAGTCGAGTGGCGTCAGGACATGATAGGCACGCCCGCCGGGCGCGTGCCGCTGCCGCGGCTGACCGCCTGGCAGGGCGAGCCGGACGCGGTCTATGTCTACTCAGGCATTCGCAATGTGCCCCAACCGTGGACCCGAACAGTAGCCGAACTGAAGGCCGCCGCCGAAGCAACCTGCAACGCCCGCTTTAACAGCGTACTGATCAATCGCTATCGCAGCGGCACCGACAGCATGGGATGGCACGCGGACCGCGAGCCCGAGCTAGGCGCGCGGCCGATCATCGCCTCGATCAGCCTGGGCGCGGCGCGCACTTTCGATTTGCGGCACAACAGCACGGGTACGGTTCAGTCGTTTTCGCTGAAGGGCGGCAGCCTGCTGGTGATGAAGGGCAACACGCAGGCCGAGTGGCGGCACCGGGTGCCGAAAGAACCGGGCGTCGCCGGTGAGCGAATCAATCTGACCTTCCGTTGGGTGACGCCGCGCACGGCGAACCGTTAGACGCATCGGCCGTCGAGCACTTAAGCGCATAAAAAGCACGTGGAGGGCACGGGTTCCCGGTCGGCGCGACTCGCGCGACAGCGGCGGCCGCCCTGATGTCGGCGCCATGGTCGATACCGCGCGTTATACCGAAATTGGTATCGCCAACGTAAATCATATAATTGGACGGTTAACGCGTCAGACACTACGCTACAACACGATCCACGCTCCGAGACATGCCGGAACGGCGGGCGGTTCGATGGATCGCCTACACAACAACGATCAGGAGACAGTTATGGCGAATACACGACGCGCCGCATGTCGTGCGTTGGGCGTTCTCGCGATTTGCGCGGGCATCGGTGCGCTGACGCTGACAACGCCGGACGCTTACGCGCAAGACAAACAGATCACGCTCGGTTTCGCGCAAGTCGGCGCTGAAAGCGCATGGCGAACCGCCAACACCGAGTCGGTGAAGTCCGCGGCCGCGGACGCGAAGATCAAGCTCAAATTCTCGGACGCCCAGCAAAAGCAGGAAAACCAGATCAAGGCGATCCGCTCCTACATCGCGCAGAAGGTCGACGTGATCGCGTTCTCGCCGGTCGTTGAATCCGGTTGGGAGCCCGTGCTGCGTGAGGCCAAAGCCGCGAAGATTCCGGTGATCCTGACCGACCGCAACATCGACGTGAAAGACACCTCGCTATACGTCACGATGATCGGTTCCGACTTCATGGAAGAGGGGCGCCGTGGCGGCCATTGGCTCGCAGATCACTATAAAAACGATCAAGGCCCGATTAACATCGCTGAACTTCAGGGAACGGTCGGCTCGGCGCCTGCCAACGACCGGCATTCGGGCTTGATCGAAGTGATCAAGAGCGATCCCAAATTCAAGATCATCGCGTCGCAAAGCGGCGACTTCACGCTTGCCGGCGGCAAGCAGGTGATGGAAGCGTTTATAAAAACTTATGGAAATAAAATAAATGTAGTTTATGCGCATAACGACGATATGGCGCTCGGCGCCATCCAGGCGATGGAAGAGGCCGGCATGCATCCCGGCAAGGACATCACTGTCGTCTCGTTCGACGCGACCAAGGGCGGCTTCCAGGCGATGGCCGCGGGCAAGATGAACGTCGACGTCGAGTGCAGTCCGTTGCTGGGGCCGCAACTGATGTCGGCGGTCAAGGACGTGATGGCAGGCAAGCCGCTGCCCAAGCGCATCCTGACGGAAGAGACCGTCTTCCCGATGAGCGTCGCGGCGCAGACTCTGCCGACGCGCAAGTACTAAGGCGAAGTACTGAGCACTCCATAGGACAGAAGCAGGACAAAAGCGAAGTACAGGCAGATTGCAGGGTTTCTCCAGTGGTGCCTGACCGCCCGGCTGCTTCGGCTGCGGGCGGTCTCTTTTCCACTGACCCTGCTGAACCGAAGCACCGCCGATCGAGCGAGGTCTATGACGTATCCCGCTTCCGAACCGAATCCGCCAGCCAGCGGCGCAGTTGAAAGCGCTGGCATCGCCTCGAACGAACGCGAGCCCATACTGGCGACCACCGGGGTCAGCAAGACGTATCCAGGTGTCAAAGCGCTGCAGCGAGTCGACTTCCGGCTGTTTCCGGGCGAGATCCACACGCTGATGGGCCAGAACGGCGCTGGCAAATCCACCTTGATCAACGTGCTGACCGGCGTGGTCGCGCCTGACGCCGGCACGATCCGGCTCGGCGGCGACACCGTGGCGTTTGCATCGCCGCAGGAGGCCGAAGCAGCCGGCGTGCGCACGCTATATCAGGAAGTGAATCTGTGCCCGAACCTGTCGGTGGCAGAGAACATTTTCGCGGGCAGGCAGCCAAAGCGCTTCGGCGCGATCGACTGGCCCGACATCAAGCGGCGCGCACAATCCGCGCTCGCCCGTCTGGACGTGACGCTCGACGTCACCAAATCGCTCGATGCCTATCCCATCGCCGTGCAGCAAATGGTGGCGATCGCCAGAGCGCTTTCGGTCGATGCACGCGTGCTGATTCTCGATGAGCCGACCTCGAGTCTCGACGACAGCGAAGTCGCCCAGCTGTTCAAAATACTTCGGCATCTTAAGCAATCCGGCATCGCGATTCTGTTCGTCACGCACTTTATCGAGCAGACCTACGCCATCTCCGATCGCATTACGGTGATGCGCAATGGCGAACGCGAAGGCGAATATCTCGCGCGCGATTTGTCCGCCGATCAACTGGTCGCGAAGATGGTCGGCCACGAGCGCATGAGCGCGCGGCTACGCGAAGCGGCGCACGAAGGACACGAGGTACACGAGGTACACGAAGGGCCGGCGAGCAGGCAGGCTGTGCAGCCGTTCGTCGAACTGCGCGGTGTTGGACGGCGCGGCACGCTGCAGCCGATCGATTTCGACGTGCAGCCGGGCCAGATCCTGGGTCTCGCCGGTTTGCTCGGCTCGGGCCGCACGGAGACCGCGCGGCTGCTGTTCGGCGCGGACCGCGCCGACAGCGGCACGATCGTGATCGAAGGCCGCGCCGTGCGGCTGCGTTCGCCGCGCGATGCGGTCCGTCACGGCATCGGCTACTGCGCGGAGGATCGCAAGAAGGAGGGCATTGTCGCCGAGCTGTCGATTCGCGAGAACATCCTGCTGGCGTTGCAAGCGCGGCGTGGCTGGTTGCGCAAAATCAGCCGGAATCGCGCGCGCGAACTGGCCGACATGTGGATCGAACGGCTCGGCATCAAGGCAACGGACGCTGAACAGCCGATCGGCCTTCTCTCCGGCGGCAATCAGCAAAAGGCCTTACTGGCGCGCTGGCTCGCCACCAACCCCAAGCTGCTGATTCTCGACGAGCCCACCCGCGGCATCGACGTCGCCGCCAAGTTCGACATCATGGATCGTTTGCTGGCGCTGTGCGCGAACGGCTTGAGCATTCTGTTCATTTCGTCGGAGATCAGCGAGGTGCTGCGGGTCAGTCATCGCGTGGTGGTCTTGCGCGATCGCCGCAAGATCGCGGAGGTGGCCGGTCAAGCCTCGAACGAAGACAACATCTATCGACTCATCGCGGGGAGCGGCGAATGAAGCTATCGAACTGGTTCGTGCGCGACGGCGCGGAGCGTCCGTTGATCTGGCCGTGCGTGACGCTGGTGCTGTTGTGCGGCTTGAACCTGTGGGTGAATCCGCATTTTCTGTCACTGCGCATGCTCGACGGCCATCTGTTCGGCGCGCCGATCGACGTATTGAATCGCGCCGCGCCGCTGGTGCTCGTCGCCACCGGCATGACGCTCGTGATCGCGACTCGCGGCATCGACATTTCGGTCGGTGCGGTAGTGGCGATTGCCGGCGCCGCAGCGGCGACGATCCTGGCGACGCAGCCCGCACCGAGTGCCGGGCTGATCGCGCAAGCGTTGGTGGCGGCGTTGATCGTCGGCGTGCTGAGCGGGATGTGGAACGGGCTGCTGGTCTCGTTCGTTGGCATGCAGCCGATCATCGCAACGTTGATTCTGATGGTTGCGGGCCGTGGCGTCGCGCAATTGCTGACGGCCGGGCAGATCATTCCGATCGGCGCGCCGGGCTACCTGTTGGTCGGCGGTGGTTACTGGCTGGGCGTGCCGTGTTCGGTGTGGATCGCGAGCGCTGCCGTGCTGGCTACCGCGGTGCTCGTCGAAGGCACCGCGCTTGGGCTTTTCATCCGCGCGATCGGCGTGAATCCGGTGGCGACGCGCCTTGTCGGCTTGCGCTCGAAAGCGCTCGTGTTCGCGGTGTACGGCTTCTCGGGATTGACCGCATCGATGGCGGGCATCCTCATCAGCTCGAACGTGCGCAGTGCCGACGGCAACAACGCCGGGCTGCTGCTCGAACTCGATGCGATCCTGGCGGTGACGCTCGGCGGCACCTCGCTGCTCGGTGGCCGCTTCAGTCTCGCGGGCACCGTGCTCGGCGCGCTGATCATCCAGACGCTCACTTACACCACTTATTCGATCGGCGTGCCACCGGAAGCGACGCTCGTTGTCAAGGCGGCCGTGGTGCTTGCCGTGAGTGTGATCCAGTCGCCGTCGGCGCGAGCACTGGCCATGTCGCTTGTCACGCAGCACGGGGTGGCGCGATGAGACGGCTTCTTGAGGCGTGTGCCCATATCGTCGATCCGCGCACGCTGCCGATCGCGGTGACGATTTTGCTGTTCTGCGCGCTGTTCGGTTTCGGCTCGGTGATGTACACCGGATTTTTCTCGTGGCAAGTGCTGCTCGATTTGCTGGTCGACAACGCGTTCCTGCTGATCGTCGCGATCGGCATGACTTTTGTGATCGTGTCCGGCGGGATCGATCTGTCGGTGGGCTCGGTGGTGGCGTTGACCACGATTGTCGAAGCCGTGCTGTCCGAGCACATGCATCTGCCGGTCTGGCTGATCGTGCCGATCGTGTTGCTGATGGGCACCGTGTTCGGCGCGGTGCAGGGGGCGCTGATTCACTTCTTCCGCTTGCAGGCGTTCATCGTCACGCTGGCCGGCATGTTCTTCGCGCGCGGCCTGTGCTTCCTGATCACGACGCAGTCGATCACCATCACCGATCCGACGTTCCAGAAGATCTCGGCGTTCCGCCTCGACATCGGCATCGGTTCGGTCACGGCCAACGTGCTGATCGCATTCGTCACGCTGGTCGCGGCGATCTATGTCGCGCATTTCACGCGCTTTGGCCGCAACGTGTATGCGATCGGCGGCAATGCGCGCTCGGCGTTGCTGATGGGCTTGCCGGTCGCGCGTACGAGGATTGGCGTGTATGCGCTGAGCGGGTTCTGTTCGGCGCTAGGCGGCGCGGTGTTCACTTTCTATGTGCTGTCGGGTTATGGCCTGCAGGGGCAGGGCATGGAGCTCGACGCGATCGCGGCGACGGTAATCGGCGGCACTTTGTTGACGGGCGGCGTCGGCTATGTGATCGGCTCGCTGTTCGGTGTCGGCATTCTCGGTACGATCCAGACACTGATTACCTTCGACGGCACGCTCAGCTCGTGGTGGACCCGCATCGTGATCGGCGCGTTGCTGTGCGCGTTCTGCCTGCTGCAGCGGCTGATCGAGCGGCACGCAAAATCGGTGCGGCGGCCCGGTGGTACGGGCGCGGTCGTGACGCCTGGCCGCGAGCGTGGGCAGGGCCGTGGCGACGTGGCGGCGTCCGACTCGCATGCGATCGGACGCGCGCCGGAGCAGGCGTTGTAGTAGCGCAAGCCGCCGCGTCTCACGCGCTCAGTTGACGTCCTTTGGTTTCGGGCAACGTCAACGCGGCGAGGATCACCACGCCGTAGGCCGCCGCGGCAAACACCCCGATCGCGTGACCAAGCGTCATTGTCTGCGACACGTAACCGATCAGGAACGGAAACGTCGCGCCGACCGCCCTGCCAAAGTTGTAGCAAAACCCTTGGCCTGACCCGCGAATCCGCGTCGGAAACAGTTCAGTGAGGAACGCGCCCATGCCGGAGAAAATGCCGGATGCGCAGAAGCCGAGCGGGAAACCGAGCGCGAGCATCGACAGGTTATCGAGCGGCAGTTGCGTGTAGATCAGCGCAATCGCACACGATGCCAGCGCGAACGCGATAAACGCGCATTTGCGGCCGATTTTGTCGCTGACGTAGGCGCCCGTCAGATAGCCGCAGTACGAGCCGACGATCACCACGCCCAGATAGCTGCCGGTACCGATCACGCTCAGATGCCGCTCAGTTTTCAGATAGGTCGGCAGCCACGTGGTCACCGCGTAGTAACCGCCTTGCACGCCGGTTGCAAGAATGGATGCGCGCAGCGTGGTCCAGACAATATCGGCGCGGAAGATATCGAGCAAGGAAGTGCGCGTTTGCGTTGCCGCCTGCGCCTCTTTCTGCTGCTGGTGCACCGCCGGTTCTTCGACAAAGCGCCGGATCCAGATCACGAACGGCGCCGGCGCAATGCCGATTGCGAACAGCACACGCCACGCGTAATCGGCCGGCACGAGCGAGAACACGGCCATGAACAGCAGCGTCGACACGCCCCAGCCGATCGCCCAGCCGGCCTGCACCAGACCGACAGCCTTGCCGCGATCACGCGCACGAATCACTTCGCCGATCAATACCGCACCCGCCGTCCACTCGCCGCCGAAGCCGAGACCCATCAAGCCGCGCGCCCACAGCAATTGCGAGAAGCTCTGCGCCAGCGCGCAAGCCAGCGTGAAGATCGCGAACCACAGGATCGTGATCTGCAGGGTCTTCACCCGGCCGATGCGATCCGACAGCACGCCGGCCGCCCAGCCGCCGACGGCCGAACTCAGCAGCGTGACCGTGCCGATCAGTCCGGCGTCGCCGCGCGTGATGCCCCATGTGGCGATCAGCGTCGGAATCACGAAGCTCAGGAATTGCGTGTCCATCGCATCGAGCACGTAGCCGATCTTGCAGCTCCAGAACGCGCGTTTCTCGCTGGCGGAGATCTGCCGATACCAGGCGAACGGGTCTTTCCCTTTGCCGGGTGCTTCGTAGCGCTCGGCGTCTGCGGCTAACTGCGCTTCGGTTTCCATGCTTGAACTCCGGTCGTATGCTGTTGGCCGCGTCTTGCCGCGCGGCTCGTGGTGGGAATGAATACGCTGCGGCTAGAGAATCGCCAGCGTGGTGTTGGGTATATCGGTGACGAGCATGTGTCCCGGCTTGTGCGCGATCGCGAACGGCAGGCGCGCGCTTTCGATCGCGGCTTGCGGGGTGACGCCGCAGGCCCAGAACACCGGCAACTCGTCGCCGCGCACCTCGACCGCGTCGCCGAAGTCCGGCCGCGCCAGATCGCGAATGCCGATCAGCGAAGGATCGCCGATGTGAACCGGCGCGCCGTGCACGGCGGGAAAGCGGCTGGTGATCTGGATCGCGCGGATCGCGTCGGCGGCTTTCATCGGCCGCATCGACACCACGCGGTTGCCGCCGAATACGCCGGCCGGTACGTTGCGCTCCCGGGTGCGATACATCGGCACGTTGACCTGCTGTTCGATATGGCGCAGCGGGATGCCCTCGCGCCGCAACATTTCTTCGAACGAAAACGAGCAGCCGATCGCGAACACCACCAGATCGTCGCGCCATAGTGGGTCGAGACTGCGCACTTCTTCGACGCGTTCGCCGTGGCGGTACACGTAAAACGCGGGGACGTCGTTGCGCACGTCCAGGTCGGCGCCGAGCGCGGGCACGCGCCACTCGCCCGGTTCGCCGACGCCCAGCAACGGGCAGGCCTTCGGATTGAGCGTGCAAAAGCGCAGGAAATCGTCGGCGTATTGGCTGGGCAGGATCGCCAGGTTGGCTTGCGCATAGTCGCCGCAGTGGCCGGCAGTCGGGCCGGACAGCCGGCGGCTGCGAATCTGCTGACGAAACTCGGATGGCGTGCAGGACATGAACGGCTGGACTCCGGGTGAGCTACGGGTGACTGATGCAACCCAGATTAGTAACGACAAAAATATCCATCCAGCGAGTTTTTCTTGCGTTTCGTTAAATTAAACTTAACGCCACAGCGGCCGTTATGCCGCGATGATTGAGTGCACCTTATGGCTGTTGGGAGAGTTGGGAGAACGCATGCAATGAATACCCGCTTTGTCGAAACGTTTCTGACGCTTGCTCGTCTGGGCAGTTTTCGCGCGACCGCTGCTGCGATGCACGCGACGCCCGCCGCGATTTCGCTGCGCATCAAGACGCTCGAAGCGGAGTTAGGTGTCGAGCTGATCGAGCGCGACGCCGCGGAGTTTCAACTCACGGCGAATGGCGAACGGCTGCTCGCGCATGCCCGCTCCGTGGTGCAGGCCACGCGCTCGCTGCAACTGGCCGCGCAAGACGAAACCCAGGTGACGAAGCGGCTGCGGCTCGGCGTGATCGAAACGGTGGTGCATAGCTGGCTGCCGGACTACATACGGATGCTGAACGTCGAATACAACCGCATCGTGGTGGACCTGACGGTCGATTCGAGCGCCGCGCTGGCGCCGCGGCTGCGCGCGGGCGAACTGGATCTGGTCATCCAGGTCGAGGAGACGAGCGGCGACGATGATCCGTCGATCGTCGCGACCGTACTGGCCAGTTATCCGGTGCGCTGGATCGCGCGCAGCGACCTGATTCCGGCCAGCCGCGCGAAACATGTTCAGACGGTGTTGCACAAACCCGTGCTGACGTTCGGTCGTGGCACCGCGCCGCAAGTCGCCGTCGAAGCGATCGTGGCGGCACTTGCCAGGCGCGCCGGCGTGCCGCTCGCGGACACGCAGGTGACCTGCATGCCGTCGGTGGCGGTGATCGTGAAACTGCTGCGCGACGGCTATGGGATCGCGGCGGTGCCGGCGCTGTTCGTCGAGCCGTTTTTGCACAGCGGCGAGCTGGGGCAATTGCAGGTGCGCCCGCTGCCGCCGCCGATCACCGTCGCGATGTATTACCGCGACGATGCAGACGTGGGCGTGCTGGCGGCGTCACGCGTTGCGCGCAGCGCATGCGACCAGTATGTGAAGACGATGGGGCGGCAGTTGATCGAGCGGCGATGATCCATTTTGCTATTGCTCGCCGGGCGCGAGGCGCCGTCGCACGGTAGTGGCCAGTTTGTCGAACGAAAAGGTGCTCGCGGCCAGCGCAGCGGTGTCCGGAAAGTTCTCGCGCGCGATGTCCGTCAGCACTTGGCCCGGCGGCGCTTCGACCAGCACGCGGACGCCCATTTCCAGCATCACGCTGAGCGCGTCGAACCAGCGTACGGTGTAGCGCATATTCGTCGCGAGATCGTCGCGGATGGCCTCCGCCGTGTACAGCGGACGGCCGCCGCGATTGCCGATATAGGTGCTGTGCGGCGCGCGAAAAGGCACATCCCGCGCATACGCAACCAGCTCGTCCGTGGCATGCGCGAGCAGTTCGCAATGCGACGGCACGCTCACCGCGAGGCGGGTTGCCTTGCGCGCGCCCGCCGCCAGCGCGCGTTCTATAAACGTATCCAGTGCGTCATTCGCGCCAGCCATCACGATCTGACGTGGCGCATTGACATTGCCGATATAGACACGCTGATTGTCTTCGCTCGCATGTTGCGCGGCGAGTGTTTCCAGTTGGTGTTCGGTCAAACCCGACACGGCCGCGAGACCATAACCTGCTGGATATGCCGTCTCCATCAATTCAGCGCGTTTGCGAACCATCCGCAGTGCGTCGTCAAAACGAACCGCGCCGCAACTGACCGCCGCGGCATAGGCGCCGACCGACAAGCCCGCGCTGATCTCCGGCGTGAGGTGTTCGTGCGTGAGCGCGCGTGCGAAGGCCACGCCCGCGACCGTCAAGCCGACTTGCACGGCGACGGTAGAACGAAGCGCATCCGCTGTGTCGAGTGTCAGTACATCGGTGCCGAGCGCCTGGGACGCTTCGTCGAGCGTTTCGCGCACCGCATGGTGCTGCGGCAGACGGTGCAGGAAACCGTCGGTCTGCGCGCCTTGACCGGGAAATAGAAGGGCGAGCATCAGTCAGCGCCGTGAGCAAGCGCCCACGGATCGGCAATCAGTTGCGGGCCTTGTGCATGGCGAGCCATCACGCGTGCTTTGCCCGCTGCCCACTCGGCGAGTGCCACGCCGCCGGCGGGTGTTTCGAGTTGCGCATCCACGCGAATGCCGGCGCGTTGTGCGTGAGCTTGCAGCTGGTTCAGGATCTGAACGGCGGTGTCGTGTGAGAGTTTTGCTGGCGCGCGAATCAACAGATCCAGATCGCTCGACGCAGTGACAGTGGGCGCCTGCGTCGCCAGTTCGAAACCCGTGCTGCCGGTTGGCCCCCAGATGAAGCCGGCTAGCGTGCCGGTCATGTCGCGTTGCAATGCCACGAAGGCTGCAAAGGCAGCCAATGTGCCGCGCTCTGAATCGGGCTGGCATTCCGCCAAGGCTTCTGGCGCCACCACGGTCTCGATATCGGCCGAGCGCGCCCATGTGCCGTAGCGCTGCGACCGCGCCGTACCGCGCAGACCAATCGCGACGAAGCCTTCCGCGGCCAGCGCGCGTCTCACGACTGCATACGGCGCGCGTTCAAAGGCGTCCCGCACCCACGCCGGTTCGCCGTCGAACCGCTGCAAACGACGCAGCCGCAGCAGATCATGCGGCCGCCAGCGCGGGTCGTAACCTAACCCGACATCTAACGCGCGACCAGCTGCGAACGGCGGGGCAGGACATGCCTGCATCACACTGCATCCCATTGTTCGGCGAGGCGCCGCCGCACTTCGATCGACGCCGCGCGGTTCTGTTTCGCCGCCGCCGATTCCAATCGATGCGACAGATCGCGGCGGCCTTCTCGCGCGCGGCGAATCTCGTCCGATAACACCTGACGCACGCGCTCGATCTGCACCGCATCCGGCGCATCCGCGTCGATGCCTTCGATCAATTGGTCCAGCAGCCCGAGTTTGGCAAACGAGGCCATCGAGTACGACATCGGCACGATGGTTTCGCCGAGCGCGTCGAGCGCTTCGACCGTGCGCCGCGTGACGCGCGCGGCCGCTTCCTTGCCCATTGCGTGAACCATGGTGCCGGGCGCGTCGAGCGCGACGATCCGGTTGGCCTGATAGCCGTGCGCGAGGAATGCGCCCGACATCGCCGGTCCGACGATCAGCGCAATCACCGGATGCCCGGCGGCGCGCGCCGTTGCATAGGCATCGACGGCAGCGGCGCAGGCGAGGTGAATGCCGAGCATCTCCTCGCGATAACCGTACGCCTGGCTTTTCACATCGACGATCGCAACGATCGGGCGGCGCGTGCCGCTCGCTTCGTCCTGTGCGATGGCGTCGCGCACAGCACGCGCGAGGAGCCACCCTTGTTCGAGGCCGACGACGTTATCGGTCGCGCGCGGAAAGCGGTTGTCGGGATCGGGGACGACCGCAATGAAACGCGCGGTCTCGTCGCCGAGGGAGGCATCGCCGCTCCATACAGGGGCCTTACCGGACGGTTCTCCGGCCAACGCACGGAACCAGCGCGCGCCGCGGCTCAGGGTGGTGTCGCTCATGCTTGCTCCTTGCGCGGGTTATAGACCGCTCGCATTGTTTCAGGCGTGACGCTGGCCGGATCGATCTGCGCAAGACGGTTCAGGAACGTGTCGACCTGTTCGCTGCGATGCGCAGCCGGCAGTCCCTGCGCGAATGCCGAACGCACGGCGGCGCGCACCGCGTTTGCGTCATCGTCGACCAACTGATCGGCGAGCGCGGCCGCCGCCCGTTGTTCGCCGCCGATCAGCTGCCACACGCGCCGGCGATCGCCGGCGTCGAGTTCGTCGATGCCAGCTTCCTGCTCGATCACTTCCGGGCCGTTCATGCCGAGCCGCCCTTGTCTGGTTATCACCAGATACGAGCACAGCGCAGCCGCCAGCGACATGCCGCCGAAGCAGCCGACCATCCCCGCGATCACGCCGACCACCGGCACATGCCGGCGCAACGCGACAATTGCGGCCTGAATCTCGGCGATCACCGCAAGGCCCAGATTGGCTTCCTGCAAGCGCACGCCGCCGGTTTCGAACAGCACCACAGGCCGCACCGGTTTGCCGCGTTCGCAATCGCGCAAGGCCATGTCGAGCGCCGCCGCAATCTTGCTTCCCGACACTTCACCGATGCTGCCGCCCTGGAACGCGGACTCGATCGCGGCCACCACGGCCGGTTCACCGTCGATGGTGCCGCGCGCGATCACGCAGCCGTCGTCCGCCTGGCAGACGACGCCTTGCAGCGGCAGCCACGGCGACTCGATCCTGTCGAACGGGCCGAGCAACTCGCGGAAGGTGCCCGCATCCAGCAGCGCGCGGGCACGCTCGCGCGCCGGCAGTTCGATGAAGCTTTCGCGCAGCATCGGCGCGGCAGCCGTTGTCGCTGTTGTAGCAACGGCACTCATGCGTCGTCTCCCTCTTCGGCGGCTTCGACGGCTTCCGCGAGCCGCAATGCCACGACGCCCGGCGTTGCGCCGAAGTCGTTGATTTCGATTTGCGCGGCGCCGTCGTAGCGCGTGAAAAAGCGGTCGAGCACGCTCTTCCAGATATGGCTATAGCCGTCGACGCTGGTGCGCACGACCACATGCGCGGTCAACGCAGCAGTGCTATCGGCCGGCGACAGCAGCACTTCAAGGTCGCCCGAACCGACCACGCCGACATGCGCGCGGGTCGTGACGGCGCGTTGCGCCGGATAGTCGAAGGTCAGATGTTCCATGGGATTGAGCTCCCGCCGGCGTCGTGATGCGCCAGCATGTCGAGAAAGAGGGTAGCGGCGAGCAGATCGGCTGCGCCGCCGGGCGATGCATTGAGCGACAGCAGTTCGTGTTCGAGCGCGGCGAGGGCGGCGCGGCCGGCCGCGCTCGAGCTGCCGCCGGCGTCGAGGACGCGGCGCGCGCCGCGTTGTCCAGCGTGCAAACCGGGCAAGCCCGCGCGATGCAACAGGCACGTATCGTCGAGTGAGCCCATGATCGAGAGCAGGGCGTCGACGCGCGCGGCGTCTTCGGCGACGCCTCGGGCGCGCGCTGCTAACAACG
This sequence comes from Paraburkholderia sp. FW306-02-B, assembly GCF_058782725.1. NCBI lineage: Bacteria > Pseudomonadati > Pseudomonadota > Betaproteobacteria > Burkholderiales > Burkholderiaceae > Paraburkholderia > Paraburkholderia sp. FW306-02-B. The sequence continues at coordinate 1,704,620 of NZ_JBYSXZ010000002.1, forward strand.
CGGGCAGGCCGACGTCGATGACGTGCGGGAAACCGTCTTGCGCCTCGCGTCGCGCGCCGCCGACCCGGTAGCGCCGACGCACACGTTCACCATGGCTCCCGGTGGGCGCGGCGAAGCGATCCGGGAAGCAGGCGATCCGCGCGGCGCGCGTGCAGATGTGCGCAGCCGGCAAGGATGAAGATCCGCCCGATCCGGACGCGCCCGCGACAAGCAAGCCAACGATCCAGATCGCGCCACGATGCGCATTGCTTCCGCCGGTGGCGCGCAGCATGTCCGCTTCGCCCGCGCGGCCGATCTGCGCGAGTTCGGCGCGCAAAACCGCGGACGGTTCACGCCGCCGCGATGCGTGCGCGAGCGCTGCGAAGGTTGGCTCGAGCGAATGAGCGGAACGCAGCATGGTGGTCAGATCGAGGTCGCGATGCGCGCCGCTGCCGCGCCGGTCGACTAGCGCCGGTTTCGGCGTGAGCTGGGCTTCTTCGATCAGCGCGGTGACGGCAAGCCGGGCAAGATCCGCGTCATCGGAAGCGTTCTCAGCCGTTGCACGCCAGGCATCGCACGTAGCGAGCCTGGACGACCCATCCGCACGCTCGAGCAAAACAGCGGGTGCCATCGCTACCAGCTCCTGAAGCGCGCCGGCGGCGCGTAAAGCCCGCCCGACCACGTCACCAGATCGTCGATGCTGCGTGCGGCCAGCAACGAACGCTTCGCTTCGCCGCGACGAATGCCCAGATCTTCCGGATACGCAACAATGCCGCGCCTGCGCAACTCGGCCGTTTTTTCCGGCTTCGCACGCAGCCCGATCGGCGTCACGCCCGCCACCGCGGCCAGTGCCGCGCGCCGCTCGTCGATGCCTTCGGCCTTGTGCAAATGCGCGATGCCTTCCTCGGTGACCACATGGCTCACGTCGTCGCCGTAGATCATCACGGGTGCGATCGGCATGCCGCTTTGCGCGCCGACCGCGATCGCATCGAGTTCATCGACGAAAGTCGGCTCGCCGCCTTTCTTGTACGTTTCGGCCGTCTGCACGACCAGCTTCTGGCCGCGCGAAACCGGCCCTCGATCCTTCAGCAGCTTGAGCCACGCTTCGCTCGAATGACGCCGGCCGCGTGGATCGTGACCCATGTTCGGCGCACCGCCGAAACCCGCGAGACGCCCGCGCGTCACCGTCGATGAATTCGCGTCCGCGTCGATCTGCAGCGTCGAGCCGATAAACAGATCGACGGCGTATTGCCCGGCCAACTGGCACAGCACGCGGTTCGAACGCAGGCTGCCGTCGCTGCCGGTGAAAAAGACGTCCGGCCGCGCTTCGATATACGCCTCCATGCCGACTTCGCTGCCGAAACAATGCACACTGTCGACCCAGCCGGATTCGATCGCGGGGATCATCGTGGGATGCGGATTGAGGGTCCAGTTGCGGCAGATCTTGCCTTTCAGACCGAGCGATTCGCCGTAGGTGGGCAGCAGCAATTCGATCGCCGCGGTGTCGAAGCCGATGCCGTGATTCAGCGACGTCACGCCGTACGGCGCGTAGATGCCGCGAATCACCATCATCGCAGTGAGCACCTGCAAGTCGCCGATATGCCGCGGATCGCGTGTGAAGAGCGGCTCGACGGCGAACGGCCGGTCAGCCTGCACGACCACGTCGACCCACGAACCCGGAATGTCGACGCGCGGCAGTTCGTCGACGATCTCATTGACCTGCACGATCACGATGCCGTGCCGGAACGCGGCGGCTTCGGCGATCGTCGGCGTGTCTTCGGTATTCGGGCCGGTGTACAGATTGCCGTGACGGTCCGCTTTCTCCGCGCACAGCAGCGCGACGTGCGGCGTCAGGTCGACGAACATCCGTGCGTACAACTCGACGTATGTATAGATCGCGCCGATTTCCAGCTGGCCGTCTTCGAGCAGTTGCGCGACCCGCAGGCTCTGTGGTCCAGCGAATGAGAAATCGACCTTGTGCGCGATGCCGCGCTCGAACAGCGTCAGATGTTCAGGACGGCTGATGCTCGAAATCAGCAGATGCACATCGTGAATCTTCTGTGCATCCACTTTGGCGAGCGAGCGCGACAGGAAGTCGGCCTGCTTCTGATTGTCGCCTTCGAGCGCGACGCGGTCGCCGGGTTGAATCAACATTTCGAGCGCATCGACGATGCGGTGGGTCGGCAGTACGCCGTCTTCCAGCCACGATGCAATGGCGGCCAGGCGCCGGTTCTTTTCGTCGCGGCGCGTGGTCCATGAACGGGTTGGGGGTGACGCTTCGGCGGATCGGTTCATCGGCGGACTCAGCTCCCGGAGGTGGTGCGCGTGCGTCTGGCGCGCGGCTTGGGTTGATTCGCTAGCGCGGCTTCCGCCTGCGCGCGTTCAGTCAGGAAACGGTAGAGCAGATCGCCGGTGCCGAGCAAATGCGCGACCACCAGCGCTTGAGCCGCCGGAATGTCGCGGCGTTGCACCGCGTCGAGCAAGGCGGTGTGTTCTTCATCGGATTCGCCCTTGTACGACGGCAGCCCGAACTTCAGTCGCAGATACCGTTCGCCGCGCCGATGCAACGCGCCGATCATGTCCTCCAGTTGCGGACGGGCGGCGGGCGCATACAGGCTTATGTGAAACGCGGCGTTGCGCGTGACGTACAGCGACGGGTCGGCTTCACGTTCGGCTGCGCGGCACAGGTCGGCGGATTCGCGCAGCGTGGCGGCGGTGTGATTCGGAATCGCGAGGCCGATGGCGAGGCTCTCCAGCGCCGAACGGATCTCGTAGATCTCGCGCGCTTCGTCCGCCGACAGCGGCGCGACGGTTGCGCCTTTATGCACCGCGGCTTTCGCCCAGCCTTCGCTTTCCAGCTGGCGCAGCGCCTCGCGTACAGGAATGGCGCTGACGGAGAAATGCCGCGCAATGGCGTCTTGCCGCAGCGGCGCGCCAGGCGCCAGCGTACCGTCGACAATCGCCGCGCGCAGCGCCTCCGCGATCACGCGGGACGTGCTTTCGCGCGGCGCCGCCGCAGGCAGAAGCGGGGTGTGCGCCGGGGCGTCCAGGGGAAAACCATCGATTGCGTCGCTCATAAGATCAAATATTATATATAAAAAGACGCGTTTTACAGGCGGACAAACCCGGAATGTTTTCCATCGGGCCGCCGGCACCGCCCGTTGCAGTGGTTGCCCCAGGGCGATTCAACTTCATCGCAAGCGCGCCATCCCGTTGTTCCCGATATGTACCACCTGTACGCCAACTTGTAGGGCCGGAGGAGCATGATGAATTCACTGACCGACAGCACGTCGGTTGCACGGCGTCGCACGCCGCTCAATCGTTCGCAGATCGTAGGTTTTTGGGGAGCTTGGGCCGGCTGGACGCTCGACGGGATGGACTCGTTCATCTACGCGCTCGTGTTGACGCCGGCCTTGACCGAATTATTGCCGCGCTCGGGCTATGCGGCGACGCCCGCGAACGTGGGCCTTGCCGGTTCGATTCTATTCGCGCTGTTCCTGGTCGGGTGGGGGCTGTCGTTTATCTGGGGACCGCTCGCCGACCGCTTCGGCCGCACCAAGGTGCTGGCCGGCACGATCTTCACGTTCGCCATTTTTACCGGGCTCGCCGCGACGTCGCACAACGTGTGGGAGCTCGGCATCTACCGCTTCATTGCCGGCGTCGGCATCGGCGGCGAGTGGGCGTTGGCGGGCACGTACGTGGCCGAGTCGTGGCCTGAAGATCGCCGCAAGATGGGCGCGGGTTATTTGCAAACGGGCTACTACGCTGGCTTCTTTCTGGCCGCGGCGCTTAATTACACGGTCGGCGTGCATTACGGCTGGCGCGCGATGTTCCTGACCGGCGCGGTGCCGGTGGTGGTGGCGATTCTGATCTTGCTGCGCGTGAAAGAGTCGGAGAAGTGGCAGAAAGCCGAAGCGCGCACCGTGCGCACCAAACCGTTGAGTGAGATTCTCGGGCCGGCTTACCGGCGCCGCACGTGGGTCGCGTGCATTCTGCTGACGATCGCCATCATCGGCTTGTGGGCGGGCGCGGTGTACGAGCCGTCCGCGGTGATTCAACTGGCGACCAAAGCCGGCATGGCGAAGAACGATGCAATCAGAACCGCGTCGCTGGCCACCGGCTTGCTGTCGATCGCGACAATTCTCGGCTGTCTCACGTTGCCGCTGCTGGCCGAACGCATTGGCCGCAAGAAGACGCTGGCGGTTTACTTCACGGGTATGGCGGTGTCGATCGCCGGCAGTTTCGGCTGGGCGTTCTATCTGCCCAATGGGCTTGCGCCGTTCATCGCGTGGCTCTTCGTGTTGGGATTTTTCGGCGGTAATTTTGCGTTGTTCAGTTTGTGGCTGCCGGAGCAGTTCGAGACCCGCGTGCGGGCGACGGCGTTTGCGTTCTGCACATCGTTCGGGCGGTTTGTCGGCGCGGGCGTCAACTTTTTGCTAGGGGCGGCCGTGCTGCATATGCATACGCTCGGCGTGCCGGTGGCGTTGACGGCGTTGGCGTTTATCGCCGGGTTGTTCGTGATTCCGTTTGCGCCGGAGACGAAGGGGGAGGTGTTGCCGCAGTGAGGCTGGCCGTTTGCCTGAGTGGCGGGCATGGGCGCTAGCGGGCATGCTCTCTGTCGGTTAGACGACGTGTTCCACCGCCATTTTTGGTTTGCCGATTTGTACGATTATCTGTACAACGATTGCGTGACTAGGAATGATTTTTCATCCGGGTCACCGGCTTATCTGGCTGCCGCTGAGGGAGAAGAAATCCGTTTGGCAGTGGAGCCATCTCTAACTTTTTGACAGGAGCGACTGGAGGGCAACCTCTCAGGTCGAGAAAACGAATGAACGTCCTTACTTATAGCGAGGCGCGTGCCGGCTTTAAGCAAGCGATGGACGACGTTTGCCGCGATCACATGCCCATGCTGATAACCCGGCAGAGCGGCGATCACTACGATGACTAGAAAAATCGGGCGCAACGCCCGATTTTTTGTTCAACGCCTGCAACGAAAGCAGCACCTGAAAGTCCAGCGCGCGCGGTCCGCCTGCAAGCAGCGCGGCTGAAACTCAATCGGCGTGATGCCGCGTCCGTCCACCGGGCCGCAACATCGAAAGCAGCGGCCAGCCGAGATTGACGCCCAGACTCGCGACGACAATCAACGCCATGCCCGCGAGTTGCGGCAGCGACAGCGCCCGCCCATACACGACGGCATCGACGACAATCGCCGTCAGCGGATACACGAACAGCAACACGGCGATAACCGGCGTCGTCAGCTTGGGCAGCGCGCCGTAGATCAGCACATACGACAGCCCTGTGTGCAACACGCCCATGCCGACCAGCCAGAACCACTGCATCGGCCCGATATGCGCGGCGGTGAGCGGCGCAATGAACGGCAGACACACCACGCCGACAAAGCACTGCGCGAGCGTCAGCAGGTGCGGCCGTAAACTGCCGAGCCCTTTGGCAATCAGCGTGACGCTCGCATACAGCACCGAACCTGCCAACGCTTCGCCGATGCCGATCAGATAGCTCGTGTGTCCTTGCAGATTGTCGGTCGCCGCGACGCCCGACGCGAGTACGAGCCCGACGAACGCAGTCGCGATCCAGCCGAGCCGGTCGACGCCCAGGCGTTCGTTGAAGAGCGCCGCGCCGATCAGCACGACCCAGAATGGCTGTACATGAAACACGACCGTCGCGACCGCGATGCTGGTGCGATGAATCGCATCGAAGAAGCCGACCCACTGCGTGACCATCAACAGGCCGGAGATCAGCGCCAGCACGACAGTGCGCCGCGTGAAGTGCTGGCGCGTGAAAAAGCCCTTCCACGCGCAATACGCTGCCAGCGCAAGAAAACCGAACAGGCAGCGAAAGAACACCAGCGTGAGCGCACCGAGCCGCGCTTCCTCGACGAAGATGCCGAGCGTGCCCATCAATAGCCCGCCGCCGGCCAGCGTGATGGCGCCTTGTTGACGTGAGGTGAGGGGCATGCGAAGCGGCTCCGTGGCAGTGAGTCCCAAGTATTGCGTGGCTTGCATGGCACCGACAAACGAATTAAATTGAGAAATCCCATAAGCTGGATTGATAAATCATGCACCCCGAATTCGACGTCGATCTGCTGCGGACTTTCGTCGCGGTGGTGGAAACGGGCAGCTTCACGAAGGCGTCAGCAACCGTGCACCGCTCGCAGGCGGCGGTCAGCATGCAGATCAAGCGGCTCGAAACCATGCTCGGCACCACGCTGTTCGCCCGCAACACGCGCAATCTCTCGCTCACGCGGCCTGGCAATACGCTGCTCGAGTACGCGCGGCGCGTGCTGGCTTTGCATGAGGAAGCGTGGTCGGCGATCGTGCGGCCCGAGGTGAGCGGGCGCGTGGTGCTCGGCGCGCCGGACGATTACGTGTCGTCGTTGCTGTCGCCGGTATTGCGGCGCTTTTCGAATCTGTATCCGCACGTGGAGATCGAGATCGTCTGCGCGCAGAGCACGTCGCTCGCGCCGATGCTGGCCGATAACAAGATCGATCTCGCCTTCGTCACGCGCGATCGCAAGTTGCGCGGTGAATTCGTGCGCAGCGAGCCGATGGTGTGGGTGGGGGCTTCGGTGGATACCCCGGTGCTGGCGGCGTCGCCGTTGCCGGTGGGACTCTACGAGCCTGGATGTGTCGCGCGGCAGCATACGCTGGCCGCACTCGACGGCGCGCGGATCCGTTATCGGGCCGCGTTCAGCAGCGCGAGTCTGATGGGTCTCGTGGCGACCGTGGATGCGGGGTTGTCGGTGATTGCGCTGACGCGTTGCAGCGTACCGTCGCGGCTGGCGATTCTCGGCGAAGCGCAAGGTTTGCCGAAAATCGCGCCGCTGGAAATCGTGGTGGCGCGCAGCGCCAAATCGGACCGGCCCACGTGCGACTATCTGGCCGCGCAGATGGTGCAGGACTTGTCGCTGCGTCCGCAGACGCGCGCGCCGGGTGCGGCGGCGTCCGCGTAACGGCTGATAGGTGACGCATCGCAGCGTCGCTTATTTGCGTCACTTACTTTTGTCAGTTAATCGCGGAGATAGGCCGTCACATCGCCGTCGACGGCGAGCCGCACATGCTCGCCCGGCCGCGGCGTCAGATAGCCCGGTACGCGCGCGCGCACCACGGTCTGCGCGGGCGACTGCAATTGCAGCGCAACGCCTGCGTCCTGCCCCTGGAAGATCACGTCCTGCACGACCGCTTCATACGACGCCGCACCATTCGCCATCGTTTCGTCCGCGCGCAGCAGACGGATCTGTTCAGGGCGCACCATCACGTCGACGGCGCCACGACCCATCGGCGCGCATAACGGCAGTTCACCCAATTCGCACGTCACGCGATCCTGTTCGGCCACGCCCGGCAACAACACCGCCTCGCCGACAAACGACGCCAGTTCTCGCGTGACTGGCCGCCGATACAACGTCTCCGGCGTCGCCGTCTGAATCAGCTTGCCTTGCCACAGCACCGCGACTTCATGGCCGAGCGACAGCGCTTCCGACTGATCGTGCGTGACCAGCACGGCGGTCGCGCCGGTCGCGGCCAACGCGCTCACCACTGCTTGCCGCGTTTCAAGCCGCAATGCCGCGTCGAGCGACGAAAACGGTTCGTCGAGCATCACCAGCGTCGGCGAGGGCGCGAGCGCCCGCGCCAGCGCGACACGCTGCTGCTGCCCGCCGGACAGTTGCTGCGGCGCGCGCTCGCCGAAGTTCGCCGGCAAGCCGACCAGTTCGAGCAATTCGGCCACGCGATGACGCGCACGGCGTTGTGCGCGCGGCAGGCCGAACACGATGTTGTCCGCCACGGAAAGATGCGGAAACAGCGCGCCTTCCTGCGGCACATAGCCGATGCGGCGTTGTTCGGACGGGACATGCAGGTTCTCGCCGGCCACGCGGCGTCCGTCGATTTCGACGGTGCCGCTGTCCGCGCGTTCGAAGCCGCACAGGAGGCGCAGCAGGGTGGTCTTGCCGCTGCCAGATGGCCCGAGCAGCGCGAGGAGCGTGCCGCGCTCGATGGACAGATCGATGCCGTGCAGCACCGGATGGCCGTCGAACGATTTTTGCAGTCCGCGGATACGAAGTTCGCTCATGAGAATTCGATGGAAAAAGCGACGGGCGTCAACTGCGCTCGCCGAGCAGCGCCGATTTGCCGAGCAGCGCGAACAGCAGGCCGGAGGCGCACAGCGAAATGCCGGTTAGCAGCGCCGCATACGGCGCGGCGGCGGCGAAGGCCATCGTCGATGTGTCGGCCCAGACTTGTGTCGCGAGCGTTTGGGTGTCGATGGGCGAGAGCAGCAGCGTCGCATTGAGTTCGGTGACGACCGAGATGAACACCATCGCCGCCGCCGCGCCGAGCCCCGGGCCGGCAAGCGGCAACAACACGCGGAACACAGTCTGCGACCAGCCGAGGCCGAGCGCGCGAGCCGTCTCTTCAAGGCGCGGTTGTGCCTGCATCAGGGCCGCGCGCACACTCACCAACGCAACCGGCATGAACAGGATCGCATACGCGATGATCAGCAGTGTCGTGCTTTGATAAAGCGGTTGCAGTGCGTGCACTGCGAGCGAGACGATCGCCAGCGCGATCACCAGACCCGGAATGCCTTGGGCGAGAAACACCGTGCGTTCGAACAGCGTCGCGAAACGCGTCGGATAGCGCACCAGCAGGAACGCGAGCGGCAGGACCAGCAGCGTGGTCAGTGCCGCGGCGGCGAGGCCGAATCCAAGCGACGAGATCGTCGCGTTGAACAGCAACTCGGGCGACACGTCAGCCGGTGTGACGGCGGCAGCGCCCGGCTGCGTGAGCCAGTAGCCGATCATGCCGAGCGGCACGCCCAGCGTCGCGATCGCCAGCGCGGCAAAGCCGGCCACCACGATCCAGCGCCATGCGCCGAGCTCGTAGCGCAGCACCGCGCGACGCGTGCCGCGATCGACGCGTTCATAACGCGCCGCGCCGCGCACACGGAACTCGAACGCGAGCACGATGAGGCAGATCACGATCAGCAGGCAGGCGAGCAGCGAAGCGCCGCCGCCGTCGAAACTGGTGCGATATTCCGCGTAGATTTGCGTCGTGAAGGTGCGAAAACGCAGCAGCGTGAACGCGCCGAATTCGGACAGCACGCCGAGCGCGACCAGCAACATGCCGCCGAGCAGCGCCGGGCGCAATTGCGGCAGCACCACGCGAATGAAAGTTGTCCAGCGGTTGCAGCCGAGCGCGCGCGCGCTTTCTTCGAGCGCCGGGTCCATGCCGCGCAACGCGGCGGCCACCGGCAGATAGACCAGCGGGAAGTACGCGGACGTCAGCACCAGCAGCGCCCCCGCGAAGTCCTGCAAATCGAGACTCAACGACACCCACGCATAGCTCGAGATGAAGGCCGGCATCGCGAGCGGCGCGGCAGTGAGCACGGCCCACGCGCGGCGTCCCGGCAAATGCGTGCGTTCGACGAACCATGCGGCCGCCGTGCCGATGACAGCGGAGACAAGCGTGGTCGACACGGCGATCAGCAGCGTGTTGACCAGCAGTTCACCCACCAATGGCCGGACTATCAGGTCGACCGCCTCGCCGATCCCGAAGCTCGCCGCCCGCCAGAAGGTAAACGCAATCGGCAGCAACACCAGCAAAGCGCTGAGTGTTGCTGCCGCAAACAAACCGCGCGGCGCGCGCGAGTGGGCGCGCGCCGGGGCGGGGGTCACAGCCGGTGGCCCGGCTGACACGGCATCGCTCATTTACAGCAAGCCTGCCTGACGCAGCAGCTTGCCGGCCTGGCTGTCGTCGCCGAGTTGCTCGATCGTCAGCGACGGCGGGCTCAGTTCGGCGAACGGCTTGAGGATCGGGTCCGGCGCGACGCCCGCATGCAGCGGATATTCGAACATGACGTGGCTGTTCGCCATCAACTTTTGCGCGCGTTCGCTGACCAGATAGGCGAGAAACTTCTGCGCGCCGTCCGTGTTGTGCGCGGACTTCAGCACTGCCGCGCCCGACACGTTCACCAGCGCGCCGACATCGCCGTTGCCGAAGTGATGAACCGCACTGCGGGTTTTCGCGTCGCCGAGTTCGGCGTGCAGACGGTCCCAGTAGTAGTTGTTGATCACACCGGTGGCCACGCCGCCGCGATTGACCGCGGCGACCACGCCTTCTTCGTCGTCGAAAATCTGCGCGTTGGCTTTCAGGCCCTTCAGCCATTGGACGGTTTGCGCTTCGCCCTTCAGCGCGAGCACGGCGCTCACGAGCGGCAGAAAATCGGCGTCGCTCGGTGCAATGCCGACCTTGCCTTTCCATTCGGGCTTGGCCAGGTCGAACAGCGATTGCGGCAGTTGCGATGCTTGCAGCTTGCTCGTGTTGTAGGCCAGCACGCTTTCACGCGCGGTCACGCCGACCCATGCGCCGGCTGGCGAGTTGAAGCGCGCCGGCACGGTGGCGAGGGTCGAGCCGTCGACCTTGTTCAAGAGGCCTTTCTCCTCGAGCAGCGTCAGCTCCGGCGAGTTTTCCGTGAAGTACACGTCGGCGGGCGTGGCGGCGCCTTCCGCGACGAGCTGCGCGGCCATTGCCGGGCCTTCGCCGTTGCGGATCTTCACCGAAATGCCCGACTGTTTTTCGAAGTCTTTGGCGAGCAGATTGACGACCTGTTCGTGCTGCGCGTTGTACAGCGTGATCGACGCAGCATGAGCCGCTGTCGGCGCGGTGCCGAGTGCGGCCAGCGTGAGCGCGACCGCGCTGCTGACGAGGCGCAGGCGGGTGATAAACCAGGAATGAGCCATGATCCTAAAGTCCGTTGATGATGTAATAGTTGATCTTTTCTGCTGCTTGTTTTGCTGATCGCCTGGCGGCTGCCATTATGTCTCGAACAGCCCCGCGCCGATATACGAACCCGGCTTCGCGCCCGGCGGCACCGCGAACACCGCGCTGCCGACGTGCGTCGTGAACTGGTTCATCATGTCGAACTTCGCGAGCTTGTCGTTGATCGGAATGAAGCCGGTGCGCGGGTCGCTCTGGTGGGCGACGAAAATCAGCCCCGCGTCGTATTCGGTTTCCTGGCGCCAAGGCGGCCAGCGCTCGATGTAGAAGTTCGTGCCCTCGTTGTACGAGTACGAGCGGCGCAGAATCTGCGCGCCGTTGTTGCTCGCCTGATTCGACAGACGAACATGCGAGTTCTCCGGAATGACCGGATTGCCGTCCTTATCCTCTTCCTTGAGATCCACCGGGTCGAACTCGTTCTTCTTGCCGATCGGCGCGCCGCTGTACTTGTGACGGCCGAACACCTGTTCCTGGAAACCCAGTTCGGTGTTGTCCCAGTGTTCGAGCGTGATGCGGATGCGCCGCACGACGGTGTAGGTGCCGCCTTCCATCCACGGCGCATCGGCAGTGGCGCCGGCCCACACGAACTCGTTCATCAACTGCGGCCTGGCGGTCGACGGATTGTTGGTGCCGTCCTTGAAGCCCATCAGATTGCGCGGCGTCTGACCGCGCGGACCCGACAGGAAGCCGGACTGACCCCAACGCATGGTCGCGACACCGTAGCCGAGGCGCGCCAGTTGCCGGACCGCGTGGAAAGCGACTTGCTGATCGTTCGCGCATGCCTGGATGAACAGGTCGCCGCCGGTCTTCTCGGCGATCAGCTGGTCGCCGTTAAAGCGCGGCAGATCGACCAGCGCGGCGGGGCGGCGCGCGGCGAGGCCGTAGCGGTCCTTGCCTTCACGTGTGAAGAGGCCCGGGCCGAAGCCGAACGTGATTGTCAAACCGGCTGGGCCGAGACCGAGCACGTCGCCGGAATCGGGCGCGGCCTTATCTGCGCCCGCGTCGCCGGGGGGCAACGGCGCGGCCGTGGCGCCTTGCGTCAGGCGTGCGGCGGCGTCGGTCCATGCACGCAGCAGCGCAATGACGTCGTCGCGCTTGTCGGTGGTCAGATCGAGCGCGGCCACGTACGTGTGACTCTGCTGCGGCGTGACGATGCCGCCTTGATGCGCGCCATAGAACGGCTCGACCGCCATGTGCGGATCGGCATTGTGCGCCGGCGTCTTGCCGAGCGCGGCCTGGGGCGTACCCAGACCCGCGCCGAGGCTCGCGCCGGCCGCTACCGCGGCGCCGCCCGCTTTGAGAAAGCCGCGCCTTGCGGGCCGCGACGGATGATCGTTTGCCATGGTGACTTAGCTTTTATTTGGCCTTGGGTTTTGCGGGGTTTGCGTCGCTTACTTCGCCAGCACCAGCGTGTTCACGTCGTCCTGCACGTAGTAGAAACCGTCGCCTTCCGGCGTCATCGCGATGCCGAACAGGTCGCCGTTGCCGGGCGGCGATTGCGCCTTGTCGGTGTCGATCCAGCGGGCGTAGAGCTGCTTGCCGCTGGCCGGATCGATTTCGACAACCTGGCCGTTCAACGCATTCGTGACCAGCAGGTGGCCGTTGGGCGCGGTGACCATCGCCAGCGGTCGATGCAGCAGGCCGTCGGCGGTCAACTGGCGGCCGACGCCAGCGCTGGTGTCGCGCGTCATCGGATCGTCGATTTCGGTGACACGGTTGCCGATCGCATCGGACACGTACAGCAGTTTCTGATCGGCCGACAGCGCGAGGCCGGTCGGACCGACGAGGAACACGCCCTTGTCGGCCTGCGCGCCGAAGCCGCTGCCAACCACGGTTTCCTTCTTGACGACCGGCGGCTTACCGGCCGGCACATCGAGGTCCAGACGCAGCACGGTGGCCTGCTTGAACACCGGCGGATTGCCGTTCGCGCCGCCCACGCCGAAGCCGGCGTTGCTGACGAACAGCGTCGCGCTGCTGCCGTGATCGACGACCGCCATGTTGCCCCACGGATCGTTGATGTTCGGGCTGACGATGGTCGAGGCGACCTTGCCGTTCGGATCGATCACGATCAGACAGCCGGCGCCCTTGGTGCCGGTGGTGCCGTCGTTGCTCGGCGTGCTGCCGACGATCACGTAGCCCGACTTGAGCATCGTCATCGCGGTCGACAGGCCGATGCCGCCCGGGCATTCCTTCAGATCGCGCGGCACTGTAGCGAACACCGTCATCTGCTTCGTGTCCGGGTGATAGTTGACGATCGTGCTGCCGGTGCCTTGCAGATTGGTCGAGTTGTTGAAGTTGCCGACCAGCACGTCGCCTTGCTTGACGGTGCCTGCCGTGACCGGCGCGACCACCACCGCGTACGGATTCTGGTCGCCGTTTTCCGGCACGGTGTTGATCAGCGTGGCGTGGTGCTTGACGGTTTCAAGGAAACCCTGCGGCTCGGCGTGCGCGCTGCCGGCCGTCGCGAATGCGGCGGCGCTGACAGTGACGGCGACCAAGGCCCGCGCGGCGCGCGGCGAAAATTTGCGCGTGCGATTGTTCATGAATGAGCCTCCGTGCCTGCGCACAAAGCGGTGAATGCGGTCATGTTCGAAAGCATGATTGATTGGAAGCGTGCGAATGGTCGTGTGTAAATGGCGCTAACGGCGTCAGAACGTGATGTTGGTCCGTACGCCGACGACGAACGTGTTGCGCAGCGGTTGCGTCGGATCGTTCGGGTTCTGGCCGGCGCCGGCGTTGAACGTGTATTGCGCGTCGGCTTGCAGCGTCCACCACGGGTTGACCTGATACTGGTAGGTCGCTTCGAGCGCGGTTTCGCTGGTGCGCACGCCGTACGGGCCGCCGCTGAATGCCAGGTTATCCTGATCGAGTCCGTGCGCGTGGCTGCCGACCTTGATGTAGGTCAGCGCGAGGCCGGCGCTGTCGTTGTCGCGGCCTGCGAACGGCGCTTTCAGCACGATGCCGAGGTTGGCTGCGACGCTCACCAGGTTGCGGTCGCCCGGCGCGCCCATCACCCGGGCGAACACGCCGAGGCTGCGCGCTTCGTCCGGGTTCGGACGCCAGATCATCTGGTCGGCTACCGCGTAGAAGCTGTAGTCGCCACGATGATTCGCGGCGATGCCGGTGCTTGCCGGATTCGCCAGCGACAAACCGGTGTTGTCGTAGCGCTGATCCGCGAAGCTGCCGTTGTTGTACCAGACACCGATCTTGTAGGTGCCCGGCAAACCGCCGCCGCCCGCGCCGACCATTTCGCCGTCGGCCGGCTGGTTGATGGCGTACTGCAATTCGCCGATGAACAACGTGCCGTTATGCAGGTTGAAGTTGGTGCCGCTCCTGTTGTTCGGATTGTTGCCGAGCGGATCGCCGTCGAACACGCCCGCGAGCGCCGTCAACGAAGGCGTGATCTGACCGCGCACGCGCAAGCCGAGGGCCGACAGCGGATAAGCCGGGCCGCCATTGGGCATATCGTAGGACGGCAGGGCAGGCCAGCCGAACATGGTGTTGACGAACAGCGCCGAATACGTGCTGGCGATGAATTCCTGGTCAATACTTTGCTGACCGATTTTGACGTCGACGCGCTTGTTCAGGAACGACTGCTGATACCAGAGTTCCCAAAGACGGGTTGTATCCTGCGCTTCGATACCGCTCGCCGTATTCAGCGTGCCGAGCTTGTCGGCACTCAGATTGCGGCCGTGGATTTGCAGTGCGCTGACGTTGAACTGGCCGCCCGGCAAGCCGAATGCTTTTTGCGTATCGACTTGTACCGTGGCCGTCGTCAGACCGTCGTAGGCGACGCCGCGATCGAGGCCGCCGCGCACGTTGCCGAGAAGTTCGCTGGTTTCGGTCAGCGCGAACGTCACGCCGTATTTACCGAGCCAGGGGCGCAGACCGCCCATGTCGCCGAGCATGGTCTGGCGATTCCAGAAACCGGTCCACTGGCTCGTTTGGGTCGCCTTGATATTCAGGTCGGCTTCAGGCGCTTCCGGTGCTGCATCGGGATTGGCTTCGGCCATGGCTGCGCCGGCTGTCAGCGAGGCCCATGCGAAAGCGGTGCAGAGGGCGGCGCGCCGCATTGAAGGCAGACGGGAGCGGCGCACGGCGCGGCCGTACGGATCGGCATCCCGGGGTGAACTCGCGTGAGCGGCGGATCCGTTGGACTGGGCGAACTTCATCGAAATCCTTATTGTGTTGTATCGACTGATCTAACCATCGCGGCGTTACATGACTGCGTGCCGGCGATTTGCCGCATCGGTTCGCGACGCCGGATGCAGCAGATGGCGAGATCGTACGCATGCAGAATGGATGCGTCAACACAAATGAGAACGATTCGCATCAATATTACTGAGATGTAATACCGATATTTACGCACTGCTGGGAAACGGCATTTGCGCGTAATTAAAACGGAATAAATGTGTAAGGTTTTGGTATGGATTCAGTCATATCGAACGTGTGGCATGAGGGGGTGTCGAAGTGCACGAGTACCTCGGAAGACCCCTGTCAGGAGATAGATATGAAGAAACGCATGCTTTTGCTTTCGTTGCTTGCTAGTGGTGGTTTGCTGGTGAGTGGCGTATCGAACGCGCAGTTGAATCTGAAGCAGTTCGGCATAGGCGGCGACAGTTCGGCGGATGCTGGGGCGACGGCGTCATCGGGTGGTATGTCGCAGTTGCTGCAGACGTACGTCGGCGCGAACCAGCAGGTGCTGAGTGGCCAATCGAGTCTTGCCTCGGCGATGGGATTGAGCGGCGCGGCGGGCCAGGCGCAACAGGCGGCGGGATTGCTGAGTGGCGGCACGCCGTCGGTGAGTCAATTGACGCAAATGGGGGGTACGCAGCAATCGTTATCGCAGACGCTGACCCAGGCATTCGCGAATCGCGCGAGCGGCGCGGCGTTGGCGACACCGGTGAACAAGCAGGCGTTCACGGACGGCTTGTCGTCGTTAGGCAAGGGCGTGAGCCAGTATTCGAGCTTGCAGTCCGGGCTGGGCGGCATTGGCCAGATGAACCCCTCGTCGCTGTTGCAGGCGGGGATGAATCCACAGACGGCGCAGGCCGCGTCGTATATAGCGCAATCCGCGCCGGGCCAACTGCAATCGTTGATGTCGACACTGAGTTCGGCGATGCAATTCGCATCGAGCCACGGCATTAGTGTGCCGTCGATAGCGACGGCGGCGTTGAAGGGCGGGCAGTAAAACAGGTTAAACGACGGGGTTTCGCCCGGAAGGACGAGATCCCGCTAGCCGCTTTTTGAAGTGCTGCTCGGCGCGCACAGCGCGAGCCACCGGGCCGAACCAAACGTGGGCTTTTAAAACCGGCGAGCGGTTCTGTGAAGTACCGCTCCGCCGCGCGCAGCGCCGCCGGAAGTATGACTGCCTTGTCACCGCCGCGGAGTGTGCGAGAGCACAGATTCCAGATGCTCCACTGCCTCCTCCAAGCCAGGGGACCCACTTAAGAACTAGCGGTGTGAGCCGCTTTCTTTTGCCTACTTTTCTTTGCGGCCGGCAAAGAAAAGTAGGTGCTCCCCCGCACAGGGGGAACGCTAATAAACCAATAACAAAGCAAGGAAAGGCCACCACCGCAAGCAAACAACAAAAAATAAACCACTACGAAAACAAGGAAAAGCCACCACCGCAGGCGGACAACAAAAAAAGCTATGATCATCACCCAAGACCGCACCGAAGGGCAAAACCCATAAGCGCCCAGCGCCCAAAAGGACGACACCGATGTCAGACACAGTGAACCTGGACAACTACTTCACCCGCATAGGCTACAAAGGCCCGCGCGCGGCGACGCTGGAAGTGCTGCAGGAGTTGCACAAGCTCCACCCTCAAGCGATCCCATTTGAGAACCTGAACCCTCTAACGCGCCGCGCGGTAAACCTGGACATCCCATCGATAGAAGAAAAGCTGGTAACCCAAAACCGCGGCGGCTACTGCTTCGAACAAAACGCACTTTTCGCGAGCGTGCTGAAGCAATTGGGCTTCAAAATAACGCCGCTAATAGGCCGAGTCCTGTGGGGCCGCGAACCAGAAGCAATCCCTCCTCGCACGCACATGATCCTCCGCGTCGACATCGACAAAAACAACGACAACAACAAAACACCATGGATCGCCGACGTCGGCTTCGGCAGCGTGACACTAACAGCGCCCCTACGCCTGACCCCAGGCATCGCGCAGCAGACCCAGCTAGGCACCTTCCACCTCGCCGACGCGTCGCACGACGCGCTCTACCTCGAAGTGCAGGCGAGAGACAAAACCTGGTCCCGCATCTACCGCTTCGATCTGCACCCAGTCGAGTGGATCGACTACGAAACCTCCAACTGGTACACATCGACCTCACCCGATTCGATCTTCGCGAGCAACCTGATCGTCTGCCGCGTACTGGAGCAATCGCGCCTGACGCTCCTCAACGACCAGCTCAACACACGCGCCGCGGACGGCGAAATAATCAGCGAACGGCAACTCAAAACCGCAGACGAACTCGCTGCCTGCCTGCGCGATCAATTTGGCCTGAACACCGGCGACATCGACATCGCCGGCGTATTCGACCGCGTGCGCCAGCCCGCGGCGACCACCGCCTAGAACGATGATCAAGCGCCTCGTCTTCCAAACGTCGATCTCGCTGGCCGTCATGGGCGTGCTGCTGTTCGGCGCGGCGGGCACGCTCGCGTGGCCGGCCGCCGGGTGGTATCTGTTCGAGATAGGCGTGCTAAGCCTATGGATCGGCTTCTGGCTGGCGCGCCACGATCCCGGCCTGCTCGCCGAACGTCTTGCGCCGATTATGCAGGCACAACAAAGCCGCTGGGACCGCTTCTTCATGATGGTCGTCGCGCTGGTGTGGTGCAGTTGGCTGATCCTGATGGGGCTCGACGCCATGCGCTTCCATTGGTCGGCGCCGTTGCCGGTGCCGCTGGTGAGCTTCGGTTCGCTTTGCGTGTTCCTCTGCATCTTCATGTGCCGCTTCGTGTTCCGGGCGAACAGCTATGCCGCCCCGGTCGTGAAAATCCAGACAAGCCGTGGTCACAAGGTTGTCGACAGCGGCCCTTACGCGTATGTCCGTCACCCGATGTACGCCGCCGCGCTGCTGTTCTTCGTCGGCACGCCTTTGTTGCTCGGTTCGTGGTGGGGTTTCACTTGCGTGCCGCTCATGGTGATCGCTCTCGGCTGGCGTGCGGTGCGTGAAGAGCGCTTGCTGGCATCGCAACTCGACGGCTACGCCGACTACATGACCCGCGTGCGCTACCGCTTTATACCGTTCGTCTGGTAGCCGCGCGGTTGCGCCATCGCGAAGCGCATTCGATCGCTTTGCACCAACCTGTCTAGACAAAATGCACCGCGCTGACGCACGAAGCTGCGAACAGTGCACGGCCTCCATCCTTTCAATACTTCCTTAAGAGCCTTGCAAGACGGGGCGGCTAGGGGCTTACCCGATGATTCGGGCGATTTCCAGAAAATCCGCTTGCGATGGCTTTTTGACTCATGCAGACTTGTCTATACAAATTCAGCAGCAGTTAAAAAAATCCGTCTCGACGGTTTCCTCAATCAAAGGAGTTTCGACGTGAAGTTCAAGCGCACGACGTTAGCAAAAGCATTGATGGGCGCCGTCCTCGGCGCCGCGACCATTTTCGCGGCACCGGTGCAGGCGAAAGACTGGAAGACAGTGACGATCGCGCTGGAAGGCGGCTACGCGCCGTGGAACCTGACCTTGCCGGGCGGCAAGCTGGGCGGCTTCGAGCCTGAGCTGGTCGCCAACCTGTGTGCCCGCATCAAGTTGCAGTGCAACCTCGTTGCCCAGGACTGGGACGGCATGATCCCCGGTCTGCAAGCCGGCAAGTTCGACGTCCTGATGGATGCGATCTCGATCACGCCCGAGCGCGAAAAGATCATCGCGTTCTCGAAGCCTTACGCCGCCACACCCGCGACTTTCGCCGTGACTGACGCGAAAGTGTTGCCGAAGGCCGCGCCGACCGCCGCGGTCGTCAAGCTGTCGGGCGATCCGAAAACCGATCAACCGACCGTCGACGCGTTGCGCAAGCAGCTGAAGGGCAAGACAATCGGCATCCAGTCGGGCACGGTCTACACCAAATTCATCAACGACGGCTTCAAGGACGTCGCCACGATCCGCGTCTACAAGACTTCGCCCGAGCGCGATCTGGATCTGGCCAACGGCCGCATCGACGCCTCGTTCGACGACGTGACTTACTACGCCGCGAACGTCGACAAGAAAGAAACCGCATCGATCGTGATGGCGGGCCCGAAGATCGGCGGCCCGATCTGGGGCCCGGGCGAAGGTCTCGCGTTCCGCAAGCAGGACGCCGATCTGAAAGCGAAATTCGACACGGCGATCAGCGCCGCGCTCGCCGACGGCACGGTCAAGAAACTCTCCAACAAGTGGTTCAAGACCGACGTCACGCCTTGATGCGTCGTCGCGTACAGCTGTAGCGGCAGGCGCGGCGTCACGCTGCGCCTGCCGTCTGGTTCGATCCGTCGTATCCGTCGTAATGGATGAGGGGTAGGGAATGGCTCTGATAGAGATGCTCGGCTTCGGGCCGGAAGGCTGGGGCGGCGCGTTGCTGCTGGCAGCATTGATGACGGTCGCGCTGACGCTCGCGGCGCTTGCTGTCGGCGCCGTATTCGGCGCGCTTATCGCGGCGGCCAAGCTGGCGCGCTTTCGTACGCTGCGCGTCGTCGGCGATCTGTACACCACCGTGTTTCGCGGCGTGCCTGAACTGCTCGTCATCTATCTGTTCTATTTCGGCGGCTCGACGCTCGTGACCACCGTCGGCCAGTGGTTCGGCGCCGAGGGTTTTGTCGGCGTGCCGCCATTCGTGATCGGCGCGCTCGCGGTCGGCATGATTTCCGGCGCGTATCAGGCCGAGGTGTACCGCTCGGCGGTGCTCGCGGTGTCGCGCGGCGAACTCGAAGCGGCGCGCTCGATCGGCATGTCGACGCTAACGATGGCGCGCCGCATCCTGATTCCGCAGGTGCTGCGCTTCGCGTTGCCCGGCATCGGCAATGTGTGGCAATTGAGCCTGAAAGATTCGGCGCTGATTTCCGTCACCGGTCTGGCCGAACTGCTGCGTGCTAGCCAGGTCGCGGCGGGTTCCACACACCAATACTTCACGTTCTTCGTGGTGGGCGGCGCGCTGTATCTGCTGATGACCAGCATTTCGAACCGGGTCTTCAACCGTGCTGAAGCACACGTGGGCCGGTCCTTCAAGCGCAACTTCGCGCGCAACTGACGACGAGCGGACATCATGAATTTCGACTTCGATTTCCTGCTCGACACGCTGCGGCAACTGCTTGCGGCCGTGCCGACCACACTCGGGCTGTTCTTCTGTTCGTTGATTCTCGGCGGCTTGCTCTCGCTCGTGATCGTCACGATGCGCGTGTCGCCGCATTGGCTGCCGAATCGCTTTGCGCGTGCTTATATCCTGGTGTTCCGCGGCTCGCCGCTCCTGATCCAGATGTTCCTCGTGTACTACGGGATGGGCCAGTTCGGCGTGATTCGCGAGAGCTTCCTGTGGCCGGTGCTGCGCGAGCCGTATATGTGCGCGGTGCTGTCGCTCGCGTTGTGCACGGCTGGATATACCGCCGAAATCATTCGCGGCGGGTTGATGGCCGTGCCGGTCGGTCAGATCGAAGCGGGTTATTCGATCGGCCTGTCGGGCTTCGCGTTGCTGCGCCGTGTGATCGGTCCGATTGCGTTGCGTCAGTGTCTGCCCGCGTATTCGACCGAAGCGGTGCTGCTCGTCAAATCGACCGCGCTCGCGAGCCTGGTCACCGTGTGGGAAGTGACCGGCGTCGCGCAGCAGATCATTCAGCAAACGTATCGCACCACTGAAGTGTTCATCTGCGCCGCGCTGATCTATCTGTTCCTGAATTTCGTCATCGTGCGCCTGCTCGGCATGCTCGAAACGCGTCTGTCGCGCCATCTGCGCGCGGCGCCCACGCAAGCCGCACCGAGCCGCCCGGTTTCCACCACCACCGAAGCACGTCGCGCCGCGCCCTGAACGGCCGCTAATCCTGTGGAGATTCCCATGAACGCTACGGCACCCGTTGCACTGTCGGTCAAGAACATTCATAAGTCGTTCGGCGACCATCACGTGCTCAAAGGCATTTCGCTCGACGCTCATCAAGGCGACGTGATCTCGATTCTCGGCGCGAGCGGCTCAGGCAAGAGTACCTTTCTGCGCTGCCTGAATCTGCTCGAAACGCCCGACGACGGCTCGGTCGCGCTGGCCGGCGAAGAGCTGAAAATGAAGCGCCGCGGCGACGGCAAGCTGCAACCAAGCGACCGCCGCCAGGTGGACCGGGTGCGCTCGCAACTCGGCATGGTGTTTCAGAACTTCAACCTGTGGTCGCATATGACCGTGCTGGAGAATCTGATCGAAGGGCCGATGCGCGTGCAAAAACGCAGCCGTGCCGAATCGGTTGAAGAGGCCGAAGCGCTGCTCGCGAAGGTGGGCCTCGCGGAAAAGCGCGGCCACTATCCGGCGCATCTGTCGGGCGGCCAGCAGCAGCGTGTGGCGATTGCACGTGCTTTGGCCATGCATCCGAAGGTCATGCTGTTCGATGAGCCAACTTCAGCACTCGATCCGGAACTGGTCGGCGAAGTATTGCGCGTGATGCGCTCGCTCGCTGAAGAAGGCCGCACGATGCTGGTCGTGACGCACGAAATGGGTTTCGCGCGCCACGTGTCGAATCGCGTGTTGTTCCTGCATCAAGGCCAGGTGGAAGCCGACGGCACGCCCGACGAAGTCTTCGTCGAATGCAAGTCCGAGCGCTTCAGGCAATTCGTGTCGAGCCACCACGACCGCACCACTAACTGACCACCTGACGGGCAATATCATGGCCGTGATCCGTTCCGATCGTCCTCTCGACTGGCGCCAGGTGGCGGCCGTTGCCGCCGGCGAGCCGCTCGAGCTTTCCGCCGACGCCCGCGCGCGCATCGCGGCGGCGCATGTGCTTGTCGAACAGATCGTCGAGCGTGGGATTCGCGCGTACGGTGTCAATACCGGCGTCGGCGCGTTGTGCGACGTGATCGTCTCGCCGGCCGAGCAGCGCACGCTGTCGCGCAGCATTCTGATGAGCCACGCGGTTGGCGTAGGGGTGCCGCTCGGTGCCGCCGAGGCGCGCGCGATCATGGCGGCGGCCGTCAACAACTTTGCACACGGACATTCGGGGATTCGCCTCGAAGTCGCGGACCAACTCGTCGCGCTGCTCAATGCCGATTGCTTGCCCGAAGTGCCGGCGTTCGGCTCGGTCGGCTATCTGAGCCACATGGCGCATATCGCGCTGGTATGCATCGGCGAAGGCTATGTGCGCTATCGCGGCGAACGGCTCAAAGGGCGCGACGCGTTGCAACTGCTTGGCCTCGAACCGCTGGTGCTCGAAGCGAAGGAGGGCTTAAGCCTCATCAACGGCACGCCGTGCGTGACAGGTCTCGCGGCCTTGGCATTGGCGCGCGCCGAACGTTTGCTCGACTGGACCGACATGGTCGCCGCGATGAGCTTCGAGAATCTGCGTGGCCAGCTCGCCGCGTTCGATGCCGATTCGTTGGCGTTGCGCATTTCGCCCGGCTTGAACCTGGTCGGTGAACGGATGCGCACGGCGCTCGCCGACAGCGGCATTCTCGCCGCGGCGGCCGGCCAGCGCACGCAAGACCCGTTGAGCATGCGGACCATTCCGCATGTGCACGGCGCCGCGCGCGACGTGCTTGCCACGACCGCCGACGTGGTCAATCGCGAACTCGCATCGATTACCGACAACCCGATCGTCGCCGGCACGCCGGAAGCGCCGCGCGTTTATTCGCAGGCGCATGCGGTGGGCGCATCGATCGCGCTGGCGATGGACAGTCTCGCCACCGCGATCGCTCAAGTCGCGGCAATGGCCGAGCGGCGTCTGGATCGTCTGGTCAATCCGCTCGTCAGCGGCTTGCCGGCGTTTCTCGCCGAGCCGGGCGGCACCTGTTCAGGTTTCATGATCGCGCAGTACACGGCGGCGTCGCTGGTCGCGCAGAACCGGCGTCTGGCGATGCCCGCGAGCCTCGACGGCGGCATCACGTCCGCCTTGCAGGAAGACCACTTGTGCCACGCGACGCCCGCCGCGCTCAAAGCGCTGGAGATCATCGACAACGCCGGGCGCATCGTCGCGATCGAATTGCTGGCGGCGGCGCAGGCCTACGACCAGCAAACCGTCGACGCGCCGCGCGCGCCGCATACCGACGCGCTCTGGCAGCGCGTGCGCCGCGTCGTGCCGACCTATCGCGACGACCGGCCGCTTGCCGACGATATGACCATCGCGTTTCGCATGATCGCCGACGGCGCGCCGCCACCGCTGCCGAACCCGGGTAAGATGCGGCCTGCGCTTGCCACCGCTGCCGCCACCGCTGCCGCTGCTGCGGACCTGGCCGGATTGGCGAGCGTGGCCGGCTGTGCCGCCGGCGCTGCCATGGCCGTCAACGATGGCCCACCGGCGGCCCACCGGCAACCCCTACAGCTTGATTGGAGACAGTGCCGGTGAGCGGGCTTACCAGCTGGTGAACCGGCGTATTGCGTACCACCCACGAGGTCGACGTGAACAACATTACAAACGCGCAAACCGCAGACACTCAAGACCACCCAGGCCGCGGCCATGCGGCCCCCGCCAAGGCGATGCCCGCCTATGAGCAGATCAAACGCTACGTGCTCAAACGGATCAGTGAAGGGGACTGGAAACCGGGCGGGCTGATCCCGTCCGAAACGGAACTGGTCAAGGAATTCGGCGTTGCGCGCATGACAGTGTCGCGCGCGCTGCGCGAACTGACCACCGAACGTGTGCTGACGCGCGTGCAGGGATCGGGCACCTTCGTCGCGCCGCAACGCTACGAATCGACGGTACTGGAAATCCGCAATATCGCTGACGAAATCGCCGCGCGCGGGCATCGTCACTCGGCGCGCGTGCTGACGCTCGAAACCAGCGACGACCCGCAGGCGCTCGACTCACTTGGTCTCGCCGAGGGCCCGGCGTTTCACTCGTGCATCGTGCACAGCGAAGAAGGCGAGCCGATCCAGTACGAGGATCGCTACGTCAATCCAAAGGTCTTCCCCGATTACCTGCAACAGGACTTCACCGTCGAGACGCCGAATCACTACATGGTGCGGCTCGCGCCGATCCAGCGCGCGGAGTTTCGCATCTATGCGCAGAAGCCCGATGCGTATGTGCGACGGCATCTGATGATGGAAATCGGCGAGCCGTGCTTGCAGCTATGGCGCCGTACGTGGGTGGGTGAAGCGGTCGCGACCTCGGTGCAGTTGTGGCATCCGGCGTCGCGTTTCCATCTGGCGGGGAACGTTTAACGAACGCGCGCGGCGTTTGCGCCGCTAGCCTTGCCGTTGCGACATATCCGGCGAGAAGCGGCAACCCAGCCGATACCGCGAGCCCGGATGCACGAACCGCGCGAACGTCACCGCGACGCCGCTCGTCCAGGTGCGGCGCATGAGCGTCAGGCACGGTTCCTCTGCGCGAATCTCCAGCAACTCGGCTTCGGCGCGCGTCGGCAAACCCGCATCGACGACATGCTCGACGTCATGCGCCGGCACGATATCGTACAGATACTCCGACGGCCGGATCGCCGCGAAATCCTGCTGCAGAAAATCCGGCGCGATCGCCGGATTGACGTAGCGGTCTTCCAGCTGCACCGGCAAGCCGTTCTCGCGATGTACGCAGATCACATGAAATACGGAAGCACCCGGCGCGAGGCCTAACGCGTTCGACACCGTCACCGGCGCGGTTTCGCGTTGCGCCAGCACGGTGTCGTAGCTGTATTCATGGCCGCGCGAGCGGATCTCGTCGCCGATATGGGCGATCATCAGCAGCGTCGATTGCGGCTTGGTTTGCGCGACAAAAGTGCCGACGCCGGATACGCGTGTGACGAGGCCTTCGTCGGCGAGTTCGCGCAGCGCGCGATTGACCGTCATGCGCGATACGCCTAGCGTCGCGACCAGGTCGAGTTCGGAAGGCAGACGGTCGCCCGCTTGCCGCGCACCCGACTCGATGATCTGGCGAATATGGCTTTTGACCTGCTCGTAGCGCGCAGCCGGCGCATCGGATGTCACGCGCGCGGTTTTCATCGCCGCGGCAGGAAGCGGCTTGTCGTGAGCTTTGCTGCGAACAGTAGCGGACATCGGCGGCCCTCGCGCTACAGTCCGTGTGAGGCGGTGGCCAACACGAGCGCGCTCATACCGGCTCCGCCTCGTCGGGACCGCGCGCCCAGAAGGCGTTGCGGTCGAAGTAGTTTTGCAGGAACTGCCGCAATCGCGGTTGCCCGGCATCGTGAAAGACTTCGCGTGGCTTGCCCTGGACGGCGATGCGCCCCTGGTCGATGAACATGACCTTGTCGGCGACTTGCGCGGCAAAGCCCATTTCGTGTGTGACCACCGCCATCGTCATGCCGTCGCGCGCGAGTTGCTTCATCACTTGCAGCACTTCGCCGACCAGTTCCGGGTCGAGCGCCGAGGTCGGCTCGTCGAACAGCATGATGTGCGGCTCCATCGCCAGCGCGCGTGCAATCGCGACGCGCTGTTGCTGGCCACCCGAGAGTTTCGAAGGATACGCATCGCCCTTGTGCGCGAGGCCGACCGTTTCCAGCATCGCGTCGGCGCGGCGGCGTGCTTCGTCGCGCGATAGATGACGCACGCGCAGCAGCGCTTCCATCACGTTGCCGAGCGCCGTCATGTGCGGCCATAGATTGAACTGCTGAAACACCATGCCGACGTTGCGCCGCACGCGATTGATTTCGCTTTGCGACGCTCGCGCGCGTTTGCCGTTGCGC
Organism: Paraburkholderia sp. FW306-02-B; assembly: GCF_058782725.1. Classification (NCBI taxonomy): domain Bacteria; kingdom Pseudomonadati; phylum Pseudomonadota; class Betaproteobacteria; order Burkholderiales; family Burkholderiaceae; genus Paraburkholderia; species Paraburkholderia sp. FW306-02-B. The sequence goes on from NZ_JBYSXZ010000002.1 coordinate 1,730,196, forward strand.
TCGCTATAGCCGAGCAGTTCGCCTTCGATGCGCACGTCGCCCTGGTCGTAGGTTTCGAGCGCGGCGAGGCAGCGCAGCAGCGTACTCTTACCCGAGCCCGACGGTCCGATGATGCAGACCACTTCGGAACGGGCGATCTCGAGATCCACACCGCGCAGCACTTCGACTTCGCCAAAGCGTTTGCGCAAGTCGCGCACTTCGATCAGCGGCGTGCCGGGCGGCGTATCGACGGCAGCGGTGGACGTGGAGGAGGGCATGTCGGCGATGGCGTTCATAGGGTGGTCCGGATTCCGTTCATGCCATGAAGCGCGCGATGCGGGCCTCGGCCCACATGCCGGCGCGCGAAGTCAGCTCGACCAGCGCCAGATAGCACACGCACAGCGCCAGCAGCGTTTCGACGAAAGCGAAGGTAGCCGAGCCGATGCCGGTCAGCACGAACGTGAGTTCGGGCACGGTGACGATCGACAGCACCGCGGTTTCCTTGCTCAGCACGATGATCAGATTGGTCAGCGCCGGCACGATCAGCACCAGCATTTGCGGCAGCTGGATGCGCAGTACGGCTTGCCAGCGCGTGAGTCCGAGGCAGGACGCCGCTTCGAGATGTCCCGGCGGCACCGATTGGAAACCGGAGCGGAATGCTTCGGCGAAATATGCGCTGCCGTACAGGCCGAGGCCGAGCACGCCGGCCGTCATCGGTTCGAGCGTGAGGCCGATTGAAGGGCCGCCGTAGTACAACAAAAACAGTTGCACCAGAAACGGCGTGCCGCGAAATACTTCGATATAAAAGCGTAGAGCGCCGCGCACCCAGCGTCCGCAAAAGAGTTGCAGCACGGCGATCAGAAAGCCGATCAGAATGCCGATCGCGACGCCCGCGGTCCACGTGCCGAGCGTCGTCGCAAGACCGGCGGCGATCGGTTGAAGATTGTGCGTGATGACGGTGGGGTCGAGCTTTTGCATGGCTTGGTGTCAACGTCCGGCTTGGGCTCAGGCGTGCTGCAAACGATATTCGGCGGCATGCGCAATGAGCGCGAGCGCACCGCAGATCACGAAGTAAATCAGCCCCGCAGCAAGGTACGCTTCGAGCGGTCGATAAGTACTGGCCGCGATGTTCTGCGCGGTGCGCGTCAACTCGGCGACACCCACCACCGAGATCAACGACGACGCCTTGATCAGCAGCACCATTTCATTGACGAGCGACGGCAGCGTCAGACGAAAAGCTTGCGGCACCAGAATCCGCCGCAGCATATCGAACGGTGAAAGCCCGAGCATGCGAGCGGCTTCGATATGGCCCGGCGGGATGCTGAGAAAACCACCGCGCAGAATCTCGGCGATGTATGACGCAGAACATAGCGACACGGCGCTGATCGCCGCGACCACCGGCGACACATTGATCCCGGCGAACGGCAGCAGGTAATACACGAGCAGCAGTTGCACCAGCATCGGCACGCCGCGAAAGAAGAACACATAGGCGCCGCCGAACATGCGCGCCGCGCGCTTCACGGAAAGCCGCGCCGCGCACACGCCGATCGCGACGAAGAAGCCGATCACGAGGCCCGTCAGCGAAATGCCGATGGTGGCGAGCGCCGCACGCAATAGCAGCGGCAAGCCCTGGGCGAAGACGGTCGTGCTGAACATAAGCGTCGCACTCGCTAGAACGGGGAGGGCGATGCGGCTCGCCAAGACGCCCGCATCGCGTGCATCAAGACATCAGTAATTCGGCGTGGGCATCGTAGTCGGTGCGTCCATCGCGACGCCGAACCATTTCTTCTGCAAGGTCGCGAGACGTCCGTCGTTGTGCATTTTCACGAGCGCGGCGTTGAAGGCATCGGCAAGCGGCTTACTGTCCGCGTCTTTACGCAGGCAGTAGGCAAAGTACACTTTCGCGCCGAACGGCGGCTGCACGACCGCGAACGTTTCCGGACGCTGCTTGGCGACATAGGCGATGTTGGTCATCGAGTTCGCGACTGCCGCAATGCGGCCGGCGGCCAGATCGGCATAGGCCTGATTGTTGTCGACGTATTCGCGGATTTCAGGCGGCTTCGGCAAGGTGGTGACGTAGCTCTTCAGCTGGTCGAGTTGCGCCGAGCCTTTGCCCGCGCCGACCGTCTTGCCGGCGATGTCCGACGATTGCTTGACCGACGTATCGTTCGCGCGCTTGAGCAGCGCGTCGGTGGCGTCCGCGATCGGCAGCGTGTACGTGTAGCGCTCCATGCGCGCCTTGGTCACCGTCAGCGGACCGCCGACCATATCGAACTTGCCCGCTTCGAGACCCGGCAGCACGCTCGGCCATGGCAAGTCGATGAAGCGTACCTTCACGCCCATTTCCTTGCCGACCTCGGCGAATAGATCCTTGTTGAAGCCCGCTTGCTGGCCGTTTTCGAGGAAGTCGAAGGGCGCGAATTGCATCTCGGTGCCGACCACCAGTTCGCCGGCTTTCTTCACTTTGGCGAGCTGGTCTTCAGCGTGGGCGCTGACGCTTGCCGCGCACAACGCCAGCATGACCAAACGACACTTCCAGCCTGCAAGGATGCTCATGGGATTCTCCGGTTGGCAAAGCGGTGTCGCGCGCAAGCGGCTCATAAGACGGGCTCGGCGCGAGTCATGCGATGCAGTATATACCGCAGTTTTCCTGCGAAATAAATAAACACGCGAGTAGAGAAAAGCCCTTACTTGAAGCGTTGCGACGTCACTTGCGGGTGTGCTTTTGGCGGTATATACAACTGGGGTACAGGAGGCGCGCGCCGCTATGACGAGTTTATCGAGCGTGGTTGGCAAGCCTCTTTCGTCAGTTGAACAGGCCGGCCCTTCAAGGACTTCAGGGAGCTAAGCGATGCCCGTGACCCGTATTCCGATCATCGATCTCGCCGGCGTTCGCGCCGGCGATCCGCAAGCTTTGCAGCGCGTGGCCCATGAAATCCGCGAAGCGTGCACGACGATCGGCTTTTTCTACATCGTCAATCACGGCGTGCCGCAAGCTTCGATCGATGCGGCCGAACAGGCGGCGCGCACGTTCTTCGCGTTTCCGGTGGAGACCAAGCGGCGCGCGGCGGTGAATCAAAGGCATCGCGGTTTCAACGCGCTCGGCGACGCGACCATGTATCAGGCGAAGCGCCCCGACTATAAGGAGTTCTTCAGCATCGGACTGGAGTTGCCCGAGGACGATCCCGATGTGCTCGCCGGCCAGGCGCTGCGCGGGCCGAACAACTGGCCGGACTTCATGCCTGAATTGCGTCCCGCGCTCTATGGCTATTACGAAGCGGTGGCGACATGCGGCGCCGATCTGCTGCGGGCGGTGGCGGTAAGCCTGGGCGTCGACGAGCATTTCTTCGCGCCGCGCTACACGAAGCGGATGCAGCGCACGCAGATGGTCTACTATCCGCCGCAGCCGCCCCAATCGGACGCCGATCAGTTCGGCGTCGCGCCGCATACCGACTACGGCTGCATCACGTTGTTGTGGCAGGATCAGGTGGGCGGCTTGCAGGTGCGCGAAATCGCCAACGATACGTGGGTCGAGGCGCCGCCGATCGAAGGCAGCTTCGTGGTGAACGTCGGCGATCTGCTGGCGCGCTGGACCAACGACCGGTTCCGCTCGACGCTGCATCGCGTGATCAATGCATCGGGGCGCGAGCGCTATTCGATTGCGACATTCTATGATCCGACTTACGGCGCGACGGTCGATCCGCGCGAACTCGGCACGAGCGACGCCGACCTCAAGTATCAACCGGTCGCCGCGGGCGACTACATCCTCGGGCGCATCAACGATTCGATGGGTTATCGGAAGAAGGTAGCACAGGGAACGACTGCATGACGGATAACGACATGGGAAACAGCGCAGCACCGCTTGGCGCGACGCTCGACGCGTTGCGCGCCGCGCTAGGTGACGACGCGGTGCGCGTCGGCGAGCAGATCGGCGAACGCGCGCTGACCGACTGGACGCGCCACGATCCGACACGCCCCGCAGCGCTGCTCTTGCCGCGCAGCACGGCAGAAGTCTCGCGCGCGCTGGCCATCTGCCACGCGGCGCATCAACCCGTGGTGCCGCAGGGCGGCATGACCGGCCTCGCCGGCGGCGCGATCGCGCGCGCCACCGATATCGCGCTGTCGCTCGAACGTTTACGCGGTATCGAAGAAATCGATGCCGCCTCGGCCACGCTGACGGTGCGCGCCGGCACCACCTTGCAAACCGCGCAGGAAGCCGCCGCCGAGGCGGGCTTCGAACTCACGCTCGATCTGGGCGCGCGCGGCTCGTGCCAGATCGGCGGCAATCTGGCCACCAACGCGGGCGGCAATCGCGTGATCCAGTCGGGCACCGCGCGCGATCAGGTGCTCGGGCTGGAAGTCGTGCTGGCGAACGGCGACGTGCTGACGTCGCTGGGCAAGATGGTCAAGAACAACACCGGCTACGACCTGAAACACTGGTTCATCGGTTCGGAAGGCACACTTGGCGTGATTACGCGCGCGGTGTTGCGGCTGCATCCGCCACGCACGGCGCGGCACACGGCGCTGGTCGCACTCGACGATTACGATGCCGCGGTGAACCTGCTGCGCCGCTTGTCGACGCGCTTTGGCAACGACATCGGCGCGTTCGAGATCATGTGGCCGGATTTCTACGATTTCGGCGTGAAGCTGACGGGCGCGCGTTCGCCGTTCGCAGACGTACACCCGCTTTATGCACTGATCGAACACGCGAGCTTCGACGTTAGAGACGACGGCGAACGCTTCTCCGCCGCGTTGACCGAAGCGCTCGACGCGCAGGCGATTCGCGACGCCGTGATCGCGCAATCGGTCGCCGACGTACGGGCGTTATGGGCGATTCGCGAATGCACCGCGGAGTTTCCGGTGCGGCTGGACGCGATCAACTTCGATGTGAGCTTGCCGATCGGCGAGATCGGCGCCTTCGTCGACCGTTGCCGCGCGGCGCTCGATCAGCGCTGGCCGGGCAACGAATCGTATTTCTTCGGCCATATCGGCGATTCGAATCTGCATGTCACGGTCGACGGCCATTCGATACCGGGCGTCGAGCATCACGCGGTCTATGCGTTCGTCTACGAGATGCTCGGGCCGCTCCATGGTTCGGTGTCGGCGGAACACGGGATCGGTTTGCTCAAGCGGGAGTTCTTGCCGATATCGCGTTCGCCTGCCGAGCTGGCCGCGATGGCCGCGATCAAACATGCGCTGGACCCGCACGGCATTCTGAATCCGGGCAAGCTGTTCTGAGCGTGGCCGTGCGCGCGCGGCTCAATGCGCGTCCAGATACCTCGCGATCACCGGATAAACATCCACTGCCGCGTTCTTGCCGAATATGCAGTCGATGTGCCCGTAGCCGGGAATCAGATGCCGCTCATACGGCTGTTCAGGGAAACGCTCGACGAGCATGTCATAGGTAATCTGGGTGCTTTTCGGCAAATAGGTTTCGTTTTTATCGCCATGGATGAAACCGATCGGCAGGCGCATGCCCTCGAGCCCCTTCATGCCGTTCATCCCCCCGAGGTAGACGTCTTTCCCGGCGGCGTCGACCACCTTGCCCGCCCGCACCATGGCGGCCAGATGCTTGAACACCTCGACGTCATGCACGCCGAGCAGTTCCTGCAGATTCGAATGAAGCGTCTCGCTCAATTGTTCGTGTTCGTAGAGCAAGCCGTAAAGGAAGGTCGCACGATGACAGATGGGATTGCCGCAGCCCTGTTTGTGGTTGAGCGGGTAGAACTTCAACGCTTCATCGAGCAGGTTGTGGGGCCACTTCTCGTGCTGCGTGTACGCGCTCAGGTCGAGCACGCCGAGATGCTCCATGATGTCCGGTATATGCAGGCCGCACTTGATGCGTTCCAGCGTGCCCGGCACCGGATGCGCCGATACTTGCGAGATGACCGCCGAGCGCACGCCCTCGAGGCCGTACAGCAACGACATGCTCAATGCCAGCCCACCCATGCAGTGGCCCAGCGCCTGAATTTTTGGCGCGCCGGTCCACTCCCGCACTTTCGCGACGGCGGCCGGAATGTCCTCGCGAGCGACCTTGTCTACGTTGGTCGGCACCAGCACGCTCGGCATTTCGATGCTGACGCGCAGATCGACGAGCCACACGTCGTAGCCGGCCGCGCAGAGATATTCCACCAGGTTGGTCGCGACCAGATCGGTGGAATAGATCCGGCTCGAGACACCCGAGCCGTGGATCAGCAGCAACGGACGCGCCGCTTGGTTGGCGCTGTCGACGTAGCGCGTGAGCCTCAGTTGCGTCTTGTCGGGCGTGTCGAAAAAGAAGACTTGCGGCGCCGGCGCACGCAGTGCCCGCTTCAAACGCGGTGACATCTTCGGGTCAAAAAACTGCAGGGGCGCGGCTACGCCGCCGTATTCGGCGAACAGCACACCCGCGAAAAACTTGCCGAACTTCAAGGTCCATTCGAGGCGCGTCTTCAGGTCAGGTGCGTTGGTGACTTCCAGCGTGCGCTGCTGTTTGAGGAAGTTCTCCGGCGTGATGATCAGCGTCGCTTTGCCGGACACCGACGCATCGGCTTGTGGCGACTCGCGAATCTCGGCGTATAACGTGTTGGTCTGTTCCCACAGATTGATCGGCGACGTGCGCGTGATGATCTTTCGCCCAGTCAGGTAGTACGTCTTGCCTTCGGTGGCATTGAGCGTCATGCGGTAGTTCATGTCACGCTGATCCACGTCCGGTTGATCGACGACAAAAAGGTTGAAGGTGCCGTCGGTGATCGTCATGGGTTGCGCGGAAAGCGCGGGGCAGGTCAGCGTGCCGGCCGTGCGCGCCTCGTGTTGCGGATTGTTCAGCATGTCGGCCAGATCGTCCGATTCGACGGTCAACGTGAACTTGATCGGGCTCGTAGCAACTGCGCCGCCCGCGACCGTCGGCGTATACGTGCCGACCATCGTTTCAGTGAAACGCAGGCCGATTTTGCTGGGCGGCGGCGTGGCGGCGTCCCCCTGGGACTCGTAGTCGATGTGCCAGTCGTGCGACGCCGCGAGCAACGCGCAATTGCGCTCGGCAAGCGCGGAGATCGTCAGCAGCGGATTGACCCCGAGCGACATCGGCATCACCGCGCCGTCCATCACATAGAGACCTTCGTGCACCGCCTTGCCCGCGTCGCCGCTGAACACGCGGCCCGCGTGGTCGACTACGCCGTGCTCCGCGTCTTCGCCCATCCCGCAACCGCCGAGCGGATGCACGGTGACGACGCGGTTGCCGGCCATATCGGCGGAAATCGGATTGCGCAGGAAGTCGCCGCCAAGCGGCGCTGTCGAGTCGATGAGGGTCTTTTCGACCGTCTCGAAGATCGGCTGCTTGCCGGCGTTCGGCCAATGGATGCGCGGACTGCCTTTTTCATCCACGCGAATCTGGCCGCTCTCGTCGTCATGCGCCATCACGAGGTAAGTTTGCGTGTGGTTGAGCGCGCCGTGGTAGGGCCCGTGCAGGAGACTCTCGATCACGCGCGCGGGCGCGCCGAGTGGTTCGTCCGCTGGCCGCGGCGCGGGAATGTCCACGCCTTCGAGTGGCGCGGCGCCACCGAGCACGCCGATCATCGCCACGCCGATCGGTCCGGCGAGCGAGCCTTCTTCGATCACGAAGCCGTCTTTTACGTCTTTAGTGTTGCGATGGTCGATGATGCCGGTGATGGTCGGCCCGACTGGCGCAATCTCGCCCGCCGTGTGCGCGCCCCAGCCGACGCCGTTGATCACCTGGTCGGTGTTGTACGCGAAGGCGAGTACGTCGCCATTCCCGGTGAAGTGTTCGCCGAGTTGCTTCGACAGCGGCAGCCCGGCCTTGCTGGAGCGCAACAGGAGCGCGGTGGAACCGATGGTGCCGGCCGCCACGATCACGATATCGGCGCTGATGAACATGTCGGGCGCGCCATAGCTTTCGCGGCCGAGACTAACCAGTTGATAGTTCACGATCCATTTCTGCGTGTCTTTGTCGCGCACCACCGAATGCACCGCGGCGCCCGTGAAAATCTGCGCGCCGTGCGCGACCGCATCGGGCAGATAGTTCATGTGGGTCGAATTCTTCGCGTCGTAGTTGCAGCCCGAATTGCAATCGCCGCAGCCGACGCAGCGGTTTTGATCGACGCCCGCCGCGTTCTTGCCGGTCTTGAAAGTAACGGTGATCGGCGGCCGGTAGAAGCGGTCCTGCATACCGAGCGCTTGCGCCGATTGTTCGAGCGCCTGCAGTTTCGGCAGCGGCGGATAATCGTCGGGCACCGGCGACGGTTGCAGCATCGCGCGGGCAAGCGTGTAGCCGCTGTCGCGCCCTGCCTTGTCACCACGCAGCGCGGCCGGCCAGCGCGGATCGTCCCACAGACGCGGATCGGCTTCGAGCGCGACGTTCGCGTTGATCAGCGAAGTGCCGCCCAGCCCGCAGCCAACCACCGCATTCACTTCGGAATTCACGTGCACTTCGAGCAGTGCGAGCGGCGAGCCGATCTGCGCGAGGCTGGTGTTGTATTGCACCTGCGCGGCGCCTTCGAGCGGTGTGCGCGGAAATTCGCCGGCCATGAATTCCCGTCCGCGCTCCAGCACGCACACCTGACGCCCGGCGCGCGCCATGCGGCTGGCGGCAATCGCGCCGCCATAGCCCGAACCCACGACCACGACTTCGTAATGCGGCTGCAGCGCCGTCATGGCGCTCGATAAGCGGTTCATCACGACCACCTCGTCAGGAGTTGGAGCCGGGTGGGGGAGCCCGGAGTTCGGAAGGAAGACGGTGCGCGGCCGCTGGTTTTTTATCGTAGGCGGTGCGCAACGACAAAAAAAGGCGCATCGTACGTGGCGCGCAGGCCATCTGTGCTGCTTCTGCTGTGTTCTGGAAAGCCGGCGACCGGACGGAGCCGTTTGTTCAGGGCAATTAGGCGGCCACTTCATTCATTTCGCTGTCGCTCGATTCGGCGGCGAGCAGGTTCAGTACGAGCAGAATCGCGGCACGATTGTCCAGGTCGATCTCGATGCCGAGCACGTCGGTGAGCCAGCGGCCGATCTTGGTGTTGGAAAAATCGGCGGCATTGGCCGTCTTTTTCATGGTGACGCCGAGTTTGACGGCGCGATAGTGATATGAGGGCACACGATGCTGAGCCGCGACGGCCGACAGACCGCCTTTACCTTCCGAGCACCAGCCGAGGCTGCCGGCCAGCACAATGCGCTCGGGTTCGTCGAGGCTTTCGATAAAGGCGCGCGCCGCGCACCGCACGCGCTGTTCGTCGAGGCCATGCTGCAACAGCACGCTTTCGACCGGGTCTTCCAGCGCATGCGCGTGCAGATCGATTTCCTGCACCATGCCTTCGTTTTCCATCGACACGTTGCGCTGGTGGCCCGCGCTGCGCAGGCAGTCGATCAGATAGCGGCGAAAGTACGCGCACAGTGCGTAGCCGTTGGACGGCGCGCTGTCGGCGCAGGCATGGGTTTCCGTGTGACCGGGCGCGAGACGCAGCACCTTCGAGTAGATGAACTGCGCGACCAGTTCTTCCTTGTCTTCGCCGAGCGCCTGCAATTCGAGCGGGTGATAGGTCCGCAGCGCCCGCCTGACCAGCTCGACCATCGACACCATTTCATCGGCGGACAGCTGGGTACGCCGGCGCCACAGGTCGGGCAGGATCGCCTCGTCGAGATTGCGGACGAACTCGTGGCTCGGAACTGCGCCCATGAAAGCCTCCATAAGGGGTAAGGCAAGGAGCGCGGTGCGCCTGAACTGCAGTCGGGCAAAGGGTGGTTGAAGATTTGAAGCCGCGCTGGAATGTGAAACCAGTATGGTTTCCGGCGACGGCTTCGCCTATATGGATTAAGTGGTAGCTGATGGGTAAACTGCTGGGTAAACCATCTCAAAAACCAATTCAAAAGAGCGCTTGCCGGGCCGTCTTACCCGTTGTCGCGCGCAGTGCGCTGCACCAAAACGCTGCGCGCACGCAAACGAACCATGCCGCACCTGTGCGCAGCACCGCCGGCCCGCGACGCCTGCTTCGCGGCTGACGCTTCGCGCCACGCCATCGAATTTGCCGTGCCCGACCAAGGAGACCACACGATGCGGGCCGACCCCATGCAGCATGCGATCGACGAAGACCTGGTGCGAGTGCTGTATGCCCAGGACCCGATCGCGTTTTTTTCGCACTGGTTTTCGATCGCCGTGCTGGTGGCGATCTACTGGCCGAAGCCACCGTCGCCGGCGCTGTTCATCGCGTGCTTCGGGTTCTATGCCGCGGCCAATTGCGCCGGCCTCGCGCTGTGGATCTGCAATCGCCGCTATCCGAACCTCGTGACGCCGCGCGCGTGGATCAATCTGCATGCATTGCGCGGCATGCTGCTGTACAGCGCGCCGGGCGTCGCGGTCTGGTTCGCGTTCCAGAGCCCGCAAACCGACTTGCCGCTGCTGCATACCGTGATGATGGTCACCTTGGCGGCGGGCGTGTTCATGGCGAACGGCTTCGATCTGCTGAACTTTTCGACTTCGATTCCCTTCCTGCTGTTGCCGTCGATCGTGTTGCATTTCGGCTCGCATACGTTCGACCGCACGATTCTCGCGATCGTCCTCGCGTTTTTCTTCTGTGCGATCAACGTCTATGCGTTGAGTTATCGCAAGCTGTTCCAGCGTGTCGTGCAGGCGCGGGTGGATCAGCAATATCTGGCGGAGTCGCTGGCCGCGCAAAAGCGTGTCGCCGAAGAAGCCAGTCTCGCCAAAACGCGTTTTTTTGCCGCCGCGAGCCACGACTTGCGCCAGCCGCTGCACGCGATCGGCCTGCTGGCGGCCTCGCTCAACGATGCGGCGGCGACGCCCGTGCAGCATGCGAAGACCGCCGAGCACATCGTCTATAACGTGGAGGCGCTGAACCAGTTGTTCAATCAGGTGCTCGATCTGGCCCGGCTCGAAAGCGGTGTGACCCAGGTGCTTCGTCTGCATTTCCGGCTCTCCGAACTGTTCGAGCGGGTCGGCAGCCAGTATCGGCCACAGGCGGCGGCCAAAGGGCTGGCGCTGCGGATCGCGCCGACCGCGATGGTGGTGCACGACGATCCGGTGCTGCTCGAACGCGTGCTGAGCAATCTGCTCTCGAATGCGGTGCGCTATACCGACGAGGGCGCGATCTGGATGGGCTTGCGCCGCTCGGGGCAGCCTTCGGGCGGCTATATCGAGGTGCGCGATTCGGGCATCGGCATCCCGCCCGAAGAACATGAGCGCATTTTCGAGGAGTTCTATCAGGTGGCCAATCCACAGCGCGACGCGCGCCAGGGACACGGCCTGGGATTGCCGACGGTGAAACGGCTGGTCGGTTTGCTCGGCGGCGAATTGCAGGTGCGCTCGGCGCCGGGCCGTGGCTCGGTGTTCCGCTTTCCGGTGCAGGCGGGCGAGGCCGGCGGGATTGTCGCGAGTCTGAACGAAGCGGTGACGGGCGGTCCATCGGCGCAGGGGCGGCGCGTGCTGTGCATCGACGACGACCCGTCGATTCTCGAAGGCCTCGCCAGTCTGCTGGCGCGCTGGGGTTGCAGCGTGCGCGGCGCACGCGACGAAGCCGACGCGCTCAGGGCGCTTGGCGACGGCTTCGTGCCGGATGCCGTGTTATGCGATTACCAGTTGGCGAACCATCGGACCGGCGCGCAGGCGCTGAAGGCCGTGCGCAATGTGCTCGCGCATGGCGGCCACGACGGCGTGGTGACGCTGCTGATCACCGGCGATATGGCGTCGGCGGAACTCGCGGCGCTGGCCTTGCAGGGGATTCCGGTGCTGCACAAACCAGTCACGCCGGCGCGTTTGCGGCGCACGCTGGAAATGCTGTGGCAACAGGCCGAACTGGATAAGGGGCGGGCGGCGGCCACCGTCGAGCGGCGTGCCGGCGAACCGCAGAGATCGCAGAGCGGAGCGAGGAGCGAAACCAGGAACGAAACGAGCAGCGAGTCGGAAAGCCAAACGCAGAATCAGACGCAGAGCCAATCCCAGAGCGAGTCGCAAAAGTAGGCAGCGCGTACGCTGCCTACCGCGGCAGGTGCCGCTACAGGGTTTTCCCGGCTTCCAGCCAGCCGTTGATCACGGCGATCGCCGTCGAGCGGTTGTGCACGCCCAGCGCCCGGAAGATCACCGACAGATGCACCTTGACCGTGCCTTCGGCGACCCCCAGTTCACGCGCGATCATCTTGTTGGTCCAGCCGCGATGGACGAGCCGCATGATGTCCTGCTGCCGCGGCGACAGGTTCTCCAGCAAGTGCTGCTGGTGCGGCTGCAACGCCTGGATTTGCACGATGGGTTCGGTCAGTGAGGCGCCCGCCTGGCCGGACGCCTGAGCGGACGCCTCAGCCGGCACTTCGGCATGCAGAGGGGCGGCCTGTGCCTCGCGCGAGCCCAGCAGGCTAAGCGCTTCCATCGGCACGTATGCACCGCCTGACAGCACCAGCTCGATCGCCTTGAGCATGACGCTGGCGGGCTGCCGCTTCGGCACGAAGCCGAGCGCGCCGGCTGCGAGCACTGCGCGCATTTCGTCGGGCGATTCTTCGGCGGAGAGCACGACCACCGGCAATGCGGGGTTCGCCTTCAACAGCACTTCCAGCGATGAGGCGCCGCTCATTCCCGGCATATGCAGATCGACGATCGCGAGATCGTGATCGGCGTCGGGCCGCGCCGCGGCGGCAAGGGTTTCCCAGCTGTCGGCCTCGTCGAATTGGGCATCGGGATCGAGCCCGCGCAACAGCCCCTTGACGCCTTGCCGGATCAGTTCATGGTCGTCGGCCACTAGAAACTTCATGATGTCTCCGCGAGTCGGGCCTGCGCGTTGTGGACTACCGCCGTTGTGCTGCTCGTTGTACTTCGATTGAGCCGCTCAGCTTGTGGCTGTGGTTGTGCCGATGCAGGCGCGGATGGTGCGACCCCCGTCGCACACCCGTCCGTCAGTCCGCCGCGGGTTGCGTCATGCCGCGGCGTGTGGCCTTTTCTTTGCTGCGAGCCCCCTTGACGGCGGAGGCTACTCCCTGTGAATCCCGTCATCGCTTGCTACCCCGCGATCATAAGCCGATCGGTGGTGCGGCGCGCCTTGCGGGTTGCCGCTTAAGTGACCTCTAAGTGTCTATTTGACAATTTGTACGATCGCCGGCGGGTTCGATGAACCAGCGTTTCAGGTAAGGCAGGTCTCCCGCGCATAGGTTCCGGCTTGCTACGTAGACGAGCCGCATGCCCCGTTTTTTTAAGCCGTCCATGCAGGATTCCGAAGGTTATGCGCGGCGGGTGAAATCACGCCAGACAAGGCTCTATTTGACAGCAAAAAGCGTCAGTTTCATTAGAAGCTTGAACGCATAACCGAGCGACATCGCCGAGGCCACGCCGAAGCACCACAGCGCGACGAACCACAACCAGCCCGGTAGTTTGCGGACGGATTGGCGAGCGGCATGGCCGCCCGAGTGCTTAGTGATAGTGATGTTGGTCGCCATGACGCACCTTGCCGCGAAATACCCAATAACCCATCGTCGTATAGCCGATGATGATCGGCAGAATCACTGCCGCGCCGACCAGTGTGAACATCTGGCTCGAGCGCGGCGCGGCTGCTTGCCAGAGCGTCATGCTCGACGGAATCGCATACGGCCACAGGCTCACCAGCAGCCCGAGGTAGCCGAGCAGCACCAGCGCCAATGCCAGCACGAATGGCGTGTTGTGATGCCGCTCGCGCACCGCGCGACGCATGAAGAACGCGCAGATCGCCACGAGGAACGGCACCGGCAGCAGGCGGTAGAACAGGCCGTCGTCGAACCAGCGTTGCGCGATATTCGGATCTTGCAACGGCGTCCACAAGCTGACTATCGCGATGAACCCGAGCAGCACGATCGTCAGCGGCCACACCACCCGATGCAGGCGGCGTTGCAGATCGCCTTCGGTCTTCGCGACCAGCCAGCAGCAGCCGAGCAACGCATAGGTGACGATCAGACCCAGACCCGTCAGCAGACTGAACGGCGTGAGCCAGCCGAAGGCGTCGCCGGCATAGGCGCCATCGACCACCGGAATGCCTTGCAGGAATGCGCCCAGCACGATGCCCTGGAAGAACGTCGCACCCGCCGAGCCGCCGATGAACGCCAGATCCCACATATGCTTTGTGCGCTTGGCCTTGGCGCGAATCTCGAACGACACGCCGCGAAAGATCAGGCACGCGAGCATGAAGATCAGCGGCAGATAGAGCGCGGACAGCACGGTCGAATACACCACCGGAAATACCGCGAACAGGCCCGCGCCGCCGAGCACCAGCCAGGTTTCGTTGCCGTCCCACACCGGCGCGACGGTGTTCATCATCAGGTCGCGTTCCTGTTCGTCAGGGAAGAACGGAAACACGATGCCGATGCCCAGATCGAAGCCGTCGAGCACCACATACATGAACAGGCCCAGTGCGATGATCGCGGCCCACACTACGGTTACATCCATTTTCTATCTCGTCAGCAGGTAGTGAAGCGGGTAGGGAAGCCGGTTGGAAAGCCGTTACGCTCAGGCGGCGTCGATCAGCTGATCGGCGGCGGACAGCGGGCGGCGCGCGGTGTGATCCGGCGAGTGTTCCGGCACGCCGTGCGGCGTCTGCCCCGGCAGCGCCGGGCCCGAGCGCATCAGCTTGAGCATGTAATAGATGCCGGTGCCGAACACCAGCAAGTAGACGACCACGAACGCCATCAGCGAGATGCCGACCTGCTGCGTGGTGAGCGGCGACACGGCTTGCGAGGTGCGCATCACGCCATACACCACCCACGGCTGACGGCCTGCCTCAGTGGTGACCCAGCCGGCCAGCAATGTGATGAAACCGGTCGGTCCCATCACCACCGCGAGCCGCTGGAACCACTTCGCCTCGAACAGCCGGTCGCCACGGCGCAGCACCCACGCGGCCACCGACATCAGAATCATCAGCACGCCAAGCCCGGCCATGATGCGGAAGCTCCAGAACACCACGGTCGAGTTCGGCCGGTCTTGCGGCGCGAATTCCTTCAGGCCGCGAATCTCGCCATCCCAGCTATGCGTGAGGATCAGGCTGCCGAGGTGCGGGATCGACACCGCATAGCGCGTCGTTTCCGCCTGCATGTCCGGAATGCCGAACAGGTTCAGCGCGGTGCCGCCTTTCTCGGTTTCCCACAGACCTTCGATCGCGGCGATCTTGGCCGGCTGATACTTGCGCGTGTTCAAACCGTGCTGATCGCCGACGAACGCCTGGACCGGCGTGAGGATCAGCAGCAGCCAGAGCGCCATCGAGAACATCTTCCTGACTGCCGGGTCGCGCCGTCCGCGCAACAGATGCCACGCGCCCACCGCCGACACCACCAGCCCCGCGACGATAAATGCCGCCAGCGCCATGTGCGCCAGCCGGTACGGGAACGACGGATTGAAAACGATCTTGAACCAGTCGAGCGGCACGACCTGGCCGTTGACGACTTCGAAGCCTTGCGGCGTCTGCATCCAGCTATTCGAGGCGAGGATCCAGAAGGTCGAGATCAGCGTGCCGATCGCCACCATCAGCGTCGCGCCGAAGTGAGCGCGCGGACTCACGCGCTGCCAGCCGAACAGCATGATGCCGAGGAAACCCGCTTCGAGGAAGAACGCGGTCATCACCTCGTACATTAGAAGCGGCCCCGTGATAGGACCGGCAAAACTGGAGAAGCCCGACCAGTTGGTGCCGAACTGATAGCTCATCACGACGCCGGAGACGACGCCCATACCGAAGGCGACTGCGAAGATCTTCGACCAGAACAGGCAAAGATCTTTGTAGTACGCCTTGCCGGTTTTGAGCCAGCGCCATTCGAGTACGGCGATGAAGCTGGCGAGGCCGATGCTCAGCGCCGGAAAAACGATATGAAACGAGACGGTGAACGCAAACTGAATGCGGGCGAGATCGAATGCCGTGAGTGCGGAGTTCATAAGCGTGAAGTGCGTGATGCCCGTGGGCGGACTACGCGCGCCGACCGTTGTCGATGCGCACTGCGCTGGGCAGATGGCGCAAGAGTAGGGGATGGCGGAACTTTTTGCTGCGGCGCGACGTGCGTCAAAAAACCGCGTTGTTTTGTGCTGAATCTGGTTTTTGAGACGCTAAATCGTTGATGAATATCAAGTTTTCCTGATTGCGTACTTGCGCGCGTTGCCACTGTTTGACGTGCCCACTGCGTCAATCGACCGCGCTGCAGCAACGTGGTTCACGCCCGGAAGCCCACAGATGATCAGGTGTTTCATCGTGGGGGAAGTACCGGGCCTGCTGGAGTCGTACAGAGGTATGCAGTTGAAGATGCCTCGATGGGCGATGTGCAGGGCGGTCCCGAATCGGCGTTTCCCCCTGCTGCGTTGAATGTCAAACCTGTAGCCGCGTTCGCCGGCTATGCGATCGAAATAAACAGTTGCTTGCCACACGCGGCCGCGTACCTGCGCAACGCATCATCAGCAAAGGTCGGCGGCATGAGAGGCATGGCCAGGCCGGGGATCGAACGACGGGAAGAGGGCGGGCGCAGGACCGCGATGAACGGTTACGACGGCGTCGGCACCACTATGTGTTCGCTTGAGCAATAACGCCGCCGCCGGCGATTTTCTACTAGCCTGTTAGCTAGCCAACCGGATCGTTTGCTTCTACCATGCGACGGACGTCGCAACGTGTGCGATCCGTGCCGGGCAGCCTGCTTGAGTCGCGCGAATGGTTTGAAAAGACACGCTTCATCCACCTGCCGGCGACGGCAGACTTCACCCCAACAGGAGTCGAAAGATGAGCACGATCACCACGAAAGACGGTACGCAGATTTTCTACAAGGACTGGGGCAGCGGCCGTCCGGTCGTGTTCTCGCATGGCTGGCCATTGTCCGCGGACGCCTGGGATGCCCAGATGCTGTTCCTCGGCAGCAAGGGTTTTCGCGTGATCGCGCACGACCGGCGCGGCCATGGCCGTTCGAGCCAGCCGTGGGACGGCAACGACATGGATACTTACGCTGACGATCTGGCCGCGCTGATCGAGCATCTCGACCTGAAGGACACAACGCTGGTCGGCCATTCGACCGGCGGCGGCGAAGTCGCGCACTACATCGGCCGTCACGGTACGACGCGCGTTGCGAAAGCCGTGCTGATCGGCGCCGTGCCGCCGCTGATGCTCAAGACCGAGGCGAATCCCGGTGGCTTGCCGATCGAGGTGTTCGATGGCATCCGCAAGGGTGTTGTGGACGACCGCTCGCAGTTTTTCAAGGACCTGGCGCTGCCGTTCTACGGCTACAACCGCCCGAGTGCGAAAGTGTCGCAAGGCGTGATCGATTCGTTCTGGGCACAGGGCATGGCAGGCTCGATCAAAGGGCTATACGACTGCATCAAGCAGTTCTCCGAAGTCGACTACACGGAAGATCTGAAGAAGATCGACGTGCCGACGCTGGTGCTGCACGGCGACGACGATCAGATCGTGCCGATCGACGCGGCGGGCCGCAAGAGCGCAACGATCGTGAAGAATGCGACGCTCAAGGTCTATCCGGGTGGCCAGCACGGCATGTGCACGGTCGAGGCGGATAAGGTGAATGCCGATCTGCTGGCGTTTTTAGGCGCTTAAGTCATGCGGGCGGGCGCGGCGCGTGCTGGCTCACGCACACCGCGTCTGCCCCGGTTTCAAAAAATCACGTAGACCTTGCGCATGGTCTCTTCGACTTCCCAAAGCCCGTCCGTGTTGGCTTCGAAGAACAGCGTGTCGCCACTTGCAAAGTGCACGGTCTCCTCGTTATCAGGTGTGAACCGTCCACGGCCCGCGATGAAGTGCATCACTTCGGCCTGCTTCACTGAACGGCGGTAGGTGCCCGCCGTGCACTCGAAAATACCGGTGTCGATGGATTCGCTGCCCTTGATCACCCGCTGCACGCCCGACACCTGAATCGGCGTCGTGCCGGGCAGTCCTGCTGTGCCCCAATCCTCGAGGTTCTGCAGATTCACGCTTTGTTTGATGTGTTGAACCTTCATGCTCACGTTGCCTTTTGAATGTGCGGGAGTCAGCTCACCGGCTGTTTGCGATGGTTTGTTCGACCTTGCCTAGCCGCACGACGGTGACGCCCGGACGCAGTTGCCGCAGCGACGGCATCACAAGCATGCAGTTGTCGTATGGCGTGAGCACGGGCGCGCCGTTCGACCAGCCGATCACGGCGCCGGCTTGCGGAAAAATTTCCAGCCCGGTGTAGGGCGCCGCAAAACGAAAATCCATGCTCTCGGCCACCACCGGTTGCGTCACGCGTACGATGTGTTGACCGGACGGCAGCGGTGCAATCCATCCGGCCGGCAGATCCGCCTCGTCGACCACGCCCGCCAGCAGCAGAAAACGCGCGGTCGTATCGCGCGCGACCGCAACCGCGCTCTGTTCCCAATGCTGGCCGCACTCGATCAGCAGCGCGTTTTTCGAGCTGTCCGGCTCACCGAACCCTTCGTAATCGCGCATCCGCCGGCCTTCCGGATGACCCTCGTCGCAGATCACGGTGGCCGGTGTGCCGAGCCTTACCGCAAGGTCGATTCCTTTCTGCAACGGTCCCGAGACGATCAGCGGCGCGCTTTTCTCGTGCATCGAATGAAGATCGAGCAGGGCGTCGACGCTGTCGATCACCGGCCGCATTTCTCGCGCGCGGGCCAGTTCGCTGGACGTGCGCGACGTATCGTCGAGCACCGCGGCGGTCCACACGCGATTGAAGTCCTGGTCGACGAAACGGGCCGCGTCGGGCTTCGCGGGATCGAAGCTGCGATACGCGGCGACGTTCGCAAAGGCCAGCGTCAGGCGTCCGCGCCGCGGCCTCAAACCACGGCGCAGCAATGCGTCCACGACGATCGCGCCGCACACTTCGTTGCCGTGCGTCAGCGCGTTGATCATCACGTGCGCTCCCGGCGCGCCCGAGTCGAACGTATGGACGTAGGCAATGCCGGACGGCGAGTGTTCATGCGCCGAAATGTCGGGGAATTCGACTTCGATGGGATAGGCCTCGGTGCTCATTTCGGTGCTCATTCGAGATTGCCCTGGCAGAGGTATTTGATCGACAGATAGTCGTCCAGACCGTACTTCGAGCCTTCGCGTCCGTAGCCCGATTCCTTCACGCCGCCGAACGGCGCGGCCTCGCTCGCGACCGCGCCTTCATTGATACCGACGATGCCGGCCTCGAGTGCGCGCGACACGCGGTCGATGCGCTTCACGCTTTCGCTGTAGAAATACGCAGCGAGGCCGAACGGCGTGTCGTTGGCGGCCTGGACGGCTTCGGCTTCGTCGTCGAAACGGAACAGCGGCACGATCGGACCGAAGGTTTCTTCGCTATTCAACTGCATGTCCGCGGTGGCGTCGGCGAGCACGGTGGGCGCGTAATAGTGCGCGCCCAGTTCGGGCAGGCGCTTGCCGCCGGTCAGCACGCGCGCGCCGTGCGACACGGCGTCGTCGACGTGGCGGGCGATCTTGTCGAGCGCACGTGGGTTGATCATCGGGCCGATCTGCGCGGCGGGATCGGTGGCGGGCGCGACCTTCAACGAGCCGACACGCTCGGCCAGCATGCCAGCAAAACGCTCGTACACACCCGCCTGCACATACACGCGATTCGGACACACGCAGGTCTGGCCGCCATTGCGAAACTTGGCGGCAAGCAGGCCGGTGACGGCAGCGTCGAGGTCCGCGTCGTCGAACACGATGAAGGGCGCGTTGCCGCCCAGTTCCAGCGACAGTTTCTTGAGCGTTTCCGCCGATTCGCGTGCGAGATATTTGCCGACCGGCGTCGAGCCTGTGAAGGTGATCTTGCGCACGCGCGCGTCATGCAGCCAGTCCGCGACGGTCGCAACCGCGTGATCGCGCGACGCCGTGATCAGGTTCAATACGCCCGCCGGCACGCCGGCTTCGTGCGCGAGCAGGACCAGCGCCGAGGCGGTGAGCGGCGTGTCTTCGGCGGGTTTGGCGATCACCGTGCAACCGGCGGCGAGCGCCGGGGCGATCTTGCGCGCGATCATCGCGAGCGGAAAGTTCCACGGCGTGATCGCCGCGACGATGCCGATCGGCTCCTTCACGGCCGTCATGCGCTTGCCGCGCTGCTGCTGCGGAATCAGATCGCCGTAGATGCGGGTGGCCTCGTCAGCGAACCAGGCGACGTACGATGCGCCGTACGCCACTTCGCCTTTGCCTTCGGCAAGCGGCTTGCCCTGTTCGAGCGAGATCAGCGCGCCGAGCGCGTCCTGATTCGCGACGATCAGCGCATGCCAGCGGTGCAGCACCGCCGCGCGTTGTTTCGGCAGCCATGCGCGCCACGCCGGCAGCGCGCGGGCGGCGGCGTCGGTGGCGGCGCGTGCGTCGGCCGGACTGCTGTCGGCGACCTGGGCGATCGTTTTGCCGGTGGCCGGATCGGTGACGGCAAAGCGTGCGCCTTCTTGCGCCGGCATCCAGTGTCCGTCGATGAAATTGTCGGAGCGAATCAGCTCGCTCAGTTCAAAAGTACGTGCCATACGGTTCCCCTTGATTCTCCTTTGCTCAACGTCGCTTAAGCCAGTTTCGCCGCGATCGCCTGGCCGACCTCGGTCGTGCTCGCCTTGCCGCCGAGATCGCCGGTATGCGGACCTTCGATCAGCGTTGCTTCGATCGCCGCCAGAATCGCGTCGTGCGCCTCGCGTTCGCGGCCTTCGTGATTGCCGAGGAAGTCGAGCATCATCGCGGCCGACCAGATCATCGCGATCGGATTGGCGATGTTCTTGCCGGCGATGTCGGGCGCCGAGCCGTGCACCGGTTCGAACAGCGAAGGAAACTTGCGATCGGGATTCAGGTTGCCCGAGGGCGCGAGGCCGATCGTGCCGGTGCAGGCCGGACCGAGATCGGACAGGATGTCGCCGAACAGATTGGTCGCCACGACCACGTCGAAGCGGTCCGGGTTCAGCACGAAACGCGCGCAGAGAATGTCGATGTGCTGCTTGTCCCACGTCACATCCGGGTACTGCGCCGCGATGCCGGCCGCGCATTTGTCCCACCACGGCATGCTGATCGCGATGCCGTTGCTCTTCGTCGCGACAGTGATCTTCTTGCGCTCGCGCCGTTGCGCGAGATCGAACGCGAACTTCAGCACGCGCTCGCTGCCGTGCCGCGTGAACACGGACTCCTGCAACACGAATTCGCGCTCCGTGCCTTCGAACATCACACCGCCCACCGACGAATACTCGCCCTCGGTGTTCTCGCGCACGATCCAGAAATCGATGTCGCCGGCCTTGCGCCCCGCGAGCGGCGAAGGCACGCCGGCAAACAGACGGGCAGGGCGCAGGTTGATGTACTGATCGAATTCGCGCCGGAACTTCAGCAGCGAGCCCCACAGCGAGATGTGGTCGGGCACCGTGTCGGGCCAGCCGACCGCGCCGAACAGAATCGCGTCGGCGGATTGCAGTTGGGCTTTCCAGTCGTCCGGCATCATCTTGCCGTGCTGCGCGTAGTACGCGCAGCTCGCCCATTCGACGTGCTGGTATTCCAGTTCGATGCCAAAGCGCTTGCCGACGATATCCAGCACGCGGACGGCTTCCGGCATCACTTCGACACCGATGCCGTCGCCGGGGATGACTGCGATCCGATATTTCTTCGACATGTTCCTGCTCCTCCAACGGGGCTTTCGAGGTTTCGACAGCGGTTATTTTATTCCAGTCAATTAAGCTTAGAATGGTCGCTTTAGTTAAGCCACTGTGCACGATTCGTGTACAAACTCATGTGCAAGTAAACGACCTATGAACACCGTCCCATCACCCGATCTCGGCGATTTGCGCGTGTTTTGCGAAGTGGCGCGCAAATCGAGTTTCAGCGCGGCGGCCGAGGCTTTGTCGGTCTCGGCGGCGTACGTCAGCAAAAGAATCAATGTGCTCGAGACTACGCTCGGCACGAAACTGTTGCACCGTTCCACGCGGCGAGTCGCGATCACGGAAGCGGGTGAGCGGGTCTACACATGGGCCGAAAAAATTCTCGACGACGTCGAGCAGCTCGTTGAAGACGTCTCCACCACCCGCCGCATCCCGGGCGGCAAGTTGCGCATCTCCAGCAGCTTCGGCTTTGGCCGCCGTTACGTGGCGCCCGCGCTCGCCCGTTTCTCGGACCGGTTTCCGCAGCTGAGCGTGCGGCTCGATCTGTTCGACCGCCTCGTCGACGTGGGCGCCGAGGGCTTCGACCTCGATATCCGGATCGGCGACGAAATTGCCGCGCATCTGATCGCGAAGCGGCTCGCGTCGAATCATCGGGTATTGTGCGCGTCGCCCGAGTACCTCGCGCGGCACGGCACGCCGCGGCAACTCGCCGATCTGTCGTCGCATGCGTGTCTCGCGATCAAGGAGCGCGATCATCCATTCGGTCTCTGGCGTTTAACAACGCGCGGCGAAACGGTGTCGATCAAGGTCACCGGGCCGTTGTCCACCAATCACGGCGAAGTGGCCGTGCAATGGGCGTTGGCCGGTCGCGGAATCGTGCTGCGCTCGATGTGGGACGTGCGGCCGCTGCTCGAAAGCGGCCAGTTGCAGCAGATACTTCCTGATGTCAGCCAACCCGCGAACCTGTGGGCGGTGTATCCGGCGCGGCTCGCGCAATCGGCAAAGGTGCGGGTGTGCGTCGACTTTCTGAGCGAGGAATTCGCGCAATGGAGCCCGCCGCCTGAGCCAGCAACGGCGGCGGGCCAGGCGAGCTGAATTCGAACATGGCTCGCGCCGGATGAGGACGGCATTGAGTCATCCGCTCGTATCGATCAGATTTCCAGACGGTAACCCACGCCGTACACGGACGCGATCGGCTCGCTGTCCGGCCGTGCTCCCTGCAGCTTGCGGCGCAGGTTCTTGATATGGCTGTCGACGGTGCGGTCGGTGACCACCCGGTGATCCGCGTAGAGGTGGGTCAGCAGGTAGTCGCGAGAAAAAATGCGTCCCGGCGATTTCATCAGTAGCGCGAGGAGCCGCAATTCAAGCGGCGTGAGCTTGAGCTCCTTGCCGTCGAGTAAAGCAAGATGAAACTGCTCGTCGACTTCGAGACCGCGTGGCGCCTGCGGCAAACCGTCCGCAGCGGCGGCGGCAGGCATGGCACGGCGCAGGATCGCCTTGACGCGCGCGACCACTTCGCGCGGACTGAACGGTTTGCAGACGTAGTCGTCGGCACCGATCTCGAGACCCAGCAGGCGGTCGATTTCGTCGATACGCGCGGTCAGGATAATGACGGGCAATGCCGAAAATTGCCGTAGCTCGCGGCAGATATCCATGCCGCTGCGCCCGGGCAGCATGAGGTCGAGCAGCATCAGCGCCGGCGGCGTTGAGCGAATGAACGGCATTACGTGATGGCCGTCGTCGAGGATCGTGGTGATGAAACCCTCGAGGTGCAAATAATCTTCGAGCACGGCGGCGAGCTTGGGTTCATCCTCGACGATCAGGATGTGCGAAGGGCGCCCTTCGGTCATGATGTCAGTCTCCTTCCGGCGGAAAGCGGGCAGTGATCCAGACGCCGCCTAGCGGCGAGGCCTTGGCGTCGATCGTGCCGCCATGCGCCGTCACAATAGCGTGGCACAGCGAGAGGCCCAGGCCCGCGCCGCCGTTCTGACGGCTGCGTGATTCGTCCACGCGATAGAAGCGGTCGAACAGATGCCCGAGCGCGGCCTCGGGCACACCGGGCAGCGAGTCCTGCACGTCAAGTTGCCAGCCGCTGGCGCTCTGCGAAAGCGACACCCGCACCTGGCCGTCCGGATCGGTATAACGCAACGAATTTTGCAGCAGATTTTTCAGCAGTTGTACGAAACGCGCGGGATCGACCG
Source organism: Paraburkholderia sp. FW306-02-B (assembly GCF_058782725.1). Taxonomy (NCBI): domain Bacteria; kingdom Pseudomonadati; phylum Pseudomonadota; class Betaproteobacteria; order Burkholderiales; family Burkholderiaceae; genus Paraburkholderia; species Paraburkholderia sp. FW306-02-B. Next base: position 1,753,902 of record NZ_JBYSXZ010000002.1, read on the forward strand.
CGAAAGTTGTGTTGGCGATTGCCGGCATGCAGGTCAGGTCGAGTTCAATTCGTTTCGCCTTGAACGACTCCCGCATGGCCTCGATCGAAGCCCGCGCCAGTTGCCCGACATGGGTTGGCGTTTTGCGATAACTGAGTGCGCCGACGTCGCTCAGAGAAAGCTCGTATAAATCCTCTATGAGCTTGTTGAGCATGTTCACTTCGGTTTGCAGTGAAATGAGCGAATCGTGATCGAACACATGCACACCGTCTTCTATGGCTTCCAGTTCGCCGCGGAGCACGGCGAGCGGCGTGCGCAACTCGTGTGAAATATCCGCGATGAAATCGCGCCGGGAACGCTCGGCTTTATGCAGCGAATCGGCCAATACGTTGAAGTCGCACGCAAGCCGGCCAAGCTCGTCGCGTCTGCCGGCCGGCACCCGTGCGGTGTAGTCGCCACCGGCAAGGCGATGGGTCGCATTCATCAAACGTCTGACCGGGGCGAGAACGATGCGCGCAAGTACCAGTGCGACTAGCGCCGCGAGCACGACAGCAACGCCCGCGATTTCCAGGGTCGCGCGCTGCTGCTGCGCCTGGAAGGCGATGTCGGCGGCGTCCGAAAGGGTATCGGGCCCGGTCACGGCGAGCCAGCCCACTACCTTGCCGTTGTAGACAACGGGTCTCATCGTGCTGCCGGGTGGCGGAGGCTGGCCGTTGCTCGCCACGAGTTCGTGGCTGGCGTCGTAGAGTGTGACGGGCGGACCCTCGGGTGACGTGTTACGGAGCATGCCGTCATGCGACGGGGACGAAGGGGCTGAAGGGAGCGGCCGGTCATAGCTGCTGTCGCCGCCCACGACACCGCTTGCCGATACACGGTCACGCTCCATCGTGATGCCGGGATTGGACGGCGGCGCCGGCGGCAGGCGCATGCCCCAGTGCGGTCCTTCAGACGGACCCGAGAGCGGTCCGAGCAGTTGCTGAACGCTGCCGCTCCCGGGAAAGCTTCGCCAGGCCGGCGGCTTGCCCAGTTGCGCGGTGGCAAGCTCTTCGCGCAGCGCGTCGTGTGCGGCGCCGTCCAGCAGCGCGAGCCATGCGTCGGGATGCTCGCGCAGGAAATTCCAGTTACCGCGAGCGGCGTATTCACTCGTCACCTTCGCCATGACGGCTTTGATGCGCCCCGCGTTGCGCTCCCGAACGTAATGCAGGAAACCGTTTTCGAAGCTTACGCGCACGGCGTAGCCCATCGTTAAAGAAATCGCCAGGCAAGCGACTAATACCGCGAGGAACATTTTCCAGGTAATGCCAAAGCGCATCTTCATTCGCCGCTGCCGCGCGTGGGAGAGAAAGACCCCGAAAGGGCGGCTCGGGCGAGTACGGATCGTTTCACTTTGCATGGCTGAATTCTAGATGAATGCGACGTCGATCCACCGTTGCCGACGAATCTCCACAACTTCTCCATCCTTTCTTCGTTGTGTCTGCGCGTTGTCTGGATAAGATGGTGTGGCACTTTTACGGTGGCCTGACCAAGAGGCCATATCCGGTGGTCAGTTCCGTCAGTGGAGCAATCTCATGCAAGTTTCCTCACCTGTGAACCGTGCCGTGTCGCGCGGTTTCCGGCCCGGCCGAAAGACAGTCACCGCTGCCGGAGCCCGCGGCAAGGCGGAAAGCGGTGTTAGCGCAGCGCGGGTTACGGACGTCGTGAAGATACGCGGCTGCCGCGTTTCCGCGCCGCTCATGCAACCGTGGGGCGAGTGCTGCCGGATCGTCGAGTGGATCGACCGCAACGGTGAGTACTCTTGCATTGCCGTGCGGGGCGCCGCGACCGAGGCCGAGATCAGGGAGCGCGTGCGGATGCATCGCAACGGTCTGCGCCACACTCTGACGGACGACCCCGCTACGCCTGCGGGCCGCGTGCGTCTGCGGCGCGCCTGAGCGTTGTTGAATCTCGCTGTCGCGGGTATTTCAGTCCAGCGGAAAGGGATGGTAATTTAACCAAAAAACTTCGGTGTCCTATGGCTGTCTGACTTCCAGGCTTAACTTTCGGTGTTTCTTTCGGTGTTTCTTTTATGCGCATCCTTATACTCGTCCTGGCCGTGGCAACGATCTGCTGCCCTTCGATCCGCCATGGTTTGCGCCTGGAGAGCATCAATGCTTTCGCCCGCGGCAACGGCAGCGCTCCCGCGGGCGTCGCGGATGATCTGGGCGGGTGCGCGTCATGGGCCCACTATGCCTCGGGGTTCAGGCCAATTGTTCCGGCGGATTTCCACTACGGATTCGGTGGCCTGCTGGCAGCGACCGGTGACCTGTATGCCGATTATTTCGGCGATATCGACATTATCGATGTGATCGACGCCGCAATGACGTTGCCCATGATGCAGCTAGCGGTGGCGGAAGGTCGCAAATAGCGCTGCATGGCGGCAAGCACGCAAAGTGCCGTGCGATCCCGCTCGCGGGAAACTTTCAGTATCTTCCATCGTGCAGCGTGAGCGTCACGCCTTTTCCACGACGCGCGTTGCAAATCGATCGCTGTTCATATCGACCCGGTCGTCATACGGCCCCAGTGCCTCGTTCGCCAAACTCCCTGTGCCCGGCAAAACCCGCACTTTCGCGCGCACCATGCGAGGGTGGCGACTCCGGCGATGGTACGAACATATAGCCTCGTCCGCGCAAGGTTTGAATGAACCTGGGGGCGGACGGATCTGCCTCTATCACGCCGCGCAAGCGGCAGACCGCAACATCCAGACTGGCCTTCTGGCTCTCAGCCCTTCCTAGCTGGCTGTTGACCATCGAGCGCGTCAATACTCGCATCGGGTTGCTTGCGAACAGCTTGAGTAAGGCAAACTCGCCGGATCGCAGCGAGATTTCGCAGCCGTTCCTGAGCAGCCGGCGCGTGGCGAAGTCTATCTGGTAACTGCCGAACGAAACCTTCTCACGAATTTCCGGCGCGTCGCAAAGCGTCCGGTTGCAGCGTTGCACTGCGCGCTTGATCCTGGCGGTCAATTCGTACGGATCGACGGGATCGACGATATAGTCGTCCGCACCCAATTCGAAAGCGACGATTTTATCGACGATCTCGCCGGAGGTGCTTTGCACGAATATGGGCATGTCGTAGCCCGCTAACCGTAGTTGCCGGAGCGCCTCGCGCGCCTCGATCATCGGCTGCTCGGCGCGCAACAGAATCGCTGACGGACACTCCAGTTCCACCCGGCTGACAAGCTGAGCCGCGCTATACAGTACCGAGAGCGCGATCTGGTTCTTATGAAGGTGAAAGCGCAACTGATCCCGGATTGATGGGTCCGGTTCGACTACAAGAAGGCTGATAGTCATAAATCCGCGTGACCTCCCAACCGGAATCGACGGTTGCAGTCTGTGCGATGTTCACGTTCAGCCATTTCAACCATCCGCTGCTTTGGAACGACATATCGAACTCAGAAAGCGGACCGTACGCAGTCGCTCTGATGATGAGCGAATGATAGGTATCAATGTCGGAGCAACAATGGCGAAATTGAGGAGACTTTGTGAAATCGGAGCAGGAGGGCGAAGATGCTGAGCTTTGAACGGGTTGCGAATCGATTCAGACCTGGCGAGCGCCTGACCACGCGACCGGATGGCGCGTTGGTGCGTTGGTGCGTGTCATGCCCGCGGTCTTCATGCAAAGACCGCGGGCATTCACGATCAGAACGATGTGCCGATCTGAAACTGGAATTTCTGGTACTTGTCGGTGGCATGCTTGATCAGCGGGAAGCCAAGAGACAGCTTGAGCGGGCCGATCGGCGAGATCCACTCGAGACCCGCGCCGTAACTGTACCGCAAGCCGTTGGCGCCCGTGCTGTTGCCTTCGTCGCCCCAGACGTTGCCCGCATCCATGAAGGTGAACACGCGCAGCGTCCGGTCCCAGCCGCTGCCCGGCAGCGGGAACGTCATCTCGACATTGGCCACGACCATCCGCGAGCCGCCGATCGGGTCGCCAGTCGTCTTGTCGGTAGGACCGAGTGAACCCGAATCGTAGCCGCGTACCGAGCCGATGCCACCCGCATAGTAATTCTTGAAGATCGGATACGCCTTTCCCGCGAAGCCGTTGCCGTAGCCGCCTTGAAGATTCAGGCCGAGAATGAAGCCGCGCGCGAATGAATAGTAATACTGCGCCTGAACGTCCGCCTTGTAGTACTCGGTGCCGCCAGCCGGGGTGCCGACTTCGCCATTGCCTTGCAGGAAATAGCCCCGGCTGGGCACCAATGCGCTGTCGCGATTGTCCAGGGCCCAGCCCGTCGTAATGGGCACGTTGTTCACCACATGGCCGAATTCCGCCACGTAGTCCTTGTAGCTCTGAGGTGTCAAGGAATCCGTCGTCAGCCGGTTCTGTTCGATACCGAGGCCGAAATAGACGGTGTCGGCTTCGGAAAACGGAATGCCGAATTTCAGGTCGGCGCCGATGGTCAGGATCCGGAAACTCGTATCGGTGTAGTTATAGAGCGGGTAGGTCGTGCGGTAGTAGACGTCGGTGATCCGCTTGATGCCGTCCACCGTGAAGTACGGATCGGTTTGCGTAACAGTCAGCGTGCGGTAGGTCTTCGCGGTGTTCACGTTCAAGGCGAGGCTGGTGCCCGAGCCGAACACGTTGTCCTGCGAGATACCGGCCGACAACACCACCTTGTCCGTCGACGAGTAGCCCGCGCCCAGCGTAATCGCGCCGGTCGGCTTTTCGCTCACCTTGACGTCCACATCGACCTGATCGGGCGAACCTTCTACCGGGACCGTGGTGACGTCGACATCGGTGAAGTAGCCGAGACGGTTGACCCGGTCTTTCGACAGCGCAAGGCGGTTCGAATCGAACCATGAGCTTTCAAGCTGGCGCATTTCGCGGCGCACCACTTCATCGCGCGTGCGCGTGTTGCCGACCACGTTGATGTGACGCACGTACACACGGCGGCTCGGGTCCACTTGCAGCGTCAGGTCGACCTTATGATGTTCCTGATCGATCTGCGGCTGCGCATTGACGGTGGCGAACGCATAGCCGTACTCGCCGAGCTTGTCGACGACGGCCTTGGTGGCGGCCTGAAGTTTTTCGGCGGAGAAGCGCTCGCCCGGTTTGATCGTGATAAGCTTGGTCAGCTCGGGCTCGCGATCGAGCAGGTTGCCTGCGAGCTTGATGCTCGAAATCGTGTACGGTTCGCCTTCATGCAGCGTGACCGTCAGGTACATTTCCTTCCTGTCCGGCGTAAGCGATACCTGGGTCGACTCGAAGTTGAACTCCAGATAGCCGCGGTTCAGGTAGTACGAGCGAATGTGCTCCAGGTCTCCGGTCAGCTTGTCTTTCGCGTACAGGTCGTTCTTCGTGTACCACGAGAACCAGTTCGGCGTGGACATCTGCATTTCGTCGCGTAACGTGTCCGTGCTGAATGCGCTGTTGCCGATGAAGTTGATCTGGCGGATCTTCGCGCTCGGGCCTTCCGCGACGGAGAACAGCACCGCCACCCGGTTGCGGTCGATCGGCGTGATCGTGGTGGTGACTTCAGCGGCGTAGTAGCCACGCGTCAGGTACTGGCGCTTCAACTCCTGCTCGGCTTTGTCGACCAGCGCCCGGTCGTAGTAACGGCCTCGCGACAGCCCGACCGAACTGAGCGCCTTGGTCAGATTTTCCTTGTCGAATTCGTGAATGCCGGCAAAGTCGATCGTGCCGACCGCCGGTCGTTCCTGAACCTGAACGATGACGGTATGGCCTTCAGTCGAAATGCGCACTTCGTTGAAGAAACCGGTGGCATAGAGTGCGCGAATGGCTTCCGAAGCCTTGTCGTCGCTAAACATGCCGCCTTGCTTGATAGGAAGATAGGCAAACAGGGTGCCGGGTTCGATGCGTTTGAGTCCCTCGATCCGGATATCTTGCACGACGAACGGCTCTGCCGCGTGGGCCGACCCGGCTGTCAGCGTGATGCCGGCGAGCGAGAGCGCGCCCGCGATACGGCTCGTTAAAGCTTGAAGATTCATCTTGGGGTTCTGTCCTGATGCAGCGCGCGAAGCGCAAACGAGAACGCTCGAGCGCGAGCGATGCATTCGAAGCGATGTTCCATGGCTCTGGAAAGCGCGAAGTATAGGATCGCGCTTCCGTGCTATCTGTTACCGAAAACTTTCCGCCCATTAGGGTTGCTAACGTGTGCGTCGCGCCGGCTGCTCGGGCCGGTGCGGATTACAGTGCGAGCGTCGAAATAATGCGTTACAGATCCGAAGGAAGCGTAGGGCACGCGTAACCTGAAGCCGTGCTTGCGCTGGTATCGTCAAATGGTCGGCTTCCGCTACCTGCGTAGCACCATTTGGAGAATTGATCATGATCGAATTTCTTTCACCGGCGATTCTTGCGGCTGTCTTACGCGTCAGCTCGTCGCCGATCTTTTCAGCACGTCTGGCGATGGCGTCGATGCGCACGCTGCGCGACGCGTCCGGCAACACGGTGAGCGCAGCGCAAGGCCGGGCAGTGGACCGTTCCGCGCGCACGCAGGAGGGCGCACGCCGTGCCTGATCCGTCGACCTTCATGCTGAATTCGATCACCAATATGCAGTTGACAGCGGATGGTCAATATCTGCTGATACACGGCAATCAACCCACGGCGGCACTCCACCGTTCGGTGCTCAATGACCTGCTGGTCGCGCTCCCCAACGCAATCGAGCACGCCGACCGCGTGATTCATAACAATCAGGAGATGGGCTTCGCGCTGCACTGCCAGGGTTGGGAAGTCGGCAGACTGAACGGCATGGAAATGGTGGTGATCCGGTTCCGTCTATCCGCTAGCGCGGGGCTATCGTTTTCTTTGCCCGCAGACCAGATTCCGTATCTGCTGCAGGCGCTGGGTGGCGCAGCGGGCGCGGCAGGGGTGGCGGATTCCCGCTCTAACGACGTCACGCTCCAATAGCTTGGCGCGCACTCGCCGCTGTTCATCCTGACGCACGTCAGGGCTTCCGTTCGCCTTGATGCGTCTGCCATCCTTTCCGAAACTTATCTGTTTTGATACTACGCGGTGTATTTCGACGCCTACGCTTAAGGCCTCTCATTTCGTTCATGCTGGGTACGGCTGGATGCGTGCCGCTTGCCGGATATGCGCAACTGGTTGGCGCGTCTGCGATCCCGGAACCGCTCGACGGCGTCTGGAGCCTGCGGTTCGAGCCGCAACTGACCGAGCAACCCTTACGGGCGGGCGACAAGCCCGCTACTTCGGTCGTGGCCGATTCGGTGACCACCACGACCGGCACGGACGTTTCGCTGAAGGGTCACGCGCAACTGCGGCGGTACGCGTCGATCGTCAAGGGCGATGCGCTGCACTACGACGTCGACGGCGATAAGGCCGACGCTTATGGGCAGGTGCGGTTGGTCGACAATGGCAATGTGTTCGATGGACCCGACGCGCATTTTTACGTCGAAGCGAACGAAGGCTACATCAGCGTGCCCAAGTACCGGTTTCATCTGACCGGAGGGTGGGGTAGCGCTCAACGCGTGGATCTGGTCGACAACGAGCGCACTGTCGTTCATCACGGTACGTATAGCACCTGCCAATGCGAGTCGGATCCCGCGTGGTATCTGAAGGCGTCCGAATTCGACATCGATAGCGGCAACGACGAGGGGATCGCGCACAATAGCGTGCTGTTTTTCCAAGGTGTGCCGCTGCTGGCGAGTCCGTGGCTGTCGTTTCCATTGTCCGGTGCGCGGCGCAGCGGCTTCCTGCCGCCGACGTTCTCGATCAGTTCGACCAACGGCGTCGACGTCGCGCTGCCGTACTACTTCAACCTCGCACCGAACTACGATTTAACCTTGACGCCTCGCAGCATGTCGAAAAGAGGCGAGATGTTGACGGCGGACTACCGCTATCTGCAGCCGAACGATTCGGGGTCGATCTCGGTCGCATGGCTGCCGCACGATGCGATCACCAGAACCGACCGTTACTCGATTGCGCTGAATCAGAACTGGAACCTCGGCTCGGGCTTTGGCGCCTACGTCAACTACAACCGGGTCTCGGACTCGACGGTGGTGACCGATCTCGCGTCGGGTGTCGCGTTCCCGACGGGTTCCACCACGCTGTATCAGCAGGAAGCGGGTCTGACTTACTCAAACGGGCCGTGGAGCGTGCTGGCTCGCGAGCAACGTTGGCAAGCTTTTACAAGCGACTCGACCTATAACCGCGAACCGCAGGTCAATGTCCGTTATGCGCGCTACAACGTAGGGGGTTTCGACTTTGGCGCCGAGGCGGATGCGACGCGCTTCACGATCTCGTCGGCCGATGCGACGCAAGGCAGCCGTTTCGTTTTCAACCCTTACGTCAGCTATCCGATCGAGCGTCCGGGCTGGTTCATCACGCCGAAGCTCGCATGGCATTTCGCCGCGTATGACCTGACGTCGATCGGATCGGATGCGCCTGCCGGGCAGCCGAAGACGTTCGACGTCAACGTGCCGACATTCAGCCTCGATTCGGGCATGCGTTTCGAACGAAGCGTGCGGATCTTCGGGCAGTCGACCATCCAGACGCTCGAACCGCGGCTGTTCTATGTGTACACGCCTTACCGCAACCAGTCGTTCGCGCCGTTGTTCGATACGGCGACGGCCGATTTCGGGCTGGCGGAACTGTTCATGCCCAATAGCTTCGTTGGCAACGACCGGGTGTCCGATGCCAACCGCGTCACGGCTGCACTGACTTCGCGTTTCATCGATCCTTCGAGCGGCGACGAACGGGCCCGTTTCGTCCTTGCGGAGCAGTACGACTTTCGCACGCCGCGCGTGACCCTCAACACAGACGACGCAATTGGCACCGTTGCGCGCACGAGTGTGATCGGCGGCGCGTCGTACAAGCTGGGCCAGGGTTTTTCAGCGGAACAGGCGGTGGAGTACAGTCAGGCTAACCACTACCTCACGCATGCGGAAGCCGGCTTTGGCTGGTCGCCGGCCGCACGGCAGGTGTTGAATGTCGCGTATCGCTACACGCGCGCCAACAGCACGCTCGACTATCAACCGGTCAATCAGTTCATCGTGTCCGAACAATGGCCGCTATCGCACAACGTGGTCAGTGTCGCGCGTGTCAATTACGACATGAGCGCCCATCGGCTGATCGCAGGTTTGCTGGGACTTCAATACGACGCGGATTGCTGGTCGCTCGGCGTCGCGTTCGAGAAGTACACCAACGCCACCAGTTCGACCACGTCGCCCAGCACCGGCACGCGTGTGTTGATGCAACTCCAGCTCAAAGGCTTTTCGCAGGTCGATAACGGTTTGCTCAATCAGTTTCGCGCGAGCGTGCCGGGTTATACGCCGGCGACAACGGAAAGCGCACCGGCATCCCGGTTCAGCGATTATCCATAACGGGTGCCGGCTATCGTGTGGCGGGGCGGGTACTAGTTGTGGTTCTGCGAGAACAGCGTTTCGAGCGGGTAGTGGCTCTTCACGAACGGCGATTTGATGATCACGTAGCTGAAGTATTTCTCGATGCCGATATCGCGCTCCAGCAAGCCTTCAACGATGCTCTGATAGTGGCTCACGCTGCGCGTGACGAACTTCAGCAGGTAGTCGTAGCCGCCGCTCGCCAGATGGCACTCGACGATCTCGTCGACGTCTTTGATCGCATTCACGAACTTGATGAAATCTTCCCGCCGATGATCGGCGAGCGTGACTTCGGTAAACACGATCTGCACGTCGCCGAGCTTTTCGAGCTGGATCTGCGCACCGTAGCCGATGATGTAGCCGGCTTTCTCCAGACGCTTGACGCGGATCAGGCAAGGACTGGGCGAAAGGCCGACCGCGTCGGCAAGCTCGACGTTCGTTATGCGGCCTTTCTTCTGCAACTGTGAAAGTATGCGCAGGTCAATCCGGTCCAGCTTGCAGTCGCTGCTCATCGTAACGTTATCGCTCCGGCGATGGATGAATGGGTCTCTAAGAATCCTCTACTCTAGCACGCAGCGACATGGCTTTTGTCCTTAAGCGCGGCCCGGACATCGGCTTGCGCGAGAACGTCGTCGAGGGTCTTTTCGAGTCTCTCGAACATCAGATCGAACTCCGCCTCGGTGTACGACAGCGCCGGTGCAAAGCCGAGAATATTGTCGCCAAACGCGCGGAAGATCAGGCGGTTTTCATACGCGGCGGCGGCGATCCGATCGGACAGTTTCAACGACGGATCGAAGCCCGCTTTGCTGTCTTTATCCGCGACGAGTTCGAGCGCGCCGAGCAGGCCGCGGTGGCGCGAGTCGCCGACCAGCGGATGCGCGAGCAGCGCGTCCAGGCCCCGGGCGAAACGCGGGGCGCGCGCCACGCCGTTGGCGAGCAGGCCACCTTCGTGATACAGCCGCATCACTTCGAGGCCGATTGCCGCGCTGACCGGATGCGCCGAGTACGTGTGGCCATGACCGACGATCGCCTCGGCGTCGCCGTCGGCGATGCCCTGGTAGATTTCGTCGGACATCAGCACCGCGCCCATCGGCGCATAGCCGGCGGTCAATCCTTTCGCCACGGTCATCAGATCCGGTTCGACGTTTTCGGCCTGGCACGCAAACAGCGGACCGGTGCGGCCGAAGCCGGTGATGACCTCGTCGGCGACGAACAGAATGCCGAGCTTGCGGCAGGCTTCACGCATCGCTTTCAGCCAGCCGACCGGCGGCACGATCACGCCACCCGAGCCCTGAATCGGTTCGCAGAAGAAGGCCGCGACATTGTCCGCGCCGAGCTCCGCCACCTTCGCTTCGAGGGCGGCGACCGAGGCGGCGATCAACGCGGCGTCGTCGGCGAAACGATTGCGGTACGCGTACGGCGACGGCAGATGATGCTGGGTCGGCAACGGCAGATCGAAGTTCCGATGGAACGCCGGCAATGCGGTAAGCCCTGCGCCCATCGACGATGAACCGTGGTAGCCGCGCTGCAACGCGATGATGTGTTTCTTCGACGGCCGCCCCGTCGCGTTGAAGTAATGCGTGATGAAACGAATCGCGGAGTCGACTGCGTCCGAGCCGCCGAGCGTGAAGTACACGTGCTGCAGCGAAGCGGGCGACACCTCGACCAGCTTCTCCGCCAGTTCGATCGCCGGCGCCGAGCCGAAGTGAAAATAGCCGGTCGCGTAGGGCAGTTTCTTCATCTGCTCGGTGGCGGCCTCGACGATGCTCTGCTGGCCGTAGCCCACGTTCACGCACCACAGGCCGGAGAAGGCGTCGAGCAGTTCGTTACCTGCCGCGTCGCGCAGAAACGCGCCGCTGGCGGATTCGAGGACAGTGACGCCACGGGCTTCGTGCGCGCGGTAGTTGATGACCGGGTGAATCAGATGCTTGCGGTCGGCTTCGATAAGCGAATGAATCGGCATGGTGGTTTCTCGTCGCGGAAGAGGGCTGTTGACCGTTCCATACTACTGACCTGCGACGATTGCCCGCTCAGCTAAACAATTGCCTGAAAAGCGCGCGCGACGCGTTTTGCTGCACGTGCTTAGCATTTTCTGCTGCGGACACTGAAAAGCGGACCCGGCCCGGCCATGCCGTGCTCAAGGTGGCTTCAATATCCCTGGGTCCGGTCGACCTGACCGACCATCGGCAGGCCTTCGCGATGCCGGCGCAGATTATCGAGCACCACGTCGACGGCGGTTTCGGGCCGCGTCGCGCTGGCGATATGCGGCGTGATCCGCACGCGCGGATGCACCCACAGCGGATGACCGGCGGGCAAGGGCTCGGGGTCGGTAACGTCGAGAATCGCGTTGTGCAGCTGGCCGTTGTCCAGCGCCGCGAGCAGGTCCTGCTGATTCAGATGCGGTCCGCGTCCCGTTTGGATCAGCGACGCACCGCGCGGCAGCTTCGCGAATAACGCTGCGTCGAGCAGGCCGCGTGTGGCGGGCGTCAGCGGCAGCAGGCAGATCAGAATATCGGTGCGGGCGAGAAAATCGTCGAGCGCGCTTTCGCCCGCATAGCAATCGACCCCTTCGATCTCGCGCGGCGAGCGGCTCCATCCCGCGCACGCGAAACCGAACAGGCGCAGCCGTTCCAGCGCCGCGGTGCCGAGCACACCCAGTCCCAGCACGCCGATCCGGCGTTCGTTCGCCGGCTTCAGCGGCTGTTCCCGCCAGACCTGCTGCTGTTGCTGAAGACCGTAGTCGAACAGATCGCGATGAATCGTCAGCACGGCCTGCGTGACGTATTCCACCATCCCTTCGACAATCCCCGGTTCGATCATCCTCACGACCGGCACATGCGCCGGCACGCCCGACAAGTCGAACTGATCGATGCCGGCCCCGACCGAAAACACGACTTCGAGATTCGGGAAGGTGCGGGTGGGATCGTCAGGCGGCTGCCAGGCGGCGAGGTAGCGGATCGCGGCCGGGTCGCCGAGATCGGGCCAGATATGAAACGGCAAGTCCGGCGCCTTTTGCGCGAACAGTTTGGCCCATTGCGCGCCGCGCGCCGGGTCGGCTTTATAAAGGAAGGCCATGATGAATCAGCAGATCGCCTGGTTGATGATGCCGAACTGCAGATAAGCGGCGTCCTTGCCGAGGCTGTTTGTGTTGGGCACGCCGTCCGGCGCGGCATGGCGGACCATTTTCACGACCGTATCCACGCGCGGCAGCCCCAGTTGTTCCAGCCATTCGGTCAGCCCGCTCTCGCCCGGCGTATCGATCCGCACGAACACGCCTTCGTTGAGCGCCAGCCAGTGGCTGATCAGCGCCTTGGCGCGGCTCGAATCCGCCGACGCGGGCGTGACCACCGGTCCGATCGCAAAACCCCGGCCGAAGCGGCGAAACAGGGCGAAGCCGACGAGTTCGCCGTCGCGGTCGAGCGCGATGCCGTCAGCGGCGCTCAACAACGCGGGCAACACTTCGCTGCGGTCCAGCCCGCTCGCCTGCGACGCCAATTCCACCAGCCGCGCCGTGTCGCTCGAACCGAGCGGGCGCAGACGCTCGCCCGGCGGCAGCGAAACGAGGGGCGGCTGGAACGCTGCGCCCTGATGCTGGTCTAGCGTGCCGACCGCGCGAAAGCCGAGCTTTTCGTACAACGGCTGGCCCGCTACGGTGGCATGGAGGAACGTGACCCGGCTGCCGAGTTCTTCCAGCACCCGCTCCATCAAGCTCCTGCCGATGCCGCGCCCTTGCTGCGCGGGCGACACGATTACCATCCCCAGCGAGGCCCGGTCCGCCCCGAACTTCCAGCACAACGCCGTGCCGATCACCCCGCTCGCGTCTTCCGCGACGAAACCGATGCCGAGTTGCGCGACGAACCTCCAGTCGTCCGCGCGATGCGGCCATTTCAGTTCGACCGTGAGCGCGTGCGCGGCGGCGATATCGTCGTTGGTGAAGCGTCTGTAGGTAATCGGTTCGGACACGCCGTACTCCCTGAATGGCTGAAGACTTACGCCGTCACTTTGTCATCCGGCGCGCAGTGTGACTAGGACGATCTTTTTATCACGGGCGTTCGCAAGCCCCGCAGCGAAGTTCAATGCAAAACGCCTGGTCCAGGCGTTCATAACAGGCGTGTTCTGCTGAACGGGGATTTTTGTCGGCGACATATGCCGCGCTCGCGGCCCTACGATTTCGTTATGCCGGCGGCGTCGTCCAGACGCGCTGCCCGAGCCCATCGGCAAGCCACTCAGGAAACCTTTCTCATGGACAGTTTCAATCCGGACGACGTCGCGATTCGCAGCGGGCATTTCATCGGCGGCCAATATGTCGACGAAGACGCGCGTAGCGGCGATCGTCGCATCGAGGTGGCGCGCCCCTCGGACGGCGTGATCTACGCATCCGTGCCGCTCGCCGGCGCCGAAATGGTGGATCGTGCGGTCGAGAATGCGTGGCAGGCGTTCCGAACCAGCGGCTGGGCGCGGATGGCGCCGCGCGAGCGCGCCAGAATCCTGCGCCGTTTCGCCGACCTGGTCGAAGCCGACGCGACGGCGCTGGGCCGCCTGGAAGCGCTCGGCTCGACCCGCCCGATCAGCCAGGCGATCGGCTGGGACGTGCCGTTCACCGCCGAGGGCATCCGTTTCTACGCGGAGTTCGCCGACAAGCTGGGCGGCGACGTGGCCGCGACCGACCACGATCATCTCGGCATGACGATCGCCGAGCCGTACGGTGTGATCGGCGCGATCGCGCCGTGGAATTTCCCGCTCGTGATGGCGTCGTGGAAGATCGCGCCCGCGCTGGCGGCGGGCAACGCGGTCGTGCTCAAGCCGTCCGAGATGACGCCGTTTTCGGTTCTGCGGCTCGCCGAGCTGGCCGTGAAGGCGGGCGTGCCGGCCGGCATCTTCAACGTGGTGCAGGGCGACGGGCGCGTGACCGGCGACGAGCTGGTGCGTCATCCGAAGATCAGCAAGGTCACCTTCACCGGCTCCACCCGCACGGGCGCCGCAATCATGGCGGCCTGTGCCGGCAGCGGCACCAAGCCGGTCACGCTGGAGCTGGGCGGCAAGAGTCCGCAAATCGTTTTCGCCGACGCCCCACGGCTCGACGACGTGGCGCGCCGCATTGCCGGCGCGATCACCGGCAACGCCGGACAGGTCTGCGTGGCGGGCTCGCGGCTGCTGGTCGAGCGAAGCCTGGCGGACCCGCTGGCCGAGCGCATCGGCAAGATTTTCGCCGAACTGAAGCCCGGTGCGACGTGGACGGCGGGCACCACGCTCTCGCCGATCATTTCCGCGCCGCAGGCGGCGCGCATCGAAGGCATTGTCGGGCGCACCCTGGAAGCGGGCGCGACGCTGCGCTACGGCGGCGTGCGGGCCGACGGCGGGGCCGCTGGTGCCGCTGGTGCCTTAGCCGGCGCGTTCTACACGCCGACGCTGCTCACGAACGTCACGGCCCACTCCGAGGCCGTGCGCGAGGAAGTGTTCGGCCCGGTGCTGACGTTGCAAACCTTCGACTCCGAAGAAGAAGCGCTCGCGCTCGCCCAGCATCCCGAGTACGGCCTCGCTGCGGGCGTGCACACAGCCGACCTCGGCCGCGCACTGCGCTTCGTGCGAGGGCTCGAGGCCGGCACGGTGTGGGTCAACCGCTACGGCCGCACCTCGGACTTCATGATCCCTACGGGCGGCTACAAGCGCTCCGGCATCGGCAAGGACCTCGGCCGCCAGGCCTACGAGGCGAATCTGCGCTTCAAGAGCGTGCTGATCGATCTGCGGCCCTGACGGTTGCCCTGGCGATTACCCTGAGCGGGCCGCCAAGCCAGCACGGACGGGCCTTTCCGCCCGACCGCCGCAGACTCTGCTGTGCGACGGCCTCAAAACGAATGTTTTGTGTCACCGGCGGCGTTCGAATCAGGAACATCTATGTTTTTGCGCTGATTAAATCTTTCACAGGAATGAGCTTTCCCTGTTTTCGCCACTGAACTCGCAGCGAGTTCATCTCAACGATAGGACTGACACCATGATCGAATTCGAACCGAAATACATCACCTTCGATTGCTACGGCACCCTCACGAAGTTCCGCATGGCCGACATGACCCGCGCAATGTTCGGCCACGTACTGAACGCCGACGATCTGGAGAAACTCGTCGCGTTCTACGCGGGCTATCGCCGCGACGAAGTGCTCGGCGCATGGAAGCCGTATCGCGACGTGGTCGTCAACGCGTTGCGCCGTGCCTGCAAGCGTATGAACGTCGAGTTCGATGAAGTGGAAGCAGAGAAGATCTACACGGCCGTGCCGACCTGGGGTCCGCATCCGGACGTGCCGGAAGGCCTCTCGCGTCTGGCGAAGAAGTACAAGCTGGTAATCCTGTCGAACGCCTCGAACAACCAGATCCAGAGCAACGTCGACAAGCTCGGCGCACCGTTTCACGCGGTCTTCACGGCCGAGCAGGCGCAGTCGTACAAGCCGCGCATGCAAGGCTTCGAATACATGTTCGACCAGCTCGACTGCAATCCGGAAGACGTGCTGCACGTGTCGTCGAGCCTGCGCTACGACCTGATGACCGCACACGACCTGGGCATCAGGCACAAGGCCTTCGTCAACCGTGGCCACGAACCGTCGACGCCGTACTACCAATACTACGAAGTCAACGACATTCCGCATCTCGCCGCGGAACTCGGCCTGTAAGCGCTGTTTGCACATCCACCGCCACGCTCATTGCCTGATCAAGGACAGACCGGATGAAGCTCGACTCCTATTGGCTCGACACCGCGCCGCCGCTACTCTCGGCGTGTGAAGGTCCGGTCGACGGCCAGACCGACGTGGTCGTGATCGGCGGCGGCTTTACCGGGCTGTCGGCGGCCCAGGCGCTCGGGCGGCGCGGCGCATCGGTGACGGTGCTCGACGCCGGGCGCATCGGCGGCGGCGCATCCGGCCGTAACGGCGGGCAGGTCAATACCGGCGTCGCGCAGGATTTCGTCGCGCTGGTCGCGCAACTCGGCGTGGAGCGGGCGAGCGAATGTTATCGCGCGTATTCGGATGCGGTCGACACCGTCGAGCGTCTGATTCGCGAAGAAAACATCGATTGCAATTATGCGGCCACCGGCAAGCTGAAACTGGCGTCGAAGCCGCATCACCTGGCGCATCTGGAGAAGACCGCGGAACTGATCCGGCGCGAAGTCGATACGGATATCGAACTGATCGGCCGTGAGCGGATTCGCAGCGAAATCCAGTCGGACAGTTTTCACGGCGGACTGCTGCAACGGCATGGCGGCCAGATGCACATGGGCAAGTTCACGGTCGGTCTTGCCGATGCCGCGGTCCGCCGCGGCGCGAAGCTCTACGAGAACGCCGCGGTCTCCGCGATCGTCAAGGACGGCAGCGGTGGCTACCGCGTCGCCTCGGCGCGCGGCGAAGTGCGCGCGAAGCAGGTGCTGATCGCCACCGGACCGTCGCGGCATGGGCCGTTCGGCTGGTACCGGCGGCGTCTCGCACCGGTCGGTTCGTTCATCGTCGTGACCGAGCCGCTGCCGCCGGAACTGCTGGCGCAGGTGTTTCCGAACCGGCGCGCGTACACCACCACACGGCTGATGCACAACTACTTCCGCGTGACACCCGATTCACGCCTGCTGTTCGGCGGCCGGGCGCGCTTCACGGCGTCCGAGCGGCCGTCCGACGCGAAGAGCGGCCGGATTCTGCAGCAAGGTCTTGCCGGGATGTTCCCGATGCTGGCGAACGCCCGCATCGATTACTGCTGGGGCGGTCTGGTGGATATGACCGCCGATCGTCTGCCGCATGCCGGCCAGCATGACGGCATTTACTTCTCGATGGGCTACAGCGGCCACGGCACGCAGATGTCGACGCATATGGGCCAGGTGATGGCCGAGGTGATGGACGGCCACGAAGAGCGCAATCCGTGGCGCGCGTCCGAGTGGCCCGCCATTCCCGGCCACACCGGCAAACCCTGGTTCCTGCCGCTGGTGGGGACGTATTACCGCATCAAAGACATTTTTTATTGAGTCCTCGTTGTTTATTTGTAAGTCAAAACCACGCAACCATCCCTGCAACCCTCGCGGAGAATCGTTCGATGAATAAGGAAAACTCGCAACATGGCGCTGTCCAACTCGACACCGGGTTGGAGCAGTTGACGGCCAAAGGCGCCTCGCGGCGCGACGTGCTGCGCGCGATGGCCGCCGCCGGCATGATGTCGGTGACGGGCGCCGGCTTGCTCGCCGCGAGCGGCGCGGCGTTTGCTCAAGCCACGCCGAAGCAGGGCGGCAAGATCCGGGTGGCGACGCAGTCCGCGTCCGCAGCCGATACGGTCGATCCCGCGAAGGGCGCGCTCGGCACCGACTACGTCCGTTGCAACATGTTCTACAACGGCCTGACCGAGCTCGATTCGCATCTGGGCGCGAAGATGGCGCTCGCACAATCGCTGGAAACGAAAGATGCGACGGTGTGGGTCGCCAAGCTGCGCACCGGCGTGCAGTTCCACGACGGCAAGTCGCTCACGCCCGCCGACGTGGTGTATTCGATCATGCGGCACAAGGATCCGGCGACCGCATCGAAAGCGAAGACGCTGGCCGATCAGATCAAGGAAGTGAAGGCGACAGGCCCGAACGAAGTGACGATCACGCTCGCGGGTCCGAACGCCGATCTGCCGGTGATTCTCGCCACCTCGCATTTCCTCATCATCAAGGACGGCACCACGGACTTCAAAACGGCGGTCGGCACCGGCCCGTTCAAGGTCAAGGAATTCTCGCCGGGCGTGCGCACGGTCGGTGTGAAGAACGAGAAGTACTGGAAGCCGGGCCTGCCGCACCTCGACGAAGTCGAATTGATCGGCATCGGCGACGAATCCGCACGCGTGAACGCATTGCTCTCGGGCGACGTGCAACTGATCAACGCGGTAAGCCCGCGCTCGACCGCCCAGATCAAGGGCGCCGGCGGTTTCGCCGTGCTGGAGACGAAGACGGGCGAGTACACCGACCTGATTGTTCGCGACGAAGGCGGCATTACCGGCAACGACGATTTTCGTCGAGGCATGATGTACCTGCAGGATCGCGAGCAGATGCGCCGCGCGATCTTCCAGGGCTACGGCGCGATCGGCAACGACCAGCCTATCGATCCGACCAACAAGTACTACCTGGCCGGTTTGCCGCAGCGCACTTTCGATCCGGACAAGGCGAAGTTCCATTTCCAGAAGGCCAAGGTCGGCAGCACGCCGATCCAGATCTTCGCGTCGCCGGCGGCGGAAGGATCGGTTGAAATGGCGATGTTCCTTCAGCAGGTGGCGCCGCAAGCCGGTCTGAATCTGCAGGTGTCGCGCGTGCCGTCCGACGGCTACTGGTCGAACCACTGGATGAAGCATCCGCTGGGTTTCGGCAATATCAACGCGCGTCCGAGCGCCGACGTGATCTTCACGCAGTTCTTCAAGTCCGACGCGCCGTGGAACGAAGCGAACTGGAAGAGCCCGAAGTTCGACCAGATGCTGGTCGCGGCCCGCGGCGAACCGGACGATGCGAAGCGTAAGAAGATCTACGGCGACATGCAGGTGCTGGTGCATGAAAACGGCGGCGTCGGCATTCCGCTGTTCCAGAGCTCGCTCGATGCCTACACGACGAAACTCAAGGGCCTCGGCTCGATTCCGCTGGCCGGCCTGATGGGCTTCATGTTCGCGGAAAACGTCTGGCTCGAGGCTTGAGTTTCGGCACCTGCGCTTCGACGCCTGAGCTGCATGAAGGAAGAGTTTCCAGTCCGATGGACTGGAAAGTCAAACCCGGCAATACGCACGCCACTTTGGTGGCGTGCGGTTTTAACCGCAACTATGCATGGGACCAGAGTAAGCGCTGAAGCGCTAACTCTGGTCGACCGCAACTATGCATGGGACCAGAGTAGGCGCTAAAGCGCTAACTCTGGTCGACCGCAACTATGCATGGGACCAGAGTAAGCGCTAAAGCGCTAACTCTGGTCGACACAGGAGGCGACTCTCGATGAAAGCACACGCGCAACGACTCATCGCCGCGCGCCTCGGCCTCGCGCTGCTTACGCTGCTGCTGGTCTCGGCGATCGTGTTCGCCATCACCGGCCTGCTTCCCGGCGATGCCGCGCAACAGGCGCTCGGCCAGGCGGCGACGCCCGAAGCCGTGACGGCATTGCGGCATCAGTTCGGACTCGACCAGCCGGCGCTGCAACGCTACTTCGAGTGGCTCATTCATATTGTCAGCGGCAACTTCGGCACCTCGTTGTCGAACAACCTGCCGGTCAGCCAGCTGATCGCCACGCGCCTGCCCAACTCGCTGGTGCTCGCCGGGCTGACGTCGCTCGTCTCGGTGCCGGTCGCGTTGCTGATCGGGATTGCGTCGGCGATGTTCCGCGGCTCGCTGCTCGACCGCGCGCTCAATGTGCTGACGTTGTCGACGGTTGCCGTGCCGGAATTCCTGGTCGCGACGATCGCCGTGCTGATCTTCGCCGTCAAGCTGCGCTGGCTGCCCGCGCTGTCCTATCTGTCGGAAGTGCATTCGTTCGGCGCCTTGCTGCGGATCTACGCGATGCCCGTGATGACGCTGTGCTGCGTGATCGTCGCGCAGATGGCACGTATGACGCGTGCCGCGATGCTCGATCAGCTCAATTCGTCGTACGTGGAAATGGCTGTGCTCAAGGGCGCCTCGCCGGTGCGCGTGGTGCTGCGGCATGTGCTGCCGAACACCATCGGCCCGATCGCCAACGCGGTGGCCATGAGCCTGTCGTATCTGTTCGGCGGCGTGGTGATCGTCGAGTCGATTTTCAACTATCCCGGTCTCGCGAGCCTGATGGTCGACGCCGTCACGAACCGCGACATGCCGCTCGTCCAGGGGTGCGTGATGGTGTTCTGCGCGGCGTATCTCGCGCTCGTGCTGATCGCGGACCTGTGTCAAATCGTATCCAACCCGAGGCTGCGTCAATGATGAGCCGACCTACCAACCCCCACGTGCCCCACGCCGGCACGGAACTGTACGACGTGAGCCGCGACGAGCTCGTCGTCGAGCCGCCGGTAGCGGACGCGGCAGCGCTGCAACAAGGCGTGTTCAAACGGCTGGTTCACCGCTTCTCCGTGCTGGGTCTGATCGGCCTCGCGCTGGTGGCATTCTGGCTGATCGTCGCTTTCATCGGGCCGCTGGTCGCGCCGTACAAGGGCGGTGCGCTCACCTCGACGGAGATTTTCGGCACCTACAGCGCGGCCTATCCGCTCGGCACCGACTATCTCGGCCGCGACATGCTGAGCCGGATTCTCTACGGCGCGCGCTACACAGTCGGCCTCGCGCTGGCGGCGGCCGTGCTTGCCAGCGTGATCGGCACGTTTTTCGGGCTGCTGGCGGCCGTGTCCGGACGCTGGGTCGACGAGATCCTGAGCCGCCTGTTCGACGCGATCATTTCGATTCCGAGCAAGATTCTCGCGCTTGTCGTGATTGCCGCGTTCGGTTCGTCGATCCCGATGCTGATGACCGTCGCCGCGCTGGCCTATATCCCCGGCGCCTTCCGTATTTCGCGCTCGCTGGCGGTGAACCTGATGGGCCTCGAGTACGTGCAGGTGGCGCGAGCGCGCGGCGAGGGGATCTTCTACATCGCGCGTGTCGAAGTGCTGCCGAACATGATCCATCCGATGCTCACCGATTTCGGCCTGCGCTTCGTGTTCATCGTGCTGCTGCTTAGCGGGCTGAGCTTCCTCGGCCTCGGCGTGCAACCGCCGAACGCCGACTGGGGTTCGCTGGTGCGCGAGAACATCGGCGGCTTGTCCGAGGGCGCACCCGCCGTGCTGATGCCGGCCGTCGCGATCGCGACGCTGACCATCGGCATGAATCTGCTGATCGACAACCTGCGGCGCCGTGGCCGTGGTCAAGGAGGTGCGTGATGGCGGCTCACGACATGATTGAAGTGAAGGGCCTGCGAGTCGTCGCGGGTGCGGCGCCGGGTCCCGTGACCGAAATCGTCAAGGGTGTCGATTTTTCGGTGAAGAAGGGCGAGGTGCTCGCGCTGATCGGCGAGTCCGGCTCGGGCAAGACGACCATCGCGCTGTCGCTGCTCGGCTATGCGCGCGCTGGGTGTTCGATTAGCGGCGGTTCGGTGCGAGTCGGCGAGGTGGAGGTGCTGTCGCTCGACACGAACGGCCGTCGCGCGTTGCGGGCGCGGACCGTGGCGTATGTCGCGCAGAGCGCGTCGGCCGGTTTCAACCCGGCGCGCACGATCATGGATCAGGTCACCGAGCCGGCCTTGCTGCATCGCCTGATGACAAAAGACGCTGCGCGAGCCAAGGCGATCGGCCTGTTCCGCGCGCTGGCGCTGCCCGCGCCGGAGACGATCGGCGATCGCTATCCGCACCAGGTGTCGGGCGGGCAGTTACAGCGGCTGATGGCCGCGATGGCGCTGATTACCGATCCGGCTGTCGTCGTGTTCGACGAGCCGACCACCGCGCTCGACGTCACCACGCAGATCGAAGTGCTCGCGGCGTTCAAGAAAGTGGTTCGCGAACTCGGCACAACCGCTGTGTATGTTTCGCACGATCTCGCGGTGGTCGCGCAAATGGCCGACCGCATTGTCGTGTTGAACGGCGGCGCGGTGAAGGAGAACGGCGCGGTCGCGCAAGTGCTCGACGCGCCCGTCGATGCTTACACGCGCCAGCTGCTCGCCGCGACACGCCGCCCGGAAATGGAACTCGACACGCCGGGCGGTAAGACCGGCCGCGCGCTGCCGCCGCTGCTGGAAATTCGCGGCCTCGCGGCGGGTTACGGACGGCTGGACAGCGAGGGCCTACCCGCCGTGCGGGTGCTCGACGACGTCAGTCTGTCGATCCCGCGTGGCCGCACGCTCGGTGTAATCGGCGAATCCGGCTCCGGCAAGACGACGCTGGCGCGGGTGGTAGCGGGCCTCGTCGATCGCGCCCGCGGCGAGGTTCTGTTCAACGGCAAGCCGCTGCCCGCGCAACTGTCGCAGCGCACGCCGGAGCAGTACCGGCAGATCCAGATTGTGTTCCAGAACGCCGACACCGCGCTGAACCCGAGCCATTCGATCGCCGATATCCTCGGCCGGCCGCTCGCCTTTTATCACCATCTGAGTGGCTCGGCCGCGAAGAAGCGCATGCTGGCACTGCTCGATCTGGTCAAGCTGCCGGCATCGATCGCGACACGCACGCCTGCGGGTCTGTCCGGCGGTCAGAAGCAGCGCGTGAATCTGGCGCGCGCACTTGCCGCCGATCCCGCGTTGATCCTGTGCGACGAGGTGACGTCCGCGCTCGATACCGTGGTCGGCGCGGCGATCCTCGACTTGCTGGGTGAATTGCGGCGTGAACTTGGCGTGTCGTACATGTTCATCAGCCACGACATCTCGACCGTGCGCGCGATCTGCGACGAAGTGATCGTGCTGTACGCGGGGCGTCGCGTGGAAGCCGGGCAGCGCGACGTGCTCGCGGCGCCGCCGTATCACCCGTACACGGAGCTGCTGGTCGATTCGGTTCCCGCGCTGAAGCCCGGCTGGCTCGACGCGCGCCGCGAGATCGGCGCGGCCGCCTTGCCGCCGCTGGGGCCGAATGCCGACATCCCCGAGTTGTGCTCGTTCAGCGCGCGCTGTCCGGTGCGAATCGACGGGATGTGCAATCTGACGCCGCCGTCGCTGAAGAAGCTGGCTTCGGGCGCGGAGATTCTTTGCCATCATCCGGCGGCCGAATTGAACCGCTTGCAAACCGCGGAGGCGACCCCGGCATGAACGGACGATTTGTGCGGGTCGCGGAGACGGGCCGCAAGACCTTTCCGATCACGGTGGATGGTGTCGTGCAACAGGCCGCCGAGGGCGACACGCTGATGGTCGCGTTGCTGACCGGCGTGACCACGTTGCGCGACTCCGAATTCGGCGACGGCCGCCGTGCCGGGTTCTGCCTGATGGGCGCGTGTCAGGACTGCTGGGTCTGGACGGCGGCAGGCGAGCGCGTTCGCGCCTGCAGTACGCCCGCCGTGCCGGGCATGTCGATCGTCACGAAGCTGGCCGAGGCCGGGGAGGGCATATGGCCCCGCGTGTAGTCATCATCGGTACCGGCCCGGCGGGTGTGCGCGCCGCGCAGGCGCTGGTCGAAGCGGGGCTGCGGCCGACGGTCATCGACGAAGGCCGGCGCGACGGCGGCCAGATCTACCGGCGGCAACCGGAAGGGTTTTCGCGCAGCTATGAGACGCTGTACGGCACCGAGGCTGCGCGCGCCGCCGCGTTGCATCAGAGTTTCGATGCGCTGAAGGGCAAGCTCGACTATCTGCCGGAGACGCTGGTCTGGAACATCACGCCGAACACCGTGCATCTGGTGAGCGGCACGCAGTACCGGACGCTGGCGTTCGATTCTCTTATCGTCTGCAGCGGCGCGACGGACCGGTTGATGCCGGTCAAGGGCTGGCATCTCGCCGGCACCTACAGCCTGGGCGGCGCGCAGGTCGCGCTGAAAGCGCAGGGCTACGCGATCGGCGCACGCACCGTGATGATGGGCAGCGGCCCGCTGCTGTATCTCGTCGCCGCGCAATACGTGAAGGCAGGCGCGCAGGTGGCCGCGGTGCTCGATACGTCGACGTTCATCCAGCGCGTTGCCGCGCTGCCTCGCCTGCTGGCGATTCCGTCCGCGCTCAGAAAGGGTATTGCGTTGACACGCGTACTGGCGCAGGCGCGCGTGCCGGTTCATCGCGGCGTGCAGCCGATCGAAATCAAAGGTTCGCCGCAAGACGGCGTGAGCGGCGTCGAAGTCGCGTTGCAGGGCGGCGAGCGCTTCGAGCTCGCGTGCGAGGCCGTCGCGCTCGGTTATCACCTGCGGCCCGAAACACAGCTTGCGGACCTCGCGGGTTGCCGGTTTCTGTTCGACGAACGTACCCAGCAATGGCTGCCGCAAATCGACACGGACGGCCGCAGCAGCCTGAAGGGCATCTACCTGGCGGGCGATGGCGCACGGGTTCGCGGCGCGGACGCCGCCGAGCGTTCGGGCCGCCTGGCAGCGCTCGCGGCGATGCACGACCACGGCATGCGGGTCGAAGGCGTCGAGCGCTTGCGCGCCGAACTCGCCCGCTTCACGCGCTTTGCCGCGGGTTTGCGGGAAGCCTTTCCGTGGCCGGCGAAATTCGCCGCGTCGATCCCGGACGAAACAATCGTCTGCCGCTGCGAGGCGATTACCGCGGGCGAGTTGCGCCGCGTTGTGCGTGAGACCGGTGCGCAGGAGGCCAATCGGGCGAAGGCGTTTTCGCGCGTCGGCATGGGCCGCTGCCAGGGGCGCTATTGCGGCCACGCGGGCGCTGAGGTGATCGCGGCGGCGGCGTCGGTGCCGTTGGCCTCGGTGGGACGGCTGCGCGGGCAAGCGCCTGTCAAGCCGTTGCCCGTGGCGCTCGTCGAGGAGGTGAGCGAATGAGCGCGACGAACGCAACGAACGCGACGAACGCGGTGAACGCGGTGAACGCAACCGAAGCCGACGTGATCGTGATTGGCGGCGGCATCATGGGAACGAGCACCGCATTTTTCATGCGTCAGCGCAACCGTTCGGTGATTCTGCTCGAACGTGGGCTCACCGGCCAACAGGCGAGCGGTGTGAACTTCGGCGGGATTCGCCGGCAAGGCCGTGCGCTGCCGCAACTGGCGATGGCGAACCGCGCGCTGCGGACCTGGCACCGCTCCGCGGCGCTGCTCGGCGAGGACATCGAGTTCCTGCCGTCGGGCCATACGCGCGTGTGCTACCACCGGAAGGACGTGGAGAATATCGACCAGTACGCGATCGACGCGCGCGCGTATGGTCTCGAGCTCGAAGTGCTGCGCGGCGAAGCGATGTTCCGGCGCTTTCCGTTCCTTGGGCGCGAGGTGCTGGCGGCGTCGATTTCGCCGCTCGACGGCCACGCCAACCCGCGTCTCGCCGCACCGGCGTTCGGCCGCGCAGCTGCACGTCTCGGCGCGCGGATCGTAGAGAACACCGAGATCGTCCGGGTCGAAAAGGACGGCGACCGGTTCCGCGTGGAGAGCGCGCGCGGCGACGTCTATCGCGCGGCGCAACTGGTGATCTGCGCGGGCGCCTGGGCGAACCGGCTTAGCGAGCAGTTCGGCGAATCCGTGCCGCTCACCGCGAGCGGGCCGCAGATGGCCGTCACGGAGCCGGTGCCGTACGTGTTCAGGTCGTCGATGGGAGTCTTCACGTCGGTGAAGGAAGAGAGCATCTATTTCCGCCAGATTCCGCGCGGCAACATCATTCTCGGCGGCGGTCCCGGTGGCCCGGCGGATGCCGCCACGTCTCGCGCTTCGGTCGTGCCGCGCAACACCGTGCGTCAGCTGGCGCAGCTGCGCCGCCTCGTGCCCGCGATGGCGCCGCTGCATGTGATTCGCGTCTGGAGCGGGGTGGAGAGCTATCTGCCGGACGGCGAGCCGGTGATCGGACCGAGCAGCAAGGTGGACGGCCTGTACTACGCGTTCGGCTTCTGCGGCTCGGGTTTCCAGATCGGCCCGGGGGTAGGCGAGACGCTGGCCGAACTGGCCGACACAGGCAGCACGCCGATTCCGCTCGACGCGTTTTCCATCGCGCGTTTTGCGAAGCGCCCGGCCGCCCATTCCGAAATCGCGACGTCATGAAACAGTCCATCACGCTCAATGCTGCGCGGGCATTTATCGAAGCGCATTTCGCGGAGCCGGTGACGCTCGCGCAGCTTGCCGAGTTGTCCGCGCTCAGCGTTTCGCGGTTCGCGACCGTGTTCCGCCAGCAGTACGGATCGTCGCCGTACCGGTATCTGTGCGGCTTGCGGATTCAACGCGCGCAGACGTTGTTGCTCGAAGGCGTGCCCGGCTCCGTCGTCGCGACCGAGGTCGGCTTCTTCGATCAGAGCCACTTCGGCCGCCATTTCAAACGATGCTGCGGCATGACGCCCAGCATGTTTATCGAGCGCGCGGCGGCGAATACGGCGACGCATGGTGGCACGCAATCCGTTTCCAGCATGAAGCGCGCAGCGAGAGCAACGAGAGCGGCGTCGCCAGTTGTCTCGATGAATACCGAGCGCTCAGCCGAGCACCAGTCCGGTTTTTTTTAGCGCGGCGCGGATGCCGAGCGCCGGGTACGTGCGATCGACCGTGTGCATATCCGCCCGCGTTTCTTCGATGATCCAGTCGCGCAAGCTTGCCACGATCGGCCGCATCGGCCGATGGGGGGGCGACACGACACAGAAGCGCCGGTTCGTCACGATGATTTCGTTTTCGGCCGGCAACAGCGCGCCTTCGCACAACCAGTGCGCCACCACGTTGAGCCAGCCGAGCGCGACGCCCTGGCCGAGCAGCGCGGCCTGCACGACGATCGCGTAGTCGTTGAAACTCAGCATGTGTGCCGCACGCCGCCGATGTTCCGCGAACGCCGTGAAGCGCTCGTGCCAGCCGCGCTCTTCGTCGTCCATGACGATCACCGTGTCGCCCTTTTCGCGGCCGGCTTCCTGCTGCATCTGTACGTAATAGCGATGGTTGCAGACGGGCAGCAGCGTCTCGGGCATCACGAGCGCGCTGTTGGCGTCGAATTCCTCTTCCTTCAGGAAACGCATGCCGAGATCGACGTCGACGAGCGGGCCGCCGATGCGCCCCGAAATCAGCTGGAAGCGCAGATCGATCGACGGGAACGCCTGATTGAGGCGATTCAGCCGCGGCATCAGCCAGTGCGTGGTGAACGCCGTGGATACCGATAGCGTGACGGTTTCCACACCGGTGGCGCGCGCTTCGATTTCGCGGATCGCGTCTTCTATTCCGCCAAATCCCTCGCTGATCTTGCGGTAGAGGATCTTGCCGTTTTCCGTCAGTTCAATCCCGCCGCGCACTCGCTCGAACAACTGCACGCCGAGATGATCTTCCATGCGCGCGAGCATTCTGCTGACGGCCGGCTGACTGACGTACAACTCCTGCGCCGCGCGCGTGAAATTGCCACAACGGGCGGCGGCTTCGAAGACGAACAATGCGTTCGCGCTGGGTAGTTTTCTGCGGAGACTAGGCATAACTTCATGTTATGCCAGGTCCAACAATTAGGGAATTGCTGTCAATAAGATCGCCCCGTATATTTTTGTGAAACGCGCGGTAGTGCGGTGCGTCATTCACTGAACATGACTTACGGACTTCAAAGGATTACGAAATGAAACTGACTCAATTCAAAGTTCTGACTTTCGACGTTGTCGGTACGCTGATCGACTTTGAAAGCGGGGTTCTCGCCTCGGTGCGCCGGCTTGGCGGCAACGCGGCAAAAGATCTGACCGATGACCAGATCTTTCAGCCCTACATGCGTGGCCGCGAAAAGCATCCGGGCCGTTCGAGCAAGGAGATGGCGAATGTTTACTTGTCGCTCGCAAAAGAGTTGGGCCTGCCCGACGACGCGCAAACCGCCGCGGCATTCCAGCGCGATGTGCTCGACTGGCCGGCCTTCAGCGATTCGGTCGATGCGCTCAAACGCCTGCGCAAACATTTTCGCCTGGTGGCCATGACGAACGCCGATCGCGTGGCGCTTTCGTCCTACGCCTATACGCTCGGCGATCCGTTCGACGATACCGTG
Source organism: Paraburkholderia sp. FW306-02-B (assembly GCF_058782725.1). NCBI lineage: Bacteria > Pseudomonadati > Pseudomonadota > Betaproteobacteria > Burkholderiales > Burkholderiaceae > Paraburkholderia > Paraburkholderia sp. FW306-02-B. Next base: position 1,781,756 of record NZ_JBYSXZ010000002.1, read on the forward strand.
ACGTGCGACGAGACCGGTGTCGCCAAACCCGATCCGCAATTCTTTGCGTACAACCGTGGACGCCAGGCGGCGTTCGGCTACAAGTTCGGCGAGATCCTGCATACGGCGCAGAGCCAATATCACGATATCGGCGTGGCGACCGGACTGGGTTATTCGACGTGCTGGATCGAACGCCGGCAAGGTATGAAGGGTTTCGGCGCGACGCCGACGCCTTCCGGGGTCACGACGCCGACGTTCAAATTCGCGACGATGGCGGCGCTTGCCGATGCGGTCGAGGCGGAAGCGCGCGTTGCCGGCTATCCGCAATCCAGATAAGCGGTTGCCAGTTCATCCGATCGACGGGAGCCGACCCCATGCGCCACCATGTCCGCACAGCCGTTGATCTCCATCAAGGCAGTGGTGTTAGTGCGCTTTGATGTCGAGCGGAGGATGACTAGCATTAAGGTATCGGCGCAGCTTCCTGCTCATGCGGCTGGTGTGAAGCAGTAAATCGATTCGCCAATGCTTTTCATGTACCGCTGCGGAGTGTGATATGCAGTCTCTGGGACCGCGTAGTGCCATAACCGTCATCCTTCATGAACACGAGCAGATGTCGAACGTGGTAGAGGGCATGCGGCGCTTTGTGAGTCTCCTGGCAGCAGGTGCGCCCGTACCGGGCCTGATGGTGCTTCGGGCGATGCTTTATTACATCCGTGAGTACCCTCAGCAGGTGCACCATCCTAAAGAGGATCGTTACCTGTTCACGCCGCTGCGGGATCGGACGGATGAATTTGACTACGTCCTTACGGAACTGGAGTCCCAGCACGCTCGAGGCGATATGAAGTTGAGAAATATCGAGCACGCGCTGACCCGGTATGAATTGAAGGGTGCCCCTGCACTTCGGGAGCTGCGAGCCGTGGTGGAAGAGTATGCAGAGTTCTATGCAGACCACCGGTGTATGGAAGAGACGTTGATTTTGCCGGCCGCCAGACGTCTTTTGACAAACGAAGACTGGGCGGAAGTCGATGCCGCCTTTGGAGCAAATCGTGATCCGTTCGACGGGGTAAAACTTGAAGACGATCTCGGCAAATTATTCTCGATGATCGTCAAAACGATTCCGGAGACGGAAAGTTAGCAGTTCGGCTGCGCTTTTCGATGAGCGGCCGGTCACGCGATGCAAACGCGGATCAGCAGGATCCGTGGCCGCGCAACTAAACAAAAAGTTTTTTTGAGCACAAAACGCCGGCGCAGGAGGGGATATGCAAGCTGCTCGTCACTTTCACCTGGAACTGCTGCACGCAAGCGTGCCGACCTATGTTGCCAGTTACCTCTTTCCGATCCTGTTGCTGGTATATGAGGTGCATAGGGTCGGCAGGTGGATCTTCGATTACGTGATGAACTTCGCGAACTTCAGGTTCATGGGTTACGAGTTTCTGCTGATGCTTGTGTTCGTTGCGCTCCAGGTCGTTTTTGAAGGCATTTTCCTGATTGGGGCGTGGATGAGCCGGGATCACGATTTCGAACATCGGGTCGCGAATCTCCTCGCAGGCCTCGGCTGTTCGCTAGTCGTCATCGGTTTCGACCTGGCTTTGCAATACGTGCTGTAGCGCGAGTTCTGCGGGGCTAGCCAGGTCCGCTATCAGCAACGCCGACTGTCCCGTTAGGGGCGCGCAACAAGCCTGAGCAATCTCGGCCGGTCGGTGATCGCGCGGGCGCCAGACGTGTTTCGATTCCCGTCTACAAGGGTTGGGGGCCGCGGCAAAGTATCTCGACCGCTCAACCCGTCACAGAGGAACGTCTTGAATCAAGGCTGATTGCACGGCGCGGATCCTGCGATCGACGAAGTATCCGCCGCCTTCGGTATAACGCAAATAGAGACGGCTGCAGTGTGAACATTCCCACACAGCACAACGGTTGTAGGGAAAGTAACGCGGCGCGATGGGCGCATCGGCAGACCAGTAACTCGTTTTTCCCGGCAGGAACTCGCTGAAGCTGGGCTCGGGATCGTCATCCGATACGAGCGTGCCGATCTCACGAAACTGTGTCTCGTCTCGGGAAAGCGGCTGGGATTGCCAGCCGTCCAACGAAGTTCGCATACAGCTGCATGACGCACTGGCGGCACTTTCAGCACGCTTCGCGCGTTCGATGAGGGTTGAAGCGTCTAGATGTTCCGGCATGACGGACCGATTCTGTTCAGGGTTGAGTGGATGATGCCGACGCGACGCAGAATAACAGGCGCTCGCCCGCACGTCAGCCATTCATCATCCGGTCGCGGTGCGGAATCACCCATGAACGATCGAAGCAACCGTCGACGATCGAACTTAGCGCCGCGGCTTCCTTCGCGGCCTGGCGCCGCGCGCCTTCGATCACCGTTTCCACGTCGCCGATCGGAATCGCAAGCAAGCCGTCCTCATCGCCGACGATAACGTCGCCAGGATGGACGACCATCCCGCCGACGGTCACCGGCACGTTGATCTCCCCCGGGCCGTTCTTGTATGGGCCACGGTGCGTGACAGCACGTGCGTACACTGGAAAATCGCGTCTCCGTATCGCGCCGACGTCGCGGATCGCGCCGTCGATCACCAGACCCTGCACGCCCAGGCTCTCCGCGAAACTGGCCATGATGTCGCCCATCAACGCCTGCGTGAGTTCCCCGGCGCCGTCGATCACCAGCACATCTCCCGGCCTGCAAAAGTCGAATGCGCGATGAATCGCCAGATTGTCGCCGGCCCGCGTGCGCACCGTGACCGCGGTTCCGGCCATCGGCTTCGGTTGATGAAAGGGACGCAGGCCGACCATGCCGCTCGCGCGGGCCATGTTGTCGCTCAGAAGCGAGACCGCCAGCTCACGCAGGGCCTCGAGCGTGGCGGCGCTCGCTTGCGGTGCGGACTCGTATTCACGCCATCCGATCGGATTCATATCGCAGCACCTTCCGCTGAAAATTGCAGTTCGAGTTGACGCGACAAGCGCCCATACACCGCGCGGGCGTTGTCCTCATAGATACGCTGCCGGTCCGCGGGGCTGAGCCAGGCGATGGCGTCGATATAGCGTCGCGTGTCGTCGTAGTAGTGCCCGGTTTCGGGATCGATGCCCTGGACCGCGCCGATGGTCTCGGACGCAAACAGGATGTTCCCGACCGGTATGACCTTGGCGAGCAGCTCGGCGCCCGGCTGGTGATAGACGCAGGTGTCGAAGAACACGTTCTTTAACAGGTACTCGTCGAGCAGCGGCCGCTTCATGTCCTGCGCCAGCCCGCGATAGCGTCCCCAGTGATACGGCACCGCGCCGCCGCCGTGCGGGATGATGAAGCGCAGCGTCGGGAAGTCCGCGAACAGATCGGCCGTCAACAGTTGCATGAACGCGGATGTGTCGCCGTTGATGTAGTGCGCGCCCGTTGCGTGGAAATTCGGATTGCACGACGACGAGACGTGAATCATCGCCGGCACGTCGAGCTCCACCATCGCTTCGTAGAGCGGATACCACGAGCGGTCGGTAAGCGGTGGCCCTGCCCAATGTCCGCCGGACGGATCGGGGTTCAGATTGCAGCCGACGAAACCCAGTTCTTCCACGCAGCGCCGCAACTCGGCGATGCAGTTGGCGGCCGGCACGCCCGGCGCTTGCGGCAATTGGCAGACGGCGGCGAAGTTGCGCGGAAAGAGGGTGCACACGCGGTGCACGAGGTCATTGCATGCGCTCGACCAGGATGCGTTGGCATCGGCGGTGGCGAGGTGATGGCCCATGCCGGCCGCGCGCGGCGAAAAAATCGTCAGGTCGGTGCCGCGCTCGCGCTGGATTCGGAGCTGGCCTGTTTCGATGCTTTCGCGAATCTCGTCGTCGCTGATAACCGGCCGCGGTGGCGGCGGCACGCCGTCCTGCAGGGCGGCAACCTGCTTCGCGCGCCAGGCCTCGTGCTGTGGCGGTGAGGTCGTGTAGTGACCGTGGCAATCGATGATCATTCCTGGATATCCGTTGTCTGTCGGCGTTGCGATTGAATTGCGATTGAAGTCAGGTCCGCGGCGCTGGGTCGGCGGCCGCGAGCGAGGCTGTCTCGTCCTCGGCCGGCGTGACGCGCATGACCAGCGCGATGATCGTCGCGACCACCAGAAAAGCCGCGATCGTCAGCAGCGCCAGCTTGAAGTTGCCCGTCGCATTGCGCACGAGCCCGATGCTCCATGGCCCGACCAGGCCGCCGAACTGCGCGACGGTATTGATGAGCGCGATCGTTGCAGCGCCCGCTGCGCCGGTTCTGAACGACGACGCGAGGCTCCAGAACAACGGGTTGCCGGCGTAGATGAACAGCCCGGTCAGGCATAGCAGCACGTAAGCGATGACCGGGTTTGGCGCGTAGGCGCTACCCGCTATCGCCAGTGCGCTCATGCCGTACACGAACGCAAGATGCTTCTTGCGGTCACCGGTGCGATCGGAACTGCGGCTGATCACGAACGTTCCCAACACGCCCAGCAGCGGCGGCGCGGCCGATAGAAAGCCGACTTCGAGGTTGCTCAGGTGGCCGAGGCTTTTGACGATCTGCGGCAGCCACAGGAACAGGCCATAAATACCGACCAGCGCACAGCCGAACAGGCACGCCAGGCTCCATACGCGGATGTCGTTCGCCACCCGCAGCAGCGAGAAATGAGCCTGTCCGCCAAGCGCTTTGCGCTCGGCCTCGAGGGTCGACTCGAGCCAGCGTTTTTCGTCGTCGGCGAGCCAGCTTGCATCGGCGGGGCGCTCGGTCATGATGCGCAGCGTGAGCAGGCCCAGCAGCATCGCCGGCACGCCTTCGAGGATGAACATCCACTGCCATCCCTGCAAACCGAGGATGCCGTTCGCGTAGGTCATCAAGGCCGTCGAGATCGGACCGCCCAGCACGGCCGAAAACGAGCCGGCGACGATGTAGCCGCCCACCGCGCGGGCCCGATAGCGCACCGGAAACCACTTGGTCAGATAGACCGCCACGCCCGGCAGAAAGCCGGCTTCCATCACGCCCAGCAGAAAGCGCAAAACGTAGAAGCTCGAATCGTTGAAGACAAAGGCGGTCGCCGCGGCCACCGCGCCCCAGGTGAGCAGGATGCGGGCGATCCAGCGACGCGCGCCGACGCGATGCAGCAGCAGGTTGCTCGGCACCTCCAGCAGCATGTAGCCGACGAAAAAGATGCTGCCGGCGAAACCGAACACGGCCGGACTGAAGCCCAGTTGCCGGTTCATGTCGAGTGCTGCGAAGCCGATGTTGATCCGGTCCAGATAGTTGAAAAACATCATGGCGAAAAGCAGGGGCATGAGCCGCCCGTACACTTTTCGCATGGTCGCCGCTTCGTCGAAATGGGTCATGCTGTCTCCTGCCTTGCAGGCAACGGCTGTGGCCGTTGCCGCGTTCTTGTCGTCTGACCGCCGGATCGTTGCCGGCAGTTCCTCATGGCCGCGCAGGCCGCGCTTTCGGGCCGGTCGCGAGTGGCGATGGCGTCAGGCTAAAGCGTGACGTCAATGATAAGAACGCGTGGACGGCGAGTCCAAGACAGCTTGCTTATTCTTGTATAGATTTTTTCTTATAGTGTGGCGTCGGCAAGCGGCTTGGGGAGGCAGGCCAGGAAGGCGCGCAGATGGGAGGAGGTGTCGTCGGTGCGAAAGGTGGCGGCTAGCGTTGTGCGTTGCGACGCGCCGGGGCCCTCGAGGTGGCGGAACACCACGTCGGCACGTCCATGCCTCGCAACCGACTCGCCCACGAAGGTCACGCCCAATCCTGCCGCAACCAGTGCAATAGCGGTCTGGATTTCATAGGCCTGATGCGCGACGAACGGTGTGATGCCGGCATCGCGGTACAGCGATTGCACTGAATGCTTGAATTGCGCGTTCTGATGTTTCGGGTAGAGGATCAGCGGCGTATCGGCGAGATCGGCGATACGCACTTTCTTGCGTCCGGCAAGGGGATGGTCCGGCGCGAGCGCGACCATCACGCGCTCACGCAGAAGCGGATAGGAAGTGCAGCCCGCAATCGGCAGCGGCTGCCGCCCGATACCGATGTGAATGCGCATGTCGCGCAGCGCATCGGTCTGTTCTTCGGTCAGCATTTCGAAGAGCTTGAGTTCGACTTGCGGGTAAGCCTGGTGGAACGCTTTGAGCGCGGGTGGCAGGATGCTGTACATCGCGGATCGCGTGAAACCGATGCTCAACCATCCGCGCCTGCCGATGCTGATTTCCTGAGCGCCGAGCGTCGCCTGCTCCCAGGAAGCGAGAATTTGACGCGCCTCCGTGCGGAGATAGTGCCCGGCCTCCGTCAAGTGAAGCGGCCGCCGTGTCCGGTCCACGAGTTGTGTGCCAAGCCGCTCTTCCAGCAAGCGGATCTGCTGACTCAGAGCCGGTTGCGCGATATGCAAGCGCTCGGCTGCGCGACTGAAATTGAGCTCCTCCGCGAGAATCACGAAGCACTGTAGCGCTCTGAGATTCATTTTTTACTGTCCTCGCTTATTTTCCTGGCGAACGGATCGACGTTTGGCGACGCCGGTGGATGTTCACGCTTTAGCGTCGGACCACAAGCGCCCACCCGTCGCCCAGTTTTCGCGTTTCACGTCGGTGAGAATGATATCCACCGAGTTCGGCTCGACGCCGAGCGATTCGCAAGTCGCTTTGGTAATGGCTTTGACAAACTCGCGTTTCTGTTCCAGCGAGCGGCCTTCGAAGAGTTCGATATGAAACGTGGGCATTGCGTGTCTCCGTGATTAAGGAAGTGAACGTGCGAATTCAATCGCGATAAGCGCGATCGATCCTGTCGAGTTTGCGCAGCAAGGCGGGCCATTCCAGTGCGCCTTCCACCGCGCCGCCGTCGTACAGTTGTTCGGCGGTGCGTGCCGCTACCGCTTCGGGCGGCACGACCAGTTCCGCGCCGCAGGCTTGCGCCTGCAACTGGATCTCGCACGCCTTGATCAGCGTCGCCATCAGCACGTAGGCTTCCGCGACGGTGCGGCCGGCGGTCAGCGTGCCGTGATTGCGCAACAGCATCGCCGGTTTGTCGGCCAGATGCGCGACGAGGCGCTCGCCCTCGGCCGGCGTGAAGGCGGGGCCTTCGTAGTCGTGATACGCGAGCTGGCCGTAAAAGCGCAGCGCGTGCTGCGACGCCGGCAGCAAACCGGCCGGCTGTGCGGAAACCGCGACGCCGGCCGTATTGTGCAAGTGCATCACGCAGAAGGCATCGGCGCGCGCCGCATGCACGGCGGCGTGCAGCGCGAAGCCGGTGGCGTTGACCGGATGCTCGCTCGCACCGACGATGTCGCCTTCGATATCGATCTTCACCAGGTTCGACGCGCGGACTTCATCGAACGCGAGGCCGAACGGGTTGATCAGGAAGTGGCCGGGTTCGCCGGGAACGCTCGCGGAGATATGCGTGTAGATCATATCGTCCCAGCCGTTGAGCGACGCGAGGCGATACGCGGCGGCGAGATCGACGCGGGTCTGTTGCTCCGCTGCGGACATTGGGCCCGTCTCGGCGACGCGGCCGGCGGGCGTGTGGGTGAACGACATGTCTGTCTCCTGATGTTGCTTTGCGGTAGCGCGGCTAACCTGTGCGTGTGGCCGATGCCGGTGGCGTGACGGGCCGCTCTGTTGCAGGGTGCTCCGGCTCGGGCGCCGCCACGTTACGCGTGAAGCGGCGGCTCGACCCTTGCACGCTCCACGTCGCGAGCACGAATGGCGCAGTCATGGCCGGCAATCCATGGAAAGCCGCAGCCGTTTGCAGCGCGGCCGAAAGTACCACACCGCCGAGCGTCGCCGCGACGCAGCAATCGGCGAGCGCAATTGCGGTCAGCGCGCCGTTGAATCCTAACAGGCCCGCATCGAACGAGCTTGCGCTGGCGCCGAGCAGCAGGTGCGCGGCGCTTGCGAGGGCCGCGCCGGCCAGCGCCCACAGCGCATGCCGCCATGACGCCACCGCAATCCCGAGCAACACGAGCAAACCCGGCAGCGCGCCGGACGCAAAGCCGATTTGCGCAAAGCCGGCAAATAAGCCGCTGGTCAATTGCGAGCTGCCGAGCGTGTGCGCGGTGGCGAGGCTCGCTTGCTGAGCGCTGCTATGGGCGAGCGGCAGCCAGAACCACGTCACGATCAGACAGGGGCTCGAAAAAACGCCGACTCCACGCGCGCGCAACCAGCGCGACCACGGCTCCAGCAGCCATGCCGTCCCGGTCGCGGCGAGAATCGCCACCGCGGCGGCGGTCGCGTTGTCGGCGATGAAGCTGAAAGCGGCGAGGCTGGCCAGCGCGCCGTTAAAGCCGTGCAGGCCGGCACGCGTGTCGGCCTCGCGATAGCCGGCCAGCACCGCACTGACGTTTGCCGAGACCGCGCCCATCAGCGCCGCGCAAGCGAGGCGCGGATCGCATAATAGCCACGCGGCGAGCAGGCACGCCCCGGTGAAAGCGTTCGATTGCAGCACGATCTGGCCGAGACTGCGCAACAGCGTGCGCAAGGCGGCGGATTGTGCTTCGGTAGCGGCGGCATGCATGGCGAAAGGGCGGCTTAATTTCGATGAGCGAGCTCGACGCGAGCGGACAGACGCACGTGGCAGGTCAGGTTTGGTTTGAACCGCGAGCATAGGCCACCGGCGCCGCGCCGGGCATTCCCGCGCGTTGATAGTGGCTATTTGCGACATTGGCGCGGCATTGAAGCGAAACCCGCGCGTCGCCATGAGAAACGTCGGCGAACCGAAAGCTTTCGCGCTACGTTCGCGCTACGATAGGAGTTCGGCACGCGGACCCACAGCTTCGCCACGCCGTTTCACAAGGAGACCTGCTGATGCGTGAAATACGATGGGCATCGGAAGAGGGCGCCGGCGTCGAGCATCTGGTGTTCGATGCCCGCGGCGACGGCTGTGCGGTCGAAAGCGCCGTGGTCGGACAGCGCTACGGCAAGGCCTACGGCTTGCACTACAAGGTGCACTGCGATTCGCAGTGGCGCACCACCTATGCGTGGCTGAAGATCGTCGGCGGTGGCGAACTGGAATTGCACGGCGACGGCGCGGGCCATTGGCGCGACGGCCACGGCCTCGTGCTGAGTTCGATCGAGGGATGCATCGACATCGATATTGCCGCCACGCCGTTCACCAACACGCTGCCGATCCGCCGCTTGCAACTGGCCGTGGGCGAGCGTCAGCCGATCTCCGTGGCGTACATTTCGACGCCTGATTTGCAGGTCACGCGGGTCGAGCAGGCCTATTCGTGTATCGAGCTGAATCGCGAGTATCGCTATGAAGGCATCTTCCGCAATTTCACGGCGAATATGAAGGTCGATGAAGACGGCCTGGTGATCGACTATCCGACGTTGTTCACACGCCTGCCGCGCGCGCGTTGACGGTGCTATCAGGGCCGCCGTTGCCCGCGCTGTTGCCTACGCCGTTGCCCGGCCGGTGCTGATCACACGGCCGCCTGCATGCCGCGCCGTGCGGCCTTGCGTGCGCTCGGCGTCGCTGCATTGGCGGCGTCGACGGCGGCCACGAGGCCGTCGATACGCGCGAGTTGCGCGCGATTGTCGTGATCCCACGGATGAAATCCCGGCCGGAAAAAGCTCAGCCATTCACCGGCGATGCGCGGAAACACGCCATGACGCGGGCCGTACAGATACTTCACCACGCGCCACATGCCGCGAATACGGCCCTCGCGTTTGCGATCGGCGACGATCAGGCGCACGTGGTAGTCGAACACGATCAGCCAGAACGTCACGGTGGTGGCGAGCATCGTGCCGGTGCGCAGCAGGTAACGGCCGAGGCCGGGCTTGAGTACGGCGTTCCAGACGTCATACGAGACCGACTTGTGTTCGGTTTCTTCGAGCGCATGCCAGGTCCACATCTGCGCATAGCCTTCGACCGAACCGCTGATACGCGTGGCGTCTTCCAGCAGCAAGCCGGCGAGCATCGCCGTGTAGTGCTCGAGGCACACCGTTACCGCGAGTTGATACGAATGCGGCAGGACCTTGCGGCCGAAGTTGAGAATCGCCCACAGGCGCTTGTCGAGCTTGTGCGCGGGCAAGCCGGCTTCCTGCAGCAGATCGTTGTATTCGATGTGCTCGCGCGTATGCATCGCTTCCTGGCCGATGAAGCCGAGCACCTGCTGCTTCAGCGCCGGGTCGTCGATCTGGTCGCGGTAGTGGCGCACGCTGTCCATGAAGAAACGCTCGCCGGCAGGGAATAGCAGCGAAAGCGCGTTGAAGAAATGTGTCACATGCGAGCCTTGCACGTGCCAATCGCAGGCACGTTCCTGCGGTAAGTTGAAGCGAAGGTCGCGGCGAACCGGCATCATGGCCTTTCTCCTTGTGATCCTTTATGTGCTGCTGATCTGACTGACTGGTTCGATCGGGACAGCTGCGTCAGGCGCGCCGGCCGTCCACTTGCGCGGCGCGGCGCGCGTGCTTTTCGGCGATGCGCTTCATGCGGCGCGTCTGCATCACGACCAGCGCCTGATAGGCCGCCGGCAGCGTACGCGCCATCCAGTCGGCGGCGCGGGCATCGCGGCCGATCAGCACGCGCCGCCTGTTTTTGCGCACGCCGTCGAGAATCGTGCGCGCGGCCTGGTCGGCGGTGGTGATGAAGAACTTCTCGAAGTCGTCCTTGCCTTGCTGTTCGTTTTCCAGCATGAAGCCGACCATATTCGACGCGATCCGGCTCGATTGCGCGATGCCCGTGCGGATGCCGCCCGGATGCACGCAGGTCGCCGACACGCCGCACTTCATCAGGTCGAGTTCCTGGCGCAGCGCTTCGGTAAAGCCGCGCACCGCGAATTTGGTCGCGTTGTAGCCGCTCATGCCGGGCTGCGAGAACAGGCCGAATACGCTCGACGTATTGACGATGTGCCCCGCGCCGGACGCCTTGATATATGGCAGAAACGCCTTGGTGCCGTGCACGACGCCCCAGAAATTGATGCCGACGATCCACTCCAGATCGGCGTAATCCATCCCTTCGATCGTGCTGGACAGCGCTACGCCCGCGTTGTTGAACACGAGGTTCACGCGCTGATGCCGCGCGGCCGTTTCGGCGGCCCAGTCGAACATCGCAGCGCGGTCCGAGACATCGAGCACGCGCGTGGTGATCCGCAGCGGCGCGCCAACGATATGCGGCGCGGCGGCCTGCGCGAGCTTCGCGGTTTCGGCGAGGCTCGCGGCATTGCGATCGGCGAGCGCCAGGTGGCAGCCTTCGCGCGCCAGCTGAATCGCGAGCGAACGGCCCATGCCCGAGCCTGCGCCGGTGATCGCGGCCACTCTGTCGGTGAAGTTCTTCATTGGCTTATCTCCTGTCCTCTCTGAACGGTGCCCTGTCGTTGTATTTTTTGGTTATTTTTTGCGTGTACTCGTTGATGCGTCAGGTCGCTTCGGCGGATGTCGCCGCAGCTGTGTTGCCGGTTGCGTTGCCGTGCACGTGCGCCGCCTGCGACGCCAGATGCGCGCTGACCGTCTGCGCCGCGGGCGCATACGCGAGGTAATCGCCCATGCTGAAGGTGCGGGTGGCCTGGCGGAATTTGTACGCGAATCCCGGCCACAGGGTGGTGTTCCTGCCGGTCTTCGGATCGAGGTACCAGCTCTTGCAGCCGCCCGTCGACCAGATCGCGCGACCGAGCTTCTGCTGGATCTGCTCGTTGTACGCGCGCTCCACATGCGCACGCACTTCGATCGCGTCGGTGCTTTCGGCATCCATCGTCTTCAACGCGCGCAGGATGTACTCGACCTGCGACTCGATCATGAACACCATCGAGTTGTGACCGAGCCCCGTGTTCGGACCGACGATCATGAAGAAGTTCGGATAGCCGGGCAGTGTGCTGCCGAGATACGCATGCGCGCCATCGCGCCACGTATCGACGATATCGACGCCGCCGCGCCCGCGCACCACGCCCGGCGGAAACGGATCGGCCACCTGGAAGCCGGTGCCGAAGATCAGGCAATCGACCGGATGACGCGCGCCGTCGGTCGTGATCACCGCGTCTTCTTCGACGCGGGCGATACCGGTGGTCGTCACCGAGACGTTCTGGCGTGACAGCGCGGGGAAGTAGTCGTTCGAAATCAGAATGCGCTTGCAACCCATCGTGTAGTTGGGCGTGAGCGTCGCGCGCAATTGCGGATCGGGCACCTGGCGGCGCAGATGCCGCTCGGCGACTTTCTGCGCGGTCTTCATCAGCGAAGGGTGGATCGCGAAGCCGAAGGCGCGCGATTCGAGCATGCAGTAGAGCGCCGAACGCATGATCTTCTGCGTGAACGGCAGATGCCGGAACAGCCATTGTTCGAGCGGTTTCACCGGGCGGTCGGCCTTCGGCATGATCCACGGCGGCGTGCGCTGGAACAGGTTCAGATGGGACACGCGCGGCGCGATTTGCGGCACGAACTGGATCGCGCTCGCGCCGGTGCCGATCACGGCGACGCGTTTGCCTTCGAGCGGATAGGCGTGGTCCCAGTGTTGCGAGTGGAACGCCTTGCCCGTGAATTTTTCGATGCCGGGAAGGTCTGGCGTGGCCGCGCGCGACAGCCCGCCCATGCCCGAGATCAGCACCCGCGCCGACCATTGCCGGCCGTTGGCGAAGGTCAATTGCCAGCGGTGACGCGTCTCGTCATAGATCGCGCTCGCCAGTTCATGACCAAAGCGCAGATGACGCTGAATGCCGAAGCGCTGCGTGCAGTCTTGCAGATAAGCACGAATTTCCGGCTGGCGCGCGAACATGCGGGTCCAGTGCGGATTCGGGGCGAACGAGAACGAGTAGACGTGCGATTGGACGTCGCAGGCGCAGCCGGGGTAGTGGTTGTCGCGCCAGGTGCCGCCGACCGAATCGGCCTTTTCGGCGATGATGAAGTCGGTCATGCCGGCTTGCCGGAGCCGGATCGCCATGCCCAGACCCGCGAAGCCGGAGCCGATAATCGCGATATCGGTATCGATGGACGCGGACGCGTCGGGCGCCGCGGCGTCGTGGGGCATCATGCGTGCGTTCATCCGATCCGCCTCCTTTTTTGTTCGCTCTTAACTGTTACATTGCGTGATGTAACAATAGAGGCTGACAACGGATGACGCAAGCGGCTGTTTAGATGGCCGGCTCTAAGACAAACGACACAATTTCTCGTTATGTGAAAACATTTAAGGGCGGAAGGTCGTAAAAAAAGCGGACCCGCCGGTCCGCTTTTGCTCAGCCAGGCATCGCCAAGGAGGCGTGCGCGGCTGTCGAGTTACTTAGCCGCGAGCGCTGCCGCCACGTCGCGGTTCTGCCAGACGTTGTCCTTCACCGTGATCCTCTGCGGAATCAGATGCGCACCGTAGAACGCATCGGCCACCACCTGCTGCGAGCGCACGATCTCCTCGGTGACGGCCGTGGTGCCGTATGGAAAGCGGCGCACCCAGGTTTCGACCAGCTTCTGATCCAGACCGACCTTCGGCGCGATCAATGCGGCGGTTTCGGTCGGATGGTCATTGACCCACAACCCGGCAGTGCGTAACTGCCCAAGAATCGCGCCGACCACCTCGGGATGCTGCTGTGCGAAGTCGCGCGTCGCTTCGTAGAAGTTGTACGGCCCGTTGAGCGCCGAGTAGTCTGCCAGCGTGCGCGCTTTCAGCGCCTGTTGCGCGGACGCATAGTACGGATCCCAGATCACCCACGCGTCGACGTCGCTGCTTTCGAAGGCGGCGCGCGCATCGGCGGGGGGCAGATACACCGGGCGAATGTCCTCGTAACGCAGGCCCGCTTTCTTCAGCGCTTCGAGGAGCAGATAGTTCGCGCTCGAGCCTTTTTGCAGCGCGACGCGTTTGCCTTTCAGATCGGCCACGCTATGCAGCGCCGAATCGTTTCGGACCAGCACCGCTTCGCTATGACGTCCCGACGGCTCCGCGCCGACATACACGAAGCGCACGCCGCCGGCCTGCGCGAACACGGGCGGCGGCGCGCCGGTGTAGCCGAAATCGACGCTGTTCGCGTTTAGCGCCTCGAGCAGTTGGGGGCCAGCTGGGAATTCAAACCACTTGACGCTGTAGCCGAGCGGCTTGAGCTTTTCGTCGAGCGAGCCTTGCGCCTTGAGCACCGCGAGCAACCCGGCTTTCTGATAACCGATGCGCAGCACCTTGGCCGGCTCGCCGCCGGCACTCTGCGCGGCGGCGCTGAAGGTCGTGAACGCAGCCAGCAAGGCAGCGGCAAGGTGAAGCGAAATAGGGGTGTGACGGGCCATCTGGCGAATCTCCATTGCGTTCGATTGGTTCTGTGCCGTCCGTTCAGCGTGGTCCGTGCAGGCGCGCAACGTCCCGCGGTGGGGTGCGACGCGGTGCATGTGGACACTGCTATAAAGGCGTTGCGGCGACATCGGGGGATCGTCGCACGGACGTCCCGCCGATCAAACGAAGCAATGGAGATTTGAATATGACGCGCCTGAACGCCGAGGCGTATCGGCGTGCGCGGCTACTTTTTGGGTTTGGATTTTTTGATTGCGGCGTGCTCCGCGGGTGTGCCCTCAGGCGCATGGCCCAGCTTCTTTTCCATGATCGCCGCGACGCGGTCGCCGAGATAGTCGCCAGACGCTTCCTCGAGCGCGCGATTCATTTCGCTTTCCACCAGCACCATCGCCAACGGCCGCACCCGCCAGATCGCGTCGACCAGCGCGGGCACGTCGGCGGGCGGCGGCAGCGCGTCCGGGTCGTAGCGATCGAGCTGACGAACCACCAGATCGACCAGCGCCTTGGCGACCGCATTGAAATGCGGCCGGGCGATGCCGACGGCGTCGAGCAGGTCGGCCAGTGGAATACCTTCCTTCGCCATGGTCGCGCCGGCGGCGAGCGCCGTGGGGCTGCCCGACACGAACGAGAGGCCATTGCGTTCCAGCAATCCCAGATCGACAGCTTTGCCGAGCGCGCTCGGCGAGGCTTTGTCGCCGAACATTTGCAGCAGTTCGATCAGCGAGTATTTTTTCGGCCGCTCGCGCGACCAGCGGCTGCCGATCGCGGTTTCCAGGCCGAGGATCGAACGCAGATCGTGGCCTTCGTCGACTGCCTTGATCAGGTCCTGGATGTTCGCGAGGGTGTAGCCGCGCGTGAGCAGATGGTTGATCAGCTTCAGACGCGACACATGCGTGTCGTCGTATACGCCTACCCGGCCGCGCTTTTCCGGCGGCGCGAGCAGACCGCGGTCCTGATAGGCGCGCACGTTGCGCACGGTGGTATCCGTGACGCGCGCGAGTTCGTCGACGGTGTATTCGTTGCGCGGCGTGTCGCTACCGGGGACTTCGTTCGGGGTGGCGGACAGGGGGGGAGCGGGGGGCGGCGTATTGGGCATGGGGGGATTTTAACGCGGCTGCAAGTGCGGCCACCAGCGCGGTAGCCATAGGTCGCGTCGCCATACATCGCAATATGCGGTGGCGTGCCGTCGAAAGACTGACCGGTGACTTATACCGCGGCACTGCGCAACCGGCCGCGAGAAGTGCGCAACCGGCCGCGAGAAGCGTACTGAAGAATCCCGGCGCTTCAGCCGCGCCCCTGCGCGACGTCGTCCGGCACGGTCGCATCGCCCGCGCCTAACGTTCGCTGCATCAACGTGGTGTCCAGCCACCGGCCATGCTTGAAACCGACCGCCTTCAACGTGCCGATCAGTTCGAAACCCAGTTGCCCGTGCAGCGAGAGGGAGCCGCCGCTGCCGCCGTCGGCGATCACGGCGACCATCTGGCGCCACGGCCCGGTTTCGCATCGTTCGATCAACGCCCGCAATAACACGCGCCCCAGGCCTCGGCCACGGTACGCATCGCCGACGTAGATCGAATCTTCGATGGTGTTGCGATACGCGGCGCGCGGCCGGTAGGGCGTCGCGTAGCAGTAGCCGGCAACTGCGCCGTCGATGTCGGCCACCATGTACGGCAACCCGTGACTGCGGACCGACGCGAGCCGCGTGCGCAGGTCGTCGACGGACGGCGGCGTTTCCTCGAACGAGGCGACGCCAGTCAGCACGTGGTGCGCGTAGATCGCCTGAATCGCGGGCAGATCGGCTTCGGTGGCGTCGCGAATCAGCGGCGCGGCGGACGGGGTGTGGACCGGATCGGTCGAAGAAAGCGCGTGGCGGGCGGTACTCATACGTGTTCCTGTAGTGGCCGGTGTCTCTGCGGATACGTTTCACTATGCCCGCAGCGCGCGCGGATTTGAAGCGAGTCAAAAATCGCCGCGACGAATAGGCGGTATCAGCATATGCCTACGTGAGCGGCCGGAGCGACTCGGCCCGCGGCGAACCCGGCCATGCAGCTTTGCCGGGCTCTGCAACCGTTAAGGCAAGCGCATGCATGCACGAGGCATGCGTTTCGGCGATCAGCTATGCGAGTACGTATCAGGCTGCGTCACGTGCCCGCGATGATGCCGGTGATGTTTTGCCTTGTGCTTCGGTTCGGTCTTGGCCGGCGCCTGTCCGGCGGGCTGCTGGGGTGGCTGCGGCTGTTGCGCCTGCGTGCCCGGTGCGGGTGCCGGATGCGCACCGCCGGACGGCAGCGTGGTTTGGCCTTCGCCGAAACGATAGGTCTGCGAGGTTTGCGCGTACGCGGTGGCGGACAGCGCGAGGGCGGCAACCGCCAGGCAAATCGAAAGCTTCATGAATCCTCCTTCTGAACGAGCCGGTGAGAATACCGCAATGTGGCGCGCGGCTGCTTCGATGCGCTCAAGCGTTCGCTTGCGGAAATACCGGTTCGCCGGGCGTGCTACAACGCCGCATCCACGCCGATCGCTTCAACCGCCTTGCGTTGATAACCTTCGGTCGCGAGCAGCAGGCTGCGCGTGTACTCATGCTCGACCTGCTGCGCACGAATCTGCGCGATATCACGCTGCTCGACAATCTCGCCGTTACGCATCACCGCGACGCGCTGGCATAGAAAGCCGACCACCGCGAAGTTGTGGCTGACCAGCACCATGGTCGGCTTGCGTTCGCGATGCAGACGCCGCAGCAGATTCAGGATTTCGGCCTGCACGGAGACGTCGAGCGCGGAGGTCGGCTCGTCGAGCAGCAGCACGCGAGGCTCGACAATCAGCGCGCGCGCAATCGCAACACGCTGACGTTGACCGCCTGAAAGCTGATGCGGATAACGAAAGCGGAACGCCGGCCCGAGTCCGACTTCGAGCAGGGCTTGCACGATCCGTTCTTCCTGCCGGTCGATGCCGTTGATCGTCAGCGGCTCGCGCAGGGTTTGATCGACGGTGAAGCGCGGATGCAGCGACGCGTATGGGTCCTGAAACACCATTTGCACCTCGCGCCTGAACGAGCGGTCGATCTTCTCGCCCAGCAGATGCCGGCCGACCCGCATGCGTCCGCCTGCCAGCGGCGCAAGACCCGTCAACGCGCGCAAGATGGTCGACTTGCCGGAGCCCGATTCGCCGACGAGGCCGAATACGTCGCCTTCATCGACGTGAAAGCTGGCGTCTTTTACCGCGTCGAAATAGCCGGTCTTTGTTTTGAAGCGGATCCGCGCATCCTGAACGTCGATCATGCCGGCACTCCGGTCGATTGCGTGAGCCATGCCGGATCGCGCGCGAGCACGGGCAATTCGTCCGGCGGATTGACGAGCGGCGGATTCGCGGCCAGCAAGCCGCGCGTGTACGGATGCTGCGCATGCACCAGATCGCGCGCGGCGCACGTCTCGACCACACGTCCCGCGTACATCACGACGACGCGGTCGCAGAACGACATCACCAGCGGCAGGTCGTGACTGATCAGAATCAGGCCGGTGTCGTGCTTCGCGATCATTTCATCGAGAATGCCGAGCACTTGTACCGAGACCAGCACGTCGAGCGCACTGGTTGGCTCGTCGGCGACCAGCAGGCGCGGTCCTGAGGACACCATCATCGCAATCATCACGCGCTGTCCCATCCCGCCGGACAGTTCGTGCGGATAGGCGTCGGCAACCCGTTCGGGATTGCGGATATGCACCGCGGCGAGCGCGGCGACGATCTTCTCGTGCATCGCTTTACGGCCCAGCGTCGGATCGTGCAGCGCAAACGCTTCGCGCATTTGCTGCGCGACGGTCATCACCGGGTTGAGCGAATATTTCGGGTCCTGCAGGATCATGCCCATTTGCTGGCCGCATAAGCGGCGCCGTTTGCGCGGCGGCATCGCGAGCAGATCCTGGCCGTCGAAGCGCAGCGTTTTCGCCGTGCAATGCGCGGCGGGCGGCAGCAGGCCGAGCAACGCGCGTCCGGTCAGGGATTTGCCCGAACCCGATTCGCCGACGATACCGAGACGTTCGCCCTTGTTGATGGTCAGCGAGAGACCGCGTACCGCCTCGGTCAACGTGCCGTCGTGGCCGCGAAAACCCACGCGCAGGTCGTCGATTTCGCACAGCGGCGGACTGGAATCGGTGCTCATATCAGCCTCCATGACGGGGATCGAAGACATCGCGCAGGCCGTCGCCGAGCAGATTGAACGACAGGCTCACAAGCAGAATGGCGAAGCCGGGAATCGTCGCGACCCACCAGGCGTCGAGCAGCACATTGCGGCCTGACGCCACCATGAAGCCCCATTCCGGGCTGGGCGGCTGCGCACCGAGGCCGAGAAAACCGAGACCGGCCACCGTCAGAATGATGCCGGCCATGTCGAGCGTCGCCCGCACGATCACAGACGACGAACACAGCGGCACCACATAGCGCGTCAGCAAGCGCAGGCGCGAGGCGCCTTGCAAACGCGCGACGTGCATGAAATCGGCTTGCACGATGCGCAGCGTTTCTGCGCGCGCAAGCCGTGCATAGGCGGGCCACGCGGTAATCGAAATGGCGATCACCGCGTTGATGACGCCCGGGCCGAGCGCGGCAGCGAACGCGAGCGCCAGCACGATCTTCGGAAAGGCGAGGGAGATGTCGGTGATGCGCATCAGCACGTTATCGATCCAGCCGCCGAAGAAACCCGCCGTGGTGCCCACCAGCAAGCCGACCGGCACGACGATCACGACCACCAGGATCGCGATCGAGAGCGTCAGGCGCGAGCCGTAAATCAGGCGCGAAAGGATATCGCGTCCGAGTTGATCGGTGCCGAGCCAATGCGACACGGAACCCGGCGGCAACAACCGGTCCGCCAGCACCTGCTGCAGCGGATCGTGCGGCGCGAGCAACGGCCCGATCGCCGCGACGATAATCAGCAGCGCCAGAATCACGAAGCCGAACACCGACAGCGGATTGCCGGCGAAACGCCGCCAGCGCCGATAGGCGAGTCCGAGCGCAGCCTGTTTGCGCGAGCCCGGCGTCTCGCTCAGCAGCCAGTCTTTCCAGTGTCGGGGCGGGGCGTTCATCGGCCAGTCCTGGGTTGAATCGTGGGTGGAAGGAAGCACGGCGTGAGTCTCCGGAACATCAACGGGCGCGCGGATCGAACACGCGATAAAGCGCGTCGGTCAGCAGGTTGAGGGCGATGAAGGTGATGCCGATCACGAGCGTGCTGCCGAGCACCGCGTTCATATCGGCGTTGAGCAGCGCGCCGGTCAGGTACGAACCGATGCCAGGCCACGCGAACACGATCTCGGTGAGCACCGAGCCCTCGAGCAGGTAGCTGTAGGCGAGCGCTATCACGGTGAGGAGCGGCACGGCGATGTTGCCGAAAGCATGACGCCAGATCACGCGGCGCTCGGGCAAGCCCTTCGCGCGCGCCGTGGTGATGTATTCCTGGCTGAGTTGATCGAGCATGAACGAGCGCGTCATCCGGCTCAGGTAGGCGACCGAGTAATAGCCGAGAATGGCGGCGGGCAACGCGATATGCGACAGCGCGTTGAAAAACACTTCCCATTCGCCGGCGATCAGCGCGTCGATCAGCAGGCTGCCGGTATGTGTGTCGACCATGCCGTCGAACACTGGATCGATGCGGCCGGGGCCGGATACCCAATGCAGCTTCGCGTAAAACAGCAGCAAGCCCATCAGGCCGAGCCAGAACACCGGCACCGAACTGCCGATCAGACCGACGAAGCGCGCGACGTGATCGATCCAGCGGTTATGGCGGACCGCGGCGATCACGCCGAGTGGCACACCGACGAGCACGCCGAGAATCGTCGATAGCGTGGCGAGTTCGAGCGTGGCGGGGAAGACGCGCTTGATGTCGTCGATGACCGGATTCGCGGTTAGGAGCGACATGCCTAGATTGCCGTGCAGCACGGCGCGCATGTAGATGAGGAATTGCACCGCGAGCGGTTTGTCGAGGCCGAGTTCGATACGCATCGCGACATACGCTTGCGCCGACGCGCGATCGCCGAGCACCGCCAGCACCGGATCGATCGGCACCTTGCGGCCGATGACGAAGGTCACCGCGAGCAAGCCGATAAAAGTAATCAGCAGCGTGAGTGCCCAGCGCAGCAGACGCAAGGTCCAGCGTACGCTGCCGTGCCCGGCGGAGAGCGCGCGCACGCGGTCGAGGGTCGTAACGGGCGTGACGGGAGTCGACATGGTGATTTTTTCCTTGCCTGAAGCGCAACCATAAAAGCCGCGCTTCAGGCTATGGCGCTTACTGCTTCTTCAGATCGCGATACGACACGAGATCGTTGATCGGACCGACGTCGAGACCGCTCACGCCCGGGCGGTACGCCACCTGCGCGACCTTCTGGAACATGATGACGAAGGGCGAATTCGCCAGAACTTCCTTCTGCATCGTCTGATACATCTGCGCGCGTTTGGCGGTCGACGATTCAGCCAGTGCCGCGTTGGTGTCCTTCGTCAGCTGCGGAATGTCCCACGCATTGCGCCATGCAAGCATCTTGTAGCTGGAACCGTCGCTGTTATCCGGATTCCATGTGAAGCCCTGGGCGTTGCTGTGCGGGTCGATATAGTCGGCCGACCATTCGCCGATATAGATATCGTGCTGACGGGCGCGGTATTTCGCGAGCGTCTGTTTGTTGTCGCCCGGAATGATCTCGACCTTGATGTTGCCTTGCGCGAGATTGGCCTGCACCGCTTGCGCGATTTCGTTGTACGGATAGTCGTTGCGCACGTCCATCTTCACCGTGAAACCGTTGGCGAATCCGGCTTTCGCGAGCAGTGCTTTGGCTTTGGCGACGTTCTGCTGATACGGGTTCGTATTCAGCGCGCCGAGGAAGCCTTCCGGCAGGAAGGTCTCGTGCACCTTATAAGTGGACTTGACGACGTGATCCTGGATGCCGTTGTAGTCGATCAGCCACTTCATCGCTTCCTGTACGTCGGGTTTGGCGAGGTTCGAATTCTTCACGTTCAGGCCGAGGTACATCAGCGTCACTTGCGGCACGGGCGTCACGCGAGCCTTGCCGCTTTTCGTGAGCGTCGCGAGGTCGTCCGGGCTCAGATCGCGCGCGACGTCGACATCGCCGTTTTCCAGCAGAAGACGCTGGCTGGCCGCTTCGGGCACGTGGCGCAACACGATGCGTTTCATCGCGAGCGGCACGCGGTAGCCGTCGAAACGTTGCAGCACGATGCTGTCGTTGGCGGTCCACTTGATCAGCTTGTAGGCGCCGGAGCCGGCCTCGTTGGTGCGCAGCCAGTCGTTGCCGAAGTCGTTACCCTTCAGATGCGACATCAGCAGCTTCTGATCGAGCACCGAAGCGGGCCATGAGCCGAGTACGTTGAGCACGAAGGTCGGTGCGTATTTCTGATCGGTCGTCACGCTGACGGTGCTGTCGTCGATCTTCTTCACGCGTTGCAGCACGTTGTCTTTCGCGAGGCCGATGCCTTGCAGAACGGCCGCCGGACCCTTGTCCAGCAGCACGGTGCGCTGGATCGACCATGCCACGTCGTCGGCCGTGAGTGGATTGCCCGAGTGGTACTTGAGACCCGGGCGGATCCTGAACGTGAAGGTGAGGCCGTCGGGGCTGACAGTCCACGATTGCGCGACGTCGCCGTTGAATTTCGACGGATCGCGCAGATCGACGCGCACCAGCCGGTCGTACGTATTCGCCACGTATTCTTCCGGCACAAGTTCGTAGATTTCGCCCGGATCGAGCGTGGTGAATTCATCGAGCAGCGTCGCCATGACGAACATATCTTTCGGCGTCGCCGCCTGAGCGGGGCCGCCCGCCACCGACAGCGCCAAAGCCGACGCGACGGCGGCCACCGCCAGCGCATTGCGCAAAACCAGTTTCATACTCGCTCCGTGAGGAATGTTGAAAAGCCAGAGAGGACGACCGGACCTGCAAACACGATGAATTACATCAAGCGCAACGGGCCGCTTTCGCTGTTGTCGATCAGCCGCAACGCGCGCGAGCCAGGCAGCTCGTAGTGCCACCATTCGCTCTTGATGTGCGTAAAGCCCGCGACGTGCATCACGCCGAGCAGCAGCATGCGGTTGCGTTGCACGTGCTCGGGCAAGCCGGGATGGAAGTGCTCGGATTCGATCGTCATGGCATCGAAGCCGGTGCCCATGTCGAGTTCGTCGCCGTTGGCATCGACGAGCGTCACATCGAGCGCGGTGCCGCGGCTATGGTTCGAGCCGCGGCTGAGGTCCGCGATGTAAGTCGGATCAGGCAGAACGTCCCAGAGCACCTGCTGCGCCTGGGGTGGACGGTAGGCGTCGAAAATGCGCAGCGTCGTGCCGACGTTGCGTGCGAGTTCCACTGCGCGGCGCAGCGCCGCTTCGGCCGGTTCCAGCAGCAGGCAGTGCGCGGCTTTGTAGATCGGCTTGCCGGTGAGATTGCGGGGCGTCGCGTAGACGAGGTCGATGTCGACGCCGTGGGTCGTGGGTGTGATCTCGATGAGTCGATGGTCGGTCATGACAGGTGGAAGAAGGTTCAGAGATCGAACTGGTTGAGTTCGCCTTGCAGTTCGCGATTGCGGGCGACGCGTTCGTCCAGCGTCGGTCCGAGCCGTTCGACGATGGCGGTAATCAGCAGATTGAACAGGCACGTGAGGGGGCTAAGCGAGTCCCAGAACTGGCCGACGTCGGTTTTGACCTGCAGAAGATCGCCCGGGAAATCCCGTGCCCATGGGCAATAGATATCGGTGACGAGCGCGAAGGGCAGGCCGCGGCGCGTGGCGGCCTCGCAGTAGCGGCGGGCGATCATCGAGTAGGCGCGGGTGTCGGTGACGATCAGGTAGGGCGATGCGAACTCGGAGTTCAGCGAATCGACGTACGAGCCCGACATGCCGTCGGAATAAAACACCCGCGGGCGGATATATTCGAGGTAGCTGTAGAACGCGTTGCTGATGCCGCGTGTCGACTGAATGCCGAGAATGTAGACGGCATCGGCGTTCGAAATGCGCTCGGCCACGCGTGCGAACATCGGCGATTGCGCGAGTTGATAAACGTGCTGGATCGCGCCGATTTCGAGTTCGAGCGAGCGGGCGAGGGCCGGGTTGGGCGCGCTGACGCTGCCGGCCTGGGCGGCTTCGCCGGGTTCGCCGGATGCGCGGCGGAACGCGTCGAGCCGGTCTGTGATCATCCACGGGCGTTCCTGCGTGCCGCGCAGTTCCCGCTTCAGATCGTCGAGGTTGCGGTAGCCGACGCTGCGCAAGAACCGGCCGACAGAGATGCCGCTGGTGCCTGCCTGCTGGGCGATCTGATCGGCGGTCTCGAGGCCCAGCCGGTCGAGATTCGCGAGCAGATAGCTGGCGATCCGCTTGGCAGTGGGCGTGAGTTCGGCGAAGCGGGCTTCGACGGTTTGGGCAAAGGCGGTCGGCATCGTGGCGCTGAGTTTTGGTTAGTTGCTTGTCATT
Organism: Paraburkholderia sp. FW306-02-B; assembly: GCF_058782725.1. Taxonomy (NCBI): domain Bacteria; kingdom Pseudomonadati; phylum Pseudomonadota; class Betaproteobacteria; order Burkholderiales; family Burkholderiaceae; genus Paraburkholderia; species Paraburkholderia sp. FW306-02-B. Next base: position 1,805,340 of record NZ_JBYSXZ010000002.1, read on the forward strand.
TGTCAGAGCAATGACACGTATCTAACAAAGCCAATAAACTCAGCGCCAGCTTAAAAAAACAATCGAAACTCCAGGCTTGATAGGTTTTGACCGGCAATCCCTAGGCCGCCGGTCGCACTGGCGCGCTTCGGGAAAAGCGCCGTGCTCCCGCCACGCATGCCACCACCACGATGGTGACCAGAATCATCGCGGGCGGCACCTGTTCGTGCAGCAGCAGCGCGGCCAGCAACAGGCCGAAGAACGGTTGCAGCAGTTGCAATTGCCCGACGCCCGCGATGCCGCCGAGCGCCAGTCCGCGATACCAGAACACGAAGCCGATCAGCATGCTGAACAGCGACACGTAGGCGAGGCCCCACAGCGCCGCGTGGCTGATGCCTTCAAGCGATGCGGGCCGCGCCCACCATGCGAGCGGCAGCATCACCGGCAGCGACAGCACCAGCGCCCACGAGATGACCTGCCAGCCGCCGAGATGACGCGAGAGCCGCGCGCCTTCGGCATAGCCCAGGCCGCAGACGATGATCGCCGCCAGCATCAGCGCGTCGCCGATCGGCGACGCGTCGAGGCCGTGGCGCAATGCGAAGGCGACCACCGCGCCGCTGCCGAGCGTCGAGAACAGCCAGAACGCCGGCTGCGGGCGCTCGCCGCCGCGCAGCACGCCGAAGATCGCGGTGGCGAGCGGCAACAGCCCGATAAACACCACCGCATGAGCCGACGTCACGTGGCGCAACGCGAACGCCGTCAAGAGCGGAAAGCCGACCACCACACCGAGCGCGACCACCACCAGCGGCAGCAGGTCGCGCCGCGCCGGGCGAGCCTCGCGAAAGGCGAGCAGTAGCACAAGGCCGAGGATGCCCGCGATCGTCGCGCGGGCGACTGTCAGAAACACCGGGTCAAGGCCCTGCACGGCAATACGCGTGGCCGGCAGCGAGCCGCTGAAAATCAGCACGCCCGCGAGGCCGCTGAGCCAGCCATTGGTTGTCTTGTCCATCGGGAGAGTCCATTCAAAGAGAACCCATAGCATCCGCTTTGCGCCCGTAAAGGGTAAGCTACGGATCAGTACAATTCGTGCAAACTGTACCGAACATGGAGCAGTACAGATGGTGGACAGTAATTCCAATGGGGTGGCTTCACGCACGCGCGTCGGTGCGGTGATGGATAGCTTGCGCGAGCGCATCGCCAGCCGTTCGCTGATGCCGGGCGCGCGCGTGCCGTCGATCCGCGCGATGACCGAGGCGCTGGGCGTGTCGAAGTCGACGGTGGTGGAAGCGTACGACCGGCTGGTGGCGGAAGGCGCGATCGTCGCGCGGCGCGGTTCCGGGTTTTTCGTGTCGGGTCATGCGCCGCCGCTGGCGCTCGCCGACCTCGGGCCGCGGCTGGATCGCGAAGTCGATCCGCTGTGGCTGGCGCGGCAGTCGCTCGAGGCCGGCGCGAAGGTCTTCAAGCCGGGCTGCGGCTGGATGCCGGCTTCATGGCTGCCGGAAGACGGCGTGCGCCGCGCGTTGCGAGCGGTGGCGCGCGATCCGCAGTCGCCGCTCGCCGAATACGCGATCCCGCGCGGTCTGCCCGCACTGCGTCAGCAACTGGCATGGCGGCTCGCGCAGCACGGCGTGGAGGCGCCACCCGAGCAGATCGTGCTGACCGACGGCGGCACGCACGCGCTCGATCTCGTGTGCCGCTTTCTGCTCGAACCCGGCGACACCGTTCTGATCGACGATCCGTGCTACTTCAACTTCCAGGCGCTGCTGCGCGCGCATCGCGCCCGCATTGTCGGCGTGCCTTACACGCCGTCCGGTCCCGATCTGGCGGCATTCGAACGGGCGTTGATCGAACACCGTCCGCGATTGTATGTGACCAATTCGGCGATCCACAATCCGACCGGCGCCACGCTTGCGCCGGCCATCGCGCATCGGCTGTTGAAGCTGGCGGGCGAGCACGATCTGCTGATCGTCGAGGACGATATCTTCGCCGACTTCGAAGACGAACCCGCGCCACGTCTTGCCGCTTTCGACGGCCTCGCGCGCGTGGTGTCGATTGGCAGCTTTTCGAAGACCTTGTCCGCGGCGGTGCGTTGCGGTTATATCGCGGCGCGTGCCGCATGGGTCGAGCCGCTGATCGACCTGAAGCTGGCGACGTCGTTCGGCAACGGCCAGCTCGCGGCGAGCGTGGTGCATCGGTTGCTGGTGGACGGCACTTACCGGCGCCATCTGGAAGCGATGCGGACCAGGCTCGCGGATGCAATGGGCGAGACGGTCAGGCGGTTGGGATATGCAGGCCTCGAAATATGGACGCGGCCACGCGCCGGCATGTTCTTGTGGGCGCGTCTGCCGGATGCGCTCGATGCCGCCGACGTCGCGCGTCACGCACTGGCAGACAACGTGGTGTTCGCGCCGGGCAATGTGTTCAGCGCGTCGCAGTCGGCGGCTGGTTTCCTGCGCTTTAACGTATCGCAATGCAACCGGCCGAAGGTGTACGAGGCGCTGCAACGGGCGATGGATGTCTCAACTTCCGCGAAGGTGCGCAGCTGAAGTGAATAGCGAGCGGGTAGGGCGCCGATTAATCATTACGTTTTTCAGACGAAAATATTTTAGCCTGTAATGAATGCCCGGCGATCTTGCGCCAGACTCCTCGACTCATGGCGGGTTTACGTATAACCCGTCGTCACTGGAATTACGGAAATCCGTCACGTCCTTGACAAACTCCCGTAGCGTCACCTATTTTTTATCTGCCGCCAATATACGAATTCGCTTGCGGGCAAATATCCTGAAAAGAGCCTGAATATTCAAACTAGATATTTAGGCTTTCTAATCGTATTGCATGACCAAACTCCGGCCATGCTCTTTGAAGTAAGTTGGCTCTTCACCGCTGCGCGCCCATGATGCATATCAGATATTTCGAACTCCGATATATTTTCATCGGCGGTAACGGCCTTTGTGAAAAGGTATCTGAACCCACCACCAAGGATAGAGATGAAACGAGACGAGCGTCTTACCGGCAATAACCATCGTCGTTCACGCAGGTTGCCGGCCTTAGGGACTTTGGCGGTCGCGATCATGCTTCTCGGAGGATGCGGCGGAGGGGACGGCGGTTCGTCCTCAGGTTCGGCTGTCAGCATGCAGCAGACTGCCGCGGCTCAGCAAACCGCCGGACAATCGCAAGCGCAGACGGGTAATCAAACCTATATCGATCCGGTCGCCTACTCGGGCAATGCTACAGACGGTCTGGCGCCGTCTCAGGTTGCGGAGAAGGCGGCAGTCATGCACTACCAATGGACGTTAGGCCGGACGCCGGTCAATTACACAACGACCACCGGGCATTTGACGGCCGCCGACTCGAACGGCAACCCCGAAGCCTCGATGTCCTACGTTGCGTATACCGCGCCGGGTACGAACGGTGCGCCGCGCCCTGTCACCTTCGTCTACAACGGCGGTCCGGGTTCCTCCTCGATCTGGTTGCGGCTCGGATCGTTTGCGCCGACGCGGGTCGCGACGCCGGATCCGCTGTTCGGTAACAACTGGCCGAATTATCCGCTCGTCGACAATAAGGAGAGCCTGATCGACACCACGGACATGGTCTTCATCGACCCACCCGGAACGGGGCTTTCCGAGGCGATTCTGCCTAATACGAACCAGAAGTTCTGGACCACCGACGCGGACGTCAACATCATGCGCGATTTCATCCAGCGCTATCTGACGGTCAACAATCGCAGCAGTTCCCCGATTTACCTGTATGGCGAGTCTTACGGCACGCCTCGCACCGATATGCTGGCATTGGCGCTGGAATCCGCCGGCGTGCATCTGACGGGGATCGTTCTGCAATCTGCAATCCTTAACTATTTTGCGGATGCGATCGAGGCGGTCGCCATCACGAACTCGACGAGCGCGCTTGCGTTGGATACGGATACCCTGGCCGGCTATTTTCCCGGCTACGCACTAGTCGCGGCCTACTATAACCAGGCATCGCCTGCGCCGATCAGTCAGGACCTTTTCGCGCTGCAGGCCAGCCTGTTCGTCTCGGCGGAGTACAGCCGGTTCAGACGGTACTCGCAGTCGTGGGTGCTCAGTCAGCTCGGCATACCCGACGCCCTGGGTACGCCGGTGTTCCCGAGTTCCAGAACGCTTCAGGCGTGGACATTGCCATCCGGTCTGACCGTGCAGGCACTGCAAGGCTACTTCAACGCCAATCCTTTCTCGACAACCCTCTTGCCGGGCACGACGATAGGCCGGTACGACGGGCGCGTGTCGTTGCCGAATTCCGATCCGCGTCTGCAAAACGACGGCGATCCGTCCGATATCCTGATCTCCCAGCCGTTCACGACTGCGCTTGCGACGCAGATGCCTGACTACCTCGGGTATACGGCGCCGAACGCAACCTATCTGCCGTTGAACGACAATATCATTCAGGTGTGGGACTTCTCGCACGACGGACAGCCTCTGCCCGATACGATTCCGGATCTGCTGGGCGCACTGACACTGAATCCGCAACTCAAGGTGCTCGCGGAAAATGGCTTCCATGATCTGGCCACGCCGTTCTTCAATACCGAGAAACAATTGGCGCGGCTTCAGACGGTACCCGGGCTGAATCCGGACTTGCAGGTCAACTTCTTCCAGGGCGGACACATGATCTATCTGGACGACGTCGCGCGCCCGCTGATGAAAAGGGATCTGGTGCGCTTCTACCGGGGAACGCCGCTTCCGGATGCGCTCGCGCTGTGGACTCTGCCGCCGCCGTGGCGCGACGAAAGCCCAGCCGGTCAGCCGACCGCCACGGCGCAGGTAAGCGCGCCCTGACTGTTCTGATGGATGTGCCTCGTTCGTGGAACTCCGTTCACTCAACAAATGCGAGTAATCATGTCTCTTATCGATATGTTGCGGCGTATCTCCCCGTTGATCGTCTTTGGCAGCCTGATCGGCAGCGCGTATGCGCTACCGCCTCAGGCGGTGGCACCCGCGACGCCGCCCAACGGGGCCCGGGGCGTCGACGGCCCGTTTTTCCCTCAGAATCGTGCTGCGCCGATCGCGCCGTCGACTGGCGCGACACTGCAGCAGCAGGCCCAACAGCGGCTCGAAGCGAGGTTGGGCGCGAACTCTGCGCTTAGCAATGGCGCAGCGGTTACGAAGGCGCAGGCCCAAACCCAGGGTCTCGGCTACGTCGCCAGGCACTTCGATCAGATCGATACGGCCCACAAGGGGAGTGTGACAATGAGCGACGTCCGACAGTATCTTCAGCAGCAGGGGCGGTAGCGAATTCGACCTCGCCCCGCTGACAGATGGCCGGCCGTGTCCAGGGGGCCCGACGGGCCAAACGACCCATCGGAATCGTCATCGGTTAGCGCCGTGAGGGCATTCACTCCTCGCATTTCACATCCTGCTTTCGCACAACGATAATCACCGGATATGTCCCGTGTTCGAGTTCCACGCGCGCGACTACGGCCATCGTCTCGCTGTCGATGTCGTCGTACACGCTGACTTTTTCATGCCGAAGGCTTGTGATGCCGGTACAGGCAGACGCGCGACCCTCGTCGGAGACCTTGCATTGGATCGGGTTGTCTGCAAGGTAGCGATATTTGTCTCTGTCGGACGTCGTAAGGTATTCACGAAAGCTCTGTGCCGATCCACCGACGCCGGTGACATACCCGATGGCGCACTGCAGTTTGGGTGTATCGCCGCCCCCAGATGTTTGGGCTGTAGCGGTCGTGTTTGCGGCAGCGATGACTGCCGCGAGTGTCAATGCAAGGAGGTATCTCATGGCGCAAATCACGGTTGCTGGATCGAAGTGCTGGATTGTAATGGCATCTTGCCCAAGGGGTCTGAAAGCGAAGAACGGCTGCTATTGCCAGATTCGAAGCGCTGTTCAGGGGCGCCGACGGAAGTTCGGCGCGGCCTCGATCGCGACCACGACATCGTCGGCTCCCGGCGAGCGCTCAGGCCCGAGATCTAGTGAGACGGTGTTGCCGGGATCGCCGCCTACCGTTGTGAGGAATAGCTGGCTTTTGACAGAGCCCGGGGCGTTACCGCGTGGAAGGCAGGCGAGTGGGCGCGATATAAAAACGGGTGGCAACGGGCGTGTCGCGATTCGCCCCTGAGGCCGGTGCCTTCCTCATGGCTTCGCTTCCGGCAGCGCGTCGGCGCCGGCTTGGGCAACCTGCGCGTCCTGGTCGGAACGCATGCCCGACACGCCGATGGCGCCGACCACGGCACCGTCGCATATCAATGGAATGCCCCCATCGAGCGGCACCAGGTTATTCATGCCGAGCAGGCGTAGGTGGCGTCCTCCCTGCGCGAGCGCGTCTTCGAAAACGCGCGTGGGACGCCGGAACAGCACGGCTGTTTCGGCCTTCTGTCTTGCAACGTCGATACTGCCGAGTTGTGCTCCATCAAGTCGTTGCTGAAGTACCAGGTGCCCGCCGCTGTCCACGACAGCGATCACCATGGGCCAACCGTAACGCGTTGCTTCCTCTTCGGCCGCATCCACGACGCGGCGTGCATCGGCGAGGTTGAACCGGTTGCTATAGCTCATCGGCATTTCCTTCTCGTTTGCTTGAGTCATTCATCGCCTCCGTCGGATCTGGTTGGTTGTCGACATGGCTAGAATGTACGGCGGCGGCCTGATCGCGCATAGCTGCGCGAGCCGTCACACATTCTTCCAGTAAACGAGAGAATGACGCGCATGAACAGAGACGAATATGAAGTGCTGCTGGCGATCGTCGACGAAGGGAGTCTGACCGCAGCGGCGCGATCGCTGGGGCGAACGCTGCAGTCGGTGAGCCGCGCCATTGCAGCGCTTGAGCGCGATCTGAACACGACCTTATTCCACCGAACGACGCGCCGTGTGCAGCCAACCGCGGCATGCCTGAAGTTCGCCGCGCGGCTGCGGCCCGCACTTGGAGAGATCGTGGCCGCACGCGATGAGATCGTCGAGCACGCCACCCAGTTGCGCGGCAGTATTCGCGTCGGCGCTCCAACGGCATTCGGCGCTGAATTCGTTTCGCCGCTGGTCGCGCAGTTTCTGGCGATTCACGAAAACGTCAGGGCTGAGCTCGTGCTCGCCGAGCAGCATCTCGACCTCGCCAAAGCCAACATCGATCTCGTGGTCCGCCTTGGTCATCTGCCGGACTCGAATCTGCGTGCGAGGCAGGTGGGTACCTTGCGGCGTGTTGTGTTCGGCTCGCCGGCCTATTTCGTCTCGCACGGCTACCCGGTCCATCCGTCCGAGCTTGCCGCGCACGACTGCATCCTGCGCCAGCATGCTCTGCATGAAACATGGAAATTCAACCGGGCAGGCGGCGCAGTCGAGGTCGCGGGGCGCTTCCGGTCCACGAGCGCGCTAGCCTGCAATACGGCGGCTGCCGCTGGAGCGGGGATAGGTCGGGCACCGATCTTCCAGGTGCAAAACCTTCTCGACGCGGGTCAGGTGGTCACGGTGCTCGACGCGTTCGAGCCCGAGCCCGTACCCGTGCATCTGTTGTGGACGGGGGGCCGTCCGGTTCCGCGTCGCGTGCGCGTGCTGATTGACTTTCTGGCCGCTCGCCTTGTCTCAGGAACGGGAGCGGGCGTTACATAAAGTCCGTGCACGAGACAGCCGAAGCTTCGCAGATCAATTGCTTACTGAGTGCCGGGCCGGTTCGGCGGTGGCAGCGCCGGATCGAGTTTGGCGGACTCCCTGACCAGTTGTTCCGTCATCGCCGCCGCGACCGGGTTCGAGCCGCGGCGATGCAGGTCGCTACTGCCGGGTTGGTTCGGTGGCGGTGGCAGCGCCGGATCGAGTTTGGCCGACTCCTTGACCAGTTGGTCCGTCATCGCCGACGCGACCGGGTTCGAGCCGTGGCGATACAGGCCGTCGCGGCCAGGCTCGATTCGCGGCGCCGGGTTTGCCTTCGAGTTGACGGACGCCTGGGCGTCGGCCGATGCGAGTGTATGAGGCGGCTGTTGATGCGACTGTGTTTCCGATGGCGGGGCTTGTGCAACGGTCCTGGCTGCCGGAACGGGGTCAGGCACCACCTTCCGTGCCGGCGACGGCTGCGGTGCCGTTGCGATGCTGTTCGTGCTTCTGGCAGGCGGCGCTGCGGCCGGAACGGGGTCAGGCACCACTTTCCTCGCCGGCGACGGCTGCGGTGCCGCTGCGATGCTGTCCGTGCCTCTGGCAGGCGGCGCTGCGCCAATCACACTTCCCGCAGTGACATGAGCGGTGGCGAATCGGGAATCGACCCCAGCCGTTACCGCGGAGTTGCCCATCCCGGCGTCGGCTTCTGGCGTCGATTGATCACCTTTAGGGAACAGTAAGTAAGAGGCGAATCCCAACTCAACCAGGAGCACCCCAGTTATCAATGTCTTGCCTATATTCGTCATATCTAACTAACGGGTCGTTCAAGCGATGCGATTGTCAAATGATAATCGAATACTCGCGAAACACGTCAGACGGAGGCTCGCAACATCCGGCCACGATGAGCGACGCTGAGGTACTCTGCTACCCGCGCCGCGCTCGTTGAAAGGCCGCTATCGGTAAATCTGCAGGTCCGTTCGGGGGCAATCCAATGCGTTCAGTTGTGAAGCCCCATTTTGCCGCTGGCCATCGCGGCGATGCGAACAACGAGTGCTCTGGGAAGCAGGCGCGACAACCAGGTAGCGACTCGCACGCTTGTGCGCCCCGGGTAGACGACGGCTTTCCTTCCGTCGAAGGCCTCGAGTGTTTTTTGAACCACTGATTCCGAGCTGTCCATGTCTCTGGGCGACACATTGGTCGACACGCCATCGAAGAAGCTCGTTGCCGTAGGCCCTGGGCAAGCTGCCATCACATGAACGCCGGTACCCGCGAGTTCGAATTGCAGCGCCTCGCTGAAGTGAAGAACGAAAGCCTTGGTCGCGGCGTAGGTGGCCATATAAGGGATCGGCTGAAAGCTCGCGTTGGACGCGAGGTTGATGATGCCGCCCTTGCCGCGTTTTGCCATGCCGCTACCGAACAGGTGGCTGAGAGCGGCGACTGCCTGAACATTGACCTGGATCTCCGATTGTTTTTTCCTGAAATCGTGCGAGAGGAAGCTGCCGGTCAGACCCAGCCCCGCATTGTTCACCAGCAGGTCCACTTGTATGCCGCGGCGCTCGAGTTCCTCGCCGATCTGAATGGCTGCATCGGGATCGCCGAGATCGACGTTGAGCGCGACGGATTGCACGCCGTACCGGGCAGCCAGGTCTTCCGCCAGAGCCTGCAAAACGTCGCCTGAACGGGCGACTAGCACCAGGTTCATACCGCGTTCGGCAAGGGTCTCTGCGAAGACTTTTCCAAGTCCTTTGGATGCTCCGGTAATCAAGGCGGTCGAGCCGCGATAAACAAACATTTTCTGCTCCTTGCTGCGGGATGAACTTGCATTGGCGTTGCGCACGACATCTGACTTCGGGAAAAGGCTGATGTGATGCATTGTGCGCAGCCCGGTGCCATTTGATAATTGGGATACCATTTGAATCATTTTCAAAAAAAGCGGAAGTATCGTGGACAACCTCGGCGACATCCGGCTTTTTGTTGAAGCGGCAAATCTTGGCGGACTGTCGGCGGCGGGGCGCAAGCTCGGACTCTCCCCTGCGGCCGCGAGCGCGCGTCTCGTCAAACTGGAGGCGGCCTTGCATACGCGGCTCTTCGAGCGCACGACGCGCCAGTTGCGGCTCACGGACGAGGGCAGGATGTATCTGCTGCATTGTCAGCAGGCGCTTCAGTCCCTTGACGACGCTCATGCAGCGCTACAGGCCGGCCGGAGCGTGGTGCGCGGAAAGATCCGGATTTCGGCGACGTCGGATTTCGGCCGCCACGTCCTCAAGGACTGGCTCGACGAGTTCAACGCGCAATATCCGGAGGTCACTTTCGCGGTGGTGCTGTCGGACTCGTTATTGAATCTGTTGCACGACGACATTGACCTTGCCATCCGCTTTGGCGTGCCCCCGGACAGCTCGTTCGTCGCGCGACGCCTCGCGCTCAATCGACGCGTGCTGTGTGCGTCGCCCGACTATGTCGCGACGCACGGCGTGCCCGAGCGCCCGCAGGATCTGGAGCGTTTCGATTGCATCGTCCTCGGGTCGGCGTCCGGGCCTGCGAACGACTGGCGCTTCACGCGCGGCGGCGAGGTCGAGACTTATACCGTGCCCCTGACCAATGCTCGCGAGACAAACGACGGTGCGCTCGCACGCGAGTGGGCGGTGGCGGGTTATGGCATCGCGATGAAATCGATCTGGGACATCGGAGCGGATCTGCGCGCGGGGCGATTGACTATCCTGATGCCGGAGTGGCGGTCGCCGGATGTTCCCGTGCATGCGCTGTATCAACGTAGCCGCTATATGGCGCCGCGTGTGCGGGCGCTTCTCGACTTCCTGGTAGAGCGCTTCTCCACGGTATCCGGCGACCTCGAGGTCTATCTGAACGCCGGCGCTGCGTCAGGCTGAAGCAGGAGGAGATCGACGTTTCGTAAAACGAATCATCGTCGATCCGTCTTCGCCGCCACCGTTCGCTGCGAAGAATGGCTGTTGTCTGAAAACGCCCGCCCTCGCGGAAGCTTTCATTTGCACAGCAGAAGCAGGCGTTCCTGTTCCGTGCAGAGGGCGCGCGGTTTCTGCGCGGCTTGCGTGGCCGTCGCGCTGATCGCCGCGCTCTTGTTCGCGAGACACGCGCGCAAATGCTTTTCGACCGGTCCGTAGTATTTCCATCCGCGCACGAGGGTCGGCAATTCGATTTTCACCTGCTTCCACTTGGGGTGCCCGTGCTCCTGCAGATTGTCGAAGTTGGCGCACAACGAATCGGCGAAGCGACTCAGCTTGCCGACGGTATCGCGCAGGCCGTAGTCGTAGGTGACGAGAAAGGCCTTGACGGTGAGCGTGGGTACGTCTTCTTTCAGCCAGTTCGGATAGCTGCTCGCGCGGATCGTCGCTGGGAAATACGTCTGCTTTGCACGGCTGGTTTCGGGCGCGGCGGGATCGACCTTGAGAAGGCGGATCTGTTGCAGCAGGTCGGCGTTCATGTCGTTGAACAGTTTGGCCGGCTGCCCGACGACGATGATCGCGACGTCCACCTTCCTGGCGATCAGGGCTGCCAGCGCATCTTCGTTACTCATATGCTGAACGTTCTGTTCCGGAATCGCCTGGCCGAACATCAGGTGATACAAGGTGGTCGCTGTTTGGGCGGTGCCGCTGCCGATCAGGCCGACACTGATGGACCTATCCTTGATGTCGGCGAAGGTTTTCAATGGCGAATCCACGCGCACCACGACGTTAATTTCCTCGTCGTACAGCGGCATGATGAGCCGCAACGGGCGGATCGCAGTGCCCGCATCGGCGTTGCCCGCGTTGGCCATATCGATGTAGGCCTGATACACGTCGGATTGCACCAGCGCGAGTTTCACGCCTTGCTCGAAGCGCATGCGCTGCACGTTTTCCGCCGAGCCCTTGGAGGCCATGACTTCGAGATCGATGCCCGCGGGTCCCGCAACCCATTTCGACAGATCCTGGCCGATCTGGATATAGGTGCCTCGCTCTGGACCGGTGACGATCTTGTAGTGCGCAGGCTCGGCGAAAGCAAACGAAAACATGACCGTCAGTACCAGCCCCAGCCATCCCGCCAGAAGTCTCTTTAGCATGGTCTATCTACCTATCGGTCAGGTTTGAACAGGCTTGCGCATCGGCGCGAGCGAAGCGTCGGTAAGCCGCTTTGCCATGTCATGTTCAGTGCGTTGCGCATGCACTGTCCGTCTGTTTCCGCTCAGTGGCCGTGCGATTAGTCGTTTAACCGGTCGTGCAAACAGCTATACAATTCGTTATCCGTATGATTTTTCATCGAGCTGGCACAGCCGCCAATGCGCTGCTGTCCGCCGGCATGCCCTTGGGCAACGGCACTTGCAACTGAACTTGCTGCGACTGCGACTGCAGCTGGGTTTGCTGTTGTGCCTGCTGATGCCCGGCTTGCGCGGGGCTGCCTGTCGCGGCGTGCGGGGTGAGCGGCGCCCAACCGGTTTCGCGAATCGCGCGCTCGAGAAGGGTTTTCGCGGTGGGGTTGCCGGTGTCGATCGTGAGTGCATCGTTTGCGTGTTGACGCACGCACAGCCACAACTGCTGCGCGGCGCACACTTGTGCCGTCTGCAACGCGGTATCGCGGCGCGCGGCCAATGGCTTCAACTCGCCCAGCAGGCTCTGCGCGTCGGCGTTGTCCGGTTGCAGCGTTTGCGCCGCGCCCAGCGCCGCTTGCGCCGTGGAGAGATCGTTGGCGCGTAGGGCTGTCCGCGCTGCTTGCACGGCTTGCGCGGCATCGCGGAACTGCGGCGCTGCCGGCGGTTTTACCGTGACGACAGGGGCTGCTGGAATTGCCGCAGTCGGCGGAGCGGCCGTTGGCGGATTGGCCGGCTTGATTTGCCTGGCCTGAGTAGTCTCGTTAAGCTGGTTAGCCTGGTTAGCCTGGTTAGGCGGCTGACCCGGTGTGGCCGGTGTATATAGCGCGATCGTTCCGGTCGCCGTCGTGGCGTCCCGATTGGTCTCGGCGGCCTGGTCGCTCGTGCTGTTCTGCCATTCGTGGTTGTCGCTGAATAGTGCAAAGCCGACATACGCTAGTCCAATTACGACGGTCGCCGCGCCCCCCACCAGCATCATCCGCGCCGATGGTCCGCGCCCGCTGCCCCAATGCGGTGGATTGGCGAGCGGCGGAATGGGCGCATCAGGCGAGGTGAGGATGGGGGCTTGCATCGCGGCCTCGGCACGAACGGCCTCGCCGATGTCTGCGTCGTGGCCGGTTTCGGTCGGCGGTGTGGATTCGAAGCCGCTCGTTTGCGGCGATGTGTTCATCGCGCTGGCACGGCTGCCGGGAATCTCGACGCGTTTGTGCGGCGCCCCTTCGAGCGGATGTACCGCGCCACAATATGGGCAGTAATCGACCTGCCGGTACAGCGCGCCGCCGCAGCGTTTGCAAGGCGTCGGAAAACTATGGCCGATTAGTGTCTGGGTGGACATGCTGTGGACCCACCTGTGGGAAACAATGCCCGTACGGCATGTTCCAGATCGTGCTGAGGCCGGAGTAATGTCCGCGTAAATCACGATCTACATGCGCTGGAGAGCGTTGGGCCGCATGCCCTTGCTATGCGGTGCCGCTGCGTTAAATATGTGGTGTTTCCGTGAGAACGTCAATCGACGTTCTCACCTACCTTTTGTACGAAAAACACATTTGTCGGTACGACGAAACACTGCGTATGTCGGCAGAACGAATGGGCCGGTGGTTTTTTCACGACGCAGGTGAAGTCGCGGCGTGACGGTGCGGCGGCGCGATTGGTAGGACGAAATCGTGACGATGCAACGAAACGAGGTCGAAGCGGGGCGCGTTCGACCTCGTGATTCAGGCGCCAGGCGGCGCAGCGCGATAACGGATCAGTGCTTGCGCAACGGATGATCCTTCAGGAACCACGCGAGTGCGAAAGCGAGCAACACCACGCACGCGGCCGACAGATAGACCGTGTGCAACGAGCCGGCAAACGCCTGCAGATAATCGTCGCGCAATGCTTGCGGCAGTTGATGGATCGCGGTGGGCCCAAGCGCGTGCGGCAATTCGGTGTCGGGCGGAATCAGCTTTTCGAGGCGCGCGGCGAGGCCGTTCGAAAATACCGCGCCGAAGCCGGCCACGCCGATCGAGCCGCCGATCGAGCGGAACAGCGTGGCGCCCGAAGTGGCCACGCCCATATGCTTGAACTCGACGGAATTCTGCACGGCGAGAATCAGTACCTGCATCACCATGCCAAGCCCGCAACCGAGAATGCCCATGTCGATATACATCACGTGGATCGGCGTGCCGATCTGCAAGCGGGCGAGCAGCAACATCGCGACAGCCACGAGGAACGTGCCCGCGATCGGAAACATGCGGTACCTGCCGATCTTGCTGATTACGCGGCCAGTCACCATCGACATCACGAACAGACCGCCCATCATCGGCAGCATCTGCATGCCGGCTTGCGACGGCGTCGATTCTTTGACCACCTGCAAATACAGCGGCAGGAACGTCACCGCGCCGAACATCGACACGCCGACGATGAAACCGATCAGGCTGCTCAGCAAAAACGTACGCTGTTTGAAGAGTTCAAGCGGCATGATCGGTTCGACGGCGGTCCGCTCTTCGTGGATGAAGCCCCAGATCGCCACCAGTCCCATGCCCAGCGTGAGCCACAATTGCGGCGATGACCACGGCAAGATCGTGCCGCCCTGGCTCGTGAACAGGATGATGCAGGTCAGCGCGCCGGCGAGAAAGGCGGCACCCATGTAGTCGATGGTGTGCTTTACATGCTGGACGTGCGGTTTGAAGACCGCGCCGATCACCACCAGCGAGATCACGCCGAGCGGCAGGTTGATGTAGAAAATCCAGCGCCAGCTCAAGTGCTCGACGAGGAAGCCGCCGAGCAGCGGTCCGACCACCGTCGCGAGACCGAACACGCCACCGAACACGCCTTGAAAGCGGCCGCGTTCGGCTGGCGGAATCACGTCGGCGATGGCGGCCATGGTCACCACCAGCAGACCGCCGCCGCCGAGCCCTTGCAGCGCGCGCAGTACGATCAGCTGGGTCATGTCCTGCGCGATGCCGCATAGCGCGGAGCCGGCGAGGAACAACACGATCGCCGTTTGCAACACGATCTTGCGGCCGAACAGATCGCCGAATTTGCCGTACAGCGGCACGACGATCGTCGAGCTGAGCAGGTAGGCGGTCACCACCCATGACAGATTGTTCAGGCCGCCCAACTCGCCGACGATGGTCGGCAACGCGGTCGAGACGATGGTCTGATCGAGCGCGGCGAGCAGCATGACGAGCAGCAGCGCCGGAAACAGCAGACGGATCGGCGGATGATCGCTCGCGCTCGTCAGTTCGGCAGGTTGAGTCGTTGTAGATTGATCCATTGGCACCACTGCGTTGAAATTAATTAATTTGGAGATTAATATATGCGACATCTCTTCAGTCGTCAAATCGAAAGTAATGGCCAGTAATCCGCACAATGAGCTGTCCGAAGACCTGTCCGACGAGCTTGGGTTAAAAAGCGCGCCGGCCCGCCGGCCCGGCCGGCCTTCAGGCGCGGCGCGCGGTCCGGAGCAGCGCAGCCGCCTGCTGGACGCCGCGCTGGCGCTGTTCGCGAGGCAGGGGATCGTCGACACCACGCTCGGGGCGATCGCCCGCGAGGCAGGTTTCACGCCGGCGATGGTGCATTACTACTTCAAGACGCGCGATCAACTGCTCGACGTGCTAATCGACGAGCGTTTCGTCCCGCTGCGCGCGGCGCTGGGCGTTCCATTTCAGGAAAATCCCGACGATCCGGTGGCGGCAATTACGCAGCTTGCGCAGCGGCTCGTGCAGGTGGCGGCCGACCATCCGTGGTTTCCGTCGCTGTGGGTGCGCGAAGTGATCAGCGACGGCGGCTTGTTGCGGCAGCGCATGCACGAACGGTTCGGCGACGCGCATCAGAAGGCGGCGTTGTCGTCTATTGCGCGCTGGCAAAAGGAAGGGCGGCTGAATGCGGGGCTGGAGCCGTCACTGGTGTTTGTCAGCTTGCTCGGGCTGACGATTCTGCCGTTGGCCACTTCCAAGCTGTGGCGCAATGATCCGGTGCGGCGCAATATCGGCGGCGAAGAAATCGCGCGGCATGCGGTGGCATTGCTGACGTCCGGCATCAGGCCGCAGCGATAGTCGTTTGCGCTCGGAGCGGGGTGTGCGAGCTTCAGTGAGCCCCGGTAAATGCCGGGGGTTTTTTACTTTTTACATGCCGTGCCAATTCACACGGCGTGCGGCGCCGCAGAAGTGAACCGTAGCACTCAGGCGTCGCGACTTTTTTTCCACACCTCGTAAGCCGCTTTCGTCGTGTCGTTCGGCGGATACGTGCCGGGCAGTGCCGCGCCTTCACGAATACGTTCGGTAAGATATTCTTCGAGTTGCTCCTGCTCGGCAGCGGCTTGCGCGACGTCGGCGGCCATTTCGCGCGGGATCACCACCACGCCGTCCGCGTCGCCGACGATCACATCGCCGGGAAACACAGCTACACCGCCGCAACCGATCGGCACATTGATATCGACCGCATGGTGGCGAATCAGATTCGGCGGCGCGCTGGCGCCCGCGCAGAACACCGGGATGCCGAGCGCGGCGATCGTCGTGCTGTCGCGCACCGGGCCGTCGGACACCATGCCGGCCACACCGCGTACCTGCAATCGTTGCGTGAGTATCGAGCCGAACGACGCGCTGCCGCGCTCGCCGCGGCAATCCTGCACGAGCACATGGCCGGCCGGAATCGTCTCGACGCATTTGCGCTGCGCGTACTCGGGATTGGCAAACAGTTCGAGCACGTCGATGTCTTCACGCGACGGAATATTGCGCAACGTGAACGCCGGTCCCACCAGATTCGCGCCACTATGCGCGGCGAGTGGCGCGACGCCTTGCATGAAGGTATTGCGTAAGCCGCGTTTGAATAGCTGGGTGGTCAACGTGGCGGTGCTGACATGGCGGAGCGCTTCGAGCGTCGCGGAATCGAGATCGGACATGGTGTCGGGCGGCCTTGGCTGGGAGAGCGGAAAGGTGGCAATGGCATTGCGTGCTGTACCGCAGCGGCTGGACGCGGCCGATGCGGGCTTGCAGACGCGATGATAGCGCCGCGGTTAGCAGGTGGCGCTACCGGCTTCCTGCAGGCATATAGGCAAGCGGCCGCCGGTGTGAAACCGGCGAGGCACGCAATGTGCTGGCTGACGGGTGAATGTGGATTTCATCGACGTGTCTTTTTGGCGCGTTAGTGTGCGCACCGTGTTGCGCTCAGGCCATGTTTTACAATCGCGGCCACTGCGTGCAACTCGCTGCGTGAAAGCGAGTCGGAATCATGAACAGCAATACGGCAGCCGCCCAATGCGGCGGTAAGCAGCAACAGCAGAGCAATACCCTGGCCGCGTCTGACGGCCTAATCGGTTTTTTTGAGCAACAACGGAAAATGAACGGAGCATTGAGACTCGATCAGGCCACGATCGTGCTCGTCGAAGACGACCCGGATAGCCGGGAATCGCTGACCTTATTACTCGAAGGAGAGGGCGCGCACGTCGTCGCGGTGGCGGATGCGGAAGAGGGCGTCGAGGCGGCGCTGCGGGTGTTGCCCGACGCCGTGGTATGCGACCTCGAATTGCCGGCCATGGACGGGTTCTATCTGATCCAGCGGCTGCGCGATCATGAGATTCGCGGCGATCTCGCGCCCTCGGTCGCCGTGGCGCTCACGGGCCACACCGACGACGCTTACCGGCTGCGCAGCATTGGCGAAGGCTTCCAGCATTTCATGACCAAACCGGCGTTGCCGGAAGCCCTCGTGACGCTGCTGCACGACGCGATCGACGCCCGCGCGGCGGGCTGATCAGCTTCACCGCCAATTCCAGTGCCTTGATCCTGGAAACCGCGGCCGGAAATACCGCCCTTATTTGGCGGCGGCCACCGGCGTCGCCGAACCAGCCGCAGCAGCGGCTGCGGCTTCCGCTGCCTGACAGGCGAAACACAATCCCTTCAATTCGATTTCATCGCTGGCAAGGCGGTAGCCGGCGTCTTCGATTTGCGCGACGAGCGCCTGACGCAGCTTGGGCTGGTGCAATTCGGTGACGTTGCCGCATTGCTGGCAGACCACCAGAATGCCGTGCTGGCATTGCGTCAGATCGTGGCAGACGGTGAACGCGTTGATCGATTCGATCCGATGCACGAGCCCCGCCGACAGCAGAAAATCGAGCGCCCGATAAACCGTGGGCGGCGCCGAGCCGGGATGAATCTGCCGCATGTCGTCGAGCAGCGAGTAAGCCTTGGTGGCGCGCCCGGAATTCAGCAGCAATTCCAGCACCTTGCGGCGGATCGGCGTGAGCTTCTCGCCGCGCTCGCGGCAATATTCTTCAGCCAGCACCAAGGCGGCTTCCGGCGAATCGCCGTGCGTGTGCCCATGCTCATGATGAGCGGCGGTGGCGGGTGTGACCTGGTCGGCGGTCGCGGCGGGCTTGGCGGTCTTCATGCGTCGATTATAAAGGCCATCGCGCCCGGCTGTGACAGCACGGCAGGTTGGCGACGGCAGCCGCCCGCACGCGGGCTCAGCCAGGTTCAGGTCAACGGGAAGTCGATGTATTTCTTGAAGCCCGGGCGCGTTGCAAGCCGTGAATACCAGCGCTCCAGATTCGGCAGCGCGGGCCGTTCGATACCGTCCAGCCCGAACCAGCGTTTCGCGTACGCGCCGATCACGATCTCGGCCAGCGTGAACCTCTCGCCTTCGAGGAAGAAACGGCCTTGCAGATGCGTGTCGAGCAGCCGCCAAAGCAAGGCGACCGCGTCGACATCGGCGGCGAGTTTGGCGGCGTCGCGTTCGCCGGCCGGCGTGCGCACGAGGGTCCAGAACACCGGGCGCTCGGCGGGTTGCAGCGTGGTCAGCGACCAGTCGAGCCAGCGGTCGATGCTCGCGCGCAGCTTCGGCTCGGACGGGTACAGCGGGCTCGATTCCCCATATTGCTGCACCAGATAACGCAAAATAGAGTTCGATTCCCACAGCACGAAGTCGTCGTCGACCAGTGTCGGTATCTTGGCCGTAGGGTTCATCGCGAGATACTCGGGTTCGTTGTTGCGGCCGAACTGCAGGCCTGCATCGATGCGCTCGTACGGCAGCACCAGTTCGTCGCAACACCACAAAACTTTCTGAACGTTGACCGAATTGGCGCGGCCCCAGATCGTAATCATCCGGTAAATCCTTTTTTCTTACAGTTGGCAAGCCACGCACGGCGCGCGGCGTTCGACCGGTAACGATACACGATGCCGGCGGCTTTGCGCCGCTTAGGGGCGCTTAGGGGCGCAATCCGCCCTGGCAGACCCGGTGTGATCCGCCGCGCCGGCAAGGCGCGCGCGTTGCGTACAATGAGCGCACCCGAATCTGACGAGGCACCGCATGGCCCGCATTGTCCCCGACGACTGGAAGAGCCTCGCCGCCACCGGCGCGGCGGCACGCGAACGCGAAACCCTCGCGTTGCTGGAACAAGCCTTACCGCACGATTACACCGTCTATCACGGCGTGCACTGGACCCGGCTGAATCAGAACTTTTCGGTGTTCGGCGAGGCCGACTTCGTGATCGTCGGCCCGTCGGGGCGCGTGATGATCGTCGAGCAGAAAACCGGCTTCCTGCGCGAAACGCCGAAGGGGCTCGTCAAGGTCTACCTGCAGACGGAACGCAACGTGGCGATCGCGCTCGCGCATACCGTCGAAAGGATGCACCGGCGCTTTACCGCGGCGTTCGGCGCGGCGACCTATTTCATCGAAGAGCTGCTGTATTGCCCGGACCACATCGTCAAGGACGCGGCGATTGCCGGCGTGAACCCCGCGCGCATCGTCGACGCGACGCGCCGCGACCGGCTCGCGGCGACCGTTCGGGACGCTTTGCCGGCGGACGAGCCGCGCCTCGCCTGCGCGCCGAAGATCCACCATTTTCTCGCCGACGAACTCGCGCTCACGCCCGATACCAGCGCACTGGTCGGGCAGGCCGGCACGCTCGTCACGCGGCTGGCCGGCGGTCTCGCGAGCTGGGCGCGGCGGCTCGAATTCGCGCCGTTCCGGTTGCGCGTGATCGGCACGGCCGGTTCCGGCAAGACCCAACTGGCGGTGCAGGTCATGAAGGACGCGGTGGCGCGTGGGCAGCGGCCGCTCTACGTGTGCTTCAACCGGCCGCTGGCGGATCACATCGCGCGGGTCGCGCCGCCCGAGGCGAAGGTGGCGAACTACCACCAACTGTGCGACTGGATCGCGCGCAGCGCGGGCCGCGAGCCGGATTTCCAGTCCGGCAACGTGTTCAATCAGCTCGAAACGATTTTTGCCGAAACGCCGGTCGACGCGCGCTGGCAGTTCGACGTGCTGATCGTCGACGAAGGGCAGGATTTCCAGCAGCCCTGGGTGGCCGCGCTCGAGCGTCTGTTGCAGCCCGGCGCTGCGTGGTGGTGGCTGGAAGACCCGTTGCAGAATCTGTATATGCGCGAGCCGGTCGCCTTGCCCGGCTGGACCACGCTGCAAGAGACCACCAACTACCGCAGTCCGCGCGATATTCTCGACTACCTGCGCGACGTGGTCGGCGCATCGGTGCCGGTCGCGGCGGGTCTTGCGTCGGGCAGTCCGTTCGACGGCTCGGATATTTCGCTGTCCGTTTATGACGAAGCGAACGCCGCCGAAGGCAGCATCGATGCCACCAAGCGCGCGATCACGCAGGCGCTGTCACTCGGCTTTCGCAAGCAGGACATCGCGGTGCTGTCGTTTCGCGGCCGCGAAGGCTCGGCGATGACCGCGCAGGATCACCTCGGGCCGCACCGGCTGCGCAGTTTCACCGGCAAGTACGATCTGTTCGGCAACCCGGAGTATCGCGAAGGCGACGTGCTGTTCGAGTCGATCTACCGCTTCAAGGGCCAGGCGGCGCCGTGCGTGATTCTCACCGAGGTCGACTTCGATACCTTCGACGAGCGGATCGCACGCAAGCTGTTCGTCGGCGCCACGCGCGCGACGATGAAGCTGATCATCGTCGCTTCGCAGCGGGCCGCGCGGCATCTGCATCTGCGCGACACCAGAGAAGTTAAATAAGCGAAAGAAGTGAAAGAAGCGAAAGAAGCGAAAGAAGCGAAAGAAGCGTGGGGCCCGCTCAGTGCCACGCGCGCGCGCTGACCAGTGTGCCGGTTTGCGTGTGCGCGTCCCACCAGATCACCCGCAACAGCGGCGCCTGCTGCGCGATCAGCAGCGCCTGCACCGGATCGCTCTCGACAAAATGCGTGACGCCGCCGCGCAATGCCGCGCTGGCTTTGTGAGCGGCGGTGCCGGCGGGACTTTCGTCGTGCGTGTCCGGCGTGCGCATCACCAGTTGCATATGACCGAAGCCATGCCGCGCGAGCCATGCCTCGGTGCGCGCGCGATCCAGCTCCGGCCGGCCGGTGATGATCGTGCGAACCCGCTGCAGATCGATGCCGGGCAGCACGTCGAAAGGCAGCAGCGCGTCGCGTTCGGCGAGCGCGGCGGGCAGATCCTCGTCATAGCGCGCGAGCGGCACGTCGGGCAGCAGAATGCCGTCGAGATCGATCGCGTAGGTCGCGTATTCATGGTCGTCGGCCATCGTGTGCGCGGCGCCTGCTTCGACGCGCTCCCAATCTTCGCGATAACGCTCGGTGTACGCCTGACGCTCCCACGGGAACAGCGCGAAGTAGCCGCGCGCATCGATCGCGTAATCGGGTTGAATGCGGCTCAGGTCGTCGACTGCGCCGGTCAGCGTCCTGACGTCGAGGCCTTGCCGCTCAAGAAACGCGATGCAATCGGCCAGCGTAAAACCGCGCCCCGCGATGTCTTCGCATAGCAGCACTTTGGCGCCCGCAGGCGGGATCGGCAGCGTCGAATCCCAGGCCGCCGTGCGCGTCTTGCGGTCGTAGCGCAGGAACGCGACCGACGTGCCGGCCGCATGCGAGACCATCAGCGCGAGCGGCGCGCCGCCGCGCAGAATGCCGATCGCCATCGTGAAACGCTCCGCCAGCAACGCCGGTTGCAGCGATTCGATCCAGTGGTCGAGTTGTTCGTACGTCAGGGGCAAAACCGGCTTGTTCATGACTCTTATTGCATCGTGTTGCCAGGGTGTGGCGGGTGTCACGGTGACGGCGAACGGCGCGCAGCAGCAGCACGGCCGTACGCCCCGTTTTTGAGACACAGAAATTTGGCGATATTATGCATGCGGTTCAAAGATCGCGCGTCGGGGCTGACGCGCGTCGCCGGACGGGGTACGCGTCGAAAGGCGGCGAAGCGGTCTGGGAAAAGGCAGCAAGCAAAAGGCAGCAAGCAAAAGGCAGCAAGCGCGGTGAATCGGCGCGAGTCGATGCAGTGCGAAGCCGCCCACAAAAAGCAAATAACAACGGAACAAGAAAGATGATGACCAGGATGACCGCAGGGATGGTCGGCAGGAAAAGTGCGTACTGGGCGATGGGCCTGATTTTGGCACTGGCCGCATGGGGCGCGCAGGCGCAGTCGTTAGCGCTCGACGTGACGGGTAAAATCGGCAAGACCACCGATGCGTCGCACGGGGTGTATCACTTCACCGAGGCGCAACTGCTCGCGCTGCCGGTCCATTCGATCACGACCTCGACCACCTGGACGCCGCGCTCCACCTTCACAGGGCCGCTGCTGGCGGATATCCTGAAGACGGTCGGCGCATACGGCAGCGAAGTCGAGATCCATACGTTCGACGACTATACGTACACCGTGCCGGTGTCGGACTGCGATCGCTACGGCGTGGTCGTTGCATACAGCATGAACGGGCAGCGTCTGAAGATCAGCGACTTCGGGCCGCTGTTTCTTATCTATCCGCGCGACGCATTCCCCGCAGATCCGGCGGGCGCCTCGAGCGACTCGAAATTCGTATGGCAGATCAAGGCTCTCATCGTCAAATAGCGCGCAGCCCCTTGCGCCGTTTCCTCTATGTACTGATCTGGTTGACCGCGCTCGCAGCGCCGGCCGGCGCGATCGGCTACCTGTTGTACGCGAACCTGTTCAATCCGCGCGCCACCGAACAGTTGGCCGGCACTTACGACGGTTTCTACTGGGACGCCGCGCAATTGCAGATTGCCTACGCGCGCTTCGAGAACCAGTTGCTGTTGTACCAGTCGGGCGTCGACGACGACTATCCGCGGCTGGTGCTGCGCTACCAGTTGCTGCAATCGAAGCTGCACGTGATGGCCGGTTCGACGCGCCGGCTGACCACCCAGCTCGCGCTGCTGCAACGGCAAGTGGACGAAATCCAGTCGCTCGATCATCTGCTCGGCGGTATCGGGCCTGAGGTCGATGCCTTGCCGCAGGACCGCGGACGCGCCAACCAGATCGTCGCGGCGTTGCGTGCGCACTGGAACGAGATCAACGATCTCGCGTTGAGCCGCCGTATCGCGGATGTGGCGGACCGCGAAGCGATGAACCGCGATTTCATCAGCAAGCGCCGCCTGCTGTTCGCCGGCGGACTGTTGCTGCTGTTGCTGTCGGCGGCCGCGACCCTGCTGCTGGTGCTCAACGGCCGCCGCCGCACGCGGCTGATGCATCAGCAGCATGCGGCGCTCGAAGCGGAGCACCAGGCGAGCCGCGCCGCGCGCGAGGCGAGTCTCGCGAAAGATGCGTTTCTCGGCATGATCAGTCACGAACTGCGCACGCCGTTGCATGCGATCGTGTCGTCGATCGAATTGCTGGGCTTCAACTTTCATTCCGAGGCTGACCGCAAGGTGATCCAGCGGCTCGAAACCGCGGCGCGTCATCTGGAAGCGCAGATGAAAGACCTGACCGACTATGCGCGCCTCGGCGCCGGCAAGCTCGAATTGCGCCACGAACATGTCGAACCGCGCGAGCTGCTGGCGTCGATTGTCGACGAGCATGCGATGTCGGCTGCCGCGCGCGGGCTGAAGCTCGAAAGCGAGGCGAGCGGTGTAACCGGTCTTGTCGATTCCGATCCGCACCGCATCCGTCAGATCGTCAACAACCTCGTCACCAACGCGATCCGCTACACCGAAACCGGCACGGTGCGCGTGCAATTGAAGCAACAGCCGATGGCGCTGATCTTCGTGGTTAGCGACACGGGGCCGGGCGTGCCGCACGCGCAGATTCCACTGATCTTCCAGGAGTTCACGCAGCTGGATGCGTCGCGCACGCGCCGCTTCGAGGGCGCGGGCATGGGACTGACGATCGTGCAGGGACTGGTCAGGCTGTTCGGCGGCACGGTCGACGTGGCCAGCACGGTGGGCGAGGGCACGACCTTCACGGTGACGATTCCGGTCACGCCGGTCGCTGCCGCCGCGCCGCCCGACGTGGCGGCGCACGCCGAGCCGGGCGGCGCGCGGCCATGCGTGCTGATCGTCGACGACAACCGGTTGATTCGCGAGTCGCTCAGCGAAATGGTCGCGCACATGGAGATCGACGCGCACGCCGTCGCCAACGCCGACGACGCGCTTGCATGGCTCGATGCGCGGCGCTGCGACGTGGTGTTGCTCGATTTGCATATGCCGGGGCGCGACGGCTATACCTTTCTCGCGGAATTCGCCGCGCGCGGCGGGCCGTCGGCGGGTGTGCCGGTGATCGTGGTCAGCGCCTATGCGCCGGAGCCGGGTACGGCGGGTGCAACGGCCGGGCAGGGTGAGGGCGGAGCGGCCGGATCACAGCCGTTTTTCGACGCGTTATTAAAGCCAGTACATTACGAGGAACTGCGCAACGCGTTGCAGCGTGCGTTGGCTTCGCGGCATAGGGTTTGATTCGGCGCGTGGGCGGCGTGGACGTGGGCGCGGGGGGAGAACACCGCGCGTCCACCGTCACCTGCCAGCGCGTCAGGGCCGGTTGAGCCGCTTGGACAGATCGGCGACGAGGATCGCCATACGCGCCGGCTTCTCATAGCAGGCGACGTCGTAGTTGCGGATCACCTGGCTGATCTCGGATTCGCTGGCCTTGCCGGTCAGCAATTCGCCGGTCAGCACGAAAATCGGCGCGTCCGGATTTTCCGACGCGCGCACCGCGCGAATCGCCGCTGCGGAAGTTTGCGAGCCGAACAGCCAGTCGATCACCACGCCGTCGAAGATCTGCGTTTGCAGTTGCTCCGTGAATGCCGCGAGGCCATAGATCGCCACCGCCGTGAAGCCGCTGCGCTCCAGGTAGTCGCGCAGGTTGTCCGCGGAGGCCTGATCGTCGTCGACCACGGCGATGGTCGGCTTGTCGGTCTCGGCGCGGCGCGGATAGATCTCGATCTTGTGGACTTCGTACGCGCTTTGGTAAAGCGTGCCGTCGTGACGCGTGACGCGCCATTGGCCGAGCTTCGAGTACGCGACAAATTCCGGACGGCTGCCGGGTTCGAGCGCGGCGCCGACCCACGCGGTGCAGGCCAGTTCGATCGCGCCGATGCTGAACACCGCTTCCTGAGCGATCGCGCCGACCATGCCGGGATCGAGCGACTGTGCGCCGAACAGCTGCGCCGCGGGTTCGCCGAACACCTCGGCGACCTTCTTTATCTGTGACAGGGTCCACGGGCTGTTGCCGCGCAGCTTGCGGTGCCCCTGCGAAAAACTCAGATCGAGGATGCGGCACAACTCCGTGGTTTGCTGCCGTTTGCCGATGCCATGCCGGCTCATCAACTCGCGCACACGCTCGGCGACTGCCATGGAGTCAGGTGAGTTTGTTTCGTTGGCCATACTGCGTGAAAATCCGCCGTCTTGAAGGGTGGCTGTAGGGACCGCGATACGACACGCGAAACACCGCCATGAACGTTTGCCATGCATGGGCGAGGCTACGCAGGGGACAGCAAATGTACCGTAAAAAATATCGCGGTCTGCAATTTTGTATGACCGTCACCGGCCGGTCACTGTGGGGCTCGAAGCGGACACGTTCGGCGATTCGTTTATACATTCGGTTATGCATCCGGCATCGAATGCATTTTACCGATGAAACCTCTGCGCATCTGTAGAGAAATGTGTCGGGTTCGTCCGTGCAGGTGCGGCGGCGCGCTGGAACGAGGACGCGCCGCCGCGCGCATCAGCCGTTCATCATCCATTCATACCTTTATGCGGCGGGCATCTTGTCGAGTTTGGCCGCCGAGTTTTTCAGGCCTTTGAAGATGCGCTCGGCGACTTTGCCTGGGAACCGTTCGGGCAATTCGGCCGAGACCCGCTCGATCACCGCCGGCGTCTGTTCGATCAGCCGCTGGATCAGCGGCTCGGCGTTCGCACCGTATGAGCACTTTAGCGCCATCGTATTGAAGTGACGCCGCTGCACGTCGCGGAACGCGTCGTGTTTGCTCCTCGACCACATCCCCATGGCGAGCTTGGCCTTGAACCATGACCACTGGTTCGGGCCGTTGCCTTCCACCGGCCAGATCGACATCACGTCGTAAAGCGGCGTTAGGCGGTACTGTCCGCCCGGCAACAGGCGAATGCTGAAGTTCTTCGCGTGACCGTCCGGCGCGGCCAGCAGCCAGAACAGGATCTGGCTTGCCAGCAGCGTCTCGATGTCCTGCTGCGCGGTAACCGATTGCTGGAGAATCCGTGCGAGGTCCAGCACACCCGGGCCGCCTTCGTTTTCGTATTTGCGGTGTGACGGCACGCCGTACACCTGGCAAAAATCTTCCTGCGGCAGGCGCAGCAACCATTGCCCGCTCGAATGCAATTGCCGGTCGAAGCGTTCGACGCTCAATACCCGCTGCTTGCCGAAGGTCATGATCTCGGTGTTCGCGACCGGCAGGCCATAGGCGCGCAGAATCCGCAGGCACAGCCATTCGTTTTCGACCGAGGTGCTGAGGTCGGCCAGCCTGTTGCCGACCAGCCCGAGCGGCAGCTTGAAAATATGGGTGGTGGGCGTGGCGCCATGCGGCCGTTGCCACTTACCCTCGTGCCATAACAGTGCGGTTTTCTCCTGTGCGCCGGCAAGCGAGATGCGGAAATCGTCCGCCTCCTCGTGTGCGCCAAGCGCTGGATTGCCGACGGTGCGCGCCAGCAATATTTCGATCTCGCTGTCGGAAAGCGGCGTGCCTTCGATCCGCTCGACGCCGGCCGGCGCGTCGGCTTCGGCGAGCAGCTGGACCGCGCCCACGCAATCGCGGCCGATGGCTTGCAGCAGGTCGAAGGCGTCCAGCGTATCGGTCTGGTAGCGTTGGGCGATGCGCTTTCTGATCGCCTCGCTGTCCGGCAGCAGATTGTCGAAATAATTCAGTACCCGCGCACCTTTGAGCGCGATATTGCTGGGCGTGAACGGCAGCGACAGCGACAGCGGGCGGCCCGCGGGCGATGCGACCCAGGCGGGATCGTAGGCGAACTCCATGGAACCGCGGGTGGGAATGCGCCAGGCGCCGACGCGCTCGCCGTTGGCCCACACCGAGAGCGCCCGCGAATGGGTTTGGCGGCCCATGCTTACCACTCGACCAAAGGCGCCGGCTCAGGCGCCGGCTGGATCTTGTCGCGCACCTGCAATTGCAAGCCGTAGGCGCCGCACAACGCCAGCAGCTGGACAAGGGTGAGGGCGGCGGCATCGGTTTCCAGCGCCGAGATGCGGCTCTGGCTGACGCCGATCCGCGCGGCGGCTTCCGCCTGAGTGAGGCCGGCCTGGCGCCGGCCGGCGGCGAGCAGCTGGGCCATCTGGTCCGGCGTGGCGACGAGGTGGATCATGGCAAATTATCCGCGAGACGAATAAATGCACTTTATTCGTCTCGCGCATATTTGTCAAATATGCGTGTGACGGATATTTGCGAAATATCTGTCTGGCGAATAAGCGACAATTATCTGTGATACGAATAAACGTCGCTCACCTGCATTGACCTGCATTAGCTGTAAGAAGCGTATCGCGCCCGCCGCCCGTCAGCGCCAAAATCGTCACCGTCTGGTTCTTTAAGCGTGGCGGCATTGCAGACAAACGAGCCGCCTGCGAAGATTACGCCCACACTTAAAACCCGCCCGCCCGATGACCACGACTTACCCGCTGCACGCGAGTTTCACGCGTGCCGACCAACCGTTCCCCAGGCATGCCGACGTCGTGATCGCCGGCGCCGGCATCATGGGCTGCGCCGCCGCCTACTATCTCGTACGACGCGGCCTGAGCGTGGTGGTGCTCGACAAATCGCGCATTGCCGGGCAGCAGTCGTCGCGGGCGTGGGGCTTCGTGCGCCAGCAGGGCCGCGAAGCCGCCGAAGTGCCGCTGATGATGGCGGGCATCCGCCTGTGGAAAGAACTCGAACGCGAGCTGAATTTCGATCTCGAGTGGCGTCAGGGCGGCTGTCTCTACGTTGCGACCGATGAAGGCGACTGGACGTCATTCCAGCAATGGATGGACGTCGCGCGCCGGTACGGACTCGACACACGCAAGCTCGATCGCAAGCAGATCGACACGATCGTGACCGGTATGCAAGGGCCGGCGCTCGGCGGCCTCTACACCCCGAGCGACGGCCAGGCCGAACCCCGCCGCGCCGCAGCCGCCTTCGCGGCGCGGGCGGCCGAAGCCGGCGCGCTGTTCTTCGAAGGCTGCGGCGTGGTCGGTGTCGAGCGAGCGGGCGGCGCGATTGCAGGCGTGGTGACTGAACGAGGCACGATTCGCACGTCGCGCTTCATTTGCGCGGCCGGCGCGAGCAGCTGGCGCTTGCTCGCCACGCTCGGGCTGGCGTTGCCGCAGCAAGCGGTGCGCGGCACCTGCATGCGCACCAATCCGTTGCCGCGCGTCACTGCGTCGACCTTCTGGGGCCACGGCCTCGGCGTGCGGCAACGCGCGAACGGCGCGATCAATCTCGCCGACGACATGCAGGTCGACGTCGACATGACGCTCGGCCATTTCCGCGCGCTCAAGTGGTTTCTGCCCGAACTGTGGACCCAGCGCGAGAAGTTCAGCTTCCATCTGAACGGCGCATGCCTGCGCGATCTGCGCGACCGTCTGCCGGGCGTGGTGCCGAAGGATGAGCGTGTACTGCATCCGCGTGACCCGCATCCGCAGCCGAACGTAAGCCACGCGCCGCGCGCGTTGAAGAAACTGCGCGCGTTGTTTCCCGCGTTGAAGGACGCCCAGGTGGTCGAGTCGTGGGCAGGTCTGATCGACGTGTTGCCGGACGGCATTCCGGTGATCGATGCGCCGCCGCAGGTCAGCGGTTTGACGATCGCCACCGGCTTCTGCGGTCACGGCTTCGCGATGGGGCCGATCGTCGGCAAACTGCTCGCCGAGATGAACGACGGCGGCAAGCCGTCGCTCGATCTGTCGGCGTTCCGCTTGCAGCGTTTCTTCGACGGCACGATGCAACGGCCCCGCAGCATGCTGTAAAAACTTCTCTCTTCACTTTTCGCGCGACGACCCATGAACGAACCGACGCTACGCCACACCGAGGTGCCGTACTACACGCAATGGGGCAGCCCTGAATGGGTGCGCCACATCGTCGAGCAACAGGCCGACCCGTGCGACGATCCCGCCTGGCAGCGCAGCGGTTTCACCGAGCCGGAGCGTTACCGGTTCTGGGCCCGGCGCCTGTGCGGCCTGACATGCCTCGAATCCGCGCTCGATTACTGGCGCATCGAACACGCGCCGCGTGCGGCGTTGCTCGATGAAGCGTTGCGCCACGGTGTGTACCGGATGCGCGATGACGGCGGTGTCGACGGTTTGATCTACCGGCCGTTCGCCGACTGGATCGGCGGGGCGTTCGGCATTCAGGTCGAGGTGTTGCCGCAGGCGCCGCTCGAAGAGATCGCCGCGCGCATCGACGGCGATACGCTGACGATCGTCTCCGTGAGCCCGGAGATCCGCTATCCCGAACGGCCGAATCAGCGCCAGGGCGGGCATCTGATTTTGCTACACGGGCGTGACCGTGGCGGCGTGTGGTTTCACAACCCGTCGGGCGTCGCGCCGCACCAGGCGGATGTGTATCTGCCGTTCGCGACGATGGCGCGTTTTTACGCCGGGCGCGGTATGACGCTTACCCGAGGCGCGCGCTAGGCGAGCGGGCCGGGATTCGGCCTCAACGCGCGCCACGCGTCGTAGAATCGCTTGTTCTCGACTCCTGGAGCCGCCGCGTGCCTAATGAGTCATACCCGGAGCCACACCCGGAGCCACACCCGCAGCAACGTCTGGAGCAACGTCCGCCACGCTTTCGCCTGCCGCGCCGTGCCCGCACGCCCTGGCAGGCGCCACGCGCCCGCACGCTGTTCACGCGCCCAGCGGCGTCGCCGCAGCGCGTGCTGCTGCAGCGCTTCTACCTCGTGGTCGGACTTTGCGCGCTCGCCTTCGCCGTGCTCTATCTCGACCGCGACGGCCTGCGCGATGCCAACCGCAAAGTGCTCGGCGTCATCGATCTCATGTACTTCACGATGGTCACGGTCGCCACAGTCGGTTACGGCGATATCGTGCCGGTCACCGCCCGCGCGCGGCTGATCGACGCCTTCTTCATCGTGCCGATCCGCATCGTCATCTGGTTCGTGTTTCTGGGCACCGCGTACCAGTTCGTCATTCAACGCGTCATCGAGGAATTTCGCATGAAACGCCTGCAAAAACAGCTGCGCGATCACGTTGTGGTGTGCGGCTATGGCTTGAGCGGTTCGGTCGCGGTGCGCGAGCTGCTGGAAAGCGGCTTCGCCACGGAATCGATCGTCGTGATCGATTCGCAGCAGGCGGCGCTCGAAGCGGCTACGGCGCTCGGCGTCGCGGGCCTGCTCGGCGATCCGTCGCGTGAGGATCTGTTGCAGCAGGCGCAGGTGCGGATCGCCAAGGCGGTCATTATCGCCGTCACCGACGACGCCACCGCGATCCTGCTGACGCTGACCGTGCGCAGCGTCGCGCCTGACACCAGGATCGTCGTGCGGATCCAGGAGCAAACCTTTCAGCGTCAGTTGCGCCAGGCCGGCGCGAACGTGATCGTTTCGTCGACCAAGATCGGCGGGCTGCTGCTTGCCGACGCGGTGGGGAGCAACTATCTCGTACCGTTCGTCAACGATCTGCTGTCGACGCGCGGCCGTGTCACCTTGCTCGAACGTCCCGCTACGGTGCTCGAAATCGGCCGCTGGAGCAATGCGCTGCCAGGCGCGGTGGTGGTCGGCCTGGTGCGCGCGGGCAGGATGCTGTCGTTCTACGAAGACGAGCCATGTCCGATCGAGCCTGGCGACCTGCTGATGGTGATTCAATCGTCGCGCCAGGCGGGCGAAGCGCCTGCCGGCTAGCGCAAAGCAACGAGCGCGACAGCGTTCGCTTGCTGACGTTTTTCATTGCTTTTCCATTGTCCAGGCGCAGGATGACCAACGCATGAAACTGAACCGCATGATCAGCACGGTCGAAGTGCATACAGCCGGCGAACCGTTTCGCATTGTTACGAGCGGGTTGCCGAAGTTTCCCGGCAAGACCATTGTCGAGCGCCGCGCATGGCTCAAGGAACACGCCGATCATTTGCGCCGCGCGCTGATGTTCGAGCCGCGCGGCCACGCCGATATGTACGGCGGCTATCTGACCGGGCCGGTCAGCGAAAACGCCGACTTCGGCATTATCTTCGTGCACAACGAGGGTTATAGCGATCACTGCGGTCACGGCGTGATCGCACTCGCCACCGCTGCCGTCGCGCTCGGCTGGGTCGAGCGCAGCGAACCGGAAACGCGCGTCGGCATCGACGCGCCGTGCGGCTTCATCGAAGCCTTCGTGCAGTGGGACGGCGATCACGCGGGCCACGTGCGCTTCGTCAACGTGCCGTCGTTCATCTGGCAGCGCGACGTGACGGTCCAGACGCCGAGCTTCGGCGAAGTGCGCGGCGATATCGCGTTCGGCGGCGCGTTTTATTTTTACACGTCGGGCAAGCCGTTCGATCTGAACGTGCGCGAAGCGGAGATCGATCGCCTGATCCAGTTCGGCGCCGAGGTCAAACAGGCGGCGAACGCGGCCTTCAAGGTCGAACATCCGCGGATTCCCGAAATCAACCATATCTACGGCACGATCATCGACAACGCGCCGCGTCACGCCGGCTCGACGCAGGCCAATTGCTGCGTGTTCGCCGACCGGGAGGTGGACCGTTCGCCGACCGGTTCCGGCACCGCGGGCCGGGTCGCGCAACTCTATCTGCGCGGCGAATTGGGCCGCAATGAAACGCTCGTCAACGAATCGGTGATCGGCACGATTTTTCGGGGCCGCGTATTGTCGCAGACGAAGCTCGACCGCTTCGACGCGGTGATCCCCGAGATCGAGGGCGACGCGCATGTGTATGGATTCGCCAACTGGATCGTCGACGAACGCGATCCGCTGACTTACGGTTTTCTGGTGCGCTGAGTTGACTGAACCCATTGTGCAACCCATTGCAAGGATTGAATGAACCCGCCTATGACTCGCCCGACCACGCAGATTTTCGACACCGCCGCCACCGCGCGGCTGATCCCGTATGCGGCGCTCGTCGACGCATTGAAGCGCGCCAGCATCGACTACGCGCAGCAGCGCATCGCGAGCCCTGAGCGGCTCGTCGTGCCGCTCAACGACGGCGGCATCATGCTGTCGATGCCGGCCACCGCGCCCGATCTCGCCATTCACAAGCTGGTCAACGTGTGCGCGAGCAACGGGCCGCGCGGCTTGCCGACGATCCACGGCCAGGTGATGGCCTTCGACGCCGACACCGGCGAGACGCTGTTCATTCTCGACGGGCCGACGGTGACAGGACGGCGCACGGCGGCGATGTCGATGCTCGGTATCAGGACCTTGGCCGCGGCCACGCCGCGAGAATTCCTGCTGATCGGCACCGGCACGCAGGCGGTGAACCATCTGGAAGCGATCGGCGAACTGTTTCCCGAAGCGCGCGTGTGGGTGAAGGGCAGTGCGCCCGCGCGGGCCGAAGCGTTTTGCGCCGCGCAGCGCGCCCAGGGTAGCAAGGTACGCGAACTGCAACCGCTGGCGGATGCACGCGTCCCCGCTTCGATCGACGTCGTGATCGCGCTGACCACCAGCAAGCAAGCCGTCTACGACGAAGCGCCGCGGGCAGAGCGGCTCGTGATCGGCGTCGGCGCGTTCACGCCGGCGATGGTCGAGATCGGCGCGCGCACGATCGCGGGCAGCGCGCTTTTCGTCGACGACGCAGCCGGCGCGAAACACGAAGCCGGTGACTTCATCCAGGCAGGCGTGGACTGGTCGCAGGTCGGCGGAATTGCCGCGGTGCTGGAAAACGCCGCGTCGTTGCCGTCCAGGAAACCGATTGTGTTCAAGAGCGTCGGCTGCGCGGCGTGGGATCTGGCGGCATGCCGGGTAGCGCGCGAGGCCTTGTCCGGCGGCTGAGCAGGGTCGTCCGGACGGTTCGAAAAAGACTCGGCAAACGGCCCGGCAAAGGGTCCGGAAAAGGCTGGTCTTACGAGCCAAGTTGGCATATTGCGCCAACCTGCGGCACATGTTGCCGTGCAAACAATCTCAAAACGTTGCAACATAGGCGTTTGCCAGAAAAAAGTGCCGGTCAGCCGGCGCTTTTGCCCCCTGTCCTTTGACTCGACGCCTATCACGACGGTGCGACCGCGCTATGATTACCCAACACGCTTCTGCTACCCCCGACCTGCCGCTCGACATGATCATTTTCGGCGGCACCGGCGACCTGTCGTTTCGCAAGCTGCTGCCGGCGCTCTACATGGCGCATCTGCACTGCAATCTGCCGGCGGATACCCGCATTCTCACGATCGGCCGCAAGCCGTGGTCGCGTGAGGAGTACATCAACGAATTCATGGAATTGAAGGCGAAGCCCTTCATCGACAAGAAGGCCTTCGATGCCGCCGCGTGGGACAAATTCCTCGCGCTGTTCGAGTACGTGCGCATGGACGTCGATTCGGTCGAGGATTACGCGCGTCTGAAGGCGGTGTCACGCCCCGGGGTACGGCGCGTGTTCTATCTCGCGACTTCGCCGGATCTGTTCACGAATATTTGCGACAACCTCTCGGCGGCGGGGCTGGTCGACGAGCATTCGCGCGTCGTGCTGGAAAAGCCGCTGGGCCACGATCTGGCGTCGGCGCAGGAAATCAACATAGCGGTTGGCCAGCATTTCAGCGAAGCACAGATCTACCGGATCGACCACTACCTCGGCAAGGAAACGGTGCAGAACCTGATGGTGCTGCGTTTCGGCAACGCGATTTTCGGCCCGCTGTGGCAGGCGCCGTACATCAAGCGCGTGCAGATCACCGTGGCCGAAGAAGTCGGCGTGGGCAGCCGCGCGGGCTTCTACGACAAAACCGGCGCGCTGCGCGACATGGTGCAGAACCACTTGCTGCAACTGCTGTGCATCGTCGCGATGGAGCCGCCGGTGTCGCTCGATCCGGATGCGGTGCGCGACGAAAAGCTCAAGGTGCTGCGCTCGCTGCGTCCGATGACACCCGAAGATATCGCCCGCGATACCGTGCGCGGCCAGTACACGGCAGGCGCGGTGAACGGCGAGCCGGTCAAGGGCTACCTCGAGGAAGACAACGTGCCGGCAAACAGCCGCGCCGAGACCTTCGTCGCCTTGCGCGCGCATATCAACAACTGGCGCTGGGCCAACGTGCCGTTTTTCCTGCGCACCGGCAAGCGTATGCAGAAGAAGGTGTCGGAGATCGTCATCGAGTTTTCCGAGTTGCCGTTCTCGATCATTCCGAGCGGTGGGCGCAACTACGGCAACCGTCTCGTGATCCAGTTGCAGCCGGAAGAATCGATCCAGTTGCAGATGCTCGCGAAGGAACCCGGCAGCGGCATGCACATGCTGCCGGTGAATCTGAACCTCGATTTGCAGCAGGCGTTCACCGAGCGTCGCGCGGAAGCGTACGAGCGTTTGCTGATCGACGTGATTCGCGGGCGCCTGACGCACTTCATGCGCCGCGACGAACTCGAAGCGGCATGGGCGTGGGCCGAGCCGATTCTCGCCGGCTGGCAGAAATCGGGCGACCGTCCGCGCGGCTATACGGCGGGCACATTCGGTCCGGCGGCGTCGACGGCGCTGATGGCGCGGGAAAATGCGGTGTGGGCGGAAGAATCGCAGTAAGCGAGTTGACGTAGGGCGCGGCAGGTTGGTTGCATGACAGGCGGACCTGCTGCGCCGCTACGCGGGATCCAGCGATGCGAGCCTGCTGGCGGCGAGCCTCGGGCATTGAGTATCAAGCGTCGATCTTCAATACCGCGTGCTCGCCTTGGCGGCGATCGCTGCCGCCGCCGCGCGGGTTTCCACATGCAGCTTGCCGAACACATGTTCGAGGTGCTTGTTGACCGTGCGCGGCGCCATGCCGAGGATGTCGCCGATATCGCGATTGGTCTTGCCGCGTGACAGCCATAGCAGGACTTCCGCTTCGCGGGCCGTCAGGCTGAATTGTGCGGCGAGCGCGCTGGTGTGCGCGGCATCGTCGAATTCCTCGAGCAGGATCACCCAGTCGCCTCGCGTCGCGCGGCCGAGTACCCGCGCGACGCGGCGCACGCCGTCGGCGGCCGTCTCGAAGGCGGCTTGCAGGTCGCAGCCCGTTTCGATCCAGCGCGCCAGCCATTGACTCAGCACCGGCGGCAGGCGCGGTCCGGCTTCGGCCAGCGGGTCCGCTAGCCGCGTGGCGTCGTCCACCGGGTTGTCCCGCGCGCTGTCATTGCTCTCCTCAGCCTGCGCACCGCTCGACCCATAGCGCGCGAGCCGCTGCCGCGCAAGGTTGCTCTGCCATCTGATTTCGCCGTTCGCGGCGGCAATCAGCGCCGCGCGCATGCCGATCTCGAGCACCATGTCCGCCTGGCGCTGCTGGCGCGAGCGCTGCACATGCGCGGCAATGCGCGCGCTGACCTCGCTCGGCTTCACGGGCTTGGTCACATAATCGATTCCCCCGACCCGAAAGCCCTGCACGACGTGTTCGCTGTCGGTCAGCGCGGTCATGAAGATCACCGGCAGATGCCGGTTGCGGGGATCGGCCTTGATCTGCCGGCAGGTTTCGAAGCCATCCATGCCGGGCATCAGCGCGTCGAGAAGTACGGCATCCGGCGTGATGCGCGCGAGGCGTTGCAACGCGGACTGTCCGTCGAGCGCGACCAGCACTGCGTAGCCGGACGCTTGCAGCGTATCGGACAGCAGCGCGAGGTTATCGGGCGTGTCGTCGACGATCAGCACGACCGGCTTGCCGTCGGGCAGTTCCGGTTGCGTGTCGGGGGGCAGGAGCAGGGATTCGTCATGCATCGGGATTGACCTGCCGGGTAGGCGCGAGCAACTGCGCGAGTTCAGTCAGCCGGAAGCGTCGCGCGAGGGTGCGCAACGGTTCGAGCAGGGTAGCGAGCTCCGGCGCGCCGCGCTCCGCTGCGTCGAGTTGTTCGATAAAGCCCTGCACGTAGCCCATTTCAAGTTGCGCATGCAGTCTCTCGCGCAGGGGGGCGGGTAAGCTCGCCGGCACGTCGGCCAGCGAAACGGCGGATGCTGGCGGCGCTGGGTCGCTTGACTCGACGATCCACTGTAGCTGCAGCAGTGCGGCCAGTTTGTCGAGCAGGAGCGGAATGTGCAATGGTTTGGCTAGGTAGTCGTCGCAACCGGCCGCGGCCCCTTTGTCGCGATCGTCGGCGAAGGCGTTGGCCGACAGGATCAGGATCGGCGCGACCGACAACTGGTTGTCGCGAATCAGGCGACTTGCCTCGAAGCCGTCCATGTTCGGCATCGAGACGTCCATCACGATGATGTCGGCCGACCCCGTGCCGAGCCATTGCAACGCCTCCGGTCCGCCGGACGCTTCCACCACCAGGAAGCCCAGCGGCGCGAGCGTATGCGTGACGATGCGGCGCTGCTCGGCGAGATCGTCGACCACCAGCACCGTGCGGCGCGGCCCGTCGTACCCCTTGACATCGAGCGGGCCGCTCGCCAGCAACTGGGGCGCGCGCACTTCCGGCGCGAACAGCTTGACGATAAAGCGGGTCCCGTTGCCCACCTCGCTTTGCACCTGGAGGTTGCCGCCCATCAGTTCCGTGAGCAGGCGGCAGATCGTCAGGCCGAGGCCGGCGCCGTGGTCATGTTCGCGCGCCGCCGCGCCGCGCTCGAACGGCAGGAACAGGCGCTCCAGTTCGGCGGCCGGCATGCCGGGGCCGGTGTCGGTGATCTCGAAGGTGAGGGTCTCCCACGCATAACCGGCGCGCACCTTCACCGAACCGCTCGACGTGAAGCGGATCGCATTGCCGATCAGATTGATGAGAATCTGCCGCACCCGCTTCTCGTCGACGCGCACGACTTCCGGAATGCGGCCGGTAGTCTGGAAATCGAAGTGCAGTCCTTTGTCGGTGGCCTGCGGTTCGAGCATCGCCGAGAGCTGCGTGACGAAGTCCGGCAGCGAAATCTCCGTCACGTTCAGTTGCAGCTTGCCCGCCTCGATGCGCGCGACGTCGAGCAAGCCGTCGACGAGCGCCAACAGATGCTCGCCGCTGCGATAGATGGTCGCCACCGCATCGCGGCGGGCCGGCGCCAGTTCGTCGGTGCCTTGCAGCAGCAGTTGCGCGTAGCCGAGGATGCTGTT
This sequence comes from Paraburkholderia sp. FW306-02-B, assembly GCF_058782725.1. Lineage (NCBI taxonomy): Bacteria > Pseudomonadati > Pseudomonadota > Betaproteobacteria > Burkholderiales > Burkholderiaceae > Paraburkholderia > Paraburkholderia sp. FW306-02-B. The sequence continues at coordinate 1,842,291 of NZ_JBYSXZ010000002.1, forward strand.
GAGCGGCGTGCGCAACTCGTGACTGAGACCCGTCACATAGCGGCTCTTCGCGCGGTTGGCAGATTCGGCGGCGGCGCTCGCCTGCTGGAGCGCAGCGTCGGTTTTGCGGTGCGCCTCGATTTCCTGCATCAGCAGCTCGGCTTGCCGCTGCGATTCCTCCTGCGTGACCTTGCGGTTTTCGTTGGCGAGCACCAGCCACCACGCGGCGATGCAGCCGACCAGCGCGAGTGCGAAAAAGGCCTTCAGATACCCCTGCAGCAGCACGTCATGGACAGTAGCGTCGAGATCGGGCAGGGTTCGCACGCTTTGATACCACTGCACGGCAAGCACGCCGCCGAGCAGCGCGAGCACGACGATCAGCAGACCGGCGTACTGCGCGAGCCGTAGGCCGGCGGGCCCGAGCCTGAGCCGCGGGAACAGCGCATGCATCGACTTGCCGAACTGGGCCGGTAGTCGCGCGTGAGGCTTGCAGGAGTCGTTGCAGCGCGAGTCGAGTGCGCAGCACAGCGAGCAGATCGAACCGGCGTAGGCCGGGCAGTGCGCCATGTCTTCGCGCTCGAAGTTGTTTTCGCAGATCACGCAGCGCAGTACCGCGCCCGCTTCGAGGTCGCGGCCGTCGCGCGCCAGATAGAAGCGCCCGCGCGTGGCGATCGCCAGCAACGGCGAGCAGACAAAGGCGACCAGCAGCGCGATGAAGGACGACAGTGCTTCAGCGCTCGCGCCGAAGAGGCCCGCGTGGGACAACGCGGCAATCAGCGAGGCGATCACCATGGCGCCCACGCCGACGGGATTGATGTCGTACAGGTGTGCCCGTTTGAACTCGACACCGGGGGGGCTATAACCGAGCGGCTTGTTGACCACAAGATCGCCGACCACCGCGCCAATCCAGGCAATCGCCAGATTCGCATAGAGTGCGAGCACTTTGCTGATGGCTTCGAATACGCCCATCTCGACGAGCAGCAGTGCGATCAGCACATTGAACACGAGCCATACCACGCGCCCCGGGTGGCTGTGCGTGAGCCGCGCGAAGAAGTTCGACCACGCGAGCGAGCCGGCGTACGCGTTGGTGACGTTGATCTTCAGTTGCGAGACGATCACAAACAGCGTCATCGCGGCGAGCGCGCCTTCGGGCGAGTGGAACACGTAGTGATACGCGACCAGATACATCTGGGTCGGCTCGACGGCCTTGCCAGGATCGATCTCGTGCTGGATCGCGAGGAAGGCCAGAAAGGCGCCGCCCAGCATTTTCAATGCGCCGGGCACGATCCAGCCAGGGCCGGCCGAAATCAGCGCGATCCACCAGCGGACGCGATTCTCGCGTGTGCGCGGCGGCAGGAAACGCAGATAGTCGACCTGTTCGCCGATCTGCACGATCAGTGAGAACACCACCGTGCAGCCGGACCCAAACGCGACCAGGTTGAAGTCGTGGCCGTCCCCCGAGAGGCCGCCGAAGGTGACCCATTCAGCGAGCACGTGCGGCTCGCGCCACAGCACCACGGCGTACGGCACGACGAGCAGCACGATCCACAAAGGCTGGGTCCAGCCTTGCAAGCGGTTGATGAACGTGATGCCGAAGGTCACCACCGGAATGATGACGAGCGCGCTGATCACGTAGGCGACCGATAGCGGGACCTTCAGATAAAGCTCGAGCGCGAGCGACATGATGGCCGCTTCGAGCGCGAAGAATACAAAGGTGAAGATCGCGTAGATCAGCGAGGTCAGCGTGGAGCCCATATAGCCGAAGCCGGCGCCGCGCGTGAGCAGGTCCATGTCGACGCCGTTGCGCGCGGCGTAGTAGCTGATCGGTATGCCGGTCAAAAAGATCAGCACCGAGACGGCGAGGATCGCGTAGACCGCGTTCGTAAAGCCGTAGTTCACCACCAGCGCGCCGCCGATTGCCTCCAGCACGAGGAACGACACCGCGCCGATCGCCGTATTGGCAACGCGGAACTCCGACCAGCGCCGGAACGTGCGCGGCGTGAAGCGCAGCGCGTAATCCTCGAGCGTTTCGTCGCCGACCCATGCGTTGTAGTCGCGGCGAATCTTGACAATGCGCTGCGTGCCGCCGGACGGGGGACGCGATGCCCCAGCTTGGGTGACCGGGTCGGCGGGGCGCGGGGTTTGTGATTCCGTTTGGTGCATCGAGACTTTTCGTCGGCGGGTTCCGGGGCTAGCGGTGCGGTCATGCAAATTGCATTCCATTCGCGGCCGGCGCGACACCGTCGTGCCATCGGCGGCGCCTCGGCGCCACGGCTCGCGTGCCATGCCGACGCGATTATAGGGAGCGTAATTTCGCCGCGCCCTACGTCAACTGACGTATTGGGCCGCGCAAATTGGCTACCTACCTTTCGTGACGTCGACACCGTCAGCCGGTTTCCAGCGCGGGTCGCCCGACCACGACTACAAGGAGAATTCGATGTCACACGACGATCGGCACAAGCCCGGCATGCCTTCGGCGCTGCGCCGTAAACTGTTGATGGGCCTCGCTGCCGCGCCCGCGCTGGCGATGTCCGGCATCGCGCGGGCTCAGCAGTATCCGACCGCGAAGGTCAACACCACGCACCTGGCTGTGACCGACACCGAAGTGACCGTCGGCCAGCTGCATTCGGCGACCGGCACGATGGCGATCTCCGAAACCGGCTCGATTCAGGCCGAACGGCTCGCGATCGAACAGATCAATGCGGCAGGCGGCATTCTCGGCCGTCAGATCAAGATCATTCAGGAAGACGGCGCGTCCGACTGGCCGACCTTCGCGGAGAAATCGAAGAAACTGCTCGAAAACGATCACGTGGCCGCGGTGTTCGGCTGCTGGACCTCGGCCTCGCGCAAGGCGGTGCTGCCGATCTTCGAACGCGATAACGGCCTCCTGTACTACCCCACCTTCTACGAAGGGCTCGAGCAATCGAAGAACGTGTTCTACACCGGGCAAGAGGCGACCCAGCAGATTCTCTGGGGGCTGAACTGGGCGAACCAGACCAGGAAGGCAAAGAGTTTTTTCCTGATCGGCTCCGACTACATCTGGCCGCGCACGTCGAACAAGATCGCCCGCAAGCATATCGAGCAGCATCTGACCGGGTGCAAGGTGGTCGGCGAGGAGTATTACCCGCTCGGTACCACCAACTTCAACTCGCTCATCAACAAGATCAAGATCGCCAGGCCGGATTGCATTTACGCGATCATCGTCGGCGGCTCGAACGTCGCGTTCTATAAGCAGCTCAAGGCGGCCGGCATCACGGCGGACAAGCAGTTCCTGCTGACCATCTCGGTGACCGAGGACGAAGTGCTTGGCATTGGCGGCGAAAACGTCGCGGGTTTCTACTCGGCGATGAAGTATTTCGAATCGCTCGACAACGACAACAACAAGAAATTCGTCGCGGCGTTCAAGGCCAGGTATGGATCCAGGTCGGTGATCGGCGACGTTACCCAGGCGGCCTATCTCGGCCCATGGCTGTGGAAAGCGGCGGTGGAAAAGGCCGGCAGTTTCGACGTCGACAAGGTCGTCGCCGCATCGCCCGGCATCGAGCTGAAGACCGCCCCGGAAGGCTACGTGAAGATTCACCCGAACCATCACTTGTGGAGTCGCACGCGCATCGGTCAGGCACAGGCGGACGGCCAGTTCAAGGTAGTGGCCGAATCGCCCGATCTGATCGAGCCGAACCCGTTCCCGAAGGGTTATCAGTAAAGCACGAATCAGCTGCGAGTCAGGTGCGCTGCTGCGTGAGCGCGCGCGGATCATTTCGAGGAGAGAAGCATGTCGGCTTCGGACATTCTTAACGTCACGCTGATGCAGGGCTTTGCCGGCCTGAGCCTGTTCAGCGTGCTGCTGCTGATGGGGCTGGGGCTGGCGGTGATCTTCGGCCAGATGGGCGTCATCAACATGGCGCACGGCGAGTTCATGACGATCGGGGCATACACGATCTACATGTTCTCGCAACTGGCCGACAACTACTGGCACGGATTTGCGCCGATGTACTTTCCGTTCGCGATCTGCGCGGCCTTCGTGCTGGCGTTTGCGGCAGGCTGGGTGGCGGAGTGGGCGCTGATCCGCCATCTGTACCGGCGTCCGCTCGACACCTTGCTCGCTACCTGGGGCTTGAGCCTCGGGATGCAGCAGGTGTTTCGCTCGGTGTTCGGCCCGAAGGAGGTTAGCCCGACCTTGCCGGACTGGCTGATGGGTTCGTGGTCGCCGAAGCAGGGGCTCGACATTCCGATCAACGGACTGTTCGTGATGAGCCTCGCGGTGCTGATGACGGGCGGCGTGCTGCTGGCGCTTTACCGTTCGCGCTGGGGGCTGCGGGTGCGCGCCACGGTTGCGAACCGGCAGATGGCGAACGCGGCCGGCATCGATACCCGCAAGACCGACCGGCTGACCTTCGCGATCGGCTGCGGGATAGCGGGCGTGGCGGGCGCGGCGTTCACCGCGATCGGCTCGACGGGACCGACCAGCGGCTCGCTCTACATCGTCGATTCGTTCCTGGTGGTGACCTTCGGCGGCGCGGCGAGTCTGCTCGGCACGGTGGCGTCCGCGTTCGGCATCGCGCAGATGCAGTCGATCAGCGAATTTTTCATGACCGGCTCATCGGCTCGCGTGGTGACGCTGCTCACCATCGTCTTCGTGCTGATGATGCGCCCGCAAGGGCTCTTCGCTTCGAAGGTGCGCCGTGCCTGATCGCTCATTGACTGCGCCACTGACCGTGCCACTGCGCTGTACTTTCAATCGCTTCAGCCCGGAGAAACGAGTATGGACCAGCTGAACCCTTCCGCCGGTGTGTCCGCCGCGCCGGACCCCGCTGCGGCCCGCGCCGGCTTGCGGCCCGCGCTGAAGCGCTGGCTGACGAGCGATGGCTACGGCAGCATTGTCGTGCTGGCGCTGCTGATCCTCGTCGTATTTCCACTCGCGCTCGATGTGTTCCGCCTGAACCTGATGGGCAAGTATCTGACCTATGCGTTCGTCGCGGTCGGGCTCGTGATGGCGTGGGGCTACGGCGGCGTGCTGAGCCTCGGGCAGGGTGTGTTCTTCGGCCTCGGCGGCTACTGCATGGCGATGTTCCTGAAGCTCGAAGCTTCGGACCCGATCAGCACGAAGATCCAGTCGACGCCGGGCATTCCCGACTTCATGGACTGGAATCAGTTGACCGCCTTGCCATTCTGGTGGAAGCCGTTTCATTCGCTGCCGTTTGCGCTGGCGGCGGTGCTGGTCGTGCCATGTGCGCTCGCGTTCGTGGTCGGCTTCGCGATGTTCAAGCGGCGCGTGGGCGGCGTCTACTTCGCGATCATCACGCAGGCGGTGGCGCTGATCCTGTCGGTGCTGATCATCGGCCAGCAGGGCTATACCGGCGGCGTGAACGGCATCACCGATCTGCGCACGCTGCTCGGCTGGGATATTCGCGGCGATGGAGCAAAGCTGATCCTGTACTTCGTCAACGCGGTGCTGTTGCTCGTGGCGATCCTCTGCTGCCGGCATATCCAGCGCAGCAAGCTCGGCACCTTGCTGCTCGCGATGCGCGACAAGGAAGACCGGGTGCGCTTTTCCGGCTACGACGTCGCCATGTTCAAGGTGTTCGCGTTTTGCATCGCCGCTACGCTCGCGGCGATCGGCGGGGCGATGTTCACGCTGCAGGTCGGCTTCATGTCGCCGTCGTTCGTGGGCATCGTGCCGTCCATCGAGATGGTGATCTATGCCGCGGTGGGTGGGCGCATGTCGCTGGTGGGCGCGGTCTACGGCGCGGTGCTCGTCAATCTCGGCAAGACGTGGTTCTCCGAGAGTTTCCCGAACCTGTGGCTGTTCCTGATGGCCGCGCTCTTCATCGGCGTCGTGATGGCGTTTCCGAACGGGCTCGCCGGCCTCTACGACAGCCATCTCAAACCGTGGCTCGCGCGCCGTAGCGCAAGGAGCGCCTCATGAGCAATACCGATTTCGTGCTGGCCGTAGAAGGGCTGAGCGTGTCGTTCGACGGTTTCAAGGCCATCGATTCGTTGAACCTGTATGTCGATCGCGGCGAGTTGCGCGTGGTGATCGGTCCCAACGGCGCCGGCAAGACCACGCTGCTCGATCTGATCTGCGGCAAGACGCGCGAGAGCGAAGGCAGCATCAAGTTCCGCAATGAGGAGATGACGCGGCTGCCGGAGTTTCGCCGCGTGCGTAAAGGGATTGGCCGCAAGTTTCAGACGCCGTCGATCTATGAAAACCTCTCTGTGTTCCAGAACCTCGAGGTGTCGTTTCCGAGTGGACGGGGCGTGTTCGGTGCGCTCGCGTTCCGGCGCAGCGACGATGTGCTCGACCGCGTGCGCAGCGTGGCCGGCGAGATTGGCCTTGAAAACCAGCTCGATCTCGAGGCTGGGCTGCTATCGCACGGGCAGAAGCAGTGGCTGGAAATCGGCATGTTGCTGATGCAGGAGCCGGAGCTCCTGATGCTCGACGAGCCGATTGCCGGTATGAGTGTGCGCGAGCGCGAAATCACCGCCGAACTGCTCAAACGGATCTGCCAGAACCGCTCGATGATCGTGATCGAGCATGACATGGCGTTCGTCGAGCAGATCGCGCACAAGGTCACGGTGATGCACCAGGGAAAGATTCTCGCCGAAGGGGCGATGGAACAGGTGCAAAACGATCCGCGCGTGATTGACGTTTATTTGGGCCATTAGGCCTGGGCCATTCAGGCCGACGAGGAGCCCAGCATGTTGAATGTCGACGACGTATTCGTCAGTTACGGCCAGAGCGAAGCGCTGCACGGCATCAGCTTCAATGCCGCCCGCAACGAAACCGTGGCGATCATGGGGCGCAACGGCATGGGCAAGACCACGCTGTTCAAGTCGCTGATCGGCATTTTGCCGCTCAAGGCAGGCTCGGTGCAGGTGGACGGTGAGGAGGTGTCGCGCGACGAGAGTTTCCGGCGGGTCGCTAAAGGCATCGCCTATGTGCCGCAAGGGCGGCAGATCTTCGCCACGCTGAGCGTCGAGGAGAACATCCGGACCGGTCTCGAGAATGCCCCCACGACGGCCGTGCCCGAGGAAATCTACGCACTGTTCCCGGTGCTCTACGACATGCGCGCCCGCAAGGGCGGCAACCTGTCCGGCGGCCAGCAGCAACAACTGGCGATCGCCCGCGCGCTCGTCACCCAGCCCAAGGTGCTGTTGCTCGACGAGCCGACCGAGGGCATCCAGCCGTCGATCATCAAGGACATTGCCAAAGCGCTGAACGAGATTCGCAAGCTGCGCGACATCACGATCGTCGTGTCGGAGCAGGTGCTGAGTTTTGCGCTCGACGTCGCCGATCGGCTGTTCGTCATCGAAGGCGGCAGGCTCGTGCACGAGAGTTCGCGCAGCGCCGCCGACACCGCGAAGATCCGCGAGTACCTGTCGGTGTAAGCCGAGTGTCCGCTATTTTCAAGAGGAGGGTTTGCAATGGCTGAAACGCTAATCAAGGTCGACCTGAACCAGTCGGCCTACGACAACGGGAACGTCCACAACCGCTGGCACCCGGACATCCCGATGGCCTGCTGGGTCAATCCCGGCGATGATTTCATTCTCGAGACATACGATTGGACCGGTGGTTTCATCAAGAACAACGACAGTGCCGACGACGTACGCGATATCGATCTCTCGATCGTGCACTTTCTATCGGGACCAGTGGGCGTGAAGGGCGCGGAGCCGGGCGATCTGCTGGTAGTGGATCTGCTTGATATCGGCGCCAGGCAGGAAAGCCAGTGGGGCTTCAACGGCTTCTTCTCAAAGAAGAACGGCGGCGGATTCCTGACCGATCATTTTCCGCAGGCGCAAAAGTCGATCTGGGATTTTCACGGCCTCTATACCAGTTCGCGTCATATTCCCGGTGTGAACTTCGCGGGGCTGATTCACCCGGGGCTGATCGGCTGCCTGCCCGACCCGAAGATGTTGGCCACATGGAACGAGCGCGAGGTGGCGCTGATCGCCACGGATCCGCAACGCGTGCCGGGTCTCGCCAATCCGCCGTTCGCGGCGACGGCGCATATGGGACGGCTCGCTGGCGACGCCCACGCCAAAGCCGCTGCAGAGGGGGCGCGGACGGTGCCGCCGCGTGAGCATGGCGGCAACTGCGACATCAAGGACTTGTCGCGGGGCTCGAAGGTGTACTTCCCGGTATATGTCGACGGTGCGGGTCTATCGGTTGGCGATCTGCACTTCAGTCAGGGCGACGGTGAAATCACCTTCTGCGGCGCGATCGAAATGGCCGGCTGGGTGCATATGAAGGTCGAGCTGATCAAGGGCGGCATGGCGAAGTACGGCATCAGGAATCCGATCTTCAAGCCGAGCCCGATCACGCCGAACTACAACGACTACCTGATTTTCGAAGGCATCTCCGTCGATGAACAGGGCAGGCAGCACTATCTGGACGTGCATATCGCGTATCGGCAGGCTTGCCTGAATGCGATCGAATATCTGACGAAGTTCGGCTATTCGCGCGCACAGGCCTATTCGATTCTTGGCACGGCGCCTGTGCAAGGGCATATCAGCGGCGTGGTCGATGTGCCGAACGCGTGCGCCACGCTGTGGTTGCCCACGCAGATCTTCGACTTCGATATCCGGCCGAGTTCGGCGGGGCCGGTCAAGCATATTGCAGGTGGGGTGGATCTGCCGCTGTCGCCGGATCTGGCCTGACGCACGCGTTGTTGAGCGTGCGCGATAGCGCGTGCCGAGGCCGCCGCGAAATCAGTACGGCGGCCACCCGAAATTGCCGGCGATGCGAATGCCGATCGACGGAGCTTCAGAGGACAGCACCATGCCGACTTACGATTACCGTTGCGATACCTGCGGTCCCTTTGCGGCGATACGCCGTGTCGCCGAGCGCGACACGGCCTGCGTGTGCCCTGCTTGCGCCGCACCGGCGCAGCGCATGCTGAGCCTGCCGGCGTTATCGCTGATGCCGGCGGCCGTGCTTGCCGGTCATCAGATCAACGAGCGCGCAGCGCATGCGCCGCAGCGTTCGGGTGAGTATAAGCACCGTCATGGGCCGGGGTGCGGGTGCGGGTCGAAGGCGTCCACAGGCGGGACGATGCGAGGCGACCTCAAGACCAATCCCGGCGGCCGGCCGTGGATGATCAGCCATTGACCCGCCGTCGTGCCGGACGCAACTTCCCCTAACTTCCCTTAACTGCAATCAAGGCAACGAGATCGTCAGCGTAGCCGACTGCGGTCCGAGCTTGACCACTTGCGAATACGGCGCGAGCGTGCGCAAGGTCTGATCGCGCAGATACGTGTTCAAACCGAGGTAGGCCAATAGCCCGACCAGCGCGAACACCGCGCCGATCGACCACAACGGCACCTCGCGCTTGAGCCGGTGCGCGACCTGATCCGGCAGCGGCCAATGCGGCGCGAACGGCGCGCGCCTGCCCTTCATATGCGCGATTTCATCGCCGATCCGCGCGGTCAGATACGCGAGCTTCTCCGGCCCTTCGAGCAGATACTTGCCCTGAAAACCGAGCAGCAGGCACATATGAAACACCTCGAGCGATTGCAGCCGGGCGGCGCCCTGCGCGCGGCATTCCTCGAGATACTGGAAGAATTTCTCGCCCGCCAGCTGCTCGCCGAACAGCACCAGTTGCAGCGGACGGCGTTCCCATTCGGTGCGGATCCTGAACGTCGACGACAACACCGATTCGTCGATGGCCGCGCAGAACGCAAACTTCGACGCATACACGTCTTCAGCCGATGCGTTGAGCTTTTTCGCGCCGCGTTCGAAGTCGCCGAGAAACTGCTGGATGCGCTGGCTGAATTCGTGCGCGTCGCCGGGCTCCCGGCCGTTCTTCAGCAGGAACAGCATGAAGAAGCCGTCGTACAGCAGATCGAGCAGCGAGCGAACCTGGTAGCTCGGCTCGGCAGTGGGAGCGGGCGTCGCGGCAGGCGTGCTGCCGCCAAACAGGGAAGGCGCGTAGCTCATGATGTGACGGCGATCAGTTCGAGTTGAAGATCGTTGATGCCCGACGGTGCGTAGATCATCGCCGATTGGGCCTGCAACATGCGGTCATACAGGGCGCCGCGCGATTCGAAGGAGAAGTAGCACGCGCCCGGCCGTACCGGAATGGCCGGCGGCACTTGCGGCGTATACACGAGCCGCACGCCAGGCATGGCCGAGAGCACCAGCTTGTCGACGTCGTCCGGTGCGCCGACCTTGAAACGCGCGGGCACGGCTTCGACGAGTTCCGCGGTCGGCATGTCCGCCGACACGGCGATATAGAACATGGTCTTGTCGTCGATCTTGCCCGAGTCGAGCCGGCCGGCATGGAACGACGGCCGTACTTCTTCGAGCGCGATCGCGAAGTAGCGCGTCGAGATCACGGTTTCGAGCAGATCGCGCAGGATCGTATCGAGCCGCGCGAAGCCCGGGCCTGGATCGTCATGCCGGTAAGCGGGCAGATCGGACAGCGCGTAGCCCTTCGAGAACGTCATCAACTGGCCGGCAAGGCGCAGCAGTTCCTGGAACAGGCGTTCCGGATGCAGCGCCGAATGCTGGTACAGATGCGCAAGCGACGCAAACGCCGCGCTCGCGGTGTGCAGCAGCCAGAACGACGCGATGTCGCCGGAACGGAACTCGATGATGTTCTTGGTCGGCTCGCGGTGAAAGCCGTACAGTGCGTTGACCTTGGCCTGCAAGGCGTCGATCAGTTGGCGCAGCCGCTGATGCAGAATCGCCGACGCGTCGATCGCGAGGCAGGGCGGCACGAAGCTGTCGTCGATCTCGAAGCCCGAGGTGGCGGTGCGGCGCACGCGTACGAGCGGCACCGACAGCAGTTGGTCGCGCGGCTCGCTATGCGCAATGAGTTTGACGCGGGTCTTCAGGAAGGTGATGTCGGCTTCGGCGGCGTCCGTAAAATGGTCGGCCACCGGCGTCTGTTCGCTGACGTAACGCGACACGAAGCCCGCGTTGCTGTCTTGTGAATAGTTCGCGCCGGTTTCGCGCAGCGGATGCAGCGCGAGATAAAAGGTGAATTCGTTGATGCCGTCGGGCAGGGTGTCGAGCGCGATCGGCGGTGGCAGGCCATCGGCTTGCGGCGCGGAATAGAGCGCGCCGTCCGGAAACACCAGCGACAGTTCGCTCACCCGCAGCACATTGCTGCCGAGCGCATCGCGGTCGAGACGCACCGAACGCACGCCCCAGTTGTATGGCTGGATCGCCTGGATCGATTCGAACAGGCGTGCTTCGTGATAGGCGTCCTGACGCTGAAAATGCTGCGGCCTGAGAAAAAGGCCTTCCCCCCAGAGCACTTTTGCGGAATAACTCATCTCAAACCTGTTATATGCGTTCAGCTTGTGGCGCGCCCGGCGATAACCGATTCGAGCGCTGCATTGTTAATTCTCTAAAAACTGTTAAATCGTATTTTCAGCACATCTTTAACCGCAACTTACTGAAGAGAGCATATTCAGCGGTTGCGCAGGCAATCCTTGTTCAGGCGGGATCACAGTGCCGTTGGTCACCGTCATTGCACAGTTATGCAGGCCGATCATTATGCCGGATTTCTCCGACTTCGCCGGGTCGAAGGCAAATTTCCAGCGCTGCATCGCGGGGTCGCGGAATAGAGCGACGATACCGAATGCTTGCGCTTCGCGCGAGACTTTTTCGGTGACGACGTAGCGTTGACCTGGGATCAGCGTCACTTCACGCACACCCAGCAAATCGCCGCCGAGTATGGTCTTTTCCTTCGCCGGATCGGTAAATGCGTCGAATGGCGCCTGCTGGAAAGAAGTGGGGTCTTTCAGCACGTAAAGCCGTACGACCAGCGCCAATGGACGCTTATCATTGGCGGCATTCAGATTCGGCGCGGCATATAACGTGAGACCGACATTGCGCGGCGGCTTTTGTGCATCGGGCAGGTCCGGCTTGCCGAGCCCGCTCGCCTGCAAAGCCGCGTTGGCAGCGGCGCCCAGCACGGTCACGCCGGCCGCGCAGCCGCCCAGAAGCGCGCACACAGCAGTGTTTGCAATCAATAGCGATGCATGGCGAACAAGACGCGAATTCATATACATCGACCGGCTCGACGCCGTCCCCCCGTCAAAACACCAATAACGAAACCAATCCGGCAATTGGCGGCAATCAGCAACAACGCTATGCCGCGTATTGCCGCTTTATGCAAAGCGCATTGCTGTCACAGCACTTACATGCTTGCCGCCGGCCGGGCGGAAATTTTTTCCGTTCCTTGCAATGCCGCTATTGCACCAGGAAACAATTTCTGCATGTTTCGTTTAAATCATCCGCATGCATTTTTTTTGTGCAATGCTTCTTCACACGAAAGTTGAATTATCGAAAATTGGCCTGTACTATACCCGCGCACTTGAAGCAAAGCAAAACTCCGGTTTCTCCTTGAATTAAAAAATTCGCACGTCGGTGAAAAACGATGAATGACCGTCTGTTAGTAAAACTATCCGGGGTAGTGTTGGCATGCGGCGTGATTGCCGGATGCGCGACACAGGGCAACAACGCAGCGACCACACCGGAGGCTTTTAATAAGCAACTCGCGGATGCCGATACCGTCGCCAAGGGCGGTGATCAGGATCGCGCAATCGCGCTATATCAACAACTTTCCAAGTCCGACCCAACCCGTGAAGAACCGTGGTCGCGCATTGCGCAGATCCAGTTCACGCAAGCTCACTACGGCCAGGCCATCGTCGCCGCGCAAGAAGCGCTGCAACGCGATCAAACCGACCGTCAGGCGAAGAGCGTGCTGGCTGTAGCCGGCCTGCGCGTCGCCACGCAATCGCTCGGCGAACTGCGTCAGGATGCGTCGCTCGCGGGCGATGCGAAGTCCGACGCGCAGGCGCTCGCCAAGCAACTGCGCGACACGCTCGGCGAGGCCACGCTGTTCCCGCCCGATCCGAGCGACAAGCCCGCGCCGAAGAAGAAGCGCATCATTCATCGCGTCGTGAAGGGCAAGCCCGCGGATACGCCGGATACGACCACCAGCGCGGCGGCTCCGGCTGCCACGCCGGCAGCCCCGGCCGCGCCTGCGGCAGCGGCGCCTGCCGCAGCGGCGCCGGCAGCACCCGTCAAGGCCGCAAAAAGCGGCGGTGCGTCCGATCCGTTCAGCGCACTGCGCTGATCCACACGCCTGATTCATCTGCATCCGGGAGCCGACGATGGCGAAGAAAGAAAGCATTCAAAAACGCTTGCAAAAGGTGCGGCCGCCCCGCGTTCAGCTGACCTATGAGGTCGAGCGCGGCGATGCGATTGAGGTGAAGGAGTTGCCGTTCGTCGTCGGCGTGGTCGCCGATCTGGCGGGGCAGTCCGAAGTCGAGCAGCCGAAGCTGCGCGATCGCAAGTTCGTCAACATCGATCGCGACAATTTCGACGACGTGATGAAAGCGATCGAGCCGCGTGCCGCGTTTCAGGTGGAAAACCGCCTGAGCGAAGCCGGTGGCAAATTTGCCGTCGACCTGCGCTTCCGGTCGATGGCCGATTTCAATCCGGATGAAGTGGTCGCGCAGATCGAGCCGCTGCGGCGCCTGCTCGACGCACGTTCGAAGCTGGCCGACCTGCGCAACAAGCTGGCCGGCAACGACAAGCTCGAAGACCTGCTGAGCGACGTGCTCAACAATACGCAGCAGTTGCAAACCCTGGCGAAAGACCAGGGCAACGCAGCGGACCAGCACGCCGGCGCGCCGGATCATGACAAGCAGGGCGAATAAGTACGGGGTGTGAGATGAACCAGCAAACGGCAGCAGCCCAGGTCGCCACCGCGCAAAGCAGCACGGAATCCACGCTGCTCGACGAAATCGTCGAGAAAAGCCGCGTGGCGAAGTCCGATTCCGAACACGCGCGCGCGAAAGACCTGATCGGGGAACTCGTGCATCAGGTGCTCGACGGCACTGTGGTGATGTCCGATAACCTGTCGGCCACGATCGACGCGCGCGTCGCGGAACTCGACCGCCTGATTTCCTCGCAGCTGAGCGCGGTGATGCATGCACCGCAATTCCAGCGCATGGAAAGCACGTGGCGCGGTCTGGACTATCTGTGCAAGGAAAGCAATACGGGCTCGACGGTCAAGATCAAGGCGCTGCACGCGCCCAAGCGCGACCTCGTGCGCGACTTCAAGACCGCGATCGAATTCGATCAGAGCGCGCTCTTCAAGAAGGTGTATGAAGAAGAGTTCGGCACTTTCGGCGGCGCGCCGTTCGGCACGATCATCGGCGACTTCGAAGTGACCCGTCAGCCGGAAGACGTTTATTTCATCGAGCAGATGTCGCACGTGGCAGCGGCCGCGCATGCGCCGTTCATCGCGTCGGCGTCGCCGGAATTGCTGGGCCTCGAAACCTTCGCCGATCTCGGCAAGCCGCGCGACCTCGGCAAGGTGTTCGACACGGTCGAGTATGCCAAGTGGAAGTCGTTCCGCGACGCTGAAGATTCTCGCTATGTCGGCCTGACGTTGCCGCGTTTTCTCGGCCGCCTGCCGTTCAATCCGAAAGACGGCGCCACTGCGGAAGGCTTCAACTTCGTTGAAGAGGTGGACGGCACCGATCACAGCAAATACCTGTGGTGTAACGCAGCGTGGGCCTTCGCGGCACGCCTGACGGCCGCATTCGACGACTTCGGCTGGTGCGCGGCGATTCGCGGCGTGGAAGGCGGCGGCCTGGTGGAAGACCTGCCCACCCACACGTTCAAGACCGACGACGGCGAAGTCGCGCTGAAATGCCCGACCGAAATCGCGATTACCGATCGTCGTGAAAAAGAACTGAGCGACCTTGGTTTCATTCCGCTCGTGCACTGCAAGAACTCGGATTACGCCGCGTTCTTCGCCGCGCAATCGGTGCAAAAACCCAAGAAATACAGCACCGACAGCGCAAATGCGAACGCTGTGTTGTCCGCGCAACTTCAGTACATCTTCTCGGTATCGCGCGTTGCGCACTACCTGAAGGCGATGATGCGCGACAAGATCGGCAGTTTCGCGTCGGCCGGAAACGTCGAAGTATTCCTGAACCGCTGGATCTCGCAGTACGTGCTGCTGGACGACAACGCGACTCAGGAGCAGAAAGCGCAGTTCCCGCTGCGCGAGGCATCGATACAGGTCTCGGAGATTCCGGGCAAGCCTGGTGCGTATCGTTCGGTCGCGTTCCTGCGCCCGCACTTTCAACTGGACGAGCTCTCGATCTCTTTGCGGCTTGTCGCTGACCTGCCGAAACCTGCAAATTCATAAACGAAGTCAGAAAACCCGTGCGGGCCGCACGGGTAGGCTGTTAAAACCACCTCTTTGGGGAGTCGATGAGTTATGAAGGACATCTATTTAAAATTCGGCAATCCGGCGATCAAGGGCGAGTCTGCCGATAAAGATCATGCTGGTTGGATCGAAATCGATTCGTGGAGCCACTCGATCACGCAACCGCGTTCGGCTACGGCTTCGACGGCCGGCGGTCACACGTCCGAGCGCTGCGAACATGCTGACATGCAGTTCACGAAAGATATCGACGTGGTCAGCCCGCTGATCTATCAACACGCATCGGGCGGCACGACGTTCGACGAAGTGACGATCGATTTCATGCGTTCGGACGGCGAAGGCAACCGCATCAAGTACCTCGAAGTGAAGCTCAAGTACGTGATCATCTCGAGCGTGACGCCGAGCGTGGTGGGCGAGGGCCTGCCGAGCGAACAGTTCTCGCTGAAGTACGCGGCCGTCCAGTGGAAGTACACGCAGCAGAAGATCGGCGGCAACCAGGGCGGCAACGCGCAAGGCGCGTGGAGCCTGACGAAGAACGACAAGACGTACGCGGTCTGATGCCAGGGCGCGCACGGTGTGAATCCGCTTGCGCATGCCGTGCGCGCCTCGCATCGAACCGGTTCTTCGGTATCTGATGAAGCGCTTCGAACCCAGCTTTCTCGACAAGCTGTTCGACGACGAACCGCATCTGCCGGCTTCCCCGGCGATGCGGCAATTGTCGTTGGACGAATTGAAGAGCACCGTCGCGCGCGACGTCGAGGCGATCCTGAACACGCGGATCGCCCTGACCGAGCACGAGCTGGCGGCGCTGCCGGAATGTCAGCGCTCGGTGCTGACGTACGGTCTGAACGATTTCGCGGGCTTGAGCCTCGCGAGCCACTACGACCGCACGTTCATCTGTAAATCGATTCAACAGGCAATCGCGCGGCACGAGCCGCGCTTACAGCAGGTCGCGGTAACGCTCGAACTGAACGAGCAATCCACCAATGCGCTGAACTTTGCGATTCAGGCGTTGCTGGTCGTGCATCCGGCGGAAGAACCGGTGAGTTTCGATGCGATGCTGCAGCCTTCGACGTTGCAATACTCGGTGACGCGCGCACGCGCGAAGCTTTAGTACCGCGTTTTAGTACAGCGTTTTTGTACCGCTTTCATGCTGCCGTTACGCGCAACGGCGGCGATAGGTTTGGGCGGAGATGGTTTAGGTCCGGGGATAGATCGATGGAAGAGTTGCTGCCGTATTACGAGCGCGAATTGTCATTTCTGCGGCGCTATTCGCGCGATTTCGCCGAGCGCTATCCGAAGATCGCGGCGCGTCTGGCGATGTCCGGCGAGCACTGCGAGGACCCGCACGTCGAGCGGATGATCGAATCGTTCGCGCTGCTGGGCGCGCGCATCAACAAGAAACTCGACGACGATTACCCCGAATTCACCGAAGCGCTGCTGGAAGTGCTGTATCCGCACTACCTGCGGCCGTTCCCGTCGTGCTCGATCGCGCAGTTGGGCGCCTCCGCGGCACTCAGTCATCTGACCGAGCCGGTCCTGGTCGAGCGCGGCACCGAACTCAAATCGCGGCCGATTCGCGGCGTGCAATGCCGGTTCCGCACTGCCTACGATGTGACGCTGGCGCCGATCCGTATTTCGGAGGCGAAGTATACGTCGGTGGCGATGGCGCCGAGCGCGACCGTTTTACCGGGCAACGCCACGGCGATCGTGTCGATCACGTTCGAATCGACGGCCCCGCAACTCGATCTGTCCGCGCTGAAAGTCGGCACGCTGCGTACGCACCTGCACGGCGAACAATCGTTTATCGCGGCGCTGGCCGATTGCCTGTTCGTCAACGCCATGGCCACCTATGTGGAACCCGACCGGCGCGGCGTGTGGACGCAACTGCGCACGTCACCGCTCGTGCAGGCGGGTTTCGACGAGCAGGACGCGCTGATCGACTATCCGGCCAAGTCGCATCCGGCGTACCGGCTGCTGACCGAATACTTCGCTTTCCCCGAAAAATTCAATTTCACCGACTTCGATCTGGCGGCGATGACGCGCGCAAGCGGCCGCTGCCAGCGCCTGACGCTGCACGTCGTACTCAAAGAGGTGCGCAGCGACTCGCACGTTGCGCGGTTGCTCGATTCGTTGTCGGCGCATCATTTCCGGCTGTTCTGCACACCGGTCGTCAATCTGTTCGAGCAACACGGCGAGCCGATCCGGATCAGCCATCAGGCGATTTCGTATCCGGTGATCGCCGAATCGCGCCGGGCATTTGCCTACGAGGTCTATTCGATCGATTCAGTGCAGCTCGTCAGGCAGCAGGCGCATGAAGAATCGGTGATCGAATTCCGGCCGTTCTATTCGCTGCATCATGGCGAAGCGGCGCGTGCGGGGCACTACTGGTTCGCGCGGCGCAACGATTGGGTCGCGCAGAAAAGTCCCGGCTACGAGACCGAGATTTCGATCGTCGATATCGATTTCGAACCGGCTGCCCCGCAAACCGATACGCTTAGCCTCGACTTGACCTGCACCAACCGCGACTTGCCGGCGGGTCTCGCGGTCGGTCTCGAAGGCGGCGATCTGTTTCTCGAAGGCGGCTCGCTGACCGGCAGCATTTCCATGCTGCGCAGGCCGACACCGAGCGTGCGTTTCGAACGCGGGCGCGCCGCGCATTGGCGGCTGATTTCGCATCTGGCGTTGAATCATGTGTCGCTTGCCAATAGCGGCTTGTCGGCGCTCAAGGAAATGCTGGTGCTGTACGATTTGCGGCGCACAGCGGTGTCGGCGCGGCATATCGACGGACTCGTGGGCATCGAGCAGCGCGCGGCCGTCCAATGGCTGCCGGGCAAACCGTTCGCGACTTTCGTGCGGGGTATCGAGATCCGTTTGACGATCGACGAAGAGCATTTCGTCGGCACCAGTCTCGCGTCGTTCGTGCGCGTGATCGATACCTTCTTTGGGCTGTACGTGCATCTGAACAGCTTTGTGCAACTGGTCGTCGTGTCGAAGCGCACCGGCGAGGAGATTCTGCGATGCAAACCGCGCAGCGGCGAATCGATCCTGGCGTAGTCGGGCAACTGCTCGACGAACCGCATCGCTTCGAGTTTTTTCAGGCGGTGCGGATTCTCGAGAAGTGGTTCGCACAGCAAGCGCCCTCACATACCGGACGTCCCGGCGAAATCGTCGCGCAGCGGATTGCCTTTCGCAATTCGCTGTCGATGTCGTTTCCGCCGAGCGAAATCCACAGCGCGCAGTCTTACGATGAAGCAGGCGCGGCGCTGAAAGAGAAGCCGCAGCGCACGGCCGCGCTCGAAGACGGATCGCTTCACAAGGTCGATATCACGCCGGCGTTTTTCGGTTTGCTCGGCGGGCAGGGCGCATTGCCGCTGCACTATACCGAGCAGATCATCGAGCGCGAGCAGATCAGGCGCGACCGCGCGGCGCGCGAGTTCTTCGACGTGTTTTCGAATCGAGCGACCGCGCTGTTTTACGCGGCGTGGAAGAAATACCGGCTGCCGTTTCATTACGAACTGGATCGCGACGAACGCTATCTGCCGCTGTTGCTCGCGTTGGCCGGCGTCGCCGACGACGACACGCGCAACAGTCTGCAAAGCGGCGACGGCGCGTTATTCGACGAAGCGATTGCCGGCTACGCGCTGGCCGCGCGGCATCGGCCGGTGTCGGCGGCATATCTGCAGCGCACGCTCTCCGAGTACTTCAAGGTGCCGGTGCGCGTCGAGCAGTTCGTCGGCAAATGGTACGACGTGCCGCGCGATCAATTGACCGTGCTCGGCAGTATCAACGCGACCCTCGGCGCGACCGCGCTGGCGGGCGAACGGGTCTGGCAGCGCGACATGCGCGCGCGGCTCGTGATCGGGCCGCTCGACAAGCAGGACTACGAGGCGTTCTTACCCGGCGCCGAGCGCGCCGTCGCGCTCGAACGCATGCTGACGCTGCTCGCCGGCGTGACGCTCGAATACGAGGTCTCGCTGGTGCTGCGCCGTGCGGAAGTGGGCCCGAGCATTCTCAGCAACGGCGCGCGCCTCGGTTGGGACGCGTTCCTGTGCACCAGGGAAGCCGACCGTGACCGCGCGGATGCCCGCTACGAATTGCACGTGATTCACTGACCATAACGATAGAACCTGGACCCGGATCGCACGACATGAGCACGTCCCTCAACACCCTGATCGCCAAACTGAATCCGACCTGCCGGCAGGCGGCTTTGCTGGCGGCGAACAATTGTCTCGCGCGCGGTCACTACGAGGTCGACCTCGAACATTTGCTGCTGGCGCTGCTCGATGAACCGGCGAGCGATGTCGCGCTGGTGCTGCGCGCGAGCAAGGTCGATGCGCACGCGCTGCGCGCCGATCTCGAACGCGAATTGCAGCGCCTGAAAACGGGCAACACGCGCACGCCGGTGTTTTCGGTGCATCTGATCGCACTGCTCGAACAGGCGTGGCTGATCGCGTCGCTCGATTCGCGGATCGGGCGGATTCGCTCGGGGCATCTGCTGCTGGCGCTGCTGAGCGCGCCTGACCTCGCGCAGTTTGCCGAGCGGATGTCGCCGCTGCTGCGCGACGTACGCGTGACGGATCTGAAGCACAAGTTCGACGAACTGACCGCGGGCTCGCGTGAAGTCGAGCGCAGCAACGTAACAGAAAGCCCGGCTGACGGTGACGAGAACCCGGCGGCGCTGGATTCGGCGCCCGGCGCGCCGTCGAAAACGCCTGCGCTCGATACCTACACCAGCAATCTCACCCAGCGTGCGCGCGAAGGCAAGATCGATCCGGTGATCGGCCGCGAAGGCGAGATTCGCCAGACCATCGATATTCTGATGCGCCGCCGGCAGAACAATCCGATCATGACCGGCGAAGCGGGTGTCGGCAAAACGGCGGTGGTCGAAGGACTCGCGCTGCGCATTGCGGCGGACGACGTGCCCGCACCGCTGAAGGGCGTCGCGCTGCACGTGCTCGATATGGGGCTGCTGCAAGCAGGCGCGAGCGTCAAAGGCGAGTTCGAGAACCGCCTGAAGAACGTGATCGACGAGGTCAAGAAGAGCCCGCATCCGATCATTCTGTTTATCGACGAGGCGCATACGATCATCGGCGCCGGTGGCCAGGCCGGGCAGAACGACGCGGCGAATCTGCTGAAGCCGGCGTTGGCGCGCGGCGAGTTGCGCACCATCGCGGCGACCACCTGGAGCGAATACAAGAAGTACTTCGAGAAAGACGCAGCATTGGCACGGCGTTTCCAGGTCGTCAAGATCGAGGAGCCGGGCGAGACGCTGGCCGCGGCGATGCTGCGCGGGATGGCGGCGTTGATGGAAAAACACTTCAACGTGCGCGTGCTCGACGATGCGATCACCGAAGCGGTGCGTCTGTCGCATCGCTACATCAGCGGCCGTCAGTTGCCGGATAAGGCGATCAGCGTGCTCGACACCGCTTGCGCGAAGGTCGCGCTCGCGCATAGCTCGACGCCTGCCGCGATCGACGACACGAAGAAGCGCCTCGAACGTATCGACGCCGAAATCGCCGCGCTGGAACGCGAAGTGGCGAGCGGCGCGCTGCACGACGAGCGGCTCGCAGAACTCCGCAGTCTGCGCGAAGAAGACATAAAGGATCTCGCCGGAGACGAAGCCCGCTACGACAAGGAACGCGCGCTGGTCACGGAGATCGTCGGCTTGCGCGCGGAAATCGACGCGGCGCGTGTGAGCAGCGCGGACGCCGGGCAGGCCGAAAAGGCGCAGCAAGCGCGCGAAACGCTCGCCACGCGCGTGGCGGAATTGCACGCATTGCAAGGCGCTCAACCGATGGTCCCGTTGCAGGTTGACGGCCACGTGGTTGCGGAAATCGTCGCCTCGTGGACCGGCATTCCGCTCGGCCGCATGGTCAAGGACGAAATCCAGACCGTGTTGAATCTGCAGCCGCTGCTGGCCGCGCGCGTGATCGGTCAGGACCACGCGCTCGAAGCAATCGCGCAGCGTGTGCGCACCGCCAGCGCGAATCTCGAAGATCCGAACAAACCGCGTGGCGTGTTCATGTTCGTCGGACCGTCGGGTGTCGGCAAAACCGAAACCGCGCTCGCGCTCGCCGATGTGTTGTACGGCGGCGAACGCAAGATGATCACGATCAACATGAGCGAGTACCAGGAGGCGCACAGCGTGTCGGGCCTGAAGGGCTCGCCGCCGGGTTATGTCGGTTACGGCGAGGGCGGTGTGCTGACCGAAGCGGTGCGGCGCAATCCGTATTCGGTGGTGCTGCTCGACGAAGTCGAAAAGGCGCACCCGGACGTGCTCGAAATGTTCTTCCAGGTGTTCGACAAGGGCACGATGGACGACGCCGAAGGACGCGAGATCGATTTCCGCAACACGCTGATCATTCTGACCTCGAACGTCGGCTCGCAAGCGGTGATGCAGGCGTGCCTGAACAAGAGCGCTGAAGCGTTGCCGGACGCCGATGAACTCGCCGGGACCTTGCGCCCGCAGTTGTATAAAGCGTTCAAACCGGCGTTTCTCGGCCGCATGAAAGTGGTGCCGTACTATCCGATTTCGGATGACGTGCTTGTCGAAATCATCGAGTTGAAGCTGGAGCGGATTCGCCGCCGCATCGAGTCGAATCACAAGGCAGTGTTCGACTGGGACGAATCGCTGGTCGATGCGGTGCTCGCGCGCTGCACCGAAGTGGATTCCGGCGCGCGCAACGTCGATCACATTCTGAACGGCACGCTCTTGCCTGAAGTCGCGCAGCAGGTGCTGGAACGCATCGCGAACGGCGCCGCCATTGAACGCATCGCGGTGCATGCGAGCGATGCGGGTGAGTTCGAATACACGGTTGTGTGAGCAGGCGTGCCCGTTCGCTCGCCAATCTGTTTTAATGCCGTACCGGATACTTATTGCTTTCTGTCATGCCGACCAACCTGAATACGCTGCTGGCCCCGATCAACGAATCCTCGCCGTGTGGCGAAGATCTGCTGTTCTCGGCCGATTTCGATGCGATCCAGCACGCGCGCCGATTCGAAGACCCATCGCTGGATCAGGGCGAATGGGTCACGGATATCAAGGAGGCCGACTGGCCGTTCGTCGTCGAACGCTGTAGCAGCCTGCTGCAAACCCAGACCAAGGATTTGCGGCTGGCCGTCTGGCTGACCGAAGCGCTTGCAATCGAAGATGGCGTCACCGGTCTCACGCAAGGTTATGCATTGCTGGCAGGCCTGTGCGAACGCTATTGGGATCATGTGCATCCGCTGCCGGAAGGCGACGATACCGAGTACCGCCTCGGCAACGTCGCGTGGCTGGTCGGCCGCACCGGCGAACTCCTGCGCGCGATGCCGCTGACTTCATCCCAAGGTAACTCGTACAGCACGATCGATTGGGACGTGGCCACGCATGTCGCGCAAGCGGTCAAGCGCGATCCGGACCACGCCGACGATATCGCGCGCGGCAAGCCGTCGATCGAGCAGATCGACGCGTCGAAACGCGCCACGCCGCCCGCGTTTTATTCGGCGTTGCTGGCCGATCTGAAAGCGTTCGAAGCCGCGATGCTCGCGCTCGAACAGGAACTGGACCGGCGCGCCGCCGATTCGGCGCCGAGCTTCCGTCAGGCCAAGGACGCGTATGACAGCGTCTACCGTTTGGCCGAACGCTTCGCACGCGATCTTGGCGTGAGTGCCGAGGCGGTGCCGCCGAAAGCGCCGAAGCCGGAAGAGCGCGAACGTGCCGAGCCTACCTTCAAGACGTCACCGCAACGCGAGGAGCCCGTGTTGACGACCATGTCGACTAGTCCGATTGCAGGAATCCAGAGCCGTGCGCAGGCAGTCGCGCAGTTGCGCGCGGTGGCCAAGTTTTTCCGCAGCACCGAGCCGCATAATCCGGCGGCCTATCTCGCCGACAAGGCGGCGGAATGTGCGGATATGCCTTTGCATCAGTGGCTGTCCTCGGTGGTGAAGGACGATGGCTCGCTCGCGCACATTCGCGAACTGTTGGGCGTCAAGCCCGACGAGAAAAGCTAAAACGTTCGGTTCGGACGCAAAGAAAAAAACCTGGCACGCATGCCAGGTTTTTTTTAAACACATCGCGCAGGCAACAACTCAGGACCCCGCACGAAACTCGATTCGCCGATTCCTCGCCCGGCCATCGTTCGTATCGTTCGATGCGATGGGCTGATCCGGGCCGACGCCCGTCGTCGTCATTTGCTGGGGCGGGAGGCCCTTGGCGACCAGATAACCCTTCACCGCATCCGCGCGCGCCTGGCTCAGCGCGATATTCGACGTGCGATTGCCCGAATTATCGGTGTGGCCGATGATCGCCACCGTTCTGGTCGTCATCTTTTGCAGCACCGCGGCCATCTGATCGAGAATCGCGCGGCCTTGCGGCGTGAGCGTCGCGCTGCCGGTCTCGAACTCGATCGTGCGATTCGCCAGGGTTTGATCGAGCAGGCCCTGTTCCGATGCGCTCACCCGCAGACCGTTCCTGATTGTGTAGGTCGGATTCAGCGCATTGGCCATATCGCTCGCCAGTTGCTGGCGCTGCGATTCGTTATGCACTTCGCCTTTCACGTCGATCTGCGTGCCGTCGATCTTCAACTGGCCTTTGCTGATCTGCTTCAACTGCGGGCCGATCAGTTTTTGCACGTTGGCGGACCAGTTCGGCGGCGTCGCCACGTCGGCAACCTCGATCTGATCGACCACGTTGGCCGCGCCATAGGTATCGCGCAAACGCGCCAGCACGGCCGCCTTGGTTGCTTCGTCCGGCACCTTGCCGCCGACCACCACCTGGCCCGGCATCGCATTGGCGGGCGGCGGCGATGCGCTGATCGCACCGGTGCCTGTGCCCGTCGAGCCGCTGGCCACAGCAAGACCTGGCGCCGTATTGCCCGATGACGCCGAAGCCTGCGCCGGCAAAATCGTCGTGTGAATCGCAATGCCGCTGTTGTCGACCGGCGTGACGCGTGCCGGACCGTCATTGTCGGCATGCGCGAGGGCGCTCACCAGAAGCCCCGCCAGCAGCGCGGCGATACGCGTGGGTTTGCTCAGCATCGTGTCACTCTCCCGTGAATGCTTCGCGGAACGTGTCGATGCTGACACGCAGCGACAGTTGCGGTTGGTCGAGGTAGCTGACGAGCTTGCTGATGCCATGGTCGTTCTGTGCATGTTCGTCGATCCACTCGGGATCGTCGATATCGATGTTATGCGCCGCGTACGACTGCGGATCGACCACGCTATGCAGCGTTTTGGCCGACGCGCCGTTAAAGCCGATGATGAGCCGCTCACGCTCGGCAATCGTACCGATGAAAATTGCCAGTTCGAAATCCGCCTGCGAAACGAACGGTGCGATCAGTTCGAGCCAGAATGCCGCCACCAGGCTGCGGTAGAACGGATCGTTTGGCAGCGGCAGCGTCAGCCCGCGTTCGAGATGCGACGAACCGCTTTGCATCACCGGACGCAAGAGCGAACCGAGCGCGAGCATCGCGCCGCGCAGCCGCACCGGATGACCGCTCGCGAGCAGCATCTGTTCGAGGCCGGCGAGCGTCTGATGCTCGACGAAATCGTTGAAGGTGCCGTCGTGCGGATTGCCCGGGCCGCCGATTTCGATCGGCACCTGCGTTTCGCCGAGCGCCTGCAATGCGCCGGCCGGCTCGCTGGTGTCGAGCAACGGCTTCATTTGCGACGCGACACGAGACCACAGGCGCGCAAACGCCAGCGGACTGCGCGCCAGAAACGTCAGTGGCTTTTCGACTTCCAGCGCGGTCGCGGCAAGGAACGGAAAGCGCCGCGACGACTGGTCGTGGCTCGCCACCATATGACCGGCAATCGCCAGCTTGCTGCGCGAACCGAGGAACGCGAAGTGCATCGGCCTGGCGTTTTCGTAGACGATCTTCCAGCGCGGATCGTCAGTGAGCAGCTCCATCGCTTCCGCGATCCAGCGATCGAGCGTCGCCAGCAATTGCGGGTTATGCGCGCTCTTTACGAAGTCGCCGCGCGACGGAATCTTGCCGAAGAAGGCGATTTGCGCCTGCACGGTTTGCGTCATTGCGCACCCCCAGTATTCGAAACCGCGGCGGCGGCCGTGGCCGGCCGTACCGCTTGCGAAGCCGGCGCAGGTGCGGGCGAAGCGCCCGTTGCACCCGTTGCGCCGCTGGCCGTCGCGTTGACTGAATTAGCCGCCGCGCTCACATCCGCCACCGACGACGGCAGCCGCAAGCCGCGCAGGCTCTGTTGTTGTGGCGCATCGCTGCCACTGCCGCCCGATGCCTGCGAGGTGCTGATGATGCGCATGCTGACCGCCACCGTCACGTTGCCTTGCGTCCACGACAGATCGAAGGTGCCGTCCGGACGGCGCTTGCGCTGCGCCGAGTTGATCAGCTTCTCCAGACCGTAGCGGCCCGGCTCGTTGACCAGTTGCAGCGTGCGGCCGTCGAAGGTCGTTGCGTTCAACGTCGCGCCAGGCGAGCCCGACGGATTCGGCCACACGAAGTTGGTCCACTGCGGCGGCGTATTGCGGTAACGCAGTTGCTGGCCGTCGATCGCGAGCGTGTATTCCGTCGTACCGCTGCTCGGCTGCGGCAGGATCTGGAACACGGTCTGCGGTTCGGACGAGCTTTGAGCCGAGCTCGCCGCACCGCCTGCAAGCGGCGCCACCCAGCGCGCGAAGCCGCTGGTGAAGTCAGGCGTCAGCGCGAGGCCCATATCGCCCCACGTGCGAGCGGTGAGCGTGTCGCCGCGGCGCACCGCGAGCGGCCCGAGGGTGGTACCGACGAACTTCGCGATCGCGCCGTCCGGCCCGAACACCTGGGCGATTTCGCCGGCGCCGGCTTCGACCTTCGCATCGCCCGAGAACGGATACTTGCTCGCCAGCGACCCCTGGAAGGTCTGGTAGACCTGCGCGTTCCACACCTTGTTGACTTCGACGCTGGCCGGCTGGATCACCACCGCGTACGCCGCCATCAGCGGGCGCACCAGCAGCGGACGCAGTGCCTTGCGTTGCGAATCGGTGAGGCCGGTGAGCATCTGCTCGTCGACGTATTTCAACGAATCGGCCAACTCGGACCCGCTGCCGTCGAGCGTCTGCTGCATCAGCTGGCGCGCGCCCGGTCCCGGATCGCCCTGGTTCTTAATGACGTTAAAGCGCGTGCGCACCTTCGAGAGCGTATCCATGTAGCCTTTCAGCATCGAACCGTTGTCGCCGGTGACGACGATGCGGCCCAGCGCCGAGAACTCCTGGCCGATCGGACCCATCGGCATGTCGACCGGATTGCCGTTGATGTCGATGTTGGCGTTGATCTGACCGGTCGGCGCGCGCGAGAACCAGTTCCTGAACCAACTGGTGACGCCGGTTTGCGCGCGCTTGAGGCCCGCGTTGAAGAGCGACGGGTTATCCCACGAGGTCTGGTCGTATGCGGTTTCGAGCACCTTGCGGATCGGCGAATCCTGCGGATCGCCGAGGCGGTTCATCGCATCCACCGCCTGACCGAAGCTGCCGAAGCTCTGCACGGCAATGCCCTGCATGAACTTCTGCCAATGCATCGCGTACTCGGTCTTGTACATCGCCACGAGCGCTTTCTGGATCTGCTCGGGGCTGCCTTCGAGCGTCAGATCGTCGTGCGCGGAGGTGTTGAGCACCCAGTCTTTTGCCTGCAATTCCTTGGTCGCGGCATCGCGGATCGCCGGCTGCACGTACTGGAACCACGCCTCACGCGTGAAGGTGCCGGGGATCGCATAGCTGCCCGCCACCAGCGCCGTATTGTTTTCGCCGACGATGCGCGCGATGGTCATCGGCGCGAAGCGGGTCGACGCACGCGCCTTGATTTCTTCGTAGACGCGCTGACGTGCCGGCATGCCGCGCACCACACGGCGCAGGTTTTCACGCGTTTGATCGACCAGTGAGAGGTTTTGATCGATCATCGGCCAATCGTCGTCGGAAACGCGCGACAGGTAGAACGTGATCATGCGCTCGGCGCTGCGGATCATCTCGTCGCGAGGCATGTTGCCGCGATTGGTTTCGAGCCAGCCGCGCCAGAAGCGCGCGACCTGATCGGTCAGGTGCGCGGTTTCGACGTGACGCTTGTCGCTGAGCATCAGGTAGGTCTTGAGCGCGTTGTACGCGTCTTCGACGTTGGTCGGCGACGCATCGCTATACAGACCGCCCTGGCTGTTCGCCGCCATCGCCGTATGCGCGGACACGGGAATCGCGGCGGCGTCCGGCGTGCGGTTCAGCGGTGCGAGCTGGTCGGGATGCGCGTTGACGTCCTTCAGGAACGACGCGAGATTCTGCGACACCGGGTCGAGCAGGATCTGGCGCACGCCGTTGTAATACTGGGTAAGCAGATGCTGTTCGAGCCGATCGCCCTGATACAGGCCGAGCGACACCGCGAGCGGCTTGTCGCGGCGGAACTGTTCGAGCTGGTCGATACGGTCTTCGAGAATGTCCATCGCCTGCAAGCGCGATTGCAGATCGTTGCGGTTCTGCTGCAAGCGCACCACGTTGTCGAGGTCGGCCTGCACGTTCGCCGTCAATTGCTGGTTGCCGATCGTCGACCACGTCCAGCCGCCGAGCGCCAACGCGAGCACCGCGACGAAGCCGAAGAACGTCGCATAGCGCATGCGCGTTTTGGCGGGACTGGCGAACTGCTTGACCGTCTGACGGTCGGCAAAAATCACCTTCGAGAACAGGTCGCGCAGGAAGAAGCCGTTCTTCGAGAACGCGCTATGCGGCTTGGGCAGGCTGTCGGTGCTCAGGCCGAAACGGTTGGCGATGCGGGTGGCGGCAGCGCTGTTGGTTTCGCCTTCCTGCAAGGCGCTGGTGAAGTAGAAGCCGCGGAAAATCGGCTTGTGCTGGAACGGGTTGTTTTCGAACAGCGTCGCGAGGAACGCGCGCAATGCGGGCTTGACCGCCGAGAATTCGAGCGGAAAGCTCAATTGGCCCGGCGAGAGCTTGTTGCCGCGGTTGATCGACATCTGCGCGACGCTGATTTCTTTCAGACCGTCATACAGCGCTTCGAAATGCTCGTCGAACAGTCCCACCACGTCGCGCTTCTCGTCCGGCTCGTAGGGCAGGGTGGCGCCCCAGACGCGGTCGTATTCGTGACGGTCGCTGCCGCTGAAGAACTCGGTGAAGCCGGTAATCAGGTCGGCCTTGGTGAACATCACGTACACCGGCGCGAATACTTCGAGCTTCTCAGTCAGTTCCTGAACGCGCTGGCGCAGATTCTTCGCGAGGTTGATCGCGAACTCCGGCTTGCTGCTGGTCAATTCCGCAATGCTCGCCGTCACGATGATGCCGTTGATCGGCGCCTTCGGCCGGAAACGCTTGAGCAAACCGAGGAAGCCGAGCCACTCGGTGCGATCTTCCTCATGCACGGAATAGCGGCCGGCGGTGTCGAGCAGAATGCCTTCGGTCGTGAAGAACCAGTCGCAATTACGCGTGCCGCCGATGCCGTGAATCACCGCGTTGTTCTTGTCGGCGAACGGGAATTGCAAGCCGGAATTCAGCACGGCGCTGCTCTTGCCCGCAGCCGGGTTGCCGATCACGATGTACCAGGGCAGTTCGTAAAGCGCCGAGCCACCTGATACCTGGCCGATCTTCGAGGTCTTGATGGTCTTCACCGCATCGACGAGGCGCGTGCGCAGCACGTCGAGTTCGGCTTGACGCGCGGGCGTCGGCGCGGGTCCGCTTTCGGTCTGCTTTTCGGCTTGCTGTTCGAGCATTTCGCCGAGCTTGTTATTCGCGCGCCGTGCGCGCAGGCGGCGCGCCAGCCAGACCAGCAGCCATAGCGCGATTACCGCGCCGAGCACGATGGCCGGCCACATCAGGTCGATCTGCAAGGTATCGGCGCCGATGAACAATACGGCAGCGAGCGCGAGCAAGCCGATGATCGAGAGCGTGCGTGGGTGGGTCAACACGTTGAGAATGCGTCGCATAAGCCGTTCAGGTCTTGGTGATATGTGTTGTGGCGCGTGGTGTGGCAAACAACATGGCGGGCACACCGGTCCGGTCCGCGGGCACGATCAGGGCAACGCGTTTGAAAGTAAATGAAAGCATGAGTCAGGCGAAATTGAATGCGGACGAATTGTTAAATCCGGAGTTGACGGCCCCGAGGATCGCAATTCCGGCAATGCCGTTATGCTTACGGCATTGCCGCCTTTCGCCAGAAAAATTGATTGAACGCCCCATTGCCAACCTCTTTATTGCCCGCTTCGCCTTAATGGCCGCGTCCCAGCACGAAGCCGGGTTTGTGATATTCAACGTGCCCGAGATCCATCATTTTCCAGCGGCCGCCCCACGTCAGACCGACCTGTTCGGCCGTCTGTCCGTATAACTGATAGCCTCGCATGGCCCAGGGATCTTTTTCTGAAATGACGAGCTTGCCGTTGCGCAAAAACGCATTGTCCGCGGCAAGACCGTATTGGTGATAGCTCTGAAACGCTGCGGCATTGGTGACGTTGCCCCCCATTTGCGCCAGCCGGTTTTGCCGCTCCGGACTGCGATAACCTTCCAGCAATGCCATTTCATACCCGTACTGCTCGTGCATGATTTTGTAGACGAGCAATAAACGCGTCCTGAAGTCGGCGTCGAGCAAATTCCAGTCGCGGCTCGCATCTTTTAGCGCGGGTCGAATCTGCTCGACTTCCTGCGTTGCGAATACCTCCGGCGGCAGCGGCGGCGGGGGCACGAGCTGTTCGCCATTCAATAACGCAGCAATTTTCTCGTCAGGTACCCGTGCAGTGTCATCGAATTGGAATAATTGCCGGCCGCGTAATGCCAATGCCACCAATGGCGGCGTCGCAAGAATACCTGCGGTGGTAAAAATCAGCAAGCGCCGCTTCGCCAGTAAATTTTGCATATCGATCACGGTCGATTGCGAAATTTTTGCCGAGCGTGCTAATTGACCGCGAGCGCGCGATGCGCCTCGCGATGCCCGGCGCATAACACGGCCATGAATATCGAGCGCGGCGCCTAATAAAGAGGCGCGTACCGCCGGCAATAGCAGCATTGCGGCGATCACGACAGCGATGGCGAAATAGGCAACAAGTACAACGGCAATCAAAGGCGACCCCGGAAATTGGAAACAATTGTATTTTGTAAAGCTTGCTCTTAGAATCAGGCCTGCTCGGAGACGAGCCGGAACGTATTATCACGGCGAATTAAACCAGGATTCAATGAGACAGTGAATGAGTGCGCCGGACAGTTCGAATTCCAAAGCCCCGCCTAGCCTGTTATCCGATAAAGCTAAAGGCGCTGATGGCAATGGTTCGCGGATTCTTGCGAACCTCGAAGGCCGCGTCGCGCCGCCTACGGATAAACCACGCCGGTCAAAAACGCCGCTCGCGCTGGTCGCCTTGCTGGTGATCGCCGCCGGTGGCTGGGGCGCGTGGCATCTGCAGCAGCGTACGCAGACTGAAGCGGTAGCGTCGGCTACGCCGGCCGCACCGAATCGTGCGGAGAAAGCCGCGTCGGCGTCCGGTGCGAGCGGCGCCGTGCAAGTCACCGCGAAAGCGGCGGCCCCGGCTGCTGCGTCATCGCAGGCGGCGACCATCGTCGCCGAGGACAGTGACAACCAGGCCAAGCCCGCCGCCGCCTCCGCAAGCGGGGACGGCAGCCGCCTGTCGCGCGCGCTTGCCGACGGTGCCGAGCCGAGCAGCTCGCCCACACCTGTTGCGTCAGCAACGGCCGCGTCGGCTGCGACTGTGCCCGCGGCGAAACACGGCAAACCTGCAACGGCTGTCGCCAGCAATACGAAGCATGAAACCGCGGCGGCTCACGGCAAGCACGCGAGCGCGCCGACCGAGGTCGCTCAAACGAAGAAACCACGCACGGCTACCGGCAACGGTAAGGCTTCGAAAGATGATTCGGATGCCGATCTATTGGCGGCGTTGGTGGCGCGAACCAAACCGGCCGACGTGAAAGCGGCTGGCGGCGACACCACCAAGGTGAGTGCTTCCGCGGCCCCCGGCAACGCAAAGCTGGCCGAGCGGGTGAAGGAGTGTGGCCAACGCGGTTTCTTCGAAGACCAGTTGTGCCGCTGGCGCGTGTGCGACGGTCATTGGGGTAAAGACCCTGCATGCCCGGGTGCGTCAGCGCAGGTACGCCAGCCTTGATAGCCTGAAACGCGCGTCTTGATGGCGCGCTACTTGAACAGGAAAGTCGCCGGGGTAGGACCGATCCGGCGGCGTGCCTCGTGTCCTGCGGGCCTCTCGCCGCCAAACTTGCCGCTCTCGTCGCTCATCTGCATCGGAAAATGGATGCGCGTGTCATTCAACGCGCATCCGCTCCACCAGAAAGTCGAGCAACGCGCGCACACGCGCGGGCAGATGGCCGCCCTGGCCGAGATAGAGTGCGTTGACCGGCTCGCTGTCGCCGGGATTGAACGCTTCGAGCAGCACGACGAGGCGGCCGGCGGCCACGTCTTCACGCACCTGAAAGGCGGCAAGGCGGCCGAGTCCCACGCCGGCCAGCACCAGTTGGCGCAGCGTTTCGCCGTCACTGACCTGCGCGTTGCCT
The DNA here is from genome assembly GCF_058782725.1 of Paraburkholderia sp. FW306-02-B. Lineage (NCBI taxonomy): Bacteria > Pseudomonadati > Pseudomonadota > Betaproteobacteria > Burkholderiales > Burkholderiaceae > Paraburkholderia > Paraburkholderia sp. FW306-02-B. The sequence goes on from NZ_JBYSXZ010000002.1 coordinate 1,873,953, forward strand.
TCGACCGGCACGTCGATCCTGCGTTGTTCGCTGTCGAGCAACCGCCAGCCGTTTGCAGCCCTTGCAAAACCAAAGCCGAGCCGGTTGTGCGCGGATAAATCAACGGGAGTCTGCGGTGTGCCATGGCGCGCCAGATAGGCCGGCGCACCGACAATCACCATTTTTGCATCGCCCAGCTTGCGCGCCACCAGTTGCGAATCCTTCAACGGACCGCTGCGAAGCGCGACATCGGTGCGCTGCTCCAGCAAGTCGACGACCTGATCGGTCAGCACGATATCGAGCGTGATGTCGGGATGCGCTTCGAGAAACGCCGGCACCAGCGGCAGCAGGTAGTGCCGTCCGAGCGGCACGTTCGCGTGCACGCGCAGACGGCCGCGAAGCGTCGCGCCGGTGGCCGCGCCGCGCTCGGTTTCGTCGAGTTCGGCGAGCACACGCACGCCGCGTTCGTAGAACACGCAGCCTTCGGGCGTGAGTTGCAGATTGCGCGTTGAACGGTTCACGAGGCGCGCGCCCAGCCGGGCTTCGAGCCGCGCCACCAGTTTGCTGACTGCGGACGGGGTCATTCCCAACGCGCGCGCCGCTGCCGAGAAGCCACCCAGTTCGACCGCACGCACGAACACTTCGAGTTCGCCGGAACGGTTCACATCCAAACGTGCCATCGTGAGTTCAATTCACAGGTGATATGCCATCCGGCAGTCTACCGAAAGCGCTGTCGCGCCGATATCTTTCAGTTACCGCACGGCGTGGGCCGTCGCAACGAAAAGTTTTATCGGGAGCATGACAATGAACGTAGCAAAGAAAGTCGCTCTGGTAGTGGGCGCACAGGGCGTGATCGGCCGCAATCTGGTCGATCAATTGGCAACACTCGACGACTGGGCGGTCATTGGCCTCGCGCGTCGCGGGGGCGCGGCAAAGGAGCGGGTGCAGTACATCGCAGTCGATCTGCTCGATCCCGTCGACAGTCAGGCCAGGTTGCGCTCGCTCGATCATGTCACGCACGTGTTCTACGCCGCCTATCAGGATCGCCCGACCTGGACCGAACTGGTGCCGCCGAATCTGGCGATGCTGGTCAACGTGATCGATGCGATCGAACCGGTGGCGGCGGGCTTGCAGCACGTGAGTCTGATGCAGGGCTACAAGGTGTACGGCGGCCATCTCGGCCCCTTCAAGACGCCGGCGCGTGAGGACGACGCGCACTTCATGCCGCCTGAGTTCATGTTCGACCAGCAGACGTTTCTCGAGTCGCGGCAAAAGGGCAAACGCTGGAGCTGGTCGGCGATCCGGCCTTCGGTGGTGGGCGGCTTTGCGCTCGGCAATCCGATGAATCTGGCGGTGGCGCTTGCGGTGTATGCATCGATGTCGAAAGCGCTCGGCTTGCCGTTGCGTTTTCCCGGAAAACCCGGTGCTTATGACAAGCTGCTCGAAATGACCGACGCCGGCTTGCTTGCGCGCGCAACTATCTGGGCTGCGACCGAGCCGCGCGCCGCAAACCATGCGTTCAATATCAACAACGGCGATCTGTTCCGCTGGAACGACATGTGGCCGAAGATCGCCCGTTATTTCGAACTCGATGTGGCGCCGCCGCTGCCGATGTCGCTCGATACGGTCATGGCCGATAAAGAGCCCTTGTGGAATGCAATCGCCGCGAAACATGGCTTGCAGGCGGTGCCGTATCGAGACGTCTCGTCATGGCGTTTTGCCGATTTCGTTTTCTCGTGGGATTACGACATGTTCGGCGACGGCTCGAAAGCGCGGCGCTTCGGTTTTCATGAATTTATCGATACCGAAACGATGTTTATCGGTATTTTCGATGATCTCAGACGAAGGAAGCTGATTCCATGAATGACGCATTAAACCTGACGATTTTATTTCGTCATGTTTACGTCTATGATGGACTCCTTATTCATGAAACGCGGCAGTATGAAAAGGGGACATCAGTGAAGCGAATGTTCGTGGCATTGACGTGCGTGGCAAGTGTGGCGGCCGTCTCGGCGCTCTCCGCGTGTGGTGGCAACAATCTCAATGCACAAGCCGATCCGCCTAAAGTCATTATCGATAGCGACTACAACACACTGAGCGACGACGGCCAGCTCGGCGTAATGGCCGCGCAATTGCAGGCGCAGGGATCGCTGAAAGTACTCGGTATTACGGTGGTATCCGGCAATCAATGGCTTAAGCAAGGCGTAGCCGACGCGTTGAAATCGGTTGAACGGCTTGGCGTCGAAAATCAGATCGGCGTGTATGCGGGCGCCAATTATGCGTTATCGCATGATTTCGCCACTATTCAGGCCGAGCTGAAGCAATTCCCTGGTGGTGACGGTTATCTCGGCGCATGGAATAAGCCGGAGCCGAAATCGGACAGCGACCTGATTGCGCCACCCGACGGCTTCGCCACTCACACCACGTTGCAGAGCAGGAGCGCGGTTGATTTCATCGTCGATTCGGTCAAGCAGTATCCTGGTCAGGTGACGATTCTGGCCATCGGGCCGCTGACGAATATCGCGCTCGCTACGCGTCAGCATCCCGAGATCGTGCCGCTGATCAAGCAGATCGTCTACATGGGTGGCGCGATCGACGTGCCTGGCAACACAACGCCTACCGCGGAATTCAACTGGTGGTTCGATCCGGAAGCGGCCAGGACCGTGTTGCGTTTGCCGATCAAACAGGTCGTGGTGCCGCTCGACGTGACGGATACGGTGAAGATGGACAAAGCGCTGTACGACCGAGTTGCGCACGATCCGACCAGGCAGACCATCATCACGCAACTGTTCAAGACATTGAACGGCTATGGTTTCGACGGCAAGAACGGCTTCGAAACAAATCCGAACTACACGACGAACATCTGGGACACGCTGACGCTGGCGTACCTGATGCATCCGTCGTTCGCCACGCAGACGGAGGATGAATGGGTGGATGTGGATATGAGCTTCGGCGCGAATGACGGCAAGTCAACGGGTTATGCGAGTTCGCCGCCGGCGGGTTTGCGGAAGATGACGATCGTCAAACGCTTCGACAATCCGGTTTTTTTCAATTTCTACGTCGATTTGCTGACGCGGCCGGTGCCGGTCACATTGCCGAAATGACGTACTCGTTCGGTTGCGAGCCTGCATCGAGCCCGCATAGTTGCGCTTAAGCGGGATGCAGGCCGCGCAACAACTGACGGACGCGCGAGAGGTCCTGATCGACGTGCTCGGCTTGCTCGAACAGTTCCGCGAGCCAGTCGACGAAGGCCCGCACGCGCGGCGACACGCGGCGATTCTTCACATACGCGACCGAGACCGGCATGGGCACCGGTTTCCATTGCGGCAGCACTTCGCGCAACTGTCCCGAGTCGAGGTAGGGCTGCGCGGCGATTCGCGCGGGCTGTATCAGGCCCAGGCCTTGCAGGCCGCAGGTCAGATAGGCCTGCTCGTCGCTGACTTTGACGAAGCCTTTTACCTTTACATTCTGCGCTTCGCCATCCACTTCGAAGTCGAAGTCCACTTCGCGGCCGGTGTGTGGCGACATGCAATTTACCGCGACATGTTCTGTCAAGTCGCTGAGATTCAGCGGCGTGCCGTGACGCGCAAGATAGGCCGGACTTGCGCATGTCACGTGCTCGAGGGTTCCCAGCTGGCGCGCGATCAGGTTCGAGTCTGGCAATTCGCCTAGCTGGATACTGCAGTCGACCGCTTCGGCTATTAGATCCACTGCGCGGTTGCTGATGCCGATGGCCAGATCGAGGTTAGGGAAGCGGGCGTGGAAGTCCTCCAGCGCCGGGAGGACGAGGACGCTTGCCACGGCACCGGGCATTTCAATGCGCAGACGACCGGTCAGGTTGTCCGTTGCATGGCGGAGGCTCGCTTCCATTTCGTCGATGTCGGCGAGGATTTGCGCACAACGTTCGTAATAGGCGGCGCCTTCCGGGGTGATGCTCAGGCGCCGCGTCGTGCGGGTTAGTAGGGCGGTGCCTAGCATTGCTTCCAGGTTCTGGACGATCGTTGTTGCTGTCGCCCTCGGGATGTTTAAGGACTCCGCTGCGCGGGTGAAGCTGTTTGTATCCACGATACGGATGAAGGTGCGCATTGCAGTTATTCTGTCAATCACGGTTCAACTCCATTTGGTTTGGGGTTTTGCCTTTGCGGTGGCTTTCTCTTTTTTGCCTGCGCGGCGCTTTTTGTCTGTGCTTTTTCGGTGGTGCCTTTCCTTGTTTTCTTATTGGTTTATTAGCGTTGCCCCTGTGCGGGGGAGCACCTACTTTTCTTTGCCGCCGCAAAGAAAAGTAGGCAAAAGAAAGCGGCTTTACACCGCCAGCTTTGAAGCGGGTCCCCTGGCTTGGAGGAGGCAGTGGAGCATCTGGAATCGGTGTTCTCGCGCACTCCGCGCCGGTGACAAGGCAGTCATGCTTCCGGCGGCGCTGCGCGCGCCGTAGCGGTACTTCACAAAACCGCCCGCTGGTTTCGGCGCTCGGCGATACTTCGTCAAACCGCCTGGCGGCTTCGGGTCTCGGCGTTCGGCATTACTTCACAAAACCGCCCGCCGGTTTCTGCGGCGACGTTTCGCCCGGTGTGGTGCCTCGCATTCCAAAGTTCCGGCGCCTCACCGAGGCGAAGCCGATGGCCCCACCAAACCAAAAACGAAGCCACTGGTTTGCCCGGCGGACCGTTCCGGTAAGCACGCAGTGCGAGGCGGGAAGGATGACTGCCTTGTCACCAGCGCGGAGTGCGCGAGAACACCGATTCCAGATGCACCACTGCCTCCTCCAAGCCAGGGGACCCGCTTCAAAGCTGGCGGTGTAAAGCCGCTTTCTTTTGCCTACTTTTCTTTGCGGCAGGCAAAGAAAAGTAGGTGCTCCCCCGCACAGGGGGAACGCTAATAAACCAATAACAAATCAAGGAAAGGCCAACGCCGCAGGCGAACAGACAACGAGCGCCGCGAAAGGCAAAAAAACCAAGAAAGAACCCACGCCGCAGGCGCAAAACCACCCCGCTGCGCGGGCAAAAAAAAACTACTTCCGGAGGGAATCCAGATCAATCACAAACCGATACTTAACGTCACTCTTAAGCATCCTCTCGTATGCTTCATTAATCCCTTGCATAGGAATAACTTCAATATCAGAAGTAATCCCGTGCTCGCCACAGAAATCCAGCATCTCCTGCGTCTCGGCGATTCCGCCGATCAACGACCCAGCAAGCCGGCGACGCTTAAAGATCAAATTGAACACTTGCGGCGATGGATGATCATGTTCAGGAGCCCCGACCAACGTCATCGTCCCATCACGTCGAAGCAAATTCAAAAACGGATTCAGATCATGCGGCGCAGCCACAGTATTCAGAATGAGATCGAAGCTATTCAGATGCGCTTGCATCTCTTCCGGATTCCGGGAAATAACAACCTCATGCGCGCCAAGCCGCTTGGCATCCTCGATCTTCGACGGCGACGTCGTGAACAACACCACATGCGCGCCCATCGCGCGGGCCAGCTTCACGCCCATGTGACCCAGGCCGCCCAGGCCAACAATCCCGACTTTCTTGCCAGGACCAGCACCCCAGGTCCGCAGCGGCGAATAAGTCGTAATCCCGGCGCACAGCAACGGCGCAACACCCGCCGGGTCGAGATTCTCCGGCACACGTAGCGTGAACGCTTCGTCCACCACCAATTGCGTCGAATAGCCGCCGTAAGTGACCTGTCCGTCCACACGGTCCACGCCGTTATACGTGCCGACGAAACCGTTCTCGCAATACTGTTCGAGACCTTCCTCGCAACTCGCGCACGTGCGGCACGAATCGACCAGACAACCCACGCCCACCAGATCGCCTGCCTTGTATTTCGTCACGTCCGCGCCAACCGCGGTCACGCGGCCGACAATTTCGTGGCCCGGCACGACCGGATAAACCGTGTTCTTCCATTCGTTGCGCGCCTGATGCAAATCGGAATGGCACACGCCGCAAAACAGGACTTCCATCTGCACGTCATGGGCGCGCAGTTCGCGACGCTGAAGTTCGAACGGGGCGAGCGGCGCGGTGGCGTCGGTCGCTGCATAGGCATAAGTCGTGCTCATGGGTAACTCCAGCAAAGAGGGTGATGTCACAAGGCGCCGACGATGGCGACACGCGTCGCCGATGCGCCAATCCTTGTCAGGAACCAGGATCACGGCGCCGGCGGCGGCCGACAAATTCACCGAATGAGTGAATCGCCAACCGGGCCCGGCGCAGCGCGGAAAAAGATGATCCGGCAGGGTTCCCATAGTAGGAGCCGGGAGCGAGCCCGGGAATACCTGAATGTCTTGAAGATTTGCCTAAAACTCCTGGCGAGCAGCGCGGTAGGATGTTTGGTGCTAAATTTCAAGCACTATTCTCTCCTGCGTCACCATATCGTCATGTCCACACCTGCCGTTGAACCCGCTTCCGCCAATCCCGATCAGCAGCGTCTGGTCGCGCTGTTCGATGCGCTGGCGCCCGTCGATGGCGTCACGCGCTCCAGTCTGGAGGGTGTCAGTCTGCTGCGCGCCAGTCGCCCGATGCAACGAAGGCCGGTGCTTTACGAGCCGAGTATCGTGATCGTCTGCCAGGGCCGCAAGCGCGGTTTCATCGGCGAGCAGGTGTTCCAGTACGACGCGCAACAGTATCTCGTACTGTCGGTGCCGCTGCCGTTCGAATGCGAGACGGAAGCGAGCCCGGAAGAGCCGTTTCTCGGAATCTCGGTACGCGTCGATCTGACCATGGTGGCGGAGTTGCTGATGGCGCTGAACGAAGCGCAAGGCGCCGCGCAGAACGAGCCGCTCGGCATCTATTCGACGCCGCTCGATCCGGCCTTGAGCAACGCCGTGCATCGTCTGATGGAAGCGTTGGCCTCGCCGCTCGATGCGCGCATTCTCGCGCCGGGCGTCGTCCGCGAAATCTGTTACCGCGTGTTGACCGGCGAGCAGGGCGATGCGATTCGCGCAGCGCTCACGCATCAGAATCATTTCGGCCGCATCGCCAAGGCGCTGCGGCGCATTCATGCCGACTATCAGGGCCAGCTCGATGTCGATACGCTAGCCGCCGAAGCAGGCATGAGCCTCGCCGTGTTTCATGCGCAGTTCAAGTCGGTGACCTCGACATCGCCGATGCAGTATGTGAAGACCACGCGCTTGCATCACGCGCGTCTGTTGATGGTGCAGGATGGTTTGAACGCGGGCGCGGCCGCGGCGCGTGTCGGTTACGAAAGCGCGTCGCAATTCAGCCGCGAGTTCAAGCGCCTGTTCGGCTTGAGCCCGGGCGAAGAAGTCAAACGCATGCACACCGCGCCCGACGCGCCGCCGCGCGTGGTCAAGCCGGTTGCACGATACGTGACGGCTGTATAAACGAAGCACGCACTCGCTCAAGGTCTATAAACCGCTGAACCAGTTATACCCCTGGTCTTCCCAGTAGCCGCCGGGATTGGTGTTGGTGACGAAGATCGCTGCGATGTGCTTCGGATTCTTGAAGCCGAGCTTGGTCGGCACGCGCAGCTTCAATGGATAGCCATACTTGGCGGGCAGCGGCGCATCGCCGAAATCGAGCGTCAGTTGGGTTTGCGGATGCAGCGCCGTCGCCATGTCGAGGCTCGAGTAATAGCGGTCCGCACATTTGAAGCCGACATAGCGCGCAGTCAGATCGGCGCCGATGCGTTCGAGGAAGGTGCGAAACGGTATGCCTCGCCATTGCCCAATCGCGCTCCATCCTTCAATGCAGATGTGGCGCGTGATCTGCGAAGTCTGTGGCAACGCGCGCAGTTGATCGAGAGTCCACGTGCGTTTGTCCGACACCAATCCCGACACTTCCAGCTGGTACGTCGAGCCGTCGATATCCGGCGCGTCGAACTCGGGGTAGAACGCGTTGAACGGAAACGGGTTGGTAATCTCGCTCGCCGAATAGGTCGGCGCGAGCCTGTTACGGTCGAAGAGCCACGCTTGCACGCGATCGTTCCAGCGCGACATCGCCCACAGCACCTTGTCGACCGAATCGCCGTCCTGCATGTTGCAGCCGGACAGCATCGCGAGTGCGCCGATCGACAGCGACGAGCGCAGGAACAGGCGCCGCTGCAAGCGCTCGATTTGCGGCTGATGGTCGGCTGGAACAATGCGCTTTTCGCGCACGCCTGTTGCGCCTGTCGGTTCAGATGTGCTCATGCCCGGGTCCCTTCGTGCGCGGCGTGTTTGGCGCGGCCGGTCAACATCGGCAGCAGTGTGCGCGGCACCAGCAGCACCAGCGCCAGATGCACGACGACAAACCCGACCACGCCCGCCATCGCGACAAAATGCACGCGCCGCGCGAAATCGAAACCGCCGAATAGCGCGCTAAGCCACCAGAACTGCACCGGCTTCCAGATCGACAGTCCCGATGCGACCAGCAGCACGCCGAGCAGCAACACGAACAGATAGAGCGCGCGCTGCACCGCGTTATATTTGCCGGTATCGTGCGGCAGCTTGAATTGCATCGCCAGCGCCGCATCGCGCACTACATCGCGCGGACGAACCGGCAAGAGCCTGCGGCGGAAATGCCCGCGGCCGATGCCATACGCCAGATAGAGCAGGCCGTTCGCGCACAGCAGCCACATCGCCGCGAAATGCCAGGCAATCGAGCCGCCCAGCCAGCCGCCGACGGTCGCCCACAGCGGAAACCTGAACGGAAAGAACGGCGACGCGTTGTAGATCGCCCAGCCGCTCATCACCATGCAGACCATCGCAAACGCGTTGATCCAATGCGTGATTCGTACGAAGAGCGGATGGACGACAAGGCGCTTTTGCGGTTCAGGCATGGTGGACGGCGCTAAGCGAAGCCGACGAAGTCGGAGAAATCGGAAACCGCGCCGTCGTGAGCAACGGAGGACGCGGCCGTTTGAATAACCGGTCAAGCCGTATTACATCGGCGGCGTCAGACCATGCTCACCTGCGGAGATGAAGTTCGCCGCCAGCGAACCGTCGGCTTCCTTGTGCGCGAACAGCACGACTTTCGCGCCCGGCACCAGCAATGAGCGGTCGCCCGCTTCGAGGCTGACGATCGGCACGTCTTGCGGAATCACGATCTTCTTCTCGCCGTCCTTGTACTTGACGGTGATCGTGCGGCCATTGCTGACCACCAGCGAGCCGACCGTGCCGTTGGTCATCGTGCTGTTCGAGCCCAGATCCCAGGGGCGGTGACCCTCGCCGGCGCCGCGCATGCTGGCCGGGAACACGTGCACTTCGAGCGCCTTCAGCGTGCCGTCGGCTTGCGGGATGGCGGCCGTGCCGACATAGCTGTCCGGCTTGATATCGTTCACGTTGGCGATCGCGACGCCGCGAATCGGCGTGTCTTTAGCGAGCTTCACGTCGACGTCTTTGCCGTCGCGCGTGTGAACCTTGAGCAGATCGTCCGACAGCGACGTGACCGTGCCGCGCACGCCGGTGGGCGCGGTGTTCTGGGCTTGCGCAGCCGGTCCTGCCGCAAGCAAGGCGCCGGCAACGAGTGCAGGGGCGACGATGGCGCGCAGTGCATTCGCGGAAACGATCTTCATGAATCTGCTCCTGGGTGGTGAGGGATAGGGGCAGATTAAGCGAGCGGTCGGCTCCGGCGGGTGACAGACGGATGACAAAAACGTCATGAACGGCGCGTGGCGCACACGTAGAATGACCGCCATATCTACGTCCAATGCCCGGGGATCAGCGCCTGGGCTGGAGCATTCAGCATCATGAGCATCCTCGTTATCGAAGACGATCAGAAAACCGGCGACTATCTTAAGAAGGGTTTGCGCGAAAGCGGCTACGCGGTCGATCTCGCGCGCACCGGCACGGATGGCCTGCATATGGCACTCGAACACCCTTATGACCTCGTGGTGCTGGATGTGATGCTGCCGGGCATCGACGGTTGGGAAATCATGCGCACCTTGCGGGCGCGGCGCGATTTGCCGGTGATTTTCCTGACCGCGCGCGATCATGTCAGCGACCGCATCCGCGGTCTCGAGCTCGGCGCCGACGATTACCTCGTCAAGCCGTTCTCGTTCACCGAGCTGGTGTTGCGTATCCGCACGCTGCTGCGCCGCGGCGTGATCCGCGAGAGCGACGTGTTCGAGATCGCCGACCTCAAGCTCGACGTATTGCGCCGCAAGGTGACGCGCGAAGGCGTGGAGATTCCGCTCACCAACAAGGAGTTCATGCTGCTGCATCTGCTGGTGCGACGGCAGGGCGAAGCGCTGTCGCGCACCCAGATCGCGTCCGAAGTGTGGGACATGAACTTCGACAGCGACACCAATGTGGTCGACGTAGCGGTCAAGCGGCTGCGCGCCAAGATCGATCATCCGTTCGAAAAGAAGCTGATCCATACGGTGCGCAGCATCGGCTATACCTTCGGCGACGGCTCATGAAACTGTGGACCGAGCGTTCGCTGACGGCCCGCACCACGGTGCTGTTCGCATCGATCGCGTGCGTGGTAATCGGCACGCTCGGCGCTTATTTCTATCATTCCGCCGAAGTGTCGTTGCGGCAGCGCGCCGACGTGGTGCTTACCGGGCGCGTCGAGCATTTCAGCCGGATCGTGCGCGACCTGTACTCGGTCAGCGAATTGAAGAATCGGCCCTTGTTGTTCGAAACCATGCTCGGCGCCGAAGAGGACGTGCTGCTGTTTCGCAGGCCGGGCGAAGCACCGTTCATCGACGTCAACCCGGGCAAGGTCGCGGTGCCGCCTTTGCAGGCCGGCGCGGCGGGGCGATTGCCGACCCCTGCCGACATCCGTCAGACCGTGCTGCCGGACGGCGTGCCGGTTCATTGGGCGATCGCCAAAACCAAAGCGCGCGAGGACGGCACCGCAGTCGAAATCATCGCCGCGCATCCGATGACGCACGAAGTGCAGATGCTCGCTGCGTACCGCAATCGCATCGTGCTGGCGACGCTGACCGGCATGCTGGCCGCAACGCTGCTCGCCTACTATGTGCTGCGCCGCGCCTTGCGGCCGGTGCGCGAGATCGCCACACGTGCGGCGCAGATCAGTCCGGCGAGTCTGTCGGTGCGGCTCGACAGCGAGGCCGCGCCGGTCGAATTGCGCCAGCTCACGCATGCCTTCAACGCCATGCTCGACCGTCTCGCCGATGGCTATCAGCGCCTGTCGCAGTTTTCGGCCGATCTCGCGCATGAAATCCGCACGCCGGTCGGCGCGTTGATCGGCCAGACCCAGGTCACGCTCGCAAAACCGCGCGAGCCCGACGAGTACCAGCAATTGCTCGAATCGAATCTCGAGGAACTGAACCGTTTGAGCCACACCGCGGAGAACATTCTGTTTCTTGCGCATGCGGATCATGCGACGTTGTCGATCGAGCGCGAGGCGGTCGATCTGCACGGTGAACTCGCCAGGATCGCAGACTATTTCGAAGGTCCCGCCGACGAGCGCGGCATGCGCTTCAGCGTCGACGCCGAGGGCGTGGCGTCGGTCAATCCGATGCTGTGCCGGCGTGCGATTAACAATCTCGTCGTCAATGCGGTGCGATATGGCGCGTGCGATACGGTCGTGCGTTTGAGCGGCGTGCAGGACGAACAGGGCGCGACCGTGACGGTCGAAAACGACGGTGAGCCGATTCCCCGCGAGCAGTTGGACCGTCTGTTCGATCGCTTCTATCGCGCTGACGCGGCGCGCAGCGAGTTCACCGAATCGAACGGGTTGGGGCTCGCGATCGTCAAGGCGATCATGCATCTGCATGGCGGCAGCGCGCGCGTGGTGTGTCCGGTGCCGGGCGTGATGCGCTTCGAATTGCGCTTTCCGCGCGCTTAGTTGGCCCTCAGTTGGCGCTTAGTTTGACGCCGGGTTTGCTGCCGGCGCTTCCGGTTCGTGGCAACACACACAAAGCTTGTTGCCATCTGGATCGCGAAAGTACGCGCCGTAATAGTGCGCGTGATATTGCGGACGCAATCCCGGCGGTCCTTCACAGGCGCCGCCGTGAGCGAGTGCCGCGGCATGCGCGCGATCGACTGTCGCGCGGTCCGTGGCCAGCAGCGCCACCATGTGACCGTTGCCGACTGCGGCCGGCCGGCCGTCGTAGGGCTTGCCGATCAGAAACAGCGGCCGTGGCTGATCCGCGGCCATCCAGCCGGCCCAGCACGCGTTGTCATCGCGGAACTTCAGCTTCAGATTCAGCGTGTCCATCAGCACGCTATAAAAGCCGAAAGCGCGCTCGAAATCGGTAATGCCGGCGAATACGTGGGAAAGCATCGGTGCCGTTCCCCGGTTGGGTCAGGTGTGCGTTGGGCGTGCGTCAGACCTTCTTCAGATAGGCCGCCTTCAGCATGAAATTGCCTGCGTCCATCTTGCAGTCGACTTCATGATCGCCGCCGACAAGGCGGATGCTCTTCACCTTGGTGCCCATTTTCAGGGTGATCGACGAGCCTTTCACTTTCAGGTCCTTGATCAGCACCACGGCGTCGCCGTCGGCGAGCGTGTTGCCGTTGGCGTCCTTGACGACGCGGTCGTCGGCGTCGTCAGCGATGGCGGCGTTCGTCATCGGCCATTCGTGAGCGCAATCCGGGCAGACGTAGTTGTCGCCGTCCGGGTAAGTATTTTCCATGCCGCATTGGGGGCAGGCGGGGATCGTCGACATGATTTTCTTTCCAAACCGCGGCTTGCCGCGGACAATTTCAGGGCTAGCGATTATAGCGGACGGGCGTCCGGCCAAATCCGTCCGGCCAGCCGCCGACCGCCATCGCGCCCACGCGGCCTACGACCCACGTTCCAGCGCTCTGTCGCTCTATGCGCCCGAACTCTGGTGGTTCGCATAGTGCGCGCGCTTTTCCTCATACATCAGCAGATCGGCGCGCTGCACGCCGGCTTCAAGCCGATCGCCGCGCTGGCAGGTCGCCGCGCCCATCGAAAAGCTCAGCAGCGAGCCCGGATAAAACTGATTGTTCAGATCGACCAGTTGGCGGATCGCATCGATCATCGCGGCGCCGCCGCGCTCGTCGGTATCCGGCATCAGGATCGCAAACTCGTCGCCGCCGATGCGCGCTGCATGGAACGGCGTATCCATCGCCTTGGCGAGCACCTCGCCGGCGCGCCGTAGCAGCGCATCGCCGGCGGCGTGCCCGAGTTGATCGTTCACGCGTTTGAGGCCGTTCAGATCGGCCATGACGATCGTCACCGGCCACGGTCCCTTGCGCTCCAGCCGGTTCAGTTCGTCCACATAAAAGGAGCGGTTGCGCAGCTTGGTCAGCACGTCGTGTTTGCCGAGAAATTCCAGATACGCCTCGGCTTTTTTGCGCGCCGTGATGTCGGTAAGGGCCACCAGCACCAGGTCCCATGCGCGTTCGTGACCGGGCAGCACCGAAAATTGCAGGTGCACGTGCACCTCGTTGCCGTCGAGCGAATAGTTGAGTACTTCGCGCTGCTGGAATAGCTTGCCGTCCCACAGGTCGATCAATTGCTCGCGGAAATGCGGGCGCATGTCGTCGCGGAATACGTCCGGCAGGCGTGCCAGCAACGTTTTTTTGTCTTTCGCCGCGAACATCTCCAGCGTGTGCTGGTTCACATCGAGCACGTGAATTTCCTGCATGCAGCGTTCGACAAACTCGGGGTGCACGTCGGTGAACACGCGAAAATCGCTGATGCCGGCCGAGCGTGCTTCGTCGAGCAGGCGCTTGACCGCGCTGAAATCCTCCACCCACAGCGATACCGGCGAATGTTCGAACAGGCCGCGCACATACTGTTCGGCAAGCGTTACGCGATGCCGCGCGCCTTCCAGTTCGGTAATGTCTTCGACCGAAACGAGCACGCGGTCCCAGCGTTCTTCGTGGCCGGGCAGCACGGCGCCCTTGAGCAGCACGTCGAGCCGCCGTCCGCCGAGCGTGTAGTTGACCGTCTGACTCGTGAACTGCGATTGCCCGGCCCACAACTGGCACAGTTCCTCGAGGTGAGTCTTCAGCATGTCGTCGCGAAACACCGCGGCAAGATTGCCGTTGAGCGCGGCGAAGTCGGCGGCTTCGAATTGCGTCAGAGTCTTCTGATTGACCTTGATCACGCGAATGCTATGTGCGCATTCGGCGACGCGGCTCGGGTCTTCGGCGAAATGCGCGCGCAGATCCGTGACGCCCTGCGCCCGCCACGTGTCGAACAATGCGTGTACGCCGCTGAAGTCTTCGAGCCAGAGGGAGACGGGCGCGAGTTCGAACATCTCGGAGTCGTCCCCCAAGGGGACTTCCTGCGGGGCGTCGTTGGCGGGCACTGGGCCGCGCGGGAGGGTATCCAGCATGAGGGTCCCGTGGTCGGAGTTCGGGCTATTTTAGGACGGCTTGGGTCCGGGATGCAGAAAGACGCGCCACGAAGCGCATTTACGTTGCTCCACCCATGAGAATAACGGCGCGACGGCGGCGGACTTTAGAAGGCTGAAGACGGTTGATGCGTGGGACCCCACGCAGGCACCTTCGCTCCCGATGCGAGTCTGCGCGCCGCCGTACGCCTTGTTAAACTCACGCCTGTTGCACGTGCTGTCCAAACCTCCCGTTAATAAATAACGCGTCCAGGTCATGAAGCCATCCCTGCTGGTTCTGATTCACTTGAACGAAGCGAGCCGCGCCAGTGTCGAGGCCGCCTTCGACGTCGTCTACGCTCCCGATTCCACTCAGCGCGCCGCCGCGATCGCGCAGCGCGGCGGCACCGTCCGTGCCGTACTCACCAACGGTACGACCGGTCTGACGGCGGCTGAAATCGATCGGATGCCGCAGCTCGAATTTGTCAGCGCGCTCGGCGCCGGTTTCGAAAATCTGGCTATCGACCACGCCCGCTCGCGCGATATCGTGCTCGTCAATGGCGCCGGCACCAACGATCATTGCGTGGCCGACCACGCCTTCGCATTGCTGCTGGCGGTGGTGCGGGACGTACCGCAACTTGATCGGGCGACCCGCGACGGCATCTGGCGCGACGTGCTGCCGATGCAGCCGAACGTCTCCGGCAAGCGGCTCGGTATCGTCGGGCTCGGCAACATCGGCGAGAAGATCGCGCGCCGCGGCGCCGGTTTCGACATGGAAATCGGTTATCACAACCGCAAGCCGCGCGAAGGCTCGTCGCTGCGCTATGTCGACAGCGTCGTGGGCCTCGCGCAATGGTGCGATTTTCTGGTGGTGGCGACGCCCGGCGGCGCCGGCACGCATCATCTGATCGGCAGGACCGTGCTGGAGGCGCTGGGGGAAAGCGGCTTCGTGGTCAACGTATCGCGCGGCAGCGTGGTGGATACGGCTGCGTTAGCGGAGGCGCTGACCGCGAGGACGATTGCCGGCGCGGGGCTCGATGTCTACGAGGGCGAGCCGCATCCGCCCGAGGCGTTGCTGGCGCTGCGCAACGTCGTGTTGACGCCTCATGTGGGCGGCCGCTCGCCGGAAGCGATCACGGCCTCAGTGGACAATTTTCTGGCTAACGCGAAACGGCACTTTGCGGGCGGCGCGGTATTGACGCCGATCTGAAGCGGCACTCACACCGTGGGTGCTCCGGCGCGCGTGGCACGCTCAGCCGCATGCGCCGACTTCGCCGCAGGCGGTGCAAAAATCGCAGCCGTCCTTGCGGATCACCGCATTCGCACCGCACGAGCCGCATTTGCGTCCGAGCATGGTGTGCAGTCCAGGCGCGCCACCGGGTTGCGCGGAGGCCTCTTCAGCGTCGCCCGGATGAGGGCGAATGCCGAAATCCGCCGCCAGCGCGGTTTCGGCCTTCATCTGCCCGCGCGGCAGGCGCGCGAGCATCCGCGACGGCACCTGATTGCCTTCGGCGTCGAGGAAGCCGCGCCGATGCAGAATCTGCTGGATCGCAAAAGCGAGCGCCGCGACTTCCGAATCGTGCCAACGCGGCGTGCGATGGCCGTCGAGCCGTTGCACCTCGCCGAGCCGGACCTGCCCGCGATCCCACGAGACCTTGCGCATATCCTGCAAGTTACGCGCGACAAAGCCGCCGCGCGCGGCGAGCGACAGTGAGCGCATCGTAGCGGTGATCCATTGCTGCGACTCGTCGCGTTGACCGGTCGGGATGAAGAACTCGATAGGGCGCTCGATCGTGACATCTTCGCCGCCGAGCCGTCCCGTCACTTCAATGAACGACGCCGCTACGTACAGCGACTTTTTGCCGGCTTGCGTCAGATACTCGACTTTTTCGATGATCGCCGGCAATTCACCCTTAGGCCGATGGTCGATCGCGATGCGCAGTGGATCGAGGTCCGTTTCGGCCAGGGTGTCGTCCACTTGCTGCGGGCTCACGCTCAGCACCGCGCCGAGCGTTTCGTTGGGCCGGTAAGTGGCAAGGCCCTTGAGCCCGCCTTTCCACGCGTCGAAATAGAGGCTTTCGAACGCTTCGAACGGATAGTCCGCCGGCACGTTCACCGTCTTCGAGATCGACGTATCCACGTAAGGCTGCACGGCGGCCATCATGTCGAGATGGTCGCGCGCGGACATTTCGAGCGCGCTGACAAAATAGTCCGGCAACGTTTTGACATCGCCGCCGAGTTCGCGATAGAGCCGATACGCATAGTCTTCGACGTCGAACGATTCGCGGCCGCCGTCGGCCATCACTTTCATGCGCGTGTAGGTCCACGAGAAGGCGGGCTCGATGCCGTTCGACGCGTTGTCCGCGAATGCGAGACTGACGGTGCCGGTCGGCGCGATCGACAGCAAATGGCTGTTGCGGATGCCGTCGCGGCGGATGGCGTCCTTGATGTCGTCGGGCAGACGCGACGCGAATGTGCCGGCCGCCAGATAGCCCTCGGCGTCGAACAGCGCAAACGCGCCGCGTTCGCGCGCCAGTTCCACCGACGCCTGATATGCCTCGTCGCGCATCAGCCGTGCGATGCGCACCGCGAAATCGCGTCCTTCCTGCGAGTTGTAGCGCAGGCCGAGCATCACCAGCGTATCGCCGAGCCCGGTGAAGCCCACGCCGATACGCCGCTTGGCGCGCGATTCGTCGTATTGCTGCGGCAGCGGCCACAGCGTGACGTCGAGCACGTTGTCGAGAAAGCGCACTTGCGTGCGCGTGCGTTGGGCGAGCCCGTCCCAGTCGAAGGAAGGCTTGCCGCCTTTCATTTGCGCGAACGGATCGATCACGAAGCGCGTGAGATTCAACGGACCGAGATTGCAGCAGCCGTACGCCGGCAGCGGCTGTTCGCCGCACGGATTGGTGGCGCGGATGGTTTCGAGCGCGCGCAGATTGTTGTCCTCGTTCATGCGCGACATGAACACGATACCGGGCTCCGCGACATCGTAGGTGGAGCGCATGATGCGATCCCAGATTTCGCGGGCAGGCTTCTCGCTGTAGACCCACAAGCCGTCGTCGCGTTGCCGCACATCGCCGGCGGCACGCAACGCGGGCGACGGATCTGCGCGATGGACGAGCTGCCAGGGTTGATCTGCTTCGACGGCGCGCATGAATTCATCGGTGACCGCGACCGACACATTGAAATTGTTCCAGCGGCCTTTCGAATGTTTTGCTTCGATGAACTCGAGCAGGTCGGGATGATTGCAATCCAGCACAGCCATTTGGGCGCCGCGCCGCGAGCCGGCGCTTTCGACGGTGCGGCATGACGCATCGAACACATCGATATAGCTGCACGGTCCAGACGCCGACGAACTGGTGGTATGAACGCGCGCGCCTTTGGGCCGGATAGCGGAGAAGTTATAACCGACGCCGCCGCCGCGGCGCATCGTTTCAGCGGCTTGCAGCAACGCCACGTAAATGCCGGGCAGGCCTTGCTCGTCGACACCCTGAATCGAATCGCCGACCGGTTGCACGAAGCAATTGATGAGGGTGGCTGCGATGCCGGTTCCGGCCGCGCTCATGATGCGGCCGGCGCCGAGCGCGCCGTGACGCAGATTGTCGACGAAGCGTGCTTCCACCGATTCGCGCAGCGCTTCCGGTTCGGCTTGGGC
This sequence comes from Paraburkholderia sp. FW306-02-B, assembly GCF_058782725.1. Lineage (NCBI taxonomy): Bacteria > Pseudomonadati > Pseudomonadota > Betaproteobacteria > Burkholderiales > Burkholderiaceae > Paraburkholderia > Paraburkholderia sp. FW306-02-B. The sequence continues at coordinate 1,891,810 of NZ_JBYSXZ010000002.1, forward strand.
GACGCCGTGGGCGACGCGTTTGAATACGTCGTCGGCCGATTGCTCGTCGCCTTTCGCGTATTTTTCGAGCAGAACGTCGAGGGAGAATTGTTGCGGCGCAACTAGTGAGGCAGCGGGCGCCGCTGTCACTGCTACGCCGGTTTCGGGGGTGTCTTCTGCCATGGTATGGCCTCTAACGGCGCTGAAGGGCTCGCAGCGCGATGGGTGGGATTGCGGGTCACTATAGCGCGACCCGTGGCGTGGTCGGGGTGACTTGCCGCAATGAGGCCCACATTAACGCAGGCGGCGGGCGTGGCGCAAGGTCGCAATTTGGGGAATTTTCCTGGGTTTGTTTGCCTGCTCGGCGCTTCTGGTTGTACGCCTGGGGTGTTGGCCTTTCCTTGATTTATTAGTGGTCTATTAGCGTCGCCCCTGTGCGGGGCAGGCACTTACTTTCTTTGCCGCCGCAAAGAAAGTAAGCAAAGAAAGCGGCTTCACACCGCTGATATGACTCCCGGTGTCAATCGGGATCGGTTTTTCGGTTTCTCAAATTCATATTTACCTGAATTTCCTGAGGGCGACGTAGCAGTACATCTCGACGGTGGATCACGCTGATATCCGCGGGTTGGGTACCGCATTACAGAGGTCCGCCCAATGAGCCTGCCGCAATCTAAAGCCGCAAGTCGGATGCAATCCGTTGCGTAGCGGTGTCGCGGGTTACTCGTGTGCCGGGCTACGCCGCCTTCAGGAAACTCCTCCAGTGTCAGGTTGGGGCAACGGGGCTGGATGTTGCATCATGCCAGGCGCACCTCGTGCGGTACGGCCAGCGACATCGCGAGCCGGCTGACGTCCCAGATAAAACCTGCCAGTTCGCGGGCAACCGCGACCACCGCGATGTTCTTCTGCTTGCCGCGCGCGATGAGCTTGCGATAGCGTCGGCACAGCCGCACCTGTGCGTCCCAGGCGCGATCCACGATCGGCTTGGGGATACCTTCGTGGCGGCGCTGGATGTCGGGACTGACACGGGCCGTATGCCGGTAGCTCCAGGCCGCTTCGACGAGCAGCTTTCTCGCGTAGCTGTTGCCGTTCTTCGTGATACTGCCCTGCCGGCGCTTCTCGCCTGACGAGTGTTCCGAGGGCGTCACGCCCAGCCAGGCCATCAGCTGGCGCGGATGGGCAAAACGCGACAGGTCACCCAGCTCCGCGAGCATGCCCACGGCCGTGGTGAACTGCACGCCGCGCATGGTCTGCAGGCCCAGCACGGCCGGATAGAAGCGCCAGTTGGGGACCGCTTCGCGCAACGCGGCCTCCAGTCGCGCGCATTGAGCGAGGCGGTCCTCGATGGTGCGCCGATGTTCCTCGAACGCCAGCTGCTGCCATGCACTGTCGAATGCATGCGCGCCCAGCCAGCGCTGGTGCGCCGGTCCCCAGTCGGCACGGCCTGTATAGCGCACCCCATGCGAGAGCAGGAAAGCCTTCAGCCGTTGCCGTGCACGCTTCAGATCATCTTTGGCGCTGACCCAGGTACGCGCCAGATCGCGGAACGCTTCGTCGTCCACGCCGGGCACGTACACGGCTGACAGGTCGCCAGCGCGCAGTGAGCGCACGAGCTTCACGGCATCACGCCGATCGGTCTTGACCCGCTCGCCTGGTTTTTTGGGAATCAGCGATGGCGCGCACACCATGCAGTCGAAACCCTTGTTCACGAGTTGACGGTAAAGCCCGTAGCCGCACGGGCCTGCCTCGTAGACGAACCGGATGCGTGGCGCCTTTGACTGCAGGCGCTTGCACAGGCGATCGATATCGGCCTGCCTCGTACCGGTCTTGCCGAGCAGTTCAACCTCGCCCGCATCGAGTGCATAGGCAACCGTGATCGAATCCTTGTGAACGTCGCAACCGACGTACAGCGTGCTATCGTGTTCCATGCTGGCCTCCGTGCCGGAATTCGCCGGGTGCGGCCCGTCCGCACCGTGCGGCTCTGGTAGCAATGCTAACCCGCGTTTGATTCCTCACGGCAGGCCAGCCCTTGCCTCACGGGAGTCATACTGTCTAATTCTTAAGCGGGTTCCCTGGCTTGGAGGAGGCAGTGGAGCATCTGGAATCGGTGTTCCCGCACACTCCGCGCCGGTGACAAGGCAGTCATACTTCCGGCGGCGCTACGCGCGCCGTGGCGGTACTTCACAGAACCGTCGGTCGTTTTCGTGCCTGCGGTTATCCAGGTGTAGTGGCTTGTCTTCGCTGCACTAGCGACGCTTCCGTGCCTACGGTTGTTCAAACGTAAGGGATTGCCTCTGCTGCGCTCGCCTAACTCGCGGCTACGTTGCGTTCGGCGAAGTGGCCCGCACTCCCACCATTTAGCGCTTCGCCGAGGTGAAGCCGATGGCCCCCACCGCGCACAAACGAAGCCACTGGTTTCCCTTGCAGACGATTCCGGCGAGCACGCAGTGCGAGGCGGGAAGAATGATGCCGGAGGCACACACGCCCCATTGGTTTTAAGAAGTACCGCCACGGCGCGCGCAGCGCCGCCGGAAGAATGACGGCCTTGTCACCCGCGCCGAATGTGCGAGAGTACCGATTCCAGATGCTCCACTACCTCCTCCAAGCCAGGGGACCCGTTTAAGAATTAGCGGTGTGAAGCCGCTTTCTTTGCTTACTTTCTTTGCGGCGGCAAAGAAAGTAAGTGCCGGCCCCGCACAGGGGCGACGCTAATAGACCAATAACAAATCAAGGAAAGGCCAACACCCGAGGCACACAGACAAAAAGCGCCGAGCAGGCAAACAGCACAGGGGCAACGCTAATAAACCAATAAGAAAGCAAGGAAAGGCAACGCCATAGGCAAACAACCAAAAAGCGCCGCGCAGGCAAACAGAGAAAGCCACCGCGTGCAACATTTGCACGACTAAAAAAACAAAACAAAATCAGAAAGAAGAATGAAGAAAAACGAAAAAATCAAACTTCATCAGCGAGAGCGCACAACACCTCAGCTGAAATCATCGCCGAAGCATTAGAAGGCGCCGGCCGCTCAGCCGGTTTAAAAACAGCATCTCCGCGGCGAATCTTCCGCCGCGACACAGCGCATGTACCGGAAGTGTGCGCCGACCGCCGGCGCCACCGCTGCTCGCCATAATGGCAGCGCCCAGGCTCGACCCAGCGGATCACCAGCGTCGTGTCGGAGCGCTCGAGAATCTCGATGCGTACGCCATTGGCACCGTCAAGGGGGATGGACTCTATGGTCATCATGGTCGGCTCCGTAGTGTGGTCCGCCGAATGTAGTCCCACGCGCCCTGGATAGCCATTGTGCCGCAGTTGAAACACTGTTCCCGAATTAGCAACAATGAAACTTGACATTCGCATTCACGCGAAACGACGGGGCTTCGCGGGCATTATCGAATCAGATTTTGCGATAGCGCGGATTTTTGCAACGCAGTGTTGTATGCAGCGCGACGAGAGGGGCCGTCTGTAAAGGGCGCCGGCGCTTCCTTTAAGATGTGAATATGGTTGAGCGGCCGTGCAATGCAAGTGTAGCGGGTTTGCATTTTTCCGGTCGGCTCGCGCACATATCGACAAGAGGTCACATGATTTCACTCCCCCCGGTTGCTCCGCCCGAATCGCCGACACCCAGTTGCCTGAAAAAGCAGAAGGCCGCGTCGCTCGTGTTGTACATCGCACTGGTGCTGCTGGCGTTATGGGTCGTACGGGACTTCATTGCGGTGGTGGCCTGGGCGGGCGTCATCGCGATCGCTCTGTGGCCACTGTTGCGCAAGGTAGAGGGGAGCCGCTGGTTCACCGGCCGCACCACGCTGATCGCCGCGCTGTTGACGCTCGCGATCGCACTGCTGGTGGTGTTGCCGGTCGGCATCGGCATCGCACAAGCGTTACGCGAAGCCCGCGACCTGTCGGACTGGTTCAGCGCCGCGCAGGAAAACGGCATCGCGATGCCGAGCTTCATCGAGCGTTTGCCGTTCGGCGTGCAACAGATTTCGGCGTGGTGGCAAGCCAACCTCGCTCAGCCGTTACGCGACTCGGCAGTGATGAAAGGCCTGCACAGCACCACGGTGATGACGCTCGGGCGGCACTTCGGCGCGCGCGCGGCGCACGGCGTGATGGTGTTCGCGTTCATGCTGGTCACGCTGTTCGTGATTTTTCAGACGGGGCCGCGTCTGTCCGGGGCGATTCTCAAAGGCGTGCGGCGCGGCTTCGGCGACGACGGTGCGCACCTCGTCGAGCGCATGGCCGCGGCGGTGCGCGGCACGGTGTCAGGGCTGGTCGTGGTCGGATTCGGCGAGGGCGCGTTGATCGGCATCGCTTATTTCGTCACGGGCTTGCCGCATGCCGCGCTGCTCGGACTCGTCACGGCGATCGCCGCGATGCTGCCGTTCTGCGCGCCGATCACGTTTTTCCTCGCGGCCTTGTGGCTGTTCTCGCAAGGCTCCGTTGCCGCCGCCATCGGCCTGGCGGTGTTCGGCTCTATCGTGGTGTTCATCGCCGAGCATTTCGTGCGGCCGGTCCTGATCGGCAACTCGACGCGTTTGCCCTTCCTGCTGGTGCTGTTCGGCATTCTCGGCGGCGCGGAAACGTTCGGGCTGCTGGGCCTGTTCATCGGGCCCGCGCTCATGACCGTGCTCATGGTGCTGTGGACCGATCTCGTGCAATAGTTGCACGCCGGCCAGTTGTCCCGCGATCAGGAACGACACCTGATTCGCAAGCTCACTTTTCCTGATCGTGCGAAGCCGGCTTCACGCAGCCGAGCGTGTATTTCAGCGCGGCCGGCAGCAATGCGCGCCACACATCCCATGTGTGGCCGCCGTCGATGATGCGCAGCGACGCCGGATTGCCCGCCAGCCGAAGATGCGTGTAGAGCGACGACGCGTCGGCCTGGATAGCGAGGTCGTCGTCGCCGGCGGCGATGAACATGGGCAGACGGTAGGGACGGCTCATATAGCGCTCCCATTGCGCGGGATAGTTGAGCGCATGCCAGACCCGCGGATCGAACTGCCAGTCGCCGAATACACCGACACGGCGGGCCGCCGAAGCAAGAGGCGGCTCGTTCGCATAGATCGCGGGGCTCAACAGCAGCAAGTAAGCGCATGTCAGGGTAGGAGGCGACCGCGCAGGTCGCGCGCGGCCATGATGCTATCAGTATCGGCAGTGGGCGCGGGCAGTGGCGACGGCAATGCGGCGAGCGATCGCAGGCGCGGGGCGTCGCTCTCAGGGCGAAGTGCCCAGGCGCCGGGCAGTGAGCCGGGCACAGAAGCGCGTGAACGGCTCCGACGCTTTCGCGGCAACGAACAACGCGCCCACCGCGAACGCGTCCGCGAGGAGGCCGAGCGGATAGTTCAGATAGCCGTCGGTGGCCGCATACAGCACCGAATCGACGACCAGCGAAATCACCGCGCCGGCGATAAAGCACAACAGTCCCTTGCGGCCAATCATGCCGACCCACGGCAACCATTGCGCGAGCTTCTTCGCCCAGCCAAGCTCGATCAGATTCGCGACCAGCCAGGCAATCGCGAGGAAATTCACCGCGCGCAAGTATGAGAGATTCTGCTTGAAGCTTCCGTCGAGCGGCTCGCGTTCGATAAAGAGCCTGTAGTACGCGGCGGCCGCGACCACGGCGAGCGCCAGCACGCTGAGCAGCCAACCCAAACGGTGCGCGCTGACCCGCTGATAGACCGGCTGGCAACGCGCCAGCACACCGAGCACGAACAGCAGTTGCCAGGCGAACGGGTTGAAGTCCCAATGCGTATCCGGCGCGGCGGGCAAATAGGCGTCGATCGCCGGGGCGCCGGCCCACAACGAGACGCTGCCCGCCAGCAACAGCAACGGCTTGTTGCGCGCGAGCGGCAGAATCATCGGCACCAGCAGGGCGAAGATCGCGTACATCGGCAGCACCGAAGCGAGATACGGCTGACGGCGAAACAGCAGGATATCGCGCAAGGCGGCCACGGGCGCGTCGATCAGATCGTCGAGATCGGTGGTGGCGAGATTGGGCCCGTCGATGCTGAACGCGGTGAGCACCGCGCTGACCAGCAGCATCAAGCCGGCTGTGACAAGGAACGCGCGATAGATTTCCAGCGACCGCCGCAAGAAGCGGCTGCGCGCGATCGCCTCGGTACGCCGTTCGGCCAGCGCCGCGTAGGCGGTTGCGGTAGCGAAGCCGCCGAGGAACACGAACACTTCGGCTGCATCGCATAAAGCGTACGCATGCAGGGTGACGTGCGACAGGATGCTGCCGCCGATATGGTCGACGACGATGATCAGTAAAACCAGCCCGCGAAAAAAATCGAGCTCGATGAGACGGGATTGCGACTTTTGCATTGTGTGGTGCCAGGTCATGCATCAGGCAGCCCCATGAGACGGCGCGCTAGTCCAGCGCGGCGGGCGTCTCACAAGGCTTTTGAATTGGATTGGGTGCGGCGGATGGCCGCCCCGCGGATGGCCGCCCCGCGGATGGCCGCCCCGCGGATGCGCGACCCGCGTCGCCGCTTTCAAGCCGGCACACAAGGCACGGCTGCAGGGGCAGTAAAATGACTCGTTCGAAAGCGGGGAGTTCCGCTGCGGCGCCGCAAAAACTTTCAATTATATTTGTTTGGGTGACAAAAACGCTTGCAGCCATGCGATGCCAGACCATGTCCCATCTGACGGCGGGCTCAAGTGCGGGCGGCGCGGCGCCATTTACCTGAATATGTGCCGCTGCAACAGCCGTCCAAGAGCGCTCGTGGAGATTTCGCAACGTTTTGAGATATGGCAGCGACACCTGATGGACGGCAGGCTATCGGCGTGTGAGGATTTCTTTAAATTGGGTCGGGGTTGATAACGGCGTTGTCAGAGCGTCATAAGAAAGCGGTCAGGTCGAGTTGTCCCATTGCTCGAGTGCAGGGAGATCTTCATGAACAAGCAAGTGTTCGCGCTGGCTGTCTCCGCCGCTGTGTCCGTTACATTTGCCGCGCCCGGGTTCGCCCAGACCAGCGTGACCTTGTATGGCGTCATCGATGAAGGCATCAACTACACCAACAATGCCGGCCGCGGCCATGTCTATGAACTGGCAAGCGGCGATGCGCAAGGCAGCCGCTGGGGTCTGAAGGGCTCGGAGGAATTGGGCGGCGGGCTGAAGGCGATCTTTCAACTGGAAAACGGCTTCGACGTCAATTCCGGGCGGCTCGGCCAGGGGGGGCGGATGTTCGGCCGCCAGGCCTTTGTCGGCCTGAGCGCGGAGCGATATGGCGTATTGACGTTCGGCCGCCAGTACGACTCGGTGGTCGATTATCTGGCGCAGACCACGGCCAACGGCAACTGGGCCGGCGCGCTGTTCTCGCATCCCTACGATAACGACAACACCGACAACACGTTCCGCCTCGACAACACGGTCAAGTACACCAGCCCGCAGATTTCCGGCTTCCAGTTCGGCGGCACCTACAGTTTCAGCAACGATACGAACTTCGCGAACAATCGCGCGTACAGTTTCGGCGGCCAGTACGCCTATGGCGGCCTGCTGGTGGCGGCCGCGTATCTGCAGGCCGACAATGCCGGCAACGGCTCAAACGGCGCGATCACCGCGAACGACGCCAGCTTCATCGCCGCCCGCATGCGCGTGTTCGGCGGCGGCATCAACTACACCTTCGGGCCGGCCACTGCCGGCTTCTCGTACAGCAACTCGAATTACCGGGATCCGACCGGCAACGGCTATCTCGGCGTCACGCCGCTGGTGCCGCCCGGCGTATTGCTGAACTCGCTCAAGTATCAGAACTTCGAAGTGAACGGCAAGTATCAGATCACGCCGATGCTGTTCGTCGGCGCACAGTATGTGTACACGATGGAAACCTTTGACGCATCGAGCGGCGGCGTGAAGCCGAAGATCCACTCGTTCGGCTTGATGGCGGACTACAACTTGTCCAAACGCACCGACGTGTACATTCAGGGCGCGTATCAGCGGGTGACCGGCGACTCGACGTATTCGATTCTCGACGACGCCTTTATCCCCGGCACCCAGGCGCCTTCATCGACGTCGAAGCAGGTGGTGGTGCGCGCGGCGATACGGCACAAGTTCTAGCGGCGGGCGCGCGTCATACTTCGAGCGGGCGCCATTAGAAGTCGCCCATGCTTACTCGCCGAACAGATTCAGCGTCGCATACTGCAACAGCATGATCGTCTTGCCGTCGACGATCTCGCCGCGCTCTATCATCGCCAGCGCTTCGTTCACCGGCAGTTCCAGCACTTCGATATCTTCGCCTTCGTCAGCGATCCCGCCGCCTGCGCCGACCTTCGCCACGGCATCGTATTCGGCGACAAAAAAATGCAGCTTTTCCGTCACCGATCCCGGGCTCATGAACGCTTCGAAGACTTTGCGCACGTCGTGCACGCGATAGCCGGTTTCCTCTTCGACTTCCGCACGAATCCTGGCTTCCGGTGACGCCATTTCCAGCAGTCCCGCCGGCGCTTCGATCAGCATGCCGTGGTGGCCGTTGATGAAGGCCGGCAGACGGAATTGCCGCGTCAGCACGACCGTGCGCCGGCGCGGATCGTACAGCAGCAGCGTGGCGCCGTTGCCGCGGTCGTAAGTCTCGCGGCTCTGACGCTGCCAACTGCCGTCGGCGCGCCGGTAGTCGAAGGTGGTTTTCTTCAGTAACTAACACCAAACCGCAGAAGCCATACACCGTAGGCGTTACAGCCAATCCGTCGATCCGCCATAAACCGTTTTACCCCGCCATTGCCCCAAAGCAAAAAGGCCGCATGGCTAGCGGCCCCTTTGGCGGTGCAATCAGTTGCAGTCATTCTACCTTCGCGGGCAGTGCATTGCCCTTGGCATCGCGGCCCAAGAGGCGGTTGAGGCGGGCCATGCCGCACGCAAAACCCTGCTCGCGCGCAAAATCCAGAATCTTTTGGGTCTTCCAGGCGGCAGCGCCGTGCATGGTGACAAATTGACTATCTGCTTTTAACCTTCGGGTTGCCCCGCCCCCGGCGCGGGACTACAGACCCGGATTCTACGCGAGCTTGTCAGCGCTGCGGGGGCATAGCGCGCAAGCCCTTCATGGGGCTCGCCAATGCAGTTGCAGTAGTCGTGTAATCAATTACGCGGGCGTCAGTGATGATGGCTCCGGCCCGAAGGCCAGGCCTGACGATTGACAAACGCCCCGCTGCAATTAATTGCAAAAAAGCTAGGTGCCCCCTGGCTCGTTTCGGCCCCTGATATTTAGGGGCCATTTTTTGTCTAAGCCGTTGCTCCCCCGCACGCCGCCTTGATCTCTTCGGTGTCCCATTTCCCGCGTCGCATGGCTTCAGCCAGCATTCCCAAGGTCAGCGGCACGAGGTCCGGCCTGCGGTGACGCTTGGAGAACAACCCGATCAGCGATGAAAGCAGTTGCTGGCCTTCGGGGCCGAAGTAGCGTCTATACGGAAAGCCTTGCGCCTGTACGTTGAACGTCGCGGCCCACTTGTCGATAAATTCCACAGCATCAAGGCCGGTCACTCCAAGGTCTTCTTCGAACCTGCTGGATGGCGTCAACTTCAGCGGCCCGCCAAAGATGGGACGACCCAACTCCTCGCGGGTAAAGGCTTCAAGCCTGTTCCAGATATCGTTTTCCATTAAAGCAGCCTGTCCTCAGGCTTCGCGAGGCGGTTATAGGTCGTCAAAGTATGGCGCATGATCTGTATCGCATCGATCGCCAGAAATACCTCCCCAACCACAGGGACCATCCGACCGACGAACGCACCAAGGTTCCGCCTGAAAGCGATGCGGACGCCCTTTAGACCAACCGATGTAATCATCGGCAAACGCACGGCGACTTTGAACGGTAGCAGCTTGCGAGCGGTGAGGGAGGCAACTGACGTGCCTTCGGTTACCGGCCACCGGTATATCTGCCTGCCCTAATAGCACTGCCGCCGCTGCTGTCAGATCGTCCAGACCGAGTTGCTTGGCGGTCTCATCAAGTGCCACGTACGCGAACAGGTCCGCAGGTTTAAGGTTTCGGTGTATGCCGAATGTGTACAGGTTATCGCTCATTGTGCCCCCGCTGAATGAGCCGATTTTAACTGAGGAATTCACGGGCGCGATATTTGAGATGCAGATCATGCGCAATGCATTCCGTCTGTAACAACCCTGCTAAAAAATAAACGTCATGTTGCCTTGTCGCCGGTTGGGGCGTTTTCGCGTTGATTCAACGTCGAATTATTCAGCAGAGACTTTTCATTGATTTTTACCCGACTTGCACCTCCAGGGAAAATAATTATCGAGGCATAGGATGGGTGGTGCAGCATTAACAATTGAACGGAGTCAACACCATGTCAGTAACCTAAAGGCGCAGCCTTCGCTACCAAAAAAGGTTTGCCGGGTATGCCAAAAGGAAAAAGAGCGATCTGAGTTTAGTAAAAACCGGACAAGCAGGGACGGTTTGGTTTATTTCTGTAAAGAGTGTTCAAAGGCTATGTATCAGGCAAATAAAAATAAATGCCTGGCCTACCAGGCCAAGCGAAACAAACTCCTTCAGGCAGTGAAGGCGGATGAGGCGCGTACTAAAAAGCTCGAAGCAGAAATCGTTGCCTGCCAGCAAGTGCAGCAGGAAATGGCGGCTTAATAAGAAAAAAGCCCAGCTTTTAGACTGGGCTTAAAAAAAGGGTTTCGGTGGTGGCAACCAACGCAAAACCGCACAATAGGAAATCAGTATAGCTCTTATTGTGCGGGTCATCAAATACTGCATTTTATGGAACTGTATCATGAAGAACGATCAAGCTGAAATCAAGGCTGTTTCCACAGCCGCCCCCGCCGTTTGTCAAAACCCCACGCAATCAATTGCGCCAGCGTTCGACCGGTCATCGTACGTACCGGATGAGCATCGACGTGGCCCGCGCATCCGCCGCGCGACCGATCCGTCTAAAGTACGCGCGCTCGTTACGCCCCGTGACAAAGAACCTTGGGTTGCCCTCCGCGCCGCAAACGTGAAAGCTTTGGGGCCGCGTGGCGCGATCATGTTTGACTACATCGCCCAATGGTAGCGGACATAAAAACCGCAGCAAAAAACCGCCACAATAACCGTTCATACCCGATCCGTTATCTGCGCGATAGCGGACAAAATTCGACGCACCCTGCGTCAAATATTATCTGCGTGCCACGTGGGGTCGTCAGCCAGCCGACGTGACGGCGGATGCGGTGAAAGCGTTGCGTTGACCTTTGTGGATTGCGCTCAGTGGGCGCAAGCCGTATTTCCCTCACGCGTTTCATCCACGCTTGCCCTCGCTCCGACCGCCGATTCAAGTTCTGGCGGCCTTTTGCCGTTAAAGCCAAGGTTATCGTCCGTTCGTCGAGGCGGAACTGTTGCCGGCTTTTCCGATGGTGTTCAGGCGCATTGTGCGACGCCCAGCCAGCGACCGGCTGCGATACCGTGCGTAAGGTTTGTATCAGAGTGTTTGGCACGGCGCGTTTTTTGCAAAATGCACTTTACAATTCCGGTGGAATTTTAATCGGCAATCTGGCCCTTTTCGCGGAAGATCGCCGGTTTTAGGGCAACCCGCTGAGGGTGACAGGACTTGAATAAACGGCAGGGCATGGGTGGGCGCCGCACGAGGCGGCCTCGCCGTGTCGCATGGATCGCAGCGCGTCGTACGAACGCGCGCATCGCTCGCGACACGCCGGCACCCCGGCTCGCCAATGAATAAAGCAGGAGTCGAACATGTTGGGAAAGCGTTTCGACAGAACAATGATGGCCAGTTTGGCCGGCGTGTGGGTCGCGCTGGCGGTCAGCGGTTGTGCGAATGTGGGGCAGACGGGTGATGCATCCAGTGCGTCGGCTGCGTCCGGCGCGGCGGCTTCGGGGGCCACGGTGGCTTCGGCGCCGCCCGCGTCCGACGCGGCTGCGGGTGGCGCGGCTCAGGCAACAGCCAATGACGGCGCGCCGCTCAAGAAGGCGCCGCAGCTGGTGTATCGCGTTAAACGTGGCGACACGTTGGCGCGTATCGCGCAGCATCACAATTGCGGTGCCAGACAATTGCAGGCATGGAATGGCCTGAGGCCGTCCTCGCGACTGAAGCCGGGGCAGGTGCTGCACGTCGCCTCGCCTGAAACGGTACAGGCGGCCAACGCGGCGGCGGCCGCCGCGAAGGCTGCGGCTGCGTCCGCGCCGGCTGTGCCGCTAGCGGCTCAGTCATCATCGGCGCCGGCGGCGGCAGCCACGCAGTCGGCCGCGCCCAGCGCCGCTGATGCGCGCCAAGTCGCGCAGCAAACCATGCGGCACGCGAAAGGCGTCTCGCTGGCCTGGCCGGCGGGCGGCAAGGTAGTCGAGGGCTTCCAGGCTGGCGAAACGCGTGGCATCGAGATCGGCGGCAAGGCGGGCGACCCGGTGCGGGCCGCGGCCGACGGCAAAGTGATGTACGCGGGCACGGGTCTGAACGGCTACGGCAGTCTGATTATCGTCCAGCACAACAAGGACTTTCTGACCGCCTACTCGCATAACCGCAAGCTGCTGGTCAGGACCGGCGACATTGTGATGCAAGGGCAGCAGATCGCCGAGATGGGCGACGAAAAGAACTCGCGCGTCTCAGTCGGTTTCGAGTTGCGCCGCGATGGCAAGCCGATCGATCCGATGCCGTATTTGCCGCAAGGGCGCGGCTAAGCGCAACTCAGCACGACTCGGCGCAACTCAGCACAGAAGCGTTTAACCTGCGATTCTCGCAGCGCATCTAAAAGCATCGGCCCCGCTAGCGATTCGCCGGGCCGATGCTGTGTCACATCTGAGCGTCCGGATCCGATACCGAACGGTATCGGGTATCGGCCACGCGTATTCAATCGAACCAACGCAGCGCCGCCGCGACGATCGCCTCGGGCGCATCTTCCTGCATCAGGTGACCGGCCTTCGCCACTGCCTGGAAACGCGCCTCCGGTATCGCACCGGCTAGTTGACGGCCGCGTTCGAGCGGAATCCATTGGTCCGCTTCGCCCCACAGGATTTGCGTCGGACAGCGCACCTGCGGATAGCGCGCTTCGACTTCATCGGTGTAGCGCTGATCCATTTGTGCGATCTGCCGGTAGAACGCGGCTTGTCCGGTTTCGCCGAGCCACGGCCTCACGTAAGGCGCGAGTTCCTCGTCCGGAATATCGCGTGCGATGGCGCCGCGCACATACGCTTTCACCACCGCTTCGTGGATAGTCGGCGGCAGTCCGGCGAACGCGTCGCCGTGCTCGCGCACGTGCCGCACGAACGGCGAACCCCACGGCGCGACGGCGACCGGATCGATCAGCGTGAGACTGCGATAGTCGCAACCGTCGATCAGATGTGCGCGCAACGAAGTCGCGCCGCCGAAATCATGCGCAATGACGTCCGGACTCTTCAGTTGCCAATGCGCGAGCAACGCTGCCAGCAGCACGTTCTGCACGCCGAGCGACACGTCCTGGCCATCGCACTGTTGCGATTGGCCATAGCCAAGGAGGTCGTAGTAATAGACGGTGCGAATCTGCGCGAGATGCGGGGCGATGCGATGCCACACATACGAAGAAAACGGTGTGCCATGAATCAGCACCAGCGGCGGGCCGTTGCCGGTCACGTGAAAGCGCACGGTTTGATCGCGGAACGTATAGCTGTCGGCAAGCGGCCAGTTTTGCATAGCGGTGAGGATCCCGAGAAAGTTCGCTTACCTTAACAGGCTCGCGCGAAGTGGGTTGATTGGCCTTACGTAGTGCATCCGTTGAGTACATCCCGCAAAACCTCACCTTTGTTTTATTCAGCAAAGCCAGGCAATTGCAAACATCACACCGCTCGATTGACCTCTGAGCAGTATCGGGACAGCGAACTATTACGAATCGAGCACAAATTGCCTTTAAATAAGGTGTCGTTGTGTCAGACAGAGCCGGAAAGCCTGGTAATCATCCAGGGCGAGCCGATTCTCCGGGCAAGTGGACGACGCTTTATCGTTCAGAATGCGTGCTCTGCCATGGTGAGGATATTCGGGAGCCGAAGGCTTCTTCGGCTAACCTCGATGAAGCGAGCCAGGTAGCGCAACCGGCTAGCTGGCGTCGACGCCGCGCAGCAGCTGCGCGACCTGGCCGTGGTGATGCAGGATCGCCGGATCAGCCTGCAACAGCGGCAGATAGCGCGGCAGAAAAGCATTGTCGGGCTGCTCGGCCGAAAAGAGACCCGTGACCCCTTCAACGGCGGCGAGCCGGTCGGCCGAATCGGCTTCCTTGTCGTCGAGAGTCTCGTCGACGTTCGCGATGACGGTGGACAGCGGCGTGAGCCAGCGAAACCCCGAACCGTTGATGAGCACCTGCAGGAATGCCGCCGGCGTCACCGGGCCGAACTCCTTTTCGTACGACGCGCGTTCGTGATCGAGAATCGCCTTGTGCAGCGCCAATAGCGGCCTGCGAATCTCCGAGAGGAATTGAATGCTTTGCTGGTCGTTCATGGTGTCGCTCCTGTCGCGCTCCTGTCGGATAGTCAGGCCGGATCAAACCGGGTGATCGGATCAAGCCAAACCCATCCTAACAAAATCGCTCAGCAATGAATCAAGAAGAATTCAGTAATCGCGCGAACTGCGTTGGCGCGAGCCAATGAGCCGATGCTAATGCATTGATTTGAATCTCGTTTCAGCTTCAGCGCACGGCGGGGCGGACCGTTTGCCCGCGCGAAATTGTATGACGTGGCGGCGAACTTCTTTCGCGGCGGCTACAATTTCCCCGTCCCTTCCGGCGCTCTCGCGCTGTGCATGATCTTCCGTTTCAATTGCACACCAGTCTGGCTGCGTATTAGTACGGCTTGTCGAATAAACACGGCACGTCTTTGCGTTTTGGTTCAACGTCCCCGTCTAAACAGCCTGATAAACAATAAACCCCACTCGGAGCCGCCTATGACAACGCTTAATATCAACGGCCAGATCCATACCGTCGACGCGCCGCCCGACATGCCCCTCTTGTGGGTCTTGCGCGACATCGTCGGCTTGACCGGCACCAAGTTCGGCTGCGGCATTGCTCAATGCGGCGCATGCACCGTACATCTCGACGGCGTCGCGGTGCGCTCGTGCGTGCTGCCGGCGGCCGCGGTCGGCGACAAGAAAATCACCACCATCGAAGCGGTCGGCAGCACGCCTGCCGGACAGAAGGTCCAGCAGGCGTGGCGGCAACTGGATGTCGTGCAATGCGGATACTGTCAGTCGGGGCAGGTGATGTCGGCGGCATCGCTGCTGGCGAGCAACCCGAATCCCACCGATGCGGACATCGACGCCGCCATGGCCGGCAACATCTGCCGCTGTGGGACGTACAACCGCATCCGCGCGGCGATCAAGCAAGCCGCGAAGGGAGCCTGACCATGTCCCAGGGATTGCTCGATGCACAAAACGGCGCGCAGCCGTCGAAGGGCGGCAAGGGTGGCGCGGGTGGAATTTCGCGCCGCACGTTCCTGAAGTTCAGCGTGACGGTGGGTGCGGCGACGGGCGGCGGCTTGTTGCTCGGTTTCAGCATGCCGGCCGCCAGCCAGGATCAGAAAGCCGGCAAATCGGTGATCGGCGGCGACGCCAACGAAGCGCCGCAAAACGGCGTCTTCGCGCCGAACGCGTTCATCCAGATCGACACGGCGGGCAAGGTCACGCTGGTGATTCCGAAGGTCGAGATGGGCCAGGGCGTCTATACGTCGATTCCGATGCTGATCGCCGAAGAACTCGAAGTGCCGCTCGACTCGGTCACGCTCGATCATGCGCCGCCAAACGAAAAGCTTTTCATGGACCCGCTGCTCGGCGGCCAGCTCACGGGCGGCTCGACGTCGATCCGTTATGCGTGGGAGCCGATGCGCCGCGCCGGCGCGGCCGCACGTACCGTGTTGATCAGCGCCGCCGCGCAGCAATGGCAAGTGGATCCGGCCAGCTGCCATGCGCAGGCGGGCCAGGTGATTCACACGGCCAGCAATCGTAGTGTCGGCTACGGGCAATTGGCCGGAGCCGCCGCGAAACTGCCCGCACCGCAAAACGTCAAGCTGAAGGACCCGAAGGATTTCAAGCTGATCGGCACGCCGGCCAGGCGCCTCGATTCGCCGGAGAAGGTCGACGGCACCGCGGTATTCGGCCTCGACGTGCGCGTGCCGGACATGGTCTATGCGGCGATCGCGAACTGCCCGGTGTTCGGCGGCACGCTGGCGAGCGTCGACGATACCAACGCGAAGAAGATCCCCGGCGTGCGCCAGGTCGTCAAGCTCGACAATGCAGTGGCGGTGATCGGCGACCATACGTGGGCGGCCAAACGCGGCGTACAGGCGCTCGATATCAAGTGGAACGAAGGCGCGGGCGCCAATATCTCGATGAAGCAGATCGTCGACGATCTTGCCAATGCGTCGCAGCGCAATGGCGCGGTGGCGCGTAAAGAGGGCGACGTCGGCAACGCGTTTTCAAACGCGAAGACCCGCGTGGATGCGGTCTATCAGCAGCCGTTCCTCGCGCACGCCACGATGGAGCCGATCAATTGCACGGTCCACGTGCGGCCCGACGGCTGCGATATCTGGCTCGGCTCGCAAGTGCCGACGCGGGTGGTGGATGCCGCGGTAGCGGTCAGCGGCTTGCCTGCTGACAAGATCATCGTGCACAACCATCTGATCGGCGGCGGCTTCGGCCGGCGGCTCGAATTCGACATGGTCACGCAAGCGGTCAAGGTCGGCAAACAGGTTTCGACGCCGGTGAAGGTTGTCTGGACGCGCGAAGAAGACATCCAGCACGACATGTACCGGCCGTACTACTACGACAGGATCTCCGCCGGGCTCGACGCGAACGGCAAGCCGGTTGCGTGGCAGCACCGGATTGTCGGCTCGTCGATCATGGCGCGTTTTGCGCCGCCCGCGTTCAAGGACGGTCTCGATCCGGATGCTGTCGAAGTCGCGGCGGACCTGCCGTACGACTTGCCGAACCAGTTGGTCGACTACGTGCGTCAGGAACCGCACGCGGTGCCGACAGCGTTCTGGCGCGGGGTGGGCCCGACGCGCGGCACCTTCGTGGTCGAGAGTTTTATCGATGAGCTCGCCGTGCAGGCGAAAGTCGATCCGGTCAAATATCGTCAGGACCTGCTTGGTAAAACGCCGCGCGCGCTGAATGTCCTCAACACCGCGACGCAGGCCGCGAAGTGGGGCAAGGCTGTGCCGAAAGGCCAGGGGCGCGGCGTCTCGGTGATGCATGCGTTCGGCAGCTTCTTCTCGATGGTCGCCGACGTCACGGTCGATAAGGGCGAGGTGACGGTGAACCGGGTGGTGTGCGCGGTCGATTGCGGGATGGTGGTCAATCCGAATACGGTCGAAGCGCAGGTGCAGGGCGGCATCATCTTCGGCATCACGGCGGCGCTCTATAGCGAGATCACGATCAAGGACGGCCGCGTCGAGCAGAACAATTTCACCGACTACCGGATGTTGCGCATCGATCAGACGCCGGACATCGAGGTGCATATCGTGAAGAGCGGCGAAGCGCCCGGCGGCATCGGCGAACCGGGCACGGCGGCGCTCGCGCCCGCTCTGGCGAACGCGATTTATGCGGCCACCGGCAAGCGGCTGCGGCAATTGCCCGTCGGTAGTCAACTGCAAACCGCCTAACAGCTTTGCATGGGATCGGAGTAAGCGCTAAAGCGCTAACTCCGATCGACAGGAGCGCGACATGAAAAACACACTCAAGGGTTTCGGTGCGGCGCTTTGCGTGGCGCTGCCGTTCCTGACGCAAGCTCCGGCGCAGGCGGCCGATCAGGCGCTGGTGCAACGCGGCGCGTATCTGGCGAAAGTCGGCGATTGCGTTGCCTGCCACTCGGCGCCGAAGGGCAAGCCGTTCGCGGGCGGCCTGCCGATGGCCACGCCGATGGGCCAGATCTACACGACCAACATCACGCCGGATCAGACTACCGGCATCGGCAGCTACACCGAGGAGGACTTTGCGAGAGCGATGCGTGAAGGCGTCGCGAAAGACGGCCACAACCTGTATCCGGCGATGCCGTATCCGTCCTATGCGAAGGTCAACGACGACGACATGAAAGCGCTGTATGCGTTCTTCATGAGCGGCGTCGCACCGGTGCAGCAGGCGAACCGCGAGCCGGATATCAAATGGCCGTTGAACATGCGCTGGCCGTTGAAGATCTGGAACCTCATATTCCTGGAGAAGGGTGTCTATCAGGACAAGCCGGGCAAGGATGTCGCGTGGAATCGCGGCGCGTACCTCATCCAGGGCCTGGGGCACTGCGGCTCGTGTCATACGCCGCGCGGCATCGCGTTCCAGGAGAAGGCGCTCGATGAATCAGGCAGCGCGTTCCTGACCGGCGGCCTGCTCGACGGCTGGTTTGCCGCGAACCTGAGCGGCGAACACAACGTCGGCCTCGGTCGCTGGAACGAGCAGGATCTGACGGCGTTCCTGAAGACCGGCGCGAATCGCCATGCATCGGCGTTCGGTTCGATGACCAGCGTGATCAACAACAGCACGCAGGCCATGAACGACACCGACATCGCCGCGATGGCGACGTATCTGAAGTCGTTGCCGCCGGCCGGTGGCAGCGGCGCGTCGCCTTACACGTACGATCCACAGGCGACCAGGGTGTCGTTGAACCGTCCCGCGAACAATGCCGGTGCGCGTGCCTACACGGCGTATTGCATGCACTGTCACGGCGTCGATGGGCGAGGCTTCGCGCCGATGCTGGCGCCTTTGGCCGGCAATCCGAACCTGCTGGAGAAGGATCCGTCGTCGCTGATCAACGTGACGTTGAACGGCACGGGCGATCTGGTGATCGGCGGTATTCCGGCGCCATATCCGATGCCGAAGTACGCACCGGTGCTCAACGACCAGCAGATCGCCGACGTGCTGACCTTCGTGCGCGCCGGGTGGAGCAACGGTGCACCGGCGGTGAGCGCAGACGAGGTGGCGAAGCTGCGGAAGTCGACGCAAGCGGCGCGGTAATCACGCCGGGAAGGCAAAAAGAAAGGCAAAAAAAGCGGCAACCGTGCAGGACGACGGTTGCCGCTTTTTCTGGTGCATAAGTCTTACCGATGCTGCCCGACCTTCTGCCGCTTCTCCAGCACTCTTGCATACCAGGTCAACGGAAAGCACATCGCGAAGTAAATCATCGCGACCATGCCGTAGATCGGAAACGGCCGGAACGCGGCGTTGGTAATCATCGTGCCGGTCTTGGTCAACTCGGTGAAGCCGATGATCGACGCAAGCGCGGTGCTTTTCACCACTTGCACGAGGAAACCGACCGTTGGCGCAACCGCGATTTTCAGCGCCTGCGGCCACACGATATAGCGCAGTTGCTGACTGAACGTCATGCCGAGACTCGCACCGGCCGCCCACTGACCGCGCGGCACCGCTTCGACACAGCCGCGCCAGATGTCGACCAGATACGCGCTCGTATAAAGCGTCAGCGTGACGGCTGCCGCCACCCAGGGCGACACATCGACACCCAGCAACGGTAGCCCGAAGAACGCAAGAAACAGCTGCATCAGGAGCGGCGTGCCCTGAAACACTTCGACGTACACCACGACGATGCGGCGCAGCCACGGCAACGGCGAAACGCGCATTGCCAACAGCAGCAGTCCGACGATGCCGCCGCCGACAAATGCGATCAACGACAACAGCACCGTCCAGCGGGCGGCGAGCAGCAGATTGCGGGCGATGTCCCACAGTGTGAATTCGACCATGATCAACGCTCCGTCGGCAGGGTGCGCGCGCCGCGCCATGCAAAGCGCGTGCGCCAGTTACGCGGGGCGCTGCCGGCGCCTCTCGCTGCGCGGCCGGCGAACAGTCCGCGGCCAAACCGGTTCAACAATTGCCGCAACAGGATCGACAGCAGCAGATACGTTGCGGTGATGATCAGATAGCTCTCGAACGAGCGAAAGTTGCGCGACTGGATGAAGTTGGCCGCGTAAGTCAGATCGGGCACCGAGATCTGCGACACCACCGCTGAGCCAAGCATCACGATCAGCACCTGGCTCAACAGCGCGGGAAACACGTTGGCGACCGCCTGCGGCAGCACGATATAGCGAAATACCTGGCGGCCATGCAGGCCGAGCGCCTGCGCCGCTTGCACCTGGCCGCGCGAAATCGAATCGATGCCGGCGCGCACGATCTCGATCGCGTAGGCGCCGAGATTAACGGTCATCGCCAGAATCGCGGCCTGTACTTCGTCGATATGAATGCCGAGGCTCGGCAAACCGAAAAAGATAAAAAACAACTGCACGATGAACGGCGTGTTGCGGATCAGCTCGACATAGCTCGCGACCACCCAGCGCGCCCACTTCGGCCCGGCCACCGCGACGCTCGCGCCGGCAATGCCGACCAGCCCGCCGAGCAGGGTGGACACGGCCGTGAGCCCCAACGTTACGGCGACGCCGCGCGCGAGCATCCCCGCATAGAGGCCGAAGCCGCTGAAATCGAACGCATAGGTCATGGGGTGGCGCTCATCGTGAGGTCAAACTCCGGCGCGGACCGGCGTGCCGGTCCGCGCAAAAAAGGTTCAGAGGTCGGCCGGCAGCGGCGTACGCAGCCACTTCTGCGAAATCGCGTTCATCGTGCCGTCCTTGCGGGCCCTGGCAATCGTTTCGTCGACTTTCTGCTTCAGACGCGGCTCGTTCTTGTTCAGACCGACATGATCCGGCGAGCTGAACAGCGAGAACTTCTGCTCCGGATCGTTCGCCGGATGACGCGCGAGGATCGTAGCGCCGACGTCGTTGCCGACCACCATCAACTGTACCTGACCAGAAAGAAACGCCGAAATTGCGCCGTTCGGATCGTCAAAACGTTTGATGGTCGCGCTGGGCGGCGCGATCTTGCTGACGCTCAGGTCTTCCAGCGTGCCGCGGGCGACCGAAATCGACTTGCCGGCGAGGTCGGCGGCGTTTTTCACAGGCAGGGCTTTCGGGCCGAACACGGCGAGGTAGTAGGGCGCGTACGGCTGCGAGAAGTCGATCACCTTTTCACGTTCCGGTGTCTGGCCGACCGACAGCAGCATGTCCGCCTTGTGGTCGGCGAGGTAGGCCATGCGGTTGTCGCCCGTCACCTGGACGAGTTCGACCTTCGCGTTGAGCGTCTTGCCGATCAGGTTGGCGACGTCGATGTCGTAGCCCATCGGCTTCATGTCCGGGCCGATCGAGCCGAACGGCGGGTAATCCTCGAACACGCCGATGCGTACCGTGCCGGAGCTGGCGATCGTGTCGAGTGCATCCGCGTTCGCGGCCGACGGGAATGCGCACAGTGCGCCGAAGCCGGTGAAGGCCAACGTCGCGGCCAGGGTGGCGAACACGCGGCGCGCGTTCGATCGAGCAACTTGGGGCTGGTTCATGGTCTTTCCTCTGTCGAAAACGTCGGTATTGGAATGGGTTTCAATGAGCCGCGCGGGCGGCGATCAGTTTGCACGCATGCGGTGGCAATTCTGCGAGCACCGGCATGCCGAGCGTGAGCCCCGGCGTCTCGCGTGGCGTGGTCGCGGCGGTCAGCGTGAAGCCGGCGCAGTCGATGGTCGCTTCGAGCGAGGCACCGACGTCGCGGATAAACGTGACCGTTCCCGCAAGGCGGTTCGGGCTCGCATCGGCGGACGCTGATTTGACGCACACGTCTTCCGGCCGGATCAGCAGACGGATATCGCTGTTCGATTCCGGCACGCGTGCCGGTTGCGCGACCGCAATGCGCCGGCCGCCCGGCAGATTCACGCCGCCCGCACCGTCGTAAGTGACCGGCAGGATATTGCCGAGACCGATAAAGTCGGCGACGAATTCGCTCACCGGGTCGCGGTAGATATCGAGCGGTTTGCCGACCTGAGCAATGTGGCCTTTTTCCATCACCACGATCTCGTCGGCCATCGTCATCGCTTCGCGCTGGTCGTGGGTGACCATGATCGTCGTGATGCCCAGGCGCTGTTGCAGCAGGCGGATTTCGACCTGCATCGCTTCGCGCAGCTTGGCGTCGAGTGCGGACAGCGGTTCGTCGAGCAAAAGCAGTTTCGGTTGCGACGCGATCGCGCGCGCGATCGCCACGCGCTGCCGCTGGCCGCCGGAGAGTTGCGTGACCGGCCGGTTCGCCATGTGCGGCAACTGGATCAACGCCAGCAGTTCAGCCACGCGCTGCGCCTGCGCATCCTTCGCCGTCTTGCGCAGCTTGAGCGGATACGCGACGTTTTGCGCCACCGTCATATGCGGGAACAGCGCGAGCGACTGGAACACCATGCCGAAGTCGCGCTGGTTGGCCGGTAAGCGCGTGATGTCGCGGCCGGCGAAATCGATGCTGCCCGAGCTCGGCGTTTCCAGGCCGGCGATCATCCGCAGCAAGGTCGTCTTGCCGCAACCTGACGGTCCGAGAAAGCACACCAGCTTGCCGTCGGGCACGCTCAGATCGACGCTGTCGACGGCATGGGCCGCGTTGAAGCGTTTGGTCACGGCCTGCAAGGTCAGATGGGTCATCGAATGCTCCAGCATGTAGGGACCGTCAAAGCGCAACGCCTTCATCGCCGATCAGCTTTTCGAGCAGCCAGATCAGCGCGAAGTCGATGGCGACGATGAACACCGCGAAACAGAACACGGTCGGATCGAGCGACGACACCGTGCGGCTGTAGAGCCACACCGGCAGCGTCATCGTATCGATGCCGTATAGGAAGAAGGTGACAGTGAACTCGTTGAACGAGACGATGAACGCGAACAGCATGCCGGCGAGGATGCCGGGGCGCATCAGCGGCAGGATCACGTCGACGAGCGCGCGGCCCGGGCTTGCGCCCATCACGCAGGCCGCTTCTTCGAATTCCGGACCGATCGACGCAACCGACGCCGCGCAGTTCTTCACCGTGAACGGCAGCGCCAGAATCACATGCGCGATGATCAGGCGGAACACGCCGAGTTCGATCGGCAACACATTGAACACGAGCAGCAGCGACAAGCCGAGCATCACCAGCGGATAGACGAGCGGCAATGCCACCAGTTGTTCGACCGCGGGTTTGCCGCGAAAGCGGTAGCGGCTCAATGCGTAGGCGGCGGGCACCGAGACGAGCGTGGCGATCAGCATCGTCGATAACGCGACGATCAGGCTCGTGCTCAGCGCGGCGCCCATCGAGAGCGAGTCGCTCGCGTCCGGCGACACGAAGCTGTGCCAGGCCGCGCGATACCAATGCAGGCCGTACGCGTGGGGCGGGAATTCGAGCGTGTCGGCGGCGCTGAACGACATCGTGATCATCGTCAGGATCGGCAGCGCGGCGAGAAACAGCACGATCGCGGCGAGCAGCGCCGCGGCTTTGCCGAGCTGGCCGGGCATGGTGGCCGGCAAACTCGTCCGCAAACGCGGCAGGCGCGCAGTTTGAATTGGCATGCTCATGCGTGAGGCTCCTCGGCGAGACGTTGCGTACGGCGCACGAGGCGCTGCGAAAGCGCCATCACTGTAAGCGTCGCGACCATCAACACGACGCCCGACGCGGATGCCGCGGGCCAATTGAGCAACGGTGCCACCTGGTCGTGCACCAGCACGGCGAGCATCGGCACGCGGCGTCCGCCTAGCAACAGCGGCACGGCGAACGCGCTGGCGTTGTACGCGAACACCAGCAGCGCGCCGGATACCAAACCGGGCATCGCCAGCGGCAGCAATACGTGACGCAAGGTTTGCCAGCGCGTCGCGCCGAGCGTGGCCGCAGCTTCTTCATACGAGCGCGACACCGCGCGCATCGCACTCGACAACGGCAGCACGGCGAGCGGAAACGCCGTCTGAATCAGGCCGAGCAACACGCCATGCTCGCGATACAGCCACATCACCGGCCGCTCGACGAGGCCGCTTGCGAGCAGCGCGTGATTGAGCAAACCGGCCGGCCCCAGAATGATCAACCAGCCGTAGCCTTGCAGCAGCAGATTGACGAGCAGCGGCAGCAGCACGCCGGCCAGCAGCAGGCGCCGCGCTAGCCGCGACTCGGTGCGCGCCATCGCCAATGCGACGGGAATCGCCAGCAAGACCGCGCAAATCATGCTCTGAAACGCGAGCTTCAACGTCAGCCACAACGACTTCAGGAAGTAGCCGTCGAGCAGGTCAGCGTAGTTTTGCAGCGTGAAGCCGCGCCATTCGCCGCCTTGCGTGCCGAAGCTCATGCGCAGCACGACCAGCGCCGCCGCGCCGAGCACGGCGAGAAACAGCAGGATCGGCGCGAGTAGCAGCCAGGGGCGCGCTTTCGCCAGCGCGGTTTCCCGCGCGTCGAACGCGGGCTCGCGAGGCGAGCCCGACGCGGTTCCCGAAGGTACGTCCGACACTGCTGAAGCACGCCGCGACAAGCGCGCGAGCATCGTGCTCATGCCGAGAAAATTTCGGTGTAGCGCTTGATCCACGCCGGCTGCACGACGGCGAGCGCCTTGTCGTCATGCAACACGGCTTTCTCGGCGATCTGCTGCGGGCTCGGCACGAACGCGCGGCTCTCGGCGGGAATCACCGCTTTCGAGTTGACCGGGCCGTTCAGCACGTCGGCAGCCATGCGGCCTTGCACGCCGGCGTCGAGCGAATGGTTGATAAATGCGTGGATCAGGTCGATGTCGCCCGGATGCGACTTCGGGATCACCGTGAACATCAACTGCGTGGCGAAGCCTTCCTTCATGCCGTAGGTCACGCCCATCTTGTACTCGGGCTTGCGGATCTGATCGGGGAAGAAGGCCGGCGAATAGATGCCGCCGATATCCAGCGAACCGGTGCGGAACAGATCGGCCACCTGGTTCGGGTTCTCGCCGAGCGTCATCACGCGGTCTTTCAGTTGCATCAGTTTCTTGAAACCCGGCTCGATGTTCTGCTGCGAGCCGCCGTTCATCTTCGCGGCGATGATCGCGAGGTCCACGGCTTCAGCCCATTCCGGCGGCGGCAGGAACACGCGTCCCGCGTATTTCGGATCCCACAGCGCTTCATACGAAGACGGGGCTGTCTTGACGGTCGACGTGCTGTAGATCAGGCCGTCCGACCACAGCAGATAGCCGACGCCGAAACCGTTCGCACCCGTGCGATATTGCGGCGCGACGTCCTTCAGGTTCGGCAGCTTGTCGAGATCGGGCTTCATCAGCAGACCGGCGTCGCCGAGACCTGCCGCGCCGACGCCGGCCAGCGTGATGACGTCGTACGTGGGGCGCTCGCCCGCGGCCTTGACCTTGGCGACCATGCCGGAGGTACCGTCGGCGCGATCGGCGATCACCTTGGCGCCGGTCTTCGCCGTGAAGGTCGCGGCGATGTTGCGCAGCGCGGCGGCGCCGGTGTCGTCCGACCAGGTCAGAAGACGCAGCGTCTTGCCGGAGAAGTTGTGTTCCTGTGCTTTCAGATTGACGAACGGCATCGGCAACGCGGACGCCGCGAGCGCTGCACCAATCGTCTTGATGGCCTGCCTTCTACCCCGTTTAATCTCTTGCATGGCGGTCTCCCGTGTTGAACGCCTGTTGCCTGTCGATACTCGCCGCGACCGCTGCCGCTGTACTGCCCGGTTGCCCGTTTGCGATGTCCTTCACGCATTGCGCAAGCGTTGCGTGTGGATGCACTCTAGGTTTGCCAAAATCCTCCAACAAACGAAATATGCGCATGGCGGCCATGACGTAATCTCATGCGCAAGCCGTTGCACGCTGCTTGCAGCGGGTTCGCTCGACGCAGCGGGAACGCCGATGCACTGGCGTATGCGGGTTAACGTCCATGATTTTTCCGCGACCGGACGCCTGCCGAGGTATGAGGAAAGCTCGGTTCTGGTGCGGCAGCCGAGGACCTTTGCCCAGAGTCGGTGCAAGACACCGTGAGCGGATCGCAATTCATGGTCGCGCCATGAGCGGAATGCATGCGCCTGGACTGGCGCGTATCTCGTGTGGGAGTTTCGAATCGCGTATGCTTGGAGGCTCAACGGGCGTAGCGGCATTCGGCGTTGCTCGTCCGCGCAATGACTTTTTCTGATCCTGGACTACTTCGATGCGACGTCTTCCGCCGCTCAATGCGCTGCAGATTTTCGAAACCGTCGCGCGGCACCGCAGCTTTACGCGCGCCGCCGACCATCTGTGTCTGACGCAAGGCGCGGTCAGTCGGCAGATCATCGCGCTCGAGGACTACTACAAGTTTCCGCTCTTCAAGCGCCATGCGAAGGGTTTGACGCTGACCGCCGAAGGCGAATTGCTGCTGCCGGCGGTGAAAGAGAGCTTCGCGCGCATCGAGGAGATTTCGCTGCGCCTCACGCGCCAGCGCACCGATCTCGCGCTGAAAGTCCCGACCTGCGTGATGCGCTGGATGCTGCCGAAGATCATGCGCTTCCAGGCCGAGTATCCCGATCTGCATGTACAGATCACCACCACCTGGCAGCACGACGTCGATTTCCAGCTCGAGCCGTTCGACGCGGCGATCATCTATGGATCGTCGCCGGGGGTGGACGTGCGGACGGTGCCGTTGTTCGAGGAGCGTTTGACGCCGGTGTGCGCGCCCGATCTGCTGAAAGACAAGCCGCTGGATCAGGTCGCGGATCTGGCGCGCCACACGCTGCTGCATCCGACGCGCGATCACCGCGACTGGAAGATGTGGCTCGCCAAGGTGACTGAACTGGGTGCCGCGAACCCGCACGCGATCGACGCCGAGCATGGCCCGAGCTTCGACACGCTCGATATGGCGACCAACGCCGCGTTACAGGGCTTCGGCGTCGCCATCAGCGATCTTGCGCTGATCGACGACGATGTGGCGGCCAAGCGTCTGGTGCGGCCATTCGATACGGTGCTCAAGACCGGTTGGCGCTATTACTTCGTCTATCCCGACTC
The DNA here is from genome assembly GCF_058782725.1 of Paraburkholderia sp. FW306-02-B. Taxonomy (NCBI): domain Bacteria; kingdom Pseudomonadati; phylum Pseudomonadota; class Betaproteobacteria; order Burkholderiales; family Burkholderiaceae; genus Paraburkholderia; species Paraburkholderia sp. FW306-02-B. The sequence goes on from NZ_JBYSXZ010000002.1 coordinate 1,918,485, forward strand.
GGTCGCGCATCAGCAGAAGCTGAATCTGTTTCGCGACTGGATCGCGGCGCATTGGGAAGAGTAAGGTCCCGAGCCAGGACCTTCACGTCGTGCATGTCGTGCATGACGCGCCGTCACGGCGCGAACGACAGAAACAGATAAGCCGCGAACAGCGACAGATGCACCGTGCCTTGCAGAATCGTGGTGCGGCCGGTGCCGAGCGTGAGCGTGCCGACCAGCAGCGTGAGTATCAGCAGCACGGTTTCCTTGCCGTCGATACCCAGTACAAGCGGCTGACCGGTCCACAAAAACACCACGGCAACGGTCGGAATGGTCAGCCCGATACTGGCGAGCGCCGAACCGAGCGCGAGATTCAGGCTGTTCTGCAAGCGGTCCGCGCGCGCTGCGCGCACCGCGGCGAGACCTTCGGGCAGCAGTACGAGCGCCGCAATCACGATCCCGACCACCGCCGGCGGCGCGCCAGCGTCCTTTACCGCGGTTTCGACGACCGGCGACAACACCTTCGCCAGCAACACGACGGCAACCAGGCACACCATTAACAAGCCGCCGCTCGCCATGGCGACGCCGATACTCGGCGGCGCGGCATGGACGTTTTCATCGGGCACGTCGGCGAGGAAATAGTCGCGATGCCGCACGGTCTGCACGAACACGAACACGCCGTACAGCACCAGCGACGAAACGCCCGCGAACGCCAGTTGCGACGACGACAGCACCGGGCCGACGCTGGTGGTCGTGTAATTCGGCATCACCATGGTCAGCACCGACAACGACGCGAGCACCGCCAGCGCCGCGTTTGCGCCACGAATCTGAAAGTCCTGTTCGCGATGCCGGATGCCGCCCACCAGCAAACAGATGCCCACGATCCCATTGCAGACGATCATTACCGCCGCGAATACCGTGTCGCGCGCGAGACCGGCCTTTTCCGGGCCGGCCGACAGCATCACCGAGACAATCAGCGCGACCTCGATCACCGTGACGGCCACCGCCAGCACCAGCGTGCCGAAAGGCTCGCCGACCCGATGCGCGACGACTTCCGCATGATGCACCGCCGTGAAGACCGCGGCGCACAGCGCTGCGCCGACCAGCGCGAGCAGCACCGCGTGGCCCGGCATGGCGTACGCCACGCCCAGCACGATCCATGCGACGAATGGCGCGGCAATGGTCCAGCGGGGCAAAACAGTGGCGGGCGTGGTCATTCGGGGTTTCCTTTCTAATGCTTGTATTTGACTGGCGCGGCAGGCGCCAACGAGTGGCAACCAGGCTTCAGGCGCAACCAGGCTTCAGGCGGGCGACAATGCTGATCCATCGTCTCAATAAAATGCCCTAACACATTAAATTATAAAGGATAATTCGTTCTGGCCGCGCGTTTGCCAGTTGTGCGTTGTATCGCGACGGCGCGGATTCGACCGCTCTACGGCGACCGGCGCCTGTTCTGTGTTCAAGGATGGGATCCGCGGGATTGCGCGGAAAACTGCCGTGCAGTTTCGCCGGCCGGAATGCCAGCGGCGCTGAACGGTCGAGGTGCTTGCCGCACTGGAGGAACCGCAAGAATCGAATCGGACGCAACGCCCCGTAAAGAAGCATTGCGCCCGGGTATAGCACTACAGCAGACTGCTTCGGGCTTACTGTCCGATCGGACGGATCGTCAGCGCGTTCTTCACCGACGTCACGCCGGCCACGCCTTGCGCCGCCTGAGTCGCCACATCGACTTGCGCCTGTTCGGGCACGGTGCCTTCCAACGTCACCGCGCCGCCGCGTGCGCGCACCACGATGTTGGCCACGCTCAGGCCCTTCGTCTTCGACAGCGTGCTGCGCACTTTACGTCCCAGCGCGCGGTTGGCTGCCTTGGCCGCCTTCGTGGAGGTTGCCGACGACGCAGCTGCGGGAGCAGCTGCTGCATCGCTGCTTTGCGCATACGCATTGAGCGACGCCAGAACGATCAGAGCGCCGCCGACCATCTTGATTCCGGTGAATGCTTTCATTCGACTTTCTCCTGTTGTCATAAATACGACGGCCCCTGGATGGGGCCGGGGTACTACACCAGCGGGTACTTCGGGATCGAAACTGAATGGAACAGTGCTGCGGGTCGTGCGATTTCTTGCAATCTGTCTGCTGATCAAGCGGGCCGGCGCTCACGCATGCCGGCAGAGGCTGTGCTGACGACCGGAAAGACACGATACTCCAATTAGTGCCATGGTGAATGCGCCGCTGTACCGAAATGAGGTTTTGGTACAACGAATCGGCCGATGAAAACAGGCCGATGGCGCGCCATCGCTTACCGCGCTTCCACGGCGCGCTCCAAACAAGGCCGAACCGCATGCCTAATCCGCCGCTCCCCATCATTCCATTGTTTCGTGACGATTTGCCGCTCGATACGGTCGAGCTGGCGCGCTTCATGGTCGGCAAGTACCTCGTGCACGATCTGCCGGAAGGCCGCGTCAGTGGACGGATCGTCGAGACCGAGGCTTATCCGGTCGGCGATTCGACCAGCCACGCGTTTTCCGGCCGCCGTTCGTATAACGGCTCGATGTTTCTCGCGCGCGGGCATGCCTACGTGCGATTGACCTACGGACTTTCGTACATGCTCAACATGTCTGCCGAAGCGGAGGAGGTCGGCGCGGGGATTCTGTTTCGCGCGATCGAGCCGCTCGAAGGACTGCCCCTGATGGAGACGCGGCGGCCCGGCGTGCCGCTGCGGGATCTGGCGCGTGGTCCAGGCCGGCTGACCACGGCGCTGGGCATCGGACAGGCATTCGACGGCCGCGATCTTTGCAAGGGACGCGGCCTGTGGATCGGCGTGATCGAGACGGACGAGATGCCGGTTGGGGTGACGACGCGCATCGGCTTGTCGCGCGAGATGCATCGGCCGCTGCGGTTTTTCGCGCCGGGCAGCGTGTTCGTCAGTGGACCGAGAAAGCTGCTGCAGGCGCCGCGTTCCACCGATTCCACGACCGCGAAAATTTGACTGCCGGCAGCGCGCGTCGCGGCAAAACACACTCAGCACGAGCGGGTTTTCGAAACATCAGATGCAAAGGGTTACGATCCCGACAATTATTACGGTAAAGCGACGGCTCCACGACTGGCGAACGGGAAGTTTTGACGCATTTTTGCGATTTGAACAATTATGTATCTCGGAATTAAGGGTTTTCCCTCGGAGACCTGGTGACTAGACTGCACTTACTCGCTTCTCACATGGTGTGTCGAGCGAAGCAAAAAACCAAGTCTGGAGGTAAGTGATCATGAAGTCGCTCATCAAGGCAGTCGCCATTGCAGTGGTTCTCGCAGCACCGGTCGCTTCGTTCGCTCAATCGAGCCAGCAACCCGTGACCCGCGCACAAGTGCGCAGTGAATTGATCCAACTGGAACAGGCCGGCTACAACCCCGCCCTCACTAACGACACGAACTATCCGGCCGACATCCAGGCCGCCGAGCGTCGCGTTCAGGCGCAAAACCCGGCAGTCGCGCAAACGCAGGAACCGGTCGCCGATACCAGCGGTTACGGTGCGCCGATGAGCGGTTCGTCGCAGTCGGGCGCGGCAGCCCAACTGTCGGCTGGTTCGAAGTCGGTTTATTTCGGTAACTAAAATTGAAGTAGCGAGAAACATGCGCGCCGCATACGGCGCGCTCCACAATTCAAGGAACCTCCGCTGCCGCAAGGTAGCTTCGCCCAACCTTTTTCAAGGATTGGGCTTTTTTTGTGCCTTCGCTGCGTCTTTTCCAGCGGCTCGCGGTGGACGTCAGGGCCGTTCGCCGTGGATATAGAACTCGAGTTGCTGAATGGTGAACTGCTGTTCAGCGATGATGTTCTTCACCAGGTCGCCGATCGACACCATGCCGACCAGTCGATCGTTGTCGATCACCGGCAAGTGGCGCATACGGCGTTCGGTCATCAACGCCATACAGTCTTCGGTGGTCTGGTCGGGGCGTACGAAGCGCACCGCTTTGCTCATGATGTCGCGCACCGGCGTGTCTTTGGACGAACGGTCCATCAGCACGACTTTGCGCGCGTAGTCGCGCTCCGTGATGATGCCGGCGATGCTGTCGCCGTCCGTCACGACCAGCGCGCCGATGCCTTTTTCGGCCATCAGCTTGATCGCCTCGTAGACAGAATCCGAGGCCCCGACCGTATAGACGATGGTGTTGTTCGGTTTCGTTTTAAGAAGTTGTGCAACGCTTGTCATGGAGCGGCTCCGTTTCGCAGTGCAGCACACCGGCGCGGCGTGCTGTCGTGAGGGACAGGCGATTCCAGTATAGGCTCGACGCGTCACTCGGTACATCGGGAATACCTGGGGCGCGCGGCGCGTCTATGTGAGGTATCAGTGCAGCGCGCGCACCGGTTCCGTGCGCGGCGTATGGACTTACAGGTGCGGCGAGCCGATTAGCGGTAAACTCCCAGTCCATACCTTATCCCCGGTTTTATCGGGTTCATGTCAGCACCATTGTCCAACGCCATGCTCACGTCTCACGATCCGTCGCAAGCAGCAGACGGCGAAATCAGCGGCGAGTGCGTCGTCCTCGACGCCACCGCCACGCTCCCCACGCGCTACGGCACGTTCACCTCCTACGTGTTCCGCGTGGTCGAAAGCGGTGCCGAACATCTCGCGCTCGTGATGGGCGATGTCGGGAACCAGTCGTCCGTGTTGACGCGCCTGCATTCCGAATGCCTGACGGGCGACGTGCTCGGCTCGTATCGCTGCGATTGCGGTGAGCAGCTCGATCTGGCGCTGCGCTATATCGCGGCCGAAGGCTGCGGCGTGCTGCTGTATCTGCGCGGCCACGAAGGGCGCGGCATCGGCCTGTCGAACAAGATTCGCGCGTACGCGCTGCAGGAGCAGGGCCGCGACACCGTCGAGGCCAATCTCGATCTCGGCTTGCCCGACGACTCGCGCGAATACGATTCGGCGGCAGGCATTTTGCGCACGCTGAAGGTCACGTCAGTGCGCTTGATGAGCAACAATCCGGAGAAGTTCGACACGCTGTCGAAGCACGGCATCCCGGTGTGCGAGCGGGTCGCGCTGGCGATTCCGATGCGCGAGGAAAACGAGCGCTATATCCGCACCAAGCAGTTGAAGTTCGGGCATTACTTCGACGAGAACGAGTAAGTGACGCAAACGCACCGGCCGCCATTTTTGCAAATGGCGACCGGCGTTGCAGCGTCGATTTAGACATTCAGACAGTTTCCAGGCGCACTTCAATTCGCTTCGCGTCACGACAACTTAAAACAGACCGAAGTCGTCGTTGCTATCGGGAATCGCATCGAGCGCGTTCCGAAGCGCGCGCCAGCCGAGCAGTCCCGCGACACTGACCAGCAGCATCGCCAGCCAGCGGCGGGTGCTATCTCTTATGCGCGCATCGACGCGTGGCTTCGCCGCCGCGCTCCGCGATTCCATCGACAGGCGTAGCAGAGGGCAGGTGTGCATGCTGTTTCTCCTATCACGTGTGCGTTCAGCGAGTCGCCGCAACCGCTTCGACCCGCGGCAGGATCGAAGCGAACACGTCCGCGAGGGCCGTGGCGCCGAAGCGCCGTTCGCTGACTTCCGTTTCGACATCGATGCGGCCGGCGTTGTGCGCGTCGTACAGATCGGTGATCAGGCGCGCGTAGTTCGCGCCGAGTCCGGCGCCCTGGAGCATGGCGGCCCATTCGCCGCGCGGCATGGCGTGCGCGACGATCTCACGGTGAGCCAACGCGCCGAATGTGCGCGCAACGTCGAACGCACTGACGCGCGCCGCGCCTTCAATGCTGACCACGCGTGGCGATACGTTGGCCAGCCGGTCGTCGAGCAGCAGTTCGGCGGCGAGCAGTCCGACGTCCTGTGCGGCGACCGTCGGAAACAGCTTGCTCAACGGATGATGCAGGCTCGGCAGCACACCCTTCGCGAGCGCGATCGGCAACACGCGAGCCCAGTTCTGCATATGTTCGGCGGCGCGTAAAAAGATCAACTGACTGTCGACGGGTTTGAGTTGCGCTTCGAGGTAGTGAAACAACGTCGTGATGCCGGTGCCGTTTGCGTGCTCCGCGCCATAGTCGGACAGTGCGAGTACGCGTTGCGGCGGGTTGGCGCGCAATGCGGCGGCGCCCACGTCGATCATGCGGCGCATCGTGGCGGCGGGATCGGCGTCCGCATGCGGCACGGGACACAGCATCTGCACCGCGTACGCGCCCTCGATAGCCCGAGCAACCGATGGCGGATCGAGCAGATCGGCGAGAGCAATCTCGCAACCGATTTCCGCCAGCAGTTCGCCTTGCCGCTCATTGCGCACCACCGCGCGTACCTCGCGGCCTGCCCGGCGCAATGCCGCTGCGCTCACTCGACCTACATTGCCTGCTGCTCCAAAAATCACCAACACGGTGGACTCCTTGTGGACCTGGGGTGCTGTCATCATAGGGACGCGCGAATCAGGAAACGCGCGGGCAAGGATCGTGGTGCGCAGATTCGGATGACTGGTTTTTATGCGGCGTCGCGGCACGCGATTGAGCACAGGGGCAAGATTGAGGGCAAGCTAGGCGAAACGGCGTAAAACACCGCACAATGCAGCTACATTGGCCGCCATCTACGAGGGAACGCAATGAATGCTGTGATACCCATGCCGCAGCCGCACAGTGGCTCCCGCATCGCCTTGCGTTCCAGCAAGGCGCTCGGCTGGCGGGGCTTTGGCGCGGAACTGGTTAGCGTGGCCGCCGGTCTGCACCGGATTCCGGCGCTCAAGCATCATCGTGTGGGCGTGCATGTCGGCGCGCCGGTCCGTGCGCTTTGCATGTGCAACGAACGTCGCTACTCGCGGATTCAGGCGCATGGCGACGCCGATGTGGTTCCCGCGGGGCTCGACGGGCAGTGGAGCGATGAATCCGCTTGCACGATTTTCAGCGTGTGGATCGCCGAAGACTTCGCGCGCAGGACCGTCGAACAACTGGAGCTGAAGTCGAGCGAAACACGGCTTCGTCCGCAGTTTCAGATGCGCGACCCGCGCTTTCAGCATCTCGCGTGGGCTTTACGCGCCGAGCTCGAAGCCGACGATGCGTCCGATCCGCTCTACGCGGAGAGCCTGTGCACGGCGATGATCGTGCGTCTGGTCGGCGGCGCGCCGATGCTCGACAACAAGCGCCGCGTGCTCGCGCCGAAAATGGCCGCGCGCGTAATCGATTTCATTGAAGCGCATCTGGATCAGCGTCTTACGCTCACCGAACTGGCCGGGCATGCAGCGTTGAGCGTGCCGCATTTCAAGGTGCTGTTTCGCGAAACGCTTGGCATGCCGGTGCATCAGTACGTGGTGCAACGACGTGTCGAACGGGCGAAAACGCTCTTGCTGGAAGGCAAGCTGAGCGCGAGTCAGATCGCGCTCGATACGGGCTTTGCGCACCAGAGCCATATGGCGCATTGGATGAATCGGTTGCTGGGGGTTACGCCGCGCGAGATCGTCAAGTCAAACCCGGATGCAGGCAGCATCATCGAACTGAATTCGCTGCATGCCCGCCGCATCGCAACACCCCGATAAACATTCAACCCGCCATTCAACCCGCACCGCAGCATAATCAATTTGGAGTTCCCGCTCTATTGCCCTCAACCGATTTCCATAGCTAAATGCGGACTTCGCAACCGGAGGCCGTCCTATGCCGAAATCGAAGGGTTCTCGCATCGTCGCCTGGACAATCGCTGCTGCACTCACTCAAGCGCCGCTCGCCGTTCTTCTGACACTCGCGACGCCGGCCGGCATCGATCGCGCGGTCGCCGCCACTTCAAGCACCAGCACCGACGACTACGCGGCAACCCGTTATCCGATCATCCTCGTGCACGGCCTCACCGGCACCGACAAATACCTCGGCGTGCTCGACTACTGGTACGGCATCCAGCCGGATCTCCAGCAGCATGGTGCGACGGTGTATGTGGCGAACCTGTCGGGCTTCCAGAGCGACGACGGCCCCAACGGCCGTGGCGAACAACTGCTCGCTTATGTGAAGCAGGTGCTCGCCGCAACCGGCGCGCAGAAGGTCAACCTGATCGGGCATAGCCAGGGTGGTTTGACGTCGCGCTACGTTGCGGCGGTAGCGCCTGAACTGGTCGCCTCCGTGACGACCATCGGCACGCCGCATCGCGGCTCGGCGTTCGCCGATTTCGCGCAGGACGCGCTGCAGAAAGATCCGACCGGTTTGTCGACACCGATCATCGGGGCGTTTGCAAATATATTCGGCATCCTGACGAGTAGCACGCACAACACGAATCAGGACGCGGTGGCGGCGCTCCAAACGCTGACCACGGCGAACGCCTCGGCATACGACACGCGCTATCCGAGCGCGGGGCTCGGCGCACCCGGTTCGTGTCAAACGGGCGCGGCAACCGAGACCGTCAACGGCAACACGCACCTGTTGTACTCATGGGCGGGCAGCGCCATTCAGCCAACCTCGGTGCTCGGCATTCAAGTCGCCACCGATACAAGCGTCGCACCGATCGATGCCGCCAATCTCCTCGATGCCTCGACGCTCGTACTGTATGGCACCGGCGCCGTCATGGTGAGCCGCCAGTCAGGGCAGAACGACGGCTTGGTCTCCGTGTGCAGCGCGCTCTATGGCAAGGTGCTCGGCACCAGCTACAAGTGGAACCATCTGGACGAGATCAACCAGTTGCTCGGCGTGCGCGGCGCGAATGCGGCGGACCCGGTCGCCGTGATCCGCACGCAGGCGAACCGGCTGAAGACGCAGGGCGTTTGAGCGGATGCGCCGGCTCGACGAGCAGCAGGGCAGTACACGCAGCCGGTGGCTGGCTTTTGTGGCGGTGGGCGCGCTGACGGCTGGCGCGGCGTTGTGGTTGGGCGGCGCGCGGTCCGGGCATCATGCGTCCGCTGCGCATGTGGTCAATGCGGCGAGTTCCGCGCAATCGGCGCGTGTATCGAGCGCCGACCCGGCCGCCAGCGCGTCAACGATCGGCGCGTTACCCGCTTCGCTGGAAGGTTCAACGCCGCCGCCTCTGTCGACCGATGGCCGAGGTCATCTGACCCACGCCCGCGTGGTTCGCGATTTCTTCGACTACTTTCTGACGACGCAAAACGAAGTCCCGGCAGCCAGGCTCGACGCGTTAGTGCGCCGCCAGATTGCCGCGCAACTCGACGGCACGCCGGCCGCCGACGAAGCGTTGGCCGTCTGGCAGCGCTACAACGCCTATAACACCGCACTCGCGCAGTTGCCGCAAGCGCCGAAGCAAAGCGGCGCAAAGATGGATCTGGACGCGCTGCAACTCGCGCTCGATCAGCGCGATGCATTGGGCACCCGGTTGATGGGCGACTGGAACGAGCCGTTCTTCGGCGGGCAATCGCACCAGCAACACGCCGATCTGGCGCGCCTGCGTATCGCGGCCGATACATCGTTGAGCGACGCGCAGAAAGCCGCGCGTCTTGCCGCGCTAGATGCAGCATTGCCGCCGGAAACGCGCGCGGCGCGTGAGCGTCTTCGGCAACAGCAGGCATCGATCGACGCAATCAGTCAGGCACAAACGCAGGCGCAGAAGCAGGCACAAACGCAGAGCACCTCACTTGATACGTTACGCGCGCAGATCACGCAGACGCTCGGCCCTGAAGCGGCGGAGCGCGTCGTGCAGATGCAGCGAGCCGACGACGCCTGGCAGGCCCGCTATGCGGACTATGCAAGCCAGCGCGCTCAAATCGACAAACAGGATTTGCCGCCGCAACAGCGTGACGCGCAGATCGCGCAATTGCGCCAGCAGTTCTTCACGAACCCGAGCGACGCGATGCGCGCGGCGTCGCTCGATCGCGGCCGCGACTCCGGAAGCTGACGCGCAGCAGCGAATCAGCCCGGCGCCGCGCCGGTCAACTGCGAATACACGTCATGCGACAGTTGCAGCAGCACCTTGCGGTCGATACCGCCTGACACCGCGTAACCGAAATCGCCGTCCACCCAGTAGAACACGTTCACCGGCCCGTCCTGATACAGCTTGAACGCGGTGGTGTTCGCATTCACCTGACGGCGCGAGATGCACAGCGTCACGCGCTCACCGTTCGGGCCGCGGTACATGAATTGCGCGGTCGGTCCATCTGCGCCTGGCAACAGACGGCCACCCGACAGGTTGAAACCGCTCTTCGAGAGCATCGGCGGATGCACGTTCGTGCCCAGCCGGTCGGACAGCCACTGCACGAAATCCTGTTCGTGATCGGCGCCGAGATCGGCTGGCCGCTCGATGGCGGGCATGTAGACCACATGCGCCAGCGCGGCTTGCCGCGCGAATCCTTCGGCGCCGTCCGCACTGACGGTGCGCGTGTCCGAGTGACTGGCGAGCGGCGTCATGACGTCCTGTCCCATATGCGTGCCCACGCCAATGCCGATTCCCAGCACCAAAGCCGCGGCCATGCCGGCGAACTGCGGCCAGTTGGCGGCGATGCGCCAGCGGCGCCCATGGGCCGAAGGCGCTTGCAGGCGCTTGGGCACAGGCTCGCTCAGCACGCGGTCATAGCGTTCATGGAACATGTTATTCAGCGAGAAATAATCGCTGACGCGCGCGGCCAACTCGGGACTCTGTTCGAGCGCGCGCTCCACCTCGACGCGGCGCTCATCGGACAGCGTGCCGTCCACGTACGCGTGAAGGTCTTCTTCGCCGATCGGCATGTGTTGGTCGCTCATCGCACCACCTGTAATTTCGCACCGGGCTGCGTGCCCGCCATCAACGCCCGAAGCCGCTCACGCCCGCGCGAAAGCCGCGACATTACCGTGCCGATCGGAATGTTCAGCGCGAGCGCCACGTCGGCGTAGCTCATTTCTTCGAGGCCGACCAGCAGCACGACTTCGCGCTGCTCCATGGGCAGGCGCTGCAACGCATAGTCGAGGTCGCGCATTTCCAGCGAGCGGGTCTGATCGGATGGCACGGCGAATTCGCTTTCATGGACGCTTTCATCGTCGACCGGGACATGCACGGCGCGCACTGAAGCCTTGCGCGCCTGATTGGCGAACACGTTATGCATGATCGTGAATAACCACGCGCGCAGATCGGTGCCTTGCTGGAACAGGCCGGTGCGGCCAAGCGCGCGTTCGAGGGTGTCCTGCACCAGATCGTCGGCCAGATCCCGGTTGTTGATCAACGCTCGCGCATAGCGCCGCAAGCGCGGCACATGCTCCATCAACTCGTCACGGACATCCATTTTTCATCCCAATCGTTGGGCTTCTCGGCGGGCGCCGGGTGGGCGGCCATCGGTTGAGTCACCACGCGCATTTCAGGTGCAAACACGCGTGGGCGCATTTTATTCCCTTGCTGGTTAAGCGGCTGTGGAGCATCTGCCGGGGTCATCGCATCGTCATCACGTCGGCGGCGCGCATCAGGCCGTGGGTGCGGGCGTCGCCGGCGACCACGAAACGCTGCCGCTGCGCGGTCCAGGTCAGCAGGCGGATATCGCCGATCCGGCGCGCGGCCCATTGCGGTTGCGACGGCGTCAGCAGCGCCAGGGTGGAAATCAACACCACGGGCCGGCTGTCCGCATTCAGATAGACGAATTCGCTGGCCCGCTGGAACACCCCGAGCGCCAAGGTTCTTTCGTCGACGAGCCGCAAACCGACCGCTGCGAGCTCGGGCGCCGACGCACTGGTTCGCGTCGGTAACGCAGCGGAAACCTGCCCGGCGGCGGATTCCGCCAGCGCCATCACGGCGGCGTTGTCGAGCGCCTGAGCGGATACCTGGGTCGCGGCGAGCCAACCGCTCGCGGATGCCAGTACCAGAACGAGCACCGCTATCGTCTTCACGGCCTTGCTGTCGCGCATCGCAGTCGTCAGCCGGCGGAGTGAGCCGCGCCAGCCTGCAGCGCGGTTCGTTACCGGTTCGTCGGTTGTTTGAAAGGCCTGCTGAATCTGCGCATTCAGTCTGCCGTAGAACGCCACCCGGCGCGCTTCCTCCGGATCCTTCCCCAGATAGTCCCTCAGGTATGTGGCGCGTTCCGGTGTCAGTGTGCCGTCGGCGTACGCCTGAATGTCCGCTTCGGAAAGCGGCGCATCGGGGTGGGAGTCGATTGGATTCATGGTGGCCTGCACGCGTCGAATTTCAGCTATCGAATGGCAAACACGCGTACGCATGGGTTTATTCCATGCGCTCGACACACTATTTGCGACACCGCTGCGATACCGCCAAAGAGCAGGCAAACCCATTCGCGCGACGCTTTATTCCGCGCTTGAAGTATGTTTTTTTTCGCGCGGCAAAGCAGGAATAAAAACCGGAAACGCGGGGTTCTCCCTCATGCAAACCCGCACAAAACTCACTGGAGTTCATCATGAAGAAGATCACATTTGCCGCGTTGTCCCTTGTGGTGCTCGCGGCTTCGTCGAGTGCATTTGCCGAAGGCAAGACACGTGCTCAGGTGTACCAGGAATTGATCGAAGCGCAACAGAACGGTCTTAACTACGTCACCGATGCATCGTATCCGGACGTCAGCCCGGTCTTCGCGCAACAGGTCGAGCATCACAAGGAAGCGCTCGCCGCTCAAGCGGCCGCTGCCGGCCGCGTCGCGCACGGCAGCGCGCCGGCTGGCAGCGTCAATTGAAGGTGTCGATAGCCGGCGCGTCAGCTTTTCACCCGCTCCGAACGCGGATCATAAGGCGCCTTCAGATGCACGGTCGCCGGCAGCAAATCGCCGGCGACATCGATCGCGTATTGCCCGCTGTTCAGATACGCCGCATCGGCAACGCCGCCCGGATTGTTGATATAGCCCATCGCCACCGGACAACCGAGCGTGTGCCCGAAGGCCGCCGAACTGACGAAGCCGACCGGTTTGCCGTCGCGCAGAATCGCTTCGCCGCCCCACAACATGCGATCGGCGGCGCCGTCGGCCGTGAGCACCACCATGCGACGGCGCAGCGGTCCGGCGCGCAACTTCAACAACGCATCGCGGCCGCGGAACGGGATGTCCTTGTCGAGCTTGCATGCGAACGACAGACCCGCTTCGAACGGATTCGTGTCCGGCGTGAGTTCGCGGCCCCACGCGCGATAGCCTTTCTCGATACGTAGCGAATCGATTGCGTAGTAGCCGGCATTGACGAGACCGAACGGCTTGCCGGCTTCGTGCAGCGTCTCGTACACGCCGACCGCGAATTCGACCGGCACGTACAGTTCCCAGCCGAGTTCGCCGACGTAGGTGAGGCGGGCGGCGCGCACCGTCGCGTAACCGAGATCGACTTCGCGGCTTTGGCCGAAGGCGAACGCCGCGTCGCTCCAATCCGCCTTCGAGACGCTTTGCAGCAGCTCGCGCGAGCGCGGTCCCATGACAGCGAGCACGGCGTATTGGCCGGTGACGTCGACCAGTGCGCAGTGCTTGTTGTGCGGAATGGCTTTTTCGATGGTGTCGAAGTCGCGCGTGGTTTGCGCGCTGCCGGTGACGAGCAGATATTGATCGTCGGCGAGGCGCGTCAGTGTGAAATCCGATTCATAGGTGCCGCGTTCGTTGAGCATGCCGGTGTAGACGGTAGTGCCCGGCGGCACGGCGACATCGTTCGCGACAATGCCTTGCAGCACGTTTTGCGCGTCGCGTCCCTTGACCAGAAATTTGGTGAACGACGTCATGTCGAACAGTGCAACGCCTTCGCGGCACGCGCGATGTTCGGCGCCGCTCCACGGCAACCAGTTCTGTTGACCGAACGCGTAGTCGATCTGCGCCTGTTCGGGCGTCGGCGCGAAAAAGTTGGCGCGCTCCCAGCCCATCCTGCTGCCGAAACAGGCGCCGTCATCGCGTAGCAGCGAATAGAGCGGCGAGCGGCGAAACGGCCGTGCGCTGTCGAGTTCGCGATTCGGCCAGGGCATCGCGTAATGCAGGCCGAGTGTTTCCTTGACGCGATCGTGCAGCCACGTGTCGTTGCCGTTAAAGCGCGCGAAGCGGCGGATATCGACCGGCCACAGGTCCATGGTCGGCTCGCCCGCGACGATCCATTCGGCGAGCGCCATGCCCGCGCCGCCCGCCGACGCGATGCCCATCGAATTGAAGCCCGCGCCGACGAAAAAGCGTCGCAATTCGGGCGCTTCGCCCAGCATGAAGTTGTTGTCCGGGGTGAACGATTCCGGACCGTTGTAAAACTGCCGGACCTGTGCTGTTTCGAGCGCCGGCACGCGCTGCAACGCGTTCTCCATCAGGATCTCGAATTGATCCCAGTCGTCGGGCAGCAACTGGAATTCGAAATTCTCCGGAATGCCGTTCATGCCCCACGGTTTCGCGTTCGGCTCGAAGCCGCCCATCACCAGACCGCCGACTTCCTCCTTGAAATAGATGAAGCCGTCCGGGTCGCGCATCACCGGCAGGTCCGGGTGCACGCCGGCGATCCGTTCGGTGACGATGTAGTAGTGCTCGGCCGAATGCAGCGGCACCGTGACGCCGCACAGGCGGCCGACCGCCTTGGCCCATTGACCGGCGCAATTGACGACGATGTCCGCGCCGATCGTGCCTGCTTCGCCGTCCTTGTTGCGCCACGCGAGACCGCTGACTTCGCGGGCGCCATTCGCTGCACCGCTTTGCGCCGTGCGCGTGTGGATCGCCGTCACCCGGGTATTTTCGACAATGCGAGCGCCGCGCATACGCGCGCCGCGGGCGAGCGCCTGGGTCAGATCGGTGGGATTCGCCTTGCCGTCGCCGGGTAGCCAGACGGCGCCGAGCAGGTCGTCGGTGCGCATCACCGGCCACAGCTCGCCGGCTTCCCGCGGGCCGATCACCTCGCACGCCACGCCGTAAGCGCGTGCGACGGCGGCAGTGCGCTTGAGCTGCGTCATCCGCTCGGCGGTGCGCGCTACCGACAGCGAGCCGCATTGCTTCCAGCCGGTCGCGAGGCCGGTATCCGCTTCGAGTTCGGCATAGAGCGCGGTCGAATAGCGGATCAGCTTCGTCATGCTTTCCTGTGCGCGCAACTGGCCGACGAGGCCGGCCGCGTGCCAGGTCGTGCCGCACGACAGCTGGCCCTGTTCGAGCAGAACCACGTCAGTCCAGCCCAATTTCGCGAGGTGATAGGCGACCGAGCAGCCAATGATGCCGCCGCCGACGATGGCGACGCGGGCGTGAGAGGGAATGGGTGTGGACATGTGTGGGAATAAGTTGAAAATATTTGTACAGATTGCCGCAAAAAAACACGAAATGCAACGGCTGTTGTTGTGGTGACAGGTATGTCATGCCGGCGTCGCACATAGGCGGCGACTTGGCACTGCCAGCCTCGACTCCCACAAACACGGCCCCCATGACGAGCAGAAATCGCCATTCAAAAACGGAATGTGGTTTTGTTTGGTAATTTGTGGGTTTTTAGTCCGTCGCGCCTCGGCTTTTGCTAGACTCGCCGGATAGCCACCGCTCAGACGCCATGTTCTCCACCCAACGCCAAGCCGAGATCCTGCGCCTCGTCCGCGAGCAGCGCACCTGCACGATCGCCGATCTGGCCGGCCGCTTCGAGGTGTCCGACGAGACCATCCGCCGCAATATCAAGCCGTTGATCGCCGACGGCCTGCTCGTCAAGGTTCACGGCGGCATCATGCTGCCCGAGCGCCTCGACGAGCCGCCGTTCCAGCGGCGCATGGTGGCGAGCCGCGAGGCCAAGCAGTTGATCGGCGCGCGCATCGGCGAACTGGTGCGAGACGGCGACTCGCTGATCCTCGAAGGCGGCACCACCTGCCTGCATATCGCGCAGGCGTTGTGCGCGCGCTCGCGGCTCACCGTCGTGACCAATTCCATCGAGGTCGCCCGCACGCTGGCGTCGCGCAACGGCAATCGCGTGTTCATCGCGGGCGGCGAGTTGCGCGCGGATGACGCCGCGGCCTTCGGCGACGGCGTGCTCGCCTTTCTCCGCCAGTTCCACGTGCGCTACGCGGTCGTCTCGGTCACTGCAATCGATATGCAAGGGCGTTTCATGGACGCGCTGCCCGCCGACGTCGCGTTTTCGCTCGCCGCCTTCGCGCAGGCGGAGCGGCGCGTGGTCGCCGCGGATCACGCGAAATTCGGCCATAGCGCACTGGTTCACGCCTTTGGCCCCGACGCTGTCGATCTGCTGGTCACCGACGAAGCGCCGGCGCCCGCGTTAGTTCAGGTGTTCGCCGCGGCAGGGTTGGAGGTCAGTGCCGGCGCGTCCGAGCGCGGCGACACCTGGCCCGACGCAGAAAACGGCAGCCAAGCCGGTCCGCCGCCTGGTGCCGCAGTCTAGGCTGGGCCGTTGTTTCCGCAGGTCGTGCGGCAGTCATGGCCATCTGCGCCGCAAATCCGCGCAACCGCCTCCACAGCCAATTTCGTCCAACGCGTAAAATGGCCGGTTACCACCGGCGATCGATACCGGGCAGAAACCCGCCGACAGGCGCAGCACGCCGCCTGCCGCGTCGATTTTTTCGTCTGCGCGCGGTCGCCATCGCCGGCTTGAACATGGATGAACCCTGATGTCGTCAGTTTTCTTTGATCGGGAACGGATTGCGGAATGGCTCGGTGACCACACCGTGGCCAAAGCGCGCTCGGTTGGCGCCGTTACGAACGTGAAATGGCATGGCGCCTCGCTCAGCGGCGATGTGCAAGGCACGCGAACCCTTCCGTACCACACACGGGTGCGGTTTCGTACGGATGGCGGTTCACCTTGGGCGCAGAGCGACTGCAGCTGCCCGGTGGGTCGCAATTGCAAGCATGTCGCCGCGCTTTTGTTCGCCGAGCTCGAGTATCACGACGAGATGGATCACATCACCAACGTCGGCACGGACGAGCACGAGGCAGCCGATTATCCGCGCACAAAGCCCGGGGAAAACGCGCAGCCGCCGTCCGGCGTGCGTCCCGAACTGGTCAGCTGGCTCGAGCGTTTTCGCGCGCGCGCCGAGGCCGCCGACGCCGTCGCCCAGAAGGCGAGTGCCGCGCGGACCCAGACGCTGGCGTATCTGCTCAACTGGTCCAACTTCCACATGCGCCATGAGGTCGTGCTGTACAAGGCGCGCTGCAAACCGGACGGCGCGATCTTCGAAGTCGACGAGCCGTGGGGCAACGTGGAAGCGGCGCTGCTGAAACAACCGAAGTTTGTCTCCGACGAGGATCTGTCGATCCTGCGCGGCCTGTGGCTGGGCCGCTCGCGTGAAGATTTCGGTCAGTTCATTCTGCGCGGCACGAGCGGCGCCGAAATGCTGCAAAAGCTGATCGCGACGGGGCGTCTGTTCTTCGAATTCAAACCCGAACCCGGCCGTCAAGGGCCGACACCGTTGTCGCGCGGCGCCGACCGGCCCGGTCGGATCGAATGGGAGCCGCTTGCGGATGAGCGGCTGCGGCCCGTGCTGTGCACCGAGCCGCGCGCCAGCATGGTGCTGCCCACCGAACCGGTCTGGTATGTGGACGGCGTCTCGAATGAGGCGGGCATCGTCGAGTTGTCGTTGCCGTTCCAGCAGTTGCCCGACTACCTCGCGATGCCGCCGATCTCGCTCGCCGAAGCGCCGCTGGTCGCCGCGGTACTGCGTGAAATCGCGCCCGATTTGCCGCTGCCCCCCGCGCACGACGCGTCGGCGATCCGCGTGATCGACGTCGATCCGGTGCCGGTGCTGACGCTCAATAGTCACGCGCTGCCGTCCGGCGGCAAAACCGGTCAGCGCAAGTCCGAGGCGATGGAGCTCGCCGCCGTCAGCTTCGACTATGAGGGCATCAGCATCAACGTGGACAGCAGCGTCACGCTGGTGCCGGTGCCGGGCGGCGACGTGATTCATATCCGGCGTCGCTACGAGGTCGAAAAGAAACGCCTGCTCGAATTACGCAAGACCGGTCTGCAACGCGTCCCGACCAGCCGCGTCTACGCCTCGCGGCTATTGCCCGACACGATGCTCGGCCTGCCCGATGCCGACGCGTGGTCCGCCTTCGTCAACGACGCTGTGCCGGACCTCATGAGCAAAGGCTGGCGCGTCACCATGGCGCCGGAGTTCCGCTACAACATCATCGAGATCGACGCGATCGACGGCACCGCGCATCAGGCCGGCGACGGCTGGTTCGATCTGGAGATGGGCATTCAGGTCGGCGAGCGCAACGTGCGGCTCGAGCCGCTTCTGGCCGATCTGTTCCGGCGCGACCGGCGCTGGCTGGGCGGCGCGCTGGAAGCGATCGCCGACGACGAGCCGATCGAGCTGAAGACGGAAGAGAACAAGCGTCTGCGGCTGCGCGCCGACCGGCTGAAACCGGTGGTGCACGTGCTGGTCGACCTGTTCGACGCGTTGGGCGGCGCGCTTGCCGACGGCGCCGCGCTGCGCGTGCCCGCCGTCGATGCAGGCCGGCTGGAAGCGTTGAACAGCACGGGCCGTTGGCAATTTCAGGGCGAAGATTCGATCCGCCGGCTGGCGCAGCGCCTGCAGGCCGGGCCGGGTCTGCACGAGGTGCCGGTGCCGCGTGGCCTGCAAGCGGAACTGCGCGCGTATCAGCAGCAGGGGCTGAACTGGATGCAGTTTCTGCGCGAACACGATCTGGCCGGCGTGCTGGCCGACGACATGGGGCTCGGCAAGACCGTGCAGACGCTGGCGCACATTCTCGCCGAGAAGGAAGCCGGGCGGCTCGACCGTCCCGCGCTGATCGTGGTGCCGACCACGCTCGTGCACAACTGGCGCGAGGAAGCGCGCCGCTTCGCGCCCGAACTGAAAGTGCTGGTGCTGAACGGTCCGCAGCGTAAAGAGCGCTTCGAGCAGATCGGCGAACACGAGCTGATTCTGACGACGTACGCGCTGCTATGGCGCGACCAGAAGGTGCTTGCCGGGCACGACTATCACCTGCTGATTCTCGACGAGGCGCAGTACGTCAAGAACGCGACCACCAAAGCCGCGCAGGCGATCCGCGGGTTGCGCGCGCGGCATCGGCTGTGTCTGACCGGTACGCCGCTGGAAAATCACCTCGGCGAATTGTGGTCGCAGTTCGACTTCCTGCTGCCGGGTTTTCTCGGCAGCCAGAAAGACTTCACCAAACGCTGGCGCAACCCGATCGAGAAGAGCGGCGACGGCGTGCGCCGCGCGTTGCTGGCGCGCCGCATCCGGCCATTCATGCTGCGCCGTCGCAAGGACGATGTCGCGAAGGAATTGCCCGCCAAGACCACCATCGTGTGCTCGGTCGATCTGGAAGGCGCGCAGCGCGATCTCTATGAAACCGTGCGCACGGCGATGCAGGAACGAGTGCGCGCGGCGGTCAGCGCGCAGGGCCTCGCGCGCAGTCACATCATCGTGCTCGATGCCTTGCTGAAACTGCGCCAGGTATGCTGCGATCCGCGCCTCGTTAAGTCGATCAAGGCTGACAAAGAGGCGGGCGAGAAGAGCGAGAAAGTAAAACAGGTCGAGAAGGGCGCGCGCGTCACGCGTTCGGCCAAGCTCGATCTGCTGTTGTCGATGCTCCCGGAGCTGATCGAGGAAGGACGGCGCGTGTTGCTGTTCTCGCAGTTCACTGGCATGTTGTCGCTGATTGCCGAGGCGCTCGAGGAAGCCGCGATTCCCTATCTGATTCTGACCGGCGACACCGCCGACCGCATCACGCCGGTCGAGCGGTTCCAGCAGGGCGAGGTGCCGTTGTTCCTGATCAGCCTGAAGGCGGGCGGCGTGGGCCTGAACCTGACCGCCGCCGACACGGTGATTCACTACGATCCGTGGTGGAACCCCGCCGCCGAGAATCAGGCGACCGACCGCGCGCATCGGCTGGGGCAGGACAAGCCGGTATTCGTCTACAAGCTGATTGCGGCGGGCAGCATCGAAGAGAAGATTGTCGAGTTGCAGGAGCAGAAGGCGGGACTGGCCGACAGCATTCTGTCCGAAGACGCCGCCGGCGCCACCAAGTTCTCGGACGACGATCTCGATGCGTTGTTCGCGCCGATGCCGGGGATTGAAGGGGGGCGATGAGGTTGCGCGAGCGGTTTAAATGTCAAAGCCGCCCCGATGCATTATCAAACCCCATCTGACAATCTTTAAACCATTTAATTTGGGACTGTTCTTATACTGTCTCGCAAATTGTCAAATTGTTGTTTCCGGAATGCGGGACACAGCGTGATACGACAAGGCAGACGGGGCCATTCACCGTGCGGGCGAGACCAGCTAACCCGAAACACGACCCATAGAGGTCGATATTTGAATACCCAGGCGTGCCCGAGAGAGAGCCTGAGAGAGCTTGGGGGAAATCAGGGAGCGGCTCGCGAGGCACCGAGCCCGGCCGGATAGCGGCTTAATCGCATCCGGAAAAAAAGCACGGCCAGTTTCGATGATGATGATTCGCCTCCTCGGCTATTGGCGCGACAAAGCAAAAATACGCGCCAATTTCGAGGCAAGGCGGCGACGGATCTAAACCCGGCGCGGGGGCCGGGCGTCCGATAATCGAAAAAGAGCGAAATTGGGGATGAAACGAGAGGCCGGTTCGACGGTGTTGCAGCCGTCATCCCGGCCATCGACCGGCCTACCGGTCACCAGATACGAAGGACGATGTCGCGTTGCGGGGTTCTATGAGAATTGCAGTCCTTGATGACGATCCGGCCCAGGCCGATCTTGTATGCCAAACGCTGTCGGCGGCCGGCCATATCTGCCATGCGTACGGCGCGGGCCGTGAACTGGTGCGGCAGTTGCGGCGCCAGACGTTCGATCTGCTGGTGCTCGACTGGAACGTGCCCGACATGTCCGGCGAGGAGGTGCTGCGTTGGGTGCGCGAAAGCCTGTCGGAGCGTTTGCCGGTGCTGTTCATGACGAGCCGCGGCCGTGAAACTGACATTACGTCGATCCTCAACACCGGCGCGGACGATTACGTCGTCAAGCCGGTCTCGGGGGCGGTGCTGCTGGCGCGCGTCGGTTCGCTGCTGCGTCGCGCGTATCACCTGAAGCCGGCCGCGGCGAAGGAAGTCTTCGGCGAATTCGAGTTCGATCTGGGCGCGAAGCACGTGGTGGTGCGCGGCACGACGGTGGCCGTGACGCAGAAGGAATTCGAACTCGCGCTGCTGCTGTTCCAGCATCTGAGCCGGCCGCTGTCCCGCGCGCACATTCTCGACGTAATCTGGAAGCAGGCGACCGACATCCCCTCGCGCACGATGGACACCCACGTGTCGATGCTGCGCAGCAAGCTGGGATTGCGCCCGGAGCACGGCTATCGTCTGACGCCGATCTACGGCTATGGCTACCGGCTCGAACGGATCGAGTCCGGCGCGTCCGTCGCGGGCGATGATGTACGCTCCGAAGCGGGGGGCGCGTGACGCTTTCCTTCGACGCGGCAGCGCGCGGCCTCGCGCGCTCGCCGGGCCGCCGGGTCTGTGCAGTGCTGGGCTCAGGTCTGATCGCCATCACGTGCTTCGCACCGGCGTTGGCCGACGCCCAATCGTCCCGCCTGCCGAAGCCACACGCGACGCCCGCCGCGCCAGTCTATGTTTCCTACGTCACCCACGATGGCGACACGCTATACGACATTGCCGGCCGCTATATGCGCGATCCGGATGATTGGGCACTTCTGAGCCGCCTGAATCATGTGCCTGCGCCGCGCCGCATGCCGGCTGGCATCGCCTTGCGGCTGCCGGCCGGCCGGCTCAGGCAGGATCCGGAATCGGCGCGCGTGATCGCGACGAGCGGTCCGGCCGAGCGCGCGTTCGGCAAGAATCCGTACACCCCGGTGATAATCGGCGCGACGCTCGGCGAAGGCGACCACATCCGCACCGGCCATAACGGCTTCGTCACGCTTGAGTTGCCGGACGGCTCGCACGTGTCGGTGTCGCAGGATGCCATGCTCGACATCGACACGCTCCGGAGCATCGCACTGACCGGCGCGGCCGACCGGGTCCTCGATCTGCATCGTGGCGAAGTCGACAGCCAGGTCACGCATGCAACCAGGAAGGACGACCGCTTCCAGATTCGTTCGCCCTCGGTCGTCGCGGGCGTGCGCGGCACCCATTTCAAGGTTGCCTACGACGGCGACGCGCACACCACCGCAGTGGAAGTGCAGGACGGCGCGGTCGGTGTCGATCCCGCCGGCGCCGACGGCTACGCGAAGGCGCCGCCGCCGGGCGTGCCGTTGCAGGCATCCGCGCAACTCGTCAAGGCGCGCTTTGGCAGCATTACGCGCACGGGCGGCGAGATCGGCGCGCCGGTCGAGTTGCTGCCCGCGCCGGCGCTGACCGATCCAGCCAAAGTGCAGGACGGCAAGGCGGTCGCCTTCGACCTCGTGCCGGCCGCGCGCGCGGTGGCCTACCGCGTGCAGATCGCGCGCGATGCCGATCAGCTCGACCTGATCCGCGATCTGCGCGTGAGCGCGCCGCATGCGGACTTCGGCGAACTGGCCGACGGCACCTATTTCGTGCGCATCGCCGCGATCGACGACCATGGGCTCGAAGGTTTGCCGCAGGTGTACGGCTTCGACCGGCGCCAGCTTGGGCTGGATGTGTCGGCGGGGCCGCGCGCCGGCAGCCGCGACTACGAATTCCGCTGGTTCGTCAGCCGCTCCAATGTCGAGACGCGCTTCCGTTTCGTGCTGGCGACGTCCGACGATCTGCGCCATCCGATCATCGATCGCACCGATCTGACGAGCGGGCAACTGGTCGTGAGCAATCTGCCGCGCGGCGTTTACTATTGGACGGTCGTCGCCGAACAGTTCGAAAACGGCCGCTTCTACGAGAAGAGCAGTTCGATCCGTTCGTTCACACTTGCGCGCTGATGCCGATAGAATCGCAGACTGAGTCCCCAAAAGAACCTGTTGCACACCTCGGGAACGAACCACAGTCTTGCCGACCCCATCCCCGCGCCTGAGCCTCGACCCGCGCGCGCGCCTCGGAAGGCGCGCCGGTCGCCGCTTCCTGTTCGAATGGGTGGGCATCGGTTGCCTCGGCCTCATCGTGATTCTGCTCGGCTCGCTTGGCCGGCTGACCGCGAGCGTCGATCATCTGGTCTACGACCGCTTCCTGAGCCTGCGCGCGCAGCCCGTGTCGCCCGCTATCGTGGTGGTCGAAATCGACAACGCCAGCATCGCGCAGCTCGGCCGCTGGCCATGGCCGCGCAGCGTGCACGCGCGGCTGCTCGAACAGCTCGCCAGGGCGAAACCCGCCGCGGTGATCTACGACGTGCTGTTCACCGAAGCCAATCCGGACGACGCCCAACTGGCACGGGCCATCGCGCTGAGCCCCACCTATCTGCCGATGCTGCTCAGTCCGCTCGACGACGCCGGCCGGCGCGTCGCAGTCGACCCGGTGCCGCCGCTCGCGCATGCCGCCGCCGGCCTCGGCCATATCAATCTTGAAGTCGACAGCGACGGTATCGTGCGCAGCGTCGCGCAATTCGAAGGCGACGCGGCGTCGCGCTGGCCGCAATTGATGGTGCCGGTTGCGCAGGCAGTCGAGCGCGGCGCGCTGCAATTGAGCGAGCGCCCGCAAAAGCTTTCCGCCAGCCACGCGGCGGCTACGGAGTCTCCGGGCGAAGCCCGTTTCCTGATCCCGTTCGGTCCGAACGCGCAGAATTATTCGACACTGGGCTTCGCGAGCGTCCTCGCGGGCGTCGTGCCGCCGGAGAAGCTGCGCGGACGCATCGTGCTGATCGGCGTGACCGCATCCGGTTTGTACGATCGCTTTGCCACACCGGTGTCCGGCGAATTGGGTCCGCTGCCCGGCGTCTATATCCATGCGAACGTGCTCGACACGCTGCTGACCGGCCGCGCGATCGAGCCCGCCGAGCCGTGGCTGCTGTTCGCCGTGTCGCTGGTGCCGCTCGCCGCGCTGCTGGCGGGTTTCCTCGTGTTGTCGCCGCGCCGTTCGTTGCTATTGACCGGCGCGCTGTGTCTGCTTGCCGCCGCCGGCAGCGCGGCCCTGCTGTACGGCGTGCGGCTGTGGATGTCGCCGGTGCCGGCGATTGTCGGCGTGATCGTCGTGTATCCGATCTGGAACTGGCGGCGCCTCGAAATGACGATGGCCTATCTGCGCGAAGAGCTGCAACGCCTCGCCGACGAACCGCATCTGTTGCCCGAAACGCCGCAGCGCCGCCGTGAATTCAGCGGCGACGTGCTGGAGCAGCATATGGCGCTGATGGCGCGGGCCGCGCAGCGCGTGCAGGACATGAAGCGTTTCGTGTGGGACAGCCTCGATAGCGTGCCCGAGCCGATCCTGGTCAGCGACGTGCAAGGGATCGTGCTGATCGCGAACCACGCGGCTAAGGCGCATTTCGCGCGTCTGGGCCTGGCAACGCCGGAAGGCCAGCCGATGCAGACGGTGCTGGGCGGCCTGACGCTGGTGAAGACCATCCACAACGGCGCTTCATCCGATGCCGAAAACAATCTGTTTGCGCACGCCCATTGGCCCGCGCTGCTCGACCCGGCGCGCGGCGAATTTGCCGCGCTGATGGCGCAGGGCGTCGAGGTGCGCGACGCCGACGAGCGCGATCATTTGCTGCGTTACGCGAACTGCACCAATGAGCAAGGCGAGACGACCGGCTGGATCGCGGGCCTGGTCGACGTGTCGGCCCTGCATGCGGCCGAGCGTCAGCGCGAAGACGCGCTGCGGCTGTTGTCGCACGATATGCGCTCGCCGCAGGCGTCGATTCTGGCACTGGTGGAGATCGAGCGCGCCCGTAGCGAGTCGGCGCTTGCGCGCGGTTTGCTGGAGCGCATCGAACGCTATGCGCAACGCGCGCTGACGCTCGCCGACGATTTCGTGCAACTGGCGCGCGCCGAATCGCAAACCTATGTGCTCGAACCGGTGAGCCTGATGGAACTGGTGATCGACGCCAGCGACGAAGTCTGGCCGCAGGCCCATGCCAAGCGCATCACGCTGGAAACGGATAACGATGGCGACGACGGCCACTGGATCTGCGCCGACCGTTCGCTGATGACGCGCGCTCTCGTCAACATCCTGAACAATGCGGTCAAATACAGTCCGCCGGATACGCGGATCACGTGCGGCTTAAGCAACTTAAGTAGTCCCGGCAGCCTTGTGTCGAAGGCCGCACCGGGCGCGGCAAACCGCGTGTCGTGTACGATCCGCGACGAAGGCTACGGCATTCCCGAGGAACAGCAGGCGGGTCTGTTCGAGCGGTTCCGGCGCTTTCACGAGGCGGAGCGGCCCGAAGTCGGCGGCGCGGGATTGGGGATGGCGTTTGTCAAAACCGTCGTGACGCGTCATGGCGGTGACGTGGAAGTGGTCAGCGCGCCGGGCAAGGGAACGGCTTTTACGATTTGTCTGCCGGCGTTAGAGGACACGCAGCCTGAACTTCAGCCTGATGCGCCGTAATATTACGCTCGGCCACGCTCATGCAGCATGAACACGCACCTTATCGAAGCGAGAAGATGGTGAAAGCGATACTGATCTGCGCCGCGCTGTCCGCAGCGAGTCTCACCGGTTGCGCGGGCCTGAACGCCGACGTGCACACCGCGAATCCGGCGGCCGCCTTGCAAGGCGAGCGCACCTATGCGATTGCGCGCATGCCGTCGCAGGATGCCGGTGGGGATCATCCGCAATTCGAAGCCTTGCTGCGCGATGAACTGGCGAAGAATGGCTTCGTCGACGCGACGGCGCAGCAGGCGCGCTATCTACTGTCGATCGCTTATGCCACGCGGCCGGCCACGATTGGCGTCAATACAGGGGATTGCGCGGCAGGCGGGTGCGGCCGTCCGGCCGAGCCGTCGTTTTCGCTGTTCGGCGGGCGAGCGTACCAGCACTCGTTGACGCTGCGGTTCTTCGAGCGGGCGAGCGGGAAGGAAGTCTACAAGGTCAGCGCGATGAGCAGCGATCGCGACGCCGATCCGCTGCACGCGATGGCAACCCTCGTGAAAAGCGCATTGGCCAAATTTCCGTTCGACGCGCCGCCGGACTGGCGCGTGAAGCTGCGCGCCGATCGGGCGGGCGGCGTGCCGGAAGTGGTATCGGTCAAGCCGGTCATAGAGTAAAACGCGCTAAAACCCAGTAAAGCGCAGTAAAACCCAGGCGTTATTCCGGCGCTTCATCGTCCGGCCAGCGGTTTTCGAACACGCAGTCGGCGAGCGGCATGCGGCTCGCCCAGCGTTCGGTTTCCAGCATCGGCTCGCGGTAAAACTGATCGACGTGGCCGAGACACAGGATCGCCACCGGCCGTGCGCCCGCGGGCATATGCAGCAGCGCGCACACCGTCTCGACGTCGAAGAGCGACACCCAGCCCATTCCCAGGCCTTCCGCGCGTGCCGCTAGCCACATGTTCTGGATCGCGCACGCCACCGACGCGAGATCCATCTCCGGCAAGGTGCGGCGTCCGAAGATGTGCCGCTCGCGGCCGTCCATCAGCGCCATCACCAGCAGTTCGCCGCATTCCAGCATGCCTTCGACTTTCAGCTTCATGAACGCTTCGCGCCGCTTGCCGAGCGCATCCGCGGTGGCGAGCCGTTCGCTTTCGACGGTCTCGTGCAAGGCGGCGCGCAAGGCCGGATCGGTGATGCGCGCGATCCGCCAGGGCTGCATGAAGCCGACGCTAGGCGCGTGATGCGCCGCGTCGAGCAGACGTTGCAACACGGCGGGATCGACCGGGTCGCGCACAAAGTGGCGCATGTCGCGCCGTTCGTAAATCGCGCGATAGACGGCCTCGCGCTCGGCATCGTTAAAAGGCTTCGCCATGGAACAGGGCGGCCGTGAAGGCCGGGTTGGAGGGCCAATAAGCGTGCATATAAGTCGCGACGATCGAGCCGGCGCGAAACACGGCCTCGCCGGGCGCGTCGCTTTGCGGCCGGGTGGCCGAACGCCGCGGCGTGAGCGGCGTCGTCAGCTTCGAGTAGTGAAAGGTGTGGCCGGTCAGCGGGCCGTGCAGGCTGTCGATCTGTTGCATGCCGAGCGCGGTGAAGCGCGTTTGCATCGTCGCGTGGCCCGGCAGCAGGCCGAGCATCGGCGTGGTGGCGCCGCTCGTGTCGGTGAGTCGATCGAGCAGGTAGAGCATGCCGCCGCATTCGGCGACGATCGGCTTGCCCGCTGCCGCATGGGCTCGAATCGTCGTCGCGCTGCGCGCGTTGCTTGCCAGCGCTGCGGCGTGCAGTTCCGGATAGCCGCCCGGAAGGTACAGGGCGTCGGTCTGTTCAGGTAATGCTTCGTCGGCGAGCGGCGAGAAATAGTCGACGTGCGCGCCGAGTGTTTGTAAAAGCGTGACGTTGGCCGGATAGATGAACGAGAACGCCGCATCGCGTGCGATCGCGATGCGCTTGCCTTCCAGAAGACGCGGCAGCGTTTCATTCGCAGGTGCGCCGAATTCGACCGGCGGCGGCAATTCAGCCAGCGCGGTTTGCGCGAGCGCATCGGCGGCGCGATCCAGGCGCGTGTCCAGATCGTCGATCTCCGCGGCCTGGTGCAGGCCGAGATGGCGGTCGGGCAACTCGATTTCATCATTGCCGGCGATGTGGCCGCACCAGCGCAGGCCTGGCGGCAACGCCTCTTCGAGCATTTGCGCGTGCCTTGCAGAGCCGACGCGATTGGCCAGCACGCCGTAAAACGGCACCTGCGGCCTGAATTGCGCGAGACCGAAGGCGACTGCGCCGAAGGTCTGCGCCATCGCCTTCGCTGAAATTACCGCGAGCACCGGCACGCCGAATACCGTTGCCAGATCGGCGCTGCTCGGCGTGCCGTCGAACAGTCCCATCACGCCTTCGATCAGGATCAGATCGGCTTCTGCAGCCGCTTGCGCGAGCAGATTGCGGCATGCCGCTTCGCCGACCATCCAGAGATCGAGTGACAACACCGGCGCGCCGCTGGCACGCGCGAGAATCATCGGGTCGAGAAAGTCCGGACCGGTCTTGAACACGCGCACACGCCGCCCCAGCCGCCGGTGGTAGCGCGCCAAACCTGCTGTGATCGTGGTCTTGCCTTGACCCGAAGCCGGCGCGCTAATGAACAGGGCGGGGCACGCCCCGAAGGAGGTCCCCTTGGGGGGCGCGGACATCGCTCAGAACTCCACGCCGCGCTGCGCTTTCACGCCTTGCTCGCGATACGGATGCTTGACGATGCGCATTTCGGTGACGAGGTCGGCGGCTTCGATCAACGCGTCCGGCGCATGACGGCCGGTCACGACCACGTGCAGCATTGCCGGTCGCGCGTTCAGTACGGACAGCACTTCGTCGAGCGGCAGGTATTCGTACTTCAGCACCGTGTTCAGTTCGTCGAGGATCACCATCTGATAGTCGCCGCTTTCGATCATCCGGCGCGCTTCGTCCCAGCCTTTGCGCGCGGTGGCGATGTCGGCGTCGCGGTTTTGCGTGTTCCACGTATAGCCGTCGCCCATCGTGACGAAATCGCAATTGGCGATCGCGCCGAGGAAGTCGCGCTCCGAGGTATGCAGCGCGCCCTTGATGAATTGCACGACGCCCAGACGCATGCCGTGTCCGAGCACTCGCACGGCCATGCCGAATGCGGCCGTGGTCTTGCCTTTGCCGGTGCCGGTGTTGACGATCAGCAGACCCTTTTCGACGGTGGCGGCGGCCTGCTTCTTTTCGTGGCCTTCGCGCCGGCGCTCGGTCATGCGTTGATGCGATTCGGGATCGGTTTTCATGGAAGGTCCTGTTCGTTGGAGTCGTTGCGTGTCTGGTCGATGCCGGCGTGAGCGGTCGAAGCGATCGCTACGGTGACGCCGTCGAGTGCGGTTTTGCGCACGATCAGGCGTGCATCGGGTGTATGGGGTTGAGCGGCGGCCGCAGCGAGCAAGGCACAGGGTTCGCAGACGCCGTCCACGCCGAGGTGTTCGCGTGCCGCCGCCGAAGGCTCGGCATCGGCAACGGGTAATGCCGCAATTTGCTCACGGCTGAATAGTTTCAATGGTAATGCGTGACGTGCGCAGAATTCGAGCAAGCCTGCTTCGTGGGCTTTGACGTCGATGGTGGCGATCGCGCTGATTTTGTCGAACGCATGGGGGCCGAGCGCCGCGCGTACGGCGGTATCGATCTGCTCGGCCGAGCTGTGCAAGCGGCAACCGATGCCGACGCTCAGCGCTTTCATTGCGCGTCCACCGCATTAGCGTGAGCGACGGCTCGCTCCAACGCCAGCGACGCCACGCCGCCGATCACCACGATCGCCGGCGAGCCGAGCCCGGCGTTCGTGACTGCGTCGGCAAAGCCGCCGAGTGGCGCGAGCGCATGCCTTTGTTCAGGACGCGTAGCGGATTCGATCGCGGCACAAGGCGTGTCGGCGCCCATGCCGGCCGCGAGCATTGCGCCGACGATATCGTTCAGCCGCCGCATACCCATATAGATCACAAGCGTCATTCGCGTGGCAACGAGCGCCGCCCAGTCCGGCTCACCGCTTCCGGCGCCATGTCCGGTGACGAACACCACACCTTGCGCGTGATCGCGATGCGTGACCGGGATGCCGATTGCCGCGGGCGCCGCGATTCCCGCCGTGATGCCGTTGACGATTTCCACCTCGATGCCCGCTGCATGCAGTGCCTGCTGCTCTTCGCCGCCACGGCCGAACACGAACGGATCGCCGCCTTTCAAACGCGCGACACTGCGCCCGGCCTGCACATGGTCGAGCATTTGCGCGACGATGCCAGCTTGCGGCGTCGACGGATGCCCGCCGCGTTTGCCGACGTAGACGACCAGCGCGTCGGCGCGGGCGAACTGCAGCACGTCGGGATTCACCAGATCGTCGACCAGCACCACATCGGCCTGCGCCAACGCGCGAGTCGCCTTGAGCGTCATCAGTTCGACGTCGCCGGGGCCGGCGCCGATCAGCCAGGCGCGGCTCATCGCGGCGTGCATGGCGCGTGCCATGTCGTGACAAGGGGGGACGGGCGGGCCGTGAAGACGATCCAGGCGGAATTAGCGCTCATGCGGTGCGACAGATTACGCACGACGACAACGCCGCTCGCCGCGATTCCTCGGCAATCGCAAACGGGCGCGTCACATCGTGCTTCAGCGCCTTCCCATCCGTCCCTCGCGGATTCAGGCAGCCGGCGGCGTGACGTTCGCCGCCTCCGCGTCTGGCCGGTATCCGGGCTGGCGGCCTCATGCGCTTTGCCTTCCCGTCTGATTCGTCAGACAGTGACATCGAAAACGCATGCGCGGCGCCAAGGCGCCGCAGGTCGCTTACCGTTGCGGGGACAGCACAGGTTGAGCGCGATCGAGCGCTGCCTGTTTCCCGTTTAACTGCACATGCGAACGCATGTGCGAGCACCAAACGCGCGCATACGATAGCACATGGCGGCGCTCGCCAGCACGCTCGATAAGGCGCCGGCGCGGCCCGCGCTTCCTTGACGGCGCGGGACTGCGGGCCTACACTCGCACGCACTTTGGTGCTCGTGTGCGCGCTCGTGCGCATGCAGTTAAACGGGAAACAGGGCGCCCGCCTGCTATGGATCGGGTCAACCTGTGCTGCCCCCGCAACGGTAAGCGAAAAGCGGTGCCTGGATGCGTTCTCCGGCGCCGCGGAGCCGGCTTCGATGTCCACGCGCAAGGCCGCGTCGGCATATAACCACTGAGCGAGAAATCACTCGCGCGGGAAGGTGAAGCGGCGCTTTCGCCAGCCCGGATACCGGCCAGACTATGACGGATGAACACCGCGGGGATGCGGTGGCTCGTTCATGACCTCGTTCACGCTTTCTGTTTTCTGTTGCCGCGGCAACGCCGTTTTTCGTCCCCGCTGTCGTCCCCGTGTTTTGTTTTCGTGTTTGCTTGCCTGGCACTGGTTTGTGCTGGGCTCGAGCGTGAAGCGCATCAGGACGCGGGCCGCCGGCGTGTGAACGTGCAACCTCTTCGGATGGACCCAACGATGCAAACTCAAATGCGCAAGATCCCCGTCACCATCGTCACGGGCTTTCTCGGCAGCGGCAAGACCACGCTGCTGCGGCACATTCTTCAGCATGCGGGCGGCAAGCGCATCGCGGTGATCGTCAACGAGTTCGGCGAACTCGGCATCGACGGTGAAATCCTCAAGGGTTGCGGCATCGGCTGCGATGAAAACGGCGTCGAAACCGAAGGGCAACTGTATGAACTCGCGAACGGCTGCCTGTGCTGCACGGTGCAGGAAGAGTTTTTCCCGGTGATGGAAAAGCTCGTCGAGCGCCGCGAGCAGATCGATCATGTGCTGATCGAAACCTCCGGTCTCGCACTGCCGAAGCCACTGGTGCAGGCGTTCAACTGGCCGCAGATCAAAAGCAGTTTCACTGTCGATGCGGTGGTGACGGTAGTGGACGGCCCCGCCGCGGCGAGCGGCCAGTTTGCTGAGAATCCGGACGCCGTCGATGCACAGCGCAAGGCCGATCCGAATCTCGACCACGAATCGCCGCTACACGAACTGTTCGAAGATCAACTGTCCGCAGCCGATCTGGTGATTCTGAACAAAACGGATTTGCTCGACGACGCACAGCAAGCCGCTGTCGAAACCATCATCCGTGGCGAGATTCCGCCGCAAGTGAAGATCGTGCGCGCGCAGATGGGTCAACTCGATCTGCACACTTTGCTCGGCCTCGAAGCCGCCTCCGAAGAAACGATCCACTTGCGTCACGACCACCATGGTTCGGCTGACGACGCCGACCATCACCATGACGAATTCGATTCCGTGACGGTGCACGCGAGTGCGCCATCGCGTGAAGCGGTGATCGCCGCGCTGCAAGGGTTGGTCGAAACGCACACGATTTACCGCGTCAAAGGTTTTGCGGCGTTGCCGGGCGCGGCGATGCGGCTCGTGATTCAAGGCGTGGGCCGTCGTTTCGACAGTTACTTCGATCGCCGCTGGCAGGCCGGCGAAATCGGTGAAATTGACGAAGCGGGCGAGGGGCGGCAAAGCCGCTTCGTGCTGATCGGTGAAGACCTTGATCAGGCCGTGCTGCAACGTGCGTTCGACGCTGCATTGGGCGCCGTGTCGAGCGCTGAACCGCAACAGGCGTAATCGGTCATGCATCTGCTGCGCACTACGCCGGGCGGTTTTGTCGACGATACGCAAGGCGTGATCCGAATCGATCAGCAGCCCGCCGATATCGTGGTGCTCAGCTCCGCCGATACGACGCTGTCGCTGCTCGCCAGCGTGTTTCCTCGCTTGGGCGAGGGCTTCCTGAGCGTGCGGCTCGCGAATGTCACTTATTTGCGGCAACCGGCGTCGGTCGATTTCTATGTCGAAGACGTGCTGCAGCATGCGCGTGTAGTCGTAGTCGATCACCTCGGTGGCGAGGCGTATTGGCCTTACGGGATCGAACAGGTGGTCGCGCTCGCCGAGCGCAAGAAGCAGACGCTCGCGATGTTCTCCGGCGATTTGCAGGAAGATCCGAATCTGCTCGCTCGCAGCACAGCCGATGCCGCGTTGTGCCATCAGTTATGGCGCTATCTGCGCGAAGGCGGCGCGCAGAATGCCGAGGCGTTCCTGCGCTGCATTGCGTATCGCTCATTCGGCTGGGGGCGTGAACCCGCACCGCCGCGCGCGTTGCCGGCCGCGACGCTCTACCATCCCGTCCACGATACGCCGACGATGGCCGACTGGCAGGCGCGCTGGCGCCAGGATGCGCCGGCTGCGGCGATCCTGTTCTATAAGGCGCACTTGCAGGCGGCCAATACGGCCGTGTTCGACGCGCTGATCGATGCGCTCGAAGCACAGGGCGTGAATCCGTTGCCGATCGCGATTACCTCGCTGAAAGACGCGATGAGCCGGGAAGTCGTGCAGCAGTTGTGCGCGCAGCATGATGTCGCGCTGGTTCTGAACACGACCGCGTTCGCCGCATCGGCGATCGACGATCCCGAACCGCTCGCCCTGGCCGGCGACGCGCCGGTCATGCAGGTGATCCTGAGCGGCGGTAATCGCGCAGACTGGCTCAAGGACAATCAAGGCCTCAACTCGCGCGATATCGCTATGCATATCGCGCTGCCGGAAGTAGACGGCCGCATTATCACGCGGGCGATCAGTTTCAAGGGACTCGCATATCGTTGCCCGCATACCGAGGTCGATGTGGTCCGCTATCAACCGGACCTCGAACGTGTCGGCTTTCTCGCCGAACTGAGCCGCCGCTGGTGCCGTCTGCGTACGCTCGATAACGACGACAAGAAACTCGCACTGATTCTCGCCAACTATCCGATGAGCGAAGGGCGCATCGGCAACGGCGTGGGGCTCGATACGCCGGCGTCGGTAGTCGGCATTCTGTCGATGCTGCGCGATGAAGGTTATCGCTTGAGCGATTTGCCCGTGGACGGCGACGCGCTGTTGAAGAAGCTGACCGAAGGCGTGACCAACGATCCGGTCGTGCGCGACTTGCGGCCCGCGTTGCAAAGTCTCGCACTCGACGACTATCTGTTGTATTTCAACCGGCTGCCTGCTGAAGCGCGCAATGCACTGAACGCGCGTTGGGGCTCGCCCGAGCAGGACCCGACATTACGGCGCGGCCGTTTCACGATCGCGGGCTGGCGCTGCGGACACGTGTTCGTCGGCATTCAGCCGTCGCGTTCGCGCGAACAGGGCGATTACGCGAGCTATCACGACGCCGAACTGGTGCCGCCGCACGCGTATCTGGCGTTCTACTTTTGGCTGCGCCATCAGTTCGGCATCGACGCGGTCGTGCACGTCGGCAAGCATGGCAACCTCGAATGGCTGCCGGGCAAGAGCGTCGCGTTGAGCGATACGTGCTGGCCCGATCTGATTCTTGGACCGCTGCCGCATCTTTATCCGTTCATCGTCAACGATCCCGGTGAGGGCAGCCAGGCGAAGCGCCGCGCGCAGGCCGTCATCATCGATCACCTGATGCCGCCGCTCACGCGTGCCGAAAGCTATGGGCCGTTGCAGGATCTCGAGCGCCAGGTCGACGAATACTATGAAGCGCTGATGGTCGATCCGCGCCGCGCCAGGCTATTGAGGCGCACGATTCTCGCGACCATCGTGGCGCATCGGCTGCATGAAGAGCTGAGTCTCGCGGAGCCGGATGGGCAGGATGATGAGGACGCGCTGCTGACGCGCGTCGATGCGTGGCTGTGCGAGTTGAAGGAAGCACAGATTCGCGATGGTTTGCACACGTTCGGGCGTTCGCCGGAAGGTGTGCAACGGCGTGATACGTTGCTGGCGTTGGGGCGCTTTCCGGTCGGCGATGGACAGGCTGAAAAAGCCGGCTTGATCGATGCATTGGCGCGCGATCTTCGGATGGATCATCTGTTCGATCCGTTGTCGGTGGATTGGTCGGCGGTGTGGGATGGACCGCGCCCCGATATTTTGCAGCGCGTGAGCGATGCACCGTGGCGGCACTGCGGCGATACGCGCGAGCGCCTGGAGTTGCTGGCGGCCGAGATGTTGCGACGCGTGTGTGGCGACGAAACTCACGCTTTAGCGCCTTCGGCTGGAACCCTGCCGCAAGCCGAACGCGTGATCGAGCGCCTGCGCAACGACGTCCTGCCACGGCTCGATGCATGCGGGCCGCAAGAAATGCGGCATCTGAAGCGCGGTCTCGAAGGGCGCTTCGTGCCGCCGGGGCCGAGCGGTTCGCCGTCGCGTGGACGCCCCGACGTCTTGCCCACCGGCCGCAACTTCTATTCGGTCGATACGCGCGCGATTCCGACGCAAGCGGCGTGGTCGCTCGGTTTGAAATCCGCGCAGCAGCTGATCGAGCGGCACCTGCAGGAACACGGCGACTACCCACGCGCTATTGGCCTGTCGGTATGGGGCACGGCGACGATGCGCACCGGCGGTGACGACATCGCCCAGGCGCTCGCTTTACTCGGTGTGCGGCCGAAGTGGGCGCCGGGCAGTCATCGCGTGACCGACTTCGAGATCATGCCGATCGAGGTGTTCGACCGGCCGCGCATCGACGTGACGTTGCGCGTGTCAGGCTTTTTCCGCGATGCATTCGCGAACGTGATGCACCTGTTCGATGCGGCGGTGCAAGCGGTGGCCGAGCTCGACGAACCCGAGGATCTGAACCCGATCCGCGCACGCGTGCTGCGCGAACGCGATGCGCTCATCGCGCGCGGCATGGACGCGGCCGAAGCGCGCAAGCGCGCCGGCTGGCGCGTGTTCAGCGCGCGGCCCGGCGCGTATGGCGCGGGCTTGCAGGACATGATCGATTCGCAGCATTGGCAAACCGACGCCGATCTCGCGAACGCATATCAGGCGTGGGGCGGCTACGCGTACACGCAGAAAAGCGCCGGCGAAGAAGCACGCCATGCGTTCGGCACGCGCCTCGCGGCGCTGGACGTGGTGCTGCAGAATCAGGACAACCGCGAGCACGACGTGCTCGATTCGAACGACTACTACCAGTTTCAAGGTGGGATGGTGGCGGCGGTGCGGCATCTGGCGGGCAATCAGCCGCATGTCTATCATGCCGACCACAGCAATCCGGCCGCGCCGCGCGTGCGCACCCTGCGTGAGGAGATCGCGCGAGTGATCCGCTCGCGCGTGGTCAATCCGAAATGGCTGGACGGCGTGAAACGCCACGGCTACAAAGGCGCCGCCGAAATCGCAGCGACTGTCGACTATTTGTACGGCTACGATGCGACCGCGCGCGTGATTGCCGATCATCAATATGCGCTCGTCACCGATGCCTATCTGAACGACGCCAATACACGCGAGTTCATGCAGCGGCACAATCCGCATGCGCTGCATTCGGTTTGCGAGCGTCTGCTCGAAGCGATGCAGCGTGGCTTGTGGCAAGCGCCCGGCGACTATCGCGTGCAAGTCGAACAGCATCTGCTCGCGAGTGAGCAGCAGATAGAAGGAATGCAAACATGAACGCAGCCACGCAACGGCCCGCTTTTCCATTTGCCGCGCTGATCGGCCAGGCGCCGTTGCAGCAGGCGCTCCTGCTTGCCGCGATCGATCCGGGCCTGGGCGGTGTGCTGGTCAGCGGGCCGCGCGGCACGGCGAAATCGACTGCGGCGCGCGCGCTCGCCGAACTGCTGCCTGAAGGGCAACTGGTGAATTTGCCGCTCGGCGCCAGCGAAGATCGCCTGATCGGCACGCTCGATATCGAAACCGTGTTGCGCGATGGTTCGGTGCGCTTTTCGCCGGGTCTGCTCGCGAAAGCGCATCGCGGCGTGCTGTATGTCGATGAAGTGAATCTGCTGCCCGATGCGCTCGTCGACGCGCTGCTCGATGCGGCGGCGAGCGGTGTGAATAGCGTCGAACGCGATGGGGTGTCGCATAGCCACGACGCGCACTTCGTGCTGATCGGCACGATGAATCCGGAAGAAGGCGAGTTGCGGCCGCAGCTGATCGACCGCTTCGGGTTGATGGTCGAATTGCAGAATTGTTTTGAGCCGCTGGTGCGTCAGCAGATCGTGAAAGCGCGGCTGACGTTCGATCTCGATCCGCCGGGTTTTCGTGCGGGGTACGCGCAGCAGCAGGAGGCGTACGTTCAGCGGATTCGCGCGGCACGCGAAGCGCTGCCTCAACTCGTGTTCGACGATGCAGTGCATGCGCATGTCAGCACGCTATGCATTGCCGCGGCAGTGGATGGGCTGCGCGCCGATCTCGTGATGTTGCGCGCGGCGCGGGCATTGGCGGGGTTTGAACAGGCGGCTGCTGTGACAACGGAGCACGTCGAGCGTGTCGCTGAAGCGGTACTGATGCATCGGCGGCACGATCGCGAGGCGCATGATAACGCAGCGCAGAGCCAGGCTTCTTTCGATGCCGACACGGCTTCTTCGCAAGATGTTGCCTCGTCCGCAGCCGCTGCCGGCGATAGCGATTGGGGCTACCTGCCGCCCGAGCCGTCCGGCATCACGCAGGTCAAAGGCATCATCCCGCTCAGCGCAAAAAAACGCTGAGCCATCGGAAGGGTGCCGCCGCTGACTCGCATAGCGGTTTTCGATGGCGACAAGGTGCAGGCGTGGGTTCGCGCAGCCGATTGCAAGACGCGCCGGGCAAGCGCATTGCGTGGCTGCAGACGTTCGCCGCGATGCGGCGGCAGAAGCTGCGTACTGAGCATCTGCGCTTCGTGCCCGAGGCGCCGCAGGGCGGCGTGCTGCATTGCTTCGTCCTCGATTGTTCCGGTTCGATGCTGGCGGGACAGCGCCTTGCGCTCGCCAAAGGCCTGCTGATCGCGTTGTTCGACCGGGCAAGCGCCGCGCGCGCCGAGGCGGCGCTGGTGTGTTTTGGCGGAGCTCGAGCGGATCTGCGGTTCGGTCCCGCGGTGCCGCGCTGGTGGAACGAACGGTGGTTGCGGCCGG
This sequence comes from Paraburkholderia sp. FW306-02-B, assembly GCF_058782725.1. NCBI lineage: Bacteria > Pseudomonadati > Pseudomonadota > Betaproteobacteria > Burkholderiales > Burkholderiaceae > Paraburkholderia > Paraburkholderia sp. FW306-02-B. The sequence goes on from NZ_JBYSXZ010000002.1 coordinate 1,955,487, forward strand.
TGGGTGGTGGAGGCGGTACGCCGCTCGCGTCCGGCGTACAGAAGGCTGCGCAGTTGCTGGAGCGCACCGCGCGCCGCAAGCCCGCACAGCAGCGCTGGCTGTGGATTTTGACCGACGGCCGCAGTAGCGATCAACCGAAGCGCCCACTTGATGCAGATGAAGTGGTATTCGTCGACTTCGAGCGCGAGGCGATCCGGCTTGGCCGTTGCGAAGCGCTCGCCGATGCGTGGGGCGCGACGCGTGTCACGCCGGAAGAGTTGATCGGCTAAACGGCGCGCGCAGTTGTGCCGCGCGTTTCCGTGCGCTTATTTCAAGCCATTCGACCAATACAGCACATCGTCTTGACGGTCGAATATGAAGACTTTCATCGCCACCTGCTGGGTTGCATCGAGTTGATCGAATTCGAGCCCGTGGGTCGATGGCTCGCCTGGCGAGCCGCCTTTCTGCACGTTGCGGATCACAGCGCTGGTTTCGATTTGCGTGTCGATATCTGCTGATTTGAGCCGGAACGATACGCGTAGGCGTTCGCCGACTGCTGCCAGGGTCCATGACGCGATCAGCGACATGCCCAGTGCGCTGATGCCTTTTGCGAGGCCGACGCCTTCATAGGTTTCCCCGGTTTCGCCGATGCCAAAGCGTACCGCGAGGTGCGTGCGGACACGGATCGATTTGCGCTCGCGCAGGCGGCGGATCACGCCGGGTTTTGATAGCACGACATAGTTGAATGGCGCGCGGCAGATTGCCTCTACCGTGCAGACGAAGCGGAATACGGCCTGGCTCGCTATGGCGACGATTTCTACGTTCTCGCCGAGGCCTAGTGGGAGTGGCCGACCTTCATGGAGGGGCGGTGTTATGAATAGCGCGTGGTTTGGCGCGAAGCCGATGATGCGGGATGGGTGCATCTGGGTGCCGCTGCCGATTTGGGTTCGCAGGCCGATTAGTGCACCTATTGTCAGGTGCATGTCTTTGATTGTTAGCTTTTCGGTTGATTCTGCTTCTGCTTGCTGCTGGGGTGTCGGTTCCTGGGGTGTGCTCGGGGCCAGTAAGTCGCTGCGGTGCGGGTGGAAGTTTTCGAACAGGAATTTGCGCTCGTCTGGTGTCGCCAGGGTCGTGCCGCTGGCGAAGAGGAGTGTGCCGTCGGAGTCGGCGATCGGCCAATCGAGGGGGACGCCTATCGGTACCGCTTCCAGGGTTAGTTCTGGTGATGCGGTTTCTGGTGCTGGTACGGGCACCGATGCGGGCTTCGCCGCTTGGGATTCTGCTGGAGTTTCCATGGTCGACGGCTAAATAAGTGGGAGGATTACTTGTTTACGGCTGCGTCGTGGGGATGCTTTAGTTTTTTGGCCTTTCCTTGATTTGATATTGGTTTATTAGCGTTCCCCCTGTGCGGGGGAGCACCTACTTTTCTTTGCCGCCGCAAAGAAAAGTAGGCAAAAGAAAGCGGCTTTACACCGCCAGCTCTTAAGCGGGTCCCCTGGCTTGGAGGAGACAGTGGAGCATCTGGAATCCGTGCCCTCGCACATTCAACGTAAGTGACAAGGCAGTCATTCTTCCGGCGGCGCTGCGCGCGCCGTGGCGGTACTTCTCAACACCGTTTGGGCGTACGCGCTTCCCGCATCATTCTTCCCGCCTCGCACTACGTGCTCGCTGGAACGGTCTGCAAGGGAAACCGGTGGTTTCGTTTGTACGCGGTGGGGGCCATCGGCTTCGCCTCGGCGTGATGCCAAGACAGATGAAGGGCGATCGTACTGCGACAGGTGAAAGCTCTATGCACGTGCCGTCCACCGCGCCACAGCAAGTGCAGGCTCCGACACTGACGGGTGGTTTTGTGAAGTCCCGCAGGGCGCAAAAATGGCGGGCGATTTAATGAAGTACCGCCACGGCGCGCGTAGCGTCGCCGGAAGAATGACTGCCTTGTCACTTACGTTGAATGTGCGAGGGCACGGATTCCAGATGCTCCACTGTCTCCTCCAAGCCAGGGGACCCGCTTAAATGTTAGCGGTTTGAGCCGCTTTCTTTTGCCTACTTTTCTTTGCGGCGGCAAAGAAAAGTAGGTGCTCCCCCGCACAGGGGGAACGCTAATAAACCAATATCAAATCAAGGAAAGACACCGCCGAAAAAAGCACAGACATAAAGCGCCGCGCAGGCAAACAACAACCTTATCAAAACCCCACTGCAACGCTGTTGCAGTTCACCCCTCACTAAAGCGCCGACTCGCGCGCTTCCCGCCGTGCGGTGCCATCTCGCGAACGAACAATCCGCTCGCGCGCGATCTCAGCCAGTTGCCACGACGCAAGCGCCATACATCCAAACACGACCTCGCGCATTCTCTTAACCAGCGCCAACGAAAGCGCCGCATCGCGATCGACCCCAAACATCTGCGCGAGCAACACAACCGCGGCGTCCTGCACACCGAGCCCAGCCGGAATGAAAAATGCCGCGTGCCGAACCGCCTGGGTAATCGCCTCTATCGCGAGTGCGCCGCTTAGCGACACGGGATGCCCCAGCATGGCAAGTGCCCAGTAAGTCTCGAGCGCGCCTAGCGCGTAACCCGCAAACTGCCACAGGAAACTGCGCAACAACAGCCCGCCGCGAGACATCAGCGCGTCGATCTCCAGGTCGAGCTGCTTGCCGTCGATGCTCCGCAATAGCGGATGCGCGTCGCCCAGCAAGCCGGCCGCCCAGCGTTCAATCGCATGAAAAATGCCGCCACGGCGTGCGACCACGATCGCCACGACCGGCAGCGGAATGGAGAGCAAAAACGCCACGCCGATGCTGCGCAGCGCCTCTGCGTGCTGTGCCGACACGACGATCAGCACAATCCCCAGCGCGGAAAACGCGTACTGGACGGCCATCGTCACAAGTACCTCGACAATGACCGATGCGCTCACGCTGCAGGTGTCGGGCACGCGCCATCGCGCCAGCCGGATGCCGACAATTTCACCGCCGATGCTCGCCACCGGCATCAAACGGCTGACTGCCTCGCGCACGGTGGCGACCCACCACAGAAACCCGAGTGACGCCCGCTTGCCGAGCAGAAGCCGCCACGCATGGGCGTCGAGCAATAACGGCAACGCATGCAGCGGTACCAGCCATAACAGGACAAATCCGGCTTGCCCGATCACATGCATCACGTCGCCGATGCCATGATGCAAGGCGAGGGCGAGCAGCACCCCGATGCCGATCGGCAGCCCGGCCCACTGAAGCCACTTCATGCCGCTTGCAAACGGTGGGCGGACAGGTCAGCGAAACCGCCACGCACGGTGCCCGCGGCATCGAGTGCCGCTGCGACGCGCGTGGACAGCAGCGCTGCGAGTTCGTCCGCATGCCGGTATGTCCGCATTCCCGCCGTAAGCGCGCCGTCCCCCGGCGAGGCAGGATGACAGTAGATTTCGCCGACGCCAGCGGGCAGGCGAGCGATCGCATCGAGCAGCGTGCTCTCGTCCATCTGTCCCGTGCGGGCAATGCCGACCACGTAATCGTTATGCGCGATGTTGGCCTGATCGAGCCGCGCGCGCATATGCGAAACCCAGGGTTTGAGCCACAAAGGTGTATCGAACTCGCAAGGCAGACGCATCGCCCGCATGCCGTACTCTTTGCCGATCTCCAGAATCAGCGAGAGTACCGTAGGGTGCATATGAAAGTGCTTGTGCGTATTGACGTGATCGAGCGGCAAACCCGTTCTCGCAAAAGCATCGAATTGGGCACGGATTTCCATCGCGAGTTGCGCGCGCACGTTCGGCAAAAAGAAAAAACGGAATCCGTCGCGCACCATGTTGTCGCCGAACACCCCCTGGGCGTCGACCAGCGCCGGGATCATGGCGCGCGGCAGGGTTGCCGCGCCATCCGCAAGCACCAGATGCAAACCGACCCGCAGGCCCGGCAGAGACCGCGCCCGCTGGACAGCATCCTGTACAGCGGGCGCGCCGACCATCAGGCTTGCCGCGGTCAGTACGCCGTCCCGGCAGGCGAGCTCGACAGCTTCGTTGACACGCCGATGCAGACCGAAGTCATCAGCCGTGATGATCAGCCTGCGCTGCGGTTGCCGATTCGGCTGCGCGCGGCCACCGGCTACGCTCTCCATCACGCTTGGTGGGCGCGCAGGAACCGGAAGAATTCGACGCCTTCACGCAGGCGCCGTTTCATCATGTCCCAGCTCGTCAGCATCTCGCGCAATATTTCCCAGATCTTCGAGGGCCGGAAATAGAAGCGCTTGTAGAAGTTCTCGAGCTGGTGGTAGATCTCGTCGCGCGACAGATGCGGATAGCCGATCGCCGCGAGTTGCACACCTTCCTTGCTGACGAGATTGATGACCTTGTTCTCTTCGAGCCAGCCGTTCTCGACCGCCTGGTTATACAGCGTCGTGCCCGGATACGGCGCGGCAAGCGACACCTGGATCGTATGCGGATTGATCTCTTTCGCGTACTCGATGGTCTTCTGGATCGTGTCCTGCGTCTCGCCCGGCAGCCCCAGAATGAAGGTGCCGTGAATCTTGATGCCGAGCTTGCGGCAGTCTTCGCTGAAACGGCGCGCGATGTCGGTGCGCAGCCCCTTCTTGATGTTCAGCAGGATCTGGTCGTCACCCGATTCGTAGCCCACCAGCAGCAGGCGCAGGCCGTTTTCCTTCATGATCTTCAGCGTCGAGTAAGGCACGTTCGCCTTCGCGTTGCACGACCACGTCACGCCCAGCTTGCCCAGACCGCGGGCGATCTCCTCGACGCGCGGCTTGAAGTCGGTGAAGGTGTCGTCGTCGAACATGATCTCCTTGACCTCAGGCATGTTGTCGCGAATCCACCTGACCTCTTCGAGCACGTTCTCGACCGAGCGCGTGCGGTAGCGGTGGCCGCCGACCGTCTGCGGCCACAGGCAGAAGGTGCACTTCGAGCGGCAGCCGCGGCCCGTGTAGATCGACACGTACGGGTGCTTCAGATAGCCGATGAAGTAGTTGTCGATCGTCAGATCGCGCTGGTAGACCGGCGCCACGAACGGCAGCTCGTCCATGTTCTCGAGGATCGGACGCGCTGCGTTGTGCTCGATCGAGCCGTCGGGCGCGCGATAGCTCATGCCCAGGATCTGCGCGAACGGCTTGCCCTCGGCCACTTCCTGGCAGGTGAAATCGAACTCTTCGCGGCAGACGAAATCGATCGCCTCGCTCGCGGTCAGCGAATTGTGCGGATCGACCGCGACCTTCGCGCCGACCATGCCGATCAGCACGGCAGGCTTGCGCTTTTTCAGGTCTTCGGCGAACAGTGCGTCGGTGGGGAAGGACGGCGTGCTGGTGTGGATGATCACCAGATCGTATTGCTGCGCGATGTCGAGCGAGGCGTCGACGGACAGGCCGTCGGCGGGGGCGTCGAGTACGCGGCTATCGGGGATGAGTGCGGCGGGCTGCGCCAGCCACGTCGGATACCAGAACGAGCGGATTTCACGTTTGGCCTGATAGCGCGAACCCGCGCCACCATCGAAACCGTCGTACGACGGCGCCTGCAAGAACAGGGTTTTCATGAATGCTTCGCCTATCAGATTGGGATGCAATGATTGTTTGTGTGAATGATGCCGCACCGGCTTGATCGGGCGCCGGGTTGGACTTGAATGCTTATCTGCCGTCGGAAGCCTTGATGATCCTCGGGCGTGGCCGCGTGACGCGATTATCCACCGGTACGCGTTCCCCGCGCCACATCACGTTCGAGCCGAATGCCGCGGCCAGCCACTGTGCGGCCAGCAGGATATCGCGCAGCGGCACAAGCGGGAGATCGCGCCAGAAGGAGCGCGAGTGGCGCGCGCTGCGCGCATGCAGCATCACGCGCGACAGAGCGCTCACGATCGTGCAGACCACCATCGCCTTGGCCGCGAGCGGATGCAAGCCGGCCTCCGCGCCTACATGGAAATAAAGCGCGAGCAGCGCGCCGGCGAGCACCCACGGTGTCGTGAACGTGATAAAGAGGCTCGCGAAGCCGAACCGGTTAACTGAGCGGATAGTACGCAACCAACGCGTTTCGCGCTGCCACAACGTTGCAAAGGTGGGTTCGATGACATCCGTGGCCACCATCACCTCGGACAGAACCGTGCGCAGGCCAAGGGCGCGGACATGCTCGGCGAGCCAATAATCGTCCGCAAGCGAATCCTTGATCGCCGCGAATCCGCCGATACGCGCGAGTGTCGCGCAACGCAGCACGAGGGTCGCGCCGAATCCGAAGCGCCGCGAGCCTCCTGCATGGGCAACACGTACCGAAGGTGCGAACCATTCATTGATAAAAAGCGCACCGACGCGCGGCCAGAAGCCGCCGACACCCTGTGCCCGGTAAAGGCAGGTCACGACACCCACCTCCGGATCAGCCAGCGGCGCCGACACCGTTGCCAGGTAGTCCGGTTCGACAGCGATGTCGCTATCGGCGATCACAATGATGTCGTGCCGCGCCAGGCCGGCCATATTGATCAGGTTGCTGACCTTGAGGTTGCTGCCGTGCACGCTTGCATCGACCGCAAGCTGTATATCGACCTGCGGATACGCAGCCTGCAAACGCCGAACAACAGCAATCGCCGGATCGCTCGGCGACGACACGCCGAATAAAAGTTGAGAGCACGGATGAGTCTGCTCGCAAAACGTCGCCAGATTCTCATACAGCCGAGGCTCCGCGCCGCAGAGCGGCTTTAGCACGCTGACGGCGGGAGCCGCCGGTCGAGTTCCATCAACGGGCGCGTTCCCGGTTCGTTCTGTGCCGAAGAAGGGCATTGCCAAAGCGGCAAACACGCCATAAATCGTGGCGAAGCAACACACCGTCATCAGCAGCCATTGGCAAACCGACAGCGAATGGGCCGTCATCTTCTGCTACTCCTCGCAGCCCGCCGCACATCCGACGGCAAGCGACTCAAGGAATTTTCACAAGGAACGCAAATCCGCATGATCTCAACTTCCCTTTGCATATCTTTTCGTTCGACGCTTTCCGCTTCAGCACACTGCAACAGGCGACATAATTTGAGTATTGTAATGTTTGAAATAATACAGACAGAATTGCAAGTCTGAAGATGGTTTGATTCGCCTGTCCCTATCAGTTCTGCGTTTTCTCTATCGTCGCACGGTCACTGAGCGCCGATGAAATCAGACTTATGCTTACCTGTCACTTACTCGCCACAGTGAAGCCGCAGATCAGCCCGCTCGCGGGTGCCGCAAATTCTAGCAATGCCCGCATCCGTTTTGAATGTCTGAATGTGCATTTCATCGTTACATTAAATAGGGCTTGCTGTATTCCATTGCGTGGACCACGTGAACTGGTTTAGCGCGCCTCCCTCGGCGTTCATGGATGTGCAGACAACTTCACGTCCGAATGGTGTTGCCGATTGAACTGGTGTTCAAGACGAATCCTAAGTCCTTTATCGAGCCGCAAGAGCTGTTCACGCACTGATCGCACACGTTGCTCGCTGGTACCCTGCAAGCTGATTCGCTGATCAAGCAGGTCACCTCTACGCACTATCGTCCAGCCGGAAACACAGGCTTGCTCATCCTTCATACAGTCCAGAATCTGGTCGACGATGTCCAGATCGGGACCGGAGACGACGTTCAGAATATGGGTCAATCGAAAGCCTGGAAGACAATTTTCGAAATCGTCTTCAGTACCGCTGGTGCCGGTCGAGGAAGATGGGCAGGACGTTGCGTGATGCATAGCGACTCCGGGAAGAGATGAATCGAACCGGTGCAAGCTACGCCGCTCCCGCTTCGTTGCCGACTATCGGCCGCATTGCCTTCAAGGAAGGCTTCCACCTTGCCCGGGAGGGGCAGGTTGGCGTCGGTGTGTTACCGACTCTTAATGCATTTTCGATGATAACAAAATTTCGAACAGCCTGCGTCCGGCGCAACGAACCGCTTTGTCCAGATCCCGAGGCCCCGGCGCTTTCTCGCGATCGCGCACAGCGCCGCTAGTGACGTTGGATTGTTCCTCGTACCGCGCACCACGGGAAATTGTAGCGAAAAGCGGGAAACTGCGTTCATCAAACGGCCGCTGATCATTCATGCGGGATAGCCGATACTGGAAGCAGGTTCTACCTGCTTCGCTGTGTACTGCCGACGCGACCCGGTGAACGAGAAATATCGGCAGGTTACCCCCATGTCAACCCCGCATCTTTTTATGCAGAAGAAACTTTGCGGATCTCCGCTTGCCGCTGCGAATGTTCTTGCCGCGATTCGCGCAAATGTGAAGCGAAGCGTGCTGTCCTGTTCGACGGTTGCCTTGATGGCGGCCGGTGTTGCAACAGGCTGCTCTTCGGTGACTGACGTCGTTGCGAGCGACAAGCCCGACGTCTACGTGGTGACGGCGCAAGCGACCGGCACCAGTCTTGCATGGGCGCAAGCGCACGAGAAAGCGGTGTCCGCGGCAGCCAGCTACTGCAAGCGCAAGGGGATGCAGCCCGCGATCAAATCAGAAGTGACAAGCGGCGTGAGCCATCTCGAACAACATAGCGCCACCGTGTCGTTTGAGTGCCACCGCCAGATATGGGCCGTCGCCACCGGGGCAGCGCATTGAGCGCGGAGCGTCGCGGCATGACGAAAGCGGCGGCAAGGGTGCCGTCGCTTCGTATTTCCTGACCCGGCCGTTTCGGCGACCCGGGTACGTTTCAAACACCATTTCGTTTTGATGAGATCGGAACAGGCGCACATCAGGCGGAGGCGTCCTCGTTCAGCTCCTTATCCGAATCGTCCGGAGCCGTAGCTTCAGCGCCGTGTATGCCGTACGCGACCATCAGCCGATACAGCGTGACGCGCGAGATTCCGAGCGCCGTCGCCGCTTTGCCCACCCGGTAATCGTGGCGCCGCAATGCGGATTCGATCGCGTTGCGTTCGGCCACTTCGCGGACAAGGTCGAGCGACGTCGTTTCCTTGTCGATCGGCGATTCGAGGTCGAGATCATGGGGCGTCAGCAGCCTGCCTTCAGCCATTACGAGCGCGCGGCGCACGCGATTGATCAGTTCGCGCACATTGCCGGGCCATGGGTAGTTGCACATGGCGTCGATCGCCGACGGCGTGAAGCCGCGAATCTTGTGGGTGCTTTCGGTCTTGTACTTCTGCAGGACGTGATGCGCGAGTATTTCGATGTCTTTGCCGCGTGTGCGCAGCGGCGGCTCGTCGATACGCAGCACGCACAGACGATGGAACAAATCGGCGCGGAAGCGCCCATCGAGTATTGCGGCTTCGAGGTCGACGTGGGTCGCAGAAATGACCCGTATGTCGACGGGAATCGATTCGTTGCCGCCGAGCCGCTCGATCTTGCCTTCCTGCAGGAAGCGCAACAGGCTCGCCTGCGCCGCGAGCGGCATGTCGCCGATTTCATCGAGAAACAGGGTGCCGCTGTTCGCCGATTCGATGCGGCCGATCTTGCGCTGCTCCGCGCCGGTGAACGCGCCGCGTTCGTAGCCGAACAGTTCCGACTGCAGAAGATGCTGCGGAATGGCGCCGCAATTGATCGCAATGAACGGCGCCTTGCGCCGCGGCGAGCGTTGGTGGATCGCGAGAGCAGTGATTTCTTTGCCGGTGCCCGATTCGCCGGAAATGAACACGCTGGCATTTGCGTTGGCGACCTTGCGAATTGTGCCGAAAAGCCGCTGCATCGCATCGCAGGTGCCAACCATCTCGTTGTCGCCCGGGAGGGCGGCTTCGGCGGCATTATCAAGGTAATCCAGCGCCGCCATGCCTCGGGCATGGCTGAGCACATGGGAAATCGAGTCAGGCGACAGCGGCAGCGTGATGTAATCGAAACAATAATTGCGAATCAGTTCGCGCACCGCGCGGCTTGCCGGTTGGCCTTCGGCCGTAACGGCTACCCAGCCGATGGTCGATTGGCTCAGGCACGCCTTGAGGGCAGCAAAGTCGCGCGGTGCGAAGCCGTCGAAATCGATGAGACCTGCCGCGACGCCCGTTTTCTTCGTCGCGGCTTCCGCACCGACGGCGGTTTTCGCCACGGTCACATCCCAGCCGACTGCGCGCATATTTGCCAGGAGCACGTCGCTCGGTGTGCGAGCCACGCAAATCAGACGACGTTGGGTGTCCGGTTGGAGCGGGGGAGCGGACTGCGCCGAGCCGGCCGTCACGCAGGAGCTCGTTCGAAAACGGTCAGGTGATTTTGGCACGATATTCCCCCCTTCTTTTTGCGTTGTTGCACGCCTGAAAATCGGCTGTGCAACGACGTTCGGTACCTGATGCTACTCGATGCGGACGCCGCAAAAAAAGAATATCGATGCCGCCGTCACAGCGAGGTCCGCGAAGCTCCTGTACGGGGCTAACGTCCCGATTCACCCGCGGATATATTGGTACTTTCCCCGGGGAAATACGACTCGGAAGCATTATTCGTTACCAACCTACCCGCTAGCCGCCGCCCAGGGTGGGCAGAAGAGTCCGGTAGATGTGGATAAATGCAGGCCCCAGCAGGACGGTGAGAAGGGCAGGAAAGATGCAGAAAATGAGCGGAAATAGCAATTTCAGCGCGATCTTCGACGCCTGCTCTTCGGCGCGCATCCGGCGACGTGTGCGCAGCGTGTCCGAAAGCACACGCAATGAGGAACCGATGCTGGTGCCGAAACGTTCGGCCTGAATCAGCATCGCGCAAAAGGAATCGACGTCCTCGACACCCGTGCGTAGAGCCAGATTGCGCAGCGCCTTCTCCTTGGTAAAACCTGAGCGCATTTCGAGTAGCATCAGTTGGAGTTCGCTGGCTACCACCGGGCTGCGCAATTCGATTTCTCCTGCCACTTTCATCAACGCCGCGTCAAGGCTGAGACCCGCTTCGACGCAGACGGTCAACAAGTCGAGCGCGTCGGGAAAATCTTCGAAGATCGCACGCTTGCGCCACGCAATGCGGCGCGTAAGCACGAAGTTCGGCAGGTAGTAGCCGATCGCGGCGAGCACGGCGAGCGTGGCCATCAACATGTACTGCTGCACCGCGAGCGACGTGTTTGCCAGCGAGGCGAGTGCAATCAGTGGCAGCGTGAGCGCGAGTACGGTTTTAGCGGCGAAATACAGGGCTGCGGCCCCCGGCGTTCGCCAACCTGCATTCATCATGCGCACGCGCAGTGCCGAGTTTTCCCAGCCTTCAGCCGGGATCGACAGCTTCGAAATCGGCTGCGAAATCTCGGCGAGCTTTTCGAGCCATGCGGTCCCTGTCGGCACGGCGCCGGGTTCAGACATAGGCAGGTTCGTGCCTCCCGCCTGTTCGATCCGCCGGCGCATATCGCGCGGCGAGAATAAAAGCATTGCGCCAAATGCTCCGCCAAACACCACGGCGAAGAGGCCGACTAGCAACAGCATATGCATCGAGTCGAGCGTTTGCATGACAGCTCCTTAATATCTTGATCTGCGGCACGCCTGTGCGCAAGCGCCGTCAGACGCGAATTTTCACGATGCGCCGCATCCACAGCACGCCGAATAACATGGAGGAGGTCACAGCCTCGAGCATTTTCACGCCGGCCGGGTCTTGCCACAGCACGTCGAGGAAGGTGGGGTTAAGGACCATCATGAACCCCGCGGTACCGAACGGCAGCAGGCCAAGTATCCACGCCGACAACTTGCCCTCGGCTGCCAGTACGCGGATCTTGTCGAACAGCTTCAGGCGCTCGCGGATCAGCGTCGCAATGCCGTCCAGCACCTCCGCGAGATTGCCGCCCGTCTCCCGCTGAATCAGGACGGCGATTACGAAGTAACGCAGGTCGCGGATCGGCACGCGCGTCGCGAGATTCAGCAAGGCCTCGTTCAGCGAGACACCGTAGTTGATTTCGTCGAACGTGATGCGGAATTCCCCCCCCATCGGCTCGGCGAACTCGGTGCTCACCATGCCGATCGCGCCGGAGAACGCATGTCCCGCGCGCAGCGCGCGGCTAATCATGTCGGCGACGTCAGGCAACTGGCGTTCGAGTTGACGCAGCCGCTGGCTGCGCCGCCGGGTCACGTACAGGAACGGCAGGGCCGACGCGACCGATGCGCCGAGTGCAGCGAACGTCGTCGGTATGGGCGCGAACGTAGCGGCGGCGAACACGGCTGCAGGCAAGACGAGGCTCATGCCGAGCAACCGCGCAATCGACCACTTGAGTCCCGATTGCTGGATCCACAGGTCGAGCGTCTGAATGCGAGGCACCTGCATCAGCAGCTTGTCGAGCAGTTCCGACTCGCTCAGCATGCGTTCCTTCAGGATCGTCAGGCGCTCCTTGTGAACTTGCCCGCCGGCGGACAGTGCGCGGATACGCGATTCGATCCGACGGGCGGCAGGGCCGTGACGATTGTTCCACCACTGATAGCCCCCCTCGAGCGCGAGCACGACCGCGAGGAACAGCAAGATGGCGAATGCGTAGAAGATCGGGTTCATGCAGGTCTCCTGAGACCGCTGCGAGTCAATAAGCGGATCGGGTCAGCCGGATCACGTGGTTTCGAAGTGCCGTCCCGGGTCGTAGGTCTGATCGGGCAACGCGACGCCGAATGCCTGCAAGCGCTCAGCGAATTTGGGCCGCACGCCGGTCGCGCAAAACCGCCCCCGTACGATGCCGTTCTCATCGATACCGGTTCGCTTGAACGTGAAGATCTCCTGCATGTTGACGACGTCTCCCTCCATGCCGGTGATCTCCTGGATGCTGACGATCTTGCGCCGGCCGTCGGTCAGCCGGGCAGCCTGGACCACAACCGAAATTGCCGATGAAATCTGCTGGCGCATGGTTTTGGTCGGCAGCGACAGGCCCCCGAGGTTGATCATGTTTTCGAGGCGTGTAAGCGCATCGCGCGGGGTATTCGCGTGGATGGTGGCAAGCGACCCTTCGTGGCCGGTATTCATCGCGTTGAGCATGTCGAGCGCCTCCGCTCCGCGCACCTCGCCCAGGATGATGCGATCGGGCCGCATCCGCAGGGCATTGCGCACCAGCGTGCGCTGGGTGATCTCGCCGCGCCCCTCGATGTTCGGCGGACGTGTTTCGAGCCTCAGCACATGCTGCTGCCGCATTTGCAGTTCCGCTGCGTCTTCGATGGTCACGATGCGCTCGTCGTCCGGAATGAAGCCCGACAGGACGTTGAGCAGTGTCGTCTTGCCGCTGCCGGTACCGCCCGACACCAGCACGTTGACCTTCGCGCGCGCCAGTGCATCGAGCACTTCCGCCATCGGCGGCGTGAGGCTCTGCAACTGGATCAGGTCGGAGACCTGCAGTGGATTGACTGCGAAGCGCCGGATCGACAGCAGCGGTCCATCCACCGCGGATGGCGGAATGATGGCATTCACCCGCGAGCCGTCGGGAAGACGTGCGTCGACCATCGGGCTCGATTCGTCGATCCGGCGTCCGACGCGCGACACGATCTTTTCGATGACCTTCATCAGGTGCGCGTCGTCGTAGAACGTCACGTCGGTCAGTTCGAGCCGCCCTTTACGTTCGACATAGGTACGCTGGTATGTATTGACGAGAATGTCGGACACCGTCGGATCGCGCAGCAGGCTTTCCAGAGGACCGAAACCGAACATCTCGTCGTAGACGTCGATAACCAGCTGCCGGCGTTCAAGATCGTTGGCCGGCGCTTTCTCTTCTTCGAGAATACGCGTAATGAGCGCGCCGATTTCGTGGCGGACCTGCTCAGGCGGCATTCGCGCCAGACGTTCCAGTTCGACACGCTCGAGCACGCACTGATGTATTTCCCGTTTCAGCTTCTGGTAGGCACTCCGTGCCATGTGGTTCGGCGAGTACTGCCCGTTTTCGCGCTCGGCGAACGGCTGCACGCGTTGAGCGGAAATCTGTTCACGCAGCGACATGATGGTCTCCTGTGGTGTATCACATGGTCTTGAGTTTCGGTGCCGGACTGCGGCCGAAGAAGCGGGTGAGCCGCGGCTCGCCCTTTACTCTCGCCCCCTCGGATCCCGCCGAAAGGCTGACGATGTTGCTCGCGAGCGCAAGCAGACTGCGCGACACGGCGCTATTGCGGCTCAGCTTCGCTACAGGCACGCCGTGGTTCACGGATTCCGACACGGTTTCGGTATCTTCCGGGATGACCTGATAGGGATGCATGCCGAGAACTTCCTCCAACGCGGCACGCGCGCGTTCCCCATGGCGCGTGTACCGGTTCAGCAGCAACCGGGTACGGTCAGGCGGATAGGCGAGCGATGCCAGAATCTCCTGCAGACGCCGGCCCGCTCGTACATGCGGCATGCTCGCCTGCAAGACGAGATGAATCTGGTCGCTGCGATCCAGCGCGAGTATGGAAAGCGGATTAATGGATTGGCCGAGATCGAAGATCACCAGGTCGTAGCGGGGAGCGGCGACGCCCAGAATCCATTCGAGCCTTTCTTCCTTGATCTCCGAGGCTTTGATCGGGTCCCCGGCGCCGGCGAGTATATGGAACGTGTCGGTCACGTGCACGAGACAGGCGTCGAAGAAGGCCGCGTCCATCCGCTCGACCTGCGCGCACATCTGCGGCAACGTCGACGGCGGTTTTTCGTCGGTGACAAGAAAGGCGGCGTCGCCGAATAGCTGGTTGAGGTCGATCAGCAGCACACGTTTTTGCTGACTGTCGGCGATCGCATGCGCGACGTTGCTGGCGATGAAGCTGGTTCCCGCACCGCCCTTGCAGGAGAGGAACGAAATGATCTGCGTCTCGTGCGCGCCGTGCAGCGCCCGCTGACTCTCGACGCGCAACAGCGCTTCACCGAGCGAGCACTTGTCGAGCGGCCAGCCGAGCACGTCGCGAAAGCCGGCGCGCATGGCTTCGATCAACGTCTGCGGCGACGCATCCGGAATCAGCAGGATGCATGTGACCTGAGGGCGTCGATGGCACAACTTGCCGACGACCGGAAGCTCGGCGGCTTCGAGCGACGACGCGTCGACGATCAGCACGTCGAACGCGTCCAGGCTGTCGCCGCGCTCGACCAGCAACGACGGTCGGCCGGCCACCCGGGTTGTGCGGTAGTTGCCGCATTCGCCGATCAGACGCACGATTTGGGAAAGCCGCGTGGCGTCTTCCGAAGTGATGAGAATGTTGATCATGGTCGTGGATGCCTGGCTATTAGAAGTTATTGACAGACGGTGCCGCCCGTCGACGTCGCGAGACTTTCGCGCGGCAGGGTGGTAGTGAGCGGCGGCATTTTGAGCGTGAGGGGCACGAACGGAATCATGGTTTTCACGCTGACGTTGGTTACGCTGACGGTGACCGTGCTGCAACTGCTCCGGGCGGTCGTCGCATCAGAGTTGCACCCGGAAGGCGCATAGGACACGGAGATGTTCGATGCAGCAAGCAACGGCAGCAGCGCGGTCATTTTCGTCTTGATGGCGCTCGCGTCGGCGTCGCACACGATGGCCGTCCTGGCGCCAAGGCGAACCGCTTCGCTAGCCGTATTCCAGTAGAACAGCACGCGCGCGAACTCGCAGACGCCGATCAGCAGGGTCAGGAAAATACCCATGACCAGCGCCAGTTCGACGGCGGCGGCGCCGCGTTGACGCCGCCGCCGTGACGAGGAGCGCTGTGGAGAGGGCGTGTTCATAGCACCTGCCTCATGACGGTCGTGATGTCGTTGAAATTGAGCTTGGAGATGCCGCGAAAAGGCTCGATCGGCGCATAGCTGAAGCCTGTGATCTTGACTGCGACCAGGTTGACGCTGCCCGCGGGCGTGCCCGAGCTCGAACCGTTGTTCGAGTCGTAGGTCGGCACATTGCTGAACGACATGCCCGGACAGCCCGTCGAATTCACCCGGTCGCAGATCACCACCATGCTCGTCTTGAGACCGCTGACCAGCGTGGACCCGCTACAGTCGGTGGTGCCATATACCGCGAGGCATTGCGCCTGGGTAACCGGATACGAAATGTCGCTTGGCGAAAACTCGGACAGATAGCGCGCGGCGTCGCGCGTCGCCTTGGTGAGCGCCTCGTACTGGTAGATCGCGTAGCCGAATTCGGCTACGCCGGTGACGAGCAGGACGAGCGGTATCAAGACGATCCCGAACTCGACCGCGGCCACGCCACGCATCTTCCGCATTGACAACGAACCTCTTCTCATGACGCGCTCCTATTGCACCAGCACGGGAACGAGCGGCCCGGCGCCGGTGCCGGCACCCGGCGCACCTTGAGTCGCGCACGGGCTGCCCGCCGAATTCGATAGACCGAGGTACTCGAGAAATACCGCGTCGATATTGCCGCCTTGCTGCATGGGGTTGACCATTAGCACACAGGCCCAGCCGGAAACCGGTGCCTGGTGTGTACCGGCGGTCGCAAAGCCGGTGCAGTCCACCATGGGCGCGAGCACCAGCCGGCGATCGGCGCCGTTCTTGTACACGGATTGCGCGGCGGCGCTGCCTTGCGTCTTGTACTTCGTAACGTTGTCCCCCTGGTACGGCGCGTACGCTTTGCGCTGTTGCACGAAATCGGGGTAGGCGTTGCCGGTGGGATTGGACGTGGTGGTGTACGCGTAGCCGGTAAAGTCGGGCACGCCGCTCGAGCCGCCGCCATAGATGCCGAAGCGCGTATTCCAGTCCTTGTCGAGCGACGCCTTGTTGCCGGTGGTGCCGATCGTGGTGCCGTTCGCCGGCAGGTTGCATTGACCGGAACCGGACAGCAGCGAGCCCAGCGAGCTTGCGCCGCTGCTGCCCGGCGTCAGATTGGCCCAGCCGAAGTTGCCGCCGCCGTACGTGCCGTTGCCCTGAGTGTCTATCTTGGAGGTCAGCCATTGGCCCGCCGTGTAGGACGACGCGCCGGCCGATGCCGGCGTGCAGATGAACACCGGGATCGCACAGGTGGTTTGCGCGGCGCCGACCGTGGCGACCGCGGCGGCCGATACCGACGAACTCGCCAGCTTCGCGGCGTTGGCTGCGCTCATGCCCGGCAGCAAGCCGAGAACCTGAATGAACCAGTTCGCTATACCGGTCAACTGCGTCGTGCACTGCGCATACTTGACGTTGGCGAGCGAGTAGGTGATCGAGTCTTTGCTTTCGAATGCATCGCTCGTGGAATCGCTATAGGTGACGGTGCTGTCGGTCAGCGCCGCAACGGCGGTGCTCTGGAAAAAGGCGTTGTTGGCGTGAGCCGCGGCGATACCGGCCGCTTCGGACACCGACAACGGTGTTGCACCGGTGAGATCGCGTGCGGCTGCCAGCGAGCAGGCATCGGCACTGTTCTGCAACTCGCTCTTGGTGACGTACAGCTTGCCGAGATCGAGCGCGAGGCCGACGAAGCCGATCAGCGCCACGAGCGACAACGCGACGATGATCGACACGGCGCCGCGCTCGCTCCGACGAGCCGCACCGTACCTCCCTGATTGTTTTACGCGATTCATGACGTCCCCCGGTGCATGTTGTCTTTACTGACCGCCGCCCCCGCCGCCCCCGTTTCCGATGCCGATGACAAACGCGTTCGGTGCCGGTAAGGGTTGTTGAAAGGATCTGTCATAGGTGTCCATCGCCGAGGCTGCGGACTTGCCGTCCACGCCCGGCGTTGACTGCACATGTTCTGCCGCGTGCGGATCGATGATCTGCGCCTGGGTAACGGCTTTGAGCGCCTGGCCAAAATGCGCATCCCAGATCGGCGTGCTGGACATGCAACCACCCAGCGCCGCGCAGACCGGCACGATGAGCGCGGCCCAGCGTGCGAAAGCAAAGTGTTGGTGTTTCATGAGATTCCCCTTGGCATCACATCAATGTTCGACCGCGTGACTCGACGCGTCCGCTTTGGCGACTTCCTGGCGCCCTTGACGGGCGGCGATCCGTGCGGCGGCGCTTTCAATACGGGCGGCGCGAGCTGTCTGCTCGGCCGCCGCGGACGGCGGCGTGTCCACTAGCGGTACCGCTGTGCCGGGCGTCGGGTCCGGGACGGGACTCGTGCTGGCGGCGGTCCGCGCCTCGGCCTGCGGGTCGGA
Source organism: Paraburkholderia sp. FW306-02-B (assembly GCF_058782725.1). NCBI lineage: Bacteria > Pseudomonadati > Pseudomonadota > Betaproteobacteria > Burkholderiales > Burkholderiaceae > Paraburkholderia > Paraburkholderia sp. FW306-02-B. Next base: position 1,973,335 of record NZ_JBYSXZ010000002.1, read on the forward strand.
CGGCGGCAACGCTGTTGCAACGGGTGCGGCGGGCGTTTGCGGCGCCGGTGCGGGCGAGGGCGGCGGTGCTTGCGGGCTCACCGAGGCGGGGGCCGGCATGGGCGAAGCGGCTGGGGTAGCACCGGCAGGCGCGGCAGTCACTTTCGGGTGGCGGCCTTCCATGTTGCCGGTCGCGTAGACATCCACTGCGTTGGGCTGCGAGAAGCTATCCGTCGGCAACGGGAGGTCCGCGGTTTGCAGCGGCTTGACGAGATGCGGCGTGATGATGAACACGAGTTCCGTCAGGTCCTGCTGGAACGACGTGCTGCGCAGCAGTGCACCGAGCACAGGCACTTCGCCGACGCCGGGCACCGCTTTCAGCGCGCCGGTCACGTTGCTCTTCATCAGTCCGCCGATCGCAAACGACTCGCCGTCGCTCATCTGGACCACGGTGGAGGCGCGGCGCGTCGTGATGAGCGGCAGGATCGACACGCCGCTCACGTTAGTCGCGCTGAGCGTGATGCCGGTCGGCGACAGCTCGGACACCTCGGGTGCGACCTTCAGGCTGATGCGGCCATTGGAGAGCACAGTCGGCGTGAACTTCAGGCCGACGCCGAATTCCTCTTCCTGCAGCGTGATGGTCGTCGCGCCGGTACTGCTGCTCTGCGGCACCGGAATGAAGATCTTGCCGCCGGCGAGGAAGGTGGCCTCCTGGCCGCTGATCGCGACGAGATTCGGTTCAGCGAGGATTTTGACGAGGTCGTCCGTTTTCTGCGCATCGACGGCGAATCTGAACGGGCGGTTGTTCGCCTTGCTGCCCGAAATGACGCTCGTTACGCCGGCCAGCAGGTTGCTCACGAGCGCGCCGCTCCATGAGCCGAAGCCGCCCTGAATGTTGAGCGCCGAGCCCATCTGGTTGATGAGCGTCTTCGACACCTCGGCGACCTTGACTTCGAGCATCACCTGTTGCGGCGCATCGACCGTCATCATGTTGATCACGTCGGCCGGCTTGCTGGTGCTCGAACTCTGCTGTGTCATGTTGGCGCCATTGCCGGCAGTGCCGGACGCGGTCTGCGATTGCTGGGTGGGCTGCGCGCTCGCGTAGGCCTTTGCGATCTCCATCGCCTGCTGGGCGGCCGGCGAGCTCGACACGTGTCCGCCGAGCACCAGGTTGCCTGCTGCGGTCGATACGCGGATGCCGCGCTCGCCGGGCAACAGTTGCCCAAGTGATTGCTGCACGCCATTGGCGTCGATGTTGACGATCACGTCGATGATCTGGCATCCGCCGCTGCGTCCCTGAACGATCATGTTGGTCGTGCCGACCGCCATGCCGACGAGGTAGAGCGTGCGCGGCGACACGAGTGTGGCCTGCACGATCGACGGATTGCCGAGCGTGCGGGCGCGTGCCGGTTCCGCGAGAGGCAGGAGTGTCGACTTGCCGACCGGCACGACGACGCTGGTCTCTTCGTGGATATCGCCGCTGCAGTTCGGGCCGCGCAGCGGCGCGGCGGCAGCGGCGCCGGCTGCTCCGCCGGCCGGCATGGGCGCCATGCTGACCATCATCGGCATCGGCCCGCGGCCCGCCGGCAACGGCACATTCGGCCTGACCTTCGCGAGCGCCGGAACCTCGGCCGCTTCCTGCGCCGCGCCGCTTTGCGCGACAAGCAATCCGGTGCACAGCGCCGAGGCGAGCACGACGCCGCCCAGCGAGCGGCTACGCATCGCACTACCGGATGAGAAACCCCGTTTCGTTTTCATTTTTCCTGCCCCCGTTTGCCGACCTCGGTCGATCGTTACTTCGGTTACTTGCCCTGAATTTGCCTTGATGGTGGCGGTTGCAGCGGCCCGTCTTCGCAGATGCCGCCGCCTCCGGCCTAGAAACATTCGACACTGCCCAATACACCCGAGAGCACCCCGACGCAGTCCCGCTTCGCCGCTGGTCGCGCGGCGTAGTGCACGCGCGCCGGGCGTGCGGGCAGCGCAGCAGGGGCCGAGGCCGGTGCGGCTACCGGTGTGCCGAGCAGCGTGATCTTTGTGGCGCCGCCCGTTGGCAGCGTTGCCTTGTCGACCTGATTGCGCAGCACCAGCGACAGCGTGCCGACGCTGCGCGCGAGATCGAGTTTTTCCGCCTGGTCGGGTGAGACTTCGAGCGTCACGGCGTTGACGACCTTCGGCTGCGTGTCGTCGCGATTGACCTGCTGGGCCACCGCGAGCACCAGGATCTTTTCCAGCACGATCTTCGAGATGCTTTGCTGCGCGTCGCTCTTGCCCGGCTCCTGGGTGTTCACGATGACGTCGACGTAGTTGCCCGGCAGCGCGAAGCCCGCTACGCCGACCACGTCGTTCACGCGGACCGTGATGGCGCGGTTGCCTTCGCCGATGACGGCGGAGAGGCCGCCTTTGGTGCCGATCGGCGCGAGCTTCGATTCGATCACGGGCTCGCCACGGCCGAGACTCGTGCGCACCACGCGGCCCTCGAGCGCTTTCGGATCGGTGAATGCACCCGGCGGCACGCTACCCGTCGGCCAGTTGACGGTGCGGATCAGGTTGGAATTGAGCGGCTCGCCGAGATTGACGTCACCCGCCGCGACCGCGATGGGCGTAATCGCACTCGACGAGGTTTGCATCAGCCATCGGGAAGCAAAGATCACAGCGGCCAGACCGGCCAGGATGGCGACGGCCAGCATGACTAAAGCGCGACTGTTTTTCATGGTGATACTCCTGCGTAGGTCGTTGGACACATGCCGGTCAGCCGGCGGCCAACTGTCGGCCCGGCCGGTCGGCCGTAGGTGGGTAAGGGCTGTCGTGCTCCATCGCGGTGCCGAAATAGCTGTGCCATGCATCGCGCAGACCGTCTTCCGTCACTTCGCGCGCCGCGCCGTGGTAGTGCGCCGCGGCGGAAACCAGGTCGAGCAGATCGCCGGGATAGCAGGCGAGGAACGGCCGGCCGCTCGGGAAGTGCAGGTTGTGCAGCAGGTAATCGAACGCGGCCTGGGTAGCGGTAAGCTTGAGCGCAGCGCAACGGGCGTTGAAGACCGCGTGATAGTCGTCGATCGATAACGGTCCGACGTACAGCTTCGAACCGAGCCGGCGCAGGAATGCCTCGTCGAACTGGGACGGAGCGAGGTTGCTGGAGAACACCGGCCATACGTCGAACGGCGCCACGAAGCGCGAGCCGGATTGCAGCGTGAACTGATCGACACCCCGATCGAGCGGCATCAGCCAGCGATTCAGCAGATCATGAGGCGCAACACGCTGGCGACCGAGGTCGTCGACGATATACAGCCCCATGTTTGCTTTCATGTGCGGCGGTGCCTGATAGAAACCGGCTGCGGCGTCATAGCGGAGGTCGAGCCCTTCGAGCGTCAGCTCGCCGCCCGAGATCACCACCGGGCGGCGGCACATGCGCCAGCGCCGGTCGCCGCCTGTCGCCTGACTCTGCTCGGGCGCGTCGCTGTGCACGAGCGGGTCATATAGCTGCACGATTTCGCCGCCGACGTAGAACGCATAAGGAATCGGCACGTTGCCGCGCAGCAGCAGTCCAAGCCGCTCCGCGAGAAACGTCTTGCCGCTGCCGGCGAGGCCGTGCAGCAACAACGGCCGCCCGGCATTGAGCGAGGCAGCGGCTGCATCGAGCAGCGCGGGCTCGATGACCACGTCCCGGAATGCCGCATGCACGTCGGTTTGCGTGATGCGCACCCAACGAACCGAATGTTCGCGCACGCTTTGCGCATAGCTTTCGAACAGGACAGGAGCGGGGCCGCAATATCTGCACCGCGTCATTTCGTCTTGCGCGAGCACGCGGCCGCCGTCCGTGAGACGAAACTGCACGTCGATGTCGTTCGCGCCGCGGTGAGTGATTTCGACAAGGTGTTCGCGCACGAGAAATGCCAGCACGTCGTCGAGTACGCCCACCGACAGCCGATGCCGCTCGGCGAGATCCGCGAAGCTCGACTTGCCGTGCAGCAGGGCGGACTTGAGGACGAGCCGTGTCACGAACTCCTGCGGCAGTCCGGTTTCGGCCAGCGTGCGCGGAGCACGCAGTGACACGGTGGATTCCTCCGCATGACGCCCGTACGACGGCGCAGGCTCCGGGAGGTGAGTCACCTGCGCGCCACTCCCGCTTTCAATGTTCTGCTGGTTCATCGCTTTTTTCTCCAGCACCGGTTTGCGACCGGCGCCACAGGCTGTACCGCTCTGGCTGCCCCTGCTGGCGGCAACCCCCGGATTGTTTGGCTATGCAGCCGATGCGAACAACACACCTAACGTCCCTGCGGCAATGGCGACGCCATAGGGAAGTGATCCAACCGATTCGACCTGCTGGTACTCAATATTCCCTGGACGCTGTCGTCCAGGGCGCCACGCGCTACTGACGATGCACCAGAGATTCACGAGCAGTTGCCTCGTGCTGCCGTGACGCAAAGTGACCCACAGCGACCAGATCCCGCCTATGGCGAACGTTGCCAGGGCGATATGGACGGTCATCGCCGGTCCGACCCAGGCGCCGATCGTCAGCAGCAGTTTCACGTCGCCGGCCGCCATGCCCCGCAACAGATAGAACGGCAGCAACACCGCGAACCCGGTCAGGGCGCCTGCCAGCCAGTCCGTACTTCCAGCAAGCAGGCCATGCAGCCAGACTTGCACTACAAGCGCAGCGACAAGGCCAATCGCGATGACCCGGTTCGGAATCCGCCGGCAGGTGAGGTCCGTGCTGGCTGTCACGATTGCCAGAGCGATTACGCACGGCGGAATGGGTTGTGGGGGCAGTAACATGACTGGGCTCGATGGGTTTTGTCTGCGTTTATGAAAGCGCCGCCGTGACCTTGGTCGCGATGCGCTGATAGAGATTGCCCACCGAGTTGCCCAGCGAGACGACCGCGCCGAGGATCGTCATCGCAATGAGCGAGCCGAGTAGCGCGTACTCGATCGAAGTGACACCGCCGTCGTCCTGCAGCAGTTGCTTCACAATGTCGCTCCACGCACGCATGGCTGTCTCCCGAATTGGCTCGTTGTCGGCGCCGTTTGACGCCGGAACACGCAATGACCTTGAGGAAGACGGGAGAGACGGCAAAACCGTTCGCCCGTCAAATCCCGTCTCTACAGATTGTTTCCGATAGTGGTGAACACCGCGTTCAGATCTGTCCCAACCAGCGTTACTGCACCGATGATGACCACCGCAATCAGTGCGGCGATCAGGCCGTACTCGATGGCCGTCACACCTTGTTCATCCGGCACGAAACGTCTGATGCGGTCTATTCCGGCCTGGAAAAACGGCCGTATCGAGACGCGTTGTGTCGTTACTCTCATCGCATTCATGGATCGCTCCTCTTGATGTTATGGAGTGAGGTCAGAATCGAAGGCTCCGGCGAAAACGGACGAATCAACAGGTTGACTTCGTCCGTCGGCGCACGGCTTATAGGTCATTACCAATCGTCGTGAAGATCGAATTCAGATCTTTGCCGACGGTTGTAACTGCACCGATGATGACGACTGCGATCAGGGCGGCGATCAATCCGTATTCAATGGCGGTTACACCATCTTCGTCACGAACGAAACGCTTGGCTTGGGCGATGATATGTTGCATGGCAATCTCCTTTCGGATAACTAACTATGAACCCTTGACCTGAATAGGCTGAGGGGAGGAACTACTGGCACTGCGGAAAAAACTGGTGTTCCGAGTCTAGGCCAGACGTGTCGGCATATGCACGTAAGTGTGCAAACCGGTCATGGCGGAAGATTCTGAGCGAGGAAACAGACCAGGGACCGCGTGCGAGGCGATTTGCCAGACGCGCAGCCCGTAGAGAACATCCCCGCCGCGGTGGTACGCGCAGCGGATGATCGATGTGATTGCGACCGGAAACGTGTAGCCTGAGTCGCTGTTGCGACGGTGCGGCCGTCGCTTCGTTTGATGGTTCTTCATGTCGTGGTCCTCAACTTCCGTTGCTCGTTATTGGCTTCCGGCCGAAACCGGAGCCCGCTAGTCAATCGGCGACTACCACCTGTCCTATCCACACTCGTGCTGTCTTTGATTCCCGCAGCAGCGTAGGTGAAGAGACATCCCCGTGGCTGACTCCGCTCGCGACTCAGGCTCTCCCTCGTAGCTCCTGCCTGAATCGCGCCGGTCGTCACGTCGTCGACTTCCGCGCTCTTTCCTACGCAAGCACTGGGCCAGCTGCTCCAAATCCCAGGAAATACGGAGGTGACGCTGATCTGCCTGTTGTTCGGTCCTGTTCCGGACGCACAGGTTGCCTCGAATTTGCGACATTTTCGGGGGACAGTTGGCTGGGCGACCAATCGCGGAGAGGCCCGCCGTTCGGGGCGCTGCGGCGAATATCTAGCGATTTACCCTGGTCCGGATCGGACGCCGGCGCAAATGGGATCGGGGGCGTTTCCACAAGCTCGCCGACACGAACTGTTTCAATGCCGAAACATGCCCCCTCCCAGACGCTCGAAATCTCATCGAATTTGCGCTCCGACGCGTGATTTCGGCAGGCGCCAGGTCCGATGAGGAAAACGATGGGTTGAAAGTCGGAATATTTCCTACAACAATGAATCGACCGGAAGCGCGCGACGATCAATTCGTTCGCTTAGGAATAGAAACAAAAATCAGATAGACCGGATGAGTCAAGAAACTTCCGGCTCTCATGCAAGGCGGGGATCATGTACTTTGCAAATCGAGCAACGCTCGGCTCAGAACGTTGTGTCCATGGCTGGCTGACACGGGAACGCGTGCTGCTGTACAGCTGCACGATGCTGGTGCTTTGCGCCATCCTGCTCGCGGCGTGGTATTGGACGAGCGGCGGCTTCATGATTGCCGAAGCCGCTCGGCCCGGCGTTGACTTCTCGGTGTTCTGGACTGCATCGCACGTGATGCTGAACGGCTCACCCGCAGCGGTTTACGACTATCCGGCGTTTGCACGAGCCGAATCGGCGTTATTCGGTGAGTACGTGAGTCACGGTTTTTTGCCGTGGCTCTATCCGCCTACACTGCTGCTGCTCGTCACACCGCTTTCCCTGCTGCCTTACACCCTCAGCTATTTGCTGTTCGTGTTCGTCAGCGCCTGGCTGTTCGCAACCGGCACGCTAGGCGTTAGCGGTTTCGCCACACACTTTCGCCGCCCACAGCTCGCGGGGCTCGTCGTGCTTGCGTATCCGGGCGTATTTGTCGCAGCCGTCGTTGGGCAGAATGCATTGTTTACCGCCGCGCTCATGGCGTTCGCTGTTCGATGGACCGAGCGAAATCCCGTGCGAGCAGGTATTTGCATCGGCTTGCTGGCGGTTAAACCGCAATTGGCCGTGCTGTTTCCGTTTGTGTTGATCGCAGCGCGCGCGTGGAAAACCATGTGGATTGCAGCGATCAGTGCTGCTGTGTTTGCTGGACTCAGTGTGCTGGTGTGCGGCACGCAATCGCTCCGCGCGTTCATGGCCAGCACCAGGGTGGCGCGCGAGTTGGTGCTCGAGCATCGGGTGCCGTACTGGTTTGCGTCCCCGACGCCGTTTGCCGCGCTGCGTCTTGCGGATGCACCGATCGCCGTGGCTTATGCCGCACAAGCCGGCGTCGCACTGATAGCGGCTGTTGCCGTGTGCTATGTGTGGCAACACACAGACGATCTGCGTATGCGAGCCGCGGCAATTGCGGTGGCAACGCTGCTTGCCAATCCCTACCTATGGTTCTACGAGCTGACATGGCTTGGTGTTGCGCTCGCCTGTCTTACGGTGTCTGGCTTTGAAAAGGGCTGGCAACGCGGCGAGCAGGCCGTTCTGGTACTCGCGTGGCTGCTGCCGCTCTACGAATACTTCAATCGCTTGACTCTCTTGCCGCAAATCGGACCGGTCGTGTTACTGCTTGTGCTGCTTGCTATCGTGCGGCGCACGCGGCTCGAAACGCAGGGGGCGGTATGAACCTGCACGTGTTCCGCCATGCGTCGCCGAAATGCCGGCCGCTGCCGGCATTGCGGGCAGCGGGTCCGGCACGGCGCCCGCATTGGCTCAACGCGGATCGTCTGCGGCTATACCCGATCGTCGTATTTGGGTGCTATGCATTGTTCATATCAATCTATCTGGCCCGGCTGAACGAGCAAGGCGGCATGAGTCCATTCATGGTGGATTTCCTGCCGTTCTGGAGCGCCGCAGTTCTTGCACTGCATGGGCACGCAGCCGACGCCTATAACGTCCAGGCGCTGTCCGCGATCGAGATCGGCGCGGTGCCGTCCTTCGGCACGGTGAACGGCATCTTGCCGTGGCTGTATCCACCCAATGCCCTGCTGTTGGTCTTTCCGCTCGCGCTGCTTCCCTATAAGGCAGCCGCGGTGGTATGGCTCGGCGGCGCGTATGTGCTGTTCGTCAAGGTAATCCGCACCATCGTGCCAGACCGGCACGCCATCTTGCCGGCGCTGTTGTTTCCTGGTGCGCTTTTCGTGATCAGCGTCGGACAAAACGGCTTGCTGACGGCCGCGCTCGCGGGATGCGGGCTCGCCTTGTCGCGCCGCCGGCCTGTCGCGGCCGGGATCTGTCTGGGCCTGCTGTGCATGAAGCCGCAACTGGTCCTGCTGTTTCCACTGGCGCTGCTGTGCTCCCGCTCATGGCGCTCGCTGGCTGCGTTCGTGTTGACCGCGGCGTCGACACTCGCGCTTGCGGTGCTCGCTTTCGGCACAGGCACGCTAAGCGCATTCCTGCATAACACGGGGATTGCCACCCAGAGCATCGAATCCGCACACGCCACGCTTGCACGCGTGCCGACCGTATTTGCGCTTGTGACGCTGGTTCATGCGCCGGCCGTGCTTGCCTACGCGGCGCAGGGCGCCTGTGCGCTGATCGCCGCGGCCGCAGTGTGCTACGCGTGGAGCCGTGAATGTTCGTACGCGCTGCGCGCGGCAACGTTGATCTGTGCGAGCCTGCTCGTGAGCCCTTATCTCTACGACTACGATCTCGCCTGGTATGGCGTGCTGATCGCATGGTATTGCCGGCATGCGCTGGTCGCCGGGTGGGAACGCGGCGAGCGCGAATGGCTGGTCGTGCTGTGGTTCGCTCCGCTCGCGGGCATGCTGATCATTGCTTGCGGGCCATTCCAGTTCATGCCGTTGATTTCGCTGGCAACGCTCTGGATGCTACTGCGGCGCATTGCGCGGGAACGGCGCGCGGCCCCGGTCTTCCAACGCTACGCCGACGAGTGAGGACCATGAGATGAGGCTCACGTCGATCAGGATTGCAGACAGCCCGATCCATACCACGCCGGCATTGGGGGGCACGCGCGTTGCCGTCGCGGTTTTCGACGGTATGACGGTCGTGCTCGCCGCGCGGACACGTACGGATTTCACGAAACAAGGAAACGCCTGAGACAAACGTGCGCGATGTGCAAACCACATCCGCACAAGTTCATCCGGCATATAGCGGCAAATCAGAATTACGGGGAGGTAGTCATGTCTGAAAAAAACAATATTCCACTGATTTCACTGGTGGTGCCGTTCTACAACGAGGGCGAGGCGGTAGGTCATTTTTTTAGCGAGATCGTGCCGGTTCTCGAAGGGATCGCATTGACGCGCTTTGAAATCGTCTGCATCAACGACGGCAGCAGCGATGGGACACTTGACAAGCTGATCGCCGCCAGCGTGCGCGACGCGCGCATACGCGTTATCGACCTGACGCGAAACTTCGGCAAGGAGGCGGCACTGACGGCCGGTATCGACGAAGCGTGCGGCGACGCGGTGATCCCTATCGACGCGGATCTTCAGGATCCGCCGAGCCTGATTCCGGTGATGGTCGAACATTGGCGGCAAGGAGCCGAAGTGGTCGCCGCCAAACGGAGCAACCGGGCGTGCGACACCTTCGCGAAACGTACCGCCGCCGCGATCTATTATCGCGTTCACAATGCACTGTCTGAAGTGAAGCTGCCGGAAAACGTCGGCGACTTTCGTTTGATGGACCGCCAGGTCGTCAATGCACTGCGAAACTTGCCGGAGCGGCGCCGCTTCATGAAAGGGCTGTTTGCGTGGGTCGGCTATCGGACCGTGATTGTCGAGTACCAGCGCGAGCCGCGCAGCGCCGGTCATTCGAAATTCTCCGGATGGCGGCTGTGGAATTTTGCGCTCGAAGGCATCACGAGTTTCAGCACCGTGCCGCTGCGCAGCTGGAGCTATATCGGCCTTGCGATCGCCACCGTGGCGTTTGTCTACGGCGGTTTCATCATCGGCCGTACGCTGTGGTTCGGCAACCCGGTCCCGGGTTATGCGTCACTGCTTTCCGTGATGCTGTTCATGGGCGGTATCGAACTGATCGGTATCGGCGTGGTCGGCGAATACATCGGACGCATCTACTACGAGACGAAGGGAAGGCCAGTCTATCTCGTGCGCCGCCGCTATCAGGCAAAGAGCAAAGTCAGTACGTTGCCTGTCGCGCGCAATAACTCGCGCATGTCGAATACATTGCGGCTCGAATCCTCACGCAAGCGTATCGCGCAGCGTGTGCGGTTTGCTGCTCGCTAAGTCATGGAGGCATGAATCATGTCCCCTGATGCCTATCTGCAGATGGCCGAAACAGAGGCCGAACATTGGTGGTTTCGCGGCCGGCGCGATGTGTTGAGTTCGGTGTTGCGCCGCCTTGCGTTGCCGTCTCACGCGCGCGTGCTCGAAGTGGGCTCGGGCACAGGCGGCAACCTGGACATGCTGGCCGAATTCGGTAGTGTGAGTGGAATCGAAATGGACGAAACGGCGCGCAGGCTCACGGCAAAAAACACCGGTGAGCGGTTCGACATCCGCGCGGGCCGCTGTCCGGATGATCTGCCGTTCGACCTCGAACGCTTCGACCTGATCTGTTTTTTCGATTGCCTCGAACACATCGCCGACGATGTCGGTTCGCTTGCGCGCATGCGGGAGGTGCTGGCCCCCGGCGGAAAAGTCGTCGTGACAGTGCCGGCGTATCAGTGGCTATGGAGCGCACACGACGTGTTTCTTCAGCACCACAGACGCTACAGTCAAGCAACGCTGGCGGCGTGCGCCGACGAAGCAGGGTATCGCATCGAACGCATCACGTATTTCAACACGCTGCTGCTTCCGCTGGCGATTGCCGTACGTTTTATCGACCGTCTGCTTAAGCACGACAGATCGAGCGGCGATGCCACCCCGGCCGGTGTGCTGAACACGCTTCTGTACCGTATCTTCAGCGCCGAGCGGCGCTGGGTTTCACATGGCAGGTTGCCGTGCGGCGTGTCGCTGCTTGCCGTGCTGACGGTGAAGTGACGCAGGCATGACAAACAACACGGAGTTGATAAGGCTGGTCCGCTTCGGTGTGTGCGGACTGCTGGCGACAGGCCTGCATGTCGGCGTGGCTGTCGTGCTGATATCGCACGCCGGTGCGTCGCAGGCTCTGGCGAACACGATTGCGTTCGCATGCGCGACGTGCTGGTCATACCTGGTGAACACGCTCTGGAGCTTTTCGTCTTCGCTTCGTCTACGGAACGTCCGGCGATTTATCGCCGTCTCGCTTGGCGGGGTGGCCTTGACCGGACTGGTGTCCTACCTCGCGCAGGTTGCGGGAGCAGGGCCATGGATCGGGATTGCGATGGTCGTTTGCGCGGTAACACCGCTCACTTTTGTCACGCACCGTCGCTGGACATATCGCTAGAACGTGGACCAATCGCGGCTAGATCGCCTCGAACGAATCCGGCCTGCCCGGTGCGCACACAACAATTTCCGTGGGCCTTTGGCGGCAAAAGGCGAAGACAACAGCAGGGGAGCCCAATTGAAGAGCGTACTCATTCTTGCGAAAACAAGGATTGCTGATTCGTGGAGCAGGCCGTCCTTTTCAATTGTCGCCGCGGTAATCGGCTACGGTATTGTCTTGTTCACCCCAGCGCTACTGAATGACGGCGATACCTATTGGCACATTGCAACAGGCCTGTGGGTGCTTCAGACCGGTGCGGTCCCGCACGCAGATCCGTTCTCCTATACGTTTGCTGGCGCGCCGTGGGTGGCGCATGAGTGGCTGTCCGAGGCTTTCATGGCACTCGCCTGGAAAGCCGCTGGCTGGGACGGCATCGTTATGCTTTTCGGCGCGGCAACTGCCATCACGTTCGGCGTGTTCGCGCATTACCTCGCACGCTGGCTACGGCAGCCGGCAGCCGTTGTCGTATTTATCCTCGGCGCGGCGTGTATCAGCGGCAGCCTGCTTGCGCGCCCGCACATGCTCGCATTGCCGATCCTGGTGTTGTGGTCCACGGGTCTGCTTCTGGCGAGCGACAAAGGCGTGGCGCCATCGCCGCTTCTCCTTCCGCTCATGCTGGCCTGGGCTAATCTCCATGGCAGCTTCGTTTTCGGCCTTGCGCTTGTCGTGCCGCTCGCCCTCGAAGCATGGATCGAAGCGAAGGAGGGGCGGAGCAGGCTCGCGCGTGGCTGGGGCGTGTTTCTCGCGGCGGCAATCGGGATGTCGCTTGTCACGCCGAACGGCTGGCATGGGCTGCTGTTTCCGTTCCAGCTCATGCGCATGACGCAGATCGGCAGCATTGGCGAGTGGGGTCCGACGACCTTTCAAACGCTTGAGCCGCTGGAGCTGGCGTTAATGACGGTGCTCTACGTCGCGTTTTCCCGGGGAATCCGGCTGCCGATTCCCCGGCTTCTCACGCTTATCGCACTGCTGCATCTTGCGCTTCGCCATAGTCGGCATCAAATGCTCGCCGGCGTCGTAGGCGCGCTACTTCTGGCGAGGCCCCTTGGTCTGGCTTTTGGTGGCAACGAGCCTGGCAGCCCGGGCCACCTCCTTTCGCTACGCGGGGCCGTCGCTGGCCTGGTTTGCTTGGCGCTATTGACGACACTTCGCATGGCACACCCTCTCGCGCGTGCTGACGATCACGTGTCGCCGGTCACGGCGCTCGATCACGTTCCGGTCGGCATCCTGGATGAGCCCGTGATCAATAGCTATGAATTTGGCGGCTATTTGATATTCAAGGGCATCAAGCCGTTCATCGACGGCCGTGCCGACATGTATGGGGATCATTTTCTCGCTGACTACGTCACAGCCTTTTCGCCGAATCGCGCTGCCTTCGAGCAGATCGTGGAGAAATACCGGATTCGATGGGCGCTTCTCAGTGCCCACAGTCCCGCTCTGGTTATGATCGACGCGCTTCCCGAATGGCGACGCCTGTATGCGGACAGCACCGCCGCAGTGTACGTCCGTGATTAGGGGAAGATGGCCTGGTGAGGATCTGCAACGCGATCGGCGATCCTTTAGTCCGCCAGGATGCCATCTTGATCCTGCAAGCATTGAACCGCGTCAGCGGCCACGCGCATCCGCTCGAAGTGACACCGGCTCCGGAGTGCGCAGTTGCAACGCGAGCGACACGACGGTCGACCCGGTCGTGGACAGCACCGCAAACTCAACGCCGAGCCGCGCGCGTTTGCATACTGCGCATGCCAGTGCCGCGATAAACGTCGACTGCCATCGGATCGAAACCCGTCCCGTTGTCTTCTATGGCGAGACGCAGAACGTACCGCCCCCAAGCCCAGTACGGGTCGATCCGGCCCTCTTGTGGGAGCCATAGGCCCGGCCGTTTTGCCGATCGTACAGCTTTCTCCCATTCCTTCGCGACCGTGGCAGAAGTCAACGGTTGTCGAGTCTTTTCACTGATCGAAATTCGGGCAACATAGCAAATTCACGTGCGGTGTAATAAATATTTCGCAATATTGAGCTATGAATGACCGCTTCAAGAAAACGCTAACCTATAAATACAATATTCAAATATAAACTAATTCGATGCATTCAACATAAACTGGCACCATTAATTAGACCATTGACTCACACATCGGTGTGTCGTCCAGTTCAACCCGTGGACCATGCCAGTCGTGGCATCTATTGGCATCGGCGGTGGCGTTGCGGGTGACAACGCGCTACCATGCAATCCAAACGTAATCAGCAGACGAAATGCTGCGTCAATAAAAAGCATTCCACATATTGCATTCGAAAATTGAGCGGTTATGATGACGGCTCCGTGATTCGATTTCTCGAATGATCGCTTTACGGAGGCGGCAGAAATATTTGCTGGGCATTCACGCTGGAGAGCGTAATTAATACTTCCCGCGCAGACAGACTAAATCGAGGAGACGATATGCTGAGTCCCCATGAATTCGCGACGTTAATGCTCATCAAGAGCGCACCGGACCAGATCGAATTGGGCCGCGCCGAGCTTGATACGCTGCTGGAGCGTCAACTCATCTCACTGGAAAACCTCACGTCGGGACGTCCTCGTCCGTATGTCACAAGCGACGGCGATTCCATTCTCAAGGCCGTCACCCGGATGCGCTAGACGTCTGCGGCGTCCATCGTCCTGTCCTGAATGAAATCGCGGCGTTTGCTGTCCCTCATGTTCGACACAAGTGCCGCTGCACCACACGGCGAGCGCGCCGAAGCAACAGTCATGAACGAAGTGTCCCAGTTGGGGTTTAAGTTGTAGTGCCTGTTGATGTAACGACCGTCCGAAGTCCTCGCGACGCGTGCTGTCTGGCAGGCGTCCTTGCACTTCGATTTATCCAGCATCGCGATCCGCCGCAACACACCCGTCCGATCGGGGTTTCGCGCGCCGGACCGAGTTTTGAGGAATTCAACAATGACTATATTGAGTCCCGAGCATATTGCTGCCGCAAAGGCCAACCTCGACGCATTCTTCGGGTTGACCGGGAAAGTTTTTGAAGGCGTCGAAAAACTGGTCGCGCTGAACCTGCAGGTCGTCAGGTCCACGCTGGCCGAGACGCAGGAGCACATGACGAAGGTGCCCGGCACGACAGACCCGCAGCAGTGGTTCGCGCTGCAAGCAGGTTTCACCGGGCCTTTCGCGGAAAAATCGCTGTCTTACGGCCGGCAGGTGTTCGACATCGCGTCGGCCACTCAGGCTGAGGTCTCACAACTCGCACAGGCGCAGTGCGAGCGGTACAACGCTCGCGTGCAGGCACTCGTGGAGGAAGCGGCGAAGAGTGCTCCCGCAGGTTCCGAAGCAGCGATTGCTGCGTGGAAATCCGCGATTACCGCCACCACGACCCTGTACGAAACGCTGCAGAAAACGACGCAACAGGCCGTGCAGGTTGCCGGGAGTAATTTTGATGCAGTCACGGCCACAGCGTCAAAGGCCGTGCGAGGCAACGCCGAGCAGGCTCCCGTAGCAGCGGGCGCGAAGCGATAGAACTGGCGCGGGCAGCGATGCCCGCGGTATGGTTTTTGTAATATATGAAGGATTCCTTATGGATAGGGAATCCCGGCTTCCAGCGCGTCCAATTCCTGGACTGAAGGCAGTGTTGCTCCAGATGAGCATGACGCCAACTTTTATGAGGACGATTCGATGGCAAAGCAGATCGCGGTGGTGACGGGTGGAATGGGCGGACTTGGCGAAGCGATCAGCATCAAGCTGCATGACGCCGGCTTTGCGGTCGTCGTCACCTGTTCGCCGGGCAACACCGGTGCAAACGAGTGGCTCGCACGGATGGAAGCCGAGGGACGACAGTTCCGCGCATACGCGGTCGACGTCGCCGACTACGACTCGTGCGAAAGATGCGTGGCGCAAATTAAAGCTGAAGTCGGACCGGTCGACATCCTGATCAACAACGCCGGCATCACGCGCGACGCCAGCTTCAGGAAGCTCGACAAGGTCAATTGGGACGCGGTGATCCGGACCAACCTCGATTCGGTGTTCAACATGACGAAGCCGGTGTGCGACAGCATGGTCGAGCGTGGCTGGGGCCGCATCATCAACGTGTCGTCGATCATCGGCTCCAAGGGTGGGTTCGGCCAGACCAACTATGCGGCGGCGAAGGCCGGCATGCATGGCTTCACGAAATCGCTGGCGCTTGAGGTGGCGAAAAAGGGCGTCACCGTCAACACGATCTCGCCTGGCTATATCGCGACGAAGATGGTGATGGCGGTGCCCGAGGAAATCCGCGAGACGAAGATCATTCCGCAGATTCCGGTCGGCCGGCTCGGACAGCCCGACGAAGTCGCCGCACTCGTGCTGTATCTGTGCTCGCGCGAAGCCGGCTTCGTGACTGGAGCCAACATCGCGATCAACGGAGGGCAGCACCTGCAGTGAAGCGGATAGGTCTGCAATGGAGGGAGGTTCCAATGAGCGAAGCAGTGGCAATCGTTGTGGGTTCGTTCGTGCTGGCGATGGCACCCGTGTTCGTCGCCGCTCACTATTACCGGGAGCAAATGCGTCGAAAACGGCTCAGGCAGCTGGATCACCGTCACTACTGGCCGCACTGGAGCAACGCCCGGCATTGAACTACTGCGCTCCCTACGCTGTAGTTGCCGTACCGAGCGTGATCGCCGCTGAGCGCGATGGTCCACTCCCCGTGGCGCGGTCTTGACTTGTCAATCTGTCGCCACGGCACTGCCGCCCAGATACGCTGCGCGGACCCGGCTATCTTGCGCCAGATCCCGGGCAGCGCCGGCGAGCGCGATGCGGCCGCTTTCCAGCACGTAGGCCCGGTGAGCGATGCGCAGTGCCTGGCGTGCGTTCTGCTCGACGAGAAGGATCGAGGTGCCTTCGTTGCAGATGTCGGCGATCTTGCCGAAGATCACCCGGACCAGCTTCGGCGCTAGCCCCATGGACGGTTCGTCCAGCACGACGACGCGTGGCCGCAGCATCAGGGCGCGCGCGATTGCCAGCATCTGTTGTTCGCCACCGCTGAGCGTGCCCGCCAACTGGCTGCGTCGCTCCCCGAGCCGTGGGAAAGTCTGATAGACCTCGGTCATTCGTTGTTCCAGCAAGGCGCCGTCGGCCCGGATCAGATAACCGCCGAGCCGCAGATTTTCCTCGACTGTCAGCGCTCCGAACATGCGGCGGCCTTCCGGCACATGACCGAGACCCAAGGCCACGATCTGGTGGGCACGCAGTCCGGTGAGCGGGTGCCCGGCCATCACGATCTGTCCCGCACGTGGGCGAATCAGGCCGGAAATGGCGCGTAGCGTAGTGGTCTTGCCCGCGCCGTTGCTGCCGAGCAATGCCACGATCTCACCTTCCGCGACGTCCAGCGAAATGCCATGCAGAACCTCTACGTTCCCATAGCTCACATGCAGATCGCGGATTTCTAGGAGTCCCACAGCGATTTCTCCCCGGCGGCATCGTCGGCCGCTTCGTCTATCCCGGCTGTGCCGAGATAGGCGTCGATCACACGCGGGTCGGCCTGGATCTCGATTGGCGGACCCTCGGCGATGATAACGCCATGGTCCATGACGATGATCCGGTCCGACACGCCCATCACCAGCATCATGTCGTGTTCGATCAGCAGCACCGTCACGCCAAGATCCCGGATACGCCGGATCAATTCCATCAGCGCGTGCTTCTCGGTCGGATTCATCCCCGCTGCCGGCTCGTCCAGCAGCAGGAGACGCGGGTTGCTGGCGAGCGCACGGGCGATCTCCAGCCGGCGTTGATCGCCATAGGGCAGGTCGGCCGCGCGTTCGCCCGCCCGGGGGCCGAGGCCGACGAAGCTGAGCCAGCCGAGGCCCTCTGTCGCGTGATCGGCCGCCTCGGAACGAGCGGAGGGGAGCGCAAGCAGCTCGGCGATCAGCTGCGTTCGGAGCCGATGGTCCATGCCGATCAGCACGTTCTCGAAGGCCGTCATGTTGGCAAACAGACGGATGCCCTGGAAGGTGCGCGCCATGCCGCGGTGGACGATGCGATGCGGTGCTCCGCCAACCAGCGAGGCGCCGCGCCAGAGAACCTGACCGCCGGTCGGACGGGTCACGCCGGTGAGACAGTTGAACACCGTGGTCTTGCCGGCGCCGTTCGGACCGATCAGGCTGAGGATCTCGCCGCTGCGCACCGTGAAGCTGACATCGCCGACCGCCAGCACACCGCCGAAGCGGCGCCGCATGTTGCGCACGTCGAGCAGGATCTCTTCGGTGACGGTCTCCTGGGGCACGGGCGCTGCGGCGCCGGCGCCCTCGCGCGGCGGCGCCACGCGGCGCAGCGGCGCCGGCCACAGACCTTGAGGCCGCAGCAGCATCAGGATCACCAGCCCGATCGCGAAGCCGAAGATGCGCCACAGATTGAGAAAGCGCAGCATCTCGGGCAGGCCGGCAACGATCACGGCGCCCAGGATCACGCCAGGAATGCTCCCCCGGCCGCCCAGCACGACGATGATCAGGATCGTGACGGACTGCAGATAGGTGAAACCCGTCGGGTCGATGGTCCCGAAGCGCGCAGCGAACAGGCTGCCGCCAAAACCGCCGATCAATGCGCCCATCACATAGGCAAGCAGTTTGACGCGCAGCGTCGGCACGCCTACGGCCTCGGCCGCCGACTCGTCCTCGCGGATGCTGGTCCAGGCGCGGCCGAGCCGCGACTGGCCGAGCCGGATCGCGAACACGAGCACCAGCACGAGGAACACGATGCCCAGTTCGTAGACCGCATGGGGCGAGCTGATCTCGTAACCGAACAGGCTGGGGCTCTCGATGCCGTAGATGCCGTTCGGGCCGCCCGTGATCCGCAGGTTGGTGGCAATGATGCGCGTGATCTCGCCGAACCCAAGCGTGACGATCGCCAGGTAGTCGCTGCGCAGGCGCAGAGTGGGGTAGCCGATGACGATGCCCGAAGCGCCGGCAAACGCAAGGCTGAACGGCAGCGTTTCCCAGAACGAGAAGTGCAGCAGCGTTTCCAGCAGCGCCGTCGTGTAGGCGCCGATTGCAAAGAAGGCGGCATAGCCCAGATCCAGCAGCCCGGCATAACCGACCACGATATTCAGCCCGAGGCCGAGGATCGAATAGGTGGCGATGGTCAGGCCGACATCGACGACATAGCTGCTGGCGACAGCCGGCAGCGCCACGGCGGCGGCAAGAAGACCGGCGCCGGCCGCAGGGCGGCGCCAACGCGCTGAAGCCTGCGTCGCGCTCATGGCCTACATCCTTTCGACGACGCGTTCGCCGAACAAGCCGGTCGGCTTTATCACGAGCACACCGATCAGCACGCCGAACACCAGCACATCGGTCCACTGCGAGGAGACATAGCCGGCGCCGAAGGCTTCGAGCAGGCCGATCAGGATGCCGCCGGCCATCGCACCCGGGATATTGCCGATGCCGCCGAGAACCGCGGCGGTGAAAGCGCGCAGACCCAGCACGAAGCCCATGAAGAAATTGATCTGCGTGTAGTAGAGCCCCTCCATGACCCCTGCGACCGCAGCCAGCACCGAACCGAGCAGGAAGGTCAGCTGGATCAGACGTTCGACATCGATGCCCATCAGACGCGCCGCGTCCTGATCGATCGCCAGCGCGCGCATCGCCGTGCCGAGGAACGTGTGATGGACGAAGAAATACAGCGCCAGCATCAGCGCAAGGCTCACCACGATGATGCCTATCTGTGTGAAGGTGACCTGCACACCGTGGAGATCGAATCCTGCCTGGCTGAGCACGTGCGGATAGGTGTTGAAGCCGGCGCCGTAGAGCAGCAGCACACCGTTCTCCAGCGCGAGAGAAACGCCGAGCGCGGTGATCAGAATCGACAGGCGCGGCGCGCGCAACAACGGCTGGTAGGCAAGCCGCTCGATGGCGAGGCCAAGTGCGCCGGTGACCGCCATCGAAGCGACGAGCGCAATCAGCAGGGCCAGGGCGAGTGGCAGGTGGGCCGCGGCAAGCACCGTCAAACCAGTCCAGCCGACGAACGCACCGACCATGAACAAGTCGCCGTGAGCGAAGTTGATCAGCCGGATGATCCCGTAGACCATCGTGTAGCCGAGGGCGACGAGGGCATAGAAAGAGCCGGTCGTCAGCCCTTCGACGACGAACTGGAAAAAGGTGCTCATGGCCGGGCGCGGCGCGCGACAGGGCCTACTTCATCGCCACCCAGTGCCCGCTTGAATCAAGCCGCTGGTAAGGCGTGAAATTGCCGCCGCGCACGGTGATCACGATATACACCGCGTTGCTGCGGTCACCTTTCGGGTTGAAGCCGATCGTCCCAGTTGCGCCCTGGTAGCCCGAGATCTTGTGCAGGGCAGCACTGATCGCCGCGGGCGCCGTCGATTTTGCGTTCGCGATCGCTTTTGCGGTGACCCCGACGGCATCGTATTCGTAGACGGAATAGGGGCCGGGCCCTTGCCCGTAGGCCTTCGTATAGTCGTCGACATAGCCGTGCGCGGCGCTCAGGAACTGCGCCAGCGGCGCCGTGGTGATGACCATGTCGTCAGCCGCTGGGCCGGCTGTTTTCATCAATGTGGGGTCGTTGGTGGCGTCGCCGCCCATCAGCGTCATCTTCAGGCCCAGTTGCCGCGCCTCCTTCACCATCAGCCCGGCTTCGGCGAAATAGCCGGTGTAATAGATGACGTCCGGCTTCAGCGAGGCGACATGGGTCAGCGTCGGCGAGTAGTCCATCTGGCCGGGCGTGATCGCATCGTCGTAGACGACATCGACGCCGTTCTTCTTCAGGGCTTCCACCGTGTTGTCGGCGAGGCCCTTGGAATAGGTCGTGTTGTCGTTGATGACCGCCGCACGTTTCGCGTGCAGGAAGTTCTTGATGAAGTTGGCCGCGAACGGGCCCTGCTCGTCGTCACGGCCGATCGTGCGGAACACGTTCTCGTAGCCCATCTCGGTCAGTTTGGGATTGGTCGACGCGTCCATCACGTAGGGAATGCCGACGCGGTGAAATGTCGTCAATTCCGGCAGCGCCGCGCTGGAGCAGTAGCCGCCGGCCACTGCGACAACGCCTGCATCGACGAGTTTTTGCGCCGCTTGCACCGCTGTCTGCGCGTCGCAGGCGTCGTCTTCCGGCACTAGCTCGATCTGCTTGCCGAGCACGCCGCCAGCCGCATTGATTTTGGCGGCGGCCAGCTTGGCGCCGTTGACGATGTCCTGGCCGGCATTGGCGCTGCTGCCCGACAGCGGCACCGGCACGCCGATCTTGATGGTGGCGCCCTGGCTTCGCGCCAAACCTGGGACCGTGCCGGCGAGCACGGCCAGAGCGGCCATGGCCGCGATTGTCGTTCGCCGCAAAACGCGAACTGCGTCGGGCGTGCCATTCTTCTGAGCAATCATGTTAGCGGCTCCTTATTGTGAAAGGGATCGAAGCGATCCGCCACGCGGATAGACCGGTGACATCAGAAAACGGACGAAAACGTGCGTTCGCGTGCACTGCATGATCCGCCAGATCAACGGCTTGTCTGGCAGGCTCATCGCGGCGCCGTTACGAAAGTGCTCCTTTCATGATAGGTCTCGCCGCACATGGGACGGGATAGGGTATCCGCGTATAAACCACCATTCGAAGTGTCGCCGGCGCTATATTTGAACGGCTAGCAGCTTTGCATGGGATCGGAGTAACGCGCTATGGGGCTGGAGTAAGCGCTAAAGCGCTAACTCCAGCCGACACGCGAACTCCGGTCGACAGCTAAAGCGCTAACTCCGGTCGACACGGGAGTCACGCATGAAAAGCGTAGTGCTGGGGGGCGGAATCGCAGGCGTCACGGCCGCCTGGTACCTCGCGAAAGAGGGCCGTGAGGTCACGGTGATCGAGCGCCGGCCGGGCGTCGCGCTCGAGACCAGTTTTGCCAACGCCGGGCTGGTCGCGCCGGGACATTCGTATACCTGGGCGTCTCCGCGTGCGCCGAAAATCCTGCTGAAGTCGCTTTTCGTCGAAGGGCAGGCGCTGCGGCTCAAGCTCAACGCGGACCCGCACATGTGGATCTGGTGCCTCCAGTTCCTGCGAAACTGCACGGCGGAGCGCTCCCGCGTGAACACGACGCGCAAGGTCAGGCTCTGCCGCTACGCGCAGACCCAACTGCAACAGCTGACTGCCGCCGAGAATCTGCAATACGACCGCATCAGCCGCGGCCTGTTGTATCTCTATCGCGACGAAGCGTCTTTCGCGCGCGGCACGCGGAACATGTCGATCCTCAAGGACAACGGCCTGCCGCTCGAAACGCTCGATGCGGCGCAGGTCGTCGCGCGGGAACCGGCGCTTGGCGCTGCGCGCGACAGGATTGCCGGCGCAATCTATTGCCCAACCGACGAGAGCGGCGATGCGCACCTGTTCACCCGCGCCTTGAAGACGGCGTGCGAACGCCTTGGCGTGCGTTTCGAATTCGATACGCCGATCAGTGCAATCGAGGCGTCCGGCGACCGGATAGTCGGCGTGCATACGCCGGCGGGACTCATGCGAGGTGACGAGTTCGTGCTGGCGCTCGGTTGCTGGTCGCCGATCGTTGCGCGCCCCTTGGGTTATCGGCTATCGGTGTATCCGGTAAAAGGTTACTCGGCCACTTTCCCGGTCGGGCCGGATCACCGTCCGCCGGATCTTGGCGGCGTCGATGAGAACCACCTCGTGGCGTGGGCGCGTTTTGGCCAGCGGCTGCGCTTTACTGCAACCGCGGAATTCGCCGGCTATGACACCCGCCACACGCCCGCCGACTTCACGACCATGCTGCAGGCCGCACGCGAACTGTTCCCCGGCGGCGCCGACTATGACAGTCCGTCCTACTGGGCCGGTCTGCGCCCGATGACGCCAGAGGGTATGCCGTTGATCGGCCGCACGCGTCACAGGAACCTGTATCTGAACACCGGGCACGGACACATGGGGTGGACGATGTCGTGCGGCACCGCGAAACTGCTGGCCGACATCATGGCCGGTCGCCAACCCGAGATCGACATGACAGGGATGACACTGAAATGAACACGAGTGCACTGCAGGACGACGCCTACGCAAGACTCGATTTCGTACTGGACGACGGCATCTGCCGGCGTGCCGCCATTGGCCTCGTGGTGCTCGCCACCGATCATACGATCGAACACGAATGGCGCAAGCTGCTGACGCAGGATGGCGTAGCGTTCTACGAAAGCCGCGTGTACAACTCGGCGGACATCACGCCCGAACGGCTGATGGAAATGGACGCGCGCATTGCGCCGGCGGTGGCGCTGATTCGCCCGGCCGAGCGGATCGATGTCGTGGCGTTTGGCTGCACGTCGGCATCGATGGTCATCGGCGAGGAAAACGTGTTCGCGCGCATCCGCGAAGCGCGTCCCGGTGTTGCATGCACCACGCCGATCACCGCTGCGCTCGCTGCGTTGCGCGCACTCGGCGTCCGGCGCGCCGCACTGTTGACGCCCTATGTGCGCGCGATCAACGACTATATGCGCGACTACATCGAGGCGCGGGGTGTCGGCGTCACGCGTATGGCGTCGTTCGAGCATGCGAACGACAACGAAGTTGCGCGGATTGACGCTGCGTCCCTGCGAGCCGCCGTCGAGCACCTTGCACAGAGCGCCGACGTGGACGCCGTCTTCGTGTCGTGCACGAGCTTGCGCGTCGCCGGGCTCATTCCAGAACTGGAGGCAAGGATCGGCAGGCCAGTGATATCGAGCAACTTCGCGATGGCCTGGCACGCGTTGCGCCTCGCAGGTGTGGAGGATTGCGAGCCGCATCTGGGGAGGTTGTTCGCGCTTTGATCGTAGATAAAGTGCGTGACCTGGGAGCGGTCAGAACGGCTGCTTGCCTTCGCGTTATATAACGCTTCGTTTCTTCAATGGACCTGGCCGTTCGTTCTCGGCCGATGCTACAACCAACGAACAGTTTCTCGGGATGGCGGCGCCGCGCGGGATATGGGGTGTGCTTGCGGTATGCGTGGAAGTAGAACGGAGTGGTTTGCGGTCGACAGCAAACGGCAAGCAAACGGCAAGCAAACGAAACGTCCGGAGCGGCCCTCACGCCGCTCCGGACCAGGCGGCGTTAGAAGAAACCCAACGGCTGCTGGCTATAGCTGACGAGCAGATTCTTGGTCTGCTGATAGTGGTCGAGCATCATCTTGTGCGTCTCGCGACCGATGCCCGACTGCTTGTAGCCGCCGAATGCCGCATGCGCCGGATACGCGTGATAGCAGTTGGTCCACACCCGGCCCGCCTGAATCTGCCGGCCGAAGCGATAGGCGCGCGTACCGTCGCGCGTCCACACACCGGCGCCGAGACCGTAGAGCGTATCGTTGGCGATTTCCAGGGCTTCGTCTTCCGTCTTGAACGTCGTGACCGATACCACCGGCCCGAAAATTTCTTCCTGGAAGATGCGCATCTTGTTGTGGCCGCGGAACACGGTCGGCTTCACGTAGTAGCCCTTGCTCAGTTCGCCGGCGAGCGTGTTGCGTTCGCCGCCGATCAGACATTCGGCGCCTTCCTGCTTGCCGAGATCGACATACGAGAGGATTTTTTCGAGCTGTTCCTGCGAAGCCTGCGCACCGATCATCGTTTTCGTATCGAGAGGATGGCCCTGCGCGATCGCGGCAACGCGCTTCAAAGCACGTTCCATGAAGCGGTCGTAGATCTTTTCATCGACCAGTACACGCGATGGGCACGTGCACACTTCACCCTGGTTCAACGCGAACATCGCGAAGCCTTCGAGCGCCTTGTCGAAGTAACCGTCTTCCTGGTCCATCACGTCCGCGAAGAAAATGTTCGGGCTCTTGCCGCCGAGTTCGAGCGTCACCGGAATGATGTTCTGGCTCGCGTACTGCATGATCAGGCGGCCCGTGGTCGTCTCGCCCGTGAAGGCGACCTTCGCGATGCGCTTGCTCGACGCGAGCGGCTTGCCGGCTTCAAGGCCAAATCCGTTGACCACGTTCAGCACGCCCGGCGGCAGCAAATCCTGGATCAGTTCGATCAGCACCAGGATCGACGCAGGCGTTTGCTCGGCAGGTTTGAGCACGATGCAGTTCCCCGCGGCCAGCGCCGGTGCCACCTTCCACACCGCCATCAGGATCGGGAAATTCCACGGAATGATCTGGCCGACCACACCCAGTGGTTCGTGAAAATGATAGGCCACGGTATCCGCATCGATCTCGGAGATCGTGCCCTCCTGCGCGCGGATGCAGCCGGCGAAATAGCGGAAGTGATCGATCGCGAGCGGAATGTCGGCGGCGAGCGTTTCGCGTAGCGGCTTGCCGTTGTCGATCGTTTCCGCGACCGCGATGCGCGACAGGTTCTGCTCCATGCGGTCCGCAATACGATTCAGGATATTCGCGCGCACGCCCGGTGCGGTGTCGGCCCACGCCTTGCGGGCGCGGTGAGCCGCGTCGAGGGCGAGCTCGATATCTTCTTCCGTCGAGCGCGGAATCGACGTGAAGGGTTCGCCGGTGATGGGCGACACATTGTCGAAGTATTCGCCGCGCACCGGGGGAACCCACTCGCCGCCGATGAAATTGGCGTACTGCCGCGCATACGGAAATTCGACATCGAGAAACTGCATATCTGCGTGATTCATGCTGGACTCCTCCAATGATTGTGTAGCTGGTCTCGATGGAGAAAGCATGCGTTGCCTCCACGCACCCGCAGTGCTGACGCTCTTCATCGTGCGGAGCGTTCAGCGAGAAGCGTGCCATTCGATTCTGGCCGCATCGCGATAGGCGTCAGTCGCGTATGGATGCCGTGCACCGCGTGCGGCGGACCCATCGCGGCGAGTGGATTGAGCGCGAGTCGTTCAATCCGCCCGCGTAGCAACTGTCATTTTTAGCAACACATCCTCGCTCGACTGCGCCAGTGTGCAACACCGGATGTCACGCCGCGGGGGGCGTTCAACGGCGCGGCCGCGCTCGTCCTTCGTGAGCCGCTACGGCTCGCGGCGACGCGACTGCCAATGGCACGCGACTTGCCTTGAATGGTCGGCAGCCAGTCTGCGTTCACTAGACGATGGCGCCGCCGCACGGCCTCGCGTCGACAACTCAACAGGAGACAAGGATGAAAGCACGTTTAACTTCGGCGACGCGGCCCACGGCGCTTGCGATCGGCGTGGCCGCCGCGGTCAGTCTGGTATTCGGGTCGGCTGCCGCAGCCGGCGACTATCCCGCCGTCACCTATGAGCGTTTGACAGCCGCGCAAAGCGATCCCGGTTGGCTCACCTATTACCGCACCTATAACGGCCAGGCGCATTCGCCGCTCAAGCAGATCGACGCCGCCAACGTCAAGAATCTCAAACAGGTGTGGAGCTACAAGTTCCCGGCGGATTTGCAGCAGGGTTTCGAAGCCACGCCGATCGTCAATGGCCGCTACCTGTTCGTGAGCACGCCGAAGGACAACGTGTACGCGTTCGACGCGGCAACCGGCAAGCAACTCTGGAAGTTCGAACCCAAGCTCGGCGCGGAATCGTTCAAGACCGCCTGCTGCGACGTGATCAACCGCGGTGTGGCGTTGTACGGCAAGAACGTCTACGTCGCGATGCTGAGCGGCGACGTCGCCGCGCTCGACGCGCAGACAGGCGCGCTCGCGTGGCGCAAGCAGATGTTCGAGCCGGGTCTGGGCTACGCGTTCTCCCTTGCGCCGCTCGCGCTCGACGGCGCCCTGGTGGTGGGCAGCGCAGGCGGGGAATACGGCGCGCGCGGCTTCATCGCGGCGTTGAATCCCGACGATGGCAGCGTGCTGTGGAAGCGCTTTACGGTACCGGCGGCCGGCGAGAAGGGCGGCGACACGTGGCCGAACGGCATGCAGGAGCACGGCGGCGCACCTGCCTGGCTGACGGGCACCTATGACGCCGCCTCGAAAACGCTCTACTGGGGCGTCGGCAACCCCGGGCCGTGGCTCGCCGATCTGCGGCCCGGCGACAACCTCTACTCCGACTCGCTGCTCGCACTCGATCCGAAAACCGGCAACCTCAAATGGCACTACCAGTACACGAAACATGACACGTGGGACTACGACGGCGTCAATACGCCGGTGCTCGCCACCATCAAGTACCAGGACAAGGAGTACGACGCCATCATCCATGCGGACCGCAACGGCTTTTTCCACGCGATCGACCGCGGCACCGGCAAGCTGATCTACGCGAAGCCCTTCGTCACGGCAAGCTCGGTGACAGGCTATACGGCAGACGGCGCGCCGATCCAGGACGCGTCGAAATATCCGAAGGCCGGCACCACGATCGAAACCTGTCCGAGCTTCCTCGGCGGCAAGAACTGGTGGTCGGTTTCGTACGATCCGGACAAGCATCTTGCGATCGTTCCCGCGCTACATGCGTGCATGTCGCTGTCCGGCAAATCGGTGAACTATATGGAGGGGCTGCCGTACCTCGGCGAAGGCTTCGAAATCAAACCGGAGCCCGGCAGCAAGGGTTATGGCGAACTGCAGGCGATCGATGTCAACACCGGCAAGAAAGTCTGGAGTCACTGGAGCAAGCTGCCGTGGAATGGCGGCGTAGCGACCACGGCGGGTGGGCTCGCCTTTAGCGGCTCGCTCGACGGCCACCTGTACGCGTTCGATGAAACGACCGGCAAGGTGCTGTGGCAAAGCCCGAAACTCGCCAGTGGGATCGTCGCTCAACCGTCGGTGTTCGAGGTCGATGGCCAGGAGTATGTCGCCATCCTCGCCGGTTACGGCGGCGCGAACCCGATCTGGGGCGGTCCGATGGCGAAGGCGGCGGAGAAAGTTCCACGCGGCGGCACGCTGTACGTGTTTGCGCTCAACCACGGCTGATGTTCACCTGGCTGCCGCGACCCGTTTGCCCTACGCACATTTGCGCAGGCCATCCAGTTGTGGCGGCCCGGCTTTTCCCGGAAGCAAGATCATGAAGACTCGACTTAATTCGTTTGCTCTCGCCAGCGTACTGCTGGCCGCCGGCGCGCTGACGCCCGCACTCGCTAGCGCGGGCACCCGCGTCTGCACGTTTCCCGGCAGTCCGTCGACCGCGCTCGACGAGGCGGTGACACGCGAGGCGTTTCGCACGGCGGGTATCGCGCTGTCGCTCGCCCCCGGAGGATTCGACGGCAGCGACGACGACGGCGTGTCGCTGAAAGAACTCAACAAGGCGCTTGCGCGCAAATGCGACGTCATCGCCGGCTTTCCGCGCTCGACAGTCGCCGATGGCTCAGGCAGCAAGCTGACCTTTTCGCGCGGCTATCTGCACTCCGGCTACGTCAGCGTCACCACGCGCGAATCGTCAGCGCAGTCCGGCGGCGCGGAAGTCGTCGCGGCAACCTATGCGAGCCCCGCGCAGTTGATCGCCGTGCAGCAACCCAACGTCAGGCTCGACCTGGAGAACACGGCGGAGCTCACCGTCGACGCAGTGGCGCGCGGGCATGCGCACCGCGCGATCGTCTGGTATCCGGCGGTGGTGGCTTATACGATCGCGCATCCGGAGCGGCACTTCCAGATTGCCGGCGCTGCCTCGCCGTATGCCGACTGGCATCTGGTGTTCGCGTTCGGGAAAAACGGCGCGGCGCTGCAGCCGCGCATCGACGCCGCGCTGGAGAAGATGGCCTCCGATGGCAGGCTGGCGGCGTTGACCCGCAAGTGGACGCTCCCCGAGACGGCTCAGGCCGCCCGGCCACCCGCGGCTACGTTTGCTTATCGCGACGGCCCGGGCCGCAGCGACGCGGCATGGCGAATGACACTGGCCGGCGGTCATGCGTCGCAGCAGGGCGGTTTCATCAAGGTCGATACGAGCGCACCCGCCGACGCCCCCGGCTTCGATCGCGCGCAGGTCGCGCACGGCAAGACCCTGTACTCGAGTTCGTGCGCGAAATGCCACGGTCCCGACCTGCAAGGTTTGAATGCACCCGCGTTACGCGGGCCGGCCTTCGCGCCGGCCGCTAACGCGAAGCTCACCATCGGCGGCGTATACGGATATATGGCGAACAATATGCCGGCGGACCGCCCCGGCAAGATGAAACCGCAGGACTACGCGGACATCATGGCGTTTCTGCTGTATTCGAACGGCTATAGCGCCGGCACGACCAGGCTGACGGACGATAGCGCGAAAGCGTCCACGACGCCGCTCAACGCGCGGACTCCGCAATAGCCGCGATAGCCGCGATGGCAAACGGCCCGGCGGTCCGCCGTTATTCACGGGGATCGCCGGGTTTTTCTTTGCACAAGTGGGAACCGGTGTTCGCGGAAGGCGGCGCGACGTACGAGCAGTCAACAGGCGGCATGCCGAGCCTTATGCTCAGTTTCAATCGAATCCGCAGCCTTATCCCAACCGCAACGAGTTGTCCCTGCTGCGGAAAATCAGCGGCTGCGCGGCGTCGTCACGTGCCGGCCGCCGCGCCATGGTCACCACCTGCTCGATGTGCCCGTGATGCGCCGACTTCGCGCACACCGGGTCGGCGGCCGCGGCGTCTCCGGTCAGCAGATACGCCTGGCAGCGGCAGCCGCCGTGATCGGTCTCGCGCTCGTCGCAGCTGCGGCATGGCTCGCGCATCCAGCCATCGCCGCGAAACGCATTGAACGCATGACTGCCGTACCAGATCTCCGCCAGTGAAGCGTCCTGCACGCGGGGCAGGTCCAGACCCGGCAGCGAGCGTGCCGCGTGGCATGGTAGCGCGGTGCCGTCGGGTGCGATGCCGAGAAACACCGAACCCCAGCCGTTCATGCATGCCTTGGGACGTGCCTCGAAATAGTCAGGGACCACGAACAGGATCCGGCAGCGATCGCCGACGCGTTCGCGGTACCGTTTGACGGTGGCCTCGGCCTCCTGCAACTGTTCGCTGGTCGGCATCAACTGGTCGCGATTGAGCATCGCCCAGCCGTAGTATTGTGTGTTCGCCAGTTCGAGGTAGTCGGCGCCCATCTCGAGCGCCATCTCGATGATCTGCCCGACGTGCGGCAGGTTATAACGGTGCAGCACGCAATTGAGCACCATCGGGTAGCCGTGCGTCTTGATCAGGCGCGCTACGCGGTGTTTCAGCTCGAAGGTCTTCGTGCTGGAGACGAAATCGTTCAGTTCACGTGTCGAGTCCTGAAAGGAGAGCTGGATATGATCCAGCCCGGCCTCTTTCAGACGGGCGATGCGCGTCTCGTTGAGCCCGACACCCGAGGTAATCAGATTCGTATAGAAGCCCAATCCACGCGCATGCTCGACCAGCGTTTCGAGGTCGTCGCGTACCAGCGGCTCACCGCCGGAGAAGCCGATTTGCGCGGCGCCCAGGGCGCGCGCCTGCGTGATCACGTCGCGCCAGCTGCCGGTATCGAGCTCTGCGCCGTGACTGGCAAAGTCGACGGGGTTGTAGCAGAACGCGCAGTGCAACGGGCAGCGGTACGTGAGTTCAGCCAGCAGCCACAACGGCGGGGAAGGGCGAGTGCCCGCGGTTTCGGGCGCGGTGCCGGTCGGCATGGTCATGTCAGTCCAGCCAGCCGCGTTGCCGCGCGTGGTCGATGAAACGATACACGTCGGCGGCAAGGTCCGACGCACCGAACAGATCTTCCAGTTCGCCGATGATGTCGTCCAGTTCGCGGGTTCCGTCGCAGCGCGCGAGAATTTCGCCCGCACTCGGATTGAGCTTGACCATGCCTTCGGGGTACAGCAATACGTAGGCATCCTGCGCGTCTTCCCATTGCAGGCGGAACATCGTGCGCAGACGCGGTCGCAGGCTGGCGTAGTGGTCGAGGTGTGGGGCGTTCATACGGGGTACGCCTTTTCGATGGCGTCGAGCATCGACCAGAGAATGTCGAGCTTGAAGCGCAGGATGTCGAGGGCACGCTGTTGCGCGTCCAGTGTCTTGAAGTGGCTGAGCGTGACCGCGAGCCCGTGCTCGACATCGCGCTGGGCGAGCGGAATGCGGCTGCGAAAGTACTGCAACCCGTGCGAGTCGATCCACGGATAGAGGTCCGGCCAGCCGGCCAGTCGGTCGCGATGGATCTGCGGCGCGAACATCTCCGTGAGCGACGAGCAGACCGCCTCCTGCCACGGCGCCCGCCGCGCGAAATTGACATAGGCGTCGACCGCGAAGCGCACGCCGGGCAGCACCTGTTCGAGTGACCACAATGCGTTACGGTCGATGCCAACCGCGTCGGCGAGGTGCGCCCACGCTTCGATACCGCCGGGGTTGCCGCCGTAGCCATCGTGATCGTGCAGCCGCTCGATCCACAGGCGGCGCGTCTGCCGGTCGTCGCAGTTGGACAGGATCGCGGCGTCCTTGAGCGGGATGTTGATCTGATAGTAAAAGCGGTTTGCAACCCAGCCGCGAATCTGCTTTGGCGAACACTGGCCACTGTTCATTCGCTGATTGAACGGATGATGAATGTGATAGTGCGCGCCGAGCGCGCGCAGGCGCGCTTCGAATTCGCCCGGCGGCCAGGGGGCGGTGTGGGCAACAGCGGTGGGCAGCGGGGCGTTCATGGCTATACCTGAAATTGCATTCCGTCGCGTGCCACTTCAATACCGCGGGCGCGTATCACGGCATGTTCGGCGGAATGCGGGTCGAGAATCGGATTGGTGTTGTTGATGTGAATCAGCACCTTGCGCGTTGCATTGGGCAGCGCGTCGAGCAGTTGGACCATGCCTGGCAGACCCTGATAGCCGCACTGCGCAAGATGGCCCATGTCCGCCGCGTGATGAGTGGACAGACCGAGGTCGATCATCTCCGTAGCGGACCAGAAGGTGCCGTCGACCAGCACGAGTTGCGCAGAGCGCATCGCTTCGAGCACGGCTTCCGGCGCGGCCGCGAGACCCGGCGCATAGAAAACGCGCGCACCTGTGGCGACGTTCTCGATCAGCAGCGCGATGTTATCGCCGGGCGCGGCTTCGGCGCGGCGCGGCGAATAAGGCGGCGCCTTGCTCTCGATCGGCAACGCGGTGAAGCGGATGCCCTCCACCGGCGCGACCGTGAAGGGTTGTTCGAGCGCGATCTCGTGACGCTCGACGCCGCAGAAATGATCGAGCAGCGGCACGATCGGCAAGCCGGTCGAGAGGTCGTCGAACACGGGTGAGCAGGCATACAGCGGCAGGGGCGTCGTGCGTTCGCGCAGCATCAGCAGACCGGTGACGTGATCGATCTGCGCGTCAATTAGCACGACGGCGGCGATGCCGCTGTCGCGGATCGAGCGGGCGGGTTGCAGTTCCGGATTCGCGCGCAACGGTGCGAGCAGATCCGGCGATGCGTTGATCAGAATCCAGTCCACGCTGTTCCCGCTCACTGCAATCGACGATTGGGTGCGCGGCAACACGCCGCCGGTCTGGTTGCGGGCCTGGGTGCAGTTCGCACAGTTGCAGTTCCATTGCGGCAGTCCGCCGCCCGCACCCGAGCCAAGAATCTTGATCTTCATGAGCCATGCTCCGGGCGCCACCGCGCACGCTCACTCACTGCGAGAGGCGGGCGGCGCTTCTTCGATGCTTCAGCGATTGGCGATGTACATCGTGATTTCAAAACCGAAACGCAGATCGGTATAGGCGGGGGTGGTCCATTGCATGGCTGTCTCCTTGGATACGACATGTGATTGAGGAACCGCATCGAGGAAGCGGTCATATCGATCAAACGCAAGGTCTATGCCGGGCGTGTCAAGCGGTGCTTCGGACGCACTCGACTCCCCAAAAGCGTTTTGCATCCCGAACGGATGCATTGTTGGACACGAGCGCACTCCTTGCCGCGCAAAAACGGACCATCCGACCCGGCGCGGCAAACAACGCGCTGTTCAATTCGAGTACACCACTGTTGCAAATTGGAGCACCTGTGACGCAAGCGGTCAGACCGCGTCGTCGGCGTTGTCCGGGCCTTGCGCGGGTAGCTTGCGATAGATCGTATTGCGCGAGACGCCGAGCGCGCGAGCGGCGGCCGACACGTTGCCGCCGTGCTGCGCAACCGTCCTGGCGATGACGCTGGCTGCGACGTCCTCCAGCCGCCCGCTTGATAGCGGTAAGGTTTCCGTGGGGCCCGCAGGCGCGGCGGCAGCGCTGCGCAGGTCGTCGAAGAAGTCGTCGGGCAGATGCTCGCGCCGGAGTTGGCCGTCCGCATCGACCATGGCGGCGGCGGTCCGCAGAAGATTGCCGAGCTGGCGAAAATTACCGGGCCATGCACATCGCTCGAACAGCGTCATCACCTCATCGGCGACGCTCAGACGCTGCCCGTCAGCGCTTTCGGAAGACGCGCATTGAAGCATCTTCTGGATCACGGCGGACAGATCCGTGCGCTCGCGCAGCGGCGGCAATTTCACCACCAGCCCATTCAGGCGGTAATACAAATCCTCGCGAAAGCGGTTCTGCGCGATCATTTCACGCAGATCGCGGTGGGTTGCGCAAATGATGGCGATATCGACCGGAATCGACTTCGCGGAGCCGAGCGGATTGACCAGCCGCTCCTGCAGCACGCGCAGCAGCCGCACCTGCAGCGGATAGGGCATGTCGCCGATCTCGTCGAGAAATAAGGTGCCGCCGTTGGCCTGCAGCAATTTGCCGACAGCGCCTTTGCGCCGTGCACCGGTGAAGGCGCCTTCTTCATAGCCGAACAACTCGGATTCGATCAGCGTTTCCGGTATCGACGCGCAGTTGACCGCGACGAACGCACCCGCGCGGCGCGGCGAGTCGTTGTGGATCGCCTGGGCGAGCAGTTCCTTGCCGGTACCCGTCTCACCGGTAATCAGGATCGGAATGTCCTTGCCGATCACCTTGCGGACTTTGGCGATCACCGCCGCGATCTGCGGGTCGCCGGTGTCCAGATAGCTGAGTCTCGACAGTGCGCTCGCGGCCGGCGGCGGTGGCGGCTCGGCCCGGTGCGCCGGTCGTGCTTCGCGTTGCACCTCCGGCGGCCAGCCGTCGTCGACGCGCGTGACACGCCGGAACTCGACGTGCGCGCAAACTACTGTGCCGTTGTTCAGATTCAGCGACAGGTGCCGGTCCCGGCTGACGCGCAAACGGTCGATCAGTTGCGCGCTGGTGAGGCCGAATAGCGACGACAGGGTATGCGCGCGCAATCCGGCGAGCGGCAGGCCGAGTTGGAATTGCGCACTGCGATTGGCCGACAGGAAGCGGCCATCGCAGGTGAACGCGACGATGCCTTCCATCAAGGTGCCGAGAAATTCGGGCCGCCCATGAAAGGCAATTTGCAAGGTTTCGCGAAAGGTGTTGGTAAATAAATGATTCTCGATCATCTGCACGGACATTTTCGCCAGCGCCATGGTGTGCTGGTGGTAGCTGCGATGGTCGCCGGTGACGTCGAGCACGCCGATCAGATCGCCGTACGGATCGAGGATCGGCACGCTGGAGCAGGTGAGGAAGCGATTGGCTGCCAGGTAGTGCTGCGCGCCATGCACGACCGTCGGGCATCGCTCCGCGAGCGCCGTGCCGATTGCGTTAGTGCCTTGCCGGTCTTCCGCCCAGTTCGCGCCCGGGCGCAGCGCGACTTTCTCTGCTCGCCGCAGAAAGTCATCGTCGCCGATCGAATGAAGGATCAGCCCTTCGGCGTCGGTCAGCACGATCATGCTCTGCGTGTTGACGATCTGTTCGTGCAGCGTTTCCATCACCGGGGTGGCATGCGCGCACAGAATGCGGCTTTGCTCCAGCTTCAACGCGAGTTCCGCGG
The DNA here is from genome assembly GCF_058782725.1 of Paraburkholderia sp. FW306-02-B. NCBI lineage: Bacteria > Pseudomonadati > Pseudomonadota > Betaproteobacteria > Burkholderiales > Burkholderiaceae > Paraburkholderia > Paraburkholderia sp. FW306-02-B. Next base: position 2,007,537 of record NZ_JBYSXZ010000002.1, read on the forward strand.
CCGGCAGGACGTCGTAGTCCGGCCGCATCGAGGCACTCAAGCCGAATGTCTGCGAGCGCTCGTGTGATTTCTGAATGGATGGCGTGAGCCAGGCCGCTTCACGCGGTGCGACTGCCGTCGTGGCGTGATGGACATCATCGCGCATTGTCTCCTCCTGCGAGTCAGGTCTGGTCATTCGCCAGAACCGTATGGGTGCAACTTTAAGCAAATCGCGCGCCAGATCCGGCACTCCATTCGTGAGAACGGGGCGCCCGTGGTGGACATCGATTGCGCGGCGGTCTTGAAGACGTCAAGACGGGTGCCCCACAACGGTCACATCACGATCGAACGTCGGAACGCCGGACCGCTTAATCTCGATGTTTTCGATGAATCAGCGTGGGCGTAAGTCGACTATGACGGTCAGGCCGGCGATGCGCTTGATCCATATCAAGAGAAGAACGGCGCCGAGCGCTGGTCGGCTTTCTCCTGTTGAATGGTCCCTCGGTTTTGCGAGACCCGCTTGCAAATGAAGTGAAGTATCCAGACCTTGATGCAAATCAATAACAATACCTTGGCTGGATCGATGATCAATTCGTGATCGACGGCTCGCGAACAGCCGCGTCGATGCGAAATCACTCGCCTTGAGCCAAGGGAGAAATCATGGTCCGGGCAGAACCGAGGATCGTCGTGGCGGCGGTTGCCGTTTTTGTCGCATTAGCCGGTTTGACGGCATTGATCCGCGGCCTGCTGTTCGATAGTACGGACTTCGTTCGCTTTGGCGCGGCGGCGCTGGTTGCCGGTGTTGCCTGCTTCGTCATCCTGCTGAACCCTACCGCGGGAGACGATACCTGATACACGGTCAGGACCGGCAATCAGTCCCGCAGTAGTACTCGACCCTGGTGGCCGGGGCGGCAACGCTTATTCGCTGTCATCGGCGGCAAAGATGCCGTCTTCCGGCTGCGTGCTTTCATTGTCGACACATTGCACGTGCCAATGACCCGTCATCAGCGATCTGCCCGCATCGGAGCACCATTGCGCACGTCCGGTCTCGCCCTCGAATGGTCCGGAACCGGCGTTCAGATCGAGCCCTTCGAGTATGCAACAGGGCGTCGAATCGTGCGGTCCGCAGACGAGCGTGTTGCCGCAATCGACGTGCAAGGCGCCCCATTCGGGCAACTTGAGCCCCATATGCCCCTCGCGCGACCATTGGCGCGTGTCTTTGTCGAGCCACAGGATGACGAATGCCATGGGATTGACACGGTCGAACGTGTCGAGGTGGATGGTGAGGCGCATGATGTTCTCCGTGCATGGTGCGAACATGTGCAAACAAGCGGGGTGCCTATTGACTCAAAACCCACTGGATCAACGTGTGGGCATCCCCGGACGTCAACGGGCCGCCACGCTCCGCCGCCAAAGGCATTGCCATATCGCCCCAGTGGGCCTTGCCGCCAAGTCGCAGCTTGTGTTCAAGCATGACGTCGGCGTTCGGCACGCCGCGATAACGGTTGGCGATCTGTTGAAACGACGGCGCGAGAAAAGGCGCGTCCCGGGTATGGCAGAACATGCAATGCTGTTGATCGACCAGCGCCGTCGGCTCGGACTGGGCGAGCGCTGCGCCGCTTGCTGCCAGCAACAGCGTAAGTGCGCTTGCAGGGAGATAGCGCAGGGGCGGGGCGTTCACGGGACACACTCCAGGAAGGGTTGCGAGTTCAGTGTAAAGGCGGTGCCGTGCCCGCGATTGACTCATATCAAGGCAATGTTTCTCCTTCCGTCCGACGATTCGTCCATGGCAGTGGCGCGCAGCGGTATCGCGTCGAACAGCGGTGACGAGCCGTGCATGCTCTGCCCGGACTAGATGCGCGCGAGGCCCTCGAGGTCGAGAATCCTGATCTGCTTGCCGTGTGTATCGACCAGGCCGTCTTTCTGAAATTTTGAAAACATGCGGCTGACCGTTTCGAGTTTCATCCCGAGGTAGCTGCCGATCTCCTCGCGCGTCATGCGCAAATTGAATTCCGCCGGCGAATAGCCGCGTGTCTTGAGCCTTCCAGACAGGTTCAGCAGGAATGCGGCGACCCGCTGGTCGGCGGACATCGTGCCGAGCAGCATCATGAGGCTCGCCTCGCGAACGATCTCGCCGCCCATCAGACGATGGACGTGCTGCTGCACGACCTTCACCTCACGGCACATGACTTCGAGCAGATGGAACGGAATGATGCAGACGTTGCTGTCCTCGAGCGCTATCGCGTCGCAGCTGTGCCGGCCTGAGCAGACACCGTCGAGACCGAGCGAGTCGCCCGCCAGATGAAAGCCGGTGACCTGTTCGCGGCCGTCGCGATGCATGACGACGGTCTTGAACGAGCCGGCGCGGACCGCATAGATGCTCTGGAACGAATCGTCGGCGTGGTACAGCGATTCACCGTGTTTGATCGTGCGGGAAACGCAGATCAGCGACTCGATGCGCTCCAGTTCGGCTGGCGTCAAGCCTTGTGGCATGCAGATCGAGCGCAGCGTGCAGTTTGAACAGCGCGCGGCGCGGCGAGTCGGCACTGACGTTGCGAGCGCGGAATTGCCTGAAGCCGGCCGCGAGACACGCTGAAGCGGCATGATTTCGGAATATTCGGCGACGTCAGACATGGTGTGCTCCTAGCTAGTTGAATCATTGAGGCCACGCGCGCAACGCTCGTGGGCAATCCGCGTGATCGTGCTGCATGCAAGATCGAATTCGTTCGTTTTGTCGAAGAAGTACTGCGCGCCGGCCGCGAGGCACGCTTGCCTGAACCACGTACCTGAGTGATTCGTCAGCACGATAATGATCACCCGCGAGATGCGCCGCGCGAGGCCCTGCAGCAGTTCCATGCTGGTGCCGCCGATCAGGCGCAAATCCATGACCACGACGTCGGCGCCGGTAGCGTCGATGCCGGTGAGCGCGGCGCCGGGTTCCTCGGCTTCGCCGACAATCTCGACACCGTCGATTGCGCCAAGGAGCGCGACCATGCGTTGTCTGATCGGAATCGCGTCTTCAACGAGGAAGACGCGCAGTGCTTGCTGGGCCGGGCTTGAGTTCATGACTCAAAGTATCGGTCGCGCTGTCTCGAAATAGAATCGGCGGCGAACGAACTTCGGGTAGGCGAGTGCGAAGGCGTGTAGGGGATTTCCTACACGCCGCGAATGCGGCGGCGGATGAAGCCGGGCGATCGGCGAATGGATGTGGGGAGCGGATGTGGTCCGGCGGCCGGCGCGCCGCCCCGGACCTAGATTTCGTCGTCTTCGCCGAGCAGCTTGTGGCGCAGCGCGTAACGCACCAGCGCGGCTTCGTGCGGCATCTGCATTTTTTCGAGGATGCGCGTTTTGTAGGTGCTCACCGTTTTGCTGCTGACGCACAATTCCGTAGCGATTTCGGTGATGGTTTGCCCTGCGGCGATGCGACGGAACACATCGAACTCACGGTCGGACAGGCGTTGATGGGGCAACGTGTCGGCGGGCTCGTTCAGGCTCTGCGCAAAACGCTCGGCCATCGCGAGACTCACGTAGACGCCCCCGGATGCGACTTTGGTAACGGCGGTCACCAGTTCGGCACTGGCGCTTTCCTTGGTTAGATACCCCGATGCCCCCGCTTTGAAAGCGCGTACCGCATACTGCTGCTCCGCATGCATGGTGAGCACGAGAATCCGCAGTGCGGGTTTTTCGTCCTTGATCTGTTTGATCAGCTCAACGCCGTTTCGCCCCGGCATCGACAGATCCAGCACGAGCACCTCCGCAGCGTTCGAGCGGATCAGCGCAATCGTGCTGACGCCGTCATTGGCCTCGCCGACCACCTCGAAGCCGCTTGCACCTTGCAGGATATGCCGCAGGCCATCACGCACCAACGCGTGATCGTCGGCTATCAGCACTCGTGTCATGTTTGCATCTCCTGCTGTTGCACCGACGAGACTGGAAAGGTAACGGTCAGCGCAAAGCCCTTGCCGTTGGAAGTGTGGATTTCGACCGTGCCGCCGAGCATGTGCGCACGCTCGCGGACTCCGAGCAAACCAAACGATTTCTCGGTGGAGGCGGTGGCGTGGCGCGTGCCCTGGCCGTTGTCCGCGATTTGCAGGACGCAAACGCCGCCTTCGACATGCACCGTCAACGTGACGAGCGTCGCTTGCGCATGCCGCGCGACATTGGTCAGCGCTTCCTGCACGATGCGAAATAGCGTCGTCGCGCCCGCCGGCGTAAAGCGGGTGTCGCCGACTTCGATCCGGCGTTCCACCTCGATGCCGTAGCGGTTGGTAAAGTCATTGGCGAGCCATTCGATCGCGGGAATCAGGCCGAGATCGTCGAGCATGACCGGACGCAGGTCGGCAGCGATACGGCGCACGGAGGCGACCGTCGCGTCGATCAGCCGGCGCATGCCCCGCAGTTGCTGCAGCACGCGCGGTTCGGCGGTGGTTTCAAGCTGCTGCTCGACCGAAGAAAGGTCCATCTTGAGGGCGGTCAATTGCTGCCCAAGGTCGTCGTGCAGTTCGCGGGCAATGCGGGTTTTTTCTTCCTCGCGAACGTTTTGCAGATTCGCGGAGAGTTCGCGCAACTCCTCGCGCGATTGCCGCTGCGCATTTTCCGCTTTGACCCGCTCGGTGATGTCGCGCAGCATGACCGTGTACAGCTTGCCGTCGCCGTCGCGGATCTGCGAGATCGACGCTTCAATAGGAAACTCTTCGCCGTTGCTCCGCAAGCCGTACAGCACGCGCTGTTTGCCCATTTGCCGGTCGGAAACGCCGGTTACGCCGAACTGTTCGACGTGCCGCTCATGCCCCGCGCGAAAACGCTCGGGAATGAAGCGCGAGAGCGAGGCGCCGACCGCTTCCATTGCACTGCATCCAAAAACCTGTTCAGCCATTGGATTAAAGATGACGATGTTCTGCCGTTCGTCGATAGTGATGATGGCTTCCATCGACGAACGGATGATCCCCATCATACGTGCCTCGTTCAGGGTCAACTGGCTGCGCGCCTTGCTCGTCGCGGCAGATCCGCCGCCGCGTTCGCCGGCGATCAGGAAGGCCATGGCGCTGAACAGGCAGGCTGCGGCGACGCCGGCGATCAGTACCGCGGTTTCTGCAAATTCGTCCTCGGCTCTCAGATAGCGGCCGCTCGCGGTATAGGCCAGCGTGATAGGTTCGCCGCCGACGCGCAAGGTGGCGGTTTTACGCATGACGGGTGCGGTCTCCGCGGGTTCGTCTTCCCCGGTGGCGGACGAATAAAGCAGCATAGCGGGGGTTCCGCTCAATACCTGCAGGTCGATGCTGCGTTGCCGGGCGAGGGCGTTATCGAACACGCGGCCGGTGTCCAGCGCCGCCACCAGCAGTCGCTTGATGTCCGCGCGCCGCGCTTGTGGCGTGGGCGGCACGCCGGCGTCCGAATACACCGGAAAATAGACGTAAAGTCGCGGGTGGGGGTTCGAGCCGATGTCGCCGAACGGCGCTGCGCCGGTGTCGAGCGCGCTTGCTCCTGTGTCGATGGCACGCAGCAACGCCGTCCGGCTCGTGGGCGTGCTAGCCAGGTCGTAGCCGACTGGCATCGCATCGGCGGTGCCCGGCGCCATCAGGGTGACCGGCGCGACCGGTTGCGACGCGGCGTCCTGTGCGGCCACGTTACCAGCCTTGCCCGTCAGGCGGGCGATGCCGCCGGCGTCAACATCGGCATAGCCGAGCGCGCGGACAGCAGACGACGTCTCGCCCAGATCGAGTTCAAGTTGCGCGACATATCGGCGCCATGTATCGGCATCGACCGCCGGCGCGACGCAGAGCAAGCCGCGCGCGCCGCGCAGTAGCGATTCGCCGGTGGCGAACTCGCGCTGCAGATCAGCGGTGATTTGCGCGGTACGCTGATCGAAGCGGCTGTTGGCGGCGCGCGATGACTGCTCACCGACCCAGCGCCACGCAGCGAGCGCAACCACCAGAACGACAGCAAAAGTGACCGCGGCGACAAGCTTGGGGCGCCGCTCAGGTGGCACAACCTGCCTGTGCGCAGGCGATTTTGTGGCGAAGGGCGTGTTATCGCGAAAAGGCATGTACGCCTCATTGGATGGTGGCAATGCGCGACACTCGCTTACAGAGCGGGCGCCGAGCGGGAAACGTCACCGTCATTTTCTTTAGATGCAATCGGAACAACGCGTGCGCCGCTATTGTGCGCGGTTCGCACGGATCGTGCCAGTATCCCGCCAGGACGCCATGGAAGCCGCACCGTGCACGAATGCTGGCGAACGGCAGAGCCTCCGCCCTTGATCCGCATCAAGCCTGTTCCGACCGGCGAACCGCAGACTGAAAGCGCGTCGCCCTAATAGCCGTGGCCGTTCAGGACGGCGAAGTCAAGGAGAAGGTCATGTACAAACGGATTCTCGTAGCAATCGACGGCAGCCAGGCCGCGCAGCTCGCGCTCGAAGAAGCGCTAAAAATCGCTCAGGCCGCGCAGGCGATGGTGACGGCCGTATTTGTCGCCGAACATGCTGCGCAGATGGTCGATATAGGAACTGGCTTGATCGACGAGCAGCCGCACGGCACAGCGGCGACCGAAGCCGCGATGGCGACGCTCGAAGATGCCCGCGCGCTTTTTGAACAGCGCAACGTGCGCGGATTGACACGGACCATTGACGCGTACGGCGAAGACGTCGCCACCGTCCTGTGCCGCGTGGCAGACGAGTGCGAGGCCGATCTGGTGGTGATGGGCACGCATGGGCGGCACGGCATCGGCCGGTTGTTGCTCGGCAGTGTCGCCGAGGCGTTTTTGCGGTGCGCCGCGATGCCCGTTCTACTGGTTCGGCGCGAACGGGACATGGACGAGATACCGTCGAGCCTGTGAGCCTGCAATAGCGAGGCGGCAAACCGGTGCGCCGGGGGGCAAAAAAGAAGCGCCCTGAAAACCGGGCGCTTTGAGTCGCGCGAGGGTCACGTTCGCGCAATGCCTGAATGGTTCGGTCAATGCGACATCAGTACCGGCACGGTCATCGATTCCAGCATGACCCGTGTGACGCCGCCGAGCAGCAGTTCCTGCGCGCGTGCATGTCCATACGCGCCCATCACCAGCAGATCGATATGACGATCGGCCACCATGTTCAGCAGCATTGCGCCTGTAGGGACGCCGGCCACCTTGGGCACGGCCGAAAATCCCGCCTGAATGCCGTGCCGTTCGAGCCATGCGGCGACGTCGATGCCGGCTGGCGCTTCGCTACCGTGGTGTCGCTGCACGGTCATCACGGTGACGAATTTCGCACGTTTGATCACCGGCAACGCATCGGCCATGGCCCGGGCGCTCTCGCGGCCGCCGTCCCACGCGATCAGCACGTTTTCGGCAAACGAACGGATAGCCCCGGCATAGGGCAGCACAATGGCCGGGCGGCCCGAGCTCATCAGCACGTCCTCGACAAAATGGTGTGCGATGTAGGATGAAGGGTTGTCCGGATCATACTGGCCGAGGATCACGAGATCGGCGCGGCGCGCGTGCAGGACCGCCGCTTCCACCGCCGGCCCTGCCGGCGCCCGCCATTCCACGCTCCGTCCGGCTCGTTCCGCCGCCGCCAGGAAACGCGCTTGCGCGCCTTTGAGGTTGGTATCGCGCTGCGCTTCGCGAATCGCGATCCACGCGCCTTCGCCGTGAAGAAACATCGGCTGCGTCATATCCTGACAAACCACATACAGGCCGATCAGATGCGCGTCGTGCTGGCTGGCCAGTTCAAGCGCGAACTCAATCCGCGCGGCGCTATGGGTGCTGTCGTCGAGATGCACCAGCAGGGTTTTGCAGGTCATGACGGCTCCTTGACGGGTTCGGCCGCCTGTGCGCTTCTTGCCACGGGTTTGCCGCTGTGCGTCGGGATCATCAGTACTGGACACCGCGCGACGCGCAGAAAACGTTCGGCGACACTGCCGAGCACCAGCCGCCGGAAACCCCGCCGCCCGTGTGTGCCCATCACCACCACGTCGGCCTTGAATTCGTTTGCCGCGCGCAGGATGCAATGCGCGATGTCGTCGCCTGCCGGGTCGGTTTCGACGATGCGCGGCGTGCCTTGCACACCGGCTCGCTTCATGCTCGCGACAGCGTTGTCCATCACATGTCCGCCTTCCTCCAGCAGTGCATTGCGGACGTAGGACGGATCGTAACCGGGCACGTCATACGACATTAACGGGACGTCTACGACAAAAAGGGGCTGCAGTTTTGCGCCGGCGTCGTGCGCGAGCTGCAACGCTGCGTCGAGGGCGCGCGTGGACGTTTCACTGCCGTCGACGGCGACCAGAATCTGCTGATACATGGCGAACTCTCCTGAATGGAACCGACTCGGTGCTTCAGTTCTTCAATGCGACATCAGTACCGGCACGGTCATCGATTGGAGGATGGTGCGGGTCGCTCCGCCCATCACCAGTTCCTGCCAGCGTGCATGGCCATAGCCGCCCATCACGAGCAGATCCGCACCGATCCCGGATGCCTGCGACAACAGCGCGTCGCCGATCGACGCGCCAGTGCCGGCTTCGATATCCTTGAGCTCGACGTTGACGCCATGCCGGGCGATGAGCGTCGCGATGTCCGCGCCCGGAATGGGTGGGCGCGGCTCGCCACGCGCGCCGTTGACGGTGACGACCGTGGTGGTTTTCGCCGCGCGCATGAACGGCAGCGCATCGTGGACCGCGCGGGTGGCTTCGCGGCTACCGTCCCAGCCGACCATCACGTGGGTGCCGGGCGACGTGACGCTGCTGGCGTAAGGCATCAGCAACACGGGACGGCCCGAGGTCATGATCAGGTTTTCAGGGAAATAGTCGCCGACATATGACTCGGGATCGTTCGGGTCGTCCTGGCCGGCGATGATCAGATCGGCGCACCGGCCGCGATACGGCACCGCGAGCTTTGCTGGGGCCTCGACGGCAATCCACTCGCCGGCGACCTCCGCGCGGCTCAACTCCGCATGAAAGAGCCGCTCGAGCGCGCCGCGGCGTTCCGCGCGCAGCTGCGCGTGCGCGCGGTAGTATTCGGCGGTTCCGGCCATCACGTAGAGCGAGCGCGAATCGGGCGTGAACACCGCAAACACGCCAGTCAGATGGGCGCCGAACTGCCTGGCGAGCCGCAGCGCGAGTTCGAACCGGGGATGCGCGTGCTGACTCATATCCAGATGGACGACGATGGTCTTGTAGGTCATTACAACGCTCCAGAAGTGGAAGAGTGGCGCAGGAACGCGTGATCTGAGTCTATGAGCCGGGTGGCCGGCGGCGTTGATTCAGATCAACGGTGCGCTAGCGCCCGACTAGCACCCGAGACTCGATCTGCGTTGCGCCGGGCGCAATCCGCGGTCAGGCCACGACGTGAAAGCCCGCGTCCGTGTAAACCGTCGAGCCGGTCAGCGTCATGCCTGCGTCGCTCGCGAGCACGGCGGCGATCCGGCCGATTTCCTCGATCGTGACGAGGTGCTGTGCCGGCGTTCGCGCGCGGACCTCATCGAGCAATCCGTCGAAGTGGTCGATACCCGACGCGGCACGTGTTTTCACCGCGCCGGCGGAGATCGCATGGACATGAATGCGGCGAGCCGCCAGATCGGCGGCCAGATAGCGGACGCTCGACTCGAGCGCCGCCTTCACCGGTCCCATCACGTTGTAGTGATCGACTGCGCGCTCGGCGCCATAAAAACTCACGGTCATCAGGCTGCCACCGCCGGACATCAGCGGCAGCGCGAGCTTCGTCATGCGGATAAACGAGTGGCACGACACGTCCATCGCGAGTGCGAAGCCGTCGGCGGAGCAATCGACAAGGCTCGCGTGCAGGTCGTCGCCGGGCGCGAACGCGATCGAGTGAAGGACAAAATCAAGTCGTCCCCAATCGTGCGAGAGTCGCTCGAACACCGCTTCCAGTTGCCCGGCAACGCGTACGTCGCAGGGCATAACAATTGCCGCCTGGAGCGCCTCGGCGACCGGCCGGACAAAAGGTTCGGCCTTTTCGTTCAGGTAGGTCACGGCCAGTTCCGCACCGGCCTCGCGAAACGACGCCGCGCAGCCGGCGGCGATACTGTGCTCGTTGGCGATGCCGACAACGAGTCCGCGCTTGCCCGACAGATCGATGATTGGCTTCATGGCTTGATCGCCTCGCGGTGGTGCACCGTGACAGCCTCATCGGCGATGATCTGCTCCTCGTCGGTGGGCAGCACGAGCACGGTGACCCGGCTACGCGCGCTGCTGATGACGCGGTCATTGCTGCCGTTGGCGTGCGGGTCGAGCTCGACGCCCAGCCATGCGAGCCGCTCGCCTATCGCGGCGCGCACTTCAGGCTGGTGTTCGCCGATGCCGGCCGTGAACACGAAACTGTCCAGACCGCCCAGTGTGGCCGCAAGCCGCGCCGTCTCGCCGGCAATGCGGAACGCAAAGAGATCAAGGGCTTCGCGAGCCTCGGGACGCTCGCTTGCCAGCAGTTCACGACTGTCCGCACTGATGCCGGAAACGCCGAGCAGGCCGGATTGCTCGTACAGCATCGTCTCGACTTTCTTGACGTCGAGGGCCTTCTGGTCGAGCAGATGGAGCACGACACCGGCATCGAGCACGCCGCAGCGGGTCGACATCGGGATGCCGTCGAGCGTCGAAAAACCCATGCTGGAGTCGCGGCTCATCCCCGCCTCTAACGCACACAGACTGGCGCCGCTGCCGAGGTGCGCGGCGACGACCTTGCCGCGCGCGCGGAGCGGGAACTGACGCGCGAACTCGCCAATGACGAACTGATAAGAGAGACCGTGAAAGCCGTAGCGCTTGATGCCCTGATCGAAGAGCGGGCGCGGAATCGCAAAGCGCCGCACGAGATCGGTCTGGGTGCGGTGAAATGCCGTGTCGAATGACGCCGTCTGCAGGAGATGCGGCCGCAGATGCCGGATGGCCCGGATGAGCCGCACGCTCTGCGGCTGGTGCAGCGGGGCGAGCGGCACGAGCGCGGCGATCGCCGCGAGCGTTGCGTCGTCGATCGCCACGGGCCCGCCAAAACGATCGCCGCCGTGCACCACGCGATGGCCGACGCAAACCAGATCGTCGAGAGGAAAGTGTGCGGCGAACCATCCGAGCGTCTCGTCGAGGACCTCGTGAAGGTCGTCGTTGACGGCAGCTTTGAGCGGAATGTCGTTCGCCCCGCCGCCGTGGACGAGATGAAGGCGTAACGGCTGATGCCGCAAATCGATCAAGCCATGACCGATTCTCGACGCCGCGCGGTCCAGCACGCTGTATAAGCCGATCTTGATGGTTGAGGAGCCGGGATTGAACGTCAGCAGGAGTGGGGCGCTCATGATCGGATCGGACCTCCCGGCGTGCGTTCGGCTGCCAGCTTGGCGAGCGCCGCGGAAGCGAGGCGCACGCGCATGCTGTCGGCGCGGCTCGTGACGATGATCGGCAGGCGCGCACCGAGCACAAGGCCCGCCGCGTCGGCGCCGGCGAAGTACGTGAGTTGCTTGGCGAGCATGTTGCCGGCTTCCAGGTCAGGGACCAGCAGAATGTCTGCCTGACCCGCCACCGGCGAATTGATTTGTTTGGTTTTCGCCGCCGCGAAGCTGATGGCGTTGTCGAACGCAAGCGGGCCGTCGACCAGCGCCCCGGCGATCTGGCCACGTGCGGCCATCACGGTGAGGGCGGCCGCGTCGAGTGTGGTCGGCATTCTGGCATTGACCGTTTCCACTGCGGCGAGCACCGCGACCCGCGGCAGTTCGACGCCCATGACATGCAGCAGGTCGATCGCGTTCTGGCAGATGTCGCGCTTGTGTTCGAGCGACGGCGCGATATTGACGGCGGCGTCGGTGACGACCAGCGGCTTCGGATAGGCCGGCACGTCCATCGCATAGACATGGCTGATGCGCCGCGCGGTGCGCAGGCCGGATGCCGGCGCGACGACCGCGGCGAGCAACTCGTCCGTGTGCAGGCTGCCTTTCATCAACGCGGCAACCTGACCGGCCGCGCCCAGCTCGACCGCGCGCGCGGCCGCCGCGTGGCTGTGCTCGACCGCCTCGATCTGCGTGCCGTCGAGACTCACGCCGGCCGCCTCCGCAGCAGCGCGGATTTTTGCCTCCGGGCCGACCAGCACGGGCTCGAGCAGGCCTTCGTCGCGGGCCTCGAGCGCCGCCATGATGGCTTCCACGGAGCACGGATGGACGATCGCGGTACGCAACGCGGGACGGGTCCGCGCCTCGTGGATGAACGCCTCGTAGCGGTCGTGCCGCCGTACCGAGACATCGGGGCGCGGCGCGGACGGCCACACAACCGGTGTTGAAGGGGCGATCACGGTCGCCGTGCCTAGCAACACCACGTCGCCTGCCTGATTCGTGCAACAGGTGTCGAGCAGGACGATGCGCTTGTCCGGGCGTTTTTCCTTCACTGTCACTTTCGCCGTGACGGTGTCGCCTGGCGCGACTGGGCGGCGGAACTGCAAGGTCTGGTCGAGATAGATGGTGCCCGGGCCGGGCAGCCTCGTGCCGAGCAGGGCGGAGATCAGCGCGGCGGTCCACATGCCGTGGACCACCACGTGACCGAACAGGTCGCCCGATGCGAAAGCCGCATCAACATGCGCGGGGTTGATATCGCCGGACACGGCGGCGAACAGGTCGATATCGTTCTGCATGGCTAACCGCACGAGTGACGCCGATTCGCCGATGGCCAGTTCATCGAAAGTCCGGTTGCGCAACAGGTTGTCGTTCACAAGCGCCTCCTAAACCTGGAAAACGTAAGTGCCGGGCGCGTCCGCCAGCGGCTGACCGTTCTCGCCGGCCGGCATCGGCGGCGGCGCCACGCGCTGCGGACCCGAATGCGCTTTGAGCCAGTCGCTCCATACCGGCCACCACGATCCGTCCTGCACCGTGACGGCGGTCACCCACTCATCGGGGCCGATACGCAGGTCGTTGGCCGCGCTGAGTTTCATCCTGAAGTGCCGGTGCGGATGCCCGGGCTCGCTGACAATGCCCGCGTTGTGACCGCCGCTCGTCAGCACGAACGTGATGTCGGTATCGGACAGGTTGTGGATCTTGTAGACTGATTGCCATGGCGCGATGTGATCGCTCTCAGTACCCACCACGAACATCGGCGCGCGGATGTTGCGAATCGAGACAGGCCGCGCATCGACCACGTATCGGCCAGAAGCCAGGTCGTTATCGAGAAAGAGGCGCCGCAGATATTCCGAATGCATCCGGTACGGCATGCGGGTCGCATCGGCATTCCAGGCCATCAGGTCGATCGCCGGTTCGCGCGCTCCGAGCAGATAGTCGCGAATCACGCGCGACCAGATCAGATCGTTCGACTGGAGCAACTGGAACGCGCCGGACATCTGGTCGGCGGCAAGATAGCCTTGCGACCACATCATGCTTTCGAGGAAATAGACTTCGCTGTCGTCAATGAAAAGTTGCAGTTCGCCGGGCTCGGTGAAGTCCGTCTGCGCGGCAAACAGCGAGATCGAGACGAGCCGTTCGTCGCCGGCTTCGGCCATCGCCGCCGCGGCGATCGACAGCAAGGTGCCGCCGAGGCAATAGCCGGTTGCATGAATGCGCCGGTCCGGCGCGATCCGCGAGACGGCGTCGAGCGCCGCCATCACGCCTGATTGCCGGTAATCGTCGAGACCCAGATTGCGGTCTTCGCTCTCCACGTTGCGCCACGAAATGCAGAACACCGTGTGGCCTTGCTCGACCAGGTAGCGAATCAGCGAATTGTGCGGCGACAGATCCAGGATGTAGTACTTCATGATCCACGCCGGCACGATCAGGACGGGTTCGGCGAGAACCGCCTCGCTTGCGGGGCCGTACTGGATGAGCTCGATCAGGTGATTGCGGAACACGACCTTGCCGGGCGTGGCAGCCAGGTTCACGCCGACCTTGAACTGCTCCATCCCGGCGGCGGGCTTGCCGCAGGCCGCGCGGTTCGCATCGTCGAACGCATTGCGGGCACCCTGTGCCAGGCTCAGGCCGCGTGTGGCCGCCGCGCGTTGGAGAACTTCGGGGTTGGTGAGCGGGAAATTCGCCGGCGCCATTATGTCGAGCAACTGGCGCGCAACGAACGCCGCGACGTCCTCGTGGTGGCGCGTGGCGCCCGGCACGTTGCGGGTTGCCGTATTCCACCACTGCTCGGCAAGCAGGAAACTTTGCTGCCACAGGCGGTATGGTTCGACCTGCCACGCGTCGGCACGAAACCGGTGGTCGGCAGGCGACGGCGCCGTCAAAAGAGGCGCTGTCCGCCCGAGTGCAAGCTGGACGAGATATTCGGATAGCCGCCTCACATTCGACACGCACAGCGACGCCAGTTCGAGCTGCTTGCCCGGCGCGACCGCGAGATGAATAAGCCAATCGGACAGCGCCGCACCCAGCGCCGCCGGCGAGAGACCGGCGGTCATGCGCGCGATGAGCGCCTCCTTGGCGTGGTCCAGATCGCGAAACGTTTTGCTATCGAGGCTGGGCGCAGCGCCGCCCACTGGGGTGGGGAGGGCGGCGCTGACAGCTCGCGTGCGGGTGTCCATTGAGATTCCTTTGCGTTCGACTGCGCCTGGTTCGACGGTATCGCTGGATAAGCGCGAAACCACTGGGAGACGACGATCACGTCAGCAACAATGTTCCGGACGCGGGACATGCCTGGAAGCCAGATGCACTGCGCTGACACAGCAAAAGACGCGCCCGGATTGTGCGGCGCAGCAATTGCCTGATGTTTGGACTTTAGCCGCCCGCCGGCCCCGACCTTTGATCTCGGTCAATCGAAGTGGGGGCGGGGAAACGGGATAACCACGGGATAACCGATCGTTGAACGCTGCTTACGCGCGCGTGACGCGCGTGCCCGCCGTACCGCTTGCCATCTCCTCGATGTGGTCGAGCGAGCCGATGACTGCCGGCCGGCCAGTGCGGGTGGCGAACTCGCACGCCGCCTCGACCTTCGGTCCCATAGAGCCGGCAGGGAAAGACATCGACCGAAGTCCCGCCACCGTCACCTCGTGCAGCACGCGTTCGCTCGCCGTGTGCCAGTCGGCATAAACCGCGTCCACGTCGGTGGCGATCAGCAGCAGATCGGCGTCCACGTCTGCCGCCAGCAGCGCGCTGCACAGATCCTTGTCGATCACGGCCTCCACGCCGCAGCGGGTCCGGCCATCCGCCGCGACCGTGACCGGAATTCCGCCGCCGCCGGCTGCGATCACCACGGCATCGTGGTCGAGCAGCCAATGAATGGGCTCAAGCGCGACGATGCGTTGCGGTTTCGGCGACGCGACGACGCGCCGGAAACCGTTGCCGTCCGGCGCAACGGCCCAGCCTTTGCTGATGACCAGACGTTCCGCCTCCGCCTCCGCGTAAACGGGACCGATGGGTTTGGTGGGGTGAAGGAAGGCCGGGTCGCCGCCGTCGACCTCGACGCGCGTCAGCAGCGTCGCCACCTGCCGCTGCGGCGGCAAGGCGTTGGCCAGTTCCTGCTCGAGCAGATAGCCGATCATGCCTTCCGACTCGGCGTCGAGCACGTCCAGCGGCGCCGCGCCAGCCGCACCCGCGGCGGCGGCCTGCAATGCCAGCAAACCGACCTGGGGCCCGTTGCCGTGCGCGACGATCAACTGGTTGCCGTCGGCAAGCCGCGCGATCTGCAGTGCGGCGCGGCGGATATTGGCGATCTGGTGGGACATCGTCATCGGCTCGCCGCGTCGAAGCAGGGCGTTGCCGCCCAGTGCGATCAGAATGCGCATGATGGTTCCTTAAGCGAGTGTCGCGACGAGTACCGCCTTGATCGTGTGCATGCGATTTTCAGCCTGCGAAAACACAATCGACGCATTCGATTCGAAGACTTCGTCGCTGACTTCGAGCTCGGACAGACCGAAGTGCTCGTGAATCTGCCGGCCGGTTTCGGTCTCCAGATTGTGATAGGCGGGCAGGCAATGCATGAAGTGGGTGCGCTGTTTGCCGGTTGCTTTCATCAACGACGCGTTGACCTGGTAGGGCCGCAGGCGCTCGATGCGTGGCCCCCAGGCCTCCACCGGCTCGCCCATCGAAACCCATACGTCGGTATAGACGAAGTCGGCGCCGCTCACGGCCTCATGAGGATCCTCGACGATCGTTACGCGAGCGCCGGTCCGTTCCGCAAGGCGCCGCATCGGTCCCACGAGGTCGTCGTGCGGCCACAGTTCGCGCGGCGCGGCAATGCGCACGTCCATACCCATCTGCACGCCGCCGATCAGCAGCGAATTGCCCATGTTGAAGCGGGCGTCGCCGAGGTAGCAGAACGACAGTTCGTGCAGTGGCTTTTCACCGAATTCCTGCATCGTCAGCAAGTCCGCGAGCACCTGGGTCGGATGGAATTCGTCGGTCAGACCGTTCCATACGGGAACATGCGAATACATGGCGAGATCCTCCACCACGCTCTGGTGAAAGCCGCGATATTCAATCCCGTCATAGAGCCGGCCGAGCACCCGCGCCGTGTCTTTGAGCGACTCCTTGCGGCCAAGCTGCGAGCTCGCCGAATCGATGTAGGTGACATGGCCGCCCTGGTCGTGCACGGCAACCTCGAAGGCGCAGCGCGTACGGGTCGAGGTCTTTTCGAAAATCAGCGCGATATTCTTGCCGTTGAGCCGTGCGACTTCGTTGCCGGCGTACTTCGCGCGCTTCAGTTCCCCGGCAAGGTCGAGGAGAAAACGGATGTCGCGCGGGGAGAAGTCCTGCATGTTCAGCAGGCTGCGGTTGCGCAGGTTGAATGCCATGGTGTGCGGTTCCTTGAAATAGGGGAGGCGGAAGGGGTCTCAGACTGGGTCGCGTTCGATCGGGCAGGTCATGCAATGTCCGCCGCCGCGCCCGCGCCCCAGTTCCCCGCTCGGAATCGTGATGACTTCGACGCCCGCCTTGCGCAGCAGCGTGTTCGTGTAGACGTTGCGGTTGTACGCGACCACCACGCCTGGCGAGAGCGCAATCACGTTGTTGCCGTCGTCCCACTGTTCGCGCTCGGCCTCCCATGTATCGCCGCCGGTGGCGACGACGCGGAGCGTTTTAATACCTAGCGCCTGGGCAACGACATCGAGAAACGGCGCGGTCTCGAGCCGGACATCGAGCTTGCCCGGCTCATGCGAGGGCCGCAGGCTGGTGCAGCGGATGCCGTCGACAACGTCCGGAAAGATCGTGACCAGATCGCGGTCGCAGAAGGTGAATACCGTATCGAGATGCATGGCGCCGCGCGAGCGCGGCAACTGGGCGGCGATCACGTGTTTCACCGATTCGCTCGCGAACAGGGACCGCGCGAGTTGCGCGACGCCCTGCGGCGAAGTGCGCTCGCCCATGCCGATCAGTACGACGTCGCGCGATAACGGCATGACGTCGCCGCCTTCCAGCGTGGCGCCGCCGTGATCGAGCTCCGGGTCGCCCCACCAGATACGCGTGCCGCCGCTGAAAAGCGGATGAAAGCGGTAGATCGCCGCGCTCAACAGCGTTTCCTGGCGGCGTGCCGGCCAGTACATCGAGCCGAGTACGGCGCCGTCGTTGATCCAGCAACTGTTGTCGCGGGTGAAGAGCGTATTGGGCAACGGCGGAAGGATAAAACCGGCAGGTTCCGTGCATTGCGACAGCAGGCCCGCGGGCTTGAACGGCAGTTCGGCCCGCACGATCCCGCCAATCAGCCGGGTGGCGAGCTCGTCGGCTTTCATCTCGTCGAGCCACGGCAACAGCTGCGAGGATAATTCCAGATCGACGGTGCCCGCCGACAGCTTGCGTTCGAGCACCCAGTTGCGTGCTTCCCGGCCTTGCAGAAGGTCCGCCAGCAGGTCATGCATGTCGAGCACTTCAATGCCGTGCTCCTGCATCGCACTGACGAAAGCGTAGTGATCGGTCCTGGCCCTGGAGACCCACAAGACATCGTCGAACAGCAGTTCGCGGCAATTCGCAGGCGTCAGGCGCGCCTGGGCGAGCCCGGGCCGACAGACCATGACCTTGCGCAAGGTGCCGACTTCGGAGTAGACGCCGGGTGCCATAGCAGTTTTCCTTTTGATTAGCGGTTTACAGGCCTAGTGCGCCGCTCGCCAGCAGCCATGCGGCGATGGCGGCGAGCGCGACCAGGGCGGCCAGAATGACGGCCTCGAAGGGCTTGAAAAGACCTGCGCCGCGTTCGCGTTTCGCCCACCCGTACAGCAGCACGCCGGGCGCATAGAGCAGGGCGGAAAGCAGCAGATACTTCGGGCCGGCTGCATACAGCAACCAGCAGCAATAGACGCTCGCGGTCGCACCGATCAGCATGTCGCGGCCGCGGACGGTGTCGGTCACCGCGTAGCCTTCGCCGCGCATGGCAATGCGGGTGGCGTACACCGCCGAGAAGAGATAAGGGATCAGGATCATCGAGGTCGCGAGCGAAATCAGCGCCTGATAGGTCGCGTTCGATACCAGCGTGATAATCAGGAACAGCTGCACGAGCCCATTCGTCACCCACAGTGCATTGGCCGGTACGCCGTGGCTGTTTTCGCGCGCGAGGAAGGCCGGCATCACGCCGCCGCTCGCCGGCGTGAAAAGCGTTTCCGCCGCCAGCAAGGTCCATGCGAGCAGCGCGCCGCCGACCGACACCAGCAGCCCGAGGCTGATCAGCACCGCGCCCCAGGTGCCGACGGCCTGGTCGAGCACGCCTGCCATCGACGGGTTCTTCATGGCGGCCAGATCGCCCTGCGAGACGATGCCGAGCGACAACAGCGACACCGCCATCAGCAACAGCAGCACCACAACGAAACCGAGCATCGTGGCGCGCCCGATATCCTCGCGACGTTGCGCGCGGGCCGAGAACACATTGGCGCCTTCGATGCCGATGAACACCCAGACCGTGATCAGCATGGTGCTTTTGACCTGCGTGAACACGCCGCCGAGCTTCGGGCTGCCCCAGAAGTCCTGCGTGAAGATATGGCTTCTGAAGGCGGCGAGCGCGAGCACAATGAACAGCAGCAGAGGAACGACCTTGGCCACGGTGGTCACCGCATTGAGAATGGCAGCGCTACGCACGCCGCGCAGAATCACCGCGTGCATGATCCACAGCACGATCGACTCGCCCAACACCGCGGCACGTGTGTTGCCGTCGCCGAACACCGGAAAGAAATAGCCGAGCGTACCGAAGACGATGACGAGATAGCCGACATTGCCGATCCACGCGCTGACCCAGTAACCCCAAGCCGAGTTGAAGCCGACGAACTCGCCGGCGCTGGCGCGCGCGTATGCGTAGATGCCGTTGTCGAGATCGGGTTTGCGCGTCGTCAGGGTCTGATAGACGAAAGCGAGCATCAACATGCCCGCACCGGTGATCAGCCAGCCAATCAGTACGGCAGCGGCGCCGGCGCCCGACGCCATGTTCTGCGGCAACGAAAACACGCCGCTGCCGATCATCGAGCCGATCACAAGCGCCGTCAGCAGGCCGAGCTGCAAGGGTTTCGCCGCCTGGGCATTGGTCTGGACAGCCGGTCCGGGAGTCGACGACCTCGAAAATGAGTCCGCTAGATTCTTCATGACACGCCCTCACTGGTTTTTAAGACACAGTGATTAGGTCACTTCGGGACGGCCGGTCGATTGATCTGGATCAGTCATATATCGGTGACGGTGTCGGCCGCCGTCGGGAAAGCCGGCTCAGCCGGTGTGATGACGGGCAAGTCCGTCGTTTGACATGGATCATAAGAACCCGCTGAAGCGCACCTATGCTCGTGGCATGCACAGCGAATCCCGCAGATTGCTTTCTTTTGCAGCTTCGCCGGACAAGGCGCTGACAAAGCGATGAGGGCGATGCGCAAGCTTGCGGGCAAGCCGGCGGTTGCCGAATGCAAAGTCACAGCCGCAGTAGCGCGACGAGGCGCAGACGCCGCGTTGACCGTTTTTTGTCCGCGTGCTCAAAGGACACATCGCCAGATTCAAAGCGCTTGAATGGATGTGCTGATTCGTCGAGGGGTCGAGCGGATATGAACAACAGGCTGTTTCTCGTGCTTGCCGTCGTGGGGCTTGCGGCATGCACGACCCAGGCACGCATTGCTGAGTTCCGCGATGCCGAGATCCAACTCGAAGAGGCGCGTGCCCACGCGTGGATGAACTGTTCTACGCGCGCGGACTGCGATCGTCTATGGAGCCGGACGAAGACGTACGTCGCGCAACACTCGATAACGCCGATCCGCCGCGCGGATGAAACGGCAATCGAAACGGCCGAGCCGCATACCTACGGCGCGGTCTATATATGGGCGACAAGGACAACCGACGACAGCGGCGCCTCGACGATCAGACTGAAAGCCATGTGCCGGGGCATGTATCGCGCCGACGGCAATCCGGGCTGGCTGTACAGCACTTGCGCCGAACAGATTCGCGCAGTCGAAATGAACTTCCTGCCGTTCATCGGCGCTTCATCCTGACGGGCATCGGAGAAACCGCTTTCCCGCCCACGCCTCTTTAAGGGGTCATTTCCAGCAGGTTTGATGAAGATCAGTTTGTCGGCCGGCTGCGGCGGTATCTTCCGACTGTTCGAACGCGGCCGTATGGAGGCCCAACAATGTCGGCTCATCCGGCAGCACCACCTTCGACAATTCCGTCAGCCGCTACCGACGGGTATGTGCTCGCCGTGCGTGGCGCGGTTGTTGACGTCATGTTTGTCGACGACACGCTTCCCCCCGTCAACGACGCGCTCCTCATCCTCTCGGACGACCTCGCGCCGGTTCTCGCAGAGGTGCAAGCTCACCTGAGCGAAACAACCGTGCGGGCGCTAGCGCTGCAATCGACGGCGGGATTGCGGCGCGGCGCCCGCGTGAGCGTGCGCGGCGGCCCCATCGAAGCGCCCGTCGGCGAAACTGTTCTGGGCAGGCTGCTGGATGTGACCGGGGCGACACGTGACGACGGCGAAGCCTTATCCGCGCAGATCGAGCGCCGCCCGATTCATCGCGCGGCGCCGCCGCTCGCGTCGCAGAAAGGCACCACGACGCTTTTCGCCACGGGCATCAAGGTGATCGATCTGCTCGCGCCGCTCGCCCAGGGCGGCAAGGCGGCGATGTTCGGCGGTGCAGGGGTCGGCAAGACCGTGCTGGTCATGGAATTGATCCATGCGATGGTGGAGCGCTATCAAGGGATTTCCGTATTCGCGGGGGTCGGCGAACGCTCACGGGAAGGGCACGAAATGCTGCTCGATATGCGCACGTCCGGCGTGCTGGCGCGCACCGTGCTGGTCTATGGACAGATGAACGAGCCGCCTGGAGCCCGCTGGCGCGTGCCCTTTACCGCGCTGACGATCGCTGAGTATTTCCGCGACGAACACCGGCAAAACGTGTTGCTGCTGATGGATAACGTGTTCCGTTTCGTGCAGGCGGGTGCGGAGGTGTCCGGCTTGCTGGGACGCATGCCGTCCAGAGTCGGCTACCAGCCCACGCTCGCGAGCGAAGTCGCAAGCCTGCAGGAGCGCATCGTGTCGGTCGGCGACGTCTCGGTCACCGCAATCGAAGCGGTGTACGTGCCGGCCGACGATTTCACCGACCCCGCAGTGACCGCGATCGCCGCGCACATCGACAGCATGGTCGTGCTGTCGCGTTCGATGGCGGCCGAAGGCATGTATCCGGCGATCGATCCGATTGCTTCGTCGTCGATCCTGCTCGATCCGCTGGTGGTCGGCGAGGAGCACGCGGCGGTCGCCACCGAGGTGCGCCGGATCATCGAACATTATCGTGAGTTGCAGGACGTCATCTCATTGCTCGGTATCGAGGAACTGGGTGCCGAGGACCGCACCCTCGTGGGGCGTGCGAGGCGCTTGCAGCGCTTCCTGACGCAGCCGTTCGCCGTGACCGAAGCCTTTACGGGCGAAGCGGGCCGTTCGGTGGCGCTCGCCGATACGATCGCCGGCTGCAAGGCGATTCTGGCAGGCGAGTGCGATACGTGGCAGGAAAGCTCGCTTTACATGATCGGCACACTCGACGAAGGCCGCCTTAAAGAGCAAACCACAGCGCAAGACGGCGTGGCCCTGGCCACGGAGCAGTCGACATGAGCGGCACACTTTTGACGCTGACCTTGGCGACACCGTCACAGGTGTGGTTCGACGCTGTCGAGATCGTCTCCCTGCGCGCGGAAGATGAAAGCGGCTCGTTCGGCATCCGCACGGGACATGCCGACTTCGTCACGCTGCTGACGCCCTCAGTGGTCCGCTGGACGTGTGCGGACGGCTCGCTCCACTTCTGTGCGATCGATGGCGGGGTGCTGCTGGTATCGCACGGAACGAAGGTCTCCATTGCATGCAGGGAAGCGATCCCCGGCGACGCCCTGGAAGGCCTCGAAGCCGGCGTTCGCAGCCGCCACGCCAGCGAGGCCGATGCGGCGCGGCGCGCCCGCGTCGACCAGTTGCGGCTGCATGCGCGCGCCGTGCGCCAGATACTGCGCTATCTGCGGCCGCGCGCAGGCGCCGACGGCGCGGCTGCGGAGAGCCTTGGAGGCACGCTGCGATGACCGGGCGCCACGCCAACGAGCACAAGCTGCGCGACCAGCGGACCGCCGACGCGGCCCGGCAGGCCGCCGAGCGCGATTCGCGCGGGCGCGAGGAGCCGGAGCCGTCGCTCGGCAGCCGGCTCGGCCAGATCGGTATCCTCGGCTGGGCCATCGTCCTGCCGACGCTCATGGGTCTCGCGCTGGGACATTGGCTGGACCGGACCTTCGGCACGCGCGTGTTCTTCTCGGCGCCGCTCCTGATGATCGGCGCGGCGGTGGGCTTCTGGTCGGCATGGAAATGGATGCATCGCCAGCAACGGAACCATCATGAATAATCCACTACCGTCGACGGCGACCCAACTCGCACTGGGGCTCGCAATCGGAACCCTGGCCGGCGCGTGGCACTTCATGTCACTGCGCTGGAACTGGCCGTTGTTCGCAGCGGGCAAAGCGATGGCCGCACTGGCCTTGCAGCTTGCCAGGTTCGCGCTCACCAGCGCGCTGCTGCTGATGCTCGCGCATGCCGGCGCGCTCGCGCTGCTCGCGGGCACGATGGGGTTTCTGCTGGCGCGTGCTGTCGCGGTGCGCCGCCATGGAGGTGGCCAGTGACCACCTCACCGCTGGCGACCGCGCCGCTGCTGCATCTCGGTCCGCTATCCATTACGGAGCCGGTACTCGTCACCTGGGCGATCATGATTCTGGTGACCGTGGGGGCGGTCTTGCTGAGCCGGAGCCTGTCGATCGCGCCGACCCGGCGGCAAACCGCGCTTGAACTGCTGGTCGTGACGATCGACCAGCAGATTCGCGACACCATGCAAACCGGGCCCGCCACCTACCGTGCGTTGATCGGCACGCTGTTCGTCTTCGTGCTGATCGCCAACTGGTCCGCGCTGGTGCCCGGGGTCACGCCGCCGACCGCGCATATCGAGACCGATGCCGCGCTGGCGCTGATCGTGCTGGGCGCCACGGTCTTCTACGGCATCCACATGCGCGGCACGGCCGGCTACCTTGCGGCGTTCGCCGAACCGAGCTGGATCATGATCCCGTTGAACGTCGTCGAGCAGATCACCCGGACGTTCTCACTCGTCGTTCGCCTGTTCGGCAACGTGATGAGCGGTGTGTTCGTGATCGGCATCATCCTGTCGCTCGCAGGTCTGCTCGTACCCATTCCGCTGATGGCGCTGGACCTGCTGACCGGCGCCGTGCAAGCCTATATTTTTTCCGTGCTGGCGATGGTTTTCATCGGTGCGGCAATCAGCGATACCGATCAACAGGTCAGCATAAAAAAGGGCGAAATCTCATGAATAACCTCATCGAAGTTGTCAGCATCGCCGCCGCGGCGCTCGCCGTGTCGTTCGGCGCGATCGGGCCGGCGCTTGCCGAAGGCCGTGCGGTCGCAGCCGCGATGGATGCGATCGCGCGGCAGCCGGACTCGGCCGGAACCATGTCGCGCACGCTCTTCGTGGGGCTTGCGATGATCGAAACGATGGCGATCTATTGCCTGGTGATCGCCTTGCTGCTGCTGTTCGCCAACCCGTTCGTCAAATAGGCGGCGGCCATGCGAATCGACTGGTCCACGCTCGCGCTGCAGACGATCAATGCGCTCGTGCTCATCTGGCTGCTGGCGCGCTTCCTGTTCCGTCCGGTCGCGGACATCATCGCCGAGCGTCAGAAAGCGGCCCAGGCGCTGATCGCGGACGCCGACGCAGCTAAGCTCGCAGCAGTCCTCGAACGCGAGGCGGCGGCGCGCGAGACGCAGCACCTTGTTGCCGCTCGGGCGGAGGGCATGAAAACGATCGCTGCGGAGGTCGAGGGCGAGAAGGCCGCGCTGCTGGCGGCGGCGCATGCGGACGCGGACAGGCTGCGCGCGACAGCCGCCGCCGAAGCCGAGGCCGCGCACCTCGAACAGGAAAAACGTGTCGCGGACCGGGCGACGCAGCTCGCCGTCGATATCGCGGCAAAGCTGCTTGAGCGGCTGCCTGACAGTACGCGCGTGAGCGGTTTTGTCGACGGTCTCGTCGACGGGGTCGCGCAACTGCCCGCCAAGGTTCGCGCAGAACTCGGCGCACATGGCGTGGCGCTTTCACTCGCTGCGCCGCGCGCGCTGAGCTTGCAGGAGCAGGAGAGTTGCCGCGCCGCGCTCGCGACCTGTCTGAGCAGGCCGGTTGCCCTTCAGATAGAGGTCGATCCCTCGCTGATCGCCGGATTGGAACTGACGGCTGCCCACGCGGTAGTGCGCAACAGTTTCAAGGCGGATCTCGCGCAGATCAGAGCAGCGTTACTGAGTGGCGATAATGGGCCCCGCTGACATGACCGACGATCGCTGGCTCGCGGACCAGCGCGACGCACTCGCCCGAACCGTCGTGAAGCCGCACGCGCAGACGCTCGGCCGCGTTGAGCGTTTTGGCGATGGCATCGCATTTGTCTCAGGACTGCCGGATGCGGCCCTCAACGAACTGCTGCGCTTCGAAAGCGGCGCGACCGGCTTCGCGCACACGCTCGACGCGGACGTCATCAGTGCCGTGCTGCTGGACGACGGCACCGCCGTAGAAGCGGGCGCCTGCGTGACCCGCACCGGCACCGTGCTGGAAGTGCCGGTCGGCGACGGGCTGCTGGGGCGTGTGATCGACCCGCTCGGGCGGCCGCTCGACCGCGACGATCCCATCGTTGCCGAGATGCGCATGCCGGTCGAACGGCCGGCGCCGGCGATTATCGAACGCGATCTGGTCAGCGAGCCGGTCGAAACGGGCGTGCTTCTCGTCGACGCGCTGTTCGCGATCGGCCGAGGACAGCGCGAGCTCATCATCGGCGACCGTGCCACGGGCAAGACCGCTTTGGCCATCGACACGATCGTCAACCAGAAGCATTCGGACATGATCTGCGTCTATGTCGCGGTCGGCCAGCGCATGACGGCTGTACAGCGCGTCATCGAATCGGTGCGCCAGTACGGTGCACCCGAGCGCTGCATCTTCGTTGTCGCCCCCGCGGCGTCGGCGCCGGGGCTGCAATGGATCGCGCCGTTCGCGGGCTTCACGATCGCCGAGTATTTTCGCGATCGTGGACAGCACGCGCTGGTCGTGGTCGACGACCTGACCAAACATGCCGCGACGCATCGCGAGCTGGCGCTGCTGACGCGCGAGCCGCCGGGGCGCGAGGCCTATCCCGGCGACATCTTCTATGTTCACGCCCGCCTGCTCGAGCGCGCGGCGAAGCTGTCGGCCGCACTGGGTGGCGGCTCGCTGACGGCGTTGCCGATTGCGGAAACCGATATGGGCAACCTGTCCGCGTATATCCCGACCAATCTCATTTCGATTACGGATGGGCAGATCGTGCTCGACGCGGCGCTGTTCGCGGCGAACCAGCGTCCGGCGGTCGATGTGGGCTTGAGCGTGAGCCGTGTCGGCGGCAAGGCTCAGCATCCGGCTTTACGAGGGGTGTCGGGACGCTTGCGTCTCGATTACGCGCAGTTCCTGGAGCTGGAGATGTTCAGCCGGTTCGGGGGGCTGACGGACGCGCATGTCGCCGGCAAGATCGCCCGTGGGGAACGCATCCGCGCGCTGATCGCGCAGCCGCGTTTCAGCGCATTGCGCACGCTCGACGAGATCGCGTTGCTGTCGGCACTGGCGGAGGGTGTGTTCGATTCGGCGCCGAGCGGGATCGTCGCGCAAGTGCGCACGCAACTGGCTGCGCATCTGGACACCCAGCGCCTGCAAGCCCAAATTGCGCAAGGCTTTTCGCTGTCGTCGCCCGCGCCGTTGAGCGCCGGTGTGCAAGCGGTGCTCGTCGCCGCGGTTCGCGATCTGGTGCGGCGGTTCGCGCCGACGGCCGCCAGCGGCACGGCAAGCAGCGGGGTTGGGCAATGAGCGGAAAACTCACCGAAATCGAATCGCGCAGCGCTACCGCCCGGCAACTGGACGCCGTCATCGGCGCGATGCGCGGCATTGCGGCAGCACGTTCGCGCGAAGCACAACGGCGGCTGCCCGGCATCCGTTCCTCGGCCTCGACCGTCGGCGCTGCGATCGGCGCCGCGCTGACCCACGCTTCGGGTGAACCTGCGCGCGTGCCGGAGCACGGCGCGCGGATCGTCATCGCGCTGTGCGCGGAGCAGGGTTTCGTCGGCTCGTTCAACGAGCAGATCCTCGACCACGCGCTGTCTCGTCTGGCGTCGGCGCAGAGCGAACTCCTGCTCGTGGGGACGCGCGGCGAAATTGTGGCTAACGAACGCCGCCTGCCGTTTGCCTGGCGCTCTCCCGCGGCCTCCCATGCCGACGATGTGCCGGCGCTCGCAAGCCGGATCACCGATGCGCTTTATGCCCGTCTCGGCGATCGCGGGGTGACCCATGTCTCGGTCGTTCACGCCATGCCGGGCATCGCCGCGCACAGCGAGATCGTCGAACACAGCCTGATTCCGTTCGATTTTTCGCGATTTTCCGTTGCGCGGCGCGCCCAGCCGCCGTTACTCACGTTGCCCGTCGACCCTCTGCTTGCCGGACTGGTCGAAGCCTATGTGTATGTCGAGTTATGCGAGGCGTTGATGCTGTCGTTCGCCTCGGAGAACGAAGCGCGAATGCGCGCGATGCTGGCCGCGCGCGCCAATGTGAAGGAGACGCTTGCCGAACTCACGCAAAGCTACCGGCAGGTTCGTCAGGATGAGATCACGGCCGATATCGTGGAACTCGCGGCGGGCGCCGCGGCAGGCGTCTGAACGATGCAACCGTGCCGCGCGGTTCCCGCAGGAGGCCGCAGCACAGCGACCGCTAGCGGTCCCCGAACGTCGAAAACGCCTTGTACACGATTCGCGGATCACGCTTGCCTTTGTAGACCTCCGGTGCTGCAAGATCGAGTCCGAGCAGCGCGTACACCGCATTCTGCGCCGAACGCACCGAGTATTCGACGGTGAAGACGACATCGTTGGGCAACTCGCAGAACTGTCCCGTGAACGCCAGATTTTGCCAGCCGTCCGGCACCACGTCCGGCCGGTCGCCTTTGCTGCGCCGCAGGAACTGGCTCGTGATGAACGGCATCATGCACGGAATGCAGTTGGCGTGCTCGAGAATGCGGGATGCCTCTGCTTCGATCCGCAGATGGCCAAGGATTTCGGTCAGCATTTCGCGGCCGCTGCATGCCGACATCGGCTTCCTGACGAAATCGCCGGGCTGGTCAACCCGTAAACCGTAGCCCCACAGCACCTGCACGTCCGCAGGTTGGCCGATGAAATGCGGCTGATACGGCACCACGATGGAGGCAAGCCAGCTCGACTCCGCAAAGGTAATCAACCCGCCTTCACCCGGCGTATTGCCCGTCATGTCGCGGATCAGGCGGAACAGCGTCGGGTCGCGCAACGTCACCGTGAACGACAGCCACTTCGACTCGTCGATATGATCCGCGAAAACGGCCGGGTGGCCGAACTCGGGCCGGCCTGCGGCGATCGTTTTCCAAAGGGGCCAGGCGCCCGTGGCGTCCGACGAGAACAGGTCATAGGTGCACAGATACTTGCTTTCGAGCATGCGGCCGCCGCGCACGACGTAGCCGCTTTCCGCCGAACCCGCGCCGTCGAGGCTG
The DNA here is from genome assembly GCF_058782725.1 of Paraburkholderia sp. FW306-02-B. NCBI lineage: Bacteria > Pseudomonadati > Pseudomonadota > Betaproteobacteria > Burkholderiales > Burkholderiaceae > Paraburkholderia > Paraburkholderia sp. FW306-02-B. The sequence goes on from NZ_JBYSXZ010000002.1 coordinate 2,035,453, forward strand.
CCACCCGGCTTGTCGAGCGCTTCCAGAATGGTGATGTCACCGCCGCGCACATGCCCATCGCGGATCAGGAAGGCCGCCGCCGCTAACGAAGCGATGCCGCCGCCGACGAGATAGAACCTGGCGTCCTCTGCGTGGTTGCGGTCAACTTCAGCGGTAAGGGCTCGTTCGGGACGCTGATCAGAGTTTTGCACGTCGATATTCCTTTTCATGTTCGTCGCTATCCGTATGCAGCCGGGCCGCCCGGAGGCGCACGGCAGATGTTGATCCACCATACCCGCGGCGCCGGCGTGCCGATTGAGTTGGATCGAGCACCGATCATGAGAGCGCGCGCTCGATTGCCGTGACATCGCGCGATCCGGCTCATCCGCCGCGGGCGATTGGCGGCGCGGACTCGGCTCTTTTCACGTAATGGCGGCCGACGATTTCGTCGGCGGAACCCCCCTTTGTTTTCCGCGTGTGTCGGGCCAACGCGCAGCCAGCCAATGCCTTGACACAAGTCAATTACCCCGCGCCGTTCGCGCCGATTATTCAATCATGCCGCCAGTCATATGTCGCTACCACGGCGACCTGGCCGCCTTGGGGAGTCACGCCCGAGCGCCCACGCACACCCGGCGAATGAATCTGAAGTTCCGCAAAGAAACGGTGGAATCGGCAGCTTCGTCGGACCTTGCCGGCAACGATGTACCGCCGAACTTCCTGTAGTCGCGAAAGAAGCCGGCCCCACTAGAGAAATCGCGGCACGTCTGGGAGAACAGAAATGGGTGTCGGCATGCAAATCGTCTATCTCGGCTTTGCCGGGACGTCGCAGATCGAGGGCGAGGCGGCTACGCAACTGCTGCGCCTCGAACGGTTCAGCAAGGCTATCGCGGGCTGTCACCTGGCGATCGAGGCCATTCGTGAACGGTCCCAAGGTGGCGGAACCGGCGTGCCTGCCGCCGACATCCGCAGTCCGGTTTTCGACGCGCGGCTCGACCTGATCATGCGTAACGGGGAGCTGGTCCCGATCGAGCATTGCCTGAACGCCGATCCAAACATAGCGGTACGCGCTGCATTCGATGTCGCTGAGCGGAAACTCGACCGGCGCCCGGTTTGAGCGCGATGCCAGGCAAGCTTGCGTCCGTTGCGGCGCCGCGCCTGTTTGTTCCAACACTCGATGAGGAGAGCGTCATGTACGCAAATATTCTGGTGGCTGTGGACGGCAGTGAAGCGTCGAAACGTGCGGTAGACGAGGGCATCCGGATGGCCAAACTGTCGGGCGGCAAGCTGACGGCGGTCTATGCACTGGACCAGTCCGCGGCTTTCACGTACGCGGGGGCATGCGATCCGCATCTGCTGACCGACACGGCGCGCCAGGTAGGGCGCAGCTTCCTCGACGAGGCTTGCGCGAAGATGCAGGCGCTCGGCGTGGCGGGCGATTCGGAGATCGTCGAAACGCAAGGCATCGCCGAGGACATTGCCAGTTGTCTCGCTCGCTGCGCCGAGCGGCTCGGCGCGGAGCTTGTCGTGATGGGCACGCATGGGCGGCGCGGTATGCGACGCATGGTGATCGGCAGTGTCGCGGAGCGTTTCGTGCGGCACTCGACGTGTCCCGTGTTGCTGATCAAGGAAGCGTCAGCCCACGCCTGAGGGTTGTTCAAGGCGCGTGATGGACCGTTCACAGGCGGTATTCGCGGCGGCACGCCATACGCTTGATACACGTCAACCCGCCGCTATCGGCGTCATCTACATTGGACGCACTGCTGCTGTGACTGCGACTGCGACTGCGAGATAACCGCGCGGCGCCTATGCAATTCATCTGGACACGACGGAGGAGCACCATGGCAACTGGATTCATCACACCGTTTGATGTGCATCGAGCGAACCTGGCACTCGCACTCCGGATGCCGAGCTTCGGTCACGAAGCCCGGCAACAACAAGGAGCACGCCATGTCGGCTAAGCGAGTCGCTTTCATCACCGGCGGTATGGGCGGCCTCGGCGCCGCGATCAGCCGGCGTTTGCATGATGCCGGCATGGTTGTCACCATGTCGCATTCCGAGCGCAACGATCACGTCGCCACCTGGCTCATGCACGAACGCGATGCCGGCCGCCGTTTTCATGCGTACGAGGCGGACGTGACCAGCTTCGAATCTTGTGCGCATTGCGCGGAACGCGTGCTCAAGGAGTTCGGCTCGGTCGACGTGCTCGTCAACAATGCGGGCATCACACGCGATTCGACCTTCGCCAAGATGAACAAGGACGATTGGGATGCGGTGCTGCGCACCGATCTCGATTCACTGTTCAATATGACCAAACCGTTGCTAAAAGGGATGGTCGAGCGAAAGTTCGGACGTGTCGTCAACATCAGCTCGGTGAACGGCGCTCGCGGCGCGTTCGGTCAGACCAACTATGCGGCGGCCAAGGCCGGCATTCACGGCTTCACGATGTCGCTGGCGCTGGAGGTCGCGAAACATGGCGTGACAGTCAACACGGTGTCGCCCGGTTATCTGGCGACTGCGATGACCGCCGCGATTCCCAGGGACGTCATGGACGCCAGAATCCTGCCGCAAATACCGGTCGGCCGGCTCGGTCAACCTGACGAGATCGCGGCGCTCGTCGCGTTTCTCTGTTCGGACGACGCGGGTTTCGTCACAGGCGCGGACTTCGCGATCAACGGCGGCATGCATATGCGGTGACGGCCGCAATCGGCTGAGGTTACGGTTTTCGCCGCGCTCCGGACGATACGTATCGCTTGATACAAGTTAATCGTCGCGGCGTCCGCCATTCTGGAGCCTGTCATATAGCAGGTTCGTTTCGATCAACGGAGGCAGCAGATGAAAGCACTGGTGTATCACGGTCCCGGCAAGAAATCGCTCGACGAAAGGCCCATTCCCGCGCTCGCCGCGCCGACCGATGCGATCGTCAAGATGACGCGCACGACAATTTGCGGCACCGATCTGCACATTCTGAAGGGCGATGTGCCGAGCTGTGAGCCGGGGCGCATCCTCGGCCATGAGGGGGTTGGTATCGTGCAGCAGGTCGGCTCGGCGGTGTCGTCGTTCAAGCCGGGCGACCGGGTATTGATTTCGTGCATTTCGTCGTGTGGCAAATGCGATTATTGCCGGCGCGGCATGTATTCACACTGCACCACCGGCGGCTGGATTCTCGGCCACAAGATCGACGGCACCCAGGCCGAATATGTGCGCATTCCGCACGCCGACACGAGCCTGTACCCGATTCCCGCCGGCGCCGACGAAGAGGCGCTGGTGATGCTGTCGGACATCCTGCCGACCGGCTTCGAATGCGGTGTTCTGAACGGCAAGGTGCAGCCCGGCAGCACGGTGGCGATCGTCGGGGCTGGACCGATCGGGCTCGCGGCGCTCCTGACCGCGCAGTTTTATTCGCCTGCGCAGATCCTGATGATCGATCGTGATCCGAACCGCCTTGAAGTTGCGCGCCGGTTCGGTGCAACCGGGTGTATCGACATCGGCCGGGCGGATCCGGTCGACGAAGTCATGAAGTTGACCGAACAGACCGGCGTCGATTGTGCGATCGAGGCAGTCGGCATACCTGCAACGTTCGAGTTGTGCGAAGCGATAGTCGCGCCCGGCGGCGTGATCGCGAATGTCGGCGTGCACGGGGTCAAGGCCGATCTGCACCTCGATAAGCTTTGGGATCGCAACATAGCGATTACGACGCGCCTCGTCGATACCGTCAGCACGCCGATGCTGCTCAAGACTGTTCGCGCCGGCCGCATAGATCCCGCAAAACTTATTACACACCGCTTCCAGCTCGAGAATGTTGTCGGCGCTTACGACACGTTTGGGCGCGCGGCCGACACGCATGCGCTGAAGGTGATCATCGAGGTCGCCTAGACAGCGCCGCTTGCGCGAGCAGATCCGGCGACCTGTTCAGGAGCGCAGCGAGGCCGGGCGAGCAATGCAACGCGGTCCAATGTTCATGGCTGAATCAAGGAGCAGGCAATGAAGTCGGACATGATCCGGATAGGCGGCGACGCGGCCGCCCAGGATATCGGCGATCAGATTGGCCAGGCGTTGCAACGGCACGCCGAGCGTGAAGCGAAACACATCGAGATCAAGGTGCGCGAAGGCACCGTCGCGCGGACCGGCAAGGTCGACTCCGAAGCCGGGCGTTCGGCCGGGCGCGGCGCTGCATGGTCGGCGGGTGGGCATGCGGTGGTCGGCAATCTGACAGTAGGCTAACTTGCGGTGCGCAGCGGAGTGCGCTTCTTTGGAGCGGCATCTGCTCCGCGCGGCCGAAAGATCAGGAGTCACTCATGGCACTTTCGGGTAGCGTCTGCGACAACGATTGGTCGGTGTCGGTGGCAACGCATCAGACGACTGGCGGCTTCTATTGCTCGATCCAGCTCAGCCACAATGCGCCGGAAGGCGTCTTCAAACACGAATTCACGCACAGCGGCGTTTTTCCGACCGAACGCGAAGCGGTGCTCGCCGGTTTGCGCGAAGGCATGGTTTGGGTGCAGCTCAAGGTGGCAAGGACATTGTCGCTTTAACCGCCTGCGCCGCGTGAATCGCGTGCGGGCGCACGGCCACTGCCGCGGCGGGCGAGGGCAGTGGTATCGAGGAGGCAGGCGGTCCGCCAGATGGGCTCATGTCACACCGGTGTTGCAGACAAGCGATCTATATCGGCCTCAACGCTGATCCATGTCAAAAGTTGACGGCATTTGCGGACGTAGTGTGAATGAAGAAGTGAAACGAAACAGCCAAGGAGCGTTGCCATGCGTGCATCAGATGTAATGACCAGTAACGTCGTATCCGCCAAACCCGACATGACCGTGAGCGAGGTTGCCAGGATGCTGGTGGACAAGGGAATCAGCGGCGCGCCAGTGATCGACGCGGCAGGACATGTCGTAGGCATGATCAGCGAAGGCGACCTGCTACACCGGGAAGAGATCGGCACCGATCAGCGCCGGCGCTCCTGGTGGCTCGATCTTTTTTCGTCGAGCAATGATGCCAAAGACTACATCAAGACACATGCGCAAACAGTTCAGGACGTGATGACCAGCCCCGTCATCTCGGTTGATGAAGACACGCCTCTGAGCCAGGTAGCCAACATCCTGGAAAGGCGGCGTATCAAACGCGTTCCTGTGACAAAGGCGGGTCAGCTTGTGGGCATCGTCAGCCGCGCGAATCTTGTGCAGGCATTGGCCAGTCTTCCGGAACAGCCGGCGCCGGACGTGGCCCTCTCGGATCGGGAGATTCGTGCGGCGCTGATGGGTGAAATGACGGGCCATAATTGGGCGTTTGCCGGACGCAACATCGTCGTGAGCGATGGGGTTGTCCACCTATGGGGCATCTTTCACTCGATGGAGGCGGTCCAGGCCGTTCGTGTCGCCGCAGAAAGCATTCCCGGCGTGAAGCGGGTGGAAGACCATACCGAACCTTACCCGGTGATGCCGGGCATATAAAAGGTCAGGCACAGGTATTGATTCGATCGCGGCGTGCCGGGCGCTGCCGAAATGGAAGAAACGCAAGGCGCGCCAGACGATATCCCGAGTTGCCTGCATCGCTGCGCGCAACGCGAGGGCGCGGAGCTTGTCGTGATGGGCACGCACGGCCGCACGGCGTCGGCTGGGCGATGCCTGGCAGGCATCGCGGAGCACTTCGTGCGCATATCGACGTGCCCGGTCGTGCTTGTCCCCAGAGCAGGCGCTGCGCAAGCACGATGTACGACAGATTGACCTCACGGATCGACTCCAGTGTTTCGCGGCTATTCATGACGTTTCCCCTTTATGCATGATCTCGCTGGCCATCGTCGGCTTTCACGCCGCTAATTTTGTATTCCTGATTGAAACGTTTGCTTCGCCGGGCGACGTTTGCTGGCAACCGTCGCGAGCGTCAGCCACGCCCGGTGTGATGAGGCTGTTCGCTATTGCGCGCAACAGGTGTTGCGTGAGAGCACCGGCGCCGCCTTGGGCAAAGCGCTGAAGTTCGAGCAGATCTTTCGCAGCGTGACTCACCCTGAGCTCCGTTAAAAGTGAAAGATGCCGGGATTCTCGTACCGGTTTGACAACAGGCCACCTTGCGGCGTCAACATCCATCAAGGCGTGGGTAGACCGACGGGAATCACGTTCGCACCGTGCTGGGAGGGCGAGCTCACGGGCCGGTCCGTGCGGATCAGGCACAATGCCGCCACGAAGCGCCGAAGCGATGCAAGCGAACCCGTAATGCTTTGGTACCGCTCCCGACCTATCTGCCCGTCGAGCGTGATCAACATGCCGGATTCGCGGGCAAGTGCCAGGATTTCATCGAATTCTTCCTCGGCGGCGCTCGCGATATGCCGCGAAGCGGTCGAGGCAAGCAGTGGCGAGGTGCCGGATTCATCGACGCTTCCGGATTGGACAGGCAACGTATCGTTCAACATGACGGGTCTCCTCATGAAAGCCAGTCGCGTGACGCTGGGTCAAGATGCGCCGCAGATGACAGACATGCTTTCTTGTGAGGAAAGTATCGGCCAGGACATTCCCGATTCAAATCAGGTGGCGCTGAACATCGCGTAGGAGATGGAAGTAGCCTGTCAGCGGTTTCCTACACGAAGCGAGGAAGCGGGTGGTGTGACGCGTGACAGCGCACCTGCAGTCCCGAAGCAGGTTGCCCTCTTCGGGACCGGGCCGATGGCAGCGCCTTTGCAATTGATCTGGCGTTTTCCCTACTACAGGGCCATCGCTATAGGCCGATAACGCAGAAGAGGCGGACAGATCAAAATGGGGGCAAATTATGGCGGATCCTGCGGAAGTGGAGAGCGCTCTTCTCGCGGATGAGACAGCCGAAATCGGGCTGCCGCTCGCGCAGGCAGATGCGGTTCCGGACCGGGATGCCGCGACTGTCCCCGTTGTGCTGCTCGTCGACGATGAGCCGGGTATCCTGTCGGCGCTCAGGCGTCTGCTGAGAACGCCGCGGTACGAGGTGCTCACTGCGGAAAGCGGCGCCGCGGCGCTCGACGTGCTCGCGTCGACGAAGGTCGACCTGATCGTCTCGGACATGCGCATGCCGCATATGAGTGGGGCGGAATTCCTCGCACGCGCGCAGGCGCTCTACCCGGATACGATGCGTATCCTGCTGACCGGCTACTCGGAGATCGACTCGGTAATCCGGGCAATCAATGAGGGCGGCGTCTACCGTTACCTCAACAAGCCATGGGATGACCAGGATCTGCTGCTGACGATCGCGCAGGCACTCGAGCAGGCGCGGCTTCGCAACGAAACCGCGCGGCTAACCGCACTTACGCAGAAGCAGAACGACGAACTACGGGATTTCAATGCCCGGCTCGAAACCCAGGTGCTGTCCCGCACGGAAGAGATCCGTCAGACCGTGATGTTCCTCGAAGACGCACAGCAGGATCTAAAAAAGAATTTCACGACGATGGTTCAGGTCTGCGCGAGCATGATCGAACTGCGCTGCGGCGTGCTGGGCGGTCAATCCATGCGGATCGGCGAGGTCGCCCGGCATCTGGCTCTGGCATTCGACATGAGCGGTTTGCAGGCACAGGACGTGTTCTTTGCCGGCCTGCTGCATGGCATCGGCAAGCTGTCGCTGCCCGACGAACTGTTGCACAAGTCGCTCGACCGCCTGTCGGCGGAGGAGAGCCAGCTTTTCTATCAGCATCCGCTGCGCGCACAGATGGTGCTGACGCCGGTTGCGCAACTGGATCAGGTTGCATACATCATCCGCCACCAGTACGAGCGGTTCAACGGGCGCGGCACACCGGACGGTCTCGCTGGGGACGATATTCCGTTGGGCTCGCGGATCCTGTCGGTGGCCCGGGATTTCGAGGGCCTGCGTCGCGGCGGCCTCGTGAAACAGCCTGTCACCATGGAGCAGGCGATCGCGTTGCTCAAGTCGCAGGCGGGCATCCGCTACGACCCGCAGATCATCGATCGCTTTTTGACGTTGATGAAGGATCCGTCTGCGTTAGGCCTGGGAACGCCGGTCTCGCAGATTAGCGGATCGCAGCTCGCCGAGGGGATGCGTCTCGCCGACGATCTGCGTACCAGCCGAGGTGTCCTGCTGATGACGAAGGACAGCGTCATGTCCGCGCATCAGGTTGAGCAGGTGCGGCGCTTCGAGGCGCAGGAAAACGCGCCCTTTGCCATTCTGGTCCATTCGGCTGCGACCCCTGGGACGAAATCTGCGCAATCCGGCGCCGCTCGCCAGTGATCGCATCGAAATAAGCCGACCGCGGCCGGGTTGCGCAATGTGATTGCGTAACGACCTGACCCGCCCATTCCGTTTCAGCTACCGCATATGCACGGCACATACAATTTCTGGCTAGTTTCGCTGTCGCTGATTATCGCGACGCTGTCAGCGTATACGGTACTCGACCTGGCCGGGTTCATTTCCGTACTGGAAAAGCCGAAGCTCAAACACGCCTGGCTCGGTGGCGGGGCGGCGGCGATGGGGACCGGCATCTGGACCATGCATTTCGTCGGCATGCTCGCTTTTTCGCTGCCGATTCCGTTGGGATACGACTCGCGCCTGACCGGCACATCACTCGCGATTGCGGTGCTGATCTCTTACTTCGCGCTCAGCGTGGTCACGCGCGCGAAGTTGACGCGTATCCATCTGGTGATGGGCGGCATCCTCATGGGTCTGGGCATTGCCGGCATGCACTATACCGGCATGGCTGCGATGAAAATGACGCCGGGGATCGATTACAACCCGGCCCTGTTCGTTGCGTCAATCGCAATTGCTATCGCCGCGTCGACCGCCGCGTTATGGATTGCGCATACCTTGAGCGCGCCCAACCAGCAGCGCGTGGTTGCCAAACGGATTGGCGCGGCCGCTGTCATGGGTATCGCCATTACCGGCATGCACTACACGGCCATGGCGGCAGCACATTTTCTGCCTGGGGCAATATGTGGAGCGGCCAATGGGATCAATGCGCAATGGCTTGCCACGACGATTACGATGTTCACACTGGCGATCCTGACTGTGACATTGATGGTATCGCGCTTCGACGCGCGCACGACATTTCTGCGGGGCATGGCCGATACGCTGGAGGAGCTGGTCAGGAAGCGGACCGGTGAACTGGAAGGGGCACTCCGCCAGTACGAGCGGACAACGCATACGTTGCAGCTCACCCGGCAGAAAATGGAGCGGGAAATCGAGGAACGCAAGGAGGTGCAAGCGCGGCTCGAACGGGAAAAGGATGAGCAGCGCAGATTGATCCACGAACTGGAAGACACGCACGTCCGGCTATTGCAATCGGAGAAGCTCGCATCGATCGGTCAGCTTGCAGCGGGTGTCGCGCATGAGATCAACAATCCGATCGGCTTCGTGAATGCCAACCTCAACACGCTCAGGAGCTGGGTTCAGCGTCTGCTTCAGGTCGTGTCGGCGCATGAATCTCTAGTCGGAAGGCTCGATCCCGATGCCCGCGCGCCTCACGTTGCGGCGTGGAAGGAGGCCGACATCGACTACGTGCGTGACGATATCCTTACGCTGGTTGACGAATCGATCGACGGTGCGGTGCGCGTACGCCGCATTGTGCAGGACCTGCGCGATTTCTCGCGCCCCGGCAGCGACGAATGGAGCATCGTGGACGTGCATGCGGGACTTGAGAGTACGCTTAACGTGGTCCACAACGAGATCAAGTACAAGGCGCAGGTGGTGCGGGAGTATGGCTCCCTGCCGAACGTGGAGTGCCTGCCGCCTCAATTGAATCAGGTTTTCATGAACCTGCTTCTGAACGCGGCGCAGTCAATTCCGGAGCGGGGCGTCATCACGATCCGCACGAAGAGCGATGACGAGACGGTGTCGATCGCTATCTCCGATACAGGCGTTGGCATGTCAGCCGATGTGGCCAGCAGGATTTTCGATCCATTCTTCACGACCAAGCCTGTGGGGCATGGCACCGGCCTGGGGCTCTCGGTCTCCCACAGCATCGTCGAACGCCATCGCGGATGTATCGACGTCGCCAGTCAGCCCGGCCGTGGGACGACCTTCACGGTCCGGTTTCCGATTCGTCGCAATCTGAGGGGCGCGGACACCTACGCGTCAAGACGTTCGGCGTAATCACGCTGCAACAGGAGATATGTCATGACCTCTCCAGCTTCTCCCTCCATCGTCGCGCAGTCGACGAATCCCGATGCGCGTGAAGCCGTCCGGGAAGTACATGCCGCGCTCAAGGCATGCGACGGCGCCCTGGTCCTATTCTTCTGCTCGAGCCATTTCGACCTCGAATCGCTCGCGGATGAAATTGGCCGTTGCTTCGACGGCACGGAGGTCGTCGGTTGCACCACGGCCGGCGAAATCGGCCCGGCTGGCTATCTCGACCACAGCCTCGTGGCGGTGGCGTTGCCGCGTGCGTCGTTCACGGCCGTCACCGGGCGACTGGGCGATTTGCGCAACTTCACGATTGCAGGTGGTCAGGCGTGTGCGCTGGATGCGTTACACGACCTGGAAAGGAAAGCGCCTGGGGCCCGCAGTACAGACACCTTTGCGCTGCTGTTGATCGATGGCCTGTCGGTGAGGGAAGAGCCGGTCACCCGCACGCTGCAAAACGCGCTGGGCGACATTTCGCTGGTCGGCGGATCGGCGGGCGACGACCTGAATTTTGAGCAGACTCACGTGTTTCATGAGGGGCGCTTTCACCGCGATTGCGCGGTACTGGTTGTCGCCTCGACGACCCTGCCATTCCGGACCTTCAAGACGCAGCATTTCCGTTCCGGCGATGAACGGCTCGTGGTAACGGGCGCCGATGCGGAGCGGCGCACCGTCAGCGAAATCAACGGTCTGCCGGCTGCGGCGGAATATGCGCGCCTGATCGGCGCACGCGTGGAAGATCTTTGTCCGGGCCATTTTGCGGCGGCGCCGGTCGTCGTCCTGATCGATGGTACCGACTATGTGCGATCGATCCAGAAGCTGAACGCCGACGGCAGTCTCACGTTTTACTGCGCGATTGAAGAGGGCCTTGTGCTGCGCGTCGCTCGCGGCCTCGATCTCACGGAGAATCTGCGTACGATGTTCTGTGAGCTTCGCAGTGAATTGGGTGAGCCTCAGCTCGTACTCGCATGGGACTGCATCTTGCGTCACCTGGAATTGTTGCAAAAGGGCACACGCGATATCGCGGGGCGGTTGTTTCAGGAAAATCGGTCAGCGGGTTTCAGTACGTACGGCGAGCAATACGGCGGCGTGCACGTCAACCAGACCTTGACCGGCATCGCGTTCGGCGGCGGAGGGGAGGGTTAGCATGCCTGAAGCATCGTCTGTCGCCGTTGCATCGGACGAATGCGTTGTCCTGCAAGCGGAGGTCGTGCGTCTGAACAAAATAGTCCGGTCGCTGATGGACCGTGCCGAGCGCAGTACGGTCGTTTGCGGCTCCGACTTCAGCCTGTTCCAGATGGCGGTCACGCTCGAGGACCAGGTTCGGCACCGGACTCGCGAACTTGAAGATGCGCTGCGCGACAACAAGAAGATGACGCGCGCGCTCGAACGTACCCAGCGCCTGATGAAACAGGAAATCGAGGAGCGCAGGCGCGCCCAGATCGAACTGGAGCGGGAGAAGGAGGCGCAACGACGCCTGATCGACGAGCTGGCTGAAGCGCATGTCAAATTGCTGCAATCGGAGAAACTTGCGTCGATCGGGCAGCTCGCTGCCGGTGTCGCGCACGAAATCAACAACCCGATCGGTTTCGTTGATTCCAACCTTGGGACGTTGAAAACGTGGGTGCGCAGGCTGCTCGATGTCATGGCGCTGCAGGACTCGATGCTCGCCGGACTGGATCCTGCTAGGCGAGCCCGCATGGATCAGGCGCGTAAAGATGCCGATCTCGACTATCTTCGCGAGGACATCGGCACGCTGATCGACGAATCCATCGAGGGCACCTCGCGTGTCCGGCGTATCGTGCAGGACCTGCGCGATTTCTCACGCGCGGGCAGCGAAGACTGGTGTGTGGTCGACCTGCATGCAGGCCTTGAGGCGACGCTGAATGTCGTGCGCAACGAAATCAAGTACAAGGCAGAAGTCGTCAAGCATTACGGCGACCTGCCGCCGCTCGAGTGCATACCGTCGCAGGTGAACCAGGTGCTGATGAACCTGCTTGTCAACGCCGCTCAGGCGATTCCCGAACGGGGCATCATTACGATCAGCACGCGTCGCGACGGCGATGGCGTGTCAATTGCCATTGCGGATACCGGCGTAGGCATGGCGGCCGACGTGCAGGCGAAGATATTCGACCCGTTCTACACGACGAAACCCGTTGGGCAAGGCACCGGATTGGGGTTATCGGTTTCGTATGGCATTGTCGAAAAGCACGGCGGCAGGATCGTCGTGGAAAGCAGGCCGGGGGAGGGGGCGTGCTTCACGGTGTGGCTTCCAGCAAAGCGACGCGCGGACGTGAGCGGGGAACCTTGAGGCGCGACGCGGCGTTTCCGGGCGTCGGGAGTTCGGCTCACTGCAGATGCTGACCGCCGTTGATGGCGATATTCGCTCCAGTCAGAAAGCCCGCCTCGCGCGAACACAGGTACAGGACGAGCGCAGCGACCTCCGTGGGTTGTCCCAGGCGTCCGACGGGGATCTGGGGAATGATTTTTGTGTCGAGGACATCCTGCGGCACTGCCGTCACCATCCGGGTGGCGATGAAGCCGGGCGAAATCGTGTTGACGGTCACCCCTTTCCTGGCCACCTCGAGCGCCAGCGATTTCGTGAAGCCGTGCATGCCCGCCTTGGCTGCTGCGTAATTGGTTTGCCCAAAGCCGCCCTTGGAGCCGATGATCGACGAGATATTGATAATGCGGCCCCAGCCGCGCTCGACCATCCCATCGCATACGGGCTTCGTCATGTTGAACACCGAATCGAGGTTGGTGCGGATCACGGCATCCCAGTTGACCTTGTCCAACTTCTTGAAGCTTGCGTCCCGGGTAATGCCGGCATTGTTGACCAGAATGTCGATGGGACCGACTTCGGCCAGGATTCCGGCGACGCATGTTGCACACGATTCATAATCGGCCACATCGACGCCACAGGCGTGGAATCCGCGTCCGTTGGCCTCCATGCGGGCAAGCCACGTGTCGATGCCGGTGTTGTGCGGCGAGTAGGTGACGATGACCGTGTAGCCGGCGTCGTGCAGCTTGACGCTGATAGCTTCACCGATTCCACCGGTGCCTCCCGTGACAAGTGCGATCTGCTTCGTCATGTTTTTACCCGATCAAGGAACTGAATGGCGCCGCGGCGTAGGGACCGCCATGTGCCTTTCCGGTGTGCCCGCATCGTAAAACTGGAGCGTTGCGAACGCAGCGCAATGGCAACGTATCGCGACAGCGACTACTTCGATGTGGCGCGCGTGGCTTGCTCGATCGCCCGCTTTGTCGTTTTCGACACTGCGGTGCTCACCGCCTCGGCATTGCTTTCGGCGACGTGGATCGCCTGCTGCGCCGCTTTGCGCGTGGCCTCATACCAGGTTCCCGTGGCGGCAATCGCGGACTTCAGGGCGGTGATGGCGCTCTCCGCGGCAGCCGGTGCATCTTGTGTTGCATCGTCGATGAGACTTTGCAATTTGCGCTGCTGCTCCGCGAACTGCTCGCTGGCAACGTTGCCAAGTTCCAGTTGGGAATTCGATACGATGGTGTGCAGCTGGCTGTAGTACGACTGAAGCCGGGGAGCAACCCGTTCCGTCACGCTACCCTGCAGCGTGCTCCATTCTTGCGGACTTTTCCCCACGAATGCCTTAAGCACCACCTCTTCGGTTTCTGCGATACCCGACCTGATGGTTTGCAGGTTTAGCTCGACCAGTTTCTGAAAGCTCTCGAATGCCTTGTTCGCCAAAGCGAACGATGCGTCCATGTTGGCTCGTTGCGCCGTGGCGACTTGTTCCGGACTCCATAGATTCATTGCTCGCTCCAAAAAAGTGCCCTGACCCGGGCAGTACGGATGGAAATTTTTCATGCGCTGATGCTGAAAACAACGAAACAGTTTCGTCGACGGGGGCCGGACCGGACGGTCTTCCGGGTTATGGCCCGATATTCATCGCGGTCGCCGCGGGTTGTCCTGCTACGCGTGTTGTTCGTCGTCGAACTGATCCGGTTGCAACAACACCTCGCCGATTGAGCACAATTGGCCTTTCGTCAGGGAACCTGAATCAAGCAGATGACAGAGCCGCAAACGGCCTATATCCCGCAGGCAGGATTGGACCATCGAGACTCCCCTCCAACGAGGGCCGCGTCACACGCCCGATGTGCGCAATTTTCCCGGTCGAGAAATGCAAGTATGTACACCCCGATAACGTCGTTATCTGTCGCCCAGCATCCTCTTTTTGTATTCGTATAAGTCTGATGATTACTCTAGGTCAGTTTTTCCCGTTTACCAACTACGCAAACGGGTAGTCTGATTCGGCACTGTTGCAATGCATTTAACAACAGAGGGAAGGGTCAGTCACAGCCTGGGACCGAAAGAGGCCGAACACAAAGCTTAACGACGGGCGCTCCTGCTGACGGGTAGCGCTCAGCTTTTGCCAGGCCAACCTGCCGACTCTTGCATGGCGGCGCCTCCAGTGTTGCTCTTTCTGATTGCAATCAATTCAATGCGCATGAACGCGAGATCGATTGCGCGCGTGTGAAAAGAGAATGGCTCTGGTGCAAATAGTTGGCGTGGCTGGAATGCCTGACAGCTTGTCCTGTCCACATCTGATCGCCCGTGTCAGCGTGATCCGGGCGATCGGAATCGATGCCGAGTCCGGCCATGACAGCCTCGGTTTCCGCAACTTTGTCGGCCGTTGCAAGCAGGGGCTTTGCCCAGCCGGGGTGTTGTCGTGCCGGAGCGTATGCCAATTGATCACATATTCTCGGATGATCCCGCTGAAGCGCTGAAAACTGCGTTTGCGGCAGCAAAGCGCGTCGGCGCCACGCTAGATCGGCGCCAGACATTCTGGCGGCAGGAGTTGGGGTGTTTCTGGCTGTCCACGCGCGAATTATAATCAGTCCATGAACGGCTGGAATCGGCCAATTGCTGCAGGACAGGACGGCGCCGGAGCGCGGTCCGGCTGCGACGCTCATTGAATGACCAACATCGATGCGGACGCGAGAACACTTTCAGCGTGGTGCCTCCTCCGGGGTATCCGCGTACAATAAAGCGCGCAAGGAATGTGTAGTTGCCGAAACTCCCTAAATTGGTTAAAGGTGGAGCAATGAGAGGATACGATCGCATTCTGGCCATTACGATATTAAGAAATGACCCAACGGGAGAAATGAGAGATAGCTTCGAAACGCTGCAGCGAAAATTTCTCGGTAGAGAAGAAGTTGTCAACGTTTTGTGCGACGGAGGAGAATGGAACGCTGTTGACAGCTTTACGGTGTTCATGGCCGCCGCTACTGAATCCTTCGATAGAATTGACACGGACTGCGCACCAAAGACGCTTGGTTTATATATTGGTATGCACGGAAATATCAATACTTCGGAAGTTGACCCTGCTATTTTGGGTGCATCAATTGCCAAGTTTGCCATTGAGTATCGCTATAACCTCAGGAAAGTCTGCGTAGATTCCTGCTATTCGGCCGGACCGGAAGACTATGAACCGCCCGCAGAGGACGCCAGCATCGTCGTAGCGACAGCCAAAGAGATCAAAAATTATTATGGGGCGTGCTCTGATCTCAAAGCGTTGGTAGGATGCAAAATTGCCGGCTATCGGGCAGTGGTTCTCAAATACTACGAAGGTGCGCCTTCATTCAAAATCGGGGAACATGCAGCGACGCGGAACCAGACAATCGAGAGAGTAATGGATGCGCACACCGTCTACGGCAACGGATCTCGATCTTCGTTGCGCCCCCGCCTGCCAGAAAATAAATTTCCATTCCTGGGTAATCTGAAGACTTCGTTAATCCCGGGCGCAAGCAAAAAAGCAGGTAACGAACAAATACCTGTAGCAGATATTCGCCCGGACCAGGCACTCAAGCAGTACATCGAGAAACTTGATCGCTACTTGCGACTGAAAAGGGCATGGGAATTCAAAGATTCGCATGACTGGAAGGAGATTCCACTTTCCGAATATTCGAATAAAAATATATTTGCGGATTACGTACTGGAGCCTTCCCCGGCAAAGGGTAAAGGTTATCGCGTAAAGAGCGTTTTGAGGAACGTTTTCGAGGCTTAATTGGCCCGGCTTATCCAGGTACCTGTGAACGTCTGGTGTGGGTCGAAGCCGTGTGAAAACGTGTGCTGAATGCGGCGTTCTAAATCGCCCCTTCAGATCGCGCCGTATTGGCTTGGCAGCAACTCGGGAAGGGTAAAACGACACCCGAAAACCGAGTACTTTTGCGTTTTCATACAGCCGGTCGATTTCCGCTGATCGTCATGTGCGGTGAGTCTTGAGCCAGTCGCGTAGCGCGTCGTTCATCCGCGTTTGCCAGCCTTCGCCGCTTTCCCTGAATCGCTCGATGATCTCCGCGTCGTATCGAACGGTTACCGCGACTTTGGGGTGCGCGAGTTTCGGGCGGCCGCCGCGCCGTTTCATCTGCGCGAACTGTTCATCGCTCGGCTCGAACGTGTCCGGGTCGGCTGCGATGCCGCGCTCGATCGCCGCTTCTTCTTCGGGCGTGTTACGGATCAGTCTGGGTTGCTTCTTCATAGCGTTCAATCTCCCGGTTGTTGGCTTTGCGCAGGCTGATAACCCGGAAGGTATCGCCGCGCTGCGTGAACACAACGCAATAGAGGCGGGCATCGATCACACGGCGTAGCCAATTTCGCGCAATTCGCCATAGTCCTTCCGGTTGTCGGGCGCGCACTATACGGACGACCGGTCGATCGTATCGGCGAGAACCAGCGAAACACCGTGCTTCCCTTCGTTGGCTTCACTTTTGGCCTGGTCGTGGGTCGTTTTCATGGATGGTTTTCATATAGTTATTGTGGTTACAAAAACATGTTGTGCCGACCTGTTTTTGTAACTACGTTATTTCCCGCCTTGCGCGTACGTCGAGTCAGGGGGCGGACGTGACGCGGTTGCCGCCGACCGGATGTCGAGCGTCAACTGAACGGTGCAGAACGGATCGTTGGCCGGTGGGATCAGGAAGCGGCGTGGAATACCTTGCGGTTGCTCGGCTTCCCGTTCGATGGCGGTGAACCCCATCTGGTCGCGCATCAACTCGTATTCAAGCGCCTGCAGCCGTAGCTCGGCGACTGCCCAGGGCGGAATCACGGCGCGTCCGTTCATCCAGTCCTTGACCGTGCGTTCATGTCGCCCACGCGTCCGGCACAGGTGCCGCATGGAGAGCCCCCGGGCGTAGTACAGGAATTCGTTGAATGGCGCGGCGTTATCGCACGTCAGTATTTTTGGTTTGCGTGTGCTCATGCTGGTTTCGCTGTGGCTTTGATCGCTCACATTCACAGGGATGCGTTCGACGACGACATGGACCGAAGGTTTGGGAAATTGGCTGTGGGCGGCACCGATGAACTGGTACTGGCGACCGTCACATACGAAAAGTCATTCCAACGAGAGAATTTGAAGCGGATCGTTGTGGAAGCGGCGTCGGCTTGGCCTGTCAACTACGCGAAGCTTGCACGAGCTACCAGTTAGTTTGCGGCTCTAAGCGCGGTCCCTCCTTTCCGCCTGCGTTGTTCTTGTTCCTGCTGTTTTGACGCAGCTCGTCAATGAGGTGCGGGCGGTGACTGATATGCGATCCGTTTTCATAGTAGCGACGACGAAACAGCGTAGCCGACTCGTTCAACTATGCCGCGTGCAGCGCGCCGTGATATTCGGGCAGGCCATACACTTCCTGATTGATATCCGGTTCCATCAAGTGATGGATGGTAGCCATGAAGGATCGCGCCAGGTCCGTCCATCCCGCATCAAACTCGAGTCAGCCCTTACCGATCACCGACAAGCCCTTGAATACGAGCCGACCCTTAACCTCTGGCGAGTAGTTGAGCGCGACCGGGTTCGGGTAGAACTGGCGAACGAGCTGGTACACGCCCTGGCCTATGCCGGTCGTATCGATTGCCATATATTCGACGTTGAAATCTTGCGTGGTGCGTTTGATCGCATCGGGCTGGGCTTCGAAGTCCATCCCGCGCCATTGCTCTTTGTGCAAAACGCAAAACTCGCCACCCGGCACCGCCGGCGGCGCCACCACGATCAAGCCGGCCGAGTCGCCGGATAGGGCAGGGTCATAGCCGACCCATACAGGCCGGTAAGCGAAAGGGCGGGGCGCTACTGGCTTGAAGTCATCCCACAGCCCCCACGAATCCACCATGTAGCGCTGTAAGTCGGCGAGCAGGAAAATCGATGCCGTGTCATCAATGAAGTGACACATCAACAGGTTTAGATACTCCTCGGGACTGTATTCAAGCCGCAGCTCGTCAAGGTCGAACAGATTGCAACCGCCGGCCACGGCGTCTTCGACCGTCATGATCTGGCGCCATTGCCGATCCTCGCAAAGCCGGCCGCGTGCAAGCGCCTTGTGTGTTACGTCAAGATACAGATGATCGACCTTGGCGCGGCCACGGTTGAAATGATCGCCAGTCCAGAAGGAATGGGCCTCATGCTGCATGCTCGATGGCGTGGAAAAATAGGTCTTTCTCCACTTGCTATGCATCGCCATGCCCGACGCAACCTTATTCAGCTTGCGAAAGCCAGCCGACCCAAAAATACTCATCGAAATAGAAGTTGCCGTGATAGCTCTGCGCGGTGCGGGCGTTCGTGCCAAGAAAGTAAAGCATCGCCTCGTTCGGCAACAGGATCGGCTCACCGGACAAGTCAACGTCTGCGGCCTCGCGCGCAAACTGGCACATGTACTGCCGGAACGCATGCGCCTGTGCCTTGCTGGCCGATAGAAAAACCTGGTTCCGGCCTGCCTCCAACGCATCAATCAATGCCTCACGGGCGTAATACCACGTCGCGCCGATCTGCCGCGATTTCAGGATATTGCGTGTGCGCTGATCGCGCTGGCGATACCAGACCTTTTGATAATCGAACAGCGAATCACGGAAGACCGCGACGATCCTGTCCCGCTGCTCGTCGCTGAATTCGTTGCGTACTGCCTTAGCCTTGCGCGGCGCCGTGTTGCGCGCCTCAATGGCGGGGTTTAGATCGCTCTCCCTGCCTGTCTCGCAGTACTTGTGGACACGCGCCATGCGCTCGACCGGCCGCATGAGCAAATCGCCCCCTTTGAAGTCGCAGCCGTCTTTTTCCGGCTTGGCAATCAACACCGCAAGCCGCGTTTCTAGCGACGACTCGATGCGCTCGATCGGCGTCGCTTTATCCCATTCGTCAGCGTATCCGTCCGGAATCGCCAGTAAACAGCGCCGGGCGAGGAGGGCGATGCTTCTTTCGTGTTGCCTCGTGGCTTGGAGACGAGGGGCGCGACTGACCCGCTATGGCCCCAGGAAAAGACGTTCATCGAGCCTTCTGATTTTGCAACTCGTTCCGTCAGAAGGACTTATCACTGCAGGGAGGGATTAAGTGGACGTTACGAGCGCAAGCATCAATGTCTGCGACCGCCGGCAGTGTTGTCTGATTTTGCTGATAAATATCCTCACGACGTACTCGTCCACCGCCTAAGATAATTACCAGGATCTTCGAGATCTATCAACGCTTTCCGTAGACTTTCGACGCTAGCGACTTTTACAGTTAGTTGCTACGAGGGGTGCAACGGCAATTGCGGCATCTGCGCTCGCAGGTCCATTGGGTCGAGTAGTAAGTGACACATAAGGATCAGCATGTTGTAACGTGCGGGCCAAAGCACTCAATCGGACGGCAGCATGACAAGTATTACCTCGTTTGCGTAAGTAGTACTTCGTGTCGCCAACGATTTAAGTGGTGATTGATCTGCTGTGCACCCACCGCAGTCTCTTTACATTACATCGATCTGGACCGACCGTCACGTCCAATGCAAATGTACACGCCTAAGTAAGCGGGTAAGGCTGAAGGTCGGCCATACCCTGTAGCATTTTGCGACCCTGCGTTTAACCGCCCAATCAAAATTTAAAAAGAGAGGTTGATTATGAAAAATATTTTTTGAATATTAATCGTGGGTGCCGCCTTATATGCTGGCTTACACCAGCAATTGTTCGCGGCAAACGGGAATCCGAATGAGACAGATTAGCAAAATATCTCTAACAATGAATTATTGTGGCCATCGTTTACACCCAAAGGAAAGCAAGATTTGGTCAAATTGAGCGATGTGAAAATTATTCTCTCAAACGTTGGGACTGCCAACGCAGCCGCTCAAGTATTTATCGGACAAAAATATCCTTACTGCAAACTGTTAAATACACAGGGCGAAAGACCGAAGTTAATTCTGGTTCTAGATACGAGCACACAATCTGGACTGCAAGTCCCTCTTAGAGAGCTTGCGCAAGGCGGTGGCAACGAAAACAGTATCGCGGGCGACCCAGTGAAGATAGGCCCAGGAGTGCCGACAAGGGAATATCTGGCGTTTCAGGGCTATTGTGATTAAAAATGGCTGCGAGATGCCGCGGACGCGAATGCCCGTGAACTAAGATAAATCTTTGGCGTTGTCCGCAATGGACGACGATTGCTGGATGGTGCGAGTATCTGATATAGGCCCCTGTGGCCAATCCTGCTCACGACCAGGAGGCCCTATGTGCGGTCGTTATGCTCGAGCCCGCTACGGCATCGACTACCTGGTCCCTCTCGCCAGCGACCGCGATACGCGCTGGCCGCTCCTGAACGACTCGCCGCCCGCCGATACCCCGAGCTGGAATGCAGCGCCGGGCAGTCGTCAGCCTGTGATCTATCCGGACGGCGTCGTACGCCTGCTGCACTGGGGGTACCGGCCCGCGTGGGCCGTCGCGAAGGGCATTCCGCAGATGATCAATGCGAAGATCGAAAAGGCGACCAGCTCGGCATGGGCAGCGATGTGGAAAAACGGCCGCATTATCGTGCCGGCCGACTACTGGTACGAATGGAAAACGGAGAGCAACGGCAAGCAGCCCTATGCCATCCAGGCGAAAAGCGGCGAACCACTGTACGTCGCCGGCCTGACCAATGTTCATGCGGACATGGAGCAACGGGAAGGTGACGGCTTCGTGATTGTGACGGCAGATGCCGGCGCCGGGCTGGTCGACGTCCATGACCGGCGGCCAGTCGTGTTCTCGGCTGACGTCGCTCGCGAGTACCTGGACCCGGCAACCTCCGCCGAACGCGCCGTTCACCTCGCTCGATCCGCGGCCGAACCGCCCGGCGCGTTCACCTGGTTTCCCGTGTCCCGCAAAGTCAACCGGTCCGGCCCTGATGGGCCAGACCTCGTCGATCCAATACAAGGGTAGAAGAACAAGAAAAAAGCCCGCCGAAGCGGGCTTTCGTTACATCATGCCGTGCGACTTGGCGTAGTCGCGTAGGGCGTCGTTCATCCGTGTCTGCCAGCCTTCGCCGGTCGACCGGAAAGCGTCGAGCACATCGCGACCTTAGCGCACACTCGTTGCGACCTTGGTAACGTCGGCCGGTGGCCGGCCGCGGCGCTTCAACAATTCGGCCGCGGCACCTTCGCCGATCCGCTGGGGGAGCGTTTCACGCGCAGGCCGCATACGCCGAATTTCTTCGGTGCTCAGCTCGCGCGCATCGGGATCTGCCGCAATTCCAAGATTGATCGCCGCATCTTCCTCCTCAGTCGGTATCACGATAGTGCGCTTGCTCAACATAATCATTCACCTCACGTTTGTTTGCCTTGCGAAGGCTGATAGCGCGTAGCGTTTCACCAAGCAATGTATAGACCACACAGTAGACGCGTTCGCCAATCAAGCCGTAAGCAATGAAGCGTGGCTCTCCATACGCGTATCTGTCGTCTAGTGCGCCAAGTGCGCTGTCCCATTCAAAGCTTTCAGCGAGAGTGAGTGAGACACCATGTTTGCTGCGATTGATCTGGATCAGCTCGCCCAGACAGGCGCGGCGGTTTCGCGGCTGGTAGAGTTTCGGCGGCCGCTGTTTGCGTGGAATCCATAGCCCGGCATCACGCATCCAGCGCCGCACGGTTTCCTTCGCCAGCACCACGCCATGACATTCAGCCAGCTTCTCGCACGCCAGCGTCGGCCCAAAATCGGCGTAGCGCTCACGCACCAGCGCCATCGCCCGCGCACGGACATCCACCGGCAGTTCGCGGTTACCCGGTTGCCCACGCCGTGCCGACACGAGCCCAGCCGGTCCTGCAGCCTCGTAGCGCCGCACCAGCCGGCTGACCTGACGCTCGGTCGTTGCCGTCTGCGTCGAGCGGAACACGCTCGCCTTGTCGCTGTAGAACGCCACCGGCTTGCCATGCTGTTCCAGATACACCCGGGTCACCTCGAAGTAACTGAAGGTCGATTCGGTCGCCGTGAAGTGCAGCGCCATGATCCGGCTGGTCGCATCGTCCACATACACCAGCAGCGTGCACGCCGGCGCCCGTTCCTCGAACCAGCGGTGATCGCTGCCGTCAATCTGCACCAGCTCGCCCAGACACGCACGACGGCTTCTCGGCTGGTAGATCTTCGGCGGCCGCTGCCGGCGTGGAATCCACAAGCCGGCATCTGTCATCAGGTGCCGCACCGTTTCCTTCGACAGCGCCAGCCCGTGACATTCACGCAGCTTCTCGCACGCGAGCGTCGGCCCAAAATCCGGGTAACGATCCCGGATCAGGTTCAATGCGCGCTCGGCCACGCCGTCTGCCAACTGGTAGTTGCTCGGGTGGCCACGATGCCGTGACAGCAGTCCCGAAGCGCCCTGGCTGCGATAGCGCACGGTCAGCCGCTCAACCTGACGCCGGCTCAGATGGAGCCGTTCTGCGGCCTGCCACGTCATCAGCATGCCATCGACCACCGACTGGATCGTCCTGAGCCGGTCAACCTCGCGCATCGTCATGGTGATCGTCCCGGATGTCGTCATGCGAGCCTCCCGTCAAAGGTCAGCCAGCATGACATGCGACGTTTCAGCTTTGCCCAGGTACGACATTACAGCTTTGCCGTAACACGATGGATGTTGATAATTTATCTTATGTCAAGTTACAATTATCCGAATAGCATCGTTCTTTGCCCTCATATCGCGGCATCAATTCGCTGAGCGCGTCGCTACTATCTAGTTCACGAGTGTTTCAGCGCGCAACGGCAGATCTGTCTTGAATCCTAAAGATCTGGTCTGACTCTGCCGATAACACGCTTGGAAGATGCCACCCGGATTTTCCGTCAACTCGTTTCCATGATCGAAAGCCTCTAACCAGGAGCTACTTATGCTGCAATTCATCAAGTCCCTGTCGCGTGATGAACGCGGCGTCAGCGCACTCGAGTACTCAGTACTCGCGGGTATCGTCGTCACTGCGGTCGTGGGCGTTGGCGTGTACTTCAGCCCGGCCCTCCTGGGCGTATTTACCGCTCTGATCACCAAGGTAACGTCCATCGTCTAAGCGTCATCGCGATCGACATGGCGGGAATACACGTTCATCGAACATCTCGTCATGTCCGTCGCAAAAAAACGCATGATTCCGCCAAAGGCAAACCAAGATGCTGTACTCAGTGAAGCTGGCGACCTGCCTCGTGTTGACTTCACTGGCGGTCTCCGATCTGCTCTTCCGGCGCCTGCCCACCCGCGCGGTGGTCATCGTCGCCGGTCTCTATTGCGTCGCAGCAGCGCTCGTTCCAATCGGCGTCGCTGCGTTTTTCGGCCACGTCGGCCTGGCGGCGGCAGCGCTCGCCGTGTCCGCGTTGCTGTTCCGTTTCGGATGGATCGCCGGCGGTGACGCGAAGCTCGCCGCAGCGGTCTTTCTGTGGGCGGGCCCATCGCTCGCGGCGCCGGTCTTCGTCATCGTCTCCGTTTGCGGCCTGATGTTGGGCCTTGCGGTCATCGCGGCAGACCCGCTGCACCGCCGCATCGGCGCCTTGCGCTGGCTGTCATGTCTGTCGCGCGCGCGCGGTGTGCCTTACGGCATCGCGCTCGCGCTGGGTGGGGGCGCCGCGGTGTGGGCGCCGCTCGCGCATAGCGCGCCTATCGTCTAGGACAGCACGTCGCCATGTCCAGAATCGTCAAGTTCGCCGGCCTCATCGTCGTCGCCATCATCGGCGCACTCATTCTGCGCGCCCTCTTCGTCGCGGCGTCGCATCCGGCTGCGGCGAGTTCGCATGGGATGGACCGCATTCGCGTCGCTGCCGCGGATCTGCCCGACGGTCTGCTGCTGCGCGACAGCGACCTCGCATGGAAAAGCGTGCCGCGTGGACAAGCCCCGGCAGGCGCGCTCGTCGAAGGGCAAGCGGCCGCCGACGGCGCGGACAACGACCTCAAGGGCGACCTGCTTCGCCACGCGGTACACGCCGGCACGCCGCTCGGTCCCGCCGATGTCATCTCCCCCAACGCGCCGGGCTTTCTCGCCGCCGCCCTCAAACCCGGCATGCGCGCGATCTCGGTTGCGATCGACGACGTCTCGGGCAATGCGGGGCTGATCCAGCCCGGAGACTATGTCGACGTGCTGCTCACGCAGACCTTGGGCGAATCGGCGAAAGACACCGCCGAGGCGAGCCGCGCGGTCGAATCGGAGACGGTGGTCAATCGGGTGCGCGTGCTCGCGGTCGGCTCCGCGTTTCAGCGCCCGAAGGAAGACGCCGCGCACGCCGATACGCGTGCGCGCACGGTCACGTTCGAGGTGACGCCCCGCACCGCCCAGGTGATCACGGTCGCGACACACCTCGGCACGCTATCGCTCGCGTTGCGCAGCTTCGCGACCGAGGACCGGCGCGAGCCGCCTGCCGCCGCCACGACAGAACCGCAAACGCCGCCGGTATGGGGCGGCGACGTGTCGCGCGCATTGCATGCGATGCAAATGAATACGAAGCGCGGCACGGCAAATGGGCGTGCCGCCCCTCCTTCCGTGATCGTCTATCGCGGCTCGCAATCGAGCGAAGCGTCAGGCGCCGCGTCGGCCGGCGGCACCACGGGTATGCCCGGACTGCCGCCTCTGCCGCCTGGCGGACAGTCGTCGCAAGCGTCCACGCCTTTGCCGGCGCAGCCGCTCGAAGCCGCGCAAACCGGGACCGGCGCGCAGCCGCTCGCACGGTAGCGGGACAGCTGCAACGGTGTCGCAATGGAAGAAGAAAGCAGTACGCGTACCACGGTGCCTCGCCTGCATCGGTACGTGACCAGGTTTCAGACAGGAACGTCCATGTCGTATTTTGTTTGCTCAGTCCTTCGCTCGAGGCGTCGATTTGCATCGACGGTCGTCGCATGCGCAGCAATCGCGTGCGGCTTCGTCGCAAACGTGAACCGCGCGTGCGCCGCGGACCCCGCCCCGACAATGGTCGTGCCGGCGGGTAAAGGCGAGATGGTCAAGCTCTCGGAGCCGGCCGTCGCGGTATTCGTGGCGGACCCGGAAGTCGCCGACGTGCACGTGCCGACGCCTCAAACCGTATTCGTGCTCGGCAAGAAAGCGGGAACGACGACGCTCTTTGCGCTCGGCGCGAACAATCGGACGATCCTGCGCGAAACCATTGCAGTTAGCGTCGATACGCAGTCGGTGCAGCGCATGCTCGATGCGCGCTTCCCGCAATTGCACCTGACGCTCACCAGCGCACCCGGCTCGATGATGATTGCCGGCCGCGTGCCGAGCGCGGCGGATGCCGACGCGGTCGCACAATCGCTCACACCGTACCTGCGCGACAAGGAAACGCTCGTCAACCGGCTCACCTTGAATCATCCGATTCAGGTCAGTCTGCACGTACGGATTACCGAAGTCGATCGAAACATCACGCAGGAGCTCGGCATCAACTGGAGCTCGCTCGGCTCGGTCGGCAACTTTTTCGGCGGGCTCTTCAGCGGCCGCCAGTTGATCGACACGGTGACGAATCGCTTCCTTCTGTCGTCGACCGGCGCGTTCTCGACGGTCGCGGGCTTTCATACCGGGAAGGTCAACGTCGAGGCGGTGCTCGATGCGCTCGATCAGGAGGGTCTCATCACGACACTCTCCGAGCCGAATCTGACCGCGATGTCCGGCCAAACCGCGAGCTTCCTCGCAGGCGGCGAGTTCCCGGTCCCTGTCGCGCAAGACACGACGGGCGCCATTACGGTCGCGTTCAAGCCTTACGGCGTGTCGCTCGACTTCACGCCCACCGTGCTGGCCGACAACCGGATCAGCCTCAAGGTGCGCCCGGAAGTCAGCGAGATCGACTCGACCAACTCGGTGACGCTCGACAGCATCAAGATTCCCGCGCTGACCGTGCGCCGCGTGGAGACCACCGTCGAGTTGTCGAGCGGGCAGAGCTTTGCGATCGGCGGTCTGCTTCAAAGCAAGACGAGCAACATCCTCGCGCAGTTTCCCGGCCTCGGCAGGCTGCCGATACTCGGCAAGCTGTTCTCGTCGAAGAACTATCAGGACAACAAGACGGAAGTTGTGGTCATCGTCACGCCTTATATCGTGCAGCCAGCCGATCCCGGGCAACTGCGGCAGCCGCTCGACAGCGTCACGCATACAAGCAGCGACGTCGAATACGTGCTGCAGCGTTCGCTCGGGATCGATCCGCTGTCCGGCGACGCCCCGCGCCTTGTCGGCGCAGCGGGCTTCGTCTACTGAACCGATGGAGTCATGCCATGTTTGCGCGCCTATCCTCCCTCATCCTGCTCGCCGTGCTCCCGGGCTGCATGTCGGCACCTCCGCCGCTCGGCATGCCTGACGCGTCGGTGGTCGGGTTCGACGGCGCTCGCGCGGTGCCGCCCGATTGCGCGAAACTCGAGCAGCCGTCGCATCTGGTCGACGCGGGCTTCGGGCGTCCCGGCGTCGCGTTCGGCTGCGCCACGTACACCAATCTGGCGATCATGCTCGCGCGCCCCGCCGACCTTGTCCAGCCGATTCCTTATGCAGGCGCCGACGCGGCGCTCGGCGCAAGCGCGGCGCGCCGTTACGACGAAGGGCGCGCGACGCCGCTCAATGCGACCTCGACGACCTCCAACGTGACGCATTGATTGCGGAGCATTTCAATGAGCGCCCTCGAATCACTCCTTCAACTCAAGAGCAGCAGCGCAATCAGCGCCCAGGATCTGCTTGCCGTCGTATCCGACCGCGACAGCGAAACCGCGGTGCAGAGTCTGATTGTCGACCAGTCGATCGCAAACGCATGGGTGCGCAAGGGAACGATCGACGACGCGATCGAACTGCTGCAAAAACTCGATCGTTCACCCAGGCAACTGATCGTGGATCTATCGGGGTCTGCGATGCCGCTAAGCGATCTCGCGCGCCTTTCCGACGTCTGCGAGCCATCGGTCGCCGTAGTCGTGGTCGGAGACCGCAATGACGTGGATCTTTATCGCAGCCTGCTCGCTGCCGGTGTCCAGGACTATCTTTTCAAGCCGCTGTCGGTCGGCCTCCTGCAGCGCGCGCTGGCGGCACGCGACCCGGCCGCCGCCGTGCGCGCCGGCCGGGCCATCAGCTTTGTCGGCGCACGCGGGGGCGTCGGCACAACCACCATCGCGGTGTCGCTCGCGCGCCACCTGGCCGACGTCACGCATCGGCACATCGCATATGTCGACCTGAATTTTCACGGCGGGGCCGCCAACTCGATGTTAGGGCTGACCACCAACAACGGCTTGACCGACCTGCTGCAAAACGCACAGCGCGTCGATGCGCCGCTGATCAATCGAATGCTCGTTCAGAAGAGCAATCACCTGCGCGTACTCTCGTCCGAACTGCCCTACGGCGACGATTTCACGCGTCGTCCCGGTACGGTCTCCGACTTGATCAATACGCTCAAACGGCAATTCCATTACGTGATGCTCGACCTGTCCGGCCTCACCGGCAATGTCGCCGAAGAGGCACTCGACGCATCCTCATCCGTCTATATCACGTCGGACCGGTCCGTCCATGCCGCCCGCGAGACGGCGCGGCTGCTCCGGTTCATCGAAGACCGCGACAGCAACCCGACGATCTCGCTGCTGCTGAACAACCCGCACGAACCCGTTGCGGGCCGCGTCGCTACAGCCGATTTCCAGCGTGCGCTCGGCCGTGCGTCGATGCACGAGCTGCCCTACGAACCGAAAACGCTCGCGGAGGCCGAGAATCTCGGCGAACCGATCGCGGCCGGCAAGCCGACGCCTTTTACATCGGCCATCGTCGAGCTGGCGAACACGTTGACCGGCCGATCGGAGAGCGCGCCGCCGAAGCGGCCCTGGTATGCGCGCCTCGTCGGGAACAGGAGCCGGGCATGACGTTCGGCAAAAGAAAAAACACCGCGGTTATGTCGCCTCTTGCCGACAGCGGCATGGACACAGGAGCAGACACAAGTCTGGACGCCGGCCCGCAGCCCATCGCGACGCCGGTGCACGCGGCCGTCCCGGTCAACAGGCATGAAGCACTGATCCGCTCGGGCACCTTCAAGACGATCCGCACCGTCGTATTCGCTTCGATGAACATGTCGGCCGCATTGATGATGTCGCGCGATCAGGTGCGCGCGGGCATCGAGCAGATCGCGACCGAAGTGGTCGCGCGCGAGCGGCTCAACGTGACGGCGGCCGAGCAGACGCTGATCGTGGGCGAAATACTGAACGACATGTTCGGGGTCGGCCCGATCGAGCCGCTGCTCGCCGACGAAGCGGTGACCGACATCCTCGTCAACGGCCCGGACCAGGTCTATGCGGAACGGCACGGCCGGCTGGAACTGACGCCGCTCAAGTTCCGCGACAACGCGCATGTGATCAACGTCGCGCAGCGCATCGCCGCCGCGGTCGGGCGCCGCGTCGACGAAAGCAGCCCGATGGTCGATGCGCGCCTCGCCGACGGCAGCCGGGTCAACGTCGTACTGCCGCCGATCGCGATTCGCGGCGCGTCGATCTCGATCCGCAAGTTCTCCAAGCGCAACATCACCCTGACCCGCATGGCGCAGCAGGGCAATCTGTCGCCCGCGATGATGCGCATGCTGAAGATCGCCGGTGCGTGCCGGCTCAACATCGTGATCTCCGGCGGCACGGGTTCCGGCAAGACGACGTTGCTCAACGCGCTGTCGCATCACATCGACGAGCATGAGCGGATCGTCACCATCGAAGACGCGGCCGAATTGCAATTGCAGCAACCGCATGTCGTGAGCCTCGAGACGCGCCCGGAGAATGCCGAAGGGACCGGCGCCGTATCGCAGCGCGACCTCGTGCGCAATGCGTTGCGGATGCGTCCCGACCGCATCATCCTCGGCGAAACACGCGGCCCGGAGGCGTTCGACGTCCTGCAGGCGATGAACACCGGCCACGACGGCTCGATGACGACGATCCATGCGAACACCCCGCGCGATGCGATCACCCGCCTCGAGAGCATGGTGATGATGGCGAACGGCAATTTGCCGCTGCTGTCGATCCGCCGGCAAATCGCGAGCGCGGTACACCTGATCCTGCAGATCGAACGGATGCGCGACGGCATGCGCCGGGTGACGCGCATCACCGAGGTTGCCGGCATGGAAGGCGACGTCGTCATCACTCAGGACCTCTTCACGTTCCGCTTTGATACGAGCGCATACCAGGACGAAGTGCGCGGCGTGTACGAATCGTCGTCGCTGCGCCCGGTGTTCATCGCACGGGCCGCGTACTACGGTCTCGAAGAGCAGTTGCTCGAGGCGATGCGGCCATGACGCCCGCCGATGTCGTCGCGGCCGCCGCGTTCTTCGCGATCCTGATTGCGGGCCTGATGGTCGCGTCGCTGCGCGACATGATGCGACGCCGGCCGGCGCCCCGCATCCGCAGCCGGATCGATGAACTGGCGACAGTCGTGGCTCGCCAGCGCAAAGCCGGCCCTGACACGCCGGGGCAGCTGTTTAGCCGGCAGCGCTCCCGCCGCGGCGACGGCGGCCTGCTCGCGTGGCTGCATCAACATCTGGAACGTGTGCGCTCGGTCAGCGGCGCGGGCGGTATCCGTTTGATTGCGCTGGTCGCGATCGTCATCGTCATCGCCGCGCTCGTCGGCGTCAAGCTGGGCTCGCCGCCCGTCTGGATGCGTCCGTTGCTGATCGTCGGCCTGCCGTTGCTTGCCGTGCGCGCGACCTATCGTTTCCTGATCGAGCGGTTTCGCACACGCTTCCTGACGGTCTTTCCGGACACGCTCGATCTGATCATCCGCGCGGTGCGCGCAGGCATTCCGGTCGTGCAGGCGATCAGCACCGCGGGCCGCGAGGCCGACGAGCCGGTGCGCGCCACCTTTCGCACGATGGGCGATGCCCTTCGCCTTGGCGCCGATCTGAACGAGGTGCTGGATCAAGCCGTGAAGCGGCTGCAGATCGCCGACTTTTCATTTTTCGGCGTGTGCTTGCTGCTGCAGCGCGAGACGGGCGGCAATCTGGCCGAGACGCTGGAAAACCTCGCGGCGATCATCCGCAGCCGGCGCGACGTCCGGTTGAAGACGAAGGCGCTGACCGCCGAAGGCCGGCTCTCGACCAACATCATTTCGGCCGTGCCGTTCGCGATCATAGGCATCCTGTATGTCATTAACCGGCCGTACATCGAGCTGCTGTTCAATACGCGCGCCGGGCACAAGATCATGACGCTCGCCGCGGTGATGCTGACGCTCGGGCTGTGGATGGTGCGCAAGATGTCAAAACTGGATACATCGCGATGAACACACTGGATGCCGGTATTGTCACCAATCTCGCGTTGCTGATCGTCCTGATCGGTACCGTCGTATTGATTCTGCTCCGCACGGGCAGTACGCGATATCGTATTGCGCAACGCGTGCGGCAAGCCGCCGCGCGCAGCGCGGCCGAGTCGGCCGTCGACGAGCATGCGCTTTCGGACATGCGGCAACGGGTGGCGCGGCGGGTCGCGCTGATCGGCGAACGCGTGCCGCTCATCGATGCGTTCCAGCGCGAGACGCTCGCGCGGCAGCTCGCCAGTGCGGGCTTTCGCGACCAGCGCGCGGCGTCGGGAATGGTGGGCCTGAAAATCGTCATCGGCGCCCTGCTCGCGCTCGTCGCGATCGTGCTCGGCGCGCACGTGCCTCGCCTCGGCGAACTCTTCGTGTTTCGCGTCCTGATGATGGCCGCGGCGTTCATCGTCGGCATGATCGCGCCGGAGTACGTGCTCGGATTTCTGATCCGGCGCAGGCAACGGGCCATCGCATCGTGCCTGCCGGATGCGCTCGACCTGCTGGTCATCTGCACGAATGCCGGCAATAGCCTCGTCGTCGCGATCAAGCGTGTCGCGCACGAACTGAAGCCGATCTGCCTACCGCTCGCGGACGAGTTCTCCGTGACAGCCGACGAGTTGCAAATCGGCGGCGACAGCGCCACTGCGCTGCGCAACATGGCGGTCCGTATCGGCCTGGCGTCGGTGCGCGGACTCGTGACGACGCTGATTCAATCGCAGCAATACGGCACGCCGATCACACAGTCGCTGCGCACGCTCTCTCGCGCCGAACGCGCCGCGCAAATCTTCAGCCTCGAAGAAAAGGCCGCAAAGCTTGCCCCGAAGATGACCATGCCGATGATGTTGTTCGTGTTGCCGACGGTGGGCCTGATTTCGGCCGGCCCCGCCGTCATTCGCCTCCTTGCGGTGTTCAAATGAAGAACGTTATTGCCTCGTACTCGCTCGCCGTCGCGTCAGTGGTCGCCGTCACCCTGCTTGCAGGATGTGCAAGCGAAGGCAGCTTCAATCCGCGGCCCGTCTCGATGCAGCGTAACGTCGATGCAGTGAGCGACCTGCGCCTTGCCGACAGCGCGCTCGCCTCGGGCAGCACCGAACTCGCGTCGAGCTTGTACAACAAGGCTTTGCAGGCCGAGCCGAACTCGCTCGAAGCCCAGCTTGGATTGGCCGACACGCTGTACCAGGCGGGCGAGCTCGAACACGCACGCATGCTCTACGCGCGTGCGGCGAGCGCCGCACCGGCCAATCCGGGACCGAAACTCGGCCTGGCCCGGGTCGCATTGCGGCAGCGTCGACTCGACGATGCCGCGGCGCTTTACCGTGCTCTCGTCGCCGAACATCCGGACAACCCGGTCGCAGCCGAGGGTCTCGGCACGGCGCTCGATCTGCAAGGCCATCACGATGAAGCGCAAACCGTCTACCGCGCCGCGCTGCGCGTGCATCCCGAAGCGCAGGGCCTGACGGCGGACCTCGGCCTGTCGCTGATCCTCGCCAACAAGCCACGGGAAGGCGCCAACGTGCTGCTCGACATCGCCGGCCTCGCCAGCGCCCCGCCACAAGCGCGCCAGAACCTCGCGCTCGCGTATGCGCTGCTCGGCAACACGAA
Source organism: Paraburkholderia sp. FW306-02-B (assembly GCF_058782725.1). Classification (NCBI taxonomy): domain Bacteria; kingdom Pseudomonadati; phylum Pseudomonadota; class Betaproteobacteria; order Burkholderiales; family Burkholderiaceae; genus Paraburkholderia; species Paraburkholderia sp. FW306-02-B. The sequence continues at coordinate 2,067,583 of NZ_JBYSXZ010000002.1, forward strand.
CGCGGCGAAACAGATCTTGCAGGCCGACCTGCCCCCCGCATCGGTCGATGACAACCTGCGGTTCTATCAAATCCTTCGAGCAAGACTCGGCGCCTCGGGCGGCGATCCGTCCGCGGTTCGTCCCGGCTTGGCTCGTCTGGGTGCGCTGCCCGCGGACGAAATGCCGCATGACGCGGAGACCCAGAAATGAAAGTGCCCTGCCCTTCATTGCTGCGTGATGAAGGAGGCATTGCCGCGCTCGAGTTCGTGCTCATGCTGCCTTTCCTGATGATGGTGCTGTTCGGCATCATCGATGTGAGCATGATCCTGTGCGACAAGGCCGTGATCACGAATGCGAGCCGGGAAGCGGCGCGCGCGGGTGTCGTGCTGCGCGCCACGCCGTGGACCAGCACGCAGATCCAGGCCGTCGCGCTGAACTATACGCAGAACAATCTGGTGACGGGCGGGACGGCGACCGCTGCGACCACGGCCGCCACGTGGGTCAGTCAAACGTCGGGCTCGCCTTTGACGGTAACGGTCACGTACACGTATCAAGGGTTCGTGCTCGGCACGATATTCAGTGCACTCACGGGGCCCGTCACGATCAAGGCCGTCACCGTGATGAACTACGAGTGATCGGACCATGTGCGCACGCGTAGCCCGCTCGAACCCTTGCGCAGCCGCCGCGGCGGTGTCATCCCTGTTATCCGCATCGTCCGCATCGTCCGCATCCTCCGCATCGGCTGCCCTCGCCGCGGTCGCCCGGCGCCCGCGCCCGCGAGGCCGGCACGCATCGCCGTCGCGCCGGCGGCAGCAAGGATCGGTTGTCCTGTTCTTCGTCGCTTTCCTGATCCCGTTGCTGATGTTCGGCGCGTTTGCGATCAACCTGGCGCGTGTGAGCGTGGTGCGCAACGAGTTGCAGAATGCCGCAGACGCAGCGGCGCTTGCCGGCGCCTCGAAGCTCGTCGCAGCAGGCTCCGGCACGCCTGGCTGGGCCGCGGGGTCGAAGGCGGCGACCTCCGCGATCGCGCTCAACGCGTCGGACAATACGACACTGTCGAGCGCAACCGTGACAACGGGTTACTGGAACCTGGCGGGCTCGCCGTCGACCTTGCAGGCAACGACGATTACGCCCGGCACCTACGACGCCACCGCGGTGCAAGTCACGGTGACGCGCAGCGCGAACCAGAACGGCGGCGCGATCAGCCTGGCGTTCGGCTCGTTGCTCGGGCTGGCCAGCACGAACGGCACCGCCACCGCGGCCGCCGTCGCCGCGGCGCCCGGCACCGTCGCCGGTGGACTCTTCCCGGTCGCGCTCGGTCAGTGCGTGTACAACACGTATTGGAATTCGAGCACCAATCAACCGAAAATCGATCCCTCGACCGGCAAGGCATACGAATTCGAGATCGGCAACGGGCAGACCTACGGCGGCTCATGCCAGGCCGGCCAGTGGACCTCGTTTTTGAGCGTCGCGAACGATACCCCGACGATCCGCGGGCTGATCGCGAACGGCAACCCTGCACCGCTCAGCATCGGCAACAGCATCTACATTCAGCCCGGCGTCAAGGACACGATTTACAACTCCGTTCCGACCAGCACGGTCGTCTACGTTCCCATCGTGAGCAACATCGTTGAGAAAACCTATGAGCCTATCGTTGCGTTCGCGGCGTTCTACATCGATAGCGTCGCGAGCGGCAGCGGCAAGTACATCAAGGGCCATTTCCTCACCGGCTATGACATCCCGCAGTCTTCGGGCATCGGCCCCAATTACGGAGCGTATGTGCCGCCCCGCCTGGCACTTTGACGAAACTGCGCGCGCCGCTCACATGAACGTTCGGGCGCATAGCCGCTAAAGCCCGCCTTGCATGACTCCAGTAGTGTCACCCTGACGCATCTATCCGCTGTCCGGAAACGTGAGCAACTCCCGCAACAACCGGGCATACGCCTTCCGGTTGCTTTCCAGTTCCCGTCTGCTCGCCGCGTTTCCACCCATCGCCAGTTTGTACGTCACCCCGGTTACGCGCAGCGAGTTTCTGTTCGGCAAGCAGGTGCCCTATGTATTGCTGACGCTGCTCAATTTCCTGCTGATTTCGCCGTTGTCCGCGCGGATCGCTTCGGCGTTCTTCCCACCTCAGTTCAGCGTGCCGCTGACGATCACCGCGCCGCAGGTCGACCACGGGCTCGACACGGGCGAATACACGTTCGCACTCGACATCCCCCCGAATTTCCAGCGCGACGTGCTGGCCGGACGGCCTGCCGCGATTCAGTTGAACGTCGATGCGACGCGCATGAGCCAGGCATTCACATGCAGCAGCTACGTGCAGCAGATCGTGACCGACGAGATCGACGGGTTTGTCGCGCGCTATCGGGACACCGCACCGCCGCCTGTCGATCTCGCCGTGCATATGCGCTTCAACCCGAACCTCGACCAGAGCTGGTTCGGCGCGCTGATGGAGATCATCAACAACGTCACGATGCTGTCGATCATCCTGACCGGTGCTGCGCTGATCCGCGAGCGGGAACACGGCACGATCGAACACCTGCTGGTGATGCCCATCACGCCAGCGGGGATCATGCTGGCGAAAGTCTGGTCGATCGGACTGGTGGTGATGGTGGTGGCCGCGTTTTCGTTGACCTTCGTGGTGCGCGGAGCACTGCATGTGCCAATTGAAGGCTCCGTGGCGCTGTTCATGGTCGGCACCGCGCTGCATCTGTTCGCCACCACTTCGATGGGCATCTTCATGGCGACGGTCGCCACGCAGCATGCCTCAGTTTGGCATGCTGCTGGTGCTCGTGCTGTTGCCGTTACAGATACGTTTGCGAGGCCATGACCACTGCCATTGATCCAATAACTTCAAGCGACGTCGAGACACGGTTGATTTCGACGCCACCTTCTTGCGGGTATGACGAGACCTGAACGCAGGCGATGTAGTGCCATGACTTCATCCCCCCTGTTAGCCCGTGTCACTTCTCCGTCGCGTAGTACAACAGTGCCGCGACGGGAAGTGCCAGCCCGACCCAGGAAGTCAGTGCCCATCCGCCTTGCGCATAGGCCCATCCGCCTGCCGCCGAGGCCATCGCTCCGGCAATGTACCAGGTAGTCATGTACACGGCGTTGAGTCGCCCCCGTATCTCTTGCCCCAAGGCAAAGATGGCGCGTTGACCCGTTACAAGGGTCGTCGTGATGCCGAAGTCCAGCAGGATGGCAGCGACTACCAATAATGCCAATGCAAGCGTGGATCCGGGCGTCGCGATATGAGTAATCAGGAATGCCACGGCAACTGACAGCATCCCCAAGCCCGTCGCAGGCCGACTCAAACCACGATCCGCCATCCGGCCAGCAATCGGAGCAGCGATAGCCCCGGCTACACCCGCGAGAGCGAACAGTGCGACACCGGACTGCGACAGGCGAAAAGTCGGCCCTGTCAGCACCAAAGGGATCACGGTCCAGAACAGCGTGAAGGCAGCGAACTGGAACGAGTGGTAAATGGCGCGCCGCCGCAAGATGGGCGTCGTACGCGCAAGCGTCAGCATTGAGGCTAGCAAGCGTCCGTAAGTCAGCTTGCCATGAGGCTTACGTTCGGGGAGGGCAATGCGCAACGAAATGGCCAGCAAAACCATGGCGATTGCCGAGAGCACAAAGACGGTGTGCCACGAACCGAGATCCGCCAGGAAACTGGCGAGCGGACGCGAGAGCATGATGCCGAGCATCAGGCCGCTCATGACGTTGCCTACGGTTCGGCCGCGCACGGACTCGTGGGCAAGGTGCGATGCAAATGGCACCAGAATCTGCACCGAGACCGAAGTGAGACCAATGAACAGCGCAGCGACCAGGAACGCCTGCGGATGTGTTGATAGTGCAGCGCTGGCCAGTGCGACGACACTGACACTGATCATGCCTACGACAAGGCGGCGGTTTTCGATCAGGTCAGCTAGCGGAACGATCAGGATCATACCGGCCGCGAAACCCAACTGCGTCAAGGTAACGATCAGCCCCGCGGTTTCAGGCGCCATGCCTAGATTGGAACTGATCAGACCAATCAAAGGCTGCGCGTAGAAGACATTGGCGGTAATCAGACCGCAGGCGCCAGCGAGCAGAAAGGTTAGCCACGCAGGTATGCTATGCGTTGGTAATGGAATATCGGTAATGGCCGTTTCAGTTGTCATGCGAATCTCCAATCAAATAGTTGATAAAGGAAATGACTGTTTCCTAAATTGGCAAAAAAAATCAATCCAGGGTTTTCATTGCGGCTTCGGCGACTGTCAATAGCTCCTTGCGCGTTCTGCCCGTTTTGCCCACGACACGCAACCCTTGCAGTAGACAGAGCATCAATCGCGCAGTGCCTTCGCTATCGACACTTTCCGGAATCGACCCGTCTGCCTGTCCTTGTTGAATCAGTTCGGCCATGTATGCCTCACGTCGTCTGAACAGATCGCCGACACGTTCAGCGATCTCTGGATCGGACGTTGATAATTCCACGGCCGTGCTGATGATGAGACACCCTTGAACGCCTTCGGCGCCATGCGACAGTCCCACGAAGAACAACAACGCCGCATGCACCCTGTCCCGTCCCGACCTGGCTGCGCCCACCGCTTTGCGAAGCTGAGCATCGCGCAGAGATGATTGACGATCCAGGGCCGCGAGAAACACATCGCGTTTGTCCCTGAATGCCTTGTAGATGCTCCCCACCGTCAACTGCATTGCATCGGCGAGATCGTTGATCGAGGTCCCATGGAAACCGCGCTCGCAGAGCACCGGGATCGCTTTGTCCAAGGCCTCGTTCATATCGAATTCGCGCGGGCGGCCGCGAGGGTTTGATATGGAATGGGATTGTGAGGTTGTCGCTTTCATGCTCCAATTTTGGAAGCGATCGCTTCCAAAGTCAACGAATTTCCTCCAGGGAGACGCAATCAAGCGCGTTTCCATAGAGCTGCGCTCATGTTTCCAATCGAGCACCTGGTCATACGGTCGTCTTTGTCGCGTTAAGTGCATATGCACATAGCGCATGCTTAAAAAACCAAGTTCAACCGTTCGAGCCAGTTGGTCTGCGCCTTTATCACAACGCGAACGATCGGGGCCGGGTCAGCGGCAGGCCAAAAGAATTTCTCGTCATGAGAGCCTCGGCGCCTAAGTACGCGCGGTCGGCACTGAGCTTTCTATCTAGCCGTCATAAAAGTAAAACATCAATGACACAGACCGACATGTGCTATCGCCAGCGGTCACTGCACACAGGAGCTACCCGAAGCCAAATCCTTGAGGATCGGGCAATCGGGGCGATTATCTCCATGACAATGCTCGACCAGGTCCTGCAGGATTTCGCGCAAACCGGTTAGTTCGGTGATTTTGTGGTTCAAGGCTGCAATATGTTCTCGCGCCAACGCTTTCACTTCAGCACTGGCTCGCTGGCGGTCTTGCCAGAGCGTGAGCAACTTGCCTACTTCTTCCAGCGAAAAACCCAGATCTCGCGAGCGCCTGATGAATGCCAGCGTATGCAGGTCATCCTGCCTGTAAAGGCGATAACCGCTATCACTTCGATGCGCTGTCGCCAGCAATCCTATGGATTCGTAATAGCGGATCATCTTCGCGCTTAGACCGCTGCTTTTGGCTGCCTGCCCGATATTCATTGCGGCTCTCCATCAGTCCTCGGAATCGTTAAAAAAACTCACTCAATATCCTTCGGCTTCCAGGTCTTGAGCAGCAGCGCATTGCTTACCACGCTGACGCTGGACAACGCCATTGCTGCGCCGGCCAATACCGGGTTGAGCAAACCAAGTGCCGCCAAGGGAATACCGATCAGGTTATAAACGAACGCCCAAAACAAATTCTGACGAATCTTGGCGTAGGTTTTACGGCTGATTTCCAATGCCGCCGGAATCAGACGCGGGTCGCCGCGCATCAAGGTGATCCCGGCGGCGTGCATTGCCACGTCGGTGCCACTGCCCATGGCAATGCCGATGTCCGCGGCTGCCAGGGCCGGTGCGTCGTTGATGCCGTCGCCGACCATTGCCACCACTCCGGCCTTCTTAAGCTTCACAACGGTCGCCGCTTTGTCTTCGGGAAGGACCTCTGCATAGACGTCGTCGATTCCCAACGCTTGTGCGACGACACGAGCGCTGCCCCGGTTGTCGCCCGTCAGCAGATGGCTGCTAATGCTGCGTGCCGACAACTGTCTGATCGCCTGCTGCGCGCCGGGTTTAAGGGTATCGCCGAACGCGAACAGGCCTAAGACGGTCGATTGCGCACCACGTTCGATCAGCCAGGACAAGGTCCGTCCTTCAGCTTCCCAGGCTTGCGCCGACTCCGCCAAGGCGCCGGCTTGCAAGCCGGTCTCCTCCAGCAAACGACGGTTACCCAGCGCCAGGTCACGACCCGACACCGTTCCGGCGATACCTCGTCCGGCCAGCGATCTGCTGTCCTGTACGGCCGGCAGATCCAGATTTCGTTCTTTGCAAGCGTCCAGCACCGCCTTGGCCAGCGGATGTTCACTGCCACGTTGAAGCGCCCCAGCCCATTGCAGCAGATCGTCCTCGTTACCATCGATCGCGCGCAAGTGAGCAATCCGCGGCGCGCCCGAAGTCAACGTGCCCGTCTTGTCGAAAACTACCCCGGTGACTTCATGGGCGCGTTCAAGCGCCTCGGCGTCCTTGATCAAGATGCCATATTTCGCAGCGACACCGGTCCCTGCCATGATCGCCGTCGGCGTTGCCAGACCCAGCGCACAAGGACATGCAATGACGAGAACGGCCACGGAATTTATCACGGCGCTTTCCAGCGACGCGCCGGCGAGCAGCCATCCCACCAGGGTGATGAGGGCGAGCACCAGCACGGTCGGCACGAATATCTGGCTGACTTTATCCACCAGCTTCTGGATCGGCGCCTTCGCTGCCTGCGCGTCTTCCACGAGACGAATGATGCGTGCCAGGACGGTTTCCGCGCCCAATGCCCGAGTCTTGACGAGCAAGCGTCCTTCGCCGTTGATTGCGCCGCCCGTGACTTTGTCGCAGGGCTGCTTTGGCACGGGCAGGCTTTCGCCGCTGATCAGCGCTTCGTCAGCATGGCTCTGGCCCTCGACCACCTCGCCGTCTACCGGGAACCGTTCACCCGGCTTGACCACGACAAGATCATCAATGCGCAATGCGCTGATGGAGACGTCCCGCTCTTCGCCATCCACCAGTTGGACGGCGCGTTCCGGACGCAACGCCTCAAGGGCGCGAATGGCACTGGAGGTCTGGCGCTTGGCGCGGCTTTCCAGATATTTGCCGAGGAGAACCAGGGCGATGACGACCGCCGACGCCTCAAAATACAGATGCGGCATGCTGCCCTCTACGGCGGTCGCCCAGCCGTAGAGACTCAGGCCGTAGCCGGCGCTGGTGCCGAGCGCTACCAGCAGATCCATATTGCCTGCGCGAGCCCGCACGGCTTTCCAGGCTGCAACATAAAAGCGTGCGCCCAAGATGAATTGCACGGGCGTCGCCAGAGCGAACTGAACCCACGCGGGCAACATCCGGTGCAGCCCGAGCGGTTCCACCAGCATGGGCAGTACGAGCGGCGCGGACAACACAAACGCCAGCACCAGTGACCAGCGTTCCTTGTTGAGCCGCTGCTGTTGATTGCCGGTGATCACCTCACGGTCCTGGACCGGGTTGGCGGAGTAACCGGCTTTTTCGATGGTAGCGACCAGTATCGCGGGATCGATCGTGCCAAACGTTTCGATATGCGCACGCTCGTTGGCCAGATTGACGCTGACGCTCTTGACCGAAGGCAGCTTGCCAAGCGCCCGCTCTACCCGGCCCACGCAGGACGCGCAAGTCATGCCGGCGATAGCCAGTTCGACGCGTTCACTGGGAACGGCGTACCCAGCGGTGTCCACGGCTTGGAGCAACGCGGGCAGGCTGCCGGACGGAGCCTGCAGACGCACCCGCTCAGTGGCGAAATTGACGCTGACGTCCTCCGCCTCGCTAACCTTGCGCAGGGCTCGCTCGACGCGGCCTGCACAACTGGCGCATGTCATGCCGGAGATGGGCAGATCGAAAGTGACGGACTTATTCATGACCGCCCTCCTTGGAAGCATCGCCTTGAACGGGCACGGCGGTGTATCCGGCTTCCTCGACGGCAGCAATCAGAGACGCAGGATCGACAGCGCCGAGCGTTTCGATATGCGCACGACGGGCGGCGAGATCGACGCTCACACTCGCAACCGAGGGCACTTGCTTAAGCGCATGCTCGACATGACGCACGCACGACATGCAGGTCATGCCGGTGATAGCGAGCGCCATGCGTTCACCGGGAGCGGCATAACCCGTGGTGTCGCTCGCTTCGATCCGCGCGGGGCGGCTCGAAGCGCCAGCTTGCCGTTGAACCTGCCGGCTGACGAATTTTGAGTCGACGTCCTTATCGTCGCTGACTTGATGCGGGGCGTGTTCAATCGGGCCTTCGTGGCCGGCATGGGTCATGCCGAAAAACGGCAAATCGAAGAGGGCGAACTCGGTGTTGATCATGGAAATACTCCTTGTGGGTTTCGATGCCTGCAAGGATCAACCTTCCCTTCGCGGGAAGGTCAAGCACTGAATCAACATTTCGAACTCGAATCTTTTCCCTGGAGCCGACGAACGATAAAAGGCATCACCGCAAGGCCGGGTTGTCACGAAGCGCTTGAGTAACCATGTCGAGAAATGCGCGGACTTTCGCTGCGGCATGGCGACCTTCGTGCTGCATGACATGAATGGGCAGCACAGTGGATTCATACTCGCGCAATACCTCGACAAGACGGCCCTCGGCAAGATGTTGCGCCACCATGTATGACAACAGGCGCGTGATACCGAATCCGTCGAGCGCCGCGATGACCGCCTCGTCGTTAGTCGCGACGGTCAATCGCGGACGCACGCGAACACTGATCGGGGCGTCTTCATGCGCAAAGCGCCAGTCGGATGACGGCGTCACGCCAACCGCCGATATCAGAACGTGTTGCGTCAAATCGTCAGGCGCGAGCGGCACGCCATGCTGTTCCAGATACGCAGGCGACGCACAGACCACGCGCCTAACCCGCCCAACCGGCATGGCCTGATAACTGGAATCCTGCAACGGGCCGATGCGGATGGCGACGTCGATACCTTCATCCATCATATTGACGACCCGATCCAGGAAGCGGCACTCGACTTCCGTGTCGGGATATCGCTTCAGGTACGCGGTGACAATCGGCGTGACAAACATCCGTCCAAACAAGGCGGGCGCCGTGATGATCAGGCGGCCGCGAACCGAGCGATGCGTACCTGCCGCGGCTTCTTCCGTCTCGGCAATATCAGCAATCGTGCGATTGGCGCGATACGCGTAATAGCCGGTCGCTCCAGACGCAAGCACACCGATGCACGCAAGCAGCACCGATAACTTGAAAGTGAGACCTGGGCGCATGATCAAAAGCGCTCCGACCGGTCTCCCGACACGATTTTGCTCCACAGGTCCTCGCGCCGCTGGATATCCTCCACCGGACCGATCCAGATGATGTGCGCGTCGTCGCTGTTTTCCGCAGGCGCCGTCAACGTGTTGGCGAGCCCCTGGCGCTGCGTCAACAATTCGCTCACGTACGGTTCGAGCATGTAATTGATCCACGCGAGCGCGAGCGGACGATCGGCCGCCGAACTCGTCATCGACCAGCAGTCGAGCCACGCGAGCGCCCCTTCGTCGGGAATCACATAGCCCACGTCCGCGCCGGCGCGGCGCAGCAAAGCGACCTGCTGGGTGCCATAGTTGCCGAACATCAAGGCAACCTTATGCTGGATGAAGAACGCGGTCGCCTCTTCCGGCAGCGTGTAATACGTCAGCAAATTGCGGCGCAATTCGACCAGCTTGTGAGCGATCAGGCGCATCTGCGCGGCATCGAGCTGAAAGGGATGGGGATAACCCAGCGCCAGCGCCGTGAACGAGAAATTATGCTGGGCACTGTTGAAGTCGAGGACCTTGCCGCGGTAACGCGGGTTCCACAATTCGCGCATCGAGCGCGGCGCAACGGCGAACTGCTTGCGATCATAGATCAGCCCCATCGACGAATACGTGAATGGAATGGCGTACACCTTGCCTGCCGCGGTCAGTCCTGCGATCGACGACAGCGCCTGAAAACGCGGCAATTGTCTTCGGGTATTGGGCAGACTGGCCAGATCGAGCGGCGCCAGCAGATTCGCACGGGTATAGCGCTGGATTTCGGCGGTATTGGCTGCCAGCACGTCGAATTGCGGCGCGCCCTGGGCGTGCATCTGGTCCCATAGCGCCTCATCGGAATCGACCAGCGTGACTTCCACCTTGGCGTGGAAACGCGTTTCGAAAGCTTTGACCACGTCGCTGTCCGCGTACCCCGGCCATGCCAGCACACGCAGGACCTTCTCGCCAGCGGCAACCGGCGCCGCCGACAAAAGGCTCGCGCAGAAAACGGCGCTTGGCAGCAGTGTCAGAAAACCGGGAAAAGCGCCGTTGCGCGATGGCTTCGAGCGTCTTGCACCGGATGCGATTCGCCGCCAGAAGGATGGGATGCCGCAGCGCATTTCATCTGCCCTCCAAATCGTGTGCATTCAATCAACACCATTCGGCAGGATGCCGTAACGACCAGAGTCCGCAGCCGCCCGGCATTCGGCTGCCGGCGCGGTGCTCGATGACCTTGTTCAGACAGATATTGCTTACACCGCGCGGTACGCGCGCGGTGCGTCGATCATAGCGCCAGCAAGCGCGTTTTTGGTCGGGCCTCGCCGGGGTCGATAGAAACAGGCTGCCGGCAAGATGCACTAAACGCGCTCGTCTATATATAACGGACGGTATCGCAGGATCTTTAACCAAACCGGGGCGTTCAGAGTGCGCGCTCTAGCGCGCCTGAAGCGGCGTCGTCAGCCCTGAACTCGCGAATTCGTCCGGTAAGGAATCAGGCGGTTTTTATAGCATGCCAATCGGCAACGTTAAAGACGCCAGTACAGACGCCGAAAGTCGACGCCGCAATTCGCTTCGAATCCAGGCATTAGCCAACTTCTTTACAGCGTCTTTACAAGGCAGTAAGCGATGCATAACCGCGATGCAGCGTGCATCGGCGACGCCGTCAAATCTCCACCCTATTCAGGCTTTAGACGCTATTCTCGCCCGCTATCCGGTGTTTCACTAGCTACTCAATCTTTTTGACCTGATAAGCTTGGCGCGCGCTGCTGGCCGCCCCGGCCGGCAGCTTAAACCCAAGTCCGGTCGTGAGTCGCGCCGGGCGTCCCGCCGCGGCACAACCGCATGCGGGAGTATTTGAACTACACCGAGGAGTTAAACAGTGAAAAAACTGCTAGCGGCTTTGACGGTTGCTCTGCTTGCCACCGTCTCGATTGGCGCACACGCTAAAGATTGGTCGACTATCCGTTTCGGCGTTGACGCCAGCTACCCCCCGTTTGAGTCGAAAGGCTCGGACGGCAAGCTCGTTGGCTTCGACATCGACCTCGGCAATGAAATCTGCGCACGCCTGAAAGCCAAATGCGTTTGGGTCGAAAACGACTTCGACGGCATGATCCCGGCACTGAAGGCGAAGAAGTTCGACGGCGTGCTGTCGTCGATGTCGATGACGCCGCAACGCGCCGAGCAGATCGCTTTCTCGGCGAAGCTGTTCAACACGCCGACGCGCCTCGTGGCGAAGAAGGGTTCGGGCATCCTGCCGACGGCCGATTCGCTCAAGGGCAAGACGGTGGGCGTCGAGCAAGGCACGATCCAGGAAACCTACGCGAAGACGTACTGGGAAGCGAAGGGCACGAAGGTCGTGCCGTATCAGAACCAGGATCAGGTCTACGCCGACTTGCTGTCGGGCCGTCTGGATGCTGCACTGCAAGACGCGGTGCAAGCTGAGATCGGCTTCCTGAAGACGCCGCGCGGCGCAGGCTTCGACTTCGTCGGCAAGGATCTGGACGATCCGAAGATCCTCGGCAATGGCGCCGGCATCGGCATGCGCAAGGAAGACGCCGATCTGAAGACGAAGGTCGACAAGGCCATCGCCGACATCATTAAGGACGGTACGTACAAGAAGCTCGAGAAGAAGTACTTCGACTTCGACGTGTACGGCAGCTAATCCAGCACGGCGTGCCTGACAGCGCGCCGGCGGGAAGCGTAACGAAGACGGGCCCCGCCACACGCGGGGCCCGTTTCGTTTGCACGGCGATCCACAGAACGCCGCACAAAACCACGTGCAGCACCATATCGGCTAAGATCGTGCGATCGAGGTGCCGCGCGACGGCCCGCCGTAGACTGACCACGAAGCACTCTTTCCCTTGTAATCAACGACATAGCACGGCACGCCTCACTGGCCGGCGCACTTTCAAAACCATGCAAACCCAAACCCATCCGCTGATTGCCCCGACGCTCGGCACCGCCCGTAACCTGACGAGTTTTCACTACGGTCCCGGCGGCGGGCAGAAGATTTACATCCAGTCGTCGCTGCATGCCGACGAATTGCCCGGCATGCTGGTGTCGTGGGCGTTGCGCCGCAAGCTCGCGGCGCTTGAAGCCGCCGGCAAGATGCGCGGCGAGGTCGTGATCGTGCCGGTGGCAAATCCTATCGGGCTGAATCAGCACTTTCTCGGCCACCTGAGCGGCCGCTTCGAGACCAACACCGCGCAGAACTTCAACCGCAACTTCTACGAACTGTCGGCGCTGGTGCAGCCGGGCATCGAGGCGCGCCTGACCGGGGACATCGACGCCAATCGCCTCGCGATCCGCGCGGCGATGCGCGAGGCGCTCGACGAGCAAAAGCCGGAAACCGAACTCGAATCGCAACGTCTGGCGCTGCAAAAGCTGTCCTGCGACGCCGACGTCGTGCTCGATCTGCATTGCGACTGGGAAGCCGCGATGCACCTCTACACGAACCCCGATCTGTGGCCGGAAGTCGAGCCGCTCGCCTGCTATCTGGACGCCAAGGCGTCGCTGCTCGCGCTGAATTCGGTGGGCAATCCGTTCGACGAAATCCACAGCTTCTGCTGGTCGGATCTGCGCAGCCGTTACGGCGACCGCTTCCCGATTCCGAACGGCTCGATCTCGGTGACGATCGAACTGCGCGGCCAGCGCGAGGTGTCGTACGAGTACGCCGATCGCGATGCACAAGCAATCATCGAGTACCTGACGTCGCGCGGCGTGATCGACGGCACGCCCGCGCCGCTGCCGGCGCTCGAATTCGCCGCGACGCCGCTGGCCGGCGCCGAGCCGCTCGTCGCGTCGATCAGCGGCGTGCTGGTGTACCGCTGCGAAGTCGGCACCTGGGTCGACGTGGGTCATGAGATCGCGGATATCGTCGATCCGCTGACCGATCGCGTGGTGACGTTGAAGAGCAGCGTGGCCGGCGTGTTGTATGCACGGCATCTGACGCGCTTTGCGACGGCTGGGCTGGAGTTCGCGCGCATTGCCGGCGCGAAGGCGTTCAGAAGCGGCTCGCTGTTGAGCAATTAACCGGCAACCCGGGCCGCGGCTCGGCCGCTGGCCTGCAAGTCTTTGGCTATGAAGCAAATCGCCCGCTTGAGTAGCGGGCGATTTGCTTTCATACGGGCGCAGCCAGGCCAGATCGGCCAGATCGTTCAGAACGCCGGAACGATCGCGCCTTTGAACTGCGTATCGATGTATTTGCGCACCTCGTCCGATTCATAGGCCGCTACCAGTTTCTTGACCCACGGCTTGTCGCGATCCTGCGCACGCACGGCGATCAGGTTCGCGTACGGACCTTTGAGGTCTTCGATCGCGATGGCGTCCTGGGTCGGTTGCAGGCCGGCCTTGACCGCGTAGTCGGTATTGATCGATGCGGCGTCGAGATCGCCAAGCGCGCGCGGCAATTGCGCGGCGTCGAGCTCCACCAGCTTGATCTTCTTCGGGTTTTCGGCGACGTCGAGCGGCGTCGCGTTGACGCCGTTCGTACCGACGCCCGGCTTCAGCTTGAGCACGCCATACTTCTGCAACAGCAGCAGCGCACGGTTGCCGTTCGACGGATCGTTCTGGATGCCGACCTTCGCCCCATCGGCCAAGTCCTTCAGCGACTTGAGCTTGTTCGAGTAGAAGCCCATCGGCGACACATAGGTCAGACCGACATTGACGATCCTGTAGCCGCGCTGTTTGATCTGGCTGTCGAGAAACGGCTGATGCTGGAATCCGTTGGCGTCGAGGTCGCCGGCGTCCAACGCGGCATTCGGCTGCACGTAGTCGTTGAATTCGATGACCTTGACGTTCAGTCCTTTGCGCGCCGCCACCTTGGTCACCACCGACCAGATCTGTGCATCCGGGCCGCTCATCGTACCGATCCTGAGTTGTTTGTCGTCGGCGTGCGCAAACGTTGCCGTCAACGAAACGGCGGCTATAACCAGCAGGTTTTGAATGATTGTCCGGCGTTGCATGCGTTTCCCCTCAAGTGATTCTGATTGATAGGGGCGCATCGTCGCATGCCGCCGCGGCGCCCTGGAACCAATCGTTTTTCATTCGCATATCCGCACGGAATGGGAAAAGCTTATACGCGGGCGATATGCGCGATTTCCGTTAGCGAAGCCATCTGAGTGTCGCTCCGGCGCGACACATGACAAAAATAAGCAAAGCTGTCACATACCTTACTCTGCGTTCCCTTAAATTTCGCCCCATCGCACGACCTTGCCGGAGAGCCGGCGTCGCGATCGCTTAATTTTTAATCGGAGAATGTCTTGAACAAGAAAGTATTGACCGCCGCTACTCTCGCCGTCTTCGCCAGTGCCGCCCATGCGCAAAGCAGCGTCACGCTATATGGCCTGATCGATGCCGGTATCAGCTACGTGAACAACTCCAAGTCGGGCACCAGCCACGACAAGCTCTTCAAGTACGACGACGGCGTTGCTCAAGGCAGCCGTTGGGGCCTGCGCGGCACCGAAGACCTCGGTGGCGGCCTGAAGGCACTGTTCGTGTTGGAAAACGGCTTTAACAGCGGCAACGGCACGCTCGGCCAGGGCGGCGCGCTGTTCGGCCGTCAAGCGTATGTCGGTCTGTCGAAGAACGACATCGGCTCGCTGACGTTCGGTCGCCAGTACTCGTTTTCGACGGACTACCTGGGCGGCAACTACTCGACCGGTGGCCAAACCGTCGCGGGTAACTACGCTTACCACATCAACGACGTCGACCAGTTGACGTCGAGCCGCATCAACAACTCGGTCAAGTTCAGCAGCGCGAATTTCTCGGGCCTGACCTTCGGCATGATGTATGGCTTCTCGAACCAGGCTGGCGCATTTGCCGGCTCGCCGGCAAGCGGCACGACCGCAGCACCGGTTGCAGGTTCGTCGCGTGCATACAGCTTCGGCTTGAACTACGCGAACGGCCCGTTCGGTATCGGCGCGGCGTACACGGACATCCGCTACCCGAGCCAATCGACGCCGTCGTTCTCGACGACCATCGCCAACGTGTCGACGGGCAACGTCCGCGATCTGCGCACGTTCGGCGTCGGCGGCCGCTACTCGATCGGTGCAGCTACGCTGTGGGCGTTGTACACGAACACGCGCTTCGAGCCGGTCACGGGCGGCACGACGACGTTCGCTGCATACGAAGCGGGCGCGAAGTACGCGTTCACGCCGGCGCTGACGGCAGGCGCAGGCTACACGTACATGCACCTGAGCAATGCCAACAGGGGCCACTGGAACCAGGCGGACCTGAGCATCGACTACGCACTGAGCAAGCGCACGGACGTGTATGCACT
Source organism: Paraburkholderia sp. FW306-02-B (assembly GCF_058782725.1). Lineage (NCBI taxonomy): Bacteria > Pseudomonadati > Pseudomonadota > Betaproteobacteria > Burkholderiales > Burkholderiaceae > Paraburkholderia > Paraburkholderia sp. FW306-02-B. The sequence goes on from NZ_JBYSXZ010000002.1 coordinate 2,083,254, forward strand.
GGGTATCTACCAGATCGCCGCAGGCCACAACGGCACGCAGGATCTGCAAGCGCAGATCGGTTCGAGCACGAGCTACTTCAGCACGTCGGGCACGGGCGCGGACAACCAGCTGGCATTCCGCGTCGGTATCCGTCACAAGTTCTGATCGGGTGTTGTCGGCGGGGAGCGCGAGCTCCCTGCTGTCCCGCGGTTCTTGAAAACGCCCTGCGGGGCGTTTTTCTTTTGGGAAGTCGGTGCGGGCACAGTATGACGTGCCCGACGCTCACGCAGCGAGCTTCATACTCACCAGCCGATTCAGGCTGACGCCCTGCTCTGCCGCCGCATCGCGTCTGCGACCGCCTTTGCCTCCCGCAAACGCTCACCGTCAGGGTGCTCAAAAACCGTGGCGAGATCCGGCCGGCCTGGCGCGCGACCTTCACCAGCCGTCGGCGAATGCTGCCCAGGACGCCACGCGCCGACTGCCCTGCCCCGATGCGGCTCGGCAGGTAGCGTTCCACGGCTTTGCGAACCGGCATGCCGGCGTACCAGGCGCGCATCGCGTACAGATGTCGCAGCTTACTGCGACGGCATGCCATGCTTGGCCTCCGGGGTGCCATTTCGCCCGAGGGACTGATTACGAAGGTATCGCCGTCCCAATGCGTGCATGTGAACTGCACATTGCCGGCGACGTGCCGTTGCTATAGGTTGCGTTGCCGCCTCGGGCGCCTTCGGACAGCATGTAAATGCCCGCACCGGCTTTCCCGCTCGTGTTGTTGACGTTGATAGTCGTAGGACTGCGCAACGAACCCGTGCCCACTGTCAGGTTCAGGACGTTTCCCGAACCGCCACTTCCGGCATTCGGATCGCCACCGGAACCCGCTAGCACCACCGGGTACACCATGGCAGCGACTTCGACTATCTGGACAAGAACTACGCGGGCACGCTGATCGTATGGGACCGGCGGCGGTAGTGGCGGGACAGGAGGCAACGGCAATGTGGTGACCGTCGGCAACAACGGCGTCATCACCACGCTCGGCTCGAATGCACCGGGCGTCGTCGCCCAAAGCATTGGAGGCGGCGGCAATGGCGCAAGCGCAGTCGATCCGCAGCGCGCGACCCTGAGGAGCCGTTCGCACCACGTTGTGATGAAGAATGTTCACGATGTTTTGCCGCACATGATCGGAAGGCGGACCGGCGACATTATCGTGACCAGTTCCCTGGCTGCTCACTTTCCGACGCCCTGGGAGCCGGTCTATGCATCGTCCAAATGGGCGATTAACTGCTTTGTTCAGACGGTGCGGCACCAGGTTTTCAAACACGGAATTCGCGTCGGCTCCGTCTCGCCCGGCCCGGTTATTAGCGCACTGCTCGCCGACTGGCCGGAGGAAAAACTGAGAGAGGCCAAAGAATCGGGCAGCCTGATCGAGGCCAGCGAGGTAGCCGAGGTGGTCATGTTCATGTTGACGCGGCAACGCGGCATGACCATTCGCGACGTGGTCCTGATGTCCACTAATTTTGACCTCTAGGGGGAGAAGACAAGATTCGTCTCCGTGGTTATAAACAGTTGGAACGGGAAGAAAGTCTCGTTGGACGCGGCGACGATTTCCGGGGGATGGCTAAAAGGTGCATCCGGTAAGCGCATCCCGGGATGCGATAGCATCGCGCGGCGTGCCGTACTTTGCCACGCGCGATTGCCGATGAAAACCGAACGAGCGACGCCAGCGGCTGCCCCCGGGTGGCTGCTCCATGGCGACGAGATTCGGCTCGAGACCGAGGTCCTGGACCCGAACACTGCGCTGGAACGAGCTAGCTTGTCGACGCGTTGATAACCTTGCCGGTTGACCCTACGGTATCGAGCGCGGCTTTCATCACTACACCTGGCTTGTGTCTGCGCCTCCCAATCCCCTGAGGCGACGAGCCTGACGTGAACTAGAATGCTCTCTGGTTTCGAGACGCGCACGCTATCCAGACTGACCACCGCTGCGTTACGGGTGATTGATAATTTACCCGCTGCAACGACAGGCTTCATCGAGTTCGAAGAATGTTTCTTGGCATTGATCTCGGCACGTCCGAACTGAAGGTCCTTCTGCTGGCCAGCGACGGACTTGTCGTCGGGACCGTGCGCCATCCGTTGGACATATCCAGACCGAGGCCTCGATGGTCCGAGCAGGATCCAGAGGATTGGTGGCGAGCCACGCGGATTGCTCTATCAGCGCTGCGTAAGACTTACCCCGACGCGTTTGGGCGTATCCAGGCCATTGGCCTCTCCGGTCAGATGCACGGCGCTGTTCTTCTTGATGCCAATGACCGGCCGCTGCGCCCCGCGATTCTGTGGAACGATATGCGCAGCGTCAGCGAATGCGATGAACTAACGGCGCGCGCACCAGGGCTGCACGAAATCGCGGGCAATTGCGCAATGCCAGGGCTCACGGCGCCAAAGCTGCTATGGGTAGCACGCCACGAGCCGGAGCACTTCCGGAAACTGGCGTGCGTCCTGCTGCCGAAAGACTATTTACGTCTGCGTTTGACCGGCGTAAAGCTCACGGACCCATCAGATGCGTCCGGAACCCTTTGGCTCGACGTTGCGCGCCGCGAGTGGTCTGACGAGCTTTTGCAGGCCTGCGACATGACACGCATGCAGGTGCCCCCGATTGAAGAAGGGTGCCGGGCGGCCGGCGTCGTGCGTCGCAGCGTCGCCAGCGAACTTGGCCTGCCCGCAAACGTAATCGTTGCTGCGGGCGGGGGCGACACCGCGACGAGCGCGTTGGGCGTGGGCGCAGCGGAGGCCGGGGATGGATTCCTGTCGCTCGGTACATCGGGAGTCCTATCCGTCGTCACCGATCAGTTTCGGCCGAGCCCACCTCTAGGGGTCCACGCGCTATGCCACGCGATTCCGAGCAGGTGGCACCGAACGAGCGTCGTGCTGTCTGCGGCCAGCTGTGTTCGTTGGCTATGCAACCTCACTTCGGCCGACGAAGCAAGTTTGCTGGGTGAGGTCGAGAGTGTCAGCGCGGACCGTCGCGCCAAAGCCCCACTGTTTCTACCCTACCTTTCCGGCGAGCGAACACCGCACAATGATCCGTACGCCCAGGGCGTGTTTTGTGGACTTGTCGATTCGACCGATCGCGCGACGCTTGCCTATTCGGTGCTTGAGGGCGTCGCGTTTGCTTTGTCGGACGGCTTCGACGCCCTGCATGCGGACGGCACCCGCGAAACCGCGCTCACTCTTATTGGTGGAGGCGCACGCAGTGCACACTGGGCACAGTTGGTCGCTGATGCCTTTGGGGTACCCACACGCCGGCAGCCGGATGTCCAGTCCGTCGCTGCGCTTGGAGCCGCACGTCTCGGCTGGCTTGCGGCTGACGGCGATTTTTCGGTCGTAATCCGTGCGCCGCTGGTGTTGGAGGAATTCTTTCCTGACGCTGAGCGGCATTCGACACTGTCGGCACGGCTGGCATCGTTCCGGGCCCTGTACAGGCAGTTACGCCCGCTTTTCCCGCAATGACACGTTCAATCCGGCACCGGTGAGTTTGCTCTCCCGGATTCTGTCCGTCAGCACGTCCCCAGTCGATAGGCTCTGTTCCCGACACTCCGTTAGCAGGACTCGCGTCCGCCTTGATGATGCTTGCGTCAATCGCGAATCCTTCGCCCTTGACGAGTCCCTCGGCCATGCAGCGACTCAGCACAGATTCGAACACGTGACGCAACAGATCGCTATCGCGGAAGCGCCCGTGACGGTTCTTTGAGAACGTCGAGTGCTCCGGTATGGTGTCCTCCAGACCTAGCCGGCAGAACCACCGGTATGCGAGGTTCAGATGCACCTCTTCGCATAGACGTCGCTCGGACCGGATGCCGAAGCAGTAGCCCACTATCAGCATGCGAATCATGAGCTCCGGGTCATTCGATGGACGACCCATTGGACTGTAGAACGGTGCGAGGTGCTGGCGCAGATCTCGCAGATCAAGGAAGCGATTCCAGCAGGGGGCGATGAGCGCCTCCCCCTCCACACCTTCCCGACCAGCTACAACGCGTGGGACATCCCATGTGTCAGGGCATGCGCCAACACGCGCAGCTCATCGAACTGTGTCGCCAACTCGAAACTAAGCACGAACGCGGCGCCATAAAACACGCCGGGATAGCGCTGCGCGAACGCCAGTATCGGTGCGGCGATGCGCGTGCGTATCGCCCTGGCGTTCATCACGCATGCGATGCCGATGCCGAGCGCCGCACCGGCCAGCACGTCCGTCGGGTAGTGCAAACCGAGATAGATGCGGGGCAGGCCGATCAGCACCACGGCGTGGAACAGCGCGTAGATCCCCACGGGCCGCGAGGCGAGGAAAATGCCCATAGCGACCGCGCACCAGAGCATGGAGTGATCGCTCGGAAACGCACTCCACGTTCGCAGCACCGGCTCCTCCACGTTGGCCTCCGGATAGAACGCACGCAACGCCGGTTCATACATCGGCCGCAGGCGAAACGGCAGGTAGTGCGCAAGCAGGCGGCCGGCCACCAGTGCGACGAGGCCGCTCGCGATGGCGATCACGACGAGTTCGCGATGGTGTCGCCGGACGGCCTCGCCGTCAGGACCTTCCGCACGTTCGGGCCTGAACCAGACCCACCACAGCAGTGCAACCAACACCACGCCCTTGGACAGGTACGCGTTCACGACCGCTTCGACTACATGGGTGAAGCCTTGAGAGTGAATGGCCACGTTACTTATGGACGCGATGAGCCAAGTATCGATGACGTTCATTTGTCTCTGCTCCCTTATGCGCGGCAATCGACATAACTTCATGGTCGGCCGCAGCCGTTGTCGCGGCGCCGCATCGCAGGCATCGTTGGTGCCCGGCTGAGCGGCAAAGCGCCCGATGGCCGGCAACGACAATCATTGTATTGACATGAACACGATATGTGCGCTGGCGCGTAGTGTCCCAGGAAATTGTCGGATCCCTCGCGCAAGCCTCTTCCAGAAGCATTTCATTCCTTTCACGCCAATCGCCCGTTCGCGGTTGCCAACAACCGCTGTTGTGGCCGCCGCCACAGCCACCAGCACCGTCGTTTCCCGCCTCAGGGCTAACGTTGATTGGCATTCAAATACCGGGTTGTCTCACTGGCGCAGCCATCGTCCGCCCACGGCCAGCGCACCGGTTGCTGGCCGCAATGGTCGACGAACAGCAGGCGAAGCGATATGGGTAGATGACTCATATTGACCCGACTGCAGTCCGTCGCCAATCGTGTCCGAGTGTCTTAAACGGGTCGAACTCGGCCCTTGATTGTCGTCGCGGCCGTATCTCTGATATGGGTTCGCTATAATCAATCGCTTCCCGGCGTCGCAATGTCGAAAAAATGTCTTCCAGGCGAAACAGGTCCCCCGGCCGAGCCCGCAGGCCGCTGACGAAAGCACTTCTATTGCCGATGGATCGCGCCTCCGCCAGTGAACGGTCGCTGTCCTGTCATCTTGCGCTGGTCGCATGCCGCGACGGACATGGCAACGGCCACCTGGTCAATGAACTTATGCGCGCGGCATACCTGAGCTGGTATCTGCAGCGTGCTGGTTATGGTGGCCAACTGGTGGAGCAGTTCAAGATCGCCGAATATGCAGTCGAGAACACCTTGGCGCACGCTCATGAGACGGGGGAGTGGCGGCTCGCGTCCGAGGTAATCAGCGACTTTGAGGCGCTGCTGGCGCTGTATGACGCCCAGCTCGCAAGGGCTCCTCTTCACGAAGTATTCGAAGCGGAGCGGCAATTGAGAGGATTTTTGATGGGAACAGACAATTCCCCGATCCCGAAAAACTTGTTCCAGAAACCAGCCCATTTGCCAACGTCGCGCAGTTATATCCCAAACCGGCCATATAGTTGTAAAACCCGCTGACATCGCCTGAATTCACCATTCCGCGAAGCTGCTCCAGCTGCGCATATGTTAAAGACTGAGCCATTTGGTATCTCGCACAGAAGTTTTTATCAGATTTTCAGTTTGGAATTGGTCGGGCCAGTCCCTTTGATATGAAACAATTTTTTAATCAATGAGCCGCTTGATGCAGCGGACTCGAAAGTGGTCATGTTTCTGAATATGTCATCCGCAGGAATAACCAGCACGCTGCTCCTCCAAATACCCCAACCGGCATTGCTAATAGAAGAACAATGCGAATAGGGATTTCGCTATGCAATAGCGCCGGTGCGTGGCCGCCGGTCGATACAGTGAGGCACAGTGACGTCGCCATGACGACTCCAAGCATAATGTAATAAAGCCAGTGACTTATTTGTCTCCACCGAGCGAAGACCATTGCTGCGGCAAAAAACGGAAACATCGGCACAGCAGGTAACATAAATGTCACAAGGATCGAACCCAGCTCGACACGTAGCCAAAAAAACAAATAGGCTAGCAGTCCTTGGTCGGGACGGGACACGGGAAACGCTTCGCCGCCTCGCGAACTGATAACAACGAGCAATGGGACAAACGCGATAGCACCCGTCGTAATTCCCACGATGTAGGCAATAATCGCTCTGCCAGCAGTCACAAACTTTTGATTCATCCGAATTGCCTGTCGTGTCAGCTAAGAGGACTGTTTAACAAAAGATCTCGTGCGGCTCGCGCAGGTACCGTTGAAAACGTTCTGGGCATTCGCTACCTGGTCAACCTCACTAAATGTAACATTTGGATACGTTTAGTTACTTTTGATATTACGGTGGTGTCCGCCCAATTGCCTACTGATTAATAAATTATGGGGTTCGAACCTGTTTTGTCTCCGGGTAGCCAGCCCGAAGCTAGGGCCGGTATCCGACGTTGAATCTTTCGGGATGTGAAACATGCTGAACAAGTCCCGAGTATCAGTCTGTGGTGAGCGGCGTGGTTGCTGCCAGGCGCCGGCGGTCAGGCAATCGCAATCCCGGCTCGGATTAAACGGTCTTTTCTGGCTAACGTCTCAGGCGAAGATAGTTTTCTTGTGATTATTGATTAAGAGTCCTATATAAGTGGAGGTGATTATATTAATCAACCTCCTTGGTATGCTTGAGGCTGTTGCGCCGGCTGCTCGAAGGGCGTGAGTATCTCGTTGGGTAGTCTAGCAAGCGCCCTGGATACGGCGGTATGCGTTGTAGTGTCGGAGCGCGCCTTGCTTGTCCCCTCGAAGTTCCTTGAGTCTTGCAAGGTTGTAGTGTGCATCCGCGTAGTCTGGCTCAATCGCGAGGCACTTTCCGTAGCCATTCAGCGCATCGTCGGCGCAATCCAGCTCTTCCAGCGCAACGGCGCGGTTGAAGTGCAGCTGGCAATCGTCCGGGAAGAATTCCAAGGCCCTGTCAAACACTGCCAGCGCTTCTTCGCAGCGTCCCTCTTCACACAGGAGAACGCCCAGGTTGGTGTAAGCGCCATAGTGCGCCACAGGCAGCAGCTCCAGGACTCTCCGATAAGCATGCTCGGCCCCCTGCCGGTCCGTGGTGGTCAGTTGCTCACCGAGCTCAAACCATTCCTCGGCCTGGATGTGAGCCTCCTTTGCGCTGCGAGGGGAGCCGTCCAGAAACGCCACGTCACCTTTCAAGGGAGCGACCTCAAAGTCGAGCAGCGGCTGGCCCGACTCGGCATCCCATTGGTCGGGACCTAACCGCACGGCGATGGTGTTGCCAACAGCGGTGATTCGAATCCCGGTCAAGGGCAGTTCATCCGGGAGCGAAGCTTTGAGGCGCGTCAACGAGCGCAATATCTTGCGCGAAGAAATGTTGGCCGTCTGGAGCTGATAGGCCGTACGCAGCAGGACAGCATCGTGAAAGCTGAAGCGCAGTTCGTGGGGCTCCGTCGGAAGCGCAAGATTCCATAGCCTCTTACTTCTTCACGCCGCAATCAAAAGAATACTGCCCCGCCTGCTGGTCACCGTCGCCCAGGGTTAGGTCAACTTCGCACTTACTCCCGACTTGCGGCGTTACCTGAACCGACGAAACCGCTTTAGGCTTTCCAGCCGGCACACTTAGCGTGCCTTCCTGCGAGATGTTCGAACTCCCCGCTTCGCCGCTATTCAGGACCTTCAACTCGTACCGGAGCCGGACGTCGTGTGCAGATGTTACGTAGGGCACGATGAGGGTCTGGCCATTGTTCGAGTTCACGTCGAACCAGACGTGCAAATTGGTGTCAGCTATCACTTTGCGCTCCTTTCAGACGCCCCACACGCGGTGGGCTGATGCAGGCAGCCGGACATGTCGGCCGCCTTTCCTGCTAACGACTAGTGCTGGGCGATGCTTGCCCAGTTGCCCGTGCCGGTCTGGTTGACCGTGGCGCCGTTATAGTTGCCCACTTGCGTCACATACGCGGTGTTGCCCAACCCGTTCTGCGCCACAGTCAGGTTGTCATACGAGCCGCTTTGATAAGTTTCAGCATAGTTCAGGCCCCCGGTCTGGGAAACCGTCGCATTGGAACCGAAGGCCGCCTCCTGCGTCGCATAGGCGGCATTGCCATAACCCGACCCCGTGCTGTCTTGCGTGACGGTAGCCGTGTTACCGCCGCCGTTTTCTTGCAGCAGGCCTGTGGTGTTATAGACGCCATACTGATTGACGTTGGTAAGGTCTCCCCACTCGTTGTTTTGCGTCACCGCAGCGGCGTTTTGAGTGCCAGCCTGGTAGACGTTCACAGTGTTATACCCACCGTTTTGTTGCTGCACGCCAGCACTGTTTTGGGTGCCCAACTGGGTCACGTAGTCCTGGTCTCCTACCTCGTTGGCTTGCGCGACCAAGGTTCCATTTTGTATGCCATCCTGATAGACCTGCACCGTGTTGCCGAGGGTGATCGCTTGCGACACCGCTGCGTAGTTATTGAAGTAGTGCTGTTCAATCGTCACGGTATCGTTCTGGCCGTTGGACTGGTCGACCGTCGCGAGTTGCGCGGCGTCGTACTGATTGACCGTTGCACTTTCGTTGTATGACTGCGCATACGCTTGCGAATAGCCGACAGCCAGCAAGCTTACTGCGAGTAGGATTGCCTTTCGTTGCATGATGAACTCCACAAGAGCGACGGGCCCAAAAAAGCGCTACGCCAGCTGGCCCTAATGCTGGACGACGGTTGCGATGCTGCCGTTGCCGGTCTGGCGCACGGCCACACCTAAATTCGTGCCGGTCTGTTGCACGTTGGCGGTATTGGAATTTCCGATTTGCACGACTTGGGCTCGATTCGCGGTGCCGGCCTGTCCCACCGTCGCTGCGTTGTCGTTCCCGCTTTGCGTGGCCGCTACGCGATTGCTCGTACCGAACTCGGACACGGTGAATTGGTTGCCCAGGCCGGACTGCGACAGTGATGCCCAGTTGAGCTGTCCGGCCTGCGACGCCAGGGCGACATTGCTCGCCCCGTGCTGCATGACCGAGATGCCGTTTAGGCCGACCTGGTCAACGCGAGCTGAGTTGGCCGTGCCTGTCTGATTGATGCCGGCAAACTGACGGCCATTGCTAAAGGCCGGTTCAGGCGGACCGAAATCCGATACGTCGGATAGGTCGCCGGCGCCATACGCACTGGCTGCGCCCAGGAGCGCCGCCGCGATGAGCGGCACGCAGCACGCCCGCGGCCCCAGTCTTAGTCGCGATGTTTTCAAGGTCATGGTGTCCACCACCGGGTGACAGGTTTGTGGGAAAGCTCGATGCGCTCAGTTGCCTGAAAGAGGCACCGGCTGCGGACTTGGCGCAGCCGTGGACACCAGGGCGTCCATGCCCATGTCGTAGTCCCGGTTCACACGCACATACTTCTGAATCGTGGGGTCGTTCCAGTCCGACTCGCTCTTCAGGGTCCAGTTTTGATTGCTCAGGCCCTGCACGATGAGATGCACGACGGCGGCTTCGATAGCGGCCTTCACGCAGAGCTGCTGCGGCTCGTTACGCGTGACGCCGATTTCGGCTTGCAGCAGGTCCTTGAAACCGATGAAGCGAAACACGCCGGTCGACACCTCGAACGAATAGACCGTCTTGGTCGTTGAGACACTATTGAGAATCTGGCCACTACGAATATCGACGGCGCGCAGGTTAACGGTGACCTGGTCGACCCGATATTGCTGTGACGCCCTGATTCCCAGGTACGCACCCCCCGCACCTCCAGTGCGCACGTTCGTGTCGTAAGCGACCACGCCCCCTTCGATAATCACGCTCGCAGGGAGAAGCGCGCCAATCCTCGGCGCCGGCCGGTTCTTGTCCTCGGGTGTCTCGAGCGCGCGCATGATTTTTCGCTCGGTCAGCAGATTCTGGAGGTTTTCCCTCTCTACCGGCGTGAACCACCCGGAGTCCTGCAGCGCCTTGACAAGAAATGACGCCCCACCTTGCGTGACCTCGGAGGAAAACGAGCTGTCCGGCGCCGCCTTGTACTGACCCGTCTGGTCTCTGAAGCCATAGACGGCCGCCACGACTTTGCCCTTGGGCGGCGGCAAGTGCACCAGGTCGCGCGTCACTTCGGTCGCTGGCGTCAATTGCACATTGTCATCGACGGTTGAGGGGACGGTGGCGCACCCGGCAAGCAGCGCAACGCCAGCCCAGACCATCAGCAGTGCGGCACGCGCACACCGTGCCCTCAACGCGGAGACGATAGGGGGAGCGGTCTGGTTCATTGGCTTACCTGAAAAGTCGTCGTGGCCCCTGTGCTCTTGTCCGTCGTGGTTATCTGCAGGATGCCCTTGCTAATCTGAGAGATGGTGATGGAAAAATTGCCGGTCTGTATCGTTCCGGGAATAAGTTGTCCATTCGGGCCGACAATCGAATTCGTCACGGACGAGGCGACTCGCGACAGAATGGCCTGCTGCAATTGGCTGTTGAACTGCTCCAGCGGGGATTGGGCGGCGAACCCACCGAGGGCGGTGGTGCTGGGGTCCTTGTATTTGTTCTGTGCATTAGCAATGTCGAGCAGGACCTGACCGTTCAACGGGTTCCCGCCAAATGACGGGTCGACGGGCTCGTAGATAAGTCCGGTGGCATGGCATGGACCTGTTAGGCCCAGGAGCGCTGCAACGGTAGTGATTAAAAGATATCTGTTTGACATGGTCTATCCACCGGTCACATTTCATCTGCTGCCAGGTCCGCGTCGTGAAACAGCAAGCGAGCGATGTCCGCTTGCACGACGTTCTGATAAGCGGTATCGGCCGCTCGCTGCGCAACGGCCTTGACGTCGACGCGTGCGGGCGGCAGGAAGGCCTCAAACACGCGCCCCTGCTCGAATTCCACCCAGACCAAACTGCCCCAGCGGGCCGACGGGCGTTCGTGAATGGACACGATGTAACGCTCACTCAGTGGCTGGTCCCGCCAACTTTCTGCGAAAAACTCATAGAAATCTTGTCCCACCAGCGTCAACGTCTGATTGGTGACGATGCCGCCCAGCGAATCTGTGAGCGAACGCTTATCCGTGACGTCGGCCGACTTGGCTCCGTTGGGCATTGGCACACCATTAGGCACGCCAGGCGCGGTCAACGTGGCTGAATTGCTGAGCGTCGAGGAGTTGCTAATCGTGGACGGACCATTGGGCGAGGGCTTCGCGCTCGGCGGCGTCGGGGTGTTCGGCAAAGCTAATGCCGGTGGCTCCGGGGGCGGCACACCCACGTCAGGAGTGGTAGCAATTGCCGGCATGGGTACGGCAACCCACAGCGCTAATATTGCTGAGCAAGCGGCTGTCGAACACGAACTGGCGAGAAAGCTATTCCTCATTTTTCTTGTTTATCCCTGGTATTTGCAGGTTCAGGCCGGTGCTTCCACAAATGCCTGAGCGAGCGTGTAAGTCCGTGAAACTTAAGCAGTCGCAGCGAAGACGAGCATCTGCTTTAGCGAGGTTCATGCCACGGGGGCTAAGTGATCGATTTCTTTGCGGGGGGCTCCGCCAAACGGCATACCACTGCAAAAAAACGTTTCAGTTCTGGTAACTCTCGCGAGCCGCAAACGAATCGCGGCCACTTCCCTAGCGACGAAGCCGCCAGTAAACTGCTGTATCTGGCCTTGCGCAACATCGAAAAGGATTGGAAGATGCCACCTATCACCGGGCGGCAAGCAGTCAATCAGTTCGCCATTCTGTTTGGAGAGCGATTCACCGCCGCCATGAGCTGAGATTTTTAACCGACCTCAGCACACGAAATTCCTGACACCTCCCCTAGGTGTGATGTGCTCATCGGCTAGCGGCTGCATAATCTCTCCCTCCACTGTTAGGCCAGCGCCGACACAGTCTGTTGACGGGTGTACTTCGATTGTGCAGCGGAGTCATGAAGCCTGGCATGGGTCACCCTCCCCTACTGACGCGCTGAGGTCTACCCATAAATCGCTGAACAAGTCCTCATCGGTGTGTGTGTGACCCTGAAGCGAATGACTACCCCACCTTCGTGACACCGCGACCAAGTCGCGAAAGTTCACCCCTCGACGAATGAGGTTGCCTCAGAGGCAATTGGGCGGCAGGAACTGTTCGCAGCAGGCAGCATTGCCGCCTGATCGCCACCTTGAGGTACTTCTAATCTCGATCTGTATGGTGTTATCTGTTGGCGGCGCCGCAAGCCCTGTGAGATAACGGGAGCGCGTGAGTAACAGGCCTGCAAGTTACCTTTTCATCGGAAAATGCGTCCTTCAGATGTGTGCGGTGTTGTCGCCGACGCCAGTTTGACCAGGATACCGAAATTCGGCTGGACCACCAGAGCGGGCCGCGAATCGTTGCTGCCGGGATCTTTTTCTAATTGGCAGACTGGTCAGTCCGATGTCGGCATGTGGGTCGATATTGTGTCGGCGTCGACAGCTTCAACGCCTCTTGAGCGGCTTGCCACACGAGATCGCCGCGACGGTTCAACGGGTATTGCCCAAGAGATAGAAAGGCCCCGCGTCGGTGAGGCGCGGGCGAATCCAGTCCAACAGGACAGGAGGAGACACGGTGGTTGTGGTGGGCGGGTCGCGCTGCGCGATTTCACAAATGAATCAGAATTTCTGAGGTGGCCTGTGCGCAAGTTCCCGGTTATCCACAGATTCCGTGCATAGACTTGTGGATAACATTACCCGTACACACGCAAGTCATTGGCCTGTAACGAGAATTTCATATCGCGCCCCGCATAGGCTACGACGCCAATCAGTCCGGAGCTTCCGTGAAGGTCACGTAGCAAGGATGACGAGCAGCGTGGCGACGAAGGTTTGCAGTTAGTCAGACATGATGGTCTCACTGAGTGGTAAGACTTCATTTTCGAAAGCCTGTCTTGGCCCGGGATCTGATCCTTTAACCCGTCCATGGCTCGCCTGCACAAGGGGCGATTCAAGGGGCCGAATCCCGTTCGTTCGTTAGGCAACACACCGGCATCGAGTAGGCCAAGGCCTCGCGGTTTTCATCCAACGAACTGTGTGAAACTGCTTGCTCGCTCACGCTGTGCAGGAATGCCGGCGATGGCTCGGACCGACGTCGGCGACGCGCATTGCATTTTGGAAAGAATCTCCGGGGGTGCTTACGGATATCGAACGTAAACCTTGTGAGGCTTGACATGACTACGAATGACGAAGATGGTTTGTCCGCTGGCCCAGTTCCAGTAATCGACCCGGTGAACCCGGGGGATGACCCGCCTGTGCCCGATCCAATAATAATCGACCCGATGGGCACGGTGGTCGACCTGTTAACCCCCGGACTCGAGCCATCGTTATCTGGCGACCCCATGCCGGAGCCGGGTGAGGAACCCGTTGCAGTTGTAACTGCACCTCCCCCGCCTGAATTAACTGATGTAACTGATCCGCCCGTTGAGGGTGGTGGTGAAGATGGTGAAGGTGGTGGTGGTAAAGACGATCCAGATCCCGGCGAGCAATAGTCGTAGTCGCCTGAACTTCGTACGTTGTTGAGCTCGGCGTTCAATAATCGAACGCCGACAACTCATTCCGAACTTCACAAACTAGCGCGCTCATCTGCCGATAGCGACGTTCAAGAGCCCTGGATACGGCGGTACGCGTTGTAGTGTCGGAGCGCGCCTTGCTTGTCCCCTCGAAGTTCCTTGAGTCTTGCAAGGTTGTAGTGTGCATCCGCGTAGTCTGGCTCAATCGCGAGGCACTTTCCGTAGCCATTCAGCGCTTCGTCGGCGCAGTCCAGCTCTTCCAGCGCAACGGCGCGGTTGAAGTGCAGCTGGCAATCGTCCGGGAAGAATTCCAAGGCCCTGTCAAACACTGCCAGCGCTTCTTCGCAGCGTCCCTCTTCACACAGGAGAACGCCCAGGTTGGTGTAAGCGCCATAGTGCGCCACAGGCAGCAGCTCCAGGACTCTCCGATAAGCATGCTCGGCCCCCTGCCGGTCCGTGGTGGTCAGTTGCTCACCGAGCTCAAACCACTCCTCGGCCTGGATGTGAGCCTCCTTTGCGCTGCGAGGGGAGCCGTCCAGAAACGCCACGTCACCTTTCAAGGGAGCGACCTCAAAGTCGAGCAGCGGCTGGCCCGACTCGGCATCCCATTGGTCGGGACCTAACCGCACGGCGATGGTGTTGCCAACAGCGGTGATTCGAATCCCGGTCAAGGGCAGTTCATCCGGGAGCGAAGCTTTGAGGCGCGTCAACGAGCGCAATATCTTGCGCGAAGAAATGTTGGCCGTCTGGAGCTGAAAGGCCGTACGCAGCAGGACAGCATCGTGAAAGCTGAAGCGCAGTTCGTTCCGGGGGCCGCGGGCAGGGGTCACAAAGCCGGCTTCGACCAGGCCGGTCAAAACTCTGCGCGATATACCAAGCAGGGACTGGAGACTGCGCAGAGAGTAGTGATGCTCCAAAGCGTGGCGCGTCACTTCCGGGCCCGTACCCGAGCAGGTGGTTGCTCAGCCTTCTCGGCGCCCTTGACGCCTTTGCGCTCCTTCGTGGCAACGGCCGCGACATCGCCGGCAGAAGCTTTGGCTCTGGTGGCAGGCGGCCTGGCCTTGCCTCCTTTGGCCAGGCTCGCGCGCAGCGCATCCATCAGGTCGATGACCTGCCCGGTAGCGGACACTTCCACCTGTTCGGGCGTAACAATCTGCCTGCCGGCAATCTTCTCGTCGATCGCTTTGAGAACGCGCTTCTTTTCCTCGTCTTCGTACTGCGTCGGGTCGTAGTTCTCCTCGGCAATCTGGTCGATGAGCCGTAATGCCAATTTAAGCTCAGGCTCAGAAATCTCGGCTTGCTCGATGTGCAAGTCCTTCAACGAGCGCACCTCGTCGGCAAAGAGCAGCTGCTGAAAGACCAGGCCGTCTTCGGTGGGACGAATCTGCACCATATGCGTCTTGCCCCTGGAGGCCCATCTGGCCACCGCGCAGCGACCGCTCTTGAGCATGGCTTCCCTGGGCAGGTTGTAGGGCTTTCCGCCTCGCTTGTCCGGAGCCACGAAATAGGCCTTGTCGTAGTACAGAGGGTCGACGGTTTTCTCCGGAATGAAGGCCACGATTTCAACCACGTGACTTCCGCCCTCTTCGAGCGCCTTCAGTTCGTCTGAAGAAAACACGACAAACCGGTCCTTCTCGAACTCATATCCCTTCTGCAAGTCCGCACGCTCCACGACCTGCCCGGTCTTCTCCGAGATGTACTGCTGTTTTGCGCGGGAGCCGTCCTTGCACATGTAGTTGAACTTGACGGCGGTTTCGCTCTCGGTGGCGCTGTAAAGCTTTAACTGCAACATGAGGAGCATGGACGCGGAATGGCAACGTAACGGCCCATGGACAACCATTTGGGGCTAGTGGTTTTGGCGTCGCACAGGGACGCGATTGATTGCTCACCTCGAACTGTGAACGTCTTCAGTGTCAAGGCTAGAGTCAAATGTCTGGGTTCCGGCAAGATAGGAATGTCGTACTGTGGGCCTTTCTTTCTGTATGGTGTCACCGTTACGCAGTGTCGAAGGAAAGGGCGTGAGCGAGCAGGGCGTGTCAGTCCGTCAGCTCACCGTCGCCGACCGCGGGAACGGTTTGGAGGGCAGTTTCGAAGCCGGGCCTGTTGCCGCACAAGCTGCCGGATCGCGTGACGGCGCGCCTCCCTTGCTGGCGCCTCGTCGCACAGCGGCCGTCTCAGTGCGGCCAGGAGGCGACATTCGGCGGTCGCGACGCGCGGACGTTCAGACGTCGGCTCCACCCACTAAACAGTCACTCGATTTGCGAAGATGAACGTTCCTTCCTCGGCCAATGCCGACATTGGGGCCGGCTGGGTTCTCCGTCAGCAATGTGGCGGATTGCTGACGGTTGCGGCATCGAACAGCCGGACGGCAGCTTCCTGCATCAGCGAACTCACACTCTCGACCCGAAGCCGTCGTTCGGAACGTCGCAGTTGCAACGGCTGCTTCAGAGCCTACTACGGCCATAGAAGCGGTCAAATCTCGAGACGAGTTATTAGTCGTTCGCGGCCATTTGCGCGACCAGTGAAGGTTTATCCGTTCAGACGCTCGCGGGTGATGAACACAACTGTCCGGGTCGACAGGCCTCGTTGCACTGTCTGAGCAGGACGAGTCGACTATTGAGCGGCGGATGTCTGCGCCGGGGGGCCAGGTAATTTGTGGTTCTGAGCTTTCGGTGAATTGACGACCGGCTTGCGACCGAAACCTTCGAAGGCGCCAAGGCGCAGCGCGATCATTTCAAATGGCTGTTGCGCCAGTCACGAGGCGTCACACCAAAGCGTGAATTAAACCAGTTCGTGAAGGAACCCTGCTGCGAATAGCCTAGCAGTGCGGAAACCCGCCCGATGGGATAGCGTGGGTTGCTCATATAGCGCACGGCAAGTTCACCCCTGACTTCCTCGACCAGACGCGAGAAGCTGGTATGCGCAAGTTCAAGTTGGCGCTGCATGGTGCGAACGCTCAGACGTAAATGGCGGGCAACCAGTTCGACGGTGGCCTGCTCGACGGGCAGCAACAAGTAGATCGCCTTGCGCACTTCCAGCGCGGTCGAATCGACACCGGTCACGTTGAGTGAATCCGCGAGGCTCTCGGCATATCGCACCAGTTCCGGGTCAGCGGAGGGATTCGGGTAGTCGAGATCGGCGGCCGCACACACGAAGCCGTTGAAATCGCTGCCGAACTCCAACGGACAGCCGAAAAACCTTCGATGAAACGTCAGGTCTTTCGATCCCTGATGAACAAAATGGACCGAGCGTGGTTTCCAATGATCGCCAAGCAGAGCGCTGGAGTGGCGCCAGAGGACACCGACCGCGAGTTCGATCGCCTGATTCGTTGGGGTACCCGGTTCGACGACCAGTTCTTCGCGGATGGTAACCGTTTCGCCCACGTCCTCGACGTACACAGCCAGGGCTTCGTTCAACAGATGCCGGTATTCAGCCGTGGCCAGCAATACCTCGCGCAGCGTGCGCTTGTGCGCGAGCAGGACATTGACCACACCAGTGCCGAACTTCTGCCGGGTCTCGGCCATCTGCAGCGCGAAAGTCGGGCATGACGCCTTTTCGGCCGTAAGTTCCAGCAGCCGGCACGCAGCGGCTGCCGGAATTCGATCGTCCGGATTCGCAAGCGCCGCGGTATCGATCCCGACCTGCTGTGCAAGCTCGACCGGGTTCAGTCCGACCCGCCGCGTCACATCGAAATAGCCGCTCATGGCTACCGAGCGCAACATCGTTTCCATCGCTTTGTCTCCGCATATGCCTCGCAGGCGGCCTCCCTGCGTCTGGTATTGGAATGTCTACCGCACGCACCGGTGTTAACGCGTAGTGGCATGAAATGCTAAAAGAATGGCGCTATATCATAAAAGTGTAACGCAGGATTGCCGTATCGTGGGATCTCAACGGTTCATCATGTTCCGACCAGTCTTCATGCGGCCAGCCGTGTCGCGAGCGTCGGAACACCGTCCCCCTATTGGAGAACACGATGCAATTCCTCGACGATTCGCTGCACCCCGAGAACCAGGACAAGGTTGTCATCACGACCGCTCCGTACGGCCCGGAATGGATGCCCGAGGACTTTCCGGAAGACATTCCGGTAACGATGGAGGAGCAGATCCAGAAGGCCGTCGACTGCTACGAGGCCGGCGCGACCGTGCTGCACCTACATGTGCGCGAACTGGATGGCAAGGGCTCCAAGCGCCTGTCGAAGTTCAACGAACTGATCGCGGGTGTGCGTGCAGCCGTGCCGGACATGATCATCCAGGTGGGTGGCTCGATCTCGTTTGCACCGGAAGACGACGGCCAGGCCGCGAAGTGGCTGTCCGACGACACGCGTCACATGCTAGCCGATCTCGAGCCGAAGCCCGATCAGGTGACGGTCGCGATCAACACCACGCAGATGAACATCATGGAGTTGCTCTATCCGGAGTACCTGGAGGGCACGTCGCTGGCCAATCCTGCGCTTATGGCCGCCTACAGCGAAATGACGGTGCCCGCGGGTCCGGCCTGGGTTGAGGAGCATCTTCGCCGCCTGCAGGCCGCGGGCATCCAGCCGCACTTCCAGCTCACCGGTATCCATGCGCTCGAAACGCTCGACCGCCTGGTGCGCAAGGGCGCCTACAAGGGGCCGCTGAACCTGACGTGGATCGGCATCGGCGGTGGCTTTGACGGTCCGAACCCGTTCAACTTCTTCAACTTCGTCCATCGTGCGCCGGACGGCGGCACGGTCACGGCCGAGTCGCTGCTGAAGAACGTCCTGCCGTTCAACATGATGGCGATGGCCATGGGCCTGCACCCGCGCTGCGGCATCGAGGACACGATCATCG
The DNA here is from genome assembly GCF_058782725.1 of Paraburkholderia sp. FW306-02-B. Taxonomy (NCBI): domain Bacteria; kingdom Pseudomonadati; phylum Pseudomonadota; class Betaproteobacteria; order Burkholderiales; family Burkholderiaceae; genus Paraburkholderia; species Paraburkholderia sp. FW306-02-B. Next base: position 2,101,833 of record NZ_JBYSXZ010000002.1, read on the forward strand.
ACCAGCACGGCAATCGCATGAGCTCGGTGCAGCAGATCGAGCAGTGTGTGCGGGTGGCGCGCGAACTGGGCCGTGAGATCGCGAGCGGCAAGGAAGCGCGCGAGATCTACAAGATCGGTGTGCAGTACAAGACGGTCGACGAGACACTTGCGGCCAATGGCATGGCGCCGAACCGCAAGGCGGGCGTGAAGAACCTGCCGCTGCGCGCGGCGTAAGGGATTGGAGCGCGGCTGACGTTTCGCGGATGTCGGGCTCCAAAGGTAGGGCTTTCCGGCATGCCGGAGAGGATTGCGCGGTACCCATAAAGGCCCCCCTTTGCCCTCCAGGGCAAAGGCGGTCGCCAACGAGCTGGACACGAAGGAGACGACTCATGTTCACGCATGCCGAGCCCACCACGGCCGATGTTTCGACTACGCAAAAAGACGTGCCCGCGTATGCATGGGTGGTATTTGTCCTGACGGTGGGATTGCTGCTCTCCGACTACATGTCGCGGCAGGTGTTGAATGCGGTGTTTCCGATGCTCAAGGCCACATGGAACCTTTCGGACACCCGGCTGGGTTCGCTAAGCAGTGTGGTCGCGCTGATGGTCGGCGTGCTCACCTTTCCGCTGTCGGTGCTCGCCGACCGCTGGGGCCGCGTGAAAAGCATTGTCCTGATGGCGTCGTTGTGGAGTCTCGCGACGCTCGGCTGTGCGCTCTCGACGAACTATAACGAGATGCTGCTCGCGCGCGCCTTCGTCGGTATCGGTGAAGCCGCCTATGGCAGTGTCGGCATTGCGGTTGTCCTCAGCATCTTTCCGGCACGGCTACGCGCTACGCTCACCGCTGCGTTCATGGCCGGCGGGGCGTTCGGTTCAGTGCTGGGCATGGCGCTAGGTGGTGCAGTCGCGGCTCACCTGGGCTGGCGCGCGGCGTTCGGTGCAATGGCGGCCTTGGGGATCATGCTGGTCGTTTTCTACCGGTTTGCCATCACCGAAAAGCGGCTCGCGCCGCTGCAGCCGGCAAACGCGGGCCGTCAGACGCAAGGCGCCGGTGTGCGCATGAGCTTCCGCGCGCTGATGAAAGGGCTTTTTTCGACAAAGTCGGTTGTCTGTGCCTACATTGGCAGCGGCATCCATCTGCTGGTTCCCGCAGCGGTATGGGCGTGGATGCCCAGCTTCCTGAACCGCTACTACGGCATGCCCGCCGGCAAGGCTGCCATGAGCGCGGCCGTGTTCGTGCTAGCCACCGCTTTCGGCATGGTGGTGTGCGGAAATCTGACTGACCGGCTCAGCAAGCATGCGCGGGAAAGGACGTGGAGCACTGCCGTCGCCTTCTGCCTGATCTGCTTCGTGCTGCTCACGATCGGTTTCCGCATGCCGGCTGGTCCGGCACAGCTCATCGTGATCGGCGCCGGCATGTTCTTCTGCGCAGGCGCGACCGGCCCCTCGGGTGCGATGGTGGCGAATCTCACCCCACCGTCGATCCATGCGTCGGCGTTTGCCACCCTGACGTTGGCGAACAACCTGCTGGGGTTGGCACCCGCTGCCGTCCTGACGGGCATCGTGGCCGACCGGATCGGGCTCCTGGGTGCGTTGCAACTCGTGCCGTTTGCACCTTTGGTCGCGGCAGTCGCTTTCTTCATCGGCAAGCGGAACTATGGCGTCGACGTTGATCGCGTGAGTGCTCTGCGTGAACAGGCCGGGGGCTGACCCGACGGTCACCCGCGAGCTTTAGACCTGGCAAGTGCGCCTGAGAGCAAATTGGGCAGCCCATCACAGGCGAAATAAATTTGCAGTTCGAGTAATGAATAGGAGATTTGACATGGCAAAAGCAGTGCGCTTCCATGAAACCGGCGGTCCCGAAGTCTTGCGCTATGAAAACGTTGAAGTGGGCGACCCCGGCCCCGCACAGGTTCGCTTGCGCCATGAGGCAGTGGGCCTGAATTTCGCCGACACCTACTTCCGCACCGGCCTGTACCCCGTGCCGCTTCCTGCGGGCATGGGTGTCGAAGCTGCAGGTGTGGTCGAGGCAATCGGCCCCGACGTGACCAACGTCGCGGTCGGCGATCGCGTGACCTACACCGGCTTTCTCAACACACTCGGCGCCTACAGCACTGAACGCCTGGTCCCGGCGGCGCCGCTCATCAAGCTGCCGGATGCGATCTCCTGCGAGACGGCTGCCGGCATGACGATGCGAGGCCTGACCTCGTCGTACCTGATGCGCCGCATTCATGACTTCAGGGCGGGCGACACCATCCTGCTGCATGCCGCCGCCGGCGGTGTCGGTCTGATCGTGTCGCAATGGGCGAAATTGTTGGGTCTCACCGTGATCGGCACGGTATCGAACGAGGCCAAGGGCGGGGTGGCCCGCGCGCACGGCTGCGATCACATCATCTACTACAGCCGGGAGGATGTCGCGAAGCGTGTGCGCGAACTGACCAATGGCATGGGCGTGGACGTCGTGTTCGACAGCGTCGGCAAGGATACCTTCGAGTCATCGCTCGATTCGCTCAGGCGCCGTGGCCTGATGGTCTGCGTCGGCACGGCGTCCGGGCCGATCCCGCCGTTCAATCCACAGATGCTGGCGATGAAGGGCTCGCTCTACCTGACGCGGCCCGCGCTGGCGGACTACATTGCCGACCCCGTCGAGAAGAACGAACTCGCCGGCGAACTCTTCGGGCATGTCGCCGCAGGCCGCATCAGGATCGAACTCAACCAGCGTTACGCGCTGGAGGACGCGGCGCAGGCCCACCGCGACCTCGAAACGCGCAAGACGACCGGCTCGTCGGTCTTCGTTATCTGAGGAGTAGGTCATGCGAGTCGAACAATTGACGTGTGCCATCGGTGCCGAACTGCTCGGGGTGAATCTCGCCGATGCCATCGACGATGACGGCCTGTTTGCCGAGATCCGCGCGGCACTGCTCAAACACCGGGTGCTATTCCTGCGCGACCAGAGCATCTCGCGCGCTGAGCATGTTGCGTTTGCGCGCCGTTTCGGCGAACTTGAGGACCATCCCGTCGCCGGCAGCGACCCGGAACATCCGGGCCTCGTGCGCATCTATAAGAACCCGGATCAGCCCAACGACCGGTATGAAAACGCGTGGCACGCGGATGCCACCTGGCGCGAGGCACCGCAGTTCGGCGCTGTCCTGCGCTGCGTGGAGTGCCCGCCAGTCGGCGGCGACACGATGTGGGCAAACATGGTCCTCGCCTACGAGAACCTGCCGGACCACGTCAAGACCCAGATCGCGGACCTGCGCGCCCGCCACAGCATCGAGGCGAGCTTCGGAGCCGCGATGCCGATCGAAAAACGTCTCGCTCTTAAAGCGCAATTCCCGGACGCTGAGCATCCGGTCGTGCGCACGCACCCGGAGACCGGTGAGAAGGTGTTGTTCGTGAGCGCCTTCACCACCCATTTCACCAATTACCACACGCCGGCGCGCGTGCGCTTCGGGCAGGACGCCAATCCGGGCGCGAGTGACCTGCTGCGCTATCTCATCAGCCAGGCCTACATCCCCGAGTACCAGGTCCGCTGGCGCTGGAAACCCAACAGCATCGCGATCTGGGACAACCGCAGCACGCAGCACTATGCAGTGATGGACTACCCGCCGTGTCATCGCAAGATGGAGCGTGCCGGAATTATCGGCGACAAGCCGTACTGATCGGGCCGGAGACCGCTTCATGACCCTCGATACGACACCGACCATTCTGATGGTGCCCGGCTTGCGCGACTACGTCGCGGAGCACTGGCAAACTCTGCTGGAGCGGAAGTTGCCCAAGGCGGCCTCGGTGCCACCGCTCGAGCACGACAAACTCAGTTGCGCTGCGCGCGTTGCGGCGCTCGATGCTGCCCTCGCGAAAATCGATGGCCCGGTGATCCTGGTCGCGCATAGCGCGGGCGTGATGATCACGGTGCATTGGGCCCAGCAGCACAGCCGCAGGATTCACGGTGCATTGCTCGCCGCTCCGGCCGACCTCGAGACGCCGCTGCCGCCAGCCTATCCGGCCTTCGATGCGCTCGCTCAGAACGGTTGGCAGCCGATTCCACGAAAGCCGCTCCCGTTTCCGAGCATTGTCGGTGCGAGCCGCAACGATCCGCTCGCGCAGTTCGAGCGTACCGCGGCGATGGCGAAACACTGGGGCAGTCGTCTCGTCGACCTCGGCGAAGTCGGTCACCTGAATCCAGCTGCAGGGTTTGGTGAATGGCCTATGGCGGAGACACTGATCCATGAACTCGTCTGATCAGATACCGGTTGGTGCGGTCGATGAACTCGGACCAGGCCAGCGAAAACTGGCCTTCATCAATGGCCGCGGAGTTGTCCTTTTTAACATCGACGGCACGATCCACGCGATTGACGACTCGTGTCCCCACCAGGGGGCCTCGGTCGCGAACGGTCATCTCGACGGGTGCGTGCTGAGCTGCCCGGCGCACGGTCTGCGCTTCGACCTCCGCACCGGTTGCATGCCGGGTGCAAGTGGGTTGAGCCTGACGACATTCCCAGTCCGGGCCATCGACGGAAAGCTGTTCGTGAGTCTCGAGGATCCAGTCGCCAGTCCGGCGCCGGCACCCGCGTGCAATGCGGCATCGTGATCCGGGCCGCGCGGGAACACACAGCCATTCAGGGGAACAAGGATGCAAGGTTTGATGATGCAGCAACCGCTGCTGATCGCTTCGCTGCTCACGCATGCTGAACGCCATCACGGCGGACAGGAAATCGTGTCGCGACAGGTCGAAGGCGACATTCACCGGTATCGGTACCGGGATCTTGCGCAACGCGCGCGCCGCATGGCAAACGCCCTCGCAAGCCTCGGCATCCAGCCGGGCGAGCGCGTAGGCACGCTGGCGTGGAATGGCTACCGGCATATGGAGCTGTACTTCGCCGTGTCCGGGGCCGGGTCCGTGTTGCATACGCTCAACCCCCGGCTCCACGTCGACCAGCTCGCGTACATCATCGAGCATGCGGGAGATCGCGTCGTGTTCTTTGACCTGACGTTTCTGCCGCTGATCGAGAGCGTCGCGCCGCGGGTCAAAAGTCCGAAGGTCTTCGTTGCAATGACAGATCGCGCGCACATGCCGCGAGACCATGGCCTGTCCACGATGCTGCTGTGCTACGAGGATCTCGTCGACGGTCACAGCGACGCTTTCGACTGGCCGCTGCTGGACGAAAACAGCGCGTCATCGCTGTGCTACACGTCCGGGACGACCGGCAATCCGAAGGGGGTGCTATACAGCCACCGCTCGACCCTGCTGCACACCTACGCGGCGGCGCTGCCGGATTCGCTGAACTGTTCGGCGCGCGATGTGATCTTCCCGGTCGTGCCGATGTTCCATGTGAACGCGTGGGGACTGCCGTATATCGCCTGCATGGTGGGTGCGAAGCTGGTGTTTCCGGGGCCGGCGCTGGATGGCAGGTCGCTCCATGAACTGATCGAGGACGAACGGGTCACGCTGTCGGCCGGCGTGCCGACAGTCTGGCAAGGACTGCTCGCGCATGTCGACGCGATCACGGGTTCGTTTTCGTCGATGAGGCGCACGATTATCGGCGGCGCTCCCTGTCCGACGGCGATGACGGCGGCGTTCCAGACGCGCCATGGCGTCGACGTCGTGCATGCATGGGGCATGACGGAACTGAGCCCGGTCGGCACCGTCTGCAGTTTCAAGGCACATCAGGTATCTCTGTCCTTGGAAGAGCGCTACGCGCTTCAGGCGAAGCAGGGGCGCCCGGTGTTCGGCATCGACATGAAAATCGTCGACCTGGAAGGCAAGGCGTTGCCGTGGGACAGTACCGCAACTGGCGACCTTCTCGTGCGCGGTCATTGGGTCACGCGGGAATATTTCGGCGGTGACGACACACCGCCGCTGCGCGACGGCTGGTTCCCGACCGGCGACGTGGCCAGGATCGATCCCGACGGCTTCATGCAGATTACGGATCGCAGCAAGGACGTCATCAAGTCCGGCGGCGAATGGATCAGCTCGACCGACATCGAAAACGTCGCATACCTGCACCCCGAAGTCACGACGGCGGTATGCATCGCCGCGCGGCATCCGAAGTGGGACGAGCGGCCACTGCTGCTGATCGTGAAGAAGCCTGGCAGCGCGCTCGTCGCGGACGAACTGCTCACGTTCTTTGACGGCCGGCTTGCGAAGTGGTGGAAGCCCGATGCCGTTGTGTTTGTCGACTCGGTTCCGCTCGGTGCAACGGGCAAGGTGCTCAAGAACCGGTTACGGAATCAGTTCGGCGATTACTACCTGTCGGCCTGAGACACCGGCGCGGCAGCAACACAGTTTCATTCGAGTAACAAACCATAAACTGCCGGGTCCACCCGGCACGCCTCAAACCTGGAGGAGACACAATGAAATTGAAGTCAGGCAGCCTGGCAGTGCTGATAGTTTTTTCCACCGCAGCCCATGCCCAGTCTTCGGTCACGCTCTATGGCGTACTCGACAGTGGACTCCTGTATCAAAGTACCTCGGCGGCAACGTTCCTGCCGACCGCGCGAAACCAGGGGCATGTCTATCAACTCAAGGACGGCGGCATCTATGCCAGCTACTGGGGCCTGAAGGGAAGCGAGGACATCGGCGGTGGCTACAAGATCACCTTCAAGCTGCAAGGCACGTTCAACACCACGAACGGCAAGTTCGGTCTGTCCGACACGCCGGGCACGACCGCAATCTTCAACCAGTATGCAACGGTCGGGGCATCCGGGCCGTTTGGCACGTTCGACGCCGGCCGGCAGATCATCCCGATGATCTACGCGATGGCGGAAACCGACGTACGCGGCGCACAGTATTTCGGCAGTATCCTGACTGCGTGGCTCGGCATCAATCAGGCGGCCGGCTGGCCCGGCACCAGCACGAACGCTCCAATCGGCGCCCTCTATGACAGCAACGCGCTGGTCTACAATTCGCCGAAATTCTATGGTGCATCGCTTGCGCTTGAGTACGCGCCGGGTGGCGTCGCGGGACAGTTCCAGGGCGGCACGCGTGAATCGGCTGTGCTCAAGTATTCGAATTACGGTCTGAACCTGTCCGCTGTGTACTACAACGGACATGACACCAATCCGTTCCCGCTGACCTATCCGGCGGCGCCGGCTGCGCCTGCGACAGGCCAGAGCAATAACCGCTTCTACTATTTCGGTGCGATGTATACGATCAGCGGGTTTTCTATGTCCGCCTCGTACGGCATCGGCAAGAACCCGGCGAAGAGCAACACCGTTGACTTCGAAATGGTGTCGGGTGGCCTCGGCTACCAATTCAATCCGCACTTCAAGATCACGTCCGGCTACTACTACCTGAAGGACCGGAACCATTCAGCGAATCACTCGAGCGAAATCGCAGTGGGTGCCGAATACAACCTGTCCCAAAGGACCAAGGTGTACGCGCAAGTCGGCTATGTCGACAACAAGGGGACGATGAACCAGACGATCATCTATGGGGCTCCGGTTGCGCCGGGCGTCTCCACCAGTGCGGCCATGGTCGGCATTCGCCATAGCTTCTGATTTCGTCACCTTCATAAACCGGAGTAATCCATGAAAACAATCAAGGCACTCGAGCTGTTGGTCGCCGCATGGTTCGTTGCAGCGTCCACGACGGCGTGGTCCCAGACCGGTGACGCAGCCAGTGCACCGGCCAGTGCGCAAGGTGCGTCCGTGATGGCGGCATCGGGCGCTGTGGCACCCGCGGGCAGGAAAGCGGACCGTGCCCTGCGCCGTAGGATTTATGCCGCCATCGGGAAGGACAAGGAAATCAGCGCCGGAGACATCAGTGTCATCGCGAAAGACGGCGCGGTGACACTGAATGGCACGGTCACGGAAGCTGCCCAGATCGGCAAGGCCGAGGCGATCGCCAGGGGCGTTCCCGGAGTGGCGTCGGTGACCAACAAGCTGACGGTGAAGAAGCCATTTGGCGGCATGTAATCTGCCGTAGTCAGGCACGGAGTGGGCGAGGCCGAAGACAACTGGCCGCGCCGACTTCGACCCATCAGTGGCGACGCCCGATTTGGCGGCCTCACGCAGCCACTGCCTCCTTGCGAGATCGGCTGTTCGCATTCGCCCAGGAGCGGATATAGGGCGCACAAATCAAACGCGTTGAAAAAATAGCTCCAGATACTATTCTTCATGCTGGCATCGTAATTCCACGCGTTCGACCCTGAGCATGCCGCACTTGTGGCGCGAAGCCTCTCTTACGGTCATTCACGACGGGACTTGCGAGATGATCAAGCGGCTGTCGCTTATTTCTGCTGCTGTCGCACTGGGCTGCATAGCCACGGTTGCCCCAGTACTGACCAGCATCTATATCGCCGACGAGGATGCAGAACGTCGCGAGCAAGAAGATCTGCAGCAGTTCGCCGCGAAAGCTGTGATGCGCACGGAGCTTGTCACCTACCAGGCATTCGCTGCTATTGCGGACATGGAGGCGCTCCCCGGCGGTCTCTGCTCTCCCGTCCGGATCGCGCAGTTTGCCCGCGTGGCTTTCAATTACCGGTACGTGCAGGACGCTGGTGCTTACGGTGGCGGACAATATCTGTGCTCACCGCTTTTAGGCGACGTTCGGGCGCAGCATCTGACGATGCCTCCGCCCGATTGGCGGAGCAAGGACGGCTATCTGCTCTGGTACAGGCAGAAGAACCCCCTCAGCGACGAGCGTCAGGATATTCAGATTGGCCGCAATGGAAATTATGTCTCGATCGACCCGCAGTCCTACGTCGATCTTATCGACCCCGCCCGAAGACCGATCGCAGCGATCAATGTCGAGACAAACACAATCCTTGCGTTGTCACCTGGTGCGGACGCCGACGACATGCTCAACGCATGGAAGCTGGCTGGGCACGTGAACAACGAACAATGGCACTACGCTGTCGCCCGTTCGTCAAGCCGGCCCCTCGGGGTGGTAGTCAAGTCTCCGCGCAGTAGCCTCGTGGGTCACTGGCCTGGTTTGCTCGTGATGTGGCTTTCGATTGGTGTCGTTGTCGGAGGTGTGCTTGGCTGGATTGCGTTCAGGCGAATCTCGCGGCAACTCTCCTTCCCTGCGACGCTCGAATGGGCCATAGCACGCAAGAGACTCGACGTGGTTTTCCAGCCAATCGTCCGCCTCACGAGCGGCGAATGCGTTGGCGTGGAAGCGCTCGTCAGGTGGAACTTGAACGGACGCTACATCTCGCCGGAAGTCTTTGTCGCGGTCGCAGAGCAAAACGGTCTTATTCAGCAGTTGACTGACCTCGTACTGGACAAGACGATTGACGAGCTGTCGAAGCTCTTGCGCTCGCGTCCTTCGTTCTACGTCTCAATCAACGTGAGCAGCGAGGATTTGCGAACGCGCCGTTTCCTGAACGTTCTCACGGCCCGGCTGCAGGAAACGGGTATTCGACCTGCTCAGGTCAGAATCGAAGCAACGGAGCGAAGCTTCATGGATGCCGACGCAACGCGGCAAACAATAGCGGCATTCAGGGATGCTGGCCACCCTGTCTATATCGATGATTTCGGAACCGGGTATTCCAGCCTATCGTATCTGCAAACCTTTACGATCGATGTCCTGAAAATCGACAAGTCATTTATCGACACCATTGCACAAGACGCAGCATCCAGCGTCGTCGCGCCTCATATCATCGAGATGGCACACGAACTGGGGGTGGAAATCGTGGCGGAGGGCGTCGAGCGCGATATCCAGGTCGAATATCTGGTGCAGAGAGGCGTCCAGTATGGACAGGGCTGGTTGTTTGCGAAGGCCATGCGTGTCAATGAACTTATCTTCTGGCTTAACGAAAGCAGATCGACGCTTCAGCCGATCCATCAGTAACCCGGGTGTGCAGTGAGACAATGCGACGCCGCGCGTGCCAATGCACATGCAAACCGCAACTGCCCGACGACCCGCCGGATGGCATCGTCCGACGAAGGGCCGCCGTCAGCGAGATTGTGTTGAAAAAGTCTTGTTTTGGATCAGGGCGCTGGAGTTGGCACGACGTTATCGAGTTGTGACGATCGGCGAAGCGGTGAACTTGGGCGAGGCAACGATCCTCATTTCTCGTCATGCAACTGCCTGGTTCATCTGCTTGCTTCCTGACATGAACCGCTTGGCCATTCTTCGCAGGTTTTGCGCAGTCGCTGCCATCAGGAACTCATCATGAGCACCGCTTGGACCTCGCAGTCGCAAACGGTCCAGTTTCAGGATGCGTTTGAGATGGGCAAAGAGCATTTCCACCTTCTTTCGCTCACGGCAAGATCGCTTGTATTCAGGCGTCTTCGCAATACGCCTCGTTTCGTCACGCGCAGCTTCATGGATGCTGCGGGCGATCTTGCGGAATGGTGTATTCGGACAGCAGCGATCCTTCATCGAACAGCTCTCGCAGTCGAGCTGACTTGCCCGATAGATGATCGTGTCAGCCTTCGTGACGCGCGAGCGCGGATTCGTGAATTTGCGCCGATCACTGCGTAGTGCGTGCCCGGTGGGACAGCGATATTCATTGGCCAGTTCATCCCATAGGAACTCGCTGCTGGACAATGTATTGTCCTTGCGCGTCGTTTTATCCCAGACCGGAACATGTGGTGCAATCTCCTTCTCTTCGATCATCCAGGCAAGCATCGCTGCCGAGCCATACGCGGTGTCGCCTGCAAGACGTCGAGGTTTGAGATCATGCCGCCGCTCAACGCGGTCAATCATCGTCCTGGTTGATTCCACTTCGTGCGAACGGTTCGCGGGCGTCGCCTCGACGTCAACGATGATCCCTGCCTGCAGGTCAATCAGATAATTGGTCGAGTAGGCGAAGAACGGCAAGCCACCCTTGGCCGCTGTCCAGCTCGCGGCGGGATCCGTCAGAGATATCCTCTTTGGAGGGGGCAATGTCTCTGCCATCTCCGCCGCTTCGGTGCCCGCTGGATTCGCTTCTTCCAATGCTTCCAGATACTCGCGCACTGCACGGCTTTGTCCCTTGACGCAACCCCAGTCGATGGGCCCGGAACCCGGAACACCGCGTGCAGAGCTCACGTCGGCTCTGATGATGCTTGCGTCAATCGCGAATCCTTCACCCTTTACGAGCCCTTCGGACATGCACCGACCCAGCACCGACTCGAACACATGGCGTAGTACATCGCTATCGCGGAAGCGACCGTGGCGGTTCTTGGAGAATGTCGAGTGTTCGGGTACGGCGTCCTCCAGGCCCAGGCGACAGAACCATCGATACGCCAGGTTCAGATGTACCTCTTCGCATAGCCTGCGCTCGGACCGGATGCCGAAACAGTAGCCGACGATCAACATGCGGATCATGAGCTCCGGATCAATCGATGGCCGCCCCATCGGACTGTAGAACGGCGCGAGATGCTGGCGTAGATCGCGCAGATCAAGGAAGTGATCGATGCCTCTCAACAGGTGTTCGCGAGGGACGTGATTATCGAGGTTAAACGAGTAGAAGAGTTTGTCCTGTCCGCGGCCCAGTTGACCCATCATGACGAATCACTCCCGTCGATCGATGTCTTCCAGGATACCGAACATTCCGAACCACGGGCGACTTTTTCAACACAATCCTCAGATATCCGCCGCTGACCGAGCCCACAGCGAACGACCGAAGTGGGTCGAACACAGCCTGATGAGACGGACCTGCCTGAGCCCCGTCCGTCGTGCATCCGGAAGCAGCAGACGGGCCACTCGGTTGTTCCCGGAAGACGTTTGATATTTTGGGCACGTCCGATACGTTCCAGGGAGGGCGGCAGGAGCGCAGTTCTACTCGATCGTACGCATAGCGCTGTGCACCGTCCCGATACTGGTTGGATTTCCGCAGTTCCGACCGGATGTGGACGGCATCAATCTCTTCGCCCTGAAGCGATGCTCGATCATGCAGTCGGAGAGCTTTTCACAGGCGGCGCCGGGCAATTTCCGCTACGGGGCCTCTTCCGCCCTCCAACAGTCACTGCGCTGAACAACAAAATTAGTTCTCGACGTTCGGAATAAGTCGACGCCCGATGGGTTCACTCCATTGAAGCATGTGCCAACACGAAAAAGGAGGGACACCCTTATGCCAGTCTCGATCCGTCTGTCTGTCCCAGTGGTACTGAGGGTAGCCGTCGCACTTGCCATGTCTGGAGTTGGAATACCCCCGTCGTTCGCCGCTGGACCGCAGGCCGCAAGCTCAGACGAGGCGCCGTTTCTTCAAGAGAATGACGCCGCGATGACGAAGATGATGGCTGACATGTCTATCAGACCGACGGGCGATGTTGACCGGGATTTCGTCGCGATGATGGTCCCTCACCACCAGGGCGCCATTGACATGGCACAGGCCGAATTGCGCTATGGACGCAACGAGCAATTGCGTCGCATCGCGCAGGAAATCGTCGTCGAGCAACAACAGGAGATTGTTGCGATGCACCTCGCGCTTGGTCAGCCCCTGCCGCCGTCGACACCCGCACCAGATCAGCAAGAGCCTGCTTCCTCATCCGCGGGGGACGCACACGCGATGTCCCACCACGGCATGCAGATGAACATGCTGAGCCACACGCAAAAGGAGCCGCAATGAAACACACGTCCCTTCTTACATCGGCGCTGACCATGGCGGCACTGGCTGCAGCCCAGTTCGCATGGGCTGGACAGGCCCCTGGTTCGTCGTCCGACCCAGATATTCCGGTCAGCCACCATGACCGCGTCTATGCCGCCGAGCAATTCTCGAACACCGTCTCCGTTATCGATCCGGCGAACAACAGGGTGGTCGGAGTGATTCGTCTGGGAGACCCGTCGCCAGGCAACTTCAGCCCGTTGTACAAAGGCCAGTTGCTCGTGCACGGCATGGGGTATTCGCCCGATCATCGCACAATTGCTGTGGTGTCCATCGGCTCGAACTCGGTCTCCTTCATCGATACGCAGACGAATGCAGTCAAGCACGTCACATACGTTGGCCGCTCGCCTCATGAAGCCTTCTTTACGCCTGACGGCAAGGAGGTTTGGGTGACTGTGCGCGGCGAAAACTATGTGGCCGTGCTTGACGGTACAACGTTTGAAGAGAAATCCCGGATCACCGTGCCGGCCGGCCCGGGCATGCAGATCTTCTCGCCAGACGGGAAGTATGGCTACGTGTGTTCATCGTTCAACCCCGAAACGGAGGTCATCTCGGTTGCTGACCACAAGATTGTCGGTACGGTGAAGCAGGCAAGCCCCTTCTGCCCGGACATCGCTGCGACCCCGGATGGCAAGCAGATATGGTTTACGCTCAAGGATGTGGGCAAGACCCAGGTGTTCGAGGCGCGGCCGCCATTCGGGCTGATCAGGACACTCGACACGGGCCCAATTACGAATCATGTGAACATCGTGCATAACTCTAACGGTACGTTCGCCTATGTGACCGTCGGAGGCCTGAACCAGGTCAAGGTGTTCCGAACCGACGACTTCTCGCAGGTTTCGACGATTTCCGTCGGCAACCTGCCGCATGGGCTGTGGCCGTCCGGTGACGGCAGCCGTATCTACGTCGGCCTTGAAAATGCCGACGCGATGACCGCCATCGATACGCTGACGAACAGGGTAATCGCGACCGTGCCCATCGGCCAGGCGCCGCAGGCTGTCACCTATGTACCGAATGCGGTCCCGGAAGGAGACGGCACGCAGAATACGCAGCCGCTCGGTCTCGCCGGGCAGAGTACGCATCTGGTCCTGGTTCCCGTGGGCTCGGGCAAGTCGGCGGACGTCGCTAGCGCACCCACGACTGTCGCATTGTTCGACCAAGGTCTCGTGCAGGTCCTTCAGGCGGCCGTCACGGGCCTGCAGCCAAAGCAAGCGTATGTGCTGGGCCTCGCAGACAACTCTGACGGCACCGGCAACATAGAAGCGCTGGCGAACTTCATGACCAATCCAGCCGGCTCTGCGATTGTGAATGCGCTCGGCCAGATCCGCCAGTTGGTCGCGCCCGGCGTGGGCACTGCTGGCGACAGGCACCGCTACCTCGTGATTGCGCCGCAAGTTTCAGGCAAGCCGGGAGCCCCGGTACAGGTGCAGGCGCTGCTCGCGTCGTAGGTCAATCTCGATGCGTGCGTCACCGGCCCAGGCGGAGTTCGGTGACACTTGAGTTCGGCTTGCAAGGGACCGGACAAAAACTGGGGGAGCACGACACTTTGCACTAAGCTACCTTTGACACCCGTGAACCGAGGTGACAAATGGATATGCATTGGACGATTTACCTGCAGCGGGACGGTACCGATGAGAAAGTGCCGTTAGCTACGTTTCAGCGCCCGCTCGAGGGAGCTACCCTGGCTGATTTTGGATTGTCGATGTCCGAAGGAAAAAGTCTGCTTTCTAGCCTTCAACATGCGGTGGCCTAGGACCAGATCCGCGCCTACGACGCTCAGCGCCGATGCTGCAGACATTGCGGACGATACCGCCGCATAAAAGACTGGCGCCCTCGCGTCTTTGCGACCGCCTTGGGTAGTGTCAGAGTTCGCGTGCCCCGCGTCATATCCTGCTTGCGCACCCCCGAACCGCTGGACGAAAACGATCACTCGTCGGATTTGCGATTCTCCGAGTGTCCAATAGAAACCCTGCTACCGGGACGGCGCACGCCAGAACTTGCGTACCTGTGCGCGAAGGAAGGCGCCTCTGTTTCGTACAGATCTGCTGCGCGCAACGTTGCTGACCTCGCCGGGCTGCACACCCTGTCTCACGCCACTGTTCGCAGGGAAACTCTCGACTGCGGTGAACACATTGAACATGATCAGTTCCACGTTGGATGGTTCGCGGGAACTCGACCTCTCAACGGTGCCAGGCACTTGCGCCTCGCAATAGACTGCACCGTGATCACCGCGGTCCCGTGGGAAGATGTGCGCAGGTTTGAAGTTATCGCCGGCCGTGTCGAATGTGATGGGATAGCGGCTCGACGATTTGCGTGCGCACTCCAGCGCCCGAGCCTGACACGCGTGCTGGTCGCGGCCGCGCTCGATCAGTGTGGCTGAGTTCTGACCACTACGGTTGACGTGGTCACAGATGGCGCTCGGGGGATGCGATCGCTAGTGACGTCAGTTGCGCCTTGCGTCGCGCCGAGGATTCTCGATTGGTTTCACATCGGCATGAAACTTCATTCTGTGAGATCGGCGCTCTGTGCGTACACGCTTCCTCTGCTACAACGACCCGTGGTCATGCAACGATGCGAGCGACTATTAAGTCGCGTGCGCGACCAGCTATGGCGTGGGAGGGGTGACGCGGCGATAGAGATCGTACGCACGCTCATCGCTTCGCTGAAGTTCGAAATCGGCTCTTTGCCAAGGTTCTATGAACTTTGCGCAGGTACTGCCTCTCGCGCAGCCGCTCAATTGTTGTTGTCCTTCCTCGTGAATAATCGCTACGACCTTATCGACCATCAACGGGCTCGCATGGCCGGCCGTCGAGTATCGTCGGCGTCTGCCGAATCGGTCATGAATCATTTGATAAATCGACGGCTTACAAAACGTCAACAAATGAGGTGGTCAATGAAGGGCGCCCATTACTTGTTGCAAACACGGGTCGAGCTGCTCGACGGGAGACTGGAGACTTGCTTCGCCAAGCGGTTCCTTCACTTTCGATCGCCAGAGTTCGCTCAAAAGTGAAAGCGCCCCTCCCCCGTTTTTCAT
The DNA here is from genome assembly GCF_058782725.1 of Paraburkholderia sp. FW306-02-B. Classification (NCBI taxonomy): domain Bacteria; kingdom Pseudomonadati; phylum Pseudomonadota; class Betaproteobacteria; order Burkholderiales; family Burkholderiaceae; genus Paraburkholderia; species Paraburkholderia sp. FW306-02-B. Next base: position 2,117,386 of record NZ_JBYSXZ010000002.1, read on the forward strand.
CCGCTCCCGGAATTAACGAACATCAACAGCTGGTCCCGGCCTGGGCCACTTACCTCGGCGTATTGGCACAAGCCGCGCCAAGCTGATGAATCATGCAGCCGGGGTGGCGTGTCCGCTATCGCTCATCGCGCGCGGATCGTCGTATTCCCGCGAGATGTCCTTGTTCGTGTAATCGCCCAGCCGCGAAGCGGCGATCAGGCTGAGCACCGCGCACGCCAGGACATAGCCCGCGATTGCATAGCCCGAATGGTAGTAAGCGAAGAGCGCGGTCGCAATCAGCGGCGCAGGGCCGCCGGCAATGACCGAAGCCAACTGGTAGCCCAGCGACGCGCCGCTGTAACGCAGCCGCCCTGTGAAGGATTCGGCGATCAAAGCGGCCTGCGGACCGTACATCATCGAATGCGGCACCAGCGAGAGCACGATGGCCGCGAAGATCCACATCGGATTCCTGGTGTCGACCATTGCAAAATAGAGGAAGCCGAATACGCCGACGGCGGCGGCGCCGATCATGTACATTCGCCGCCGCCCGATCAGATCGGACACATGGCCGAAGAGCGGGATGGTGCCGAATTCCAGCACCGAAGCCGCCAGCACCGCCGTCAGCAACAGGTTGCGTGTCACGCCCAGTGTCGAGACGCCATAGGTGAAGACGAAGGCCGTGAAAATATAGAAAGGTGCCTGTTCGGCCATGCGCGCAAAAGCCGAGAGAAGGATGTCTTTCGGCTGGCGGCGCAACACCTCGAGCATCGGGGTCTTCTCGATCTTGCGCTCAGCGAGGAGCCGCGCGAAGATCGGCGTCTCGAGAATATTCAAGCGGATGTAGAGGCCGATCGCGACCAGTACGATACTGAGCAGGAAAGGCACTCGCCAGCCCCACGTGAGGAAACCGCTGCCGGAGATCTCGCTCATGGCCAGCACTGCCAGGTTTGCCAGGAACAGTCCCGCCGGCACACCGAACTGCGGCCAGGAGGCGACGAAGCCGCGATGCGCGTTGGTGCGCGCCCATTCCATCGACATCAAGACCGAGCCACCCCATTCGCCGCCGACGCCCACACCCTGGATGAAGCGCAGCACCGTAAGCGCGACGGCGCCCCAGATGCCGATCACCGCGTAGGTGGGAACAAAGGCCACGGCAAACGTGGCGAGTCCCATCAGTAACAGTGTGACGATCAGCGTGGCCTTGCGTCCGATGCGATCGCCGTAGTGGCCGAAAATGGCCGCGCCGACCGGCCTCGCTACAAAGCCGACGGCGTAGATCAGAAAAGCCTGCAGTGTGCCGACGAGCGGATCCGATCCTGGGAAATACAGCTTCGCGAAAACCAGGCCGGTGACCGTACTGTAGAGGAAGAAGTCGTACCATTCGATCGTGGTACCAATCGTGCTGGCGATGACAGCGCGGCGCAACTGGCGCCGGGCGTCCGCCTCTGAGAGGGGCATGGCCCCTGATTGCGTGGCAGCCATTTTGGACACCCCCGGAAAAAGGGCGATATCGTATATAGACCATTTGCACGATGAGAGGTTCCGGTGGCGCAAGGTGCGACTGGCACGCGTCGCGATCATTAGCACGGTCCAGCGGCTTTTAAAAAGGGCTTCGTCCGTCGCACTGCTACGACGCAAAGAGTTTCATATGACAATGCCCCCGGTGCCCCCACCCCAACCTCGTTTCCACACCTTGCTCATCGAACCGGTCAACGCGGCCAGGCGTTCACCAGATTGGTGACGTTGACCGTGCCGATGCCGGTAGCGAAGTTCCAGCCGACACCGGCGCCATAAGCTTTCGAGTAGCGGCTGTTGCTCGTGGAGAGGACACCATAATTGCCGCTCGGGCCATAGCAATTGTTCGTGCCTGAACAATTCACGTCCATGTCGCCGAGCGTGACGTCATAGAAGATGCAGCTGCTAGCGACACCGTTACCTCGACTCGAATTGCAGGTGATCGTCCCGCCCACTGCATATTCCGTGGCCGCCAGGGTATAGAAGACCGGATCCGGATTACCCTGGCGGGCGCCAGTCTTCTGGTTCACCAAAGCCTGGAACCCGGCCCAGATTGGCGCGGCGAACGACGTTCCTCCGCCGCCAGACCACCCGCTCGGCGCTCCCGTGCAGGCGCCGCCGCCGTTCGCCGTATCAGAATCGCAGACGACGTAGTAGTGGCCCCAAACTCCGTTGGCCGCGAAAAGAGAGACGTCAGGAAGGTCACGCACACCGTCGGCCGGGTTGCCCAGCAGCAGGAGCAGCGTTTGCCACACCGGCTTGGCATAGCCGCGGCATGTTCCGCTGACGACACCGCTCACCGACGGCGTCCCCCCCGCGCAGCCACTTGGCCCGCCGCTGCCGCTCGACGTCGTCAGATAATAGGCCTTGCCGGTCGCGCTGTTGCAAAAACCGGTCGTGCCATAGGTCGCGGAGTAGCCGCTTGTGGCGGCAATCAGGACGCTGGCGCAGGAATCGTTCCACGGAATTTCGGGGACATAGGATATCGCCGATCCGTAAGCCGCTGCATTGGTCGCGGTCCAGTAAGAGGCGGTGATCCCGGCATAGGTGTCGGCAAAATCGGTGCCGCCGACCGCGACGTTGTACGGCGTCGACGCGAGGCCGCTGACTCCGATTCCATGAGTCGCATTGGCCAGACCGGCATCGCAGCTCGCGGCCCCTTCGTCACCGGCGGAGACATAAACCGAGACACCGCGGGCAACCGCCTGCTGGTAAGCGGCACTGTAAGCAGCGTTGGCTGCGGCGCCGTTCTTCGCTTCGCATTCGCCGTAGCTGATGCTGACGATCGCCGGCGGGTTGCTGCTGTTCACGAGGTTCTGGAGCGCGATCAGGCCGCCAAACGTGGTGCTGGTATCTGCGCAGGACGCGAGCACGATGGCGGCGCTTGGGGCTGCGGCACTCGCCCATTCCGCGTCGAGCTCGGCTTCCCTCTCGGTACCGGCAACCACGCCGGGATTCAGGCAATTGTTAGCGCCGCCGGCCGGCGCCGGATGGATTTGCGTAAAGGAGCCGGACGTGTAGCCGGATAGTCCGAAGGCCGAGCGGAACGTCGCCCAGTCTGCGGGACTAAACACGTTGGTATTCTCGATCACAACGATCGTCTGTCCCTGGCCGGAGATGCCGGAACGAAACATCGGGTTCAGATTGTAGATCGTCGCGAGATCGGCCGGAACGACTGCGTGATAGGTCGAGTTGCCATTGATGTACGTGTATTCGGGCCGGGACTTGAAATTCGTGTGCGGCAGGAAGTCGTTCAGCGACACGATCCCATTCACCACCGCGGAAAGCGCGGCCGGAATCCGCGGATTACTCATGTTCGCTATATGCGCGGCGCCACCCACGTCGAGCCGATGGATATCGGCCTTGAACGCGTCACGGATCTGTCCCGCGGTCCCGGAAAAGTCAATCACCATGCCGCTTGCCTGCACGCCGTTCACCGTTAGTCCATGCCTGGAAAGCCAATTCCTGACCATGCTCACATCTGCGTCTGCCGGACCGAAATTCACGCGGAATTGCTCGGCAGTGAGCCACTGGTGGAAATAGGACGACTTCGGATCGTGGAGAAGATCGATAAAGCGCACGAGAGCGGCTTCGGTCTCGGCTGGGCGCTTCAGCAGAAGCTGTATGTGGTCGAGCACGAGCGTGTCGTCGACACGCCCGCGATCGTTCTCTGCACTTGCCTCGGGCCGGATATTGCCGGTCAGCTCGACGGTCTGTCGCTCATCGACAACCTGAGTGACCAGTTGCCGGGTTGTTTGCGCCATTGTTTCGGATGACGTACCGACCATGGCGATGAGCATCAGAACAAGCACCCGGAACCCCGATTGGAATCGAGTGAACATGTTGTTTCTCCCTACGCGCCCTCGCAGCATCGGCCACCAGCTTTGCGCATCCGAAACTCAGCAGTAAGCCGTATTCGGAGCTTGTCGAGACAGCACCCCAATCATCCAGCCGGGGAAAAACTCAACGGTCTTCCGGAGAACGTGGGTGTAGGGACATGTATTGCTCGCGGACTACCTCAAACCGCGCCAAACGCCGGATCGCTGCTACGGCTGCTCATCTTCGAGCGCAGCTTCCCACGTCAGGAAGAGGAAGACAGCCTTCGACTCATCCTGGATCCGGTCAGTCACTCGATGGTAGAAGCAATTAAGCCGTTGTCAAGGCTCTACTGCCCTAAGTCAATTTGCACAATCCGACGAGCCTGAATTCATGAAGTTGCAACATCGCGCGGCAACGACATCATTTGATTCGCTCTTCATCCAGCGGACAATATTCACAATGGATGTTGTCCAGAACTACGCTCGCACCAGGATCCCCTGCTTTGACGCATACCTCTGTGCCAAAGCGAAAATGCGTTTGAATCGTGCGTTCTTATTCAGGTGAATTCTTGCCGAACTATTTGCGGAGATACATCGACTCGCCATATGCACCATTTACGATTGAATTTCGAAGAAAGTTAGACCTATAGTACCGCTCGGAGCCTGCTACCCTCCGCGGCCTGCGCCACCCTGTTCACGCCGCGTCGGCCAGCATGGACCGACGGCAGCCCGCCGCAGCGCACCGGCACGCGTACAGCGCCGGAACGTCGTCATCGAGCGGATCGTCAGTGGCTCTGCGAGAGACTCAAAAACCCGTAATAATAGTCAACCAAAGTCTGGTACGCTGCGCCCTTTGCCACCGCTTGCATTCGACTCGATGGAAACCCCTTTCAATGATCGTGGCGTGTCGGTCACGCGTAACGCGCTTTCAGCCGCCGGCCAGGTGTTCCCGCTGCGCGACATTCTGGACGTGCAGGTTGTCACCGTACAAAAGAACAAAGTCTTACCGTCTACGATCTCGCTCATCGGGCTGGCCGGCGCCATTGCCGGCGCGATATTGCACTCGCCGGCGGGCATCGTGTGCGGCACGATGCTGGCGGTGGTCGGCTGGCTCACCTGGGCGACGCAGGACATTACCCATCGTCTGATGGTGCAGACCGCCAATGGCGAACGTGAGGCGCTGTCGAGCATCGACCGCGAATTCGTCGAGCGGGTCGCCGTGGCCGTGCATGAAGCGAAGGCGGCCGCTGCCGCGCCTACCGCTTGAGCCATTCGCAAAGCGCTCGGCGTGGCGCGCTCAAGTGGCACATTCAGACACCACGCGCTAACACAAAATTGATTCGCGGCGCAGCAGCTTTTGCGCGTAGTTGAGGCGCGCATCGCTAGAGTGGACAGGTATCAACTCACGTTGCTTCGCCTTCGCCAGGGACCCGCCTTTTTGCAAAGCGTGATCCTATATTCCTGTCGTCTCTCAATGCCACCCACCGGCACTTCCGGCATTTTCGTCATCATTTTCGTCATTGCGCCGCGGTGGCGCTGGCCGCGACCTTCGCCAGCGTCGCGCTGACCCGGGTGCTCGACCACCTTCCCCACGCCTATCCCGCCGGCCTCGACTGCCGCGCTGATCAACGGCGGCAATAACGGCCTGCTGATTCCGCTGCAGGTGGAGCGCGCCGACCAAGATCACGCGCGCCTCGGCCTGCCGGTTCAGCTCGACGGCAAGCCGGTGTACGTCGCGCTCGATACGGGCACGCAAGGCGTGCGGGTGTTGAAGTCGGTGCTGCCCGGCTCGAACTACGCGAGCGCCGGCGGCGTGTCGTCGCTGCCGTTGGCGACTTCGCGAAACCGTACATGGTGTTGAGCCCGTCGAGCGCGATCACGAAGGACTACACGATGGTGCCGATGACGTTGTCGAAAGACGGCACAGCGCAATGGCCGAGAGGCTGCGTGAATGTCGCCAACAAGATGACTTTTTGCGCGCCGCTGGTGTTCGCAACCGGCAGCACCGGCATGATCCGCATCGAAACGGACCAAGCGCCGAACTGGACCGGCGACGACGAAGAAGGCAAGGTGCTCAATCAGGGCAACAACGAAATAGCAATCGGCACGGGACCATGGGTGCATCGTTATGAGAGCGCGCAGGTCAAGATTGTCAAGGCGAAACCGGATGCAAACCGTATCGTGGTCGGCTTGACGGCGATGCAGAACAGCGACGTACTGTTCGATTTCCCGCGCGGACAGCTGGGTCTGTATGCCGCGAAGGAGCGCGAGAGGTTCGCGCCGTGATAATCATCGAACGCTAGAAAAAAGGCCGGTTCTCTCGAACCGGCCTTTTTCTTTGAAGCGAACAACCGCGCGCCGTCACTCCATATTGAGCGACTTCACATGCCAGATGTCGCGCGCATATTCGCCGATCGTGCGATCCGACGAAAACTGCCCCATGCCCGCAACGTTTTCGATCGCGCTCCCGGCCCACGCGCGCTGGTCGACGAAACGCGCATCCACGTCGTCCTGCGCCTTCGCAAACGCCGCGAAATCGGCGAGCACCATGTAGTGATCGCCCCAATCGACTAACGTATGGAAGATGTCGGAGAACCGTAGCGGATCGTCCGGCGAGAAGAAGCCCGAGCGAATCTGGTCGAGCGCCATGCGCAGTTCCGGATTCTCCTCGTAGAGTTGCCGCGGCCGGTAGCCGGTGGCACGCAAGTCGTCCACCTGGTCGGCGGTGTGGCCGAAGATGAAGATGTTCTCGCGTCCCACCGCGTCGCAGATTTCGATGTTCGCGCCGTCCATCGTGCCGATCGTCAACGCGCCGTTGAGCGCGAGCTTCATATTGCCGGTGCCCGACGCCTCGGTACCGGCCATCGAAATCTGTTCGGACAGATCGGCCGCCGGAATGATCAGCTCGGCCACGCTCACGCCGTAGTTCGGCACGAACACCACCTTCAGCCGGTCGCCGATCAGCGGATCGTGGTTGACCTTTTCGCTGACGTCGCCGATCAGCTTGATGATCGTCTTCGCCATTCGATACGCGGACGCCGCCTTGCCGGCGAACATCACCACGCGCGGCACCCAGTCGCGCTCGGGGTTCGCGCGAATCTGGTTGTAGCGCACGATCACGTGCAGCACGTTCAGCAATTGCCGCTTGTATTCGTGGATGCGCTTGACCTGGAGGTCGAACAGCGCGTCGGGATCGAAGTGCTGTTTCGTGTGATGCGCGAGCCGCTGCACGAGCCGCAATTTGTTTTGCCGCTTCGCTTCACGGAAGGCGTCGATGAACGCTGAGTCGTTGCGCAAATCGCGCAGCTGCTCCAACTCGAACAGATTGCTGCGCCAGTGCTTGCCGATCTGCTGATCGATCAGCGACGACAACGACGGACTCGCCTGCGCGAGCCAGCGCCGCGGCGTGATGCCGTTGGTCACATTGGTGAAGCGCTCCGGAAAGATGCGCGCGAAGTCGGCGAAAATATCGCGCGTCATCAGTTGCGAATGCAGCTTCGACACGCCGTTCACCTTGTGACTCGCGACGATCGCCAGATACGCCATCCGCACGCGCCGCTGGCCATATTCGTCGACCAGCGAAATGCGGCGGATCATCTCGGCATCATGCCCCGAATGCTCGCTGACATGCTTGAGAAACTCCGCGTTGATCTCGAAGATGATCTCCAGATGGCGCGGCAGCAGACGCGCGAGCGTCTCGACGTCCCACGTTTCGAGCGCTTCGGGCATCAAGGTGTGGTTCGTGTACGAGAACATCTGCGTGATGTGCTTCCAAGCCTTGTCCCACGGCACGTGATGCACGTCAACCAGCAAACGCATCAGCTCAGGAATCGCCAGCACCGGGTGAGTATCGTTCAGATGCACCGCCACTTTTTCGGCGAAACGGCCGAACGTGCTATGCGTGCGCTGATAGCGGCGGATCAGATCCTGCATCGTCGCCGAGACGAAGAAGTACTCCTGGCGAAGCCGCAACTCGCGGCCGGCAGGCGTCGAATCGTCGGGGTACAGCAGGCGCGACACGTTCTCCGACATATTCTTCGTATCGACCGCGTTACGGTAGTCGCCGCGGTTGAACGCACCGAGGTCGAGCTCTTCGGTCGCACGCGCCGACCATAGCCGCAGCGTGTTCGTCGCGCCGGTCGCGTAGCCGGGAATGACGGTATCGTAGGCGGTGGCGTTCACATGCTCGCTGTCGATCCACTCGACATGCTCGCCGCGCTGCACCGTGCGGCCGCCGAAGTGCACCATGTACTTGATCTCGGGCCGCGGAAACTCCCACGGATTGCCCGCGCGCAGCCAGTAGTCCGGCGCTTCGACCTGCTCGCCGTTGACGATCTCCTGACGGAACATGCCGTATTCGTAACGGATGCCATAGCCGAAGCCCGGAATGCCGAGCGTCGCCATCGAATCGAGGAAGCAGGCGGCCAGCCGCCCGAGGCCGCCATTGCCGAGCGCGGCATCCGGCTCGAGATCGGTCAGCGCTTCCATGTCGACGCCCAGACTCGCGAGCGCTTCCTTCATCTGATCGTAGATGCCAAGCGCGAGCAACGCGTTCGTGAAGGTGCGCCCGATCAGGAATTCCATCGACAGGTAGTAAACGCGCTTCACGTCCTGTTCGTATTGCAGGCGTGTGGTCTTCATCCAGCGCGCGACCAGCCGGTCGCGCACGGTCAGCGCGGCGGCGTGCAGCCAGTCGTGCGGGTGAGCCGTGACGGCGTCTTTGCCGACGCCGTACATCATGCGATTGGAAATTGAGCGCCGTAGCGCGTCGACGGTACTGTTGAGCTGGTCGAATTCCAGATCGACGGCTGTCATCGAAGCCTCCGGGAGAAAGCGACGCGGCATACGCAAACCGCACAGTTGACGGACGGGAGGCGCGTGCCGGTCAGGCGGGTTAACAAGCAGAGTAGAACATTTTACGGCCCGCGGACATCCGCGAGCGCGAGCGGCTATCACGCACATGCCATGCCCGCCGACATCCGGTGCTTCGCGGGTTTTGCGCACGCGCGCGGTGCAAGCGGCGCATTCATGGCACTGCGCGCGTGCATCGGTGTGCAAAAGAGGCAAACGATCAGGCAAACGCCGGCGAGCGATGGGTGCGCGCTTCGATGAGATGCAGCGCGATTATTTTTCTACCGTGTGACGTGCGGATGAACGACTCGATGCCGGCGATATGTGGTCGAATCAGGCCGCCTCGCCTGCTCAACGTGTTTCCCGCGCGAGCCTGTATCGTGCGGTCGCCCGCCGAATTCGAAGACGCGGCGCGGGCTTGACCGTTAGTTGCATTAAAACGTCAGCAAAACGGCCACCCCTGCCGCCGCGTTCTCAGCACGATTTCCACGTCTCTGTAACAATCGCTACATTCGCTGCGCCAGCCGCCCTGACCGCCGCACTCAGGCCACGCGCGCTTCACTCCACACCCAACCCTGCCGCTTGCGCACCGCGCCACCCTTGGCGCGGCCAGCGCTTCGGCATGCTTAACCCGACGAGCCACGCCTTGTCCGACAAACCCAGCGCCCATTCCGCTCATACCTACCCGGCGGACGGCCCGATGTCCGCAGCGAACCGCCGCGCGATGGCCGCGATCATGCTGGCCGTCGCGCTCGCCACGCTCGACACGGCGATCGCCAACACCGCCCTGCCCGCCATCGCCGCCGATCTGCACGCCGCGCCCGCCGCGTCGGTATGGATCATCAACGCGTACCAGCTCGCGATGGTCGCGACGCTGCTGCCGCTCGCCGCGCTCGGCGACATCGTCGGGCATCGGCGCATTTATATCGGCGGCATTGCGCTGTTCACGCTGGCGTCGCTGGCCTGTTCGCTCGCCTCAACGTTGCCGCAGCTGGCCGCCGCACGCGTGCTGCAAGGACTCGGCGCGAGCGCGATCATGAGCGTGAATACCGCGCTGATCCGCTTTCTCTATCCGCCGCATCGGCTCGGCCGCGGCTTGGGCACCAACGCGCTGATCGTCGGCGTGTCGTTCGCGGTCGGGCCGACGGTGGCGTCGCTGATTCTGTCGGTGGCGGCATGGCCGTGGCTGTTCGCGATCAACGTGCCGCTGGGTCTGCTGGCGCTCGCCTTCGCATGGCCGGCGTTGCCGCACACCGAGCGCGGCACGCACAACTTCGACCCGGTCGCCGCGCTGCTCAACGTGATCACCTTCGCGGCGCTGATTTTCGCGCTCGGCGAGGCCGCCCAGCGAGCGCCGGCGCAACGGGTGCTGAGCGCCGCGGCGGTTGCCGTCGTGTTCGGGCTGCTGCTGATCCGGCGTGAGGCGGGACACCCGGCGCCGATGCTGCCCGTCGATCTGTTCAAGCGGCCGGTATTCGCGTTGTCGGCGGTGACTGCCGTATGCTCGTTCGCCGCGCAAGGGCTGGCGTTCGTGTCGCTGCCGTTCTACTTCGAGGATGTGCTGCATCGCAGCCAGGTCGAGACCGGCTTTCTGATGACGCCGTGGCCGGTGGTGGTGGCGTTGGCCGCGCCGCTGGCGGGCAGTCTGTCCGACCGCTATCCGCCGGGCTTGCTCGGCGCGATCGGCCTCGCGGTGATGTCGGCGGGGATGGCGTCGCTCGCGTTGTTGCCGGTGCATCCGCACGTGCTCGATATCGGCATCCGGATGGCGGTGTGCGGCGCGGGCTTCGGCTTCTTCCAGTCGCCGAATCTCAAAGCGTTGATGGCGAGCGCGCCGCCCGAGCGCAGCGGCGGCGCCAGCGGCATTGTCGCGACCGCGCGGCTGCTCGGGCAAACCACCGGCGCGGCGCTGGTCGCGCTGAGCTTCGGCATTGCGGGCCGGCACGGGCCGACGCTCGCGCTAGGCGCCGGTGCTTTCTTCGCCGGCGCCGCGAGCCTTGCGAGCGGGCTGCGGCTTCTGGCGCCGTCGCATCGAGCCGGCGTGCACGCAAAGGCGGCGGCGGAATAAACAAAACGGGCGCACTGCCGCGACAGTGCGCCCGCTTTTTGTTGCCTCAGTGTTCCAACGCGTCGCCGCTTCAATGCGCGGCGAAATACCCCTTCACTGCCGCGATAAACGTATCGATATCGGCACGCGACACATCCTTATGCGTGACGAATCGCGACGCGTACAGCATCTGCGTAAGAATGCCACGCTCCTTGAGCCACGCTTCGAGCGGCGCGCAGTGCTGCTGCGGAAACTGCGCGAACACCATGTTGGTCGCCACGGACTGCACCTTGACCTGCCCGATGTCGGCGAGGCCGGAAGCCAGATGCGCGGCGTTCGCGTGATCGTCGGCCAGACGCTCGACATGGTGATCGAGTGCATACAGGCAAGCAGCCGCCAGCACGCCCGCCTGGCGCATGCCGCCGCCGAGCACCTTGCGCCAGCGATGCGCGAGCTCGATCAGCGCCCGGCTGCCGACCAGCACCGAGCCGACCGGCGCGCCCAGGCCTTTCGAAAAGCAGATGGATGCCGAATCGAACGGCCCGCACAGCGCGGCGACCGGCTGCCCGGACGCGACCGCCGCGTTGTAGACACGCGCGCCGTCGAGGTGAGCCGACAGCCCGTGCTGGCGCGCCAGTTGCACGGCTTCCGCGACATAACCCGCCGGCAGCACCTTGCCGCCGATGGTGTTTTCCAGCGCAAGCAGCCGCGTACGCGCGAAATGATTGTCGATCGGCTTGATCGCGGCGGCGATCTTGTCGAGCGGAATCGAACCGTCGGCGGCATTTTCGAGCGGCTGCGGCTGGATGCTGCCGAGCACCGCGGCACCGCCGCCTTCGTACTTATAGGTATGCGCCAACTGGCCGACGATGTATTCGTCGCCGCGCGCGCAATGCGCCATCAGCGCGGCCAGGTTGCTTTGCGTGCCGCTCGGGAAGAACAGGCCGGCCTCTTTGCCGGTACGCTCGGCGACGCTCGCTTGCAGACGCAGCACGGTCGGGTCGTCGCCCCAGACGTCGTCGCCCACTTCGGCGGCCGACATGGCGGCGAGCATGGCCGGCGTCGGACGGGTTACGGTATCGCTGCGTAAATCGATCATTGTGAGAATCCTCTGTTTGACGGCCCGTGGCGGCCGGCGGCGTGCGCTTCGAAAGCTTCATCTGGCGGGCGCGGCTCCGGCTGTTGAACCGCAGAGTGTATTTCAATTACCGCAGCGCGGAGAATCGCGCTAAAAACCCGCGCGCGCCATCTCGCGCTGGTTCCCGGCGAGTGAACTGAACTCAGCCGCCGGACTTGGGCAACCAGGCAAGCGGATCGACCGGTTGACCGTTCTGGCGCACTTCGAACTGGATCGACGCCACACCCCGGTTATCCACGCCGACCTCGCCGATGGTCTGGCCTTGCGCGACGGCGTCGCCTTCCTTGACGAGCAGCGTGCTGTTTTGCCCGTAGGCGGTAATCAGCGAATCGTCGTGCTTGATGATGATCAGCGGCCCGTACGCCTCGATACCGGAGCCCGCGTACACCACCCGGCCGGTGGCGGCCGCCTTGACCGGATCGCCGGGGTGCCCGCCGATCACGATGCCGTTCGACCTGCCCGGTGCGAAGCCTTTGAGCACCGGCCCGCGCAACGGCCACAGCAGCACGCCCTGCTGCGGAGCGGCGGCGGGACCGTTCGCGCCGGCCACATTGACCGGCGGCGTCACCACGCTGCCGGAGGCCATCGGCGGCGCAACACGCAGCACCTGCCCTGGATTGACGGCCGCGGTGTTCGGCGCCAGACCGTTCCACGTAGCGAGGTCCTGCGGCCGACGGCCGAACGCCGAGGCGATGCCGGCGAGCGTGTCACCCGGATTGACGCGATAGAAACCTGCCGGCACGGGGACCGTGCTGAGGGTGGTCGGCCGGCTCGGCGTACTGCTGTAGAACGGCGTGCTCTCCCACGGCATTGTCGTACAGCCGCCGAGCACGACGCCAAACGTGGCCGCGATCAGAAACCGCGTCCCCGTGAATTGCCATTGTCTTGTCATGTGATGATCCTCGACACGTTGATTCAATTGATCTGCCAGCGTGCGCGGCAAAGCGCAGTGTAGTGTTCAACCAAAGCGGCAACACGCATTATGCCCGCCGCGCGCGCCTGGACCGGCACTGCTGCGAACTTCAGACGCTGCCTTGCGCCTCGACCACCAGAATGCGCGCCGCACCGATCGGGTGCGCGACATGTTCGGTGCCGACTGACGCGTAAAACACATCGCCCGTTTCCAGAATGGTCGACTGTTCGAGACCCGCTTCGCGGTAACGCATCTCGACGCGGCCATCGAGCACGGCGAACACCTCCTCGCCGTCATTGACGTGCCATTTATACGGCTGATCGGTCCAATGCAGGCGCGTCGTGATGCCGCCCATGTTGGCGATATCGAGCGCTCCCCATGGCCGCGTCGCGGTGAAGCTCTTGCTGCGAATGATCTTCATAGGGAATTGACGGTTGCAGAGCACGGTACGGCCTTCCCGCTGTTCATCCGGTACACAGGCCAGCCCGGGCAGCGAAACCGCGTGTTTCGACTGCCCCATTATAGGGCTCACAGCGGGGCTCACAGCGAGCCTCACGGCCGTCCCAAGCCCGCGCCGCGCTATTCGTGCGACTTATTGAATCCTTTGAGGCCTCGCCTATACTCAGTGATGCTGCCGCAACGCGCCGTACGCAAAACGCTCAGGTTCTGTGAGGAGTCGGGGATGAACAAAGCCACCTTTCTGGCCGTGCAACTCAACGTCGACGATGTTGCGGCGTCGCCCGGGTTGGTCGAGTTGCTGAACACCCATCTGGTTTTCGCAGTGGACGTGGCCGAAGCCGCCGACGCGCTGGTGCAGCTCGCCAGCATCGCAGGCCTGTCGAGCGGTGTCGAGGCTAGCGTCGAGATTCCCGCCGTGGCGATCGAGCGGCTGCGCGAGGCGCTCGACAATCTGAGCGGATACGATGAATCCTGGCTGCTCGCGCTCGAACCGAGCCGCGCGCTGTTCGACGATATCGGCCGCCGGCATCGCACCTTGCATTAGGTCGCATCCGCGCAGGCGCATTTGAACAACACCCGTCGGCGGATTCATCAGCTTAATCTGACGAGCAATGAAGGGATTGCGCACTTGCCGGCTCGTTAAGTTGCCGAGTCGCTAAACAGCCAAGCCGGTCTGAACCGCTAAACCGCGGCTCAGGTTTCTCGCAAAGCGCTCAGGCAAGCCGTAAACGACAAAACGCCGCCCGGAAACGGGTCGGCGTTTTTTTATTGCGCACCACCTGTTAGCCAGGCGATGTTTGCATCAGCTTCGGCGCAAATTAGTTGCCGAAGTAAACCGATTGACGGTCGTTGCCGCTGATCGGGCGGCCGGCTTGCGAGCTGCCGGCGATCGGTGCGCCGTAGCCGCTATTCACGGCTTGAGCAGTACCGTTCTGTGCGTCGACACGTGCTTGTGCGACCTGCAGGTTGGCCGGATAGTCGATGCGATCGCCATTCGGGTTGTAGCCGGCCTTTTCGAGTTGCACCAGTTCAGCGCGCACTTGGGCACGCGTCACGGGCTGGTTCGATTGGGCAAACGAAGCAACAGGAGCGGCCAAAGCGGCGGCAACGACAACTGCGGAAATAAGCGTCTTCATGATTAACCTCCAAAACTTGTTTTGATTTCGCTTCGGGACCCATGTCTCGTAGCGCTTAAGAACAAGTTTAGGAGCGTCGACATCTAGGGGAAACCCCTGAAACGACGAATCTCTATTTCGGTTTTCGCAACAGTTTGAGGCCGGCAACATCCGCATGCTATCTGAATAATAGCTTTCAGTAATAATTGCCTGCCCTGATTTCAATCACTGCGGCAACCCGGCGCGCCTTATGGCAAGCGCGCGCCGGGCCGCGGTTCAAACGCTCAGCTCCAGTTCGCGTGGAAGCTGCCCGGCTTGTCGACGCGCTCGAACGTATGCGCGCCGAAGAAATCGCGCTGTGCCTGCACCAGGTTCGCCGGCAGGCGCTCCGAACGATAAGCGTCGAAATACGCGATGGCCGAGGCAAACGCCGGCACCGGCACGCCCGCATTGATCGCGGCGATCACCACGTCGCGCAACGCCGACTGGTAATTCGCGGCGATATCGCAGAAGTACGGATCGAGCAGCAGATTGGCGATCGCTTTGTCTTTCGTATAAGCGTCCGTGATCTTTTGCAGGAAGCGGGCGCGGATGATACAGCCGGCGCGGAAAATCTTCGCGATCGTGCCGAAGTCGAGATCCCACTTATATTCTTCCGACGCCGCCCGCAGTTGCGCGAAGCCCTGCGCGTACGAAATCACCTTGCTGAAGTACAGCGCACGGCGCACCGATTCGATGAACGCGTCACGCTCGACGCCGAGCGGCTTCGCCTTCGGCCCTTCGAGCACCTTGCTCGCGGCCACGCGCTGGGTCTTCAGCGACGACAGCACGCGTGCGAACACGGCTTCGGTAATCAGCGGCAGCGGCGCGCCGAGATCGAGCGCGTTCTGGCTGGTCCACTTGCCGGTGCCCTTCTGTGCGGCGCGATCGAGAATCACGTCGACCAGATCCTTGCCGGTTTCCTCGTCTTTCTTGCCGAAAATCTTCGAGGTGATTTCGATCAGGTAGCTGTCGAGTTCGCCCTGATTCCATTCGGTGTAGACCTTGCCCAGTTCTTCATTCGACAGACCCGCCACTTGCTTGAGCACCGCATAGCTCTCGGCGATCAACTGCATGTCGCCGTATTCGATGCCGTTGTGCACCATTTTCACGAAGTGGCCCGCGCCGTCCGGTCCCATGTAGGCAACGCACGGCTCGCCATCCGGCGCCTTCGCGGCGATTTCGGTGAGGATCGGTGCGACCAGATCATACGCGTCGCGCTGGCCGCCCGGCATGATCGACGGGCCTTTGAGCGCGCCCTCTTCGCCGCCCGACACGCCCGTGCCGATGAAGTGCAGACCGGCTTTCGCCAGTTCCTGATTGCGGCGGATGGTGTCGGTGAAGTGCGTATTGCCGCCGTCGATCAGGATGTCGCCCTTGTCCAGCAAAGGCTTGAGCGAAGCGATGGTGGCGTCGGTCGGCTCGCCTGCCTTGACCATCAGCAGAATGCGGCGCGGCTTTTCCAGCGACTCCACGAACGCTTCCAGCGTGAAGGCCGGCACCAGCTTCTTGTCCGGATATTCGGCGATGAGTTCGTCGGTTTTCCCGCGGCTACGGTTGAACACCGACACCGCGTGGCCGCGGCTCTCGATGTTGAGCGCCAGATTGCGGCCCATGACCGCTAGCCCCACCACGCCGATTGCCTGTTTGCCCATGTGAATTCTCCAGAGTCCATAAAAATGTCGGGACGTCGCGCCGGAATGACCGTCGGCGGGACGTCGAGGGTGAAAGGATAAAAGAAATGCGGGCTTGCCGCTTGGTGGCGGGCAGCGAATGGGGTTTTCCACTGCGTGCCGCCCACTAAGCGTCCGTATCGTTCGCATCCAGCCGAACGCTTGTCAGACTCGCGCCGTACCCCGCCGTTTCCTGAATACCAGGCTGAAATTGTTGGCCGGCATCGCGATCGGCTCGTCGCACAGCAAACCGACCGATCCGCCTAACGCGACCACGGCTTCCATATCGCGCACGCCCCATGCGGGATCGCGGCTGCGCAATTGCCGATCGAACGCATCGTTGCTCGGCGACGTATGCGCGCCGCCGCGCTTGTAAGGACCGTACAGGTACAGTACGCCGCCATCGGCGAGCCGGCGGCTCGCGCCGGCAAACAGTGCTTGCGCCGCGGTCCATGGCGAGATGTGAATCATGTTGATACAGACTACCGCGTCGAGCGTACCGAGCGCTTCGGTGCCCCAATCGGGCTGATGCACGTCGAGCGCGAGCGGCGCGCGCACGTTTTTGAGCCCTGCATGCGCGGTCCACGCGGCAATCGATGCGCGCGCGTCGGCGTCGAGATCGCTCGGTTGCCAGTCGAGGCCGGGCAACGCGCCGGCAAAGCAGATTGCGTGCTGGCCGGTGCCGCTGGCGATTTCCAGCACGCGGCCGGCGGCCGGCAACACCGCGCGCAATACCGCGAGGATCGGTTCGCGATTGCGTTCGGCGGACGGCGAATGTTGCCGCAGCGCGGGATGGAAATCGGTCATGTTCAGCTTCAGTTCTAGTACAGACCCGTGCGCAGTCTTTCGACAAGTTCACGGTCATAGGTAGCGGCATCGAAACTCGCGCCGTTGATGCGCCGATGAATCTCGCCCGCGCTCGGCAAGCGCGAGCGTTCCACATGCTGCGCCGGATCCCACAGTTTCGAGCGCACCAATGCCTTCGAGCAATGAAAGTACACCGCGTCGACGTCGATCAACAGCACGGTGCGCGGCAGTTTACCGTCAACGGCGAAGCTCTCAAGCCATTCCGGATCGTTCGAAATGCGGCCGCGGCCGTTCACGCGCAAACTTTCGCCGACGCCCGGCACGATGAACAGCAGAGCCAGATGCGGCTCGGCGACGATATTGCGCAGACTGTCGATGCGATTGTTGCCGATGCGGTCCGGCAACGCGAGCGTACGTTCGTCGATGATGCGCACGAAACCCGGCGCGTCGCCGCGCGGCGAGCAGTCGAGGCCATCAGGACCGGCGGTGGCGAGCACCACGAACGGCGCGACTTCGATGAACGCGCGATAGTCTTCGTTGACGTAGGGAATCTCTTTGCGCACCGCCCGTTCGTGTGGCTGACCGTAGATTGCTTCGAGCTGTTCGATCGTCGTCAACATCGGCGTTCCTTTGTACCTTTGTACCGTGGCGGTTGTTTTGGTTGGATCGGTGTGGCGCGGGGAGCGTGATTATCGGCGATTGCGGCGCGAGGCGCTCTTCGACCTGCCGGGTCAAACCCGCTCAATCCAGCGCCAAACGGCCCGCCAACGCAGTCAGCGTATCCGCACAAGGCGCGGCAATTTTCAGCGACAGCAGCGTGTCGGCCCGCGTGCGCCCAAGATTGATCGCGACGACCGGCTTGCCCTGCTTCTGCGCCCACACGCAGAAGCGATAGCCCGAATAGACCATCAAAGACGAACCGACCACCAGCACCGCGTCCGCCGCATCGAGCGCATGCGAAGCCGCTTCGACGCGCTCGCGCGGCACGCTTTCGCCGAAGAACACCACCGACGGCTTCAACAAGCCGCCGCAGTGCGAGCACGCCGGAATGCGGAACGCCTCGAGATCGTGCCATTCCAGATGCGCGTCGCCATCGGCGGCGGTTTCGGCGGTGACGTTCAGCAAGGCGGGATTCTCGGCTTCGAGCGTCTGCTGGATCGATGCGCGCGCGTGCTGCGTCCCGCAGTCGAGACACGTCACACCGTTGATCCCGCCGTGCAATTCGATCACCTCGCGGCTGCCCGCGCGCTGATGCAAGCCGTCGACATTCTGCGTGACCAGCGTCGGCACATGACCGGCCGCTTCGAGCCGGGCGAGCGCGGTATGCGCGGCGTTCGGCTGCGCGTCGGCGACCACCGGCCAGCCGACCATGCTGCGCGCCCAGTAGCGCTGACGCATCGCGACGGTGCCGAGGAATTCCTGCAACGTGATCGGCGGCGAGCGTTTCCATTCGCCGTTGTCGTCGCGATAGCCGGGAATGCCGGAGTCGGTGCTGATGCCCGCGCCGGTCAACACGAACAGACGCGGATAACGCTGCACGAAGCTGTGCAGGTCATCCAGGGTATGCGGGTCGACGTGCGCTGCGCTGAAGGTTTCGATACGGGCGGGCTGAAGGTCGGTCATGACGGGGACGTTTGGTATGGCTGCGGCCTTGACGTGAAACGTAAGCGTCGTTCAGCGGCGTGCGCGCGGCTTGCTCTGCCGCGCCTGTTGTGCCTGTTGCGCCTGTTGCACCCGCCGCGCCTGCCATTCCGCGAGCGCGGCCTGATAGCGATCGAGTGCGTCATCGTAAAGATCGAAGACACATGGAAAGCAGCCGCTATGACAGCAATCGTCGAGATCGGGCTGCACGGGCGGCACCGGTTTCGGGTCGTCCTTGGGCGTGGCTCGGGGCACGGCGAATGGCTTCCGGATGGCGGGAAGCGTTCAGTATAAGTTGACTTTCCGCGCCGCGTGCGGCGGCGCCTGGCATGCAACGCTGCTGTGGTATGGCGATCAGCCTCGGCCCACGAAAGGCATTTTGCTCGCCATGATGGTCATGAATTGCACGTTCGCCGACAGCGGCAAGTCCGCCATATGCAGCACCGCGTCGGCCACGTACTGCACGTCCATCAGCGGTTCGACGGCGATCTCGCCGTTCGCCTGCGGCACGCCCCGCGCCATCCGCTCGGCCATGTCCGTTGCGGCATTGCCGATGTCGATCTGGCCGCAGACAATGTCGTACTTGCGGCCGTCGAGCGAAACGGCCTTCGTGAGACCGGTGATCGCGTGCTTGGTCGCCGTGTAGGCGATGCTGTTCGGCCGCGGCGCGTGTGCCGAGATCGAGCCGTTGTTGATGATGCGGCCGCCGCGCGGCGTCTGCGTTTTCATCAGACCGAACGCGGCGCGCGTGCAGAGAAACACGCCGGTGAGATTGGTGTCGACCACCGAGCGCCATTCGTCGATATCGAGTTCGTCGATATCGACAGGCGAACCGTTGCGGCCGGCATTGTTGAACAGCACGTCGAGCCGGCCGCGCCGCTCGCGAATCGTGTCGAACAGCGCGGCGACGCTGGCGGCGT
This sequence comes from Paraburkholderia sp. FW306-02-B, assembly GCF_058782725.1. Lineage (NCBI taxonomy): Bacteria > Pseudomonadati > Pseudomonadota > Betaproteobacteria > Burkholderiales > Burkholderiaceae > Paraburkholderia > Paraburkholderia sp. FW306-02-B. The sequence goes on from NZ_JBYSXZ010000002.1 coordinate 2,136,801, forward strand.
CCGTCACGTCGCAAGCCACGGCGAGCGCGTCGCCGCCCAACTGCTGCGCTTCCTGGACGACCGCGTCGAGCGCCGCCTGGCGACGGCCGGCGAGCACAACGCTATAGCCGTGTTCCAGCAGCTTCAGCGCACAGGCGCGGCCAATGCCGCTGCCCGCACCCGTCACCAGCGCGACCTTCTTGATTCCCGTTACTGTCACAGCACATCTCCTTGTTTTGCAGACTGGCTGCAGGCGAACATGCCGGACTCAACGGCGCGGACTGAAGCGCGCGACCGATCAAAATCGATCAATCCAGCGCGCGGTCGTTCGGGTTCGCGAACAGCGACTTCATATCCGCCGACAGCGGATAGTTCAGGTTGATGCCCTTCGGCGGAATCGGCTGCGTGAACCACTTCTGATACAGGGTGGCCGCCTCGCCCGAGGTTTGCAGCCGCGCGATCACGCCGTCGGCGAGTTTCTTGAAGCCCGGGTCTTCCTTGCGGAACATACAACCATACACCTCGGACATCGGCGACGTGCCGGTGATCAGGTAGTCGTTCGCATCCGCTTCTTTTGCTTTAGCACCATACAACAGCGGATCGTCCATCACAAATGCGACGGCACGCCCGGTCTTCACGTTGAGGAAGGATTCCGCGTGATCCTTGGCGCTGATCAGGCGCATATTCATGCCCTTCTCGTTGTTCATCTGCCGCAACAGGCGTTCCTCCGACGTACCCGCTGTCGTCACCACGGTCTTGCCCGCGAGATCGGAAAAGTCCTTCACGCCCGAGCTTTTCTTCACGATCATGCGCACACCGTACTGGAAGAAGCTGTTCGAAAACGCGACCTGGTTGTCGCGCTCCCTGGTGTGCGTGGTCGAGCCGCATTCGATATCGATGGTGCCGTTCTGCACCAGTGGAATCCGGTTCTGCGACGTGATCGGCACTTCCTTGACCTTGAGGTTCGGCAGGTTCAACGCCTTCCTGACCTCGTCGACGATCTTCAAGGCGATCGCCTGCGAATAGCCGATCACCTGCTGCTGTTCGTCGTAGTACGAAAACGGCACCGACGATTCACGCACGCCAAGCGAAATCACGCCGGTTTCGCGGATCTTTTTCAGCGTGGCGCTCGGCTCCTCGGCGCGTGCGGTGCCGATCAGCGTAGAAGCGATGGCGATCGATGTCAGTGCTGCTGCGAGTTTCATGACGGCTCCTTTTAATGTGCCGAAGCGGCGTGTGGTAGTTGAATGCTAGTTGCGGCGCTGTTGCGGCGCTGTTGGGTTGCCATGCAGTGAAGTTGAACGGCGCGATGAGCCGGGCGCTTATCGTTGCCATGCATAGGCGTCGAGATCGAGCGGCGCCGCGCGGCCGGCGATCGCGTCGGCGATCACGCGCGCGCTGCCGCACGCCAGCGTGAAGCCGAGCGCGCCGTGCCCCGTGTTGAGCCACAGATTGCGATACGGCGTCGCGCCGATGAGCGGCTTGCTATCGGGCGTAGCCGGACGATGACCGCACCAGGCCTGCGCGGCGCCGTAGTCGCCGGCGTGGGGGAAAATTTCCTGCGCCTGGCGCTTCAGCAACGCGAGGCGCCGGTCGCGTTGCGCCACATTCATGCCGGCGATTTCGACCATGCCCGCAATCCGCAAGTGCTCGCCGAGCGGCGCATACACCACCTTGCGATGCAGATCGGTCACGCTCACGCGCGGCGCATGGCCGGGCGTGCCTGGGATCGTCAGGCTGTAGCCGGTGAGCGGATACATCGGCAGGCGCATGTCGAGCGAGTGCAGCAACGGCGCGCTGCCGTTGCCCAACGCGACTACGAATGCATCCGCGCGGACTTCGCCTTGCGACGTGCGCACGGCGAGCGCCGCGTTGTCCTCGGTCACGATCGACTGAACCGGCATCGAGTAGACCATCGTCACGCCGTAGCGCGTTTGCAGCACGCGGGCCAGCGCCACACCGAACTTGTGGCAATCGCCGGCCTCTTCGGACGGCGTGTGGATGCCGCCGGCCAGCAAGGCTTGCGCGCGTTCGAGCGCGGGCTCCAGCGCAACGCAGGCGGCAGCGTCGAGCGCGCGTTGTTCCGAACCGGCTGCCGCCAGATAGTCCATCTTGCGCCGCGCCTCGTCGAACGCATTCGCATCGCGATACACCACGAGCTTGCCGTTGCGCGCATAGTTGAAGTCGATCGCTTCGCGTTGCACCAGATCATGCAATGCGTCGCGGCTCAAAGCGCCCAATTGCAACAACTCCAGCGCCGTTTGCCTGGCGCGGCTGCCGCGGCACGCGAGCAAAAACGACAGACACCAGCGCCATTGCTGCGGATCGAACCGCGGCACGAAGCGCAAGGCGGAATCGCTTTGCAGCAGCCACGCGGGCAAGTGCGGCAACACCGCTGGATCGGCAAGCGGCGCGACGTAGCGATAGCTCAATTGCCCGCCGTTCGCGTAGCTCGCCTCGAGCGCGGCGCCGTCGCGGCCTTCGAGAATCGTCACGTCGTGGCCGTCGCGAGCCAATTGATAAGCGCTCGTCAAACCGACCACGCCTGCACCGAGTACACACACCCGCATAAAAATCCATCGCTGTTGGAAACTGTTGGCTGCGAGTGTGGCGCGACGAAATACACACATCAAATGAGCAGATGCACTGCTCCATAACCCAGGGTTAAGACGTCCGGCAAGCGCGTTACACGAACGGCGCGCGCAACACGTCGAGAAACGCGTTGCCGGCTTGCGAATCCATGCCGCCGTCGCGCCACAGCGCAAACACGCCGACCGACAGTGCCGGGATTACCGGCCGGATCGCGACCGGCTCCGCGCCGCTCTTCGCCGTGAGTTCGTCCAGCAGCACATAGCCGATGCCGCGCGCAGCCAAGGCACGCGCCACATACCAGGTTTGCGCTTCGACGGCGGCCACGTTTTCATCGAGCCCTTGGGCCTCGAGCGCGTTGCCGATCAGTTCGCCGAGCGGATCGCTATTGCCGATACTGATCCAGTCGCGGGCGAGAAAGGCCGGCAGGTCGAGCGGCTGTTGCGCTTCGGGGTCGTCGGGCGCACAGACGCAAACGATCGCCGTACGGCCCAGTTCGATCGCGGCAATGCCCGGCCGCGCCGGCGGGTTCAATGCCACGGCGAGATCGAGATCGCGCGTGAGCAATGCGTTGAGCAACTCCTCCATATGACGCGTCTGGATTTTCAGCGACACGCGCGGATAAGCGCGCCGAAACGCCTGCACCGCCGGGGGAATCAGACTCAAGCCGAGACTCGGCAAACAGCCGATGCGCAAATGCCCTTCCGGTTGCAACGCCAGGTTACGCGCCAGATGGCGAATGCCGTCGAGATTCGCTTGCAGCTTCTGCGATTCGGAGAACAGCAACTCCGCTTCGCGCGTCGCTTGCAGCCGGCCATGCACACGGTTGAAGAGCGGGAAGCCGAGACTGCGCTCCGCGTGCGCGAGCGCCTTGCTGACGGCAGGCTGCGAGACGCACAGCAGCTCCGCCGCTTTCGACAGCGACCCCGTGCGCATGATGGCGTGAAAGATTTCGATGTGACGCAAACGCATGAGCGAATGACCGGCGAAACCGGCAAAATGAGCACAGATAGGCACAGATGGATAGGCCAGGCGGCTGCCGGCATTAAGCCGCAGATTACGCCGCAGCCGTCGCGAAGCATAACGTCTTTCAGCGTGCTTTCATTATTTACCGCCTCTTATGCCCTCCGGCGTCGAACGGCGCAACAATGGTATCGTTTGCCGTTGTGCGCGATGCGCGCGAAGCAAGGCCTTCCTCCCCAGGACGGAGGAAGGAAGACTGGAAGCACCCGGAAGCACCGTTAATGACCGAACTCTCCCCGCCGCCACGCAACGCGGCTGGCGCCGAAGCCGCGCCGCGCCGCCGTTGGCCGCGCACCGGCTATCCCGCGATGCTGAGCGCCACCGCCGCATGGCACGTCGCCGTACTGGCCGGCTGGCTGCTCGCGCCGTCCGCGTGGCCCTGGTGGCTCGCCGCGATCTTCGCGAATCACGCCATTTTCACGGTGGCAGGCCTGTTGCCGCGCACCTCGCTGCTGGGTCCGAACTGGACGCGGCTGCCCGCCGGCGCGCGCAATGCCGACGCCATCGCGCTGACCATCGACGACGGCCCCGACCCGGAGGTCACGCCGCAAGTACTCGATCTGCTCGACGCCTACGGCGTACGCGCCACGTTCTTCTGCATCGGCGCGAGAGCGCAGCGCTATCCGGCGCTGACGCGCGAGATCGTCGCACGCGGCCATGCGCTTGAAAACCATTCGCAGGTCCACGTGCACACCTTTTCGGTGACGTTTCCGGGCGCGCTCACGCGTGAGATCGACGCCGCGCAGCGCACCTTCGAAGAACTGGGCGGCGAGCGGCCCATGTTCTTCCGCGCGCCGGCGGGTCTGCGCAACCTCTTTCTCGAACCCGTGTTGCAGAAGCTCGATTTGCGGCTCGCCGCATGGACGCGGCGCGGCTTCGATACCCGCGAGCGCGATCCGCACGTCGTCGCCGCGCGCTTGCTCGACGGCCTCGCCGCGCGCGATATCCTGCTGCTGCACGACGGCAATGCCGCTCTGACCGTCGAGGGCAAACCAGTGATACTCGCGGTCCTGCCGCGTGTGATCGACGCGGCGCGCCGCCAGCAATTGCGTTTCGTCACGCTGCGTGAAGCGCGTATCGACACCTGAACACAGCGTCTGCGTCTGCGGCTGCAACTCGCCTCCCGGCACGCTGCGAGCCGCGCAAAAATCACCGCTACACGCGAAAATCCGCCGCCATGTCTTCCTCCGTGCGAGCCTGCAGTACGCCGCTGCGGCAGGCCTTCATGAACACTTCATAATCGCTTTCCACCTGGTCTGCATAGGCGGCGGCATAGCCGGCGAGCGCTTCCGCGAACTGATCGCCGCGGCCAATGTACGAACTGACTTCGATGGCCTTGCCGCTCGCCTTCGCATGCGCGCGCGCCATGATCCAGCCGCACAGCCGTGCATAGCCTTCCAGCAGGTCAGTGTCGAATAACTCGAGGTTCGCCGACAGTTTCATGTCGCGCAGTTGCCGGAAATAAAAATGCCGCCCCATCGGCCCGCTCGCCCAGCCGAGGAAGATGTCGCTCGCGGCCTGCAGCATACGTTGCCCTTGCACGACGCGTTCGCCTTCGTGCTTGGCGGCCGGCGACTTGTAGTGCTGCGCGATCACCGATGGCCGCGCTTCCTTGATTTGCAGGAACAGCGGCTTGTCCATGTGATCGACGCTCAGCACCACCATACAGCGTGTACCCACGCTGCCGACGCCCACCACCTTGAACACGATATCCTGCACGGTGAAATGACTCAGCAACTCACGCCGGTCGTGCGACATCGTCTTCAGGTAGTCGCCCCACATGCGTTCGAGCATCTTGCGCGAGTTGGCGCCCTTGTACGCTTCGGCCTCTGCCGCCGTGAATAGCGTGTTCGCGCCCAGCACGTGGAACAGTGCCGGCGGTGCATCGCGGATCGTCCAGTGGTCGCCGTTGCGCTCGGCCATTTTCTCCAGCAAGCTTTCGTGAGTGCGGTTCGCGGCCTTTTCCAGGCCGCGCCGCACGGTGCGGCGGCGCTCCGGGGTCAGCGCGGTTTCCGCCATCCGGTCGAAGGTGATGCGGTCGTACCAGAGTTCGAGCGCACCGCATTGCGCATATTGCGCCATGCGATCGCGGTATTCGGTGACGGCCGTCATCACCAGATTCTCCGCCGCGCCGCGGCTCAAACCCATGTGCCGCGCGGCGACCACGAGGCTCGCGGTCAGACGTTTCAGGTCCCACTCGAAAGGACCGACCGCCGCTTCGTCGAAGTCATTCAAATCGAATACGAGCTGGCGCTCAGGCGTGGCGAAACCGCCGAAATTCATCAGGTGGCCGTCGCCGCAGATCGGCATGGTGAGGCCCGTGTCGGAAACCTGGCTCAGATCGTTGGCTTGCAGAATCGCGGTGCCGCGAAAGAAGGTGAACGGCGAGACGGCCATGCGCCCATAGCGCAACGGCACGAGGTTTTCGACACGGCCCTCGCTGCTTTGTTTGAGCAACTCGATCGGGTTGCGCTTCAGTTCGCCTACCGTGCGGTGGCTCGAACGCTTCGAGCGCTCGCGGGCGGCACGGCCAAGGGCCTCCCGTTCGGCGATGGTGCTGGCTTTCATGCTCTTCTCCGGTTTTTTTGTGGATCTTTACGATCGGTTTTCGAAGACTGCTTGCAGCTAAGCTCGCCTGGGCTTTTTCGCTATTCTGGGGCGCGATCCAAATGGTATCGGCTTTTTTACCACCGATATCCCAGGCCGGCAAAAATCACATCCGAATCCCGGTCATAGCGGGTGACGACCCGATTCCATTCGATCCGTCCGTCCCAATGGTCCGTCAAACGATATGAACCCGCGATCGTGACGAGGCCGGAGAACTTCCCGGCGCCTGGCCCTGGCGTGAGACTGCCCTCGTATTCGTTGATCGCATAGTACGCGCCGACGCCGAGCGCCAGCGTGACCTTGTCGTTGAGAAACGCGCGGGTTGCCCACAGCTGGCTGGTGAAACCGTCGCGCCGCGCCACCTTGCTGCTGCCTTCGTGAAGATAGCCGACCGTGACGTCGAGGTACTTCGCGAGGCCGCGCCGGTACTCGATCGCGCCGCCTAGCGCGGTTGGCGAGCTGGTCGAGTTGATGATGGTTTCGCCGGCATACACCGCCACTTCGTTATTTGTGACTTTGTGCGCGCTGCCGCTGGCCCAATCGCGCGGACCGGGCGAGTTCGGGGCGTCCAGTTGATAGCCGACGCCGAACATCACGCTCGTCGCGTCCGGCCCGCGTTGCACATGCACACGGTTCAACTGGAGTTGCGTGATCCATTGATTCGACGCGTAGTATGCGGCGCGCACGCTATAGACCACGCCCCAGCCGTGGGTGTCCGAATAGCTTCCCCCTTGCACGGCCGTGGTCGTATCGAAGTAGCGGTATGGACCGATGCCCGCTTGCAGGACGAACTGCGGGTTTCCTACTGGAATATGACCCCATAGCTGGATCATCTGGCCATCGCGGTGATGATTTGGGATGTGGCCTTCGTTGAGCCACGTGAAGCTGGCGGCGAAGTACTGGCCCAGGCCTTCCTGATAGTTGATTGCCCAGGTGTAGGTGTTCGTGTTGCCGGCGCGCGAGCCGCCGCCGAACAGAGCGAACTCCTGAGCGTGGCCCGCGGTCGATGCGAGCAGGAGGCATAGACCGGCAATGCAGGGGGCGGCCTTGACTGTCGGCTTGTGCTTGTTGTTGCCTGGAACACGTTTCAGATTCAGCATGCGGGTGGCACCTCCGGCGCTGTCGTTGTAGGCGAGTGTTGTGCACTCGCCGCTCTGTACGTTAGTGGCATTCTGGCCTGGGATGGGGTTGGCGTCGATAGCTATTGCTAGCCTGGGGGCCGCGGTGCGGCAGATGGTTTTTTGTTTTGCTTTGGTCTTTTCTTGTTCTGTGTGCCTTGCGCAGCGCTGTTTGTCTTGCCCAGCGCTGTTTGTCTTGCGCAGCGCTTGTTGTCTGTACGCCTGCGGTAGTGGCTTTTTCTCTTCTTCTGTTTGCCTACGGCGTTGCCTTTCCTTGAATTGATATTGGTTTATTAGCGTTCCCCCTGTGCGGGGGGGCACCTACTTTTCTTTGCCTGCCGCAAAGAAAAGTAGGCAAAAGAAAGCGGCTCAAACCGCTAGTTTTTAAGCGGGCCCCCTGGCTTGGAGGAGGTAGTGGAGCATCTGGAATCGGTGTTCCCGCACACTCCGCGCTAGTGACAAGGCAGTCATCCTTCCCGCCTCGCACTACGTGCTCGCCGGAACGCTCTGCCAGGAACGCGGGGCTTCGTTTTGATTTGGGGGGAGCTGTCGGCTTCGCCTCGGCGAGGGGCTGAATTGTGGAAGTGCGAGCCACTTTGACTCGGCGAAGCACCGAAGTTTTGGAGGGCAAGCCACCGCGCCGAACCAGGCGCGGGCGCCCAAACCGCCAGGCGGCTTGATGAAGTACCGCGACGGCACCCAAAACAGGCAGGCGGCTTTGCGAAGTACCGCAGAGCGCCCAAACCGGCGCGCGGTTTGATGAACTACCGCCACGGCGCGCGCAGCGCCGCCGGAAGAATGACTGCCTTGTCACCAGCGCGAAGTGTGCGAGAACACCGATTCCAGATGCTCCACTGCCTCCTCCAAGCCAGGGGACCCGCTTAAGAACTAGCGGTTTGAGCCGCTTTCTTTTGCCTACTTTTCTTTGCGGCGGCAAAGAAAAGTAGGTGCCCCCCCGCACAGGGGGAACGCTAATAAACCAATAACAAAGCAAGGAAAGGCCACCGCCGCAGGCGTACAACCAGAAGCGCCGCGCAGGCAAAAAAAACCTCAAACAGCGGCAATAACTCTCCGAGAAGACAACACCGAGACACCAAAACTAACAACAACATTAGCCACAAGAGCAATCAACCCGATATAAACCGGATAGACAGCGTCGCCAAAATGCATGGCAAACACCGGCTTGAGCCCTTGCGAAACAGCCATCCCAGTCCCAATGACAATCCCAACAAGCCACCCCATGAACAACCCCGGCGTGTTCAACCGCCGCGTATAGAGAGAAAAAACAATCGCCGGAAAGATCTGCAAAATCCAAACCCCACCCAGCAACTGCAAATCAATCGCATACTGCGTCGGCAAAAACACAATAAACAACAGCGCGCCAAACTTGACGACCAGAGAAACAATCTTCGCAGTAGAAGCTTCCGCCGCGGGCGTGATATCCGGCGAGACGAGAGGACGCCACAAATTCCGCGTGAACAGATTGGCCGCCCCAATCGACATGATCGCGGCGGGCACCAACGCGCTAATCGCGATCGCCGCAGCTGCAAAGCCGACGAACCACGATGGGAACAGCGTGTTGAACAGCGCGGGCACCATGTCGGACGCCGACTTCACATGCACGCCGGCCGCAATCGCCATATACCCAAGCAACGCAATCAGCCCCAGTAACAACGTATAAGCCGGCAAGAAAATCGCATTCTTACGCACCGTACTCGCGGACGAAGAAGACAACACCGCCGTCATCGTATGCGGATACATGAACGCGGCCAGCGCCGAACCCAAGGCAAGCGACGCATACGCGGTAAATTGCGCCGGCTTCAGGATGATGCCCGTCGCGCCACCCTTGGCCTTGAAATACGTATCGGCCGCATCGAACACATGCGCATAACCGCCGAGCTTCGACGGAATCAGCCACACCGCCGCGATCACGACGATGTAGATCATGATGTCCTTCACGAACGCGATCATCGCCGGCGCCCGCAAGCCGCTGGCGTACGTGTACAACGCAAGAATCACGAAGGCGACGATCAACGGCATTTCGCCACTCACGCCCAAGCCCTTGATCACAACCTGCATGCCCACCAGTTGCAGCGCGATATACGGCATCGTCGCGACAATGCCGGTCAGCGCAACCGCAGCCGGAAACCACTTGCCGCCATATTCGCCCTGCACGTAGTCGGCTGCCGTGATGTGGTCCTTCTCCTTCGCGACTTTCCACAGCCTCGGCATCACCGCGAACACGAACGGGTAGACGATGATCGTGTACGGCAATGCGAAGAAACCATACGCACCCACCGAGTACACCAGTGCGGGCACCGCGATCACGGTATAGGCGGTATAGAAGTCGCCGCCCACGAGGAACCATGAAATCACCGTGCCGAACTGGCGGCCGCCAAGGCCCCATTCATGCAACTGCGTCAGGTCGCCCCGCTTCCAGCGCGCGGCAAAAAAACCGATCACGGTGACGAGAACAAAGAACGCGATAAAGACGGTCATCGCAACCGGATTCACAGGATTCAGATCGCTCATTTGACACCTCGATACACGACGTAAATCAGTAGCGAGGTCAACGGCACCCACAAGAACTGATACCAGTAGAAGAACGGAAAGCCGGCAAACGAGGGACGCGTATCGTTATAGAACGGCAGCCACAAAAGCGCGATGTACGGAATCAGCAAGATAAGCCATAGCCATGAACGGCCGGCCGGTTGGGAGGTCTCCACGAACTTCTCCTAAGTCTATTATCGAAACCGCGTGACATGACTTGTGGTCCGGCACGCGGACAACCGGTTACCTGCTATCAGGCGGAAAAACCGGAGTTTGCTTGTTGCACAGCGCGAGAATGGATTGGCGCGACGGCTTATCCAATTCGTCGATCGAACGTTCAGACGAATGCGGAAAGACACCGCGGGTTATGGCCGGCTCGCAGGCACGCCACCAGAGCAGCGAAGGTGAACGCTCCCCCTTGCGACGGTGCGCGGACTAAGCTTGAAACGAGGTTCATGTGTCTCCTGCTGATTTTATAAATATGCCGGGCCGGCCCGGATTCGCGACTGTGCGCAAGAAGGCGCGCCCGGCCGAAAGGCGCGGCACGCCGTGGGGATGTAGTATTCGCCTTCGTGAGCGTCCTCACAAGCGCGCAACTACGTAAGCCGGCTACGCAATACTACGTAGCCCGTCGGCCGTCTTTTCAACGATGAAACTCAAAGCGAAGATCTTCCTGCTGGCTATCGTGCCCTTTCTGGCCGCCATCGCCAGCATCGAAATCGGCGTGCGCCACGAAGCCACGGCGCTCGCCGAAACGCAGCACGCCACGACGCAGGCCGCATACATGGCCAGCAAGGAAATCGAGCTCAAGCACTACGTCGAGCTCGCGACCACCGCGATCGCGCCGCTCTACAACGCCGGACGCGACAATGCGCGCGACGATGCGACGCTGCGCACCCGCGCGCTCGACATCCTGGAGAAAATGGATTTCGGCCAGGACGGCTACTTCTTCGTCTACGACATGCATGGCCGTTCGCTGATGCATCCGCGTGAGCCCGATCTGGTCGGACGCGATCTGTGGGCGCTGCGCGATCCGCAAGGCACGCCGACGATTCAACAACTGCTCGCCGCCGCCTCGCGCGGCGGCGGCTATGTGCGTTACGTCTGGCATCGTCCGTCGACGGGCAAGCTCGCCTCGAAACTCGGCTATGTGGTGCCGCTCGAACGATGGGGCTGGATGATCGGCACCGGCATCTATCTGGACGACGTGGATACGACGCTCGCGCACATCGACCAGGGCGCGGCGGCGAACATCGATCGCACAATGAAGTGGATCGACGCGATCGCACTGGCCGGACTCGCCGTGATCGCCTTATGCGCGCTGGTGCTCAACGTCACCGAATACCGCAGCGCCGACGCAAAATTGAAACGGCTCGCGCAGCAGGTGGTCGAGTCGCAGGAACACGAACGCGCGCGGCTTTCGCGTGAACTGCACGACGGTATCAGTCAGATGATGGTGTCGGCCAAGCTGCTGCTCGAATCGGCGCTGGCGCGCTTCGAACGCAGCGAGACGCACGTGCCCGCAGCGGAAGCCGCGCTCTCGACCAGCCTCGCGCGGCTCGGCGACACGCTGCGCGAAGTACGCCGCATTTCCCACGCGCTGCGTCCGTCGATGCTCGACGACCTCGGCGTAGCGGCCGCGCTGGAACAACTCACGCGAGAACTGAGCGACGAGTCGGGTATCGCGATCGGCTTCACGCAGATCACGCACACGAACGCCGCGGCTTTGCCGGAAGCGGTCAACACCGCGCTGTTCCGCATTGCGCAGGAAGCGCTGACGAATATCGTGCGGCACGCACAAGCATCGAACGCGGCACTGTCGCTCGAAGTATCGAACGATGCCGTCACGCTGTCGATCTCCGACAACGGGCGCGGTTTCGACGTGGCACATGCGTTCGTCGGCCCACGCGCCGGTGTCGGACTACGCAATATGCGCGAGCGGCTGGACGCGCTGGGCGGCAAGCTGTCGCTCAATTCGCAAACCGGCCATACGATCGTGACCGCGCGCGTACCATTGGGAGCGCACGCGCCTCATTTGCCGGCCTTGCAGGGAAACTGACTATGAACGACACCTCATCCGCCATCGCACGTCTGGTCCTGATCGACGATCATCCGCTCGTGCGCGACGGCTTGCGGGCCCGGCTCGAAGCGGTGCGCAACATCGAGATCGTCGGCGAAGCGGGCAATGCGCAGGAAGCGCTCGCGCTCGCCGCCAGCCACGAACCTCATCTGGTGCTGATGGATGTCGGGATGAACGGCATGAACGGCATCGCGCTAGCCGGCATGTTTCATGAACGCTTCCCGGCGATTCGCGTGCTGATGCTGTCGATGCACGACAACCTCGAGTACGTGACCCAGGCGGTACGCGCGGGAGCCAGTGGCTACGTGCTGAAGGACTCTCCCGCGACCGAGATCATCCAGGCGATCGGCGCGGTGCTCGAAGGCAAGACGTTTTTCAGCGCGGGCCTGGGCGCGCGCCTGATTCAGGCGTCGGCGACGCAATCGCCGATTGAACGGCTCACCCCGCGCGAACGCGATATCCTCGATGCACTCGCGGAAGGTCTATCGAGCAAACAGATCGCTCAACGCAACGACCTGTCTGTGCGCACCGTGGAGACACACCGGCTGAATCTGAAGCGCAAGCTCGATATCGAAGGCCAGGCCGAGTTGATCAAGTTCGCCGTCGAGAATCGACGCAAGGGCCAATGAGGTCATGATCGAAGGCGGCTGCCCCGCCTTCAACCCGTGGAGCAAGCGCCCAAAAACCGGAGACGAAAGAATGAAACATCCGATCCGTCGCACTCTGGCAAGTCTGCTGATCTGCGCGCTCACTTGCCAGGCCCACGCCGAAGACCCACGCGTCAACCGTGGCCACGACCCTTTCTTCCAGATCTCCAAAGCGATCGGCGGATGCCCGGTGCCTTTAGGTCCGCTCGAAACCGAACAGGAGTGGTTGGCCGACAGTCATTACCGGATCGAGCGCGGCAACAGCTGCTGGGTGGAAGGCCGTTGCCGTTTATCGAACGCATACCTCTACGACGTCGAAATCGCCGAGGCAGTCCAGCGGCGTCTCGCCAACATCAACTTCGCGACCCATTGGCGCGAACAGTCGACGCTGTGGCTCACGCTGCAACGTCGCTTCATTTACGTGCAGGGTTGCGTTGCACCCGGATTCGACAAGCCAACGTTCCTGGCCGAACTCGCGAAAACCGCGGACGTCGAGCGCGTCATCGACGACACGACGACCAACCCGCATGCAGCGCAACTACCCTATAAAACACTGGCGGATCCAAACAAACCGGTGATCGATCCCGGCAACTAACGCTGGTAAATACTGCCGAAGAACCGGCACCTATCCAGCCGCGCAAACTTCTAATTGTCAGCGCCACGGTCACTGTTTTCCCGGATGATCTTCGCAATCAACGCATCGGCCTCACGCGAGACATTGTCGTGCACGCGAGTACTTTGCGCCGCCACCAACGTATCGTTGCCGATCAGATGACCGCTGCGCACGTGCGTATCGACAGACACCTGCATCGACAACCCAAGCCGCAGCGGATCCGCGGCGAGTTCGGCGGGGTCGAGCGAAATCACGATCGGCACGCGCTGCACGACCTTGATCCAGTTACCGGCCGCGTTCTGCGACGGCAGCATCGAAAAGGCGCTGCCGGTGCCCGCCGAGAATCCTTCTACGCGGCCGCGATACACCACCTGCGAGCCATACACATCCGAGACGATCCGCACCGGCTGCCCCACGCGCATGCTGCGAATCTGCCCTTCCTTGAAGTTGGCCTCGACCCACAGACGTTCGAGCGGAACGATCGACATCAGCGCGAGCCCCGGGCCGACCTGCTGACCGATCTGCACCGAACGTTGCCCGACCGTGCCGTCGACGGGAGAAACAATCGTCGTACGTTGCAGATTTCGATAAGCAAGCCGCAGTTGCGCGGCCGCCTGCAGCACCGGAGGACTGGCCTCGATCGGGAACTTGCCGCCGAGCGCGCGCGCGGCGTCGAGCTGGACCTGCGCCGAGGCGAGGTTCGCTTGCGCCACCGCAACCGCTTCACGGGCGCGCGGCCTGACTGCTGCACCGGGGCGGCGCCGAAGTAATCGAGAATCGCCGTGCGAACCTGCCGCAGCGCGGGCCGGCCTTCGAGATCCAGAAAGTGACCGGCTTGCTCGATCGTGGTGAACTCCGCGCGCTTCAGATGCGAACTGAGCGAGCGGACGTCCTCCGGCGTGGTGTATTCGTCGAGTTCGCCGTTGATGAATTTCAGCCCGCAGTCGATGTTGCGGAATTCGTGCAGATAATGCTCAGGGCGAATCGCGAGAATCTGGTCGACGTGGAACGCCACCTGGTCCTGCTCTTCGCGCGGCAGCGTGGACAGATAGCGATAGTTGTAGAGCTTCATGATGCGCGGCAAATGACGGCCCACGGTATCGTTGAGCAGTTGCGCGGCCTGCAGATTTTCGCCGGCGGCGATGTGGTCGCGCGCGGCAGTCACGTAGGCGGTCATCGCTTCGTTGAGCCGCGGCGAGAATGATGCAATCACTGCGCGCCTGACGCTGGTGCGCGCCCGTGACAACGCCAGCAGCGACGCCACCCCGCCCCACGACACCGACAACAGGAAACTCGGTTCGAATACGCCTATTAGATGCAGAAGAATGTCGACTTCATCGTCTTTTGTAAGAACGAAGTCGCAAACGTTATGAGCTTTCGATTGCCCTGCATAAGGTAAATCGAAACAAATTGGGTTATAGCGTTCGCCGAGGTATTTGATTGTCTGTCCGAACGACGCAGTGGTAGCAAGCGCGCCGTTGATCAGAATGACACTCTCGAAGGCCGGATCGAATACGTGACGTTCAACGTAGACTTTCAGGCCCGCCGGTAGCGGAACAAGGAGTTTTTCGATGGGCATGGCGTATTCGCATGCACTTGCGCGAAGCAAATGCGTACCGATACCGCGCCCGCCAATGCGGACGCCTTGCGGCCGTACTGCCGGGGATCAGGCCCATGCGATTTGCCTACGCGCCGGCAAATCCGATCCGCGACGACCGCTGCTGCACCGAGGCACGCGTCACTCGATGTGATACGTGCCGGCTCTTCACGCCACGCGCCTGAATTCAGACCCGCCGCGCTCGAGCGTTCGATGCCTCGTGATATTTCTTATATATGTATTCGAAAGCGTTGTTTTGAACTCTGTTGCACGCCATTCGTTGACCGCAGTCTGTCACCACTGCGTGAAGACTAGATGTCAATATACGGCCACGGAATATTTTTTAACACATTTCAAAAACAATTCCCAAAAAAATCCTTGAGCATTCATTCAGCATCGATTTGGAAATTCGTCATTCCGTGCAAGCCGCATTGAGTTGCACGGTCATTGCGTGCGGATTGCATAGTTCGCCCGAAATAATGCAAAAGCTTTCGGGCGATGTAATCACGCGAGAAAGGTCCGGTAACGATGAACGGCGCTACCGGACCAGCGAGAACGCTTCCCGGCTGGCAATTTCACCCGCGCCAAATACGCCGACCACCGCGTAGTCCGAGGCCACGCATTCGAACGTCGAGTCCTGAAACGTGATCACGAAATGGCGCCGCGTGGGCTCTGGAGAGGTGACGGCCGAAATCTCCGCGGCAAGCGACGAATTCGTCACTTCGTGAACCGAATACGCATTCAAACCGTGTGGTGCAAGCGGATGAATGTCGAGATCGTCGCCGCCGGGTGGCCCGAGTCGATGAAAAACCGCGTCCGGAAATAGAACCGCGCAGAACGGGTCGTCGTCGGAATCGAATGGGCCGAACCGTTCGAAGTCGGATTCCGCAATCGGATACGACACAATCACTCGCCGGTCGCTGGCGACAATGAACGGCTCGGCAGCATCGGCTGCCGGATGCGGAACAGCGTCCAGCAGGACGACCTGGTCCTCCTGCTGGTTTGAGTCGAGCGTGCTAGTCATCTACTTCGCTACTCCTGCACTCACGCGCTCGCTTGCACCGCCGACGTTGCCGGCGCTGCCGTCGTGGCCGTTACGCCGGCTTTGCCTTTACTGCCTGCCTTGCGGCCCGGTGCTTTTCTTGCCGCCGTGCGGTTCGTTGCAGTCTTCTTTGCAGCAGGTTTTGCGGTGCCTTTCTTTGCCGCTACTTTTTTGGCCGCCGCACTGGTTTTCTTCGGCGCCGTTTTAGAAGCCGCGGTCTTTTTCGCCGCCACTACTTTTTTGGCTGCCGCCTTCTTGCCGACCGTGCCACCGGTCACTGCTGCGGCGCTGTCGATCAGGAACCTGCTGCGGTCTCTGACTGCCGCGAGCCATGCCGGCGCAGGACCACGTCCACTCCAGGTGGCGCCGGTCTTCGGGTTGAGGTACTTCGGCGGCTGTGCGCCTTTAGGTTGCCCTTTGCGACCGGCGGCGTGCGTTACCGCAGCCTTGGCCACGGACTTCAGTTCGCTCGCGCCCGCGACCAGAAATTGAGTCCGGTCTTTCACGCCGGCAATCCAGCCCGGTGCTCGCCCGTGACCGGTCCACGTCGCGCCGGTTTTGTCGTCACGATACTTGGCCACCTTCTTGACGTTTGCACTGGCGCCGGCTTTTGCCTTGCCATTCGCAGCGCGGGCGTGCAACGCATTCGCCGCGCGTTTCGCCTTGGCCTTTGCTTCGATATCCGCAGTAGTCAGACCATGCTTGATCATCAGTTCGCGAATCTGGTCGACCGCGAGTTGTGCTTTCCTGGCGATAAGGACGTCAGCTTGCGCCTGGAGCTTCTTAAGCTTGGCCTGGATTTGCTCTAACGTGGGCATTTGATTGCTCCTTATGTGGTAATCGACCGAACTATGCCACGATTGGCGTGAGAAAGGCAGATCCATTCAACTCCAAAGAGAGCGGTTTGATGTAATGATGCTTCCAGTGGAGTACGAACCTTTCAGGGCCACTGCTCAAAAAGCCACACTCTTTTGCCTCTCCATGTACTGGCCAGCCACTTACGTCGGCGTAAAAACGACGACCTGGCGGTCGGCAATGTACCTCACGCTGCGCATGAACCGGTACTGCTGATCGTCCGCGGTTATCCGGTTCAACCCCAACTGCGTCAACGCCAGCATCTCGTCCGCCTGAAAGGCGGCCACTACGCCGTGATCCGTCAAATCTTCAAATGTACCGGACGGATCGCCGACATAAACGCTGCGCACGTTTGTGCCGATGCGCATCAGAACCACGCTTTCGCCTTCGTCGAGCGCCAGTTCGAGGTAGCCGGCAAGCGTTCGTAACGACTCCGGCGTGCAAGTCTGGGTTCGATAAATCACAGCGTTCGTCGGCATCATGTTTGTTTCCCCGTCGTACCTATCAAGAGAAGCCCGGCCACTGTGCATTGCGGCAATAGTCGCTTCTACTATAGGCAAGCATCCGGAGATTCAAAGCCTGTCCGGCTATTTTTTTGTCGCGCGAGTGGAATTGCGCGCCAGTCGGTGTTAAAAAGGCGAACCTGATAACCAGGCTTTGCCGTTGCCGGCCAGGCACGGCTTTAATCCTGGCCAAAATCCTGGTAACGACGCGTTACCAATCTCGCAGAGCTGTTTCACCTGTGTCCGCATTGCCCTCCTACACTCCGAACCGTACCCAGCAGCAAATCAGCGGCAAACCAGTAACCGGCGCAGTAACCGGCAAATGTGCAAGGAGAAGGGAAATGAACAAGAAGATCGTTGGCGCGGCACTTGGTCTGGCAGTTCTGGCGGCATCGTCGGTGGCGTCGGCGCACGTGAATGTGGACATCGGAGTCGGCATTCCGGTCGACGTTTATGCACCGCCCCCGCCCGTTTATGTTGCACCGCCGGTTGCTTACGGAGCGGCTCCGGTAACGGTCGCGTATGGCGGCGATGGCGACGGCGATTGGAGAGCCCGCGAGTGGCGCGAGCGTCGCGAATGGCGCGAACACGAATGGCGCCGCGAACAATGGCGCGAGCATGAATGGCATGAGCGCGGCCGCTGGGGCGGCTATTGAAATGACGCCCTAACGCGCCATCTTCGACAAACTCGACAGCACGGTACATTCAGATGAAAGCTAGCTTTATCAAGGCCGCCCTCACGACGGCCGCACTCACCTCCGCCGCCTCGGCCACCATCGGCACGGCGAATGCTGCCGGCTGCGTCAAGGGCGCGGTCGTCGGCGGGGTCGCGGGGCACTATGCGGGGCATCACGCGGTAGTGGGCGCGGTAGGCGGGTGCCTGGTGGGAAGACACATGGCTAGGAAACATGCGGAAGAACAGGCTGCCCAGCGTCAGGCAGCCCGGGCGCAATAACCAGCCAGGCCGGCGCTTATTGCCGGTTTATTGCCGGCTTATTCCCACCTCGGAGTCGGCTCATCTACGCGATCCGCAGTCCATGAGCCGGCAGGATTTCCTGTGTCGTCACGAAACGGTGCTCTTTGACGGCATCGTGAAAGCGCCGGTAGTCGCTTCTCTCGAAATCTTCAGTCCACTGCGGGCGGTCCACACCATCATCGTCGGATTGCAAACCCGTCGCCTTGAACTTCCAGGAGTCAAAACCTTTGGCCACATAGTCCGGAATGGACTCGCGCAAGCCGGGAATGGCGCCGGCTTTTACCGCATCGCAAATGGTTTGCAAGCGCTTGTTGTCGTCCATGTTCCGATTGGTAGCGAGAAGTTCGGTGAGCGCCTCTTTCACGTTATCCGGCATGCCGGGCTGAAATTCGAAATCTTCCCGTCCTGCAACATAAGCGCGAACCGCGCGGCAAGTCATCTCCGCCGCTTGCACGAACGCCGGCAGATTGTGCCTTTCGACACGCACGCCTCTGCCATCGATGTAATTCCATATCGCCCACGGCTGGTCGGGAAAGTGCAATGCGGCGCCGTGGCCGACTGGCAGCGCAGCTGTCAGTACATCGGACTCGATTCGGTCGATCAGATGGCGCGTGGCGCGGGTAAGGTGCGCAAGCCAGTTTTCCGGCGTGCAATCCTCGGCCTCCAGCAGACGGATCCGGTTCATCCGGCTTTCGATACCGGCGAACCCTTGATGCGCCCAGGTATCGACGTAGGTGTGAAGCGTCACACCCAACCGATGCAACGCCGTATCGGTCCCTTTCTGCCGGATCGCCCGTCGAACGATCTCGCGCGCGATCGCACTATCCGCCCGGCACACCGCCCTATCTTCCAGGGTTTCCCCTTCGCCGGCAGGCAGAAAATGGAATGGCGTCCACACCAGCCTATTCTGGTCGTTCTCGGTGTTGGAATAGTCGAAAAGCTTGTGCGCGGTGGCAAAACGTTCAAAGGTCTCGCCGCCTGAGAAGCGCAGTATTCCGTGGGTCGTCGCATCGTCGACATACTGGCACGCGTGCGCCACCGTGAGCGCTTCGCAGGCCGTCATCCCGCCGATGCGAGCGACGATATAGACGACCCCATAGTGAAAGTCGATGTTCATGACAGGCGCTCCTGACGTGCGGCGAATAGCGGCGGGTCTTCTCGAGTGCGCGAAGCGGTTCGTGCCACGTTCGCACATGAGTAGAAAGTAAACGACCGAGAACAGCCGGACTTGAAAAAAGACCTCGTCCACTCGCTCCTTGAAGACCTGCCGTGCCGCGGCGCGCGGGGGCATTTCGTCACCATCGACATAGTTCGCGCCGCCGGCTTCGCGCATCTGGAGACGCAGAAGCTAAATCAGGTTGTTGTTATTGCTGTTTGGCGAGTCCTGTATGCTTTGTTTAATCGACAAGCCACTCGCAATGCAAGCGGGCATCCTCTTGTCGCATTACTCTCCAATTCCGATCTTCACTGCCGCCGCGCTCCAGCGGAAAGGATCACTCAATGAAACTCGACCGCTGGAGAGAAGGCGCAAGTCCAGAACGGCGCAAGCTTATTCGCAGCAAAATACATGTGCTATTGACCACGATCGGCATGAGTGAGACACCCCGTCTCCTCAAGCTTCATCGCAGATAAACTGCTGTGGGCACATCCAATGTCCCTAAAAGAAAAAGCCCCGCTTCGGTGTCCGAAGAAGGGCTTGATCTTAACGAAGCTGACGCGGCATTACTTGACGATGCCGACCAGTTCGACTTCAAACGTCAGGTCGCTGTTCGGTGGAATCGGGCCGACACCGCGCTCACCGTAGGCGGTGGCCGCCGGGCAGGTCAGCTTGGCCTTGCCGCCGACCTTCATTTTTTGCACGCCTTGCGTCCAGCAAGGAATCACTCGTCCGAGTGGAAAGGTTGCCGGACCGCCGTGCTTCGCGGAACTGTCGAACTCCGTGCCGTTGGCGAGCGTGCCGCGGTAGTTGACCTTCACGACATCGTCAGCCGTCGGCTGGGCACCCGTGCCCTGCGTAATATGCTGAACGACTACGCCGGACGGGAGCGTTTCGGTAGTGGGTGCAGCGGCCATCGCCGTTGAAGAAAGAACAGCCGCGGCGACCAGAGCGACAATAGATTTCAAAGCGAGTCTCCAGGTGGGTAGTGCGCATCATTGTAGCGGATAGCATGCGGCAGATCGGCTTGCGACCAGCGCGTTAAATCTGGCAGCGGTGACCATGGCAGCTATGTCTAGTCCAGACGACGCACCACGTAGGCACCCGGCCTCTCGTCACCGCGCGCGTTGAAATCCGCGAGCACCGTCTCACGCTCGCGGACATCGGCTAGAACCGCTGGATCGAGTAGCGCCGAAATCACCTCTGCGCGATCACGGCTTGCCTGCGCCACCACGTCGCCATACGGGCTCCAGATTGCGCTCGCGCCGCACGTCTCCCAGCCGCCCGTCGTGCCGACGTGATTCGACATCAGCACATACATGGTGTTGTCGAAAGCACGCGCGGGAAACCAGATGCGCGACTGGTGGTAGCCGGTGTTCACGCTGAAGAGCGCGCTCACCAGATAAGCGTGGGCACCGTGGGTTGCCGCAAGGCGCGCGTGTTCCGGAAAACCCGAGTCGTAGCAGACGCCGAGCGCGAGCCGCCAGCCGTCGATCTCCAGCATGGCGCCTTGCGTTCCCGGCCGATAAATCCGCGTCTCGCCGCTATAGAGATATTGCTTGTGATACGGCTCGATGCGCTCGCCGGAACGGCTGAACACCAGCGAAGAAATATAAAGGCCGTCAACGGTACGCGTCGCCGCGCCGACCACTACCGCGATTTCGCGCTGGCGGCAGACTTCACAGATCGGATCGAGCCGCGCATCGTGTGCGTCGAACGCATATTTCGCTGGGTCGCCGGCAATCAGGTCGGGCTCGTAGCCGCTCAGGAATTTCTCCGGAAACACCACCAGTTTCGCGCCGCGATCAGCGGCGACGCCGGTTAGTTCGACCGTTCTGGCCAGGTTTGCCGATACGTCGCCGGATACCGGCTGCGCTTGCGCCGCCGCGATTCGCAATGACGTTTGCGGGAACGACGCCTGTTTGTGATTCAACGCGAACTCCGTTATGAATGGGCCGTTGCGGTACGCGAGCGAGCGTTTGTCGAACATCAGCGCGCGCGAAGCCACGACATTTTAAACACGGCCGGTGCTCCATGTGCCAATGCGAAGATACGAACGCGTTTTAGCGGTGGCGCGCGTAAGGGTGACAACGCTGCCGGGGAGAAAGTTTTTGGGTAGAGCAGGAGCGGGGAATCCAGGTGGAGCGGCGAGGGTTGCCTGAGCGCTTTGCCGGGTGGTGGTTGGAATGTGAGAGGTCTTGAGTAATCCCCTCGACGAGATTGCCTTTGATTCGAAGGCATATCTGTCAAGGGGATTTTTTGCGGCTTGCTTTTTGTGCTTTTGTGCTTTGTGTTGGATACATGCGCGTGACAAAGAACGGCCGTCCTGGTGTCCGCTCATGTCTCCAAGGCGAGGGCGTCTGCGCGAGAGGCCGTTTCGCCGACCGCCGCGCGCTGAACGAAATTCGCCGCGTCAGTGGCCGTGACCACCGCCGTTGCCTTGGCCTCCGTTGCCCTGGCCTCCGTTGCCCTGACCGCCGTTGCCCTCGCCTCCGCTGCCGTGACCGCCGTTACCCTGGCCGCCGCTGCCCTGGCCTCCGCTGCCCTGACCGCCGTTGCCGTGACCGCCGTCACCCTGGCCGCCGTTGCCCTGACCGCCGCTGCCCTGGCCCCCGCTGCCCTGGCCGCCGCTGCCCTGGCCCCCGCTGCCGTGACCGCCGTTACCCTCGCCTCCGCTGCCGTGACCGCCGCTGCCCTGGCCTCCGCTGCCCTGACCGCCGCTGCCGTGACCGCCGCTGCCGTGACCGCCGCTGCCCTGACCGCCGCTGCCCTGGCCGCCGCTGCCGTGACCGCCGCTGCCGTGACCTCCGCTGCCCTCGCCTCCGCTGCCTTGGCCTCCGCTGCCCTGACCGCCGCTGCCCTGGCCGCCGCTGCCCTGACCTCCGCTGCCCTGACCTCCGTTGCCGTGACCGCCGCTGCCCTGACCGCCGCTGCCCTGACCGCCGCTGCCCTGGCCGCCGCTGCCCTGACCTCCGCTGCCCTGACCTCCGCTGCCCTGACCGCCGTTGCCGTGACCGCCGCTGCCCTGGCCTCCGCCGCTCTGGCCTCCGTTACCCTGACCGCCGTTACCTCCCGTGCCGCCGTTGCCTCCGGTACCCGTTCCACCAGCGCCCGTCCCGCCCGTACCTGTTCCGCCTGCGCCACCAGCGCCCGTCCCGCCCGTACCTGTTCCGCCTGCGCCACCAGCGCCCTTCCCGCCCGTACCTGTTCCGCCTGCGCCACCAGCGCCCTTCCCGCCCGTACCAGCGCTACCGCCGCCAGTAGCAGTACCACCACCAGCCGACCCCGTCCCCCCATTGCCACTGCGGCCACTACCGGAACTCCCCGCCCCAAACTCTCCCGGCCCCGACGCAGTCCCATTCCCCGCAACGCTATCGCCCGCGCCGTCCGACGAAGTCCCGTTCCCCTTTCCGTTCCCGTTGCCGTTCTGTGAACCGGCCGCCGATGTCGAGCCAATGGCCGCAGTCATCCCAGTCCCGTCGGCCGCCACCAAACCGTCGTATTCGCGCTTGCAACCAATCGTGTCGACTATCGGACAATCGGCCGGCAAAGCTTGCGTCAGCGTTAGCCTCGCCGAGTCGGTCGACGGCGCGACAGGTGTCGCCGGATTGGTTTGAGCACCAGCCATCGCAGCATACAGACTCACGGCAACTGCCAGGACCGCCTTGCGTGTCCCCAATGCCCTTGTTTCCCCGTTGCACTTTTTCATTTCTGTCTCCTAACCATATCCCAAAGTCAGATTCATATAGCCAGCGAATCTCTGTCCACCGTCGAAAATGAAACGTCAGAACCTGTTCACCAGTGCTTCGCGCCACTCGAAAATCGCGTAGCGCCCGGCATCTTTCTCGCGGAAATCCCGGTCCGATTTGATATGCCCCGAGAGAAACCGTTGGCTGTGCGCGAACAAAGTCGTGGAAAGATCACAGCAGGACTTGATGGAAGTTCACGTTATGCGGGGCTCAACTCACCGACCGTGCGTTACCCCACGCAAAGCGATATCGCCAACCTTTTTTCAATTAAATTCGTAGTCGATTCGTCAAATATCGTCATTTCTCGATCTTGAAAACCGCTACATTTTTTCTTTGATCATGTAGTCCGAATGATTCTTTTTATTTAACATTCAGCCCGCCTCGGCATAGGAATCAAGCGGTCGTTCTTTGGGGCCGAGCCGTGGCGCAGAAGCCGCATGAAGGCGCGACCGGGGTCTGTTTTCGAAGTGGGAAATAGGCGGCGAAACGACGATGAAGCGTTCGAATGCTTCACATAAGCGTTTATCCGAACATAGGGGAGAGATTAGAAGGACGGGAGTGAGGGCAATCACACAGACAGTGCAAACCGAGCGGGTTTACACTGCCATCCAATTGCCCTTGGCCTGTCAGTATTACGCTGAATACGGCGCTCGAATCAACGCGCCGCAATTACGCCGCCACCGACATACAAAATATGTCCATTGACGAAATTCGATGCATCGCTGAATAGAAAGACCGCGGCGAGTGGGAACCAATCGGCACGCGGTAATCGATCAGAACCGGACCGTCGGAGCCGGGTGCGCCGAGAAAAGCAGCAGCGCCGCCAGCGACAGCAAACCGAACATCACCGCGGGACTGTTGAAGTGCGCCAGCGGCAGCAACAATGCGATCGACGCGCCACCGGCACCGCCTCCCATAAGAGCAAAATGTGGGCGAAGGTTAGGCTTGCGTCGAAATGACGTGACAGCAGATTGCCTGGCACTTCGAACAAGGCGTGCGAAGGCGTGTTGCGACAACTGGGGTTCTACGCGGCGAGGGCCGATTAAGCGCCAGCGGGACAGCGCGCCGCTCAGCTCAGCTCAAACAGTCCCGCCCCGCTCAAGCCACCTCGACCACGATCTTGCCGCGGGCGCTGCCGTCGGTCAGCGCATCATAAGCAAGCTGCGCCGAACCCAGATCGAAGCGGCGCGCGTCGAGGCGAGGCGCGAGCTTGCCTTCCTCCGCCAGCCGCGTCGCCACCCGCAGCATCTCGCCGTGATGCGCGCGGCCTTCGCCGGACAGCAGCGCATGAAGCGTGAATACGCCCGAATACGTGGCTTCCCGAAACGACAGCGGCGCCAGCGCATGCGTGCCCCAACCGAGCGCGCTCACCACATGGCCGAAGTGCCTGACCGCGGCGAACGAAGCATCCAGCGTCACCCCGCCCACCGTATCGACGACCAGGTCAAAGCCCACACCTCGCGTCGCCGACGCCACATACTGCTCGACCGACTGCGCCCGGTAATCGATCGGCGTAGCGCCCAGCGCCTCGATCACGCTGCGGTCGCGTTCGCTGACCGTCGCGAAGACAGTCGCGCCGAGCGCGCTCGCCAATTGTGCCGACACATAGCCGACACCGCCCGCGCCGCCGTGCACGAGCACGGTTTGCCCGGGCTGCAAGCGCGCGCGATCGACGATGCCCGAGTACACCGTGATGAAAGCGAGCGGCAGCGCAGCGGCCTCGCGCATCGACAGATTCGACGGCTTCAACGCCAGCAGGTCTGCATCGACGGCTGCATATTGCGCGAGCGAACCCTGCATGCCGCCGACGCCACCGGTCATTCCGTATACCTGATCGCCTGCTTTGAACGCGCTGACGCCGGTGCCTACCGCCTCGACGACGCCCGCCATGTCGATCCCCAGCACCAGCGGCAGCGGATGTCTGGCGTGCCCGGCAGCGCCGGCGCGAATCTTGGTGTCGAGCGGATTCAGGCCGCTCGCGGCGATGCGCACCAGCACTTCGCCGCGCGCCGGCTCGGGCCGCGGCAGTTCGGTGAGTTCAAGCGGACCGCTGTATTGCTTCAGAACGAGGGCTTGCATGGACATGATGGCTTCCTGGGATGTTGGCTGCGGTGTCGACTGCGAACGAGTCGATACGTGCATAATCGTCCATGCGAAAAGGTACGTAAATCGACACTTCTGCACAGCACGCAAACGAAAATGAATGGCTCGAAACTGGACTGGGGCGATGTCCGTATCTTTCTGGCAATCGCTCGCGGCGGCACGCTCGGCGCGGCTGCCAGGCTCGCCGGACAGACCCAGCCGACCATGGGACGGCGCCTGCGCGCGCTGGAGTCGGCCGTCGGTCACACGCTGTTTCAACGCACCCGCGACGGCTTCGTGCTGACCGACGAGGGCCGCGCGGTCATGCTTTACGCCGAGCGCATGGAAGAAGAAGCGCTGGGTTTCAGCCGCGCGCTGAGCGGCAAGGAACAGCAACTCACCGGAGCGCTACGGGTTTCGTCGTCGGACTGGTTCGGCGTTCATGTGCTGACACCGGTGTTCGCGCGGTTTCTTGAAAGACATCGCGAGGTGTCGATCGAACTCGTCACCGATTCGCGCCGCTACAATCTGGCGCGTCGCGAGGCCGATCTGGTATTTCGGATCACGCCTTTCGACGAGGCGGATGTCATCCAGCGCAAGCTGATGCACATCGACTACGCGCTGTACGGCCGCGCCGATCTGGCGGCGGCATACACGGGTGAAGGCGACGGCGCCGGTCAGACGCTCATCGGCATGGACAGCGCGTTCGGCTCACTGCCCGACGTCGTCTGGGTCAAGCGAATGCTGCCGCAAGCGCGCGTCGCCTTCGGCAGCAACAATCGCGGCGCGCAGGCACGCATGTGCGCGGAAGGCGCGGGCCTCGCGGTGCTGCCGTGCCCGCTCGGCGACAGCACGCCCGGACTTGCGCGCATCGAACTGGACGAAGCGCCGCCGGGCCGCGACGTCTGGTTCGGCTATCACCGCGACCTGCGAGGGCTGGGACGGCTGCGGGCGCTGCTCGATATGACGATCGAGGCCGTGGGCAACGCGTAGTACAGCGCGGTTTCGTTGAAGCCTGTCTTGATGCAATTGCACGCAGTGGCATCCTGGGGCTGCAGGATTCATCAGGGGAGAAACTGGCGCATCACGAATGCGGCCGGATTTTTCAAACGGGGAATACCGTGTTTTACTTTCTTGCGATTCCTGTAGTTGTCATCTTGCTGGTCAAAGCCCACTTTGGACTATTGATCGGACTGCTCTGCGGCGTGGGGACACTGGTCGCCGAATACGTGCTCGTCTCCTGGCTCGGTGGAAAAGCGATGCGCCAGCAAGCCGCTGTTGCGGCAACCGACCCGGCTGCGAGCACGGAGCCGTCGGCGGATACCCCGGCGCTGGCGGCATCGCTCGCGACACCGGCCGCGCCGGCTACCGTCGACACTAGCGTGCGGGCATGGCGGCCGACCGACCGCTACCTGCCGGTCGACGAATTACCTTATCCGATTGGCCGCCGTTCCTTCGATGACCGCGACAACGAGCAATTGCTGCCCGGCCATATCGGCGAGGCGGCCTGCGTCGAACGCGTCTGGTTTGCGCTGAGCGACGCCACGCGCGAACCCAACGTCACGGCTCGTTTGCACAAGCAGCTGTATGAGGGTTTCAAGCATGCGATCGGCTCGTATCTGGACATCGAGGTCGGCGAGGACGGCACAGCGGCCGCGATGGTCAGCCTCGATGAACTGCTGACGGCTCCCGCCTTCGCGCACTTCAAGAACGGTTCGCGCGCGCTGCTGAGCGCGGCGTTCCGCTCGCGTGACGCGGTGTGGGGCGGACTGCGTCACGACAGCGAGAGCTTTCGCTTCCCCCTCGGCCATCTGGTCGGCATCCGTTGCATGGTGTGGGTGCCCGCGCGAGGCGGTGGCGGCTACACGGTCGATCTCGTCTTCGACGTGCCGCGCAAGCCATCGGCGCTCAAAGTGTCTTCTACGTACAACTCGTTTTCCACCGGCTTCAACCTCGCCTTGCCTTACTCCGAGCTGAACTCGTTCCCACTGCTGTACGCCCTCACCGATATCGCGCTGCTGTTCGACATACGCGTGCGATGCGACTCGGCGATGGATGTGTAAGACGCAAACGCAGACGCAAACGCAGACGCAAACACGCTGCAAGCAGGCCGCAAAGATCGCGCCTTCCGGCACCGGGGTGTCGTCGCGCAGCCACCACGACGTCGCTCACCCAACACTTCCCCACCCGGTCTTTTCCCGAAGCGTTCCCACCATCGCGTGCGCGCGCTTGAGCCGCCATCGCCGCCGTCGCGCGCAGAAGCCCATCGCAGCAGCTTTCGCGCGGCATGCAGCGAAAACGCGGGTTTACCTACGTTTGACTTAAGGAAACAGGCCCGTTTACTGGACGCAAACAAAGTCTTTTCAGAACGGTTCATTTTGCTTTGGTCAGCTGAATAGTGTTCTGAGAAGTGTCCTACTGTGTCTGGAGGTGTGCCATGGTGAGTGTGTCCAGCAATGCCATTGAAGAATTAAAGGCCGCGACGCGGGGCCAGCTATTGCTGCCCGATGACGCCGGTTTCAACGAAGCGCGCAGCATCTGGAACGCGATGATCGATCGGCATCCGGCGATGATTCTGCGCTGTGCCGGCGTGGCCGACGTCCGCCGCGGCGTGGCGTTCGCGCGCGACAACGACCTGCCGCTGGCGGTGCGCGGCGGCGGCCATAACATCGCCGGCAGTGCGCTTTGCGATGACGGCCTCGTAATCGACCTGTCGCCGATGAAATCGGTGCGCATCGATCCAGTGGCGCGGCGCGCGTATGTCGAGCCGGGCGCGACGCTCGGCGATTTCGACCATGAAGCGCAAGCATTCGGACTCGCCACCCCGCTCGGCATCAACTCGACTACCGGCGTGGCGGGGCTCACGCTCGGCGGCGGATTCGGCTGGTTGAGCCGCAAATACGGCATGTCGGTGGACAATCTGGTTTCGGCGGATGTGGTTACTGCCGACGGCGAATTGCGTCACGCGAGCACCGACTCGCACGAAGATCTTTTCTGGGCGATTCGCGGCGGCGGCGGCAATTTCGGCGTCGTCACGCTATTCGAGTTCGCGCTGCATCCGGTGGGACCGCAGGTGTACGGCGGCCTCGTCGTACTGCCCCTCGATCAGGCGAAGAACGCCCTCATCCAATACCGCACGGCCGCGGAAAACATGCCGGAAGACCTGAGCGCATGGGCCGTTCTGCGGCTGGCGCCGCCGCTGCCGTTCCTGCCGCCTGAAGTGCACGGCAAGCCGGTGATCGTGTTCGCGATGTGCTACACCGGACCCATTGAAAATGGACCGTCCGCCGTGGAGGCCATACGCGGCTTCGGCACACCGTACGGCGAACATCTCGGCGCGATGCCGTATGCGATGTGGCAAAAAGCGTTCGATCCGTTGCTGGCTCCAGGCGCGCGCAATTACTGGAAGTCGCACAATCTGGCCGGCGTGTCGGACGGTTTGATCGATGCGCTGCTCGATGCCATCGGCAAGCTGCCGTCGACGCAATGCGAAATCTTCTTCGGGCAGATCGGCGGCCAGACCGCCCGCGCGCCAGCCGAGGCCACCGCCTATCCGAATCGCGACACGCAATACGTGATGAACGTGCACGGCCGCTGGGATGGCGCGAGCGAGGATGAGCGCTGCGTCGCCTGGGCGCGAGCGTTCTTCGAAGCGTCGGCGCCGTTCGCGCTGGGCAGTGTCTACGTCAACTTCATGACCGAGGAGGAAGGTGGCCGGGTGGCGGAGGCGTACGGACCGAATTACGAACGCCTCGTCGCGGTGAAGAGCCGCTACGACCCGCACAACCTGTTCCGTCACAATCAGAACATCAAGCCAGCCGTGCAGTAACCGGCAAAACAGGCGCGAAGCGCGCTTTTGCACCGCAATGGTGACGCTATCGTGTCCGCCGCGGCGACCCTGACCGGGGGCCGTCCGGCGGACACCGCCACGCTGTGGGGGTACACCCACGAGCGGTTCATGATCGTCGCGCGTCTGACGCAATTGCGTTCTATCGACAGATTGCGCGCGTCGGTCCGTGAAGGCGAAATTTTCGGCGCGCCGGCCGAACTGCTGATCCATCTGCTGCGCGATCAGGCCGGCCCGCTCGCGACGATCGTGTGAAGAAGCAGTACAGAAGTGGACCGGATCGAAGACCAGTTCCTGTCGCGTCTTACCGAACAAAGCAATCGCACGCTCTTCACGCTGACGCTCGTCACGGTCCTCGCTCTACCGATCAACATCATCGCCGGTCGGTTCGGCATGAACCCCGGCGGCATCCCGTTGGCGGAAAACCGGCATGGCTTCCGGGTCATGATGCGGATGGTGGTGAGCTTCACGGCGCTCGCCGGCTGCTGGGGTTTTCGCCGGCGCGCCGGGCGCTGAGCGCGGACCGCGAGGTGGCGTTGGCGGTCAGGCACGGGAACTGCTGCATCAGAATTGCGTCACATGCCTGACGCCGGACGATCTCGGCGGGGTAAAACAGGACAGCAATCAGCCGGACCTCTTATAACGAACGCATAGGAAGAACATCATGCGCAGACGACAATTCATCACGACCACCAGTGCCGTTCTGGCAACTGCGGGTCTCGGCCTCGCCGGCTGCACGACCACGTCTCCGTCTTCGAGCGCGTCTGCTTCGGCGAACGCGGGCAAGCGCGACACGATCAATGCCGGCGTCGACTCAACCCTCGAGCGGCTCTACGCGAACGTCGACGGCTCACGTGAACTCGTCGCGAAGGCGCGCGGCGTGCTGGTGTTTCCGTCCGTCATCTCGGCCGGCTTCTGGGTCGGCGCGCAATATGGCGAAGGCGCATTGCGAGTTGGCGGACGCACGGCGGGGTACTACAGCACTGTCGCGGGCTCGTTTGGTTTGCAGATCGGCGCGCAATCTAAAGCGCTCATTTTTCTCTTCATGACGCAGGAAGCGCTCGATACATTCCTCGGCAGCCAAGGGTGGGCTGCGGGCGCTGACGCGACGGTCGCCGTGTTGAAGGTTGGCGCGAATGGCGCGATCGATACGTCGACCGCTACTAGCCCGGTTGAAGCTTTTGTGCTGACTAACGGTGGGTTGATGGCAGGCGTGTCGCTGGAAGGAACCAAGATTTCACGTCTGATTATTTGATTTTTTTGCCTGTGCGGCGCTTTTTAGCTGTGTGCCTACGGCGTTGCCTTTCCTTGTTTTGTTATTGGTTTATTAGCGTTCCCCCTGTGCGGGGGAGCACCTACTTTTCTTTGCCTGCCGCAAAGAAAAGTAGGCAAAAGAAAGCGGCTTTACACCGCCAGCGCTTAAGCGGGTCCCCTGGCTTGGAGGAGGTAGTGGTGCATCTGGAATCCGCATTCTCGCGCACTCCGCGCCTGTGACAAGGCCGTCATACTTCCGGCGGCGCTGCGCGCGCCGCAGCGGTACTTCTCAAAACCGATTGGGCGTACGCGCCTCCCGCTTCATTTTTCTCGCCTCGCATTGCGTGCTCGCCGGAACGGTCTGTGGAGGAAACCAGTGATTGGTTTTTCGCTCGGTGGGAGCCATCGGCTTCGCCTCGGTGAGGCGCTGAATTGTGGACGTGCAGGCCACTTGGCCTCGGTGAAGCGCCGAAGTGGGAATGCGGGCCACCACTTCGAGAGAAACGCTAGCGCCTAGGTAAGGAATGGGGGACACGAGTGCGAGCCACCGCGCCGAACTAGGCGCAGGCGCCCAAACCGCCAGGCGGTTTGATGAAGTACCGCCACGGCGCGCGCAGCGCCGCCGGAAGCATGACTGCCTTGTCACAAGCGCGGAGTGTGCGAGAACACCGATTCCAGATGCTCCACTGCCTCCTCCAAGCCAGGAGACCCGCTTCAAAGCTGGCGGTGTGAGCCGCTTTCTTTTGCCTACTTTTCTTTGCGGCAGGCAAAGAAAAGTAGGTGCTCCCCCGCACAGGGGGAACGCTAATAAACCAATATCAATTCAAGGAAAGGCCACCACCGTAGGCAAACAGACATAAAGCGCCGCGCAGGCAAAAAACGAAAGCAAAGACCGCCGCCGCAGGCGTACAGACAATGCCGCCGCCAAAGGCAAAAAAGCAAACCCTCAAGCTACCGGCAAGGTCAGCTCCACAACCTCACATCGACCCCACTGCCGCAAAACATCAGGCGCCAGCAGCAACTTAGCTGCCCTAACCCCTGCCCCCATCACAATCTGTGCACGCTCCATAACAGCAGCATCGACGAGAACGCGCCAATCCTCCGGTAAACCGAAGGCAGTAATCCCCCCAAACTCCATTCCACTATGCTCAACAGCAACCTCCCGCTTGGCAAACGAAAGCCGCTGCGCGCCAAGCGCAGCCTTCACCGCTCCGTTGATATCCAGACGCAACGACCCCAGCGAGACCAGCGCCGCATAATGCTCGGCGCCCTCCTTCTTATAGCGGATCACGATGGTGTTCGCGCAGTCTTCCAGGCCGAAGCCATAACGGGCGCTAAATTCGGCGGTGTCGGAGGCGTCGTCGCTGACGGCGAACACCGTGATGCCCCGGGCCGGCAACTGCGCGACGACCTGCGCGGGCAGATGCGCGGCCAGTCGTTCCGCTGGAATCACGTCCAGCTCCTGTACGAGTTCGTGTGAGTGCATAGTGACAAGAATGTGAGGATCCACCGGCATTCTAACGGCACACCTGACTCGCGCGCGTCAACGAGACCCGCATACCGCCTTGTTATAGTGACAGGCACAAGGTTTGCCAATGCAAAGCTGCTTTGAGACCGCCTCAACGGCGCAACGCCGCATCCGCCGCCAGGATTCCATTGAGAAGACGACCATGGACATGGACACGCTTTCCGTCGACAACCTCCAGATGGTGGCCCGCAAGCAGGCCAACTGGGCAATCGGCGCATTCAAACAGTTTTCCGACGACCGCTGCGCAGCCATGGCCGCCAGCATCGCGTTCTACGCAGCCTTCTCGCTGGCGCCGACGCTGGTGATGGTGATTGCCGTGGCCGGCTGGTTCTTCGGCGCGCAAGCCGCGCGCGGCGAACTGTTCGACCACATCCATGGCCTGCTCGGCGACCAGGCCGCCGCCGGCGTGCAAACCATCGTCGAGAACGCGCATCACAGCGGCAATGCAGGCGGCGTCGCAGCGATCATTTCGTTCACGATGCTGGCCATCGGCGCGTCCGCCACCTTCTCGTCGCTCAACAGCGCACTCAATATAGTGTGGCCCAACACCGGGCCGCGCTCGTCGAGCGTGATCGCGATGGTCCGGGTCCGGCTGATTTCGTTCGGTCTCGTACTGGGCGTCGCGTTCCTGCTGATCGTCTCGCTGGTGCTCGATACGGTCATCACGTTCATCGGCAAGTGGCTCTGGGGCGACTCTCCGTATGTCGTGATCGGCAACCTGCTGCAACTCGGGGTCGGTTTGCTGGTGCTGGCGTTCGCGTTTGCCGGCTTGCTGAAGTTCTTGCCCGATGCCCGGGTGCAGTGGCGCGATGCGTTTGTCGGCGGGATCGTTGCGGCCGTGCTGTTCTCGACGGGTAAGAAGCTGTTCGCCTTGTATATCGCTCATGCGGGGATGGCGAGCTCGTTCGGCGCGGCCGGCTCGCTCGCGGTGCTGTTGATGTGGCTGTACTTCTCGGCAGCTGTGCTGCTGCTCGGCGCGGAATTCTCGGCGGCGCGCGGCCGCCTGCACGACCCGCGCGGCGAATGGGGCATGCAGGACAACCCACCCCCAGGCAGCCGCGCGAAACTTGCTTCGGTGCTGGCCGCGTCGACGGTATCGGCGGATGCGGTGCCACATGCGAACCAGCGCGCGACCAGCGGCGCCGACGTCGCTCGCGTGGCCGGCGCCGCGGCCGCGGCAAGTCCCGCTTCCGCTCGAGGCACGGCTTCCTCGACGGACCAACCACGGCAGAAAACGTCGGCGCGCACCACAGCAGTCAAGATCGGCCGCGGCGTCGTGCACGCGGAAGCGCAAGCCACCCGCGCCGCGGCCGTCACGCTGGTGGAGGCGAGGCGCAAAGCCGTCGCGGCGGATCGCTATGTCAGGCGGCATCCATGGGGCTCGGTCCTGTTGGCAGCGGCCGCCGGGATTGCCGTCGCCACCGTGGCGCGCCTTGGCGCGGATAACGACGCAAGCGATGCATGAGGCGAAAGCCTCATGCCAACGCTGCGAGGCGACATGTGAGCCCCCGAAGATCGCAAGCTCATGCGTTGCTCATTCGTGGTGCATGCTCACAACCTGAAAGCGCTGTCCAGCGCGTTCGTCAACTGATAAGCATTCCAACTTTTATGCGAACGCTACGGATCTGACACAAAACTTAGACGACTAGGTTACAAAAAACCTTCAAACAAGTGTGTGAATTGCATGTGCTGCAACCTTCACTGTCAACAAAACAACAATAATGCTCAGTCGACGAATCAATATTGCTGAAACAGCAACAATTGTTAACGGGCTTTAAATACAAGGCTTTGCAGCTTTTGTCACTTTTTGGAGACACTCTTTTTTTTCCTGTTCTTGTCGATAGAGACGGTGAGCTATTCTCCTTTCCGCAACAAAGAAACTAATCATCTGCGTGGAGAAATGGATGAAACGAATCGCACTGTCTACCCTCTCGCTGGCGCTCCTGAGCGTCACCAGCCTGGCACATGCTCAAAGCAGCGTTACCCTGTACGGTTTGATCGATGAATCGATCCAGTACGCACACAACACCGTCGACGCTTCTGGCCACAACGCCAATCAAGTCGGCCTGGTCGGCGGCAACCTGCAAGGCCCGCGTTTCGGCTTGAAGGGCACGGAAGACCTGGGCGGTGGCCTGAAGGCAATCTTCCAGTTGGAAAACGGCTTTGACGTGAACAACGGCAAGCTGAGTCAAGGCGGCAGGATGTTCGGTCGTCAAGCCTACGTCGGCCTGACGGGCGACCAGTGGGGTACGGTCACGGCCGGTCGTCAGTACGATCCGCTGGTTGACCTGGTTCAACCGCTGACGGCAGACAACTACTTCGGTTCTACCTTCACCACGCCGGGCGACGTCGACAACAACGACAACTCCTCGCGCACGAACAGCGCCATCAAGTACACCTCGCCGGTGTGGGGCGGCTTCCAGTTCGAAGGCATGTACGCATTCGGCGGCGTGGCTGGCCAGACGGGTTCGGGTCAAACGTGGTCGGGCGCTGCAACGTATGCAACGGGTCCGTTCAGCGTCGCTGCAGGCTACTTCCGCGCCGACAACGCAAACACGCTGGCTGGCCGCACGGCTGGCACGCCGCCGTCGGCAGGCTGGAACGGCAGCACGTCGGACGGTACGTTCGACAACCAGGTCAACAGCTTCTACCAGGCAGCCAAGTCGATCGGCATCGCTTCGGTGGCAGCGCAATACGTAACGGGTCCGTTCACGGTCAGCCTGCGTTACAGCAACGCGCAATACAAGCCGGACGCGAACTCGGGCTTCGGTTCGACCGAGAAGTACAACGTCGGCGGCGCGTACCTGGGCTACCAGGCTACCCCGGCTATGCTGGTGGGCGTGGGCTACATCTACACGAAGGCTACCGGCGACTCGAGCGCAACCTATCACCAGGTTTCGCTGGGCGGCGACTACAACCTGTCGAAGCGCACGGACATCTACCTGGTTGGCGCGTACCAACACGCAAGCGGCCAACAGCGCGCTTCGAACGGCACGCTGGTCAACGCAGGCGCAGCAGTCGGTTCGTACAGCTACAACTCGGCTACCAGCTCGCAAGAAGTGGTCAGCCTGGGCATCCGCCACAAGTTCTAATCGAGCTTGACGGACTGCTGAAGCAACACGCAGTTGAAAACCAGCCACGGGCGATCAGCCTGTGGCTGGTTTTTTTTCGTCCGTGGTTTGGGGGGAGCGGCGCCGGTCAGCACACGCGAAGCACGGCAGGACGCCCACGCATGCATGCATTGCGCGTCCAATACGGATCAACAGCGGATATAAAAGAAAAGGCCGCCAGCGAAACCTTTGGCAGGCTCGCGACGACCTTGGTATGACGCTCGGCAGCGGTGCCCCGCTTGTGCCCTTTGATCTGACGAACCGACTACCCCTGACTAACGGCGCTGAACCTTCGCCTTGTCCGACTGCGCCAGCGTCTGCGCCGGCTTCACTTCGAGTTCATGCTCGATGCCGTCGGCGCCCACCGGCGCGCGATGCAGCACCAGCGTGCGCTCGCGCTGCTGCAGCGGCACATTGGGCGACTCCTGCCAGTCCGGATCGGGAATCTCGCCGAACACCTGGCGCAGCCGCTCGCCCCACGTGCGGTGAATCATCTCGAAGTACGCATTGTCGTGATCGATCGAGACAAACCGCGTGACGCGCAGCGAATCCTTCTGGTACACCAGCAGATCGAGCGGCAAACCGACCGACAGATTCGAGCGCAGCGTCGAATCCATCGAGATCAGCGCGCACTTGGCGGCTTCGTCGAGCGGCGTGGAAGGCGTCAGCACGCGATCGATGATCGGCTTGCCGTATTTGGCCTCGCCGATCTGGAAATACGGATTCACGGCCGACGCTTCGATGAAATTACCCGCGGAGTAAATCATGAACAGGTGTGGCCGGTTGCCCGCGATCTGGCCGCCCAGAATGAAGCTGCAATTGAAGTCGACGCCGAATTCCTGCAACGCCTCAGCCTCACGCTGGTGCACGCAACGCACCGCGCGCCCGATCACGCGCGCCGCGTCGGCCATGGTCGGCGCGCTCCAGAGCGTTGGCTGGGCGGCATCGGCCGGCTCGGTGAGTTCGTGCAGCACCGCTTGCGTCAGCGACAGATTGCCGGCGCCGAGCAGCACGAGCATGCGTTCGCCCGGCATCTCGAACACCGACATCTTGCGCGCCGTGCTGATGTGATCGACGCCCGCGTTGGTGCGTGTGTCCGAGAGGAACACGAGCCCATCGTCGACAGACATCGCGACACAGTAAGTCATAAGAAAAAGTACCCGCAAAAAACGACAGAACGCCACTATTGTAATGCGGCGCGTATGCGCCTTTATCGCGTATTAGGGCCTTTGCAGGCCTTTTCTGCATGGCTGTGCGGGCTGACGCGCGTTCGCGCCGCCCCTCCCGGACCTCGCAAGCCGCTCTTAGCCGCTATTGCGACTGCTGCGCACTGACCGTCACGGACACCTTCAACTCCTCCTCCAGCCCGCCGATACGGCGGCCGCGCACCGGCGCGGCGGCTTCGTAATCGCGCGCGACGGCGAGCCGGCAGTAGCTTTCGCTGGCAAACGCGGCATGCGTCACGTCGATGGAAATCCAGCCACGGCCGTCGAGCCACACGTCGACCCATGCGTGGCTCGCCGCGTGAGGCACGTCGCCCGGTTCGATGTAGCCGCTCACGTAGCGCGCCGGAATGCCGCGCGCCCGGCAGCAGGCCAGCATCAGATGCGCGTGGTCCTGGCACACGCCGTTGCCGAGGGCGAGCGCTTGCGCAGCGGTGCTGGTCACTTCGGTGATGCCCGAGCGGTATTTCACGCGCTGCATGATCTGTTCGGACAGTTCGATCAGGCCACTCGAGGTCGTCAGGACCGGCACCGATTCGGCCAGTTCGCGGACTGCCGCGTCGGCCTCGGTGAGGCGCGTCGCGCAGGTGAAGTGCTCGAGCGGAATCGGCCCGACGCCGTCGGGCAGGTGACCGTCGATGAGCGGAATCGTGTCCACTTCGCCGGCCACATGCAGACGGATCTCGCTATGCGGCTTGTTGATGACCAGCGTGTGCAGCACGTTGCCGTAAGCGTCGAAGGTCGCGTCGAGCTTGCCGGGCGCATCGATGCTCCAGCGCCGCACCACCTGCGAGGCGCCGCTTGCCGGCGTCAGACGCAGTTGCTGGATCGAATAATGGACCGTCGCTTCGTAGCGATAGGCGGTGTCGTGGCGGATCGTCAGGTACATATAAAAAAACTCCGTCAGGCGACTGGCAGCATCAGATAGGTGCGGGCGACCAGATTGCCGAGTTCGAACACGCGTGCAAGGAACTGCGTGAGATAGGCATGCAGGCCGGTTTCGAAAATCTGCCGGATATCGGAGTACACCAGCTCGGCGCGCAGCTTGCCGGCGAAGCGTTCGCACTGGTTCGAGCCCTGCGTGCGCAGCATCGCCAGATTCGCGCAGACGCCTTCGAGCGACGCCAGCAGCGAGCGTGGCATCTGCTGGTTCAGGATCATCAGCTCGACCACCCGCGCCGGCGTCACGACATCGCGATACACCTTGCGATAGATTTCGAGCGCCGACACCGAACTGAGAATCGAGGTCCAGTAGTAGAAATCTTCGAGCTGGCGCGCGGCGTCGCGTGAATTCGGTTCGACGTCGGCAAAGCGCACGTCGAGAATCCGCGCGGTGTTGTCGGCCCGTTCGAGGAAGGTGCCGAGCTGCGTGAAGAAGAACGCGTCGTCTTGCAGCGCGGTGCCGATCGTCACGCCGCGCGACAGATGCGAGCGGAACTTCACCCACTCGAACAGCGCGCCCGGGTTGCCCGCGGCCTGACCGGACGCGGTGCGCTCGTTGAATTCCAGCCAGGTGTCGTTGATGGTTTCCCACCACTCGGTCGTCAACGTGCCGCGCACCGCGCGGGCGTTTTCGCGCGCGGCCTGCAAACACGAATGAATACTCGACGGATTGGTCGAATCGGCGACCATGAAATCGAGCACGTTTTCACGGGTCGGTTCATCGTAGCGCTGCGCGAACGCGGTTTCGAGTTCGGAGATGCGCAGCACCGAGCGTTGCGCGCGCGCTTCCTGCTCGGGCGTCTGCGGCAACAACTGCGCCTTCAGGTTGATATCGAGCATGCGGGCGGTGTTCTCCGCGCGCTCCATGTAGCGTGCCATCCAGAAGAGGTGATCGGCGGTGCGGCTTAGCATGACGGCGTTCCGTATCTGATGACGCGAAGCCTTTGAAAAAGGCCCGCGCTGGTTATCCGTGTGCGCCGGCGGCGTTTGGGGTGCGTCGCCGGCTTGTTGAGTTGCGGATGTGGTCGCATGAGCGAGCGCAACCGCAAGCCCGTCAGTCGACCATCCAGGTGTCCTTGGTGCCGCCCCCTTGCGACGAATTGACGACTAGCGAGCCTTCCTGCAACGCCACGCGCGTCAGCCCGCCCGCCACCATGGTGACGGTCTTGCCGGACAGCACGAAGGGCCGCAAGTCGATATGGCGCGGCGCGATGCCTGTTTCGACAAAAGTCGGACACGCCGACAACGCCAGCGTCGGCTGCGCGATATAGCCTGCCGGGCGCGCGATCAGGCGCTCGCGGAACGATTCGATTTCGGCTTTCGTCGAGGCCGGTCCCACCAGCATCCCGTAGCCGCCCGCACCGTGCACTTCCTTCACGACGAGCTCGGGCAGATGCGCCAGCGTGTACGCGAGATCGTCGGGCTTGCGGCACTGGTAGGTCGGCACGTTGTTGAGGATCGGCTTTTCGCCGAGGTAGAACTCGATCATCTCCGGCACGTACGGGTAGATCGATTTGTCGTCGGCGATGCCGGTGCCCATCGCATTCGCGAGCGCGACGCGCCCGGCGCGATACGCGGTCAACAAACCCGGCACGCCGAGCGCCGAATCGTTACGGAATGCGAGCGGATCGAGGAAGTCGTCGTCGACGCGGCGGTAGATCACATCGACGCGCTTCGGCCCCTGCGTGGTGCGCATGAACACGTAGTTGTCGTCGACGAACAGATCCTTGCCTTCCACCAGTTCGACGCCCATCTGCTGCGCGAGGAACGTGTGCTCGAAATACGCGGAGTTGTACATGCCCGGCGTGAGCACCACGACAACCGGATCGTCGACGCCTTCGGGCGCCACCGAACGCAGCGTATCGAGTAGCAGATCGGGATAGTGCGCGACCGGCGCAATGCGGTTCTGCACGAACAGCTCCGGGAACAGCCGCATCATCATCTTGCGGTTTTCCAGCATGTAGGACACACCGGACGGCACCCGCAGGTTGTCTTCGAGCACGTAGAACTCGCCCTCGTCGCCGGCGCGCACCACGTCGACTCCGGCGATATGCGCGTAAACACCGAGCGGCACGTTCACGCCCTGCATTTCGGGCCGGTACTGCGCGTTCGTATAGACCTGCTCGGCCGGCACGATCCCGGCGCGCACGATATTGCGCTCGTGATAAACGTCGTGGATGAACAGGTTGAGCGCCTGCACGCGCTGTCGCAAACCCGCTTCCAGCGTCTGCCATTCGCTGCGCGGAATGATGCGCGGAATCAGGTCGAAGGGAATCAACCGCTCGGTACCCGACAAATCGCCGTTTACCGCGAAGGTGATGCCGACCCGGCGGAATAGCAGGTCCGCTTCGGCGCGTTTGCGCGCGATCGCTTCATTACCCTGCTTCACCAGCCATCGTTCGAAGCGTGCGTAGTGTGGCCGCACGGCATCGTCGTGATGACGCATCTCGTCATAGCATCGCATGTCACGCCCCGCTCTTGTTGTCGGATAGAAGGCGAATGCGCTGCGCATTCGGTGTTCGACAATCGTTGAAGCAAGCGCTATGCCATTGCGCCTTTTCGCGTGTAAAACGCCGCGCATGCACGCGAACAGCGCATCCCGACCAGCATGGCCTCGCTGCCATCGTACTGCGGCGGCCCATGATGCGCTAGTACGGTGCATGCTCGGCACCGCGGCGGCCATCTCAGAATTAGACCCGAACCTGCGCCGCCTCGGCACCGAACTCGCACCGAACTCGCCCCAGGTTC
The DNA here is from genome assembly GCF_058782725.1 of Paraburkholderia sp. FW306-02-B. Lineage (NCBI taxonomy): Bacteria > Pseudomonadati > Pseudomonadota > Betaproteobacteria > Burkholderiales > Burkholderiaceae > Paraburkholderia > Paraburkholderia sp. FW306-02-B. The sequence continues at coordinate 2,176,619 of NZ_JBYSXZ010000002.1, forward strand.
GCGGCACGTTTCCGGCGCGTTTCCGGGCAACTCGTAAAACCACCGGGAACGCGCATAAAAAAATCCCCGCGGATTCACACCCGCGGGGATTCAGACAACCTGCATTGCCGGTCGGCTCACGCGTTCGCCGCAGTTAAAAAACCCGCGGCAACGTATGAAGCGCGATCAGCCTGCTGCTGCGTCTTTCAGCTTCTTCAGCGGGCGTGCCTTGATGCGCACGCTAGCCGGCTTGGCCGGGAACCAACGCTCTTCGCCCGAGAACGGGTCTTTGCCGAAGCGCTTCTTCTTCGCCGGCACAGCTTGCACGACGATCTTCAGAAGACCCGACAGCGTGAATTCGCCAGCGCCCTTCTTGTGCACGGCGCCGAGGATCGTGTCTTCGAGCGCGGCCAGCACGGCCTTGGCGGTCTTCGGTTCCACAGCAGCGCGTTCAGCGACGTGTGCAGCCAGCGAGGCCTTCGTGAAGGTGTCCTTGATCGGCGACGGTGCGCTGGACGCCTTCACGGCGACCTTCTTAGCTGCGACGGCTTTCTTCGCAGGAACTTTCTTTGCTGCAACCTTCTTGGTCGGTACCGGGGCAGCAGCCTTCTTGGCCACCTTTTTTGCGGAAGTCGGCATGTTTCTCCTACCTGTTGTGGTCAGTGAATTGCACGAAGCGCACACGGTATGCGCACGCTTCAACGCCGGATTCTACAAGCGCTAATAGGATTTGCGCGACTCTTTTGTGTATAACAGCCAAGGTTTGTTGCGCGGCGCAGACTGCGCAACACATTTTGATGCTTGTTTTAGCGGGTATTTCGCGGGTAAGCGCGCTTCGAAGAGCGCTGCAATACGAACACGTAACGCGCGTTACAGCGCGTTTCGATGCATGGAAACAGGCACTTTCGCATCCATCGGCCGCGCGATCGCAGTCAGTGGCGCGGCAGAAAAAACACGCCCCCTGCAGCGAAAATCTCTGCAAGGGGCGGCGTTCCTTCGTCTGCGACGGAAAATCGCAGGGCGTTGTCAGCGCGCGCATTTAGCCGGCGAGGCGCGGCAACATGCCGGCAAGCGTGGTGAGCGCCGCGTCGATATGCTCGACGGCGATGCCGCCGTAGCCGAAGATCAAGCCGGGCTGCGGCTTCGCGCGCAGATGGAACGGCGCGAGTCCGTATAGACCGATCGATGCTTCACGCGCGGCGCTCACAATCGCTGCTTCGGTCAAAGGCGCTTTCAGACGTGCGGCCATATGGATGCCCGCGGTCGGCACGATCGGCTCGAACCACGGCGCAAGGTCGCCGTGCAAGTGATCCAGCAGCATCGCGCGGCGCGCCGCGTAGATCTTATGCATGCGCCGCAGATGCCTGGCGAAGTCGCCGTTGAGCATGAAGGTCGCGAGCGTGGTTTGCGTGAGCGTGCAGCCGTGCCAGTCGGCGATCTGGCGGGCCTTGAAAAGCGGCCCAAAAAGCGACGCCGGCGGCACCACATAGCCGACCCGCAGCTCCGGAAATATCGTCTTCGAGAAGGTGCCCACGTACGCAACCAGCCCCGCTCGGTCGAGACTCTTCAACGGCTCCATCGACCGGCCTTCGAAGCGGTACTCGCAGTCGTAATCGTCCTCGATGATCACGGCGCCGCGTTTCTGCGCCCATTCGAGCAACTCGACGCGCCGCTCGAGACTCATCGGCATGCCGAGCGGAAACTGATGCGACGGCGTGACGTAGACGAGCCGCGCCTTGTCCGGCAGCTTACGCACGATCAGACCTTCGTTATCCACCGGCACCGGCACGACGCGCGCGCCGGTGACCGTGAAGCATGCATGGGCCGGCGTGTAGCCGGGGTCCTCGAGCGCCGCGACATCGCCTGGCCGCAGCGTGATGCGCGCCAGCAGATCGAGCGCGTGTTGCGCGCCTTGCGTGACGATCACGTCCTCCCAATTGCTCGCCACCGCGCGGTTGAACGCGAGGTAGCGCGAGATCGCGAGGCGCAACTCCGGTTCGCCGGCCGCATCGTGATAGATGCCTCGGCCACGCGCTTGCGCGCGCAATGCGTGGTTCATGCAGCGGCGCCAGACGTCGAAGGGGAACAGCGATTTGTCGGTCGTGCCACCAACAAAGTCTTGCGGTGACGGCACCGTAGGCCGCGGCAACGGCAAGGTGTCGGGCATCTGCTCCCATAGCGGCTGGGCGCGAGCGCGGGCATTGCCTTTGGCTTTGGCCCACGCCTGCTCGCGCGCGGAGACGGCTGCTCGCGCGTGCGGCGAGCGCTCCACCGGCAAGCGCTCCAGCCCATCGGCGACGAAGGTGCCTGAACCGGCGCGAGCGTTCAGATAGCCTTCGGCGAGGAGCCGCTCGAATACGTCGAGCGTGGTCTTGCGCGACACGCCCAGTTGCGTGGCGAGATCGCGCGTGGACGGCAGCCGCGTGCCGCCGCCGAGCCGGCCTTCGAGAATTCCGGCGCGCAGTTGCCGGTAGATCTGTCCGGACAGATCGTGACGACCTTCGACCGCGATATGGATGTCCATCCGAATGGTTACCTAAAATAATCCAGAAATGGTCATTTCGAACGACCAATACAGATCGTAAGCTTACCTCCGTCGCCCGCTTGAAGCGGACACTTTCGATAAGGAGCAGGTCATGCAATCACGTCTCGACTTCTACAAGGCCAGCCCGAGCGGCACCCGTGCGATGCTGGCGCTTGAAGAAACCGTCAGCAAAAGCAGTATCGAAAAAGCGCTCGCGGAACTGGTGCGGCTGCGCGCGTCGCAACTGAACGGCTGCGCGTTCTGCGTCGATATGCATGTGACGGATGCGCGCCAGGGCGGCGAAACCGAGCGGCGTCTGGCCGCAGTGGCGGTATGGCGCGAGACGCCGTTTTTCACCGAACGCGAGCGCGCCGCGCTCGAATGGACCGAAGCAGTCACGCTGATTTCGCAAACCCACGTGCCGGATGCGGTGTGGGAAACGGTGAAACCGCATTTCACCGAGCAGGAGATTACCGATCTGACGATGCTGGTAATCGCGATCAACGGCTGGAACCGGATTGCGGTGTCGTTCCGGAAGATGCCGGAGTAAGCGCAACCCGCTTCGACAAGCGCCCATAGACGCAAAAATGGCGCGCCACGTCATGCGTGGCGCGCCATTTTTTATGCTTCCGTCAAGCAGTGCTGGCGAGCGTTTTTACTGCTGAATAATGGCCCGCACGCCGCTTTCGACGTGCAACACGTTTACTCCGTCACCACGCCCGGCGCATCCGTTTGCCGCGCGTTCTCACGCGCTTCGTCGCCGCAACGCTGATGCTCGCGCGAGAGCTTGCGCATCAGCGGCAACAGCAGCACGGCGATCAGCGCGCCCACCGCCGCGAGCCAGCCCAACCCGTTAAACAGCTTGGTGTACAGCGGCAACGATTCGAGCGGATCCAGGTTGCCCGCCGGCATCTGCGCGAAATTCGCGACCACGCTGCCGAGATACTGCGATACGCCGGTCGCCACAAAGTAAGCGCCCATCATGAAGCCGCTCATGCGCGCCGGCACGTAGCGCGCGATCATCGCGAGGCCCAGCCCGCTAACCAGCAACTCGCCAAGCGAGTACAAGCCGTAGCCGCCCACCATGAACCACGACGACACGCGGCCATTCACCGCGTAATTGCCGCTGGCCGCATATACGAAGAAGCCGGCCGCCACCACCGCGAAGCCGATCGCGTACTTCACCGCCACCGGCACATCCTTGCCGCTCTTCGCGAGCTTCGTATACAGCAGCGCGAGCACCGGGCTCAACAGCATGCTTCTGGAAATTGACCGGCGGAGCGTGGCAGGCCCCGCGTCGATGGGGCGGAAAGTGGCGATGGCGGCATCGGCGCACTCGCGCTCGCACTCATCTGTGCGCTCATCCGTGCACGCAATCGCCACTACAGGCAGAAAAACCAGGGGAAGGGATAGAAGCCCGCCACGCGGTACGCCCCGAAGGAAGTCCCCTTGGGCGATTGGAGGACGCTGCGCCACATGGGACCAGAACTCCGTCAGGCGGAGCGGGCTCAATGATAAATAAAGCATCGCGCGTAACGGGGATCTGGCGGACGGCAGACGGCGGCCGCGCCGGGCGGCCTGCACGCAGGCCAAAACGGAAAGAATCAGCAGTGATGGTCGTATCCTTACGCCGGCAACCGCTCGGATGGAACGTGCCGACAAAGCTCCGCCGCGCAGGATCGCTGCGCGCGGAATGACAAAAGCGGCAGGGTCGGCGTGTGATGTGAACACCTGCGCCCTCCGCCAAGCGGGGGAGATTCAGCAAATAGAAGCATTCTTCGTCACTCAGGGAATTCACTGATCCCGTTCGATTACCTGCCCTTACACGCCATCCGGCGTTCGTTTGGCGATCACGCCGCGGAGAAAAATAGTCTTTGACGTCATGCCTTTAATGGCCTCTGATACTCAATCTGCATAGCCGGACGCGCGCTGTGCATAGTGAGGCTCCTGCCCAAATGCCTTTCGAATTCCCATCACGCGCCAGCCAAATCGGCGGGAGCCCTTTTCGCTTCTGGCAACATAGAGTGCTGTCTCGAAAATGCGGTCCCTTGCGCAACCGGGTGCTGAACGGCCCGCCACCCCGGCCTGGAGCGCAATCAAACCATATTTACCCATATCAAACAAATTTTGACGGGCTAATTTCCTCCTGCTATGGTCACGACAATTCAAAAGAACAATCCGGCTCTCGAACTCGGCAGCAAGATCCGCGCGCTGCGGCAACGGCTAAAGCGCACGCTCGACGACACAGCAACCGCGGCCGGTATTTCCAAGCCGTTTTTGTCGCAAGTCGAACGCGGCCTGGCATCACCGTCCATCACTTCGCTGGCCGGGATTGCCCACGCGCTCGGGGTGACGGTGCAGTATTTCGTCGACACGCCAAGCGAAGAGCGCACGATGTGCCGCGGCGATCAGTTGAAGTTTTTCGGTTTTGCGGACTCGGCCAATCTGTTCGCACGGTTGACCAACCTGACGGGCGGTCGTCAGCTCGAAGCGATCCTCGTGAGGATGCCGCCCGGGCAGAAGCGCTCGGAAGTCACCACGCATGCAGGTGAAGAGTTTATGTATGTGATCAGCGGCGAAGTGTCGTTGACGCTGGAAGGCAAGACGTTCGTGTTGCACGCGGGAGACAGTGCGCATTACGAATCGACGGTGCCCCATAGCTGGGCGAATGCCGCTCGTATCGAGTCGGTGGTCGTCTGGGTGGGCACACCGAGACTGTTTTAAAAAGCAGGCACCTTTTCCGGTTGATCCGGCCAGGGATTGCCCGCATTACTAAATGTAAGGAATCCTGCATGTCGGACAAGCAACAAGGGCCGCCCCGGCCCGAGCAACGCAGATAAAACCGGGCGCCCTGGCGTCAGCGCGTTCCTCTTTCGACCTTTCCCTGCGATCTCAATCGATGAAAACCCCGTTCGCCTACGCGACGGCGCTGACCGCGCTCGTCCTTACGTTTCAGCCTGCCGCCTTCGCCGTCACGGTGCCTGCTGGCGTCACGCTTGCCGCCAGCCAGGAGCTCACCCGCCAGGTGCCGTCCGAAACCGAATCGCTCGACCCCGCGCATATCGAATCCTGGACCGGCGACACGATCGCGCTCGACCTGTTCGAAGGCCTGACGCGCATCGACGCGGCCGGCGCGATAGTGCCGGGCGTCGCGCAATCGTGGACGCGCACCGGGCCGGATACGTGGGTTTTCAAGCTGCGCCACGATGCGCGCTGGAGCAATGGCCAGCCGGTCACGGCGGCTGACTTCATCTATGCATGGCAACGCGTGCTCGATCCGAAGACGGGTTCGAAATACACGGTGCTGGTCGAGTTCGTGAAGAACGCCAAGGCGATCCTCGCCGGCAAGGCGCCGCTCTCGAGTCTCGCCGCGCGCGCCGTCGATCCGTATACGCTCGAAGTCACCACCGAAGTGCCCGCCGCGTTCTTCCCGCAACTGACCGCCATGCCGGCCATGGCCCCGGTCAATCGCGCGACCGTGACGAAGTTCGGCGGCGACTGGACCCGCCCGGGCAATTTCGTCGGCAACGGCCCGTATACGCTGACCGATTGGCAGCCGGGCAACCGGCTGGTGGGCACGAAAAGCAGCACGTACTGGAACGCCAGCAAGGTCGTGATCACGAAAGTGACCTATTTGCCGATCGAAAACGACGAAACGGCAATGCGCATGTATCAGGCCGGCCAGTTCGACTACACGTATTCGATTCCGTCGGGCATCTATTCGCAGGTGAGCAAGCAGTTCGGCTCCGAACTGAAAACCGGCCTGCAGATCGCCACTTACTACTACAGCCTGAACAACGAAGACCCGGCATTCAAGGACAAGCGCGTGCGCCAGGCGCTGGCGATGGTGCTGGACCGCGACCTGCTGACAAGGCGTCTAACGTCCGACGGCGAGGTGCCGATGTACGGCCTGATCGCCAAGGGTACGGAAGGCGCGAACGTCTTCACGCCTGACTGGGCAAGCTGGCCGATGGCCAGGCGCGTCGATTATGCGCGCAACCTGCTGAAGGCCGCAGGCTATTCGGACGCGAAGCCGCTGACGTTCACGCTCACCTACAACACCAACGACCTGCACAAGAAGGTCGCGCTGTTTGCCACGTCGGAATGGCGCACCAAGCTCGGCGTGACCGCCAGGCTCGAAAACGTCGAATATAAGGTACTGCTCAAGCAACGCCACGACGGCAAGGTGCAGGCCTCGCGCGACGGCTGGTTTGTCGACTACAACGACGCCAACTCGTTTTTCGATCTGATACGCTGCAACAGCGTGCAGAACGATCAACGCTACTGCAATCCGCAAGTCGACAAACTGGTCGATGAAGGCAACCAGCAACTCGACGACGCGAAGCGCACCGCCCTGCTCACGCAGGCGCACGATCTGGCCATGAACGATTACCCGCTGGTATCGCTCTTCCAGTACTCGGCGGACCGGCTGGTCAAGTCGTATGTGGGCGGCTACACGTCGACCAATTACGTCGACCAGCGCGCCACGCAAGACATGTATCTGATCAAGCACTAAGCGCGGGAGCCCCGTCATGCTGGCCTATACGCTGCGCCGCACGCTCTGGGCGATCCCGACGATTCTCGCCGTGATCACCGCGTGCTATCTGCTGCTGCACCTCACCCCCGGCGGGCCGTTCGACACGGAGAAACACCTGTCGGCGGCCGTGCTCGCGAACCTCAATGCCAAGTACCACCTCGACGAACCGTTGTGGCTGCAGTATCTCCACTACCTCGGCTCGTTGCTGCACGGCGACCTGGGCCCGTCGTTCCGCTACGCCGACTGGTCGGTCAACGATCTGGTGTGGAAGGCGTTGCCGGTGAGTCTCGGCGTAGGCGGCGTATCGGTGCCGATCGCGGTCGTGATCGGCGTCACGCTCGGCACGCTGGCCGCCGTGCGGCGCGACCGTTTCATCGATCACCTGGTCATGGTGCTCGGCAATATCGGCAACGTGGTGCCGCCGTTCGTGCTGGGCCCGGTGCTGGTGTGGATCTTCGCGATCCTGCTGAAGACCTCCGAAGGCCACGGCTGGCTGCCGGCCGGCGGCTGGGGCGAAGGCGAGTGGCGCTATCGCGTGCTGCCGATCGTGCTGCTCACCATCATCAACGTCGCCGCGATCGCCCGCGTGATGCGCGGCAGCATGATCGAAGTGCTGACGGGCAATTTCATCCGCACCGCCCGCGCCAAAGGCCTGCCGGGCCGCACGATCGTGTTGCGCCATGCGCTCAAGCCCGCGTTGATGCCGGTGGTGTCGCTGCTCGGTTCGATCTGCATCTCGTCGATCACCGCGGCGGTGGTCACCGAATCGGTGTTCGCGCTGCCCGGCCTCGGCCAACTGGTCGTCAACGGCGCGATCAACCGCGACTACACCCTCGTGCTCGGCCTTGTCGTGCTGACGACCGCCGTGGCCGTACTGTTCAATCTGCTGGTCGACCTCGCGTATGCGTGGCTCGATCCGCGCATCCGGTACTGATCCATGCCCCGCTCAATTCAATCGACTGCCGCGGCGCTCGATCCGCTCGCGGCCATCGCGAAGGCGCCGCGTTCGCGCGGCCCGCTCGCCACCGCCGCCATGCGCTTCGTGCGCAATCGCGCGGCGTTTGCCGGTTTCGTCGTGTTGCTGCTGATCGTGATCGCTTGCGTCGTCGGTCCGTGGTTCCTGCCGAACAATCCGATCGACAGCGACTGGAGTGCAATCAGTCTGCCGCCGACGTTGCTGAACATGCACTGGTTCGGCACCGACGAACTCGGCCGCGACCTGCTCGCGCGCACGCTGCAAGGCGGGCGGGTGTCGCTGGAAGTCGGTCTGCTCGGCACGCTGGTGTCGGGGTTGATCGGCGTCGCGTACGGTGCGACCGCCGGTTATCTGGGCGGACGCGTCGATGCGGTGATGATGCGCATCGTCGACATGATGTACGCGATCCCCTACATGCTGATCGCCATCCTGATGATGACGATGTTCGGCCGCGCGTTCTATCTGGTCGTGCTGACCATCAGCGCATTCTCGTGGCTCGACATGGCGCGCGTGGTGCGCGGCCAGACGCTGTCGCTGCGTTCGCGCGAATTCATCGACGCCGCCCGCGCGATCGGCGTGAGTTCGCGCTCGATCATCGCGCGCCACATCGTGCCGAATCTGTTCGGCGTGGTGGTGGTGTACGCGAGCGTGACGGTGCCCAATATCGTGCTGACGGAATCGGTGCTGTCGTTTCTCGGTCTCGGCGTGCAGGAACCGATGACGAGCTGGGGCGTGCTGATTCAGGACGGCGCGCAGAAGCTCGAATCGATGCCGTGGCTGCTGCTGTGCCCGGCCGTGATGTTGTGCGTGACGCTGTATTGCGTGAATTTCGTCGGCGACGGTCTGCGCGACGCATTCGATCCGAAGGACCGCTGACATGCCGCTACTCGAAGTCAAAGACCTCAGCGTGCGCTTCACGCGCCGCGAAGGCGCACCCGTCGACGCGGTGCAACGCGTGTCGTTTTCGCTGGAAGCCGGCCGCACGCTCGGCATCGTCGGCGAATCGGGCTCCGGCAAGAGCCAGACGGTGATGGCGTTGCTGGGCCTCTTGGCCGGCAACGGCAAGGTGGCCGGCGAGGCGCGCTATCGCGGCGAGAACCTGCTGACGATGAACGAAGCCGCGCTGAACAGGATTCGCGGCGACCGCATCGGCATGATCTTCCAGGACCCGATGACCTCGCTCAATCCGTTCCTGACGATCGAACGGCAGATGACCGAGACGCTGCAACTGCATCGCAAGATGTCGCGCCGCGAAGCGCGCCGCCGCGCGATCGAAACGCTCGAGACGGTGCGCATTCCCGACGCCGCGCGCCGCATCGCCATGTATCCGCACGAGTTTTCCGGTGGCATGCGCCAGCGCGTGATGATCGCGATGGCGCTGCTCTCCGAGCCGGAAATCCTGATCGCCGACGAGCCGACCACCGCGCTCGACGTGACCGTGCAGGCGCAAATCATCGAGTTGCTGCGCGAACTGAATCGCACACGCGGCACCGCGATCATTCTGATCACGCACGACATGGGCGTGGTAGCCGGTTTGTGCGACGACGTGATGGTGATGTACGCCGGCCAGACCGTCGAGCAGGCGAGCGCCGCCGCGCTGTTCGCCGCGCCGACTCATCCGTACACGATCGGCCTCCTGAACGCCCTGCCGCGCCTGACCGACGACGACGACCGTCCGCTGCAAACCATTCCCGGCAATCCGCCGCTGCCCGGCGAAGTCGGCGCGGGTTGCGCGTTCGCGCCGCGCTGCGCGTATTGCAGCGATCGGTGCCGCGAATCGCGCCCGGCGCTAACGGCATCGCAGACAAGCGCCGACGGCGCGCTGCGCGCGTGTCATCGGCCCGCGTTGGAAATCATCGAGGCACAACACGCATGAACGCCACTTCAACTGCAAGTCAGGATCCGGCAACGTTGCTGTCGGTCGACAATCTCAAGGTGCAATTCGGCGTGCCGCGCGGCGGCTTTCCGTGGTCCGGCAAAGCGACGCTGCGCGCGGTGGACGGCGTGTCGTTCAACGTGCGGCGCGGCGAAACCGTGGGTCTCGTCGGCGAATCGGGTTGCGGCAAGTCCACGCTGGCGCGCGCGATCATCGGACTCGCGCCGGTGGCGAGCGGCAGCGTGCGCTGGCTCCGTGAAGAAACCGTACTGCCGGATGCGCGCCGCGACACCTCGCGTTTGCGCCGCGACGTACAGATGATTTTCCAGGACCCGCTCGCCTCGCTCGATCCGCGCATGACGATCGAACAGATCGTCGCCGAGCCGCTCACCACGTACGGGCAGGACGTCTCCCGCACCGACGCGCAGCGGCGCGTGCTGACGATGCTCGAACGTGTCGGCCTCAACGCGCAGCATCTGCGCCGCTATCCGCATGAGTTTTCGGGTGGACAGTGTCAACGCGTCGGCATCGCGCGCGCGTTGATCGGCGCGCCGCAACTGGTGATCTGCGATGAGCCGGTGTCGGCGCTCGACGTGTCGATTCAGGCACAGATCGTCAACCTGCTGCGCGATCTGCAACGCGAATTGTCGCTGTCGCTGCTGTTCGTCGCGCACGATCTCGCGGTCGTCAAGGCGATCAGCCACCGCGTGCTGGTGATGTATCTGGGACGTGTGATGGAGTTCGGCGACAAGCGCGAGGTGTACGGCACGCCGCGCCATCCGTATACGCGCGCGTTGTTGTCGGCGGTGCCGGTGCCCGATCCGGCCGTCGAACGCGCGCGCCGTCATCTGCTGCTGCGCGGCGAGATTGCGTCGCCGCTCAGCCCGCCCTCCGGTTGCGCGTTTCGCACGCGCTGCCCGGATGCGGTCGAGGCCTGCGCACAGGAGATTCCGCAGCCTGTCACGCACGGAGCGAGCGCGACGCGCGTCGCGTGCATTCGCGTGAGCGACGCCCCGTAGGAAGTCCCCTCGGGGGGCGTCCCGAAGGAAGTCCCCTTGGGGGACCGCTAAAGCGAAGCGCCTACCCCGTGATCCGCTCGGTGGTCATGGCGCGAGACAAACCGTGCATCGGCCGGCGCAACGCGACGTCGAACGGATTGGTTTGCGGGCCGATCGCCTCCGCCTGGCGCCGCAGCAATTCGACCACCATCGGCAGGCGATCGTCGCCCAGACGCGCCGCGAGCGTGCCGACGCTCAACGCCGCCACCGCGACGCCGGTGCGATCCAGAATCGGCACCGCCACGCCCGCCATGCCGTCGAGCACGCCGCTATTGCGCCCCGCGTAACCCAGCTGGCGCACGCGTTCGATCTCGGTGCGCAGATACACTTCGTCGAGCACGCCGTAGCCGCGAATACGCGGCACGTTGAAACGAATGATCTCTTCGCGCTCCGCTTCCGGCAGGAACGCGAGAATCGCCAGACTCCCCTGCCCGACACCCAGCGCCACGCGCCCGCCGATATCGCCGGTGAACGAGCGAATCGGAAACGGCCCTTCGCAGATGTCGAGACACACTGCGTCGAAACTGCTTTTCACCAACAGGAAAATCGTGTCGCCCAGGCTCGCGCAAAGCCGCAGCAAGGCGGGACGGCAGAGCGTGCGCATGCCGCTCGGATTGCCGGCCTGCGCGGCGAGTGCGAAGAAATCGACACTTAGCCGATAGAGCTTCGAGCTTTCGTCCTGTTCGACGATGCCTTCGGCGATCAACGCGTGAAGGATGCGGTGCACGGTGCCTTGCGTGAGGCCCACCGCTTTCGCCAGACGCGTGACGCGGCCGCCGTCGGGCTGCGCTTCCGACAACGCGCGGATGACCGCGAACGCGCGCTCCAGCATGCCGGGGCCGGGCGCGCCGCCCGTTTGAGCCAACCCGGCATCCGCATCTCGTTTGGCGGCAGGATTCATGTCGGTTTTCCCAATTTATTTCATTGACCGGAACACTATAGAGGGTTTTATCTTTGAATGGAATCTTCGCCGTGCCCCTTACCACTGCGTGCGTTGCATTCATCATAGGGATTTTCCGGACACCACGCAGCGGAACAGATAACTCGCATCATCGCGATTACATTCCATTCATCGAAATTTTTTCAAATTTTATACCGCCAAACGGAATTTGAAATTGACGCGATGTAATTTGGCTAGCTAGAGTCGGCTCAATCGGAACAGTTGTCGATTCAACCGGTGTCGAACCATCAAAAGGCCAGATCATGTCGTTCCTCACGCTCACGGACGTAGCGAAATCGTTCGGCGATTTGCAGGCAGTCGCCGACGTGAACCTGTCGGTGGAAAAAGGCGAGTTCGTTTCGCTGCTTGGACCCTCCGGCTGCGGCAAGACCACCACGCTGCAGATGATCGCGGGCTTCGTCGAGACGACGCGCGGCCGGATCACGCTCGACGGCCGCGATATCACGCACATGAAGCCGAACAAGCGCGGCTTGGGCATCGTGTTCCAGAGTTACGCGCTGTTTCCGCATATGAGCGTCGCCGATAACGTCGGCTTCGGTCTGGAAATGCGCAACATCGACAAGGTCGAGCGCAAGGAGCGCGTTCGCGAGGCGCTGGCGCTGGTGCGGCTCGACATGCTCGCGCATCGCTTTCCGCGCGAACTGTCCGGCGGCCAGCGGCAACGCGTGGCGATTGCCCGCGCGATCGTGATCGCCCCGCCGGTGCTGCTGCTCGACGAGCCGATGTCGAATCTCGACGCCAAGCTGCGCGAAGACATGCAGTTCGAACTGCGCTCGATTCAACGCAAGATCGGCACCACCACCATCATGGTCACGCACGACCAGTCGGAAGCGCTGTCGATCAGCGATCGCGTCGTGGTGATGGAAGCCGGCCGCATCACGCAGATCGACACGCCGTACGAAGCCTACGAGCGTCCCGAGAACAAGTTCGTTTCGCAATTCATCGGCAAGGCCAATATGTTGCCGGGCACGGTGGTGGCGCGCGACGGCGACGCGATCCGCATCGACCTGGGACACGACCTCGCCGAGACCGGCCACGCCGCGCAACTGCCGGTCCGCGAGCGCGTCGTCGATGTCGGCGACGCGGTGATGTTGTGCATCCGCCCGGAAAAACTGCGGCTATGCGCGCCGAACGCTGGACGCATGCCGGCCACCGTGACAAGCCGCTTCTTCCTCGGCAGCCAGTGGCTGTATCGCGTGGATAGCCGGCTCGGCGAAGTGCTGGTGTGCTGCCAGAACGAAGGCACCGAGCCGCTGCCGGAAGGCGCGGCGGTTGGCGTCGACTGGAACAGCGAGGCGATCCGCTTCATTCAACGGGATGCGCATCATGGCTAGTACGCTGCCCGCTTCGAACCACCGCAGCGCGAAACCCGGCAACGCGCGCCGCGCGCCGTGGCAAGCTTTTCTGCCGTTGTGGCTGATGTGCGCGCCCGCTTTCCTGCTGTTCGCGGCACTCGTGCTGGTGCCGCTCGTCATGACGCTGGTATTGACCTTCTACCGCTTCGATCCGGCGAGTGGCCCGCTTGCGGCGTTCCAGTTCGGCAATTACGCGGAAGTGCTGACGTCGCCGTATTTCCACACGATCTTTGCGCGTACCTTCGGCGTCGCCTTCCTGACCACCTTGTTGTGCGTTGTGATCGGCACGCCCGAAGCGTACGTGCTGTCGCGCATGCGCGATCCGTATCGCTCGATGTTTCTGCTGGTGATTCTCGCGCCGCTGCTCGTTTCCGTCGTGGTGCGCGCGTTCGGCTGGAGCATGCTGCTCAACACTAACGGCCTCGTGAATCAGGCGTTCGGTCTCGTCGGACTCGGGCCGTACAAGCTCGAGTACACCACCTTCGCGATCGTCATCGCACTGGTGCACGTGATGCTGCCGTTCATGGTAATTCCGGTGTGGACGGCATTGCAGAAGCTCGATCCGCAAACTGAAAACGCCGCGCTTTCGCTGATGGCCTCGCCCGCCACCACCTTGCGCCGCATCGTGCTGCCGCAACTCACGCCGGGCATTCTGTCAGGCAGTCTGATGGTGTTCGGCCTGTCGGCGAGCGCGTTCGCCATCCCCGGCCTGCTCGGCGGACGACGTCTGAAAGTGGCCGCCACCGCCGTCTACGACGAATTCCTCGGCTCGCTGAACTGGCCGCTCGGCGCGACCATCGCGCTCCTGTTGCTGGTCGCGAATCTGATCGTGATGCTCACTTACTACCGGGTTCTGGAACGCAGGTACGCCAGAAGCATGGGATAACCCCGCGGGATCATCATGAGAAAAAATGGCCCTATCGCGCTGATTTTCCACACGCTCGTCATTGCGTTCGTGCTTGCGCCGCTCGTGATCGTCGTGCTGGTTGCTTTCACGCCCGACGAAACCCTCACGCTGCCCACGCACGGCGTATCGCTGCGCTGGTTCCGCGCGATCCTCAACTACCCCGATTTCATCTCGGCGTTCTTCAACAGTTTGAAGCTGGCGTTCGCATCGGCGACGCTGTCGCTGATCGTCGCGTTGCCCGCGGCTCTCGCAATCGGACGCGCGCGCTTTCCGGGCCGCGCTTTCCTGAACGGCCTGCTGCTGTCGCCGCTGGTGATTCCCGGCCTCGTACTGGGCATCGCCCTGCTGCGCTTCTTTGCGCTGATCGGCGCAACCGGTTCATTTGCATGGCTGGTGCTCGCGCACATGATCATCATCACGCCGTTCGTGATGCGGCTGGTGCTGGCCTCGGTCGGCGGTCTGGACCACAGTGTCGAACATGCGGCGCACTCGCTCGGCGCCGATGCATGGACCACGTTTCGCCGCGTCACATTCCCGATGATTCTGCCGGGCATTACCGGCGGCTGGCTGCTCGCGTTCATCAACAGCTTCGACGAGCTGACGATGTCGATCTTCGTCACGTCGCCGCAAACCGTCACGTTGCCGGTCCGCATGTACATGTATGCGACCGAATCGATCGATCCGATGATGGCCTCGGTGTCCGCGCTGGTGATCTTCATCACCGCAGGCGCGATGCTGCTGCTCGATCGCGCATACGGGCTCAACCGGATTCTGATCGGCCAGCACTGATGTCTTCTACTGCCTTCTCTCCCATGCCGTCGAACTTGCCGTTTTCCGATGCTGCCGCGCCCAGGCGCGATGCGCAATTCGTTCGCCTCGCCGAGACGCAGCGTGAACCGCTGAGCTTCTTTATCGATGGCCACGAAGTCACCGCGCTGCAGGGCGACACGGTGCTGACCGCCGTGTTGATGCATCAGCGGCGCGTACGCGAAAGCGAGTTCAGCGGCGCGCCGCGCGCGGGCTTCTGCCTGATCGGCGCGTGCCAGGACTGCTGGATGCGTACCGAAGACGGCACGCGTTTGCGCGCCTGCTCCACGCTGGTTAGCGCGGGCATGCGCGTCGTCACGCGGCTTGCTGCCGTTGCCACTACTGCTACCGCCGCAAACGGAGACCCACAATGAGCGACGAACGCCGCGTGGTGATCGTCGGCGCGGGACCGGCAGGCGTACGCGCCGCCGAGACGCTCGTTGCGGCCGGCGTGAAGCCGATCGTGCTCGACGAAAACGCGCGCTGGGGCGGACAGATCTATCGGCAGCCACCATTGAACGGCGACTTCAAGCGCTCGAAGAAAGCCCTCTACGGTTTCGAAGCACACAAAGCCGACGCGTTGCACACGACGATGGCCGCGCTGCTGCCGCATCTCGACTATCGCCCCGACACGCTGGCCTGGGCGTGCGAACCGGGCCGTCTCGATACGTTGCACGCGGGACGCGAGGTCAGTGTGCCGTTCTCGCATCTGATCGTCGCGAGCGGCGCGACCGATCGCGTGTTGCCGGTGCCGGGCTGGACGCTGCCCGGCGTCTACACGCTCGGCGCGGCGCAGGTCGCGTTGAAGGCACAGGGCTGCGCGATCGGTCAGCGCGTCGTGCTCGCGGGCACGGGGCCGCTGTTGTATCTGGTGGCGTATCAGTACGTGAAAGCGGGCGCACAGGTGGTGGCCGTGCTCGACACGAGCCCGCTGTCGCGGCAGATCACCGCGGCGCCGAAACTCGCACGGCTGCCGTCGACGTTCGCCAAAGGCCTGTATTACGTCGGCTGGCTGACAATGCGCGGCGTGCGGATCAAACGCGATGTGACGTTGGTGGGCATTCACGGCGAGCAAGGCGTGAGTGCGATCGAATGGCGCTTGACAAGTGGTAGCGCAAAAACCGAAACCATCGCGTGCGACGCGGTCGGCATCAGCTTCGGCCTGAAGCCTGAAACGCAGCTCGCCGATCTGGCCGGTTGCCGCTTCCGCTTCGACGCACAGAACCGTTGCTGGCTGCCCGAACTCGACGCTGCCGGCCGCAGCGCCGTGCGCGGCATCTATCTCGCCGGCGATGGCGCGGGTATCGCGGGCGCCGACGCCGCCGAACTCGCCGGCCGCCGCACCGCGCTGGCCTTGCTCGACGACCTCGGCATCGCGCATCCACGCGGCCCTGGCAGGCGTGATGCAGCTTCGCTCGATCGCGGCCTGCAACGCATCGCCGTGTTTCGCGCGGGCATCGAAGCCGCGTTCGCGCCGCCGGCGGATTGCGCGTCGCAATGGCCCGACGACATGACCGTGTGCCGCTGCGAAGAAGTCGATGCGGGCACGTTGCGGCGCTGCATCCGCGCCGGCGAGGCGAACGAGATCAACCGGCTCAAAGCGCTCACGCGCGTCGGCATGGGCCGCTGCCAGGGACGCATGTGCGGTGAAGCCGCGTTGACGCTTCTGAGCAACGAAACCGGCCGCCCGCTCGAAGCGGTCGGCCGCTTGCGCAGCCAACCGCCGGTCAAACCGATTCCGCTGTCGCCCGCGCTGTATGCCGATGACGTCGCCGAGATTCCCGAGGAGGCGCGCGATGAGTGACACCCTGCACTACGACGTCGCGATTGCGGGTGGCGGCCTGGTCGGCGCATCGGCGGCGCTGGCGCTGGCGCGGCGCGGGTTGCGCGTCGGCCTGTTCGAGCGGCGCTATTGCGGCGCGCAAGCGAGCGGCGTGAACTACGGCGGCGTGCGCTGCCAGGGCCGTCCGGTCGAGCAGATGCCGCTCGCGATGCGTGCGCGGCGCGTCTGGGACCGCTTGCCGGAACTGATCGGCATCGATGGCGAATTTGTCGTGTCGGGACATTTGCGGCTCGCACGCAGCGAGTCCGATCTTGCCGCGCTCGAAGCGTGGGCCGACATGGCGCGCGATCACGGACTGCAAGCACAGTTGACCGGCGGCGCGGCGTTCCGCCAACGTTATCCGTGGCTGGGCGCAGCAGCGATCGGTGGCTCGTTATGTGCAAGCGATGGCCACGCGAATCCACGTCTCGTGTCGCCCGCCTTTGCGCGTGCCGCGCGAGCCGCGGGCGCCGACGTGCGCGAGCAAACCGAGTTGACCGACGTCCATCACGACGGCACGCGCTTTCAATTGCGCGCCGGCGATGCGCGCATCAGCGCCGATTGGCTGATCAACTCGGCCGGCGCATGGGCCAACACGGTGGCGGGTTACTTCGGCGAAACGGTACCGATGAAACCGATCTATCCGAACATGTGGGTCACCGAGCCGCTGCCGCTCTTCATCACGCACAACCTGGGCGTGTACGGCGGCGGTATCTACGCACGGCAAGTGGCGCGCGGTAATTGCGTGATCGGCGGCGGACGCGGACATGGCGACGGCGAATACGGTCAGCCGTCGACGGAAACGACCCGCGCCGTGATGCGCGACGCGTGCGCGCTGCTGCCCGCACTGCGCGACGCGCTGCTGATCCGCACGTGGAGCGGTGTCGAAGGCAATACGCCCGACAGTAATCCGATCATCGGCGCGAGCCGCACGGTGCCGGGTCTGTTGCATGCGTTCGGATTTTCGGGCGGCGGCTTTCTGCTCGCGCCGGGTGTCGGCGAAATACTTGCCGATCTCGTCATCGACGGTTCGACCGCCACGCCGCTCGACGCGTTCTCGATCGACCGCTTTGCTGCTGTTTCTACCTCATCCGTCGCTTAGTCATTGCTTAGCCATCCTTTAGTGAAACTCAGGAGCCCCACAATGAAACTGTTCAGAACGATCGCGGCGCTAGCCGCATTGTGCGCGTTCGGCGCGGCCGCGCCGGCGTGGTCGGAGACCAAAACGATTTACATCGGCATGAACGGCGGGCCGATGGAAAAGGCTTACACAAGCCAGGTGCTGCCCGACTTCGAGAAAGCCAACAACGTGAAAGTGGTCGTGGTGCCGGGCACTTCGTCGGACATTCTCGCCAAGCTGCTCGCCAATAAAGCCAATCCGCAGATTCACGTGGTATTTCTCGACGACGGCGTGATGGCGCGCGCGGTCAGCATGGGCGTGTGCAAGAAGCTCGACGATTCGCCGGTGCTCAAAGAACTTTATCCGTTCGCGCGCATGAAGGACGACATGGGCGCGGGCGTGCAACTCGGCATGACCGGCATTGCGTACAACAAGAAACTGTTCACTGAAAAAGGCTGGGCGCCGCCGACCTCGTGGATGGATTTCGCCGATCCGAAATACAAGGGCAAAGTGGTGTTTCAGTCCGCTTCGAGCAGCACCTTCGGCCTGCATGGCTTTCTCGCGATCAACCGCTTGATGGGCGGCAGCGAGCAGAACGTCGAGCCCGGCTTCACGAAGTGGGCGAGCACGGTCGGCCCGAACGTCGTCGAATACGTGCCGAATTCGGCGAAGATTTCCGAAATGGTTCAGACCGGCGAAGCCGGCCTCTTCCCGCTGACGCCGACCGCCGTCGGCGATTTGCAGGACAAGGGCATTCCGGTCGGGTATGTGAGTCCGAAGGAAGGTCCGGTGTTGCTGCTGGTCGATCTGTGCGTGGTGAACAACAACCCGGACCCGCAACTGGCGCAAAAGCTCGCGCAGTTCCTGCTGTCCGCGCCGGCTCAGACAAAAGCCGCCGAGGCCGGCAAGCAGATTCCGACCAACCGTCTCGCGAAGATGACGCCGCCGATGCAGCAAAGCCTCGGCAACGTCGAGGATCTGGTGCGCAAGGTGACGGTGGTGGATTGGGACACGATCAATGCGCATCGCGCGCAATGGGATACGCGCTGGAACCGGCAGATCGAGCACTAAGCCTTGTTTGCGGTAACGACGCGCGCGCCTTGTTGGCTGCAAGGCGCGCGCGTTTATTGGTGCGCCGCGCGTTATGCGATGACCGACAGCGCCACCGCGAGCCATATCGCCGCCACGCCGGCGAGAAACAGATGCCGCGCGACGCGGATGCGGGCGTCGCTGGTTTCGGTCGCGACGGGGCTGGTCGCCATCCACGGCACGAGCCCGAGGCAGGCAAAGCCGATCAGCGCGAACCCGACCACGAAGAAATCGCTGAAGCGCCATTTCGTCGGCTCGTGCACGCCCCAATAGCCGAGAAACACGATGCCGATCGAGAAGATCGTGGCCGCCGCAGCGCTGAGCGCGGGCACCGATCCGGTTGGACTCGGCATGCTTTACCTCCGATCGTCAGGCTGCTTATGCATGCGGCGATATCCGCCACGCTCACGACGTGCGGGTCTGGCGCGCCTCATAAGTCTTTAGATGACTATAGGCGATGCGCAACAGCGACAACCCGTGCTCGCCCTTTTGCGCATCGCCGCCGCGCGAGATCAGATCGCCAAGAATATGATCCGCCTCGGTATGCGAATGGTTTTCGACGTCGCGCAGCATCGAAGCCGTCAGCGGCGAAGGCGTGAAGAGCGTCTGGGTCGCACGCCCGTCGAAGTCCGGGCCCATCGTGAAGCCGTTCTGTTCGGCGACTGCCCGGCACTCGCCGAGCAGATTTTCGATGATGCGCTTGCCGTCCGGCGCGGCCAGAATCTCGCCGACCGACCCGCGCATCAGGCACGTGCCGGCAGCCAGGGTCGCGAGGAACACCCACTTTTCCCACATGCGCAGCAGGATGGTATCGCTGACCGACACATCGAAATTCGCATCGGCCATCGCGTCGGCGATCTCCTGTACGCGAGCCGACACGCCGCCTTCCAGTTCGCCCAAAGTAATCGCGTGCATCTCGTTCAGATGCATGACCTGCTGCTCGGCGTTGAGCGTGGCGGCGATCACGCATTGACCGCCCAGTACCCGCGACGCGCCGAATTTTTCCGCCAGCACGTCGATATGGCGCATGCCGTTGAGCATCGGCAAAATCAGCGTCGACTCGCCGACCAGCGGCGCGAACGAATCGATCGCGTCGTCGAGACTGTAGGCTTTGCAGCTCAGCAGAACCAGATCGAACGGCTCCGCGCTGACGCCGGCGAGGATTGTTTTGGGCTCGCGCAGCGTGAGATTGCCGCGCGGGCTGTGGATGACGAGACCGTCACGCTGGAGTCTTTCCGCGCGGCCGGCGCGCACCAGGAAGGTCACGTCCTGGCCGGCTGCGGCGAGCCGTCCGCCGAAGTAGCCGCCCACGGCGCCCGCACCCACTACTAGAATTCGCATCTTTCGCCTCTCGATAGATTGGGTCACGCGTCCCGCGCCGATGGGCGCGCCTCGCGCGCCGCGTACGCAGTGCGTGTGCAGAATGTAGCAAAGTTTGCCGATCCGCACCGGCGCGCATGCATGACCGGCTCGCGGCCATGCATCGCTTCTTGCAGCGCTTATTACTTCAGATCAATTCCAGCGCCCGTACGATGTCTCGCCTTACGCAAAGAACGATCCAGGCGCCGGCTGTGCAGAACTCGCATTGAGCGTGCCGCAGACAGTGTCTTCGTAAAGCGCGAGCATCCCGGGCACATCCACGGCCACACAGACCTTGCACGCGGGCCGGCTGTCCCAGGCGGGTGCGGGCACCGGCATCGTCGACGGCTTCTGGATGGTCTGGCCCACCGCGATGCCGTCCGTCAGCACGCGCACGGGACCGCTGCGTGTCGTATAAAGATGCGGCGCAAGCACATAGGCGACGGCCGACGAATCGTGCACGTAAATCCCGGCGAGTTGCGCGCCTTGCTCGTGAAAGGCCTCGTAGTGCCGCGACACATCCCACACGAAACGCCCCGCCTCGCCACCGCGATCGCGGATCGACGCGAGATAGTCGTGGCTCATGATGGTCCGCTGCGTGACGTCGAGCCCGACGATCGCAACCGGCCATGGCGCACCGAACACGATGTCGGCGGCGTCGGGGTCGCCGAGAATATTCGCCTCCGCTGCGGGCGTCACGTTGCCCAGCACACCATCCGTGCCGAATGCGCCGCCCATGATGACCACCTGCTTGACGAGCGGAGCGATCTGCGGATCGTCGCCGAGCGCCAAGGCGAGGTTCGTCAGCGGGCCGACCGCAATCAGCGTGACTTCGCCAGGATGGGCGCGCACCGTGTCGATGATGAAACGGTGCGCGGGGCGCGCATCGACAGTTGCCAGGTCGGGCGTGTCGAGCGCGATGTTGCCGAGCCCGTTGTCGCCGTGAATCCAGGCCAGCGGCTCGGGCGCCGCGCGCTTGAGCGGCGCCGCGGCGCCCTGTGCGACCGGCACGTGCGGCGCAAAACGCGCGGTCAGAAACCGCGCATTGCGCGTTGTGGTCCCGATCGTGGCGTTGCCGAATACGCTCGTGAGACCGAGCAGTTCGATGTCCGGATGCAGCGCCTGAAAAACGAGCGCCATCGCATCGTCCACACCGGGATCGGTGTCGTAGATAACCTTGTGCTTGCTCATAGATAGAAGGCGTCCGGCAGTTGTTCGCGCGCGGTGGTGTCGCGCGTGGCGCCGCGCAGATTGCCGAGGCGGATCGGCAATTCGGGGCCGCCCAGTTCGATGATCACCTGGCGGCACGCGCCGCAGGGTGCAATGGGTCCATCCGTATCGCCGATTACCGCGAGCGCGGCGAACTGGTCACGCTGATAGCCCGCGGCGACGGCGCTGAAAAACGCCGTACGTTCCGCGCAATTGCACAGTCCGTACGAAGCATTTTCGACGTTGCAGCCATCGAATACGCGGCCGTCTTTGGTCAGGAGCGCAGCGCCGACCTTGAATTTCGAATATGGCGCGTAGGCTCTTTCTCGCACGACACCCGCGCGTTCCAGCAGTTGTTCCATGTTCATGCAGCGGTCCTCGATTCAATTGAGCGTAACGAACATGCCCGCAATCGTGGCGCTCATCAGATTCGAGAGCGTTGCGGCGAGCACGACACGCAGGCCGTAGCGCGCGACTTCCGAACGGCGCTCCGGCGCGACGGCGCTAAAGCCGCCCGTCAGCACCGCGATCGACGCGAAGTTCGCGAAGCCGCACAACGCAAACGACAGAATTGCAATGGTACGCGGATCGAGCGCCTGCAGGCCGGCTGCGCTCACGCTCGCGGCATCTTTCAGATACGGCGACAGCGACGCATAGGCGACGAACTCATTGAGAATGATCTTCTGGCCGAGAAAATTGCCCGCCAGCGCGGCCTCATGCCATGGCACGCCGATCAGATAGGCCAGCGGCGCGAACACGGTGCCGAGAACCGATTGCATCGACAGTTGCGGGTGGCCGAACCAGCCGCCGACCCCGCTCACGATGCCGTTCAGCAATGCGATCAGACCCACGAATGCGATCAGCATCGCGCCGACCATGACCGCGATTTTCAGCCCGACCGTCGCGCCGGAACTCGCTGCTTCGATAACATTGGCGGGACGCTTCTCGTCGAAGTTGAGGTTGTCGAGATGCACGCGGCTCGGTTCGGTCGACGGGTGGATGATCTTGGCGAACAGCAAACCGCCCGGCACGGCCATGAACGACGCGGCAAGCAGATAGTCGACTCGCACGCCGAGGCCGGCATAGCCCGCGAGCACCGAACCGGCAATGGCCGCCATGCCGCTCGACATCACGGCGAACAATTCAGCGCCGGTCATGTCGCGCGTGAAAGGCTTGACCACGGCGGGCATTTCGCTTTGGCCAAGAAAGATCGTGGTGACCGCCGAGAACGATTCGAGCTTCGATACACCGAGCAACTTCTGGAACAGTGTGCCGAGCACGATCACGATCCAGCGCATCACGCCGATGTAGTACAGCACGGAGATCAGCGCGGTCACGAAGATGATGGCCGGCAACACGCGCACGGCAAACACGAAGCCACCGTCGCCGAACACCTGGAACATTTTCGATTGCACCAGGCCGCCGAACAGGAATTCGATGCCCGCATTGCCGTATCCGAGCACGTGATTGACGCCCGACGCGGCGGCCGCGAGGATCGTCTTGCCGACCGGCACGAAGAGAATGAACGCACCGATGCCGATTTGCATGAGCAGTGCCGTGATTACAGTTCGTAAGCGAATCGCGCGGCGGTTGGTGGAAAAGATGAATGCGGTGAGCAGTAGAACGGCAATGCCGAGCAGGTTTCGTGCGATCAGGGCCATGTCTCTCTGTGTTCTTGTGAAAGTGGCAACGATGCTAAACGAAACTGCTGCTGGAGAATAATTTTTAATAGAAGCCGGACGCCGATTCGCTTATAAAACTTCGCGAGTCATGCAAAGCGCATCCGATCGGCAAAGCCGTGGCTTGCGCGGAGCCAATATGTTGGCGGACTCCGCGCAAGACGAGGCAACGCGGCGCGCGCTGCCAGGTTCAGATCAGTTCTAACGCCAGCGCAATCCCCTGCCCGCCGCCGATACACAGCGTGACAATGCCGCGTTTCAGGCCGTCACGGCGCATCGAGTGAAGCAGGCGCGTAGTCAGTACCGCACCGGTTGCACCGATCGGATGACCGTGCGCGATCGCACCGCCTTGCACGTTGATCAGTTCCTCCGCGATGCCGAGTTTGCGCGCCACAGCAATCGGCACGGCGGCGAAGGCTTCGTTGATCTCGAAGCGCTCGACATCCTGCAACTGCCAGCCGGCGCGCGCCAGCGCCATCTGCACGGCCGGCACGGGACCGAGGCCGAACATGCCCGGCTCGACTGCCGCCACGCCATAGGCCACCAGCCGCGCGAACGGTTCGATGCCGCGCGCTTCGGCGAAGCCGCGCTCGGCGACCAGCATCGCCGCCGCGCCGCTATTCAACCCCGGTGCATTGCCCGCGGTGATCGTGCCATCGGGACGAAATGCGGGACGCAGTTTGGCCAGCGTTTCGACGGTCGTGTCCGGGCGCGGTTGTTCGTCGCTCGTAAAACGCTGTGGGCCTTTGCGTCCCTGCGTTTCCACCGCGACCAGTTCAACGTTGAAATCGCCGCGCGCCTGCGCCGCGGCAAAGCGCTGTTGCGAGTTCGCGGCCCAGCGATCCTGCGCTTCGCGCGTGATCTCGAATTGCGTGACGAGGTCCTCGGTATGCCAGCCGGAATGTTCGCCGGAAAACGCGTCGTTCAGACCGTCGCGCAGCAGGCTGTCATGGATTTGCGCGTTGCCCATCCGGTAGCCCCAGCGGCCGCCGTCGAGCAGATACGGCGCGCGGTCCATGTTTTCCATGCCGCCTGCCACGGCCGCATCGCCGAAGCCTAGCCAGATTTCTTGCGCGGCCGACGCAATCGCCTGCGCGCCCGAGCCGCACACGCGGTTGACCGTCAACGCCGGCACAGCCACCGGCACGCCGCCGCCGATCGACGCCTGGCGCGCCGGATTCATTTTGTTGCCGGCCTGAATCACGTTGCCCAGCACGACCGACGCCAACGCAGCCGCATCGAGACCGCTGCGATGCAGCGTCTCGCGTACCGCGATCGCGCCGAGTTCGGTTGCGGGCACCTCCTTCAGCGATCCGCCGAACGCGCCGATCGGCGTTCTCACCGGATTGCAGATCACCACTTCTCGCGTACTCATCGTTTCTCTCCAGTTGGACTACAACTACGTTTGCCAGTGCATCGACCACTGCATTTGCCGCACCCGCAGGTCAGTTCGCCGATGCGGCCGTGACCGTGTCAGGCACATCCCAGCCGCCACCCAGCGACCGGTACAACGCGACCGCCGCAAGCGCATGCTCACGTTTGGCCTGATTCAGCGATTCCGCGTCGCGCAGATACGCTTCCTGCGCGGCCAGCACATCGAGGAAGCTCGACGCGCCGCCCTTGTACAGTTCGCTCGACAGCCGCAGCGCATGATCCGATGCATCGAGCGCGCCGCCCAGGCGTTCCACCTGCACGGCGCCATTCACCAGATCGCTGCGGTTGTCTTCGATCTCCTTGAGCGCTTGCAGCATGGTTTGCTGCAAGCCGAGTTGCGATTCGCGCATCCGGCTCTCGCTCGCGTCGATGTTCGCGGTGATGCGGCCGGCGTTGAAGATCGGGCTCGTCGCGTTCAATGCAGCGCTGAACAGGTTGTCGGTGAGCGTCGGCAAGCCTAGATACGACGACGCCAGCAGGCCGTCGGCGAGATTGAGCTTGAACTGCGGATAGCGCTGCGCTTTCGACACGCCCACTTCCGCCGCGCGTTGTTCGACCGTCGCATACGCATTGCGGACGTCGGGACGCTGAAGCAGCGCTTCGGACGGCAGCGTCTGCGGCACGCTTTGCGCGGGCACCGGAATATCGCGCGCATTCGCGAGCAGCAAGTTATCGACGCTCTCCGGCGTACGCCCCGAATACACCGCGATCAAACTCAGCTGATGCTGCACGATCGACTGCATGCGCGGAATCTGCGCCTGCAAATCCTGCAACTGGTTCTGCGCGCGAGCGACGTCGAGTTGCGTCGACAACCCGTAATGCAGACGCTCCTGCGTGAGTTTCAACGCACGGGCGCGGATCTGCTCGTTGTCGCTAAGAATCTGCAATTGCGATTGCGCCCAGCGCAGATCGATATAAGCCGCCGCGGTGTTCGCCGCGAGCGCGAGGCGCAGTTGATTCAATGCCGCCTGACGTCCCGACACTTGCGCCTGCGCCGCGAGTACCGCGAGACGTTCGCCGCCGAATACGTCCGGCGTCCAGCTCGCGGTCAGGCCGACACCGGCCTGACGCACGTAACCGAGCGGCGGCGGCGTGTTCTGGCGTGAGTCGGAAGCGTTTGCACTGGCGTTCAGTTCCGGCAACAGTGCGGCGCGAGTTTGCGTCGTCAGGTCCTGCGCCTGCTTCACACGCTCCACTGCCGCCTGCACGTCGAGATTGCCGGTCAGCACCGACTCGACCA
This sequence comes from Paraburkholderia sp. FW306-02-B, assembly GCF_058782725.1. NCBI lineage: Bacteria > Pseudomonadati > Pseudomonadota > Betaproteobacteria > Burkholderiales > Burkholderiaceae > Paraburkholderia > Paraburkholderia sp. FW306-02-B. The sequence continues at coordinate 2,202,551 of NZ_JBYSXZ010000002.1, forward strand.
GTTGGTGCATCACCGGGTCGCCGAATTGCGTCCACCAGGTCCGTGCGTTCACGCTGTCTTGCGGCGCGTCGACGTTCCACGCGCTCGGCGCAACCGTCTGCACCGTATGCGGCAAGTCCGCGTGCGTTGCGGGTTGTACCGCGCACGCCGCGAGGCCGAGCAGCGCCGCGCTCGCCAGCGCTTTCATAACGATCGATTTCATGCCGGTTCCTCAATGAGCGTCGGGCGGCGGCGCGGTGTTGCCGAACGGGCGGGAAAACGCCACGCTGAGCAAGCCGACCACAAAACACAGCGACAACGCCAGAAAAGTGTCGGAGAAGGTCAGAACGAGCGCTTCGCGCATCAACACCGCATGCAATGCACCGAGGCCCGCGTTCGCCGCATTGAGCGCATCGCCGCCGACTGCCGCGAAATGCGCGCTCTGCTGCTGCAAAATCGATTCGATGACTGGACGGCCAGCGCTCACATGCTCGTCGAGCCGCTCGTAATGCAGATTCAAGCGATCGTTGAGCATCGTGCTGCTGACGGCGATACCGATCGCGCCGCCGAGATTGCGCATCAGGTTGAACAGCCCGCTTGCCGAACGCAGCCGCGATGGCGGCAGCGAGCCGAGCGCCATCGTGACGATCGGCGGAATGCAGAACTGCTGGCCGATGCCGCGCAGCGCCTGCGGAATCAGCAGTTCTTGCCAGCCCCACTGATTCGTCAACGGCACATACAGATAACAGCCGACGCCGAACAGCACGAGCCCCACTATCATCAGCAAGCGCATGTCGATAAAACGGGCCAGCGTCGAATAGGCGGCCAGCGCCAGCAGTTGAAAGCACCCGACCGACAGCAACGCCAAACCGATCTGCAACGAATCGAAGCCCCGCACGCGCGACAGAAACACCGGCGTCAGGAACACCGCGCAGAAAATCCCAATCCCGGTGATGAACGACAGCAAGCTGCCGATGCCGAAGTTGCGAATCGCCAGCGCGCGCAAATCGACGATCGCCTCTTTCGCCGTGAACGCATGCACGATGAACAGAAAACCGCAGATCGCCGAGATCCATGTGCACAACACGATCACGTCGTCGCCGAACCAGTTCTTGCGCGGACCTTCTTCGAGCACGTATTCGAGGCAGCCGAGGAAACCGGACATCAGCAGAATGCCGAGATAATCGCCTTTTTTCAGCAGCGAAAGATCGACCTCGTCGATGTGAACGTACTTCGGCACCATCAGCGTGACGGCGATGCCCGGCACCAGGTTCAAATAAAACAGCCAATGCCACGACCATTGCGACGTGATCCAGCCGCCGATCACCGGACCGACGGTCGGCGCGAGCGACGCCAGCGCGCCGATGGTGGTGGACGCGATCAGCCGTTGCTTGCCGGGAAACAGCACGAACGCGGTGGTGAACACGGTCGGGATCATCGCCGCGCCGAGCGCGCCTTGCAGGCCGCGGAACAGGATCATCGAGTTGATGTCCCATGCGAGGCCGCACAGCATGCTGGTGATCGTGAAGCCGAGCGCGGAGAACGCGAACAGCCAGCGCGTCGAGAACACGCGCGTAAGCCACCCGGACATCGGGATCACCAGAATTTCGGCGATCAGATACGAGGTCTGGACCCACGAGAGTTCATCCTGACTCGCGGACAGACCGCCGCCGATATCTTTGAGCGACGACGCAACAATCTGGATATCGAGCGTCGCCATGAAAAAGCCGAGGCACATCAGCGCGAACGCGAAGACCTTGGTGCGCGTCGGCTGGTCGGCGGGATTGGCGAAGTGGGCGTGGCTCATGATCGGCTTTATCCGTGGACCGGTGCGTTGTTGGCGTCGACATGGACCTTCACCGCCGCCGACAAGCCGGGACGCAGCACGCCTTGCATCTCTTTGGGCACGTTCAGACGCACCCGCACCGGCACGCGCTGCACGATCTTCGTGAAGTTGCCGGTGGCGTTTTCCGCCGGCAGCACGCTGAAGGTCGCACCGGTCGCGGGCGCCAGGCTTTCGACCACGCCGTGAATCCGTTTGCTCGAAGCATCGAGATCGACGTCGACGCTGTCGCCGACGTGCATCTTCTTCAACTGGTCTTCCTTGAAGTTGGCGTCGATCCACAGTCCGCTCGACGGCACCACGGTGAGCAGCGAAACGCCGGTATTCGCCAGCAGTCCGACGCGCGCGGTGCGATTGCCGACATAGCCGTCGATCGGCGAGCGGATCGTCGTGTACTCGACGTTCAATGCCGCGACCCGCTGCGCCGCTTGCGCGGTTGCGATGCGCGCCTCGGCGTCGCCGATCTGCGCGTCGAGCACGGCGATCTGGCGTTGCGCCGCGGTCAATGCCGCGCTGCTGCGGTCGACCGCGGCGTGCGCCTTGGTCAGATCGGCCTCGGCGCGTTCGACGACCTGATTCGATACCGCATCGTCCTTCACCAGTTCGCGATAGCGCGTCTGATCGGCCGCGCTGCGCGTCAACTCGGCGCTCGACGCGCGGACCTCGGCGGCCTGCTCGTTGATGGTCGCGAGCTGCAAGGATTTCTTCGCCTGCAATTCGGTGACCGCGGCTTGCGCGCTCTGCACTTCGGCGGTGGCTTGCGCGAGGCGGGCGTCGTAATCGCGCGCGTCGAGCCGGATCAGCACCTGGTTCGCGTGCACGAACTGGTTGTCGCGCACCAGCACGTCGGTCACAAAACCGTTCACCTTCGGCGCCATCACGGTGACGTCGCCGCCGACATACGCATCATCGGTCGTTTCCACAAAGCGGCCGGCGATAAACCAGTACGACGCGGCAATCGCGAGCACGACGAGAACCGAGATAATCGCGAGCAGCATCCACGGAATCCGCCGTGCGGCTTTGGCGGCGTTCGCCGCGCTGGGCGGTGCAAGAGTCGAAGGTGTAGTGGACATGATTAAATGTGCGTATGCACTGGTTAGACTGAAAAAAAGCGCGTTTTCACTGCGCCGGCCTTGCTCCGCTAGCAGCGGGCTTCAGATGGAATCTCGCGTCATTGCGAACAGTTCGCCACGCAATGCCGCCGCGCGTTGCTCGCCGAAACGGTGCTCGAATTCGGCTTGTGCCGCGTACCAATGCTCACGCCCTGCCTTGAGCCGCTCTTCACCGGCAGCGGTCAGTGCGATCGACAATACCCGCGGGTCCGCACCGAGCGCCTCGCTCGACACCAGTCCGTCACGCCGCAGCGGCTGGATCGTGCGGACCAGCGTGGTGCGCTGCATGCGCATGGCTTCGGCCAGTTGCTTCATCGTCATCGGGCCTACACGCCTTAAGCGCCCCATCAGCGAAAACTGCGTGATGGTGAGACCGACATGCGCCAGATGGCGGTCGTAAAGCTGCGATACGTAGCGCGCGGCCTGGCGGATCGCAAAGCAGTCGTCGTCGAGTAGGCCTTCCATCGCCGTGCCTCCTTTCCTGTGAGTGCGTATGCACACAATCAGACGTACTGAAGCCCGTCGGAACGAGCTTGTGCTGTGCGCCTTCTAGCCTGTGATGCTGAACAATTCGGAGCGCAGCGCTTTTGCGCGCGCGTGGCCGAACTTTTGTTCGAACTCGTCCTGCGCGGCCCGCCAGGCGACGGCGGCCTGGTCGAAGGTCGTCTCGCCCTTTGCCGTGAGACTGAACAGATACGTGCGACCGTCATGCTCAGCCGATTCCGCGGTCACCAGACCGTCGCGCTGCAAGGGTTTCATCGCGCGCACCAGCGTGGTGCGCTCCATTACCATCGCGTCGGCGAGGTCCACCATCGGCGTATTAGGCGTGCGCGCCAGTTTGGCAAGGATCGTGAACTGCGCGGCCGTCAGGCCGACCTGCCCGAGATGGCGTTCGTAGATCTGCGTGACGTGCCGCGCCGCCTGGCGCAGCGCGAAACAGTTGCATTCGTCGTAAGAGAGAGGACGGTTCATGCTGCGCAGTCTATATGTGCATACGCACAGAGTCAAGTTTTTGTGAATTTTGCCGCGCGGGCGGCAAAGTTCCGGCTCCAGAGAGAAGCCGATCGGCGTACCGGAGGAAGATGGCTAAAAGCGCTCATCGCACGAAAAATGAAAGTCCGCTCGCTTCACCTAGTGTGTTTGACGTGCCGCACGCCTTCATCAAACCAAGTGCTGGCCGTTCCGAAAATCGGAAATGTTCCTTTGCACTTGCCGCATGTCGCGAGATCGCCGTGTTGCGAAATCGGACACCCTTCGTCAAAGGACGTCGAACTCGCGCCGAGCACGTATCCACCGGTCGTCGTGCGGTCGTCTTTTCCTACCAGTTGGGCCATACAAACTCCTTTGCATTACCATCAAACACCGCCTGAAGATGGTGCTATCACGACCGGATGCCATACCAGACAAGGGCAGGTACTTCGCGCATAGTGGAATAGATATCCCGGACTTCCCAGAACCCTGGATACGCACCACTGACTTCGCGTACACCCAAACGCTTGAGTGCCAGGATGGCTCTCGGAAGATGAAAATACTGCGTCACCACCACTACACTCGACAGCCCACGGTTCCGGAAATCCACGATTCGAAGCTGTTTGCGCGTTATCGCGAACGGCTCGCGCCCCTGCCGGACGATCTGGCCGCGTGGTGCGGGCAGTCCGGCGTGCCGCTCGCCTCCCGGCCACGCTACCGGCTTGGTTTTTCCGCGGCGGCCCAGGGGGTTGTGCTGCCTGCGCTGCGGCGCCGCGCACCTCCACTACCGGCGGCGCAACGAGCCCGACAACCCGGTGCTGAAGTGTCGATCGTGCGGCTATCAAGCTTCGCTGCACGCGAGCCGCCGTCATCTGCTGCCGCTGCCCGATGGCCTCGTCTGCCCACGGTGTGCGAGCCGCATGATCACGCCGATCATGCATCGCGCCACGCACAGGCTCCAGTACCGCTGCCGGGAATGCCACCGGCACTGGTATCCGGACGCACGCCGATATCAGCCGCCGAAAGCCGTTCCGCGCGCATCTGGCGCATCCGATGGGGCGGGTTACACGGCGTCGCGATCCGCGCTGCCCGGGCCCGCGAACCGCGGCACCCGGCAATGAACGTCCGTTTGTTCGACGAGGCGGCACGGCCACGCACCGGTCCCGTCAGGACGGCCACAGACGATGTGCCTGCGGCATCGTGCCCTGGCGGCATTGGCGCGAATCGATCTCTGACACTCCGTAACCGGATCGAACGATACGACAGCCGGGAACCATACGGACGATCCTACGAAATTCGAACGACACCTTATGCCTGGCCACTGGCAACATGCGTAATTGCACATTTACAGCTATCGACGGATGAGGGCGGATGATGAGAAGAACGGCTAGTTTTTTGATCCTGATGGTCCTTGCTGTGCCCATCGCGTCGGCGCAAAAGAAAGTCGATCCGATCGAGGCTCAGGTCGAGGCATGTCTCGGCACGCCAGCGGGGCAGACTACGGCGGGCATGACCGACTGTTCGCACCAGGCCTACCTTGCGTACGACAAACGCATGAACGACGTGTATCAACGGATCATGCGCAACGCCGATCCGCAATCGCGCACGCTGATCCGCAACGCCCAACGTCAGTGGCTGGCTTATCGCGAAGCGCAGCGTCAAGCCGATAACGGTCCATGGCGAGCCGACCGGGGATCGATGGCGAGCGCCGATATCGAGGCACTCAATGTGGACGCGATCCGTGCGCGGATCGATGAATTGAACTACTACGCTCCCTGATCAAGGCCGTTGACGCGCCGCGCCCTCTCAGTAGTCGATCTTCGCTGCTCCCGTCGACCATCCGGGAAGAGCCTGGAGAATGACGGGCGCGTTCCCCGTCGGATGCTGGCGTGTAAAATTCCGAATCCTAAAGACACCCCTGAAAGGCTTTGTCAAGTTACCGAGAGTGAGCCGGCACGACGGCAGGTGTGACGACTGTCAGAAAGCCGTCGACGGACTTTGGGCGAGTTCGGCGAATTCGCGCCATGCAACGAACCGGGCTGCGAGTTGTTTGCGAAAGAGTGAAGCGCGCAGCAGATGCCGCTTGAGCGCGAAATGTTGCCGGACCGGCCCGAAGCACGAGAGAAATTTCTGTGTGCGTTTCGGATCGCGAAAGCCACGCACGGCGCTCGCGTTCGCGTGTCGGTTGATGGCTGTTCTCTGCGCGGTTGTTCAGCCGAGCTGCCGCTTTGACGAACACGTGCTTTACGTTCGCAAGCGAGCGTCCCTTTGTGGCCGGCTTGTGCCCGCTAGCACCATTGAAATCAGTTCGCCTGCACGCCCTGCAGGCGGATCAGGAAGTTCTCAACCGCGCGATTGAAAGCTGCATTATCCTCGACGTGAGGTATATGCCCGACTCCAGGCAACACCTCCATGCGCGCGTCAGGCAACAGTCGTGACAGGCGTAGTCCCTCACTAACGGGCGTCACTCCGTCGGTCGCTCCCCAGATCACTTCGACCGGCATTGTCAGTGACGCGTAGTCCGATGAGCGGCTGCTTCTGCTGCGGTCTGGATCATTGACAAATGCATCCAGCCAGTTTCCGTAAGCCTCCGTTGTTCCAACCAGCGAAAGCGGTCGCTGGTAGACGGCAATCCGGTCAGGCGTCAGCGCGTCATGACGCGAGGTGAACTTCCGTAGAAACCATCCGGTGAGCAGTGGATTGGTTGCCGTCGCAGCAATCACCGGTCGCGCGACGACCGGTAGCTCAATCAGCTTACCGGCCAACCCACGGTCAGTTGGCGGCGGATCGATAGACAGCGCAACGTCCACCAGCACCGCCGCTTTAAATCTCCCGGGTTCGGTCATCAACGCTTCGACCGTGGCTCGCCCACCGAACGAATGGCCAACGAGAATCACCGGCGAAAGCTTCAGCGTGTCGAGCATCCCGAGAATGCGCAACGCCTGGTGGCCCGTGTCGTATGTATTGGCCGCAGGCCGGCTGGTGTACCCAAAAGGCGGCAGGTCCACCGCGATGCAGTGATAGCCGGCCCGACCGAGATAGTCCATGGTCGGAAGCCACGTCGAACTCCAGGCACCCACGCCAGAGATGAAGACGATCGGCTGTCCGTTAGCGGGGCCGCGCTCCTGTATCAGCATGTCCACGTCCGCCGCACGCACGAAGCGTGATCCGGCCGGCGCCGCGCTCCGCGCGACGTCCCGCTCGCGGCTATGGGCGATCAGATCCGCGCCGCCTAATACGGCGACCAGCGCAATGATCGGCATAGCGACCAGTGCGATCGCGATTTTATAAAGTTTCATGAAGTCTCACACATTCTCTTTATGCTTTATGGGTTTGGCGGCAGACTTACCATGGCAAATATTTATGTACAGTTACGCTCAGCCAGTTTTCTCAAGATTGAGATCGACCGATAATATCAAGTCCGCTTAAACTTGCGCGCCGAAGCTTGAAACCTTTTGACTGCTTCAGGAATCGCCAATTGACTCCCGGGAATAGGCAAAAATAAAAATGCTATTAACTACCCTCGCCTCCGCTTTCTTTTTGAGCCGCGGTCGCATTACCCGCAGCGAATGGCTGACCCGGATCATCATCGCCGCACTCGTGTGCGCCGCCTTCGGCAGTCTCGCCGGTTCCTGGTTTGGCGAGATGGGCGCGGCCCTCTTCGCGATCGTCTTCCTCTGGAGCGCGGGCGCGCTCTCGACCCAACGCCTGCACGACATCGGCCGCTGCGGATGGTCGTTACTGACCACCATCGTCCCGGTGTTCGGGCCGATCTGGGTGCTGATCCAGATGCTGCGCCGCGGCGTCGATCACGAAAACCGCTTTGGCCCCGATCCGACGACCCGCTCGGATTACCTCAAAGTCAACATCGCGGAGTGATGCAGATATGGCAACGGTCAACGACGTCACTCAGCTGAACCAGATTCCCGTATTTTCAGTCGCTACGCCCACCACCACGCAGGAAGTCATCGAGGCGCTCACCCAGACCAATCTGCCAGTGTCGATAGGCGGCGGCCACTTCAGCATGGGGGGGCACACTGCGAGTCCAGGCACCCTGCATCTCGATATGCGCAAGATGAACCGTGTGCTCCGGTTCGAGCCGCACACGTCGGTGATTCGCGTGCAGGCCGGCATCCGCTGGTGCGACATCCAGCGTTTTATCGATCCGCACGGCCTGTCTGTCAAGATCATGCAGACTTACGCGAACTTCACGGTGGGTGGCGCGCTGTCGGTTAACGCGCACGGGCGATACATGGGATTGGGCCCGGTTGTGCTGTCGGTGCGGGCGATTACGCTCGTGCTCGCCAACGGCGAAGTAGTCAACGCCACCCCGTCCGAGAACACCACGTTGTTCAACGCGGCGATCGGCGGATATGGCGGCGTAGGCATCATCACCGAAGTGGAACTCGACCTAGTGCCCAACACGCGGGTCAAGCGCAGCGACCGCAAGATGCGCACTGCCGATTACAAGGCATGGTTCGATACAAACGTGCGCAGCCATCAAGATGTGATCTTCCACAATTTCGACCTCTATCCGCCGCGCTACACGCGCGGCCGGGCGATCAGCTGGACGGTCACCGACGAGCCGGCCACGTCGGCGCGGCTGCAACCGCTCAGTCGCGGTTTTCTTGCTGCGAAATACTTTCTATGGGCAATTACTGAAACACCGCTCGGCAAATTCCGTCGCGAGTTTCTGTACGACCCTCTGCTGCATTTCGGCAAGAAGGTGCATTGGCGCAATTACGAAGCCGGTTACGACGTCGCCGAACTCGAGCCGGTGGGGCGCCGCCGGCGCACGTATGTGCTGCAGGAGTACTTCGTGCCCGTGGACGCCGTCACGCGATTTGCCGAGGCGCTATCGGCGATCCTCTCGCGGCATCGGGTGAACGCAGTCAACATTTCGATCCGCCATGCGCTCGCCGACAACCGCACCGTCATGGCGTGGGCGCGCGGCGAGACGTTTGCCTTCGTGCTCTACTACAAGCAGCGCACTCGTGAGAATGCCAGGGAGCGCGTTGCGGTATGGACGCGCGAACTGATCGACGCGGTGCTCGCCGTGGGCGGCACTTACTATCTGCCCTACCAGTTGCACGCGACGCGCGAGCAGTTCCATCGCGCCTATCCGCGAGCACGCGAAATGTTTGCACTCAAGCAGCAGTTCGATCCGCAATACCGCCTGCGTGGCGCGCTGTGGGATCGCTACTATGCTCCTGAGCGAGGCGCGCTTGACGCGACGCCCTTGTCGGCTGCCGCATCGCCAGCCACTTTGCCCGCCGTCACGGCGACGCAGGAGGAGAGCGACGGCGCCCTGTTCGCCACGATCTATCGTAACGAGCGTGAAGCCGATCGTTTCTATGCGTTCCTGCAGAATATTTTCAACGTGCTGCCTGAGGACCGTCTGCATACGTTGATCAAGACGTCGACAGCCGAACACGTTGGCGACGAGCGCATCTATCGCGCAATTCAGGCGGGCCTCAAATCGATCACGCCGCGCCTCGCGATGCTCACGCACGCGCTGCCGTCCCTGTCGATGCAGAAAGCGGAAATGGGCCGGCAAGCCGCCATGCTGCTGGGGGATGCGCCGTTGCAAGACTATGTCGAGATTGGTACGACAGGGCGCTACGTTCGCGCCATGAAGAAGTATCTGCGCCTCAAAGGCCACGTCACTCTGGTTAATGATGTGCGACCGGGAATGAGCCCAGTCGATATCGTCGAGCGTGGGCAGATCGGCTCAATAGGCGAGTTCCAGCCTTTGAGCGACTACGCGCCCATCGCGCTACCTGCGGCTAGCGCGGATCTGGTGAGCTGCTTCGTCGGCTTGCACCACATGGCGCCGGCGAAGCTCGCGCCGTTTCTCGACTCGATCGCGCGGATCGTCCGTCCGGGTGGCTTTTTCGTGGTCCGCGATCACGATGTCACGACGCCGACTATGGACGCGTTCGTTTCGCTTGCCCATACGGTCTTCAATGCGGGGCTCGGCGAAACGTGGGAAACCAATCGGTCGGAACTCCGTCATTTCGCCAGTGTGGACGACTGGATCTCGCGCGTCGAAGCGGCAGGCTTTCGCCATACTGGCTTGCGCCTGACCCAGCAAGGCGATCCGTCGGACAACATCCTGATGGCGTTCATGCGCCATGGAGAGGCTGCATGATGCGGCAGTTGCGGAACGCGCTTCTCGCCATCGGCGTCGCGCTCACATTCGCCACGCCGGCTGCGCATGCGGCGGCGTCCTCCACGGCGTCCGAGACACCGGGCACTTCATATCAAAGCCCCGTGCCGGCAGCGGATCGCCGCGGCACTGAGCAGACGCTGCTGACCTTTCCGGAGTGGTATCTCGTGCACAGTCCCGCGGAGTACGCGCGGATCGTGCAAACCGCGCCGTCGCACGACTTTCCGTTTCTCGACCAGATCGGCCAGCTCTGGTCGAGCTACGCGGCCGTCACGCGCGAGCAGATGCACGACAGCTATCCGCTCAATCCCGGTTACCACGTGATGATCTGGGTGATCGCATCGAGCACGACCGTGGAATATGCGCTGCGCTCCGTCTACGAAAATACCGTGGGCCGCGCGAGCTGGCTGCTCGGCGGGAAAAAGCTCACCGACGAGGACCGCTATGGCGCTCAGGCGGCTCAGGAGTACGTGGACTTTATCCGTCAGGAGCCCTGGTACCTGTTCGACTTCAGCGCGCGGCTGCGCCACCTTTGGAGCGACGTCCCGATGTGGGGGCCGGGGCTCGTGCGCAAATGGGAACGCCGCTACGCGTTGACCACCGAATACGCGATCAAGGCTGTGTATGGAAAACTGATCGAAAAGGCAACGCGGGCCACCTACACGCCGGCCCTGATGACGACCAATGTTGTCGTGGACCACCTGCCCGATGGCTGGTCGGCGCCGGCTCACGTCAGCGTGCTTGCCCGTCTGCCAGACGGTCGGGCGTTACTTGCGTTGCCGCGCTATTTCGACTTCAGGCTTGCGGCGACATCGCTCGCGCAACAGGGTATTCATCTCACCGATATCGCCGGCAACACATCGGAGATCCTGGTCACGGTATGGATGAAAGACGACGCCGCGTTGCCGCCCGGTAGCGGCCGTATGTTGTTCGAGCAATCACTGACAATGCCTGCCCATACTCGACGCGTCGCGCTGCTGATATCGGTTCGCGGCCTGTCCGATTTTCTGGCGGCAGCCGGGAAGGACGGCCTGGTTACGGAGCATGTGTACGACTACTGAAGCGGCAGCGTCGCGGTCAACACCGGCGACGGTGCGGCGAGCCAGCGTACGGATCGTGATTACTCGGTACGCAGCGAACCCGCCATTTGCTTGATTACGGGCGACCAGGTCGCCTGCTCCGCGACGGGATAGGTGAATTGCACGGCGACGAGCGTATCGCCGTGAATGATCATCTTTTCATAAACGATTTCGTTCTTCGGCGTCTGGCAAGAAAACGCAACGAGATCCCGCTTGCTGACCTCGTAGCTCGCCCGCGCGCCAGCGCAGGGAAGCTCTTCTTCGCTGTGCAAGATTTGCGCCGGTGTGTCTTCGTTCGCGTTGAACCTGCCCCAGACGGGCTCTCGCGACACTCCAACCACCACTGGCGACGGAATTCGCACGCTTCGTCGCAAGAGACTCGAAAAGAATCTGACTACCGCACAGACTCCGGCCATCGAGTTCGCTCGTCCTGCCAGGGAGTCCAGCATGCCTACCCCCGTCGCCGTGCATCTTGTCGCTGCAACCCTTTCTGTCATACTGGGAGCAGCTCTGCTCCTGCTCGAAAAAGGTACCGCACGCCACAGGATGCTGGGTCGCATCTGGGCGCTAACTATGTTAGTCACTGGGCTCAGTTCGTTCGGCATCCGGGCGTTAAATCCCGGCCATTTTTCCTGGGTGCACGGACTGTCGCTGCTGACGTTCGTTAGCATCGCGCGTGCAATCTGGGCCATTCGGCAAGGCAACGTTCGCGGGCACAAAAACGCCATGCGAGGCTCGTTTGTCGGTCTGGTGGTGGCCGGTATCGCGGCAGTGGCTACGCCGCACCGCCTGCTGAACATCATCGTCACTGGATGGATTGCATGACTTCCTGCAGCAACAGCAAACGCCCGGACACCTCCGTCGATCGGCCTATCCCGGGAAGACAACTGCTGTCCAAGTACGCGCACGAGGCCGTGCTGGTGGTCGCAGGCGGCAATGCATTGATCGCGGCCGGACTGACCATGGCCGGCGTGGGCACCGGCTTCGGCAAAAATCTTGTCGCCAGTGAAGCCATCGGGCTGTCGATCATGCTGCTGATCCAGCTCGGCCGCTTTCGTCTCCAGCGTCGAGACGCACTGACCGCGCCACGACTCGCCGTTCTCATGGTCGCAGCGGTCGGCGGCGGCACTGTGATTGGGCTGGGGCTGACTAGCGCAGTGCTGGGCCTCGACATCAACAAGACCTTCGCCACCAAAGGGCTCGCCACGACTGGCTGGATCGCACTGGTAGCGACCCTGCTGGCCACCTGGTACGGCTGGTCGAGAGCCAGGATCGCCGGTCTGAGTGAGCAGGTGGTTCGCACTGCACTATTGAAGGAAACCGCGGAAAAAGCCGCGCTGCGCGCCCGTTTGCAGGCGTTGCAAGCGCAGATCGAGCCGCATTTTCTTTTCAACACACTTGCGGCCCTCGACAGCTTGATCGCATCCGATCCACCCCGGGCAAGAGAACTGCTAGGCAGCTTCAATCGACTGCTGCGGGCAACGCTAGAAGCGTCGAGAGCCGAGTGCGAGACGCTCTCGGACCAGTTCGCGGCACTCGATTCGATGCTCGGCGTGCAGGCAATACGCCTCGGCTCGAGGCTCTCCTATGCGCTGCATCTTCCCGCCGATTGCGCGACTCTACCGGTTCCCCCCATGCTTCTGCAGCCGCTCGTCGAAAATGCGCTGAAGCATGGTATCGAGGTCGCTGTGGCGGGTGGACGGATCGAGGTGTGCGCGATTCGCGGTGAACAGCACGTCGAACTGACCGTAAGCGACACGGGTCAGGGCTTCGGTGCGACCCCGGCCACGCAGGGTTCGGGCGTCGGGCTCGCAAACGTACGCGATCGGCTTGCAGCGCTGTACGGCGAGCACGCGTCGCTGGCCCTCAGCGAGAACCTGCCGCACGGCGTCGTCGCAAGAGTCGTGCTTCCGGTGGATGACAAATCTAGTGGGGAGGGTATGAATTCATGAGAACCCCACAAGCATGGGCTTCGGCTCCAAACGATGGCAGCATGACTCGTTCGGCAGGTACATCCGGCGCCCCGAGCGCGCTGATCGCGGAAGACGAACCGCTGGTAGCAGCCGCGCTCCAGCGGGAATTGGCGATGGCATGGCCTGAGTTAAAGATCGTGGCGACGGTTGGCAACGGCCACGATGCAATCGAGCGAATCGGTGCATTGCGACCGGACGTTGCGTTTCTTGATATCTCGATGCCCGGCGCGACTGGTCTCGACGTCGCGCGCGCGTGCGCAACGCTTGCGGCGCCGCCGCAGATCGTGTTCGTGACGGCCTACGACAAATATGCGCTCGCTGCATTCGACGCAGCAGCCATTGACTATCTTCTGAAGCCCGTCGATGCGGCGAGGCTCACGCGTGCCATCGAGCGGGTACGGGCGCAGCTTCGGCACACGGCACCGGACGAGACTCTCGGGGGTAACGTTCAGGCGGACCTGCAACGCCTGCTCGGTCAACTGGAGCGGATTACGCGTGACCTCGAGGGCGGGAAACGCGCACAGGACGACGGCCACGGTGCGCCGCTACGCTACCTGCGCGCATCCAGCGGAAACGACGTCCGGATGGTACCGGTCGAAGATGTACTGTTCTTCGAGGCTGCAGACAAGTACGTCGTTGTCACGACGCGCAGCGGCGAGTTGCTGATTCGCTCGAGCCTCAAGGATCTGAGTGTGCAGCTAGATCCCGAGCGCTTCTGGCAGGTACACCGCAGCACCGTGGTGAATGTCGATCAGGTGGAAAGTGCGTCTGTAAGTGCGCTGGGAAAGACGTCGCTGAAGCTGCGCGGTCGTAGCGGAGCAGTCGCGGTGAGCAAACAATACGCGCACTTGTTCCGGCAAATGTGATGTGGTGGTTGCCCACCATCACGTCTGGACGACTGCGAGTGGCCGATTTCGAGCAATGCGAGGTGCGCCAATGGGTTTGTCAAATGCTATTTCGCGAGCGTCCGCAATCGAGAAAATCGGTCGTCTCTTGTGGGTCGACCTGAGCCGGTCGTCGTCGGGCTCAGTGCGGCCAACACGCGACGTTCGACTCATGCATCTGAATTGATGACAATCGACAATCAAGTGGGCCCACTGCTGTAGCTCATCGCGTAACATGCCATGAGCCATCTGGGCGAATAACACGGGGAAGGCAGGTTCATGGCAGAGATACATATTGTTTTTGGGCCGCAAGGCGCGGGCAAGTCTTCTTACGCGCGTACGCTCGCGGCCGCATCTGAGGGCACGCGCTTCTCGATTGACGAGTGGATGGCCCAGTTGTATGGCCCAGACCTTCCAGATCCGATTAGTTTGAGCTGGATCATGGAGCGAGTGCAGCGCTGCGAGCGTCAAATCTGGCGCACCGCTGAGCAAATAGCGAAAAATGGCGGAAGCGTTGTTTTGGATCTTGGTTTCATGAAGGCGAGAAATCGTTCGGCGTTTGCCGAACAAGCCAGAGACGCTGGCATTTCGAGCAAGCTTCACTATGTCACCGCACCGCATGACATACGCCGCAGTCGGGTTATGACAAGGAACTCCGAAAAGGGCGAAACGTTTTCGTTTGAAGTTTCGCCTGCCATGTTCGATTTTATGGAAGCGGAATTTGAAGCTCCTACGAAACTCGAACTTGCATCGGCTACCGTGTTTAACTCTCACATCCTGGCCTCATGACCAAGCTATAGCGTTCGATGAGATGTTTCGTTATCGGCTCGCGGCAATTGACCGGCGGGGCTAGCCGACACTGATCGTACGTGCTGGGGCGTTGGGTGCAATCTGCGAACGTCCGGTATAGAGAAGGTCGAGGGTCCGTAGTGGGTCGAACTGGGACCTTCAAAGTTGCGTCTAGATGCAACGAAGCCGACTTGACGTCGGCTCAGTTGTAAAGCATATCCCTGCACTTGCTGCAAAAATATGCCTCCTGTTTCACAATCTACGACTTTTTGGGGGTTTCTGACGCTTTTCGCATGCGAAATTTTGTGCATACGCCACGAGCACCCTGCCGACAAAACAGCGCTCACGTCTGGACCCGACGAGCGTTGAACTTCCGCGACAAAAGCCGCTGCCGAACCCTTTGGCGCGCCCCAACTTCCATGGGAGCCAATTCCCACACGGGTTTCTGGAAGATTTTCAGTTTGTGGGAGGCAACGATAGCCAAGATGCGCTTGCGGGAGGATTGAAGGACTACCGTTACAGCGCCAACACCGTGACCCCCACCTCCACCCGATGCGCCCCGCCCCCAAGAATCATCCCGCGCAGCAACGACACATCGCTGTAATCGCGCCCGATCGCGAGCGTCACGTGATCCATATCGGCGAGCACGTCATTGGTCGGATCGAGATCGATCCAGCCGCTGCCCGGGCAATACACCGACACCCACGCATGCGACGCATCCGCGCCGATCAGACGCGGTTGCCCCGGCGGCGGATCGTTACGCAGATAACCGCTGACATAACGCGCCGGCAAACCCAGCGAGCGCAAGCAGCCGATCATCACTTGCGCGAAGTCCTGGCACACGCCGCTCTTCAACTCGAACGCGCGTTCGGCGGGCGTATCGAACATCGTCGCGGACGGTTTGTACTCGAAGTCTTCGTGAATCCGGTGCATCAGATCGATCGCGCCCGCCGCGATCGGCGTGCCCGGTGGAAAGCTGGGCAATGCATAGTCGCGCAGCGACGGCCGCGGCACGATATTCGGCGACGCGAAACAGAATTCGGCCTCGCGCCGGAACTGGCCGCCGACGCGAAAACGCAGCGCGTCCGCCACATCCTCCCATTCGGGCGTCGCGTCGTGGTCGAGGTCGGTCCAGCGCGGCGTGAGCGCCACCGTCGTTTCGCTGACCAGTTGCAGGCGCTCGTGCGGCGCGTCCAACGCGAAGTACAGTACGTCGTTGCCGAATGCATCGATACGGCTATGCAGATACGACGGTTCCGGCTCGATCCGCTCGCTATGCGATACCACGCGCTGCCACGAGCACACGATCGGCCGGATCGTCGCGAGATGCTGCGCGGTCTCGACGTACGTCGAGTAGTGATAGGTGGTGCGATGCGATACGGACAACACGGTTTGCGGACTCTTCATGACCATACCTGCGATGCAACCGTACTCGCGTGACTGAAATAGCGCGCGCTGATCTCGTGCGCCGCCGCGCCGACGAAGCCGCCAATCTGATCGCATACCGCGATCAGGTCGACGTAAGCGCCGTCTTCGTCGGTCGCGCACAGGCGTTCGAGCGTCGGCAACGACGCAGCGGGCGGCATCAGTTCCGCGAACGGACGATGCCGCATGCTGCCCGCCGCCGCGGAAATCTCGTCGAGCTTATTGCGCAGACGCTCGTAGACGCCATACAGGCCGCGCGGATTGGTCGGCTCGATAACCAGCAGATCGAGCAAGGCAGGTACCTCGAAGCGGCCCGGATAGAGCGAGCGATACGTCAGCGTGCTGTCGAACAGTTGCAGCAGCAGATCGAAGCCGGCGGGCGTCGCGAGCTGGCCCTTGTCGGCGACCACGCGCAAAATCGACGTCATCGCCGACACACGTTCGATATGCCGCCCCGCGAACAGAAGGCGCCAGGCTTCGTCGCGCGTCATGCGGTCGCCTTGCGCGCCGCTGATCGCCGACAACTGCACCGACAGGTGTTCGAGCGCATTCATCAGCGTCACGCGATCATAACGATCGATGCGCTCGATGCGCTCACCGCGGCCGTTGCCTTGCGATGCCCCGCCGTTCGAGCCGGTAGCCGGCATCAGCGTTTGCAACGCATCGCGGAAGTCGTTACGCGCCGCGAGAATCGTGCGCCAATGATCGTTCGACAAACGCCCACGCACTTCACCGTTCGAACGCGCCTGGCTGGTGAGGTTCTGGCCGATGCTCGCCGCGCCGGTGGTCTCGCTCAGATTCGCGACCAGCGCGCGCTCGAACGCTTGCGGCGAATGCGGCGCAAACATATCGCCGGCTTGCACGAGACCGCAGTACACGGCGAGCTCGACGAGCGTGGGGAACATCGCGTCGGCGTCGTTGCCTTCCAGCGAGTCGAGAATCAGCCGCAACAGCCGCACGTTGTTTTCGGAGCGTTCGCCGTAGCGTCCGGCCCAGAAGAGATTTTCCGCCGCGCGGCTCGACACGGTCCGATGCTTGCGCGCGAGGTCGGCGGGTTGCATCGGCGAAGGCAGCAGCGTGAAGGTCGAAGTCGGCTGGCTCGACAGCACCCATGTATCGACGCTGCTGCCGCCGAACTGCATCGAGACGGTCGCCTGGCGCTCGGCGGCCATCCGCGTGAAGCCGCCTGGCATCACATGCCAGCCGCCGTTGAAATCCGCAATCGCATAGACGCGCAGCACCGAGGGGCGGCGGCCAAGCGTGCCGTCTTCGTAGCGCGGCGTGCATGAAAAGCGCAGCGGCTGCTGGATCGTGAAGGTGTCGGGCATGGCTTCGATGCGTTCGCGCCATGATGCGAGCCGCTGCCTGCCCTGCTGGATGCCGGGTGGCGCATCGCGCGGCGCGACCGGCCACGTCGGCACGATGAACGCTTCGTCCAGACGCCTGAAGGCGTGCTCGCGCGCCGCCTCTTCGCCGCACCACCAGGTCGGCACGCTCGGCAACACGAGATCTTCGTCGAGCAGGACTTCGGCGATGCCCGGCAGAAAACCGTGCAATGCCGGCGATTCGACGAAGCCCGAACCCGGCACGTTCGAAACGATCACGTTGCCCGCGCGCATCACCTGCAACAGACCGGGCACGCCGATGGTCGAGTCGGCGCGCAGTTCGACCGGATCGCAGAACGCATCGTCCAGACGGCGCAGCACGACGTGCACGCGCTCGAGACCGGCAAGCGTCTTCAGATACAGCATGTCGTCGCGCACCGTCAGGTCTTTGCCTTCGACCAGCGTGACGCCCAGATAACGCGCGAGAAACACGTGCTCGAAGTAGGTTTCGCTAAACGGCCCCGGTGTGAGCAGCGCGATATGCGGCGAGTGGTCCTGTGCCGCCGTGTCGTGACGCATGGTTGCCTGCGCCGCTTGCACGAGCGTCGCGATCAGCTGCGAATAGGTCGGCGCGAGGCGGCTCACGCGCATCGTGCGGAACGGATCGGCGAACAGGCTCGACACGATCAGCCGGTTTTCCAGCGCGTAGCCGAGGCCGGACGGCGCCTCGGTGCGGTGCGCCATCACGGTCCAATCGCCGCTCGGTGGGCGCGCCAGATCGAGCGCGACCACTTGCAGATACTGGCCGCCCGGCGGCGTGAAGCCTCTCACGGAGCGCAGATAACCCGAATGCCCGTACACCAGCGCGGGCGGCAACTGCCCGCGCTGAAGCAGGGTCTGCGGGCCGTAGATATCGGCGACGATCGCATTGAGCAGATGCGCGCGCTGCGTCACGCCCCGCTCGATATGCGCCCACTCGGCCTCGCTGATCAGGAACGGCAGCAGGTCGAGCGCCCATGGCCGCGGCTCGCCGTTGTCCGAGTAGACGTTGTAGCTGATGTCGTTATCGCGGATCTGCTGCGCAACCGACTCGCAGTTGTGCTCCAGCCCCGCGATGCCGTCTTCGCCGAGGCGCTCGAAGAATTGCCGCCATGGTTCGCGCAGTGCTCCTGACGCGTCACGCAACTCGTCCCAATGTCCTTCGTAGGCCGGCAACAGCCGCAGCAGGGATGAAGCGTCCGCGCGAGCCGCGGACGTTTCGAAGGGAAAAGTCGATTGAAAGGCCAAGGTCGTGTCGTTTTAAAGGTGTGCTGCGTTTTACCAGTAGCGCAGGTCCAGCGTGAAAGGAAACTCCAGACTACGCTGCGGCGTGTCCACCGCGAGCGGCCCCGGCGTATGCCCGGACGCGAAGAAGCGCGCGCGCCGCCGGCTTTCCGCCTCGTAGGAGTTGACCGGGAAGGTCTCGTAACTGCGTCCACCCGGATGAGCGACATGATACTGGCATCCGCCTACTGAACGGCCACTCCATGTATCGACCAGATCGAAAGTGAGCGGCGCGTCCACGCCGATGGTCGGATGCAGCGCCGATGGCTGCGACCACGCGCGAAAACGCACGCCGGCCACATACTCGCTGACGCGGCCGGTGGGCTGCAACGGCACCGGCACGCCGTTGACGGCCAGCACATGGCGGTTGCCGTTCAAGCCGAGCGCGCGCACTTCGAGCCTTTCCACCGACGAATCCACGTACCGCACCGTGCCGCCCGCCGAGCCCTCCTCGCCCATCACGTGCCACGGTTCGAGCGCATTGCGGATGGTCAGCGAGACGCCGTTCACCGTGGTCTCGCCGACCAGCGGGAAGCGGAACTCGAAGTGCGGCGCGAACCAGCTGCTGTCGAACGCAAAACCGGCCTCGTTCAGTTCGCCCAGCACGTCGTCAAAATCCATCTTCACGAAGGTGCCGAGCAGGAAGCGGTCGTGCAGTTCGGTGCCCCAGCGCGTGAGCCGCTGCGTGTACGGCGTGTGCCAGAAACGCGCCACCAGCGCCCGCAGCAACAACTGCTGCACCAGACTCATGCGCGCGTGCGGCGGCATTTCGAAGCCGCGCAATTCCAGCAGGCCAAGCCGGCCGGTCGGGCCATCCGGTGAATAGAGCTTGTCGATGCAGAACTCGGCGCGGTGCGTGTTGCCGGTCACATCGATCAGGATGTTGCGCAGCGACCGGTCGATCATCCATGCCGGCAAATTCGCGCTTTCACGTCCGCCGAGCAGGTCGATCTGCCGCTGCAATTCGCGGAACGCCACCTCCAGTTCATACACCTGATCGTTGCGCGCTTCGTCGACCCGCGGCGCCTGGCTGGTCGGCCCGATAAACAGCCCGGAGAACAGATAAGACAGCGACGGATGGTTGTGCCAGTACGCGATCAAACTGGCCAGCAGATCGGGACGGCGCAGGAACGGACTGTCGGCGGGCGTCGCGCCGCCGAGTACGAAGTGATTGCCGCCGCCGGTGCCGGTATGCCGGCCGTCGGTCATGAACTTCTCGGTGCTCAGATAGGTTTCATGCGCCGACTGATACAGATACTCGGTGTGACTGACCAACTGCTCCCAGCTCGACGCCGGGTGAATGTTCACCTCGATCACGCCCGGGTCCGGCGTCACCTGCAGCACTTTCAGGCGGGCGTCGCGCGGCGGCGGATAGCCTTCGACAACCACCTTCATCTGCAACTCGGCGGCCGTCGCTTCGATCGCGGCGAGCAACTCGAGAAAGTCGTCGAGTTCCGTGAGGGGCGGCATGAACACATGCAGCAGCTTGTGGCCGCTGCCGAACGCCTCGGTCTCGGCCTTCGGACCGGCCGCGCGCTTCGGGTCGCGCGCTTCGACGCAGATCGCCGTGCGGATCGTTTCCTTCGCCGATTCGCCGCGCGCGGGCGCGCGTTGCTGGTCCGGCGCATAGGCCAACGCGCCGCTGCCCGGCATGCCGCTCAGCAAATCCGCCGCCGACGAAGACAACGCCGCCGCATTGCGCGCATCGGCGGCGGTCATGTTGCGGGACTCGCCTTCGTACTGCATCCGCAATTGCGCGGCCGAGCGCAACGGCACCGGCGGCGCAAACGGATCGTGCGCGTGCTGATACGGATAGTCGGTCTTCGACACCCACGGCAGCGAGTCGAGCGGCAAGCGATAACCCATCGGCGAGTCGCCGGGGATCAGGTACATGCGTTCGTCGCGCAGGAACCAGCGGCCCGTGACCCACGTCGGCGGCTGATGCGGCACGTCGCGTTCGCGCGCGAGCGGCAGCACGTAGCCGGTGGCGGCAACCAGGCCGGTGTCGAACACGCGCCGCAGACGCACGCGCTCGAGTTCGTCGTCCAGACGCGCATCGAAGGGATCCACGTTGACCGGCAGACGGCGCTCGCGCCACAGGTAGTACCAGACGTCCTCGAAACCGGCGTGGATGCATTCCTTGTCGACCGACAGCTTGCCCGCCAGATGCGCGAGGAAACGCTGCGCGTCCTCGGCGGTGTAGGTGCCAGGCTCCCGTTCGTCGGCAAAGAGCGACGGATCTTGCCAGCACGGCTCGCCGTCGGCGCGCCAGTAAAGCGACATCGCCCAGCGCGGTAACTGCTCGCCCGGATACCACTTGCCCTGGCCGATATGCAAAAAGCCGTTCGCGCCGTAACGCGCGCGCAGCTTGGCCATCAGCGCGACCGCATAGCCGCGCTTGGTGGGTCCGAGCGCGTCGGTGTTCCATTCGGCGGCGTCGCGATCGCGCACCGACACGAAGGTCGGCTCGCCGCCCATCGTCAGGCGCACGTCCATGTCGGTCAAGCGCTCGTCGACCTGCGCGCCCATTTGCAGCACGTCGCTCCACACCTCCTCGCTGTACGGCTTGGTGACGCGCGGCGTTTCCAGCACGCGCTCGATCGACATCGTGTGCTCGAACTCGACTTCGGATTCGTCGACCGCGCCGGAAATCGGCGCCGCGCTGCCGGGTTCCGGCGTGCAGGCGACCGGTATGTGTCCTTCGCCCGCGAGCAGGCCGGAAGTCGGATCGAGGCCGATCCAGCCGGCGCCCGGCAAGTACACCTCGCACCAGGCGTGCAGATCGGTGAAGTCGACTTCGGTGCCGCTCGGGCCGTCGATGGCTTTGGTATCGGGCGCGAGTTGCAGCAGGTAGCCGGACACGAAACGCGCCGCCAGACCCAGTTGCCGCAAAGTCTCGACCAGCAGCCAGCCGGAGTCGCGGCACGAACCCGCCGCGCTGGTCAGCGTTTCCTCGGGCGTCTGCACGCCCGGCTCCATGCGGATCAGATAGCGGATTTCGTGCTGCAGGCGTTGATTCAGTTCGACGAGGAAGTCGGCGGTGCGTTTCGGCGTCCGGTCGATACTCGCGACAAATTCGGCGAAGCGCGGCGTCGGGGTGCGCTTGACGAGGTACGGCGCAAGTTCCAGCGCGAGGCCCGGCGCATACTCGAAGGGGAATGCCTCGGCGGAAGGTTCGAGAAAGAAATCGAACGGGTTGTAGACGGCCATCTCGGCGACCAGATCCACGGTCACCTTGAATTCGCGCGTCTTCTCGGGGAACACCAGACGCGCCTGATAGTTGGCGAACGCGTCCTGCTGCCAGTTGATGAAATGCCCGGCCGGCTCGACCCGCATCGAATACGACAGGATCGGGGTCCGGCAGTGAGGCGCCGGCCGGAGACGCACGACCTGAGGCGACAGTGCAACCAGCCTGTCGTAGCGATAATGTGTGACATGATTCAACGCGACGCGTATAGACACACTGGACTCCTGGACAAGGGATGGCAGCCCGCCAAAAAGCAAGCTTCATGCCGTGGATTGAAAAACCGCGTGAATTGTCTGTACTGCCCGGATCACAGCCTTCTTTGAAGTCTGCCGCGCCCGCCGACCGTCCGGTCGATCGAACAGCGCGTCTTTCCACTGCCTTTTCTGACCCGGCGCACCAAAGCGGCGCAGCGCCGATGCACGATCATGCACGTAATGTGCGTTAAACCAGTGACGTCTGGCAAATACGGCATGAAGATTGCGGAGTCTCCGATCGATGAAAACCTTCCACTGCAGTCGCTGCTCGCACCTTGTGTTCTATGAAAACGTTCGCTGCGAACGGTGCGAAGCGTTGCTCGGCTATGTGCCGGAACTAGCCGAAATCAGTGCCTTCGAAGAGGCCGGCGAAGCGCGCTGGCGCAGCCTGCATCCGCGTGACGAGGGCGCGCTGTTCCGGCAGTGTCACAACTATGCCGTCGAAAACGTCTGCAACTGGATGATCCCCGCCGAGTCGCCCGACACGCTGTGCCGCGCCTGCCAGTTGACCCGCACCATTCCGAATCTGGGCGCGCCGGACAACCGGCTCTACTGGTACCGGCTGGAAGTGGCGAAACGGCGCCTGCTGTACACGCTGGCCGCGCTCGGCCTCGAGGTTCAATCGCGTCAGGACGACCCGGAGCGTGGCCTCGCCTTCGAATTCCTCGAAGACGGCGACGACGGCGAACGGGTGATGACCGGCCACGACAACGGCCTGATTACGCTGAACATCGCCGAAGCCGACGACGCCTACCGCGAAAAAGTCCGCACCGCGATGGGCGAGCCGTATCGCACCCTGCTCGGCCACTTCCGCCATGAGACGGGCCACTACTACTTCAGCCAACTGGTAGAGCACAACCCGCGCTGGCTCAAACCGTTTCGCAAGCTGTTCGGCAACGAACGCGCCGACTACGGCAAGGCGCTGACGGCCTACTATCGCGACCGCGCGCCGGTCGACTGGCAGGCGTCCTTCATCAGCGCATATGCCACGATGCACCCTTGGGAAGATTGGGCCGAGACGTGGGCGCACTACCTGTTGATCGTCGACGTACTGGATACGGCGACCTCGTACGGCGTCGCGCTGTTGCCCGACGACCCGAGCGAGCCGACGCTGACCGACCGCACGCCGGTCGAAGACGCCAGCTTCGAAAATCTGATCAAGCGCTGGTTTCCGCTCACCTACGCGCTGAACAGTTTGAACCGCAGCCTCGGGATGCCTGATGGCTATCCGTTCACGCTGGCCTCGCCGGTGGTGGACAAGCTGCGCTTCGTGCATCGGGTGATTGCGGCGGCAGGCGATAAGTCGCAGACGCGCGAAGCGGTAGCGCCGGCGGCCGCCGACGCCGGCACAGTGAAAAAGCTCAGGCGGACCGCGCGGGCGATCGCGCCACTACAGCCCGCTCAACCGGTTGCGCAGACCGCGATATCGCAGGAGCCCGCGCAAGCGCCAGCGGCTCAGGCGGTGGCTCAGGCGGTGGCGCCGTCAGAACCGCCGTTGCAGTCCGGGCCCATCGCAAAGACGGCGCCGCACAAGCGCGCCGCGCGGCGCCGATAGCGCTCAATACGCGACGTAAGGACCGGTGCCGCCCGGCGTCGTCTGCTGCTCGACGGCGGCGTACACACTACGGCCGTAGAAGAACGGCAACCCCCAGTCGAAGATCGTCGACGTCACGAAGGCCGGGCCCGCCAGCAACGGCAGCGCCGCATCCCCGGCGTACGTCTGCGAGATCGACGTGGCGTTGCCGACACTGAACGTGACCGCGCTCGTGATGCCGTTCACGCCCTGGATCATCGCACTCAACTGCTGGGTCGAGCCCGGGCAGTAGTACGCGCTATTCGGACTCGCGCACACCGGCAACGCGCTGGTCTGGAAGAACAGACCGGTCGAGCCGCTGTCCAGAATACTGCGCGAATACGTCGTGCCGTTCTGCACCGTCGTGAAGGTGCCGGTGGACGGACTCACGCCGATCACCTGCGCATTGCCCAGTGAATTGTTGGCCTGCGTGCCGATGCCGAACACCAGTTGCCCGGTAACCGCCTGCGCGCCGCCCGACACCGTCGGCAGGCTCAGGATCGAACCGTTGTTGTCGGTGGTGAAGTACGGAATCGGATTGGCCACCTGCAACGCTTCGACCAGCGGAATCCCGGTGCAAGCCGAGCCGTTGCAGCCGTAGTAAGTGGCGGGCACCGCCTGCAGCACGCAGCTCGCGCCGCAGTCGTGCTTGAACACGCCGATGCCGAGCACGCCGTTGGCCTGCAAGGCAGCCGGCGTATTGCGCGGCGAGCCGACGCCCGAGCAGTCGCCCGGCACCGAAGCGTAGCTCGGGTCGATCACCTGGATCGGCAACGAGGCCGCTTTTTCGCCGGCGATCTGCACGTCGGCAAGCTTCACCGGGCCCCACGTGTAGCCGTCGAAGAACTGCATGCATTCGGCGACCAGTTTGCCCGAGCCGTCCTTCTGCTGCGGCAATGTCATCGATGCGGGCAATTGCGCCGCGAACACGCGCAAGCCCCACGAACCGGTATCCACCAGCACGTGATCGATGGTTTGGCACTGGCTGGTGCCGGGCGCGCAAATCGTCACGCTGACGAACGGCATGTTCGGCACGCCGCTCACGCCGGAATCGACACTGACGCGCACCGCATTGGCCGCCACCACTTGTGGCGCGGGCGATGTATTGGTGACGGTCGGGCCAGCCGACGTGCTGGCCGAGGTGGAGGAACCGGACGGCGTCGCGGAGTTGCTCGACGTGGTCGCGCCGCTGGAGCCGCCGCCGCAAGCACTGACCAGAAGCGCGAGCAGCGCCGCGCACAACAAGGTGATGAACGAAGACGTATGACGCATGACTCGCTCCGTTATTGAATGACGCCGACATCGACGCCCGCGGGCACCGCTTGCGGCAGATAGGCATGGCCGGAGAACGCGCGCAGATGGCCGCCGGAGTAGACCACCAGATCGCTGTTGGAGACCGCGAGCGGCGTTCCCCGGCGCGTCGCGGTGGCGGCGACGTATTGGTCGAATGCGGCGCCCAGCATGGACTTCAGATCCGGCAGCGTCGGACCTTCCCACGCGACACCGAAGACGATACCGTTGGCTGCAACGTACTCGCGCACCAGCGTGCCGGACGGCATCGTCATCAGGTGCACTGAATACGCGCTTTGCGCGGTGGCCGTATGAGCGACTGCACGCATGTGCGTTTGATCGCTGTCGACAGTGCTGACGTTCTGGCCGAGCGTGGCATGTGCGGCAAACGACAGCACGCAGCTTGCCCCGAGCATTGCGCGAGCAATGCCTGTAGAGAGCATCGGTTTCACGAGAATTCCTTCGAGGTAGAACGCTCGTGGCCGGCGCAAAACCGACCACAAACGACGAACTAGGGGCGCACTCCCCGACCGGTGGCGCCGGTTCTGCATTCACACCAGTGGGGTTGCGTGAATACGTCTACGGAGTGGCGACGCGAAACTTTAGGCATCGCGGTATGACATTGCAATCGTTTGCGACGCGATTCAAACCTTCCGCGGCCTTGGCGCCGTTCGAGCGTGTTTGACTTTGGGGGACAGAATTCACAAGGGGCGGCGCTTCGGCGCATATATTCGCGCTACATGCCGTTTAAAGCGAACAGGTGTGCGAAAACCCCGGGCGGATGCAGAAAAATATCGAAGCGCCGCGCATGTCGATACATATGTAAGCAGGCGCTGAGAAATTGGCCTTAAATTACCGTTTTCATCTGACGATAACAGTCGGATCGAACAGCTTTTGTATGAATAGAAAAGGCCTGTTCGGACCCGCCTGTTTGAACCTGCGTTACTCAGGCAAAAAAATACCGCGGGTGACCCGATGGTCGACCCGCGGCATCGATACTTCGTCAGACCACGTCGTGCTCGAATCGAGCCATGCGACGCGCCCTTACTTCTTCTGTTGCTGCAAAAGCGATTTAAGCTCCTGCACGTTTTCTTCCACACGTTTTGCGATCACCGCATACGACTCGGCTTGCGTTTGATACGCGGCCTGCGCGAGCTGCTGCATATCGGCAAGCGACTTATGCAAACTTTGCTGGATCAGCTCGGCGGTTTTCGCTGAAGGCGCCGCGCCGCCGGTCGACAACTGCCCCGTCAGCGATTGCAATTCGCCCAGCGTGGCGCGCAGCATGTCCGCCTGTTTCTGCGCGAGCGACTGCATGCCTTGAAAAGCGGTTTGATTGGCTTGAACCAGCGCTTCCACGTCCTTGCGTCGCGCTTCCATGATGGCGGGCACGTCGAAGCCAGGGAGCTTGAACTGTTCCAGCATTTTGGTGAAATCGCCAAACGGATTGGCGGCGTCAGGTCGGTCCATGCGAAATTCTCCTTAACGTATTGGATACTCGCCGACCGGGCATCGCCGCGCTGCACTTCTCTCAACATATGACCGGTGGCCTCGCGTGTGCCGCGCGTCCCGCGAACGCCTGCTGCTTGTGGGGTCGGACGGCACATCGTTGCAATCATGCGCTATCCGGCGTTATTGCGCCAGCGGGCACACCCTGGCGTCGGCCGCCATACCAGCTCGTTTGATCGGTTCGGCCGGGCTGCCTGCAAGGCTTGGTAAGTTACAACGCGGCGTCAGTAACCCCGCGAAACGTCATGTCGACTATCGTTGCTGATGCGCCGGCGCACTGTAGCGCCGGTGTTGTCTCAATGGGAGCGACATCATGAATAAAAGATTGGTGAGCGCGGCGTTGGCCGCTGTATTGACCGTTGCCGCGGGCGCCGCGCTTGCGCAGGAAGCGCCACCGCCGCCCGCGGCGGACCATGCGCGCGGCGACGCGCTGCCGCCGCACGGGCCGATGGGTCCGGGCTTCGCGGTGGTCAACGATCTGGAACAGCTGCGCCGTCTGTATGCGATGACCGGACGCGAAGGCGACATCGTCGCGGTATATCACGAGGTGTTGAACAAGACACAGGATCCGATGCTGCGCCATTACGTGTACGACTCGCTCGCTCGTGAGCAGTTGAAGCCGGCCAACCCGGACCAGGCGATCGCGACGCTGCGCACCAGTCTCACGGAGGATCTGGCCGCGGCGAACAAGCTGCCACGCGGCACGCCGGCGGGCATGCAACCGCCTGCCGTGCCGCAGTAACAAGTCACCGTCACGCCCTCCGGCGCGGCGCGTAAGATGCGCACTTGCGGGTTGCAATGCAGTCACCAACAGGCATTGCAACCCGGCGCAACGCCGGTGCAGTTGGAAGCGCTCCCGCACAAAAACAGCGGTTTAAGGCGGCGCGTTACGTTAGCTTTCGCACATAGCCGCCCACTGCTCGCTTTTCATCTTCCATCAGTTGATTAGGATAAAAGCTCTGCAACGCTAGCGTCGGGTGAATCATGCGCTACCCACTGAACATGGCAGTCGCCGCTGCCCTTCTCGTCTTCGTCCTTTGCTGCGGCATGCAACTCGTCGTGAGATGACGTTCATGCCAGGTATTGCGCAGGCGGCATCCGACGACTTCCAGCCACCCGCTGTCGAAGTCGATTTTCTGCCACCCGTCGTCGGCTGTTAAGTCCAATTCCCTACCCTCCGCGTCGAGTAGAACGCGCGAGAATCGACGCGCCCGTTGCCGCCGTTTCGCCATGACATAGCGCGACACAATTGATGAATGGAGTTTGGGAAGTCACTCGCCCATACTTCGTTTCGCCGCCGGTGCGCCTGAACAAGCGCATGAGATCCAGAGCGTTTCACGTGCGAATGAGATCGCCGATGATGAACGATCCTACGGTTGCCCAATCATCGGACGATACGTTTGAACATCACGGCACCAGCGTGCCGACGACAGGGCGAACATGTTGACTTCAGTTAGTTTCCTCAGAAAGAAAGCCGCTCGTTTTGCATGCGTCGCGTTGGTGTGCGGCAGCGCGCTGCTGACCGGTTGCGCCGGCAGTATCACCAACGCAAGCCAGTACGGCGGCGAGCCGCAAGTGCGGCCGGACAACATTTATGTCTACACCTTCGACAGCAATCCGGATCAGGTCAAACTGGACGGCGGCATGCTGCAGAAGTTGAAGTCGCATATCGACGGCACGTCCGCCACGGAGAAACAATCCGCCGATGCAATCGACGTGCGCGAGCAGGTGGCCAACGAGATCGTGCATCAGTTGCAGTCGATGGGGCTGCGCGCGATTCGTTCGGATATCCCGGCGCCCGCCGATCAGAACGTCTTGCTGGTGCAAGGCAGCTTCGACACGATCGACTCGGGCAATCGCCGGCGCCGCATCCTGATCGGCTTGGGCGCGGGAAAGAGCCAGGTCAGCAGCTCGGTGCAGATTCTGTATAAACCGGCGGGCGGCGCGCCGCGGCTGGTGCAGCGTTTCGATGCCACCGCCGACAGCGGCAAGGCACCGGGCATGGCGGAAACAGCCGGGGTCGGCGCAGCCGCAGGAAGTATCGCCACGTCGGCAGCGGTAGGCGGCGGCTTGCATGCCGTATCCGAAACGAAGCGAGCCGGCGTGTCGGCGGACGCCAGGCGGCTGGCCGATGCAGTCGCGAAACAGGTGGCGCAGATTGGCGTGAGTGAAGGCTGGCTGTCGACGGAGCGCAGCAAGGGATCGTCGTAGTCCGCAGGTGCCGGGGCAATGCCTTATGTGACGCCCCAAGGTTGCGGCCTTGGAACGGCTAACCCAACAAAAAGGGCGCCTTTTGGGCGCCCTTTCCTTTACAAATCGAGGAACATTTTTACCGCGTATCTGGCGGCTTCCATCTCCTCATCCGTCGCTCGTTCGTCCCTCGATTGAAACTCTCTAGCCTTGAAGGAAAGAGTCGTGATCTGGTCCACGAGCGCCACACCGGGCCGAGCAAGACTAGAGAGTGGAATCTCCGTCTCCCACCCTCTCACTGTGGAAGTGATGGGCAGCCCCGTAAAGCGTCCGGTCAGTTCGTTAATATCGACGGGAGTAAGCACTAAAACCGCTCGATACCCGTCTTGTTCGTTACCTTTGCTCGGTCCGATGTAGAGCCGAATGATGTCGCCTGCTTCCGGTACTCCGTTCTGCATTGTTGTTTACCATTTGTCGAATCGCGCCGGGTCATCGGGTCCACCGATTTCCGAGCCTTGCGGTTCGCCAAAGTCGACGCTCTCATGCGGTTCCAACGTTCGCTCGCGGAGCTGCTGCAAATACCGTTCGCGAGAAAAACGCCGGATCGCCGTGTGCGGACGCACCAACACCTGTCCGTCCTGCACCTGAACGTCTACCTCCTGTCCTTCCGTAAATGCCGCCTCAGCTGCGACACTCGCCGGAATTCGAACCGCAAGACTATTCCCCCAGCGCTTAAGGGTTTGAATAGTCATCATCTTTGTCCTTTCGAACTCGCTCCCCTAAAAAACCGTGCGCGAGCCCGTTCCCTTCGTTGTAGTTTAGTGCCCTATGATCAACCAACTGTTTATACAGTGTTGATACAACGTCATCATATGCTTCAATTTCAGGCGTGTCAACAGCGTATAAACATTGCCGAAGCAACGGCTTTTCCGTCTCGGACAGCGTGCTGTTGGATCCCCGCCCTCTACCCGCCCGCTTTGCTCAACTCATGTGCGCGCCGAAGCCGTTCGCGACTGTTGCTCAGGTGCATCCGCATGGCGGCACGCGCGTCGTCCGGGTCCTGGCGTTCGATTGCCCGGTAAATCATCTGATGCTCGCTCAGCACGTTGCGCAGGTGCTCGATATGGTCGAGCTCCGCGATCTCGGCGGAGCCGAGCCGCGTGCGCGGGCTCACCGCGCGGCCGAGCTGACTGAGAACGTCGAAGAAGTAGCGATTCCCGCTGGCTCGCGCGATCTGCAGATGAAACTCGATGTCGTGCGCCAGCACATCGGTACTCCGTCGCTCCAGTTCGGACTCGAAACGCTCTAGCGCGCTGCGAATCTGCTTGAGATTCTGCTCGGTGCGCCTCGCCGCCGCCAGAGCGGCGGATGCGGCCTCGACATCGATACGAAACTCGATGATCGCCATCACATCGAGCATGTTGGAAAGGTCGGCGGCAGGCAGCTGCATGGACTCTTCCGCGGCCGGCGCCAATACAAATGTGCCGATGCCGTGACGTGTCTCGACCACTTTCGCCGCCTGCAGGCGCGAAATCGCCTCGCGAACAACGGAGCGGCTCACCGAGAGCTGCTTCATCATCTCGACCTCGGTCGGAATCCGGTCTCCCGGCCTCAGGGTGCCGCGGCGGATTTCGTCGGAAAGGGTGGCCACCACCTTCTCAGTTAGGCTGCTCATTTTGTCGCTTGTGGACTCATCAACTGGAAAAGCACACGTTGCGTGTGCGCGTAACGTCGTCTGACGTCTCGACAGGGTCATCATAGCGCAGTCCAAATCGACGACAGGTAAAATCCTAGTCATCAGACGTCTTAGTTTACCTGTGTGAAATTCAGCACCGGAACGGCACACCCCACCTTACCAGTGCCATACAAGGCGTACGATGGCAGGGTAAACACCTTATTGGAAAGTGCAGACCAAAAAAGTAGACTGTCGTCAGACAACGTATCTCGCGCGCATTGGCGAGGTATGTTTCGCTACTGCCGGATGCGGCGCGCTGCATTCGATCAGGCCGTCGAAGCGGCCGACACTGGAGACAACCTTGACCTCTGCTCTCGCCACCGCGACCGGCCCGCTCGAATCCGCGGTTTCCAAGGTCAAGCGGCACGTGCTGCCGCTCTTCCTGATCATGTTTATCGCGAACTACATCGACCGCGTGAACATTGGTTTCGTCAATTCGCATATGCAGGCGGATCTGGGCATCGGCGCCGCCGCGTATGGACTCGGGAGCGGTTTATTCTTCATCGGCTATGCGCTGTTCGAAGTGCCATCGAACGTTCTGATGCAGAAGTACGGCGCCCGCGCCTGGCTCACGCGCATCATGGGCACGTGGGGTCTCGTGGCCGCAGCCATGGCGTTCGTCTGGAACGACACGTCGTTTTACGTGCTGCGCTTCCTGCTGGGTGTCGCCGAGGCCGGCTTCTTCCCCGGCGTGGTTTTCTATTTCACGCAATGGTTGCCGCAGAAAGAGCGCGGCAAGGCCGTCGCGGTTTTCCTCGCCGGCTCGGCGCTGGCATCGGTGCTTTCCGGTCCGATTACGGGTGCGCTTCTGTCGATCCGCGGTTTGGGACTGCACGGCTGGCAGTGGATGTTTCTCGTCGAAGGCGGTTTTTCGGTCATCCTGTGCGCCGTGAGCTGGATGTTGTTGAAATCGCGTATTCGCGACGCCACATGGCTGACGGCCGACGAACAGGCGATTCTCGCCACGACCATCGCCGCAGAGCAGGCCGAGCGCGACGCGCTCGGCGCCGCGCGCCTGCCGACGGCGAAACTGCTGAAGGACCCGCAAATCCTTCTGTTCTGTTTCCTCTATTTCGCGATTCAACTGACGATCTACGCAGCCACCTTCTGGCTTCCAACGATTATCAGAAAGATGGGCGGACTCTCGGACTTCGAAGTCGGCATGTTCAACGCGATACCGTGGCTCATTGCCATGGTTGCGATGTACTGTTTCGCGGTGCTGTCGGCGAAGTGGCGCTTCCAGCAGGCATGGCTCGCGGCAGCGCTCGTCATCGCGGCTTGCGGGCTGTTTGCTTCGACGTCCGGCAATCCTGTTCTGTCGTTCGTTGCGATCTGCTTCTCCGCGATCGGATTCAAGGCTGCCGCATCACTGTTCTGGCCCATTCCGCAGGGCTATCTGGACGCACGCGTCGCCGCCGGCGTGATTGCATTGATCAACTCGGTCGGCAACCTCGGAGGCTTCTTCGCGCCGGCCGCTTTCGGCTATCTGCAGCAGCACACCGGTTCGATTTCCGGCGGCCTGTACGGGCTGGGCGTGGCGTCGCTCATCGCTGCGGCAGCCGGCTTCCTCACCCGCAATCGGTTCTCGAAGCGTGACGCGCTGGCGCAAGCAATCCATAGCAAAGCCCACTGACTGCAAGGAATAGCACATCATGAGCAACGCGCTTCCAGCTTTCTTTTCGATGCTTGTATCCGCGCTTGTATCCGCGCCCGGCGCTGCACGCCAGGACGGCACCTGCCGGTCGGATTCCTAACTTACCTGGTCCAACTCTTATGTCCACCCCTACTTCCCAATCGAACGCCACGCCGACGGTCACCGAATTGCGGGTCGTTCCAGTCGCCGGTCGTGACAGCATGTTGATGAACCTGAGCGGCGCACATGGCCCGTTCTTCACGCGCAACATCGTGATTCTGCGGGACAGCGCCGGCAACACCGGTGTCGGTGAAGTCCCCGGCGGCGAGACCATTCTCAAGACCATCGACGATGCGCGGCCGCTCGTCGTGGGTCAGTCGATCGGCAACCTTCAGGCCGTGCTCAACCAAGCGCGCACGCAGTTCGCCGACCGCGACGCCGGCGGACGCGGCTTGCAGACTTTCGACCTGCGCACGACCATCCATGCAGTGACCGCGCTCGAAGCAGCGTTGCTCGATTTGCTCGGACAGCATCTGGGCGTACCGGTTGCCGCACTCCTCGGCGAAGGCCAGCAGCGCGACGAAGTCGAAATGCTCGGCTACCTGTTCTACATCGGCGACCGGAACAAAACCGATCTGCCGTACGCAAACGGAGCAGACGGCCGCGACGATTGGGAGCGCCTTCGCACCGAACAAGCCCTAACGCCCGAAGCGGTGGTGCGCCTCGCTGAAGCCGCTCAAGCGCGTTATGGCTTCAACGACTTCAAGCTCAAAGGCGGCGTGCTGCCCGGCGACGCCGAAATCGAAGCGGTGACGGCACTTGCCGAACGATTCCCGAAGGCGCGCGTGACGCTTGACCCGAATGGTGCGTGGTCGCTTTCCGAAGCAGTTCGTCTGTGCCGCGACAAACATCACGTACTGGCCTACGCGGAAGACCCATGCGGCGCCGAGAACGGTTATTCCGGCCGCGAAGTGATGGCTGAATTCCGTCGCGCAACCGGCTTGCCGACGGCCACCAACATGATTGCGACTGACTGGCGCCAGATGGGCCACGCCATCCAGCTGCAATCGGTGGACATTCCGCTCGCCGACCCGCACTTCTGGACGATGCAAGGCTCTGTGCGGGTCGCGCAGATGTGCAATGAGTGGGGTTTGACGTGGGGCTCGCATTCGAACAACCACTTCGATATTTCTCTCGCGATGTTCACCCAGGTCGCCGCTGCCGCGCCCGGCAAGATCACCGCCATCGATACCCACTGGATCTGGCAGGACGGTCAGCGCCTGACCCGCAATCCGTTGCAGATCGTGGGCGGCAAAGTGAAGGTGCCGGAAAAGGCCGGCCTTGGCGTCGAGCTCGATCTGGACGAGCTGGACAAGGCCCACGCGCTGTATCGACAACACGGCCTGGGCGCTCGCGACGACGGCATCGCCATGCAGTTCCTGATTCCGAACTGGAAGTTCGATAATAAGCGCCCGTCTCTCGTACGCTAAGTCAAAACATTCTTTCGGCAGCGGTCCTGATGGCCGCTGCTTCTTACCAAAAAAAGACCTGCCTACGCCATGACGACCCCTCAAGAACTCAAAACCATCATCTCCGAAGGCCTGCTGTCCTTCCCCGTCACCGACTTCGATGCGCAGGGCGAGTTCCGCGCCGACACCTACGCCGAGCGCCTCGAATGGCTTGCTCCCTATGGTGCGACGGCGCTCTTCGCCGCGGGCGGCACAGGCGAATTCTTCTCGCTGACCAAAACCGACTACGCCAACGTGATTCGTACCGCGACCGAAACCTGCAAGGGCAAGGTGCCGATTCTCGCCGGCGCGGGCGGTCCGACGCGCGTGGCGATCGACTATGCTCAGGAAGCCGAGCGCCTGGGCGCGAACGGCGTACTGCTGATGCCGCACTATCTGACCGAAGCGTCGCAGGAAGGGATTGCCGCGCACGTCGAGCAGGTTTGCAAGGCGGTGAAGAACATCGGCGTGATTGTCTACAACCGCGCGAACTCGAAACTGAACGCGGACATGCTCGAGCGCCTCGCGGAGCGCTGCCCGAACCTGATCGGCTTCAAGGACGGCGTCGGTGAAATCGAAGCGATGGTGACGATTCGACGGCGCCTGGGCGACCGCTTCTCGTACCTCGGCGGATTGCCGACCGCCGAAGTCTACGCCGCGGCTTACAAGGCGCTGGGCGTGCCGGTGTACTCGTCGGCGGTGTTCAACTTCATCCCGCAGACGGCGATGGACTTCTACCGCGCGATTGCCGCGGACGATCACGCCACGGTGGGCAAGCTGATCGACGAATTCTTTCTGCCGTATCTGGCGATCCGCAATCGCCGTGCGGGCTACGCGGTCAGCATCGTGAAGGCCGGCGCAAAGCTGGTCGGCCATAGCGCAGGTCCGGTGCGCGCGCCGCTCACCGACCTGACCGACGACGAGGTGTCGCAACTCGACGTCCTCATCAAGAAGCTCGGCGCTCAGTAAGCATCCGCGAGCGCAGAGGAAGGGTCCGTGAAACGGCCCCTTCAGCAACCGCGGCTCCGCTTCAAAAATCCTGCACGGTCGGGCGCAGCACGATCTCGTTGATATCGACGTTCGCCGGCTGCTCGATCGCATACGCCACCGCCCGCGCCACCGAGTCCGCAGGGATAGCCTGCTGATAGAACTCGTCGAGCATCTTCGCGCTGGCTTCGTGCGAACTGCCCAACTTCAGCTCCGAATCGGTGACGCCCGGCGACACGATGGTCGTGCGAATCGCGCCGCCGACTTCGTGCCGCAATCCTTCGGATATCGCCCGCACCGCGAACTTGGTGCTGCTGTATACGGTGCCGCCAGGGCTGAACACTTTGATCCCGCCCACCGACGCGACATTGATGAAGTGCCCGCTGCCCTGCTTCTGAAACACCGGCAGCGCAGCGGCGATGCCGTACAGCACGCCCTTGACGTTGATGTCGATCATTCGCTCCCACTCGTCGACCTTGGTCTCGGCCAGCGGCGCGATCGCCATCAGCCCGGCGTTGTTGACAATCACGTCGACCTTGCCGAAGCGTTCGACTGCCAGCGCGACCAGCGCCTCCACATCGGCGCGGCGTGTGACATCGGTGGCAAGCACCTCGACTTTGCCGCCCTCCGCGCGCAGTTCCCCGGCAATCTTTTCGAGCCGGTCGAGGCGCCGCGCGCCCAGCACCAGTGCCGCGCCCTTCGACGACAACAGACGCGCCGTCGCTTCACCCAAACCGCTGCTTGCACCCGTGATAACAACTACTTTTCCTTCGATACCGTGACTCATGATCCGCTCCTTTGAAAAGGCGAAGTGCCTTGGTGTGAGCTGATTATGGGAGCCGCGATGGCACCGCTCAATGGAAATGATACGATTTGACAATTCCATAATCTGGAATCATCGAACGCGTCATTGACCATGCGGGAGGCACGATGCAGAACCGTCTGGAATTGCTGAGACTCTATTGCGCCGCTGTCGAAGCGAACAGTTTCAAAGACGCCGCCACGCGCCTGGGCGCCTCGCCGCAGTCGGTCACGCGAGCCGTGCAGGAGCTCGAATCGCTGGTCGGCGAAGTGCTGTTTCACCGCAATACGCGGCGCGTACGCGCAACCGAAGCGGGCGAGGCGCTGGCCGCGCGCGCCCGCGAACTCGTCCGGCAGACCGACGACCTGCTGCAACCGGGCCGCCCGGATGCCGAGGCCGGCTTGCGCGGCCTCGTGCGGATTACCGCGCCCAAGGCGATCGGCGAAACTCATCTGATGCCCGTGTTGACGCGCGTCGCGCAGCAGCATCCAGGCATCACCCTCGACGTGCGTTTGTCGGATCAGATTAGCGATGTGATCGAAGAGCGGATCGATATCGGTGTTCGAGTCGGCTTCATGCGGGACAGCCGGTTCGTGGTCCGCTCCGTCTCCAAGGCCAGTTTTTTTGTCGTAGCGACGCCGAAGCTAATACGCCGCGCCGGACGGCCGGACACCGTGCAGCAGCTCGGCGAGGTGCCGATCACCGCGCTGCTGGACCGCAATACGGGCCGCAAATGGCCATGGCAGTTCGCACAAGGCGAGCAGTTCACACCGGAGCCGTCTGCCTTCGTGACCGACGATCCTCAAGCCGAATGCCAGGCCGTGCTGGCCGGTCTCGGCTACGGTCAACTCGCCGGCTATCTCGCACAGCCTTATCTGCGCACCGGCAAACTGGTGAGCGTGCTCGACGCGCTGGCACCCGAGCCTTGGCCGATCTGTGTGTACCGGCCGCAACGGGGGCCCGTGCCGCCGCGCATCCGGCTGGTGTTCGACGCGATCGTGGAAGTGTTGTCAGGGACGGATTTTTCGGCAACGGACTTGTCTGCGCGCCTGACAGGGAAAGGCCGCTCACAAGCCGAAACCGGAGCATCGTAGGACGGCGGAACGCGATCAGCGCGGCATCTGCATGGAATACTCCGCCTGCACAGCGCTACGAAAACCAGACCACGAACCGCGTCCCCGAAACCAGACTGCTCACGGTCAAACGCCATTCGTGAGCCGTGGCAATCTCCTTGCAGATTGCCAGTCCAAGGCCGGCGCCTTCGTGTCCGGCATCAGGCGCACGCCAGAACCGCTTGAAGAGAAATGGCAAATACTCCTGTTTGATCCCCTGCCCTTCGTCCTGGACCTGCACCGAAACGCCGTCGACGACCAGCAATACCGTGCCCTTAAGAGGCGACGCATTGATCGCATTCTCGACAATGTTCTTTAGCAGAATGAACAACGCGCTCCTGTCCGCCCAGATCGACGGCGGCGCAACCCGTGTTTCGAACTGCAGCTTGACCTCCTTTCTGTCGGCCTTGCGGGCGAGATAGGCCACCACGTCCTGTGCGACGTCGACAATGCTCACTTCGCCGAAACTGAAGTTCTGCGACTCGCTGACTTCCGCGAGGTGCAACAACTGCCGAACCTGCCGAGCCATCAGATCGATTTCGCGAAGCAGCAATTCCTTGTCTTCGATCTCCGGTTGCAACTCGATCTGGCCTCGGATCAAAGTCAGTGGTGTCTGGAGTTCATGCGCGGCTGACGCGAGAAACTGCTGCTGAACGGCGAAACCGTTTTCGAGCCGGTCGAGAGCTTCGTTGAAGGCGTTGATCAGCGGTTTGATTTCGCTCGGAACGCCCCCAGTCGAAAGTCGCGTGGTGAGGTTACGCGGCGTGATACGCGCGGCGGCGCGCGATGCCTCCCTGAGCGGCCTGAGTACCCGATGCACGGTAAACGTCAGCGTCAGGCCGAAAATGATCGTGGCGACGAAAATCGTCGTCTTGACGATCGCAGGAATCTGCTTGACCTTCGCGCCGACGAGCGCGTCGACAAACCGCTCCGAAGCTGCAGTCTGGGCGTAGAAGGTCGCGGAGCCATGCTGAACCTTCAACGTCAGGACCTCGAATGGCTTCGTCCCGATCTCCACTCGCCGAATCTTGCCGACCGCTTCTGAAAGATCGCCTGCAATCCATGCTCCGCCGCCTTGGGCGCTGCCCGATGCGAGCAGCAGGTTGCCGCGTTCATCGAGTATCCGGTACTTCCGCTCCGTGGGCAGCACCTCGTAGAGCCACGCGGCCTCCTCCGAAAGCTGCACGGAGACCGGCCGGCCGGCGTCGTCGAAACGCAGGCCAGCGGTGATGTCCATGGCGCTTTCCATCTCCTCGTGCCGCCCCAGCGTGCGCTGCGGGAAATGATTGAACGCATAGATGGTGATCGTCGCCAGCACCGTGAGGCAGATCGCCAGCGCGACAATGCTGGTCACCCAAAGGCGCGCGGACAAACTTCGAATCCAGTGATTAAGCATGGTCGATGAGCATGGTGGACCGGTCGCAGTTGAGGTTAGCGCTGTTCAGCAGAGCCCGCGGCAGCCTGCAGCGCGAAACCCGCGCCGCGGATATTCGCGAGCCGTGTCGTCGCACCGATCGCGGACAACTTCTTGCGCAGACGGTGCAGCGTCACTTCCAGCGCATTAGGCGTCACCGCTTCGCCGAGTCCCCAGGCGGCATGCTCGAGCGCCGCATGCCGCACGGTTGCACCCGCCGCCTTCACGAGGCACAGCGCGATCTGCAACTCGGCAGGCGCAAGCAGCACCGATTGGCTGCCGCAACGCAGCGCGCGCTGCTGCGGATCGACGGTGAGGTCGGCAAACGATGCCACCAGTTCGGTCAGCGCCGCCGGACGGCGCATCAACGTACGCACCCGCGCGACCAGTTCGCTCATCGCAAACGGCTTGGTCACGTAGTCGTCCGCGCCGCTTTCCAGTCCGTCGATGCGGTCGTGCAGCGCGTCGCGAGCAGTCAGCATCAGAGACGGCGTCGTCTGGCCCGCCGCGCGCAAGGTCCGCAGAAAAGCCAGGCCATCGCCGTCCGGCAAACCGCGATCGATGATCAGCACCGCGTAGTCGGCCCGGCTCACGCCATAGCGAGCCTCCGAAATGTTGCCGAACACATCGGTCTCGATTCCCGCCGCAGACAAGGCGTGGCGAATCATCCCGGCGAGGCGTTCGTGGTCTTCGATCAATGCGACTCGCGACATGCGGCGGTACTCAATTGAATTCGTCAAGGTAGCCGAGTCCGGCTTGTGGAGTGAATCGCTTGCCCACGAGCGGGCTGTCGGCCATACCGCTGCCGGCATGCGACACGTCGGCATCGAGGATCGCGGATCGCGATCGGGTGGCGCGTGAACGTGTAGTCGACGCGGGTTCCCACCGACATGTCGAAGGTCGATTTTCCGGTGTACGCCGGGCGCCCGGCGCGTGCCTCCGACGACCGGACACCGTAATAGTAATCGACATATTTGCTGCTCAGCCCTTCGGCGCCGGCGGGCCAGCAGAACGAGGCGATAGCCGGCAGAAGCGCGTGCCCACAGCGAAGGGTTTTTCCCACGTCGATTCCTGGAGTAGAAAGATGAAGCGGTATCGACTCTAGAACGGTTGGACTTACTCGTTACTTACTCAAAGATCTGTATGCACATTGGGACCGGCAGAGGTGCCAGAGCGGAAAATGTCGAAGTGAAGCTTGCGCAGAATCAGCTGCTGGCGGCAAAGAACGCGGACGTGGATAGTTACAGAGGCGCACTGTCGGCAGCGGCGGCGCTTGCGCTCGCGACGGGTTCAGTCGACTCGATCCCGGCGCAGGCCGGTTGGTAGTCGCGAAAAGAGCGTTCGGGCGTCATTCGCATCAGACTCGGGACAACATCCATTCCCGAAAGCGCTTCAAACCCGGTCGTGTCTCGATGCGTTCCGTGAAATAGCAGAGATAGTGTCCATGGTCGACGTCGATCGGGGCCGTCAGGGGTTCCACGAGCGTGCCGGCGGCGAGGTTGTCGCGCACCAGAAAGGCGGGGATGAGCGCAAGCCCGAGGCCAGCCTGAGCCGCCTGGATCAGCACGGCGTATTGCTCGAAACGCGGGCCCGCAAGCACTTGCATGTCGTACACGCCGTAGAACTCGGCCCACTGGCCCCATACCCGCTCAGCCTGGCCATGCAATAGCCGGGGGACGTTCACTGCGTCCTGCGGCCGGCGCAACGCGTGCCTCTGCAGAAAATCGGGCGCGCAGACCAGCAGAAAAGTGCGGCCGTCGATGTAATCGCATTGGACCCCCTCCCAATTGCCGGCGCCGTAGCGGATGGCGGCATCCAGATCCAGCGGGAACGGATCGCCGTGCGCCAGGTGCCGGCTGAAACTGATCGTGACCCCAGGCGTACTGGACAAGAAGTCTGGTAGCCGGGGAATCAGCCATTTCGTCGTGAAGGTCGGCACGCTTGCGATCGTCAACAGGTCGCTCTGCCCGCCGGCGCTCATTAATTCAAGCGACGCGTTGCCGATGTCGCGCAACGGGTTGGCGACCCGCGCGAGGTAGAGGCTGCCTGCCCGGGTGAGCACCAGGTGACGGCCGTCGCGAATAAACAACTGCACGCCGAATGAAGTCTCCAGGCTGGCGATCTGCCGGCTGACGGCGCTCGGCGTGAGACCCAGTTCGCGCGCCGCGCGGGAAAAGTTCAGATGTTTGGCAGCGCTGGTGAACGAGAGTAATTCGGTGAGGTTCGGGTAAAGGTGTTTCATCAGCGGTTCGGCGTTGAAGTGTTCCGGATGCGCACAGCGCAATGCGTGTTTTGTACGTTTTTTTCATGACGACGCCATGTCGTATCCGCACACTTGCAAGCAATTCGAAACCTTTCACTGAGTCCAGTCATGACGTGGGGACTCAGTCCGTTTCCCAAGGAATGCCTGCATGCAAACCCCCGCCGCGCCGGCTATTCAGCCTCGTGTTCCTGCTCATCGCAGCAGCAGGCGCTTCACGTCGATCAGGCGCGTCGCGCTTCATGCCGTGGTGGCGCTCTTTGCGATCTACATGCTGCTGCCGATCGCGTTGCTGCTGATCGGCGCGTTCGGCGAAACGTGGACCAACACGTTGCTGCCGACCGGCGTCACCGGACACTGGTTCGCGGACCTCGCCGCCAACACGAGCTTCCGGCGCGCTTTCGGCGTGAGCCTGATGGTCGCACTGGCCTGTTGCTGTGCCGCTGCCGTGATCGGCTTGCCGCTCGCGTATGCGCTGCACTATCGCTCGCTCTCCGGGCGCGGTATGACGGCGCGGCTGGTCGCGCTGCTGCCGGTGGGCGTGCCTGCGCTCACGCTGGGTTTCGGTTACATCGCCATCTTCAGCGGCGACACGCTGCCGTGGCTCGGATCGTTGCCGTTGCTGATTGCCGCCCATACGGTGCTGACCTTGCCGTACCTCACGCAGACGCTGCTCGCCGACCTGCGCCACCTCGATATCGAGCGCCTCGAAGCGTGTGCCGCGACGCTCGGCGCCACGCCGCTGCGGCAGTTCTTCACGGTCGTCTTGCCCAACCTCCGGCAGAGCCTGTTCTCGGGACTCGTCATGGTGGCCGCGCTGTCGATCGGCGAATTCCAGGTGTCCAACCTGATCGCCGGCTTTCGCTACCGGAACTATCCGGTGGTGCTGCTGCAGGCGTTTTACGGCGCGACCGGCATGGCGTGCGCCGCCACCGTGGTGCTGCTGTGCCTGGCGGTGATCGCGACCCTGGTATCGATCCACACTGTTCAACGACTGAAATGAAACGATGAGCCTCCATTTCGAAAACGTGAGCTTTACTTATCCCGGCGCGCAACACGGTATCGACGCCGTCACGCTGTCGGTCACGCCAGGCGAACTGCTGGCCGTGATGGGCCGCAGCGGTTCCGGCAAGTCGACGATCCTGCGGCTGACCGCGGGCCTGCTGGACGGCTATCGCGGACGGATTGCGATCGATGGGCGCGACGTGGCGGGCGTTCCGGTATGGCGCCGCGAGGTCGGCATGGTGTTCCAGCAATACGCGCTGTTCCCGCATCTGAACGTGGTGGACAACGTGGCCTACGGGCTGCGGATGCGCGGCATCGATGCCGCGAAACGCCGGGCGCGCGCGCTCGAGATGCTCGAACGGGTCGGTCTTGCCGAACACGCCGGGCGGCGGACGACCTTGCTGTCGGGCGGGCAACAGCAGCGCGTCGCGCTGGCTCGCGCGCTGGCGTTCGAACCGAAGGTGCTGCTGCTCGACGAACCGCTTGCCGCGCTCGACGCCGGCATCCGCCAGCAGCTACGCGACGAGATTCGCACGCTGCAACGCGCATGCGGCGCCACCACCCTGCTGGTCACGCACGATCAGGACGAGGCGTTGAGCCTGGCGGACCGCGTGGCCGTGGTCGACGGCGGGCGTGTGTTGCAGGTGGATACACCGGAGCGTCTCTACGACCGGCCGGTATCGACCCAGGTCGCGCGCTTCGTCGGTCATTCGAGCGTGATGCCGGGACGCGTGATAGCGAACGGCACGGTCGACGTTTCCTTTGCGCTGCTGTCCGCCGATACCGGTGCGTTCCGCCCCGGCGACCAGGTCGAGGTACTGATTCGCCCCGAGCACGTGCAGCCCGATCCGCCGGCGAGCGCGGTCAACCGGCTCGGCGGCCGCCGCGCCGAGGTGCGTTACTTCGGCGCGACATGCCGCTACGACTTCGTTCCGGATTCCACTCAGAAACCGCTGCTGTGCGAAGGGCGCCGTCTTGCCGAACACGCCATCGCCATCGCCCCCGAACATCTGCGCGTGCTGCCCGCGCAGGCCAGTCAATTTAGCTAAATCACCTTGTTTGACGGAGAACCAGAATGCTTGCAGGGCTTAGTCTTTTGTCGCGAGTCCGCCGTATCGCCGGCGTCGTTTGTGCGTTGTCGCTCCTGACTGCCGCGCCCGGCGTTCATGCCGCGCCGGCCGCCCCCCTTTACCCCGGAGAAGACGCGTTGTACGCGAAGGCGGCGGACGAGGGGCTCGTCGTGTCGTTCGACACCGGTCCCGAATGGGCCAACTGGAAGGCGCTGTTCGCCGAGTTCAGAAAGCGCTATCCGAAAGTCGAGATTACATACAACGATATCGGCTCGGCCGCGACGGTGGTGGCGCTAGACAAGTCGCGGCGGCGTCCGCAGGCCGACACCGCGTACTACTTTGCCGCGTCCGCGCTGGACGCCGTCAACAAGGATGTGGTGGCGCCGTTCAAGCCACTCAATTTCGACAAACTGCCGCCGGTGTTTCGCGAGCGCGATGGCCGCTGGTTCACGGTTCATTCGCTGAACATCGCCCTTCTGATCAACCGCAAGCTGGTGAAGGATGTCCCGCACGGCTGGGCCGATCTGCTCAAGCCCGAGTACCGGAACTCGGTGGTCTATCTGGACCCGCGTTCGACCGGACAGGGACAGGTCGCGGTCTTCGCGGCGGCCTATGCGTTCGGCGGCAGCGTCGACAATCCGAAGCCGGGCGCCGACTTTTTCGGCAAGTTGCGTGAGGCGGGCAACGTGATGCGCGTCGAAGGCACCACCCCGTACGCGAAGTTCGTCAAGGGTGAGATTCCGATCCTGATCGGCTACGAAAACGACGGCCTCAAAGCGAAGTACGCCGACGGCATG
Organism: Paraburkholderia sp. FW306-02-B; assembly: GCF_058782725.1. NCBI lineage: Bacteria > Pseudomonadati > Pseudomonadota > Betaproteobacteria > Burkholderiales > Burkholderiaceae > Paraburkholderia > Paraburkholderia sp. FW306-02-B. The sequence goes on from NZ_JBYSXZ010000002.1 coordinate 2,245,807, forward strand.
GGCGACGCCGTCGAGGTGGTGATCCCGAAGGAAGCGACGGTTTCCGCACCGTACGCGATCAGTCTCGTGAAGGACGGCCCGAATCCGAACGCGGCGCGGCTCTGGCTGAATCTGGTCATGAGCGACGTCGGCCAGGCGCTGTTCGCGCAAGGCTACGTGCGTCCCGCTGTGCCTGACGTGCAGTTGTCGACGGACATCCGCGCGAAGATGCCCGACGTGCCGCAGGTGCATCCGCTCGACGTGGTCAAGGCCGCGGCGAAGAAGGCGGAAGTCGACCAGTTGTGGGCGCAGGCCGCGCTCGCGAAATAAGGGGCGGCAGATGGGTACCTCCTCGATGAACGAAGGGCTCGCGCGCCGCTTCGGCGCCGTCCCGGCGGGCCTCCTCCTCGCCCTGTTCTTTGCGTTGCCGCTCGGCGCATTGCTGGTATCGGCGGCCGAGGGGAACGGCGCGGCCTTCGTGCGGTTGGCCCACGATCCACTGGTAGTCAGTGCGCTCGGTCACTCGCTGGCGCTGGCGCTCGCCGCCGGCACCGTGTCGCTGGCGGTGGGGCTGCCGCTTGCGATGGCGCTGGCCGGACAGCCGCCGCAGCGGCGCGGCTGGTTGCTGGCATTGCTCGGCGTGCCGTTGGCGTTTTCCGGTCTGGTGATTGCGTACGGGTTCATCCTCGCCTTCGGCCGCGCCGGCTTCGTGACGAGTGTCTTCGCCCGCATGGGCGCCGACCCGGCCACGGTCGGGGCGCTGATCTATACGACCGCGGGTCTGGTCGCGGCCTACGCGTACTACCTGATTCCACGCGTTGCGCTGATGCTTTATCCGGCGATTGCCAACCTGGACCGCCGTCCCATCGAAGCCGCGCTGACGCTGGGTGCATCGCCGCTGCGGGCGCTCTTCGACGTGGCGTTGCGGGAACTGTGGCCTTCGATCGCCTCGGCCTGGTGCCTCGTCACATCGATTGCACTGGGGACCTACGGTACCGCACTCGCGCTCGCCGGGACGCAGATCAATATCCTGCCGCTACTGATGTATCTGAAACTTTCCGATGGACAGACGGATTTTCCGCAGGCCGCCGCGCTTTCACTGGTGCTGATGGCCGTTTGTACGAGTGTTCTGGCACTGGGGGAATGCCTTGCAAGGCAACGACAACACTGAATGGTCCAACGCCGCCAAGCTGGCGCTGCGGAGACTGGCGCTCCGCCAGACAGGCCCGACGCGGCATGCGATGCCGATCGGATTGATCGGCCCGCGGGAGGCCACGGCGGAACAGTTGCAGGCAGCAAGAAGCCTCGGTTATGCATTGGCCGACGCCGGCATGACCATTCTCTGCGGTGGCAAAGGCGGTGTGATGGAGGCAGCCGCGTTCGGTGCGGCGCGCGCAGGCGGCATCGTGATCGGGCTGTTGCCCGAGGACGATGCAAACGAGGCCAACCCGTTTCTTACCGTGGCGCTGCCGACCGGCATGGGTATTACGCGCAATGCGTTGATTGCGCGCGCCTCGCTCTGTCTCATCGCGATCGGAGGCGGGCTGGGTACGCTGTCCGAAATGGCGCTTGGCCTGCAGTGGAACAAGCCTGTCTTTACCCTGCTCGACGCACCGCTGGTAAGTGGCGCGGAGGTGTTCGAAGACGTCGATGCGCTCGCCACCCGCGTGGCGAACTGGCTGGTATTCGCGGAGCAGACGCAAGCTGCCGCTGGCTGAACCATGGGGCGGGCGCAAATCGTAGGCAGTAGACGCACACGCATGAAGTCCTGACGGAACGTGTAACTGAATCAATTCGATGTTTTTTATTCTATAAATAGGCGTACTTATCATGATGAAAAGGACCGCACTGGCATGTTTCGCATTGAGCAGCATGTCGCTCGCCGCACACGCGCAGAGCAGCGTGACTCTGTACGGGATCGTAGACGCCGGCCTGGGCTATACGAGCGGCCAACGTGTCGCCCAGACCAAAGGCGCGCCGGGCAAACCGGTTGTCTATAGCAACGCGTCGAACTATGGGTTTGCGAGCGGCACCTGGTCAGGCGACCGTTGGGGTCTGAAGGGCAAGGAAGACCTGGGCGGTGGCCTGGCGGCGGTGTTCCAGTTGGAGAACGGCTTTAACATCGGCACCGGACAGCTGGGCCAGGGCAGCCGCGAGTTCGGCCGCCAAGCATGGATGGGTCTGTCGAGCGAGAAATTCGGCAAGCTCACGCTGGGCCGGCAGTACGATCCGATCGTCGATTTCGTCGGCACGATCGGCGCCGGGTCGTTCCTCACCGGCATGGGCGCGCACCCAGGCGATCTGGACAATATCGACAATCAGGCGCGCGAGAACAACTCGATCAAGTACACGAGCCCGTCATTCTCAGGGTTCCAGTTCGGCGCGCTGTACGGATTCGGCAATCAGGCGGGCAGCGTCAAGAACCAGAGCACGTGGAGCCTGGGCGGCCAGTACACGAATGGTCCGTTCGCGATCGGCGCGGCCTACATGCAGGCGAACAACGCCTATGGGGCCAACGGCGGTGCGTGGACGGGCGCGTATGACGGCACGTTCGCGTCGTCGATCAACGAAGGCTTTGCGTCGGCCAGGAATCAGCAGATCATCGCCGCCGCGAGCACGTACCAGATCGGCCTCGTGACGCTGGGTGTGTCGTACAGCAATACGCAGTACACGCCTGGCAGCTTCTCGCTGTTCACGGCCAAGGAAACTTTCAACTCGGCGGGCCTGACCGTCGCGTATCAGGCGACGTCCGCGTTGCGCCTGGCCGCCGGCTACGACTACACGCAAGGCAGTTCGATCAACGGCGGGGCCGCTCCAAAGTACAACCAGTTCAACTTCGCGTCGTATTACTTTCTGTCCAAGCGCACTGCCCTCTATGGGCTGGTCGGTTATCAGAAGGCAAGCGGCAAGACGCTCGACGCATTCGGCAACGTTGTCAACGCGACGGCTTCGGTTGGCGACGTGGGCAACGGCATTTCGTCAGCGAACAATGCGCAGACACTGGTGCGCGTGGGTATCCGGCAGACGTTCTAAAGGCCTGGCGGCGGGAGAGGCGGCACGTGCCCCTTCCGTCTAATGTTAGCCGCCTTCGTCCGGGTCCTTCGTCGCACGTGACAACACTGCTGCGACCACCCGGTCACAATGAGCGCCTCCGAACTCGAACAGATCGCGCTCCGCGAGATCGATCTCGCGCGCCAGCGATTCGCGTAGCAGGCTTCTCGCCCGGAAATGGCGGCTACGTACGGTAGCCTCGGGAATGCCCAGGCACGCCGCGGTTTCCTCCACACTCATTTCCTCAACGGAGCGAAGTACGAAAACCGTGCGGAAAGCATCGGGGAGTTCGTCCAGCTTGTGCTCGAGCAAAGCCCGCATTTCCGCACGCGCAACTTCCGCCTCTGGCGGCCCCGCATCAGGTGCGGCCATCGCATCAGCATCCACGTCAGTGTCCATATTCACGATTGGAATCACGTTCTGACGACGTGCGTATCGGCGCAGCCGCCCAAGGCATTCATTGCGCACCAGTCGCGAGAGCCAGGTGAGCAGCGCGCACTCGCCTCGAAATTGCCCAATCGACCGGTAGGCTGATAGATACGCCTCCTGTAGCGCGTCCTCGGCTTCCGCATCATTGCGCAGCGTGGCACGCGCGAGCCGGTACAAGCGCCGATTGTGCCGACGCATCAGCAGTTCGAAGGCGCTCTGGTCGCCGGCGGCAATACGGCGCACGATGGCCTGCTCGTCGTCCACGGAAGGTGTCGTATATGCCGCAACCAGGTTTGTCATGCGTGCCTCGCCGTTCCGTGTTACCGCACAATCAGCAGCGCTTGCATCGTGGGGTGGAAACTGCACCCGTATGGATAGTTGCCGGCCTTGCGCGGTACGTAGCTCCAGGAGGCATTCGGCGCGATGCTGCGCGAATCGAAGGCCATGGAGTTTGCGCTTGCCGTGTGCGGAATCAGATCTTTGTTGGTCCACACCACACGGTCTCCGTGCTGCACAGTCAGCGTCTGCGGATTGAATCGCATCCCCTCGATCGTGACGAGGTATGTCCCCGGCGCCGCATCCGTATCGCGCCCTGTTACAAGCAGGCTACCGGCTACGATAGTGCAAGCGAGCACAAAGCCTCGTCGTGTCGTGCCCCGGCATCTGCATGGAACGGCAACAAAACGGTTAGCCACCGCTCTTCCCCAGCGACGCCTGGATCATCCTGGCATGCTCAAGATGGGCGACAAAGGCCGGCCGGACTTTGACCAGCAGCGCTTTCAACTCCGCATTTTGCGCATTCGGGATCAAGGTCCTGTCGATCGCGTCAAGAACCGCCTCGTGATAGGTCACTTCATGGTCAATATACGCCCGGTCGAATGCTGCGCCATCGAGCTTCTTCAGCGTCGCAACATTGGCGAGACCGCCTTGCGCGAGGCTCTGGCTCGTCGCGTTTTCCTCCGGCGTGACCTTCAGCCGGTGAACGAGATCTGTGGCCGCCTGGTTGACGGCACTGTGGTCGGTAACCATGAGTTGCGCGAACGCTTTGACGTCTTTCTTTCCGGTCTTCGACTCCGCGAGTTTCGCTGCGTCGATATCGACCTGATTGGCCGTCACCACAATCGCCGCAATCTGCGGGTCCGTCGGGCCGGCAGATTGCGCCCACGCGGCCAGGCTAACAAACGCCAGCACGCCTGCCCATCCGGCATGGATTAGTTTCATGAGGCTTCTCCCCAGTAATCATCGCAAGTCATCCCCCGCCCGGAGGACTGGTTCGATTGGACTTCCGATGTGGAGATAGATGTCGCCTCTGCCACCCGCGTTCCCGAGCCGTGTAGCGGACCCGTCCCGCGGCGGCACCGACAAATCGACTGTTTTATCCCGCCCGTCGCACCGGAGGGAAGCGCTTAGTGTTCCGGCTGAACTTCACACGCCGGAATCGCTCTTTTTTGTGCTCTTCTTCAAAATGCGCGAGTGACGGCTTGACCAGATCGCTTCGTGAGACGATGCCGACCAGACGCATGGTCTCCCGGTCGGCGACCACGGGCAACCGTTCAAGACCATGTACAGCGAGCCGGGTTGCGACAAGCCGGCACGTCTCGCCGGGCAACGCCACGACCGGGGTGCTGCCACGCAACACGTCGGCAACACGTGCGTCGAGCACCGGGCCGGTTTCGTCGCCGCGGAAACGTTCGAGTGCGGCGCGATCGACGGTGCCGGCCACGGCGCCTTTGTTCGTAACCGGATAGGCGCGGTGTGTTTGTGTCGCACCGAAGAACAGCGCGAGCACGTCACGTACGGGCATGTCGGCATCGATGGTCTCGACTGAACGCGACATCACCTCGTCGACATGATGACGCTCGAGCGGATCGACCCCATATTCGCGGTAAATGTGATATCCGCGGCGGGCGATTTTTTCCGTCATGATGGAGCGCCGCATGACCACCGTCGCAAAGCCGTGCGCGACCAGCGTGGCGGCCAGCAAGGGCAACAACGCATTGCTGTCGTGCGTCAGTCCGAATGCGAATACGATCGCCGTCAGCGGAGCCCCAAGCGTGGCGCCAAGCGTTGCCGCCATGCAAACGAGCGGCCACAGCGCGGGCTCGCCGCCCGGCAGCACGTGACCGAGTACGGTTCCAAGCCCTGCCCCCAGCATGAGCAGCGGAGCGAGAACCCCGCCCGACGTTCCGGAGCCCAGCGCGACGACCCAGATGACTGCCTTCACGATCAGAATGGCGGCAGCGACTTGCAGCACGATGTGCTGATGCAGCAAGTCGCCGATCACGTCGTAACCGACGCCGAGCGCACGAGGCTCGATTAATCCGCCGATCCCGACCACGAGGCCGCCAAGCGCGGGCCACCACATCCAGTGAACCGGCAGCTTGCCGAACAGATCCTCCGTCTTGTACAGCGCGGCTGACAGACCGGAAGCCAGCGCCCCGCTCAGCAGGCCGGCAATGACGCAGGACACGAGCGACAGCGCATCGGGCGGCGCCGTTTCGAGCGGAAACAGAGGGCCCGTACCGAAGAATGCGGCCCGTGCAAACCCGGCGACGGCGCAGGCCAATGCGACCGGTAAAAAGCTGCGAGGCCGCCATTCGAACAACAGCAGTTCAACCGCCAGCAGCACGGCAGCCACGGGGGTGCCGAAGACCGCCGTCATCCCCGCTGCCGCGCCGGCGACAAGCAACGTCTTGCGCTCCGCGGAAGTCAGCTTCACGCACTGCGCGATCAGCGAACCGAGGGCGCCACCCGTCATGATAATCGGGCCTTCGGCGCCGAATGGCCCGCCACTGCCGATCACAATGCCGGACGACAGCGGCTTGAGGATCGCGACCTTCGGCGACATGCGGCTCTTGCCGAACAGGATGGCTTCGATCGCTTCCGGAATGCCATGCCCGCGGATTTTTTCGGACCCGAAGCGGGCCATGAGGCCCACGATCAGGCCGCCAGCCACCGGTATCAGAATCACCCAGCCGCCGAGTGTGTTCTGTGCCGGCGACCGGTCCGCGAACGAAAACGCGCCAAAGAAGAAAAGGTTGGTGAAGAGGTGAATCAGGCTTAGCAGCACAAAAGCTGCGAGCGTGCTGAGCGCGCCGATGCCGGCGGCAAGCGCCGAAATGCCGGGAAGCCGCGCGTTGACGGAAAAGTCGCGCTTATGGGGGTCGAGGGTGTCGAGACTCATGGCGACTCAAAAATCAATCCGTGGAACATTAAAGGCGCCTTCGAGCGACTTCAATTCGGCACGATGCATCTCGGCGAGGCGCGCGAGTACCTGTTCGCCCGCTTTCAGCAAATGAACCTCGACCTGGCGGCGATCCGTATCGCTGATCTTGCGCCGGACGAGATCGAGTGCCTCGCAGCGCGACACGAGCGCGACCACGCCGTGGTGCTGCGCCTGGAGCCGCTCGGCAAGTTCGCCGACGGTCGCCCAGTCGCGCTCCGGATAGCCTTTGATGTGCAGAAGCAGCAGATACTGCAACGGCGTAATGCCTTCGCCCTGGGCGGCCTGTTCGGAAAAGCGCTCAAAGCGCCGCATCTGATAGCGAAACTCGGATAGCTGCTCAAAGTCCGCCTTGGTCAAGCCGCGAGCGAGTGTTTTCATCGGGACTCCATCGAAACGGGTCAAACCGCATTTATATCACGTCATGACATTTATGTCTGCGACAAGGGACCCTGTTATCCCGCGCGTCGCTGCCGGACATACGCCTGGCGATAAAGACCCGCAATGAGATCTGCCTGCGTGATCATCCCGACGAGTTGCGCCCCGGCATCCAGTACCGGGATATGGTGGTGCCCGTAGTTGGCGAAAATGGGCAACAGCTCGACGATGGGTGTCGTCACGTCGACGGTACGAACGTCGGCGTTCATCCATGGGCCGACAACCGGTGCCGAAGCCGTACTGCGCGTGAACCAGCGTTGTAACAGCGGAAGCAGAACGGACACACTACCGAACGTCGGTTTCTCGACGAGGTCCGCTCGGGTCACGATGCCGATCAGGTGCTGGTTCGCGTCAATGACCGGGAGCGCCTTGATACCGTGCTGTTTCAGCAAACTCAATACCGCTGACACGCTGGTGGTCGCTGACACAGCGACCACCGGGCGCGACATGATGTCCGCACAGGTCAGTTCGTTAAACGTGCGCGCATAGGCCTGCAACTGGACATCGCGCAGCAAGGACTCCAGATCGTCGAGATCGATGTCCAGCCATTCACCGCGCCGGCTCAGGACCGCCTGGAGGTCCGCGCGTGTGAAACCCTCCTTCAACGTTGCGGGCGATCCCACCGCGCCTTTGCCCGAACTCTGGTGTACGGCGTGCGGGTAACGATGCCCGGTGACGGCGTGGTACACGATGGCGGCGCACAGAAGCACCGCAGACTGGATGGCAATCGGTTCCGCGACGAAACGGTAGCCGAGCGCATGAACGGTTGGACCACCGAGAACCGCGGTCAGCGCGACCGCTCCAGACGGCGGATGAACACAGCGTAGCGCGAACATCAGACAAATCGCCAGTGCGACGGCCAGCGCGGCCGCGTCGAGCGGGTCGGCAATCCAGCGCGCACAGGCGACGCCGATCGTGGCAGAAACGAGATTGCCGCCGATGATGGACCACGGTTGCGCCAGCGGACTGGCGGGAACCGCGAACAGCAGCACGGCCGAGGCGCCCATCGGCGCGACGAGGAACGGAATACTTGCAGCCGGTCCGAGCAGGAGGTGCATGGTTCCGCCGGTAAGCGCGATCCCAAGCAACGCGCCAAGACACGATCTCAGGCGTTCCGGCCACCGGAGCGCAACGGGATTGGGGATAAAGCTGGAAAACCAGCGGATGGCAGCGTAGCGGGACAAGATTGGACCGGGAATGTGGGTGGACGACATCACGCGAGACGGGAGCACACCTTACGGTCAAACCCTCGCGAAACGAAAGAACGTGTTGTCGCGATTATATTTCATTGTGATATAAAAGAAGGCCCTTCCAGCTTGAATGCATCACGTCATGACATAAAATGGAGATAGGCCTTCGCGTGACTGACATTTGAGCAGGAGCAGTCCGGATGAAATTACAAGGATGACTCGCCCGGATTGCGCGCCCATGGGGAAGCCGCGCTCCGCTTCGATGCGCAAAGCCGGTCATGCTGAAGGCCCCGGCGATCGTCACCGGAGACGATCGCCCACTGCCTCGGATCGCGCCAGGTCACAAGGAGCCATCATGCTGATCACGTTTCAATCGCCCGCTACGCCCGACGTAGTGATGCTCAGGGATCTCGCCCAGTATCTGCTGGGCCTTGTCGGCAAGCGGCTCGATACACGCGGGGTCATCCTGCACGACGAACTGCCCGGCGCAATCGGCCGCCTTGAAGCGGCGATCTCGGACGACGACAAAGCGGAGATCGCACTTGAATCGTTGCAGTATTCCCGCGAGCGCCACCAGGAATCGGGCGGTGGACTTTCGCGGCGAGCCTGGCCGTTTCTCGACATGATGCGCGAAGCCCGCAAGCAGAATGCCGACATCATCTGGGGGCTGTAGACGCCGTGTTGCGGCATGAGTTGACAAGCCCGAGTCCCGGACTCGGTGCCCGCGGCACAGTCATCCGAAACCCAAACCTCAATTGGTGTTGGTTCCGTCAAACTCGACGATTTCGACCCAGTTCGCCCCCTTACCTACCGGATATTGCCCAATCGCGCTCAGCGCACCCGTCTTGCGGTCGATGCGGTAAGCGCTCAGGTTCGTCGACAACTGACCCACCGCCAGCAAGTACTTACCCGACGGATCGATATTGAAGCCACGCGGTTGTTTTTCGGTCTGGTACGTACCGATGCGCGTCAGTTCACCCGAGGCCGCGTTGACCTTGTACGCCGCGAGCGTGCTCGATGTGCGCTCTGATGCATACAGGAAGCGCCCGTCCGGGGTCAGGTGGAGATCCGCTCCCCATGGCTTGTCGCCCGAGAAATTGGCTGGCAGGATGGAGACCGCCTGAACCGGCTTGACGGTGTCGCGGGCGCCATCGAAGGCAAGCACGTGGAGCTTGCCGTCGAGCTCATCGATCAGGTACGTAAAGCGATGATCCGCAGAGAACACGAAGTGGCGCGGTCCCGATTTTGGCGGCAACGAATACGCAGGCGTAGCGTCCTCGGTCAACTGCCCGTTCGATGCGTCGAACTTCAGACGCAGCCAGGCATCTGAGCCGAGTACCGACGCGAACACGTAGCGGTTATCGGGGGCACTCCGGATCGCGTGCGCCATCGGGCCGGTGCTCACGGTCTGCCGCACTTCGCCGACCACACCATCTGCGCCGATCCGGTTCACCGCCAGAAGGTTGCCACCGTATGACGCGGAAAAGAGGTAGCGGCCGGTCGCGTCAGTCGAGACATACGCCATGCTCTCCGCGAGCGACGCCCTGCCGAGTTCGATCAGCCGGCCGTCGAGCGGATTGACCGCGAAGCTCACCACGCGATACGGCTTCGAGCGCAGTCCGGCGTAGAGCCGGAGATGGTCGGGCGAAAACGTCATCGGCATCACCGTTCCGGCGACAGCCACGGTCTCCACTGCCGCAAGCGAGCCATTCGATTTGTCGAGGCTGAAGACCGAGATATCCTGGCTATCCGCATTCGATACGTACGCGTAGGTTGCGGCCGGTGAGGAGCAAGACACAGCAGCACCAGCCAACATGATTGCGCCTGCACCCAGGATGCCTTTAAGGTTCATGCTCACACTCCGTTTGAAAATGATTGAAATCGCCTGACGTAAGCGCACGCGATTGGTGCCTGGAACGACGCTAATGGTTTGCCTGGGAAACAATTGTTTGGCTAGTGCTATGCCTTGATCATTCGTAGTACCTATTCACTGGTGAGACGAAATGCCGAGACGGCATCCGTCATTGACTGCGCCTGCTGCTCGAGCGCGCTCGCGGCAGCGGCGGCCTGTTCGACGAGCGCTGCATTCTGCTGGGTGACCTGGTCCATTTGCGTCACCGCCTGCCCGACCTGTTCGATGCCCGCGCTCTGCTCGATCGTCGCTGCCTTGATTTCATTCATGATGGTCGCCACGCTGCGCACCGCACCGACAATGTCCTTCATCGACTGCCCCGCCTGGGCGACAAGACTATTGCCGTTCGCGACGTCCTCGACCGACGCGCCGATCAAGGCCTTGATCTCGCGCGCGGCATCCGCGCTGCGCAGCGCGAGACTGCGCACCTCGTTTGCGACCACGGCGAAGCCACGTCCCTGCTCCCCCGCCCGCGCCGACTCGACCGCTGCATTCAACGCGAGGATATTGGTCTGAAACGCGATACTGTCGATCATCCCGGTGATCTCGGCGATCCTGCGAGAGCTTTGGCTGATTGCATTCATCGTCTGGATGGCGCGCTCCACGACTTCGCCGCCACCCTGCGCGACATCCGCCGCGTTCGAAGCCTGTCTACTTGCCTGCTGTGCGTTGTCCGCGTTCTGTTTGACGGTCGACGTCAGTTGTTCCATGCTGGCCGCGGTTTGTTCCAGCGCCGCGGACTGCTGCTCCGTGCGGCTCGACAGATCGAGGTTGCCCGCAGCAATCTCCCGCGCTCCGCTGTAAATAGCCTCGCAACTATTGCGCACGTTCGCCACGGTCTGAGACAAACCACGCTGCATCCGCTGCATCGCCGCGAATAGCTGACCGATCTCATTGCCGCTCGCCTCGGGAATGCGCGCCGTCAGATCGTTCGCCGCAATTCGATCGAGCAGGTCTGCGGCGTCCTTCAGCGGAGCCGTCACGATGCGCCGCAGCGCGAAATGCGTGGCGACGATCAGCGCAAGCGCGCCGCCCACCCCGAATCCGACCAGGCTGACGACCCACGTGTATTCGCGATCGACCTGCGCGATGGCGTCGCTCGACAGCGTGTTCGCCATGCTCTGGAATTTCTCGACGTTCACCGAATACGCTGCGCCCGCCGCCGTAATGTCGCGATCGTTGATCGTGGCGTAGGCGTTCGTATCGCCGGCACGCAGGGCATCGGCGGCTTTCTTCAGGATCGCCGCGAGATTGACCGACGCTTCGATCAGTTGCCGCTTCAACTCGTCGTCCTGACCGCGAAATGCGACCGCGTGACGAAACGAGTCCGTTTCCGTGGCCGCGCGGTTCAGTGTGGTCTCGGCGCTTTTCAACGCCGAGTCGCGCGTCGTCTCGTCGTTGCGCTCTTTCAGGGCCGAGTAGGCTCGCGTCAGCGCGGCGCGGGTGCGTGTGGAATCCTTGTATCCGTCGTTGACGAGAATTTCCTGCGTCGCAATCTGATGGATGCGCGCGAGATTGCTGTTCGCGCGACTGAGCGTGGTGATGCCGATCACCCCGCCCAGCAAAATCATCGCGGCAAAGATCAGGAACACAGCCAGGAGACTATTTCGAACCGATACGTTTCGCATGCCGCTTTGCCAATCCATAGTTGTACGATGACATGCTTAACGGCAGATGAAGCGATCTCTTTAGCAGAATCAGCGTTCCGATCGACTTGGCACAGGACATCAGACCACCGATCTGCCGACCGACCTGGGTTCGGCTACTGACTTCACACCTTCACCAAGGTCGTCCATCTCACATTAGCGTCACGTTTTTTGCTCTCCGCAGCCGCCCCAGGAACTGCATCACGCCTGACTCAGGCTGGCCCTGCCGCGGCTGGCACCGACCGCGCACGGTCTGCGGGAGACTGCGCGCGCTTTGATGCGCTAGCGCAGATACTGTCGGCACAGCGTAATTACGTTTATTGAATCGATCATGGCTTCCCGACGAAGGTGACAGATTCAACTCAATGCAGCTTTACGCAGTGGCAATAGATGAAGTGCTGGATTCGCCCTCCCGGCGTGACGTGTGTTTCGTCGTCGTGTGCGACCAGCTCGAATGCCGGGCCGAACTCTCCGTGTAGAGAATCCACATCGTACTGGACGACCGGAAGACCGCTGCACTCGGGGGGGCCGTCGAGTGCAAAGGTGGCGACGATCACGTGGCCACCCGGTTTGACCGCCCGATTTACCTGATCGACATATGCGCGGCGGTCGGCCTCGTCCGTGAGGAAATGAAACACCGCCCGGTCATGCCAGACATCGAAGAATCGTTCTGGCAATGACGCAGAAGTGACGTCAGCCTCGATCCACTGTACAGGCCTGGACTTCTGCCCGAGCCGACGGCGCGCCACGGCCAGTGCTTCGCCGGATAGATCCAGCACGGATAGGTTGCCATAGCCGCGAGCGACCAGATCGTCGGTCAACGTCGATGCACCGCCTCCGACATCAATGATCGCGGCATTCCGCCCGATGCCGATTCGCTGGATCAGATCCAGCGACAGCGTCGCGTGCGGCTGATACCAACTGACTTCCGTCGAAGATTTCGCCGTGTAGACGTGTTCCCAATGAGTCTTCGATTGCATCGGCTTTTCCATGAGTTAAGTTTTGCACGACCTGACGATCGAATATCGGCGCGACGTACTGGACGAATGACTACGCCGTACGCCGGGTCATGTTTCAGGCATGGGGAAACCGGGAATTGCCGGACGGCGCATGCATCGAAACATCACAAGATAGCATCCAGTTCACGGATCGTCTGGTAGAGAACTCGCGTGCCATCGAGCAACTGCTGCGGCTCGATCCATTCTTCCGGACAATGACTGCGCCCGTTCAGACACGGGATGAAAATCATCCCGATGGGTCCGGTTGGCGCGACGTACACCGCATCGTGCCCTGCGCCGCTCGGCAGGCGCATGGTCGCGTATCCCAACGCTCCTGCCGCGCGTTCGACGGCATCCATCACAAGCGGCTGGCAATCGGTTGGTTTGGCGCGACTCACATGCTCCGCGCTTGCAGACACGCGCAATGCAGCGAGATCGGCAGTAGCGCGTGCCATCAGGTCTTCCGGAAAGCGGTCGAGGATCGCATCGCTGTCACTGCGGACCTCCAGCATCAGTTCGACATGCCCCGGTACCGCGTTCGGCACGTTCGGCGTCATCGCAATCCGGCCGATCGTCGCCACCACATAGTCCGGCTGGCCGTTCCATGTCGAGGCGAGCCGGTACGCGCCATCGATCAGCCGTGCGGCGCCGACCAGCGCGTCGCGGCGGATATCCATCGGGGTGGTGCCCGCGTGATCGGGCTGTCCCGTGACAGTGATCAGCATCCGGCGAATCCCGACGATGTTCGTGACGACGCCAATCGGCAACTGCCGGCTTTCGAGCACCGGCCCTTGTTCGATATGCAACTCGACAAAGGCCGCCGTGCTGTCCGGCCCGCGCAGTGCCCGGGTCAGCGCGCCGGGGTCGCCGCCTATGCGCCGCAGCGCTTGAGCGAGTGTTTCGCCGGCGACATTCTTCGAAGCCAGCATCCCCACATCGAGCACACCCGAAAATGCCCGGCTGCCGACGCAGGAAATGCCGTAGTCGCTCGGTTCTTCGGAGAGGAAATCGATCACTTCGAATGGGTGATCCAACGTGACGCCTTGCTCGTTCAAAGTCTGTGCGACCTCGATGCCCGCTAGCACACCGATGATTCCATCGAAGCGGCCACCGCCGACAACCGTATCGCAGTGCGAGCCGGTGATGATCGGCTTGCCCGAATGCCCCGAGCCTTCGCGCCGGCCGATCAGGTTTCCACCTGCATCCTGCGACACGCTCAAGCCCGCCCCGGCGAACTCGCTGCGCAACCACGCGCGCGCTTCCTCGAACAAAGGGGAAAACGCCCGACGTGTCCACGGCACATCGGCACGCGTGAACTGGCTGAGCCGTTCGACACGGGCATTGAGACGGTCGGCGTTGATCGGCGGAAAATGAGTGTTGGACATGGCAGCGGGTTTGCTCATGAAGCGGCCGGCAACGTACCAGCCCGGTTAATGGAGGCCGGGCGCAGGAAACGCCCATCGCCTTTCTGATTGACGACGCGCGTACCGTCGAAGACCTGTTTGCCGCGGCAGTAAGTCGCCGCGACACGCACGGTAAATTCCGTGCCTTCGAACGAACTCCACTGCACGGCGGACAGACTGCGCGATGGATCGAAGGCGTAACGTTCAGGCTTGAGGATCACGATATCGGCATCCGCGCCCACGTCGAAAGTGCCCTTGCGATCGTGCAGCAGGAAGTGACGAGCAGGATTGCGGCTGAGTTGCCTGACGACCATCGTCGGGGAAATGCCGTGGTTTTCGCACCCGGTCCAGAATGCCGGCAGCAACGTTTCCAGCCCCGGACCACCCGATGAGTTCCTGAACACGTTCGGATTGCCCTTGCGCTCGAGTCCCCAGCTCACGTGATCGGAGGAGACGAACGTACACGCGTCGTTCGCAATATGACTCCACAGCAGTTCGGTCTCCGCTTTCGGGCGAATCGGCGGATAGTGTTTGGTCTTCGCGCCGAAGCGCTTCGTGTGCTCTTCGTGATTGAGCATCAGATACTGCACGCAGGTTTCGATGCTCGCCTGATGGCCGGCGTTCCGGTACATGGCGCAAAGCTCGAAACCGCGCGATGTGGAGACATGCACCGCATGCGCGCGTGCGCCCGTCTCGGCGCCGATTTCATAGATAAGCGCCGTCGCGAGGTTTTCGATCAGCGGCGTATGCGCACGCATGAAGGCATCCCAGCCGGTGTCGCCGGTTTCGATCATGCGGCTCACGTTCTTGCGCGTCAGATCCTGCATCTGGTTGTGCACGCCGCACACGAGACCCGACGGCGCGATTAGCCGGAACGCCTCGTACAGGTCGTCCTCTTCCACGCGAGGGAAACGGCCGGGGGTGGCTTCGAAGGTCGAGAACTTGAAGGCACAGACACCGCCATCGATCAGTCCGGCGGCTGCCTGCAGCCCGTGTTTGTCGTTGAGCGTACCGAACAGCGCGACGTCCAAGTGGCAGTCGCGTTCCACTTCGGCGATCTTTGCATCAAGTTGCGCGCGCGACGCCACAGGTTCGGGGTCGTCGTACGGCATGTCCACCATCACGGTCACACCACCCGCCGCCGCCGCACGGGATGCGTGGCCCAAGCCTTCCTGGTTGGCCTGACTGCCCGAATGCACCTGCCCGTCGACGACACCCGGCATCACCCACTGCCCGCGTGCGTCGACGGTTTCTTTCGCCGCCGGCGCACTGCCTGTACCTCGCGCGGCCACACGGCCAGCGCGTACCGCCAGCCAGCCGTCCATCACGATATGGTTCGCATCGACGAGGTTGCCCCGAATCGTCAAATCAAAGTCACTCATTTCTTGCCCCTTTGGGTAGCCACTCGTCCGCGTGAATATTGACAAAGTCTGGGGGAAAGAAGAGTTAATGTCTTATGCTTCTTTAATCTCTATCCATAACATGGAGTTAAGACTGTGCACCTGAACCTGCGGCAAATCGAAGTTTTCCGCGCCATCATGCAAACCGGCTCCATCAGCGGCGCTGCAACGCTGCTGCACGTCTCACAGCCCGCAGTGTCGAGACTCATTTCCTATACGGAGCAACGTTTGGGGTTGAGCCTGTTCGAGCGCATCAAAGGCCGACTCTTCCCGACCCCTGAGGCGCGGCGCCTCGTCGCCGAGGTCGAGGTCGTCTACCGGGCCGTACAACGCGTGAACGAAGTAGCCGAGGATTTGCTGGAAAACCGCATGGGGCACCTGCGAATCGCGTGTAGCCCGAACCTTGGCCAGTCGCTGATACCTTCTGCGATCGCGCAGTTCTACGAGCGCTTTCCCGACGCGCGGATCATTCTGCACACCATGCTTCCCGGAGTGTTGCGACAAGCCGTGCTGACGCATCAGGTCGACATAGGCATTGCGTTTCTCGAAGAGACACACCCGTTGATCGAGGCCGTCCCGTTGTATGAAAACCGGATCGTCGCCGTTATCCCCGCCGCCCATCCGCTGGCACAAAAAGAAACGTTACGTGCAAGGGATCTCGTCAATCAGCCGCTTATCGGCTATGGCAGCGACATCCCCTTCGGGCAGATTATTCGGAAAATGTTCCGGGACGACGGGACCACGCCACCATTCAAGACGGAAGTGCAGCAGGCCCACATTGCGTGCGCACTCGTGCAGGCAGGCGTGGGCATCGCACTGGTCGACGAACTGACCGTGAGTGGGCCGCTTTGGCCCAATGTCGTCGTGCGTCCTGTCCTCCCCACGCTCTCTGCTCCAGTGAGCGTCCTCCATGCGGTTATGGCGCCCATGTCGAGATCCGCCCAAGCCTTTGTCAATACACTTGAGGCGATGCCAACAAAGCGTCAATGAACTGCCGAATGGGCCTGGCCGGCCGGCCTTCTCCCCGATCTGCCGGACGATTTTTGACGTTCAACGATTAACACAACGTTATGCACAACCCCTAAAAAAGCATTAACGAGCATAAATATTGGCTTCCTAGACTCATCCCCATTCGATCGCTGGATGACGCGGCCGACCTGTCGCAACGAGCCTGCCGCGTCAATCGCGGATCTCGTCCATCAGGCTGCCGTCGGCAACAAGCCTACGCGGATCGAGCGCTTCTTAATGAAACGGAGGGGAAAGACATGGGACGCATCCTGAACTTGAAAGACGTTGAAGCGGCCGTGAAAGGCGGCTCGGTATTCGCCTGCGGCGGCGGCGGCTGGGCCGAACACGGTCGTGAACTGGGCACACTCGCGGTAACGATCGGACGCCCCGAGCTGGTATCGATGGACGAGGTGCCCGACGACGCCTGGATCGCCACCGCCGCCGCAATCGGCGCACCCGGCGGCCTCACCGAATGGGAGATGCTCGGCGCGGACTATGTGAAAGCCGTGCAGCTCGTGCAGGATGCACTGGGCGCGCCGATCCACGGCTTGATCATCGGCCAGAACGGCATGTCGAGCACGCTCAACGGCTGGCTGCCTTCTGCGTTGCTCGGCACGAAGGTCGTCGACGCCGTGGGCGACATTCGCGCCCATCCGACCGGCGACATGGGCTCGCTCGGCCTCGCCTCCAGTTCGCAACCAATGATCCAGGCCGCTGCCGGCGGCAACCGCGCGCAGCACGCCTATATGGAACTTGTCGTGCGCGGCGCGACAGCCAAAGTGTCGCCTGTGCTGCGCAAGGCCTCCGATATGTCGGGTGGTTTTATCGCCAGTTGCCGCAATCCGATGCGCGCCAGCTATGTACGCGAGCACGCGGCGCCCGGCGGCATCAGCCGCGCGCTCGCGCTGGGTGAAGCGATTGTCGCGGCGGAACACAAAGGCGCAAGCGCGGTGGTCGACGCAATCTGTAAGGCGACACAAGGCGCGATCATCGGCAGCGGCAAGGTCGTGCGCAACACGCTGAAGTACACCGATGAAGCCTTCGATGTCGGCGTGGTCGAAATCGGCACCGGAGCGCAACGCTGCCTGATCCACGTGATGAACGAACACATGGCTGTGGAAGATGCGCACGGCACGCGCATCGCCAGCTATCCCGACGTGATCACCACGCTTGACACCGCCGGACGCCCGGTCAGCGCGGGCCAGCTCAAGGAAGGCATGGAGATTCTGGTGCTGCACGTCCACAAGGCACATTTCCCGTTGTCATCGTCAGTGCGCGATCCCGCGGTTTACCCGCCGGTCGAGAAAGCGCTTGGCATCAGCTTGTCCGGCTACGCACTCGCCGACTAAAGGGACTCCCACTATGAAACGCGAATTCAACGTCACCTCCGGAACCACACTGCGTTGCAAAGGCTGGCGGCAAGAGGCCCTGCTCCGTCTGCTGGAAAACGTGCTGGCGGTGGGCGAAGACCCGGCTCAACTGACCGTCTATGCGGCACTGGGCCGTGCGGCGCGTGACTGGCCCTCGCACGATGCGATCGTCCATGCGCTCACAACGATGAACGAAGATGAAACGCTGGTCGTGCAGTCCGGCAAGCCCATCGGCCTATTGCGCACCCATGCACGCGCGCCGCTCGTCATCATGGCGAACTGCAACATGATCGGCCAGTGGGCGAAGGCCGAGAATTTCTACGATCTCGAACAGAAGAACCTGATCTGCTGGGGCGGACTGACCGCCGGCGACTGGCAATACATCGGTTCGCAAGGCGTGATTCAGGGAACCTACGAGATCTTTTCGCGCATCGCCGAACGGCACTTCGACAACGACCTGCGCGGCCGCTTTATCCTGACGGCCGGGTTGGGCGGCATGGGCGGCGCGCAGCCGCTTGCGGGCCGCATGACGGGTGCGGCCATCCTGACGGTGGAAGTCGATCAGGAACGCATCGATAAACGGATGAAAATTGGCTTCCTCGAGAAGCAGGCGCGAGACCTCGACGAAGCGCTTGCGATGATCCGCGACGCCCAGGCAAAACGCGAGCCATTGTCGGTCGGTTTGCTCGGCAATGCCGCCGGGATCTACCCCGATATCCTTGCTCGCGGCGTTATACCCGACATCGTGACCGACCAGACCGCCGCACACGATCTCGTCTACGGCTATGTGCCGATAGGCCATACGCTCGATCAAGTCCGCGCACTGCGTGCCACCGATATCTCCGCGCTCATGAACGCGAGCCGTTCCTCGATCGTGCGTCATGTGAGCGCAATGCTTGGCTTCAAGGACCGCGGCGCGATCGTCTTCGATAACGGCAATCTGATCCGCACGCATGCGAAGGAAGGCGGCGTCGAGCGTGCGTTCGAGATTCCTATCTTCACCGAAGCGTTCCTGCGGCCCCTGTTTTGCCGTGCAATCGGACCGTTCCGCTGGATCGCGTTGTCGAACGATGCCGACGACATCCGCAAGATCGACGACTACCTGCTCGAGCATTTTGCAGACAACGCGATCGTCGTCAACTGGATCCGTCTCGCGCGTCAGTACGTTCCGTTCGAAGGTTTACCGGCGCGCATTGCGTGGCTCGGTCATGGCGAACGGACTGAACTCGCGCTCGCCGTGAACCGGATGGTGCGCGAGGGCGTGCTTGGCGGACCGGTTGCATTCACGCGCGACCATCTGGACGCAGGCGCGATGGCGCATCCGAACATCATGACCGAGAACATGCTCGACGGCTCCGACGCCATTGCAGACTGGCCGCTTCTGAACGCGATGGTGAACTGCTCGTCGATGGCCGATCTGGTCGCGATCCATTCCGGCGGCGGCGGTTACAGCGGCTACATGACGAGTGCCGGCGTGACCGTGGTCGCGGACGGAACGCCGGCAGCGGACGAGCGCCTGCAACTCTCGATGACCAACGATACGTCGATGGGCGTCATGCGTTATGCCGATGCAGGCTACCCCGAAGCACTCGATGAAGCCGAACGCAAATCCCTGCCCTACATCCGGATTTAATCCCATGTCCAATATGAACCCCATCGCGGAAACGGTCGCAACCGACGACGTCCCGCCTGCGCAGGGCTCCTTGAAAACCGGGCGACGTGCGGTCCTGGCTGCGTCCATCGGTAATGCGCTGGAGTGGTACGACTTCTCGGTCTACGCGTTCTTCGCGGTATATATCGCCCAGAATTTTTTCCGTCATGGCGATGCCGGCGCCGAGCTGCTGCAGGCGTTTCTTGCATTCGGTTTGGGATTCGTCGTGCGCCCGCTTGGCGCACTCGTACTCGGTGTCTACGGCGATCGCGCGGGCCGCAAGGCCGCGTTGACCGTCACGATCCTCGTCATGGCGCTGGGCACCGCGATCATCGCATTCGCGCCACCTTATACGGCGATCGGCTTCGGCGCGCCGTTGCTCATCGTCTGCGGACGTATGCTGCAGGGGTTTTCCGCCGGCGGGGAAGTCGGTGGTGCCGCGGCCTTCCTGATCGAACATGCGCCGCCGAGCAAGAAGGGTAAATACGCGTCGTGGCTACAGGCGAGCATGGCGATCTCGAACATTCTCGGTGCCCTGATCGCCACGGCCGTTACGCTGCTTCTGACCCGTGAGCAGATCGGCGACTGGGGGTGGCGCGTTCCGTTCATCCTCGGTCTCGCCATTGCGCCGGTCGGTCTCTGGTTGCGCAAAACGCTTCATGAAACGCCTCAGTTCGAAGCGGAAATGGATCGCCGGCATCGGGCGCATCAGGCAGGCAGGACGCCGTTGCTGCAAGTGGTTCGCGACTATCCGAAAGCGCTCGCAACCGGCTTTGGCTTCTCAGTGTTGTGGGCCGTCTGCGTGTACGCGCTCATCATCTTCATACCTATTTACGTGCAGCGAACGCTGCACTTCTCCGGCCGGCAGGCGTTCCTCGCGGCGTTGATCGGCAACTGCTTCATGGCGGCAACGTGTGTCTATGCTGGCTCGCTGTCCGACCGCTTCGGCCGGCGCACCCTGCTGAATTGGGGCGCACTGCTGATGCTGGCGGGCGTCTATCCGCTGCTTGCCTGGCTACAGTCGGCACATACCCTCGGCGTGTTGGTCGTGGTCCAGACCGTGTTCTGCGTGATGGTCGCGATCTTCACCGGCGTGGCGCCCTCGGCGCTCTCCGAACTCTTTCCGACCCGCGTGCGCTCCACCGGCATGTCGCTTTCCTACAATGCCGCCGTCACGATTTTCGGCGGCTTCGCTCCGGCCATCCTGACGTGGTTCACGGAAAGCACCAGTAACGCATTTGCACCCGCCTGGTACGTCATGGCCGCAAGCATCGTCGCGTTGATTTCCATCGCCTGCATGCCACATCAAGATCAACATTAAACAAGAAGGGAAACCGAATCATGTTACGACCCGTCCGATGCGCGCTCATGATGGCCGCATTGCTGCATGCCTCTTTGTCTTTCGCTGACGTCGTACTCGACGGCCATTCCGCTACGCCCGTGCTCATCGCGCAAATCGCCGCTGGGGACTCCGTTCGCATCGCACCCAACGCGCTCAAGCGAGTCGAAGACGCGCATCAGGTCCTGCTCGCTGCCGCACAGGACGGGCAGAAGATCTACGGGCTGACCACTGGCGTCGGAGAGAACAAAGACCGCTCGATGGTCGACGCTCACGGCAAACTCACCCAGGAAATCATCGACTCGTCCAGGCGCTTCAACGTCGGGCTGATTCATGCCCACTCGGGCAGCGTCGGTCCCGACATGGACGTCAGAGTGGCGCGTGCAGCCATGGCGGCACGGCTGAACGCGATGCTCGATGGAGGGGCTGGCGTGCAGACCAGCATTGTCGACACCTATGTCCAGTTCCTGAATCGCGGAATCACGCCGGCGATGCCGTCGGGCGGCTCCATCGGCGAGGCCGACATCACGATTCTCAGCCACGTAGGCCTGGCCATGCTGGGCGAAGGCGACGTCTACTATCAGGGACGTAAGATTCCCGCGGCCGACGCGCTCCGCTCGGCCGGCATCGCGCCGATCCAGCCGTACGGCAAGGACGCCCTTGCGATTCTCAGTTCCAACGCCTATTCGGCCGGCATGGCGGCATTGGCATTGAACGACATGGGCCGCCTGCTGAAGATGACGAGGCTGGTTTACGCGTTGAGCTTGCAAGGCTTCAACGGCAACGTGTCGCCGTTCCGGCAGGACACGTTGGGGCTGCGCCCGTTCCCGTACACCATGCGAGCCGGTGAAGAACTGCGCACGCTGCTGGCCGGCAGCAGCATCTGGAATCGCGACGACAAGCGCGCGCTGCAGGATCCGTTAAGTTTCCGCGACGGCGTCTATCTGCTGGGTGAAGAAGAACGTGTGTACGACGAGACGCAGGCGCTGCTGAACATCCAGCTCAATTCGTCCGACGACAATCCCGGCGTTGCCGTGGGCGTGAAGGCACACTCCGCACGCTGGCAGGACAGCCACGGTTACGTGGATGCCAATGGAGTGCAAGGCGCGGTGCTGCCCAGCGCGAATTTCGAGCCGCTGCCCTGGGTCTTGTCGTTCGAAGAGATGGGCCTCGTTCTGGCGCATAACTCGCTCGCATCGGCGCAACGCATCATCAAGCTGAATGATCCGCAACTGAGCGGCCTGTCGCGTTTCCTCGGCACGGATCAGACCGTGCATGCGTTCGGTGCAATGGAGAAGCCGCCGGTGGCGCTTGCAGAAGAGAACAAGGAGCTGGCAATCCCAGTCTCGATGGACTACCTGCCGGTAGCCGGCGGCATCGAGGATATCGCCACGAACGCGCCGCGCGTGGTCACGCGCGTGCAACAGCAGATCGACAACAGCTTCATGCTGCTGGGCGTCGAATTAATTCATGCAGGCCAGGCCATCGATTTGCGTAAGCAGCAGCCTGGATTCACACTGTCGCCAGCCACGGCCGATCTTTACACCGCGCTGCGCAGCAAGGTGACGTTTCTGGATCGCGATCGACCGCTCACGCCCGATTTTCGCGCTGCGGCAGCTGTGCTGCGCGGCTACCCCGGCTGACGCCGGTCAGTTCTGGATCACGCCATGAAGCCATGCGTTGAAGCATTCCATGACCCGGTGACGTCGGCCGTGACCTACGTTGTGTACGAAGCGGCGGGTTCACCCTGCGCGATCGTCGATGCGGTTCTCGACTACGAGCCGCAGTCCGGCCGCACGTCGACGCACTCGGCCGATCGCGTGATCCGCTTCGTGACCGCGCAGAATTTGCAGGTGCAATGGCTGCTCGAAACACACGCCCATGCCGATCACGTCTCGGCGGCGGCGTATCTCAGGAAGCAACTGGGTGGCGCGATCGCCATCGGCGAGCACATTCGCTCGGTGCAGGCGGTGTTCGAAAGGTATTTCAATCTTGAACCGCTGACGCCGTCAGGACCCTCGCCCTTCGATCATCTGTTCGCGGATGGCGATACGTTTCAGGTCGGCGCATTGACTGGACGCGTGATGCATGTTCCTGGTCATACGCCCGCCGATGTCGCCTATCTATTCGATGGCATCGCGTTCATGGGCGATACGTTGTTCATGCCGGATGTCGGCACCGCCCGCTGCGATTTTCCCGGCGGCGACGCCTGCAAGCTCTACGAATCGATTCGAAAACTGCTGAGCCTGCCGCCGCAGACGCGTCTTTTTGCCTGCCACGACTATCCGCCCGATGGCCGTGAAGCGCACTGGGAAACGACGGTCGCCGCGCAGCGTGCAGCGAACATCCATGTCCGCGACGGCATCACCGTCAACGAGTT
Source organism: Paraburkholderia sp. FW306-02-B (assembly GCF_058782725.1). Classification (NCBI taxonomy): domain Bacteria; kingdom Pseudomonadati; phylum Pseudomonadota; class Betaproteobacteria; order Burkholderiales; family Burkholderiaceae; genus Paraburkholderia; species Paraburkholderia sp. FW306-02-B. The sequence goes on from NZ_JBYSXZ010000002.1 coordinate 2,269,224, forward strand.
CGTCGCGATGCGCACTGCGCGCGACGCCACCCTGGGCCAACCGGCGCTGATCATTCCTTCGATTCAACTGAACATCCGCGCGGGCGTTTTCCCGCCGGCCGAACCAAATGGTGTGAGCTACCTGAAGCTTCCGCTGAACACGTTCTGACGCCCAGGCAGGTCGATAACAATGAGCTTTAAAGCAGGAGTACCCCAATGAGCGCGAACGCAGCAGTCCGTGACCAGGTTTCCGCGGGCAACACAAAAACCTTCGACGTGGTTGTCATAGGCGGTGGCGCCGCTGGTATCGGCGTGACGGCAAGCCTGTTGCGCCGCCGCCCCGATTTGCGCATTGCAATCGTCGAACCTGATGACCGGCACTTCTATCAGCCGGCATGGACGTTGGTCGGCGGCGGCGCCTTCGACATCGACGACACCATGCGGCCGATGTCGTCCGTGATGCCCGACAAGGCACGCTGGCTACGTGCCAGCGCGACTGACATCGAGCCTGAGCAGGCTCGTATCCGGCTCGACGACGGGCGACTGGTCGGCTATCGGTACCTGATCGTGTGTCCCGGTCTGCGGCTTGCGTGGGAAAAAATCGACGGCCTGGAAGAAACGCTTGGCAAGAACGGCGTGACGTCGAATTACCGGTTCGACCTCGCTCCTTACACGTGGCGGCTGGTCAATGAGCTGAAGCATGGCAAGGCGCTCTTCACGCAGCCGGCCATGCCCATCAAGTGTGCCGGTGCGCCGCAAAAAGCACTGTATCTCTCCTGCGATCACTGGCTCAAACAGCGCGTGCTCGACCATATCGACATCGAATTCAATCTCGCCGGCGACGTGCTGTTCGGGGTCGCCGCATTCGTGCTGTCATTGATGAAGTACGTCGAACGCTATCGTGCGTCGCTCGCGTTCGGTTCGAACCTGATAAGGGTCGATGGCGCTCGTCGGATCGCCACGTTCAGCGTTAAGGACGGCGCCGCCAATGTGGTGCGTATCGAGAAGCCGTTCGACATGCTGCATGTCGTTCCGCCGCAAGCTCCGCCGGACGTGATCAGGAACAGCCTGCTCGCCGACCAGGGCGGTTGGTGCGAAGTCGACCACGCGACGCTCATGCATCCGCGTTATCCGAACATCTTCGCACTCGGCGACGCGTGTTCAGCGCCCAATGCGAAAACGGCCGCTGCCGTTCGCAAGCAGATTATTGTCGTGGCGGAAAACCTGCTGGCCGCACGCGAGAACAAGCCTCTGTCGGCACGCTACGACGGTTACGGCGCGTGTCCGCTAACCGTTGAGAAAGGCAAGGTCGTGCTGGCGGAGTTTGGTTATGGCGGCAAGTTGCTGCCAACGTTTCCGCTCGACCCAACCGTGCCGCGAGCGCTTGCCTGGCATCTGAAGACAGCCGTCCTTCCGTGGCTGTACTGGAACGGCATGTTGAAGGGCCGGGAGTGGCTCGCCGGATCAACGAAATCTCAAGCATGAGCGCCATCCCGTTGACAAGCGCAGCGCTCGGCGCATGCGTCGGCGCAACGCTCGCGCTGACCGGCGCGGGCGGCGCGATCATTGCCGTGCCGCTGCTGTTATTCGGTCTGCAGCTTTCCGTCAGTCAGGCAGCGCCCAGCACTCCAGATGTTCCGCAGGGCCAGCGCTAGCGGATTGCAAGGCGCGGCGGTGTCCTCATCGTCCGTACCTTGCCGCCTCGATACAGCGCGTGGCCACCTGATCTGGACGCTGCCATGCGCCCGCATATTGGCTGTGTGGGGTGCCGCGGCGGGCTTTCTTTCGGGATTGCTGGGGGTAGGCGGTGGCTTCGTGATCGTGCCTGCGCTGAGACGATCGACCGATCTGCCGATGCAGTCCATCGTCGCGTCTTCGCTCGCGGTTATCGCGCTTGTATCGGTCACAGGCGTGGCGTCGGCAGCACTGCAAGGTCATATGGACTGGCCCATCGCCATTCCGTTTGCCGTTGGCGCCGTGTGCGCAATGTTGATTGGGCGCATGTTCGCACGGCGGTTAAGCGGGCCGAGATTGCAGCAGGGTTTTGCCGTGGTCGCTGGCTCTATCGCGCTCGGCCTGGTGATTCGGATCCCGCTGGAACATCCGTGATCGCCCTATGTGGAACGGTGGTATGAGTCAGCGTGCGGACTTGAATTCGCGAAACGCTGAATGCGAAATTCCGGCCATGTCGTACGGTTTGTCGGTAGTGATTCGAACTGAACCCGGCGAACAGCATAGGTAGCTTCTTTGATTCCCGGGACCATGAAAACGACCATGCCCGTGATCTGGATTAATAGATTTGCTGTACTAATTGTATTTATTTAAAACGAATTCATTTCCTACCCTCCGAAAAATGGACGTTCATATGCGAAAAAAACTTGCGGCAATTATCTGCTCCGTGGCCATGGTGCCCCTAGCGCATGCACAGAGCGCCGTCACGTTATACGGGATCGTGGAAGACGGTGTCGATATCGTCAGCAACGTGCAAGGCAGTCACCTGTACCAGCTCGCGTCCGGCGTGACGGCAGGCAGCCGTTGGGGCGTGCGCGGAACGGAGGATCTGGGCGGTGGCCTGGCGTCCATATTCCGGCTCGAGAGCGGGTTCGATCTGAATTCGGGGCGCCTTGGCAGCGGACTGGCGTTCTCACGCAACGCCTATGTGGGTATCCAAAGCATACAGGCCGGCACCGTGACACTCGGGCGCCAGTGGGATTCAATCGTGGATTTCGTGGAGCCGTATACGCTAAACGGCAACATGGGTGGCTATTACCTCGCTCACCCCAACGATATGGACAACACCGACAACGGGTTTCCAATCTCGAACGCCGTCAAATACCGCAGCCCGACGATTGCCGGCGTCACCTTAGGGGGACTCTATTCGTTTGGAGGTATCGCTGGGCAATTCTCGAACAACTCGACGTTTAGCGCAGGTGCTACGTATGCAGCGGGGCCGATCAGCGCAGGGGTTGGATATCTGCGCATCAACAATCCGGGAGTATCGACGCAGGGTTACCAGAACTACCCGGGTTTCACGAATGCTGTCTACGGCGACTTCCTGGCTGCGGCGCGCGCGCAGAAGGTGTTTGGCGTTGGGGCGTCATATCAGGTGTTGGGGTCGCTGCGTTTCCTGGCCGACTTCACGAACACGATTTTCCAGCAGGGCAGCGCGGGGCATGACGCGACGTTCCAGAACTACGAGCTGTCCAGTCTTTTCAATCCAACGCCAGCTGTCACGATCGGAGCGGGCTACACGTACACGACTGGTCGCGATCATGCGACTGGCAGCCAGCCGAAATACAACCAGTTCAATCTGACGGCCGAATATGCCCTCTCAAAGCGGACGTCGGTGTATGTGCTTGGCGTGTTCCAAAAGACGGCAGGTGACGCGCGGGTGGCCCAGATCGCAGGCTTCAATCCTTCTGGAAACCAGAAACAGGCTGTTGGGCGCGTAGGAATCCGCAGTGTGTTCTGACCTGGAGGCTTAGGCTGGCACACCGTGCCTTCCACGATGGCATTTTGTTGGCCCGGCAGCCGTCCAGCGTCACTTCATGTCGGACTGCATCAGTCACCTGGGAAGAAACATCGCCAGTCGCGGGAAGCACCCAGCCATTGATCTGAATACACACCTAATCGGGATAACAAAAGACTCTAAACATGTTTTTACGTCTTTTTGTCAAATACCATATTTAGCAAAACTAATTTAAAAATTCAAGGTTATTTTAGATGCGAGAGAAAATTAAAACCGAACGGCTTTGGAAGACCGGCATCCAGGCCGTCATAGTTCCGGCCGCATTCTTTTGTAGTTCGAACATCGCTCTCGCGCAATCCAGCGTCAAACTTTATGGAATTCTCGACGTATATGCAGGTACCCAACGGGCGCTGGGTGGCGCGCGCGCATACGCTATGAACTCGGGCGGAATGAGCACCAGTTTCTGGGGCATGGGCGGTCGCGAAGATCTGGGCGCGGGGTATGCCGCGGTGTTCGCGCTGGAGGCGTTTATACGTCCGTCGACTGGAGCGACTGGACGCTTCAGCGGCGATACCTTCTTCGGACGCAATGCCTATGTAGGACTAACCACACCCTATGGTTCGGTGTTGCTCGGACGTAATACAACCCCTTACTACGTGTCGGCGCTCAGATTCAATCCATTTGGTACGTCGTTCGGCTTCTCGCCAACACTCATCCAGATGTACAAGGGTGTTTCCGGGCAGGGTCTGGTGGGTGACAACGGCTGGAGCAATTCGGTGATGTACACCACGCCAACGGGTGCCGACCTGCACGCCGGCTTGATCTACGCTGCGGGTAATGAAGCCGGCCATCCCGGCGCGAACCAATGGGGCGGCAACGTTGTCTATGGCCATGGACCCTTCAGTGCGACCGTCGCGTTCCAGCAAGCGAAATACGACAAGGTGCCTGGCGACCTGAGCGCCAGCATCCCGGGCTTCAGCAATCAGGATGCCTTGTTCGTCGGTGTTAGCTATAACGCAAATTTTGCCAGGGTGACGGCGTCCTATCAATACGTGCACGATTCAATTTCGAACGGCAACCTGAACACGAACAGTGGCCAGATCGGCGCATCGGTTCCCTTTGGCGTTGGCGCTTTCCTCGCATCGTATGTGTATGCCAAAAGCGAGGGACGCAACGATCCGGTGCGAGCCACCTGGGCAGTTGGCTACGACTATCCGCTGTCAAAGCTTACTGATGTCTACCTCGCTTATATGCGCGACCGCGTTTCCGACAAGTCGATAGGAGATTCTGCCGGGCTGGGCATGCGAACGTCGTTTTGACGCGCTTGAGACAGGAAACCGCCGGCAATACGGACACCATGGTGGCCACGCGAATCGGCCCGAGCGCTTCAGCCCTACTGCCGCGCCCGCTCATGCCGCTCCCGCAAGCAGTAGGCAAGGTATGTCCGCCCCTCCTCGGTCAGGCGCATTTGCCGCGTTGTCCGCCCGAACAGCCTCGTGTTCAGCTCGCTTCCAGCCTGACGAGACGCGCGCTCGCAGCCGCCTTCGACAGGCCCAGCTTGCGCCCGGCACCGGAAAGACCGCCGAGGTTTGCCGCTTCAACGAAGAGCCGGATATCGGCGAGGCTTTCTCTGATATTTCGATTTTTATTGAAAATCCTTCAAAAGATAAATCAATTATCAAAGTGGACCCGCGTTTGCACAATGGGCGCACTTCCTCAATCCGCAACGCCCCATGAAGCTCGATCACGCAACCATCGTCACCCGGGATATCCAGAGCGCCGTGCGTTTTTTCACCGGCGCAGTCGGGCTGATGCAAGGGCCGCGCCGCGCATCGACCATGTCGCATTCCGCGTTGGCGAAGGCGCCGAATGGGCCGCGCTGGTGAATCGCCTGAACCGGGACGGCTTCGCGCACCAGCTCGCCAAGGTTCTTCTTACCAGAGAACGCCAGCTTTTCGTCCGGCTGGCGGCTGGCGTCGCCGTTGAATTCGTTAGTCCGTTAGCCCATTAATCCGCTATCCCGCCGAACCACCGCGATTCCCCATTAACCCACGCATCCGGAGATTTTCACCATGACGTCCACCGCTTCGCCACTCTTCACGCCGACCGTTATTTCACGGCTCCAGCTCCCGCACCGCGTCGTCATGGCGCCGATGACACGCTCGCGCAGCACGCAGCCGGGCGACGTGCCCAATGCGATGATGGCGCGCTACTATGCGCAGCGCGCATCGGCGGCGCTGATCGTCACCGAGGCTACGCAGATTTCTCCGCAGGGCAAGGGCTATTCGTTCACGCCAGGTATTTACAGCGCCGCGCAGGTCGCGGGATGGCGTCTCGTCACCGATGCGGTTCACGCCGCCGGCGGCCGGATATTCCTGCAACTGTGGCACGTCGGGCGTATGTCGCATCCGGACTTCCACGACGGCGAACTGCCTGTCGCGCCGTCCGCGATTCCCTTCGACGGCCAGATCTGGAAGGTGGACCCGGCGACGGGCGTAGGCGCAATGGTCGCGTGTCCGACGCCGCGCGCGTTGTCCATCGAGGAAATCCGTGACGTGGTAGCCGACTTCCGCCGCGCCGCACGCAACGCAATGGACGCGGGCTTCGACGGCGTGGAAATTCACGGCGCGAACGGTTATCTCGTCGACCAGTTCCTGCGCACGACCTCCAACGTACGCACCGACGAATACGGCGGCTCGCGTGAAAACCGGCTGCGCTTTCTGAAGGACGTGGTCGACGCCGTGGCCGAGGAAGTTGGCGCGGAGCGCACCGCCATCCGTCTCGCGCCGTTCCTGACCGCCCGCGGCATGGACTGCCCGGACATCCTGCCGACGATTCTCGAAGCGACCGAGTTTCTGCAGGCGCGCGGCATCGCCTACCTGCATCTCGTCGAAGCCGACTGGGACGACGCTCCCCAGTTTACCGAAGCATTTCGCAAGACCATCCGCGAACGCTTCACGCGCCCTGTCATCGTTGCCGGCAAGTACGACAATGCCCGTGCCCAGTGGGTCCTGTCGCACGGCTACGCGGACCTGGTCGCCTTCGGCCGCCCGTTCGTCGCAAACCCCGACTTTCCCCGCCGCCTGGCCGAGGGACTGCCGCTTGCCGGCTTCGACGGCAGTACGCTGTTTGGCGGCACCGAACGCGGATACGGCGACTACCCGAACTGGAGCGGCGCCGCCGCGACGGCGGAAGAAAGTGCGTCTGCGCCGTAAACGACGATGCGACTGAATCGACCTTTGCAGTCCATCCAGGATTTTAGGAAGCCCGCATCAACCTGAAAATTGGAAATTCATCATGAGCAAACTCGCATCGACGAAGGTACTCGTCGTCGGCGGCAGTTCCGGAATCGGTCTCGCCACGGCCAGGGCATTTGCCGAACTCGGCGCGGATGTCCTGATCGCGTCGCGCAGTGCGGACAAGCGCGGCGCGGCCTTCGGTCGGATTGGCGACTTCGCCCGCGAACATCGCGTCGCGGCGCTTCTCGACGCCGGCTTCGCGGGCCAGTTGCACCAGCAGTTGCAACGTTTCGTCGGTGATGCGGTTCTTCGAGAAATCGGCCGCGAGACCGCCGCCCGCGAACGCAAAGCGCTCAGCACGGGTAGGGGCGGGATCGTTCTCGGGGGCGAACCAGTCGCGCATGTGCGCATCGCGAATCTTCTCGTAATGCGTTTGCAGCGAGGACCATGCGGAGGACGAAGATATTTTCATAGCGATCGATAAAATGAAGTTTCGTCAAAAAACGCAAGCTCAAGCGACCGCGGCCTCGTCGTGGTATCGAAGCAGGCGCTCCACTTCCAGCCTTGACCCAAGGATAACGGGAACGCGCTGATGGACATGGTCCGGCTGAACTTCCATGATCGGGGTCTCGCCCGTTGTGCTCATCCCGCCGGCCTGTTCGACAATGAACGACATCGGATTGGCCTCATAGGTCAACCGCAGCCGCCCAGCAAGCTGGGGATTCCTGTTGTCCCGTGGATAGAGGAAAACGCCCCCACGCATCAGGATTCGATGCACCTCCGCGACCATGGATGCTATCCATCGCATGTTGAAATTCGTCTGTCGCGGCCCCGAGGCGCCCGCGACACACTCACGGACATAGCGGCGCACAGGCTCTTCCCAGTAGCGCTCGTTGGACATGTTGATCGCAAATTCGCGGGTATTTTCGGGAATCTGGAGTTGTGGATGGGTCAGCACGAATGATGCCGATTCCCCATCGAACGTGAACCCGTCGACGCCGTGCCCCGTGGTCAGCACAAACATCGTCGTCGCACCGTAGATCGCATACCCCGCGCAGACCTGCTTCACACCCGGCTGCAGAAAATGGCTCTCGTCGATTGCGCCGCCAGACGCCGGAGTAGCCAGCACGGAAAAGATACTTCCGACAATGCCGTTGATCTCGAGATTGGAGGATCCATCGAGCGGATCAAAAAGGAGCAAATAGTCAGGAGTATCCGTGGAATGCTCATGCCCGGTCATCTGAACCGACTCGAGTTCTTCTGACGCCAGTCCGCGGAGACAGCTGACCGACTCGACCGCGCCGATCATGATGTCGTTCGACACGACGTCGAGCTTCTTTTGCGCCTCTCCATGAACGTTCTCGGAATGGGCATTTCCGGATGCGCCATCGAAGACGCCCCGCTCGACAGCCGTTGCGATAGATGAGCACGCATCGGCAACGGCTTCGATGAGCATGATCAGTTCCGCGGGGACCTGCTCCTCACGTGTTGCGTTCGCGAGAAATGAGGATAGCGTAATGTGCCTGGTGGTGGCGATGTGGTTCATGTTCGGTCCGCTTGGCAGGAACTGTCTGACGATCGATTTGGAATCAACGGGCGTAGAGAGGCTCCGTCGACATGCATACAGCAGTGATAGACTCTCACGCGTCGTATGGTGCGGCGCTGCCCTGTCCAACCAGCGCGAGGGCTGCGTCAGGACCCACGCCGCCGGCAGCATAGGGCTCGGGAGGATCCTGCTGACGCCAGGCATCGATCACAGGATCGACCCATTGCCATGCGGCGTCGAGTTCGTCGCCTCGCATGAACAGCGTGAGTCTGCCCCGGATCACATCGAGCAGAAGCCGTTCGTAGGCATCCCTTCGTCTGGTCGAGAATGCCGAAGAAAATTCGAGGTTCAGACTCACCGGCCTGACCGTCATTTCGTCACCCGGCGCCTTGGTCATCAGGTAGAGTTTCAGACTTTCGTCCGGCTGCAGCCGGATCACGAGACGGTTGCCCCGACCCGCCGTCGCGGACGAGCCGAACACCGAATGCGGTACATCCCTGAAATTGACGACGATCTCTGCAACACGACTTTGCAGGCGCTTGCCGGTGTACAGGTAAAAGGGCACGCCTGCCCAGCGCCAGTTGTTCAACTCCACTTTCAGCGCGACGAATGTCTCCGTGCGGCTATCGGCACGAATGTCCGGCTCGTCCAGATAACCGGCCACCGGCTCGCCATGCATCTCGCCGGCCGTGTACTGGCCACGCACGGTCTGCCGTGCCACATCGGCCGCGCTGAGCGGCTTGAGCGAGCGTAGAACCTTGAGCTTCTCGTCGCGTACTGCGTCCGCTTCGAGACTCAGCGGCGGCTCCATAGCGAGTATGCACAGTAGCTGCAATAGATGGTTCTGAACCATATCCCGCATTGCACCGGTGCGCTCGTAAAACGCGCCACGCCCCTCGACGCCTACCTGCTCGGCAATCGTGATCTGGACATCACGAATCCCGTCGCGATTCCAGAGACGTTCGAACATGCCATTGCCAAACCGCAGCGCAAACAGGTTTTGAACGGTCTCCTTGCCGAGATAGTGGTCGATCCGGTAGATCTGGTGCTCGCGAAATATCGCACCGACCTCCCGGTTGATCTGTTGAGCGGAGGGCAAATCATGGCCCAGCGGTTTTTCGAGGACGACCTTCGACGTGGCGGAAACCAGCTCTGCCCGGTTCAGTTCGGTGCATATCGGAATAAAGAGTTCCGACGGAGTGGCAAGGTAGAAGATATGCCCCCGGCTGTCCTGCCATCGCAACGTTGCAGCGAGCCGTGCGTAGTCCGCAGACACCAGCACGTCCATCTGAACGAATTCAAGGCGCGATGAGAACGTGGTCCAATGTGCATCGTCGAAGCCGATGGCGGGCAGGAACTGACGAAAGGCATCACGTACCTTATCGAGGTAGCCGTTCCGATCCAGCCCATCACGGCCGACGCCAACGATACGCATGCCGTCCGGAAGCGTTCCCTCCCGGTGGTTCTGATACAGCGCGGGAAGAAGCTTGCGCATGGCAAGATCTCCCGTGCCGCCAAAAATCACCAATAACTGTGCTTTCATTGATCTGATCCCGACAAGATTCCTGAGTCCGCTAAACGCATCGCGCGTTCATGCCAGCGAAATCCACTACCCGCGATGCACGTGGTCATAGCGCCCCGCCATCGCTGACAGCGCAACCGGCTTGATCTTGTGCGCCTGTCCGGCACTGCCGAATGCCTCGAAGCGGGAACGGCACAGGTCCCGTGCCGCCTCGAGTGCGTCCGTGAGGAATCGACGCACGTCGAACTCGGTAGGACGCTGTGCGAGTGAGCGCCGTATTGCACCGGTCATCACGAGGCGAATGTCCGTATCGATGTTGACCTTGCGTACACCGTGGCGAATGCCCTCGCAAATCTCTTCCACCGGAACACCGTACGTTTCCCGGATTTCACCGCCGAACTCGCGGATGATCTCAAGCCATTCCTGGGGCACGGAACTCGATCCGTGCATGACCAGGTGCGTATTGGGCAGGCGACGATGAATCTCCCTGATCCTGTCGATCGCGAGAATATCACCCGACGGTTTGCGGGAGAATTTATAGGCGCCGTGCGACGTACCAATAGCAATTGCCAACGCGTCGACCCCGGTACGCTGCACGAAGTCGGCGGCCTGCTCGGGGTCGGTCAGCAGCATGTCGTGGGTCAGCACGCCTTCGGCACCGGAGCCGTCCTCCTCCCCTGCCATTCCCGATTCGAGTGAACCCAGACATCCGAGCTCCCCCTCGACTGACACCCCGACGGCATGCGCCATATCCACCACAGTCCGCGTCACCTCAACGTTGTAGTCGTAGGTCGCAACGGTTTTCATATCCGGCATGAGTGAACCGTCCATCATCACGCTGCTGAATCCGCTGCGGATCGCGGCCTGGCAAACAGCCGGCGATGCCCCATGATCCTGATGCATCACGACCGGGATGTCGGGATAAGTCTCGATCGCCGCAACGACCAGGTGCCGCAGAAACGCTTCGCCGGCGTATTTCCGTGCGCCGGCGGAGGCCTGCATGATGACCGGACTATCGCAGTCAGCGGCCGCCTGCATGATCGCCTGAACCTGCTCCAGGTTATTGACGTTGAATGCCGGCACGCCATACGCGTGCTCCGCCGCATGGTCCAGCAACTGCCGCAATGAAATCAGCGCCATGTCATTTCCAGGAAGTAATGTCGCCGTGCGGCGAACGTCGTTAAATTGATATCGAGAACGATCACGACACCGTTCTGGCGTCGGCCGTTCTGGCACTTTCGGGCACGACGCGGCGGCGCAACAAAGACGGAACTGGAGGACGCGCTGCCGTGTCCTCACAGTGTCTGGAACACCTTGATCGGGTTGGGTGAGTCGGCAGGCTCAGCACCTCGATACAACTAATCAACGATCCCAGCTTCCATCTCGAGCGTGCGACTCACCGCGTCCACGATCGCGTCCACCGTAATACCGAACTCTTCGTACAACGTCTCGGCTGGCGCCGACTCGCCAAAGTGCGATAACCCGATCACGGCGCCGCTCAAGCCGACATACTTCCGCCAGAAATCGCCAGCGGCCGCTTCAATTGCCACGCGCCGGATCTTTGGCGGCAGAACGGAAAGCTGGTATGCAAGCGGCTGGCTATCAAAGGTCGTGGTCGATGGCATCGATACGACCCGTGCGGCAATGCCCTGCTCGGCGAGCACTGTTTGCGCCTTCAGCGCGAGCTCCACTTCGGAACCGGTCGCAATCAGAACGATGTCCGGTTTTCCGTCTGAGGCCTCGGACAACACATAACCGCCCTGCCGGATTTGTGCCTTTGCCTGCGAGGTACGAGGAAGCGGCGGCAGATTCTGGCGCGAAAGCAGCAGCGCGGTCGGCGCGTCAGTTGTTTCCAGTGCGGCTGCCCACGCAAATGCCGTTTCGACCGCGTCCGCCGGACGCCATACGCTCATCCCCGGAATCTGGCGCAGCATTGCCGCGTGCTCGACCGGTTGATGGGTGGGCCCATCTTCGCCGAGACCAATCGAATCGTGGGTGAAGACGTAGATACATTGCAGGTGCATCAACGCCGCCATACGAAGCGCATTCTTCGCGTAGTCGGAAAACACCAGGAAGGTCCCGCCATACGGAAGAAAACCACCATGGAGGGCAACGCCGTTCATGATCGCGGTCATGCCGAACTCGCGAACGCCGTAATGGATATAGTTTCCAGATCCGTTCGCGCTGTCGGGTATGAGCGCACGGGAAGCCGGCACCATGGTGAGATTCGAGGGCGCGAGGTCCGCCGAGCCGCCCAGAAGTTCAGGCAGTCGGCCAACCAGCAGATCAAGGCACTTCTGCGACGCCTTGCGGGTCGCCATCGTCTGCTCGAACCAGTCACCGTCCTCCAGCAGGCTTTCGATCACGTCGGCGGATCGCTCGCGGCGACTACCGTGCATACGGGATTCGAAGTAGCCGGCCTTTTCCGGAAAGTGGGTACGATAGGCTTCGAACAGCGTGCGCCATGCCATGTTGCTCTCACGGCCCGCTGCTCGCGCATCCCATGCGCTGCGAATCGGCTCGGGAATATCGAATGGCGCGTGATCCCAGCCAAGATGCTCCCGCGTGGCCGCGATTTCAGCGGCGCCAAGCGGAGCGCCATGTACGTCGTGCGTGCCGGCGCGATTGGGCGAGCCATGTCCGATCACCGTCTTGCAGCATATCAACGTCGGCCGGTCACGTTCCGCTCGCCCTGCCTCGATCGCCCGCTCGATCGACAGCGGATCATGTCCGTCCACACCCTCGACGACATGCCAGCCATACGCACGGAAGCGCATCGGGGTCTGGTCGGTGAACCAGCCCTCGACATGGCCGTCGATCGAAATGCCGTTGTCGTCGTAAAACGCGATCAGTTTGCCGAGATGCCATGTGCCGGCGAGCGAGCAGGCTTCATGCGAGACGCCCTCCATGAGGCAGCCGTCACCGAGAAACACATACGTGTGGTGATCGACAATATCGAATCCCGGTTCGTTGAATTCAGCGGCCAACAACCGTTCGGCCAGCGCCATGCCGACTGCGTTGGCAAGACCCTGCCCTAACGGGCCAGTGGTCGTCTCGACCCCTGGCGTCAGACCGCGTTCCGGGTGCCCGGGCGTAACCGATTGCCACTTCCGGAATCCCTTCAGATCGTCTATCGACAGGCCGTAGCCGCTCAGATGCAGCACGGCATAAAGCAGCATCGAACCGTGACCGTTTGACAGCACAAAGCGATCCCGGTTAACCCAATCCGGAACCGCAGGATCATGCTTCAGGTACTTGCGCCAGAGTACTTCGGCAATATCCGCCATCCCCATCGGCATGCCGGGATGTCCAGAATTCGCAGCCTGGACGGCGTCGATCGCCAGAAACCGCACTGCATTGGCAAGTTCTGTCCGGGTCGGATTAGCATGATCCATGAGTCACCACTATTTCGTATACCTAAATTAATATATTGAAGCCCCGTGCGTTTTCTCGACGAGGCTCCGGCATCCAGTCTTCGGGTTCGGTTACGACGTCAGGCAGCGGGCACCGCCGTACTGTCCAGCAGATGCGTGATCGATTCGCCCATGCTGCGCAGGATCAGGAAGCAGGAACATGCACCGGCGTCCAGGACGCCAATCGAACGGTCGCCTAGCCGGGCAGCGCGTCCGATACGGGCGCGCAGGTCGCGAGTCGAATTCATCCCGGCTTCCGCGGCAACCACCATCGCATCGATACACTCCCGGAAGCTCTTGCCCTCTTCCAACGCCGCCCCATACGCCATACGCGCGGGAACAAGCGTGTCGATCAGCGTCTTATCGCCGACCTTCGCATCGCCGATCTCCTGGACAGAAGCGATGCCGGCAACGAGCGCCTGATAGAAAAGGGATTTATCGAGCTCGGCGTGGTCCGCGAACGTGTCGCTCATACTGAGAAAGAAAGTCCCGTAGAGCGGCCCCATCGAGCCACCGATGCCGTCCATGAGTGCCGAGGACAGATCAGCCAGGGCCACCTGGAGCGACGGTACCGCTCCGCGTGCCGCAAGATGCTCCCCACACTGGGTGAAGCCCTTGCTCATGTTGATGCCATGATCGCCATCACCAATCGCGCCGTCGACTTCGCTCAGATACTGGCGATTCGCATTGATGGTGCGAACCAGATCGACGACGACTCCGCCCGCGTCGGCCAATTTAACGATTTCAGTCATCGTGCGTCTCCCACATTGAGTCCGATGCTTTGACATGGATGCGCCAGGCAGGCGCTCAGTTCGTCGTCGAGTTTCGTCAACGTCAGCGTGACCCCCATCATTTCCAGGGACGTAAAAAGATTGCCGACAAACGAGAGCTGGATATCGATGCCCGCTTCGCGCAGATAATCGGCGACCTCGCCATACAGGATGTATTGCTCCATCACCGGCGTCGCGCCGAGACCGGACAGCAACACCGACACCTTGTCGCCTCTGGCAAAAGGCAGATCCGGCAACAGCCTGTCGAGCATCAGCCTCGCCATGTCTCTCGCAGGAACGGTGGGTTGGACCAGGATACCCGGTTCGCCATGATGGCCGATGCCGACTTCCATTTCGCCGTCCTTGATGACGAAGTTGGCCTTGCCGACCGCCGGGATCGTACAGGCGGACAGGCCGACGCCGATCGAGCGGGTCGAATCCACCGCTTTGCGTGCGGAGGCGATCACTTCATCGAGCGTGGCGCCCTGGGCCGCCCGCGCGCCGCCGACCTTCCACATCACGATTTCGCCGGCAACGCCGCGCCGTTTTTCGATCTCGTCTTTCGGCGCCGAGGCGGCATCGTCGTTTGCGACGACCGTGCGCACGCGAATGCCTTCGCGCTCGGCCAGCTTGATTGCCATCTTCACGTTCATATTGTCGCCGGCGTAATTGCCGTAAAGGCACGCTACGCCGGCGCCGCTGTCGGCCGCCTTGAAAGCCTCGAAGAATGATTTCGCAGTCGGCGACGAGAAGATTTCGCCGATGGCCACGGCATCCACCAGGTTGCGCCCGACATAACCGATGAAAGCCGGTTCGTGGCCTGATCCCCCTCCGGTCACAATGCCCACACGGTCCTTCTGGCGAGCATGCGCATGCGAGACAACGCGAGGATTCTCCGGTGCGGCACGCAGCTCCGGGTGCGCCGCGAGGATGCCGCGGAGCATGTCCTCGACAACGAGATCAGGATTGTTAATGACGCGATTCATACCGTTCCTTTACATCTTGAGTATTGTTACTGGGCGGTGTAGCCGCCATCAATCACGATATTCTCGCCGTTGACCATAGCGGCCGCGTCGCTGACCAGGTAAAGGATCAACGCGGCGATCTCGTCGGGGCGTGCGAATCGCCCTGCGGGAATTTTAGCCTTCATCGCTTCGCCCACCGCACCCGCCCAGGCTTTCCTGCCCAGTTCGGTATCGACGACCGTGGGTGAAACGGCGTTGACCGTAATACCGTGCTTTGCCCATTCGAGCGCGAGTACCTTTGTCATGCCGACGATTGCCGCCTTGCTCGCGCAGTACGCCACATGGCGCTCCAGTGCGACGACACTCGCCTGGGAAGCCAGATTCACGATCCGGCCGCCAGCACCTCGGCCCAGCATCTGCTTGCCGACGGCCTGCGCAAGAAGAAAGGGGGCCTTGAGGTTGATCGTCATCGTCCGGTCCCAGGCCTCCTCGGACAATGCTTCCGCGTTCTCAAGCAGAGCGACGCCGGCATTGTTGACCAGGATGTCGACGGGACCTAACGTTTCGGTCACGCGCCGCACCAAGGCATCCGAGATCCCGGCGAAAGTGATATCCGCCGCGATACCCACGTGCCGCTCCAGGCCACCTGGAAGCGTCCGGGCCACAGCCTCGACGGCCGGGTTGATATCGAGCAGCGCAACGCGCGCACCCGCGGCAGCAAGGCACTCGGCAACGGCAAACCCGATACCGCTTGCCGCGCCGGTCACGACCGCGACGCGGTCCGTGATATCAAAAGGGGTCGTTGAATTGACCGACATCGCTCCACTCCTTGATTAGTTACTCTTGGGAATCTTGTTGAGAATCTCCTGGGCATTTGCCGGCGTGACCTGCGTCCACGGCACCGCGTAGGACTTCGCAGTACCGTCGTCCCAAGGCATCTTCGCGCCGTATCCCGCCCAGACGTCCGAGCGCGGCTTGTAAGACGAACCGACGACAGTACGCAGCGCGACATCCAGTGCGCCTTGCGCCTGCGCCTGCGAGTCCTGGAAGAAGGTCGTCATTTCGCCGCGCTTGACTGCCGCGATACCGTCGACAATTCCGTCAATGCCGGCGACCGGGACCTTCTTCGGATCGATGCCCTTCGATTTCAGGGCCTGGATGGCGCCGAGCGCCATGTCGTCGTTCTCCGCAATGATGCCGCTGATCTGCCCCGGATGGGCGGTCAGCCAGTTCTCGACCAGCGCCAGCGATTCGGCACGCGACCAGTTCGCCGTCTTATGCTCGAGCACCTTGACGGTTGGCGTCTTCGACAGCACGTCCTGGATGCCCTTCGAACGATCGATCTGCGCGGACTGGCCGATCGGACCCTCGAGGATCACCACATTTCCCTTGCCGCCGATTGCCTTGACGATCGCCTCCGCTTCCATCTGTCCCGCGATCACGTCGTTACTACCAACATAGGACGTGAGTTTGTCGCCGGACACCAGGGTATTCGATCCGATGACCGGAATGTGCGCCGCGGCGGCTTTCGCCACGGCGGCGGCGCCCGCCGCCTTGTCGATCGGCACGAAAATGATCGCGTCGTATTTCTGCGTGATCATCGTGTCGAACTGATTGCTCTGGGTGAGCGCGTCATAGTTGCCGTCGAATACCGTGATCTGCACCGTACCGTCCTTGACCGCGGGCTGTGCCTTAAGCGCGTTGGTCCACATCTGCATGAACTCGCCCTTGAGACCATACACCGCCGCCCCGATACGGATAGGTTTGGCCTGCACGACAGTACAGGTGAGGCCCATCACTGCGCAGGCCAGCAAAGTTTTTTTCCACGAAATCATCGAAGTCTCCTGAATATTTCCAGATTGTTGCTTTTGGGTTGACGTTATTGCTTCTTGCGCGAAGCATCGAGCAGGACGGCGCCGACGATAATGACGCCCTTTACAACTTGCTGGTAATACGACGACACGCCCAGCAGATTCAGTCCGTTATTGATGACGCCGATCAGTAGCGCGCCAACGACGGTTCCTCCGAGCGACCCCGTGCCGCCCGAAAGACTCGTGCCACCGATCACTACAGCCGCAATAGCATCGAGTTCATAGGACACGCCGGCCTGCGGCAAAGCCGATGTCGTGCGCGCGGCGAGGATAATCCCGGCAAGACCGGCCAGCAGTCCGCCGATCACGTAGACGGAAAAGATAATCTTGCCGGTCGAGATACCGCTCGTTTTGGCGCTCTTTACGTTGCCGCCCACTGCATAAACGTAGCGGCCGTAAGTCGTATAGCGCAGGACAAACCAGAACAGCACGACGACGAGAGCGAAAACGATGATCGGCACCGGTATCCCGGCAATCGCGCCCGTGCCGATGGTCAGGTATGCGTCCGGCAGGTCGGTCACCGGCATGCCATCGTTATAGATATAGGTCAGCCCCCGCGCCGCGCTCAGCATGCCGAGCGTTGCAACAAAAGGAGGAATGGAGAGCCGGGCAACGAGCAAGCCGTTGATCGCGCCAACGGCAGCGCCTACGGCAAGCCCTGCAACCAGTCCGAATGCCGCGCCGTGCGGATGCGCGCCGGTCATCAGACTGGCACTGATGATGCCGGCAAGGGCGAGCGTGGAACCAACGGACAGGTCGATGCCCGCCGTGAGCACGACATAAGTCATCCCCACGGCCAGGATGCCGTTAATCGAGGTTTGCCGCAGGATGTCCGCGATGTTGCCCAGCGTCAGAAAGTACTGGTTTGCAAAAGACAGCACGATGCACAGGACGATGAGCACGGCGACGATGCCATAGCGCCGGTAGATATCGCGCATATGTGCGGAGCGGCTTTGGCTCGCCGGGACTTTCAGGGAAGTGGTATGAGTATTCATGATGCGAGGTGCAGAAGATCTTCCTGAGTGGTGGTATGGCCGTCGATCACGGTGACCAACTGCCCCGACTTGAAAATGGCGATGCGGTCGCTGACATCCAGAATTTCCTGTGCCTCGGAAGACACCACCATGGCGGCGCCCCCTTTCGATACGAAGTCGTCGAGCAGCTTGTAGACCTCGCGCTTGGCACCCTCATCGATGCCCCGGGTCGGTTCGTCGCACAGCAGGCACGTGGGCTCGGTTGAAAGACAACGCGCGAGTACAACCTTCTGCTGGTTTCCCCCGCTCATCGACGAGACCGGAAGCGACACCGAGCTTGTCTTGATCCGCATGCGCTCGACCATCGTATCGACGAGAGCCTTCACCTTCCGGCGGTTGATCAGCGACAGGCGCGACAGGCGGTCGTAGGCGGAGAACGAGATGTTGTCGCGCACGGACGCCGACAGTACGAGCCCCGTCTCCTTGCGATCCTCCGTCACGAGCGACAGGCCTGCCTGAATGGCCTTGCGGGGGCGGCCAACCGGCAATGCGCGGCCCTTGAGCCTGACTTCACCGCTGTCGGGACGGGTCAGTCCATACATGCAGTTGAGATATTCGCTGCGGCCCGCGCCCATGAGCCCATAGATGCCAAGGATTTCTCCCTGGTGAACAGTGAGCGAGATATCGTTGAATTCGGACTCCCTGGAAAGACTTGCCGACTCGAGGACGGGCTCGCCCACAGGCCTGCGAACCTTCTCGGCAGAATGAAGCTTGCGGCCCACGATCGTGCTCACCAGATAGGAGCGATCGATGTCGGCGATGCGTCCGCTGTCGACATACCGGCCGTCGCGAAAGACCGTGTAGTCGTCCGCGATCTGAAATATTTCCGAAAGCCGGTGGCTAACGTAGATGATTCCGGTGCCCTGCGCCGTCAGGTTACGGATCGCGTTGAACAGCACCTCGGTCTCGCGCTCGCCGATAGCTGAAGTCGGCTCGTCCATGATCATCACATCGCAGTCGCGGCTGAACGCCTTCGCGATCTCGACTAACTGGATCTGAGCGAGGCTCAGCGACGACATGCGTGCGCGGGCGTCGACCGGAAAAGCAAGCCGGTCCAGAAGTTCCTGCGCTTGCCTCGCGAGCGCCGCGAATTTAACCAGCACACCGGCCCTGCGGGGTTCGCGACCGAGATACAGATTCTCGGCAACGGTCATGCCGGGAATCGGCGAAAGCTCCTGGGTAATGATCGCGATGCGATTGTCGAGCGCTTCAGCCGGCGTCTGAAAATTGACGCTTTGTCCCTTAAACAGGATTTCTCCGGCATCGCGCTGGGTGATACCCATGACGATGCCCAAGAAGGTCGATTTTCCGGCTCCGTTCCCACCGCATAGCGCGTGGACACTCCCGCGCCGCAGTTTCAAACGGCCATCCTCGAGTGCCCTGACACCATTGAATGCCTTCTGTACACCACTGGCATCAACAAGAAGGTCGTCCACTTTGTCTCCTAACATTTGCTCGTTGTTGAACATTTGAGCAGTTGGATGACATCGTAGATTTCCGCTTCACACCTGTCAATTACGGCGGACACGTGGTTTACCCCTAACGCCACTCAGCTTTCAGATTTGCTGCAACGCGGCGATGACATTCGATTTGGCCCAGAACTGACCACAGAAAAAACGCATACCGGCGATCTTGACATTCGCACGCGCACGATTGAGAATTTGATCATCGATGTACATTTGTTCAATCGTACATTGAGCAATCCTGGATAACTGGAGTTAAATATGAAGCTGGCAATCGGGTGCGATGAAGCCGCATTTGACCTGAAGGAACTGATCAAGCAACATTTGACCGGCAGGGGACTGGACGTCACCGATTTCGGAACATACGAGGCGGAGCCTGTTCAATATCCGAACATTGCGTTCGCAGTGGCCGAAAGGGTTGCGCAAGGCGAGTTTGATCGCGCCGTTCTGATGTGCGGAACAGGGATCGGCATGGCGATCGCCGCTAACAAAGTGCACGGCATTCGCGCCGCGCAATGCCACGACACCTATTCGGCGGAGCGGGCGAGCAAGAGCAATGACGCGCAAATCATTACAATTGGCGCTCGCGTTGTCGGACCCGAGCTCGCGAAAGCGATTGTCGACACGTGGCTTGGTGCAAGCTTCGACGGCGGACGCTCCGTCCCGAAGGTGAACCGCATCAAGGAATACGAAGATGGCCATCTGTTACCCCGCAACAACAAGACTGCGTGAACTGGCTGACCAGGTCATCAGTCGATAGCCCACCGGCTCCGCGGCAGGCCACGTTATATCCAGCCGAATGGGAATGAGACAAAACATATGACCACCGACGAACTGACTCGTCTGGCGACGCTTTACTATGTCGACGGGCTTACACAGGAAGATCTGTCGAAACAGTTCTCGCTTTCTCGAGCCAAGATAGGTCGTCTTCTGAAGCGTGCGCAGGAAGAAGGCATTGTTGAAATTCGCGTCAGGCACCATCCACGTGATACGCGGGATCTCGAACGCGAGTTGATCGATCGATTCGGGATCGAAAAGGCGATCGTGTCCATCAATCACAAGGACCAGGACAAGCAGCGCGAACTACTTGCCGGCCTGGTCGCCAGTCATCTGGATCGCATTCTCACCAACGACATGATCGTTGCCGTGGGTATCGGCCGTAATATCAACGAGATCTCGGAGCACGCGATTTCATCAACGCAGCGCTCTCCGACCTTCGTCTGCGCCATCGGCGGGTTCTATCGGGGTGGCGACGTCATGAATGCCGACCACATCAGCCGCCGGCTTGCTGCCCGCTTTGGAGGTGGCAGCGAGACGCTTTACGCGCCGGCCCTGGTGGGCGACCCCGACGTCCGCGAGGGCTTGCTTCACAACGACGCCGTCAAACCTACACTCGACAAGGCACGTAGAGCGCACATCGCGCTCGTTGGGGTCGGCGACATCAATGAAGATAGCAACATGGTCCGCACCGGCTGGTTTTCACCAGACGAGATCGCCGAACTCCGCAAGTGCGGAGCAGTCGGGGACCTGATGGGCTACCACTTCATCGATATTGCCGGCCGTCCAGTTGTCACTCCCGTTCGCGACCGGGTCATTGGTCTTAGCCTGGAAGACCTGAAGCGCATTCCGAACGTTATTGCGGTCGCCAGCGAAAATACCAAGACAACCGCCGTCCTGGGAGCGTTGCGCACAGGCGCCATCAATACGCTCGCAACGACGGAAGCCATTGCTCAATCGATTGTCAGTCTGGAAGACGCGACCCGTAATCAGCTTTCTCCGCTGCATCCGGAAATGGCTACCCGGTAAAAGGCAACCGTCGGCATGGCACACGTATGCGGCGCGCAAACTTGTGCGGCGCGTGCACACGGTCCAGGCAACCTGGTTCCCGACCTGTTCGAGCACCGCGAGCTTGCTGCCCCGTATTCCGACGATCTGCATCATGACGTGGGAGTGATTGTGCTCGTCCATCGCAAAGGTGCCGCCAAGCATAGACGGCATCTGTGTCGATCGCAGCGCCCGCTGTACGGCGACAGGATCGTCCGACTTCGCGCGACGGATCGCGTCGATGACTAGCCCGGTCGCCTCAAACGCGAAGAGCGACCGCTGGGTCGGAGCGAGCCCGTATTTCTCTCGATAAGAGGCCGCGAACGCCTGCACGCCGGCCCCGGGAGCCGAGGGTGTAAATACTGAAATTCCTGCGGCCCGATCAAGCCCGCCAGCCGCCACGAACCGGGGCGACAAGTTCGCAATCGCCGCTGTGAAATCAATGCGACCCGCGATAGGGGTGCCTCCGCCGATTTGCTCATAAGCACGGAAAAACGCCCCGCTAGACACGCCAAGAAGGGTAACGATGTGATCTGGCTGCAGCGCCTTCAATCGCTCGAGGAGCGGAGCAAGATCCGTGGTTCCCTTCGCGACGGTCTCGCTGGCCAACGTCTCGATGTGTGCGGCCGTCGCGGCCTTTTCCATAGCCACCGCGTTGGCGCGGTTGAAGTCATTGTCATCGGCCAGGATAACGATACGTCTGGCGTTGCGGGCCTTCAGCCACTGCATCATCGCGGTCGCAACATCGCCATCGGATGGGCTGGTTTTGAAAACGTAGTCGTAACCACCGGAACCGGCGGCGTCGACGAATTCCTGCCCGGCCGAAATGTCGATCACAAACGGCACCTTCGCAGCATTCGCTACCGGCATCACTGCCCGCGTGACGGGTGTCGCCAGCGCGCCCAACAACACGGAAACATGCTGCTGCTCAATCAGTCGCTTCGCCACCGCAATGCCGGTTGCCGGATCGGCAGCGTTATCGGCGTAGAACGCCTCGACAGGCCTGCCGAGCACGCCGCCGGACTCGTTGATGCGCTGTAATGCCAATTCGACGCCGTACTGCTCGCTCTGTCCGCGATCGGCATTCGGGCCGCTCAAGATGGTTGTGACGCCGATCCGAACGGGGTCCGCGGCGAATGCCGGGCTAACGGCAATTGCAATCCCCGCCACCAGCAACGCTGACGTCAATCTCATACATGACTCCTTTGCAGATGGCTTCACTGACGATCACAGCCGAACTACGCGTGGAAAGGCACCCGTTACCGGAACGGAAAACGAACGTCGCGCTACGCGCGCATGTCGACCACCACCTTGCCGAAATGCCGCCCTCTCGCGAGATACTCATAGGCAGACGGAGCCTCATCGAACGGGAAGACTTTGTCGACAGCGGGATTGATTTTGTTGACGTCGACGAAACGGACGAGCTGTTCGAGCATCGCGCGGCTACCTGCCGTTATGCCGACGAGGCGCTTTGCGCCACCGATGAGCGCGCCGGGCTCGATCGAGACACCACCGCCGCCGCTGACCCGGCCGATCACGACAATCGTCCCACCGGGTCCCGCGGCCTTCAGGGAGCGCGCCAGCGTACCTTCGCCACCGACCTCGACCACGATATCGACCCCGGCACCCTCGGTGAGCTGCAAGACCTCGTCCTGCCATTCCGGGCTGGTCCGGTAGTTGACGGTCGCATTCGCGCCAAGCGAGCGTGCACGTTCAAGTTTTTCGTCCTGGGACGATGTCACGATCGTGAAGACGCCAGCGGCTATGGCAAGCTGTAGCGCCCAAAGCGAGACACCGCCGGTTCCCAGCAGAAGCACGCTGCCACCGGGTTTGACCGCGCCTGCGACGAACAACGCATTCCATGCCGTCACGCCGGCGCAAGGCAACGTGGCAGCCGTAATGGCATCAAGACTGCGTGGCGCCAGCACGAAAGCCTCCTCACTTGCCACGATTTCTTCGGCGAGCGTGCCGTCGAACTGGGCGCCGAAGGACACGGCTGTCTTGCCAGGGGACAGTGCACCGTCAATCCATCGCGGGTAGTAACTTGTGATGACACGATCACCTGTCCTGAAACGGGTGGCCGCCTCCCCAACGGCGATGACGTCCCCGCATCCATCGACGAGCGGGACAATCGGGTAGCTCGGCGGGCTATAAAACTGGCCCCGCGCGAAACTGAGGTCACGATGGTTCAGTGCGGCAGCGTCCACGCGCACCCTGATTTCGTGGGCACCGGGGTCCCGGCTTGGGCGTTCGACACGTTCAAGTCCGCCAATGCCAGCGCCGGCCTGGATTTGATAAGCCTTCATTACACCCCCCTGGTAGACTGCGCGGCGCAGCGTCGTTGGAAAATTTCCGGTCATTCCCACGACGGCTGGCTTCGTCAACGCCACAACGGAAATGCCGGCAGCGGGGTCCACCTGGAAATTCGTGCCGTACACGCCAGACCAGTTCCAGGCGCCGGCGCTCACTGGCGACTTCGCCGCAACCGGATCTCTGAGTACGGCCACGCCGAGTCCCCAGCCGAAGCCCGGGCCGGCTGCGCCGACCGGCAGGTCGCCGATCGCTTTGGACGTCATCGCCGCGACGGTTTCCGGGCGGATAGCTTTGGCAAATCAGAATAGACAGCAATGTACAGTTTCACCTGTGAGGCGATAATATATCCATTTGGTTATTCAGTTTTTAACCATAGTGAGAAATCATAATGCTCGATCGTATTACGGGAATGCAGGTGTTCTCCCGTGCAGCTACTGCCGGAAGCCTTTCCGCGGCCGCCCGGCAGCTCGGCCTGTCGCCCGCGATGGCGACAAAGCACCTGGATGCGGTGGAGCAACGGCTGGGCGTGCGTCTGTTTCACCGCAGCACGCGCAAGCTCACGCTCACCGAAGCGGGCCAGCAATACCTGGAAACGTGCACCCGTCTCCTTCCCGACCTGGAAGAGGCGGAGGCGATGATCGCGTCTCAGCGCGTGGAAGCGAGCGGATTGCTGCGGCTGAATTCGCCACTTTCGTTTGGCGTGCGCTACGTCGCGCCGCTGATTCCTGTCTTCAGTAACAAGCATCCCGGGGTCACCATCGATCTCGGATTGAACGATCGCGTCGTTGATCTTATGGACGAGGGTTGGGATCTGACCATCCGGGTTGGGCGTCTGAAGGACAACCGTCTCGTTTCCCGCAGGCTCGCAGAGAGCGCGATGATTGTCTGCGCGGCTCCGGGCTACTGGGAGCGGCATGGACGCCCGGGGCTCTGGTCCGATCTGCGCGGCCACAATTGCCTGAGCGTCTCTTTTTCCAACATCTCGCGGCCCGACGAATGGCGGTTCGGCAAGGACGGGGACAAGCGCGTGGCCGTCAAGGGCACCATGCGAGCCAATAACGGCGATGCACTCGTCGCAGCGGCCGTTGCCGGTCTCGGCGTTCTTTACGAGCCCGAGTTCATCGTTGCCGATGCAATCCGGCAAGGTGCGCTGGAGCAGATTACGCTCGAAGCCCGCACTGCGGACCTTGGAGGCATACACCTGGTTCGCGCGCCGGACCGGGCTCCCCCCGCGAAGGTCCGGGTTATGACTGATTTTCTTCTCTCTGCATTCAATCCACGTCCGCCGTGGGCCATTCAATGAGGTCCCGGCGATCACACCCTTGGATCAGCCGATCGGTCATGCAGCATTCGGCGACCGGATCGGTCCACTTGCCGCCACCTCCGTACCGGACACCATCTCACAATCCGTACCGGTACTGTACCGGCCGGTGTCGCTAGAATGCCTGAAAGCCCTATCGACACTGGAGCCACCCATGTCATTCCTCAGCCTCAGCGCGCTGCCCGCCGGCATTCTGTTCGCGCTCGTCACCACCATCACGCCCGGCCCGAACAACACCATGCTGCTGGCCTCGGGTGTCAACTTCGGCTTTCGCCGCACGCTGCCGCATGTGTCGGGCATCAGTGCAGGCGTCGTGCTGTTGATGCTGTCGGTTGGCATCGGTCTCGGTGAAGCGTTCGTGCACTTCCCGGTGCTGTACACGGTGCTCGAAGTCGCGAGCGTCGCGTACCTGCTGTATCTCGCGTGGAAAATCGGCACGTCGGGCGAACTGAAGGTGAAGAAAGGCGAGCGCCGGCCGATGAAGTTTCACGAAGCCATCGCCTTCCAGTGGGTGAACCCGAAGGCATGGATGATGGTGCTGACCGCCGCCACCACCATTCACCTCAGCGAGAGCTACAGCCTCAACGCACTGGCGATGGCGATCATTTTCTATGTGGTCGGGTTTCCGTGCATCTGCCTGTGGGCGGGCTTCGGCACGGCCATGCGGCGCGTGCTGTCGGACCCGAAGCGGCTGCGCATCTTCAACGTAGCGATGGCGCTGCTGCTGGTGCTGACGCTGTATCCGATCGCGCTGAAGCTGTTCAGCTAGGCGGCGCCCCGCCCGCTAGCGCACGGTCTAAACCCAGTCCTGCCCTGAATCCTGGCCCACTCGCTCGATGAAGCGCCACAACGCGTCGTCGGTCGAGTACGGCGCGTTGAAACGGAACCAGGCGCTCGGGGCATCGTCGGGGCGGAAATAGGAGCCGGGCGCGAGCCAGATGCCGTGCGCGAGCGCGGCCGTCGCCACCTCGCCGGCCCGCTCCGCCTCGATTGGCAGGCGCGCCCACAGAAACAACCCGGCCCGCGGCCGGTGAAACAGTTCGAGCCCGAGCGAGTCGAGCCGCTCTTCGACGGTCGCATGCGCCACTTTGAGCCGCTCGTTCACGGCTTCGACGTGACGCGCGTAGCGCCCTTCGAGCAGCACCTTGTCGACGATCCGCTCGATCGCTTCCGACGACGTCAACCCCACCGCCATCTTCGTGCGCGCCAGTTCGCGCAGCACCGCGCGTTCGGCGACCACGTAGCCACAGCGCAGCCCCGGCGTCACCGTCTTCGAAAAACCGCCGACGTACAACACCCGCTGCAAGCCTTCCATCGCGGCGAACAGCGGCGCGCCGGGCGGCGCCAGTTCACGGCTGACGTCGTCCTCGATCACCCACATGCACTGGCGCTCGGCGATCTGCAACAGACGGAACGCGGCCGACATGCCGAAGGTCGCACCGGTCGGATTCTGCAGCGTGGTGTTGACGAAAATCGCCTTCGGCTTGTGCTGCGCGACCAGCGCCTCGAGCACGTCCGTATCGACGCCGGCCGGCGTGCGCGGCACGCCATGCACGACCAGCCCGGCCAGCTTGAGAATCTGCAGCAGATTGCAGTAGCCGGGATCTTCGACGATCACGGCGTCGCCCGCCCGCAGCAGCGTACGTACGATCAGATCCAGCCCCTGCGTGGCGCCCTGCGTGAGCAACACGTTCGAAACGTCGACCGGCAAGCCGCGCCGGTCCAGTTGCTCGGCGATCCGCTCGCGCAGCGGCGCGAAGCCGTACGGATGCCCGTAATCGCCAAGCCGCGCCGCCGGCACCCGGCTCATGGCGCGCAACGCGTGCTGCAAACCGGTCTCGTTGATCCACTCGTTCGGCAGCCAGCCGCCACCCGCCTTGATCGGCACCGAATGGTCGGCGAACACATCGGACAAGAGCCACGTCGCGGTCAGGCTCGGCGGTTGCCAATCGGTCGTCGCGACGCGCGCGGATGGCGCGCGCGCCGCCACGCGATAACCCGAACCGCGCCGGGCCACCACCAGCCCCATCGAAACCAGACGGTTGTATGCCTCGGTGACCGTGAAGGTGCTCAATGCATGGCTTTGCGCCAGTTGACGCACCGACGGCAACAGCGCGCCGGCGCGCAGCGATTGCGCCTCGATGGCGCGCGCGAAGCCTTGAACGACCTGCTCGACGAGCGTCGGGGCCGCGCGGCGGTCGCGCTCAAGTTCCAGTTCGATCATGTAAGGACGGAGGTTTGTGCGGCCGGCCAGGCTCTACTGGCGAGGTTCTGCCGGTCAGGTTCAGGCGGCCGGGGGATCCAGGCAATCGGCACAGTTATCGCAATTTCACCAACACAGTTAGCGCCACACTGCTGCAACTGTTTATGCCGCCATTAAACCGCGGACGCTACAGTTTCGCTACCACTTCGAGGAGAAAACCATGACTTCGCGCCCCGTCATCGACGACCTGTCGTCTTTCTGGATGCCCTTCACCGCCAACCGCCAGTTCAAGGCTGCGCCGCGCCTGCTGGAATCGGCCAAGGGCATGTATTACCGCACCACGGACGGGCGCGAGGTGCTCGACGGCTGCGCGGGTCTCTGGTGTGTGAATGCCGGCCATGGCCGCGACGAAATCGTCGCCGCGATCACCCAGCAACTGTCGACGCTCGACTTCGCACCGACCTTCCAGATGGGCCATCCGCTCGCATTCGAAGCCGCGTCGAAAGTCGCCGAATTGATGCCGAACGGCCTCGACCGGATCTTCTTTACGAATTCCGGTTCCGAATCGGTCGATACCGCGCTGAAAATCGCGCTGGCGTACCACCGTGCGCGCGGCGAAGGCCAGCGCACGCGACTGATCGGCCGCGAGCGCGGCTATCACGGCGTGGGCTTCGGCGGCATTTCGGTCGGCGGGATCGCACCGAACCGCAAGACCTTCTCGGGCGCGCTGCTGCCGGCGGTCGATCATTTGCCGCACACGCACAACCTCGAACACAACGCGTTTTCGAAGGGCCAGCCGGCATGGGGCGCGCATCTCGCCGACGAACTCGAGCGCATCGTCACGCTGCACGATGCATCGACGATTGCCGCCGTGATCGTCGAACCGGTGGCGGGCTCCACGGGCGTGCTGATTCCGCCGCAAGGCTATTTGCAGAAGCTGCGCGAGATCTGCACGAAGCACGGCATCCTGCTGATTTTCGACGAAGTGATTACCGGTTTCGGCCGCGTCGGCAAAGCCACGGCGAGCGAATACTTCGGCGTGACGCCGGACCTGATCACGATGGCGAAGGCGATCAACAATGCCGCGATCCCGATGGGCGCGGTGGCGGCGAGCCGCACGATCCACGACACGATCGTCAACAGCGGCGCGCAAGGCGCGATCGAACTGTTCCACGGTTATACGTATTCGGCGCACCCGGCCGCGGCTGCCGCAGCGGTGGCGACGCTCGATCTGTATCGCCGCGAAGGCCTGTTCGAGCGTGCTGCGACACTCGCGCCGACGTTCGAAGCGGCGGCTCACACGCTGCGCGACGCGAAGCATGTGAAGGACGTCCGCAATCTCGGCATGATCGCGGGTGTCGAACTGGAACCGCGCGACGGCGCGCCGGGCGCGCGGGCTTACGAAGCGTTCGTGAAGTGCTTCGAAGCGGGCGTGCTGGTGCGCTTTACCGGCGACATCCTGGCGTTCTCGCCGCCGCTCATCATCGACGAAGAGCAGATCGCGCACATCTTCAAGACTGTCGGCGACGTGCTCGCGACGGTGCAATAAGGAGCTGGAAAGACCGCGGCGCGCTTGACTCGGGTTTGACTCGGGTTTGACTTGAACGCGCCGTGGTCCGTCAACCGCGCGCTGCGCTAGTGATGCCCCCGCGACTGCTGGAAGCGGCCGGTTACACGGCAAAACCTCAGGAAATTGCCGGGCAAGGCTCGCGCCGGCTAGCTGGACGGCGTATGGTGATAGCGAGGGTTGGCGCCGTGGTCCGACCCGCCGGGAGACGCCCATGAAGATACCTACTGTTCGCGCAGGCGTGCATATCGAAGGCGTGCATTGGATCGCCGAATACGCCGAAGATGTTCATGAGATTCGCGTGTTTCGCGAAGGCCAGGAGGTGGATGTGCATAATGCGCCTTCCACGCTGTTCGGCGATGAGGAGAATGCTGGGTCTAAGAGCACGGCTGATCATCGGGCTATGGAGGCCGCTGTGCTTGCCTATTTAAAGCGGTTTGTTATTGAACATGATGCTGAGGAATAGGAGTTTTTTTGCGCGTAGCGGCTGGGGTTGGGTGTTTGCCTGCGCGGCGCTTTATGGCTGTGTGCCTGCGGCGTTGGCCTTTCCTTGATTTCTTGGTGGTCTATTAGCTTCGCCCCTGTGCGGGGCAGGCACTTACTTTCTTTGCCGCCGCAAAGAAAGTAAGCAAAGAAAGCGGCTTCACACCGTTAATTCTTAAGCGGGTCCCCTGGCTTGGAGGAGGCAGTGGAGCATCTGGAATCGGTGCTCTCGCACACTCCGCGCGGGTGACAAGGCCGTCATCCTTCCGGCGGCGCTGCGCGCGCCGTGGCGGTACTTCTCAAAACCGTCGGGCGTTTCCGTGCCTGTGGTTATCCAGGCATAACGGCTTGTCTTCGCTGCGCTAGCGGCGCTTCCATGCCTGCGGTTGTTCAAGCGTTATGGATTGCCTTTGCTGCGCTCGCGTAACTCGCGGCCGCGTTTTGTTCGGCGAGATG
Source organism: Paraburkholderia sp. FW306-02-B (assembly GCF_058782725.1). NCBI lineage: Bacteria > Pseudomonadati > Pseudomonadota > Betaproteobacteria > Burkholderiales > Burkholderiaceae > Paraburkholderia > Paraburkholderia sp. FW306-02-B. The sequence goes on from NZ_JBYSXZ010000002.1 coordinate 2,298,662, forward strand.
GGTTGTAATTCGCGGCTGCGTTTCGTTCGGCGAAGTGGCTCGCACTTCCACAATTCAGCGCCTCGCCGAGGCGAAGCCGATGGCTCCAACCACGCACAAACAACGCCTCTGGTTTTCATGGCGGACCGTTCCGGCGAGCACGCAGTGCGAGGCGGGAAGAATGATGCGGGAAACGCGTACACCCCATCGGTTTTGAGAAGTACCGCTACGGCGCGCGCAGCGCCGCCGGAAGGATGACGGCCTTGTCACCAGCGCGGAGTGTGCGGGAACACCGATTCCAGATGCTCCACTGCCTCCTCCAAGCCAGGGGACCCGCTTAAGAGCTGGCGGTGTAAGGCCGCTTTCTTTTGCCTACTTTTCTTTGCGGCAGGCAAAGAAAAGTAGGTGCCCCCCCGCACAGGGGGAACGCTAATAAACCAATAAGAAAGCAAGGAAAGGCCACCACCGTAGGCACACAGACTTAAAGCGCCGAGCAGGCAAAAAACCCAACCACTCGCTACGCGAAACCAAACCCTTATTCAGCGGCCCGCAACTTCCTAACCTCAGCATCGGAAGGCTGCACACTAGCACCATCAATATACCGATAAGAACTCATCACCCCCTTCCCGTCCTTGACGGCCGTCACACCCACATACGCCCCCATAGTCGACTGATTATCCTGCGCCCGATAAGTAATCGGCCCGAAGGGCGTCTCAACCCCGAGCCCCTTAAACGCGGCAGCAAGTTTGTCAGGATCGGTGGACCCAGCCTTCCTGATCCCAGTCGCAATCGACATCAAAGCAGAATAGCCAACAACCGACCCCAGTCGCGGATAATCGTGGTACTTCGCCTGATACGCGTCGACGAACTTCTTGTTGGCCGCGGTATCGATCGAATACCAGGGGTAGCCGGTCACGATCCAGCCGCCAGGCGCTTCAGCCCCCAGCGGGTCAAGATAATCCGGCTCGCCAGTCAGCAACGACACTACACTCCGGTCCTTGAACAAACCACGCGTATTGCCCTCGCGTACAAACTTGCCAAGATCGGCACCAAACAGCACGTTAAAAATCGCATCGGGCTTCGCATCGGCAATCGCCTGCGTGACCGCGCCCGCGTCGACATTACCGAGCGGCGTCGCCTGTTCGGCGACAAACTGCACGTCAGGCTGCGCGGCCGTCAGCAGCTTCTTGAACGTCGCCACCGCCGACTGCCCATACTCGTAATTCGGATACACCAGCGCCCAACGCTTCTTCTTCAGCTTCGCGGCTTCAGGCACCAGCATCGCGACCTGCATGTACGTCGACGGACGCAAACGGTATGTGTATTTGTTGCCATCCGCCCAAACTATCTTGTCGGTCAACGGTTCGGCAGCGAGGAAGAAAATCTTCTTCTGCTTCGCGAAGTCGGTCAGCGCAAGGCCGGTGTTCGACAGGAAGCCCCCGAACAGCAGTTGCACCTGCTCGCGTGCGATCAACTCCTGCGCAACGCGGATCGTGTCGCCCGGATTGCCGTTGTCGTCGCGCGACACGACTTCGAGCTGTTTGCCAAGCACGCCACCCGCCGCATTCACCTGTTCGAGCGCGAGATTCCAGCCGTTCTTGTAAGGCCCGAGAAAGGCGGGCTGCGCCTTGTAGCTGTTGATTTCGCCAATCTTGATCGTCTGTGCGCTCGCGCCGAAGGCGGTCAGCGACAGTGCCGTCGAGACCGAAAGCGAAACCGTGAGGCGAGAGATCCATCCTGCGCGCGTGGTCATGCGTTTCTCCGTTATTAAAAGAATGGCGGGAATGCCGGTAGTTTTTATCAAGCGTTGGAGCGTTTAGCGATTCATTCGGCCCGTGGCGTCGCGCGAATTCTGGCGACGCTCGCCGTGACGTCCTGCCATGCGGGTTTGCCGCCGGCAAATTGCTGACGCAAATATGAAACGAGTTCGGCCACCTGGGCGTCGTTGAAACTGTCGCGGTAAGCCGGCATCGTACCGAGTTCGGGCCGCGCAGGCGAGCCGATACCCTCGAGAATCACGCGAATCAGATTGTCAGGCGTCGCGCTGTGCAGATTCGTGTTGAGCGCCAGCGACGGATGCGCGCCGAACAACTGTGGCCCGCTGCCGGTGTGATGACAGGCGGCGCAGGCGCCGTCGAAGAGCCGTGCGCCGAGGCCGGAGGCGGTGCCCATGATTGCGCTGGCCTGCTCATACTGACGCGCCAACGCCCGCGGATCGGCATTGGGCTCGAGCGGATTGAGCGACGCCAGATAAGTGGCCATTGCGCGAATATCGCTGTCGGGCAGCGCCGCCAGATCGCCGACGACCGGCGCCATCGGGCCGGCCGCCACGCCATGCAGCGGCGCGTGACCGAAGCGCAAATAGCTGAACAGTTCGTCCTCGCTCCAAGGCACGGGTGCATTCGAAAGCGTCGTCAGCGCGGGCGCTTCCCAGCCTTCCGCCATGCCGCCCCCCATAAAGGCGGCGCCGGTTTGCTCGGCGCCGAATGCGTTGCGCGGCGTATGGCATGCGCTGCAATGGCCGAGGCCGTTCACCAGATAGGCGCCGCGATTCCATTGCGCACTTTGCGTCGCGCTGGCGGCGAACGTATTGCGGCCGAGAAACAGCCCATTCCATGCGGTCATCAGCGGACGCACGCTAAACGGAAACAGCAGCTTCGTTTCGGGCGGCCGCGAGCGCACCGGCGTTTGTGCCATCAGGTACGCATAGAGCGCTTGCAGATCGTCGTCGGAGATGTTCCTGAACGACGTGTACGGAAACGCGGGGTATAGATGATGTCCGTCACGGCTGATGCCCTGCCGCATCGCGCGCACGAACGCCTCCAGCGACCATGTGCCGATGCCGGTCTGTCCATCGGGCGTGATGTTGGTGCTGTAGACGGTGCCGAACGGCGTGTCGAGCGGCTTGCCGCCGGCGTTCGGCACGCCGTTGTGCGCGGTATGGCAAACGGCGCAATTCCCCAACGAAGCAAGCAGTTTGCCGCGCGCGACCAGCGCCGGTGCGAACGCGCTCGCAAGCGGCGGCGCGATCGGCGCAATGGCCTGCGGCGCCAAAGCCAGCGCACCGAGCCAGCCGGCCGCGCCAGTCGCCAGCGCGCCGAGAAAGCCCAGCCGCCAACGCTTCTTTTTGCGCGCGGCCGCTTCGTCGGCCTGCGCATCGGCGAGCGCGGCGCGAATCGTTTCGGGTGTGAACGGCGGCCGGCGAAAACGCACGCCGGTTGCGTCGTACAGTGCGTTGGCAATCGCCGCCGCGCCAGGCAACGAGGCCGATTCGCCGGTGCCCATCGGCGGCTCGCCGTGGCGCGGCATCATCACGACGTCGATGACCGGCACTTCACGGAACGTCAGGATCGGATAGGCGCCCCACTCCTGGCTCGTCACGGCGTTCTCACCGAAGGTCACGCGTTCCTTCAACGCGCGGCTGGTTGCCTGGATCACGTTGCCGTGAATCTGATGGCGCACGCCGTCCGGGTTGACCATCGTGCCGGTGTCCTGGCCGACCACCACGCGCGTCACCGCGAGTTCGCCGCTTTTGCGATTGACTTCGATATCGGCGACCCACGCGGACCATGCCGCGCCGAAACCCGGGAATTTGCTGTGCACGTAGCGCGCATAGGCGAAACCTCTGCCGCGCGCGATGTCGCCTTCGTCCGCTTCTTTCAACGCGATGTTGCGCGGTTCCCAGCCCGCCTTCCCGGCCACCGCTTTGACCAGATCGATCGCGCGCGGATCGGTCAGATGCTTCAGGCGAAATTCGACCGGGTCGACGCCCGCCTCGGCCGCGAGTTCGTCGATGAACGATTCGTGCGCGAACGTATTCGGCAACGCGGAGACGCCACGCAACCACGACGCTCGCACGATCGGCGGCGTGTCGTCGCAGACAATGCGCATCGTGCGGTAGTCGTACGGCGGCACGGCCGTGCGGTCGCCCATTTCGAACACCTGTGGCTGCGCGGAGATCGTGCCGGTCAGCAGCAACGCTAACGTGGGCGCGTCGTTCGATGGATAGCGTGTCGCGAAATCGTACGCTGCCAGCTCGCCTTCAGCACTTAAAGCGCCGCGCACATCCATCAATTGCGCGGCGCCCTTCGGTTCCCACGCATGCTCGTCTTCGCGCGACAGTTGCACGCGCACCGGAGCACCGGCCGCGCGCGACAATAGCGCGGCGTCGGCGGCGACATCGTCCGCGCAATTGCGGCCGTAGCAGCCCGCCGCATCCATGCGGACGATCTCGATGCGGGCTTCGTCGAGCGTCATCAGCAACGCAAGATCGGCGCGCAGCGAATGCGGATTCTGCGTGCCCGACCAGACTTTCAGCATGCCGTCGCGATAGTCGGCCACCGCGCACGACGGCCCGATCGACGCATGCATCTGGAACGGCCACACGTACGTTCGTTCCAGCGAGCGCGCGTCGGCATCACCGAGCGCTGCGTCGACATCGCCGTCGATCACCAGATCACGGCGCGTCGACGGATTCGCGCGTAACGCAGCCTCCACTTCTTCGCTGGTTTCGAGCGGCGGCAAACCTTCCACCGCTTTCCATCGCACGTTCAGCCGCTTCACCGCCTGCTGCGCGACCTCCTCGCGCTCGGCCACGATGCCGACAAAGTCACGAATCACCACCACTTTGACGATGCCAGGCAAATCGTTGAGCGAGTCTTCATCGACATGCAGCAAGCTGTTGCCCACGAAATCGCCCTGCGCGACGCCCGCATAGGGCGGCCGCACCACCCGGCCGTGCGACATGCCCGGCACGCGCACGTCGTGGACAAAGATTAATTCGCCAGTGGCCTTGGCGAGAATATCGACGCGCGGCGTGCTCTTGCCGACGATCTTGTACGTGTCCGGCGATTTCAAAGGGGCGTCGCCGGTCAACGTCAGTTCGATACGTCGTCCCGCGATCAATTCGCCGTAGGCGATGCCTTTTTCTGTGTCGTCGTCGCGGTGAAAAACCACACCGTCTCGCACCTCGAGCTTGTCCGCACTCACGTTGAAGCGTGAAGCCGCTTCCGCCAACAGAAACTGCCTTGCCTGCGCCGCCGCCTGGCGCAACGGCACCGCCGAAATCTGGATCGTGGCGCTCGCGATCGTCGGCCCCTGATTGGGCACTTCGCCGGTGTGTCCAAGCACAAGCGACACGCGCGTCAACGGCACGTCCAGTTCTTCCGCGACGATTTGCGCGAGCGCCGTGCCGATGCCCGTGCCGAGATCGACATGACCGTTGAACGCGACCACGCTGCCGTCGTCACGCACGACGACGAACAGGTCCGCGTCCGTGGGCACAAAAGACGAACGCGACCCCGGCTGACCGATGGCCGGCCTCACAAGCGCTTGCGGCGGCCGCGTGACGATCAGCACGTTCTGCGCGTCATGGAGCTGCTGCCGCGACGGCGCCACAGACCGGCGATCGCCGCTGAAATCCGGCCCGGTCATGCGCGCGCTCCGTCTTGCGCGACCGATTGCGCCGCCGTTTGCGCGGCGAGCAATTCAGCGGCACGCTGCACCGCGCGCACGATCTCGACGTGCGTGCCGCAGCGGCACAGGTTGCGCGACAACTCGCGCCGGATCGTGTCGACGCTCGGATGCGGATCGCGATCGAGCAGCGCTTTGGCGGTCATGATCATGCCGTTCAGGCAATAGCCGCACTGCGCGGCCTGTTCTTCGATGAACGCCTGCTGCACCGGATGCAATGCGGCACGCGTGCCCAGTCCTTCTAGCGTGGTGATCTCGCGGCCCGATGCGACCTTCGCGGTCGTTACGCAGGAACGCGTCGGCATGCCGTCGAGCAGCACCGTGCACGCGCCGCATTCGCCAAGGCCGCAGCCGAATTTCGGGCCGTTCAGCGCGAGATCGTTGCGCAGCAAATAAAGCAGCGGCGTGTCGGCAGCGGCGCTGACGAAATGCGTCGCGCCGTTCACCTTCAGCGTGAGGGTCGCCGGGTGGTTCATGAAGGAGTTGGTCACGCCGTGCGGCGGGCGTTCAGATCACCACCGGCACTTCGGTCGCCGGCGGGGTGTTGCGGCTGCGGCGGCAGCGGATCAATCCGTCGATCATCACCATGCCGACGCCCGGGATATCGCCGAGCTGCACGCTTTCGAGCAGCGTATCGGCGGCCGTGTGCTGCGCACGGTCCATGAAAACGAGGTCGGCGGGACGGCCCACTTCGATCAGGCCTTGCCGCAGCTTGCGTTGCCGCGCCGTATTGCCGGTCGCAAAGCAGAAGGCGATTTCAGCGGGCACGTCGGCGAGGCTCGAGATCAGCGCGATCATCCGCAGAATGCCGAGCGGTTGCACGCCGGAACCGGCAGGGCTATCGGTGCCGAGAATGATCCGGTGCGGACATTTGAGTTCGATCGCGTGGCGCGCGGTGAGCAACGCGATCCGCTCGTTGCCGTTGTGGACGATCTCCAGCGCGCGGCTCGATTGCTCGCACAGATCGCATACATGCCGATACGACAGCGACGTGTGGCCGCCGTTGATATGGCCGATCACGTCGGCATCCGCGGCAAGCACCACGTCCCGGTCGATCAGGCCCGAGCCTGGAATCGACGGACCGCCCGTGTGAATCGTGCTTTGAATTCCATACTTGCGCGCCCACGCGACCATCTGCGCCGCTTCCTCGCCGCCCTTCACGCTGCCGAGGCCGACTTCGCCGAGCAGCTTCACGCCCGCTTCCGAAAGCTCCTTGAAGTCTTCCTCGACCATGCCCTTTTCGATCACCGGCGCACCGGCCATCACCTTCACGCCGCCGCCGACACCCGCGCCGCGCATTCCTTCGAACGAACGTTGCGCGGTGATCGCGAGCGCCTTCACGCCGAGCACGTCTTTCGGGCGGCCGGGCAAATGCACCTCGCCGGCGGAGATCATCGTGGTGACGCCGCCGTTCAGATTCGATTCGATCCAGCCCATCTGATTCTGACGCGGCGTCCAGTCGCCGAACACCGGATGGACGTGCGAATCGATCAGGCCGGGCGCAACGGTAGTGCCTTTGCAATCGACGGTCGTGCGCGCGCCTTCGAGGTCGCAATCCTGTTCATGACCGACTGCGACGATCACGCCGTCGTCGATCACCAGCGTGTCCGCGTCGAGAATCGGCTGGTCGATGTCGCCGGATAACAGCAGGCCGATGTTCGTTACCGCGACCTTGCCCGACAAGCCTGTCAACGTCTCTGCTGCCATCTACTTCTCCTTTCGCAACGACTGCCCGCCGATGGAATCACACGCTCAGGTAAGCGCGCCTGACTGTTTCGTTCTTTGCGAGTTCGCCGATCGCGCCGCTGAAACGGATCTGCCCTTTTTCGAGCACATACGCGCGGTCGCTGACCAGCTCGGCGAAGTGCAGGTTCTGTTCGGATAACAGAATCGACAACCCTTCGCGCTTGAGTTCGAGAATCATGTTCGCCATCTGTTCGACGATCACGGGCGCCACCCCCTCGGACGGTTCGTCGAGCAGCACCAGATACGGATTGCCCATCAGCGTGCGCGACACGGTCAGCATCTGCTGCTCGCCGCCGCTCATCTGGCCACCCGGACGTTTCGGCATTTCGCCGAGATTGGGAAACAGGCGAAACAGTTTTTCGGGCGTCCATTGCGGCGCGCCTTCGCGGGGCGGCTGACGGCCTGTATCGAGGTTTTCCATCACGGTCAGATCGGCAAACACGCGGCGGTCTTCCGGCACGAAGCCCATGCCCATGCGTGCGATTCGATACGGCGGCGACGTCGTGATGTTCTGACCGCGAAAACGCACTTCACCCTGGCGACGCGGCAGCAAGCCCATGACCGCTTTCATCGTGGTCGACTTGCCCGCGCCGTTGCGGCCCATCAGCGCCACAACTTCGCCGCGGCCGACTTCGAGGCCGACGTCGAACAGAATGTGCGCGCGGCCATAGAACGCGTTGAGGCCGGAGACTTTCAGCATCGGCTCGCTCATTGCAGCGCTCCTTGTCCTTGATGACCGCCTGCCGCTTCATGCAGCGGCGCGTGCGGCCGGAAGGTTTTGCCGGTGCCGAAATAGACCTCCTGCACGCGTGCGTCGTTACGGATCGTTTGCGCGTCACCCTCGGCGATCAGCTTGCCGCGCGCGAGCACAATCATGCGATCGGCGTACGCGAATACAACGTCCATGCTGTGTTCGGTGAACAGCACGCCGATTCGATGTTCCGTCACGAGACGTTTGGTCAGTGCCATCAAGTCGTTGCGCTCCTTCGGCGCCATGCCGGCAGTGGGCTCGTCCATCAGCAGCAGCTTCGGCCGATTCGCCAGCGCGATGGCGAGTTCGACGCGTTTGACGTCGCCATAAGCGAGCACGCCGCATGCGCGATGCGCATCGGCAGCCATGCCGACCTGCTCGAGCAACGCGAGTGCTTCATCGGCGTAGTGCGAGCCCGCGGATTTCCACAGACCGAATATCTTGCGTTCACGCGACACCAAGGCCATCTGCACATTTTCGAGGATGGTCATCGAGTTGAAGGTCGCGGCGATCTGGAACGTGCGTCCGACGCCCAGCCGCCAGATATCGCGCGGCCGCATGCCGACGAGTTCGTGATCGTCGAGTCGAATCGATCCGGACGATGGCTGCAACTGACCATTGACCATGTTGAAGCAGGTCGACTTGCCCGCGCCGTTCGGGCCGAGCAAGGCGAGCAGCTGACCGGCTTCGAGATCGAAGGAAACATCGTCGACGGCTTTCAGGCCGCCGAACGATTTGGACAGGCCGCAGACGCGCAGCAAGCTCATAGCCCCTCCTTGATCGCGGTAGCTTGCGGTGGCGACTTGACGCTTTCTTCAGCGGTATCGTCGTCGCCAGAACGCTCGCGGATGAAGCCGACAATCCCTTGTGGAAACGCGATCACCAGCAGCAGGATCGCGAGGCCGAGCAGCGCCTGCCAATAATCGGTCTGCCGCGCGACGGTGTCCTGCAGCCACGTGAACACCGCTGCGCCGACAATCGGGCCCGTCAGTGTCTGCAAGCCGCCGAGCAGCACCATCACAAGGCCGTCGACAGAGCGGCCCACGCTGATCACTTCCGGCGAAATCGTGCCCTTGGAAAACGCGTACAGCGATCCAGCCAATCCGCAGAACAGCGACGCAATCACGAACGCCGCCCACTGCACGCGCTTCACGTCGATGCCGATCGCCTCCGCGCGCAACACCGAATCGCGCGACGCCCGCATCGCGTAGCCAAGCGGCGAGAACAGCATCTTGCGCAGAAGCCACACGCCGATCACCGCGCAGACCAGCGTCACATAGTAAAAAGCCACCGGCGACGACAGCCAGTTCGACGGCCACAAACCGAGAATGCCGTTGCTGCCGCCCGTCACGGCGTCCCACTGAAACACCACGGACCAGACGATCTGCGCGAACGCGAGCGTCAGCATCGCGAGATAAACGCCGGAAAGGCGCACGCAAAACCAGCCGAATACCAGCGCGCCGGCCACCGCGAGCGACGGTCCAAGCAGCAACGCGGCTTCCATCGGCAGATTCAAAACTTTGAGAAACAGCGCCGCACCGTATGCGCCGAGGCCGAAGTAAGCGGCATGACCGAACGAATGCATGCCGCCCGGGCCCATGATGAAATGCAGACTCGTGGCGAACAGTACGGCGATGAGGATTTCAACAAGCAGTACCGGCATGTACGGAAACGCGTTCGCCGCGAGCGGCGCCAATACCAGCACCACCAGCGCGATCGCCGCCAGCCACTTCAGACGCTTGCCCGCCGGCCTCAAAGGCGCCTCCGGCGCCGCCATGCCCCGCACGGCAGCGCTCGCCCGGCCGAGCAGGCCCCAAGGCCGCACCACCAGCACCACCGCCATCACGACAAACTCGGCGACCAGCGTGAAGCGGCTCAACGACAGATCGATACCGAACACCGATACGTGGCCGATGCCGATGCACAGCGCCTTGATCTCCGCGATCAGCAGCGCGGCGACAAACGCGCCCGGAATCGAACCCATCCCGCCGACCACCACCACGACAAACGCATTGCCGATGGTCTCCAGATCCAGCGACAGATTCGCCGACATCCGCGGCCCTTGCAGCGCGCCGCCCAAACCGGCGAGAAACGCGCCGACGAAAAACACGCCGGTGAACAACCACGCCTGATTGATGCCGAGCGCGCCGAGCATCTCGCGATCCTGCGTTGCGGCACGCACCAGCGTGCCCCAGCGCGTGCGCGTCAACGCGTACCACAGCAGCAGCAACACCACCGGTCCGATCACGATCAGCGCGATATCGTAAGTGGGTAGCGGATGACCGAGGAAATCGACCGCGCCTGCCAGATGCGGCGCGCGCGGTCCGAACAGGTCTTCAGGACCCCACAGCCACAATGCGGCGTCGCGAAAAATCAGCACGAGCGCGAACGTCGCCAGCAAATGAAACAACTCAGGCGCCTGATAAATACGCCTCAAAACAATCATTTCGACCAGCGCGCCAAGCACAGCCACGACCAGCGCGGCCGCCAGCACCGATAACCAGAACCCACCCGCCGTATGGCCGAAGCGGCTCGCGATGCTATATGCGACATAGATGCCGAACATATAGAACGAGCCGTGCGCAAAGTTGACGATGCGCGTCACGCCGAAGATCAGCGACAGACCGGCGGCGACGAGAAACAGCGTCGACGCGTCGGCGAGTCCGTTGACCAGCTGTACCAGCAAATTCGAAAACATCGTGACCCTCGGCAGCTTGCTGTTCGGTCACGCCGCGCGATACGCGACGAACGGACAGCAGACGTTGCAGCGCGTGCGGCACCATGCGCGCACGCGTCAACGGCAGGACACTAACAGCGAACCAACTCAACGCAAACCGTCTTCGCCCTTGATCTCACTCACCTGCAAGCCGCCGATGCGCGGCAGCGGCCGTCCCGACGCCGTCACCGCGACCGCCACGACGATTTCATCGGCACGCGGCGCGTCCGACACGCGCGCTTCGATCGCATCGAAATGGCTGCGCACGAAGGCGGCGTCCTTGTGGCCGAGCGGCACGTCGATCGCGGTGCCGAGCGTGCCCATTTTCTTCGCCGACGGCACCAGCGCCGCCCCCTTCTCGACCGCAACCCGCAGCGGCGCGCCGAGCTTCGGATGCAGAATAGCCGCGGCATGTTCCAGTTCGCCCGCCTCGCCGACGATAGCCGCCTTGCCGTAGCTTTGCGCTTCGGCCGGCTTGATGCCGAGTGCCTCGACGCACTTGTTGCCGAGCAAGCCGCCGAGTTCCTCGCCGGCTTCGATCAGTGCATCGAGCCTGGCCTCGTAGCGGCCCGCATACGGATTCTCGATCACCGCAATCGCTACCGCACGGCGTGCCGGCGGGTTGACGGCCTGCCCCATTTCAATGCGTACTTCATCGACCTGCACGACCAGCTTGCGAAGCTTGATTGCCATTTCGCTCTCCGTGTTTGGGTGCGCGTGTTGCTTACGTTCAGTGCGTATGTTCGGTTCGTGGTTCAGGAGGCGCTCATGAGGCATTCAACGCAAGCCGTCCTTGCCGACGATCGCCTCTTTCGCAAGGCCGCCGACCCGCGCATGCACGCGCTGCCCGGTGCTCATTACGAGGATATACACCAGCTCGTCCGCGGCGGGCGCGCCGGGCACGCGCACTTCGATCGCATCGAAATGGCTGCGCACGTAGCTCGCGTTGACGTGCGTGAGCGGCACGTCGAGCGAGGTGGAAGGCGCGCCGACCTTCTTGGTCGACGGCACGATCGCGTTGGTCGGCACGCCGTTTTTCTCCAGCAACTCACGCATCGCATAGCCGCCCGGCACATGCCACAGCGCGCCGTGCTCGAGTTCGCCGCGCGAGCCGACGATCGCGCCTTTGCCATAGCTTTCGATCGAAGCGTGCGGCACGGCCATCGCCGCGAGCAGCCGCTGCGCCATGTCGAAACCGATCGGCTTGAGCGCTTCCATGGCGGGTTCGATGTGCGCTTCGTAGCGCCCGGCGAACGGGTTCGTCATCACCGCGGCAATCGCGCCACGCCGCAACGGCCGCGCGGGCGCGGGGCCGAACTCGTGAAAGATGTCTTCGACGTGCGTCAGCACGCGGCGTATTTCGAACACGGAGCCTCCGTTGGTTTTTGAGCGCGATGCGTCAGAAGCGCCGCGCCTTGCTGAATCATGCCGACGACGCGCGCTTGCCCTTGCAGGAACAGCGCGGCGCCTTCGATCAAGCCTCGTTCACGCAGACGCTGAGCCGTTCCGGCACCACGGGTCAGCGCGAAATCGATCAGCGGCTGCGGCAAGGGCGGCACGTCGACGGTCACCAGCATGTCGCCGAGATCGCTATCGTCTTTCAACGACGACGCCGGGCGGCGCACGATGCCCGCATGATCACAGTCGACTGCGTTGGCGATCATTGTCGCGGCGACGTCGGCAGTGGCGGCGTTGCAAGCAAGCACGGTCACGCTGTCGGCGATACCGAGGCTGAAGCTGCGGCCACGCCAGCCACTGGTCGCGATACCGCGGACCGGCATGCCGGCGTCGAGTGTGAGGTTTGCATTTAGCGCTTGCTCGCCCGTGAGCCTGGCGCCTGAAAGTTCGGCGAGATCGGCGAGATTGGCAAATACGCCGACGCGGTACTGCTGCCCTTCTGTCAAATGCAACGCAATGTCGCCGCCATTATTGATGAAAGCGCGCGATACGCCGGGCCGCGCGAACGCCGCGATCAGTTCATCAGCGACACTACCCGCCACGGCCGCCATGGGTGTGATATAGCGTGCGCGGTGAGGAAAACATGCGCTCCACATGCGGCGGGCTACCTTGCCTTTCAACTCACATTCGTTGAGCGCGGTGTCATTCGGCAGCGCTTGTCGAAGTCGCTTAAGCTCGCTGACCAACTCGGGCAACACGTCGACAAAACGCGTCCAGCAGGCCTCATACGCGGTCTGCACCGCCGCGGGTTCGCCATCCGCGCCGAGGATCAGATCGATCGGCCCATGCTGCCAATGCCAGCGTGCCGCGTCGAGTCGAATGCGGGTTGCGTTCATCGCGTTTATCGCCTTCATCCGGGCATCGGCGACATGGCGTGCGGCCATGGGTTGTCGGGATTGCGCGGCAACGTCCGGCGCGCGAGCGGCGCACCTTCCGTATGTTCCGGCCCGTTTGCGAGCACACTGGCCAACGAGCGCACCGCGTCGAGATGGCCGCCGAGATCGCGATACGCGTCATACGTCATGCTGAATTCGATCGGCGCGACGATCGCGGGCGTCGGCACGCTGCCGAACGATCGGTCAGGCATGCGCGAAACGTCGACCATCACCGTGATGCCGCCGCCAGGCCACACATAGGCAGGCGCGCCGCCACAGGTCACGTTCACCCGTTTCTGCTTGATGGCGCGCGTCAGCAGCACCGGATTCTCGGTTGCACCCGCTCGCAGACTGCCACCTGCGCCGCCGAGAAACAGCACGGTCGCCAGCGACGGTTCGCAGTTTTCGCCAATCCGGTCGACCGTGCTGCGCACCGGGTCGGGCATCGACGCCATGCGCGGCACCAGATCGCGATCGAGTTCGTACCACTGCGCGTGTTCGCCGGTAGTCGACACCATCAGCAAACGCATACCGGGTTTCGCCACCGCCGGGTCGAAGCCTTCGACAATTGCCAGTGGGTCCTGAATGTCGGTGCCGCCCCAGCCGGTGCCGGGATTCGCCACCTGGAAATAGCGGCCCGGCGTCGACTTGCGTCCGCGAATCTTCACACCTGAACGCGTCATGCCGAGGCATCGGCCCGCCTGATGTTCGGTCAGCACGCCGGTGATGTGATCGTCGACCACGACCACTTCATCGGCATGACCGAACCATTGTTTCGCGAAGATGCCGATGGTGGCCGAGCCGCAACCCACGCGCATGCGCTGCTCTTCGATGCCGTCGACAATCGGCGCCGCGCCCGCGCGAATCACCAGACTCGAGCCGCCGTCGATGGTCAACTCCACCGCTTCCTTGTTGCCGAGTGCGAGCATCATGTCGCAGGTTACGCGGCCTTCTTTCTTGCTGCCGCCGGTCAGATGATGGACGCCGCCGAGGCTCAGCATCTGCGAGCCATATTCCGCGGTGGTCACATGGCCCACGATCTCGCCGTGGCAACGCACGTTCGATTGCTCCGGCCCGAGAAAGCGGTCGGTATCGATCTTCACCTTGAAGCTGCAATAACTGAAAATGCCCTCGGTGACGACGGTAATCATATCGACGCCGTCGAGCTTCGAAGAAACGATAAACGGCGCGGGCTTGTAGTCAGGATAAGTGGACGATGCGCCGATACCGGTGACAAACAGCGCCTGTTCCGCAGCGGGATCCGGCGCCTCGGAAGATGCACCAAATTCGACCGCGGCATTTGTACTGCTTGCACTCGCTTCCGACGATGAAACCGCACGCGAAAGAAACACCACCGGATCGACGCGAATCAGCCGGCCATCGGCATTCGCATAGCGATCGCATGCGCCGGTGCGGCCCTCCGATATCTGGCACAACACCGGACACGCATTGCATTCGATCTTGTTCGACGCCATCCGCTCGTTACGTGGCGCCGCTTTTTCCAGCACAGTGGGACCCGGCGTCGAGGCGGTTTCGCCGTCGACGCTCTCCGCACCGAAATCGACCTTCGTATGTTCTGTCATGGTGGGGTTCCCATACGACGACATTACAATCGGTCCTGCCCGGCTGACGAATAGCCCGTGTTTAAAGGGATGTTCGCGTGGCCCGTTTTTTGAATGTTGCGGTCACTCACCGTTCGTGTAGTATCCACTACACCAAACTTGCTTGAAATCTAACTGATCAAAATAGACTGTGCAATGTGTTTCCCGGTCTGCTTCCAAACGTGTTTCCAGGCTACCCCCGGATGCTGCGGCGCGGCATCCTCGCGTGGATCACAAGCCAATCTACGCCGAAGCACATGTTCGTGCAGCGCAGTCCGCCGCGTGCGATGCGGGCTGTATGATGAAAGCGCGCTACCGCCCACTCTGCCCGCGGTGCATGTCGTTTAATTAGTCGCCAACAAAGGGAACCGAGACCGCCATGAGTCCCTCTGCCGCCCGCAAGCCGGGCGCTACCGGTATCCGTGCGAAACAGGCGCAGGACACGCGCGCCAAGATTCTGAAAGCGGCAATCAAGGTCTTTGCGAAACAAGGCTATGCAAGCGGCCGCGTCGAAAGTATTTCGAAGGCCGCGCGTTCGCACGACCGCATGATCTATTACTACTTCGGCAGCAAGGAGCAGTTGTTCGTCGAAGTACTGGAGACGATCTACACGCAGTTCAACGAGGCCGAGAGCAAGCTCGATCTCGATCTCGGCGATCCCGCGCACGGCTTGCAGCAGATGGTCGAATTCGTCTGGCAGTATTACCTCGATCACCCCGAGTTCGTCACGCTGCTGTCGAGCGAGAATCTGCATCAGGGCAAGCACGCGAAGAAGTCGCTGAAACTGAAGGAGATTTCGGGCTATGCGATTTCGGTCGTACAGAAACTATTGGATGCGGGCCAGGCGCAGCGCGTGTTTCGCGCTGACGTAGAGGCGCGCGATGTGTACATCATGATTGCGTCGCTCGGCTATTTTTATAACGCCAATCAATACACATTGGGCGCGTTTCTCGGCGAGCCGCTGATGGACAAGGCGGCGCTCGCGCATTGGCGCGAGGTCATCAAGGATACAGTGTTGCGCGCGGTGCGCTTGCAGTTGCCGGCTGATGCGGCAGTCGGGAACGAAAGCAGAACTGCTTGAAGCGCGCGCCGTGTTGCCTGCGCGCGCTTCGTGCGGTCATCGTTACGGCGTCGCTGCGGCGTCGTCTTCGCGGAACAGCTTGTCGGCGAGGTGAAACGCCGAATTAGCGGCCGGCACGCCGCAATAGATCGCGGTTTGCAACAACACCTCCTTGATCTGCTCGCGCGTGACGCCGTTGTTCTTCGCGGCGCGCAAATGCAAAGCAAGCTCTTCGCTGCGATTGAGCGCGACCATCATCGCGATCGTCAGAAGGCTGCGCGTATGACGCGGCAAGCCTTCGCGCGTCCAGATTTCGCCCCACGCATAGCGAGTGATCAGGTTCTGGAATTCTTCAGTCAGCTCCGTGCGGTTCGCCAGCGACCGGTCGACGTGCGCGTCGCCCAGCACCGCGCGGCGCACGCCAAGTCCGGCTTCGTAACGGTCTTCGTCGTTCATCGCGGCCCCGTCAGGAAGTCGAGCACGGTCTTCGTGAAAGCATCCACTTGCTCGATGTTGGAAATATGCGCGGCGTCCAGCTCCACGTAACGCGCGCCCGGAATCGCCGCCGCCAGTGCGCGGCCCTGCTCCGGCGTCGCGGCCAGATCGTGCGTGCCGCTGATCACCAGCGCCGGCACCTTGATGCCGGGCGCTTCAGGGCGCAGATCGGTAGCGTCGATTGCGTCGCAATTCGACGCGTAGCCTTCCTTGTCCGTGTGCACGAACACGTCGCGGATCATCGCCAGGACGACCGGCTCGCGCTCGATAAAGTCAGCGGTGAACCAGCGCGGCAATACTACATCCGCCAGCGCGAGCATGCCTTCCGTGCGGGCTCTCGCGGCGCGCGGCACCCAGACTTCGGGCGAACCAATGCGAGCGGCGGTGTTGCTCAGCACGACACGCTCAAGACGATTCGCGTGGCGCGCGGCCAAGGCGACGCCGGTCAGGCCGCCCATCGACACGCCGCAGAAATTCGCGCGCGCGATCTTCAGCGTGTCCATCAGGCCGAGCACGTCGCCGGTCAGCTGGTCGATCGTGTACGGGCCTTTCGGCGCTTCCGAGTGACCATGACCGCGCGTGTCGTAGCGCAGCACGCGGAAATGTTTTGACAGCGCCGCTACTTGCGGCGTCCACATCGACAGATCGCTGCCGAGCGAATTCGACAATACGATCCACGGCGCGTTGCCGTGGCGGTCACCGTCGATTCGATAATGAAGCTCGGTGCCGTTGACTGCGGCGTAGGGCATGCCGGTTACTCCTTGGAGGTGGCGCGCTTGGCGCGCGTGGTATGAAGTGCCAGCGCGGCATCCACATAAGCGTGTGCCTGGCCGACGTATTGAGCGGGGTCGAGCAGCTTCTGCAAGCGCTCGAGCGGAAGATGTCCGGTGACGGCGGGGTCCGCCGAGAGTACCTCGAAGAGCGTCTGACCGTCGCGGATCGCCGCCTTCGACGCGCGCTCGACCAGGTGATGCGCATCGAGCCGGCCAATGCTGTCGCCGAGCGCGAGCATCACCGCTTCGCCGAGAATCAATCCGTGCGTGACGTCGAGATTCGCGGCAAGACGCGGCACGTTGACGTTCAGGCCGGTGGCGATCTGTTCGATGTTGGCGAGCGCGCCGCCTGCCAGGCGCGCGAGATCGGGCAGCGCGTCCCATTCGGCTTGCCAGCCGCCGAGCGCGCGCTCGTGTTCCTGCACCATGCCGGCGAACACTGTGGCAACCAGCCCGGGGGCGCGGGTCGCGGCGGTCAGCACCGCCGCGCAGCCGACCGGGTTGCGCTTATGCGGCATCGTCGACGACCCGCCCTTGCCTGCCGCAGCGGGCTCGGCCAGTTCGTCGATTTCGGTTTGCATCTGCAACGAAATATCGCGCGCGATTTTGCCGAGCGTGCCGATCAGCATGCCGAACAACGAGGCCGTGTCGGCGATGCGATCGCGTTGCGTGTGCCACGGCAAAGCGGGCACGGTGAGATCGAGTTCTTGAGCGAGGGCTTGCGTGACTTGCGGTGCGGCGTCACGCAAGCTGGCCAGCGTGCCCGCCGCGCCGCCGAATTGCAGCACCAGCACGCGCGCGCGCAGCGCATCGAGCCGTTCGCGGTGGCGCAGCAGCGCATCGAGCCATTGCGCGAATTTCAGACCGAGGGTGATCGGCAGTGCCTGCTGCAACCACGTACGGCCGATCATCGGCGTCGCGCGATGCGTGGCGGCAAGCTTCGCCACCGCGTCGCAGGTGGATTGCAAGCCACGGTCCAGCAAATCGAACGTGTCGCGCAGTTGCAGCACCGTCGCCGTATCGATGATGTCCTGACTCGTCGCGCCCCAATGGACGTATTTCGACGCTTCGGCATCGGCGGCTTTCACACGCGCAGTGAGTTGCTTGACGAGCGGAATCGCGAGGTTGCCGCCGAGCGCCGCGTCGCGCGCCAGCGCGTCGGCGTCGAGTTGATCGGCCTGGCAGGCTGCTTCGATCGCGGCTACCGCGGTTTGCGGAATCACGTTATGCGCGGCCGTTGCCCGGGCGAGCGCCGCTTCGACATCGAGCATCCGTTGCAGGGTGGCACGCGGCGCCCAGATGTCGTTCATCGGCTGCGTGCCGCAAAGGAGTCCGGTCAGACGGGCGCTGGAGTCGAGCATGATGGACGATGATCGAGGGAATCGAAGGTGAAGGTTTTGTCGCGGCGCTCGGGATGCTGCGAGACGCGCCTTACGCACAGTCCGTTTAGACAGTAGACAGCGTACCGCACACGGCGTTGCGGCGTATTGTGCGCCGAACGCGGCCGGGCGTCATTTGTGCTGTCGCGTCACGCGCATGGAGCGTGCCTCATGCGCGTTTGTGTGGCGGTGTGACGTTCGAGTCGCCTTTCGGCGCCGCTTTTAGCCGCGCTTTACGGTTACGCCGCGCGAGCCGATTGGGTGCCGTCGATCAGCGGCACGCCGGTCAGTTTGTGCAGTGCATCGAAATCGATGTCCGAGAAGATCTCGCGCACGACGAGGCCTTGACCGGTGACGTCGATCATCGCCAGATCGGTGTAGATGCGATTGACGCAGGCGATGCCCGTTACCGGATACGTGCATTCGGCGGCGATCTTGCTTTCGCCCTGCTTGGTCAGGTGCTCCATCATCACGTAGACCTGCTTCGCGCCGATCGCGAGGTCCATTGCACCGCCGACGGCTGGAATGGCGTCGGGCGCGCCGGTATGCCAGTTCGCGAGGTCGCCCTTCACCGACACCTGGAAAGCGCCGAGCACGCAGAAATCCAGATGGCCGCCGCGCATCATTGCGAACGAATCCGCATGATGGAAGTAGGCGCCGCCCGTGCGCAGCGTGACGTGCTGCTTGCCGGCGTTGATCAGTTCGTCGTCTTCCTCGCCGGGCGCGGGCGCGGGGCCCATACCGAGCAGACCGTTTTCGCTGTGCAGGAAGATTTCCTTGTCGGCGGCGAGGTGGTTGGCTACCAGCGTTGGCACGCCGATGCCGAGGTTCACGTAGGCGCCTTCGGGGATATCCAGCGCAACGCGCTTGGCCATTTCATCGCGGGTCAATTTTTTCATGTCGGTCTCCGGGTCAGGCGGCGGTGGCGGCTGCGTTTTGATGTGCCGCTTGCGGCACTTCGATCACGCGCTGCACGAAAATGCCGGGCGTGACGATCACTTCCGGATCGAGTGCGCCGAGCGGCACCACTTTCGACACCTGAACGATCGCGGTTTTGGCCGCGCTTGCCATGATCGGTCCGAAATTGCGGGCTGTCTTGCGATAGACGAGGTTGCCCCAGCGATCGCCCTTGTACGCCTTGATCAGCGCGAAGTCAGCGTGCAGCGGCGCTTCGAGCACGTAGTGCTTGCCGTCGATGAGGCGGGTTTCCTTGCCTTCGGCGAGTTTGGTGCCGTAGCCGGTCGGCGTGAAGAATCCGCCGATGCCGGCGCCTGCTGCGCGGATGCGTTCGGCGAGGTTGCCTTGCGGCACCAGTTCGAGTTCGATTTCGCCGGCGCGATAGAGCGCGTCGAACACATACGAATCGGTTTGGCGCGGGAATGAGCAGATGATTTTGCTCACGCGTTTGGCTTTGAGCAGCGCCGCGAGGCCGATGTCGCCGTTGCCTGCGTTGTTGTTGACGATGGTGAGGTTACGCGCGCCTTGTTCGATGAGCGCGTCGATCAGTTCGGACGGCATGCCTGCCGTGCCGAAGCCGCCGATCATGACGGTGGCGCCGTCGTGGACGTCGGCGACCGCCGATTGAAGTGACTCGAAAATCTTGTTGATCATGTCGAATTTCCTTTTAGGGCGCTGCGTGCCGCTTTGGCTTTCGCCTTTGCAGGCGGGCTTTATGCGGGACGGTCTCCGGGCCGTTTTGCCCGGCTATGCTTGCCGGGCGGAAGCGCTGGTTCATCGCCTTGGGTTTGTTCGCTATATGAACTGTGATTCGATTAGCGAACGTTCCGGCGGATTATGGTTGCCCTTCGGGCGGGTTGTCAAGGCAGGGGAATCCTTAATCATAGGTTTTTGCCTACCGGATTGGGGTAGGGTTTTGCGGGTTTTTGCCTTTGGCGGCGGCATTGGTTGTGTGCCTTGCGGCGGTGGTCCTTTCCTCGATTTTTTTGCCCTTCCGGGGGGTTTTCCCTTTTTGCCTACAGCGGTGGTCTTTGCCTGGTTTTTTGCCTGCGCGGCGCTTTATGTCTGTGTGCCTGCGGCGGTGGCCTTTCCTTGATTTGTTAGTGGTCTATTAGCGTCGCCCCTGTGCGGGGCAGGCACTTACTTTCTTTGCCGCCGCAAAGAAAGTAAGCAAAGAAAGCGGCTTCACACCGCTAATTCTTAAGCGGGTCCCCTGGCTTGGAGGAGGCAGTGGAGCATCTGGAATCGGTGTTCCCGCACACTCCGCGCTGGTGACAAGGCAGTCATTCTTCCGGCGGCGCTGCGCGCGCCGCAGCGGTACTTCTCAAAACCGATTGGGCGTACGCGCCTCCCGCTTCATTTTTCCGGCCTCGCACTGCGTGCTCGCCGGAACGGTCTGCCGGGGAAGCCAGTGGCTTCGTTTGCGCGCGGTGGGGGCCATCGGCTTCGCCTTGGCGAAGCACCCGAATGTACGAGTGCGGACCATCACGCGTAGCGAAGAGCCGGTACGACAGTGAGGATTGGCAATGCAACGGCGCGCCACCGCGCCGGACAAAACGCGAGCGCCGCGCCGAGGCATGGGGGACGCAAGGGTGAGCCACCGCGCGGGGCAAAATGTTGACGCGAAAATGGAGGTCGGTTTTGTGAAGTACCGCGGTGGCGCGCGCAGCGCCGCCGGAAGCATGACTGCCTTGTCACCAGCGCGGAGTGTGCGAGAACACCGATTCCAGATGCTCCACTGCGTCCTCCAAGCCAGCAGACCCGCTTCAAAGCTAGCGGTGTGAGCCGCTTTCTTTTGCCTACTTTTCTTTGCGGCAGGCAAAGAAAAGTAGGTGCTGCCCCGCACAGGGGCAACGCTAATAAACCAATAACGAAAGAAAAACCCACCGCCATAGGCACACAGACAGAAAGCGCCGCGCAGGCAAAAAAGAAAACCAAACCCCAGGCTTACCCCACTATCCAACCCACCAATTAACCCCCTACCCTCTATACAAATAACGAATACCCCTCCATCGCGCCGCAGGCAAAAAAATGCCAGACCTATCTCTAGACCTAAACCTGATCCCCTACCTGGTAGCAATGGAAGACACCCGCAATGTCAGCCGCGCGGCGGAGCAGCTAGGAGTAAGCCAACCACGCGTCAGCACCGCACTAGGCCGCTTGCGGGAGTACTTCGACGACCCGCTCTTCGTGCGCACATCCCGCGGCATGGAACCCACACCGCGGGCGCTGGCGATCCTCCCCGCTGCCCGTGACGCGCTCCTGCGTATCGAAAAAGGCATGCTCGACGTGCAAGACTTCGACCCCGCAACCAGCACCCACACCTTCTCCATCGCGCTATCCGACGTCGGCGAAATCGTCTTCTTGCCGCGTCTGCTGCAACTCTTCGCCGAACGCGCACCCAACGCAAATTTGCGCTCGGTGTCGCTGTCGCCCTCGCATGTCGAACGCGGACTCGAATCGGGTGACGTCGATCTGGCCGTCGGCTATTTCCCCGACCTCTCCGGCAACAACTTCTTCCAGCAACGTCTCTTTACCCATCGGTTCATCTGCCTGATGCGCACGGGTCACCCACTCTCAAAAGCGCCACTCACGCTGCCCCAGTACGTGGCGTCAGGCCACGCGGTGGTCCGCGCCGAAGGACGCAGCCAGGAAGTGCTCGAGCTATACCTCGAAAAGAAACGCATCAAGCGCCGCGCCGTACTCGAAACGCCTCACTTCATGAGCCTGCCGTTCATCCTCGCGCGCACCGATCTGCTCGCGACAGTGCCGCACGCGATCGGCTTCGCGTACGTGTCGGAGCACGCGTCGATCACGCTCGTCGAACCGCCGCTACCGTTGCCGCGCTTCGATCTGCGGCAGCACTGGCATCGCAAGTTTCATAACGATCCGCGTGCGAGCTGGCTGCGCGGCGTCGTCGCCGAACTCTTCAACGACGCTAAGGACGAGTGGCCGAAATAGCCACGCACCCCGACAGCGAACGGTGACATCAGCACGACCCGGTGCAAAACATGGAACAATGGCCTCACTCATTGAACCCGCGCGCTCCATTTAGCGTCGACGCGCGATCCCAGAGGAGCGACGGATGACCAGCAGCAAGGCAAAGAAAACCAAACCCGCAGCCGCACCGGAACGCCCAAGCCGCGCGGAAGCTGAAGCAGCGGTACGCGTGCTGCTGCGTTGGGCCGGCGACGATCCGCAGCGCGAGGGTCTCCTCGATACACCGGCGCGCGTGGTGCGTTCCTATGATGAGTTCTTCGCGGGCTATCAGATCGATCCGCGCGAGCTCCTCGCCCGCACCTTCTCCGAAGTGGACGGCTACGACGAAATGATCGTGCTGAAAGACATCCGCTTCGAAAGCTATTGCGAACATCACATGGTGCCGATCATCGGCCGCGCGCATGTCGCCTATCTGCCGGGACATCGGGTGGTCGGCATCTCGAAGCTGGCGCGTCTCGTCGATGCGTTCGCCAAGCGTCTGCAGATTCAGGAAAAAATGACGGTGCAGATCGCCGACACGTTGAACGACGTGCTGCAACCTGAAGGCGTCGGCGTGATTCTCGAAGCCGCACATCAATGCATGTCGACACGTGGCGTACATAAGGCCGGCGTCACGATGGTCACCTCGCGCATGCTCGGCACGTTCCGAACCGATCCGTCGACGCGTCGCGAATTTCTGGCGATCGTCGGTAATCCGGGCGTGGTCTCGGTCGCCAATACGTAAGCGGCGAGACCGGTAGCGCTACGGCATCGAATGCCACTTAGTGCTCCTCTGGCGTTGCCGCGCGTCGCCCGTATCCGGCCAACGCGGCGAGCAATGCGGCCATGCTTCATGCCGCAGTCTTGAACCGCCGCTCGATGCCTCCCGATGTCGCTCGAGCCGCGCCTTACGCTGTGCTGCGCGCCGTACGCATCTGGCCGAACGTAGCGAGCAGCACTGCACCGAGCACGCACGCGACGCCTGCGAGTTGCGCCGCACTGACCGGCTCGCGCAACACGACAGCGGCCAACGCGACCGCGCTGACCGGCACGAGCGCGGTTATCAGCCCCGCCTCCGCGCCGCTGATACGCGCGGCGCCCGCATACCAGAGAACGAAGCCGGCGACGGTCGGCACGAGCGCGTAGTACACCACGCCGCTCAGCGCGTTCGCATCGAACGGCAGGTTCCAGGGTTTTTCGAAACATGCCGGCACGATCGCGACCGCGAAGCCGATACCGCACATCAAGGCCGACAACGGCAACGCCGCAACGGGCGTGCGCAACTTGCGATTGAGCAGGATGAACAGTGCCTCGCAGACAATCGCCGCGAACACCAGCGCGTTACCCGTCAGCGAACTGGCCGCATGCGGCGCGGCAAAATCGTCTATATGCACGGTACACATCAGCACACCCAACGTCGCGAGGACGATTGCGCCGATCAACGCGGGTGCGGGCCGCTCGCCGAGCGCGAGCATCGCGACCAGCGCGGAGACAGCCGGCAAGGTACCTGCGATCACACCCGCATCGGCCGCCGAAGCAAGCTTCATACCGCTGATCAGCAACACCGTATAACCGACGCTACCCGCGCCGGCCTGGGCGATCACCAGCAGCGTGTCACGCCGATCGAGACGCGGCCAGCGCACGCCGCGCCAGCGCATCACTAGCACGAACACCGGAAATGCAATCGCAAAACGCAACGCGGTCGCGCTGAACGGCGGCAATCCCGCCGCAATCGATTTGCTGACGACCACCGTGCTGCCGACGCCGATCATCGCCAGCGCGCAGAACAGGTATCCCGCATAGCGCGAATTCATGCTGCCATCCTTATTCGTTGGAGTGAGCAAGCAGATTAGAGGCGGGGGAGGCGGAAGGTCTTGAACGAAATTGCAGCGACGCGAGCTTGGCGTACGGTTCAGGAAGTACCCGCCGACGCAAAGCTGGATTACGGCTTTAGGAAGTG
The DNA here is from genome assembly GCF_058782725.1 of Paraburkholderia sp. FW306-02-B. Lineage (NCBI taxonomy): Bacteria > Pseudomonadati > Pseudomonadota > Betaproteobacteria > Burkholderiales > Burkholderiaceae > Paraburkholderia > Paraburkholderia sp. FW306-02-B. The sequence continues at coordinate 2,322,863 of NZ_JBYSXZ010000002.1, forward strand.
CCTGCCGGCGCGAACCGGGCAAACGGTTTCAGAAAGTACCTGCGGGCACGAGCCCGGCGTACGGTTTAAGAAGTACCTGCGGGCTCGAACCCGGCGTGCGGTTTGAGAAGTACCTGTCGGCGCGCAGCTGGCGCATGGTTTGAGAAGGACCTGTCGGCGCGCGCAGCGCCGCCGGAAGCATGACTGCTTTGTCACCAGCGCGGAGTGTGCGAGAACACAGATTCCAGATGCTCCACTACCGCCTCCAAGCCAGGAGACCCGCTTAAGAGCTGGCGGTGTAAAGCCGCTTTCTTTTGCCTACTTTTCTTTGCGGCAGGCAAAGAAAAGTAGGTGCCGCCCCGCACAGGGGCAACGCTAATAAACCACTAACAAAGCAAGGAAAGGCACCGCCGTAGGCATAGAGAACGAAGCACCGCACAGACAAACGGAACAAGAAAAGACCAACGCCGTAGGCAACCAGAAGAACCTCACCGCATTGCCGCAGCATACCCCGCCGGCGTAACCCCAAGCAGCCGCACAAAAGCCCGCGTCATATGACTCTGATCAGAAAACCCAGCAGCGGCAGCAGCATCCACAAGCGGTACACCACGCGCGATGAGTTGCCTCGCGAGCCCAACACGCCGCTGCATCCGATAAGCGTGAGGCGGCAGCCCGATCTCATGAGCGAAGCCTCGCAGCAATTGAAATCGGCTCAAGCCAGAATCCACAGCAAGATCAGCAAGCGTAAGCGCTGACGAAGGATCATCATCAATACGAGCCTTGGCACGTGCAATCGGCCCCAACGCACCCACCGAAGACGAACGCGCATGCATAGTCGCGTGACGCCTCACAAGATACCTCAGCAACCCAAGCAACGCTTCTTCGCGCACCAGATCGTCGGGCACGAATTGCGCTTCAACAGAAACCGCGAAGAGCCGCTCAAACAGCACTTTCAGCAATGGATCCCGCGCGACGGGCTGCGTAAGCTCGATCTCCTGCGTCGAAAACGCGCCCAGTTCTCCGGCCACACTGTCCAGCAAAGAAGGCTCGAAGTACAGCATGCGCCATGCACGGCCACGCTCATCGAGCGGACTGCCATCGTGCACTTCACCGGGATTGACCATGATCGCGTCGTTCGCGCGCGCTTCGACCACACCGCGCCCGCTCGCCGATCGATGTCCGCCGCTGACGATCACACCTACTCCGAAGCGATCGTGCGAATGACGTGGAAACGAGTGCGCGGTTTCGGCCACCGTCGCTTCGACGCCGGCAATCGCGCAACGAGGCATATGAACACGGCCGCGCGACATGGACTCGCTCCTCAACCGGGAAACGGCAAACTGCGCACCAACGCGCAAGCCAACGCGCACATCAACGGCGCGCCTCATCACTACGGTCGCCTTCGCGAATCTTGCCTTGCGAGACGCTACTGCCCGGCGGCACGCTATGCGTGAGCCACACATTGCCGCCGATCACCGAGCCGCGCCCGATCGTCACGCGGCCGAGAATCGTCGCGCCGGCGTAGATCACCACGTCGTCCTCGACGATCGGATGGCGTGCGTTGCCCTTGACCAGCGTACCGTCGATATCGGCGGCAAAGCTCTTCGCGCCGAGCGTCACCGCCTGATACAGACGTACGCGCTCGCCGATGATCGCGGTCTCGCCGATCACGACGCCCGTGCCGTGGTCGATAAAAAAGCTCGGCCCGATGCTCGCGCCCGGGTGAATATCGATGCCGGTCGCCGAATGCGCGATCTCGTTGATGAAGCGCGCCAGCAAGGGCACACCGAGCCGATGCAGCGCGTGCGCGAGACGGTGGTGCGTCATCGCCCACACGCCCGGATAGCAAAGCAGAATTTCGGTGATGTGCTGCGCGGCCGGATCGCCGGTGAAGGCGGCCTGAATATCGCTGACCAGCAGCGCGCGAATGCCCGGCAACTGCGTGCCGAACTCGCGCGCGACATTGAAGGCGCGCTCCTTCAGTTCCGCCTCGGGCGTTTCGCCGAATTCGGGCAGAAAGCGCAGTGCGCGGCGAATCTGTTCGGCGAGCAATCGAAGGGTGCTTTCGAGCGTATGGCCGACGTAGTAATCGACGGTTTCGTCGGTCAGATCGGGGGCGCCGTAATGCGTGGGAAACAGCGCCGCCCGCAGGCCGGCGACAATGCCGGCCACGGCTTCGCGCGACGGCAACTCGCGAATGCCGAGTGGATGGCGCGTGCGATGCAATTCTTCGCGCGACGCGCGCAGGTCCGCGACGATCTGTTCGAGACCCCAGTTGTGGGAAGGCACGTTAGGCATAAAAGGACGGCGCCGTGCCGTGGGCACGGTTCGGAGTGATTGTCCCGAGAGATTACCGCGTTTTTCCGCAGCTCGCGCGACGCCGCGCGGCTGCCATGTAGTGGCTGCGCGGTTGCCGCGCCGCAACCGCGCGCAGCCCGCCGCCGCTGGATGCGATTCAGATAGTGACGCTGCTCGCGTCGATCCAGCGCACCGCCCAGTCGCGCGCGTGCGCAATGGCGGCTGCTTCGTCGGGAAAGCGCAGATCGGTGGGAAAAAAACGGTTGGCGACCAGTTCGCCGTCGCTCGAGCGAGAGATGACCACATAAGCTTGCCAACTGCCATCGCCCGCGCGCGCCGGCGCGCAATTCAGCAAGTAGCCGCGATGTGTGAATGCAGCATCGAAATGCATGTGTCACCCGCCCTGACGGCCCCGTAAAATGTTTTGAGTTAGCGCGCCGCCGTTCCATGCCCGCCATGCTGAAACAGCCAGGCAAATGTCGTCGATTTAACAGCGCTCCGCTCGCCGGAGTAAGATCATACTCTGTAGAAAATAAGCGTCCATTAAAAAAAACGAAAAGAATCTCGGGCGCAATCGCCAGGTGAAAGCCCCCTTCCGCCTAGCCGCGACGCAGTCGCGGCGCAACTCGGACGCGCACAGGCGTCGCGCTTTACGGAACGGGTTTTGCTGTACTTCAACCATGTCCTCTTCACCGGAGAAAACATGATGAACAGCACCGATATCAACAAGCGAGCAGACGCGGCCAGGCTTCCGGGCGCCGCTCGCCCAAGCACGGCGGAACTGCACAACGATCGCACGCACGACAGCACCGTCGACACCGACGGCAAGAACCGCGAGGCTGCACGAATCGCGAGCCACAGCCCGATTGCCGTCGACGAAATCATCACCAGCAATGCGACCCTCAGCAACAGCGTGCCGGAGTCGCACGACGGCATGGCCGGCTTCGACAGCCGCGTCGGCGGCAATCATCTGCTGCTGGCGCTCGAACCGGGCTACACGGTGATCGACAAAGGCATGATCGAACCGCAAGCGGCATATTCAGCCGATCATCAGTTCGACGACCCGCGCCCGGTCGGCAGCCACAGCGAACGCGGCCGCAGCCATTACGCCCTTAATCATCTCCGGCCCACGCGCGTGATTGAATTACATCGGGCGACATAAATCGTTCCCGCTTTGCGCGTGGCTTACTCATACGTTTGAATCTAGCCGCAGACACCTATTAATAAAGGATCTATTAAGCGCATACCGTTTGAATGGCGGTGTGCGCTTAATGTCTGGATTAGAAACCCCTGGTTGCAGGACCTGCACGCCATAGAGGCTTTTTCCGCTCATCCAATACCGACACAATGGCCTGCACATTTAACCCTCAACGGAGCAACAGATGAAAAAGATCGTGGTGATCGGCGCAACCGGCACCGTCGGCCAGGCAGTGACAGCGGAATTGAAGGCGCGCCATGAAGTCATCGAAGTGGGCGCGACACGCGGCCAGTATCGCGTCGACAGCACCGACCCGGCGAGCATCGAGCGGCTCTTTCGCGAGATCGGCAAAGTGGACGGCGTGGTGACGACCACCGGCAAGCTGCATTTCGGCCCGCTGCCGGAGATGAGCATCGAACAGTTCTGGGTTGGACTGCGCGACAAGCTGATGGGCCAGATCAACGTGGTGCTGGCCGCCCAGCAATACGTGAATGACGGCGGCTCGTTCACGCTGACGAGCGGCATCGTCGGCGACGAGCCGATTCGCAAAGGCGCGAATGCAACCACGGTGAATCTGGCCCTGGAAGGTTTCGTGCGGGCCGCCGCGATCGAACTGCCGCGCGGCATCCGCATCAATGTGGTGAGCCCGACGGTGCTGACCGAATCGCTCGACGCTTTTGCACCCTACTTCCGTGGCTTCGAGCCCGTGACGGCTCAGCGCGCGGCATTGGCCTATGTGCGCAGCGTCGAAGGCGCGCAAACGGGGCGCGTATATCGCGTGGGCTATTGATTGGGTCACCGATTGCGGTTTTGAACGGCCCTAAGCAAACTCAGTGAATCTCCGGCTCGCCGGCTGCGTCCGCCTCCGCGTTCGCGCCGCCGCGCTGCAAGAAATCGAAATCGCATCCTTTATTCGCCTGCATCACATGTACCTGATGCAGCGCGCCGTAGCCGCGTGTAAAGCGCGGCGCGGGCTCGACCCAGGCGGCCTTGCGGCGCGCCAGTTCGTCGTCGGATACCAGCAGATCGAGCTTGCGTCGCGGCACGTCGAGTTCGATCAGGTCGCCGTTCTGCACCAACGCAAACGGCCCGCCGATGAACGACTCCGGCGCGACGTGCAACACGCAGGCGCCGTAACTCGTCCCGCTCATCCGTGCATCCGATATGCGCAACATATCGCGTACGCCTTTTTGCAGCAACTTCCGCGGGATCGGTAGTTGCCCCCATTCGGGCATGCCCGGAGCACCCACCGGCCCAGCGTGCTGGAGCACGATCACGCTGTTTTCGTCGATGTCGAGCGCGTCGTCGTCGATGCGTGCGGCCATGTCGTTGTAATCCTTGAACACCACGGCGCGCCCGGTATGCACCAGCAGCCTCGGCTCGGCGGCGCCCGGTTTGATGACGGCGCCGTCAGGCGCGATGTTGCCGTGGAGCACCGCGAGGCCGTTATCCGGCAGCAGCGGTGCGCTGCGGCGGCGAATCACGTCGTCGTTGAAAATCTTCGCGCCTTCGAGGTTTTCGCCGAGCGTTCGGCCGTTGACGGTTTGCTGCGAGCGGTCGATCAGGTCGCCCAGTTCGGCGAGCATCGCCGGCAAACCGCCCGCGTAGAAAAAGTCTTCCATCAGATACGCGCCGGTCGGACGGATGTTCGCGAGCACCGGCGTGCGGCGCGCCAGCGCGTCGTAGCGATCGAGCGTCAGATCGATGCCCGCGCGGCGCGCTAACGCGATCATGTGGACGATCGCATTGGTCGAGCCGGATAGCGCGAGGCAGGTGGTCACCGCGTTGTCGATCGAACCGGCGGTGATCAGGTCCGATGGCTTCAGGTCCTCCCATACCATCTCGACAATTCGCATGCCGGTTTTCGCCGCCATCTGCGCGTGCCGCGAATCCACCGCGGGAATCGACGCGAAGCCGGGCAGCGTGAAGCCGAGCGCTTCGGCGGCGCTCGTCATCGTCGACGCGGTGCCCATCGTCATGCAGTGGCCGGGCGAGCGCGCAATGCCGCCTTCGACGCCTTGCCAGTCCTCCTCGGTGATCTTGCCCGCGCGCAGATCGGCCCAGTACTTCCAGGTGTCCGATCCGGAACCGAGCGTCGCGCCGTTCCAGTTACCGCGCAGCATCGGCCCGGCGGGCAGGAAGATGGCCGGCAGATCCATCGAGATCGCGCCCATCAGCAAGGCGGGCGTGGTTTTGTCGCAACCGCCCATCAGCACGGCGCCATCGGCAGGATACGAACGCAGCGTCTCCTCGGCCTCCATCGCGAGGAAGTTGCGGTAGAGCATCGTGGTGGGCTTCTGGAACGGCTCGGCGAGCGTCTGCACCGGCAGCTCGACCGGAAAGCCGCCGGCCTGCCAGATGCCGCGCTTCACTTCCTCGACACGCTGCTTGAAATGCGTGTGGCAAGAATTGATCTCGCTCCACGTGTTGAGGATCGCGATCACCGGTTTGCCCGCATATTCCTCGCGGCTATAGCCCATTTGCGCGGTGCGCGAGCGATGGCCGAACGAACGCATATCGTTCACCCCATACCAGCGATGGCTGCGCAACTCTTCTGGCGTTTTTCTCTTCGTCAACGTCTGCTCCACCATGTCCGTTCAATTTGCGTCAGCGCTTCTGTTCCTTCACACGCGACACGATCTGCGTCGGGCTGACGAATTGCAGCGCGATCAGCACCCAGATCAGCGTGATCGCCATGTAGATCATCGCCATCGCGTCGATCGACTGCGGTGCGCGCACGCCGGTTGAAAATACAGCGTAGTACAACGCGACCACCAATGTTTGCGTCGCGGGGCCGGCCGTAAAAAATGTCAGCTCGAACATGCCGATAGTGCGCACCAGCACGAGCAGGCCGGCCGCCAGCATGCCGGGCACCAGCAAAGGCAGCAGCACGTAGCGGAAATAGCGGAAGGTGTTGGCGCCGAAAATGCGCGCCGCCGCTTCGAGATTCGGATCGATCTGTTCGATGAACGGCGTCATCACCAGAATCACGAACGGCAGTGCGGGCACGAGATTCGCGAGAATCACGCCGCCGAGCGTGCCCGCCAGACCGATTTTGTACATCACGGTCGCCATTGGAATGCCGTACGTGACGGGCGGCACCATCAACGGCAGCAGGAAAATCAGCATGGCAATGCGCTTGCCCGGAAATTGCACGCGCGCAAGCGCATAGGCCGCAGGTACGCCGAGCAGAACCGACAACAGCACCACCGCGCCGACCACTTCAACGGTGACCCACAACACGCTCGCCAACTGGAAGTCGCGCCACGCCTGCGCGTACCAATGCAGCGTGAAGCCTTGCGGCAACAAGGTGCCGAACCAGCGCGTCGCCACCGAGTTGACCGCGACCGTCGCGATCAGCAGCACCACGTTGACGAGGAAAAACACCATCGCGCCCCACACCAGCACGAGCCACGCGCGGCCCGGCCAACTGCCGCGTTGTTTGATGCGCTTGCTGGGTTGCCGGGCGCCGTCATCGCCGTTTGACGATGACGCGGCCCACGAAGGATGTGCCACGTGGTGATCGGTTGCCATCAGCCTTTGCCTCCCGTCACCGGGCCGCTGTAGAAAAAGCGGCGGGCGCCGAGCATCGCGGCGACCACCACCAATTGCACGAAGCCCATCACCATCGCGATCGCGGATGCAAGCGAATAGTCGTAGCTCTCGAACGCGGCTTCAGCCGCGGCAATCGACATCACGCGCGTCGGGCCGGCGGGCGCACCGAGCAGCACCGCCGATGGAAACACCGAGAATGCCTGCACGAACGACAGGCACGCGGCCATCGTCAAACCCGGCACCAGCAGCGGCAAATAGATGCGGCGAAACTGCTGCCACGGACTCGCGCCGAGCGTCGCCGCGGCGCTTGCCAGCGTCGGATCGATGCCCGTTACGTACGACAGCGTCAACAGAAACGCAAACGGAAAGCCCGACACGATCAGCGAGATCAGCACGCCCCAGAAGTTATGCGTGAGACGCACTTCATCCGTATAGAGATGCAGGCCTTGCAAGGCTTGCGGAAACCAGCCGTTCGGGCCGAAGTACGTGAGCATGCCGTCGGCGATCAGCACGGTTCCGAGCGTGACAGGAATCACCAGCAGCGTCGTGACGAACTTCTGATAGGGTGAATTGCGGCGCAGCGCGAACGCCACCGGGACCGACACGCCGACATTGATGAGCGTCGCGGGCACCGCGAGCTTCAACGTGACGATGATGGTCGGCCACATCGACGTATCGGTGAAGAACGCCAGATAGTTGGCCCACAGGCCGCCGCCGTTCATCGGCCGGAACGACAGCACCAGACCATACGCAAACGGATAGATGAACAACGCGACGACGAAGATCAAAGCAGGCGCAACCAGCCACGCTTTGGTGTCGCGCGGCGCAAGTGGCGGCGACAGCATGCCCGTGCTCATGGCGCGTCTTCGTCATAGACGAGCGTGCGTGACGGCGCCACGCGCAAGCCGATTCGCTCGCCTTGCTCGAACTCGCCCGCGATACGCGCCCACAACTCGCCGAATGCCGTCTTCACGCGCAATAGCGAATCGTGCCCGCCGTATTCGACCGTGGTCACCAACGCGTCGAACGCGTTTTCCGCACCCGGTCCGGCACGTTCCATATCCTCGGGACGCAGCGCGACGCTCACGCGCTTGCTATTGAAACCGGCCATCGGGGTGCCGATCAGACGCACGCCGTTCGCGCTTACCGCAACGCCTTCGCCCTGCATGCCTTCGAGCGTGAATTCGACCACATTGCGATAACCCATGAAGCGCGCGACGTGCAAGTTCTGCGGCCGCGTATAGACCTCTTTCGGCGTCGCGATCTGCTGTACCACGCCCTCTTTCATCACGACGATGCGGTCCGCCATCGACAACGCTTCGTCCTGATCGTGCGTCACGTAAAGGGTCGCGCGTTCAAGCTGGCTATGGATGCGGCGAATCTCGGCGCGCATTTCGATGCGCAGTTTCGTATCGAGATTCGACAGCGGTTCGTCCATCAGGATCAGCGGCGGTTCGATCACGATGGCCCGGGCAATCGCCACGCGCTGCTGCTGACCGCCCGAAAGTTGGCCGGGCAGCTTGCGTTCATGACCGACCAGTTGTACGAGCTGCAACGCCTCACGCGCACGCCGCACGGCTTCGCTCCTGCCGACTCCGCGCATCTTCAAACCGAAGCCGACGTTGTCGAGCACCGTCATGTGCGGAAACAGCGCATAGTTCTGGAACACCATGCCGAAGCCGCGCTTTTCCGGCGGCAGCACGTCGATGCGTTGGTCGTCGAGCCAGATGCCGCCGCCGCTTAACGGCTGCAAACCGGCGATGCAATTGAGTGCCGTCGATTTGCCGCAGCCCGACGGTCCCAGCAACGCGATAAACTCGCCGCGCCGGATATTCAGATCGAGCCCTTGCAACGCCGCGATCGCGTGGCCTTCCGCATTCGTGAAACTGCGGCTCACCGAGTCGAGCCGCAACTGCTCAAAGTGATGGTTCATGGCGGTTTCCCGATACGAATGACGCGCGAATCGCGACGGCCTCACCGGACTACATGGCCGACTACCTGGTCTTCTGCGCGCCGACCTCGCTGTCCCATTTCCTGAAAGCCGCGACCATCGCGGTCGCGTTCAGCGGCAATACATGCGGACGCTCGGCTAGCAGCTTCGCGTACTCGGGCCGCCCGTACTTCTTCAGCACATCCTGGCTGTGCGCCGGCGCCTGTTCGACGCTCACGCCCTTGATCGCGGGACCGGGATAGAAGTAACCGTCGTCATAGGTCATCGCCTGCTGTGCCGGTTCGAGCATGAAGTTCATCAGCTTGTAGAGCACGTCGAGCTTTTCCTTCGGCACGCCCTTTGGAATCACCATGTAGTGCGCGTCGTTCACCCACGTCATGTTGTCGAATGCCTGTACGCGGAACTCCTCCGGCACGATGCCGAGCGCGCGCGGATTGATGTCCCAGCCGGTCACCGTCACGGTCATGTCGCGCGTGCCCTCGCCGAGTTCTTTCATCACCGCCGAGGTGCCACCCGGATAGTAAGGAATGCAATCGTTCAGTTGCTTGAGGAAAGCCCACGTCTTGTCCCAACCGTGAATCGGGTCTTGCGGATCTTTATCGCCGAGCACGTACGGCAGCCCCATCAGGAACGTGCGGCCCGGACCCGAATTCGCCGGGCGTGCGTAGATCAGCTTGTCCGGATGGGCCTTGCACCATTGCAGCAATTGCTCGGGCGTCTTTGGCGGATCGCTGACTTTGGCGGGGTTGTATTCGATCAGCGGACCAGCCGGCATATACGCGACTTCGAGGCCGAAGCCTTGCGCGAGATCCTGCATCTTGCGCGGACCCGGCGCGTATCTGTCGAGCACGCCGGGGAATGCCGCCGCACTGTCGGGCAGCAACTTCATCCATAGGTTCTGTTCGATGCCGGCGGCCAGTGCGTCGGTGCCGGTCAGCACGAGGTCGATGTCAGAGCGGCCCGCGGCCTGCATCGCCTTGATCTTGCCGGGCAGTTGCGGCGCCGGCGCGTTCGTGAACGTGAGGTTGGCGATAAGGTTTGGATACTTCGCCTTGAACGCCTCGAAGCCCTTTTGTGTGAGCTGAAGATCGCCGGCGACGTCGACGATGTTGAGCGTTACCGGATCGGCCGCGTGCGCCGCGGATGCAAAGGCGGCGCTCGCCGCGAGACATACGGACACCAGCCTGAGCGCCAGTCTGCCAGAAACAGTCATTGCGTCTCCTCGCTTCTTCGTATGGAAGTCCGCCGGTCGAATGCGGTGCTGGCGGTGTCTTTCTATCAATGCAACATAGCGAAGCCCAACTGCTGATGTCAAGCAAATTAATGCTAGTACGGCGCTGCTCGGAAAATCAGCTATTTATGCCGCAAGTCTTTATCTTTCAATGATTTTTTTGGCCTAACCAAGGGCAAACCCGAGGCCCGATGGCGACTTGAATTAGTACTTGTTAGGCAACTTCGAATTCGACCGGGTATTCACCCGCCCTGCATCCCCTGCGTGTTCACATAAAGCGAATACAACCCATGGCTTGCCGCCATGAACAGCCGGTTGCGATGCCGCCCGCCGAAACAGACGTTCGCGCAGCGCTCCGGCAAGGCAATGTGGCCGATCAACTCGCCTTGCGGCGTGAAGACGCGCACCCCGTCGAGCTCATCGTGGCCCATGCCCCAGCCGCACCACAGATTGCCGTGGATATCGACGCGAAAGCCGTCCGGCGTGCCCGGCCCGGCGTCGATCAGCACGCGGTTGTTCGAGAGCGCGCTGCCATTGCCGCCGACATCGAACGCGCGAATCTTGCGCGGCTCGCCCCGCGATTCGACCACGTACAGCACGGACTCGTCCGGCGAAAACGCGAGTCCGTTCGGTCCCAGCACGTCGTCGGCGACCACCGTGACTTCGCCGGATTGCCCATCGATACGATAGACGCACGCGGCCAGTTCCGACGCCTGCCGCTCGCCCTCATAGAAGCTGTCGATGCCGAAGGTCGGATCGCTGAACCAGATCGAGCCGTCCGATTTCACGATCACGTCATTCGGCGAATTGAAGCGCTTGCCGCGATAACGATCGGCGAGCACGCTAATCGAGCCGTCGTATTCGGTGCGTGTCACGCGGCGTGTCAAGTGCTCGCATGTGACGAGGCGCCCCGCGCGATCGCGCGTGTTGCCGTTCGCATTGTTCGACGACTGACGAAACGTCGTGACCGTGCCGCTCGGCTCATCCCAGCGCAGGATGCGGTCATTGGGAATGTCGCTCCACAGCAGATAGCGGCCGTCGCCGAACCAGACCGGCCCTTCCGACCAGCGCGCGCCCTGATACAGACATTCGACCGAAGCGGACGCGAGGGTCAGCGCCTTGAAGCGCTGATCGAGGATATGAATGGCGGGATCGGGATAGCGTCGGCTGTTATCGCTCATGCTTGTGCTTTGGGTGATTGAAGGTTGCAGGCGGAAGCGGGTTGACGCTCTGCTCGTCGCACCCGGCGAGCCGCCGCGAGGCGAATGCGCCGTCAATGCGCCGCGGACGACCCCGCGAACTGACGCTCCAACGCGAGCAATGCCCGCGCCGCATGGCCGATCTTCGCATGATGTTCGGACGGCGTCGAACTGAGCAGCGGCAGGATCGGCCCCATGTCGGCGATCTTCGAGAACGTGACCGCGTCGTGCAACACGCGAATCAGCGAGATTTCGTCGCGCAGGGTTTCGAGCGGCATGAACGCGTCGTATAGGCGCTGGGCCTCGACATGATCTCCCGTTTTGACAGCGTGCAGAAGAGCCATGACCATGCGCGGCGCGATGCATCCCGAGCCCGTGGTCCAGGCGGCAAGACCGAACTCGCGCAAATGGACGAGCGCCGGCCGCTCGCCCATGCCCGACACCACTTTGGCAGCCGGCACGCTTTGCAGCAAGCGGCGCAGATAGGGGTCGTCCGCCGGATTTTCGCGAACGATCGCGTATTTCACGGCCAGCAGCGTGCCGCGCTCGATCAGGCGCGCCAGCGTCTCCACCTCAACATAGCTTTCGCTCTTGATGTACAGCGTGAGCGGAATGCCCGCCGCGTCGACGACGCGCGTCAGTCCCGCCGCGACGCCTTCGGAGGTCGTAAAGCCGCCGAGCGGCAACACCATCGCGGTTCGATAACGGGTTTGCGCGAGAATGCGCGCCTGATCGAGCATCTTGCCGTAGTCCGGGCCGATGGCCGGGATCACGCGTGTGGCAGGGCCCGCGCTGTCGGCCAGCAGGTCCAGCAAGTCCCGATATTCGCTGACGGCGCTGTGATAGAGATTCGCGTTGCCGCCGTACAGCAGGGTGCGCACACCACCAGCCTCGACGTGGCGGATCAGTGTGCGATTCTCAACTGCATCCAGCGTGTAATCGGCGCGGCGTGCCAGCGGCGGCACCGCCATGACCGAAGCGGCGAACTCGCAGTCGAGGATCGGAGAATCGTTCATGACGCCTCAAACGGGAACGGGGTTCGACGTTTAAGGTAGCACCGGGCGCGGATAGGTATCAAACAACTTTGAAAACGTTTGCGGCCTGCTTAGAATCCAGCATTAATTTCCTGATAAAACCGAATTAAGGTCTTTTTTTCCGAATTCCCGTAAGTGCAGTGATTGTCCGTGTGATTGAAAATGTATCTTACCAATCGAAAGCGGCTGGGCCAAGCCGCGAAAAATTAACCGCTATATTCCTGTGTTTATAGCAACGGAACCAAAAAAATCCGATATAAAGAGCAAATCGTGTGTTCCTTCGCACAAGCCACGCCGCAGCCGTTTCTTTCAAAATCCAGGCCGGATTTGCAAAGTAATTTTTAGTGATAGATTGTGGCGATAAAACAGCCGGACGGCAGGCCGTACCGCAATTAACCGCAACGGGTAGTTTGCGATCTGAGAGAGTTAAATTGTCGCTACACTTTATCGAGCAGATGGCTCCGTTACTGAACGCCGCGGATGAAGCGGAATGGTTCGGTGCCATCGCAAGGCTTGCCGACACATGGGGTTTCGATCGGATATTGATCGCCATGCTGCCGCGCCCGACCATTCGCCTCGAAGACGCCTATGTGCGCAGCACCTATGCGCCGACGTGGCGCCGCACCTATGACGAGCAGGGGCTCATGCACATCGACCCGACTGTTGCGCATTGCGCGACGCGCGCAACGCCGCTGATCTGGTCACCGGACATTTTCATGACCGCCCCGCAGCAATCGATGTATGAGGAAGCCCGCTCGCACGGCTTGCGCGCCGGGGTGACGTTGCCGATCCATGGGCCGAACCAGGAGGCCGGCATGATGTGCTTCGTCAATGACAGCAATCCGACCGAGGCATTCTGGCGCCATGTCGACGTAGCCCTGCCGAATCTCGTGCTAGTGCGCGATCTGGTGATCGACACCAGTCAGCGCCATTTGAATACGCACACCCAGACCTTATTGCCCAAACTCACGCCGCGCGAACGCGAATGTCTGAAATGGACCGCGCGCGGCAAATCCACCTGGGAAATTTCCCATATCCTGAGCTGTTCGGAAGCCGTCGTGAACTTCCACATGAAAAACATCAGGACGAAATTCGGTGTGAATTCGCGGCGCGCGGCGGCCGTCATCGCCGCGCAGCTCGGACTTATTGACCCGGGTTGAGCAAGGCGGCGGCGTCGCGGCTGTGCAGCACCCGCTCGGCCCGGCCGAGATCGGCGTCGGAAACGGTCTTGGTGAAGTAAAGGCCCAGCAGGATCGACACCGGCGCCGGGATTTCAGCGCCCGATTCGAACCGGCTGCCGCGCGATTGCGTCACGCCGAAGCGCGCCCAGAAGCGGCGCTGGCTCTCTTTTTTCTTCTTGCGGTAAGCGATGATCAGAACGCGATCCACCGCTGACGACGGTTCCGCAGGGCGGGGCTGGATGCCGGTTTGCGGTTGCCAGTGATTTTCGAGAATTTCCATGTCGTGTCCTGTCGGTTGATTACAGATGCTTATCTCGATTTTGCTTTACCCGATAAGCATGCACACCTATCCAGGTAGGTAGGTGGCAGAACGATTCAAAATGCATAAGTTTTCTTGCGTATTGGGTAACCCAACACGTTCAGGAGAACGTCATGCAAACAGCGATCCGGATTGGAATGCGTCAGGAATTTGACAACGCGGACATCAACGAGATGTACCGCCTGCGGGCTCGGGTTTTTCACGGGCGGCTCGGGTGGGACATCCCGACCATCGCGGGCATGGAAATCGACGGCTACGACGCGCTCGGGCCGCACTACATGCTGATTCAGGGCGACGACCACCACGTGCGCGGCTGTTGGCGCCTGATGCCGACCGAGGGCCCGAACATGCTGAAGGACACTTTCCCGCAGTTGCTGCACGGCGCGGCGGCGCCGGTCGGGCGGCATATCTGGGAATTGAGCCGGTTTGCGATCGAAACGGGCGGTGAGGAACAGTCGTTCGGTTTTGCCGACCTCACGATGCAGGCGATTCACGAGCTCGTGACGTTCGCCGACCGGATGGGCATTACGCGCTACGTCACGGTCACCACCACCCCGATCGAGCGGCTGCTGCGCAAAACCGGCATCGAGATCAGCCGGCTCGGCTCGCCGTTGCAGATCGGCGTGGAGCGCGCGGTGGCGCTGGATATCGCGGTCAGCCCGAAAACCCGCACTGCCCTGTTCGGGCCGATGGCCGTGGCAGCGTAGCCACAAGAAGCCCGGGCCGATACCGGACCGCGAATGCGGCGGTCCGATGTCGGCGTGTGGCGAAGTTCAGGAACCGAACATCCGGTCGAGCGCATTTTCGAGGTGCGCTCGCATCGCCTGACCGGCGGCCGGACCGTCCTTGCGACGGATCGCCTCCAGCACCGCCCGATGCTCGGCTTGCACGAGCCGCTGCCGCTCGACGGTCTTCACGAGCGACAGATTGCGCGACAAGTTCATGCTGAACAGGATCTGTTCTTCGATGAACGACATGACCGTGATAAAAAACGGATTCTTCGACGCGCGCGCCACCGCCAGATGGAACATGAAATCGTCTTTTGCACCGATGCCCTGGGTTTCGATGATGCGTTCCAGTTCGTCCCACGCGCGCTCGATCGAGGCGATGTCGTCGGCGTCGGCTTTGAGCGCGGCCTGTTCGGCAGCGCCCGCTTCGGTCACGATGCGAAATTCATAGCAGCGGCGGATGTCGGACAGCGTTTCGAGCGGCGCGAAACGGCGCACGTCCGGATCGGGGCGCCGCGCGACCGTGGTGCCGGAACCGTGCCGGGTCATGATGATGCCGTCCGCCCGCAGCCGCGCCAGCGCCTCGCGTACGGTCGGCCGCGAGGTCTCGAAGCGCTCGGCTAGCGCGTGCTCGGTAGGCAGCCGGTCGCCTTCCTTGTACTCGCCTTCGAGAATCCGATTGAGGATGTCGCCGTAGATCTTGTCGGGCAAGGCCGTCGTTTTGCGCTCGTTCATCAGCGGTGCTGAGCCAGCTTGTCTGAATAGGCTTTGATTGTAAGGCAAACCCGGGGCTATCTTGATTTCGCGCAGGCGTTTCAGATTGACGCGCAGGCCGGAAACGCTTGCTGCGCGGTACTTGTCATGCAATCAATCGAAGCAGCACAATTTGACAAGTGTTTGATTGACATCCTGCTCAGGGTGCGCCTTTTTCAGCAATCATTTAAGCTCACATGGGTAATGAATCGTCAATGAACACGGTCGTGCGCAATGGCCGCGACACCCGAATCCTACAGACGGGAGTTGATATGTACACACGCATCCTCGTAGCGGTCGACGGCAGCCATACCTCGCGCCGCGCGTTCGAAGCAGCGCTGGCGCTCGCCAAATCCACGGGCGCTGTTCTGCAACCGTTCTACGTCGTCGAAAACACGCCGATGTATTTCGAAGCGCCCGGCTACGACCCTTCGATTCTTCGCAACCGGCTGGTCGAGCAAGGCAAGGAACTCGGCGCGGAATTCGCGCAGGCCATGCGCAATCAGGGTGTGAAAGGCGAGCTCGCGGTGGGCGAAGCATCGTCGCTCGACGACGTGTCCACCGTGGTGCTGAAAGCCGCCGCCGCTTTCAACGCCGACCTGCTGGTAATGGGCACGCACGGCCGGCGCGGTTTTCAGCGCCTGATTCTCGGCAGCGTCGCCGAGCGCTGCGTGCGCCAGGCCAGCTTGCCGGTGCTGCTGATCCCCTCCGCTGCGGGCAAGAGCAGCGAAGCCGGCGCTCAACCGGACGCATAGCAGTACATCACCACAAGCAGAAGCGCGAGCGTGACATCGCGCAAGCAGCCTCGCTGCGCGAACGCGTCATTTTGCCGCGAAACGCGGGCCGTACGCGGTGGGACAATCAGTCATTACCCGACAAATGGCTGCTGAACATGCTGACTCCTACCGCTGTTACCGCCGATTCCGCTGTTGCTCCATCCGCGCGCGGCCGCGGTCGTGCTGCGCCGCCGCGGGCGAGCGGGCGCAGCGCCGCGCGTTGTTCGAACTGTTCGATGCGGCAGCTCTGCATGCCGCAAGGCCTGTCTCCAGATGAACTGCCGAAACTCGAAGCGTTGATTTGCA
Source organism: Paraburkholderia sp. FW306-02-B (assembly GCF_058782725.1). NCBI lineage: Bacteria > Pseudomonadati > Pseudomonadota > Betaproteobacteria > Burkholderiales > Burkholderiaceae > Paraburkholderia > Paraburkholderia sp. FW306-02-B. The sequence continues at coordinate 2,339,371 of NZ_JBYSXZ010000002.1, forward strand.
CAGCGCGCTCGGTGCAGCGCGGCGCAGCGTTGTACCGCAGCGGCGACCCGTTCGACAATCTGTACGCCGTGCGGTCCGGTTCGATGAAAACCGTCATGGCGCACCGTGACGGCCGGGAACAGGTTACCGGCCTGCGCCTCGCCGGCGAAGCGCTCGGCCTCGACGGCATCAGCGAAGACGTGCACGCATGCAGCGCCCTGGCGCTCGAAGACAGCACTGTTTGCATCGTCCCCTACACGGCGCTCAAAACGTTGTGCCGCGAAATCAGTTCGATGCAGGAACGGCTGCACAAACTGCTGGGCGAACAGATCGTCCGCGAAGCCGCGCAAATGATGGTGCTCGGCTCGTTGTCGGCGGACGAACGCGTCGCGGCGTTCCTGCTCGACGTGTCGGAGCGCAACGCGCAACGCGGCTATTCGTCGGCGGAATTCAACCTGCGTATGACGCGCGAAGACATGGGCAGCTATCTCGGCATGACGCTCGAAACCGTCAGCCGTACCCTGTCAAGATTTCAAAAGCGCGGACTGATCGACACGCAAGGCAAGCACATCCGGATCGTCGATCTCGAAGGCTTGCGGCAGGTTTAAGCCGGACGCGAAGGACCTGGCCCGCGCCGCCACGTTCCCGTCTACCTCTTTTCGGTGCGCTTTCGCCTTGGCATGGCTCCTGCGAGCGGGTACAGTCTTTAGTCCGTCCCCCGCAAGGAGGCTTGGCGACATGAATCGCGACCCCGCCCCGCATCACCCGCTCGTCCAGCGTCTGATCGACGCGCGTCACGTCACCGACGCACTGTTCTCCATTGTCAAACCCGAGTTTCTGTATGACCGGCCGATCCGCGAGCGTCACCGGATTGTGTTTTACATCGGCCATCTGGAAGCCTTCGACCGCAACCTGCTGGATCAGCGTCTGTGCGACCTGCCCGCGTTCGATCCGCACCTCGACCAGCTCTTCGCGTTCGGTATCGATCCCGTCGACGGCGGCTTTCCCACCGATCAACCAGGCGACTGGCCGTCGCTCGAGGTCGTGCGCGGCTATGGGCTGCGCGCCCGTGAGCAGATCGACCGTGCGCTCGGTGCGCTGAGCGACTCGGCTCGTATCGGCCACGATGATGCGCAAGGCGGTGCGGCCGGGCAGTTGCTGAACGTTGCGATCGAGCATCGGCTGATGCATGCCGAAACGCTCGCCTACATGCTGCATCAGTTGCCGCTAGCGCAAAAGATCGCCGACTTACGCGAACCGGCGGCAACGCGCGTTGAGCGCGGCGCGATCAACGCGTCGATGGTCCGCGTGCCGGCCGGATCGGCGGTGCTCGGCATGGCGCGCGAAAGTGGCCGCTTCGGTTGGGACAACGAGTTCGGTGAATTGCGCGTCGATGTGCCCGCCTTCGAGATCGATCGCCACATGGTGACGAACGGCGCGTTTCGCCAGTTCATCGAGGCGGGCGGCTATCGTGAGCCGAAGTGGTGGTCGAACAAGGATTGGGCGTGGAAGGAAGCCGGGCAGATCGAACACCCCGCCTGCTGGTCACAGCGCAGCGAAGACCGCGAGCGCGGCAAAGACGGCGCATGGACATTACGCACGATGTTCGACGAGGTGCCTCTGCCGCTCGATTGGCCTGTGTACGTCAGCCACGCCGAAGCCAGCGCCTACGCGCGCTGGGCCGGCAAGACACTCCCCACGGAGGCGCAATGGCAACGCGCGGCCCACGGCGCACCGCACGCCGCGTCGGGCAATTTCGATTTCCGAAGCTGGGACCCGCAGCCGGTCGACGCATATCCGGATAACGTCAGCGCATTCGGCGTCGAAGGTCAGTTCGGCAATGGTTGGGAGTGGACCTCGACGATATTCGACGCGCTGCCGGGCTTCGAAGCGTTTCCGTTTTATCCCGGCTATTCCGCCAATTTCTTCGACGGGCAGCATTACGTGCTCAAAGGCGGCTCGGCGCGCACTGCGCGATGCATGTTGCGGCCGGCTTTCCGCAACTGGTTTCAGCCGCACTATCAGTATGTCTATGCGGGGTTCAGGTGCGTGCGGCTTTGACGAATAAAGCATAAGTTGACACATAAAATCACCTATCGCTTTATTCCTGGAAAAGTCATCTATCGCTTAACTTTGTGAACAAGGTCATCTATCGCTTTGCCACCGGTTACAGACGCAACGACTTCAAACGGGCGTTCTTTCCTTTACCCAGAGAAACAGTCGCTCCTCTGCCCCCCCTCTATAAAACATGGTCTTGCCGTGCTCGAACAGATTGCTCCGATTGAACACGAGCCCGTCGTGTTCAAATCGCGCTTTGAGCGCACGCAGATTGCGCCCAATCCTTAGAAGCCGCAGCCATCTGCGCCGTCGAACCAGGCAAAGGCGCCTTTCACGCAGCTCAAACACCAATTCCGGAAACAACTGGGTCAACCTTGTCACATTCACGCCCAGCTTCCCTGCAAGAGCCGTAAACGTTATGTCCGGTGTCTCAGCGAGTGTTGCAGGCAGGAGTTTCTCGATTTCAGCCTTGCTCTTTGTGGCTCGCCGCCGGTGCTGTCGTTCGAGAACGATTGGCTCGATCGTCATACTAGCAGCCTGCAGTTGGCCGCGCAGAACACTGACAGGTTGAGCGCGGACGTGTGAACTTATTGCGATCAGAACCTGGAGACTCAGCGTACTACTGCCCCTTAGCACACAATTTAAGTGTCCTTTAGGTAGTCCCAATGCCCGATCTGCCTCAGCGCCGTTGCTCCACGCCGTTTTGATCACCGTGTGCAAACCGTGGAGCATTGCCTCACGGGTGAACCGCTCGCCACCGGACGACGCAGCTATCAGTTTCCCGACTTCGACAGCGACCCACCGCTGTGTGGGTGTCGCCGGGCAAACCTCGTCTGGCACGCAACCGAACGCAATAGACCCGCAGTAACGGCAGACGCCGGGGCGTAGCGCTCGTCCGCTCTGATACTCCCACTGTTCCGGCCTGCGACCGCAAGCGCTGCTCACCAGAAACCGGTCGTGAATCGGGCAAGTATGGACAAACTGGATTTCCCAGATCAGTCTGTTCCACGCACCGGGAAATGGAACTTCTGCCACGCAGGCCGGACAATGGCGTGGTCTATCCGGTCTGAGGGAATTGCGAAAATGCGTTACTGCGGAAAGCGATTCAAACGTGCATCCTGAGATTTCCGGACGCCCGGTTGCGGCAATCAGGCCAGGAATGAGTGTGTCGCCGCGATGACTGGTCTTTCCCTGCGACAAGTGGGCAAACCATCGGCTCTGCTTATGGCCCGCGACTTCGTCCAGATATTGCACAAGCCGCGCGATTGATACATGGTGCGCCGTTGCCAGACGCGAAAGATAGCTGAAGATGCTTTCACATTGGTCGGTGCCAAGCGCCATGGGAGCCAAAGGGTAAAGTCGCGTTGAGCAACTTCCGCTGGAAGCGGGAAGACTCAACATCAATGACGCGCGAGTGTTAGATCTCACGACTCTCCTCCTTCACAAACTTGGGACCGTTTGGGCAAAGCGCAAGCAATATCGGCTCAAATCGCGAACCCTTTAATATCAGGATGCCAGACTCAAGATAGAGATTGCGCACCGTAACTGGCTTTCCCGCTCCCCTGAGATGGCTGATCGCCGTTTCAAGGCGCGCGGTTGCTTCGACACGGCGCTGTATGGCCTCGGCCCGCCGTGATGTCCGTAAGCGTTCAACAAGCAGATGCACCTCATTCGGACAAGTTCGCTCGAGCGTTGTCCTGTGAATCCCCAGTTGCCTCGCTACGACCGAAACGGACGGGCATACGGGGGCCTCCAGGGCTGCCAGGACAGCGCGTCTTCGCTCGACTGTTGATGGCCTTTCTAACGGCCGACGATGGCACACGTATCGGAAGGTTCCGGTCAACGTATAATTTGGTTGCCCCCGAAGTGCAGAAACTATGTCGCTACCTGCCGCCGCACATAGCGCGAGCAGTGGCGCGAATTTGATACGCCTATTGCCGTTGATCCAGTCGAATAGCCGCGCTTTGCTGAAGCCGCAGATGGCCGCTGCACGATAGGGACGCCCTTCTCCGATCCGCGTAGCCATCGCGAGAACCCCCTGTTGAACGCGCTCAGGCGCAAACTGCTCGCCCCCAGAAACAGCTGCAATCATCTCTCCGGTTTGACTGGCTACCCACATTTCGACACCGGCCGCTGTCTCGACCGGAATACATCCACACGACAGGCCGAGACTACCGCATCTGGCACACACACCGGGCACCTGCCGTCGACACCACAATCCGAGATAACGCGCTGGAGGACTTCCGCATCGTGAAGAAGCGAGTCGGATCGCATGTCGCGGGCATACGGTAACGACGTTGACATCCCAAAGTATCGGGCGAAACGCTGCCGGATACGGCCTCTCACGCAAACATTCAGGACAATGACGAGCTCCATCGGCGGCCATCCCCGCCAGGTCCAGCGCCGGCAGGAGCGCAGCAAGCGAAAGGTGACGCACAGCAGACAGTCCTGTCGCGATCGCCAGAGCCGTTTCCAGCCTTTCCGTACGTCCGGGTGCAAACAGGGAAACGGCCACACTGCGGTTCCACCAGGAGAAGTGCCTCCATTTCCGGAAATCGTATCCCGAGCATGGAGACAGGCACCGGTTGACCAGATCATCGACGGCAACCGAATGTGCGTTGGCCAGCCGGCACAGGTAGCTAACAAGCCCTTCGCAGTCCCACTGTCCCACGGAGATTGGCTGAACCTGGTACAAGACAGATAGGTTATCCATAACAATCACCAAGGAATTTGCCGGAACAAAAGCACACACCAGGTTCAGGTGACGCGCTCGATTCGCTCCGAGATACTGGCAAGCTTTTCGTCGTCGACGGAGAACTGGGAGTATCCTGCCTTGAGCATCATGTCTTCCCCCTTTTCAAACTCGCGCCGAATGCCGCTCAGCACGCTCGCTGGCTTCAGCGACTTCCTGACGAATTCTGCCCTCCACCTACCCCCATTGCCGATTTGCAGTACGAGGCATTGCATCATGAAGTCCTTCAGGAGACCCACGATACCCAACGTGGCCTCGAGCAGATCCGCAGCTACTTCGGTAAAGTTCGGTACCCAGACGAGCGGCCAGCGCTTCTGGAGAAGCCCGATGATGCGGGTAAATTCCTTGATGTCGCCTTCATTGGCGATGTCCTTGCCTTTCTCGTCTTTTGCATAGCGGCGATAGCGGTCGAGGTAAAAAACCTCACTGCGACGACCTACCTGCGCATAACTGGACACCAGGCTGAAGAGGTCATACGAACCGATCAGCAGCAACTGGGAATCAGTGGCGTCCGCCAGGCTTTTCAACGTGTCCATCAGCGCCTCGTAATTGCCAAAGCGCAACAGGTGCAATACTTCATCAAGCGCCAGCACCCGTGTCTGTCGGTGCAATAGCATGCTCTCAACTGCGGACCGGAGCGTATCAAGGGCCTTAATGGCCGGACCATACGTGCGGACACGATCACCCTCGATGAAGGTACCGCGCTTGAAGTCGATCATCGGCTCGCCGCCTGCTGCGAGTATTTTGCGATACACACTGCTCCACGGCACCTTCACGCTGCCGTGAGCCGGCGCAGCAACCAGCAGGAAAGGCAGGAGACCAGGCGCTGCTGGCTTCATCCGGTTCGCCAGCGCGTTTTCGGCAAAGGAGGTCTTCCCCGCCCCTGGAGGGCCAATCAGCGTAAGAATCCTCGCATCTGAATACGGCCCAAGATGACGGGCAATGTTGGCCTCGACGCTGTCCAGCTTGACGTGAGAGACCTGCAAGGAAAAGAAGTACCGCAGCTTCTGGTCATCCGGCAACTGGCAGGCGTCATCACGCGACATCTTCGCGAAATTCATCCGCTCATCGAGCGATATCTTGCGAGTGTGTTCAGATAAAAGCAGTTTCTTCATCGTGCATCTCCTTCTCTGCTAGAGCGCCCTCCTCAATTGCCGGACGCGACAACTGATCGGCTATGACCGGGCCGAACGGTCGGGTGGTACCTGGAATGATGCCTGTCTGTCCTGCCCCATCGGGCGGCGGAGGGAGATCAGGGACAATTCCAGTGAGTGCTGCCGCTGTGGTCATGCCGAGGCCCGCATATAACGCGGCCATGACCCGTTGCTGGTTTGCAGTGGTCTCGCTAAAGTTCAGCGGGTCGAGCAGTTCGACCATCCGTCTGGCTCGCTCAGGCGACCGTTGCTCACGCGCTGCGGCCGCCCGGTTCATGCGTTTCTCGTCACGTCGTGCCTGCTCGACTTCATAGCGGGTCCGGCCGCGATAAGGTTCGACGTTGCGCGCAACGGCAACAACCCATTTGCGTTCGGTGTACACATACAGCACGTTCGCACACCACGGTTCAACGCGGACCTCAAGCTTCTTCCCGGACAGCCGCGAGAAATCGGTATGCCAGAAGAAGCGGCCACTCTCCCAGATGCCACGATGCGCATACACCTTGTGCATCATCTGGGGCGGACTGGGACAGGTCAGCAGTAGCAGGTTTTCGTCGAACGCCACCAAAACGTGTTTCCGATGACCCGTCTGTTCGAGTCGAAATGCTTCGTAGTCCGCCGGCGTCATGCCGATTGCCGGATGGATAACAGCGGGGCGTACGGAAAACAGGTAATGTTCGAGAGCGCGGTAAAGGTTTGGAAAGGTCCATATGCGGAAATGGTTGGGCTGGACTGATTTAGTCGTTAGCCGTGCCTCCTTCAGCTGCGCGGTATTGCCTTCGAGGCCTGAAAGGAACTCCTGCTCCGTCACGCCAAACAGTCTCTCAATGGGCCCACCGCCTCGCGGACGCCCCGGTCCGCGATATCTGACCTCCATACCAAAGATGGAACAGAACTTCGTGAATGCAGCGCACCGGAACTCCTTGCCGCCATCCACAACAATCATCCGAGGCAATCGTCCGTGCCGCCGGACGTAGTCCCGCAGCAGCATCAACACTGACATGCTGGAGGGTGCGCCATAACTCAGGTACATCGCCCGGGCGCGGGGAATATGACCATCTGTGCCAGCGGATAGCCATACCTTGCCCCAGTCCTGACGCTGCGGACCTGCGGTTGCCAGATTCAGCAACGTGTGATCGCAGTACAGCACCTCATGGGGAATCAGCCCGTGGACCGGCTCCCTGATGTCGAGCGTAAGCGGAATGTCGCCGTCCCTGTAAGCTACGCGCTTGCCACTTCGCAGCAGGGGATTCGCATGGACACCGACACGTTTGAGGAATGTCACGTAGGACATGTACGGAATCCCTGACGCAACGCATTTCACCTGGTATTTGTCGAATGCTTTCTTGCCCGATGTTTGGGCGGCCGGCTTGTTGTAATGCTCGATGATCGCCTGCTGTGCAAACTCTTCGCTCACCTTGGGAAGCCTTGGGCCCCTGGATCCCTTATCGGCATGCCTGCCCGCGAGCACAATCAGGGCCTCGATCGTTGATCTGCTTTCGTTCACAATCCGGCGGGCGCGTATCATCGTCGCACGCGAGTAGTCTCCAGTACCCTCGCGAACCGCAATCAGCTTGCGCACCGCCTGCTCCTTGGCGCGACTACCGAGATCAAAGAGCGTGCGGCGGCGCCCTTTTTCGATCAGCGCGTTCCGTTCCGCCTGATTGCTCTGTTGAAGGACGAGTTGCTCTGCTTCGTCCGTCGCAAGCACGAGCTGGTGGCCATCTCTGCTTTCAAACAGCGCCTCCGGTCGGTCTCCGGATGTCGCAAGAACCATCTGCCATTTCTTTTCACCGTATTCGATACTGCTGCCAGGTTCAAGTATCCCCACTGCCGGAAGTGGCAGCGGCGGCTGATCCTGTTCGCTCTCGCGTAACGCCAGGAAAACCTCGCGTTGGCCTAGGTCCCGATGCAGGTACAGTTGCCCCGGGTCGCGAAGATTGTCTTCAAACAGATCGACATGGACAACCCTCTGTGCGATGGCGACGAACAGTTCATCCGCACCAAAGCCATGCTCGCCGAGGAGCTCCTGAAACGTGACGGACTGTTCGGAGACAGCCTGTTCAAGACGGGTGCGGGATTCCTCGGACATCGGTGCCGTTCTGTCATCCATGTATTCCTGCAGAAACCGGATGTTCTCAAGGAAACGCTGCGGGATGTTGCGGCTGGTTCTGAGGCGATAACCGAGCCCCAGTTCCTGACAGAACGCCTCCGCATTGCGATCGTGCCAGCACCCTTTTTCGTCACGGAAGAACCTGCCGACCTTGATGGCGCGCGCGGCATCCTTGCGCTCCAGCGCGATGAGATCACTCTCCTCACGCCAGTCCTCCAGTAATGCTTCACAACGCCCTAGCACCAGGAACCGGAAGGTGTGTTGTGCACGGTTCTGCACTACGCCATTTTCGTCGCAGGTTTCGAATGTCAACTGGTGTGGTTCGACATAGTATTCGAGGACCTCGCGATCGAATTCGTGCCATCGCGCCGCTGTCGCAAGCAGCGTCCGGCTGCGCGTGACAATTTGCCGGTTACCCATCTTGCGCGAATAGAGGAGAACGACCGAATTGCTCCTCTGTCGCTCCTGAAGGTCGATGACGGTTGCTTGGCTGCGAACATCGTGAATGAACCTCCTGGCGGTATCGCTCAAAGCATGCCGATTCATATATTGATCGAATTCTGCGATATTCAACATCGACGATTCTCCATCTCGAAGACAAGCGTGCGGGTCAGCAAAACCCAAAGCACAACCGATTCTGTCCTGTAGCTACCAACGGATTCGCATCCGAGGTGACCCGAGTAGCGCGGATTCACAAGTTTAAGAAACGGATATTGGAAGAACATCTGTCACCGGACTCTCACTAACGTTTCAGCAATCCGAATCCGGAATGCCAGAAGGACGCCTTGAGGCGAGAGCAAACTGGGAATGTGCGAACTACCCACCCGAAGTAGTGAAAGAACTCACCAAAAATGAACAGCCGACACAACACTCCACGAGCAGAACTTGGACCTCCCCTCGATTAGTGCAGGACACCGGGTTCGGTAAGTGCGGAGCATATAAGTGGCTAGCGCAGAGGCAGTCAACAACCTGCATGCTTGTCGTAGGCGCAGTGACCGCGCTGCCGATTGCGAATGACGCGTAATAGCGCGACGACTGGAACTGCGGAGATGCATATCATGCTGGCAAATCAAAACGACAAAGTCAACGACCTCCCTTACCAACCATGCGGAAACCCATACTGCACGGGGCTCTGAGCCCGATCCGTCAAGTTCTACCGTATTGGTGGAAAGCGCCCTCTTCTTGAACTACTCAAAAGCTCTTGGCGATGATATTCAGGCATTTATCCACATCCAGATCAGGCATCGATCCGGACAAAACGGCGCCGGACACGGTCGCTCAGTGGACGACACGTCCTGATAGTCACAAAAATTATCTTAATGGTGCGATCGTGGCGCGCACCCGTAACATGCAGACTGGATTAGATAATGGCTCGCGCAACAACCAACTTTGAGGCTGAAGAACTCAGGGAAATGTCAACAGCTCTTCCCTTGCGAGCAAAGCGCGATCCATCGCCGCCTCCGATCACCGGCGGAGCCGAGGACGTGTTGTCGCCCTCGACCGGATACCGGAGGCAAAGATGAACGAGCATCGACCATGCCAACGACTTGTGAGGTGCAAATTTCTGCGCTGCACTTCTAACGTCCTGGCGGCGCAAACGAAGACCATCAAGTTTTATTGGCCCTCTATGAAACGGCGCCAAGAGTATCAAGAAACGCCTCCACTTCGAAGATCAGGCGCCTGTCTGGAAAAAATGGCCACGGCCAATGTGGCTTGTCCACAGTTTGACCGTCGGCCTCGTCCGCCGGACGCAAGTACTCCCAAAGTCGAGCGGGCTCAACAAAGGTTGCATTGTCGAACAGCGTCACGGCAAACCGCCAGACATCAGGAAATACACCCACCTTGCCGTCAGATATTGTCCTCAGTGTTTCGGACAGGTATTCGGGCGTGTATCGCCCCGGGTACTGGAGTCTCCAACAGTTGCGGGTCATCTCCTGCGCGTCCCGACTCGACATACGGGTAATGGTCCGGGGAGCGCTGGTAAATAAGCGTCGCGTACGACGGCAATAGGCGTGTACCGCATCGCTTCCACGGACATCGTCGGCCACTTCGAATACCACAGCGATGCCCGCTTCCGCTGCCATTCGCTTGGTCGCCCCGATCAATGCTTCGCAGCAGGTTGATCGCTCGACATGTTCGACAACCAGAACGAGCACTTTTGATCCATCGGGTTCGCACCCCCCGACCTCTATCAAACTAATCATGTTTTTCAGATTCCGGTTTGCGCTCGAACCGTTAGTGCACTGATAGAAGATGGGCTCCTTTCCCGCCCGCCGGACGGCGACGCGCACCACGGCACTTTTTCCGGTTTCAGGAGGCCCGGAGATGAGGTTCGCGCAAACAGGATGCGCCTGAAGGGTCGAAACTAGTTGAACTATTGCACTGGCCTGGCTCGAGGTCGGTTTCCCGCGAGATCGCGCTGGCCCTCCACAACCAGAAAGCCTTCCTTTAGAGCAGTTCATCTGGCGAGAACGTAGACGATCTGAAGCGTTGGGGATAGACATAGCAATCTCCATGAACGAGTTGACTCCCAGCGCTTGCGAACTATAATGATTTTGCGTTCACTGTAGTTCACGTGCACTGTTCTTCCGGACAATTCGTCCGGCGAAGCCGCAGCCTCGCACGCTGCGGCTTTAAACTTCCTGATTCATACTGTCGCGGTCATTCCTCCTCTGGCGTGATGGCCAGTTTTTTGCATGTACGTAATTATTTAGGACTACGAATCAATAGGTTTGCGCGAAAATGTGAGTGTTCAGCTCGCCGCTCAGAGAGGATGGCGAATCATGAGGGCTCGCCCCGGCTTCGTGTCCAATCTCGACACCTGCGCTGGCCATCGGCAAAAACCACCCCCAGACCGGCGTTGCGTGTTGGTAGATTACACTGACCCGCTACCTAAGATAGAACATTTTTCCGAAAATCTCCAGAACGAGCAATATTCAATCTCGAATGGCACACTTCTTGAGAAGAAGTTAATTGCGGGTGCGTCTGCAGCACTTGTTCCAGAAAAGAGGCCTGACCGGGATTCGTTAAAAATCCGCCGCATCTCAGACTAAGCTGCTGATTTAAATGCGAAATCGATGGTCGAATCTAGCGGTGGAACGGGGCGCTGGAGATCCAGCAGATCGTCCCCGAACCGGTTGATGTGCTCCCGCCGGTACGGCGACAGCACCTTGAGCACCTCGGCGTCGACCGGATGCCCCTTCTCCTGCAGTTCCTTTAGCTTGCGCGACATCCACTGCACGTTGTACAGGATCACCATGTTCGCGACGAGGTGGTTGTACTTGATTACCTTGCGCTGCTCGTGCCGGACGTTTTCGGCGATGACGCCTTCGCCGCCGAACATTAGCCACTGCGTGAAGTCGTTGAACTGCTCGCTCTTGTTGGTCGCAGCGTGAATCGTGCGACGCAGCTCCGGGTCATCCAGATATTTCAGCAGGAACAGCGTGCGGATCACGCGCCCCAGCTCCCGGAACGCGAAGTAGAGTTTGTTTTTCGTGCTCTCCGAGCCGAGGCGGCGCAGGATCGTCGACGGCGTCATCCTACCTGCCTTGATCGACACCGCAACGCGCATCATGTCGAGATAGTGCCGTTCGATCAGTGCCCAGTCAATTGACTGGCGGCACAAGCTGTCGATGTGCTTGTACTTGCGACGCCGGTCCGCCTTGTACAGCACGAGGTCCTTGATGTTGCGTATGCGCGGCATCAGGTTGATGCCCACCACGTACGACAAACCGAAGACCGGACCGCTTTGTGCCTGCGTATCGCCATGGATCGTGTCGGGCTTGACGTCGGCACCGTTCAGAATCAGCCCATCGAGAATGTAGACGGCTTCGTGGACGCCACACGGGATGAAGTGACTGAACAGCGCGATGTACATGTCGGACACGTGATAGTAGCCGATCCCGCCGTATCCCCCATAGCGAACGTGATACTCGGACAGCAGGTTCTGCTCGTACAGGCTCCACTTAGTGCCGTCGGCCGACGCGCGCTTGCCGCTGCCCCAGTATTTCGGCAACGCGAACTGGTTGTACGCGTTGATCACCTTCACATTCGCCTTGTCGAGCCGCTCCTCCGTGATGTGTTTCAAGTTCAGCCAGGCGACCTGTTTGCGGCTGAGCCCTTTCACCGAGCGCGCCGTTTGGCTGGGGCCGAGGTTGCAGCCGTAGCAGAACAGCGTCGTGATGAAACGCTTGCGCGGATCGTCGATCTTCGCGTCGAACCCGGACAGCGGTCCAAACAGTTTATGCAGGTCCAGCCACTGCTCGGTTTCAGTGAGTAGATCCAGGATGCTGATCTGCGGCATCGACGCCGTGATGGCCTGGTCGATCAGCGTGCGGTTCGGCGGCTCGGGCTCCTTGCCCGGCTTGTGAATGACGAGTTCCTGATCGACGAACTCGATGCTGTCGTTTGCCGGGAAATTCGCATCTGTCTCGTCGAGCGCCGCGTTAAGCTTGTCTCGCAGATCCTTCGCGAAGGTCTTGCCGTCCGTGGGCAAGCCCACGATCTCGCAGTAGCGCGGCAGCTCACACCGGAATTCCTCATCAGAGACCTGATGCACCCGATAATCATCGAAGCGATCACTACCCTCGACGTAAAGATCGCCGGCATTTAGCTCCCGCATGATCTGGCTGAAGACCCCCAGCTCGAAGAACCGGCGGTGCAGCATCCGGCTATCTCGGCCGTGCGGGAACACCGCGCGCTCCCATTTTTCCGGAAGCCAGTCCAGCGGCAGGTTCGCGAGGCCGTTCTCCGTCAGCAGCAGGTATTCGCGGTGCGCGTTCCGAAAGCCTTGTAGCCACGCGAGTGCGACCAGTACCGCACGGTCCTGCGAACTCGATCGCAGCGGCAGCCCGTCCAGGCACTGGAACAGCAGCGCGCGCTGGTTGCGGTACGGCACGAGCACGAATGGCAGGTCGAACTGTCCGGCATAGGCGATGTGCTCGTTACACTGCGCGAGCGCCTCGGTCGGGTCGCCGAGCGTCTCGCGGATTTTCGGCAACCGTTCGCGTTCCGATACCTCTTCGTCCTGAAGGATCTGCAGGACGTCCCGAAACTGGCCGACCAGTCCCTCCAGTACGTCAGTGTGTTCGAGCTGATATTTTTGCAGCCGGACCTTCGCGTAGGACTCCAACTTGCGCACAACCTTGATGAAGATTTCGGCAATATCATCAAGCGCCTTCTGCAACTGCGCCTGGATGAACAGGACAGCGAGCGCATGACGCTTCGCGGTCTTGAGTGAGCGCAGTTCCGCGACGTCGAGTGCCCGCGCTTCGGTGACCAGTTGGGCCCGCTTGCCGACAGACAGGATCGCAGGCGGCGCCGGCAAACCTTCCGCCAGTTTCCTGATCCCGTTGATATGTTTGAGGAAGCTGGCAATCGCCTGCGCGGCTGGTCGCTTCGGCTCCTGTTTCAGATCGTCCCAACCAGACTTGCCGGCCTTGACGACGAGAAGCGTGTCGATCCGTTCGATGAGTGTTGCATCGAGTGCGCCGGCGATGGCCCGATAGATCGCTTCGTTGAAATCGTTGCGCGCCTGCGTGGCGATGCGCTGCAGCGTCGCCAGCGGCGGCAGCTCATACCGGCGTCGGACCAATTCCTCGATCAGCACGTTGATGAGATCGGGTAGTTCGATCTTTGTCCGAACTTCCGTCGACGCGAGTTCAGTAAGCCACGCTGTCTCGCTCGCATCGAACGCCCGGATGTCGAGCCAGCGGCGCAGCAGCTTCTGGTGACGGATGCGGGTGCCGGACACGTCGTACAGCGCGATCGCCGCTCGGGACAGCGCGCGGGCCCGCATCGCACTTCGGATGTGATCGATAATGACGGGCGGCACATCCACGAGCATCGGAAAGTAACCGAGACGCTGCAGCAGCTTCAACTGCACCATGATCAGGACCGCGCTGGCTTCCTGCCGGGATTGCCGGCGCACGAAGCGGATTTCCGCGGCACTTGGGGTGAACGCTGCTTTCAGCTCCGCCGCGCCGGGTTCTGCAGGCAGCACCGGATAGATGGTCTCGTGGACAGTGCTCATGCCGGCGGCTATCGTCGCGTAAAAATCCGCTCGATCTGCCGGGTACGCTGGACTTCGTCGTCGTCCAGGTAGATCGAGGTGGTCGTGATTGACGCGTGACGCAGGTTGTCGCGCACGGTCGTTAGTGTCGCACCGTTGGCCAGTGCGTGTGTCGCGTGCGTATGCCGCAACCAGTGTGGCGTCGCTCGCTGCAGCTTGTCGGCGAGCGCGGGATGGTCGGCCTGGATGGCGTCGGCAGCGGTCCGGAAGAACCGGCGCAGCACCTCCCTCAGGCGCGGTGTGGTGATGCCGCCGGGTTCATCGAGATGGCCAAGCAGCGGCGTATCCGGTGCCCAGCGTGCGGGACTCACAGGCAGACCGCGCTGCATCAGGTACTGGTCCAACGCAAAGCGCGCGAGCGGCGGTAATACCACCTTGCCGGCCTTCGCACCCTTACCGGTGAGGTGAAGCCACTGCTCGCCGTGCGTGCCGTTTATGATGCCGCCGAGCACCACGCCGACCAGCTCGCCTGCGCGCAGGCCGGTCGCGTAACCGAAGTCGAGCAGGAAGCGCAGGCGCTGCGCGGCAGGCACCGTCCAGCCATGCGACCACTCCAGCCCGTCGGCAAGCGTCCGGATAAGTTCCCATTCGCCGGCGGTGAAGGCGCGCGAGATGTCCAGTTGACCAGTGCGCTGCGCGCCGCGTACCTTGAGGCCCGCGAACGGATTCGTCAGCACGTAGCGTTGTTCGATCAGCCAGCGGAACATCGCGCCGAGCACCGACAGCGCGTAGGCGATGGAATCTGGCGACAGCGCTCCCGTGAAGGGACGCCATTCCGGCAACGATCGCGGCCGAGACGGGGCGATCCAGCGGACTTTCGGTGTGGGGTGACGCAGGAAAGCACGATAAGCGGTCGCATCCTCGCTGGTCAGCGAAGACAGCGCCTTGCCGCGCTCAACGATCGCCCAGAGCAGCAGGCGCTCGGCTTCACGACGATAGGCGCGCTGCGTTTCGACGGCCTCGTGTCGTTCGAGCCAAGCGCTGATCGCCTGATAGTCGTTATCGGCTTCGAGTGCACACATCGGCTTCGGTGCGCGGAAGGCGCCGCGCGAACCGTCAACTTCGTGCGGCACGCGAATGCTTTCCCACGGCACCACGAACTCCGGCGTCGTCATCACGATCAGCGCGCGGGCGCTTTCGGTTAGCGCCGGGTGGGCTGCAAAGAAGGTTTCAATATGATGTGCGTTGCGCACACCGAGTCCGGGAATCGTGCGCCGCCAGCGCCGGCGTCGGGGGATGCGCACCGTCAAATCGGCTAGCGTTCGGATGCCATACTGATGCAGCACGGGGACAACGCGAGGCGACAGCCAGGCACCGATCGGATCGCTCACCTGCGGTTGCGGGACCGCAAGCGCCGGCAGGATGTCCAGCGTACGGGTCGCGGCCTTGCGGTAACGGGTCCGTTCGCTCACCGCGCACTGAAACAGCCGGGCCAGATCGGCGCGATGCCGGCTGAGGGCGAAACTGGCGAGCTGCCGACGAATCCGGCCGATCACGCCGCGCGCCGACTGGCCGCCTTCGAGCGCCTGCGGGCAATAGCGCTCGAGCGCCTCGCGCGAGCCAACGCCCGCGTACCACGCGCGTAGCGCGGACAAGGACGCGGTATCGGGAAAGGATAGCGAAGTCGGACGAGAGTTAGCGATAGGGGTGCATCTTGATGCACGTCGGATTTTCAATCTCGTGCGTGCGTCATGGGGTGCGCCCTCAGGATCCGGATTTTTTCGTACGCCAAGCGTCCAGAGCGGGTATCTCAAATGACTCGAGCGGGTCCTGAGCAGCCCTTTATGAAATCAGGTCGAACGGCTGCCTGAAGTCAGTGAGCGGACGCTCTCAGCCAAGCAGAGGACACTTAACATTGCGCGGCTTCCTTCCTCTGGATCGGTAAACAGCTGGATTTGTTTTCGCACAGTCGAAAGTCGGGAACCGCCTCAGCCCTTCCCGGAACCGAAGAGGCCCTCTTTTTGTATCGAGCAATGCGTGGCCCCCGCCGCGGCCCTTTGCGATAGTGTTTGTTTTGATCGTTGCGTGGCGTCCCTTGCGATGCGGATAGCATTGTCAAAGCTGGTATCCGTAGCAACGTGCCTGTTATCGACGCTCACGAGCCAACGGTCGCCACTGCAGCACCACCGAATTCTCCTCTCTTCAAGGAGCGGAGCAAACCACCGCCAAATGGAGGCATCCTCGGCGTTAGCGGCCAAGGCTGCCTCCGCTCGGACATGTCCCATCTCACTCAGATTGCTCACCGGTCCCCTCTTCACACGTTGACCTGTCTTCGCACTACACTCAGGACAATGCCGCCTCGAACTCCGGCACGACCGTGAACAGATCGCCCACCAGACCGTAATCGGCGACGCTGAAAATCGGCGCTTCCGGATCCTTGTTGATCGCGACGATCACCTTCGAGTCTTTCATCCCGGCCAGATGCTGGATCGCGCCTGAGATGCCGACTGCCACGTACAGTTGCGGCGCGACGATCTTGCCGGTCTGGCCGACCTGATAGTCGTTCGGCACGAAGCCTGCATCGACTGCCGCGCGCGATGCGCCCAGCGCTGCGTTCAGCTTGTCAGCCAGCGGCTCGAGAACCTTGGTATAGTTCTCGCCGTTGCCGAGACCCCGGCCACCCGAGACGATGATCTTCGCCGAGGTCAGTTCCGGACGATCCAGCTTCGTCACTTCGCGGCTCACCAATTGCGAACGACCGGTGTCGGCTGCGGCTTCGATCTTCTCGACCGTTGCACTGCCGCCTTCTGCTGCCACTGCGTCGAAACCGGTCAAGCGGACCGTGATGACCTTGATCGGGTCAGCCGATTGCACCGTAGCGATTGCGTTGCCTGCGTAGATCGGACGCTCGAACGTATCTGCGCTGTCCACTGCGGTAATGTCGCTGATCTGTGCGACGTCCAGCTTCGCGGCGATACGCGGTGCGATGTTTTTACCGTAAGCAGTCGCCGGCGTGAGGATGTGCCAATAGTCCTTCGCGATGTTCATCACCGTCGCTTCAACGTTTTCTGCCAGGCCTGCCTCGAGTTGCGGCGCATCAGCCAGCAACACCTTGCTCACGCCTGCGATCTTCGCTGCGGCATCCGCTGCGGCCTGCGCGTTGTGACCTGCCACCAGCACGTGAATATCGCCACCAATCTTCTGCGCGGCTGCAATCGTATTCAGCGTCGCGGCCTTGATCGACGCATTGTCGTGTTCTGCAATTACCAGGTTCGTCATTTCGTCCGTCTCCTTACAGCACCTTGGCTTCGGTCTTCAGCTTCTCGACCAGCGTCTTCACATCCGGCACCTTCACACCGGCGGAGCGCTTCGGCGGCTCGACAACCTTCAGCGTCTTCAGGCGCGGCGTAACGTCGACACCCAGATCTTCCGGTTTGATCGTTTCCAGCGGCTTCTTCTTCGCCTTCATGATGTTCGGCAGCGTCACGTAGCGCGGCTCGTTCAGACGCAGATCGGTCGTGATCACAGCGGGCAGCGTCAACGACAGCGTTTCAGCACCGCCGTCGACTTCGCGCGACACCGTTGCCTTGCCGTCAGCGACGACCACCTTCGAGGCGAACGTGACTTGCGGCAGGTTAGCCAGCGCAGCCAGCATCTGGCCGGTCTGGTTCGAATCGTCGTCGATGGCCTGCTTGCCGAGGATCACCAGTTGCGGCTGCTCCTTGTCGACCAGCGCCTTGAGCAGCTTGGCGACGCCCAGCGGCTGCAGATGTTCGTTCGACTCGATCAGGATCGCGCGGTCCGCGCCGATCGCCAGCGCCGTACGCAGCGTTTCCTGCGACTGCGTCACCCCTGCCGACACGGCGATCACTTCTGTCGCCACACCCGCTTCCCGCAGACGCACGGCTTCTTCAACCGCGATTTCGTCGAACGGATTCATGGACATCTTCACGTTCGCGATATCGACACCCGTGCCGTCCGACTTGACCCGGACCTTCACGTTGTAATCGACCACTCTCTTGACTGGCACAACAATCTTCATGGTTCCCTCTCCAATCGGTTTGCACGCTAGTGTGCTCACTCAAACCAAGGGTTGGAATTCGGCATTCTGGAACGCCGCATTTCAGCCGCTCGAATGCACGCGCAAGCCAAACCGGAAAGGATCTGCGCGTGAATCCGCATCGACAAATCCCGTTAACCCCAGCCTAAACGTGTCTTCCGCAATCAGTAATTGAGCGACGACTTTTGCTGATGCACGCTATCACTCATCAAAGCACGGCAATCGACCAGCCCTGCTTGGCGCGACGGCTACCCGTTTTCATCAACCTACCAAAACTCGTCATCATGTCAGTCAACTGGCCGGAAACAATCTTCGAGCACTTCAAAGCCGCCGACGTGCGGCAAGTGGCATACGTGCCTGATGCGGGGCACAAACGTCTTATCGAACTCTGTGAAGCAGACGCCGAAATCCATGCGGTTTCGCTGACCACCGAAGAAGAAGGGGTGGCCATGATGGGCGGCGCATGGGTCGGTGGCCAGCGCGGCGTACTGCTGCTGCAGTCAAGCGGAGTGGGCAACTGCATCAACATGCTCTCGCTGCAACACGAATGCCGCATGCCCATCGTGATGCTGGTCACGATGCGTGGAGAGTGGGGCGAATTCAATCCCTGGCAGGTCGCCATGGGCAAATCGACCCAGGAAGCCCTCGAATCGGCCGGCGTTTATGTCTACCGCGCGGATGATCCCGCCGACGTCCCTGAGACCGTGCGCGCCGCACTGAATTTTGGCTACAACACCTCCCGGATGGTCGCTGTCCTGATCGGACAGCGCGTTATCGGCACCAAAAACTTTAACAAGTGAGCACGAACATGACTCAGCAGACGACGCCCCTGAACCGTCGACTGACGGTGAAGCGGATTCTCCGCGATCGGCAGCAGGACGTTCTGGCAGTAACCAGCCTTGGCAATCCGACGTTCGATGTGGCCGCCGCCGGCGACACGCCACAGAACTTCTACCTTTGGGGTGCGATGGGCGGAGCCGTTTCCTTTGGGCTCGGCATTGCGCTCGCACAACCTGAGAAGCGCGTGATCGTGTTCGTTGGCGACGGTGAAATGATGATGGGCCTCGGGTCGCTCGCGACCGTAGGCGTTGATCGGCCGGCCAATCTCTCGATCGTCGTGATCGACAACGAACACTACGCGGAAACGGGCATGCAGTTGGCCCACGCGGGGCGCGGCGTCGACATCACGGCAATCGCGCGCGCGGCCGGGTTCGAAAAGGCGACGACGATCTACGCCGAGGGCGAGCTCGAGGAGTATGTCGACGTCATTCTGAAGGCGTCGGGTCCTGTGCTCGCCACGGTAAAGGTCGGAACCGACCCCGAACCGACCGCCCTCCCCCCACGTGACGGTCCGTACCTGCGAAGCCGTTTCCGTGAAGCATTGCTCGGCGCCAAGGCGCACGCCAGCCAATAAGAGCCGAGGCGCGGACTCCTGCAGAAAAGCGGTGGAGCGGCTAGCTGCTGCCCCACCGCTTTCTTCGCTCCCGCCCCGGATTACACCCCCTGTACAATCGGGATCACTGTGACTTTGCGCTGATCCCCTTATGCCCGCCAAGGCCTATTCCGATATGTTGGTGGAGGTCTTTCGACAGCTGGACCGGCAGCCCGAGATGCTCGAGCGCGTCTTCGATTGTTTTCCGGACGTGCTCTATTACATCAAGGACGCCCAGGCGCGCTACCTTTCGGTTAATCAAACGCTCATCAACCGAAGTGGGATGGCGCGCGACGATGTCATTGGCCAGACGGCCGACCAGCTATTTCCCGTGACCGGTGCAAGCACCAATGCGCAAGATCTGAACGTTATCGAAACCCAGTCTCCGATTGTCGATCGCCTGCGCCTCTACTCGTCAGGGTCGGGGCATCGATACTGGTGCCTCAGCTCCAAGTTTCCAGTTCTCAACGAAGACGGGCAAGCGATCGGACTGATCGGCATCTCGCGCGATCTGCCTCGCCCCGACGAACGGCATCACGGTTATCGCCGCTTACTGGAATATCTGGATTATCTGGAACAGAACCTCGGACAGAACATCCTGGTCACTGAGGCGGCGGAACGCGCCTCCATCTCTGTCGACACGTTGGAACGCCTGACCCGTGAAGTGTTTCATCTGACGCCCAAGCAACTGCTGATGAAATTACGGATCGACCACGCGTGCAAGCTGCTCGAAACGACTGACCATAGCATTACGGATATCGCGACGGACTGCGGCTACGCGGACCACAGCGCGTTTACACGGCAGTTCAAGTCCGCCACGCACCTCACGCCCCGACAGTATCGAAACGCACGAGGGCGTGGCCTGCATCCACACTGATCAGCCGCCGGCCTGGTGCTAGTAAACGCCCTCTTCGATCACAAGTTGGCCCGAAGTGAGCCGCGCTGGCGATAGCGGCGAGAGGTCCAAAGTTCTGTACTCGCCGAAAGTCAACAGTTCAGCCATTGCACGACCGACGCCCGGACTGTGCATCATGCCGTGACCGCTGAAACCGGCCGCCACAAACGAGTTTTCCGGGCCCGACTGACCGACGATGCCGTTCTGGTCAAGGATGTTGTATTCGTAGTAGCCAGCCCATGCGTGCTCCACGCGTAGCGCTTCAAACGCAGGGATCCGCTCTGCCAGCGTCGGCCAGATGATCTCGTCAAACTCGGAAAACTGCACGTCGAGCGGCAGGTTATCCAGATCCATCTCCGCCGAAGGCGAGACGCTGCACAGGAAATGGTTCTGCTCCCTGCGCAGGTACACACCAGACGTATCGATCAATATCGGCATATCCGGGATCGGCGTCGGACATGACACGACGAATGCCGAACGCCGTCTCGGCCGAACCGGCAGATCGACGTCTACACTCTTTGCAAGAGGCGCGCACCACGCTCCGCCAGCATTCACGAACGTGTCCCCGGAGATTTCCCGCCCATCCGTCAGTTCGACATGGGTGATCCGGTTTCCGCGTGTACGGTAGGCCGCCGCTTCACCCGTGGCGAAATGAACGCCCGCCTCTCTCGCACGGTTTCTGAACCACTGCATGACACTGTAGCCATCGAACCAGCCCTCACCTGCAAGGCCTTCAACGGCATAAGTCAGATCGCTGACGTTCATCCACGGGTATCGCTGCCGCAACGCTTCAGCGGAATGTTCCTGCAGCTCGACCCCTAACGATCTGGCGACTGAGCTGCGCCGACGGAGCACGCTCTCCTGCTGCGCATTGCCCACGAACAGATAGCCGCAATCCACCAGATCGACACCCGCACCGTACCGCGCCTTCTCCCGCTCGCAGGAGGAGAAGAATTCGTAGCCGAATTGCGATAACTGAATGCAGATGGGCGTTGAAAACTGCTGCCGGATCGAGCTGGCCGAGAGCGACGATGACGCGATTCTGTAAGTCGGATCTTTTTCGATCACCCAGATCTCACGTCCTGGCGTCTTCCGGAGGCTGAGGAAATACGCGATTGAACAACCAATTGCACCACCGCCCGTGATGACAATCCTTTCGTTCATGATTTACCTTCGAAGGCTCGTTAGGCTCCTGAGAGCCGAGCAGTATGTGGATAACAGACTATCAGACCGCTACAGTTTCGAGGCTTTGACACGCGGCGCGAATCCGGCTCAGCGCTTCGTTCAAGTCGTCGAGTGATGCGGCATAAGAGAGTCTGAAGTACGGCGAAAGCAGAAAACCAGAACCCGAAACCACCGCCACGTTCGCCTCTTCCAACAGGTACATGACAAAGTCCTGGTCATTTTCCAGAAGCCTGCCGCTCGGCGTACGGCTTCCAATGACACCATGGCAGCCGACAAAAGCATAAAAGGCGCCCTCGGGCTCGTTACTGTGGAGTGCCGGTATGTCACTCAGCGTTTTGACCACAAGCTTCCGGCGTTCGTCGAAAGCCGATCGCGATGTCTCTACGAATGACTGATCCCCCGTCAGCGCTTCGATCGCTGCGTATTGCGACACCGATGACGCACTGGTGACAATCTGGCCTTGCACGAGATTCATGGCGCGGATGAGCGCAGCCGGTCCGGCGGAATAGCCGATCCGCCAGCCTGTCATCGAGTACACCTTGGACACACCGTTGATGATGAGCGTCCGCTCCTGCAACTCTGGCGCCACATTCAGGATATTGACGAATGGGCTTCCGGTATAGATGAGCTTTTCGTAGATGTCGTCCGACAGCACCCAGACATGGGGATGTCGACGCAGTACTTCTGCGATGCTGCGGAGTTCCTCAACCGAGTAAACCGCCCCGGTCGGATTCGATGGCGAATTCAGCATCAGCCACTTGGTGCGCGGCGTGATCGACGTCTCCAACTGAGCAGCCGTCAGTTTGAAGCCTGCCGCTTCGTCGCACGCCACGACGATTGGCGTGCCGCTCGCCATTTTGACGATCTCCGGATAGGAGACCCAGCACGGCGCGGGCATGATCACTTCATCGCCCGGGTTAAGAGTCGCGAAAAAGGCCGCGAAAATCGCCTGCTTCGCACCGACGGACACGCTGACTCCATCCACCGGGTAGTCGACTCCATTGTCGTGCTTCAGTTTCGCGACGATCGCCTCGCGCAACTCCCGAATACCCGCGGCCTCCGTGTAGCGTGTCTTGCCTTCACGCATCGCACGAACCGCCGCCGCCTGGATATTCTCGGGCGTGTGAAAGTCTGGTTCGCCTTGCGACAGGGAAATGACGTTCTTCCCGGCACGGCGCAGTTCTGCCGCTTTTGCTGCCATTGCCATCGTCTGCGCAGGGGCGATCTGGCCAATGCGGTCTGCAATGAAGCCCATTGTGTTCATCCCGTTTGTTTGAAAAGCCTACCGTGTGAACCGGGGTCGCCTGTCGGTGGCGCCCCGAAACACGCACGCTTACAGACGTTCAGCCACTGCCTTCATTTGCAGGAACTGCAGAAGGTAGTCGGGACCACCCGTCTTGGTATCGGTACCCGTGAGGTTGAAGCCGCCGAACGGCTGAACACCGACCAGCGCGCCCGTACACTTGCGGTTGAAGTACAGATTGCCGACGTGGAAATCGCGGCGGGCTCGTTCAATGCGGCTGCGGTCGTTCGAGAAGAGCGCACCGGTCAGCCCGTAGACCGTGTCATTGACCACGGCCAGACCTTCCTCGAAATCCTTGACGCGGATCGCGGCGACGAACGGTCCGAACACCTCCTCTTGTGCAATGCGCGCGCGGGGCGACACGTCGCCGAAGATGGTCGGCTCGATCAGATAGCCCGCTGCATTTTCCACGGCCTTGCCGCCGGTCAGCAGCTTGCCCTCGGTATGACCGATATCGATATACGACAGCACCTTCTTGTACTGCAGCTCATTGCACACCGGACCGAAACTCGGATTATCCTTGGCTTCGTTGACAACGAGTTCCTTCGTCTTCGCAACGACCTTCTCGAGCAAGGCGTCATAGACCGAATCCACCACAATCAGACGCGAGCAGGCCGAACACTTCTGGCCGGAATAGCCGAACGCCGCCTGGATCACTGCAGTCGCTGCGTCATCGAGATTGGCCGTTTCATCGACTAGAATGGCGTCCTTGCCACCCAGCTCGAGGAAAACCCGCTTGAACCATTTCTGGCCTTCGACAAGCTTTGCGGCGGACTCGTTGATCTGGGCGCCGGTTGCGAGCGAGCCCGTGAAGTTGATGAAGCGCGTCTTCGGATGGGCAACCAGATACGACCCGATTTCGCGTCCGGTACCCGGCAGATAATTCACCACGCCAGGCGGCAGACCTGCTTCGGCGAAGATGTCGAAGATCTTGGCGAGGGACACCACCGTATCTTCCGCAGGCTTGCAAACAACCGTGTTACCCACCACGATCGCGCCGACCGTCATGCCGGTCATCAACGCCATCGGGAAATTCCACGGCGAAATCGTCACACCCACGCCCAACGGAATGTAGAAGCTCTCGTTCTCCTCACCCGAGTAATCAATCAGCGAGCCGAGGCCGCCGACGTGCTTGATCGCCTGACGTGCGTAGTACTCGGTGAAGTCGATCATTTCCGCGACTTCGGCGCTCGCTTCGACATAGTTCTTGCCGATTTCATAGACCAGCCATGCCTCGAGTTCGCGCTTGCGCCGGCGCATGATTGCCGCGGCCTTCAACATGACGCGCGACCGATCTTCCTGGCTCCAACGCTTCCACGATTCGAAGGCCGCCCAGGCTGCTTCCAGCGCGGCGTCCGCGTGCCGCGTCGTCGCCTTGGCGGTATAGCCCACGACCTCGTCCGGATTCGACGGATTCGTCGAGACGAGTGTCGCTTCGGTCTGCACGCGCTCGCCATTGATCACTAGCGGATAGGTCTGGCCAAACTCAGCACGTACTTTTTTCAGCGCCTGCTGCATGTCTGCCTTGGCACTTTCGGTGTCGAACAAATCGAACGGCTCGTTTTTGAACGGCGCAATCAACATCGCTTTCTCCAGATTGAATGGTTTGGGCTGCATTGCCGCCCTGACGAGCGCTGCAAGCTACCTTGAACCGATTGTCCAGCGCGAAATTGTTCCGGTCTTGATCTAGTCGCCCTGAATTTTGCGGAGTTTCGCATAATTACAAAAATTCAGATCACGCAAACCATCTCCAATAGCCCGCCACTATAGAGATTCTAGAAAATATGATTGAGAACATCGTAAATACTGATTTGCGGATTTCTGCTATTTGCTACACTTGATCTACGGGGCATCTCTTCATTCGGAGCACGTATCATGGCCATGCATTTCGATCTGGTTGATCTTCGTCTCATCACATGTATTGCTGAGACGGATAGCTTGACTCGGGGTGCCGAGCGGTTTCATATGTCCGTACCCGCAGCGAGCACCCGGATCAAAAATCTGGAAGAAAGCATAGGAGCCAAACTGCTGTATCGAACCAGCCAGGGAGTTACTCTCACGCCACCGGGTCAGGCGTTCCTTCACCACGCCCGGCTCGTCCTGTCGCAGCTCGAACAGTTGCGTGGCGACATGCAGGAGTACGCGCGCGGCATCAAAGGTCATGTCCGAATCTTTGCGAACACCACGGCTACGACTGAATTCCTACCTAACGACCTGCGTGACTTTCTCGCCGAACACCCCGACGTAAACGTCGAGCTTCGCGAACGGTTGAGCCATGACGTGGTGCGCGCAGTCAGTGAAGGCACTGCGGACGTCGGGATAGTCGCTGGCAATGTCAGGCCCGAATCTCTGCAAGTCCTGCCGTACCGCTCAGACCGGCTCATATTGGCGGTCTCGAATTCGCACCCCCTCGCCAGAAAGACGTCCATTCCATTTGAAGAGGCAAGCGGGTTTGACTTCGTCGGAATGCCCGAAGCTAGCGCGATTCATACCTTTCTGAACCGCGTAGCAAGCGACATGCACAAGAAACTTCAGGTGCGAATTGAAGTAGGTAACTTCGAAGCGTTGTGCCGAATGATCGAGGCTAACGTCGGGATCGGCGTGTTGCCTTGCTCGTCAGCGATACGCTACGTCAAAACCATGAACATCCGGCTCGTTGAAATCGAGAACGACTGGGCGACGCGCAATCTGCTGATCTGCGTGCGCAACCTCGACCTGTTGCCGTCTTTCGCGCGGGAACTGGTCGACCTCCTCACGCAGAAGTGCAAAACCGATCATGAGCCCCAGCTGGCGTGAACGTCAGCAGTTAGTCTGCGTTTAAAGCCCTCTTCTCCAGACACAAATTGTAGTCAGCAGGCCGGTGCGTCAATCTAGCGTGAACGACGCTACCCGACGCCCCCATGACTGCTGAACTCAACTACCTGCGCACCTGGATCGGCCGCACACAGGCCGAACGCGAATTCGTCTCGCCACGTCTCGCGCAACAACTCGCTGCGACGCTGAACTATCAGGACGTCCCGCGTGCCGGCTCTCCGTTGCCTGCGCTGTGGCACTGGGCGTTGTTTCCTCACATTGTTTCGCAGTCACAGGTCGGCGCGGACGGACATCCGACACGCGGGGGTTTCCTGCCGCCGGTGCCACTGCCCAGACGCATGTGGGCGGGCAGCCGCGTCCAGTTCGAGCGTCCACTCGTGGTTGGCAGCGAAGTCACAAGGACGTCGCAAATTCTTGACGTAGCCGCCAAAGAAGGACGCACCGGAAAGCTCGTTTTTGTACGTCTGCGTCACGAACTGGAAGACCTCGAAGGTCCACTGGTCTCTGAAGAACAGGACGTCGTGTACCGCGAGTTCGTGACGACTGCGTACACCGCGGCAACCGGCCCGGTCGCGCCGGCGGAGTTCACCTGGAAGCGGGAGATCGTGCCCGACCCGGTCCTGCTCTTTCGCTACTCCGCCGATACCTTCAACGGACACCGCATTCACTATGACCGCACTTATGCCCAGGAGCAGGAAGGCTATCCGGCGCTGGTCGTCCACGGGCCGCTGACTGCGACATTGTTGATCGATCTCGTGCGGCGCAGCCTTCCCGGTGAATCGATAGCTTCGTTCTCGTTCAAAGCGGTCAACCCGCTGTTTGACCAGGCCCCGTTTCATCTCTACGCAGCCCGCGCCCCCGGATCGGCCGAAGTGAAGCTCTGGGCAGCCAATTCCGATGGCGTGCTGTGCGTCGATGCTGAGGCGACGCTCACGGCACCCGCGTATGTTTTTCAAAAATGAACTCCGAGGAGTAGAGACAAGTGCTGGCTAACGTTGACCCCTATCAGGACATTCGCGAAGCCGTTCGCGATTTGTGTTCCAACTTCCCCGCCGAGTATTTCCGCAAGATCGACGAGGAGCGAGCCTATCCGGAGACCTTTGTGCAAGCCCTGACCGACGCCGGTTGGCTGGCTGCCCTTATTCCACAGGAATTTGGCGGCTCAGGGCTCGGACTGACCGAAGCTTCGGTGATCATGGAAGAGATCAACCGCAGCGGTGGCAATTCCGGCGCGTGTCACGGACAGATGTACAACATGGGAACACTCCTTAGGCACGGCTCGGCAGAGCAAAAGGCCAGGTACCTTCCGGAAATCGCCAGCGGAAAGTTGCGGCTTCAGTCGATGGGCGTGACCGAGCCGACGACCGGCACCGACACCACCAAACTGAAGACGACTGCGGTTCGCAAGGGTGATCGTTATGTTGTCAATGGACAGAAGGTTTGGATCTCGCGGGTTCAACACTCCGACCTGATGATTCTGCTCGCGCGAACCACACCAATCGATCAGGTCGCGAAGAAATCCGAGGGCATGTCCATATTTCTGGTCGACCTGCATCAGGCGATCAAACAAGGCATGACAGTCCGCCCTATCCCGAACATGGTGAATCACGAGACTAACGAGCTCTTCTTCGACAACCTCGAAATTCCAGCCGAAAACCTGATCG
The DNA here is from genome assembly GCF_058782725.1 of Paraburkholderia sp. FW306-02-B. Lineage (NCBI taxonomy): Bacteria > Pseudomonadati > Pseudomonadota > Betaproteobacteria > Burkholderiales > Burkholderiaceae > Paraburkholderia > Paraburkholderia sp. FW306-02-B. Next base: position 2,366,790 of record NZ_JBYSXZ010000002.1, read on the forward strand.
GTGAGGAAGGCAAAGGCTTCAAATACATCCTTGATGGTCTGAATGCCGAGCGGACACTGATTGCCGCTGAATGTATCGGCGACGGGTACTGGTTCCTCGACAAGGTCTGCAAGTACGTCAAGGAACGCGTCGTCTTCGGTCGCCCGATCGGACAAAACCAGGGCGTGCAGTTTCCAATCGCTCGCGCGCACGTCAACGTCGAAGCGGCGAGCTTGATGCGCTATAAGGCCTGCGAGCTCTTCGACGCCAAACTACCGGCCGGCGCGCAAGCCAACATGGCCAAGCTGCTTGCCGCGGACGCTTCGTGGGAAGCCGCGAACGCTTGCCTGCAGTTCCACGGTGGCTTCGGGTTTGCGAACGAATACGACGTCGAACGCAAATTCCGCGAAACACGGCTCTATCAGGTCGCGCCGATCTCGACCAATCTCATTCTTTCGTATGTAGCCGAGCATCTGCTCGGACTGCCGCGCTCTTTCTGAGGAGACGGACATGAAACCGCTGGACGGCGTGAAGGTCATCACCCTCGAACACGCGATTGCAGCACCATTTTGCACCCGTCAACTTGCAGATCTTGGCGCACGCGTGATCAAGATCGAACGCCCTGGTGTCGGCGACTTCGCGCGCGCTTACGACGAGCGCGTGCATGGGATGGCCTCGCACTTCGTATGGTGCAACCGCTCGAAGGAGAGCCTCACGCTGGACGTCAAGGCCCCGCAAGCGCAGGATATTTTCGAGCGCCTGCTTGAGGACACCGACGTGCTGGTGCAGAACCTGGCACCCGGCGCCGCGGCGCGACTGGGGCTGTCGTATGAGGCGTTGCGTGACAGGTATCCCCGCCTGATTGTCTGCAACATCTCCGGTTACGGATCCGATGGTCCCTATCGGGACAAGAAGGCATACGACCTGCTGATCCAGAGTGAGTCCGGGTTCCTGTCGATTACCGGTGGCCCGGACTCACCGGCAAAAGCCGGCTGCTCCATTGCTGACATCGCTGCAGGGATGTACGCCTACACGAACATCCTCGCCGCGCTTCTGCAACGATCGAAGACCGGCGTGGGACGGGAAATCGATGTCTCGATGCTCGAGAGCATGGTGGAGTGGATGACGTACCCCCTCTACTACGCGTTCGATGGCGCATCCCCGCCACCTCGTGCCGGCGCCGCTCACGCGACCATCTACCCCTATGGCCCCTTCCCCGCCGGCGATGCAAAGACAGTCATGCTGGGATTGCAGAACGAACGTGAATGGGGTGTCTTCTGCTCACAGGTTCTGCTGGAACCCGAGCTCGCCATCGATCCTCGTTTCAGTTCCAACTCGAAGCGTGTAGCAGCGCGCGAGGAACTGCGCGAAATCATTGTCGCCGCATTCAGCAAACTGACTTCGGAAGAAGTCATCAGTCGGCTGGATAGCGCGCAGATCGCCAATGCGCGAATGAATGATATGCCTGACGTGTGGTCGCATCCACAGCTTAAGGAACGCAATCGCTGGGTGAACATCGACTCACCTGCCGGTTCCATTCCCGCCCTGCTGCCGCCAGGCATGAGTACAGCATCCGATGTTCGACTGGACGCCGTGCCCGCGTTAGGCCAGCACACCGAAGCCCTTTTGAGTGAACTGGGCTTTTCGACCCATGCCATCCGCGAGCTTCGTGAAGCGGCCGTGATCTAACTCCCCCAGTTAAGGTAAGCCTGTTATGAGCAACACCCAGATTCTTGCTTCGTTTGCGGCCAATCTCAAGTTTGAACAGATCCCCAAGGACGTGGTGGCACGCACGGAAGACCTCTTCCTTGACTGGTTCGGATCAGCACTGGCTGGCCGCGAAGCGCGACCCGTCGAGTCGATCCAGAAGCACGCATTCGATTTCGGGCCGCAGTCCGGTCCCTGCGAAGTACTGATCTCCCGCCGAACGACCAGCCCGCTCTTCGCGGCGATGATCAACGCCGCAGCATCGCACTTCGCTGAACAGGACGACCTTCACAACAGTTCGGTCCTGCATCCGGCAACCGTCGTCTTCCCCGCAGCGTGGGCCGCCGCACAAGCGCTTGGCAGAAGTGGCAAAGAGTTCATCGCAGCGTCTGTCGCAGGCTATGAAGTGGGCATCCGTGTTGGTGAATTCGTCGGCCGGTCGCACTACAAGATTTTTCATACCACCGGTACGGTCGGGACGATCGCGGCTGCAGCATCAGTCGGTAATCTTTTGCGATTGAGCGACGAGCAGATGGTGAATGCGTTTGGCTCCGCCGGCACCCAGGCAGCCGGACTCTGGGAATTTTTGAAAGACGCCGCAGACTCCAAGCAACTCCACACGGCCAAGGCCGCAGCGAACGGTCTTCTCGCTGCCTACCTGGCGGCCGACGGCTTCACCGGTGCGAAGGACATCTTCGAGGGCGCGAAAGGTATGGGAGCCGGCATGTCCACGCAAACGCATCCGGACAAACTCGCCGAAGCCCTCGGCAAGCGATGGGCGCTGATCGAAACGTCTTTCAAGTATCACGCTTCCTGCCGGCACACTCATCCGGCGGCCGATGCTCTGCTGCAGGTTATTCAGCGCGAGAAGCTCGTGCCGGATGACATCGAGACGGTGGTGACCCATGTTCACCAGGCTGCGATTGATGTCCTTGGACCGGTAACCGATCCTCAGACGGTCCATCAGGCAAAGTTCTCCATGGGCACCGTGCTCGCTCTGGTAGCGGAATTCGGCCACGCGGGTGTGCGTGAGTTCGACGGCCATTACAAGGAAAGCAGGATCGCGCACTTCTGCAAGAAAGTCTCGATGGTGCTCGACCCTGAAGTCGATACGGCCTATCCGTCACGTTGGATTGGGAAGGTCATCGTTCAGACGAAGGATGGCCGCACCTTCGAGGGCCGCGTGGATGATCCCAAGGGCGATCCGGGCAATACGCTCACGCGCGCTGAACTCGAGCACAAAACGATGACGCTGGGTTTGTATGGCAATGCGGCCACCGAAGACGAACTCAAGCGCTCAATCACATCGGTATGGACGATTACCGATGCAACCGTCGTACCCAAACTGCTCCCCGAATCGAAACTGGAGGCCCAACATGGCTGACCTTGCACCCCGCTCCTATCTCTTCGTTCCCGGCAACCGACCGGACAGGTTCGCCAAGGCGGCTGCGTCGGGTGTCGATGTGGTCGTTATCGATCTGGAAGATGCAGTGCCTCCTACTGAGAAGAAGATCGCGCGGGCGGCCCTCGCCGAGTGGCTTTCGACAAACAGTACGCCGGTGGCAGTGCGGGTAAATGATGTGAACAGCGAGTGGTTTCGCGACGACATCGCCGTATGTCGTGCACCATCCGTCGCCGCCGTCATGCTGCCCAAGACGGAACGCATCGACGATATCTTCCTGTGCGAGTTCGCGGGCAAGCCGACCGACATCCTGCCGATGATCGAGACCGCTCAGGGTTTTCGGAATGTGGTCGCTATCGCCCAACACCGGCTGACCACCCGACTCGTATTCGGCAATGTGGATTTCCAGCTCGACCTCGGAATTGACGGCGACGATGAGCAGCTTCTGTACTTCCGCTCACAGATCGTCTTCGCCTCTCGCATCGGCAACCTGCTGCCGCCGGTAGACGGGGTCAGCACCACACTCGACGATCCCGAACAGATCACCCGCGACACGATCCGTGCAAGGCGGCTCGGCTTCGGCGCCAAGCTTTGTATTCATCCCAGGCAGGTGACCGCAGTCAATGCCGCGTTCATCCCCAGCGAGAAAGATGTCGAATGGGCGCACCGGGTTGTCGAAGGCGCAGCAGCATCCCACGGCGCGGCCGTTGCTGTGGACGGTCGCATGGTAGACAGGCCGGTCATTTTGAAGGCGCAGGAAATCCTGGCTGAGTCCCAGCGACGTCTGCCCGTTGGCGCCTGATTGAAGATCAATTGGAGACGAGAGTCATGCAACGATTTCAGATGTATATCAACGGCGAATCATGCCAACCAGCTTCGGGCGAATGGTTCGATACGGAAAATCCGTTCACGGGAGAAACCTGGGCGCAGATTGCAAAAGGCAACGGGACCGACGTCGATCGGGCGGTGCAAGCGGCGCATACCGCATTCAGCACAGGACCATGGTCACAGATGTCACCGAGCCAGCGAGGCCTGCTGCTTCATCGGGTCGGCGACCTGATCGCGCGGGACGCCAGGCGGCTTGCCGAGCTCGAAGTTCGGGACAACGGCAAGCTCATGGCGGAGATGCTCGGGCAGTGCCAGTATTTGCCCCAGTGGTATTACTATTTTGGCGGTCTGGCGGACAAGATTCAGGGCGCCGTCATTCCGCTCGACAAGAAGGGATACTTCAACTTCACGCGCAATGAACCGATGGGTGTCGTAGCCGCCATCACGCCGTGGAATTCTCCGCTTTTGCTAGCCACATGGAAGATTGCGCCCGCGTTGGCCGCAGGTTGCACGGTTGTGATCAAACCGTCCGAGTTCACTTCGGCGTCCACGATTGAGTTTGCGAAGCTCTTCACCGAGGCCGGCTTTCCGCCGGGAGTCGTGAACGTCGTGACCGGGTTCGGTGCGGACGTCGGCTCGCCTCTGGTGGAACACCCACTAGTCAAGAAGATCACGTTCACCGGCGCAGACTCCACAGGGCGCGCGATCAACGAGGCAGCAGCGCGTCAGTTCAAACACGTTAGTCTCGAACTCGGTGGAAAGTCACCCAACATCGTGTTTGAGGATGCCGATCTGGAAGACGCAGTGAATGGCGCGGTTTCAGGCATCTTCGCCGCGACCGGCCAGACTTGTATTGCCGGTTCCCGGCTGTTGTTGCAAGAAAGCATCTACGACACGTTCGTCGACAAACTCCTGACGCTGGCACGGACCGCAAAAATGGGCGACCCGTCAAGTATGGATACACAGGTCGGGCCGGTAACGACGCGTCCTCAATACCAGAAAGTCCTGTCTTACATTGAAACCGCGAAGCAGGAAGGCGCAACGTTGCTGCTCGGTGGGCAGCCTGGCAGTGCACCGGAATGCGATAATGGGTGGTTCGTCGAGCCAACCATTTTCGGTGACGTCAACAATAGGATGCGGATCGCCCAGGAAGAAGTCTTTGGTCCCATCCTGTCGATCATCAAGTTTAAAGACGAAGACGAGGCGGTTGCACTGGCCAATGACGTGCGCTTCGGTCTGGGCTCAGGTGTCTGGACGAAGGATATCGGGCGGTCCATTCGTGTCGCCGAAAAGCTGCAGGCCGGCATGGTCTGGGTGAATAGCTATCGCGCGGTCAGCTACATGTCGCCGTTCGGCGGCTACAAGGATTCGGGACTTGGCCGCGAGAACGGTATCGACGCGATCCGCGAGTATCTGCAAACGAAGAGCGTCTGGATCAATACGGGGGTCAAGACTGCAAACCCGTTCGTCATGAGATAAAAATGACGATGCCCCGCGGTATGCCGCGGGGCAGTTCTGAGTTCGGTCAGGGTTAGGGCGACTGGGATAACGAAAGGATCACGCGTTGCCTTGCACAACGCTTCGCGTTCACGGCCGCGGCATTGCCCCCGACCGCCGAGTGGCTTCCGGGGGATCACCTCGATGGTGAATCACAGGAACTGCTCGCCGGGCAATGATTGCCCGGCGCTGTTAGAACTGTCTTGTCGGGTGCGAAGAAGAATTCTGGGAAGCGCTTTGCAAGCGTATCAGGACTTGATGCCTTGAGTTGCCTTGGTACTCGGCGCCCGGACCTCCAACGTGACCCCAGCGCCTTCGTTGACCGTCTTGAAGTACGTGAAGCCGCTTCGATCATCGAGACGCCCGCGTGCCAGGACATCCAGTCCGGCGCTCGCTGCCTGTTCCTCCGCCTTGTCACAGCTCTCGACAGAGAAGCCGAGATGAAAAACACCCTCGCCGCGCGACTCCAGGAAACGTCGTTGCGGTGTATCTCCGTCTCCCGGCTGGCAGAGCTGCAACTGGGCGTTGTCGATGTTCGCGAACTTATAACGCATCTTCAGAAAGGCTGGACGATCGTAGCCGTCCAGTTCGTACGCATCCATCGGCGGGAAATCTGTCCACGGACCGACTCCCATCGACTCGTAATACTTCACGGCCTTCTCAATGTCACGAACCACGATGCAGACGTGGTGCAGCTTCTGAAACATGGGCAGCTTTTCCATCATGCGTTTCACTCCTGGTCAGTTTCGATGCTGGGCCACAGAAGCTTTCGACAGCGGCTGCGGCCCGACGTCACACCGGATCATCCCGCCTTCGCAATCTTCTTCGGCGTGTACATTTCTGCCGCATCGTCATGCGACTGGCCGAGGGCCGGGTTCCATTGGAAGCCGGAACGGGCCACGACACCTGGCTTCAGACGTTGGTCAGGACCGAAGTCCGCAAAGGGATGGAAGAACAAGGGCTCCGTGCTCTCGAGCGCACGCAACCGCTCTGCGTAGGAGTCGAGGTACGCTTGCCGCTCCTCGGCGCTCACACGGCCAGGCATCCACGACACATGCGACGGCAGCACATCGAAGCCAAGGTAATTGAAGATCCCGTTGTGGATCGGCCAGAGAATGTGATTGATATCACCGTCGACACCGTCCGGCTCGTAAAGGCTCGCGGCCGTTCCCGTCGTGGTCGAGACCATCGCCTTGCGGCCCTTGAACATACCGGTCTCGTATTTTCGCCCGGTCGCGTAGGCGAATCCGCGGGTCATCACGCGATCCACCCAGCCCTTCAGAATCGCCGGCATCCCAAACCACCACATCGGATACTGGAAGATGATCAGATCGGACCAGAGCACCTTCTGCTGCTCGGCGTAGACGTCAGGCGTCGGTTTCGTGGACATCCCGAACATATGTTCCTGTTCCGCCGAGAGATCGAGGAAGTCAGGATTGAGACGCTCACCCACGAAGTCTTCGACGCCGAGTTCGGGCCGCCACTTCAGTTGATACAGGTCGGTTACCTGAACCTCGTGCCCCTGCGCTTTCAGGGTCGAGACAGCCGTGTCTTTCAGCGCACCGTTGAACGACTTGGGTTCGGGGTGAGCGAAAACGATGAGCACTTTCATGCGAAAACTCCATAAAAACCAGTTTATTGAGCGTGCCGCGCTGGTGGCCTACGCTTGAATTCGTTCCGTATATGCCGCCATCATCCCGTGGAATCCCAGCAGGCAGGCTCAGGGATCGCATCCCATTCTGGAACGCAATCCCCGTGGCAGCGATCGGTTCGGTTTACAGCATTCTGGATCTTTGCGGAATTCCGGTCTTGAGAGGGCTCGGCTAGTTTTCGCGGAATTCTGCACATTTCTTGAGGGCAGGCGCCCCTACGCAGGCCGGACAACCCTTTTCCGCAATGGTGCTCAACTCACCTATAGAGCACCATCCTCTGCGGAGAATTGCCGCAATTCTCCTGCCTCTAACCTCGAAAAGCGGGGGCGAGCACCCCGCGCCCTCCAGATCACCGTTCAGGCCGCATCCAATTGAGCGGAGTCGCCCTCCAGATACGCCGCCCGCACAGCAGGGTTCGCCAGCAACTCAGCACCGCTCCCCTCGAGGGCAATCTGCCCGTGCTGGAGAACATACCCTCGATGCGCCACACGCAGCGCGTGATGAGCGTTCTGTTCGACAAGCAGAATCGTCATCCCGATCTGCTCGTTCAACTCTTTGATAACCGAAAAAATCTTCTTGATGAAGATCGGCGCGAGACCGAGCGACGGCTCATCGAGCAGGAGCAATCTCGGCTGTGACATCAATGCGCGTCCTATCGCGAGCATCTGCTGCTCCCCTCCCGACAGCGTGCCGGCACGCTGCGAGGCTCTGCTTCTCAGGATCGGGAACATCTCGTACATGCGCTCGAGATCATCCGCGGTCCTGCGGTTGCCCGACGTATCGCCCATCAGGAGATTCTCGAGCACGGTCATCCGCTGAAAGATACGGCGCCCTTCGGGCACAACCGCAATATCGAGTTTGCCGATCGCATGCGAAGGCAGTTTCGAAATATTCTGTCCGTCGAATTCGACCGTGCCGCCACTGGCCCGTGGATAGCCGAAAATGGTATTCATCAGCGTCGACTTGCCTGCGCCGTTCGCACCGATCAACGTGACGATCTCGCCAGTCTTCACGCCAAGGCTCACCCCGCGCAGCGCCTGGACGCTGCCATAGTGGGCACTGAGTTCGGTAATCTTAAGCATGAGCTGACTTCTCCTGCGTTGCTTCACCGAGTGACGACGTCTCGTCGTCCTCGCCGAGGTATGCGCTGATCACCTCAGGATTCACCTTGATGTCAGCAGGCAAGCCTTCTGCAATTTTCTTCCCGTGATTGAGCACGACAATATGGTCTGAAACCTTCATGACGACGCTCATATCGTGTTCGATCAACAATATGCCGATGCCCTGCTCCCTGGCGAGCGAGGTCAACAACGCGGTGAGTTCTGCCGACTCGCGCGGATTGAGGCCGGCAGCCGGCTCATCCAGACACAGCAGAATGGGATCTGCGCACATCGCGCGCGCGATCTCGACGCGACGCTGCACCCCATAAGGCATGTCGCCGGCAGGTTTGTTGGCGATATCTCGAACGCTTAATCGCTCGAGCCACATCAAAGCGTTTTCTATCGCCTTGTCGTTCGCGCGTCGAAACGACCGCGCATTGAGTGCGCCAGCAATCGAGAACCTGGACGCGTCCTGCAACACATTGTGCTGGGCGATCATCAGGTTTTCGAGCACGGTCATGCGCGGGAACAGCCGTATGTTCTGGAACGTCCGGACGACCTGGCCAATCCGCGCCACGTCGACATTCTTCATCGCATCCAGCCGAAGCGTCCCATGACGGGGATGCCCCAACGTGATGGCGCCTTTGGTCGGCTTGTAGAAGCCCGTCAGGCAGTTAAAAAACGTCGTCTTTCCGGCTCCGTTCGGCCCGATCACCGACGTCACCTCTCCTGCGCGCGCCGTCATGGACAGGTCTTCGATCGCACGAAGTCCGCCAAACTGCATCGTCAGATTCTCAACGCTGAGCAGCGAAGTGGAGGCGTTCATCGTTTTGCCTCCACGCCAGGCGCGCTGACAGTCGCACGGCGATGGCTGATCAGACCGCCTGGCCGCACGACCATGATAAAGACCATTGCAACACCGAAAAGCAGCATTCTGTACTCGGAGAAATCACGCCCTAACTCGGGCAAAATCACCAGCAAGGCTGCCGCAAGGACGACGCCGAGCTGGCTCCCCATACCGCCGAGCACCACGATCGCGAGAATCGTGGCGGACTCCGAAAAGGTGAAGCTCTCTGGCGAAATGAAACCCTGCCGTGCGGCGAAGAACACGCCGGCGAATCCGGCCAGCATTGCGCCAGTCGCAAAGGCTGACAGTTTCACATTCGTCACATTGATCCCCATTGCTTTGCAGGCGATCTCGTCTTCGCGCACCGCTTCCCACGCACGTCCAACGGGCAGCCTTCTGAGTCGCGAGACGAGAAGGTTCGTCAGGAGCGCGAGTGCGAGAATCAGGTAGTACAGAAAGACGACTCGCTGGCCGGGCGAGTAATCAAGGCCGAACACGGTCGCGAAGGTCGGACCGTCGCCAGATGCCTGCATGGGGAGCCCGAAGAAGGTCGGCTTCGGAATGGACGAGACGCCGTTGGGTCCGCCTGTCACGTCGCCCCAATTCACGAGTATCAACCGTATGATTTCCCCGAATCCGAGCGTGACGATGGCCAGATAATCACCTCTCAGCCGCAGGGTCGGGTAACCAAGCAACATGCCGAACGCCGCAGCGAGGCCGCCGGCGATCGGCAAACACTGCCAGAAACCAAAGCCGAAATGCGTCGACAACAGGCCGTATGTGTACGCGCCTACCGCATAGAACGCGACATAACCGAGGTCCAGCAGCCCCGCCAGACCGACAACGACATTCAGGCCCCAGCCAAGCATGACGTAGATCAGTACGGTCGTCGCTGTATCGACGACGTAGCGGTTTCCAGCGAACAACGCAGGCAACAGCACGGCGAACGCCACGCATCCGGCGCCGGCCCAGACAAGCGAGCCGTTACCCGCGACTTGAGGAGCGGGTCTGGCGCGCGACCGGCGCTTTGAAAAAAGACTAAAACGCTGCAGCAAAAGCTGCATGACGATGCGCCCGGCAAATGCGATCGCGATGAAAGCCGCCAGCAGCGCCCATCGCGTCTGAACCTCGAGACCATTGCTGCCATCTCGCGTCGTCAAACCCAGCATGGGCAAGCCGACGAGCCCCGCTACCAGCGCCGCGCCAAGTGCATCCCTGACGCGAAAATGTAGATTCGTTTCTTGCATGACTGTCGAACTCATCACACCTTCTCCACTTCGGGTCGGCCGAGAAGCCCGGATGGACGGAACATCAAGACCACAATCAGAATCACGAATGTGGCCACATCCTTGTATTCGGGCGAGAGGTAGGCAGCCCAGAGTGCTTCGATCAAACCGATGATCACACCGCCCAGCATTGCCCCGGGAATCGAGCCAATTCCGCCGAGCACGGCTGCGGTAAACGCCTTGATACCCGCCTCGAATCCGATCGAGAAATCGATCACACCGTAGTAGAGCGTCACCATGACGCCTGCGACGGCCGCCAGTGCGGCGCCAATCATGAACGTCAGGGCGATGATCCGATTGACGTTGTAGCCGAGGAACTGCATCATCCGCTGATCCTGTTCACAAGCTCGCTGCTGTCTGCCGAAAGGGGTTTTATTGATGAATAGCGTGAAGGCGCACATCAGCAGAATCGTCACCGAAACAATGAGGATTTGCACATACGAGACGTATGGCCCATGAAATTGTTGACCGGAGAAAAGGTTCACGCCTCCCGTCACGAGCGGCTGGATAGACTTGACTCGTGCGCCTTGAGTAAGCTGAACCATGTTCTGCAGGAAGATGGAAATCCCGATTGACGAGATCAGTGGCGCGAGACGATTGGACCCGCGGAGTGGCCGATAACCGACACGTTCGACGGTCCAGCCGAATACGGACGTCAGTGCGATCGATACGATCAGCGTAATTGCAATGCTCGCCACGACAGACGAGATCCCGCTGCCTGCAAGCAGCGTGAAGCAGGTCACGGCGATGAACGCGCTCACCATGTAAATATCGCCGTGAGCGAAATTGATCATGCCGATAATGCCGTAGACCATCGTGTAGCCGATCGCGATCAGGCCATAGACAGCGCCCAAGGTCAGCCCATTAATCAGTTGTTGCAGTGCCTGGCTCATGTCCTCTCCGGTGAATCTGCTGCAGAGGCGGCGCAGTAGAACGACGTGCCGCCTCTTTCCTCACTACATAGACTGGACAGGACGTATCACTTTACATAGTCGTAGTTGTTGCCTTTCCAGCGGTAGACCACATAGCCGGGGCTCTTCAGATCGCCTTTCGCGTCGAAATCCACCTGGCCGACTACCGTGCTGAACGATGCGTTGTGAAGCTGCTTCACGATCGCCGCATAGTCCGTGGAGTTGGCTTTCTTCGCAGCCTCTGCAAAAACCTGCATGGCGGCGTACGAGTACAGCATGTAGCCTTCCGGCTCGATCTTCTGCGCGCGAAAGGCCGCCACCACCTTTGCGGCTGCGGCACTCTTACGCGGGTCGGGCGGGAAGGTGAACAGGACCTTATTGATTTCCGGCCCTGCGGCAGTCACCAGTTCATTGTTCGTCAGCGTGTCGCCGCCGAGGACCGTCACGTTGAGCCCTGCCTGCGCCGCCTGCCGCAGAATCAGTGCGACTTCCTGGTAGTAGCCGCCGTAAGCAAGAATCTGAATGCCGTTCGCCTTCAGTTTGCTGATCAAACCGGAGTAGTCCTTTTCACCGGCCGTGATCGACTGGCGCAGCGCCACGGGTGTCTGCTTCGCCGCCAGATCTTTTGCAATCTCGTCCGCCAGACCGCCGCCATACGCCGTCTTGTCATCAATGACGGCGATTTTCTTGCCCTTGAAGTTCGCGGCGATATAGTCCGCCGCGACCTGTCCCTGCTGGTCGTCCCTGCCCGTGATACGGAAAATTCCCTTAATGCCGCGCTCCGTAATTTTGGGGTTGGTCGACACAGTCACCTGCGGAATCTGCGCGTCGTTGTAGACATCTGACGCGGGCAACGTGGAACTGGAGCACCAGTGGCCATCGACGAACGCCACCTTCTTGTTGACGAAACTGTTGGCGACGGAAACCGCCTGCTTGGGATCACAAACGTCATCGCCGACGACCAGGTCGAGTTGCTGCCCGAGCAAACCACCTGCCGCATTGATGTCTTTCACCGCCTGTTCCGCACCTTTGCGAAACTGGTCGCCCCCCGACGCGTACTCCCCCGTCATCGGACCCGCCACTCCCACCACAACGCTTGCGTCCGCAGTGGCCGAGCAGGCCAGAGCGATTCCGCCCATGCTGAGTGCCGCACCTAATTTAACCAATCCTTTCCGGCCGTTCATAACCATCTCCAAGAGCAGGCTTCGATGCAGGAACGAACAGGTCTCGGCTATCGTTCCTGAGTGTCGCCTCGCGTTCGTTCACGAGGTAGGACGCAGGTTGCCGACACCAAAAACAGGTTGGAATTTGATTGTTCGAAAGCGGGGATTAGGTGCAGCCTAAAGATGCGGAATACCGCGTTGCATGCACGGCAAAACGCACAATTCAGCGGTGGACCGCTCGCCTACGCCGCGACGCTGGCGGCAGTAACATGTTCGGAACAGGGAAGATCATAGGCCCAGCGCTCGAGCGAGGTCATCGGGAAACGGATGGACTTCTGTTCTCAACGCTCTGGAGGGCGAGAAGGATGGCCTACAGCAGTTCAGGAGCCGGGTCAACGAATTGCCACGCAGGAAATTCGCGGCTGCTGCTCGGACCTAGCGGCACAACGCACTAAAACTTGTACGCTACGGATCGATACAGGCTCGCAAGCGATATGCGTACTTTCCCCTTCGCTATCGTCTCGGAAGGCTTCACGTATGTCGCCGGCAACGACGCGGAGATCGGCTCCGACGGCGAATATTCAGGCGCAAACATCGAGAAAAGCGGCTTTCAAGCTGGCCCCAAACAGAAGAACGAATCTCGCGTGTCGCAAGCCCGGGGCGCTTGTCCGCGCAACATCCAACGTGGTTCCGGTGAACCAGCGCCACGTGCTTGAGCAGCGCCTCGTCGGTGTGACGACCCCGTGCGCGCAGCGTGTTGACCGAGCACACCAGATAAACGATGTTCCACATCGGTCAGCACGACACCCCAACTCATTCGTTGGTCGCTATTTGCACCACAGCCAACCCGAGATTCATGCTGCAGCAACGGGCTTTTCCACAACGTCATATTCGCCAAATTCGCCACGCACGAACACCAGATAGATCAGCGCTGAGCCGAGCGCGAGGAACGCACTGACCAGAAACGCATTGACGAACGAACCCGTGTGGTCGACGATCAACCCTGTAATCACGGGTGCGAACGAGCCGCCGATATAGCCACCGAAGTTCTGAATACTTCCCATCGAGGCGACAAGCCTGCGCGGCACAATTACGCTGACGAGCGACCACGCGGCGCCCGACGCGAGATTCAGGCACACCATGGCCGACGAAATGAATGCGATTGCGAGGGGCAAATTCGGTGTGTAAGCCGCCGGCACGGTGAAGAGTGCGGCACCGACCATGCCGACGCAGATTGGCCACTTGCGGCTGGTGATCGCGGAGGCGCCGCGCCGGAGCAGGCCATCGCACACGAAGCCACTGCCCACCATGCCAATGGTGCCAAACAGATAAGGAATCGCCACGACCCACCCCGTGTTCGCGATGCTCAGGTGCCGCTCATGTTCGAGATACGCGGGCAGCCACGTCAGGAAAAGCCAGATCATATAAATGACCCCACTATAGCCGAAGATCATGCCCCACGTGATCGGATAGGCGAAAACACGGCGCCATTCAGCGAACGTCAGCTTGCTCTCCTGCTCCGCCGTCACATCGCCCTCTTCCAGATGCGCCACCTCATCGCGCGTGAGCGAGATTTCGGCGCGATTGCGATAGATACCATACCACGCGAGCGCAACTGCGACGCCGAGCCCGCCCATGATGGCGAACATGCTGCGCCATCCGAATGCCAGCATCAGCATAGTCAGAATCGGCGGCGCGAGACCGGGGCCGATCGTCGAAGACGCGATGAAGATACCGGTTGGACGTCCGCGCTCGCGAAGCGCGAACCATTCGTTTACCACCTTTGCGCCAGCCGGAAATTGCGGTGCTTCGCCCACGCCAAGACAGACGCGCGCGACCAGGAACTGCTGCAAGGTATTAACGAAACCGCCGGCGAATTGCGCGAGCGACCAAAGGAACATCCCAAGCCCGAGCATGATCCGCGCGCCGAAACGGTCCAGCAACACACCCGTGGGTAACTGAACGAGTGCGTAGGCAAACGAAAACGCCGAGAGCAACATGCCCATTTGCGCGGCGTTCAATCCCAACTCATGAGAAACCGAATGATTGGCAATCGAGAGTGTGCTGCGATCGAGGTAATTGACGATTCCTGCCAACATCAGGAACGTGATGGCGATCCATTGGATGCGCCGCAGGCGGGCGGATTTCTGTTGCATCGTGTCTCCTTCATGTTTTAATCGTACTGGTATTCGCCCGTTGAAAGCAGCAACATCAGGCAGTGAAGTGCGTGCTGCGAACCGCGCTTGCGTTGATCTTAAAATAGATGGAAATTTATTGTCGAATGACTTAAACAGATCAAGGCATGTCGGTTTAGCATCTTCATTCACGAGCGCTGACACCAGTAGGAGAAGCATGGATTTCCGCCAGATTCGCACCTTTCTCGCCGTCGCCGACACGCGAAGCACAACCCGCGCAGCGGAGCTGCTGCATATTGTGCAATCGGCCGTGTCGCGGCAATTGAAGCTGCTAGAAGGAGAAATTGGGGTGCCGTTGTTCGACCGCGACCGCACTGGGATGCAATTAACTGACGCGGGGCGCATCTTTCTCGAACACGCGCGGCGCGCGCTGCAGGAAATCAATCAGGCGCAAAGCGAAATTCGCCCTGTCCCGGGCCAGGTGGCGGGCGCTATATGTATCGGGTTGCTGCCTAGTAGTTGCGAGATCATCGTGTCGGAATTCCTGCGGCTGTTGCACGCGCACTATCCTGCGGTCCGTGCGACGTTTTCGGTCGGCTACACGGACCATCTGACGCGTTGGCTAGAGACGGGCGAAATAGATGTCGCGCTGCTTTATCAGCCCGACCCGACACCCGGCATCGATATCAAGGATCTCGTCATCGAGCCATTGAGCCTCGTGGCGAGCGGCGCAGGCGACCTGCGCGAAGACGCGCCCGTGCCGCTTCGGGAACTCGGACGTACGCCCTTGATCTTGCCAGGATACCCGCATCGTCTGCGACTGCTGGTCGAGAGGCGTTGCAAGGCGGCGGGCGTGACGATCGCCACCGCAGACGAAGCCAACACCATGGCCGTGCAGAAGGTTCTAATCGCCGAGGGATATGGGCGGGGCATCATGCCGCGCGTTGCCGCGCGCCAGGAACTCACTACAGGCGCGTTCTGCGCGGCACCGATCGACGACCCGGCGTTCGCGCGCCGCATCGTGCTGGCGCGCCCCACGACACGCGGCGCGACGCCCGCCGCACGGAATGCCACGGACCTCCTCGTAGCAAGTGTGCGCGTATGTGCGGCGACCGACGACTGGCGCGAAGCGACGTGGATAGGCGACTAGGTTGCGGGCGCGGGGCCGAAGCGAACCAAGCGGTGTCCAGGCTCCGCCGATTCGTTTCCAGGTTGGATTTTATCGGGAAACCTGCGATCAAATCGGTAGCCGCCCACTCGATGTACCATTGCTGCTATCTTCGATTCCCGAACAAAGTCGGCTTCTGCCAACAACGGCAGTCCGTTCCGTTGGCTGAAGCCGGCGCCATAGGTTACCGAAGCCGATGGATTCTGACCTGTAGAGAGGTGAAAGGATCGAGCCGCAATCTAAGTGGTGGTTTCTGCCGAACCTTGACAACGTGCGTGTGCGAGCTGCTCCTGAAAGGTACGTTGCCTATTTTCAAGGCTGAAGACGATATCGCTGTGTTTAGCCTCCAAATCGACGACAGTTGTGGAAACAATACACATCGTATTCATTCTTAATATCTCTATCGGTTGGTTGATTGAAATTCGGCTTTGGCTTTTTGCTTCTGACTCAACGCTGAGGTATGTCGCGCGTCGCGCATGAGCAGAGAGATGGAAATAACGGAAATCAGGCCACCCACGCACATATAGGTGGATACCAGCCAAGGCTTTCCGTTTTGTACTTGGACGAGATATGCCGCAATGAAGGGAGTCGGGCCTGCAACGAAAATTGAATTGAATTCTCGTGTCACAGCAATGCCGGTGAAGCGAAGCTCAGTAGGGAACAGGTTCGATAGAAAGGCGCCTTGACCTGCGATGATCGGTCCATAGACAAAGAAGGCACAAAGTGCCATCGCCGAAGTGATGATAAGCAGATTGGCACTTTGCATCGCGATAAAAAGCGGAAATCCTGCCACCACTAGCATGAATGCACCGATGCGATACGAATTGCCAGCCCCGATATGGTCAGCGATATTGCCCATGATCGGAGCTGAGGCAAATCCAACCAATGTCGTTACGGCCATGGCAACCAAAGAGTCCGCTCTTGAAATTCCCAAGCGTGTTGTCATGTAAGACATGGAGAAGGCCACCAGAACGTAGAAGACAACATTGAGGGCTGTTCCAGAAAGCATGCCTAGTACTATAGTCCGCGGCTTGGACTTCACCAGCTCAAATAACGGCACTCGACTCTTTGCGTTTCTCTCTATTGCAGCCTGATGTGCACGCGAAAACTCAGGAGATTCTTCGATTCGATGCCTGATGAACAGTGCTACCAAAAATAATATGGCCGAAAGTAAGAACGGGACTCGCCAGCCCCACGAAAGCAGAGTCTGTTCTGGCATAGAAGCCACAGCAAGGAATGCTAGAGTAGACAGCAGTGCACCACCAGACGCCGCACCGTTTGGAATGGCTGTGACAAATGCGCGACGGCTTGGTGGCGCGTATTCAGCAACCAATGTCATCGCACCGGCCAACTCCGCACCCGCGCCAGCGCCTTGCAACATTCGAAGGATTACTAATAGTACAATTGCCCAATGACCAGCCCGCTCGAATGTGGGCAACAATCCCATCAACGTTGTTGCCAAACCCATGAGTATGAGCGTCGCGACTAGGACTGGCTTACGCCCGTAACGATCCCCAAAGTTCGCAATCAGAAGTCCACCTACCGGTCGAGCAAAGAAGCCGACTGCAAAGGTGGCGAATGCGGCCAGTGTTGCCGTTTCCGGATCACTGCTCGGGAAAAACAGCTTCGGCAATATCAACGCCGACGCAGCACCGTACAAACCGTAGTCGTACCACTCAATCAACGTGCCGACGATACCTGCTCCCAGCGCTCGACGTGCCATTGGGCTGAGTTTTTCCCTCTTATCTGCTCGGGTGCTCATGCCGCATCTCCCTTCGCATCCATAGGAAGCACGCGCGAACTGATGTGGACTTGGGTGCCTCGAGTGAGGCTCTGGGCGCAATCGAGCGGCCGCAGTCTGTTCGGTGCAGTCATGTGCTGTCTCCATTTTTTGGGCACTGAAGGTGCTCTAGTAAAAAGAATCGTGGGGACTTCTAACCCGCATCGCACTCTCAACCTATTCGTTATTTGACTAGAGTTTTGTCTACCTGTACACACGAAACACTGGCGCAAAATGGGATGCGTTCATCTATACGGATTTTGGACGTTCATTCAGCCAGCTTTTGTCACCGCCGAAGCCACGCCCCACGCCGGGCCCGATAAGCCGGGCGGAAGCCGCGCGGCGATGAATCGTGCTGACCGGCGTTCTGTTCGAGCTGCTGTCCGGCATTCCCTGAGAGATGCATCCTCGCAGGACATGCGTTGCTGCTCGGGCGTGAGTTACTGGCCAGACCCTTCCTCTCGTTCTGGCAATCCCGCACATTCGCGGCGAGCGTGGATGGCCGCTGTCGCAGCTCGTCGCCGTGCAGGCTCGTCACGGACTACGACCACGACAAATATCGCAGGCCACTGCATGCTGACGCCAGCATCACGCAGGCCCCCCGTCCTGGTGAGTCCCACGGCGAGGCCGCGGCAGAATCCGGCGGGCTTTCGAGCGCACCTTTGTTCGGCTGCACAACTTTAGGCGCTTGCGTGCCCGATTCGAACGCCTCGCGGCCATACACGAGGCGCTCATGAAAACCGCCGCTTGCGTTAACTGCTTGCGGTAATTTCAAAATTCGTTGGGTCAGTACTTCTTAGTCGATTTTCCAACCCTCCGGAACCCGGGCTCTAGGGATCTTTGCCAGATCGCAGATGGCATCGGCGATACCAGTGAAGTCGATGCGACCATACTCGCTGGCACGCGCCAGACTGAATGATTCGAAGACCGCGGCCGCCAGGGGCATCGGCACCTTCAAGGCGTGCGCGGCACCAAGAACCAGTGACATGTCCTTGTGCGCTAGGTCGATGGTGAAACCCGGCGTCGTATCATTCACCAACACCTTGTTCGGAAAGTTCATGCGCAGTTGCCCGTTACTCGCGGAGGTGCCGAAGAGTACTTGCAGTGTCTTCGCGATGTCCAGGCCGAAGCGCTGGGACAGCGCCAGCGCCTCACCGTTCATCTGACACAGTGCAACCACCATATAGTTGTTAACCAGCTTTGTGCGGCCGCCGGCCCCGACCTCACCGCAGTGGTAGACGGTCGTTCCCATCGCGTACAGCAGCGGTTCGATGCGTTTGAAATCCTCATCGCTCGCCCCAACCATAAACAGCGACTCGCCGCGGTCAGCGTGCTGGGCGAGCCGGCCGACCGGCGCGTCCACGACAGACAGGCCACGTTGTTGTGCCGCCACGTGGAGGCGTTCAGTCGCAAGCGGATCGATGGTGCTCATGTCCAGAAGAATCCCGCCCGGCCTTGCGTTGTGAAAGATTCCCTCTGGACTCAGCGCCACCTGCTCAACCTCCACGGAACTCGGTAGCATGGTGATGACGATCCCGCATTCCTTCGCGATCTCGGCCAAGTTGACCGCCTTTCGTGCGCCCAGTGACACCAGCTCGTCGACGGCAGCGGCGTTCACGTCATGCACCACCAGCTCGTACCCTTTCTTGCTGAGATTAGAGGCCATGGGCTTGCCCATGCGACCCAGGCCGATGAATCCGATCTTGTCCATTTGAGTATGTCTCCTTTGATTGACGATTACTGACCGACGTAGGCAGTCTTTACGCGAGTGTAGAAGTCGGCAGCATAGCTACCTTGCTCGCACGGCCCGTAGCCCGAAGACTTGGCGCCACTCAACGGAACGTGATAGTCAAGCCCAGCCGTCGGGAGGTTGACCATTGCCAGCCCACTTTTGATATTCATGCGGAAATGCGTGGCGTACTTGTGCGACGTCGTGCAGATGCCCGCCGACAGTCCGAACGCCGTGTCGTTCGCAGTATGCAGCGCCTCGTCGTAGTCCTTGACACGAATTACCGCTGCAAATGGGCCGAAGACCTCCTCGCGGTTGATCTGCATGTCGTTGCGGGTTGCCGTGAACAATGCGGGCTGCATGTAGAAACCAGGCGTCTCGCGTTCGATCAACTGGCCGCCTTCCACCAACTCCGCGCCTTCGCGCTTTCCGGCTTCGATGTAGCGTTGCACCATATCAAGTTGGCGCTGGTTGATCAGGGGCCCGATTTGCGTGTCGTGATTCATGGCATGGCCAATCTTCAAGGACCGCATGCGCGCCCGTAGCGCCTCGACGAACCGGTCGTGCACGCCCTCCGCGATGATGAGCCGGCTGGACGCGGTGCAACGCTGCCCAGCGGAGAAGTAGGCGCCGTTCAATGCGCACTCTACGGCCGCGGGGAGATCCGCGTCGTCAAGCACCACGAGCGGGTTCTTACCACCCAATTCCAGTTGAACGCGAACCATATTCTCCACGGCGGCACGCGCGAGCAGGTGTCCTGTCGGCACGCTTCCCGTAAAGCTCAGCGCGTCAATGCCATCCATCAGGGCGGCTCCAGTGACAGGACCGGCACCGTTGACCAGATTCGCTACGCCGGCCGGCAGCCCGTTTCGCTCCATTACGCGGAACAGCTCAGCGGCAATGCCGGGAGTTTCCTCCGACGGCTTCAGCACCACCGTGTTGCCGAATGCCAGCGCCGGCGCGATCTTCCAGGCGGCGATGGCGATCGGAAAGTTCCATGGAGTGATCAATCCGATGACGCCAACCGGTTCCCGGCTGGTCTGGACCCCGATATCCGGGCGCGTGGATGGCAAGTTCTCGCCACCATAGCGCAGCGCCTCGCCAGCGAAGAAGTGGAAAACATGGCTCGCACGCATTACCTCGCCGATGCCGTCAGCTCGCGTCTTGCCGCCCTCGCGGGAGACCAGTTCACCGATCTCTTCCCGTCGCGTTGCCAGCTCGATCCCTACTCTCCGCAGAAAATCGCTACGGGTCTGAATCGTCTGCGCTGCCCAGCCTGGTTGCGCGGCACGCGCTGCTGCGATGGCCTGCCGCACCTGTCCGGCGTCCGCTTGTGCAAAAGTCCCAACGCAATCGCGAACGTCCGACGGATTCAGGCTATTGAAGGTCGCATCGCCACCGACCCATTCGCCCCCAATCAAATTTCCTTGAACAGCCATGTTCCATGTCTCCTGTAGGCGTAACGAAATCCCGGTTTGGCGCCCTGTGCGCCATGGGTTTCGATAAGTCATTCTAAATATGCGTGGGTCTGACGGTCGAATGACATTTTCCGATCCGTCTATCGCGGAATAGCATGAGGACGCGGTTTAGGGATCGCATGAAAGCATCCACTCACGCAGCGACCGGTAGGCTCGCTTCTCACGTTCGACAAATCAATCCTCTCGCGGGCCGTACCCCTACGCGAAGCCGGCTCCCGTCGCCTAGCCCGCCACGTGCGGATCACCTTGATTCTTTGGCTGTTGCTGCTCAGCAAGTACTCGTCCATCACCAGAACCCGTCACAACTGTGGGTCGGCACGGCGCATCAAGCGTTGAGATGCCAGATTCAGGTCGTGGGAAATCTCTAGATGGTCTGCAGCCCTCGGAAAGAGGTCTGTATTCGCAGATAGCCGAGCCAGGCCAGAATTGATCTGATCTAGGGCGAGAAAAGCCTCGGCATCTCACAAGACCGGGACAGCTGCCAGGGATTTGTTGTCAACAAGAAACTGGATGCAGTGATGCGTCGCCACCTTACCTTGACCTCGCTGGTGATGCTGTCAAAATTCACCGTGTGGATCGATCGCCGTCGTATGCGCTGACAGTGAATTCTCCGCACTCTCGACCATTCGCTGCGAGGTAGAAAGTTGGCGGGAAAAGCGTCAGCCACGTTTGGCGCCCGAGTTCACCACGCTGACTGCAATCTGGCCTGTGTTGCCAACTTACTCGTCCTAGGCTCAACGAGATTGCCGTTATCCCGGCCGCCGAGCCCGCGGCCTCACAATTCACGGCCTCCTACGTCGTGGCAGGAATCCGATCCCGCAAGCAGACTTATGCCGTCAAGTACGTTCTCTCCAGCGCGACAAACCCAGGAGATCAAGGGTCGTGCGGCCCTGGCGCAGTTCGTCCATGATCCGCGCTTCCTTGTCGAAGCGAGCCTGGCCTAGGGCCAGTGTCGCCTCGACATGCGTGGTGGGAATGACGACTACGCCATCATCGTCGGCCACTACCAGGTCGCCAGGGACAACGGGCGTGCCGGTGAAACTCAGTGATTCCCCCACCGACGGAACGCTGGCCTTGATAGTTCCTCGCACGGAGATCCCGCGCGAGAACACCGGGAAATGGCGCGCGGTCAGCGCCGCGATGTCACGCACACCGCCATCGATTACCAGGGCAGCAATGCCCGCCGCCTCGGCGGCGACCGTGAGCACTTCGCCCCAATAGCCAGCAACGAAGCCGTGGGTGGACACTACCAGGATGCTTCCGCGCGGCGCCTTCTCCATAGCGATATGGATGGCCAGGTTATCGCCCGGAGCACATTCCACGGGGTAGGCGGGGCCCGCCACGGAGGCGCCCGGCCAGATGGTACGAACGAGGGGATCGACAGCGCTGGTCGGCAGGCCTGAAGCCTCGTAGAGCGTGGACGAGCCCAATTTGCGAGCGAGTTCAAGGGTGGCGACGCTGAAGGTGTGGAGTGCGCACATTATGCTTTCCTTTGCAACGTGTGGTAGCCCAGCGCCTTGCGCGCCTGCCCCAGGGTCTTACCTTGCGCAATCTGCGCACGGATCTCGGCTTCCACTCCTTCGATTTGCTGCGCCACGTCTGCCACTTCGCGGGCGCGATCTCGCGGTACCACCACGACGCCGTTGGCGTCCGCCACTACGATGTCGCGCGCGGTCACACGGGCCGTGCCGATGGAGACCGGCACGCCCACGGCCTCGACCTGTACGCGATCCTTGCCGGTACGCATAAAGCGGCCCTTGGTAAATAGCGGATATCCATCACCCAGCGCCGTGGAGACATCGCGGCACACCCCATCTATGACGGTCGCACGGATGCCGCGCAAGCACGCGTACTGGGTCATGATGTCGCCCCATACCGTGCAGTCAGTTCGGCCGTCGTTGTCGATCACGATGACGTCGCCCTCGGCCACGTCGTCGATAAAGTCACCCACGGAACCGGCCGGTGTGGTGGCCGAGACGTATTTGACGGTGAATGCGGTACCAACGATGGTGCCCTTGTAGTTGTCGAGCGGAGCGATGCCCATGCATTGGCCGGGCAGACCCAACTTGTCCATAGCATCGGATACTCCGGGCGTATCCAGCCCCTCGAACAGGGCGACCAGTTCCTGGTCTTCTGCGCTAATAGCGGATGTGTTCACTTCGCGTCTCCTTGATTGATGGCTTCGAACTCCTTGTCGTGCATGACTTCGGCGACCGAGCGGCCTGCGCGCACGGCGGCGACCATGCCGTCCTGGCGGCGTGCGATGCGTTCGCCGAGTTCGAGCACCTCCTCGATACGTGCAGCTGCCACGAACACTGCGCCGCAGCGGTCGGCGATCACATAGTCGTCCTGGTGCACCGTCGCGCCCCTGACCCGCACCGGTTCGCCCGAGCCAGTCTGGATCACGCGATTGCGCGCACTGATCATGGTGACGCCGCGTCCATAGACGGGATAGTCGATCGACTCGCTGCCCTCGATGTCGCGGCTGTACCCGTCTATAACGGAACCTCTGATCTTCTTGGCGCATGCTGCATTAGCCAGAATGTCCCCCCAGCACGAGATGCCATCTACGCCGCCAGCGATCACCAGCACCCGGTCGTCGCTGGTGACGGCATCGATCACCGGCGAAATGAGATGCACCGTGGGCTTCGCATCGGTTTTGGGACCGAGCTGGATGGTGCTGGCGCGGCCCACAATCTTCGGGCAGTCCCATAGCGGCCGCAGGCCATGCGTGGCGCCCGGGAGGCCGAGGAAATCAAGTGCGTCTGAGACGGTGTTGGTGTCGAGCGCGGCAAGGCGCCCGAGCAAAGAAGGCTGGCCATTCACGTTAATCTCCTAACAAATTCGACAAACTCTCGTTTCCCGTTAATGATTTGCAAATTTCTAATTGCTTATCTCGCTTTTCAACTTAGCCATCTGCGGCCGCTTCATTGCCAGAGCTTGATCACTGCGAGCCGATCGCCTGGCAGCGCGCGCTTGCTTTTCTCCTCGAGCGTCATATCCACGCACCGGTAAAAGCTTATCTGCCAGTTCGCTCTCGTTCGTCGACGAATGCCAATACCTCCACCAAGGACGAAATCACCGCAGGATCTGCCCGCGTATCAGATCGAGACTGGCGAGATTTCTCGAAAATCAATGGCTCGCATGGAATACGAAGCTCACTGCCGAGCAGGCGGCGAGAGCGACGTGAAAGAGGCGACGTCGGATCACCGCCAACGAATCTGCAGTTGCTATACGGCCGGAACAGGAAGTACGGCTTCTTGCAGCGGCTGTTTAGGGGTCACCAAAACGATGCCCGCATCCGCATCCATCTCGATAAAATCGCCGCTGGAAATTGCAAGCGTCGGATCCTGGTTCAGGCCAGCGATGACCGGGATATTTCCGATAATCGCTCCGATCGTGGTGATGGGCTCTGGATGCGCCTGGATAAAGGCCGCTGGGGCGGTCCCGCGCGATACCATGTCGTAAATCTTGTACGATCCACCCGTAGACCCTTTCCCCGTGAGGAACACCAGGACTTTCCCGGCAATATTGACACCCTCCAGTTCGTGCCCGGGCTCGGTGACGAACCCGGTGAAATTATCGACGCCCCCATTAAAACTAATGGCTTCCTTGGTAACGACGGCCTCGCCGCTGGCCTTACCCGTGACGATTTTGCGCCCCTTCAGGACAAGTTGATTTGCCGTCATGTTGATCAGCTCCAGACACCATTGATTGCTGCTTTCATCACTCGATCCAGATTCCCATAGTGGGTAGGGAGTCCAAATTGACCGGGAGCATAAAATGCCATCTTCGCCGAGTTGGTGGTCAGCGTTCTATATCCCTTCTTTGGAGCGATGACCCGGCTGCGGGCCAGGAACGGACAGGTCTCTCGCACGACAATGCCACCAGCGTCCTCAATGGTCCGGATATAGCCCATGCGCTCAGCCATGGCATACATCGCGCCGGCCGTCGTGACCCATAGGGAGACGTCCCGATGGACCTTCCTGCCCTGCAAGGCGTCAGCGACTTCGCGGATCTCCTGCACCGAAGCATTCGGGCAGCCGACAAGAATCCAGTCCACATGGCTGGAGGACTCCTTGTTCAGCGCAGCCTCTGCCTGTTCCTTCTCTGACTGACCGAAAAGGAGAATCTTCTCCGGCTCGCGTCCACCAAACGCCTCGCCTAGCGTAGGAGCCTCGGGCGTCACCCCAACAGCATGGAACATACTCACAGCGCCGGAAGCCGCCAAGGCAGCGCTCAGGGCTTTCAGTTGTTCTAAGGTCGGATCCGTAGGAATGCCTGTAAATACCGGCGTATCCTGTCCCGCGATCTTGCCGGCGAAATATCCGAGCGTTCCATAGTCAGTCATGTCATTGAGAGGCGTCTCCACCTTGATCAGGAATTTGCCGTAGCGGTTTTCCTTCAGATGGAAACCATACTCAGGGGTGCGGCCGGTGAGGGCCGAGGCAAGTCCGCTAGGCCCCCCCTCTCGATTGGTCCTGGCGCCGCAAACAGAGTTGGCAAACACGACGGCTGACGACT
This sequence comes from Paraburkholderia sp. FW306-02-B, assembly GCF_058782725.1. Lineage (NCBI taxonomy): Bacteria > Pseudomonadati > Pseudomonadota > Betaproteobacteria > Burkholderiales > Burkholderiaceae > Paraburkholderia > Paraburkholderia sp. FW306-02-B. The sequence continues at coordinate 2,391,976 of NZ_JBYSXZ010000002.1, forward strand.
CCCCCCAAGCCATGTGCTCGCCAAACCGCGGGGTGTTTCCCACCAAGTAAGGGATGCAGGTATTGCACGTGTTAGCCCCCATCCCCGCATAGGCGTCGGTCAGCCGGGTCTGCAGGACGCTGTCCGATTCGGGAATGCCGATGTCCTGCCACTGAGTGGGATCGACAGCGGTCGGATTGGTAGTGACTCGGGTGACGAACGTGCCGCCTTGCTTTCGGATATCTTCAACGAACTTCGTGCCGGCTTCCTCGGCGACCACCACCGAAGAACCCGCCATATGGACGTTGTTGACCGGAACAAGCCTTGCGGCACTGAAGCTCTCGCCCAATGCCACCAGAATCTCCATGGCTTTTTTCACTGCAGGACCCCTGTCCCCGACCAACATCCGGGATTCTTCTTCAGTCAGCAACATACATAAATCTCCATGAAAGAGGCCCGAGCAGCCTTGCGGCTATACCGGGCAGGGAAGGCTGGAGCTCCCGGGAGTGAGTCAACAAAGTGCCGCCCCAGGCGCCACCGCAACAGATCAACGAAAACTCGGCGGCAGCGGGTGATAAGCGAGAAGCTGTGCGGCAGCACTTATCGCGTTCTATGTCGCCGTCGGGAGTCGACAGTGAATTGCAGCTATTCTGGTACTCGACCTTGATCAAAAAAAGCGACAAAATACGATCGATATACATTCCGTGACGCGATACATGAGGGTTCGGAGGGATTGGCCGTGATGACGTTCAAGCAACTGGAGACAATCTTTTGGGTCGTGCAACTAGGCGGGTTCGCGCACGCCGCGAACAAGATGCATACCACGCAGTCGGCGGTATCCAAGCGGGTGCAAGAGCTGGAAGCGCTGTTCGAGACGCCCTTGTTCGATCGCTCGTTACGCTCAGCGCGGTTGACGGAAAAGGGCGAGGAGATGTTCTTGCTCGCCAAGCGGCTGCTCGAGCAGCGGGATGCAGCGGTCGAACAGTTCCAGCGCCCGGAGGTCATGGAGCGTCACGTCAGGATTGGGGTCACCGAACTCACGGCCATGACCTGGCTACCGCGTCTGGTAAGCGCGATCCAGGCCAAATATCCCCGGGTGATTATTGAGCCGTACGTCGAAGTCAGCGTCATGCTTCGCGACAAGCTCCTTGCCGACGAGATTGACCTCATGATCGTTCCCGATGTGTTCAACGAACAGCGGTTCTTGTCGAAACGCGTTGGCGTGGTCGAGAATGTCTGGATGTGCAAACCCGGCCTTGTCGGCCAGCCACATCGGCTTCGCATGCACGAGCTTGCAGCGCACCGGTTGCTGACTCAGGATGGCCGCTCGGGAACAGGTCAGCTCTATAACCGTTGGCTCCGCTCAATCGGCGTGAACCATGAGAACACCCTGTTCAGCAACAGCGTGGTTGCCATCATCGGACTCACGGTCTCGGGCATGGGAATCAGCTATTTGCCCAAGAAGTGCCTCGCACCAATGGTCGATTCTGGGGCGCTGCAGGAACTCACGGTGATCCCTGCCCTGCCGCTGGCAACGTATGCCGCCATCTGGAAAAGCGACCGAAAAAGCACACTAATATCGTCCATTGCTACGCTGGCCCAGGAGAAATGTGACTTCAGGCGGATGTTCCAGACTGGGTGAACAATCGTCGAAGCAAGACAAAGACGGCTCCGTCACATTATATTAGGTATCCTTGATTTTTATTAAACTTCGAGTTCGTACCTGAGAATACCGGATTGCACTTAGAAAATGACAATTTCGGCATCAGTCCAGACGACGATAGACCGAAGCGTCATGGCGACGCTCCGGGTGCAAGTCGAAGTGTCGTTAATTCGCTCGCCTGTAGAGGCGCACTATTCGCTTCTGACCTTCCAGTGATCGAATTGACCTCACCGTCATTCACACAATGCGATTGTGCTCAAAGAAGCGAGTGATCCGAGATAACCCCTCCCTCAGTTTAACTCCTGATACGGCATGGCACCATCTTAGCCAGCCTCTCCCTTCCGGCCCAAACGCCGCCCCGGGCGCCAGCCCCAGCCCCGAAACATCGATCAAATTCCTCGCCAACGCCGTTGTATCCGATATCCCCGCAATCTTGAAAAATGTATACATGCCCCCGCCTGCCCCCGGCACTTCTATGCCCGGCAATTCGCACAATCCGTCGACGAGGACCTTTCGATTCGAGCGTAAATCGGCACGTAACGACTGAACAGTATCTTCTCCACGCAACAGTGCAGAATGTGCGGCTCTTTGGCTCGCCTCAAGGATACAGCAGGTGTTGTATTCAATAATCTTAGTTAGCGCCTTTACAATCGACGGTGGAGCGACGACCCATCCAACCCGAAAACCCGTCATCAACCAAGACTTGGAGAAACTATTTACCGAGATTATTCGATCTCCATCTTGATATCGATCCAAAAATGATGGGGCATAGAATACTGCTTGATCGTATGCTAGGCGCTGATATACGTCATCCGAAACAATCCAAATACCATGTTTCCGACAATGCGCCAAAATCTCGTCGACATCGCGCTCCGTCATCATCCATCCGGTTGGGTTGTTTGGCGAATTTATAAAAAGCACCTTCGTTCCGGCAGTAAGTTCCGAAATCAATTTGTTGACATCGAGCGCCCATGCACCGTTAACGACTGACAGCGGAACTCTCGTGACGTTCGCGCCTAGGATTCTAGGTATCTCGGCTATATTCGGCCAAAGTGGAGTGATAGCCACTACTCTGTCACCGGGCTCTATGATGGTCTGTGCTGTAAGCATCAACCCGGAAATACCGCCGCTTACGACAGCGAGTCGATCTGAATCGATCGTGCACCCATGAAGTTGCGTAAGGTATAACGATAGTGCAGATCGAAGATAGGGCCTACCAAGATTCTGTGGATAGAAGGTCTCGCCGGAGCGCAATGATTCGATAGCAGCATCCCGAATGAAGTCAGGCGTCACCTGATCGGATTCGCCGAACCAAAATGGCAGAATGTCCGAACGATTCATGGCCCCATCCGCCACCTCTCTAATTAGCGAGGTTGGCAGAGAGGAGACGGTATCTCGCGGTTGAATCGGAAAGATATCCTGAAAATTGCTCTTTGATTCCAACGTGTTCATATAACCAACCTTTCCTATTTATGTTCGATCGCAGCAAATCCACAAACAGCTGAAAATTTGTTGCGCATCTATCACTACCTGTCACGCTACTTAGCCTCTGCAAAGGCGCGGAATTGGACTCGTTTTCGCAATGCATGGCGATCACCAAGAGAATACTGAAACGGTCCGGCATTGCTTGCTGTTCTTAGTACCCAAATATTGGCTGGCGTGCAACAAATCTGCTCGTACGACCGGAACAGCGAAACGAATCGTTCAATGCCGACGCTGGATGAGATCGACCAGCAAGTGCTGGCAGCGTTCGAAGGTGATACAAGGCTGTCGACTGCCGAGCTTTTCGCGGGAAGGTAAAAGTCGGGCCATCCCCCTGCTGGCCCCTAATCAAGCATCTTGAATGATCACGAACCGCCGATCTGCGGTAACTCCCCATGTTCGAAACGGTCGGAGCACCATGCCGCTCGATCGCCCTGGTCGGAGGCGAACGGTATGTTACCTATGCCGGAATCTAGTTGACTGCATGACCCGGCTGGCGCGTAGCCTGTGCATCCCAGAACTTCCTCCCGCCCCCTCCCGGTGTGACACAGCCATTACATCGGCATGTACCGCCCCTGCCCTGTCCGGTGCTGCATCTGGTTCAGGCTGCATTGGTTGGTACGCTACCCGGAATAAGTTGGTATTGCTTGCTGAAATTGGCTCCGCAATAATGCCCGACACGCGACAAATCATTTCACATCCATGGAGTTACGAAATGCATCGTCCAGTACCAACATTGGATCGATTAGACAAGCAAATTCTTGCCGCTTTGCAGGCGGATGCGAGGCTCTCCAGTGCTGAACTATCGGAAAAAATCAACCTCAGCACATCTCCGTGCTGGCGCCGGGTAAAGCGGCTGGAGTCGCTCGGCGTAATCACCGGATATCACGCACGTGTCGATCTGAAGCAACTTGGCTATGAGGTGACTGCACTGGTTCTGGTCACATTGGTTCAGAGGAGCATGGAACACATGAGAGCGTTCGAGGCCGCAGTCCGCCCGCTCTCCGAAGTATTAGCCTGCTATAACATCTCGGGACAGTATGACTATCAACTGACAATTGTGACCGAGACGCTGTCTTCATTTGGCGAGTTTGCGCGCCAACACATTAACGGCTGCTCTAGCGTCAAGGAAATGTACACGTCATTCGTCGTGAATGAAGTCAAAGCACCTGTGTGCCCTCCCGCTTAGGAGTTCTTTGAAAAAGAACAACTGATTGTGTATCGGCACAAGGTGAGGATGGCAGTGAACGGCAGAATCAGTGAGAGGTTGTATAGCGTGACTCGATATTGGTACTACCATTAGCGTCCGGCCGGACTCTATGGTGACAGCACCGCCGCGCAGAAGATATCCGGAGCACGGAATCGACCAAAGGTTACGAGATCGAAATCATCTGAAGAACGGTCAGATCAGTGCTTACTCTCCGAGATAAGCCGCCCGCACCTTCGGATCATCCAGCATCTGCTTCGCGTCGCCGGACATCGTGACCAGACCCGAATCCATCACGTAGCCGCGATTCGCCGCCTGCAACGCGAGCCGCGCGTTCTGCTCGACCAGCATCACGGTGATGCCTTCCTTCGAAATCTCACGCACCACTTCGAAGATCTTCTCCACCATGATCGGCGACAGCCCCATCGACGGTTCGTCGAGCAACAGCAGCTTCGGCTTGCTGATGATCGCGCGCGCCATCGCCAGCATCTGCTGCTCGCCGCCCGACAACGTGCCCGCGTACTGCGTCGCCCGTTCCTTCAGGCGCGGGAAAAAGCCGAACATGCGATCGACGTCCGCCTTGATGCCGTCCGTATCGTTACGCAGATAAGCGCCCATCTGCATGTTTTCGACGATCGACATGCGCGCGAAAATACCGCGGCCTTCCGGCACCATCGCCAGTCCGCGCTTGAGCAGCTCGTGCGCGGGCATGCCCTTGATCGACTGGCCCATGTACTCGATGTCGCCTGCCGAGTACGGCTTCAGACCCGTGATCGCCTTCATCGTCGTGGTCTTGCCCGCGCCGTTCGCGCCGATCAGCGTGACCAGTTCGCCCTGTGCGACTTCGAGGTCGATGCCCTTGACTGCCTGAATGCCGCCGTAATTGACCTGCAGGCCCTTGATTTTCAACATTGCCGTAGCCATCAGTGGACCCCCGCACCCAGATAAGCCTCAATCACCTTCGGGTCCTTCTGCACGTCATGCGGCAGACCCTGGGCAATCACCTTGCCGTAATCGAGCACCGTCATCTGGTTGCACAGACCCATCACCAGTTTCACGTCGTGCTCGATCAGCAGGATCGTCTTGCCGTCGCTGCGGATCTTGTCGAGCAGCTTGGTCAGCTCGACCTTTTCCGTTGCGTTCATGCCGGCAGCCGGTTCATCCAGCGCGAGCAGCTTCGGATCCGTTGCCAGTGCGCGGGCGATTTCCAGACGGCGCTGGTGACCGTACGACAGATTGCGCGACGTGTAGTCCGCGTACTGCGCAATGCCGACGTATTCCAGCAGTTCGATCGCGCATTCCTTGATCTCGCGCTCTTCCTTGCGCTCGGCCGGCGTCTGGAACACCGCGCCGATCAGACCATGCTTCGTGCGCACGTGACGCCCCACCATCACGTTTTCCAGTGCGGTCATGCCACCGAACAGGCGGATGTTCTGGAACGTACGCACAATCCCCGCCTTCGCCACCTGATAGACGGCGGTCGGCGTGTACTCCGTGCCGTCGAGCTTGAACTCGCCCGAATCCGGCGTGTACAGACCCGTGATCACGTTGAAGAAGGTCGTCTTGCCGGCGCCGTTCGGGCCGATCAGGCCGTAAATCTGGCCCGACTTGATCTGCAGGCCGACATCGGACAGTGCCTGCAGGCCGCCGAAGCGCTTGTTCACGCCCTTGACGGACAGTCGAATGTTATCGCTCATATTTTTCTCCCTGTCCCTTACGCCCGCACCGGCTTCTTGCCGCTGCGCTTCGCCAGTTTCGCAATCTTGTCTTCGTGCTTCGGCGACGGCCACAGGCCTTCCGAGCGGTACAGCATGATCACGACCATCGCGAGGCCGTACAGCAACTGACGGATCACTTCGGTATCGACGATTTCATGGCCGAAGATCGCGTTCTGCAGCGGGCCCATCGTCGAGCGCAGGAATTCCGGGAACACGGCGAGCAGCACCGCACCGAGAATCACACCCGGGATGTGGCCCATACCGCCCAGCACCACGCACGCCAGCACCACGACCGATTCCCAGAACGTGAACGATTCCGGTGACACGAAGCCCTGGAACGAACCGAACATCGCACCCGACAGGCCGCCGAACGACGCGCCCATCGCGAAGGCCAGCAGCTTTACGTTACGGGTGTTAATGCCCATTGCCTTGGCGGCGATTTCGTCTTCACGAATAGCGGCCCATGCACGGCCGATCCGCGAGTGCTGCAAACGCGTACAGGTCCAGATCACGAACAGCGCGCACAACACGAACAGGTAGTAGTACGAGTACACCGACGGGAACTGCAGGCCGAACAGCGAGTGGGTTTGCGCGAGGCTGAAACCACCGACGTTGACCGGATCGATCCCCGTGATCCCCTTCGGACCATTGGTGATGTTCACCGGACGGTCGAGGTTGTTCATGAAGATCCGCACGATTTCCCCGAAGCCCAGGGTCACGATCGCGAGATAGTCGCCACGCAGACGCAGGGTCGGCGCGCCGAGCAGGACGCCGAAGGTCGCGGCCAGCCCCATCGCGATCGGCACGATGATCCAGATCGGCGTATACAGGCCGCCCGGGAACAGGTGCGCGATCCACTCGAACTGCGAGGTCAGGTGGGGCGAGCTCAGCAGCGCCGCGGTGTACGCGCCGATGGCGTAGAACGCGATATAGCCGAGGTCCAGCAGGCCGGCGAAGCCGACCACCACATTGAGGCCCAGTGCGAGCATCACATACAGCATCGCGAAGTCGAGCACGCGGACCCAGTAGTTGCCGCCGGCGGCACCGATGATCATCGGCGCGGCGATCACGAAGATCGCGGTGATGATGCCGACAGTCAGCGTCTTTGTCAGGTTCTTTTCAGGGATGAGCGTCGTGGACGGCTCGATCGGTTGAATTGAGGTCATGTCTGTCTACTCCTTATGCTCGATCCGCAACACGTTCGCCCAGCAGGCCCGACGGACGGAACACCAGCACGACGATCAGCACGATGAATGCGAACACGTCCTGGTAGTTACTGCCGAACACACCGCCCGTCAGGTTGCCGATGTAGCCGGCGCCCAACTGTTCGATCAGGCCGAGCAGCACGCCGCCCACCATTGCCCCGCCGAGGTTGCCGATCCCGCCCAGCACCGCCGCGGTAAAGGCCTTCAGACCCGGGATGAAGCCCATATAGAAGTGTGCGTTGCCGTATTCGGACGCGATCATCACGCCGGCCAGAGCGGCCAGCGCCGAGCCGATCATGAAGGTCGCCGAAATCACGAAATTCGGGTTCACGCCCATCAGGCTTGCGACACCCGGGTTCTCAGCGATTGCACGCATTGCGCGGCCCAGCCTGGTCTTGTGAACCAGCAACAGCAGACCGCCCATCACGAGGAACGCCACCACGATGATCACGATTTCAGTCATCGAGATCACGGCGCCAGGCGTCGTGTCGGTGGCCTTGATCACGTTGATCGGGTCGGTGGGCAACAGCTGCGGGAACGGCAGCGGGTTGCGCGACCAGATCATCATCGCGAGGGTTTGCAGCAGGATCGACACGCCGATCGCGGTGATCAGCGGGGCGAGACGCGGTGCCTTGCGCAACGGCCGGTAAGCCACGCGCTCGATCGTGTAGCCGACCAGCGAGCAAACCACTGCCGCGATGATCAACGCGATGACGAGCGTCGGCACATTGCCGAGGCCGGGGAAGTGGTTCTGCAGCACGCCTATGGCTGAAAGCGCAACCATCGCGCCCACCATCAACACATCGCCGTGCGCGAAGTTGATGATGCCCAGGATGCCGTAAACCATCGTATAGCCCAGTGCGATGATGGCGTAAACGCTGCCAAGCACCAGCCCGTTGAGGACCTGCTGGATGAAGATATCCATTTAATGCTCCTTAGCCCGTGCAACCGCAGAAGGCTGCAGCCCGCGAGTAAGCGAGGAATCACGTCGTCTCGACGACACTGCGGATACTAGATAAAAACCGGTAAGGTCCGATCGTCCCGGCATGTTCACGGCAGACCCAAAAAATGGACTCGCCGTGCGGGCAGATATTGGAACATCGTTAAATGCCATCGTCGCGTCCTTGTCCGCTGACACGAAATGGTCCCGGCATGCTCTTGTTCCCAAAACCGCGCATCGCACGTGCACCCGCCTAATCGCCGTCGGTGTCGAAACGATCCGCTAGCCGAGACCGCACCCGATCGTCCGCACCGTGCGAGTACGCCGTCCCACTTCGAATGAATTGGAGCGCCTGATCGCGAAAGAGATCAGGCGCAAAACGTCAAATCTTGAAATAACCCCAAAGCCCCATCGATAGAAAGACATGTCACCGACATGCCCTCACAGTTGCATGCCTGATCCTTGGATGCCAAGTCTCGTAGCACGTCAAGTCTCAGTTCACGTGACGCTCGATATCGGCAGCGCAACCAGCTGGTAAGCCCATGAAGAGAAAATTCCGATTCCTGCGGATTCTCCCGCCTACCGCATCAGCTCGGGATATGGAATGGCGAGGAGGCCCGCTCGCGTATTGCACGTTTCCATGCCGAAGCGGTCCTTCCTCAACATCCCCGGGGCGATTGAGATTTACATCCTGACTACCTGAAGCAGATTCTTCTTTCCATTCTTGAATTGGTATAACGAAATACCTGTCTCCTTGAGGTCGCCTTTCGAATCGAACGCGATCCTGCCGATCACGCCGTTATACTGCGTCGCCTGCATGGCGTCGAGGATCCTTGCGGGGTCCGTGGAGTTCGCACGCTTCATCGCGTCGACAACCACATTGACGGCGTCATACGCGAATGGAGCATAGCTCTGAATCGGTTGATTGAACTTCTGTACATATCTTTTCTTGAAGGCTTCGCCGCCGGGCATCATCTCCAGCGGAAGACCGGCCTCAGAGCACACCAGATTCTTCGAAGCGTCTCCGGCCATCTCGCCCATTTTTTCCGTACACAATCCGTCCCCGGAAAGGACCTTTGCGCGCAACCCGAGCTGAGCGGCCTGCCTCACCAACTGAGCTCCCGCAGCGTCACTTCCGCCATACATTATGATGTCCGGATTCTCGCCCTTTATTTTCGTCAGAATTCCTTTGAAATCGACCGTCTTATCAGTGCTGGCGTCGCGTGAAAGCACCTTGATGCCAAGGGCCTGGACATTGTTCGAGAATTGATCTGCTAGCCCCTGGCCATATGCAGTGGCGTCATCTACGATCGCGATGGTCTTCGCATTCATGTTCTTGGCGGCATACGTTGCCAAAGCGGGTGCTTGCTGGGCATCCGTTGCAATCAGACGGTATGTCGTCTTGAATCCCTGCTGTGTGTAAAGCGGATTTGTGGAAGCCGGTGTAATCTGAACAATTCCCGCATCCCGATAGATCCGAGATGCGGGAATCGATGTTCCGGAAGTCTGGTGACCAATCACCGCGACCACCTTATCGTCAACGAGCTTCTGCGCAATCTGGGTTGCCGTTCGGGGATCGGCGGCGTCGTCTTCTTGCTCAAGCCAGAGAACCACCTTATTGCCACCGACTACCAGACCTTTGGCGTTAATTTCGTCCACCGCCAGTTTTGCGCCATTCTCCGAGTCTCGTCCCTGATGCGCCAGGCCCCCGGTGAGCGGAGCAACGGCACCCAACTTCACAATCTGCGTCGTCTCAGCTTTCGCAAAGGACGATGCATCGAATGCGACGGTCAACAATATCAACGCGGTCTTGCTTATAACAAAGCTCTTCATGACGGCATCCCCAATAATTAGTTAGCCATCCTCGTACCGGCTCGACAAGCATCGATGCCCTGCGACTCCGTAGGTTCTTCGGGGCAATCGCACAGGCCGATTTCAGTGTTGTGCAGGATGGTGAGGCACTATAGCCAGCCAATTAGCTCATTTGCTGTCGATTTGAATCCTCGCCGGGTTGCAGATCCAAACGTTCTTGATGGATAACCCCTCAGCGCGAAATAGACGTTTCGTTTCGTACGCCCCCCGGATTCCTCTGATGTTCCGGTTGACTTCATCGCATGTGAGAAAGCCCATCTTCGCGGCCAAACCACATCTGGAATCTCAGATTCCTACGACCCGGGCAGCGGAGACAATGAACATCCGCACCGAACAACGAGTGACGCAGAATCGACCGGTCCGTCAGTCAACTTAGATTCAATGAATTCCGGTGTCTCTGTCCAGCAACGCAAGCATGTCGAACTCCTCTCTGCTGACGTCGATTCCGTCCTCCATCGCACGAGCCCGTGCAATTAACCTTCTGTCGCCTGGAACACGCTGCAGTCCAGCGTCTATCACGGCCTGCATTAGTTCGTCGACGCGGATCTGGAAGTGCGGCAGGCCTGTGCTGCCGGCGGTCGGATCGATCAGGATCAACGTCTGGCCGGTTCGCGGCGTCGCGGCGCCCGGCATCGTTTCCAGCACGCACTCGTACGAGAACTGGCCGCCGACGAGTGCGGCGCACAAAATCTCAATCATCAGCGCGAGCGTCGTCCCCTTGTGACCGCCGAAAGTCAGTAGCGCGCCTCCGTCGATAATATCGGCCGGGTCGGTGGTCTGGAGACCATGCTTGTCGACACCGACGTCGGACGTTAGCGTTCGCCCTTCGTTCATCGCGATGCTGACGTCACCGCGCGCCATGGTCGAGACCGCCTGGTCAAACACGAACGGTGGTGCCGACGCGCGCGGCGCGGCGAACGCCATCGGATTCGTACCAAATACGGCCGACCTGCCGCCATACGGTACGACACCCTTCATCGAATTGAGTACCGCCAGCGCGACGAGGCCAACGTCAGCGAATGGCTCGACGTCGAGCGACAGTGCTCCGAGATGATGGGAATTGCGAATCGCGACGACGACAATGCCATTTCGCTTCGCCTTCTCGATCGCCAGTTTCGCACCCGCATCTAACGCGGACACCGCGAAGCCGTTAGCCGCGTCGATGCGAATGAATCCCGGTGCGACATCGTCGACGATGGGCTCGGCCCTTCCGTCGACCCAGTTCCCGACTAAGCTCGACACATAGCCCGGCATCCGGAAGAGCCCGTGGCTTTTCGCACCATCGCGTTCCGCGGACGCGCAATTCGTAGCGATCAGTCTAGCGACGCGCGTTGAGCAACCGGCTCTCTCAAGGATGTTCTGTAATCGCTCGGCCAAGGATTCGAATTTGACTTGCGCCACCGTGTCACCTATGAAGAAGCTGTCCAGCTCGGTACGAGCCGTACCGATTGTTCGATTAGCTAATCATCGATCGAATAGGCAGCTCGTGACGGCTGCGGAATGGGAAGTTAGTGCGCCGCAAAGTGTGTGGCAGGGTTTTGTCACGTCAACCGGACATCGAGGCCAGGCCGACCGTTGCGGCTTATCGGACGAGGAAGCCGTGTGCAAGCGGGTCCCGCTCGTCGATAATCCAGTTTGCAAAACCACAGATGTGCGCGTAGCCTTCGATTTCGTTGATCACGGCCGGAATATCGCCGACTGCCGTCGCCCGGACGACGCGTCCGCTGAAGGTCGTACCGACGATCGACTCGTTGACGAACGTTTCCCCAAAAGCTAGCTTGCCACGCAGGTAAAGCTGTGCGACCCGCCCCGACGTGCCCGAGCCCGACGGCGACCGATCGACCTCACGGTCTGCGAAGATGATGCAGTTCGCTTGAGTGGAACCGGGATGTCGCGGAGCATTCGCGATTACAGTTCCATAGATGTGGTTGATTTCGGGGATTTCCGGGTGAACTACAGAATAGGCAGCGTTGGCTGCTGCCTTCACTTCGGACCCGAACGCGATCAACTTTTCGACTGCGTCTTCTCGAATCTCCAAACCGAAAGGCGCGCCGTCCAAGTAAAAATAGAACGCCCCGCCATACGCAATGTCGCCTGTCACGATACCAAACGATGGCGTCAGAACCGACACATCTCGCTTCCAGATAAAGGATGGTACGTTCACAAATCGTACCGGCCCGGCTTGCTCGCCATCGTAGCTGACAAAAGCCTCGATGAAGCCGCACGGCGCATCAATGCCCACTCGCGTCTCAGGCACCGTGCGCTCGACCCACCCGAGTTCAACTGCGACAGTTGCTATCGCGATTACCCCGTGTCCGCAGTGATCGCTGTAACCTTCGTTATGCACGAATATGACGCCGAAGTCCGCGCTTGGCGACACCGGCTCGGTCAGGTAGCCTCCGTACATGTCAACGTGACCACGCGGCTCAAACATGAGCGCGCGGCGAATATCGTCGGCATTCTCCTTCATCCACGTGCGGCGCTGCATGATGGTGCTACCTTTCGCCCGTGGCAATCCATTCGTCACGATACGGAAGGGCTCACCGCTGGTATGCACCTCTACGGTCGAAATAGAACGACTGATTTTCATGGACGTGCAACGGAGGCTATTAACGAGATTTAAGGAGCGTACGGAACAGGCGCGCCGTTGCGGATTACGTACACCGTTGTCGGAGCACCTTTCAGTTCGCCGTTGTCGGCAAACGCGTAAGTTCCGGCGATTCCCTTGTAGTTAGTCTTCGCGAGTTGCGCGATCAGCTTCGCTTTATCGGTGGTCGTACCAGCCTTCACCATAGCGTCGGCCAGCAGCTTCACACCGTCGTAGTAGCTGACGCCGTACACCTGCAAATCCGTGTGGTAGGCATCGTGATACCTCTTCACATAGTCGCGTCCTTCCGCAGTCTTGTCCGGGGCAACACCGCCTTGTGCGCAATAAACGATCGAGGCGGCATCGCCTGCAACCTTGCCCATTTCAGCTGTACAGATACTGTCGCCGCCGAGCAGCTTCGCGCGAACGCCGAGCGCCCGCATCTGCTTGGCCATAGGAGCACCCTGAGCATCGTATCCGCCGTAGAAAATCACGTCGGGGTTCTTGGCTTTGATAGTTGTCAGGATCGAGCGGAAGTCAGTTGCCTGGGATGAGGTGAATTCCTGACCGACGATCTGGATTCCACGCGCCTTCGCCGTCTTTTCGAACTCTTCCGCTACCCCTTGACCATATGCTGTGCGGTCATCGACTACCACGGCTGTCTTCGCTTTCAGCGTTTGCGAAGCGAAATCGGCCATCGTGCCGCCAAGCGACGAATCGCTGGCCCCGATACGGAAGATGTTTTTGAAACCCTGCTTTGTCAACGCTGGATTCGAAGCGGTCGGCAGCAGCGGGATGCTTGCGCCGTTATAGATCTGCGAGGCCGGAATCGCTACGCCCGAATTGTAGGGTCCTACAACGGCGATAACACCGCGGTCAACAAGGTTCTGCGCGACTTGGACGCCGATTTTCGGATCTGCTTGGTCATCCACCGCCGCGAGCTTGAACGTGACAGCCTTCCCGCCGATCTTCAGGTTTTCCTTGTTCAGATCTTCAATTGCCAGCCGCGCGCCGTTCTCGACATCCTTTCCGCCGGCTACCTGCGGACCGGTCAGAGGCGCGGAAAGACCAATTGTCACGACCTCTTGTGCGCTTGCTCCAACAGCCGTCATCAACCCCAAAGCTGCGACAGCAATACAAACTCCAGACTGCTTTTTCATTGTCATCTCCGACGATTTCCGCGTACTCACGCGTATAGACCAACACCTAATTTGTCTTCACTTACAACGTGAACTTCGTGCGCAACGTGTCGCCAGCAACTGTTAAAGATGCGCGACGCGTCGTTTTCAGCAGCAGTCATGTCGAATTCGATTTGCCCCCCCTCCATCACCGGGTTGCGATGCCGCCAAGCCGCAAAACCGGACGCTTTGAAGCATCCGATTCATGTAAAATCGTATACTCTGATGATGCATAGTATCCGTTTTTTCTAGGGTACGCACCGTTTCAAAAATACAATTTAACCCTGGGATCTTCCCCAGTTAATCGGATCAGAAAGCGAGAATGTGGCGTCTCCAAGCCTTTGTAGACGTGGCTTGGCTGCGAGTTCGGCTCCTCCCTGTATCGAACCCCAGACTGTTCCAGACGTATCGCGCCTGTACGTGTCTTCCCCTGGTCGATGCAGTCGGTCTCCTTCGTCGGTTGAAGGGGCCAGCGCAGACAGATCACTCGCTACGCGGGGGGTGCAACTTTTTGAAACGAGGTTGCACCCCGCAATCACATAGTATACGATTCGAACGATATATTATCTTGTTTGCTACCATCTTCAGGGGACTGCTTATGCCCGGCACAACTTTGGGCGTCAAAGTTGACGACAATCTTCGTTCGCGCCTAAAGCGCGCAGCAACGAGCATCGAACGAACACCGCACTGGTTGATAAAACAGGCAGTGGTTTCGTACGTCGAGCAGATTGAGAACGGCGTCGTGCCGCAGGAACTCCTTGGCGCACAAGCCGCCGAGCCTGAACAGCAGCAGGAAGCCATCGACCATATAGAGGATGGCGCTTCTCAACCCTTCCTCGAATTCGCGCAGAACGTGCAACCGCAATCGGTGCTGCGTGCGGCGATCACCGCTGCGTACCGCCGGCCCGAGCCGGAATGCGTGCCGTTCCTGCTGGGCCAGGCGCGTTTGCCGGCGAACCTCGCGGGCGACGTCCAGACGATGGCCGGCAAGCTGGTCGAAACGCTGCGCACCAAGAGCAAGGGTGGCGGCGTCGAAGGGCTGATCCACGAGTTTTCGCTGTCGAGCCAGGAAGGCGTCGCGCTGATGTGCCTCGCCGAAGCGCTGCTGCGTATTCCCGACCGCGCCACGCGTGATGCGCTGATCCGCGACAAGATCAGCAAGGGCGACTGGAAGTCGCACGTCGGCCAGGCGCCGTCGCTGTTTGTCAATGCCGCGACGTGGGGCTTGATGATCACCGGCAAGCTGGTGACGACCAATAGCGAAACCGGCCTGTCGTCGGCATTGACGCGCCTGATCGGCAAGGGCGGCGAGCCGCTGATCAGGAAGGGCGTCGATATGGCGATGCGCCTGATGGGCGAGCAGTTCGTCACCGGCGAGAACATCTCCGAAGCCTTGGCCAATAGCCGCAAGTACGAAGCACGCGGCTTCCGCTATTCGTACGACATGCTCGGCGAAGCGGCCACCACCGAAGCCGACGCGCAACGCTACTACGCGTCGTACGAACAGGCGATCCACGCGATTGGCAAAGCAGCCGGCGGCCGTGGCATCTACGAAGGTCCGGGCATCTCGATCAAACTGTCGGCGTTGCACGCACGCTATTCGCGCTCGCAGCAGGAACGCACGATGAGCGAACTGCTGCCGCGTGTTCGCTCTTTGGCGATCCTCGCGCGCCGCTATGACATCGGCCTGAACATCGACGCTGAAGAAGCCGACCGCCTCGAAATCTCGCTCGATCTGCTCGAAGCGCTGTGCTTCGATCCTGAACTGGCCGGCTGGAACGGCATCGGTTTTGTGGTGCAGGCGTATCAGAAGCGTTGCCCGTTCGTGATCGAATACCTGATCGATCTGGCGCGCCGCAGCCGTCACCGCATCATGGTGCGCCTCGTGAAGGGTGCGTACTGGGACACCGAAATCAAGCGCGCGCAAGTGGACGGCCTCGAAGGCTATCCGGTCTACACGCGCAAGATCTATACGGACGTATCGTACCTGGCGTGCGCGAAGAAGCTGCTCGGCGCGCCCGACGCGGTCTATCCGCAGTTCGCGACGCACAACGCACACACGCTGTCGGCGATCTATCACCTCGCGGGCAACAATTATTACCCCGGCCAGTACGAGTTTCAGTGCCTGCACGGCATGGGTGAGCCGCTGTACGAGGAAGTCACCGGCCGCGACAAGCTGAACCGTCCGTGCCGCGTGTATGCGCCGGTCGGCACGCATGAAACGCTGCTCGCCTACCTCGTGCGCCGTCTGCTGGAAAACGGCGCGAACACGTCGTTCGTGAACCGTATCGCCGATGAAAGCGTCGCGATCAAGGACCTGATCGCCGACCCGGTCGACGAAGCGTCGAAGATCGTGCCGCTCGGCGCGCCGCACGCGAAGATTCCGCTGCCGCGCAATCTGTACGGCGCCGAGCGCCTCAATTCGATGGGCCTCGATCTGTCGAACGAACATCGTCTGGCGTCGCTGTCGTCGGCGCTGCTGGTGAGCGCGCATCATCCGTGGCGCGCCGCGCCGATGCTCGAAGACAACGAAATCGCCATCGGCGCCGCCCGCGACGTGCGCAATCCGGCCGACCACCGTGATCTGGTCGGCACGGTGGTCGAGGCCACGGCGGAACACGTGAGCGCCGCCCTGGCGCATGCCGTGGCCGCCGCGCCGATCTGGCAAGCCACGCCGGTCGATGCGCGCGCCGATTGTCTCGCGCGTGCCGCCGACCTGCTCGAAGCGCAGATGCACACGCTGATGGGTCTGGTGGTGCGTGAAGCCGGCAAGTCGCTGCCGAACGCGGTGTCGGAAATTCGCGAGGCGATCGACTTCCTGCGCTATTACTCGACGCAGATCCGCGACGAGTTCTCCAATGACACGCATCGCCCGCTCGGCCCGGTCGTGTGTATCAGCCCGTGGAATTTCCCGCTGGCGATTTTCATGGGCCAGGTGGCCGCGGCATTGGCTGCGGGCAACACCGTGCTCGCGAAGCCGGCCGAACAAACGCCGCTGATCGCCGCACAAGCCGTGCGTATCCTGCGCGAAGCCGGCGTGCCGGCAGGCGCGGTGCAACTGCTGCCGGGCGATGGCGAAACCGTCGGCGCGGCGCTGGTGGCCGACCCGCGTACCCGCGCGGTGATGTTCACCGGTTCGACCGAAGTCGCGCGTCTGATCAACAGGACGTTGTCCGGCCGTCTCGATCCGGACGGCAAGCCGATTCCGCTGATCGCCGAAACCGGCGGCCAGAACGCGATGATCGTCGACTCGTCGGCGTTGGCTGAACAGGTGGTGGCGGACGTGCTGCAATCGTCGTTCGATTCCGCCGGTCAACGGTGTTCCGCGCTGCGCGTTCTTTGTCTACAGGACGATGTTGCGGACCGTACGCTGGAAATGCTGACTGGCGCGATGCGCGAACTGTCGGTGGGCAATCCGGATCGCCTGTCGATCGACGTCGGCCCGGTGATCGATCTCGACGCGAAGCGCGGTATCGACGCGCACGTCGCGGCAATGCGCGAGAAAGGCCGCAAGGTTGAGCAGCTGCCGGTGCCGGAAGGCGCGGGACAAGGCACGTTTGTTCCGCCGACGCTGATCGAACTCGCCAGCATCGACGAATTGAAGCGTGAAGTGTTCGGCCCGGTGCTGCATGTGGTGCGTTACCGCCGCAGCCAGCTGGACAAGCTGCTCGAACAGATCCGCACGACCGGCTACGGCCTGACGCTTGGCATTCACACGCGGATCGACGAAACGATTGCTCACGTGATCAGCCGCGCGCATGTCGGCAACATCTACGTGAACCGCAATGTGATCGGCGCGGTGGTGGGGGTTCAGCCGTTCGGTGGTGAGGGTTTGTCAGGTACGGGTCCGAAAGCAGGTGGCGCGCTGTATCTGCAGCGTCTGCTGGCCACGCGTCCTGCAGGATTGCCAAAGTCGTTAGGCGACATGTTGCCTGTCAAAGGCGGTCGCGACGGGGCAGTATCCACAGAAGCAGCTCGATATGCATTATCGACGTTGCGCGATTGGTTGATCGCGGAGCATGAACCAGCCTTGGCCGCCCGTTGTGACACATATCTGGACAACGTTGTAGTTGGAGCCTCGGTCGAGCTCCTAGGCCCCACAGGTGAGCGAAATACTTTCAGCCTTCATAACCGCGGCACAGTGCTTTGCATCCCCTCGACCAGAACAGGCGCGCTCAAGCAGTTCGCCGCGGTTCTTGCTACTGGCAATCGGAGCGTGTTTTCCGGGAAAGCTGGCGAAGAACTGTTTGCCGTGTTGCCCTCGTCGTTGAAGTCCTTCGCAGCAACCACGAAGCAGGTGGACGCACCTTGCGACGCCGTCCTTTTTGAAGGCGATAGCGACACTCTCATCACGTTGGCACAAGAAATTGCCAAGCGGCCCGGCCCGATTCTTTCAGTTCAAGCAGTTCCATCACACCTTGGCAGTGGAACCGAAGCCGACTACGTCCTGGACCGACTACTCACAGAGCGCTCGGTGAGCGTCAACACTGCCGCTGCCGGCGGCAATGCAAACCTCATGACTATCGCTTGATGACGATCTAAATTGTCAACTGAACCCTGGTAAAGGCATCACATGTCAAGGTACCCGAAATGAAGATACTGGTCGCAGCAAAGAGAGTCATTGATTACAACGTCAGCGTACGCGTAAAAGCTGACAACACCGGTGTGGAAACAGCCAATGTAAAGATGTCGATGAATCCGTTCGACGAAATCGCGGTTGAAGAAGCCGTGCGTCTGCGCGAAGCAGGCGTGGCGACTGAAGTGATCGCCGTGTCGGCCGGTGTCACGCAAGCGCAGGAAACGCTGCGCACGGCGCTGGCAATCGGCGCGGACCGCGCGATCCTGATCGAGTCGGGCGAAGAGCTGCAGCCGCTGGCGGTCGCCAAGCTGCTCAAGGCGCTGGTCGACAAGGAACAGCCTTCGCTCGTGATTCTGGGCAAGCAGGCCATCGACGACGATTCGAACCAGACCGGCCAGATGCTCGCTGCGCTGGCTAATCTGCCGCAAGCGACGTTTGCCTCGAAGGTTGTCGTCGCGGATGGCAAGGCTACGGTGTCGCGCGAAGTGGACGGTGGTGCTGAAACGCTGTCGCTGACGCTGCCGGCCGTGGTCACGACCGACCTGCGCCTGAACGAGCCGCGCTACGTGACGCTGCCGAACATCATGAAGGCGAAGAAAAAGCCGCTGGAAATCGTCAAGCCGGAAGACCTGGGTATCGACGTCACGCCGCGCCTGAAGACGCTGAAAGTCGCTGAGCCGCCGAAGCGCTCGGCCGGTGTGATGGTGCCGGACGTGAAGACGCTGGTCGAGAAGCTGAAGACCGAAGCCAAGGTGCTTTAAGTAAAACGCGGAGACGGACGAAATGACGAATCTGGTAATTGCAGAACACGACAACGCGTCGATCAAGGCCGCGACGCTGAACACGATTGCAGCGGCTCAGAAGATCGGCGGTGATATTCACGTGCTGGTCGCGGGTCACAACGCACAGGCTGCTGCGGATGCGGCAGCGAAGATTGCAGGCGTGAGCAAAGTGCTGCTCGCCGACGCACCGCAACTTGAAGCGGGTCTTGCAGAGAACGTTGAGGCCACCGTTCTGAACATCGCGGAGGACTACACCCACATTCTCGCGCCGGCGACCGCTTACGGCAGGAACGTCGCGCCTCGCATCGCCGCGAAGCTCGACGTCGCGCAGATCAGCGACATCATGGCTGTGGATTCCGCCGACACGTTCGAACGCCCAATTTACGCAGGCAACGCAATCGCGACGGTTCAATCTCAAGATTCCATCAAGGTCATCACTGTGCGTTCGACCGGCTTCGACGCAGTTGCCGCCGAAGGTGGCGGTGCGGCTGTCGAGAGGATTGAAGCCCCGGCAGACGTCGGGATTTCGCAATTCGTTAGCCGCGAGGTTACGAAGCTGGACCGCCCGGAATTGACATCGGCAAAGACCATTGTGTCGGGTGGTCGCGGTCTGGGCAGTAGCGAGAACTACACGAAGGTTCTCGAACCGCTGGCAGACAAGCTGAACGCAGCGCTGGGCGCATCGCGCGCTGCGGTCGATGCTGGTTTCGTGCCGAACGACTATCAGGTGGGGCAAACCGGCAAGATCGTTGCGCCGCAACTGTACGTGGCGGTCGGCATCTCGGGTGCGATCCAGCATCTGGCCGGCATGAAAGACTCGAAGGTCATTGTGGCGATCAACAAGGACCCGGAAGCGCCTATTTTCAGCGTCGCGGACTACGGTCTCGTCGACGATCTGTTCACCTGCGTGCCCGAGCTGCTTGCGGCATTAGGCTGACGAACAACTTTTAAATCTGGATCTTGCGCAACTTATGAAAATTGCTTTCATCGGTGGCGGCAATATGGCGTCGGCCCTCATTGCCGGACTTATTAAACGGGGCGTCTCAAACGCGGACTTGTGCGCGTTTGACCCCAACGACGACGTGCGTGAACGCAACGCCCAGCTTTTGGGTATCGCGACCGCAGCTGCCCCGGACGCGGGGATTGCTGATTTCGATGCAATCGTGCTCGCCGTAAAGCCCCAGATCGTGCGCGATGTCGCAACATCGCTCGCGCCTCTGATCTCTGCAAATCAGCTGGTCATCAGTGTCGTTGCCGGCATCCGGTCAGCTGATTTATCTCGCTGGCTTCAGGGCCACACCCGTATTGTTCGCACCATGCCAAATACACCGGCGCTGATCGGAAAAGGCGTAACCGGCCTGGCTGCAAGCGCGGGCGTGGATGAAAGCAGTCGGACACTCGCGACACGGGTTCTCGACAGTGCCGGAAGGACGGTATGGGTCGGTGATGAAAGCAAAATTGACGCAGTGACCGCAATTTCAGGAAGCGGGCCCGCATACGTGTTCTATTTCATTGAGGCGTTGCAGGATGCTGCCCTTCAGTTGGGGCTGGACGAATCCCAAGCACGAGAGCTGGCTCAAGCAACTTTCGTCGGCGCTGCTGAGCTGGCGACACAATCGAGCGAACCGGCAAGCGTGCTGCGTGAACGGGTAACGTCAAAAGGCGGGACAACGGCAGCGGCTCTGGATTCGTTCGATTCTTCCGGCATCAAAGCGGCAATCGTGAAGGGCGCCCTCGCAGCGCATTCGCGAGCAATCGAAATGGGCGAAGAGTTCGGAAAATCTGCATAGGTCACACTGGCATCAGGACTAAGCGCGGAAGGAGTCCAATTCCTTTAGATTGATCTCCTCCGCGCTGGTCACCTCGTCGCGAGCATCCACCTATGCGTAGAGTTCGATTCACGCGACAGACCGGGTATCTGACAGGGCTGAAGCAAGGCTGCAAGCAAGTCAGTGACACAGAGCCAAGCTTGCGCCTTGGAGTGCAGACGCACGGTGTAGTGCGTCAGTTGTAATCAGATACGTCGCGTACGGGCCGGTGGGCGTAACTACATGTTCGGATAGTTCGGACCGTCGCCCCCTTCAGGCGTGACCCAGACGATGTTCTGTGTTGGGTCCTTGATGTCGCAGGTCTTGCAATGCACGCAGTTCTGCGCGTTGATAAGCAGACGTTCCTGACCTTCCTCGTTCTTCACGAACTCGTACACGCCGGCCGGGCAATAGCGGCTTTCCGGCCCGGCATAGGTTTGCCAGTTCACATTGAACGGCACCGACGGATCTTTCAGCGTCAGATGAGCAGGCTGATTCTCTTGGTGGTTCGTGTTCGAAATGAACACCGACGACAACCGGTCGAATGTCAGCTTCCCATCCGGCTTCGGATACACAATCGGCTTGCACTGCGAGGCAGGCTTCAGCATCTCGTGATCCCAGTGCTGGTGATGCAGCGTCCAGGGCACATTCCCGCCCAGCAGCTTCTGCTCGACGCCGACCATCAGCGTGCCGAGATACAGGCCCTTGCTCATCCACTGCTTGAAGTTACGCGCACGATGCAGTTCCGTGTGCAGCCATGAGGTCTTGAACGACTCCGGATAGGCCGTCAGCTCGTCGCTGGTGCGGCCTGCCTGCACGGCATCGAATGCTGCTTCAGCCGCCAGCATGCCGGTCTTGATCGCGGCATGCGAACCCTTGATCCGCGATGCGTTCAGGAAGCCCGCATCATCGCCCACCAGCGCGCCACCCGGGAACACCAGCTTCGGCAGCGACAGCAGGCCGCCCGCAGTGATCGCCCGTGCGCCGTACGACACCCGCTTGCCGCCTCCCAGAATCGCGCGGATTGCCGGATGCGTCTTGTAGCGCTGGAATTCCTCGAACGGCGACAGATACGGATTCGTGTAGCCGAGGCCGACCACAAAGCCCACCACCACCTGGTTGTTGTCCATGTGATAGAGGAACGAGCCGCCGTAGGTGTCGTTTTCCAGCGGCCAGCCGGCCGTATGCATCACCAGACCCGGCTTGTGCTTCGACGGATCGATTTCCCACAGTTCCTTGATGCCGACACCGTAGACCTGCGGATCGACGCCTTCGCGCAGCTTGAACTTGTCGTTCAGTTGACGGCCGAGGTGCCCGCGCGCGCCTTCGCAGAAGAGCGTGTACTTTGCGTGCAGCTCCATGCCGAGCTGGAAATTCTCGGTCGGCTCGCCATTCTTGCCGATCCCCAGATTGCCGGTCGCGACGCCTTTGACGGAGCAGTCGTCGTTATAAAGAATTTCTGCCGCCGGAAAGCCCGGGAAGATCTCGACGCCCAGTGCTTCGGCCTGCTGACCCAGCCAGCGCGTGACGTTCGCGAGGCTGATCACGTAGTTACCGTGGTTCTTGAAGTTGTCTGGCAGCGCCCAGGTTGGCACGCTCTTGGACCCGGTTTCGGTCAGGAAGAGGAACTTGTCTTCGGTCACGTCCACCGTCAGCGGCGCGCCTATTTCTTTCCAGTCCGGGATCAGTTCGGTGATCGCGCGCGGATCCATCACCGCGCCCGACAGGATGTGCGCACCGACTTCCGAGCCTTTTTCCAGCACGCAGACGCCGATCTCGGCGCCCCTTTCCTGCGCCATCTGTTTGAGCCGAATTGCTGCTGACAAGCCCGCAGGGCCGCCCCCGACGATGACTACGTCGTATTCCATCGACTCTCGGGGACCAAACTGCTCCAGCAGGACGGCTTGATGCTTCAAGGACATGACTTGTACCAGTTCAAACTCGAGCGCTCTGGTGTCGCAAAAAAACATCAGACAGGGCTCGTCTATTAGACTACTATTTATATCTATCGTATACTTTAAAGTACGCCAATGCAATTGCCGACGCAACAGCGACCTGGCCTGCACACCCGTGAGATTTCGGAGATGGATCATCCACTTCGGAGCGCTCTCTCCGGAGAATTGCACGCACGGCCTTTTCTCAAAATATCAACTGCGGTCTCGGTTGAGCACTTTGCGGTACTTGTTGAGCACGACCCGCATAACCAATTTCACGAAGCGTTGCTCCAAACCTTGTGCCACAACGCAGGCATACCGAGCCCCACTGACGGCGTCACGCACTACGCGGCACAGCTAGGCTGCGGCCGTCAGCTTAAGTGGGAGCGCCATACCGAGTTCTCAACCTTCACATTCGTCGCTCCGCGACATCACAACGGTTATTTCGATGGGGAAACTTCGTCAACCCTACCGGGCGCGTGGCTAGAGAAGATGGCTGGAACCCGCATCGTCGCTGTGCGAATGGAACTGCTTACCTCGGGTGTGGCTGGTATCGGACGCGATGATTTGTCTCGCTGGTTCGACGGTCCTATCGTCGTCGGAAGCAGAGTGATGGGCGGCGGCAAGGTATTTTGTGACTGGACTGTTCGCGCAGACGGATTCATGCGTTTTCTTGTTGTCGACGACGACTTTCGTGAAGCGCAGAGTGGTCGACTGCTGCAGCGGATCCACGAAATCGAAACCTATCGAATGATGGCACTGCTCGCGTTACCGGTTGCGCGAAAGGTGGCTCGCGATCTGGACGACATAGACTCGTTGCTGCAAGCGCTTATGCGGCGCATGGAGGAAACCGGCGCACTTACCGACGATGCCGGACTGCTCGTGGAACTCACACATCTGGCCGTTCGCATTGAATCGCTGGCAGGTCATGGCAGCCGCTTCAGCGCCTCCCGCGCGTACGAGACGCTCGTTCACACTCGGATTCAGGAGTTGCGTGAAGAACGTATCGAAGGCATGCCAACCATTGCAGAGTTCATGGAGCGTCGGTTCGCACCGGCGATGCAGACGTGCCGCAGCGTTTGGAACAGACATGAACAAACTGCGCAACGCGTCGCGCGGGCCGTGGACCTATTGCGCACACGCGTGAACCTCAGTCAGGAAAAGGACGTTACGACCATGCTTGCGGGGATGGAGAGAACCGCACGCCATCATCTACATTTACAGCACGCGGTCGAAGGACTTTCGGTCGCGGCTATCTCCTACTACGTACTGTCGCTCGCCGGTGCAGCGTTTCGCGCCATGCATGAACTGCATTTACCGGTGGCCCCGGAGCTCGCTGAGGGCCTGTTGATAGCACCGGTCGTTCTGATGGTCATCGGCATTACAAAACGCGCCCGTCGCCGGGTGCTAAGCAGGAACGTGTCGTCCAGCGACCGGATACACAGCATGAGCCTCAATGATTGAGCTTGAAAATTCAGCCCTCGACCTACCAAAAGGAATCCAGATGAAACAAACTGATATTGCATTTAACGCCGCCCAGCGCACCAACGGCGTCGAAAGCACCTCCTCCGCATCAACGGCTCTGGTCGGAAGTAATGCTAGAGGGACGAGGTCACGCTATGCAGATGCGTTGCAGGAACCAACGGCGTCGTTGATGGACAGTCGGGAAACGCGACCTGATGTTTCTCATCTCGCGATTCTTAGGTACGACTGATGCTCCAAGAATCCACTAGAGCTTTTTGATCGCGCCTCACCCTGCTTTGTTTGCAGGGCAGGCGCATATACCGGTCAAATGATGCCACGCTCCCGGTACGGCTCGTTGCGCTGTACGCGTTCGTAACCGAAGCGCTCAAGGTCAAGAGTCTCGAAGCGCCCCTTTACGATGAGCTCGGCGACAGCAAGTCCAGCCGCCGGCGCATGCATGAGACCATGCCCAGAGAAGCCCGCGGCGACAATGAAATTCTCACGACGGTTGGTCCACCTGCCGATGATTGCATTACCGTCAAAGTCGCATTGCTCGTAGAGACCTGACCAGGATTTGGCAAGTTCGAGTCGCCCCATCCCAGGGAATCGCCACTCTACGGCCGGCCGCACCACGCGATCGAACCACTCGGCATCCATTGCCAGCGAGAAGCCGCGCTCCACCTTGGTACTGACCAGGCCCCCCGAAAATCCGTCACCGGCGGAACGTATCGCAAGCCCCTTCAAATCCTTTACATACGGCATGTCCGGCTGCGCTACGTCAGCAGTGAATACGTGCTCGAAGCGCCGCATCGGGTTGACAGGCAATGCCATGCCGACCATGCGGCTGACTTCCTGCGCCCAAGGTCCTGCGGCGTTCACAAAATGATCGCTGTACATCACGTTACCCGATGCCAGACGCACTGCCGTTACGCTCAGCCCGTTTTCTTCGAATCCAGTCACTTCATCTTTGACAAACTTGACACCCGTCTCGCGGGCTCGCTGCACGATAACCGAATGATACTTTTGAGCGTCAAACCAACCGTCTTCAGGTGAATACACGCCAGCACCGAGATCATCGACGCGTAACAACGGGAATCGCATAGCAATCTGTTCTGGGGTCAGTAACTCCGCATTCACTCCCATTCGAAGCTGCACTTCGAGATTAGATTCGAGGAGATTCAAACCTTCCGGCGGAACGATAAACAGATACCCGTGGGCGCGCCAGTCTACTTTCGCCAAATCATCTGCCGCCTGCGAATCGAGTTGCTGCACAAACTCGATGCTATAGCTGGACATCGCGATATTTTCCGGGCAGCAAAAAAGGCGTCGCGCGCCGCCTGACCCGGAAGTCGCTGTTGATGAGAAAGCGCCCAACGGTGCACGATCAATCACTGTGACATCCAATGCCGGGTCCAGCCGCTTACAAAACAAGGCGATGCTGGAGCCCACTGCTCCGGCACCGACAATCACCACATCATTCATTGCATTCTTCCTAAATCAAGTACGTTTTGGTCGACCATCATTCAACTATGAGGTCATCTCGTTCAAGGCTTACCTACCGGTAAGCCATAGCCATGCTTTGACCCCTAGGGTTGCGCCAGCGATGGCCGCCAGATTTGCGGCGCATCAAGGAAGGCGCTCACCCAGGTTCGCGTTTGCGAAATATCATCGGCACGGCGTAGACCATTTCGCCGGCAGGGCTGTGTGCGCAAGGTAGGCCGGGCTACGCTATCGATTCGACAAGGGAGGGCGAGCCAGCCATCAGCGCTGACGGTGACTCGCTGAGACAGTCGAATCAAAGGATGCCGACCTCGCGATAAGGTGTGTTCGTTTCGACGCGTTCATAGCCAAGCCGCGTGAGATCTATGGTTTGATATGCTCCGTGCACAATCAATTCTGCAATGCCTCGACCGGCCGCAGGCGAGTGCATCATTCCGTGACCCGAGAAGCCTGCTACTGTGTAAAGATTTTCCAGCCGGGAATTCCATGCACCAATAACCGGGTTGCCATCAAGGTCGTTCTGCTCATACAAGCCTGACCACGTCCGATGGCACTTTGCAGCTTCGAGCGGCGGGAAGCGATGGGCGACGGCCGGCCAAACGACGTTCTCAAAGTAGTCGTGGTCCACCTCAAAGTTGAAGCCGCGCTTTTCGTTACTGTCGACGAGACCGCCGGAAAATCCATTACCCTCCGAGCGGAACGCCAGACGGCTAAGGTCTTTAACGTAGGGCAGATGTTCAATCGGGTTACCACAGGTAAAGTAGTGTTCGAACCGGCGCATCGGGACAATGGGAAGCACCATGCCGAACATTTCTGCAATCGCGCCCGACCACGCTCCACCGCAGTTGACAAAAGCGTCGGCCGCGAGCGTCGCACCGCTCTCCAGCGTGACGCTCTTTGCGCTGCTCCCGGCGACTTCGGCGGCCACCACTTTATCTTTGATGTAGACGGCGCCCAACTCCACCGCTTTACGTCGGAAACCCCACAACAATCCGTTGGGATCGCACCACCCATCGTCCGGCGTGTGTGCACCGGCGCCGAGGTCTTCAATGTTGATCGACGGGAAACGGTCCTTGAGCTCGCTAGGCGACAGCAGATCGACTTTCGCTCCATTCTTGCGCTGGATTTCGACATTTCCCTCAAGCAGCGAGACCCGTTCCGGGGGCACCAGGAACAGGTACCCGCCTTGCACCCAGTCCACCGGCGCAGGACGGCCGCCAGCCGTCATCGTTTTCTCGAAATTCTTGATGAAATCAATGCTGTAGAGCGACATGGCGATGTTCTCTGGCGAGGAGAACTGCACCCGGCAGCCACCGGAAGAGCGCAGCGCAGACGCGAACTCGTATGTCGGGTCCGGTTCGACTACCGCGACGCGCATCGCTGGCGCCTGCACGAGAAGGTTATAGGCGACGCTGGATCCGAGAATGCCGCCGCCTATGACGACAACGTCGAATTTCTGCGCTTGTAAATCTGGCATGGTTATTTACCTCGAATAGATCCAAAAAAAATCAGAAAATCAGGCACGGGAAAGGGTGCCTAAAATTACGGCGTCCGCACGGGCGGCTCCGCTTATGACGACCAGTTGTGGGCGAACCCACGGGATGCGCGCTTGCCAATCTCTTGGTCATCGGGGGTTTCCTCGAGACGAACAAGTTGACGTGGAACGCCCGTATTGGCGCCCCAGTAATAGGCTGTGAGAGCAACCGCGCATACCATGAGGAAATCGTACGGATGCGGTACGACGCCGATTCCACCGAACGGTCCCAGATACGAGGCCAATAACGTGAGAGCGTAATAACCGACAAGCCACAGTGAGCACCGTACTTGCTGCAACATGCTGAGATTGCCGACGGGCATACGACGCATCACGAACAGATAGCCCACGTACAGCACGATCTGGACACCCAAAAGCCAGTAGAGATTGCTCCATCCAGACCAATAGACAATCAACGTCGCCACGACGAAGGAAAGGGGGCCGAATACAGCCAGCCCCTTTACCTTGAACGGCCTGTTCAGTTCCGGGCAGCTCTTCCGCAGCGCCGCTACACACACGGGTGCAACGGCGTAACTCACAACAAGCGCTGCGGACACGACCGAGATCATTGCCTCCCACGAGGGAAACGGCAGGGTCCAGAAGATCGAGAGGGCGAAAGCGAGCCACATAGCTGGACGCGGAATTCCAGACTCCGCATCGACCCGGGTGAATAGCCGGAAGAACGTTCCAGACTTTGCCCATGCATAGATTGCTCGGGGCGTAGCATTGAAGAAGATATTCCCGCAACCTGCCGGCGATATGATGGCATCAAAAACCACCACAAAACTCAGCCATGTCAGTCCCAATTGCAGCGCGATGTCGTGGAACGGCAGGGTGAACGTTTTACCAAGAGCTGCCCAGCCGTTGCCGAGGAGATTGGTCGGTATCGCGCCAAGAAACGCAACCTGAAGCAGGACATAGATGACCCCCGAACATATGATCGAAAAGACGAGCGCGAATGGAATCGTGCGTTGAGGGTTGCGTACTTCGCTCGCCACCGAGACGATTGGCGTGAGCCCAAGGAAGGCAAAAATGACGCCACCTGACGAAACGGCAGTTTCAACGCCCGACATTCCGGAGGGTGCAAATCCCGCAGCGTGGAAGTTAGCGGCCTTGAAATGAAAGAGCAGCATCACGACGATGAGCGCAGGTACTGCGAACTTAAAAACGCTGATGATGTTGTTGGCCCTCGCGAACGTTTTCACGCTCGAGAAGTTCAGCCAGAAGAACAGCGAGACAAAGGCAAACTGCACGAGCCACCCGAGCGCCGTTGCATTGCCGGTTCCCGGTACGCTAAGCGCCGGTATCCAGGCAGCAGCATACTGACGGGCAGCCACGACCTCGATCGCGACCATGCTGGACAGATAAATCACCGTAATCATGCCAATGAGGTAGCTCATCAGCGGTCCGTGCGAAATGTGCAAATAGCTGATGGCGCCGCCGGTACGGGGCAACGCCGCTCCAAGTTCGCAATAGACGACCCCTAACGTGAGCACGGCTATTGCCGCGATGACCCACGAAAAAATCCCCGCTGGTCCAGCTAGCGACGCCACGTGGCTAGCGGCGAATAGCCAGCCGGAGCCAAATACCGTACCCATACCGATCATTGTGAGATCGACGAGCGACAGGGTCTTCTTGAAATGTCCAGAATCCGACATTGGTGCAGTTCCTCCTTGATATGTCTCCGCTGCCTCGGCAAAGCGGGTCAAAAGTACAAGCGCACGCAACCCTCGGCCGACTGCATCGTTAGCAGTGACGCTCCGCTGCCAACGGCGATCGAAGCTAATCGGTTGCCGGACCAGCGATGGGAGCGATGCGTGACACTGAGTCCTTGGATTACCCTTGCCATTTTTAGCTCTCCGGTGTAGCCCCGAAGATTTGTTTGGTATACGATTCTGGATATAAGAATACTATAACTTCACTTAAGAAGCACAGCCCGACAAAATTGGAAGGCTGCTGAGCAGAGCTCCGCGCAGGTGTCCGGCGGAGGCGGCAATGCCATTGAAAGGTTAGAGAATGGAATACGACTACATCGTTGTCGGAGCAGGTGCGGCGGGTTGTGTGATGGCTTCAAGGCTGTCGGAAGACGCTTCAGTGCAGGTGCTGCTAATCGAAGCCGGCGGCTCTGACCGCTCCCTGATCGTGGACATGCCTGCTGCGCTCCCTTTCGCGTATGCCAGCAAGCGTCTGAACTGGCACTACCAAGCCGGGCCGGAGCCCTATCTGGATGGGCGCTCGATTGACGAAAAGCGGGGTCGCGGTATTGGCGGCAGCACGACCATCAACGCGATGATTTATAACCGTGGCAATCCGCTCGACTACGAAGGCTGGGCGGCAGATGGACTCGGCGACTGGTCGTATTCACATTGCCTTCCCTATTTTCGGCGCCTTGAGAGTTTCAGCGGTGGCGCAGACGATTGGCGAGGCGGCGATGGTCCGATGCGGATCTCCCGCTGCAAGGCCGACCACAAGCTCCACGAGTGCTTCATGCGCTCAGGTGAGCAGCTTGGCTTCGCAATCACGCCCGATCACAATGGTTTTCGGCAGGAAGGACTGCATGTCGCGCAGGCCTATATTCACGAGGGTCGTCGCTGGTCAGCAGCGCGGGGCTACCTCGATGCAGCGAGCCAGCGTAGCAATCTGCACATAGCGACCGACGCATTGGTTGAGCGCGTCCTGCTCGAAGGCAATCGCGCCACCGGGGTGCAATATCAGCGCAGAGATGAGCGTACGGTTGCGCGCGCTAGCCGCGAGGTAATTCTTTGTGCGGGGGCATTTAATTCGCCAAAAATTCTGATGCTGTCCGGCATCGGCGACGGCAACGAGCTTCGCACCCACAGTGTCGATGTGAAGATCCATCTGCCTCAGATCGGCAAAAATCTCGAAAATCACCCTGGCGTCAATCTTCAGTACGCGACAACGCGTGAAAATTCACTCGTTTCTCAACTTGGCCCACTAGGCCAGGTCAAGCTTGGTCTGGATTGGATTCTGTTCAAGCGCGGTCTTGGCACTACAAACTTCTTCGAAAGCGGGGCTTTCCTGCGCAGCAGCGAGCATTTCGACTATCCGAACGTCCAGTTCGAATTCCTGCCGCTCACGCGCCTCTTGAAGAATGGCCGGCTGGTGGCAATTCCAGGCTTTCAGTTCTGGTTGGATCTGTCGCGACCTAAGAGTCGCGGGCATGTACGTCTCCGCTCAGGTGATCCTGGCGCGGCCCCTGACATTGTCTTCAATCATCTGGCCGTAGCCGACGACATGAGAGACATGATTGATGCCATCCGCCTGGCGCGCAGGATTATCAAGCAGAGCGCATGGGACGCTGTCCGCGGCGAAGAGCTCGCACCGGGCGCACACGCGCAGACGGACGGCGAGTTGAGAGCATTTGTGCGGTCCAGCACCGGAACGTCCTATCACCCGTCTGGTACATGCAGAATGGGTGTGGACGACAACGCAGTCGTAGACCCGCGAGGGCTCGTGCGGGGCGTCGACGCGCTTCGCGTCGCTGATGCATCGATCATGCCCCGTATTGTCACGGGCAATCTGAGTGCCTGTGTTTTGATGATGGCAGAGAAGATTGCGGATGACGTGCGTGGCCGAACACCGCTCGCCCCCTCCGCCGCCCCTTGGTATAACTCCGCGACTGAGCGGGCCGCCGCATAACCACTTCAACCTATCGACCCATTGCACGGCGGGTGAATGTTCGCCGCGCGCCATTCAGCGAGATTGCCCATGTATTCCGAAAAACTTCAGCTCCTCATCGACGGCGAATGGACTGCCGGTAGCGACGGCCAAACGTCTCCGCTTTACAACCCTGCGACAGGCGAAATCATCGCGTCCGTCCCCAATGCAAGCCCAGCAGATCTCGATCGCGCGCTTGCCAGTTCCCAGCGCGCGTTCCTACAGTGGAAGCTGCTGACTGCCGTTGAGCGCTATGAAGTGCTTAACCGTGCGGCAGACTTCATGGAGGCACGGAAATCTGAGATCGCGCGCACGCTGACCCAGGAAAACGGCAAGCCCCTGAATGAGGCGGCCGGTGAAGTGCAATTTTCCGCCGATGCAGTGCGCTGGTATGCCGAAGAAGCTCGCCGTGCCTATGGGCGCGTCATTCCGACTCGCACACCTGGAGTTCGCCAGCTGACGCTCAAAGAGCCCGTCGGTCCCGCGCTCGGGTTCGCGGCCTGGAACTTTCCTGCCGGCAACGTCGCCCTGAAGGTCAGTGCTGCCCTGGCCGCTGGCTGTACCATCATTATCAAGCCGAGCGATGAAACACCCGGCACGGCCGTTGCGATCGGGCGCTGTTTCCAGGATGCAGGCGCGCCGGCCGGCGCACTTAATATCGTTTTTGGATCACCCGCTCCCATATCGGAACATCTGATCAGGTCGCCGATTCCGAAGAAAGTCTCTCTGACCGGCTCGACTCCCGTCGGCAAGCTCCTGCAGCGTCTCGCGTCGGAGACCTTGAAGCGTTGCACCATGGAACTGGGAGGCCATGCTCCGGTGTTGGTGTTTCAGGATGCCGACATCGACTACACGGTCAACGCGCTGGTCGCATCAAAGTTCCGCAACGCCGGACAGGTCTGCACGTCGCCAACGCGCTTCTACGTTCATCGCAATATATACGAGCAGTTCATCACCAAGTTTGCCGAGCGCACGAAACAACTGGTGATTGGCAATGGACTCGACGACGGCGTGCAGGTAGGTCCGATGATTACCGAGCGCCGCCTCGATACGATAGATGCGCTGGTCCGTGACGCCGTCTCGAATGGCGCACGCGTGGTGACTGGCGGGCAGCGGCTTGAGCGCCCGGGCTACTTCTATGCGCCGACAGTGCTGCGCGACGTCCCGGATCACGCACGGGTGATGCAAGAGGAACCGTTTGGTCCAATCGCCCCCATTTCGCCTTTCGATACGTTTGACGAAGTTGTTGCGCGAGCAAACTCCCTGACGCTTGGACTCGCAGCTTACGTGTTCAGCCGGGATGGTTCGACGACCGCGCGAGCAAGCGAGGCTCTGAATGCCGGACAGATCGGCGTCAATAGCACATCAGTGCATGAAGTTGAGACGCCATTCGGCGGTGTCAACGAATCTGGCTACGGTCATGAGAGCGGCGTAGAGGGGCTGGAGGCTTATCTCCGCACGAAGATGATTTCCGAACGTCAACTGCCGCCTGTGAACGGCTGAACGCACGCTCGACGGCGCGCCTCCAAGCCCGGCGCGCCGTATTTCGCTTTTTGCGAAGTTCAAATGCACACTCCCCACGCCGACTCGTTCTCCGATGGGGATGCATGTCTGACAAAAATACCCACCTATCGCTCCGCGGCGGATATTTCGTCCATTTGCGTGCGCCTCGCGCGGCGTCCTTAGAGCGCTCGCCACATCACTACACCCATTTGTTAGCGGCCGTCGGCCGGCTGCCAGGCAGATTCAGAGACCGCACGCTAGCATACGGCAACGCGTATCCGATAGTATAATTATCGTATATGAAATCCCCCCCGCCACAGTGCTGTATCCAGGTGAGAAGTCGCATCTGCCCAGCGGCGTGAAACGCGCCATCCGAAGCAAGGCGGAAAAAGATAGGACTAGCAGAACATGGCCCAGACAAAAGTACTCAAAAAGACTATGAGCGCTACTCAAGGCGCCTACGTTGAACTGAAACGCCGAATCCTCGACGGCGAGCTTGCCGAAGGCTCGCCGATTCGTCAGGACGAGGTTGCAGCTCAACTCGGCGTGAGCAAGATCCCGGTGCGGGAGGCGCTTATGCGACTTCAGTCGGAGGGGCTCGTAAAGTTCACGCCAAACGTCGGCGCGGTCGTTGCGACTCTTACGGTGATGGACTACATCGAAATGCTCGACATGCGACTTGCGCTTGAATGTCGAGCACTCGAACTCGCTGTGCCCAATATGGCGTCGTCGGACTTCGCTCGGGCGCGCGAACTGCTTTCAGCTTACCACTCGGCCATGAACAACGAAGAGTGGAGCGATTTGAACGTGCAGTTCCATGAAACACTCTACGCGCCGTCTGATCGTCCGCGCCTGCTCGCAACCATTCGCTCCGTTCAGGAGCACATGGGCCGTCTATTGCGACTCCGTGTAACTATGGCCGCGCAGCACGATCGCTCGCACGACGAACATCTGAACATCCTCGAAGCGTGCGAGGGAGGTGATGTGAAAAATGCCGTGCGTCTGCTGCGTAAACATATTGAGCAGACGCAACGTGAGGTCCAAGGCTATTTCCGCAACAATCAGCGCGGCATCAAGGCGTCCTGAGCCCGCATGGATCGCCGGGATCGCAACGCGAAGACGGTCTCCGCCACAAGTCGATCTCGGATCGAGACAACTATCATTTTGGCTGCGCGTAGAACTTGCCTGCGTGGGCCCAGTCGGTCGGTGGAATTTCGATGAACATCACATCGACAGACTCGACCGGACATTTCAATACTTCTGACGTCAGCCGCGTTACTTCTTCGACGTACTTCGCCTTTTGCTCGTGGGTGCGGCCCGGTGACAGTTCAACGCGTACGATAGGCATAGGTTCACTCCTTCTAGTCGAAACAACGATTCAGATGCGCTAGCGCATACGATACCATATATGGTTTTCGTATACTATTCGTTGAGGGTCGATGCTGCAGATGAGCACTGAACGCTTTTGATGCGAGGGCGGCGACTTTCCCCACCGCCTTGTAGGCGGCGAGCCCCCCGCAGTTTGCTAGCCTATAGGGAAGCAATATCGACGTTCTGTGGCACCCTTTTGACCCGAGTTGAGACAAGACTGGGAGCTACATACAAGCCAGGGTTTTCGTATACTAAAGCTAGTAAATATTAGCTGATAACCTGCTCCTTTGGGCTTGCCATGAGAGGCGGCGTAAACTCGTCAAGGCCAGTGCTGATGACGTCATCAGCGCGCTGACTGGCAACTGGCGTGAGGAACACCTGTTCGTGCTCGGGCAGGCACTGGCGATGTTCGACAGCCTCGCCCACCACATCCTCGAGTGTGACGCCAGGATCGAGGCGCTACTGCTACCGCTAGGCAGTCACGACGTTGAGCTGGTCGGGCCGGACAAGAAGCGCCAGAAGAACACCCCACGCTTCGACGCGCGTACCGCGCTCGCGCGCTGGGCGGGCGTCGACCTCACGCGCATCAACGGCCTGTCCGAGGCAACCGTGATGACGATCCTCTCCGAGATTGGCCCGGACCTGAGCCGCTTTGCCAACGTCAAGCACTTCTGTTCGTGGCTGCGCCTGTGCCCCGCCACGAAAATCAGCGGCGGCAAGACCCTGACTTCAGGCACCCGCCCCTCTGCCAACCGCGCCCGGCAGGCGCTGAAAATGGCGGCGATGAGCCTGTCGCGAAGCGACTCGGCCCTCGGCGCCTTCTATCGGCGACTGTGCGCCCGCACGGACAAATCGCGCGCCAACACCGCGGTGGCCCACAAGCTCGCCCGTATGGTGTACTTCATGCTCACCCGCGGTGAAGCGTTCGTCGACCAGGGGCAGCAGCGCTACGAGGAACAGCAAAGGCAGCGCAGCATCGCGGCCCTCAGGCGACGTGCCTCCGCCCTTGGATTCCAGCTCCAGCCAAACGCACCAACTCCCTGAAAACCGATCTTCACTGCAGGGTGGTTTCTTGAGAGCATCTAGGTCTCTTTACCGACTGATCGGCTAGCAAATTCAAAATCGACGCCGTGTCATTTTCAAAATTTGTGGCCCGAGCTGGCGTCGCCTTCAACTCGGGCGCAAATTGCTCAAC
This sequence comes from Paraburkholderia sp. FW306-02-B, assembly GCF_058782725.1. Taxonomy (NCBI): domain Bacteria; kingdom Pseudomonadati; phylum Pseudomonadota; class Betaproteobacteria; order Burkholderiales; family Burkholderiaceae; genus Paraburkholderia; species Paraburkholderia sp. FW306-02-B. The sequence continues at coordinate 2,427,155 of NZ_JBYSXZ010000002.1, forward strand.
AAGCCCAGGATCGACATGACCTCACTTCACGCGCTTTCTGCAACCACCCTCAGGCGCCTCTATAAAGACCGGGAAGTCTCCCCTGTAGAGGTCACGCAAGCAGTACTGGAACGGATGGTGGTGTGGGAACCGATAATCAACGCCACCTTTGACCGGATGCGGAGATGGCTCGTGACTCCGAGCGCAGATGGGCTCAGAACACGCCATGCGGCGAGCTAGACGGGATACCCATCACGATAAAAAGACAATCTGGAGATTGCCGGACACAAATCGCCGATTGGCCTCACATGCGTCACACCTTCCACCGCCACAGAAGACTGCCCGCCGATCACATGCATCCACGAGGCCGGCGGGCAGTCTTCGTTGCCCGCAAGACAATCTCCGAATACGGCATGCTTGTCTCCGGTGTCTCGACCTACCACGGAGTAACCCGCAACCCATGAAATCCCAACTGCAACACCGGTGGCTCGAGCTGTGGTGCAGGCGCCGCGGCGGCCGCCTATTATGGTCCTCTTCACCGTGGAACAGACAGTGACTAGTTCAGCATTGGATAGCGTCCGAATCGCTTTACATACTCAAAGATAACCAGACTTTCGCATAACTGCAGCGTCGCCCAGTCGGAGGGTTGAACTCTTCTCCCGAATGAAGTCCATTCTGACAACCAGACAGATATGCGCAATTGATCGATGTCGTGATTCTCTCCGCGCTTCCTGTAAGACTGCAACGGCACGCGCAGGGAGTGCCCGCATCTATCGACGTAGCGCGATGCTCCTATATAAAGAACATCATGATCCAGATGATGTGGAGCCACATCTGCTGCGCCTGCTCTCGCGATCATGATCAGACCAAGGCAACCATAAGGTCCGGTTGGGGGGTGTGCGTTTTGTCCGCAGCAGATTTCTCCATAAGTTTGCCACGGGCCAAAGCACACATCAGGCAGAACATTTTCGTTACGCAGAAGCATCCGGGGAGAAGTAGGTAGGGTTCCGCCCGTCGCAAGACGGGCATAATCAAATGGCGCTAGACCTGCTGAATGTTGCTACAAACGTCGCAAAGCTATAAGACGCCTTCAATCACCCGGAAATCGCGCTTTACACCGCACGCTGGTATGCAGAACCTTCCCGGTAGTCGATGGCCCGCTTCAGGCTCGCGAACTCTGCGACAGTGGTTCGCTCCGCCTTTCCGTCGTCGTAGAGCTTTGCAGCCACCCTTCTCTGCAGTTTGCTTGTTTAATGCCCGTCGGGGAATAGTTGATTGCTGCACCGGGTGCACGAGTGTTCTGCATCAAGGGTTTTTGGCGAGCGCCCCACCGAACGCATAGTGACCTTGCTGCGTATCACTCGGAATCGCAGACGCCATAGAAGAGCAGAGACGCGACTATTTCCCGGGATGTTTTTTCGCGAACCGCTTCAGCCTATTTGATGTAAGCGGGTGCACCAGACCGTGACGTAAATAGTCTCTTTCTAAGATCATCTCGACGGCGCCAGGCCTTCTTCGCTATCAAACAACTGAGGTAGTCGTGATGACCCGCCACAAAGTCACTGGTCGTTTGAGTAAGGTCCTCGTAACGAACGGCTTCGCATTTCTTTCTGGCTTGGCGGCCAAAGATCGCAGCAGCGGCTTCGCTGAGCAGACCGCCGACATCCTTTCCCAGATCGACGCCTATCTGCACATGGCCGGAACCGACAAAACGAGGATTGTAGTCGCGAACATCTGGCTGAAAAATATTGCCTCGTTCGATGAGATGAATGTTGCGTTGACCGAGTCGGTCGACGCCGCGAACCCGCCAGCCCGCGCCACCGTCGAGTCGAGACTTGCTCGAGAAGACATCCTCGTTGAGATTCAGGTGCAGGCATTTGTCTGACACTGTCTCCGATAGCGGCCAGCCAGGTCGCTCACGCTTTGTCTTTTGCGCCATTCCGTCCGGTCTATGCGTTCAACGTCAAATCGTCCGAGCATTACTCAGGTGATCCTTCGTGGTGGCTGACAGAAGCGCTCGCCGCCGACACTGATGCCCCATTGACGCCGCGACTTGCAGGAAAGATGTCCGTCGATGTGGCTATCGTTAGAGGAGGCTTCACAGGACTCTGGACCGCAGCCCTCCTGAAAGAACGCGCCCCGGATCCAACAGGCGAACTGATTGAAGCCGCAGTGTGTGGTGCAGGCGCGAGCGGAAAGAACGGCGGAAAATGCCACGGGTACTGGGCGTCGCTCGCTGGTATATCGGCAAACCTAGGTCCCGATGCCGCGCTTCAGATCGCCTGGGCCGGAACGCGGGCACAGGACGCGATCAGGAAATTTGCCACCGCTCCCGGCCGCGACGTCTGGTGGCGCGAGGCGGGAAACGTCAAGGTGGCAACCACCCGCAACCAGGACGCAAAGCTGAAGACCGGCGTCGATGCGGCCGTGAGACTTGGCGAGCCCGACAGGGCCAGACTACTCTCCCCTGAAGAGGTAGCGCAGTACTGCACGTCACCCGTGTTTCGCGCAGCAGTTTTCTATCCCGAGGGAGCAACGGTTCAACCTGTGCGACTTGCTCGGGCCCTGCGTCGGGCCGCTTTAGCCTCAGGCGTCCGTATCTTCGAACAGACGCGAATGACCGGGCTCGAAACTGGAACCCCGAACCACATCGTGACGCCGGTCGGCGAGATCATCGCTGCGGACGTCGTGCTTGCTACCAACATTGAGCTGGTCAAACGAAAAGAGTTGAATTCGCATGTAACGGTATTCTTATCTTATTCGCTCATGACTGAGCAGACAGACGATCAGCTACAAAACATGCGCTGGACGGGAGAGGAAGGCTTCGCTGACTCCCGCATGTTCATCCATTATTTCAGAAAGACTGTCGATGGCCAGGTGCTCATGGGATCCGGCTCAGGGCCAATAAGCCAGGGAGGAAGCACGACGTATACTGGTCTGCGAACGGATCGCGCTTCGGCGGCACGTGCAGAACGGGGACTGCGACGTCTTCTTCTTGGCTTGGCCAATGTCGGTATCGCAAAATCTGGGGCGCCGGGGTGGACGTATCATCTCACCGCCTTCCGGTGATTGGCACCGTCAGCGGATCGGGTGTGCACTACGCCTGTGGCTACTCGAATCATGGGGTCAATCCTACGTACATCGGCGGGCAGTGCCTCGCTTCTCTCGTCCTGCGCGAGAAAGACTACTGGGCCAGATTGCCGTTCTGTACCCGACCGATACCATCGTTGCCACCTGAACCGTTCCGCTTCGTTGGCGGCAGATTTGTTCAGTGGGGAATTCTCGGCTGCGAAGAAGCCGAAGAGCGTGGAATTCAGGCTGGAATCCTTCAGCGAAGTGCCGCTGCTATCCCAGGCCTGCTGGGGTTGCGTATTGGGACCCGTTAGTAGCTACGCGACGCTCTAAGCCGCCACGCCCGTCTGTCGACTGCGAACGCGCGCCGGCGACTTCCACACGCCAACGCGCTACTCGTATCGACTACTGGCCTCATTATCTGCATGATCGCCCGGCTGGGGAAAGGTGATCATAGCGCCTGCCTGTAACGTAACTTCAACACGCCTTCGACGACCATCACCGCGATCGCAACCCAGATCGAAATGTATGTGAGCCACTGGTTATGGGCGATCCGCTCGCCGAGAGCAAGCGACACCAGAACAAGCAGCACGGGCTCGACATACGTCAGAAGCCCGAAGAGTGTCAGATTCAGCCGATGGCTCGCCGTGATCATGCAGGACAGGCCAGCGACGCTGATGCAACCGTCGCGAAATAAAGATTGCCAACCATGTTCCTTCCGCGCACCGATGCGCGGAGGTCGGACGGATTGGTCAGCTTCATGCCGTCGTAGTCGATCGGTTCCAGTGCGCCGGCTTTTTCGAGCGTCAGCAGTTGCAGATCACCAAGATCCGCCACATCTACCTGCACACGACCAGCCTCTACCATCGCGAGGATCTGCCCGGCGGTCAAAGGCTGTACGATCACTTCGATGCCAGTCGCAGCGGTAAACGGTTTGTAGACCGCCGCGTCCATCGCGTCCTGATAGGCTCCGCCCAGTCCGCGCACAACCACCTGGCCTGCATCCTTGGCAAACAACGGACGTGCCGCAAGTGCCGCGCCGGCCGCTGCTGTTTGTTTGAGAAACATGCGCCGATCAATACGACTGGTGAAACTTGTTTCATTCCGAATTAGGTCGGTTTTTTTCATGATTGTCCAGTAGGAGTACTTAATCTGCAGGTTGATTGATATGGTCGGATGCTGCTATCCGGTCAGTTTTTGGGCTTCGCCCGGTTCGCCAACGAAAACTCGTCCTTATCGTTGCCAGCGCTCTGCCAATGACCCAGCTGCTTGAGGTGCTCGTCGGAAGCCGTCAGTTGGGCATTTGCATTTGCTGCGTCGCGCTCCAGCACCAGTGCAATGAGCCAGTTAGTCAAGGTGAGCGTGCCCGCTTGCGACCACCAGGCTGGCGAGCTGACCGAGCGCGCTACAAAGAGCGTTTTGTCGGCTATTTCGGCGAGCGGAGACGAAGCGCGATCGGTGATTGCTACAGTCTGCGCACCCACATCGCGGGCCGCCTTCATGAGATCTATCGTGTACGGCAGGTAGCGCAGATACCCTATCCCGATGAACACATCCTCCTTGCCAACGCCGCGAAGCCGGTCGGCTAGGTCGCCATTGCCCATGTTGAAGACCTCGCCTTTTCCGATGCAGTGATTCAACTGCATCGCGAGATGAACGGCGAGGGAGTAGGAAGTCCCGTGTGCGCTAATGTAGACGCGCCGCGCGCCAACGATCATGTTCGCAACATGCGAGACAGTCTCGTCGGCATTGCGTTGAGCGGTCTGCTGAACAAGAGCAGCGTCAGTCTCGAAGATGGCGCATTTGAGCTCCTGCTCGTTTTTTAGTCCGCTTTGCTCGGGGATACCGCTTTCTCCGACCCGCTGAAGCAGGCTCTCGCGAAGCGACTCCCGCAACGCCATATACCCGCCGTATCCGATCGCCTGCGCAAAGCGGATGACCGCCGCATCACTCTGGCCGGTGTCCTCAGCCAGTTGCTTGGCAGTGCGGAAAGCAACCTGCTCCTTGTGATCAAGGATGTATCGCGCCATCTGTTGCTGGGCGGGAGTGAGTCTGGCGAAGCTTTCCTCGATGTACTCGGAGAAGGTCGAAGTCGGGTCCATTAAAATTCTCGCTACCGAGTTGGTGTTTTTGGTAGTATCCACTACCGATATCATTTTGCTATCTAGGGTTTCCCCCAAAGACGCTGGCAGTTTTGGCGGCCGCTCTTCATTGGTAATTTTTACCATTTCAACGAAAATAGCTCATATTGCTGCGCCTGATGCAGCATTGAAATGCAAATTACAATAATTGCTTTTATCTGATGCAGCTATCAGAATGGTTTCCGTAGGGAAAACCACTGGTCCACTCAGGAGTCGCGATGATTAGCGTAATCAGGATTACCGAAGCAGGATCGCCAGATGTGATGAAAGTCATTAGCGGCGAAAAAACCGACCCGGCAGCAGGTCAGGTTTGGCTCGAGCAGGAAGCGATCGGCGTGAACTATCTTGATGTCACTCAGCGAAATGGAGCCGTGCGAATCCCGCTACCTTCCGGGCTGGGGCTTGAGGGTGCGGGTCGCGTCGCCGCAGTCGGCGAAGGCGTCGACAACGTCAAGGTCGGGCAGCGGGTCGCGTATGCGACAGGTCCCATTGGCGCATACGCAAGCGCACGTCTGTTCCCTGCCGAAAGACTCGTGCCTCTTCCCGACAACGTATCCTGCGAAGATGCAGCAGCAGTTCTGTTCAAGGGTATTACTGCACAATATCTTCTGAAGTCAACGTTTCCAGTCGCACAGGGAGCGACCGTACTTCTTTACGGTGTTGCCGGCGGCGTAGGCCAGATTATGGCGCCGTGGGCAAAAGCGCTGGGAGCAACCGTCATTGGCGTCGTATCGAAGCCCGCGAGTGTTCCGATCGCCAAGAACGCAGGCTGCGACCACGTGATTGTTTTTAATCCCACCACGCTCGCTGACGAGGTGGCAAAGGTAACTGATGGCCGCAAAGTCGACGTCGTTTACGACCCGATTGGCCGGATCTCCTTTGAAGCGTCACTGAACAGTCTGCGACCGCGCGGTCTTCTCGTGTCGTTTGGAGCGTCGAGCGGCGCTCCTGGCCCGGTGGAACTCTCGACGTTGAATGCAAAAGGCTCACTCTTCCTGACGCGCCCTTCGATCGTGGCCCACACGAGCACCGCGGCCGAGTACCAGCAGCGCGCCAAGGACGTTCTGTCCGCGCTGGCAGCAGGTACGATTTCGGCACATATCTGGCGTACTTACGCGCTGGCAGATGCAGTAACGGCGCACTCCGACCTTGAAAACGGTAAGTCAGCAGGAGCGATCATTCTGACACCATGAATCAAACAGCGCTCGATACAACGCACACAGACGAGATTGCCGCCTTACTTGCCGTCGCTTCCGAAGGTTCCTTCGTCGCGGCCGGGCGGCACCTTGAGCGTCATCCAACCGTGGTTTCGAAGCGGGTTGCCGCAATGGAAAAACGGCTGGGTGTGCGGTTGATCGAGCGCTCTACACGGCATGTCAGGATGACGGATGCCGGCGTGAAGCTTGTCGAGCGCCTAAGGTCCGCCATCGGCTCGATCATAGAGGCGGAACAGGAGGCCTCGTCCGGCGCCGCCGAAGTTCGAGGCGTCCTGCGTCTCGCTCTTCCGGCCGCGATGGGACGCCTCTGGATCGGTCCGATGCTGCCTGAGTTTCTTGAGAAGCACCCCCAAGTCTCCATCATTGCCGATTACAGCGAGCGATTCGTTGACATCATCGCAGAGGGTTTTGATGCCGCCATCCGAATCGGTGAACTCAGTGACAACCGGTTGATTGCGAGAAAACTGTGTGACCACCATCGTATTCTGTGCGCTTCACCCGAATACGTGGAACGACATGGTTTGCCTGACGCCCCCAAGGACCTCCTCCGGCACAGCTGTCTGAGGTTTACGCGACTCGCAACCTTCCCGGAATGGCGTCTGGTCAAGGGAGACCTGCATGAAACAATCGTGCCGAAAGGCGCGCTGACCGCTAACGACAGCGAAACATTGCTGGCCGCGGCACGCGACGGAGTCGGCATCCTCGGCGCGGGCGAGTGGCTCATGAGCCGAGACCTGAATAGCGGCAAGCTCGTCCGGATTCTTCCAGAGTGGCAGCTCGATGGCTCGGGAGCGGTCTATCTTGTAAGGCCCTCTGCACGTTTTTCACCGGCCAAGACAGTAGCGTTCAAGGACTGGCTGGTGTCCAAATTTGAAAATGGTCCGATCTGGAACCATTCAGCTTCCTGAGTGCGTTTTCCAACGGCTCATCCAGTACTCCCAAAACTTGTACGGTGTTGTTTTGCTTAACTTCGGTATCGCGTCTTCATTAGCTTCATCAACCCTCTTTGCTGGCCTTTACTTTTATGCAACGCTTCTTGCCCCCCTTGATGGGAAAGAGATCTTTGCCTGGCGCATGCTTCTCACACTACCGTTCCTCACGATTCTGATGGTGGTAGGAAAAGAGTCACGGCACGTCACGGCTCTGTTCGCGCGAATCAGAAAAGAGCCCCAGCTCGTAATAGGACTCTGCGCAAGCAGCGCACTCCTCGGCTCTCAACAATGGCTTTTCCTCTGGGCTCCCATCAATGATCGCGGCCTCGACCTGTCGTTGGGATATTTCATGCTCCCTTTGACCCTCCTGCTGGTGGGACGGGTCTTTTACCGTGAAAGGCTTTCGCTTCTGCAGAATATGGCTACGGCAAGCGCCGCGCTAGGCGTCCTGCATCAATTTTACGTTGTCGGCCACTTCTCGTGGGTCGCCCTTTTCGTGGCTTCAGGTTTCCCGGTCTATTTTGCCCTGCGCAAGAACCTGGGAACCGACAATCTCGGCGGTCTCTGGTTCGACATGCTCCTCATGTTTCCTGTGGCGATTTACTTCATCTTCAAGGATCCCAATGTCGGTGCAGCCTTCGAGCGCGCGCCCGGTCTTTACGTCCTTGTACCGCTACTGGGAATGCTTACTGCGGCTGCGTTCATGTCCTACATTCTCGCGAGTCGCAAGCTACCCTTCAGCCTGTTTGGCCTTCTCGGATATCTTGAGCCGGTACTCATCGTTTTTGTGGCGCTCGCAGTCGGCGAGCGGATAAAGCCGCACGAAATGCTGACATACCTTCCAATCTGGACCGCTGTCGGGCTACTTGTTGTAGACGGCGCGTTACATATGCGTAGGCAGTTCCTTGGTTCACCAGCCTAGCCTTGTCGTTTCTTGATCTCGAGGATGAATAGACCTTGCCACAAATCGAGCTGCTGTTTGTCGAACGTCCGGAACTGACTGCTGAAGCCCGACAGACCATCGCTTCGGACCTCACCGAGGTTTTAAAACGACACCTCGGCTCAACAGATGGCTCTCTTTCCGGCGGCATTGCCGAGCTCGCCAAAGCTCAGTGGAAGCCCGAGATCTACGTGAGAACGATTTTTCTACGACTGGACTCGCTGATTGAAAAGCCCTGTTAGGGCTACTAATCTGTTCAACCGCCCGGCGCAGGATAAGGTCAGCGTCGGGCCCGAAGGGCCCAATTGCGCCACGAAGTGATTTCACCCTTGTACTCAAGCACGCGCTCGTCCACCGTGAGCGCCTGCATGGCGAACACGCCTTTGCCGTGAACTGGAGACGACCGGACAATCACGCGCCGCATACTCTTTCCTTTGCCGATGTCAGCGCCAGTATACGAGCAGCAAATTTCCGCATCCAGTGCGATGGGATGAGCAAGCACTTGCCACAGAGTCAAGGTATCTGATCCGCAGGCATCCCTGAATGACTGACCGATCGGCCCGCGAAGATATCCAGCTTCAGAAAAGCTGATTACCCAGCTCACGCAGGCTGACCCACTTCACCGTGCTCACAAAGGTCCTGCCTGCGGTGTCGAGCGATTCGATCATCGCGCGTTGCCCGCGGGCTTCCGCAATGACGCGCACGATGCGCGTCCGGTAGCGCAGTAACGCACCGATCGTTGGGCACGAGGTTTCGCGCCGGGTCCGCGATCGTTTCTTTTCCATACGGCTGTCTATATAGATGTGCAGCGAATCGAAGGGGCCGCGGCACGTCGCAGCATCTCGCCACCGATGCTACCAGGTGCATCCTTGAATGCCTTGCCCGCCGTGATCTTGACGGTCTTCGCTGCGGGGATCTGGATCTCGGCGCCGGTCGCCGGATTGCGGCCGACCCGCGCGGCGCGCGCACCGTAGCGGTCGCACGTCGCCTCGCGATTGCGCTGTGGCGCTATCTGAAGGACGGCACCATTCCGGCCAGGTCCACGCCATCTCGACCAGCAATGCACGCACTCGCCTGGACAGCGTCAAGCAGGACGTCCGGTTTACCGACAAACATCTTGACCGGTCGGCCGAGGTGATTGTCGCTGTTTAGCTGGGCATGGTTGTCGCTCCGTTCGGATTGTCAGCGGGTAATTGACGGCGTCGCTCCTTCTGTTTGTCGCTGGCTGTGCGGCGCCGATAGCTTTCGACATTCAGCTCGAAGATCGTCGAGTGATGGACAAGCCGGTCGATGGCGGCCACCGTCATGCCGGGGTCCGGGAAGACGTCGTCCCAGCAGCCCAGCGTGGCCAGCAGTTTGCGCATCCGGTCGCGGTGCTGCCGCACTTCCTTTTGCAGTTGCCCACGATCGCGCATTAGCTGGCGGGACGCCTCATCCTGCGGCGATGGTACATGCACCACGTGCATTCGGTCGCGCTCGCGGCGCAGCCACGCACGCAGGTTAATCACCAGCTTGATGACATCGAGCCTGTCGGTCTTGGCGCGTCGCTTGTGGCGTTCGACCGGAATGCTCGCCGGATCGACGACATGGCACTCGATGCCGCGCGCCTGCAGCGCACGACAGATCCAGAAGGCATCCTGACCGGCCTCGTAGCTCACGACCACCCGCACGTCCGCAGGCAGCAACCACTTCTCTTTGTGGTGTTCGATCAGGTCCAGAACTGCCTGCACGCGGGCGGCGGCCTGTGGCTGCACGACGGCGTGCACGGCGGGCGTCTCGCGCCGGCCGTCATGCAGCGCGACCTTCCACTTCGCCCCGGCCAACTCTAGCGACACGGCAAGTATTGCTTCTTCACCGCGGGTGATGAATGTCTGATCCGTGCGCATGATGTTCTCCTTTGAACAGGACTTGACACGCTGATTTTACGTATCAGTTCGTCGACGCCTCCTGCTCATAGGATCTACCCGATCGGCGCACCGTTGCGCAATCGGCGCGCGGTCGAACTGGATCCGCTACCACTGGCGCGGCACGCCTCTCCAAGCAAGTCCAAGCATGAGCGGGGCATGACGTCGCCGTGAGGCTGGCCCTGCGCAGTCGTGTTCACCGTTGACAACGTCCGATGAAACTCCCGCCGCGATCGGGCGCCTATCGCTGCCCGTGCCCTGCGTGCTGTGCGGCTTCCTGGCCGCATCGCGGCGCACCGGTTGCGCGAACGCTGGCTACCCGCGGGCGCACGGCGCGGCCCTGCTGGCGTGATTGATTCTCTGCGCGGGATTGTGTCCGCAACTGAAGGGGTCGATAGCCCGCGTTATCGCGGCCATCCGTCAGGCCCGTCAGGGTGCGAAAAACTGAGCGCATTCAGCCTGGCCTGTCAGGCATCGAGCGGCCGAGAGTGCCCCTTCTCGGTCGATGCCTGACGTTGTGCGAACGTCCTCTAACCGGCGGGAGCTGCCGTCGGCTCGACAACGCATCCGTGCTGGCGTGGCAGTGCGTGTCCAGTCACGTAGAGTGAGTTCAGTGGTGATCCCAGCGGCTGCGGTAGGCAAACTCTGACAAGGGTTTCAATGTCCGCGCACAACGAGACTATCGCCTTGCCGCTGTAACTCCACTTCATCTCCACATTTCCATCCCATATTGCGAATCACCTCCTCCGGCAGCGAAAGCTGGGGGCTTCCGCCGAAGTCACCCGCAGTCAGCGTCGCGATATAGCCTGTCGCGTGAAGCTCGCATGCCGGCCAATGCTTCAAAAGCAACGCTACCAAATCGTCATCGGACTCCGGAAGCAGTAACCAACTGGCGCATACGCTTTCCGAATACTCGGACCACGCCCAGACCACTTGCTCATCCGTCACGACACGCCCTGCTGCCCTCAAGCAGGCCTTCATGCGCTTGGTTGCATCGGGAAACTCCGCAGCCAGACTGCGCATTTCCATCAGTGACCGTCCCATCTGTGCCTCCACTCTCGCAGCGCAATTGCAACATCGTCGCATATAACGGAATGCCGCAGCGGCACAAGCTCAGCACCATATCGAAAGTCGAGCTGTACGGCAGTCGAAGGGAGTCGGCCCGCTAGGTTTCGAGTGCTGTAAAGCCAGAGTTCGGATGGGTACCCAAAATGGCCGGGCGAAGTGAACACGGGATAGGCCCGGCTCGCGGCACTCCTGCATGCGCCGCCTCCAGGCCCTCGACGAATCGGGGCGGCCAAAGTAGCGAGCACCGCCGGAGCGGACTCGACGACTTCCAGTACGGAGAGGTATAGATTGTCAACTAGAACCACCGCGGTCACACGCCGCTGTTACTGTCACTTTTCTTCGAAGATTTCCAGTAACTGTGTGCGCAGAACATTCGTCACCCGATCGATATCTTTCGGAGTGAATCGGTCCATGTAGGCAACGGTCAACAATGTAAGCGGGTGAATTCCAAGCACTCCCGCTAACTTCTCGATCTTTCCAAGTGTGGGCGACTTCAGACCCCGTTCGATCGTACTTATGTACGTCCGGCTGGAGATCAGCCCAAAATCTTCCTGCGTGACATTGGCTATTTCGCGAAGTCGCTTCAGTGCGTTGCCGAACTCGGCCTCGGAGCGCATGCAAGTCCTCCCATAAAGGACCTGATGTACTCATTTCGAACACTAAAGAACTACAATCTATAGTATTCATTTGTTACCATCAGCGATTTCCCGTGTGAGACGTACCCGCGCAGGACACGACTGCCGGAGGCCATGTAGCGAAGATATCTGGTTGCGGGCACTGGTTGCCCGCGGGAACGGACGACGGGTGAATTGCACGACAGGAAGTCGACAGGATGTCAGTTAGTTACCTCAAGGAAGATGGATGTTAGTGACGGATGCGACCTGGGCCGAGCGTGACGCGTTCAAACAGCAACTTGCGACGCCCTACCAGGCGTGGGACTGCGTCGGGTGGACGGACGAGCCCCTGAATTTTCTGGTGATCGCATCGCACAAACGACGCGGTGATGCCTCGCAGCCGGCTGGATGGCTATTAGCTGGTCCCGAAGTATTGCTCGAGGCGGTATCGGAATGCGAGCGAGACAGCTTCCTCGTCTACGTACTGGATCGCGCCACTGATGGTATCGGCCTCCATCTTTACCAGGTTGCCGGCATCTGGCGGGAGCGCAAGCCAAACGCAGGCGACGAACCCTGGAGATGGTATTCGACCAGTCATGGTGAGCTGAGGCCATGCACGCGAATTCGGCGCTATCTTGTGTCTCCACCCGAACTGGTAAGCGAGCGGCGCTTTGACACTACCGTTGTTGCTGCCAGCCAGGATACTTAACGCTTTCAGGCCACACCAAGGCTGCTGGTGGCCCCTTTGCGCTTCACGGCACCTACACGCGTGCTCCGTGGCAATGCGGCCGCCCGGGTGAACGGGCGGCCAAGTCCTGTACCTGGATCTTGACGGAGTGCTGCATCCGGCAGACGTCTGGCGGCTGCCAGGGATCGGCCCATATGTGGCATCCCCCCGGAGGTATGGTGCGCGAACGTGCCGGATTGTTCGTCGAACTCCAGGCGCCCTATTCAGACGTTCGGCTCGTCCTCTCGACAAGCTCGGTTGTTGTCTACGGCAGCGTCTTCAAAGTCGCACGCCGGTTACCCGTCCGACTGCGCGACCGTGTCGTCGGCGCGACCTTTCATGGCGATATAGGTGCAAACTGGTTCACGGAGGTGCCACGAGGCAAACAGGTCTGCTCCGATGTAATGCGCCGACGGCCGTACGCATGGCTGGCGCTCGACGACCGCGACGAAGGAGGTCCCCGCATGGTCACGCGATCATCTCGTCATAGCCGACCCGGTGCTGGTCACCGGCGACAGCCAGGTGATGGCGAGACTTGAGGAAGGACTGACCGGTTTCGTGGAATAGGACATCCGGCGCTGCATCGTCCTCCATGTCGCGCCGCTCGCCATCGATATGATGGGTCGTTTTTTCTTTAAACCCGGCTTCCATCGCAATAACTGCGAATATCTTCATCGCGACATGCACACTCCCGTAATGAGGGTTGAGCCCATGAATTCTCCCGCCATTCCTGATGACTTTCCTCGCGAATCCGCCCAGGGCGCCATTGGTGGGTACCAGCCGAAAGTCTTGCTCCGTCGGGCCGGTGATCAGCTTATCTCGGGGTCGACCGCTGAAGAGCTATCCACACGATACGATGCATGCGAAGACCTCGCCGGACAGCTTGCATCCTACGCCCGCCGGAAACTTGCCGGGAATCCGGTGCAGTCACCGTGCGATACGCTTTCCAAGATCGAAACTGATGTAACCCGGAACGTGTCCTCGGGACAGTGGGACATTTCCCCGGCCGAGATCACCTGGATCATGAAGCGTGTTCGCGAGCTGCTGGCAGAAGAACTGCAGAGTGACAGTACCCCAAGGAATACCAGAGACTGTGCGTAATGAAGTGAGGCAGCCATGATCCGTGCCCATGACCAATCCACCACAGATATCCCGACGACGGATCTCGTGCTCAGCCTGCGCTTGCCAGCCGGCACTGATCCGGCCATCGTATCTTCCCTGAAACAAGGTTTGGAGAATCTGGCGGCGACCGTTCTGATGAAAACGTCTTTCGAGGAAGCGATTATCAAGCGGGCAGATGATCTTGCCACCGCGATCACGGGCCTCTCGGCGCCGGTCACAGCCCTCATCGAAGAGCGCATTTGGCGTCAGGAAGCCATGCGTGCCGTCTTTGCGCGGGGCGACTGGCTCACGGCCGGGCAGATCAGTGCGCTCCAGGCCGCACCGCCCGCCAACAGGGCGCAGCCGGCCAGCGGCTGGAAGCGCCGTGGCCACATCTTCAGCGTGTCGATCGGCGGCAAGGAATACTTTGCCGGCTACCAGTTCGACGCCATGTGCCAACCACTGCCGGTCATCAAGGACATCCTGGCTGCACTCGGCCCGGTAGCCGACTCGTGGAAGATCGCCGCGTGGTTTCATTTCCGGAACGGATGGATCTCTGGTACTGGAGAGCATGAGGGCGAGCCCGTCTCTCCGATGGATGCCCTCGACCGACGTGAAGCCGTGATTAACGCCGCCAGGCACATGCATGGGACGTACGTTGCCTGATCAAGTAGACAAAACTTGGGTATCCGCATTTCGGGATTGATGCCGACAAACTCTGCTGCGTTGCGGAAATTGGAGATGCTGGCTACGCGTTGCTCGATAGACGCATTTCGACTGCGTTTCGCGTGTACACGGTGTGTCAATTGACCGTAGCAGCCTCGTTGCCGACACGGAATCACGCTGGGCAAGCCGCAGCCGCGACAGGAGCGATCCCCCGTGCTGCGGGCCCTCACCGGCGGGACGTAACCGTAGCCGGTCCGCGCCGCGGCCCGGCAATGCATACACCAGCGCCCGCCGCCCGATGCCGGACTGGTTGCCATCCCCGGCGCGACAGTCCAGCTGCGCGGGCCATTGGCCGTATGCGCGAGCTCCGACCGGGCCGGAACCCCAGGCCTTGCCAGCTCGATGCTGGCAACCACCACCGCCGCTTCGTCCGGTCCAGCAACACTGCCCTGCTGAAAAGCCGGTTTGTTTAGCTAAAACCGCTTCTTTAGCTGGCCAGCTAAGGAAGCGGTTTCACGCAAACCACTGACCCTGACGGGTCACCCTGCCTGGTGACCAGAGCATCCTGGACCTGACGGGTCGGGCTACCACGCGGCCGGATGGGCCCCGGTCGGCCCGGTACCGGCCTGGCGCCGTTTGCCGGTGATAAGGGCAGTTATCACGGCAACCCTGTCCATTCCCGGCACAGAAACGGTGTTCTGGCGTCAGACCTGTGCGTAATCTATGCTGGAATGGCCCGCCCGCGCCCGCCCGAACCCGTTTTCGCCCGGGCGCGCTGGCGTGCCGCTGCTGGAGTACCACCATGGGCCGCCCCGCCGCCGTCACCGCCGACCAGATCCGCACCACCGTGCTCGCCATGCTCGCCGAGGCGGAGATGGACCCCGGTCACGCGCCGCCCACCGCTGAGCGCTTCCGCAAGGTCGTCTCGGTCCGCAAGCTTCGCGCGCGGCTCGGTGCCGGCGACCCGACGATGCTCTCGCGCGCGCTGAACACGATTGAGGCGGAGGTGGTGCGCGCCGGCCTCGCGCAAGCCGCGATTCCCGGGCTGCCCGACACGATCGCCGAGCAGATGCGCGCGCTCTGGCAAGCCGCCGTTGCCGTTCAACTCGACGATGTGGCGCGCCTCAGGGATGAAGCGACGCAGGCCGCGGAAGCCTCGGACGCCTCGCGGCGGGACGCCGAGTTGCGGACCGAGATGCTGAGGGTCGAACTTGCCGAACTGCGGGCGCAGCTGAGTGCACGCGACAGCGAACTGGCCAACCTGCGCGCGGACTGCCGCAGCCTCACCGAGCGTGCGGAGACGCTCAGGACGTCTGCAGCGGGCCTGCAGGCGGAACTGGACACTATCACCGCAACGCTCGCCCAGACCAGACAGATGCATGCAGACGAGTTCGCTGCGGTTCACGCCCGCTACGAAGGCCTGTCCCGGCAGCTGCTGCAGGAAACCGGACACCAGCGGCATGCGCTGCAGGCCGAGCGTGAGCGGCTGTCCGGCCAGATCACGCTGGCCCAGCAACGGGCCGCCGCACTCGAGGGGTTACGTGACCGGTTGCTGACCGAACTCGCCGCCGAGCGCAACGCGCACCAGCGCGCCGCCGCCGAAGCCGCGGCACTGGCCACGGTCGCTGCTGAGCATCGCGCCCTGCTGCAGGCCGTGCACGCCACTACCCGCCACCCGGCGAAGCCTGCACCAGTCCGGCACCGCAGGACCCCGGCCGCATCGACTCCGACGGCGACGCCCTCCCCGGCTGGCCCCGCAACGCGGAGAAAGGCGCGATGAACCCGGCTCACTGGATCGATACCGCGGTGTCGCCACCGCAACCGCTGCCGGATTCCATCGAGGCGGCGCTCGACTACGTCGCGGGCGCGACCGGCCACCCGGTCTACACCCGCTGGACGCTGTCGCGGCTGAAGCGCGGCTGTCCGTCGCTCGCCGACGCGAAACGCGAGCACCCCGCCGTGTTCGCGCTGCTGCTTGAGCACGAGGCCGCCGTCGAGTACTGGGACCGCGGGCGCCTGCGGATTGTCGCGGCGGACGATGCGCCCCCACCCGGGACCATCCTCGAACGCGTGCTGCACCAGCACCGGCGCCGTTTCCACAAGGTCGCTGACGGAACCGCGCCGGTGCCTGCGAGCGCCGCAGTGCCGCCCGCCGCCACGGCCGTCTGGCTCGCGGCGCTCGAACCGCCTCACACCGTCGCCGCGCGTGTCGACCATGTCTCCAGTGCCACCCCTACCGCCAGTGGATGGCTCGCGCGGGCGGGCCGCTTCGTCAATCCGTCGATGGTCACGAACACGCTCGGCGTAGCCGACGATGCCCAGGCGGTGATCCTCTTCCTGCGCGATCGCGCCGGCCGCTCGCCGCACACGCGGCGCGCGTACCTGGCTGAGCTGCGACGCCTGATCGCGTGGTGCGAGCGCGAACGGCTCGGGCCGCTGTCGGACCTGACGCGTCACGACCTGCTCGCGTACCGCCGCGAGGTCGAACACGGTCCTGCCATCGGCGAAGCAACTCCCCCCGGCATCCATCATCTGGCGCGTCGGGCACAACCTGGTGGGCCGCGCCAGCGGTCCGCCGCAGTGGCATCCCGTGCGCTCGCGGTGGTGTCGAGCCTGTTCCGCTACTGGCTCAGAACCGGCTACCTGATCGCGAATCCGGCCGCCGATCTGTCCGGGGGCGGTGCCGCGCGGGCCGCCTGGATGCCCACCCGCATCATGCCGGCCCGCGTGGTCGCGCTGTGCGATGCGGTCGTCGCGGGCCCTGCGCCGACCGGCCTCACACCGCCCGTCTGGACACGTCGCTGCGCCATCTGGTCGCTGTACCGCTACGGCGGGGTGCGGCTCGCGGAGCTGGTCTGGTCCGAAGCCCTGGGACTGCCACGGCTGGATGTCGACGCCGACAGCAACTGGACCCTGCACGTCCTCGGTAAGGGCGGCAAGCTGCGGGCGATTCCGCTCCCCGCCGTCTGCGTGCCGCCGCTGCGCGCGTACCGGCTCGCGCGCGGACTGCCACCTGCCCCTGCTCCGTTCGAACGGCTGCCGCCCATCCACAGCGAGAAGCGCGACGCGCTCGGCGCGAGCGGCCTCTATGACGAGGTCAAGGCGGTCTTTCATGCGGCGGAAGACCGCGTCGCGCCCGGTGACAGCGTGACGCTCGCCATGCTGCGCGCGGCGTCCACTCACTGGCTACGGCATGGCTACGCGCGCACGCTGGTCGTTGATCATGCGGTGCCGCTGCCGGTTGCCCAGCAGCTGCTCGGGCACGCGTCGGTGCAGACGACGGCCGCGTATGCGAAGACGGACCTCACGCAGACGCGCGCGTTTGTGGAGGGGAGTTTTCCGCAATCAAAGTAACCATCGATGATAAAGGCAGGAAGACATGCGCACCTCAACGCTTGCTGCCAACAGTTGTCGACCGATGGTTTCGTACGTCGCCTTCGGCCTTAGCCGTCATTGAGATGGGCTGGGTTCTGCGTCAGCAATGTGGCTGATTGCTGACGATGGTGGCATCGACCAACCCGACGGCAGCATCCTGCATCAGTGAACTCGCACTCCCGACCCGGCGCGGACATTCGACACGAGGGGAAGTAACGTCAGCTGACAAGGCTAAACGGACGTTCGACACGCACCGTGTCAGCAGTATCAGATCTCCAGGTCACCGGATGCTTGCTGGACCCGTTACTGCGCGTCGCGGCCCGGTGCGATATGGTGAGCGGTAGGCTGCAGTACTTCGTCGCCTAGCAACTCCGTCGCGACCAACGCGTGCTTTCTCGCGTGGGAGCCGAACGATTCGAACACCCACTGGCGCAAACAATCGTCGTCGATCCCTATCTCTTTCAGCAAGATCACATGGTAGAGAACAGCAAGCGCGTCGCTTCTTATGTCCAACTCTGCAAGAAAATTCGGCTTCACGCGGCCTACCCGCTCGCCGCCAAAGTGGGAGAGATCATTTCGGCGAGCGGCGCAAGCCTTTGAGAACCTTCGCAGCCTTTCTTCTTCAAAGCCAAGAGATAAGTCGCGAAGCAACTCAAAGATGCGCTGCTCCAGCCGAGGTTCCTTCTCATGTTCCAGTATCCGGGTGAGCCACCTCTTGTCCCGGGAGAGTTTAATCTGACCGATAATTCTCTCGATCTTTTCGTCTAGCGCGGCTGAACAACTGGCACCGTCAAATTTCTTTCTGTGCAGAGATTCCATGCCGAGAACAAGATTTAAAAATCTGTTTTCGACATAGAGTTGAAAATCCCTGCGCGTACTCAGATACGAATAGAAGCCCGAACCATAGGTTGAGCGCTTCGTCCTCCAAGTATCGAAAATTGCACCGAAACTTTCCCGCAACTGGATGAAATTGGTCGGGCATTTGTAATGTGCGGGCGCTGGCGCCGCGCTCGTGGTCCGCAAGAAATAAGCCGTGTAAATATCCTTGCTTTGTGCGGGCGACACGGTCGGCCAAGCAAGCGCGTAGTGCGAATCGGTCAGAAGGATGAATAGGTCCTGTAGAAAGTGGAACTCGGACCGGATGTCCTCGATGGGCATACTTCTTTTGAAGCGAAACGCCAAAACCACAAACTCCTTGAGCGTGACTTCATGGGTCTGCTGCTTTCCGCGGTGCGGCCCTAGCACCTCATACTGGAACGTAAGCTTTCGATCATTGAGGCTAAAAGAGACGTCCTTCTGTGTGCGCTGTTTTACAGTCACAGCGCGCACCGTCCGATTGGTCCTAATAGACCCGATGCGGAGCCAGTCCTCATAGCCTGCAAGATCGACTTCCATTCTCGAAAATTTGATCCCATTTGCTTGCCATGGAATCGCCTTCGTCCCAACGAGACAATAGGATGCAAGATATTTTTCATAGGAGAACCGATTCGAGTGGAAATGGCCTCCGTCTCCGACCGCATCAACAAGCAAAATACGCTGGCCGGTGCCTTTCAGGATGCCGCAGATTGAGCGTGGCTTCCCCTGACCTTGCAGATCGGACGCGAGCTTTTCGATTGAATGCATATCGGAAGGCATTGACGTATCAAGTTCCAGCCTCGAACTTCCATCTTCACGGACTGTGAGCACGCCAGTAACGTAGCTCTCCGGTGCGAACTGATTTTCTGGAACCGGCTCGTCGTGCCACCAAAAATATCCACGCTCTTCAACAATATTTTTATTCATATTTGACTTGCTATCCGTTACCGACCTTGATGATACGTTATGCGGCAGGCCCGCAGGGCACGGGTAGCTTGAACCGATGATGCCGCGACCGGATCGGTGCGTGAATGTCCACAACGGAGACGGAGCCGACGCCCGACCGTCAGTGCGGGGGCGTATGTCGGTGGCTGCAAATGGCCGCACTGAGTCCAATGGCTACCGACTCAGATCGGCCACCGCTCGGGGGCTGGGTGGCAGTCCTCACGCTGATCGGAGTAACGAACATTGGGTCTATGATTCAGTCCTCGGGGGTCCAAAATGAGACCAGCGATGGCAGTTCGGGCATACAGCCACGGCATTCTCCGTAGTATCCTCGCCGCCGAGGGCAAGCTGCACGCGATGATGGACTTCGAGATAGGGTGTTCCGTCCCTGCGCATAAAAGGTGCTTCCTTGCGGCATATTTCACAGACGCCATTCGCTCGGCGCAAGACCTCAGCAACTACATCGGCGTTGCGCAGGAACACTTGGGTCGTAATTGTGACCTTGGCAGGTTTCTTCGGAGCGAGCGCTAGACGCTCGAGACGGGCTCGAGGCGCGCGAGAAAGAGCGGTGGCCACATCGCGTTCGAACTGCTCGTTTAGGGCATCCAGCGAACCGGGCATCTGAGACTGCTTAAGCTGCAGTCGGTGACGTTCCACGACCTTGCGCAACGCGTGGGTAGCAGTTGAACAACAATCCTGATGAGCGCAATCATGTGTTCATCATGTCATATGCGATGCGGCGCCGCTGAACACCCTCGCCCTGTCTTGATCGAGTTTTTGCGGAGGACAGGTGGGCAACCCGCTCCCACCCCTGAAGCGCGCCGCTTTGCGTTCAGAAAAATGATGAACCAACTTGACATTTAGAAGGGCGTCCGGGGCAGCCAGTACGCGAGCGATGAATACCAGACATTGCTCAGGCAGCATCACGTGGTTTGCAGCATGAGCCGCAAGGGAAATTATTGGGATAACTCGGTGATGGAGCGGTTCTTCCTGAACCTGCTAGGCGGTCCGTCGCGGCGGCGAAGCCCTTCGCTTCCGCAACAGTACAGAAGGCTCGAAGGCTCATCAGAGTGTCCATGGATCATCAACTTTTAGGAAACGGCGCATCAATAAAGTGCATGTTGATTGCGATATCGGAGAGCCTGTAAATTGAAAACCTGACGCTCCCGAGGGCCGGCATATTTTATGTGCAAAATGGTTCGCAATCGTGGCGCTCTGGAAAAAGGAACTCAAATGGGCATCTCCAATATGGCAAAGGCAATGTCGGTAGCGCGCTCGCACATGGGCTAGAGGAGCTACAGAGAAGGTTGCCCGGCGCCAGAATCGTAACTCGTTGCTTGCGACGACACAAAGGCGAAAGACGCCGCTCCGCAGCTGCCCGGCCCTTCGGTTTTGATGCGATTGACGCGGGGCCATTAGCCAACGCACGCCGCTGCAGCGCTGCGCGAGCATCTCGGCCCGTCGCCGTGAGCAAGCGACTAGCGTTGCTCGAGGAATCCTCGAACGCCCACCTGAGCGCGCTCCTGTTCCGTAATTCCCAACCGTCGAACATTGAGATGAATACGTCAACGCCCGGTCGATCCAGCTAATACGTATTCCTACCCATAAATTATCTGAAGAAAGTACCCAAAATGGCTGAATCCCTATTGCGCTATCAAGATGCCGGATCCTTTCGCTGGGGGCGCCTGGTCGGCGATGCGCCTCGCAGCGCGTCGGATACGATCGAGGTGGCGCCTCTTCTGACGAATGCCCAAAAGACCAGCGAGCTGCTCAATGCCTTGTCGAGCGGGACCGTGCATGAGGAACCTCCTTTCCGGCTGCCAGCCTCTAGTCTGCTGAGCCCGGTAACGAGCGATGGTCAGCTCGTCTGCCAAGGCCTCAACTATGCCGAGCATTCGGGCGAATCGGGTCATCACCTACGGCGGCAGAACCTGTTCTTCATGAAGGCGAGTTCAAGCCTCACTGGCCCCTATGCCGACATCGTGCGTCCTCGGGAGGTGGAGCTGCTCGACTATGAGGTCGAGATAGGCGTGGTGATGCGGCGCGCGGTCACGGGAGCCTGCAAAGTGACCGACGAAACGATTGGCGACTATGTGGCCGGCGTCGTGTTGTGCAACGACGTTTCCGCGCGCGACACGATGTTCGGGGCGTCCTTTCTCCAATGGTTTCAGGGCAAGAGCTATCGCGGTTTCTGCCCCGCAGGTCCCATCCTGCTCGCGTTGGACCCCGACGAGGTGGCGGAGACGCTGAACGCACTCGAGATTACGCTCGACTGGGGGAATACGCAGCGGCAGTCGGCGCGCTCCGATCAGCTCATCTTCCGTCCCGCCGAGACGATCACCCAGCTGTCGGAGATCATGGATCTCGCGCCCGGGGACATGATCCTGACCGGCACCCCGGGCGGGGTTCTCGCGAAGGGTTCGCCTATGGTAGTCGACATCCTGGCCGCCCACCTCATGGCCGACGAGACGCGTCGCGACGCGCTTCGGGCTGAGATGACAGCGCGCACGACCTTCCTGCAACCGGGCGACGTTTTACGGCTGACGATGCGCGATACGCGCAGCGGTAAGCTGATCGGCGGCCAAGAAACCCGCATTGTCTGAGATGTTCGCGAACCATATGAGAGGATCCATCCAGTGAACAGCCTGCTCCGTCATCAAGATCCGATCCTGCATGCCGATCGGCTGACTCATGTCGTCTTCAACCGGCGCGATCCCGATGCGATGGACCGCTTCCTGCGCGATTTCGGCTTCGTGTCGCTGGAGACGAGCGGCAGGAGCCGCCATTATCGCGGCTATGGGAAAGCACCGTTCTGCGTCGAGGTGATCCCGGCTGATGAGGACAGCTTTGTCGGCTTCGCGCTAGTGGCGAAGGATGTCGCCGATCTGAAACGCCTGGCTCAAATCGAGGGCGTGGCGATCGAACCCAACGATGGTCCCGGCGGCGGGTTGCGCGTTCGCCTGACCGATCCGGACGGGCGGCGTGTCGATCTGCTGGCTGAGATAGCTGAACTTGACCCCCTACCGATCCGCGCGCCGTTCGTGAGCATCAACACGCCCAACCGGAACGTGCGCGTGAATGCGCCGATACGCTCGTCCGCGGAACCGTCGCCGGTGCTGCGGATGGGCCATGTCGTGCTGCAGACCCCCGACTTCCAGCGAACCGCCGAATGGTACATGCACCGTTTTGGCTTCATCGCCTCGGATCTTTGCACGGTCGCAGACGGAACGCCGGCGCTCGGCTTTTTCCGACTCGACCGCGGTGACACGCCTGCCGATCACCATAGCCTCGCATTCCTCGCCGGCCCCGCGCCCGCGGTCCTTCACGTATCGACCGAGACGATCGACATCGACGCCGTCGGACAGGGCCAGCAACATCTGCGCGCCCGGGGTTGGACCCACGCCTGGGGCACCGGCCGGCATGTCCTTGGCAGCCAATTCTTCGACTATTGGAAGGATCCCGCCGGAGATGAGTGGGAGCATTATGCGGACGGCGATCTCATGACCGCCGACTATCCGACGGGTCAACACCCGCTCGCCCGCGGCGGGCTTTGGGCCTGGGGCGACGATCTGCCCGAATCCTTGCGACCGCCCGGCCCGCTGCCGGAAGGCGCGCCCCCCTTTTCCCGCGCAGTGGTCGATGCGCTGTTGACGCCGCCACGCCCCTGGATGCGCTGAAGGAGAGAGAACAGATGCCCAAGGTCATTATCAGCTGTGCCATCACCGGCTCCGTCCACACTCCGTCGATGAGCCCCTATCTGCCGATCACACCCGACGAGATCGCAACGCAGGCAATCGAGGCAGCGGAGGCCGGAGCGTCGGTGCTCCATCTCCATGCCCGCGATCCGGATACCGGCAAGCCCTCGGCGGACCCGGCGTTGTTCATGCAGTTTCTGCCACGGATCAAGGAGTCGACCGACGCGATCGTGAATATCACGACCGGCGGCGGCCAGGGCATGAGCCTCGACGATCGGCTGGCGGCCGCGGAACGCGCGTCGCCAGAACTCGCATCGCTCAACATGGGCTCGATGAACTTCGGCATGTACCCGATGCTGGGTCGCTACAAGACCTTCAAACACGACTGGGAACCGACCTATCTCGAATCGTCGCGCGACTGGATCTTTCGCAACACGTTCAAGGATATCGAGCAGGTGCTGGAGCGGCTGGGCCAGCGCCACGGCACCAGGTTCGAGTTCGAGTGCTATGACACAGGGCACCTCTACACGCTCGCCCATTTTCTCGATCGCAAGCTGGTGACGCCACCGCTCTTCGTGCAGTCGATCTTTGGGCTGCTGGGAGGCCAGGGCGCCGATACCGAGAACCTGTTCCACGCCAGGCGCATCGCCGACAAGTTGTTCGGCGACGACTATCGCTGGTCGGTCATGGCCGCAGGGCGGCAACAGATGCCCTTCCTCACCATGGGCGCCATCAACGGCGGAAATGTCCGGGTGGGACTGGAGGACTCGCTGTTCACCCGCAAGGGGCGGCTCGCCGAGTCCAATGCCGAGCAGGTGCGGCTGATCCGCTCAATCCTCGAGCCGCTTTCGCTCGAGGTGGCGACCCCGACCGAGGCGCGTCAAATCCTGGCGCTCAAGGGGGGCGATAACGTCGGCTTCTAGCCGCGCTGAAACGAGCACACCGCTTCGCACCGGCGTTCGGATCGGTGATCTCGACGCGATCACGGCTACGACAAACGTCCATTTAAGGCAACGGAGCGGAAAGGATCAGCCCGATTTCGCCCGCTCCCACTTTATGGTAGGGCTCGCCGCGCGCTTGGTTCGGTCCGAATAACTGCCTCGTTCCGACAACAATCGAATACCGGTCTCGACATCGAGCGTCGGGTCGAATTTGGTGGCAGCGCGGAACCCACCGATGATCAGCTCGATCGTGGCCTCGATCAGTACCTCGATCTTTTGGATCCGGCCCTCCTGGAGCCAGCGGACGCTGAGTTGATCCATTCCCGATGCCGCCGCACGGATCACCAGTCGCAGCGGTTGGGATTCCGAAGAGAAGCCGACCAGTTTGAGCGCCCAGCGTTCCATTTCGACGCGATGACGATCCAAAACGGCCCATGCCTCGGGGTCAGCTGCCATGGCGTTTGAGCCGCGCATATAGCCAAGCAACAATGTTTCGTTGTCCGCCATAAGCTGAAAATGATCGAGAAGAAGCTGCCGTATCTGATCGTAAGGCAGCAGGTTCGGATCGGGAAGGCTCAATTCGAATAGCCGGCGCGAGATTTCATGCAACGCTATCGAGATAGACCACGCTTGGTGCCGAAATGGTGGAACATCAGGCCATGGGTCACGCCGGCACGTTCTGCGATCTCACCGACCTGCACATCGTCGAAAGGCCGGTCCGCGAATAGCTCGACGGCGGCTTCACGCATCCGTTGCCGGGTGGACAGCCCCTTCTTGCGTTGACCCGATTGTGGTGGTTCGAGAGCCAGCGTTGGTTTCCGAGATGCCATGATGGGCTCGCCTCAGGTAATGGAAAATGATCCATGGTTACCCTCATGTTTGCAACGCTGGATGCCGGTGTCGTTGTGGCTTGCGTAAATCTATTCGGCGTCGTTGTAGGGATCGCTCCTCGGGCCGTGAGATTCGCGCCTGGCGGTCCTAAAAGGACCGCCGAGACCCGCACCATCCACAAGGAATTCGATGAAAAGCCGAACCTTGGCGGATAAGTATTTTTGGCTGGGATACACAGCGAAGATGCTTCTTCTTATCTGAGCGCTCTCTGGAAAGAGGATTTCTAGCCGCCCATCCGCAACCTCTTGCTCAATCATCCATCTGGGCAGAAATACAATACCCATCCCCTCAATTGCGGCAAGTTGAAGCATAGTATCGTTGCTGCTTTCCATCACCGACCTGAAACCAACGGTCTCAGGACCGTTCGGCCCTTCAATGATTACATGCTGATAGTCGCGCATCGCGTTGTAGCGCAGCAAGGCATGGCCATTCAGATCGCTGATTCTCGATGGGCGGCCCACACGATCGAGGTAAGTCGGCGCAGCTGCGAGCTGAAACGACACATCGCCGAGACGACGCGCCACTAGACTGGGATCCAGCGACATCGGATCGACTGTTCGAAGTGCGAGGTCGAGCCCATCTTCGACGAGATTAGCGATCCTCCCGGTGAGATCGATGTCAAAGACGACGTCTGGATATCGACTACTAAACTTGGCGACCATCCGTGCGAAATTCGTGTTGGCGAACCATACGGGTGCGCTGAACCTTAAAGTTCCCCTAGGGACGACCGTAACATTAGCCATCGCCGCCTCGACTTCGTCCAGCCCGTCCAATAGCGCCTTTGCCTGTTGAAAATAGAGTACGCCGGCTTCTGTCAGGCTGACATGACGGCTGGTGCGATGTAGCAGCCGAGTCGCAAGCTTTCCCTCTAAATGTATGACATGTTTGCTAGTCATCGCTGGCGAGATGCCTAGGCGGTCCGCCGCGGCGGCGAAGCCCTTCGCTTCCGCAACAGTACTGAAGACTCGAAGGCTCATCAGAGTGTCCATGGATCATCAACTTTTAGGAAACGGCGCATCAATAAAGTGCATGTTGATTGCGATATCGGAGAGCCTGTAAATTGAAAACCTGACGCTCCCGAGGGCCGGCATATTTTATGTGCAAAATGGTTCGCAATCGTGGCGCTCTGGAAAAGGAACTCAAATGGGCATCTCCAATATGGCAAAGGCAATGTCGGTAGCGCGCTCGCACGTGGGCTAGAGGAGCTACAGAGAAGCTTGCCCGGCGCCCGAATCGTAACTCGTTGCTTGCGACGACACAAAGACGAAAGACGCTGCTCCGCAGCTGCCCGGCCCTTCGGTTTTGATGCGATTGACGCGGGGCCATTAGCCAACGCACGCTTGCTTGAACCGGTCGGCTTCCTCCATCCAGCACATCGCCGTGCGTCGTGAGAGTCTTTTCAACAAACACCTCTCCGCCACGGCGGAGCACAGTGTCACCGCCTGCTGTGCGCTCCGACTGGCTAACAAGTTCGCGCCGGCCCGCCACCGGTTTTAATCTGACGGAAACACCTGGAGAAATTCAATGTATTCAACGTCCCATCCTCCCGTGATCATCGAAGTCTGTCTCAACGGCGTCACGTCCCGAGAGGTGCAGCCGCACGTCCCGCGGACGCCTCAGGAGGTGACAGCCGACGCTCTGTCCTGTGTCGCGGCCGGCGCTACGATCCTCCACTCCCACACGGATGATCCGGTGATCGCACCGGGAAGCGGCCGACACGACTCCAGGCCACTCATCGACGCCTGGGCGCCCGTTATCGATCGCTATCCCGACATTATCTTCTATCCGACCATGCAGGGCGGCGGCGGCGAGACCACGATCGAGGCACGCACGCAGCATATGCAGGAGTTGGTGGATGCGGGGCTGCTGCGACTGGGCCTGATCGACATGGGCACCAGCAACATGTCCTTCTTGGGCGAAGACGGCCTTCCGGGGTCTTCGGACGAACTCTTCATTAACACGAACTCGGACGCCCATTACATGTTCGAGTTCTGCATCCGGAACCGGATCGGAGCCTCGATCGGCTGCATCGAGCCCGGCTTCTTGCGGACGGCCATGGCCTTCGCTCGCGCGGGCAAGATCCCTCAGGGCTCGATCTTCCGCCTTGTGTTCGGCGGCCCGCGTACGCTGATGGGCCTGCCCGGTGCCCGCGCGTCGCTTGACCTCTATCTCGAGATGATTCAAGACGCGGGCATACCTTGGAACGTCGGCATCTTCGGGGGCAACGCCTTCGAGAACGGCTTTGCGGAATACGCAATGGAACGGGGCGGGCATCTGCGGATCGGGCTGGAGGACTATCGCGCTGCCGACACACCCACCAACGTCGAGCTCGTTGAGCGCGCCGTCGCCCTGGCGAAGAAGGTCGGCCGGCCCGTGGCGACCCGCCGGGAAACGAACCAGATCCTCAACCTTCAACGCCAACCGGAGATTGCATGATGCGAGCGCTCCAGTACCTCCAGCCTCAGGCGCCCTTGGCCGTCGTCGAAGTTGAGAACCCCGTTCCCGGGACGGACGAGGTTCTAGTCGAGATGGCCTACGCCGGCCTCAACTCCATGGACGCCCAACTGTGGCTCGGCGTCGGCGGCCTCCGCCCGCCAACACCCCACGTTCCGGGCGTGGAAGGCTCAGGCTGGGTGGACGGTAGACCGGTCCTCGTGTTCGGAAGCGGAACGGGAGTGCGGCGCTGGGGCGTGGCGGCCGAGCGTGCCGTCGTCCCAAAGTCGGCTATTTTCCCGGCGCCGCGCGACCTCCCGCTGGAGTACGCAGCAGTCTGCGGCGCCGCCGGCGCCACTGCCATGCGGCTGTTCGAACTCGCGGAAGTCAAGGCTGGCGATTGCGTGCTCGTTTACGCGAGCGCCGGCGGCATCGGCGCCATGCTTGTCTCGCTGCTGGCGAACGCCGGCGTGCGAGCGCTTGGTCAGATCCGCGACCCTGGCAAGGCCGAGGTCGTGCGGCGCGCAGGCGGAGTGCCCATCGTGGCCGGCAACCCGGTCGATCTCACCGACGCCCTCGGCGAGATCGTCCCCAGCGTCATCGTAGATCCACTGGGCGGCGCCTGGACGAGCGTGGCCGTGGAGCGCGTCGCCGTGGGCGGCCGCATCGTGAGCTTCGGCGCCCTGGCCGGGCCGACGACGATCGACACGCTCAAGTTCTACCGCAAGTGCATCACCCTTCGCGGCTACAGCGGCCTGGAGGAACCTGAAGCCCATGCACGGTGCGTCACAAGCGCTATGGAGGCCGCGGCCGACGGTCGGTTGCTTATCGCGCCCCTGCTACGCCGTTACACCCTCGACAGCGCAATCGACGCCTTTGAGGCGCTTCGCGCCGACGCGCCGGGGAAGATCATCGTCGACCTCCGCAGCCAGCCGGACTAGATGTGACCCCGCTCGCGGCCCCGGCCGCCCCCTAGAGATTGCCCGCCAGGAACGCCGATTCAAGCACACGGGGAACGTACATCGAGTGCCGCGTCTCATTCATCTCCGCCGCGTCACCATGTGCGGGTCCCTCTCAGCCAAAGAAGACCGAGTTATAGGTCGAAGTGGGGAATTGTTAAATTTTTAAGTAATCCTATTAAGAGGAGAGACAATTGTGGAAGCGAAGCGTGTTACACGAGAGCAGGTTCTTGAAGCCAGCAAGGATATGCTCAAGAAGCAGTTTTATGTGGTCTTTTCGAGGCCGACCAACGGTATTGGTCCGGTCATGGAGAACCTTCCAGCCCACCTTGAACATCAATGCAAAATCGAGCGTGATGGCATTCTGGTCGCCGCCGGGCCTCAATGGACCGACGATGAAAAATACTGGGACGGCGATGGAATGTTCGTAATCCGTGCCTCCTCCATGGAGCACGCGCGCGAAATCGCCGCCTCGGATCCCATGCATCAGCATGGCGCTCGTTCGTTCACCGTTCGGCCATGGCTTGTTAATGAAGGTAGCCTTAACCTGCGAATCGAGTTTTCGACAGGGAGAGTGACGTTGGATTGATGGCATCCATTCGATGCCAGTACTGAGGACTCGGTCCAAGGTACTCATGGCACGGAGATCACTGGAGGAGTGTAAAGCTTTATATTTGACTGTGTTTCGACAAGGCGGGGCAGTTCGAGTTGCGTGAGCGCACGAGGGCTGAGCATCGCACTTACCTTAGACCGAACGTTGAGCAAGGTGCAGCAAATTGATCTCGCGTTTCCCAGTATCTGCGTTGAAATTGAGAAATCGTGCGAGGAAATGAAATTGTATAAAACTCATAAGGAGACTTTCCATGTCACGGTTCTATGATGTTCTAATTGCTGCCGTCATTTCAACGACGACATTCTTGTCGCCGGCAAAAGCGCAACCCGTAAGTCCTCCGATAGTACAGGCGGATCACGCGACTCCACCTATCAAAAATTTCTTCAAATCATACTTCATAGAGAAGACCTCGCATGATGCCAATGGTTTGCTTGGTTTTTTTTCGCCCAACATGGCTACGTACAGCGATGCGGTGCTCGGTTATGAATGGCCTAGTTTCGTGGCGTTTAAGGACTTTTTGGTACCTTATATGGCAACACTTCCTCCAGCTGCCGTGTCGTACCCTATTCGTATTGTTGGCGGACCGGAAAGCGCGATTGTCGAATTCGTGGATACACCTGAATGGTTCGGCAGCAAAATCCCGGCTACTGGCGTGGTTGACATCAGAGACGGAAAGATCGTTCGATGGATAGATTATTTGGACGCTAGTACTTTTGACACGAATTTATACAATAAGCTGCGGACGCCTTCAGACAAATTTCCCACAGACTTCAAAGAAAACGCTGTCGGCGAGATGGCTTCGGAAAAAATAAGGAACGTTGCGCAACAACTTGCGGATGCGTTCAGAAATGACGACGCTAGATCTGCCGCCTCCTTGTTCAGCAACGACGCAATCTACGAGGACCGTGCACTCAGGTCGGAGATTGTTGGCCGTTCGGCGATTGAGGGATACCTCAATCGCATACTTCCGGATGCACCATTCGGAGTTGGATCTCAGCTTCGCCACATAGTGGGGGGAGACCTTGGCGGTGGATTTGAATGGCGGGCGGGCCCCTCTTCAGCTCTTAAGGTGGGCGTCACCACCCTCGAGCTGGATAATACTGGGTACATTTCGCGGTTGACGACGGTCTACGATAGTCGTCAGCTTCCCAAGGATCTCGTATTAAAACTTGTTGACTTGTCTCGGGAGCCATAGATCGACATTTAGATTAGAGAGCGACCTTGCCGCCTCACTCGAGGCGAGTGGCCGTGCGGCGCAGATGGCCGGCACGGCTCTCACCAGGGCGGCGCTCGCTGACTGGATCTCCACCGTTCACTTTACAGGAGCCCGTGGACGCACTAGCCGCAGTTTCGGGGTTTCATTTCCAGGCGTCTTGCCGTTAGCGGCGACGCTGGAGACTTTTATGGGAGCCGCCTACGCCGGTGGTTCGGCACTGGCTATGCCCAAGATACTTTTTAAGAACTGTTGCTGGAACGGTGGGATGGCATCGATGTTGCGATCTTAATGTCAAGAATAACGATCCAAAGTTGTTCGTTAATTAACGAACTTTGTAAATTACTTAAAAGATCAGTTAAACATTTTAAGAGAGGAGACAGCGCAAGAGTCATCGCTAGCAAAGAGCCTTTGTCACGCGCATTTGGATGGTGCCGACCGGAGGATACGAGCTTGCTATTGAAATCCTCGCAGCATCGACGACCGTTTTCATTTTTACTTTCCTGTTTCTTGGGCGGTACCCGCGCGAGTCCGAAAAGCAGAGGAGACTAACTGGTGTCGAGTCAAAACTCCTCTAGTTTTGCTAAGGAAGTTGCTCCACGAATCTCGAGCAGACGATTACAGAAGGCAACGGGAGTGACGCCCAATGGAGGCTGATACCTCGTACGACCTAGATACGCACCTTCCCGATCGCCCTCACGTTTGACGACGGAGTATCTTGCCGGTCGAGAGCAACAACATATGTGATATGTATTCCTAAATAATAATTGCCATGAAGTAATGCCTTACCAACTACGGCTAAGTTTCGGTCTATATATGCTTGAACCAGATGTCAGACATTTACCAACCATCAAACGTGTACTAGTAAAATGGAGGCAAGTGAATGCGTTTACGGCTGAATCGGCCCAGGAGTAACCTGGCACGGTGTCGGTTGGTTTGGTGTGGGGTCGCATCGCTCGCGGCATGTGCGTCTACCACATCGCAAGCACAGAGTTCTGTCAGCCTATACGGGGTCGTGGATACAGGCGTCGCGTATGTGACGAATGTCGGTCCCCAGCGGTCCAACTTTGTGCACATGACACCGCTCACGGGATCACTTCCATCGCGATGGGGTTTCCAAGGCAAAGAAGATCTGGGGGGTGGTCTTCGCGCAGTGTTCAACTTGGAGTCGGGTTTCTCCCCAACACAGGGCACGCTGAATCAAGGGGGGCGTCTCTTCGGCAGGCAGGCCTATGTCGGAATCTCGGGGCCGTGGGGCACGTTAACCTTCGGTCGGCAGTATTCACAAGCCTACTGGGCTTTGAAGGCCAACACGATGGGGCCGAACGTCTTTGGCGCCCTCGATCTGGATACCTACTTCGCAGCCTCGCAAAAGGACAATGCGGTAGCCTATACCTTCACGTCATCTGGGCTGACTGCGGGTGCGACGTATTCCTTCGGCCGCGATACGGTAGCCTCCGCAGCGGCAGGAGGCTGCGCCCAATCGGTCACGGACTGGCGGGCCTGCAAAGCGATGTCTGCCAGGTTGCAGTATGAGACGGAAAAGTGGAGCGTCGCGGCTGCCGTCGATCGCAACTACGGTGGGGGCGGCACTGGCTCGCCTCTGCCCAGTAGCTCGCAAACCGATACGCGTATCCTCATCGACGGCTACGCGATGTTTGGTAACTCGACTATCGGCGCGGGATTTGTCCATCGAATCAATCATGGAGCGCAAACGGCGACCGTTTTCAACGCAATCAGCAACTTCTGGTGGTTCGGTGGAACCTATCTTCTTCGTCCCGATATCGCTCTTGACGCTCAGTTCGGCCATTTGACCGTGAGCGGTAGCGACTCGGGAGCCTCCGTGATCGCAGCGCGCGCGATGTACTTCTTGTCCAAGCAAACGGCGACGTATGTCACCGCAGGGCGTATGTTCAACCAACGCCACGGAACGTTCGCGCTCGACGCCTCGGTGATCCCGCCTGCTGCGACGCCGCTGCCAGGCGTGAATCAAACCGGTGTGATGGTGGGTATTCGCCACTTGTTCTGAATGGCCGTTGCCGCGCGATAGGAAGGCGGTGGCATCAGGGGGTGTCACCCCGTGCGAACGCAGTTGGCGAACGGGCCAAATACCCCTCACTGGGCGCATTAACAGCTAAGCAGTATGAATCCCAGACCTTTAGTTCGCCGTAATGGAACTATGGGAAAACTTTTTGCCTGGATACGAGCCATGAGACAACGCGCGTTAATAGAGGCGTCTTGTCCAGGTTGATAGGGAAGCAGCCGGTTAGCGTAAAGAGTAGTCTCGTTGGCCGCCTTGTCTACCCATGGAGCGGCGAGACGTTCCAAGTGCTCGGCGAGGGGCTCAGGCTACCCGAAGAGATCGGTGAGCCTACAATCATCCAATTGGGCCGCTGGCTCTGGCCGACCTGATCGGCATCGACACAATGTCGCAGTCGTGGATACTCCGAACCAAAGTATCGCTCTGCTTTGATAGATGAACATTCTCAAACACAGGTAAAGGTGATCTGCATATGAAAAAAATTCCCACTCCCCCGCCCCTGCTACTGGAGCGCGATGGCGCCATCGCTACACTGCGCTTCAACAGACCGAATGCACTCAACGCTATCGATGTGCCAATGGCGCATGCCCTCCTTTCTTCCATCCGCACTCTGGCCGACGACATGTCTGTTCGTGCTGTCGTGCTTTGTGGCGGGGGCCGGGGCTTCATGGCAGGTGGTGACCTTGCGACCTTGCAGGCCGATCCACTGCAGGGCGCGGCCGATTTGATAGGCCCATTGCACGAGGCGCTCACCGTGCTTGCAGCAATGGATGCACCAATAATCGCACAGGTACATGGCGTTGCCGCCGGGGCAGGACTGAGCCTCATGCTGCAGGCTGACTTCGTACTTGCGGCGCAGGGTACGCGCTTCAACCTGGCCTACGTGAACATTGGTGCCAGTTGTGACGCCGGTGCATCTTGGGCGCTGCCCCGGATGGTAGGGTGACGCCGGGCACTTGAAATCGCATTGCTCGGTGAAACCTTCGACGCGGAAGCGGCCGAGCGCTTGGGCCTCGTCAATCGCGTGGTACCTGCCTCCGATCTAGATAGCGAGGTCAAGGCTTTCGCACAGCGCCTGGCGAAGGGCCCAACGAAGGCCCTCGGCTATCTGCGGCGTCTCATGCGTAGCTCGTTCGGCAGTGACCTAGGCACCCAACTCGATGCTGAGGCGGCAGCTTTCCGGGCGTGTGCCTCGTCCACCGACTTCAAAGTCTGTCTGGACGCCTTTTTCGAGAAACGCCCAGCGTCGTTCACTGGTTGCTAGCGGGGGCCGGTAACCGTTTTGGTTCAGGTGGATGATATGAAAGCCTCCCGCCAGTGAGCGGAGGGAACGATAACGCACGACGTGGGGCTCTCACGGGGCAATGGCATCAGGGTGCCCATGATGGAAGCTCATTGAGGCCGTCACAGGCGAACCGGGTCCGGAAGCCTCACGCCAAGGCCCATCAGGCGGCCTCCGTTTCTAGAGTACTTCGCCAAGTACGTGGTTACCTGATCGGCATGGAACTGCGTGGGTGTGCGACATTGGGCGCGAGCACTGGCAAAGCTGGGTCGTCAGGAAAACCGACGGTGGCGAATTTCGTCAAAGCATTCAGCATCGACAATACGAGCGACTCGGCGGACCGCGCTATCTGGCTGGCGGTGTAGTAGCCGGGCAAGCCGGTTGTCCGAATCGTCATCGGGAACGGCACTCCGGCACTGCGTACGCCCGAGACAAGCTCCAAGGCGAAACCGGTTTTTTGACGAGAGCACCGCGCTTTTAATTGCGCGCGCTTGGGGCGCGAGCGTATAGGCCGTTTAGGAGTGTTGCAACAGCTTGTTGGGCAACTTCGTCAGCGGAAAGAGAGCCATCTGGGCGGTACCAGCGGCCGATCCAACTCAGCGCTCCAGCTACAACGAATGCGGCAATTTTCGGATCGCAGGGTGCCAATGCCCCTTCGGCGATTGCCTGTTCGATGAGACCACGAAATTCACGGTCAATACTTCCCTTCAGGTGACGAAGCCTTTTCCGACTCTTTGGAACCAGTGCCTCTTCTCCCACGCGGATGAGACACATTCCAAAATCCATGGTCACTATCTTGGCGTACTCGAGCATCGCGGCCTGCAGTTTTTGGACCGCCGTCCCCCCCGACTCGGATACCCTGTTGATTGCCGCCTGCGTCATCTCCAATCCAATCCGAACGCACTCGAATAAGATTTCGTCCTTGCTTTTTGCGTAGTAATACAACGTCGGCTTAGTGACGTGCAAGCGTTCAGCCACTTCATCAAGAGAGGTGGCGTGAAACCCCTTCTCGTTGAATACCTGCGCGGCGGTACGAAGCACGGCCTCACGCTTCATTTCCCGTTCCCTTTGGCGCTCCGTCTGGCTTGGCCAAGGCGACGCCTGCTCGGTATTTCTCACTTTTTGGTTCCTATTTGTCATACGTTCCCGGCCGAGCCGAACGCAGCGTACTCCGGCCGACTCAGCCAGCGCCTGCTTCGGTCCGTTGGCAGCGCTTGCAGTTTGATCCGGTGAGCCGACTAGTTAGCAGAGACGGCGCACTGTCGACCGCAGGTTAGTTGTCAGCAAACGTCTCCATGAGATTGCTTCGATACGTACTGGAGGGCTACTCGGCTGGCGGTGTCAGCGCCCCATAAGCATGTTACCAAAAAGTCCACTGTATACTGGCGGGTACTATGTTTACTCATGAGTAACATAAGGCTATAGTAGCGACGTGGCTACGTTCAGGGAGGGAGCGGCCGACGGTAGGAACACCGGCACTTCAAGAAGGCATTGTCATGAATGCCCTCATGATTGCCCAGGTGCACGGTGTGACAGCAGGCGCCGGGTTGAGCCTCGTGCTGCTGGGCGACACCCTCGGTGCTGCCGACGCCGAGCGCCTGGGGTTGGCGAACCGGGTCGTGCCCGCGGGTCGGTTCGAGGCCGAGACTGATGTGCTGGCGCAGCATCTGACGTGCGGCCCGACCCTTGCCTACGGTGCGATGAGGCGCCTGATGCGCGAGTCGTTCGACCGCAGTCTGCCCGACTAGCTCAATGCCGAAGCCGCCGCTTTTGAGCGGTGCGCGGGCACGCAGGATTTCAGGGCCGGCGTGGAAGCCTTCTACGCCAGGGAAGCCCCCCACTTTGGTGGCAATTGACTGATTCATTCAAGCAATCTGGAGAAAAGCCATGTCCCAGCGCGACATCTACATTGTCGGGACCGCCCGCACCGCAATTGGCACCTTTGGCGGCGCCCTCAAGGATGTGCCCAACACCCACCTCGCCATGACCGCCGTGCGCGCCGCGATTGAACGCAGTGGCGTGGCGCCTGACGCCGTCGGCCATGTGGTGATGGGAAACGTGATTCCCACCGATCCCAGAGATGCCTATCTGAGCCGAGTGGCGGCCATCGATGCCGGCTGCCCTGTCGAAACCCCGGCGTTCAATGTGAATCGCCTGTGCGGCTCGGGCCTGCAGGCCATCGTCTCAGCGGCGCACGCCCTCGGGCAGGGCGACTGCGACATCGCAGTCGGCGGCGGGTCAGAGTCGATGAGCCGCGGGCCCTATCTCGACACAGCCGCACGCCATGGCGCCCGCATGGGCAACGCGGCGTTGATCGACTATATGATCGGCATCCTGCATGACCCGTGGGATGGGATGCACATGGGCATTACCGCCGAGAACGTCGCCGCCCGCTACCGCATCTCGCGCGAGGAGCAGGACGCGCTGGCAGCCGACAGCCAGCGCCGCGCAGCAGTGGCTATTGCGGAAGGTCGCTTCCAAGGACAGATTGTGCCCGTCGAGGTAAGGACCCGGAAGGGCACAGTGCTGTTCGATACCGACGAACATGTGCGCGCTGACACGACGGTGGAGGTACTAGCCGGCATGAAACCCGCGTTCAAAAAGGACGGCACGGTGACAGCGGGTAACGCCTCGGGCATCAACGACGGCGCTGGCGCCGTGGTGCTGGCAACGAGTGAACGCGTAATGGCGCTGGGCCTCAAGCCGCTTGCGCGCCTGGTGGGATATGCGCACGCGGGGGTGGAGCCTGCCTACATGGGTATCGGGCCTGTTCCCGCGACGCGCAAGGTGCTGGAACGCACGGGCCTCAAAGTGTCGGAAATCGATGTTATCGAAGCCAACGAAGCCTTCGCCGCCCAGGCCTGCGCCGTGATCCGGGAACTGGGTCTGGACCCGGCCAAAGTCAACCCGAATGGCTCGGGAATTTCGCTGGGTCACCCCGTGGGCGCCACTGGCGCGATCATCACCACAAAGGCGATCGCTGAACTGCACCGTACAGGCGGCCGATATGCGCTGGTCACGCTGTGCATCGGCGGTGGACAGGGTATCGCCGCAATCTTTGAGCGTGCCTGAGCCAGGCGGACGAGACGGTGCCATCAAGTTTACCCTCAGCCGGGAGAGCCTCCCGGGCGATTGCAAGCCACTTCTGGAGATCGGGACACTGAATTATGGATATTGCTAACAAGGTGGTTGTCGTGACGGGCGGCGCGTCCGGTCTGGGAGAAGCGACGGTTCGCCGCTTCGCGGCGCTGGGCGCCAAGATCGCGGTGATGGACCTTGATGACGCGCGCGGCGAGGCAATTGTCGGCGAGCTTGGCATTCGCGCCATATATTCGAGAATCAACGTCTCTGACGAGGCCAGCGTTCAAGAGGCCATCAATGCGGTGGTCAAGATCTTCGGTGCCATCCACGTGTGCTGCAATTTCGCCGGCATTGCCAATGCCATCAAGACGATCGGCAAGGACGGCCCTTTCCCGCTTGCGGATTTCCAGAAGGTCATCGACGTAAATCTAGTAGGTACGTTCAATGTGTTGCGTCTGGCTGCTATGGAGGTGGCCAAGAACGAACCCGACGACGCCAGCGGCGACCGTGGCGTGATCATCAACACGGCGTCGGTCGCGGCCTACGAAGGCCAGATCGGCCAAGCCGCCTACAGCGCCTCGAAGGGCGGAGTCGTGTCGATGACGTTGCCGATCGCTCGCGATCTGTCGCGCTATGGAATCCGGGTGAACACCATCGTTCCCGGGCTGATTCACACGCCAATGTTCGATTCGTTGCCGAGCGATGCCGTGCGTGCGCTGTCTGACAGCCCGCTGTACCCCAAGCGCCTCGGCCGTCCCGATGAGATTGCGCATTTGGCCCAGTTCATTGTCGAGAACGGCTATGTGAATGGTGAGTGTATCCGGCTCGATGCCGGAATCCGATTGCAGCCGAAGTAAACGCCGCTGTGCGGGGGAGACCCGCAAGAAATTGGGCCAGACGTGGCACCGGAAGATCCAGAGTCATCTCGCGGGAGGAGTTTGTCTCCAAGATCCGTGCAGCGGTCGAGGCCCGGCGGCGGGGCCTGTGCGCGGGGCCACCCCATTGACGCCAGCGGCGCGCGCATCGTCGTGACGCTGCTGGACGCCCATGTCCTTCATGATCGACGGTAGCGCGGCACCGGCTACGGCGAGGTCGTAGTCGTCGATAATGATTACCAGCAGACACCAGGCGAGTACCCGCGCATGAAATCGATTGAAGCGGGCTTTGTATCTTTTTCAACGGCGCCTTCGCGGTTACGGAGATCCGGATGGCAGAAGAGCGACCCGAACCTGCCTCACGATCAACGAGGATCGAATGTCAGCAATGGCCGAACATTAGACGCCTAACCTACCGTCCGTTCAACAGGCGTCAGCCTCTCGTTCCAAATTCTGCTTAATCCTACTTCACGCTACATTTCTAGAGGGGTTCTCGCGATTAGACGTTCAGGTTTCGTTTTATCCCACCAATCTCTCGCACATCCCTTCCCACATAATCAAACACTTAGAGCTCGTTGAAAATAAATTCGCTTTTTGGTTAACTTCCGCGAGATTCGATCGATTTCTGGTTTAAATACCCACGCGAGCACCGAAATTTAACCACAACCTACCGTTCAGCTTCTTATTTAAACTTGTTCACGTTATGCTTTATTCGACAGGCTTTGACGAATAAAGCATAAGTTGGCCGGCTTTTACGTGCTTATGGTTTATTACAAAAACGTGTGTGCTTATGCTTTGCGCCGCGAGGAAGAGCGAGTCCCTCCTTTGTCGGCACCCTCCAATCCCTTCGTCTTGTTCAGCGCCTGGTGCACGGCACCAGGCATCAACTCCAGCGCACATGTAGTCAAGCGCTCGTACTGTCCCACAGCGGGGCGAGTCCGGGCGGATCGACAATTCGGCTGTCTGCCGTCGCCAACGAGTGTATCGCCGCCATGTCCGCGCCATCCAACTCAAAGTCGAATACCGCTATGTTCTGCGCCAGTCGATCGATCCGGGTGGTCCTCGAAAGCGCGACAATCCCGCGCTGTTGAACAAGCCACCGCAAGACGATCTGCGCGATGGTTTTGTCATGGCGGGCCGTGATTTCCTTGAGCGTTGGGTCCGAGAAGACACGGCCAATCGCCATGCCGCAGTATCCTGTCACGGCAAGCCCCGCCTGCAGCGTGCTTTCGATGAGCAAGGATTGATTCAGATACGGATGGTATTCGAACTGATTCGTCACGAGAGGAACCGTAGAGAGGCGGATAGATTCCGCCATCAATGCGCGGTTGAAATTGCTGACGCCGATGTGCCGGACCTTGCCGGCGCGTGCGACTGCGTTGAGTCCTGCGATCTGTTCGGCCAGCGACACGTCCGATCCCGGCCAGTGCAGCAAGAGCAGATCGATATAGTCTGTCTTGAGCTTTCGGAGGCTCTCGTTGACAGACGCTTCGAAAAATCTCTTTGAGTAGTTGCTGACCCAGACCTTAGTCGTCAGAAAGATTTCGCTTCTTGGAATGCCGGACACGGCGACGCAGTCGCCGATTTCGCCCTCGTTACCGTAGATTTGCGCGGTGTCGACATGACGGAAGCCGGCACGAAGGGCTGCGGGAATGAGTCGATAGACGTCGGCGGCACTCATTCCGTAAGTGCCAAAGCCGACGGCCGGAATGGCCGCGCGACCAACATGGACGTTTTGCATGAGGTATTCCCGATAGAGTCTTCGCATCCTGCCGAAACCGCTTTTGGCAGATTACCCGGTGCGGCCGCGGCGACGGAGTTGTGCCCCAATCTCCTTGATCCTGGCTTCCCCCGCACGCAAAGCCTCTGATGACGTATGAACCGAGTAATAGCCAGGCACGAGATTGTGTGGATGTGGGAGCGCGGACCCGAGGACGAACGCCGAGTCTTCGTCGGCTGTGAATGCCAAAGCGTCTTCGGACTCGCCAAACACGACAAGCTCGTCGGAAATGCGTTCGTCTGCGATGTGTAGTGCGCCACGTTGAACACATAACCAGGCGACGTTGTGGCCGGCCGGCGGCGTGACTATCGCTTTTGCGTCCCGCAGTGGACCGGAGGTATGGACTGTAGTTTGCATATCGAACAATGCTCCGTCTTCTGCAGAACTTCGTCAGAGGCAATACATGCCAAACGGGAATTCTTCATATTGAACAGAGAAACGTCACGACGAGACGATCGCATACGGGATCAAGCAGGCGATCGCCTCGACAAGTCTGCCTTTTTAGCTCGCGCTCAGAGGCGAAACACGCGAAGCGATCCGCCCGGAGCGTGCGTCCAGGCTGAACGCGCCGGCACCGAAGTAGGTGATCTGCAGGAGACCACCGGCCATCATCACGTTCTTGAGGAAGTGAATCATCTGGTTTTGATCTGCGAAGTTGTGGTGAAAGAAAATCGCCGTGACCACACAGAACACAGCCATCGCCAGCGACACGGCGCGAGCCCTGTAGCCCGACAGCAGCAGCAGGCCGCCGCCCAGTTCGGTCAGCACGGCTACAACGAACGCGAGTGGCGGCACGGGCAGACCCATGGCCGCGATATAGCCAACCGTCGCAGCGTACGCTGCGAGTTTGCCCAGCCCGCTCATGACAAACGGTGCCCCAATCAAGATGCGACCCAACAGCGGAAGAAATTTGAAACGTTCCATGACGATCTCCAGAAATGAGTTTGTTCAGGTGGAGTAGAAAAAATGGAATTAGCCGGCGTCCACCATCACCAGCTCGGAATCTTCAAGAGCAGAAATCTGCGCCGCAGCGACTTTCGTGATCGCCACGCCGTCCAGCGGCGCAACGGGCTCGCCATTCACTTCGATGCGTCCCGAGGCCACGACGAGATAGGCACGGCGCGCCGGACCCAACTCGTACCGAACGCTTTCGCCTGCTTTTAGCATCGCGCCAAGCACACGTGCATCGGCGCGAACAGGAAGCGCACCTTCATCGCCGGCGAACCCACTGGCAAGGACTACGAAGCGCCCCGATCGGTCGCTTTTTGGAAACGGCTTCGTATCCCATGCGGGTTCACCGCCGGCTTCACGAGGCAGCAGCCAGATCTGGTAAACCTTGAGCGGCACCTCGCCCCTGTTGAACTCGGTGTGGCGTATGCCCGTGCCGGCGCTCATGACCTGGACCTCGCCTGCGTGGATCGTTCCGTCTGATCCCAAGGTGTCTCGATGCCCGAGCAGGCCCTGGCGCACATAGGTGATGATCTCCATGTCACGATGCCCATGCATGGGAAATCCGCTGCCGGCAGCAATCTCGTCATCGTTCCAGACGATCAGGGGACCCAACGCTGCATGCTCGGGATTACCATCGGCGCTGACCACGAAATGGTATTTCGCGCGCAGCCAGCCAAGTTCCGCCCTGTCCAATGATTCCCAACGCCTGTGTGTGAGCATGTCCGTCTCCGTTTCCCGCGACCGCAAATGCGACGCTTGTCACCTGTGCGACCGACCGAATTCGGCGCTGGTGCAGGTGCAGGTGACGAGACGAATGCTATATTTGCAACGAACTCGCGCATAGATCTTGGATTGGAACGCATCATTGCCATGAATAGAACGATCAGAAGGAGTTGAAGTCTGCCGATGAACGCAATCACTGACCTCAATGATCTTCGGCTCTTCGCAGAGGTGGTCGAGCATGGAAGCTACACGGCGGCCGCGCGCAGCCTCGGCCTGCAGACGTCGAAACTCAGCCGGCGCATTCGCGCCCTGGAAGAAGAACTTGGCGTCCGCCTGCTCAATCGCACCAGCCGGAGTCTGTCGTTGACGGAAACCGGGCGGCAGTTCCACCAGCATTGCCTTGCGCTGGTGGCGGAAGCAAAGGCCGCCAAAGATATCGTGGACCGCACGCGCTCCAAGCCGCAGGGCACCGTCCGCATCGCCTGCCCCGTGGCCTTACTGGAGTCCGGCGTCTCCACGATCATTGCGCGATACGTACAAGACAACCCTGAAGTCCGGGTCCTGCTGGATGCAACCAACCGCCGTGTGGATGTCGTCGAGGAAGGCCTGGACTTTGCCATCCGGGTCAGGCTTCCGCCGTTGGAGAATACCGATCTCGCGGTCCGCCAGCTGGGCTTGTCGATCCACATTCTGGTTGCCAGTCCCGAATTGGCGGCGCGCCATCCGGCGCCCAGCTCGATCGAATCCGTGAAGGAATGGCCCACCCTCGCCATGGCCAGCAATAGCGAGCGATTTGTCTGGAACCTGGTCGACGTCGAGGGGCGCGCGACATCATGGGTGCATCAGCCCTGCCTGGCGACCGACGACCTGGCCAGCCTTCGGGTTGCGGCGATATCAGGCGTCGGCGTGGCAATGCTGCCCCGGGAGCTGGTTGAGGCCGATATTCAGGCCGGCCGCCTGAAGCACCTGCTGCCAGGTCTGGCTACCACGCCGGGCCTTGTACATGCGATCTTCCCCACACGCCGAGGCATGGTTCCGGCCGTCCGTCACTTGCTCGATGCGCTCGTTGCCGGATTCGAAGGTCTGAACCGGCAGCGCTAGAGCGGCCGCCGGTGTTATGCCCTGCACCATCTGGTATGGCGAGGCAACCACTACCGGCAGGTCAATGACTCAGCGATCCGACTCCGTCCGGCGCCGTTCTGAAGACGTTTGGCGGTGCAAGCTGCTTGACTAGCAAAGCGATACACGAGATGGCGCCGGCAACAGCGATCGTCGCGAAGACACCGACAAACGTAAAATGCCAGCGTACGAGTTCGGCTACGAGAAACGAGCCTGCGATGCCGCCAAAGCGGGCCATGCCGAGCATCCACGCGACACCGGTGCCACGCCCCTCAGTCGGATAAAAGGCAGCCGCAAGCGCATTCATTGAGGCTTGTGCGGTGTTCATCAGCACGCCGGACACAAGTACGATTGGCACGAGTAGGCTTACGCTTCCTGCCGTCTCTCCAATACAAACGAGGCTGATCGCAGCAAGCGCGTAGCACGCGGCAATCACGAGATTTGCATTGAAGCGATCCATCAGCGCGCCGCACAGCACTGCGCCGACACCACCCAGCGGGAACAGAGCAGAGATCAGCGTCGCGCTCTTCAGGCTCAGGCCTGCATCCTTCAGCAGAATTGGCATCCAGTTGATTAACGCGTAGATAATCAGGAGGCCCATGAAGGCCGCGAGCCATAGCATCAATGAACCGACGATGTATGAACGCGACAGCACAAGGCCGAGCCCGTTGTCGCCCGTTCCCGGCGCGCTCTCGGTCAGTGCGAAGCCGCGCGCATTGATTGCTTCATCGGAGATGCGCACCAGAATTGCGCGAATGCGCGCTACGGGCTTGCCATTTGCAACCATGAAGCGTACCGATTCTGGCATCTTGAGCAATAGCAGGACACTGTGAAGTATCGGTGCGACCCCGCCCAGCATCAGAACACTTCGCCAGCCAGCATGGGGAATCAACCATGCCGCAAGCAATCCGCCCAAAGCAGCG
This sequence comes from Paraburkholderia sp. FW306-02-B, assembly GCF_058782725.1. Lineage (NCBI taxonomy): Bacteria > Pseudomonadati > Pseudomonadota > Betaproteobacteria > Burkholderiales > Burkholderiaceae > Paraburkholderia > Paraburkholderia sp. FW306-02-B. Next base: position 2,470,211 of record NZ_JBYSXZ010000002.1, read on the forward strand.
CCGAGTGGGAATCCGCAGCACATCAGGCTGGTCACAGTTGCGCGGCGTCGGGTCGGGCAGAACTCGTCCATCATTGTCACCGCGCCAGGCATCGCCGCACCGAGGCCGATGCCCGTCATGAAGCGCAGCACGGTCAGTTGACCAATACTCGTCGAGAACGCGGACACGACACAGGCAACACCGAAGAGGAACACGGACCCGACCATCAGGGACCGTCGTCCAACCCGGTCTGATAAAGGGCCGGACACGAGCGCACCGAACGCGAGGCCGAACAGCGCGGCACCCAGGACGGGTGCGAGGTCGGGCTTGGCGAGATGCCATTCATGAAGTAACGACGGCGCGATGAAACCGATTGCCGCAGTGTCGAACCCATCCAGCATGACAATCACGAAGCACATGAAAAAAATGAGTCGTTGAAAGCGGTCGAACGGGTGCTCGTCGATGAATCTCTGGACGTCGACGACCGAAGCACGTTTCATCGTTTGTCTCCTGTGTCGACCAGAGTTAGCGCTTTAGCGCTTACTCCAGCCCCATAGCGCCTACTCCGGTCCCATGCAAGATGGTTGCCGCCAATTACGAAGGGGGCGCACTGGCCGCGTATATCACGCCGGTTGACGACCAACGCGCCGATCAACGGACTCGTACCCGTCGACCTGTCTGATCAGACTGTTCAATCGCGGATAGAACCTTGTGAAGTCCGAGCGCATCATCAAAACTGGGAGCCGTGTGGGTTCCGAGGCGCAGATCGTCTGCCATTAGCCGGTATATTCCTGCCACGTTTCGGGCAGCTACGGCATCCTTAAGACCGAAGCAATACGATTGCGGTATCTCAAGCTCGATGTAGCCGTCCTGGCCTTTACGCCCCCCTTCCACGCGCAGCGGCGAGATGTTCACCACAGGAACCTGTTCGATCGCTGCGGTGATGCACAGATCCCCTTCGGTTCCATTTATCTCCCATAGAAACCTGGTTCCGCGCGGCAAACCACCGCGAAGCTGCAAAGACAGAGGCGCGCCAGACTGAAGCACTGCGTTAATCATCACATGATCGGGCGTCTTCATCGGGATGCTCTCTCCCGTTTCGACGATGCTCACGGTTTGCCGACGCCGCGACAATACGGCATCAATCTCGCGGACGGGCCCCAGTACACTTTGCACCGCCGCGATGGCATGTCCACCAATGACCGAAAGCAGGGTCGCGCCGTTTTTGGAGTCCATGGCATAAGCGTCACCGCGCGGGATGCGTTCGCCCCAGCTGACCCCGGCACTGATATAGGTCGACGACAACACGTCTCCGACGTACCCATCGGCAACGAGCTTGCGAATGAATTGCACTTCAGGTGACGCAATCGCTTGAGTTCCAACAACGGCTAGCACCTTTGCTTCATTCGCGAGACGAGCGAGTTCAGTGGCTTCGGCAAGTCCATTTCCAAGCGGCCATTCACAGTAGACCCTCTTTCCAGCCTCAAGCGCCGCCGCGACCACTTCCCTATGGTATGGGACCTTTACCGTTACAACCACGACATCAATGTCTGGAGACGCGACGAGTTCCGCCACGTTCCCGAAGGCGCGTGGAATGTCAAAGGCGGTGGCGGCGGCCTGCGCACTCGCCAGACTGGTGTTTGCCACACCGGCGATTTCAAACACATCCGACAAGGCGCGCAGTGCTGGAATATGAGCAGTAGTGGCCCAACCACGCTCGGCACTCAGACCGATAATGCCCACACGAAAACGTTTTTCCATTGCTTCCTCAAAACCGTTAAGTAACTTTCATTCTGACCGTCAGGACTTCAGACGAGCCCGTACTTGTACGACGGATCATCCTTATCGCGCCGCCCAACATTGGAGTTCTCAAGTGGCGCCAGGTCGGCGGGGACTGGGTCCAAACGCTGGGAATCAAGCACCACGACACGGTCGGCGATGCGCCACTCACCATTTCGCCGTTCCATCCGGTCGACGTACCGGATGTTCACGACCCAGTCCATGGCGGGCTTGTCGCCTTCAGGCTTCGTCCGGTGGAATGCGTGCGCATAGTGCTCCGCGTACGCCACGTCGCCATCGATCTGCACGTACTGGTTGCCCGTAAAGTGTTGTGTGCATTCAAAGGCCGGCAACAACTCCGCAGCCCATTCAATGAACCCTTCCACTCCGCCGTTATAGGCCCCGTGACGATCAATCGCATCCGGGTGATAACACGAGCGCACGAGATCCCAGTCCATCCGGTCGATACCCCGGCAATAGCGGATATGAACGCGCTTGATCTCTGCCTCGTCGAGAAACTGTTGAAGTCGCGATTCCACGCTAGTCTCCTGTCAGGTTTCCTGATAATCCACACAGCACGCCACCTTCAAGGCGCACAAGCGCTAGAGTCATTTGCTCACGCTCGGGTGTGGTCCGTATTCACCTGTTTCCATCAACTGCGAGGCCGCAATCGCCTTGGGCGTCCAGCGAAGCGTCGCACGCGTTTCCAGCAACCACGCCTGATAGGTCTCCGGAACGTTCTCGGCAGGTCCGTGGTGAATGACACCCTTTGGCACCCAGGTCAACGTGCCAGGCTCCGAGCACCCTCCCCAGATACCAGGTCCGCGCACATAACAGATCACCTCATCGAAATCCGCATTGATATGAATCGGGGGTCGACTCGAGATGCGCGAACTGAGGTTAAACATCAGCACGTCTCCCGCGCTGGACGACAGAAACGGACTTGGAGGCCCTCCTTCGGGCAAATAGGTGAGAACCTGAATCTTGTTCAGATTCAGCTTCCACACGGGAACCGACTCCGACAGTTGCAGACCTAGAGAGAGCGGGTCATGCGGCATTGTGAACACCGTGTTCTCACCGTCGGTGGTCTTCAAGATCAGTTTTGTCGGTCCGCCCACGGGAATTTCGGGATCAACCTTGGCATACGTCACGTCCCGCGCGACGTTGACCATTCCTGTAGGCGCCGGAGGTGAGAGTTTCAAGGCTGACGGGCTTTCGACGATGATGCTGCGCATGGCGTCGCCGGTCGGCGCGTATCGATACGCTATCGCACGTGGGATACAGACAAAGTCACCTTCCTCGGCCGTAAGACAGCCAACGTCGGTTTCGAATTTGACATGACCCGACTGAATGAAATGAATTTCGTCTGCTTCGACATTTCGAACCACATGCGGCATTGGCTTGCGGCGACCGGACACAAGCAACTTGACACCCAGCCTGGATGTAGCCACGGTTGTCGGAAGGGCTTGCGCATCGTCCTGATCGTCAGGGATCAGTCGATCAAGGACTGCTCGTCGCGGTGCATGCGGACCTTCCACAGAAAGGTAGTCTGGCGCGTATGTCGAGCGGGTAACGACAGAAATTGCGCCCATGAACCCATCCCGAGTCCACAGTTGCACAGGAGGCTCTCCGCCATTTGTCTGATCACTCATTTGTCAATCTCCTTCGCTGTCAAACACACACAACGGGCGTGCCTCGTCGGACCGTCCTGGCATGCGTTGTTGTCGCCGCACTAGAGGCACTGCTCACCCTGCCTACAAGCGAGTCCTGTCTTCCCTGCGATCCATCTTATGCAAAAGCCGGACGAACAGTCGCGTTTGCAAGTGGCGCCGCGAACGCGGCGCCACCGTTGTTAAGTGTTATTAGCGGGTCGGCTTTCCAACCAGCGCCCGATACTCGTTCGCGGTTGCCGGAGTGCGTCCGAGCAAGCCAGCGATGTCACGCGCCATATTGAATATTTCAAGGTTGTCCTTGAGATGCTCGTCGCTGTTCGGGTACTTCCACGGCGTGTCTTCCGTCCCGATACGGATGTGTAACCCCATCATCGTGGCAAGCGTCGTCATGTACAGAGTTGCGCGCCCGGCCGCACAAACACTGATGACTGAGGTTGGGTCAATCTGGCGAATCTGATCGACCATCAGGAACATGTGACGGGTCATGTCCTGAGCATTGCTGACCCAGGTTCCCGACACCAGGGTGCGACCAACGTTGAACGGCAGTCCGTACAGAAGCAGCCAGTTGTAAGGTTTCTTGAGGATACCTGTATCAATGAGCTTTCGTTTCGCGAGTTCAATCTCTCCGGAGCTATGGATGGCGAGTTCCGGTTTGACACCAGCGGCCTCGAGCGCCTCGATCGCCGGCACCATGAAGGCTTCCGGGTGACCCGGAGCGCACGGCGCTACCTCAGTCAGTCCCGCACGCGCTGGACTCATGCACATATCGAAGGTCGTTCCGTGGAGCACATTCAGGTTCGGGACGAAGTCGTTGCCAAAACGCGCCTTGAGCGGTTCCAGAACAGCCGAATAGGCTTCGACCGGTGGAATGTCCCGGTCAAGGCGTCGACCCTGTTTGTCGGTCATCCATGAAAAGTCGATGTGAACGCCACATGCACCGGCCTCGATCACGCTGGACGCTGCATCCACGTATTCCTCAAGTGACGTGGTCGTTTCAAAGCGGCCAGACACAGCCGCGTTGATGGCAATCTTTTGTGGAACGTCCCATTTGGGCTGCAGTTCGGGTCCAGCGAGGAACTGATACTCCTCCATTTCTCGCTTGACGGCTTCCCAAAGTGGCAGTTTTTCGATCATGATAGTCCTCGACATACGTGGTGAAGTAAGGGTTCGAACGGTTCCGAACCAACGGCAATCAGGCTGGCAATAAGGGGCCCAACAGGGTTGGCGGACTAATTCCAGCACCATCCGCTTGTTAGCACTCCTATTCCAATACAAAACGACGCGAACGCTGCCCCAGCCTCGGAACAGAGTCATAACACGCGACCGGCCTACCGTTCTCTCAACCAGATCATTTGTGTTACGATGATTCCAAGCAAAATCGATTTATATCGAATGATGTGTTTTGGAATGAACAAAGTCAAGTGCAGCAGGGAATTCCCTGGGTGAAACGCTTTGACTGCAGCCCTGGTCCGGGCGACCCGGCTACCCGCCGAACCCCATCTACATGTCGAGGAATGAGCGAATGGTTAAGTCCCACTCCACCGCAATCGATACGACCCTGGATGCCGTCGAGCCGGTTTGCGGCTCAGCGGAAAAGGAAGCGCCCGAGATCTTCGACGATCGGGGCAGAACGGTTCCATGGATGACCCGAACGTTGCATCGGCTCTACGACGTGCAGGCGCAGAGGATCCTCGACCGCGAAAAAGTGTCCATCGCGCATTGGTACTACCTGCGGGTGCTGGCTCAACGCGGCGAACTGAATCAACTGGAACTGAGCAAGCGCGTTGGAATCGCCTCGACAACCGCTGTACCCGCTTTGGACAGCATGGAAAAGCGCGGTCTATTGAGGAGGACTCGCGATCCGAAGGACCGGCGCAAGTACTACGTCGGCCTCACTGACGATGGCAGACGTCTGGTCGATGAGATGATGCCGGAGATCATCCACATGATCTCCGGCTCTTTTGATGGAGTGGCCCCTAACGAGCTGCTCATCTTCTGGGAGGTTTTGCATCAGATCGCGCAAAACCTCTCGGCGAAGTCCAACGAAGACACGGTCGTCGATTAGCAGGCTAACGTCTGTGCTGGACACATCAGGGCCTTGAACAGCGCGAACATAAAACAAAACGGCCGAGGCTTCCTACCGATGCAGGCGGGAAAGACTCAGCCGCAAATTGCGCGATTTTCGAAAATGGCGCCTTAGCACCCAATACTACAGACCGCTTGCCGTGCCCGAACGGAAAGTTCCGTTATCAGCACCGCCGTATCCCGAGACGGCAGCTTGGGCTGTCGCGTTCTGTACCGCGACTTTTGCTTCAGCAGCCTGGATGTTCTCGGGGTAGTGAACCCAGTCGTGCGGGTCGTAGCCAGCTTTCTCCAGCTGCGCCAGTTCGGCGCGCACCTGCGCACGACTTACCGACTGACTGGACTGTGCGAACGACGCAACGGGTGCTGCAGCAAGGGCAGCAAGAAGGACCATCCTGGTGAACGACTTCATAACGACGTACCTCAACGATTTTTGTTAGTGGCGCTACAAAGGAGCTTCTCTGCCACGGTTGAGTGCAGTCTAAAGTGTAAAAATCACCAGGGTAAGCACCAATCTTGCCAACTCTCCGTTGCAGGTGAGTCAACAATCCGCCAACACGGGTTCGACCGTTTCGCTTTGAGAACGTGGCGCGCGCCTCTGCATCGCTAGGGAGATTCCCCAGGATTCTTGACTTTGGTCGTCCCGAAACACATTATTCGATATAAATCGATTTGTCATAGCATCATCTTGTATCAAATTAATTATGCAGTGACAATCGGGACAGCCTTACCTGTCCCGCGGCCGACGAGTCCGAGTCCGAATGATTTGATCAGACTATACACATAACAAAGGACTACGTAATTAATGACAGCAAGGAGGACGACTCGAATCGTATCGCGCACGAGCACGCGTTTGCCGGTCGGGCAACTGTCCGGCCGGGTCCAGCTCGGGCGCAACTATGCACTGGTATCCGTCTCAACCAACATTGAATCCAACTTCATCACCCAATTCGAGGATCGTCATGTTCGATAAGTTCCGGGTCTGGCAAGCCATAGCGCCAAAAATGCAGGACCGAATCCACCCGCGCAAGAAACGAGTCCAGGAGTCTCTTCTCAAAATCGGACTGCTTGCTTCGGCAGGTTTGATCTGCACTGCAGCTCATGCGGCAGACGACTCCCTCACGAACCGCCAGGGCGACATCACCCCGCTCTGCGGTACAAAGCCGATGATTGTTGGCGTGTCTGACGGATACGGTGGCAATACCTGGCGCAAAACGGGCCTTGCCGAGGTCAAGGATGAGCTAAGCCGTTGCAAGAACGTCAAGCGGGTCATCTACAGCAATGCCAACGGTGACCCGCAGAAGGCAAACTCGGACATCAACAGCATGGTGGCACAAGGGGTCAACGTCCTTATCATGCTGCCGGATTTTGGTGCCGTGCAACTCCCGGCCATGCGAGCGGCCATGAAAGCCGGCGTAGCAGTCGTACCGTATTCGGCACAGATATCGGGAGTAGCTGGACGCGACTACGTCGTCAACGTTGTCGGAGACACGAAGCAGATCGGCATCCTTTGGGCTGACTGGCTCGGCGCAAATCTCAAGAAAGGCAACGTGGTGTTCATGGGTGGATCGCCTGGCGCCGCACCGTCGCAAAATTTCATGGACGGCCTGAAGGCAGGGCTCCAGAAATACCCAGATCTGAAGCTCCTGAACAATCAGTTCGTGGTGACGAACTGGAACCCCGTGGACGCACAAAAGGCCACGGCGGGCCTCATTGCGCAGTACCCCCAGATTAACGCCATCGTCACGGACTATGGGGTGACTGCGCTCGCAGCAGCGAAAGCGTTCGAACAGGCACATCTTCCAGTGCCGGCCATCGTGACGATCGCAAGCGACAACGAGCTGAACTGTCATTACCTGTCGGCCAAGAAGTCTGGAGCCGTCTTTCCCTACTACACGCTCGACGGCACGACGACATACGTGCGCTTTGCAGTGCGACATGGGGTAGCGGCCTATCAAGGCACGACAGACAACGAGTCGCCCGCCATCCTTCCTTTCGCATACGCCGACAGCGCCAAGGGCCTCGATCCCAAGTGCGACCCGAGCGCGCCGCCTGATGCCGATCTTTCCTCAGCTCTCCACCCAGAAAAGCTCAAGGCAGTGTTTGAGCAGTAATCGCTCGAGATAAATCATGAACGACCAGAACACATTGCTGCAGATTGACGGCGTCACCAAAATCTTCCCCGGTGTGCGGGCACTTGATAACGTCACGTTCTCAGTGCTCGCGGGAGAAGTCCACGGTCTCGTCGGCGAGAACGGCGCGGGTAAGTCCACTCTCATGGCTGTCGCGTCCGGCGCGCTCGTCCCCGAAAAGGGGCGCGTCGTTATCAATGGCGTAGAAATCAAGGGCGACACCGACGAGGCGCGGCGACTGGGGTTGGCGATCGTGCGACAGGAGCCGGCTCTCATGCCCGATCTGACCGTCGCAGAGAATCTTTACCTCGGCGTGCCTGCGGAGCAACGTCCGTCGCTTATGCGAACAAGCGAATGGGCACACCAACTCCTTCGGCAGTGGAGTGACGACGTCGCGATTGACGCGAGCGAGCGCGTTTTGAGCTTAAATCCTGAACAACGCTTCATTGTCGAGATCGTAAAAGCACTCGCCGCCAAACCTAAGGTTCTGGTCCTGGATGAACCGACAGAACATCTGCTGGCAGAGGACGTCGATCGTCTCTTTGAACGCATTTGTCAAGTCGCTGCGTCAGGCTGTTCAGTCGTCTATATCTCGCACCGCATTCGCGAAGTACAAAAAATTGCCAATCGTCTTACCGTGCTCCGCGATGGACAAGGGCAAGGGACCTACGACGCAGCTGGCCTCAGTGAGCAGCAGATTGTCGAACTCATCGTCGGCCGGGCGCTTGACCGGGAGTTTCCCGCTAAAGCTGGAAATGGCCGCGTCGGCACGGTCCTCAATGTGGTGTCGCTGCGCGGTGCAGGCTTCACCGATGTATCGCTTCAAGTCCGGAAGGGAGAGATCGTGGGCCTGGCTGGCATAGACGGCAATGGACAGCGCGAGTTCATGCGCGCCCTTGCCGGTCTGGCCCGAAGCCGTGGAAGTGTCAACGTAAACGGGAAACCGGCGAAACTTCAGAATTCCCAGGCTGCCGCCGCTTCAGGTATTCGCTGCCTCCCTGGCGACCGGCACAGGGAAGGCATCTTCGGTGAACTATCTGTGCGCGAGAACTTCTCGATCCGCAGTCTCCCGTTCGACTCCATCAAGGGCTGGGTCAGCCAGAGAAGTGAAGCAAAGCGCACCAGATTGGCAGTAGCAGGTTTCGCAGTCAAGACGCCGTCCGTTGAGACGCCAATCCGCTCTCTGTCGGGAGGCAATCAGCAAAAGCTGGTCCTGGCGAGTGTCCTCGCAAGCAAACCCGAGGTCCTCCTCGTCGACGAACCGACGCAAGGCGTCGACGTTGGCGCCCGGATGGAAATCTACAAAGTGCTTCGTCAGGCCGCTGCAACCGGCACCGCAGTCATCGTCGTCTCCTCGGACGCGATGGAAGTGGCAGGTTTGTGCGACCGCGTGTTGATTTTCTCTCGCGGACACATCGTAAAGGAACTGCGCGACGCGGCCGTCAGCGAGAACAACATCACGTCTGCGGTGCTTACCGCGACCACTGAGCGTGAGAGGGGTTCGGCAAGCATTGCGGGATTCTGGAAGTGGGCTTCCGGAGACTGGGCCCCTCTTGTCATGCTTGCACTGGCAGTCTGCGCTCTGGGTATCTATGCAGCGCATGTTAACGAAACCTATCTGTCCGCGCGAAACCTGAGCGGGATGTTGGCACTGGTGGCGACGCTGGCCATCGTCGCATACGGGCAGCAGGCGCTTATGCTAGTTGGAGGTATCGACCTGTCTGTCGGTCCTCTGATGGGCTTAATGGTCGTTATACAGTCCTTTTTCCTGAACGACGGAGCCACTTTGGGGCATCAGCTGTCGGGATGGGTCATTGTGTTTCTCGTCGCGATAGCAGTCGGGCTAGTGAACTGGGTACTGGTCGGTCCCTTCCGACTGCATCCCATGGTCGCAACGCTGGCGACTTACATGGCTTTGCAGGCGGTTTCCCTTCTGTTACGCCCCGTTCCGGGCGGGCTGATCGCCGATTCGATCGTCGAGACAATTGGTACGCAGGCGGGATTTATACCGATTATCGCGATCGTTGCGGTCATTTTCGCCATCACGCTTGAATTTGCCCTATTCAGGACCAGGCTCGGCCTCGCGTTTCGTGGCGTGGGCTCACGGCTCGAAGCGGCTCGTATGGCGGGCGTGCGCCCACCTCTAACGCTGCTCACCGCGTATGTGGGCTGCTCGCTCCTCGCTGGCATCGCCGCCGTGCCGATGATGGCGCAAGTAGGGTCCGGCGACCCGAGCGCAGGCATCAACTACACGCTGGCTAGCATCGCAGCCGTCGTCATCGGCGGGGCAAGCCTGTTTGGCGGACGCGGGTCCTTTGTCGGCTCCCTGCTTGGTGCTCTTCTCATCATCCAGGTCAATGTGGTCACGTCATTTCTGGACATTGGAGATTCGTGGCAGTCCTATCTGTTGGGCGGAATGATCCTGGCATCTGTCGCCCTTTATTCCAGGAGCAGAGAAATGGCGGTGGCGAAATGAGAAAGGTCACGAGCAATCAGGCAGACGTGGTTTCGGATCTCTTGCGGTCATTTTTCGCGAGGTCGAGGTCAGTTCGGGTTCCAGCATTCAGTGAGTTCTGGTGGATCGGGGTCGGATTGATACTTCTCTTCTCCGTAAGCTCAGTAGTCGCGCCAGGCACCATGACCCGCGGTTCGATTCTGGCCATGCTTCCGTTCGCGGGCATCCTCGCAATTGTCGCAACGGGACAGACCCTGGTCATCCAGCAGCGGGGACTCGACATGTCAGCAATTGGCATAGTCTCGCTTGCCGGCGTGGTGATGGCCCGCACCGGATTTGGTCTCGACTCCATCGTCCTCGCAGTGATCTTCACCGTGTGCGTGGGTGCGATTGTTGGAATCGTCAATGGAACATTGGTCTCGATGTTCGCAATTACACCATTGGTTGCAACGTTGGCAGTCAACGCGCTTCTCATTGGCGGCGTCCGTTCGTTGACCGGCAATGTTCCAGTCAACGTCCCGACCATCATGCAGACGATCTCGCACGCTCAGTTCATTGGTTTGCCCGCCAATGTCCTGTTCGCCTTCGCTTTCGTGATAACAGCGTGGTTCATCACCCGGAAAACCGCGATCGGACGCCGGTTTGTCGCCGTGGGTGTAAATCCGCGCGCGGCAGAAGCCGCTGGGGTGAGGGTCCTGCGGTACAGGATTGGTGCCTACGTCGCGTCTGCGGTGTGCTTCTCTGCCGCCGGAATGCTCCTCGCCGGATTCATTGGTAGCGCGTCGCAGACGTCGGGCGACGACTATCTGCTTCCGGCCATCGCGGCTGTCGTTGTCGGCGGTACGCCATTCACTGGAGGAAAAGGCAGCGTCATCGCTAGCGCGGTCGCGGCGCTGTTCATGGCGCAGCTCAGCCAACTTGTGCTGGCACTTGGTGCGGGGCCCGCAGTTCAGCTGCTAGTACAGGCGTGCGCGATTCTGCTCGCAACCACCGTTCGCCATCTGCCAACGGCGCTAAGAACGTTTCGCAAAAACTCGTAGTGGAGAGTAGTAGCCGGGCTTTGCGCCATTCTCTTCCGGACAAACCCGACTTGGCAAGCTGAATGCATAGACCCGCAAGAGGTCATAAGGAAACTTCTGGAGATTCTTTTTTATGGTAAGGATAACGAAATGAGAAAGATAATTTTATGTGCAGCGCTGATGACGTGCGGCGTCTGCAACACCTACGCGCAGAGCACTGTAACCCTGTACGGACGCGTCGTCTCGGGTCTCGATTTCGTCACGAACGTCGCGACGCCAAACGGCCAGTCAAAGAACAATTTCAGGTTCGGCAGCAACCAGTACGGATACAGCTGGTTTGGCCTGAAAGGCGATGAAGACCTCGGAGGAGGCGTGCACGCTGTCTTTAAACTAGAAAGCCTCTTCACTTCCGGAACGGGTCAGATTCCGCCTGACACGATTTTTACCCGCGATGCATACGTGGGTTTGTCCCATGACAAATATGGAAGTATCTGGTTCGGACGGGCTATGAGCCTCACCGATGAAACCGGTTGGTACATTGACCCGTTAGGGGAACAGGTGGGCATAGGCGTTGGCAACTTTGCCTTCGGGCGAGCGTGGGGTCCCCGATCGAACGTCGTCACTTACAATTCGCCTAATTGGGCTGGCTTCTCCTTCAGGGTGCAAGACGGTTTTGGCAACGAGGCAGGTAATTTCCGGGGCGGACGTCAGTTCAGTGTGAGCGCACAGTACACTCTCGCGAGTTTTGCTGCGTACGGAGTGTACGAAGAAATCCGCGACGTCAAAGGAAAGTTCTCCGACCTGTACGCCGCGTCGCGTGAATACATGGCAGGCGCCACCTACCAGTGGGATGCGCTGAAGTTCTACGCGGGCTATCAGCAACTTGTCTCGTCAGGACACGACACGGTTGCCACTGCTTTTAACCCCTATGGGGCGACGCGGAGCCAGCAAGAGTGGGTTGGTGCCTCTTATCAGGCAACTGCTGCCCTCGCCTTCCAGGCCGGCTGGTATCACGGTAACGTGAATCATGGCGGCGGCACCGGAAATCTTGCTGCCATCGGCACCACCTACAACCTGTCCAAACGGACCTTCCTCTACCTGACCCTCGGGGCGATGTTCAACGGCAAAAACGCAGTCTTCCCTGTTGAGACGGCCGATTCCCAACCGCTGCCGGGCCACAATCAGCAAGGCGGCTACTTCGGCATCATGCACACGTTCTAACCGACGTCTTGACGGAGTGCAGGCACTTTACTCCACGCGTCCTCGGGGCGGTGTCCCACCGCCTTACAGGACGCGTCCTTCGTTGAGCCAGCCTGCCGCCTGGTACCCCGTCGCGTCTCAGATGACGCTCTTCAGGCACTCTTCAGCGCGCCAGCCGTGCAGCCATTGCAGTGCGTCGTAGAACTGCTCCTGCGTGCGGCCGACCCAAAGGGAATTCCGAACCTGTCGCTCGACGCCCTTCGCGTGATAGATACGGCCCATCTCACGCGCCGAATACAGCACGCGCGCCGTGCGCGGAATACGCGCGGTCTCGTACAGCTTGAACGCGGCTTCGAAATCGCCATCCGTCGCAGCGACGGCGGCGCCAAGCGTGACGGCATCTTCGAGCGCCTGGCAGGCGCCTTGCGCCAGATATTGCGTCATCGGATGCGCGGCGTCACCGAGCACCGTCGCACGCCCATAGCTCCAGCGCTCGACGGGGTCCCGGTCCGCCGTGGCCCAGCGCTTCCATGAAGTCGGCCGGTCGAGCATCTGATGCGGCAACGGATGAATGCCTTCGAAGTAGGACAGCACTTCCTGCTTGCCGCCTTCGCGCACGCCCCATTCCTCCTTCTCGCGACTGTGGAACGTGACGACGAGGTTATATTGGCGGCCGCCGCGCAGCGGATAGTGCACGAGGTGGCAATGCGGACCGGCCCACACCACAGGCGCATTGATCTGCAAATCCTCCGGCATGTTTTCGACTTCAACAACGGCGCGATACACGACATGCCCTGTCACGCGATGCTCGTCGCCGATCAATGCCTTGCGTATCGCCGACTTCACGCCATCGCAGCCGATCACGGCATCCGCGTGGTAGCGCTCGCCGTTCTGATCGATGACAGTCACGCCGGCGGCATTCTGCTCGAGCTCGCAGACCTGCGTGTTGGTGCGGAACTGGATCAACGGATGATCCTTCACCGCTTCGAGAATCGACAGGTGAATGTCGGCACGATGAATCACCGCATACGGATTGCCAAAGCGCGCACGATACGGGGCGCCGACGTCGATCCGCACCACTTCCTTTGCGTCAATCGCATCCATCAATTTCAGGTAGTCCGTGAATACGGCGCGGTTGCGCGCTGCCTCACCGACGCCCAGCGCATCGAGTGCGTTAAACGCGTTGGCGGCCAACTGGATTCCTGCGCCGATTTCCCCGATCTCAGGGGCCTGCTCGAGCAGTTGCACGCGAATGCCTTGACGCGCGAGCGCCAGCGCGGTGGCCAAGCCACCAATGCCGCCGCCGATCACGAGCACGCGCCGGCCGTTGCTATTTGTCTCACTCATGGCTACTCCAATCAAGCGATGTAATCGGGCTGGCGCTGCGGCTGCGCGGCGTCGAATGCCGGGTGTTCCGATGCGTGTTCATATACGGCGAGACTGCGCGCATACGGACTCAGATCGCAGTCCATGCGCAGCGCGTTGGCGATCTGTGGCACCAGGCACACGTCGGCGAGCGTCGGCTGCGCGCCAAAGCACCACGGACCTGCGTTGCTGCGTTCGAGCAGGCGCTCGACGCCTGCCATGCCCTGCGCGATCCAGTGCCGATACCACGCGCTCTTCTGCTGGGGCGTGACCTTGAATTCCGTTTCCAGGTATCGCAACACCCGCAGGTTATTAACCGGATGGATGTCGCAAGAAATCAGCGAAGCGAACTCGAGCACGCGCGCACGCAGTACCGGTTCTAGCGGAATCAGGCGCGGCTCAGGGTACTTCTGGTCGAGGTAATCGATGATCGCGAGCGACTGGCCGAGTCTGAAATCGCCATCGATCAGCGCGGGCACCGACGCGGACGGGTTCACGTTCGCCACATAGTCCGCTGCGCGATGTTCGCCGACGCGGATGTTGACGGGCAGCGTCTCATACGCGAGTCCCTTGAGCGTGAGCGCAATGCGTACGCGATACGACGTCGAGCTGTTGAAGAAGCTATGGAGTTGCACGAGTAGACCTCCGATCAATGCAGGTTACGTATCTCAGGCCACACGCACCGTGACTTCCCCAAGACGCTCGACGCCGACCTTCATCGTGTCGCCCTTCTTCACCGCACCGACGCCTTCGGGCGTGCCCGTGAAAATCACGTCGCCCGGTTCGAGGCGGAAGAACTTCGACAGATACGCAACCGTCTCCGCGACCGACCAGATCAGATGCGATACGTCGCTCTTCTGTTTGGTCTCGCCATTGACGGTCAGCCACAGGCCGGCGTTCTCGACGTGACCGACCTCGCTTGCTGGATGAATCGGCCCGATCGGCGCCGATCGGTCAAACGCCTTGCCAATCTCCCACGGACGGCCCATCTCGCGCATCTTCATCTGCAGATCGCGGCGGGTCATGTCGAGGCCGACCGCGTAGCCCCATACGTGATCGAGCGCCCGTTCGACCGGGATATCCGAGCCGCTCTTGCCGATCACAGCAACGAGTTCGGCTTCGTAATGGTAGTTCTGCGTCTGCGACGGGTAAGCCAGTTCAAGCGTTTCACCGTAAGCGACGGGCACGACGGCATCGGCTGGCTTGCAGAAGAAGAACGGCGGCTCGCGATCGGGATCGAAGCCCATTTCGCGCGCATGCGCTGCATAGTTGCGGCCCACGCAATAGACGCGGCGCACAGCGAATTGAGCGTCGCTACTGGCGACGGGAACAGCGACGGGCGCTTCGGGCGGGAAAACAAAAGTCATGATGAGTTCGACTCGACAGATGAAGGATGGATCACGCGCCGCCAATGCGGCGCGTCGAAAGGAAAGGAATGCGTCTAGCTGCGCTCTTCGCGCAGCAGATTCAGCGCGGCGAGCACGGGACGATCCGAATAGCTGAACAGCACGCTCTCCGCCAACGCCGCCAGTTGCACGGGCGCCCACGACGGCGCGACGAACACGTCGTGCGGCTCGAACGTGAATTCGTCGTTGCCGATCTTGACCGTGCCCTTGCCTTCGACAACGCAGTACACGGTTGCATCGGTGCTGCGATACGTGCGGCCTTTGAAACCCGCGGGCAGGTATTGCATGAAGGTCGCAATGGTCGGCATCGGCCAGCCGCCCGTGGCCGGATTCACGTAGCGCAGCTTCACGCCGTCCCATTCGTCGAGTTCGCCGTTGCGGTACAGCGCGTCGAGCGCTTCGCGGCTGCGTTCGTACGGGTAGCTGAAAACCGGCGAAGTGGGATCTGACACGCGATGCCGCACGGGCACCATGTTGTGGCCGAAGCGCGCGAAGCTATCGCCCTCGGGACGCGACACCGGCTGCGTCATCTCGGGGTAGTTCTCGGCGAAACCGGCGTCCATCTGCGCGACGAGCGGAATATCGAGGCCATCGAGCCACACGACAGGCTCTCCGCCCTCTTTCACGGAAGGATTGCCGTGGTCGTGCCATGTCCACGACGGCGTGATGATGAAGTCGCCCGGATGCATCGTCGTGCGTTCGCCGTTGACGGCCGTCCACGCGCCCTTGCCTTCGACGATGAAGCGAAGCGCCGATTGCGTATGCCGGTGGCTGGGCGCGATCTCGCCAGGCAAGATCAACTGGAGTCCGGCGTACAGGTTCGGCGTCATGCTCGACTTGCCGGGCAGGCCTGGGTTTTCGAGCACCAGCACGCGGCGCACGGCTTCTTCCGCGCTGATTACGGAACCCGCCTGCATCACCAGGTCGCGCACCTGCGCGTACTTCCAGATGGCGGGCTGCGCTTTCGGTTGCGGCGCTTTCGGCACGAGGTTGTGCAGCGATTCCCAAAGTGGGGCCATACGCTGCTGGGCAATCTGCTCGTAATAGGCCGCGCGCGATCCGCCCGGATAGTTGCTCGTCATTCGCGTCTCCTTTGTGGTGTCTCGCGGTTCAAACGCGCTAGCTGGTCGCGTCGGCTGAATAGATCCCGCACAATGATTTATATGCGACAGCGCTATGCCCAGTAAAATGGTGAAATCATCTAATCCATACGGTTTCGGATATGCCTGCGGAGCGGGATTCGCGAAACTCGTGACTGAAGGTCTGCGCAATGGACTGGACTTATCGCCTGCGTCTGAGGCATCTGCAGGTACTGTTGAGCCTCGCGAGCACGGGCAACCTCAGCCAATCGGCAGCCGCGCTCAACACGACGCAGCCGGCGCTGTCGAAATGGCTGAAGGAACTTGAGGAAGACGTCGGCCTGCCCCTCTTCGAGAGGCATGCGCGCGGTCTGCGGCCCACGTCGTACGGAGAGGCGCTAATCGAGCACGCGCGCAGAATCGAAGCGCATCTCGACATTGCCCGTGATGACATGCAGGCGCTGCGCGCGGGCGGCAGCGGCCTCGTCAGTATTGGGACGTCGGGTGTATCGGCGGCGGACACGGTGCCGCTCGCCGTGTCGCGGCTTCTCGAACGCATGCCGCGCGCGCAGGTGCGGCTCGTCGAAAGTACGATGAATCAGCTTATGCCGCAGCTTGCGCGAGGGGAACTCGATATCGTCGTCGGCCGCTCGGGTCAGCAGTACGATGATCCACGGCTGCAGACCGAGACGCTCTATACGGAGCCGATCAACTTCGTCGCACGGCCTGATCATCCAATAACGGAAAAGGCAAAGCCCGGCTGGGACGATGTGCTCGCTTATTCGTGGATCGTCTGGCCGCAGGGCACGCCCGTGCGCAACGCGCTGGAGACAGCGCTCGCGGCAGCGGGACGCACGCTGCCCAATCACTGCGTCGAATCGAATTCGTCGATTCTCAATCTCACGCTGCTGAACAACACCGATCTGGTGGGCGTCGCCTCGCATCGGGCCGCGCTTCGCTTCGAGCAGTTGAACGCGCTTCGTATTCTGCCGGTTCAACTCGAAGGCTTCGGCTCAGTGTCGGTTTACTGGCACGCCGAGAACGTCAATCGCGCGGCGGTGGCCATGGCATTGGAAAGTCTGCGCGCTTTCGCGGACCCGCACATGAAAGAGTGGCACACCGCTTAAAGCCTCAACGCTACCGCCAGTTCAATCCACGACTGTGTCGTCTTGGGACTTCAGAGTGAGGTTTGTTTCGATCTGGTGCATCACTTTCCAAAAAATACGCATATCCCTCTGAGTGATCCCGTCGATTGACGCCGAAATCATGTCGGTGAGTTCGGGCAGCATTTCATCTACCAGCCGTTTGCCCTCAGCCTTCAGCGTGACAAAGTACTTTCGTCTGTCGTTTGGGTCCCGGGTTCGTTGTACGAGGCCACGCTTTTCGAGGTTATCCAACGCAGGTACCGCCGTGGTGGATGCAATGCCCACACGCTTGCTGAGCTCCAGCTGGTTCAGTTCACCGCGCTCTGCCAGTACACGAAGGTAATACCAGTACGCGATAGCGAGGTTCTCCCTGTCAAGAATCTTCTGCGCTTGTGCGTCGTAGAGCCTGTGCACCGTTCGCGCCATCCACGGCACAGTCCTGCCGCGATCATCAAATACGTCAGAAGATTCTTTCGTTCCCGGTCCCGGTCGTACAGCAACGTCCCTAGTTGCTTTGGCCGCAGTAGAGTTTGACTTGGGCATTCGTTCATTCCTTGACATAAGGGTGGCCAGTGGGACGCGGAGCCGATCGGCAAAAAATATGACGATCACATACATCTCGCCAGGGCATTCCCTGGGATTCTTGACTTTGTTCGTCCCGAACCACATCATTCGATATAAATCTATCTTGGATGGAATCATCTTTGTGCAAATGATCCGTCGCGAGGAAGATCATACAACAGGTACCGATGCATTCGTCTGAATCTGCGGAGCCTTTTATGGTGCGGTACCGCAAAACCGACGTGTAACGGGCGAGTGAGACCGGCGCATGCCAGCTCAGGAAGGATTCCCATGCAAAGACACATCCTCGTACTCATACTCTGGTTGATGCCGACCGCTCTACGGATGGCGGCACGCATGTTTCCTCCCGTGCGTGAACATCTTGGCGCGGGAAACTGGGTGATCCAGCTCCGGCTACGGGACAATAGCCTCGGGAGGCAGTTGCATTTCAGAAACGGCACAGTGTCGGCGCGCTGGGGCGTGACTCCTCGGCCCGACGCCGAGCTTGTCTTTATGGATGCGGCCACGGCACGCCAGATGCTGGCGCCCACGACCGATCATGCGTTCCTGATTGATGCGCTCAAGAACTTCAAGATCACGCAAGGCGGCAGTGATCAGGCGCTCGTCTGGTTCGGTCAACTGGTGAACACGATGAAGACGGCCTCCTGGCGCACGGGTACCCGGATGAAAGATGGGACCACCCGTTACGTCACGCTCACCAATGGAGGGCCGGTCTTTGTCTTCGTCAAGGACGACAAGATCATCCGGACAACGCCCATTGATCTGACGGCGGAGGATGGACCAAGCTGGACCATCACCGCACGGGGTCGCCAGTTTTCGCCTGCACGACGTGCAACCGTTAGCCCGCACGCGCTCTCACTCAAATCTCTCGTTTATTCCGACAAGCGGCTTCTTTATCCAATGAAGCGGGTCGATTTCGACCCGAAGGGTGAACGCAATCCTCAGAACCGGGGGATTTCCGGCTACGAGCGTATCCGCTGGGACGAAGCGCTCGACATTGTCGCAGGCGAAATCCGCCGTATGAAGCAGGAGCATGGTCCCGGTGCTATCGCGATGGCCACGGGTGCCCACCATCAGTGGGGAAACATCAACTACTACCTAAGCGCTATGCAACGCTTCGGTAACCTGATTGGATACACCCGCGTCGAAATGAGCCCGATTAGCTGGGAAGGCTGGTACTGGGGTGCCATGCATCACTACGGCAACAGTCTACGTCTGGGCACGCCCAGCTTTTACGGCACGACGGTGGACTGTCTTGAACACGCGGAGGTGATCGTCTTCTGGTCGAGCGATCCGGAGTCGACCAGTGGGGTGTACGCCGGGTTCGAGGGCACCGAGCGCCGCTTGTGGGCCAAGCAGCTCGGGATGCAGTTCGTTCACATCGACCCCTACCTGACGCAGTCCGCTCAGTTCCTCGGTGGAAAATGGCTACCGATCAGGCCCGGCACCGATTCGGCGCTGGCCATTGCCATCATGCATGAATGGATGATCAGCGGCAGCTACGATAAGGAATACATAGCATCGAAAACGACGGGTTTCGACGAATGGCGTGCTTATGTTCTCGGTGAAGAGGACGGCACGCCGAAGACGCCGGAGTGGCAAGAAGCTGAAACCGGTATTCCCGCGAAAGACGTCCGCAGTCTCGCGAAGTTATGGGCGTCAAGGAAGACGTACCTCGCTGCGGGAGGCCTCGGCGCAGGCTTTGGCGGAGCATGCCGCACCGAGACGGGGGCCCAATGGACGCGAAGCCTCGTCATGATGATGGCAATGCAGGGATGGGGGAAGCCGGGGATCAACTTTGGCAATCTTCAGATCGGCGCCCCCCAGGACCTGAACTTTTACTTTCCCGGCTACGCCGAGGGTGGAATCTCGGGCGACCTGAACTACACCGCGAGCGCGGCCAACAACTATTGCCGCATGCCTCACATCATCACGATCAATCCGGTGAAGCAGTCTATCCCTCGCCAACGGTTTGCCGAGGCGATCACGCAGGGAACGGCGGATGGCTACTTGTGGGACGGCTTCTCGATTGAAGGGCAATTCGGCCAATACTCCTATCCCAAGCCGGGCTATTCGCGGGTTCACATGCTATACCGCTACGGCTCGTCTTCGTTCGGCACGGTTCCGGGCTCGAACAGACTGATCGAAGCGTATCGTCATCCATCGCTCGAATTCGTCGTCAATCAGTCGGTATGGATGGAGAACGAAGCGCAGTTCGCAGACATCATCCTGCCAGCGTGCACCGCGCTCGAGCGTGACGATATTTCCGAGTGGGCAAACAGTGGCGGCTACATCCAGCATGCCCAGAGCCAGCTCAATCACCGCATGATGATCATGCAGCACAAATGCATCGAGCCTCTCGGCGAATCCAAGTCAGACTATCAAATTTTCCTGGAGATCCTGACAAGACTCGGCTACGGCGGCATGTACTCGGAAGGCGGTGGATCGGAACTGACCTGGTGCGAGCGGATATTCAACTCCACGGACCTACCCAGGCAGACCACCTGGAAGAAATTTCTGCAGAAGGGCTATCACGTCGTGCCGCCTCCCAAGGACGATGACAAGCAACCGGTGGACATGCGCTGGTTCGCAGAGGGCCGCACCAAAGACTTACCGGAAGCGAATCCCCTTCCTGGCGTGTATTCGACTGGATTCAGCCAGGGACTTCCAACGCAATCGGGCAAGTTCGAGTTTGTTCCGTCCAGCCTGCGCCGTATCGAGCAGATCGATCCCGCGCGGCCGGCAGTCAACCGATATGTCAACCGCCAGAGCGGTGTGAAGCAAAGGTTCCCGCTACAACTCGTGACCAATCACCCGGTCTACAGCTTCCATACCCAGGCTGATGGGAAGAATAGTCACATCAGCACGATCAATGAGCACCGGATGGACGTTGGAGGCTATCGATACTGGGTCCTGCGAATGGGTCCCAAAGATGCTTCGGCGCGTGGCCTGCGGTCAGGCGATCTGGTCCGGGTCTACAACACCCAGGCGTCGGTCATCTGCGCTATAGACGTTTCGCAACTCGTCAAGGAGGGCGTTGCACGCGGAAACGAGTCATGCGGCGAACTCGATCTGATCCCGACTTCGGTAGGTATCGTCGATCGCGGAGGTTGTCTCAACCTCCTGACTCCAGGGCAAAAGATGAGCCCGACCGCAGACGGGATTATTCCCAACAGTTGCTGGGTGGAGGTAGAGAAATGGGACGCAACAATGGAGAAAGCAGCATGACCGGCTGGGCACTGGTAGTGGACGTTTCCCTCTGCATCAATTGCAGAAACTGCGTGATCTCGACAAAAGACGAGTACACCGGCAACGCGTTCCCTGGCTATTCGGCACCGCACCCGCCAGAGGGCCTCGATACGATTCGTGTCGAACGCCACGTCCGGGGAGAGGGATCAATGGTGGACGTGACTTACATTCCGCAGATGTGCAATCACTGCGACAACGCTCCATGCGTTAAGGCAGCGGCCGATGGGGCAATCTATAAACGCCCGGACGGCGTCGTGGTGATTGACCCGGAGAAGTCTCGCGGCCGACGGGATCTGGTGACGGCGTGCCCCTACGGCATGATTGAATGGAACGAACAGGAACAGGTGCCGCAGAACTGGAACTTTGACGCGCACTTGCTTGACGCCGGATGGAAAGAACCGCGTTGCGCACAAGCCTGCCCGACAAAGGCGCTACGTGCGCTAAACATGCCAGACAGAGAACTGGAAGAAATGGTGAAGAAGGAACACCTGTCGGTCATTCACCCGGAGTTTGGTACAAGGCCCCGCGTCTTCTACCGCAATCTCGATGACGCTCTAAGCCATCTGGTAGCAGGCAACGTCTGCGAAGCCACGGGCGACGGTCATCTGCGAAACCTGGAGGGTGTTGAAGTTGTGCTGCACGACTCCGCCGGCGGGGACGAACGCACGACAACGACTGACCATTTCGGGGATTTCCGGTTTTCGGGTCTGACTGAGCAGACTTCGACAATCGAACTGCGGATCCGCAAGGACGGCCATGAAAAAATCATCGCAACAAGAGAGCGCACAGGGAGCGTCAACCTCGGCACGCTGTTGTGTTGATGTCTTATGTTTAACGCGGCCGCTGCTGCTGACGGTCCCATGCGAATCAGAGCCTCTGCCCGATTGACAGGCAGAGGCTCTCCTTCAGATTGCAAAGCTTTCGAGGCTTGCCGGATGGAATAGCTCACGCGGTTCAAGCCGGCGACTTGACAGCCCCTCTGCAAAATGGCGGGCGAGAAAACGGTCAATCGCATGCTCATTCGCCGAAAAGCCGTATGACCAGAAGTCCGTACCCATCAGTTTGCGAGCGGCACGTAGCTGGTCCTCAACGAACGGCAGGGTAACTTTGGTGGCCGCCGTATCGCTCAGCCGTGCCAACGCGAGGGCTTTAGACTTCTCAAATGCCTTCATTAATGCACCCGGCAGCCAGGGATGACTCTCTGCCAGCGTCTTCCTGACGCCAAGCGTGTGCATGATCGGAAACAGCTTCGTACGCGCGTACCAGTCTGCTGCGGCGTTGTGCGGATCGTCGAACAGATACTTGACCTGGGGATGCCCACGATCAAAACATGAAGGCGCTCGCGGTCCAATGACGGCATCGATTGCCCCGTCGGCCAGCAGGCTCGAGATCGTCCTGCCTTCGGGCGCGTTCTCCAGTTTGACGTCCGAAGGCAAGTTCAACGAGATTTTCTCCACCCTTGTCGGATCTTCGTATCCACCGCGCACCCAGGTCACGTCAGAAGGCTTTACACCGTAGTCCTCCTCGAGAAAAAGGCGTACCCAGACATTTGCCGTTAACTGATATTCCGGCACCCCGATGCGCTTGCCCTTCAGATCTTCCGGGCTGTTAATGCCCCTATCCGCGCGCACATAAATCGACGTGTGTCGAAAGGCTCTCGACGGAAAGACCGGCACCGCGATGTAGGGTGAGGTCCCCGCAGCAGTCTTCACCGAGTAGCTGCTAAGCGAGAGTTCGCAAATATCAAAGTCCGCGTGTCTGAAAGCGCGAAAGAAGATCTCCTCGGGATCCTGCAACATGAAGACCGGGTCCACACCCTCGATTTGAACCTCACCGTCGACCAACGGCCTGATCCGGTCGTAGTTGCCTACGGCGATGGACAACTGAAGCTTGCTCATTGTTCCTCCTATGTCGACCGGAGTTAGCGCTTTAGCGGTTACTCCGGTCCCATGCAGCAACATGGTTGCTGCGTGTTGCTGAAAAACGCATTGTTTGCCTGCGCCCACGCACGTTGCAGACGAACGGAAAACGCAGGTCCCGATCTGCAATCGCCACTATTGTTTTATATCGAATCATCGCCAATAGAACGATTTGCGTCAAGAAATTCCGAGAGGTTCTCCGGCGGGAAACGTATGCACCTGTAGCAAGAGGCGTCGACAAGATTTGCCAGGGGATACCCTGGAATTTCTTGACATTGTTCACCCCGAAACGCATTATTCGATATAAATCTATCCTTTTACGCATGATTCGATACAGAATTATTTAACTACAGCGCAATGCGCACTACGCTAGTGTGGTGCGACCGTCAGAGACTCTTTAAAACAGGACAAACACCATGGGCACCGCAACGACGGAGAACTGGGACCGCGAGGTCGACGTCATCATCATGGGTGCTGGCGCCGCTGGCATGACGGCTGCGATCGTGTCGAAGAACGAGGGGCTCGAGCCGCTCGTTCTTGAAAAGACCGATCAGGTCGGCGGAACGTCCGCGTGGTCGGTGGGCATGATGTGGTTCGTCGACAGCGCGCCAATGCAGGCCGCTGGCTTCAAAGATTCGTTTGATAAAGCGCGGCAATACTTTGCGCGGACTGTCGGTACGAGTGTCGACCGCTCTTTGCAGGAAGCCTACATCCAGGAAGGCCGAACTGCGCTCGACTACATGTTGCGCAACTCCGCGCTCGAGGTAGTGGCTGTCGACTACCCGGACTACCACCCCGAGTTGGAGGGAGGCATGTTCGGTCGCGCCCATGCCCCGGTAGAATTCGACGCTCGCGAGCTTGGTCAGCACTTCAGGAATTTACGCGCTCCGCTACCGGCGTTCGCACCGTTCGGTGGGATGATGCTTGACCTTGTTGACTTGCTCCACTTCCTTTCCTTCACGAAGTCAGCTCGGTCGTTCTTCCACGTGCTAAAGCGCTTTTTCCGCTATGGCGTGGATCGGCTGAGCTATCACCGCGGCACCCGGCTCGTTGGCGGAAATGCTCTCATCGCTCGCCTGTACAAGACGATACTGGCTCGGCAGATCGAAATCTGGCTGCGCTCGTCCGCCACCAGGCTGATCATTGATGACGGTACCGTCATCGGCACAGAAGTGGTTCGGGACGGCCGCACACTTCGAATCCGCGCTCGCCGGGGCGTGGTCATTGCGACCGGGGGGTATCCGGGCAGCCAGGAAATGCGCCAGGAACACTCACGCAAGCCCACAGTCGAGCTGGGACTCGGACTGCCTAGCAACGTTGGCGAGGGTATTCGTCTGGGTCTGTCGGCCGGGGGGCGGCTCGACCACAACTCCGAGGACACGGGTTTCTATGTGCCAATGTCCGTGTTGTCGAACGAGACGGGCGATAAGACGTTGTGGGGGCACTTCATGCTTGACCGTCCCAAGCCCGGGTTCATTGCAGTGGGCAAGGACGGGAACCGCTTCACCAACGAGGCGGCGTCGTACCACGCTTTCACTCTCGGGATGTTCGATGCCGGCGCTATCCCGGCATATCTTATTGCCGACGCGGCGGCAGTAAAAAAGTACGGTATTGGCGTCATCCTTCCCGGCAGTTTGTCGCTGCGGCGCTATGAGAAGGCGGGATACCTCTTCAGCGGCCGGACGCTGGCTGAACTTGCTGGCAAGATCGGCGTCGACCGCAGCGGGCTGGAACGCAGCGTCGCGCGCAACAACCAGTTTGCAGCCACCGGCGTGGATGCAGATTTCGGCAAGGGATCATCCGCCTACAACATTTACAAGGGTGACCCGACACACTCACCCAACCCCTGCCTTGGGCCCATTGAGCGAGGCTCCTTTTACGCTGTCAAGCTGATGCCCGGGGACTTCGGTACAAGCCGTGGTCTCGTGACCGGAAGTCACGGCGAAGTTCTTGATCACGACAACCGTCCAATTCCCGGACTGTACGCTTGCGGCAACGATATGAACTCGCCGGTGGGCGGACACTACATTGGTGCCGGGATTACACTCGGGCCCGCACTGACGTTCGGATATCTGGCCGCCATGTCCATTGCTGGAAGTGGGCAGGAGAAGGTCGGCAACAAAGCAAACGCCCCTTCCTCTTCCACCTCTAAAGTTCGCATTGTTTAATCGCCAAATGCCCGCTGCGTAACAGCAGTTCAAGAAAAACATTTACATAGATCAAAAATCGAAATCTCGATAATTTCTGGTAAATCACCAAAATCCGACTTTAGAAAATCTAAACACGAAGCTCAAATCAAATCGTTTGTGCGCCAAGGCCGCCGACGCTACTCTGCCCTGCAATGATCTCCGGCAAACATCACGCTTTGAAGCTGATTTTCCGGCCGCTTCATTTCATGCATTCGACAGAGGAAATTCAGAATGAGTTTGGCGCACATCGAATCCCGACCAAGCAGGATATCCGAAGTTCAGCTCGGGGAATCCGATATTTCGATCGAGCAATTCATTGCCGTAGCCAGACATGGCGCGCAGATAAGGTTTTCGCCCGTCTATCGCGAGCGCGTATTGAATTCGCGCCGCCTGGTCGACCTTTTTCTGAGCCAGAACCGGCTTGTCTATGGCGTGACGTCTGGCTTTGGCGCAAATTCGACACGCGTCATCAGCCCGCACGACGCCGAGCAGCTTCAGCGAAATATCGTGCGCTCCCATGCCGTCTCGGTCGGCGAGCCGCTGCCTCGCGAAGTTGTCCGAGCCACGCTTCTGATGATGCTGAACAGCCTCGGCAAGGGTTATTCCGGCGTCAGCCTCGAATTGCTGCAGCAAATCGCCGGACTACTGAACAACGACATCACGCCGTTCGCGCCGGGCGACGGATCGGTCGGTTATCTTGCGCCCGAGGCACATATGGCGCTCGTGCTGATCGGTGAAGGAGAGGCTTTTTGCCGCGGTGAACGCATGAGTGGCGCCGAAGCATTGGAGCGAGCGGGGCTGCAGCCGCACTCGCTGCGCTGCAAGGAGGGGCTTGCGCTCACCAACGGCACCACGTCAGTGACCGCGATCGGAATGCTGGCGCTTTACAACGCGACCGAGCTTTCGAAGGTTGCCGACATTGCCGCGTCGATGTCCCTGCAGCCGCTCAAGGCAACCACGCGCTCGCTGGATGCCCGGTATCACTCCGTCAAGAAACATGTCGACCAGAGGAACACCGCCGACAACATCCGGCGGCTGCTGGCCGGAAGTGCGCTATGCGATCGCTTTGCCGACTACAGACTCCAGGACACCTACAGCCTTCGCGGCATTGCTCAGGTACATGGGGCGTCCAAGCGGGCGATCAATGACGCGTACGGCGCGATTCTCGACGAAGCGGGGTCGAGCGGCGACAATCCCGTCATCCATCCCGACGGAGAGGACGGTACCGCGATATCCGGCGCCAACTTCGACGGTACGTTCGTCGGCATCGCATGCGATCTCCTCTGCATCGCCATGACCACGCTCGCGAAGATCTCGGAGCGCCGGACGGACCGGCTCGTCAACCCGTACTTCAGCGAACTGCCCGCGTTCCTCGCGAAGGATCCGGGGCTGAACAGCGGTTACATGATCATTCAGTACACGGCGGCCGGATTGCTGGGCGAGATGCGCACCCTCGCTCAACCAGCAAGCGTCGACAGCGTGCCGACGTGCGGCAACCAGGAAGACCCCGTGAGCTTCGCCTATCACGCGGCACGAAAAGCCTACGCAACTTCGCAGAAGTTGCAGCACGTGCTGGCGATCGAGCTGCTCACCGCCGCCCAGGCGCTGGACTTCTTCGATCCAGCCGACGCATCACCCGCAACCGCGGCGGTGTATGCGCGAATTCGACAGGTCGCCCCGGCTGCAGAAGGCGATCGGTTTTTCTATCCGGACATGATGGGAGTCCACCGGCTCGTCGAACAGGGCGACTTGCTGAGCATCGTGGAAAACATCGCCGGCACGTTGCACAGCTGAAGCCGGTAGCGCGCGCAATCCCGCGGAGCGTGACGATCCGGGTATTTCCAATCCAGGCACAACCTTGATTCGACACTATGGAGGTGTAATGTGAATATGAATTCCACAAACGTCCTGAAGGCTTCTCTCGTCACCTTTCTCGGCGTGCTGGCACTGGCAGGAAACGGCGCTCAAGCAAAGGAATGGAAGACCGTGAAGGTTGCCCTGGAAGGCAGTTATGCGCCGTGGAATCTGACCTTGCCGAACGGAAAAATCTCGGGATTCGAACCGGAATTAATCGACAATCTGTGCAAGCGGGTCAACCTGCAATGCGAAACAGTCGCCCAGGACTTTGACGGCCTCATTACCGGCCTGCAGGCAGGAAAATTCGATGTTGTGATGGACGCCCTTGCAATCACGCCGGATCGCGAAAAGGCCATTGCCTTCTCCAAGCCCTACGCTGCAACGCCGGCCGCGTTCGCAACAATAGATGGCCATGGATGGGCGAACACGACAGGAAAAACTCCTTTCCTCAAGCTGACTGGCGACCCCAAAACCGACGGACCCATGATCGCCCCGCTGCGCGATCAACTGAGAGGGAAATCGATCGGCATTCAATCCGGCACGGTTTACACCAGGTTCATCACCGACAACTTCAAGGACATCACTTCCGTACGCCTCTACAAGACCTCGGCCGAACGTGACCTCGACCTGGTCAACGGACGCGTCGACATGGCCTTCGACGACGTCACCTACTACGCCGGAATTGCCGACAACAAGGAAACCGCTCGAATCCAGATCGCGGGACCCAAGATCGGTGGCGCGATTTGGGGGCCGGGAGAAGGTCTTGGGTTTCGCAAACAGGATACGGATCTGAAAGCAAAATTTGACGCAGCCATCACGGAAGCACTTGCAGACGGTACCGTGAAGCGGCTGTCGGAAAAGTGGTTCAAGGCCGATGTGCAACCGTAAGCTAAACTAGCTTCGCACGGCATTTGCCAGGTCAACAACATGAACCGCCTTCCCCCTCTTCGAGCCTTGCAGATATTCGATGCCGTCATTCGTTACGGGGGCGTCGTGGCGGCCGCAGAGGCGCTTCACGTGACGCCCGGTGCGATTAGTCAGCAGATTCGCGTCCTCGAAGAGTTTCTCGGGGTCGCGCTTTTCGAGCGGGAGAACACCGGCCTGCGACCGACCCCGCTCTGCGAGATGTACCACTCGCACATCTCCCGGGGGTTCGAGTGCTTCCATAGCGCCCAGGCGGCGCTCAAGGCGCAGACGGGACGCCGGCTCACCCTGATGACATTTCCGTCAGTCGCGACCCATTGGCTTGCCTCCAGATTGGACACGTGGCACACCATCTGCCCTCACGTACAGGTTCATGTCGAGGTCGTCGATCACGAAACCAGTATCGGTGCGAGAAGTGCTGACGTCCGGCTAACGTATGGGGCCCTACCGAATGACGGAACGCCCTATCACGTCGTCTTTACGGACAGAGTTGCACCCATGTTTTCACCCTCGCTGTTGCAGGCGGAAAAGCCGGTCTCGCAACCGGCGGATATCTTGCGCTACCCGCTGATTCACGTCGAGTGGGGATGGGCAAACCTGTCACCACCAACATGGGGACAGTGGCTGCATGCGGTCGGAGTGCCTCTGCCCGAGGCGTTGACGCCACTCACTTACTCCGTTTCCGGCATGGCAATCGATGCGGCAATTCGGGGAAGAGGCATTTCGTTGGGACAGGGCTTTTTTGCCATTGATAGCATCAAGCGACACGAACTTGTTGCGCCGTTCAAGATCGCCCTACCCATGCCGTTCCCATACTTCATTTGCTGGAAGCGGGCTGTGGCTGACTCCCCAGCAACCAGACAATTTCTCGACTGGCTAATCGAGGAAGCCGAGCAGACGGGACGCGACATAAAAGCCATGTTTGGCGACTGAAGCGCGCATGTACAAGCGCAACAAACCGCCTCGAAAGCGTACGGTACACGCGCGATAGCAAGCAGCCCATTTTTCCGCAAATAGTTGCAGGCTTTTGGTGTATTCAGCGTCTGCTGCACCGGACCGCGCGCCCGATCTGATGCTCAACTTCTGGTTTATTTTTTGTCAGCTTTCGCGTTATTTGTCACCCTATTTGATGCTCTCACGGAACCAGCGTGGATGGTGCTTCCTCGCCCAGCCGAGCGTCACGGTGCCGCGCGTCATCGCGCCGATCGAGCCTTTGATCCACAGCGCCGCATAGACATGCACGATGATCCCCACGATCAGCACGAACGCCGTTGCCGCATGAATCAACGCCGCCAGCCGTATCACCGAGACCGGATAGTAGTCCGAGAAATAGCGTCGCCAGATCACAATGCCGCTTAGCAGCAGCAAGATCAGGCATGCGACCATCAGAAAGAAGAGCAGCTTCTGTCCGGCGTTGTAGCGGCCGACCTCGGGCAACTTGTCTTCGCGATTCGCAAGCACATCGTCGATCTGCCTGAGCCACTGGAGGTCGCTCCTGTCGAGCAGGTTGTGATGCCAGAAGCGCAGCGCAAGAATCAGGAACGACACGAACATCACCACGCCGACGAACGGATGCAGGATGCGCGTCCACTGTCCGCCGCCGAAAAGCGCGGTGAGCCAGAACATCGACGGATGAAACAGCGCGAGCCCGGACAACGCGAGCAGCACGAAACTGATCGCGGTAATCCAGTGGTTGGTGCGCTCGTTAGCGGTATAGCGAACAATCCGGTTCGCGTCTGCCGCATTCTGGTCAACTTTCATCGGAACCCTCCTTCGGGCGGCGCGCCTCGTCGCGGGCAGCGGCCTCCTCGTCTTGCGTGACTTCGTTCGGGCCGACGCGCGTATAGTGGAAAAACCCCGCGAGCGCCGCAAGCGCCATCGCACCCAATGCAAGCGGCTTCGTCACGCCCTTCCACAAACCGACCAATGGGCTGATCGTCGGATTGTCCGGCAGCCCGTGGTACAGCGATGGTTTGTCCGCATGGTGCAGCACGTACATCACATGCGTGCCGCCGACGCCCGGCGGATCGTACAAGCCCGCATGCTCGAAGCCGCGCTCCTTCAGGTCCTCGATGCGTTCGGCCGCGTGCTGCTTCATGTCGTCCTTGGTGCCGAACACGATCGCTCCGGTTGGGCACGTCTTCACGCACGCTGGCTCCTGGCCCACCGCGACGCGATCCGAGCACAGCGTGCATTTATACACACGATGATCCCGCTTCGAGATGCGCGGAATGTTAAATGGACAGCCGGTGATGCAATAGCCACAGCCGATGCAGTTTTCCTCATGAAAATCGACGATGCCATTCGTGTACTGGACGATCGCGCCGGGTGAAGGACACGCCTTCAGGCAGCCGGGATCTTCGCAATGCATGCAACCGTCCTTGCGGATCAGCCATTCGAGGTTGCCATCCGGGTTCTCGTATTCGGCGAATCGCATCACCGTCCACGAGTGCTCGGTCAGGTCGGGCGGGTTATCGTAGACGCCGGTGTTCGTGCCGATTTCGTCGCGCAGGTCATTCCACTCCATGCACGCGGTCTGACACGCCTTGCAGCCGATGCACTTGGTGACGTCGATCAGCTTCGCGACGCTGCCCGTGGCCGGCTCGCGCGCCGACGGCGGCTGCACCGTAGTGGCCGACACGCGCTTGATATCGAGCGATTGCAGTGCCATCGTGTTCTCCTCTCACGTGGTCAGGCTTTCTCGACTTTCACGAGGAAGGACTTGAATTCCGGCGTCTGCGTATTGCCGTCGCCGACCACTGGCGTAAGCGTATTGATCAGATAGCCCGGTTTCGCGAGGCCCTTGAAGCCCCAATGCAATGGAATACCGACGGTCTGCACCTTCTTGCCGTCAATCATCAGAGGTTTGATGCGCTTGGTAACCACCGCCACCGCAACCATGTGCCCGCGATTCGACGACACCTTCACCCGGTCTCCGGCCGCCACGCCGACTTCCTTCGCGAGATCCTCTCCGATCTCGACGAACTGCTCCGGCTGAGTGATCGCGTTGAGCCGCGCGTGCTTCGTCCAGTAATGGAAGTGTTCGGTGAGCCGGTAGCTCGTCGCGACATGCGGGAATTCCGCTGCCTTGCCGAACGCCGCACGGTCGCCCGGAAACACGCGAGCCGCCGGGTTGCTCGTTACTTGCGCGTTTTGCGGATGGAGCGGGTTGTAGCCAAGCGGCGTCTCGAACGGCTCGTAATGTTCAGGGAACGGGCCTTCGGCCATCCCATCGCGCGCAAAGAAACGCGCGACCCCTTCCGGGTTCATGATGAACGGCCCCATGCCGGCTTCCGGTGGTTCGTCCACCTTGTAGTCCGGTATGTCAGCGCCGCCCCAGGTCTTGCCGTTCCACGCGATCAGCTTGCGGGTCGGATCGAACGGCTTGCCGCTTACGTCGCATGACGCCCGGTTGTACAGAATGCGTCGGTTTGCCGGCCACGCCCATGCCCAGCCGAGCGTCTGCCCGATGCCCGTCGGGTCGGCGTTGTCGCGCCGCGCCATCTGGTTGCCCGCCTGCGTCCACGCACCGCAGAAGATCCAGCAGCCGCTCGACGTGCTGCCGTCATCCTTGAGTTGCGCAAAGCTCGCCAGCTGATCGCCTCTTTTCACGAGCACCTTGGCCGGGTCCTTCGGGTCGGCCACGTCGGCCAACGCCTTGCCGCTATATTCCATCGCCAGTTCTTCAGGCGTTGGGCTTGCGGGATTCGCATACGGCCAGTTCAGATTGACGATCGGGTCCGGAAACTTGCCGCCCTGCCCCTGGTACATCTTGCGCATGCGCAGGAACAGCCCCGACATGATTTCCAGATCGCTCTTCGCTTCGCCGGGCGGCAAAGTGCCCTGCCAATGCCACTGCAGCACGCGCCCCGAGTTGACGAGCGAGCCGCGTTCTTCGGCAAAGCAACTGGTCGGCAGCCGGAACACTTCGGTCTGGATCTTCGACGCATCGACGTCGTTGAACTCGCCATGGTTCTTCCAGAACTCCGATGTCTCGGTGGCGAGCGGGTCCATGATCACGAGCCACTTCAGCTTCGAAAAAGCGGCGGTCATCTTCGCCTTGTTCGGCGCGGAAGCAAGCGGATTGAAGCCCTGCGCGATGTAGCCAGTCATCTTGCCCTGGCTCATCAGTTCATACACCTGCAACATATCGTATGGCTTGTCGAGTTTCGGCAGGTAGTCGAAGCACCAGTTGTTCCCAGCCGTCGCCGTGTCGCCCCACCACGCTTTCATCAGACTAACGAAGAAGCTTCGATAGTTCTTCCAGTAGCTCAGCTGGTTCGGCCGCAATGGCTGCGCCGCGCGCTTCGTTATATATGCGTCGTAGTCCTGTTCAGCTTGCGACGGCAGCGTCATATACCCCGGCAGCAGGTTCGACAACAGTCCGAGGTCCGTCAGCCCCTGGATGTTCGAGTGTCCGCGCAGCGCGTTCATCCCGCCGCCCGCGATGCCGATGTTGCCAAGCAGGAGTTGCACCATCGCACCCGTACGGATCATCTGCGATCCGACCGAATGCTGGGTCCAGCCAAGTGCATACAGGATCGTGCCGGCGCGGCCCGGCACGGCCGTGGTCGCGAGCATCTCGCACACCTTCAGGAATTTATCCTTAGGTGTACCGCAGGTCTTTTCGACCATCTCCGGCGTATAGCGCGCGTAGTGCTGCTTCATCAGGTTGTACACGCAACGTGGATGTTGCAGTGTCGCGTCCACCTTCACGAAGCCGTCGTCGCCACGCTCATAGTCCCACGTCGATTTGTCGGGGTAGCTGTGCCTGGCGGCATCGTAGCCCGAATAGAGCCCGTCGCTGAATGCAAAGTCCTCTCGCACGATGAACGGGAAGTCCGTGTAGTTCTTCACATACTCGTGCTGGATCTTGTCGTTGGTGAGCAGATAGTTGATCACCCCGCCCAGGAACACGATGTCCGTCCCGGTGCGAATCGGCGCGTAATAGTCGGCAACCGATGCCGTACGCGTAAAGCGCGGATCGACCACGATCAGGCGCGCCTTGCGATGCGCCTTCGCTTCCGTGACCCACTTGAAACCGCACGGGTGCGCCTCGGCCGCATTGCCGCCCATTGCCAGAATCACGTCCGCGTTCTTGATGTCGACCCAATGGTTCGTCATCGCTCCACGGCCAAACGTCGGGGCAAGACCTGCCACCGTCGGGCCGTGTCAGACACGCGCCTGGTTGTCGAAACCCAGTAGCCCCATGCTGCGGGCCACCTTGTGCGTCAGGTAACCGACCTCGTTGCTGCTCGCCGACGCGGCCAGCATACCGGTCGTCAGCCAGCGATTGACCTTCTTGCCGTCTTCGGTGGTTTCGACGAAGTTGGCGTCGCGGTCTTCTTTCATCAGCTTCGCGACACGGTCGAGCGCGTCATCCCACGAGATGCGCTGCCACTGGTCGGAGCCGGCCGCGCGATACTCTGGATGCGTCAGGCGGCTCTGGCTGTGAATGAAGTCGATGAGGCTCGCGCCCTTCGGGCACAACGTGCCGCGATTGACCGGGTGATCCGGGTCGCCTTCGATATGAATAATGCTGGCCGTGGCGTTTTTCGCGCCGTCGCCCAGCCCGTACATCAGGATGCCGCAACCGACTGAACAATACGGGCAGGTGTTGCGGGTTTCAGTGGTACGCGACAGTTTGTATTGACGGACTTCAGCCAACGCGGGTGCCGGCGAGAAGCCCATCAGGGCCAAACTCGATCCGGTCAGCGATGTGGCGGTGAGCGTCAGGAACTGGCGCCTTGTCAAATTGACCATGGTGGCGGTCCTCGGACGTGGTGTTGCACATCAACTACCAGTATAGATAGCGATTCCTGAATATTCCGTCAGAGGCGCCAGCGGATAAACCCTCACTTGGCACGCCGGATTTCGCGTCGGTCGCTTGCACTCGATGAGGATGACGAACCGGTTCGCTAGTGCGCGGACAACAGCACGGCCGCGTGATCTGAGCCGGTCTGCGCAGCGATGTCCTGGGCGGTCATCCCGCGGTTATCGCGCAGCGCCGGATCGGCGCCGCGCGCAAGCAGCAGCTTGATCGTGTCAGGATGATCGTAGCCTGCGGCCCACATCAGCGCGGTCAGGTTGTTTTTGTAGATGCGGTTGACGTCGATGCCGGCATCCAGTAAGCGCTGCACCACGGCCGTGTGTCCCTGCCCCGCCGCATACTCCATCGCGGTTTTGCCGACCCGGTCGGTAGCGGTTGGATCGGCGCCGTGCGCGAGCAGCAACGCGACGAGTTCGTCGTATCCGCCGTAAGCCGCGGCCATCAGCGGCGTCACGCCCGACACGTCGGCCTGGCGGACGTTCGCGCCATGCCCGATCAAGGTCTGCGCCATCCCGGCTAGGCCTTTCTTGCACGCGGTGATCAACGCAGTGTCGCCGATCCGGTTGCGCGAATCCACTACCGCGCCGGCTTCCAGTGCGGCCCGGACCGCCACTTCGTCGCCGCTCCTGGCAGCGACCAGCAATTGCTGGTTCAGCGTCGCGTCGGCGGCCATCGCGTCCGCCGGTAAACCGGCTCCGTATGCGCCCACCAGCAGCGCAACATGCGCTACCCATCCGGTTGTTTGTCTCATGGCTCTCGCTCCCGCTTTAGCGGCTCACGTCCGTTGCGTGCGGCACTGCAACATCGCCGCTGCGCTACTGCAGATTGGCGACGTAAGCGGCAAGGTTTTCGATGTCCTCGTCGGACAGCCCTTTGCTGACACTCGTCATGTTGCCCGCATCGTTCGTTCGCCGGCGCGCCCGGAAGTCCTGCAGTTGCTTGACGATGTATCGATCGTACTGTCCCGCGACACGCGGAATCTCGTTCTGCCCGGAGAACCCGCCCAGATGACACATCGTGCACAGCACCTCCGCCGCCTTGCGGCGCCCTGCTTCGACTTTCATGGAATCGGCCCTGTACGGCACCGGTTCGGGGCGCCGCGCGGCGAAGTAGTCGGCCAGATCCAGCATATCGTCACGAGACAGGCCGGCGACGATCGGCGACATGCGTGGATCGCTGCGGCGTCCCGCCTTGAAGTCTTGCAGTTCCAGGTAGAGGTAGCGAGCGGTCTGTCCGGCCAGAATTGGATAGTCCGGGTTGGTGGAATTGCCCATCGGGCCATGGCAGGCCACGCATACCTGCGCCTTGGCATGGCCGGCAGCGGCGTCCGCATACGCGCCGGTGGGAAGCCCCCCGGCGCTCACGCAACACAACAGCAAGATCGTCCAGATCCAACGCGCGCCCAGACACGCGCGCGCGTCTTTGCCGGCGTTCGCCACGGGCTCGCTCATGGCAACGCGAATACAACGACCGTATTGCCGCGCTTGAAGTCGATCTGCGTATTGCCGCCGGCGGCAACGGCAACGTACTGCTTGCCGTGGACCATGTACGACACCGCTGGCGCGTTCACGCCGGCACCGCACTGAAATTCCCACAGCATCTTGCCGGTGGACGCGTCGAATGCCCGGAACAGGCCGTTGCCCTCGCCGTTGAAGACGAGGTCGCCGGCGGTCGCGAGCACGCCGCCGATCAGCGGCTGCTCAGTCTTGTAGGACCACGCAACCTTGCCCGTGTCGACATTGACCGCAACCAGCTTGCCCCACTGCGCCTCGGACGGGATCGTCTTGAACGCGCCGCCGAGCCACAGCTTGCTGCCGCCTGGATACGCGGCGTCTTCAACCTGATAGGTCATCGGCTGGTGCAGGTTCGCCGCATACGCGAGGCGCGTCTTCGGGTCGAACGCCATCGGGGACCATTCGACCCCGCCATTGGCACCCGGCAACATCCGCGCGCCGGCGGCGGTGGGCAGCGTCCACATGTTCTCTTGCGGAATCATCGCTTGCGAGAAACGGATCAACTTGCCGGTGCGCCGATCGTGGACGTACACGTGTCCGGTCTTTCCGCCCTCAAGCACACCCGGGATCATCTTGCCATTGGTGTCGCGGACATTGGCAAGGATCGGCGGACTCGCTGCGTCGAGATCCCAGACGTCATGGGCGATGTACTGGTAGTGCCATTTGTATTTGCCGGTATCCAGGTCGATCGCGACGAGCGAATCCGTATAGAGATTGTCTCCGGGGCGGATCGCTCCATACAGGTCCGGGGACGGGTTGCCGACCGCGAAAATCACCGTGCGCGACTCCCGGTCGATCGCGGGCGCCATCCACACGCCGCCGCCGAGCGTCTTGTAAAAGTCACCGCCCTTGGCCGCAAGCTGCTGCTTTTCGGCGTTGATATCGCGCTTCATGTCGCGGCCGGTCGCGTCTTTGGTCGCCCACACGCCTTCCTGTCCAGTGTCCGGAATCGTGTAGAAGGTCCACAACAAGTTTCCAGACGCCGCGTCGTATGCTTTAACAAACCCGCGAATGCCATACTCGCCGCCATTGGTGCCGATCAGCACCTTGTCTTCGACGACGGCGGGCGCCATCGTCTCCGAGTAGCCGAGTTCCGGGTCGGCAATCTGGGTCGCCCACAGGACCTTGCCGGTCTTCGCATCCAGCGCGACTAGTCTGGAATCCAAAGTTGCCATGAAGAGCCGGTCGCCCGAGATCGCCACGCCGCGGTTGTTAGGCCCACAGCAGAACGTCGTAATCGGTCCCATCTTGTGCTTGTAATGCCAGTACTCCTTGCCGGTCGCCGCGTCCACCGCGTACACGTGGTTGAACGACGTCGTAATGAACATGATGCCGTGCGACACGATCGGTGCCGTTTCCATCGACTCGTTGACGGCAGTCTGGAAGATGAAAACCGGCTTCAGTCTTGCCACGTTGGTCTTGTTGATCTGCGCACCGGGGTAGTAGCGCGTCTGTGAGTAAGACCCGTTCGAATGAAGCCAGTCGGCTGTGCTGCCGCCAGCCGCGTCGAGTTGCTGCTGCGTGACCGGCCGGAGCACATCCGGCATCGGCGCCGACGTGCTGGTTGCAGCGTTTTG
The DNA here is from genome assembly GCF_058782725.1 of Paraburkholderia sp. FW306-02-B. Taxonomy (NCBI): domain Bacteria; kingdom Pseudomonadati; phylum Pseudomonadota; class Betaproteobacteria; order Burkholderiales; family Burkholderiaceae; genus Paraburkholderia; species Paraburkholderia sp. FW306-02-B. The sequence goes on from NZ_JBYSXZ010000002.1 coordinate 2,507,166, forward strand.
CACCTCGTCCGCACCGAATGCGGCGGACACACCGAGCATCAGCGCAAACTGGCAGGCACAAATCGTTAAGGTACTGCGGGATGGATGCATGAGTGTCTCCTGGTTTTTAATTGCCTAGGGTATTCGTCATGCGAATGCGACATCGTCCGCTTCACGGGCGGCGTCGAATACGGGATGGCACAACCCTATCGGATGCGCTTTGATCTGAACGCGTTTGGATTCAAATCGTCGATTGCCTGGTTAGGGCGGGTCGGCTGAGGGGGATGGACACCGCTTTACGCTTTTTCACCATAAAGCCGGCCTCTTTAAGCGTAGGCCAAGCGATCCCTCTTTTCCAGATGGTATAGCGGCGAACGGGGCCTTTATTGGTCTAATCGCGGTGTGCACAATTCTTTACCGGCTACCCGATTAGGCGCATCATCGGGCGTGTCGGCATCGCGCCGCAGCCATGCCTGCCGAAGCGCCAACGGGTGCTTCGATCCGTTCCAGGCATGCAGCTTGCGTAGGCTGGGCGCGAAACGGGGCCGACGCCGCGACCCGGACTGCGGCAATGTCATTGTGTCCAGGCCAAAAAATGGAGGTACGAACATGCAATGGACAACGCCTAGCTACACCGATATGCGTTTCGGTTTCGAAATCACAATGTATATCGCCACGCGTTAAGCCCGCTTGAGCCGCGAATGGCGGCTTTGCGAATACTTTTCGCCAATCCGGTTTGCCTGCCTGGCCGGCGCTGCGAACACTGCCGGTTTCGTCGCTCAACGACCGAACCGCCATCGCGGCAGCGCCGGGCGACCGGCTTCCTTCATCTCTTATAGCGCCGCGTCGCGCGCAGGTGCCTTGAGGCGGGTTACGCTTTACGCCGCGTGCTCTACGCAGGGGCTTTTGTATGTGGGCATGCGCCACGCGCGTCGGGCAACATGAAGGTCAAGGTGCCCGGCTCATCGACAAGCGGCGGCGTCCCACCACGGACGCGGTCTGGCAGGACTTGCGCACCCGCTTCCCGGTCGGACCGATCCTGTCGCACTACTGCGGAGTCGGCCATCGTAGCATCGCGCTCGACGACACGCCGATCACGCATGCCGCGCTGCCCGGCGTGCAGATCGAAGTGCTCGACTCGCCGGGCATCCGGACCATCCACAAGGTGCTGATCCACATCAATAATACGAATCCGATCCTCGTCGAGGGCGGTCCCGGGCGCCGCGCGCTGTCCGAACACGGGATCGAAGTCGCCAGCGACGGCATGACATTCGAATTGTGAGCAGCGGCTGTTCAATCACGGAACGCGAAACGGAGCGTGGAGACCAGATGAGCGCACAGGACACCTTCGGCACGGCGCCAGTCCGCGAGACCGGCGAGACGCAGCCCGCCTGGAGCCGCGACGAATTCGAAGCGCAGTTGCGCGCCAAGGGCACGGCCTACCATATCCATCATCCGTTCAACGTGAAGATGAATAACGGCGGCTGCTCGCGCGAACAGATTCGCGGCTGGGTAGCGAGCCGCTTCTACTATCAGATCAACCTTCCTCTGAAGGACGCGGCGATCCTCTCCAACTGTCCGGACCGTGAGACGCGCCGCCATTGGGTGCAGCGCATCCTCGACCATGACGGCTACGGCGATCAGGGAGGCGGCATCGAGGCGTGGGCGTGCCTCGCCGACGCCGTGGGGCTCACGCGCGACGAACTGTGGTCGCTCAAGCATGTAACGCCAGGTGTGCGCTTCGCCGTCGATGCCTATGTGAACTTCGCGCGTCGCGCGCCTTGGCAGGAAGCGGTGTGCTCGTCGCTCACCGAAATGTTCGCCCCGCAGATTCACCGCGACCGCCTCGCTAGCTGGCCGGAGCACTATCCGTGGATCGACGCGACTGGCCTCGCCTATTTCCGCGCGCGGATCACGCTCGCGCAGCGCGACGTCCTGCACGGCCTCGCTGTCACGCTCGATCATTTCACACGGCGCGACCAGCAGGAACGGGCCCTCGCGATCCTGCAGTTCAAGCTCGACATCCTGTGGACCATGCTGGATTCGATCGAAAAGGCCTTCCCGCAATGAACGACACCCTGCGCGCCGCCGAAGTACGCGCCTTCGTAGCCGAAGCGCACGCGCGCGGCCGGCTGGAGTAAAGCCATGACCGATCTCTCGCCCCCCGTTGCACAGGAACAGCAGGCCGAGGCCGCGCACGGCGTCGCCCCGCCGCTCTGGCTGCTTGCAGAGCTCACCTACCGTTGCCCGTTGCACTGCGCGTTCTGCTACAACCCGACCGACTACACCGAGCACAGCCTCGAACTCGATACCGCGCAATGGATCGACGTGCTGCGCGAGGCGCGCGCGCTAGGCGCCGCGCAACTCGGATTCTCCGGCGGCGAACCCCTGATGCGCGACGACCTCGACGTGCTGGTCGGCGAAGCGCGCAAGCTCGGTTTTTACACCAACCTGATTACATCGGGGGTCGGCCTGACCGACAAACGGCTCGGCGACCTGAAGGCCGCTGGCCTCGACCATGTCCAGTTGTCGTTCCAGGATTCGACGCGAGAATTGAACGACTTCCTGAGCAGCACGCACACGTTCGACCTGAAGCTGCGCGTGGCGGCATCGATCAAGCAGCATGGCTATCCGATGGTGCTCAACTGCGTGCTGCACCGCTACAACCTGCCGCACGTCGACAAGATCATTGAAATGGCGCTCGCGATGGGCGCCGAGTATCTGGAGCTGGCCAATACCCAATACTACGGGTGGGCAAAAACGAACCTCGCACAACTGCTGCCGACACGCGAGCAACTCGAAGCGGCCGAAGCGGTGGTGGAGCGCTATCGACGCACGCGCGGCGAGCGCTGCAAGATCTTTTTCGTCGTGCCTGACTACTTCGAGAACCGGCCGAAGCGCTGCATGAACGGTTGGGGCGCGGTGTTCCTCGGCGTCGCGCCGGACGGCGCCGCGCTGCCATGCCATGCCGCGCGCGGTCTGCCGGGTCTCACGTTCCCGAACGTGACGAAGATGCCGTTGCGCGAGATCTGGTACGAGAGCGCGGCATTCAACCGCTTTCGCGGTTTCGACTGGATGAAGGAGCCGTGCCGCAGTTGCGATGAAAAGGCCAAGGACCTCGGCGGCTGCCGCTGTCAGGCCTATCTGCTGACCGGCGACGCCGCCAACGCGGACCCTGTCTGCGACAAGTCGCCGGCGCACGAGCAGATCGTGCAGATGGTGCGCGCCGCAGCGTCGGCCGGAGGAACGCGGATACAGCCGATTCTGTTTCGCAACGATGCGAACTCCCGCAAGCTCGCAAGCGCGCAACATGCTGCCCCGGCAGCACCGGAGCCCGGTCAGCCGGATAGCTGCGGCAGTCCAGGCGCATAGCAGGTGTCGCTCGAGCGCGACGTGCAGCCGGATCGGACCGAAGCTCGATAAGAAAGCCTGCGTGCGTTCGGGATTGCGGAAGCCACGCACGCCCCGCGGGAAGTCCCCTTGGGGGATGCGTCGCTCGCGCTCGCGCAAGCGATGAATCATGCAAGAACCACCGCCCAACCCGATCTCGCATCGCTGCCGCCTCGATTGATTCATATCAACTCGAGGACGATCAAGCAGCGCCCTAGTTCTTTAGAACTAGGGAAAGGCCTACGGCCATCGTTCCAATGCCTCGCGTGTTGCACCCACTCGGCGGATATTCATCCGAACACCGGGCGCACACAATCGGACTCACCGATTCGACGGGCGCCACATCATGACTCATTTGCCAAACCCCATTTTCGACCAGGCCTGGCCACTGCTGGACGTCGCCATGCTGACGTTCTGCATCGCCCTCATGGTCTGGATGACGTGCGTCGTCATGGACTTGCGACAGTGCGCAACACGGCCCCGAACCGGCGCCACCGGACAGCTCGGCCATCCAACAGGAGAATTGCAATGAACTCCCGGCCGATAAGCTCGCGGCAAGGCCGCACGCTTGAGATATGGTCGCCTGAAGACAAGGCGTTCTGGGAACGTGAAGGCGAGGCGATTGCCAGACTCAACCTGTGGATCTCGGTCCCTGCGTTGTTTCTCGCATTCGCAATCTGGCAAGTCTGGAGTGTCGTCGCCGTGAGCCTGCCGACGCTCGGCTTCAGGTACTCGACCAACCAGCTGTTCTGGCTCGCGGCGGCGCCGGCCCTGAGCGGCGCGACACTGCGCATCTTCTACTCGTTCATGGTGCCGCTCGTCGGCGGCCGCCGCTGGACGGCGATCTCAACGGCCTCGCTGTTGATCCCCGCCATCGGTATCGGTTTCGCGGTGCAGGACAACACCACCACGTACCCGACGATGCTCGGGCTCGCGTTGCTGTGCGGTCTGGGTGGCGGCCGTCGACAGCGACGGGATGGCCGCAGCAATCGTGACAGCGATGGCGGGCGAACCGGTGATCAGCCCCGAGATGACCGGCAAGCTGGTGAGCGCGTTTCAGTCAATGCAAATCGCAGAAAATGTGGACGAACCGCCCGCCGATCAGGATCCGATTCATAGCCTGTCTGCCCGCGAAGACGAGATTCTGGCTCATATCACACAAGGCAGGACCAACAAGGAAATAGCACGCGCGCTGAACATTGCCGAAGCGACCGTAAAAATCCATGTGCAGCACATCCTGCGAAAGCTAAAGCTCAGTTCGCGTGTGCAAGCGGCAGCCTATGCGGTCGCCCGCGCACTTTGATTGCGCCAACCGCCAAAATTTTTTGGGGAGCATGATGAAGATCGGCGAGGCTGCTTCATCGAAGTCGTTGCGAGACGCCGACGGTCTGCCGGTCTTGCGACTTGGATTTCGGCCATTCTATCTGGGCGGTGCGGCTTTTGGGGCCATCGCCATCGCGCTCTGGCTGCTCGGCCTGCATGGTTATCCGGTCGCGGGCCGTTCGACGACGTTGAACGGAATGATGTGGCATGCCCACGAAATGATCTTTGGATTTGCTGCAGCGATCATCGTAGGCTTTTTACTCACAGCGGTGCGGGCGTGGACCTCGCTCGATACACTGCGGGGACCGCCGCTCGCGTGGCTCTGGTTGCTATGGGCCACTGGCCGAGTGCTGCTCTGGTTCGGCCCGCAACCTGTTGCCGCACTGCTCGATACCGCCTTCCTGCCGGTTGCGGCCGCCGTGCTTCTGCGCGTGTTGATCGCCGCCCGCAATCGCCGCAACCTGTTCCTGCCCGTGGCCCTGATAACGCTCGGGCTGCTGAATGGGCTTTTTCACTGGTGGATGTGGCACGGCCGGCCGGACCTTGCATTGCGTGCGGCGTATGCCGCCACCGGACTCGCGATCATGTTCGTGACCGTCATCGCTGGACGGGTGATCCCGATGTTCACGATGAATGCCATTCCCGGATTCTCGGTGAAGCGATGGAAGTTCGTTGAAGTGCTCGCAACGCCCACTGTCATTGCGGCGTTACTTGCAGACTCGATCGCCGCGCCCGCCACGCTGATTGCCGTCTGCGCCGGCGGCGCAGCCGCTGTCCACGCGATCAGAATCGCAGGTTGGTATTCGTGGCGAGTGCTTCCGCGGCCCATTCTCTGGGTTCTGCACGCGGCCTACGCATGGATTCCGATCGGCCTGGTGATGCTCGCGTTGGCTGCGATGGGCGCCGTGCCACACTCCCTTGCGATTCACGCGCTGACGGTTGGAGCAATGGGATGCGCGATCATCGCGATGATCACGCGCACTGTGCTGGGTCATACAGGGCGTCCACTCGTTGCGGGTCGCGCAGAGATAGTGAGCTACGGGTTGATGATCGCTGCGGCGGTCCTGCGTGTCTTCGGACCCTGGGTGGCCAATCGCGCGACAGGTGCATGGATCGACGCGGCGGGGGCGTGCTGGTCCGCCGCGCTACTGATCTATTTGGTCAAATACGTACCTTATCTGATTGCACCACGCATCGATGGAAAGGCCGGTTGACTGACGCCGGGTCCGCCATTCCGTGGGCCGAAAATCGCTCGCGGCGGGTCCGGCAAACGGCCGTTTGCCGGACCCGCTCGTTGTGAAAGCTGAACCGCGTATTGAGACGTGCCGATCAGAAGCGGACCCGCATGCCCACCGTAACGGCCGTCTGCTGATTCGTATCCGAGGCGCTCAGCCCGTTGATCACCGCGTGAATGCCGCTGCCGCCCGTGTTGCTCACGTGCTGATATACGCCTTCCAGATAAACGTCGGTTTTCTTCGACAGTGCATATGACGCCTGCAGGCTGAACTGATTCCACTTCGGGCTCACGCCGTCGATCCTGCTGTCCGTGAACGTGTACGCGCCGGAAAGGGTCACGGCCGGTGTCAGGTTGTAGCGCGCGTTCACTTCATAGTTGTTAAAGCGCGCACCGGTACCGCCCAACGAAAGCCCACTCGACGTGCCGGATGCCGACGCGCCGATGCCCGTCAGGCTATCCAGGTGTGTCTGCGTGAACACCAGCCCCACCGCCGCCGGCCCGAACGCGTAGTTCGCACCGACACCCCAGGTTCGCTGGGACTGGGCGGTAAACGTCGAATCGTCGCTCACCGCGCCGCTGGTGTTAGTGGAAGACCCGCTGTTGTTGAGTTGCAGATAACCGGCGGCGACATTCAACGGTCCGTAGTTATACGATGCACCGAGACTGTATGCACGATTATTCGCAAAGCCGCCCGACTGATTCGAGAAGCCATACAACCCGCTGAACTTTAGTCCTCCGTAGTTGACGCTCTGGTACTTGACCGAATTGCTAATACGGAACGAGTTATCCAGATTGTCGTTGTCGTACGGATGCGCCGCGTGCGTGCCGCCCGACGACGTGCCGGTCAGCGACAGCGGTGCGAGATAATCGACGACGGAATCATACTGACGGCCCAGCGTCACTGCCCCGTACTGATCGCTCGACAAACCGACGAACGCCTGGCGGCCAAACTCGCGGCCGCCCTGACCGGCGCTGCCATTCGTAATGTTGAAGCCGCTTTCCAGCGTGAAGATCGCCTTCAGCCCGCTGCCCAGATCCTCCGACCCACGCAGCCCCCAGCGGCTGCCGTTGACTCCGCCACTCGTTTCCTGAAAGTTGCTGTGACCGCCCTGATTACTGGTGTAGGTAATCCCCGCGTCGATCAGGCCGTAAAGCGTCACGCTGTTTTGTGCGTGGGCGGCACCGGCAAACGAGCCGAGTGCTGCGAGTGTGAAGAGCGATTTCTTCATGGGCAATTCTCCGAAAACTGATATTGCTGAACAAGTTGTACAGAATGAGAGGCGCGACGATAGTCGAACCCTTTGCGGGTTCTGCCATTCACTGCTAATCGGACCGGCAACGCATGCGCCGGCCGCAAATCGATTTAAGCGCACTATTCATCGTGCGCCGTCGTCTTTTGACAACGTGCGGGATTACCGGTGGTTTCACGTTTCGCGAGTGAAGTCCCACGCACAGCCTGTCGATGCATCCGCGCGATCTACGTTCCGGCGCTGTGAGCCGTGTCGTACAAGAGATAGGGCGGCCCGGACGGGTCGGCGAGTTCAACGTGTGAGCTTGCCCGCTCCGTTACAGGTTCGTGATCTTCGAAAGATTTTCAAAGATTGCTTAAGGTCGTTGTGCTGCGCGAGCCGCCAATAATTGGTAAGGACTGCGCGATGTACGTTGTTTTTTCCAGACATTCACACAGTGTCGAATGCGGACAATTCAACACGTATCGCTGCTCATCCTGGACGTGTTTGCGGATCGCCATCCTGTCGACCGCTGCACGGCAAAGCTGACCCCGGCTGATGGAACATCCAGACGCGGGAAGGCAGCGGTCTGCCTCCCCACAACAATGGGCGCTTCAATACTCCATGCGGCGCCACACGTCTGACAAAGGAATCGATAGATGCGGCGGTTCATCATCTCGGCGGCACTGGTCGTGCTGCTTCAGCTGCAAGGCTGCGCAACGTCGCTGGAAACGTTCGCCGCAGGGACGCTGGCGGGTACCGCGATCAGCATTGGTGCTATTGCCTGCCTGGTTACGTGTCATTGAGTCACGTACCCGTCTGAGTCCATCCGCCGCCGAGCGCCTTGTAAAGCGTCACGAGGTTCGACAACTTCGACAGCGTATCGGTCGCCAGTTGCTGCTGCGCCGTGTACAGCGTGCGCTGGGCATCCAGCAAGGTGAGGAAACTGTCGGTTCCACTCCGGTAACGCGACTGCGCCAGGTCGTAGTAGTTTTGAGCCGACACAACGTACTCCCGGTCGGCGTTGACCTGGTCGACGTACGTCGCACGTCCGGCCAGGCCATTCGAGACGTCCTTGAACGCAGTCTGAATCGCCTTTTCGTAGTCCGCGACGTCGATGTCCTTTTCGACCTTGGCAACATCGAGCGATGCTTTGTTGCTTCCATAGTCGAAGATCGGCACGGAGATCGTGGGAGCGAAACTCCACGCGCCGCTACCGGCCTTGAACAATCCGGAAAGACTGCTACTGGAAGTACCCGCTGCCGCCGTCAGCTCGATCTTCGGAAAGAACGCGGCCCGAGCCGCGCCGATATTCGCGTTCGCCGCCTTCAGCGTATGCTCGGCCTCGACGATATCGGGACGCCGGGTCAATAGATCGGAGGGCACGCCCTCCCCGATATCGGCAAGCAGATTCTCGTTGTCCAGCAAGGTACCGCCCTGCGGCAGATCGCCCGGGAGTGGACAGCCGATTTCAGCGACGAGATTGTTGCGGTCCTGCGCAACGGCCCGCGTATAAGAGGCAAGGCTCGACCGTGCACTCGCCAGAGAATTCCGCGCTTGCTGGACATCCTGCATTGAAGCGCTGCCGACGTTCATCATGCTCACCGTCAGATCGTAAGTCTGCTGATCCGCCTTGACCGTATCGGTCGTGATCTTCAGCAGCGCTTCATCGGACAACAGCTGCAGGTAGTCAGTGGCGACCGTCGCCACCAGGCTGAGTTGCGTGCTCGTGCGCGCCGCATCGGTCGACAGGTATTGCTCAAGCGCCTGCCGCTTCAGACTGCTCAGCCGGCCGAAAAAATCGATTTCCCATGACGACATGCCGACGCTCGCGCTACTCGTGCTGCTCACCGTTCCCTGAGAACGCTCACGCGTGAACGAACCCGATGCGTCGATCGCCGGCGCGAGATTGGCGCGGGCAATCCGGTATTGCGCCTCGTACTGGGCGACGTTGAGCGCCGCGACTCGCATATCGCGATTGTTCTCGAGTGCAAGCTCGACCAGTCGCTGCAGGCGCGGGTCCTTGAAGAATTCCCGCCAGCCGATTTCGGCGGCCAGCGGTGCGTTATCCGCCGCGCCCTTGACCGGCGCCGCACCGGTTCCGTATGCCGCACCGGTCGGCCACGCCGAATCGACCGGTGCGGCGGGCCGCTGATAAACCGGATCAAGCGAACAGGCGCTCAACGCTACCGCGCACACCACACCCAGTATTTTTAGTTTCATGCTTCACCCTTACCCGCTTGATCCTGGTCCGCTGCGTGTCCGTGCTCGTTGAAAAGCTTCCGTACCACCACAAAGAAAACCGGCACAAAGAAAATTGCCAGCACGGTCGCGGTGATCATCCCGCCCGCGACGCCGGTACCGATCGCACGCCGCGCTGCGGACCCTGCGCCCGTGCTGATGACGAGCGGCAGCACCCCGAATACGAATGCGAGCGACGTCATCAGAATTGGCCGCAAACGCAGGTGGGCAGCTTCAAGAATCGCGTCGATCATGCTGTGCCCTTGGGCCTGCAGTTCCTTTGCGAATTCGACGATCAGGATCGCGTTCTTGGTCGAAAGCCCGATCGTGGTGAGCAGACCTACCTTGAAGTAAACGTCATTGGACAAGCCGCGTATATGTGCGCCGAGCAGCGCGCCCAGCACGCCGAGCGGCACCACGAGAATCACGGCAATCGGCACCGACCAGCTTTCATAAAGACCGGCAAGACACAGGAACACCACAACCAGCGAAATGGCGTACAGATAGGTCGCTTGCGATCCCGATTGCTTCTCCTGAAAGGATTGCCCCGTCCATTCGACGCCGAATCCCGCCGGCAATTGCTTCGCAAGCTTTTCGACCGCGGCCATCGCCTGGCCGGTACTCGCGCCCGGCATGGTCTGCGCCGACATCTCCATCGCGAGTGCCCGGTTATAGCGCTCGATCTGCGGCGGCCCGAAGGTCCATCGGCTTGTCGCGAATGCCGAGAACGGCACCATCGTCGAGTCATAGCTCGTTGTCGTGCTGCTCGATGACGATGTCGAGGACGACGTCGAGGATGAACTTGCCGACGAAGACGAAGACGAGCTTGCCTTGACGTACCACTGGCCGATATCGGCCGGCATCATCCGATATGGCGCGTCTGCCTGGACATACACCTTCTGAACTCGCCCGGTGTCGATATAGTTGTTGACGTAGGACGAACCAAATGCGGTCTGCAGCGTGTCGTCCACATCGGAAATCGACAGACCGAGCGCACTCGCCTTCTCCCGATCGATATCGACCTTGAATTGCGGCGTGTCCTCCAACCCCGCGGAACGCATCATCGCCAGCGACGAATCCTTCGCCGCCAATGCCATGAGCTGGTTACGCGCCTGCAGCAATTTATCGTGCCCCTGGCCGGCGCGATCCTCGATCTCGAAGTCGAGGCCGCTTTGATTGCTGAGCCCCTGAATGGCGCCGGGGTTCATCACGAAGATTTGCGCGTCGCGATTCTTTGCGAAATGTGCGTTCGCGCGCTGAATGATCGCAGCGGCCTGTTGATCGGCGCTCCGCCGTTTGCTCCAGTCTTTCAGCGAAACGAACGCAAATGCATTGTTTTGCCCCTGCCCGTTGAAGCTGAAACCATTGACCGTGATCATTTTCTCGACGGCCGGTTCATCGTGCAGAAAATAGTTTTCCACCGCCTCGACCGTCTTGAGGGTTCGCGATGCAGGTGTTCCCGCCGGCGTGGAAACCATGACCAGAACGATCCCCTGGTCCTCGTCAGGCAGATAGGATGACGGCAAGCTCAGGTATAAAAGACCCACTACCCCGCCAATCAGTGCGTAGACGATCATATAGCGCGCTGGCTTGCCGACTATGCGGCCCAGCGCTGACGTATAGCGCCGATTGCCGGCGCCGAACCACCGGTTGAACCGGCCAAAGAAGCCGCGCCGCTCGTGATGCTCGACATCGGCGCGCTTGAGCAACGTCGCGCAGAGCGCCGGAGTGAGCGTCAACGCAAGCACGACGGACAACACCATCGCGGCAACGATCGTGATCGAAAATTGCCGGTAGATCGCGCCCGTCGAACCGGAGAAGAACGCCATCGGAATGAACACCGCGGTCAGCACCGTCGTCACGCCGACGAGTGCCCCAGTAATCTGGCTCATTGCCTTGCGAGTCGCCTCTTTCGGTTCGAGTTTTTCCTCGCTCATGATCCGCTCGACGTTTTCGACCACGACAATGGCGTCGTCGACGAGCAGGCCGATGGCAAGCACCATCGCGAACATCGATAGCACGTTGATCGAGAAACCGACCGCCGACATCACCGCAAACGTACCGAGCAAAGCCACCGGCACGACGATCGTCGGAATCAGTGTCGCCCGGATGTTCTGCAGGAACAGGTACATCACGAGGAACACGAGGATCACCGCTTCGAACAGTGTCTTGATCACCTCTTCGATCGAAATCTTGACGAACGGCGTGGTGTCGTACGGATAGTCGATCGCGACGTCCTTGGGCAACTGTGCTTGCAGCGCCGTGAGCCTGGCCCGGACCGCCTTCTGCACGTTCATTGCGTTCGCGCCGGTCGCGAGTTTGACCGCGAGCGCGGCAGCGGGCTTGCCGTTCAGGCGCGATGAAGTGTCATACGAATCGCCGCCCACTTCGACACGGGCGACATCTTTCAACAGAATCTTCGACCCGTTGCTATTGACCCGCAGCAAGATGTTTTCGAACTGATCCGCGGTAGTCAGGAGGCTCGCCGCGGAAATGGTCGCGTTGATCGCCTGCGCATCCGTCGACGGCGCGCCGCCCAGCTGGCCGACCGATAACTGAACGTTCTGATTCGTAATGGCGGTGGTGACATCGGACGTCAGGAGCCCGAAGCTATGCAGCTTCACCGGATTCACCCAGATGCGCATCGCGTGTTGCGCACCGAACAACGTGACGTCGCCCACCCCGTTGATCTGCGTAAGCGGATCCTCGATCTGGGTAGCAATCAGGTTGCCAAGATCGATCGAATTCAGGCTGCCGCCCGGCGACGACAGGGTCACGATCATCAGAAAACTGCTCGATGACTTGGCGACCTGAACCCCTTGTTCCTGCACGGTTTGAGGCAACGTGGAGGTTGCCTGGTTCACCTTGTTCTGAACCTGAACCTGGGCAATGTCCGGATCGGTGCCGGGCTGGAAAGTCAGCGTGATCGACGCCTGGCCCGCCGAGCTGCTGGTCGACGACATATACAGCAGATGGTCGATCCCGCTCAGCTTCTGCTCGATCACCTGCGTCACCGTCGCGGCGACCGTCTCGGCCGAAGCGCCCGGGTAGGTGGCCGTGATCTGTACCGACGGCGGTGCGATGGTCGGATACTGCTCGATCGGCAACGTCGTCGTGGCCGCGGCGCCGATCAGCATGATAACGATCGCGATCACCCACGCGAGAATCGGTCTATTAATGAAAAAACTTGCCATGCCGCCCCCGCCTATTGCTTCGTCGCGACGGCCGACACAGCCGAAGCACCGGTGCTCGCAGAATCAGCTGCGATCTTGACAGGCGCTCCGGCATGCACTTTTTGCAGGCCGCTGACGATCACGCGATCGCCGGCCTTGAGTCCTTGCGTGACGATCCACTGATCGCCATAGGCGGCATCCGCTTGCACAATCACCTGTTTGGCGTTGTCGGCGGCGTCGACCACATACACCGTTGCGTTGCCGTTCGATGCACGCGACACGGCAAGCTGAGGCACGAGAATCGTCTTGTCATCCTCACCTTCGTTGAGTTGCGCACGCACGAACATGCCCGGCAGCAACGCCTGGTCCGGGTTCGGAAAAATCATCCGCAATGTGACGGAGCCCGTGGTGGGATCGGCCGTGATACCGGTAAACTGCAGCACGCCGGTCTGTCCGTATTCGGTGCCGTCCTCCATGACGAGTTTCACGGCCGCACCGTTTTCGCCCATCTTCTGCAATCGGCCGGCCGCGAACGCCTTACGCAGTCGCAACCATTCCATGCTCGAACGCGAGACGTCGAGATACATCTGGTCGAACGCCTGGATCGTCGACAACGCCGTCGTCTGATCGGACGTGACGAGCGCCCCTTCCGTTACCGTCGACGCGCCGATGCGCCCGGAAATCGGCGCCTTGATGCGCGTGTATTCCAGATTGACCCGCGCGGATTCGAGCGACGCCCGGTCGGCGATGACGGTCGCCTGATCCTCGTTCACCGCAGCGAGGGCGTCGTCGTAATCCTGCTTGCTGACCGCGTTGATCTTGACGAGCTCGACGTAGCGATCGGCCTTTGTCTTCGCCGATGCGAGCGTGGCCTGCGCGTTTGCCAGGGTGCCCTTCGCCTGATCATAAGAAGCCTGATAGGTGGCTGGATCGATCTGGTACAGCAATTGTCCGGCCTTGACATCCGAACCTTCGGTGAAGAGCCGCTTGAGCACGATCCCGCTGATCTGCGGCCGGACGTCGGCTACCTTGAGCGCCGACAGGCGCCCCGAGAGTTCGGTGGTCTGCACGACTTTCTGCGGCACGACGCTCACGACACCGACCTCAGCCACCTGCGCCGCGCCGCCCATCGCAAACGGCGGGGCGCCCGAGGATCCCTTGCCGCATCCGCCGAGCGCCAACACCACCGCTGCGACAACGAGAGGTAGCAATCGGTTGTGGGTGCAAACGATCGGGCGATTGACTGTACGCCGCTGTGATGAAGTTTCTTCCATAGTTTTCTGTTCAACGCTTTAACGTAATCTGGACTGCCGCGCGGACGCGATCAGAAGACAGCAATCGGTGCGCTTAGGTATGCGGCCACCACAGTAACGAAATGCGTCTTACGGGGGCTTAGAGAAAAATTACAAACCGCAACACGAGTCCTCGTGTGCAACGGCTTGCCTTTTACGCGCGGTATCGAGCCGCACGAACGGGCGCAACGCACGTACGAGCAGAACCTGGATGGTCGGATGGTTCGGAACCTGTGAGCGCATGGCAAGCAGGCAGGGCCTGCCATGGCATGGTGGAGCGCGGTGCCGGGTTTCGGGCCGCTGGGTGTGAACTATAGTGGATTGCGTGCGGCCGATGATTGCCGGTTCTACCGGCCCGGTGGTAGTCGTAAGCTACGTTCGGCAGGCGGCGCCGGTTTCAGGCATCGACCTCACGCACGCTCGATCACCCGAGCATCGTCGTCCATGCGCAGCAGCCGCCCCGCGTTGGCAATCACAATGAACGTGCCGAGGTTATGCAACAGCGCGACCCAAACCGCGCTCAGCACACCCGTCGCGGCAAGCGCGATCACCCCGACAGTCCAGCTCAGCCCGATCGCCGCGTTGATCGTCGCGGTATGCAGGCACCGCCGCCCGAGCCGGACGCAGGTCGCGATACGCCGCAGATCGTCGCCGAGCAGCACGACATCCGCGGACGCCACCGCAATGTCGATGCCGCGCTCGCCCATGGCGATACTGGTGGGGCCGGCCTTGATGGCGAGCACATCGTTCAAGCCATCGCCAACCACCAACGGATGGTAGCCGGCTGCCATTTCGTGCACGACGTAATCCAGCTTGTCGTGCGGCAGAGCTTGCGCCACCACCAGTCCGATGCCGGTTTCTGCGGCCAGCTTGCGCGCAACCGGCTCGCGGTCGCCGGTCAGAAGGGTCTGGCGCGTCAGTCCCAGACCCCGCAATTGCGCCAGCGCGCCGCACGCCTCGGCGCGCACCGCATCCGCAAAACCAAACCATGCGAGGAACCTGCCGTTCAGTGCAAGACCGACACAAGGTCCTTCGATCGCGCGAGGCGGCTCCGGCAACGCGTGCGCGTGTTCCGTGAGCAAGCCGTAGCGGCCGAGCACCGCCACACCTTCCGGCGTCTCACCCACAATGCCGAGCCCCCGTAATTCGCGCGTATGTTCGAATGGCGCGCGCTCGCATCCAGCCGGTTCGGCGTCGGTCACGTAACGCACCAGCGCGCGGCTCACCGGATGCGCGCTACTGCCGCCGAGCCGGGCCGCAAGTTCGAGCACCTGCGCCCGATCGGCGCCCGGCTCCAGGAACACGTTTTCGACCCGCAACTCGCCGTAGGTCAACGTGCCGGTCTTGTCGATCACCAGCGAATCGATCTGGGCAAACTTGTCCAGAAACGCGGCACTCCTGAACAGGATGCCGTGCCGTGCGCCCACGGCAATGCCGGCGATGGCCGTCGACGGCGCCGCGAGCACCAGCGCGCACGGGCACGCTGCGACAATGACGGCCAGCATCGCCGACGCATTCGACGATGCGAACCACACGATCGCCGCAATCAGCAGCACGAGGCAAAGATAACCGCCCATGTAGCGTTCGAGTATCTGCGTAATCGGCGGCTTCACCTGCTCGGCGCGCTGCATGAGTTCGATGATCTTGCCGAGCGTCGACTGTTTGCCGGCATGCGTGACCTCGATGCGCAGCGGCCCGTCGAGATTCATCGCGCCGCCGAATACCGCGGTTCCCGCCTCCACGTCGAGCGGCACGGACTCGCCGGTGATCGGTCCGTTATCGACACTGGACTGGCCATGCTGCACGACACCGTCGGCAGGAATCCGCGCGCCGGCCACTACTTCGAGCAGATCTCCCGCGCGCACCGCTTCATACGGCACCTCTTCGATTGCACCGTCCGCGCCGACGCGCCGCACCTTGCCCGATGTCAGCCTGCCGAGCGCCCGGATCGCCTCTTGCGATCCAAGCACGCTGCGCTCTTCGAGCGCGTGCCCAAACGTCATCACGATCGGCAACAGGGCGGCCGTCGCCATGTCCCCCACTGCCCACGCCGCCAGCATCGCGAGCGCGATCAGCCGATCGGTCACGCCGTGCAGGCTGGGCGTCTTCAGGCTTCGCCACGCGCTGGCGAACACCGGTCCCGCGACGACGAGCGACGCAAGTCCCGCCAGTACCTGCGCAAGCGCCTCTCCACCCGAGACGAAGTGCCCCCACGCCAGCGATAACACCAGCAGGCCGCCGGCCAGCAGCGCAAGCGCGATTTGCCGCGACACCGCCCGCTGCTCGGATGCCGACAATGCAATTGCCGGCCCCGCAGGCAACTGGCCTGCCGCACCGGCCTGCCACGCGTCACCCCTCGGGATGGTTTGCTCGACATTCGCGCTCATCTGGCGTTCCCCGGCAGGATCAGATTCGATGTATTGCGAGGATCGACGGTCGCCACGCCTGCCGCTTTCGACAGGATGCCCTGAACGCGGTCCCGATAGACGCGCGCCAGCAAACCCGGATCGCTGTTCGTTCGCAATGGCACTTCCAGTTGCTGGATCGTCAAGGTTCTGGACTGTGCGCTCGACACGCGTTCGACCGCGCTCGCTTGCGCGTTCTGTACGATCCGGTCGGCGTCCTGCTGGGCATCCTGGCGCGTTCTTTCAGCGGCCGTGCGCGCTTCGGCGATGCTCCGCTCGGCCACCTGCAGCGACGTCAGCACCGAGTTGAACGCGTTGACGGCCGGTGCGGGAAATGCTGCCTCGACGTCGACACGCGCGACTTCGACGCCGAGTCCCGCGTGCAGCGCATCGAGCTGCCGCAGATGCCGTTCGATTTCCTGCGCGAGATCGCCGCGCAATTGCTCGCGCTTGACGGCCACCTGCTGATCCGCCGACAACTGCTCGGGCCGCGCTACGAGAATCGCATCCAGATTGCGTTTGGCCGCCACCTCGACCGCCGATGCGGACACGATCCGCTCGAGCGCTGAAGCGAGCCTGTCCTTCTGCAGCACGTAGGCGTAGGGATCGACTACGCGGTAATACAGTGTCGCGCGCAACTGCAGGACGCCGTTGTCGCCTGTCAGCACATAGCCGGACCCGGCCAGCGCATCGGACAACATGGGGTTGCCGCCCGCCAACGGAGGTTCGGCTCCGCCGTCCGGCGCACCTGCCTCGCCGGGTGACGCGAGAGGCGCTGCTTCCGACACATTGGAATCGGCAGCACGCGCGCGCGGATCGCGTTCGAGCGACTGAATTCGCTGCTCGAGCACGCGCGCGCTGCCCGGCACGAGCAGCGCCGACTCGAACGGATGGGGCCAGGCAATCAGCAGTCCCGCGTCCTGGGTTCGAACGAATGCGCCGAAGCGCAATACGACCGCGCGGCTATCAGGCGGGATGCGCCGGATGTTCGACCCCGCCCATGCGCACGCGGCAAGCACGGCCACTGCGACGACAAACCAGAACGAGAGGCGCACGGCCTGTGCGCCTGGGCCGAGCGACGGCATGCCGGAGCCGGTGCTCATCGCGCGGACCTGCTTTTCTTCGACGTGGACGAGGCGGACGATGCGGCCGGCGCGGCCTGCGGCGGCTGCGCCGGCCTCAGGTCGACGGGACCTTGAACGAGTGCCTGGAAGGGCGCTGCATCCGTGCGCAAGATCAGGTTCGTGTTGGCGCTGACGACCGTATCCAGCGTGTCGAGCGAGCGCAGCATCGTGTACAGCCTGGGATTGCCTGCATAGCTGTTGCCGTAGATCGCCGCCGCATCCTTGCGAGACTGGGCTTCGATCTCCGCCGCCTTCACATTCGCGTCGGCCAGCGCAATGCGCGCGTCACGGTCCGCATCCGAGCGGATCTGCGCCGCCTCGCGATTGCCGTCGGCCGTGCGTTGTGCGGCCACTGTCTCGCGTTCGGCGCTCATCCGGCCGACAGTCGCCGCCAGCGTCACGGCGGGAAGCGTCAGCCGCTCCAGACCGACCTGGACGACGTGCACGCCATAGGCCGAATACAGTTGTGCGTCGATCTGGCTGCGCAATGCGTCTTCGAATGCCGAGATCCGCACCCAGGATGGGTCCGTGTTGACCAATGACGAGAGGTCGAAACCGGCCGACGTCGTCTGCAACGCCGAGCCGAGCAGCGAGCGGATTTGCCGGGCTGCTTCGTCGGGCTGGTTGCCCACGGCTCGCACGAAATGGCTCACGTCGTTCGGATCCGCCGCCACGCGCCACGCGACGTAGGCCTGCACAATGATGCGCAGGCCATCGCGCGTGCCGACATCCTGCAGGCCGCTCGAGGTGGTGTGCAAGCGCAGGTCGACCGGCACCGCCGCTTCGATCGGCGCGGGCAGGCGCCATGCGAGACCCGGTTCGAGCAGCACGCGCACCGGCTGCCCAAAGCGCGTGATGACCGACGCTTCGCCCGCACGCACCGAAATGAAACTCGCCACCGCGATCGCAACGATCACACACAGCGCGGCGAGCAGCACGCGCAGGTAAAAGGGGCCGCGCTCCGGCGGCTCGCCATGATCCGCATGCGCATGGCCGCCGTGATGGTGATGCCCTTGGCCATCATGGTGCGAATGGAACAAACTCATCATGTCACCCTGAAAACAGCTTTATCTAACGTGCGACGCAAGGTCGTTCGGCGATGCCCGAAGCATCAGTTGCCGGGCCGGATGCCGGGCAGGTCGCCGGCAGTGAATGAGCGCAGATCGATCGTGGCGCGCCTGTCGTCGACGAGCCGATCGTCGATCACTGTTATGCGCGCGTTTTGCAATCCCTTTTGCAGCTTGCCCAGGTAGTACTCGAATGCAAAAGCCGGACCGCCAAGCCGGTATGCCACCATGTCGGCGTCGAAATTGATCTGCTGCACCCGCGCTGACGACAGCGTGTCGCCCGCCCGCGCACTCGCCTGAGTGACGCTCGCCAGCGACTGCTGCTGCGCATTGCCGAGCACGCCTGCCGCAAAGCCGCGCGCTTGTGCGACGCTACCCTGCGCGCGAATCTGCGCCGCTTGCACATCGTGATAAGCCGCGGCCGCCCCCGCCGGCGGATGCACGCTTTCGATCACGACCGCCACCACTTCGATGCCGCTCGCCAGCCGGGCAAGCTGCAGTTGCACAGCGTGCCGCACGCTGTCGGCCATCGCGGTTTGGCTCGTCTCCAGCAATGACTGCAGCGTATGTGACGCGAGGTAATGCACCACCTCGCGATTCGCGATCGAGCGGACCGTGCTGGCCGGATCGACGGACCGGTATAGCGCCGCGCGCGCGGCGGCATCGCTCAGGCCCACGCGGTAATCGAGCCGCACGTCGGCGTTGACGATCTGAAAGTTCTGCTGGTCCCCGCTCGCACCGGCTATCACCTGAGTCGTCTCCCATGGATGCAGGACGTCCCACAGACGGTTCAGGTCCGCCGGCGTCGGGCCGTCGGCGGATACCGATGGCGCAGCGATGCTGCTGCTGTCCGCGCCGCCCGAGACGATCAGCTGGTGCACGGCGCCGTTGTCGACCACGCGCACCTTGCCGAAGGGCCAGGGCATGCCGACATGGAGGCCGGGCGGCCAGACCGCGACCGGCGCGCCGAATCGTTCGTATACCGCGCGCTGGTCGGGATTCAGCACGACGATGGATGTCAGCAGCCACGCGCACACAGCCATTGCGGCGATCGTTGCGGGCAACAGGCGCACGAAACTCCGCAGCACCCAGTTTTGCCGCAGATCGATCCCGTAGCGGGTGTGCAACTCAGCGCCAAGCGACGCAAGCGGCGAGCGACGATACCGCAACAGACCCGCCAGGACGCTTGAGGGGACGTGGGCAGCGCTGGCCCCGGCGCGCGGGGCGGAGAACCAGCGAAGTCCCGCGCGGATGGCCAGCTCGATTGCGATTGCCGCACTGAATAGCGCGACGGCATGGACGGCCAGATCGAGCGCCGTGTGCAAATAGACAAACCACCCCGCCGACACGGCAGCAGCGAGCGCGCACAGAAGCACCACGCGCAACATGCCCGCGAGCGACGCGGATTCCGGCGCATGCGAGCGATCCGCATCATGTGCGTAAAAGCGTTCTGCGACGAGGGTGAGAAAGGCAAGGATCAGCGCCGCAATGCCGCTGGCAATGACAAACGACGGCGAGACCATCGCATGAACTAGCGCGGCGGGGGCAAACGGCCTGAAAGCCGCCGCGGCAATCGCCGCGGAAAGACATGCGCATACGGGCACGCCCCAAGGTTCCCAGCAAATGGAACGGACGATGGCATGTAATCCCGCGGCATCCTGATCCTGCCGGATAACTTGCCACAGGACCCTCGCAGTCTGCCGCCAGCTTCCCGCCTCCGCCCGCTTGAGCTGCGCGCGCGCCGCCAACGGGCTCCAGATTGCGACGACAAAGACGTTCAGGCATGCGCTCGCCAATACCGCGCACCAACGCAGATCGACCGGCAAGCCTTCCGCAAAGCTCAACGTGCCGAATACGGCTGCAAGTCCCACCGCAACCCAGCCAGTCAGCGAGACTCCATGACGTCCGGCCGACCGCTCATGCGTTTCTTCGTTTTCGCGCCCTGCCCGATACGACATCAGGGATCCTTACGCATTCGTTACAAAACCAGACGATCTGCTGCGTCGCCAGGAGCAACAGCAAAGATCTGCGAGCGCGCAATTTAGCGTGCCAGGAAATGAAACTCAAGGAGAGTTTGCCAACAGGAATGCCACGCGCATAAGCGGACTGGAAGTCTGACCGTTGCCGCTGTGCTGAAGGGTAACGCCTTCGTGCTTCAACACGTGCCTGAGCGGCGGCGTCTTGCCCGCGCAAGGAAATCTTGACAGGACGGCAACGGGGAGCTTGTTCATGGCAATGAAGAACAATCGGTTTCAATTGAAAACGTTATGATATAACATTCACACTTCTTCGGGCGTTGCACGAGCGCTAGCTCGAAGACATGGCACAGCAGCGGCAACCCAGCGCTGCGATGATCGGGGTCGCTTCAAAGCACCCCACTCAATCAATATCCGGCATCCACGCCGACCGTATAGTTTGCATATCTAACAATTAGACAACAAAATGAGAAATCGCAATCCTGTCTCCCAGGCCGTGCTGCTGTTGTTCGCCTTTGCGGGTCACGCATACGCGGCGTCCGGCGACAGCGCGGTGACCGGCGCCATCGCCGACAACTCGGGCAAGGCAATCAGCAACGCCACTGTCACGCTTCAGGATGCAAGCGGGAAGTCCGTTGCAGACGTGAAAACCGACGCGGGCGGGCATTTCCAGGTCGCGCATGTGGCGCCGGGCACCTATGCGATCGTTGTCAGCGCCTCCGGTTTTGCAACCGCCAGCAGCATCGCGACGACGACGTCAGGCCAGGATAGCGCGGTGTCGATCGCGCTGACGAAGAGCGACACACTCGATGTCCAGGTCAACGCCCAGCGCCTCGACCGCGCGCGCAACGGACTGTTGCCCGAAACCGGCAGCAGCGTTTACCGGTTCAGCCAGGCCGATATCGACACCTTGCCTGCGGGCGCGGACACGCCGTTGAACCAGGTACTGCTGCAGGCACCCGGCGTCGCCAGCGACTCATTCGGCCAGTTGCATGTGCGCGGCGACCACGCGAACCTGCAGTACCGGATCAATGGCGTCATCATTCCCGAACCCATCAGCGGGTTCGGACAGTCGCTGGACAGCCGGATCATCGATCAGATGAACCTCCTCACTGGCGCGCTACCCGCCCAGTACGGCTACCGGACCGCGGGTATCGTCGATATCCGCACGAAGTCGGGCGACACCGGCAACGGCGGCTCCATCGATGTGTTCGGCGGCGGCCATCAGACCATCAGGACCAGCGGCGATGTGTTCGGCAGCAAGGGGCCATTCAGCTACTACTTCAGCGGTTCGCTTGGCGAGAACAATCTGGGGATAGAAAGTCCCACCTCAGCCGCAAGTCCGGTGCACGATCACACGCGCCAGGGCGATGCGTTTGGATTGATGTCCTACATCATCAATCCGTTGACGCGGATCAGCCTGATGTTCGGCACGACCAGCAACCAGTTCCAGATCCCCAACACGCCCGGTTTGCCGAGCGCATTCACGCTCAACGGCAATACGAATTTCGATTCGAGCCAGCTCGACGAAACGCAGTCGGAGCTCAACCAGTTTGCCGTGGTCGCGCTGCAGGGGACGAACGGCGGAGCGCTCGACTATCAACTTGCGTTGTTCACCCGATATTCGCGTACCCAGTTCAATCCCGATCCGGTCGGGGATCTGATGTTCAATGGCGTGGCGTCGAAAGACTTCCACAGCGATCGCGCGAACGGCGTGCAATTCGACTCGACGTACCGGCTCAACGACAAGCATACGATTCGCGCCGGCATACTCTTCCAGCAGGAACACGCCGTATTCGACAACAACCTGACGGTGTTTCCAGTCGACGATGCGGGCAACCAGTCTTCCGACCAGCCCATCAGTATTCCGGATTCGAGCAGCAAAACGGGCTACCTGTATAGCGCCTACGTTCAGGACGAGTGGAAAGTGACTGACAAGCTGACCGTCAACTACGGCCTGCGCTACGACAAGATGAATGAGTACGTCAGCGCGAGCCAGCTCAGTCCGCGAGTCGGGCTCGTCTACGCGCTGACGCCGTCGACCACCGTGCACGCCGGCTATGCGCGCTACTTCACCCCGCCCGCGTTCGAGCTGGTATCCGATGCGGACATTGCCCGTTATGCCGGCACGACCGCGCAGGTCTCCGGTCGCAACGATCCGGTGCAGCCCGAGCGTAGTCACTATTTCGACCTTGGCGTGACGCAGCGGCTGAGCTCGGCGGTCACGGTCGGGGTCGACGCTTACTACAAGAAATCGACCAACCTGCTCGACGAAGGCCAGTTCGGCACCGCATTGATTTTCACGCCGTTCAACTATCAGTATGGCCGCGTGTACGGTGTCGAATTCACGGCAAACTACAAACAGGACAACGTTTCCGCCTACGTGAACGTTGCCCTCAGCCGCGCTCAAGGCAAGAACATCGACTCCGCGCAGTTCAATTTCAGCGCCGACAAACTGGCGTTCATCAGCAGCCAATACGTTTTCCTCGACCACGACCAGCGCGTCACCGCTTCGTTCGGTGGCGCCTACGCACTCGGCACGACGACCTTTACCTTCGATGGCATCGTCGGCAGCGGCCTGCGCAGCGGCTTCGCCAATACGGATCGCCTGCCGGTGTACACGCAGGTCAATCTCGGCGTCATCCATCATTTCAATTTCAACGATCCGTTTATTGGCAAATTTGACGCGCGGCTACTGCTCGTCAATGCATTCAATCGCGTGTACGAACTTCGGGACGGCTCCGGCATCGGCGTCGGGGCGCCGCAATACGGCCCCCACTTCGCCGTCTACGCCGGCATCACCAAAAACTTCTGACGTATGACGGACTGGCGCTGAAATGAAAGACTGGACAGACTTGCTAAACGCAGTGCAACTCGGTGGATGGGTCATCTATCCGCTCACGGCGCTGGCCGTTGTGTCGATCACGATCGCGATCGACCGCGCCTATGTGTTTCTGCGCTTCACACGGACGCCTCGAACGCACGCACATCCACGGCCGGCCACCACCGGACCCGATGATGGGCTGAAGCCGTTACCGATGGAAAATGTATTCAGACGTCTTAGCGCCCCACTCGCGCAGCAGACACGCGCACCCACCTGGTACCGCGAGGCGAAAACCGGGGCTATCGCCGCAGAGATCGAGCGGGATATGAGCAGGGGCTTCTGGGTACTGGAGACCATCGTGACGGCAGCGCCCCTTCTCGGCTTGCTGGGCACGATCGTCGGCATGATGCATTCGTTCCAGTTATTCGGCGGAAACGGTCTCGTCGATCCGGGCGGCGTCACGGGTGGCGTCGCCCAGTCGCTCGTTGCGACCGCCGTCGGCCTCGTGGTTGCGTTGTTCTCGCTATTCGCGTTCAACTATTTTTCGCGCAGACTGGAAAGGCTGATGGACGAACTCGAGTCGTTCGCCAACGAACGTATCAGCGAGATTCGCCTCGCGTCGGAAACTCAGGGCGACGGACCGTGAAATTTCGCCGCTCCCGGGCCGCGAAGCGCGGCCGCATCGAAATCATCCCGATGATCGACGTGATGTTCTTTCTTCTGGCAACGTTTATGCTGGCTTCGCTCGCCATGCAGCGGCTCGACGCCGTGAAGGTGAACCTGCCGTCAGGGCATGCGCAGCAACTGTCGGTCGATGGACCGCCTACCGTGAGCGTCGACCGCCACAACGCGATTTTCGTCAACCGCGAAGCGGTTCGTCCAGATCAGGTCGAAGCCGCCGTGCGGCGCACGCTGCGTCCGGATCACGACGTCGTGATCGCCGCGGATGACGGCAGCGGCCACGGCGTGGTCGTGCAGGCGATGCTGGCGGCCCGCCGTGCGGGCGCCGAGCATTTCCTTATCGCAGTCCATCGTGAATAGACACTGGACACGCGTCGTCACCAGCGCCGACAACCGCAAACTCAGGATCATGAGCGCCGTCGTAGTGGCATGCGCGGTGTGGGGCACAGCGCTCGTTCTGCTGGGTCGCGGCCTGCACGCAGGCCCGGCGCACGAGCGCCCTGCTGAGCCGCCGCTGGAGATGACGCTCGTTGAAATAACGGAACCTCGCCAAGCGCAGCTTGCCACACGGGAGCCTGTGGCACCCGCAGCTCAAGAGCCGCACAGGATGCCCGCGCAGCCGCACGCCACGATCGAGGCCGGGCGCATTCAGACGCAGCCCACCAGTCAGGCGGCCCCGGCAAAGTCCGAACCGACGCTGGTCAAGCCCAATAGCGCGCCTGCCAACCTGGCCGCGTCCACTCAATCCGCTGCAACCGCTGAAGCCGCGGCAGCCAACCCACCGTTGCCACTATCTGGGAATCCGTCGAACAGCACGCAAGCGCAAAGGCCGTCTACGTCGACATCGGGCTATTCGACAGCACGCGCCATCGCACAACCGCTGCCGGCCGTCCCCGACGATCTTCGCGAGCAGGCGTACCAGACCGTCGCGACCGCCCGGTTTGTGATTCATACCGATGGATCCGCGGCCGTCGAACTCATCCGGCCGACGCAATATCCACGGCTCAACCAGATACTCATCGAAACCCTGCGCGGCTGGCGGTTCTTCCCGGCGATGCAGGACGGGCACCCGGTCGAGAGCAGCCTTGAGATCCGCGTCCATTTCAACGTCAGCTAGCGAAGACATCGCCGCTTCGCGCTGACCGGGCCGAGGCCACGCCACGAAGGTTCGTAGTTTTCAGTCAGACGAATACGCACCACACTGCGAAAACTACGTGAGCCTCAATTGTCGGAGGATTGATTCGCTCTTAGAATTGACGCACGCCCTGGCGCTCGATTGCCCGTATCCGGCGCGAGTGCGGGCCAGTTCCGCTCAGGCCCAGGAGGCGCCCGCGGAGCGGGCAAAAGGGAACACGGCGTTCCAGCGGAAAACCATTCAATGAGCGAAACGGGCGAAGAGCAAACCGCTTTATTCACCTTCGGCGACACCCAACTCGATCACGAGGGCGCACAGTCAGCGCCCGACGCAGCACTGACTGCCGGCGGACAGGGGTTGGCCGGCATCGGCCGCAGCCTGCTCGAAGCGCCCGGCAGCGAGGCGCGGCAAGCCCTGATGCGCGAAGCGATCCAGCACGCGGGGTTCGACTCGCTCTGTTATTGCCGCGTCGTGCGGATCGGCGAATTCGTCAGCCGCGCCGCCTGGTTCGATACGTACTCGCCGCCCGGCTGGGCCGAGCGCTACGGGCGCGAGCAGTTCTTCGCGATCGATCCGCGGGTGACCTACGCATGCCGTTTCGAGTGGCCGTTCGCGTGGGACATGGAGTCGATGTTTTCGACGCCGATGGCCGAGCGCTGCGAAACCTTCGCGCGCCGCTTCAGCGCCGCCGCGAAGCAGGCAGGCCTGCATAGCGGCGTGAGTTTTGGTCTGGCCACAGGCAACGCGCTCGAGCACTGCATCATGACGCTGTCGAGCGCGCAAACGGGCCGCAGCTGGATTGCCGACACCACGCTCGGCGAAGCGTATGCGATCGGCGTGGGCCTGCATGCGTTCATCGAGGCACGCGCGCGCAATCTGATGCCGTCGCTGACGGCGGCCAGTCTGAACGACGTGCAGCGTTCGATCCTGCGTTTCGTGACCCAGGGGCTGAGCGATCGTGAGATGGCGGAATCCCTCTCGATGTCGGCGCACATCATCGGCTATCACTTGCGGCAACTGAAGAAAATCTATAACGCGCAGAACCGGGTGCAACTCGCGTATATCGCGGGCTGCATCCTCGGCGACTGACGCTGTACGCTCGCGGCCCCTGTCACGCAGACGGCCGCAACCACCACTTGGCTACGGGAAATCGGGCGGCACGATCCGCCGCGGCCGAGGTGCGTCCCAAACGACAACAGGGTGAGCGAGCGTATGACGTATGGAATGGACGTTTTAAACGAGCCCGCGGGTCTCGCGGTCTGCCGCATGGCGACGGCCGGCTACGACAGCAATCCGTCGGCAGCCATCGCGGCGCCGGCAGGCGAGGCGGCGGATGCAGCGCCAGCCGCCGAAACGCCGGACATCTTCTACTACGACGAAGCGGAGTTGCTGGGCACGATCCGTCGCGACGAACTGGGCGGCGAGACCCATATCGCCGCCGATCTCGGCGCCGCCCGCAATACCGACGAGCGGATGCGGCTCGTGCGCGGCATGCTGCGCCTCGTCGGCTTCAGCGAACTGGGCTATCTGACGGTGAAGCTCGACGCGCAAGGCCGCCCGGAACGGCTGTACTTCCCGCGCAGCTATCTGTCGACGAGTCTCGCGCCGCACTATTTCGAAGCCGGCTATCACCGGCACGATCCGCGCTTCGCCGCGGCGCTGGCGGGCAACACACCGCACGTCTGGGATCTGCGGCGGCTCGTCGAAACGTGGCGCCGCGCGGGCTCACCGCCAGGCATGCGCGCGATGTTCGACGAAATGCGTGACGGCGGCACCCGCAGCGGCCTGATTTTCGGCCTGCCGATTCCCCATACGCGGCTGCGCTCGATCATCAGCTTCGCTGCGCCGAGCGAGCACGCCGGCTGGATCACCGACAGCGTCGTGGTGCAGTCGCTGACGCTGGGTTTGTCGATTCATCAGCGCTTTTCGGCGTATGTGCGGGCGATCAACCGGCGCGAGTCGGCGGCCGAATTGTCGGAGCTGCAGATGCGGATTCTCGGCTTTCTGGCGGCCGGGCTGTCCGACAAGGAAATCGCGTTGCGCATGCACACTACCGCGCACAACGTCGACTACCATCTGCGGCGTCTGCGCCAGAAATGCGGCGTGACCAACCGCACCCAGCTGGCGTTTCTCGCGGGGCAGTTGCCGACCTCGTGAAGGCTTGAAGTCGTGCAGCAGCATCGCGGCGGGCTGCGCTCCGCCCGGGTTCGCGGCTGCCTCGTGCGTGACGCGTCGCGCGTCACACCTCACGTGTCGTCGCCGGTCGCCCACTTCAGCAGTTCCGCGACCTCGCGGAAATGCGCGCGGTCGATGAAATGCCCAAGCGCCACCTGCTCGTACAAGGTTTCCGCCAGCCCGGCATTCGCCACCGCCGGGCGCAGCCGTTCCTGCGCGATCGCGCGAATTCTCCGCGCGGCTTCGCCCTCGCCGCGCGCCACCACCATCGGCAGCGACGGTGCGCCGGTATAGCGCAGTGCCACCGCGACGCGCGCCGAATACACCACCGCCGACGCGCTGCAGCTCGACTCGCTCGAAGTCACGACGAGCTTCGAGCTCGAACGCCTCACGCTGACGCTCGCGCAGCTCAGGGCGTTGCGGCCGGGCTTCGTGCTCGAACTCGATCAGCCGCTGAACCAGGGCGTGATTCGCATTCTCGCGAACGGCACGCTGGTCGGACACGGGCATCTGATCGCGGTCGGCAACAAACTCGGCGTGCGGGTCGCGGAACTCGCGCCGGGAACCGCGCAAACGCAAGGGCAAACGCCACCGCACGCGCGTACGACGGACGAACGCCACGATGGGTAATCTGCCGAATCCCGTTGCGATGGTGGCGCTGCTTGCAGCGCTCGGCATCGCCCCGTTCGCGGCGTTGATGGTGACGAGTTACACCAAGCTCGTCGTCGTGTTCGGCTTGTTGCGCAGTGCGCTCGGCATCCAGCAGGTGCCGCCGAATATCGTGCTGAACGGCATCGCGCTGATTCTGTCGGTGTACATCATGGCGCCGGTCGGCATGGATATCGGCGACAACCTGAAGCAGCAGAATTTCTCGGTCGGCAGCCAGATGAACGTGCAGGACGTGCTGCAATTGTTCGACGCCGCCGCGCCGCCGATCGAGACTTTCATGATGCAGCACACGCAGGAGCGCGAACGCAGCTTCTTCGTGCGCTCGGCCACCAGCGTGTGGCCCGCGGCGCGCGCGAAGAATCTGCAACAGGACGACCTGCTGGTGCTGGTGCCGAGCTTTACGCTGAGCGAGTTGATGAAGGCGTTCCAGATCGGCTTCGTGCTGTATCTGGTGTTCGTGGTGGTCGATCTGGTGGTAGCCAATGTCCTGCTCGCGCTCGGCATGCAGATGATCGCGCCGACCACCATTTCCGTGCCGTTCAAGCTGCTGCTGTTCGTCACGCTCGACGGCTGGTCCGTGCTGATTCACGGCTTGATCCTGTCGTATCGCTGAGGCTGCGATGAGCACCGTGCGCGGGTTCGGATGGATGGCGCTCATGGCGCTGCTGGCCGCGCTGCCGCCCAGCGCCGCCCAGCGCCGCCGCGCAGCAGATCGGCGCAACGTCGGCGAGCTTTGCCGAACTCGCACAGACCTGCGCACCGCACGTCGATACGCAGACGCTGGCGGCGGTGGTGCGCGTCGAGTCGAGTTTCAATCCGTATGCGATCGGGGTGGTCGGCGGCCATCTGAAGCGCCAGCCGCGCAACTACGACGAAGCAGTGGCGACCGCCCATGCGCTCGCGGCGCGCGGCTTCGATTTCAGTCTCGGGCTCGGGCAGATCAACGTGCGCAACCTGCCGCGCTTCGGCGAAACGATCGAAACGATTTTCGAGCCGTGCCGCAATCTGAGCGCGAGCGGTGCGATCCTGGCGCAGTGCTTCGCACGCTCGACGGGACAGACACGCGATGAGCAAGGCGCCCTGCGCGGCGCGTTTTCCTGCTACTACAGCGGCAATTTCACGACCGGGTATCGGGAAGGTTATGTGGCCCGTGTAATTGACGGCGCTTATACGAATGCGCGGCAAGCGGCACGCGGGCCGGACGCGGCGGCACTCGCTCCGCACGCAAGCCTCGCAGAGAAAGGCGTGACGTCCTCAAGCAAAGACATGGCGTCCTCAAGCGCGCCGGTCCGGCAACAATGCCGGACGCCGGACGCGCGGCAATTCATCACGGTGCGTTGCGCCGATAATCCCAACCGCTGGTGCACGCGCTGCCTGAGCGTGACGACGCTTGCCGCGCACTAAGTCCTCCCGGCGAGACAGGACCCGCGTCCACCACATCCATCAATTCAACCGCAGACGTCCCGCCAGATACGCGAGTTCAGCACGATTGCCGACGCCGTACGTTTTGCGCAGCAGCCGCAAGTGATAGTCGACGTTATGCACGCTCGTATGCAGACGCAGCGCGATCTGCTTGTCCGACAAACCGGATGCGATGCACAGCAGAATCGCCCGCTGCCTTTCCGACACCGCTGTCGCCACGGACTGCTGCGCAAGCGCGCGCCGGTATCCGGCGGCGAGCTGATGAAGCGACAAGCCGAGCCCGAGCGTCTGGGCGAGAATGCTGCTGTCGATCCATCCCTGTTTCGGGTTCATCGACGTGAAACTGACGATCACCTGGAGATCGGTCGACGGAACCGGCAGGCCGAGCATGATGCCCGAGCGCATGCCGTCGGCGTCCATTTCCTGCAAGAAGCGATTCGCGCGCGGATCGCGTCCGCGGCTGCGGCATGCCTTGTTCAGTTGCCCAAGGTCCCACACGACCGGTGGCGCATGCACCCGGCCGATAGCGAGTCGCGGATCGACTTCGAAGTAGCGTTCGTGGAAGTAGTTGCCGCGAAATTGCGCCGGCACCAGGCCCTCCACCATGAAGGCACGCGCCACCCGCTCCTTGACGACCTGCAGCGTCACGTAGGCCACCGTATTGAAGCCGATGATGCGCAGCAAACCCGCGAACAGCCGCATGCGCTCCGCCGGCGTGGCCGCGGACGCGAGTTCGCGGATCAGATGCGACTGCGCGCCCGAGCGGCGCGCGGCGGAATCGGCCGCGAGATCGCGGTCCTTGTGCCAGATCAGTTCTGGCGGGCCGTCGGCGTTCGGCGGCGCGCCCGCTACGGCGGGCTGCTCGCCGGCCGGGTAGCGTTCCTTATCGATCGACGGTACCGAAAAGCCATGCATTTGACTGCTCCGGTGAACGTGAGAGATCTCACCATACTCTCGTAAATTGAAAACGAAGTAACATCGCCGGAGTCCAAAAGGCCTCTTCGAGCGAACCATGTTTGATACCGTTCTTCTGCGATCTTTCGTCACCGTCGTTCAGGAAGGCGGCTTCACGCGCGCAGCGAGCCGTTTGCATCTGACTCAATCCGCGATCAGCGCACACCTGCGGCGGCTCGAAGAACAGGCCGGAAAAAGCCTGCTGTTTCGCACGACGCGCTCGGTCACGCTGACGTCCGACGGCGAACTGCTGATGGGGTATGCACGTGCCATCCTGGCCCTCAATCACGATGCGCTGACACAACTGACCCGGGTGTCGCCCCAAGGCCCGGTGCGCATCGGGCTCTCCGAGGACATCGTCACCACGCCATTGATGCAGGCGCTGCAAACCTTCGCTACCAGCCACACCGGCGTCACGCTCGACGTCAAGGTCGGCATTCCCGCCCACCTCCTGCAAACCATGGACGAAGGCGACCTGGATCTGGTGATCGGCGGTCGCTGCCACGACGGGCGCCCAGGGCGCCTGCTATGGCGCGAGCCGCTCATCTGGGCCTTCGCCGAGGGCGCTGCGCTCGACCCCGCGCTGCCGGTGCCGCTGGCGTTGTTTCCCGAACCCTGCCCCTATCGCGAAGCGGCGCTTACCGCGCTCGCGCAGGCCGGCGTCGGCTGCCGCATTGCGATGGTCTGCCCGAGCAGCGCGGGTCTGCGCGCCGCCGCACTGGCCGGGTTTGCCGTGATGCCGGCCGTGCGCGGCCAATTGGGGCACGGACTTCGGGCGCTCGCTAGTGAGGCGCGACTGCCGGCGTTGCCGAAGGTCGAATTCACGGTATTCGCGGCGCCTGGCGCCGAGCCTGCTACCGTCGATGAAATCTGCGACGCGGTGCTGCCAACCCTTGGCGATCCGAACTAATTTTCCGCGCGCTAACCAGCGAGCACGCCGCATCAAAAATCCCTCGCCAACGCGCGCGCGGCGCTCAGCGCCGCCGTGCGGTCCGGCTCGCCGTCCGCTCCGAAGAGCGTTTTCTCCACCACGATCGGATGCACATCGGTCACGCCGACAAATTTCAGCCACATTTCCATGTAAGGCCGTTGCAAGTCGTATTCGCGCGCCGGCGTGAAAGACCCCGGCGACGCGTAGTCGAGTCCACGCGCGTAAACCACCGCCGCTTTCTTGCCGGCCAGCTTGCCTGCAAATCCCGCACCGTCGAACGTGAACAATACGTCCTTCTGCGAGATCACGTCGATCAGCTGCTTGAGGCGGTACGGTATGCCGAAATTCCACAGCGGCACCCCGAACAGCAGCTTGTCAGCCTCGTGAAACGGCGCGGCAAGCGCTTCGATTTGCCGCCACGCCGACGCTTGCTGTGGCGTCAACGCGTCGCCGCGCAGGCCGGCGTATTTCGCAGCCAACGCATCGCCGTCGAACTCCGGCAACGTCAGTGCCCAGATGTCGAGTGTCTGGACGGCGTGGTCGGGATGAGCCGTTTGATACGTGTCGAGAAACGCCCGGCACACTTCGATCGATGCCGAATGCTGCTTGCGCGGCGAACACTCGATGTATAGCAGCTTGGGCATGGCGTTACGCTCCGCTCCTGGGATGAATGATGAGACACCAAGGTCGAGACGACAATGTCGCCCGATGCGTAGAGGGTATGGCCAGCGCCCCGTATGGACAAACGAAGAAAACCGGCTCGATTAAGTGGGTTTGGTGATGAATGGCGCAACACCCGCCGGGATCGCGCGGAAACGCATCATCTGACCATTTCCGCGACGAAAATAAAACTACGGATGTTCGCTGATACGGACGATTGAAACAGCGCCGCTCCGGCGCCCGTCCGGCGCGTGGGGCGGAACGGGCGCTGGTCGAAACGCGCAGGCCATGCGCTAGTGTTGCGGCTGCGGCACGTTCACCCGATCGCCCGGCACGATCAGGTCCGGATCGCGCCCTTCACCCGGCTGCCGCGGGGTGAACGGGTTGCCGTCGAGCAGTGCCCAGTCGAACTGCGGGTTCGGCGGCTCGAGCTGCGCGAGCGTATCGCCGTTGTCGGCAGCGATGTCCCAAAGCGTATCGCCGGACTTGACCGTCACCACGCGCAGACTTGGCGTGGGCGTGGGCGTGGGCGTTGGAGTAGGCGTGGGCGTCGGCGTGGGTGTTGGCGTCGGCGCGGGGGTCGGAGTCGGCGTTGTTCCGGACGGCCCGCTGCCCGGTTTTTTCTTCTTATCGTCCGACGGCGTAGCCGCGCTCTGGTTCAGGAACAACGGCGCGGCCGTACCGACCACGCTCGACAGCAACGAACCGATCCCCAGCGCGAGCAGCACAGCAGGCTTTTTGCGGAACCTCGAATCCGATGCGGCGCGCGCCGGCAAGCTGGTATCCACATTCGTCAGTTGCACCGGCTTGCTGCGCGCGCTGCGGGTCGGCTTGCCGGCACTGCGCGTCTTTTCCAGCAGGCTGTCGGTCAGATCGCCCGGTCCCTTGCGCGACGCGACATGGGCGTCGCTAGCGAGAAACTTCCCGTTCGATCCGGCCACGGTCAGCGACTCGGCCGTCACTTTTTCGCGGGGCAGGAATCCTCCCTTGCCGTCGGCTTCATGCCAGTACAGGCCGCCGTCCGCCGAATATTTCGCATACCCGAGGATATCGCCGGTTTGCAGCTTCCCCGCGGTCGATGGACGGAACACATAGATGTGGTCGCCGCCCCTAGCGACATAACGCGGATAGTTCGCGAGCGCCACATTGAACGCACTGGTCGCGAGGTCGGTCGCGATCGTCAACGGCGAACCGCCGTGACTGATGGTCGACACCGCGTCGGTGAGATAGCCGGCCACGAACAGGTTGGTGCTGAGCGGCGACAGCAGTTTTGCCGAGAGCGTCTTGATCCCGGAGGTCGCCTCGTGCGGCACACTGCCCGCCCGGGCGCTGGAGATGTCGAGCGAGCCGTCGACGATCGAACTGCCGAACCCGATCGTGTTGAACAACGCGCCCCATTTGCCGAACCCACCGAGCGTGGCGAACTTGTGTGCCGCGAGCGCCATGCTGCCGCCCCACGTCGCAATCGACACCGTCCGCACCACGCCGCCGCGGCGGGTCGCCGGATGCAGGCGGCTCGCGTCGGTCGTGGCAATCCCGCTGTCGAGCTTACCGCCATGCGCGCCTTCGATGTCCTTCAAGGCCGCGGCCTGCAGCGCCTGGGTACGCGCGTCGCCGGTTACCTCGGTGTACAGCGGATCGTCGGTCTTGAGACCCTGCAAACTTTGCGTCAGCGACTGCACGGCCTTCAGGTTGCCGGCCGGATTGCCGAAACCGTGCGCCGCATCGGCGGCGTCGAGGATCTCGGTCGCTTTCAGCGCGTTGCGCACATCGGCACCCGGCGACGCATCCGCGACGCCCTTCGCCGTATTCGCATCCGTTACCGCCTGTTCGGCTTGCCAGCGCCGGTCGATCTGCAGCAGATCGCCGCGCCAGTCGTTGCCGG
Organism: Paraburkholderia sp. FW306-02-B; assembly: GCF_058782725.1. Lineage (NCBI taxonomy): Bacteria > Pseudomonadati > Pseudomonadota > Betaproteobacteria > Burkholderiales > Burkholderiaceae > Paraburkholderia > Paraburkholderia sp. FW306-02-B. The sequence goes on from NZ_JBYSXZ010000002.1 coordinate 2,540,938, forward strand.
TCTCGCCGGCGGCCGCGTTCAGTTCGCTGGAGAGCGCCTGATGGTAGGCCTCGTCGTCCTGCGCGATCTGCTGGGCCGACGCATGGCTCGCCTTGTCCTTCTGCAAGGCCGCATAGGCGCTTTGCGCCTGCTGCGCGGCGGCGGGCAGATCGGCGGTCGGTTTAACATCGACCGTCAGTGCCTTCAGCGCCGCCTGCTGCACCGGGTCGGTGAAAATCTTCAGAGCCGCCAGTTGCTGCGCGGCGGTTTTCAGCGGATCGTCGCCGGCCTTGTGATTCGGATCGGCGACGATCTGGTCGCCCTTGATCGCCAGCGCCGCTTCGTCGAGCGCCGTTTCGTCCTGTTCGTTGCCGCCCAGTTGCACGCGCGCCGCGTTGACCGCCTCAGTCAGCGTCATGCCGCCGTCGAGGCCCTTCTGGATCGCCGCGCGTGCGTTCGCCGCGGTGACCGGCGGGTTGCTGGTGCTGCTATCGATGACGAGCGGGCTGTCGCTGAGCGCTTTGGCCGCGGCATCCAGCGCGGCGCTGTCGAACTGGTGCGTGAGACCGATCTGGCTGGCCGCCTCGGTGATCGCATCGACCTTCGGGTCCTGCGCATTCTGTGCTTGCTGATGCGCGGCGTTGTACTGCGCCTGCATCAGGATCACCGCGCGCGCGAGCGCTTCGCGGCTCAGCTGCGCGTCGGCTTGCTCAGCCTTCCTGACGGCGTCCTGCAAAGCCGAAGCATCGCTGGGCGACTTGTCGCCCAACGCTTTTTGCACCGCCTGCTGGGCGGCGGACACGTCGTGAGTCGAAGGCGGGGGTGGTGGTGTCGGCGTGACGCTGCCGCCTCCATCCATTGCCATGAGCATCGTCGTTCTCCCAGTCGGGCGGCCCTGCCGCGCCATGCCGGCGCCCACGCAGCAGCCAGCTGCCGGAAGGGCGCCTTCAGGAGTCTCAGGCTAGGGGATGCGTCAGACGGCGTCCATACAGGAGATTCGTAGTTCCGGCGCCGGAAGGCTGGTGGGCACTGAAAAGGGAACGTGAGGCGGCGGGTAGCGCGGCGGCAGGTGTGGCGGGCGCGACGCTTCTAGAGGTCGCTTCAGAAAACGGAAGATAAAGCACTAAGCTCGGCGACCCTTCGATAGTTCAGGCGCCGTCCGGACAGGCGGCCGCGCAAAGCACGGGGGAGACTCGGAAACTGTCGGCTGTGTTCACAACTTCTCGTTCACGATTGGTCGCCGTCGGTCGCAGGGAACCCGTCCCCGACAGGACGCCGACGCCTGTAGGTGACCGTCATGGATGGCAGGGATGAATCCGCCTCTGCAACAGGATGCGCGCGTCCTGTTCCTCGGCCTCCCTGTCGAGCGTCTTACGGAACCGGCCGGCTTTCTCCGGCTGGCCCGGCCGCAGCCCCGCAGCGTTACCGCGCCATTCGAAGCTACGGCGATCCTGCGATCGACGGGCATGCTCATCGCTTTCCATTCGTTATCCTTAGACTCCACCTAACCTGCAACGGCCATGCAGTGACCACATAGCTATCAGAAGTGCCGCGCCAGTCATGACGCCGGCTCATCGCGCAGATACCACACGACCGCGTTGCCCTTCGGGTCATACTCCGGCCCCGGCATCGGCTCGCCCATCTCCATCCACACCGTCTTTTGAAGGGAAGGGCTGTGCCAGTCGCCGCTGCGCGGGCAGTGCTGCCCCACCCACGCGCTGATCATGTTCACGCGCGGCGGCAGCTCAGCGGGCGGCAGCGGCTCGGCCGGCACGCTCGACTCGACGGCATATTCGTTCACGCTCTCATCAACCTTGTTGAACTCGATCTGGTCCGGATACGGTGGCCAGATCCCCGGCGCGTCGAACCGTTGCGACCACAGCTCGCTCGTGCGCCCGTTAAAGCGGATCTCGCCGGTCATCGAACCGATGTGGAAACTCGGCATCGGTGTCAGTCGCATCGGTTTGAGCACGTCGCTCACCACCTTATACAGCGGCGGGATACCGTCCGGCACCGGCCCCAGCGTCGGCTGGTCCCCGGCATGGATCACGTACGTTTGCCCCGCCTTCCAGACCTGCACGCCCGGTGTCCCGCTCAGCGTGTCCCAGCCCGCCTTGCCGATCGTGGTCGGAAAATCTTCATCGAAAAACGTCAGCCAGTTCATGCCCTTCAGCGTGCGTTGCAACTTGGTGCGCAAACCGTATCCATCTGATACCACGTCTAGCCCGAAATAGCGTTGCTGTAGGTCGAATTCGTCAGCCAGCGACTCGTCACTTTGATTTGGAAGCAGCGATGCAAGGCCAGCGCTACCGTGCCTTGGGCGCAACTGCTCGCAGCAGAACCGCATGAAGTCGGTGAACAGCTTCGGCTGACCTTCCGGCCCGTACACCACCTCGACTGGCATCGCGAAATTCAACCACGATAGCGTCGGACTTGTCCCTGTTGTCATCCACTTTCGAGCTGTGAGTGCCCTGACGTAGCAGTCACTAGCTTCGTGCGTGGACTGTCCACCAGAAACCTCCCAGTCAAGCTCATCGTCCGGGTCCATCGTTCCGATGTATTCTCGGATCGAGGGAATCTTCTTCTTGCCGCCTATCATGAGCGCGCGACGGCTCACATCCTCGGTGGGCAGCACCCACAGCAGGCGCTTCGCGAACAGCCGCTCGAACACCTCGAAACATTGCGCGACCGCGATCCGCTTCTCGCGCGTCTCGCCCTCCTGGAAATAGAATGTGCCCGACAGCCCCACGCACAGCTTGCGCAGGCCACTGTCGGCGTCGTTATAGATGAAGTCGTTCTCGTACTTCAGGTATTGCGTCCACAGGTCCATCTGCGTTTCCTTGATCTCAATGAGCGGCGCTGCGCCGGCCAGGTTCACGGCGTCGCCGTGCGGGCCACCACCAGCAGCAGCGGCAGGGCCTCCGGAGCCACCGCCGTGACCACGAAGGTCACCGCAATCACGCCCAGCACCTTCGCGCCCGTCTTGAGGTAGTCTGCCAGCGGCGTCGGTTCCCGGTATTTGTCGTACAGGTACGGCATCGGATGCGCGTCCACGTAGGCATTATGTTCGCGGATCTCGCGCAACTGCCGGGTCTTGTCTTCCGCCGTGCGGTCCTGCGGCAGCGTGACGGTCGCAGGCTGCTTCTCGCGCTGCTCGCACGGCCTGCATTTGCACAGGCCTGGCGACATTTCCTTGAGGCGATGCGGATCGCCCGCTATTGCTTGATAGGCTTCGCGCTGCCCCGCCCTCCAATCATCGGGAGGAAACTTGACCTCGACCACGAACTCGATGTTCGGCTGCTCCAGGCTGAAGTTGTGCATGTCCCTGACAATGATCACGTCGGGGATACGCAGCAGGCCCTTTTGCGGCTTGCCTGTCAGGTCCCCCGTCGTGAACACGCCGTCACGCATCGCCACGCCCAGCGGAAACGCGCTGGGCCGGACCGGCTCGTCGGCCGACATGAGCGGCATCGGCGGCAGGCCTCGCGTGAAGTACGGAACCATGTTGTAACCGACCTCGCCCTTGTACTTCCAGACCTGGTGCGCGGCGTCGCACTCGCGGCGAATGCTGTTCGACACGCAGCGCTGTTTCAGTACCTGCCCGTTACTGGACAGTTTCGCATTGCAACTGCAATGGCAGATGTGGTCGCAGAGGTAATCGGTATCCTCGGGCGGCAAAACAGGGATAGTCTTTCCCTGGGGGGTTGAGCGGGTGCTTGAGCGCCCGGCTTGGCGATAGGTCGGTTCAGCCATGAGTTGGATTGACAGTGATCGTTATGCGTTGCCGTCCACATCGTCAAGGTGACGAACGTGATAGGTATCGGTCGTGCCTGACGTATCGGGGATATGCGCCTGCACGGGCTGGCTGACCGGCGTCCACACTTCACCGGTGCGCCCGTGGGCATTGGTGATGCCTTCGGCCACGTGACCGTTGCCGGCATCGAGCCGGTACGGAAAATCCGCGATCGGCTCGCCCGTGCGATGGTCCACGAACGTGACCCATTCGCTGGTCACTTCCCCTGTCGGCAGCTCGGGCAGGACGAGCGGCTTTGTCTGCGCGCTGTCCGTCTGATGGTCACCGGCATGCACGCGGTGCGCGCCATTCGTGTAGACGGTGTAGCCCTCATCGGCGCTGATCCGCACATACGTGCCCCCGGCGTGAAGGGTGATCTCCTTTGCTGCCTTCAGGTTGATCGAGTCAGTCAGGCTCATCAGGTCGATGACCTTCTGCGCGATGATCTCGATGTTGTCTTTCTGCGCCTCGATGCGCACCTTGCCCGATGCCGCAATCAGCTTGATGCCGAGCTGATGCACGAAGAGCGAGAAGCCTTCGCGCAGCGTCGCAAAGAACGATTTGCCCGCCGCGAGGCCGACATGACCGCCCGTTGTGAGAGCAAGGTTTTCCTGGCTCGCAATATCCGTGCTGCCCGCCGTGGTCAGTTCGGTGCCATCGGCACTCGCGATCAGCAGATGCCGCTCGGGCAGCTCCGGAAACGGGGTGTCGTCGGTCGGCGTACCGCCGCGTATGCCATCGTTCTGCGCCTTGATCGCCCGCGTCACCTCGCTCTGATCCGCGTCCTGCTGCTGCGCGCCATGCCGCTGCGCAAGACCCGTCAGGCTCTCGTGAAGATCGCGCGCCTGCGTGAGCCGCGCGACCGTCTCGCTCATGTCCTTCGCGTGCCCCTGCGCATCACGCCGCGCCTCGGTCGTGATCAGCAGCCCCATCGCGGCGCGGATCACGCCCCACAGGTCGGTGCGAAGATCAAAGCCCTTGCCGCGCGCGTCCTGCCGGCCCTTCTTGCCGACGATGCGCCGCAGGAAACCCAGGCTCAGCTGCGACGCGCCGTAGTCGCTCGCCAGTTGCGTCTGGATCTCGCCCTGCGTGTCGTCAAACGCGAGCCGGCCAGACTGGCCGGTGTTGCCCAGTTCATTGCTGTTGACGCCGGACAGCGCATGGTTGTCCGGCAAGGGCCAGGATGGCTCGTTGAACGCGTTGGCCACGCTGCCCGTGATGATCGGCAGGTCGGGGTCGTTGTTCACGTAGCCGACCATGACCTCGTGCCCGATGCGCGGCACGTACTGCGCGCCGAAGCGGTTGCCCTGCCACGAGGACGAGACCCGCAGCCAGCAGCTTGAATTCTGGTCGTTCCCGCCCTGCCTGTCCCACGGAAACTGCACCTTCACACGTCCCAGCGCATCGGTCCAGATTTCCTGATTATCCGGTCCCGTCACGATCGCGGTTTCCATCGCACGCGTGGGCTTCGCCAGCGTCTGCGCGCTGCGGAATACCGCGTTGGCCGGCTGGATCTCGAACTCCGTCACGCACTGGTAACGTGCGCCGCTGCCGGCCGGCACGGTCGCCTCATCGGGGTTGCGGATATCGAGCGTGGCCGACACCACCACGTATTCGCGATTGGCCGACTTCTGCGGATAGTGGGTGAGATGGAAGGTCCGGGCCATTTCCAGGCCGCGCAGGTTGCCTTTGCCCGTCGCGCGCAAGCCGGGACAGCGCAGCGCATCCATGCGCACGCGCGCGAGCATGTCCGCCTCGTCACGCGGCTGGTTCGGTGTGCCGGACAGTCCCGTCACGCCCGCCTGCGGCTGCGCATGGTCGCCCCACACGTAATGCCCGGCATGGGCGAACGCCGTATCGCGCGGGTCTTCGTGCTTCACACCAAGATCGGCGCGCGGCCGGGTGTAATCGTAGTCGGTCAGCGTCACAGCGCCAGGGGTCAGGCCATGCACGAATAGCCGACGCGGATGCCGCGATGGGTGCGCTTGCCGGTGGCGATGATGGGAAAGGTTCCGCCGCACTTCGGACACTCGACCAGATGCCCCTCCAGCGCGACGGAAATGCCCATGTGCTTCAGATCGGGGGCCGCCTCGATGACCTTGCCGCCGTGGTCGGTGATATCACCGAGCCGCGCCATGTCGCGGCCGTCTTCGTCGTTCATCTCGCGCTCCTGATTGCAACCGCCATGCTTCATCGCTCCGGAGCCAGCATGGCGGGAGTGGTTGATGCGTGCAGTGCCGGAAAAGCCGTCTGCCCGTCCAATGGATAACCAGGCCGGGTCAGGGACGTGACGGTGGAATGAAGGTGGTGCGGGAAGGTTGAATCCGCCCGATCGCGGCGAGTTGTTCAGTACGGGACATCACGAGCATTCCTTTTTATTACGCTGCGATGAACCTAACGGATTCAGAAGAAAATTTCCATGAGGAAAATCTGATTCCGATTAACGTTGACAATAATTCACAGTCCTTACGTTCTTTTACCTTCTGGCGGTGATGACCGACGCGACCGAATCAAGAAACGCTGACATGAGGTCGCGTCGGGGACAGCTTGGAAAGCAAGCGACCCAAGCTTCAGGAAGTCGCCGCAGTGGCCTGAATTTCCCCGCCTGAAGCTTCTGGCTTTGCCGCCATACGTAATCGCCCGTCAGATTGATATGTGCCCAGCCAGGAGGCGAAAGATACGGCAATAGCCCGGCGTCGGACTGCTTGCTTCGGGCCTGTATCGCCTGGACGGTCCGCTCGCCCGAAGCCCGACCCAGAAGGGCGTCGCCCGCTTAACGTGCATTATTTTCCGTTTTCTGAAGCGACCCCTTCTAGCGACTACGCGCCCGAATGTGCGGACAGGAAGCGGCACACCGCGGTATGCATCGATTGCACACCGGGGCTCGATCCGAGCGCGCGCCAGCAGCCATGCACGAGTCCGATGCCGATCCACCACTCGGCCTGGCCGCCTGCCGCGCTGACGCGCTCGGCGAAGACGCGCGCATCGTCGCGTAACGGATCGTGTTCGGCGCCGATTGCGAGCGTCGGCGGCAGACTGTCGAAGCGGCTTGCGTCGAGTGGGATGGTCCATGCCGGCCGCGGCACGCCGGATGCGGCGTCCGTTAGCTTGCCCCAGTAGAGATCGCGGAACGCGTGGACGTCGGCGAGCGTGAACATCGGCGCGTGCGCTTCGCTCTCACGCGCGGGCAGTTGCGGCTCGATGCCGAGCATCGGATAGATCAGTGCGAGCCCTTCTACGCCCCGAATACCGCGGTCGCGCAACCGCATCGCGACGCTGGCGGCGAGATTGCCGCCGGCGCTGTCGCCCGCGAGTTGCAGCGGGCAATCCTGGTTCTGTAGCGATGCGAAAGGCAGACGGCGTTCAAGCGCAGCGAGCGTGACTTCCAGACAATCGTCGTGCGCGGCAGGCGCGCGGTGCTCGGGGGCGAGACGGTAATCGACCGCGATCACGTCGAGACCCGTATCCGCTGCAAGACGCGCGGTGACGAGTTGATGACTGTCCAACGATCCAACGACGAAGCCGCCGCCGTGGAAGTACAAAACGGTGCCGCTGCTGTGTGTGCTTGCCTTGTTTCCCGTGTTTCCCGTGTTCCTCATATTCCGATAGAGACGCAGCTTGATCGGATGCCCCGCGCGCGCTTTGAACACGGCGTCTTCGGTGCTCACATCCGGCGGCAACGGCGGCGTGAACGCTGCCGCATAGCGGTCGTAAATCGCGCGCTGCTCAGGTGGCGGCAATCGCGCGGTATGCGCCGGATAGATCGACGCAGTCCGTTCGATGAACGCGGCGATGGCCGGCTCAAGCATGCTTGCCCTCGCCTTTCGGCGCTTTGACCGGCAAGCCGATCGCGCGGCCCGCGAAGCTGGCCGGCGGCAGCGCGGCATGCGCGTCGGCCAGCGCCCGCACGCGCGCTTCGACGTCGGGGTCGAACGGCGCCGCACGCGGTCCGCTCGTATCCACATGCAGCAGCATCTGCTCGCCGGCGGCTACGGGTTCGGCGCCGTTGTCGGCGAACATTTCAAGGTACAGGTGCAAACGCTTCGCATCGTGCGCGAGCACTCGCATGTCGACGCGGACCTGCGCGCCCTCCTTGATCTCGTGCAGATAGTTGATATGTGCTTCGAGCGTATAGACCGAGCGGCTGCGCGCTTTGCGCACGGAGTCGGGCAAGCCGATCTGGTCGATCAGCAAGTCCGTGGCGAAGCTGAAGATCAGCATGTAGAACGCGTCGCGCAAGTGGCCGTTGTAGTCGACCCATTCGGCGCGCACTGTGTCGCGGTAGCTGGGCAACGTGATGCTGTTCGGCATGTGCAATGGTTTCCTTCGTCCGTATAGGCTGCATCGGCCCGCGGCGAGGTTCGGCCGATGCAGGGTGCGCTTCTTTCGCCACGCGTTACGCGTTACTCGTCCGGATGCAAACCGTGGCGCGCTTTAGCTTCGCTGATCGCCGTCAGCACGCTCGTGATGCAGTCGTCGCGATAACGCTCGAGTTGCTTGATCGAGCGCGGACCAACCTGTTCGGCGGTGCCGTCCACGACGCGATCGATCAGTTCGTCGGTGAGCGTCGGCGCCACCAGTTTAGTCCATGGCAATGCCAATGCCGGGCCGAACTGCTGCATGAAGTGGCGCATGCCGGCATCGCCGCCGGCCAGCGTATACGTCAGGAACGTGCCCATGAACGACCAGCGGATGCCCGCGCCGAAGCGGATCGCGTCGTCAATTTCGCCGGTGCTCGCCACGCCTTCATTGACCAGATGCAAGGCCTCGCGCCACAACGCTTCGAGCAGACGGTCGGCGATAAAGCCGGGCACTTCCTTGCGTACCCGCAGCGGCCGCATCGACAGCGAACGATAGATGTGCAGCGCGGCGTCGATCGTTTCCGGCGCGGTGCGCTCGCCGCCGAGCACTTCGACCAGCGGCAGTAGATACACCGGATTGAACGGATGCCCGACGATGCAGCGCTGCGGATTGACAGCGCGAGCGTAGAAATCGCTCGGCAACAAGCCGGAGGTCGACGATGCAATGACGGCGTCGGGCTTCGCCGCGCGGCTGATCTGCTCGTGCAAGGCGAGCTTCAATTCTTCGCGCTCCGGCGCGCTCTCCTGAATGAAATCCGCCTGGGCCACACACGCTTCGATCGTGCTGACGAAACGCAGGCGCGCTGGCGAAGCGCCTTTTGCAAGTCCCACACGTTCGAGCGCCGGCCACGCATTCGCGACGTTCTCGCGCAATTGCTTCTCCGCGCCGGGCGCCGGATCCCAGGCGACCACATCCAGACCATGCGCGAGCGCGCGCGCCACCCAGCCGCTGCCGATCACGCCCGCCCCGATCGCTGCGAATGTTTTGATATCGACGATTACTGCCATTGCTGACGATCCTTTGCCTTAGGGTTTTTCAAATTCAGGTTTTCAGATGCGAAACACGTTGGAAACCGTGTTGACTCAGGCGTACTGTTCGGCCGCACGGCGTTCCAGCTGCCGCTCGCCACGTGCGGGCAAACCGAGTTTCCTGCGTCCTTCCGCGGGTGTCAGCGCACGTCCGCCGAGCCGCTCGACGATCTCGACCGCGCGCTGCACCAGCGTGCCGTTCGTTGCATGCACGCCTTTGTCGAGCCAGATGTTGTCTTCGAGGCCGACACGCACGTGGCCGCCGAGCAGCATCGCCTGCGCGACCATCGGCATCTGCATGCGGCCGATGCCGAAGCCGGCCCACTGTGCGCCGGGCGGCAGGTTGTCGGCCATCGCCTTCATCGTCGTCGTGTCGGCGGGCGCGCCCCATGGAATGCCCAGGCAAATCTGAAACAGCGGCGGCGCATCGAGCAGCCCTTCCTTGAGCAGCTGCCTGGCGAACCACAGATGTCCCGTGTCGAAGATTTCCAGCTCCGGCTTCACACCGAGTTCCTGAATCCGCTTCGCGCCGGCGCGCAATTGCGCGGGCGTGGATACATAGATGTAGTCGCCGTCGCCGAAATTGAGCGTGCCGCAATCGAGCGTACAGATTTCCGGCAGCAGTTCCTCGACATGTGCCAGCCGCGTCAAACCGCCCACCAGATCCGTGTTGGCGCCGAAGCGCATCGGCTCTTCGCCGGGACCGATCTCCAGGTCGCCGCCCATGCCGGCGGTGAGATTGATGATCACGTCGGTGCCCGACGAGCGGATCCGGTCGACCACTTCGCGGTACAAATTCGGATCGCGGCTGCCGCGCCCGGTCTTCGGGTCGCGTACGTGGCAGTGGGCGACCGTGGCGCCTGCCTTGGCCGCTTCAATCGCGGCTTCCGCGATCTGCTTCGGCGTGACGGGAATGGCCGGGTGCTTGCCGACCGTATCGCCTGCGCCGGTAACCGCGCAGGTCACGATGACTTCATGATTCATGCGTGCTAAATCCTGTGAATTGAAAATGCGCGTGTCGAAGCTGGCTCGCCTCAGCGGCTCAGCGCCTCAGCGGCTCAGTGGCCCTCAGTGGCCTTAAGTCGCTCAGAGACCGAGATACGCCTTCACCGCGGGCAGGCCGTCCTTGCCGTCATAGGTCTTCACACCGGCAAGCCATGCATCGAGCACTTGCGGGTTTTTCTTCAGATACGCTTTGGCGGCCTCGGTGGGTTTTTCCTTGTTCATCACCGACTGCATCACGACGTTTTCCAGTTGCGTCGTAAAACGCAGATTGCTCACGAGCTTGCCCGCGTTCGGGCAACGCGTCAGAAAGTCGGGGGACGTCAGGGTATAAACGCGTGCTTCGCCGTCGTTCGGGCCGAACACGCCGTCGCTGCCGGTCAGATATTTCATGTCGATCTGGATGTTCATCGGATGCGGTTCCCAGCCGAGAAACACCACCCACTTCTTCTCGCGGATCGCGCGATCCACCGACACCAGCATGCCGGCTTCACTCGATTCGATCAGCTTGAAACCGCCGAGGCCGAACTGATTGTTCGCGATCATTTTCTGAATCGCCGCATTCGCGCTGCTGCCCGGCTCGATGCCATAGATCTTGCCGTCGAGTTCCGCGCGGTGTTTGGCGATGTCGGCGAACGTCTTGAGCCCCGCGTCATATTCATAGGTCGGCACGGCGAAGGTCGCTTTGGCGCCGGTCAGATTCGGCGGTTGCAGCACCTGAATGGATTTTGAGTCGACGAACGGCGCGATGGCCTTTTCCTGCACGGGCCACCAGTAGCCGAGCGACACGTCGAGTTGTTTGCTCTTCAGGCCCGCGAACGAGATCGGCACCGAAGCGACAGTGGTGACCGGCTGATAGCCGAGCCCTTCGAAGACCGTCGACGCGAGCGCCGTAGTCGACGTGATGTCGGTCCAGCCGATATCGGCAAAATGCACGGCCCGGCAGGCGGCCGGATCTTGTGCGAACGCCGGCACGGCAGTGACGGCGGCGGCCACGCAAGCAAGGCGGGCAAGATGGGCAAGCAAGGCTTTGACGCGTAACTTCATGACGTTCCCCCTTTGGACACGTTTTTGCAGCGTGTTTCGAATCAGGCCGCGGACAGGCGGCCCACCAGACATGCGTGATACGGCTCGAGGTACTGAATGAATCCAGGAGTGAAGTAAAGGTAATGCCCCATATTTCCGCCGAAGCGTCCGCCAGCGACCCGTTCTTGCCCGCCTGCGACCATGAGGGAAAACCAGCATGGCGCGCGATGCAGCGCAGCATAGCCGCCGCGATGAATTTTGGCGTGCCTTGCCGGCCCGCGCGCGGCTTGTTACGCTCGCCGAAGACCCCGCGTCGGGAAGCCCGGCGCCCGGAGGCCCGGCGTCCGGCAACCCCACGTCCGGCCTACGTTTTTCCTCTGTCGAGTCCCCTCACGATGCCCGAAGATATCTCGTTCCTGCTGCTACCGGGCTTTTCGGCACTCGGCTTCATGTCGGCGGTCGAGCCTTTGCGGGTCGCGAACCGCTTTCGCGGCGATCTCTACCGCTGGCACATTCTGAGCCTCGACGGCGCGCCGGTGGCGGCCAGCAACGGCATTTCGATGAACGCGGAGGCCGCGATCGGCGATGTCAAAGCGGCGCAGACGCTCTTCGTCGTGGCGGGGTTCGAACCGCTCGCCTGCTATACGCGCGCGCTGGGCGATTGCCTCAAGCGCCTCGACCGCGCAGGCGCGACGCTAGGCGGAATCGATACCGGCAGCTTTATTCTCGCGGAAGCCGGCCTGTTTGGCGGCTCGGACAGTTTGACCGTGCATTGGGAAGCCCTGTCGGCATTCCGTGAGCGTTACCCAGCGTTGGATGCGAGCCAGGAGCTATTCGAAATCGGCGCGCGGCGCATCACCTGCGCGGGCGGCACCGCGTCGATCGACATGATGCTCGATCTGATCGGCCGCAAGCACGGCGCGGCGCTGGCCTCGGCGGTGTCGGAGCAGTTTGTCGTGAGCCGGATCCGGCAACGCTCGGATCATCAGCGGATGGAGATTGCCGCGCGCTACGGCGTGCACAACCGCAAGCTGATTCAGGTGATCAGCGTGATGGAGCAGCATATGGAAGAGCCGCTCTCGCCGGATCGACTCGCGCAGGAAATCGGTGTGACACGGCGGCAACTGGAGCGGCTGTTCTGCGCGTCGCTGAAGGACACGCCAACGCATTTCTATCTCCAGTTGCGGCTTGGCCGCGCGCGCGAGTTGCTGCAACAGACCGATATGTCGATCACGTCGATTTGCGTCGCCTGCGGATTCGAATCGCCATCGCATTTCTCGCGGACTTATCGCGCGCGGTTCGGGACGAGTCCGAGAAGCGACCGGAATGCGATGGGGGGTGGCGGTGGCGCGCCGTCAGGTACTGCGGCGCACGCGCCGGCTCCCGCATTATCGGAAAGCTGATCCGAACGAATGCGCAGTTGCGCCATCGCATAGACCCACTCATCGCAAGCCGCCCACACTACGCCCGTTAAAACTGGGCAACGTACTGTTCATCGGGTTGAAAGTGGTCTCCGGCTTTGGGGGCGCGCTCAGGGCACCGTTGTTCATATAGGTGTTGCGCACGATGGGCGGCAAATAGAAAAACTTCCAGCCGCCATAAGTCTTCTGGTTTTCGAAGTCCTCATCGCGCAGCGGAAATCCCGCCAGCTTGATCGGTGCATCGGTGGAACTGCTGTAGATGCCGAAGAAGCGATCGCCCTGTCGCATGAAGACCCAGTCGTTCTTCCCTGTGACCGGATCCGGATAGGCGCGGCGCAGATGATGCAGGGGCGTCGGAAAGCGCGTGTCGTCGAGCAGATCGTCGATCGAGGCGGGGAGCACCCGTCCTGCGCGGTAGTAGCGAAGAATCGCCAGCCGGTACTGGTCGCCGACGAACAGTAGCTGTCTCTCCTGTTCGCGCTGCCGTTCCAACGACCACACGTCGAGCGCGCCTGCCAGCGCGATCGACATCAGCATCAACGCAATCAGGAGCGCCAGCAGAACAAGTCCGTCCTCGCGCGTGGTGACGGTGCGCAACCGCAGCCGCTGCCTGTGTCGTTGTCCGGCACGCCGCGCCGTGCGCCCACGCGGATGCATCGGCCAGGCCACCTCGTTCATTGCGCGGCTCCCGCCTGATCTTTGGAGCTCCCCTGCGGGCTACTCGCCGGCGCGATGTCGTATACGCCCGTCTTGCTTTCGTCCGGCGACGCAATCGCCGCCCATTTATCATCGCCGTTGACAGGGTCGACTGGAATCGCACGCAGATAGTGCTTCGTCACCAGTTCGTCGAGCGTTTCCGGATACTGGCCGTTATCGCCGTAGTATTTGTCGATGGCGTCGCGCATCACCGCGACGTTCTGCTGACGCACCTGTTCCTTGCCGCGGTCGATGCTGTGCATATAACGGGGCAAGGCGATCGTCAGCAGCAGTCCGATGATCGCCATCACGACGACCAGTTCGATCAACGTGAAGCCACTAACTTTGCGCGCGTGAACGGATTTCATGATGCACGTCACCACTGTTTGTACGGAATGCCGTTGATGCCGACGCGATCGGTTTTCGACGTCACGTCGAAAACATCCTTGCCGGCCCGGGAATTGTCGACAGACTCTTCACCGCCCTCGCCCGGGTTCGGCGGCTCGCCGAAGGCGCGCACGTTCCACGTGTCTTCCGCCGCGACATCCGCTTCGCCCGTGAAAAACGGATCGCGCGGCACCCGGCGCAGAAACATCAGCAGCCCGCCTTTCGGGTCTTTTGCGTTCTTCACGCCGGTCACCATCACGGTGAGCGACGGCGGATAGCCGGAGGCGTCGGCCTCCCTTTCGATCAGACCCGTATCGCTCGCTTCCTTATAGGCGTCCAGTGCGGTGCGAATCTCACGCAGCGCCGCGCTCAGTTGCTGTTCCTTCTGACGCTGCACGATCAGCTCCGAGAACGGCATGATCGCGAGCGCGAGAATGCCCACGAGCGCCAGCGTAATGACCAGCTCGATCAGCGTGAAGCCACGCTGACTGGCGCGTCCCCGGACGCGCAAGCGAACCGCATCGAGCTGGACATTCATGGCTCAGTACCCGTTCTGAATCGGACGCAGCGGGTTGTCGCTCGGTATATCGCCCGGCGGCATCACGACGTTCGACGGCGGAAAGGCGGACGGCGGAGCCGGTGCTTGAGCGGGTGCCGGAGCCGGCGCTTGAGCCTGAGCGGCGGCCGGCGCCGCATTCGCTTCACCGCCCGGCGCGGCCCCGGCGCCGCTCGGCTCCGCCCCAGGCACCGGCACCGCGGCCGGTGGCGCAGCGGGCGCTGCGGGCGCACTCGGCTGCGGCGAGAACCGGCCGCCGTATGGCACCGGCGGCGGCGTCGTGCGCGGTGCGGGAGGCAACTGCCCAAACGCGCTGCCCGGCGGCGCCGTTGTGCCGGGGCCCGCGGCGCCGGCATGCGGTTCGCGTGGCGCGCCTGTCGTGCCGCCGCCGACGTTGCCCGGCGTCCGCGCCGCCGGAGCCGGCAGCTGTTGAACCCCTTCGGCGCCCACCGGATCGAGCCGCAGTTGGTCGGCGTGCACGTTGACGTCGGTGCCGGACCACAACTCCTGCGTGTCCGCGTCGGCGGAAAGCTGCGGACGTATGATGTGCGGCGTGATCTGCAGCACGATTTCCGTCTTCAGGTGATCGCCGTTGTGGTCCGAGAACAGGCGTCCGAGCACGGGCAGTTGCCCGAGGCCCGGCACCTTGTCCGCCGTCGTGCGGTCCTGATCCGAAATCAGGCCGCCGAGAATCTGGCTCTCGCCGTCTCTTAGCCGCAGACTCGTCGATGCGCTGCGCGTGCCGATCTGATAAGCGAGCGACGTGAGACCCGTCTGCGAGTTGCTGCTGGAAATCGTCTTGGTGATGTTGCTGACTTCAAGGTTGAGCTTGATGCCGACATCGCCGTCACGATAGACCTGCGGTTCCACTTCGAGCTTGATGCCGACGTCGAGGTACTGAATCATCTGCGCGTACGACGGCCCGCTCGTGCTCGGTGTGCTCGAACTCGAAATCACCGGCACTTTATCGCCGATCAGTATCCGCGCCTTTTCTTTGTTACGCGCGCGGATGCGCGGGCTCGCCAGCAGGTTCGCGTCGGTATCGCTGAGCTTGAAGTTGGCCGTCGCCGACAGGCCGCTGACATTCAACGCGTTGATCGGCAGGTGATGCAATGCGCCCCACGTGTCCGCCGTGGACGGCGTCGCCACCGAGAACGAATTCGGCCACGCGATACCGAGGTCGGTCAACCGGTCGTGGGACACTTCCAGCACCTGCACTTCGAGCATGACTTCCGGTTCCGGCAGGTCCTGCGCCGCGATCATCTCCTCGGCAACCCGCACCGTGTCCGGCGTGCCGCGGATCGTCACAGTGTTGGCACGCTCGTCGATGACGACTTCCTTGATCTTCAGCAGGCTCTTCAGCAGCCCCTGTATCTGCTTGGCATCGACGTTCGACAACTGGAACGTGCGCACTTTCAGCTCCTGATATTCGAGCTGCTTGGCGGGGGTGGCCGGGTAGATGAAGAGCGTATTCGCGTTGAGCTGCTTCTTGTCGAGCTGGTTCTGCATCAGGATCATGTCGACCGTGTCCTGCAGCGACGCGTTCGTGACGAAAATCGTCGTCTTCAGGTCGGCGCGGACATCGCGGTCGAAGATGACATTCAGGCCCGAGGTCCGCGACAACGCTTCGAAGACCATGCGCACATTCGCATCGCGAAACTGCAGCGTAACCGGCGTGCGCATGATCGAAGACGCGGCAATATTCTCTTCCTTCGCCGAGCGTTGCTGCCTGCGCTTATCATCGATTTCCTTGAGCATCTGCAGCGCCATCGCGTTGGTCGGGTTCTGGGCGAGCACACGGTGTATGCGTTCCGACGCCAGCGCGTACGAACCGCGCTGCATCATCCGGTCCGCTTCCTGCAGGGTCGCCAGATCGCGGCGATCCTGGTCGAGCGCGGCGCCGATCTTGCGTCCGCGTTCGCTGGTCGGATCGATCTGACTCGCCGCGTAGAGCTTCTGGACGGCCAGATCGAACTGATAGTTCTTGCGCAATTGATCCGCTTCATCGAGCAGCGCATCGGCCTGGTGATTGCGATCGCGCAGATAGTTGATCTGCAGCTCGGCGTTGTTCGGCTCGCTCTGCCGGGTCGGCGGATTAATGCACCCGCTGAAGGCGAGCGCGACCGCGATCGCCAGTGCCGAGCGCTTCCTTGTGGCCCAGCTGAAAGCGGGACGATCGTCACGAGACAGTCTGTCCGGCGACAGGTGTATCGACGAGCCGCCGTCTCCGATGCGGCTTCCACCCCGGTTGTATGCGGCTTTCATTTATTTTCCTTCGCTTGCGTGGATAGCACCTGCCTCTCGTTCAGCGGCAGATAGGTCAGCACCACGTCGTTTTCCGAAATCGACTCGACGCGATACTGTCCATCGACGACCTCACCCGGCGAAACGATCAACAAGCGGTCGCCGCTACTGAGGAACACCTGCGGTTTCGCCGCTTTTGCATCCAGCTCGCCGAGGTAGGTAAAGGGCACGGGCGGCGCAGTGGGCGGCGCTACGGGCTCCGCAACGGGCGGTGCTTCCACGGGCGGCGGTGGTGGCGGCAACCATGACGACGCCACAAACGGATTGTTCGCCGACTCCAGAGACAGCCGCGCACGCAGCGCGACGAGCCTGTCGCGCGGCGTCGGCGCCGCCTTGGCGGCCTTGGCGGCCTTGGCAGCCTTCGCGGCACTTGCCGCGCTGGCCTCATCTACCACATGCGCCGCGCCTTCACGATGCATGGCGACCGTCCGGGCATGCACGTCATCGCGATGTGCGCCACTGGCCGCAACCACCGCCGGCGTCTGCATCGCGGGCGCCAGCTCGCGAAAGCTCAATCCAGCGGCAACGATTCCGCAGAAGGTGAGCAACACACGCCTGACGAGATCGGATTTCATGGCCGCGCTGCCCGATAGATGAGTTCGAAGCGCACGCGTGCATCGAGCACGTTGCCGTTCACGGCGGGACGCTCGACATGGATTTCGCGCAACGCCGCGTTCGGCACGTTGTTGAGCACGGATGCCAGAAAACGCCGGATCGAACCGTACTGATCCTTGACGGGCAAGAGCATCTGATAGCGGACGAAATGCGCGCTCGTATCGTTCGTCACGAGATACTCTGCCGAGCCGAGCGTCAGATTGCTGTCACGGGCCTGGGCGAGGATCGTCGCGATGTCGTCGGCGCTCTGCGCGAACCCCGGAAACAGTTCGGGCAACGTATTGAGCGCGACCGTTTCCACGGCCGCGGACCGTTCGGCCGTTGCATGACGGGCCTTTGCAGTCTGCGCGAGCGACGCCGGATCGCTCAGTTCACGCGTCTGCCCTTCCACGCGCGGAATCGCCGCCGCGACTACCACGGCCGCACCGAGCAACAGCATGCCTAGCAGGCCGGGCAGCCCAAGGGAGCGCTGCAGTTCGAAGCGTAGGGTGAGCAGCCTGTCCTGCAACTGATCGCGGTTCATGATTTTCCCCAGATGGCGGTGATCTGGAAGCGCACCGGCGTGCCGGGCACGTTGGTCTCGATGACGTGATCGTTGAGCACTGCTTCACGCAGCAGCACGCTGGCCTGCAGATACCTGAGATACGCGATCATCGCGTCGAAGTTCTTCGCTTCCGCGGTGATGCGGATCTGGCTTTGCGCGGGGCTCTGATCGATACCGATGAGTGCGACGTCGTGATCCGGATAGTCCTCGACGATCGACAGCAGGTCTTGCCAAGGCACCGTCAATTCGCGCAGGACCGCGAGACTCTGGCTCTCCGCCAGTCTGGTGGCCGGCGTCTGCTGCACCGTGAGCGGATGTTTTGCAAATAGCCGATGGCGTTGCATTTCCTGTTCCGATTGCACGCGGTCGTTTTCGCGGTATGCATGCCAGAGGCGTTCGCAGCACACGAGCAGAAGCAAGCTGGCGACGCACAACAGCACGACGCCCACAGGTGCAGTGAGCGCGCGGTGCCGCCCGAAATCAATGTGAAGGCGGGGAATCATCGCGCGGCCTCCATTAGACGATGCGCGACCGACGTATCCATTGGCGGTTGCGCGGGCCGCAGCGTCGTGAAGAAGCGCCCTTCGAACGGCGCCGGGTCGATCTCGAGGCCGTACAGATGGATCCGGCAGTCTTCGCGCTTGCCGCTGGTTCGGCTCGCGAGGCGTTCGAACGCCTGCTCGGCCCGCGCCGCGATTCGCTCCGGATCGCTTGCGTCGCCGGGAAAGAGGCGCTGCGCGTCATAGGCGACCCAGCGGTTGTCTTCGACCAGTACCGCCTGCAGCAGCGTATCCGCGACGAACAACAGCATCGCCGCGTCGGCGCCGGCAGCGGCTTCGACACGATTGAGCATTTCCGGAAGACCCAGCTTGATGCACCGGATGTCGACGCGCGCCGCCGCGCCCGCGTCATGGATACCGTCGTGCAGCGTGCGGGACATTGCACTGGCAAACACCGCGCGGCCGCCGCGCTGCACCGAAAAACGCACCTGCACCGACCCGGCATCGATCCCGTACAGATCGGCGAAATGAGCCAGCACGACTTCTTCGATTTCGCGTGCGCGCAGCGTGCGAAAGTCGCCGCGCAAGATCGCGTGGCTCGCCCAGAAATCGTCCAGCACGATACGTGCGCTGCGCTTTGACGTGCCCTTCTGCCCGGCCGGCGCAGGGTCGGCGGTCAACGCGATCTTCAGCGCGTCGAGTACGCCCGCTTCGGTGAAACACTGCTCGTCCGCTATCGCAATGCTCGCGGGTTCAGCAGGCGTGGAAGTTTTGCGCTGCAAACGTATCCAGCGAGGCGCCGTCGCGCCCACGACCAGCTCGCGTGTACCGACGCCGATGGCAATCGAACCAAGCGAACCGCCGATGGCTAGCCGACTATTCAACCATGGTGACACGGTTGATCTCCTCAAGTGTCGTTTCGCCCCGCATCACGAGCGCGACGGCGGCCGTGCGAAGCGTCTGCATGCCATACCGAAACGCCGCTGCCTTGATGTGCCCGAGCGGCGCGCGCTCCGACAGCAGTTGCCGCAGCTCATCGTTCATCCGCAGCGCTTCCGCAATCGCGCGCCGGCCGCGATATCCGCTGCCGCGGCACGCCGCGCAGCCGACGCCGCGGCGAAAGCGGTAGCTGCCCGCGGTATCCGGATCGATGCCCGAACGAACCAGCGTGTCCGCGTCGACCGTGTCGTCCACCACGCAGTCCGCGCAGCATTGCCGCAAAAGACGCTGCGCGATTACGCCGTTCAGTGCGGACACGAAGCTGTACGGATCGACGTCCATATTGGTGAAGCGGCCGATCACGTCGAACACGTTGTTCGCGTGCACCGTGGTGAACACCTGATGGCCGGTCAACGCCGCCTGCACGGCAATCTGCGCCGTCTCCGGATCGCGGATTTCGCCGACCATGATCTTGTCGGGGTCGTGCCGCAAAATCGAGCGCAGTCCGCGCGCGAACGTGAGGCCTTTCGCTTCGTTGACCGGAATCTGCAGGATGTCACCCAGTTGATATTCGACCGGGTCTTCGATCGTGACGATCTTTTCGAGGCCGTCGTTGATCTCGGTGAGAATGGCGTACAACGTCGTTGTTTTACCGCTGCCCGTTGGCCCCGTCACCAGTAGCATCCCGTAGGGCATGGACGCGACCGAGCGCATGAAGCGCGTATCGTCTTGTTGAAAACCGAGTGCCTCGAGCGTCAGCCCGCCTGCGGCTTGCGAAAGCTGATAGCGGTCGAGGATCCGCAGCACTGCGTCCTCGCCGAACTGGTTCGGCATGATCGAGACGCGGAAGTCGATCTCGCGGCCCGCGTACACCGCCTTGAAGCGGCCGTCCTGCGGCACGCGCCGCTCGGCGATGTCGAGTTCGGAAATGACCTTCACGCGCGACAACACCTGGTCCGCGACGTCGCGGCCTTCGGCACGGCCGACCACGGTCAGCACGCCGTCCACCCGGCACTTGATCATCAGTCCGTTCGCGCGGCATTCGAGGTGGATGTCGCTCGCCATCATCTTCAGCGCGTCATAGATGGTGGAGTTGAGCAGGCGCACCACTGCGCTGTCGTCGCTGCTGATGCCTTGCAAGGTCAGCGCGAGCGAGGACGGGTCGGCGGCATGCTGAACCTGATCGTCGAACGCGAGCGAATCCATCGCCCGCACGTCTTTCTCGCGCACGGCGAGCCACGCGGCAAGATCGCCGACGCTGGCCAGCGCCCAGCTATACGGCACGGTCGGCCGCGAGCGCATGCGGTGTTCGACACTGCCGCGCGTGCGGGCATCGAGCGGATCGGCGATCACGAACAGCAGCGCGCCGTCTTCATCCGGTTGACGAAAACACACGCACAAGCGGGTGCTCGCCTCGACGAACGGAACCACATCGAAATCCGCTTCGAGCCGGTTCAACGCCTGCATGCCGATCGATTTCATGCGGAACTGCTCGGCAAGCTGCACGACCATCTCGTCGGCGCCGAGCGCTGACTGCGTCATCAATTCCTCCAGCGCGCGAATGCCGGAGCCGTGCCGCTCGCCGAGCGCGCGCAGCGCGTCGCGCAGCTCAACGCTGGGGCTTTCCGGTGTCGCGCTGATCGTGTCCATGCGTATTCCCCAAGGCCGGCCTACTGGATGCTCGACGCAATTTCGAAGATCGGCATGTACATCAGCACGACAATGCCGCCGATCACCACGCCGATGAAAATCATCATCGCGGGTTCGATCAAACGCGAAATCAGATCGATCGTGCGCGACACCTGCGCCTCCTGAAACGCGGCAATCCTGTCGAGGACAGGACCCAGTCCGCCGGTCTTCTCCGCGACGGTCAGCAGACGATAGGTAATCGCGTTGGCGAGGCCGGTTTGCTGGAATGCGTCGGACATCTTTGCGCCGTTGCGCACCTGTTGCATGGCGGCGGCGACGGCCACCTGGTCGGCCCGGCTCACCAGGCCGCGGGCGAGATCGAAGGCGCGCACGGCGGGGATCCCGCCGTCGACCAGCATGGCGGTCGTGCGGAAAAACTGCGACTGACGAAACACGCGGAAATGCTGGCCGATTCCAGGCAGCGCGAGCATGCGATCGGCGATCCAGTTGCGCGCCGCTGCCCGGCGCAACGCGAGAACGATCGTCACAGCCAGCGCGGCGAGGCTGGCGGCGAGTTCCGCTCCGTGGGCATGCACCATGCCGCCCCAGGCCATCAGCAGTTGCGACAGCAAGGGCAGCTCACGTCCGCTGTGTTCGAGCAAGGTCGCAAAGCGCGGCACGACGAAACCCAGCAGGAACAGCACGACGGCTGCGCCCACGAGCAGCAGAACGGATGGGTAGATCGCGGCCGACACCACCCGGCCGCGCAGTTCGTGAAGCAGTGCGCTATTGCGTGAGTAGCGGGTCAGGCTGTCGGCAAGACCGCCGGTTTGTTCGCTGGCTTTCACGCACGCCACCAGCACCGCAGGAAACACATGGCTCGCGTGTTCGAGCGCCGCGGACAGCGACTGCCCTTCTTCGAGTTGCCGCAGCAGGTCGCGATACACCACGGCCGACGCTTCGCGGCGTTCGTTACCGCCGAGCGTGCGCAATGCGTCGACGACGCCGACGCCGGCCTCGAGCAACGCGGCGAGCTCGCGCGCAAACAGTTCGACGTTAAATCGCGAGCCGGGCATCGCGGACCAGCCCGCGCGGCGGCGCGCCCCTCGCGCATCGGCACGTACCGACACCACGCGCATGCCTCTCGCACGCGCGAACGCGGTTGCAGCCGCGGACGAATCGCAGTCGACGCGAAGCGTCTGCACTGAACCGCTGGTATCGAAGACGCGCAGCAGGTACTTCACGTCGATTCTCCTTGCTGACAGCACACTACCAGGACGCGATGGTCGCGTTCTCGCCGGTGCCGCCGCCCTGACCACTCTTACCGAGCGAGAACAGGTCGTAATCGCCATGCTCACCCGGCGAGCGATACTGGTACGGGCGATCCCACGGATCCGGCGGCACCGCCTTCTGCAGATACGGGCCGCTCCAGTGCGTCGCGTCCTGCGGTTTGACCACGAGCGCCTGGAGACCTTCCTCGGTCGTCGGATACGCGCCCATATCGAGCCGGTATTGATCGAGCGCCTTGCTCAACGAGTCGATTTGAGCGCGCGCGATCTTGACGTTCGACTTGCCGACCTGATCGAAATAGCGCGGTGCGACGAGACCGGCGAGCAATCCGATGATGACCATGACCACGAGCAGTTCGAGCAGCGTGAAACCGCCGTTGCGCCGCAGCGCCTGTTGAACGCGTGCACGGCAACTCGCGCTCACGCGCACAGCGGGCCCGATCGAGAACAATTCGTTGCGCACGTTCTTCCCCTTCTATCGACTCACCGCTCCGATGCCGCCGAAGCCGTTTCATTCATTCTTGTTCAGGTCGATATCGGCAAGAAGTAGGGAGACCCGTCCAAAGGGATGGGGAAAGACCCTCCAGTTCCGGCGTTGCTCAGAGGAAGCCGATGAGATCGTCTGGGTGGTTCGGCAGCGCGAGCACGCCCATGTCGAGCGCGATGCGCACGAGACCGGTGACATTCTTGACGCCAAGCTTGCGCATCAGACTTGCACGGTGTTTCTCGATAGTCTTCGGGCTGAGTTTCAGATACTCGCCGACCTGGCGATTGGTGTGCCCTTCCGCGACGAGCCGCAGCACCGCACGTTCCCGGCCGGTCAACGTGTTCCATACCTGCGTCGGTTGTGGAACGCCCGGCAGTAACTCGGGCGGCACGCTGCGGTGTCTGTGCCCGTCGAAAGCCGGGTTGCGTTTGCCCTGCATCACAAGACGCATTTCGTTGACGAGTTCTTCGAACGAGGCATCCTTGATCACATAGCCATCCGCGCCCGCCGCTAGCGACGCTCGCACGTACTCGTCGCTGCAGTGAATCGTGAGCGCAATGATGCGTATCTGCGGCGTCTGCCGTTTGATCACGGCGATGGCCTCGATGCCGTTCATGCACGGCATCGAGAGATCCATCAGGATCAGATCGGGCCGCAGCGTACCGGCGAGGCAGCACGCCTCGAGTCCATCTGTCGCCTCACCGACGCTTGCGTAATCCGGCAGGGAGGACACCATCGTGCAGAGGCCGCCGCGCAGAAGATGCTGGTCTTCCGCAATCAGTACCCGATACTTCTTCTCCACTTTGTTCGCTCCCGGCCAGAACCCACGCGACTAGTTCGAGGCGACGACTTCGTGGTAGGCGCTCAACAATTCCGCCGGCGTCGCGAGACCGTCGATGCGCAGCCATGGCTTGCCGGGCGCGGCGCGGAAGAAGGCCACCGGCGTGTGATTCATCTTGTCGCCGCGATAGACGTTGAAGGCGCGTTGAGCGGCGATGCTCGCCTCGACCGTGCCGGTGTAGTGCTGCCATTCGGGGCCCGCATCGAACCGGGCGGCGTACGCTCTCAGGCGTGCCGGCGTGTCCTGTTCGGGGTCGATCGAGATCGACACCAGATGGACCTTGTCACGATCGACACCCAGCTTGCCCTGCAATTCCTCGAAGGTCTGGCTGACCATCGGGCAAATCGTCGTGCACGTCGTGTAGATGAACGTCAGGACGACCGGGCGGCCGTCGTTCAACTCATCGACCAGAGAGACGGCCTTGCCGTCGTCACGAACCAATGTGACCGCAGGCAGCGTGTATTCGACCGTCGAGCGCATCGTGCCCGCCGTCATGTTGTGGTGGTGCATGTGCATCGCGGCGCCGTCGGCGGCCTCTTTAGCCGGTGCCGGCTTCATGTCGGTCATGGTGTCGTGAGGTTGCGCCGCCATCGTCTCGCGATGCCGTGCCGCCATTGCCGCGCTATCGGCAGCCTCCTCGGCAGCAGCGGGCTGCATATCCGCCATCGTCTTTTGATGTTGTACCGCCATTGCTGCACTATCGGCCATGTCTTCGGCGGTTGCCGCCATTGCGCCGAGGCTGGTGAGCCCGGTGCCGGCCAGCACGAATACGCCTATCATCCATGTGCGGTTGATCTTCATCGCGGTCTCCGGATACGGAACAAGAAACGAGGCGCGTCGCCCAATGCGTAGCCGCAGGCGCTCCGCCCTGTCTGTTCAGTCTCATGAATCCGCTCTCGCGCGTCATTGGATAAAGCCCCCCAAAGCGCAGTAGGGTATGCCTGCCAGAGGAAAAGCCCGCCACCTGCCGCGCGGGGTGTCCCCCCCTTTGCGTCCGGACATGCCCCGTTGGCAGGTATGCATACTGAGGCCTACAATCCGTTAGCAGCTTAAGTTCTCCTTAAGCTAACTCGCTGGGGGACCCCATGCATGCAAGCCAGCCCGAGGGACGACAGCTGAAGTTGCGCGACCTCGTCGAGGCGATGCGCAAGCTGGGGATCGCGGTCCGGCTCGACGAACCGCAAGCGGGCGGCGTCACCGACGCGCGCGGCGCAGCGCTCGCGATCCTGTCACCGGATGGCTTGTTCCTGTCCGCAAACCGCAGCGCTGCGGCGCTGCTGGGTTATGCCAGCGGCGAGCTGGTCGGCCGCCGGCTGCTGGATATGGCGCCCGAGAGCGATCGCGCGTCGCTCGCCGCTCATCTGTCCGCGGAGCCCGCTCGCGAGTTTCATTCGTTCAGTATGATGCTGGCCGGCCGCACCGGCCGCCCGGCCCGGCTCATGCTTCATCAACAACTGATCGCAGAGAATCAGGACGAGGACCGCGCGCGCCTGACGCTCTTCGAGGAACCGCTTGCGCCTGA
This sequence comes from Paraburkholderia sp. FW306-02-B, assembly GCF_058782725.1. NCBI lineage: Bacteria > Pseudomonadati > Pseudomonadota > Betaproteobacteria > Burkholderiales > Burkholderiaceae > Paraburkholderia > Paraburkholderia sp. FW306-02-B. The sequence continues at coordinate 2,565,858 of NZ_JBYSXZ010000002.1, forward strand.
TGCGCCGCTTACGGACGATGCTCAGTCATCCGAGGCAGGGGCACGCAATCGACTGAAGTATCTGATGATCGGTCAGCAACGGGAACGTCAACGCCTTGCCGCCGACCTGCACGACGGCCTGGGCCAGGCGCTGACGCTGATCAAGCTGATGGTCGAGGACGCCCGCATGCGTCTGCGCCGCGGACAAGCCGAAGACGCTGCGCAGAAGCTGGACGCCACCGTGTTGCAGATACGCGAGACCATCGGCGAGATGCGGCAGATATGCGGCGAGCTGCGTCCGCTTGCCCTCGAGCGGCTGGGCCTGCCCGCGGCACTGAACACGCTGTGCCGGGGCGTGGAGCGCGGCGCGGGGCACCTCGTGGTGAACTTTCACTGCGACGTCGACGACCGGGATGTGCCGGAGCATCTGAAAGCGGACATCTTCAGAGTCGCGCAGGAAGCGCTGAACAATGCCGTCAAGCATGCGGCCGCGAGCGCAATCCGGCTCGCGCTGCAGCGGATCGAGACGGGTCTGTTGCTGACGATCCAGGATAACGGAACCGGCTACGACACGCGTCCGCTCTCTTCGAAAGAAGTGAGTTCGACCGGTCTCGGCCTGACCGGGATGCAACACCGAGTCGAATCGCAGGGCGGTTTTCTCTCGGTTCACTCCTCCGACAACAACGGAACGCTCGTGTCGGCGAGCTGGACGCTCTGACGCGCCGCGCCTCACCCTGCCGCCGATCCGCTCACCCGGGGCACCGGCAATTCCGCGATACTGCCCGCTTCAGTCGATGGGTCGGTGTGCGCCGCCGGCAAGTGCACTAGCGTATCGTCAGTACTGCGCTCGGCGCATTTGGTCGCGAGAGAGGTCAGCAGGCCCATGCTGATGGCGACCAGCACGAGCTCCGTCAAATTCTCGATGGCGAGCTTGTGCATGACGCTGGCGCGATACTTCTCGATCGTCTTCGGGCTGAGATTCAGATACTGGCCGACCTGCCGGTTGGTGCGCCCTTCGGCAATCAGCTTCAGTACGCTGCGCTCGCGCGCCGTTAGCATGTCCCAGGCCTTCTTCGGCGCCACGGCTTCGCGCCCGGTAATGAACGAGTCGACCATGTAGCCGTAGACGTCGGCGCTCAGATGCTTTTTCCCCTGCATCACCGCGCGCATCGCAACGATCAGTTCATCGAACGAAACGTCTTTCAGCACATAGCCGTCGACGCCCGCGCGAAGCGCTTCTCGCACGTACTCCTCGTTCTGGTGGACAGTGAGCGCGACGATATGCACGAGCGGCGAGCGGCGCTTGATCGCCGCGCTGGCGTCAATGCCGTTCATGCCGCGCATCGACAGATCCATCAGGATCAGATCGGGGTTGAGCGTCATCGCGAGATGGCAGGCTTCCTTGCCGTCCCTCGCCTCGCCGACCACGTCGTAATCGCCTTGCGCCGAAAGCATGGAACACAATCCGTTGCGCAGCAGATCGTGATCTTCGACAACCAGTACGCGATATTTGATATTCACGATCCCCACCCCTCGTACGACATGGCCGGTTGAGTGCTCAACCGGAAGGCTGCCTTTTGGCAGGCCAATATTCTTCTTTCAATTATTTCTTTCTAATTCCTTGTATATTTCTTTCTTTAACATAACATATTCATGTGCTAATACTGCTTTAGCGTCCGTACAGCCTTAATCCGCAAGGTTCGCGCCACCGGCCTGCGGCCCGCACCCAGCGTTGTTGTGCGCTACAAAAGTAAAATCGAATTAGAAATTCCGGCCCAAAACGTTTCAAAAATGATAATTCCCGGGCTGAATCTGACATTGGTAATAACACGAATGGAGTATGCTTCGCGCGTAAATCGGCAAATAATTAACAGTGCCTGCTATTGACCATCGTTTACACCGGAATTATTTTCTTTCTTTGAAGCGGCTTGCGAACGCCGCATGATCCTGACGTCGTAACGATCCATTACAGATGTAACGTTTCTGCACACAGGGTGAAAGCCCCCCAGGCGGCGCTTTGAAAAGGAGGAGAGTGCCCCATTGCCGACGTCCTTTTGCGCGAACCACAATGACAGCGCAAGGGGATATCGAACATGTGCAGGCGCCCTTCTTTCCTGTCGATGAACGCGATACGAGTGGTATCGATCACGCTCGGTATGGCGTCGGCCGGCGTCGCGCAGGCGGACATATTCGGTGCGGTCGACAGCAACGGCGCGATCGTCCTGACCAACACACCCGGCAAGGTGGGATTGACCGTCATCGTGGCTGGAGATCCGCCGGCGGCAGGCGGCGCGAAGCGGACCAATGCCGCGTTCAGCGCCACCATCGATATCGCACGTTTCGCGGATGTGATCGACGAAGCAAGTCGCACGTTTCGCGTCCAGCCGGAACTGCTGCGAGCCATGATCGACGTCGAATCCAGCTACAACCCGAACGCGGTATCGGACAAAGGAGCGCAGGGGCTCATGCAGTTGATGCCCGACACGGCACGGCGCTTTTCCGGTGGCAATATGTTCAATCCGCGCGACAACGTGCTGGCGGGCGCGCGCTATCTGCGCTTTCTGCTCGATCTCTTCAAGGACGACATGGAACTCGCGCTGGCCGCGTACAACGCCGGAGAGAATGCGGTGATTCGAGCCGGCTATCGCATTCCGTCCTTGCCCGAGACGCGCCAATATGTTCCGCGCGTACTCTCCCGCTATCGGCGGCTGCTTACGGCCAGCGGCTAGACCTTCGTGAGTGAGCGGGTCGAGCGGCGCGGCAAGCGCCGCGCTACGCTTTTTACAGCTTGCCGTAGCTATGCAGCCCCGACAGAAACATGTTCACGCCGAGGAACGCGAAGGTCGTCACCAGCAGGCCGGTCAGCGCCCACCAGGCCGCCACCGCGCCGCGCAGGCCCTTCATCAGGCGCATATGCAGCCACGCCGCGTAGTTCAGCCAGACGATCAGCGCCCACGTCTCCTTCGGGTCCCAGCTCCAGTAGCCGCCCCACGCTTCGGCGGCCCACAGCGCGCCGAGAATCGTCGCGATCGTGAAGAACGCGAAGCCGACGGCGATCGACTTGTACATCACGTCGTCGAGCACGTCGAGTGCCGGCAGGCGATCGGCCAGCACGCCGCGCTCTTTCATCAGATACGCGACGCCGACCATCGCCGACAGCGCGAAACTGCCATAGCCGATGAAGTTCGCCGGCACGTGGATCTTCATCCACCAGCTTTGCAGCGCCGGCACCAGCGGCTGGATCTGCTGCGCGTCGCGCGCGACCGAGTACCACATCAGGAAGCCGACGGCCGCGCCGATCACCAGCAGCACGAATGCGCCGAGCGCGCGGGTGTTGTAGTGCTGCTCGTAGTACAGGTAGAACAGCGCGGTGATCAGGCTGAACAGCACGAACACTTCATACAGGTTCGAGATCGGGATATGGCCGACGTCCGCGCCGATCAGGTACGACTCATACCAGCGCACCATCAGGCCGACGAAGCCCATCAGCACCGCGGCCCAGGTCATCTTCGAGCCGATCGCGGCGCCAGTCGGCGAGCGCGACAGCAGGCCGATCCAGTAGAACACCGTGGCGAATACGAAGAGCGCGCTCATCCACAGAATCGCGGACTGGCTCGACAGGAAATACTTCAGGAAGAACGCGTTATCCGCGCGCGTCAGATCGCCCTGATAGAGCTGGATCGCAAACAGCGACAGCGCGGCGATGCCCACCATCAGCGGGCGCACCGGCTTCCAGCGCCAGCCGAGCACGACGAACACCGGCACGGCGCACACCAGCACCAGTTTGTCGTAGTAGTTCATGAACGGGTGATAGCGCGACAGCGCGAAGCCCGCGCCCGCGACCATCGCGAGGGCGAACAGCCAGTCGGTCATGCCGAGACGCTTCAGGAACGGCCGCTCGTCGAGCGGCGTCGATGCTTGAGCCGCGGTCATCGCGGCGTCCTTTTGAGGCGCGGGCGCTGGGTCCGGCACGCCGGCATCAAGAGACAATCGTGGCAGGTTCATGGTCTTTACCGTTACGAAAAGATTCGCTCCGAAACGCGCGCTGCCGATTGTAAAAAGAGTGCCCGCCGGGGGACGGAGCACAAACTGTTCGCCGCACCGTTAGCGACGCCCTCAACCGCATCGATCCGAACGATGACGCTGACGTTCTTGCAGGTGCTGCTGCCCATCCACGATTCGTTCGCGCCACGCAAACCGGCCAGACGGCCAAGCGTCCGACTCGCTGCGCTCACGAGCGCTGCGATACACAAAACAAGCTTCCTCATTGACTGGCCTCAGGGCCGGCCGGCGGACTGACCGACGCCTCGGTCTCCGGCGGAAACGCCTCAAGGAAGGCCGCGACGGCACGCATGTCCTGCTCCGACATATTGGCGCAGACCGACTTCATGATTTCACCACGAGGCCTATCTTCGGTGCGCTGGAACACCATCAGCTGCTTCACGATATAGTCCGCGTGCTGCCCAGCCAGACCAGGAAACGTGTCCTTCCCCTCGCCGTGCTGGCCGTGACAGGATACGCATGCCGCGACGCCCTTGTCCGGCAGGCCCGATGCAAAAATCGCTTTCCCCTGGTGAATGAGCGCCGGGTCGCCGGCTTCACCCAGAACCGCGTGCTGACTTGAAAAATACGTAGCGAGCTCGTTGATCTGCGCCTCGCTCAAGTGGGTAAAGCCCCACATGAATCGTTTGGCGTTCGGGTCGGTTCGGGCATGATTCTTGAAGTCCGTCAGTTGATCGACGAGGTATTCCCGTCGTTGCCCCGCCAGCTTGGGAAAGGTCGGCGATACCGACACGCCGTTCACGCCATGACAGTTCGAGCAGACTTGCAGAGCAATTGTCTTTCCGGGGACAGACGGGTTATCGACTGCCCTGGACCGTTCCAGGTCGTGACAACCCGACCCGGCAAGCAACATCCCAAGAGAGATGAACTGCGCCAATTTGTTCATGTCACGAACCTCCAAACTGCGCTTATTGCCCTTAAAGGCTGCGCGACAAAGCGCAGCGCAATCAGTGCGTATTTCAACGCCCTCGTTTCCGCCGATACTGCAAAAACGCAAGGCACCTTCCTTTTATTCCAGGGGCAAGTACGACTGACTTGAGTGGCAAACACCGGCGTCGATGTCACCAGTACGCGGCCCATAAGTAGACAAACAGCGTGTCGTTGTCCGACGCGTTGCGTCCGTTACCGTCGTAGTTGGATCGGGATCCAAGGTATTTAGTGAAATGCGTGTATTGCAGGCCGACCCGGATGTTCTGCACCGGAATCCAGAAGATCTCGGGTATCCATCCTTGCGTAGCAGGAGAAAAGTTCGCGCTGCTGGCGTAAGCTACGCTATCGGTGCTGCCCGTCACATTGAAGAAAGCGAGGCTCACGCCGTACTTGGCCTGATAGATGTACGACGCTTTCAGCAGCATCGATTTGAGATTTGCCGACTGGCTGTCGCCTAAAACGAAATTATTCGGATCACTGATATTCTCGTGAACGTAGCGCGCCTGTGCGGTAATCGTATGCGGTTCCAGCAGGTACTGATACTGCGCATCCACACCGATATCGCGATAGCGGGTCACACCCTGCGTGAATATCGGGAAAGCGTTTGGATCGTTGGGATAGACGTCGGCAAGCAACCCGAACGTCCCCAGCATGATGTTATGCGGGCCCCATTCGCGAGTCAGCGCAAGGCGCCAATACGGGTTGTAGCCTTTCAGATAGGTCTGCGGGTGGGCCAGGTCTCCGGCCTTGCTGCCGTGGCTCAGAAACGACCAGATTCCGTCGGCGGTGCTGTACGCGGTCAGTTCCGCGTATACCAACTTGTTCCAGTACAGGTAGCCGCCGATGCCGACGACCTGCTGCGCCAACGCGCCCTCGATGAGAGGCGTAAACTGCGGAGACCCAACCGCGCTCGTCGACGAAGAAAGGTAGGGGTAGCTCCATGCAGGCGCGGTGTTAAAGACGTCCTGCACGGTCGGATTGTTGTGCAACGTTACGCCCAGTATGAAGTCGCTCGCTTCGCCGATGATCCGTTCCACGTAACGGACATCGGTGTTGTCCGATGCCCATTTACCGATCCACCGGCCGTCGCCATTCTGGTGATCGTAGTTCGTGTAGGTATATTGAGCGAATGCGCCGATCTTGTCGGTGATCTTCCCGGCGAGGAAAATGCTCGCCGCATCCCAGGTCAGATTGCCGTCTTTGGGAGAAATCGGATTCCCGTTAACGTCGTTGTTGTGCCGTGTCTTGGTCGCATCGACCGTTCCCATCACGGCGAGCGGAATCGTGCGTTCGCCGAGGGTATAACCATTTAACTTGAACATTCGCCCATAGGGCGTCAACTCAGGAAATTGCCCACCGGCGTGACACGCCACACAACTTTGCCCCGTCTGGCGTGCGAAGATGGGCAACGCGTGCGCGGTGGAAGCCAGAAACAGACACAGCACCGCGAGCGCGGCTGTCGCGCCGCGGCGAAGCAGACGATAAAGCGCCTGATTGCCGATACAAGCCTTTGGCATGGCCGTCTCCCCTGCGCCGTCTCCCGGCCGCCTTACAACACGAGTGATGAAAACATGGGACTGCATCAATGGCGGTTCACATTGCTCACTGCACGCCACACTTTCATTTTGCAAACGCGCGATGAAGTCCGACAGGGGTCAATGTCCTACTCTTGCGGTAGGGGGGCGCTCCAGTCCATCGCGTTTCGATGGGCGCCCGCGGTTCTCACGAAACTACGGCACTATCCACGCACCGTCGGCGACGAGCCGTACCCGATCCGGCTCGGAAAACCGGACGATATAGCCGCCTTTGGACGCGAAGCGCTGCCCCGGCGCCAGCGTCAGGCGCGGATAGTAGCCAGTCAGGATGCGGCGTTCAAGCATGTCCTGGATACGCTCGATCAGATATTCCCTGCCGAACGCATCGACCATATGGCTGAGCGTCTCGGCAAGCAGGCCGCACGCGAGATAGGTGTCCGCCTGGACCTGCGGGGCGACCATCGGAATTTTGCGGATCGAGAACCAGCCGAACGCATAGTCGACACGGACACGCCGTCCGTCCGGCAAGTCGAACGGATACGCGAGGCGCGTGACGCCGCGCCAGCTCGCTGACAATGGCGTGTTATCCAGCCCGCCCAGCAGCCCCGACATGAACACCGTGTCCGACGGCGGCGGTAGGCGGCCAAGCGCCGCGATGTCGGGCGGACGCAGCCACAGCACGAGCACGTCCGCACGCGAAATGCCATGCATGGCGCGCGCGACGCTGTCGCCCGGCGCAAGAACGCGGTTCGCCACCGCCATGCCGTGGCCCTTCAATACGGCGGCAAGCGCTTGCGCACCCTGTTGGCCGTTGTCGCCCGCGCGATAGACTTGCCAGACTCTTCTCACCGCTTGCGCCGGCTTGCTGCCGGCTTCATCGAGAATCCGCCTGGCAAGCAGATCCGCCTCGAGCAGCACGCCCTTCGAGAAATACACGGAATAGAAATCGTGGTCGGTTTCGACCGGCACTTCCACATTGGGAAAGAGACACGGCACAGCCTCCTGCTCGCAGAACTCGTGGACCGGAGCCCAGTTCTTGCCTCCGAGTCCCGACAGCACCGCAAGCACCGGCTGCTCCGTCAGATAGCGCCTCAACTGTTCATGCCATGTCGCCGGCGGACCGCTCAGCGCCCACACGTGCAGCTCCCAGCGGCGATTGACCATGAACATCATTTTGCGCGACGAGCGCAGCGGCGGCGTCGCGCCAAGCGGAAACACGTTCTTATCGTCGAAGTACTGTTTGAGCACATCGAGCATGCCACGCCGTTTCACCGGATCCGCATCGGGTGTAACGATCGTCGCGAAGTGCAGTACCGTGTCCGTGACACCCGCCGGCGCGCGTCGATCGAGATGCTTCAGATAGCCGATCAGCGCCGCCATGTCGGTGTCGTTCAGCGTGTACTGCGGCATCAGATTGCTGAGCGGTTTGCCTTCCGAGTCGACCCCGTCGCGTATTGCCCTTGCAATCGTCGCGTCGGTGTAGGGCTCGCGATTGGTGCGCATGCCTGGAATGTAGGGTATGTCGAGATCGTCGGGGCTGTCCGCGCGAGGATGGACCAGATACCGGCCGGTGATCGGCGGGATGCTGGTCGTTCCCTCTCTGGAGCCGAGGCCGCTGCGCCGATGGCAATTCATGCAGGCCGCTGCCGCGCCGCGCAGGTTCACGCCGCCGTCGTGCATCGCTTCGAGCGGTTCGCCCGAACCGAGCACGCCAGTCTGGAAGATCGCTTCCCCTGTGCTCGCTGTCGTGACCGGCGGCGCTGCGGGAGCACAACTCGCCTTGCCCACCGGCACCATCAGCGCAGCGAGCAACACGCATTGAACGAGCGTGCGCGCCGCGCGCGGCCGTACCCGCGCGATGGCTTGGCTGACCCGGGCGCAGTCCATGGCTACGGCGTCGGCCGGGTCATCGCGCGAAGCACCGGCGGCGAGGCACCGGCGTCGAGCGACACCGAATTGCGGTGGCCCTGCGAGGCGGGCCTCGTGAACATCGCGTCGTCCAGCGGTGGATTGAGCGATAACTTGTCGATCGTCAGCTTGTCGCGCTTGCCGGAAGCGGCTGCGCCGCTTTCGATCGTGAACGGTATCTGCAACCCATCGACGTTCTTGTAGTCGCTGTACCTCACTTCCACTGTGACCGGCCCGTGAGCGCCCCGCGCCTGGCGGTCGTACTTCACATCCAGAAAGCTTTGCGCGTCGACCCACACATGACGGGTCACACCGGAAGGCAGCTTCACGCCAAGGCGGTAGGCATCGTGTCCGTCGACCTTATCGATACCGTCGAGCGTGACATCGACGCCCTTCGCCTGATGGTCGATCAGCATGCCGTCGATAACCTGCTCGTCATGCGCGGACTTCAACTCGTCCATCGTGTACGGCCGAAAATCTCCGCTGCCCATGACGCTCGGACTCAGCTTCCAGCCCTGCCGCCCGTCGAATACCCGGATCGCCTTCTGGTTAAGCACGGTGATCTCGAAACGTGTCTTGTTCGGGCGCTTCAGCGCGAGCATGAACGGCAGATCCTGCGCCGGGGCGTTCGCACTATCCACGTGTCCGACCCAGACCATCGTCTGGATCTTGCGCCATGCGTCGAGGCCGCCCCTCGCAGCGACGTTTTTCTCGACGATCTGGTCCGCGCTCAGATCGTGCTCCGCCGGTATCTGCTCGCTCGCGTACACCGCCATCGTCAGGCAGCCGACGAGCATCCACAATACGATTCTTGTCATGGCCGTGAACCTCGCACGGATGTTCGGCTAGTGGCTCGGCATTTTGGCCATCGCCAGTTGCGGTTTCGCAAACAGGGTGTCGTCCGTCGGCGGATTCACCGTGACATGCTCGATCGTCAACTTGTGCGGCTGTTTGCCGCCGGTGACAACGGTCTCCAGCGTGTGCGGCACGACGAGACCACTTTCTTTCCGGTAGTCGCGATAGAAGATGGCGACGTCGTGCATCTTGCCGTCGAGCTTGCGCGGTTCGCCGTCGATCTTCAGTTCAAGAAAGCTGCTTGCGTCGATCCAGATACGACGTGACGCATTGTCTTTCGTTGTCACTTTCAGGACGTACGCGCGATGCCCTTCCACCTGCTCCATGCCCAGCGCCTCGACCCGCGAGCCCTTGCTCGCATAGTCGATCAGCGGCCCGTCCAGTTCAGCCGATACCGCGGCCGATTTGGCCTCCGCAGGCGTATAGGGCTCGACTTCATCGCGTCCGAGGAAAGGCCTCACTTTCCAGCCCTGTGCGCCGTCGTAGACCTGAAACGCCGTCTGATCGTTGAAGCGCACCTCGAATCGGCTCTTGTGCGGCCGCTTCAACGTCATCGTGAACGGCAGCCTAGTGTTCTTCTTGCCGCCGGCTTCGATCTGCCCCGACATCGTCATTGCATTGACCGCGTGCCACGCCTGAAGCCCGCCGCGTGCCGCGACGTTCCGCTCGACGATCTGCGCCGCGCTCAGATGACTCGCCGCCGCGGCCTGGGCCGTTCCTGCGGTCGAGGCCGCGAACGCAACCGGGCCGGATGCCAGAGCACCCGCCACAGAGGCTGCGGAGAGCGCAATCAAAAGAAACCGGGTCATGAGCCACCTCCTCTATTTATGTAGCAGATCGCTGTCCCGCGATCATTCGACAATCAGTCCGTCGATATGGAGCGAGCCGACGAATACGTCGACCCGGTCCCCCGCCTTGATCGGATTGCCCTTGTTGGAAAACACCATCCAGTATTCCTGACCGGGTTCCAGTGGGCCGGTCTGGCGCAGCTGGCCGATCTTGTCCATGACCGGAATCTCGAGCAACACATGGCTCGCTTCCCCGTACAGATACGCTGTCGCGGTCTTCTCGCCGAGCAGGTGCGCCGCCACCGGATCGGTCACGCGATAGCTGAAGCGAATCAGATTGCCCGATGCGGTACGGCGCACGCTCAGGTTGTCGATGCCCTTCATCAGCCCGTAGTAGTTCTTCGCGTGCTGCGACATGCTCACGGGCAAATACGGCGAGTGCCTGAACGTGGACGCCGCCGGTACGCCCGGCTGGGCCGCGACCGCTTGAATCACGGTCGCGGCCAGACATACGCTGCTCGCGAACAGCACTACCGGCGACGTCGAGGAGGATCGAAGTTTCATTGCAGCGTCCCCTTCACGGTATGGCCGGCGGCAGCACTTGCGCCGGATTCAGCAGCGGCGCCCCCCCGAAGGTCGACGCCACGCCCTGCAACAGGCCGAGCAGACCGCCCGATTGGCTCCCCAATGCGAGCGGATCGATCGTGAGGCCGCCGAACAGGCCGGCCTGCACGAACTCGACCGCACCGATATCGTATCCGGCGCCTTGCGGCCGCCGCGTGCCGAAGATGTCGTGATTCGGCGCACCGGCTGACGTGCCGTTGTTGATGGCCGGCGAACCCGACTTGATCGAGTAGTTGCCCAGCATGACGTTATAGCCAGTGCTGCCCGACGTGAGCGCTTCGTTGAACAGCGACAGAGGACCGTACGACATGTTGATCCACTGGTTGCCTTCATCCGGCGTCGCCGACGGCATCAGGGTGAACAGCGGATTCGGAAGAACCGTATCCGAAATGCCCGGGGGCACCGTGATACCGATCCCGCCCGCTTCCGGCGGCACACGCGAACCGTTGCAGTACTGGTGCACTACCGCTGGATTCAGGTTGCTGTTATGCGCCCCAGGGTAGTCGCCCGCGTCGGTCAGAATCGAATACTGCGGATTCATCGACATACCCGCCTGACGGCTGCTGGCCGAGGTGTCGCCGAACGCGCCGATATCCCAGTAGACCGCATTCGGATCGCAATAGCCCGTCGCCTTGCCTGCCTGATTCAACGACGGATTCAACGCGACCGCGTTCTGCAGGCCGGCGATGTTCTTATTCGGCCCTCCCACCGTGATATAGAACGTGCGGTTTTGCCAGATCAGATTGTTGGTCAGCACCGGGTTCGAGAACGTCGTGCAGTTGGGCTGACCCGTCGGGCACACCACACCCGGGTTGGTGAACGCGGCAATGAAGTTCGACGTATGGCGCGCGGTCTCCAACCCAGCCGGCTGGTAAGTCGACGTCGTGATCGGATTGCACGTCGTTTCCGACCCCACCGTCGTGCAGTTCGGCGGCCCAACGTTGGCTTGCGCGGCGGCAGCGGTGTTAAAGAGCACGCCTGCCGACGCTGTCGCGTCGTTGGAGACGACCGTGTTGTTGACGAAGCTCACCCGCACCGCATCCTGCAGCGAGACGCCACCTCCCGCCCACCCGGCCACGTTGTTCGCAATGATGTTGTTGATCACGCGAACCTGATACCACGCGTTCTGGTTGCTGGGGCTGCGTTGCACATCGGTGCCGTTGACGTTCTGCAGCCGCAGGCCGCCGCCCTTGCCGCTTTCCGCCGTGTTGCCGACGATCAGATTGCCGTCGAGCACGAGGCCGGGGCCTACGCCGTCCGAAAGCTGAGGCGCGCAATCGACGTCCGTGGTCGTGTTCTCGCAGAACGTGCCGTCAGGCGGTACGCCCTGGGCAATCACACCGCCGCCGTAGGTGGGCAATGTCGGGTTGTTGCTCTGGTTGAACAGCACCCAGTTGTGCGAGATGTCGCCGTTGTAGCTGAAGCCGAAGTGCGCGACACCGCCGCCATCGCCGCTGCTCATGTTGCCGCAGATCCAGTTGTAGTTGAAGTGATAGTAATCGGCACCTGTACAGAAGGTCACACCGCCCGCTGACGAAGGCGTGGTCGAGTTGATTTCGTCGCCGTACGAAGCGTTCGAGGTGACCGCGTTGTGGTGCACGTTCACATGCGCATTGAACTGGAACGGCAACTGGGTCACACCGTCTCCGGCAATGGTCCCGTCGGGTGTTTCGACCTGGCCCACCGTGATGCCGCCCGTGAGCGTCCCTGCGTTGGCGAAGACACGGTTGTTCGAGACCTCCGTGTAATGGTTCCAGCCGTGCAGGAAGATCCCGCCGCCGCCTTGCGAGCTGTTGGTGAAGGTCATGCCGTCGATCCGCGACGGATTGCACAGGAAGTTGCTCGAATACGTCGTGCAATCCGCGTTGCTGTTCGTGAGCGGCGCGCAGATGCCGTTCGCGGTGCAGTTCGGATCGGGTTGCAGCACGCCGCCCACCAGCACGTCCTTCACGCCCTTGCCGAGGACAGTGATTGCCGCGCCTTCATACGCGCCCATCAGCGTCGGTTCGATCAGCAGTTCAGCGAGATTGCCGTTGAGGTTGAAGTCCCAGCCGGAGATGGGTTCGAACGGGATCCCGTCGACTTTGCGTTGCATCGCCGTCGAGCAGGAATAGGTACCGTTCGGATCGTACGGATTGCTCGCCGAGATCAGGCCGCCGTTCAATGCATCGCCGAACAGACAGCCAACCTGCCTGCGCCACGGGTCCATCTTGCCCGACGGATGCGTATTCGCGTTGACCGTCACTGAGGTCGCACCGACGCCTTGGAGCCGGACCGGCTTCCACATGAGCAGCATTTCGTTATAGACACCCGGGCCGACGACGATCATGTCGCCCGGGGTTGCCTGGTCGATGGCGGTCTGGATCGCGTTGTTCGTGGCGTTCTCACCGTTCACGTAGGTCGGCGGCTTGCCGCCGATCGTGACGGTGACCGTATCGATCGAGCGCTTGCCGTTGCCAGCCGTGATGACGAGTTCACCGCACATCGTAGGCGTCAGTACGCCGCGTTGCTGGATCGTGCAGCTCGACTGCGACCCGAGCAAAGGAGGCACGATCACCGTGATCTGCGTATCGCTCCATGAAGTCACGGGTGCCGGCATGCCGCCGATCGTCACCGTTCCCCGTTGCGCACCGAAGCCATAGTGGCGCGTGAGGAACTTCTGGTTGAACGGCGCCGTGGTCGCGCTCGGGCCCGTGTACGCATGGTTCACCACCTGCTGGTTGCCCTGAGCCTTGATCGTCAGCGTGTGGCCGAACGTGCTGACCCACGGGCCCGCGCCGCCGCCGCTCGAGTCGCCGGTGACGCTGGCGATCGCGGGCGTGGCATCCGGGTACGCGCAGTCAGGCTGGTCGTAGCCTTCCGCGAAGGCCGAGACCGGCACCACCGGCGTATCCATATACTGGGTCTGTCCAGGCATGAACGGAATCTCGTAGCAGAACTGGCTGTACGCCGGGTTGAACAGGGGATCGCGAATCGTCTGGCCAGGATGCGCCGGGTCGGGCAAGTCCGGGTCGTTCATGCAGGCGACCATCATGGTCGGCGCATAGCCGGTCGGGTTCGGCGGGTTGACCTGCCAGGTCGAATAGTTCAACCCGTTGAAGATGCCCCATTGGTCCGAATAGGTGCGAGCGACTTCGTTGCCGGCAAAATCCTTCATCGAGATCGGCACGTTCGGCACCGCGAACTTTTCGCCGAATTGCGGCGAATACGGATCGAACTCCGATGAGAAGTCGTCCAGCATGAAGCCGGTGTAGTGCGCGGCGACGTGCGTCGAACTGAAGATCCAGAACTTCGCCAGCACGGTCATCTGGGGCGACACCGTCACTTCCTTGCGGTCGCACAGGTGCCGCGAGGCGCCCGCGAACGGCGAGACTTCCTGCGAGCCCGGGAACAGGCTGATAAAGTCAGGCACGATTCGCAACGCGCCGACGCAAGGCCAGAAGGTTTCGATGCTGCCCGTGTCGCCCTCATTCCGGGAGTACGTGTTGGATCCGAGATTCTGGGTCGGATTCTGCGCATTGTTCCGGTTATAAGTGGAATTCACCGCAGCCTGGTCTGGCAGGATGAAGATGTTGCCGATGCCGCCGAACTGCTGCGTTACCGGCGCGATGTAGTTGTCGCCGATCAGGATGTTCTTGTCTTCCTCCTTCACCAGTTCGTAGCCCGGCGGCACGATCACTTCGACCACGTACTTGCCGGCAGGCAGCATCTGCGTGCCGTCGCCAGAAGGATTCGCCACGCAGATCGAGCAATTCGTCGCGGTCGGCTTGCCGGTGGTCGGATTCCTGCCCGTTACGCTGGGGAATTTGTACATGCCGTCGTACGGCGCCGGCTGCAGCTGGTTGAACGCGTGCATGCCGTCGTAGCACTTGAACTGCGAATGGGCCGGTAGCGCACGATGCTGCGGATCGAGCCACTGGGTGGTGTCCTTCAGCGTGAAGAAGAACGGGTCGCTGGTCTCCTGTCCCGGACAGTTCATGTTCGGCACGCCGTCCGAGCGGAAGCCCTGCGCCCAGTCATCCCAGCTGGCGGTCCTGGTCGTGTCGACCAGCGTCAGGCTGGTGGTGCCGTCTGCCGCAGTGCCCTCCTGATACAGGTTCACCGTGACGTTCGGCACGTCAGGCGTCCACTTCGTGTGGATCAGCAGCGACGGATCGTCGAACGGCCGCGTCGATGCATAGATGACTTCGCCCCTGATGCCGCCGTTTTCATTCGCGCCAAATTGCGCCTTGCCGAATTCGATGAAGGAACTCTGGCCGGAGAAGCCCTGCCAGCCCATCGTGGTCACCCACGGCGGATCGACTCTGCCGGTCGACGGGTTCGTGCCCGAACGGTCGGTGCAGTCCGCATCGTTGCAATACACCGCGCCCGGCACGCGCAGGTTCGTCGGCAGGTGCGCCGTCGCCGATTCCAGCGTGTTGGCATAGTTGGCGGCAATGGTCGAGGCGCCCCCGCCAGGCGTGCCGTCGGGTGGGCCGCCTGCGTCATAGACCACGTGTACGCCCGTCTGCTTGAAGCGGGTCTCATCGGTGTCGACGACGTACCAGTTGAACAGCGGGAACACTTCGTTAAACGACGCATAGCCGTTCAGGTCGGTGTTGTTGAAATTCGAAAAGCTGCCGTCGCGGAAGCGGACATTGGTCGGTACCAGCGCGAGCCCCGGGGAGCTCGGCTGCGAGACGCCGGAGCCGTTCAGGTCCATGAAGGTCCGGGTGTAGAGATTCGTGTGCCACTGGAGCACCGAAAGATCCCCGACGTCCGCGGTTTGGCCGCCCGCCAGCTTGACCGCCGTCGCGAGCCCATCGACGATCTGATCGTTCCATTGATCGAAGATCGTGATTCTGTACGTGCCAGGGGGCAGGCCGCTAAAGCTGAAGGTTCCGTCGGCATTGCACTTGGTGAAGGCGACATCTTCTCCGTCCGGATCGCCGACGCTCACGTAGCACTGTGTGAAACCCAGCGAGGTGCGCGAACCTGCACCGTAGAGGTTCTCGTTCGGCGGACGGCTGTAGTGCAGGTTCGTTACCCTGCCCTTGAGCCCGTTGTTGCACGTCGCGGCTGCGGCGCCTGTGCAGAGGAGCGGCAGGCGGGCATTGATGATTTTCGGATTGGCAAAGCCGATCGCGACGTGAAAACCCGCCGGGCCGAATTCCTGGAAGTACGCCGGGCCGCCCACCTTGATGAAAGCGTCGTGGCCCTTCTGTCCGTCCAGCGTGTTCGTCTGCAGCCATTCCTCGCCTCTGCCGATTCTATCGGCCGCGGGTGTCGCGACGATGCCGTACCGGCCGGGCATCAGATTGGCAATGATGGCCTGGCCGACGAGCGGCGACAGCGTCTTGCCATCCGACTCGTATTTCGGACACGTCGGGACCATGCCGACGAGACCGTCGGTCGACGTCGAAATCGGGCAGGCATTCAGCCCGGTGACCGGATCGATAGTCCCCTGCAAGGAATTGGACAGCGGCATGTTGAACATGTCGTAAGTCATCTGTCCGGTCGGGTCGCCGGTGCCGCCCGCGTCATCCCAGAGCTTGATTTCAAAGCCGCCGAGTCCTGGCTCGCGCGACGTACCGAACACATCGGTTCCGCCACTAACGTCCACTTCGCCATTGAGCGGGGCGTCATCCTCGAAGACGAACACCGAGACCTTCGCGGTCGCCATCGGCGTCTGTTGCGCCAGCACGTTGACGCTCTTCTGTCCCGGCGCGATCGGCGCACCGCTCATGGTGTGGCCGCACTTGCCCGTGCCCGGCGCAAAATCCGCGCCGCCGGGACCCGACGGGCAGTCCTTGGCGATATCGAACTGTCTCATTGCCCCGGTGGGGTTGCTTGGATCGACCGGCTGCGGCAGGCCCGCACCGTTCCCAAAGCTGTTGCCTGCATCACCAGGCAAGACCGAGATGTAATAGTGCTTGGTCGGATCGAGCGCCACTTGCGCCGGATCGACCGGCACCTGTTGCGCAGCGCTCGTGCGGCACACGCCGTCGCCGATGTCGCACACTGCCGGCAGGTGAGAGTTGGTCGCCGGGTCATACACCGTCTGCCCCGACTCGCAGGCGACCTTGCCGACACAGCCTGCTGCCACCACAGGCATGTAGCTGGTGTGGAAGCTTGCGCCCAGACTGGGAACCGGCAGCGGCGGGCACGTAGCCGGACGCGGTGTCGTGTTCACCTGGCAGGCAGGATCGATCTGGAAGGTGCGGTCTTCCTCGATGATCCAGCGGTAGTCGCCAAGCTGAACCGCGGTCTTGCCAGGCGCCGTGCTCGGCGCATCCAGCACCTTGACGGTCAGTCCGCTGCCGCCCTTGAACGTCACCGTCACGGTCGCGGCAGCGCTCGACGTGTTCTGCGAATTCACGGCCTTGTACTGGAACGTCACATTCGCCGTCGCATTGCCGACCGGCGCCGCCGTGGGTACGGCGGTGAACGATCCGTCGGCATTCAGCGTGACAGTCCCGCCGGCCGCGGCGCCCGACATAGTTGCGGTGAGCGCAAGCCCGGCCGGATCCCTCGCGTTGGCGAGCACGCCGGGCGCGCCGATCTGCAGTCGCGACGCGATGTTGCTCGTGTAACTGCCGCTGTTGGCCACCGGCGCACCGGACAGACAGCCCGAACCGGAGGTACAGGCGGCCAGCGTCACCGTCGCCGTCACCGCGGGATTGCCGTTCGCCTGATACACGAAGCTGTCGGACGTCGTGCCGGCGTTCGGCACGTAGGTGAACGTGCCGTCCGGGTTCAGCGTGAGCACGCCGCCGGTAGGCTGGGTCTTGACCTGAACGCCGTAGACATTGATGTCATTGGCGATCACGCCTTTCGACTTGTCCGTCACCGTCAACGTGTTGCCCGCGACGAGGAAGTACTTGTCGGGATTGGCGATCGCGTTCGGCGTGCCAGCTGACGAGGTCGGCAGCGCGCCGCTATTGACGCTGATGTAGCCCTGCATCCCGCCATCGCGCTGATTGTTGGTGGACAGGCTCAATTCGCGGTCGAACACCGGGAGCGCCAATGCGCCCGTTGCGGGTGCGTTCAACAACACGTCCTGCGTCTTGCCGGCCGCCAGAAACACTTCCGACTGGACTCGCGCATTGCCGGGCAACAGATTGCCGTCCTCTGCGATCAGCGAGAAACCGGATACAGCAGGCGTGCCGGTTTGCGCGCCCACCACCGACGGAACGTGCATCCGCAGACCGGCGTTCACGAAGCGCACGAGCACCTGGCCAGTAGACGCAGGCGCGGCGACGGCAAATGCCGAGGCGTTGGGGTTCGTACGGTCGAAGGCGACACCGTTGATCAGGTAGTAGCGAGGCTCGTAGTTCACCGTCGGCGGATAGCAGGTGCCGAACGACGTCGACTTCGAATCGCCGCAGCCGCCGGGCTGACCCGACCACACCAGGGTTTCGCTGAAGCCCGTCGTCGT
The DNA here is from genome assembly GCF_058782725.1 of Paraburkholderia sp. FW306-02-B. NCBI lineage: Bacteria > Pseudomonadati > Pseudomonadota > Betaproteobacteria > Burkholderiales > Burkholderiaceae > Paraburkholderia > Paraburkholderia sp. FW306-02-B. The sequence goes on from NZ_JBYSXZ010000002.1 coordinate 2,583,956, forward strand.
CACCGCCGCAGCGGCAGCAGCGTTTTGCACGGGATCGATTTCGCTCAGCAGGAGCGGCACATCGGCGTCATAGCAGATATTCGGATAGGCCTGATAGGTCTGCGACGCTACCGGGCAGCTCACGCTGCCGCCGACCGGCGTCTTCACCACCAGCACGCCGTACAGCCCCATCGGCCCCTGGATCGACGGATGCGTTCCCGACTCGATCAGATAAGTGCCGGGGCTGAGATTGTTCCAGGTAAGCGAGGTTGTCTGGCCCGTCGCCACCTCGGTTGCAAACGACTGGACACGAGGGCCTTGCGCGGGCGGCGTGAAGGTCGCGCCGGTCGCGCTGGACGCAATCGGCCAGGTCGTCGCGGTTTGTGTCGGATGCGGGGGACTCGGCATGCTTGTCGCTGTCGTCCCCAATCCGCCGCCCAATTGCCCCGCGATGACGAGCGAGGTCGGCACCGAGCCGGGCAAGCTATTGGTGAGCTTGATCGTCAGCGGTCCTGGCGGCACCGTAATCACCACCGGCGACCAGTTCGCTCCGGCACCCGGATTCGCCGCTGCACAAGTAGCCGGCGCCACCGCAGCCGGCGTACAGGTGTAGCCCCACATCGGCACAGCCTGCCCGTCGGGCAACGTGGCAGTCGCCGCTTTCGCCGTCAGATTGACGACCTGGGCGAAAGATACGCCATTGGCCGTTAGCAAAACGCACGCCGTGACCCCTGCCTTGAACACGTCGAAGAGGGTCGCCTTAAACTGGGTGGATCTCATCGCGCTTCTCCCCGCCTCTAATTGGATTCGTCAATCAGGAAAACCTGTGGATCGACGAGCATCATCATCATCATTCCGCCAGGGAAGATGTTGTTCGTGGTGATCTCGCGCTCGTTATGCGAGTGCCACATGAATGCGAAACCTGCTTCGGATCCCGGTGGATTCACGACCGTCCCGCTCGGCGGCGTGGTCCCGGTGGGCGCCGTGGCGCGTATGGTCGCGTCCGGTCCGAGGTAAGGACTGCCGCCATACCAGAAGCCGTTCGTCAGGACGTGCGAGTCAGGCAGCGTGACCGGGCCGCCGCTGCCGACGTTGCCGAACGGATGGGCTTCGAGCGCCTTGTTGTGATCGGCGCACCACTCGTAGTAGTTCGGCGCGTGCGGGTCTGCCGTGTAGTAGCCGTTCGCATCCGGAATGCAGACACTGCCGTCGCCGGGCTTATGCGCGTAGACGTCCCAGTTCAGACCCTTGCCTGTCCAGTAGAAAATCCCGTCCATCGCGAGACCCGGCGTCGTGGTCGTCGTGAACAGCAAGGGGCCGGCCACCTTGGTCGCGTCCGTCTTGCTCAGCAACAGGTTGCCGTCGCGCGCCAGCACCCGCACGTGATTGCCGTGCTCGTGGAACGGATGCTGCCAGCGGCCGGTACCGACGATCCGCAACAGCACCAGTTCACCTGGATGCATGTGTGGATTGCCGTTGTAGGGCTGGTGCGGATACTGCACCGCATAGTTCGGATCCATGTCGTCAGGCATCGAACGGCCGTTGACCATGAAATAGGCTGGGTGATACGGCTCTGTCTCGACACTCATGCAACCGTTTGGCTGCGTGCAGGCGTTCGCAGCCTGCTGTTCCGCCTGCGTATGGATGCGCGGATCTATTTCGGAGAACTGGAACAGATACTCGCGGTCGTAACAGGCCGCGTTGTGGTTATAGGCCGCGGCGGCGTTGCGGAAGTCCGTCTGCCCATCCGGCAGCGTTGCCGCCACCGCGCGGCAACCCGTCGGCACTGCAACCGTCCCGGGCGCCGAGGTCGGCAAAACAATGATCGCGCCGTACAGGCCCATTTCGATCTGCAGATCGCCCTGCGTGCCGCTGTAGTACGCGTGCGTGCCAGGCGACGCCGCGACGAAGCTATACGTGACCGTGCCGCCGTGGGCGGCTTCGCGCGTCAGCAATCCGGGCACGCCGGTGAGCGCAGCCGGACAGGTTCCATCGGGGTTCAACGCCGCGGCGCAGACCTGAAATCCAGGAAAGAGGATCGACGTGTTGCCCGCCGCGGCCGGCAGGTTATTGGTGAGCGTCACCGTGACGACGTCGCCCTGTTTGACGATCAGTGTCGGACCGGGAATCTGCATGCTCGGGCAGGTCGCGCCCGCGATCGTGGGCGGCGAGAAGCCGGCCGGCGCGAGGCGGCATCCATAGCCCCACGAGTAAACGCTCGCACCATCGGGTTGGGTGATGCGGTTTGCCTCGGCGCTCAGATCGAAGTGCGTCCCTGTGATACCCGGCGCTGCCGCTTGCGCGTGCATGCAGACGAGCGCGGCGAACGTTGCCGCGCCGACTCGCGCAAGCCGTCCAAGCTGCGCGAGCGCCGCGCGCCATGTGTGGTGAGTGATGTGGGCCACGGCTCTTCTCCTAGGTGCAGGACTTCGTGGTCGGATCCACCGCATGGCAGATATGGACCTCGGTCATCAAGCCGCCAAAATTCTCCTGGTCGTTCGCCAGGTGATCCAGATTCGGCGTGTACAGGTAATAGATCGCGCCCGGCTGATACTTCGTCGTGTCGCTGGCGTCGAGGATGACGTCCATCGATTCGCCGCCGCCCATCGTGATCGAGTTCGTGTTGTAGGTCATGTCGTTGCCGGACATGTCGCGCAACAAGCGGGCATTGATCCCGACCACGTGCATCGGAATGCCGAGCGTCGCCAGAGTTTGATACTCGGTGACGTCGAGGTCCGAGATGCGCAGCAGCGCACGGCCGCCGGCCGGAATGTTGATCAGCGTCGGCAGCGGCTGTGAGAAATGCTGCGTGCCGTCCGCCACCGGCGTGGAGAGCGGGTTCGGATTCACGGTGTCCGGATAGCTGCGTCCGTTCAACATGAAGAACTTGTCCTTCATGTCGGTGAACGGCTCCGGATTGAACGTCATGCCCACGAAGTGGAAGTTCGGATCGAAACCGTGTATCTGCACCGGGTATTCGACGTCGTAGGCGGTCGAGCCGTCGCCGTCGTTGTACGCGTACAGCGTCGGCGTGCCGCTCTTGTTGTTGACGTGGAGCACGCTGTTCTGCGGCGGCAGCGGCGTCGTGCACAGAATGTCGTTGCCGCACGCCGTGCGCAGATCCTGCTGCTGCGCGGCCAGCGAGTTGTACAGCGACTGCCCGCCGGGCACGCGGTTCTGGCGCGGCCGCACGAAGATCTGGCCGACCATGCCCATCTGCAGGTGTTCCGGCGGCGTGATGTGGCAGTGCCAGAAATAGGTGCCCGCATCCGGTGCGAGGTAGTAGTACGTGAAGCTCGCGCCGATGTTGATCGCCACCGACGCGTCCGGCACGCCGTCATAGAACGACGAGGCGTTCGGGTAGCCGTGGAAGTGCACCGTGTGCCTCTCGAACAGGTCGGGGCGCATGATCATCCCGACGTTCGTCAGCGTGAGGAAGAACTCATCGTCCTCGTCGATCGCCATCGTCGGTGCCGGCTCGTTGCCGTTCATCACGCCGACATCCATGATCGGCCGTGGATCGACGTGGCCGGTCAGCTGGCCTGGAGGCACGGATTCCGGATCGGGAACGAGGCCGACCGCGCCGTTGTAGGTCGGGTCCGTTCTCGGATCGCCGACGGTGTTGAACACCGAGGCGAACTCTGTGCCGGGAAGACCCGCCTTGATGTCGGCGAGCCCGGACAACGGGCCGAAAGCGAACAGGTAGGTCTGCACGCCGTTGGCCATCGTTGCGTAACCGTCGCCGCCCGAGATCTGCTGGCACTTGATCGCGCCGTTGACGACGCCTGTCGACACGGAAGTCTGTCCGGTGTAGGACGGCCCGGTGTAGGCGGGCTCCCCTGCACCGGGCAGCAGCGCCGTCGGATGCGCCGGCGTGGTTGGCGGGCATTGCACCCGGAACGATTGCGCGAATGAAGGAATGGCGAACAACAGTAACAGTAGTGTCGCAACACTACTGAGAAATGCGCGGGTACTGAACATATGACCTCCAGCCCAGGGGTCAGCCAGCGCGATACGCGCTGGACGTCATGCTCTACTGCGAATGCGGGCTGGTTACGTTCTTACATCAGCCCGTATCTGGATTCTGACCAAGAGCGACTTAGCCTGGGATGGGTCACCCCCCTACACTTGCGGTAGGGCAAACCCAGCGACGGTACTCAGATTGGTTTTGCCGGAGACAGCGATCGAACGCCTGGTGCAGTGCAGCGTTCCACATTGCCTGCATGGCGGGTTTTTACCCATGCCGTTCGGCGGGAATCCCCACTTCCCTTCATGTCCATCGAGGCAAAAATGTGGAAACAGTGCCCGGCCGTCGGACACTGGAAAGCGCCAGGGTTACAACGGATTGAGGACAAGACGAGGTCCGCACCGTCGCCCCGCCGCTCCTGAGATTTCCGGCCTCCCCATTGAATTACTGAAGGATCACATCATGAACAAGCTAACTGCCATCATTCTCGCGAGTTGCGTAACGCTCGCAAGCGCGGGCGCCTTCGCTGCCGATAGCGCGTCAAACGACCCGGCGTCAAAAGACGCAATGAGTCAGGAGACCACGGCAACGGAGCACGATGCGACGAGCGTCGACAGCATGGCCAAAGACGGGATGAAAGAAGAGGCGATGAAGGAAGACGCAATGAGCCATGACAGCATGGCTAAAGACGAAACCAGAAACGACGAGGTGAAGCAGTAGGGATGCGCGCATCGATCATGTCGCGTGCGCGAGGCAGACGCAGTTGCTTAAGGCTGACGAGCCGCAGGCCAAACGGACAACCCCAACTCATCATCGTGCTGTGGACACGCGTCGCGTGTCCACGGCATCGCTGCCGGCCTCAGCCTAGCAGGCTGTCGGGTGCGACGTACACGTAGTTCAGATCCCTTGCGACCGCTTCGTAGGTCACCTGCCCTTCGCACACGTTCAAGCCGGCTTTCAGATGCGCATCGTCCTTGAGCGCACGTTTCCAGCCCTTGTCCGCAAGCGAGATCGCGTGACGAATCGTGGCATTGTTCAGCGCGAAAGTGGAGGTTCTGGCCACTGCGCCGGGCATGTTCGCCACGCAATAGTGGACGACGCCGTCGACCAGATAGGTCGGCTTGGCATGCGTTGTCGGATGCGAAGTTTCGAAGCAGCCGCCCTGATCGATCGCCACGTCGACGACAACCGCGCCCGCCTTCATCCCCGCAATCATGTTCCGCGTCACGAGCTTGGGCGCCGCCGCCCCCGGTATCAGCACGCCGCCGATCACGAGGTCGGCGTCGAGCACGGACTCTTCGATACTCTGGCCATTGGAGTAGAGAGTCGTGATGCGATTGCCGAAAACCAGATCCAGTTGACGCAGGCGATCCACGTTGGTATCGAGACTCGTGACCTTCGCGCCCATTCCCACCGCGATCTGCAAGGCATTGGTTCCGACGACGCCCGCGCCGATGATCACCACATGCGCCGGTGCAACACCCGGCACGCCGCCGAGCAACAAGCCGATGCCGCCCTTCGATTTTTCCAGGTGCGCCGCTCCGGCCTGGATCGACATGCGGCCCGCCACTTCGCTCATGGGCGCGAGCAACGGCAGCCCGCCGCCCGGACCGGTGATCGTCTCGTAGGCGATGCAGACCGCGCCGGACTTCACCAATGCGGCGGTCTGCACAGGATCGGGCGCGAGATGCAGGTACGTATAGAGGATCTGCCCCGCCCGCAACATCGCGCACTCGGCAGGCTGCGGCTCCTTGACCTTGACGATCATGCCGGCCTGCGCAAAGATTTCCGCCGCAGTACTACACAACGTTGCTCCGGCCGCCGCGTAGGCCTCGTCGGATAGACCGATCGCGGCGCCTGCCCCGCACTGCACCATCACCTGATGACCACGGCTGGTCAATTCGCGCACGCTCGCCGGCGTCAAACCCACGCGATATTCATGGTTCTTGATTTCCTTCGGTACGCCGATCAACATGTGTCGCCTCCATATAGTTTGTTGTTATCGCGCCGCGGCCGGCTTCATGCTTTGCTTCGCTCTTCGACGCATAGCGCCGGCTTCACTGCGCAAGTCTCAGCGAGCGGTGGCTGGCCGCCCACGAGAAGTCGTTTGTCACCAGCATACTCTGCTAATTGGCCGGAACAAGATTGGTAATCGCCATATCGCTAAATGTCGCCGTGCCGCCGTCGGCGAAGACCGAAACCCGGTTATCGTTAGCGGCCGGAAAGACGAGATCCGTGATGACGGTACGGCCGTGGTCGGCAAATACTTCCACGGAATTCCTGTCGACCACCACGGTGAGATGCAACTGCCCGTTCATCAGCGGCAGCTTGACGATGTGCTGCTTGCTGAAGGCAGTCGAGAAGCCGGTTTCGCCTGACTTCGAACGGTCGAGCGTCAAGGTCTGGCTGGCGGTGTCGTAGAAGATCCGCGTGCCGACATCGCCATTCGCCGAACCTCGCACGATGAGGCCGGCACGCCGGGCCGAATGCGGGCTGATCGTCACGTCGATGTTCTGCACAGTGCCTCGGGTAAACGGGGCGAGTTCCTCCACGCACGAGGACACACTGAGTTCTCTTATGCGCGTGGCCGGCCCTTCGCTGACGAGCGACGCGTATTGCTCCACCGGTTCGAATGTCAGCCGCGGCATGCCGTCGACTGTCTTCAGCGCGAGCTCGCGAGGAAGCGCCGTGGCGCCCTTCCACGGTGTGGTCGGTATGCGTTCGGCGTAGTCCCAGTTGCTCATCCAGCCGATCGTGACCGCCTTGCCGTCCGGCGCATTGGCGAAGGTTCCGGCTGCGTAGTAATCGGCGCCGTGGTCGAGCCACTGGTAGCGCGCGGGATCCGAACCTGCCGGCGCCACGTTCTCCGGCGTGAACGTCCTGCCGTCGAAGTCGCCGACGAAATACATTGCGCCGGATCCGCCCGCGATCGACCACGGATTGACGTTGACGATCATCACCCACTTCTGCTTGTGACTGTCTCCATCGAGAGGCAACGGGAACAGATCGGGCATCTCCCAGAGTGTCCCTCGATGAGGAATGTCGGGAAGACTGAAGTCGCTGAGGAAATCCCAGTCGATGAGATTGTTCGAGCGGTACATCTTGACCACGTGTGCATCGGCAACGACGGTAGTCATCAGCCAGTAACCGCCCGGCGCGTACCAGGAAACCTTCGGATCACGAAAGTTTTGCGATTCCGGGTTGAGCGTCAGCACCGGATTGTGCGCGTATTTGCGCCACGTCCGGCCGTCGTCCGTGCTGTAGGCGAGCGATTGCGCCTGAGTGCCCGGCTGATGTCCGGACCCGGCCTTGTATACGCTGGTATAGAGCGCGATCAACGGCGACGAATTCGCCGGGCCCAATCCGGAGGTGTTGTGTGCATCCACGACGATGGAACCGGAGAAGATCTCCTCGGTTTCAGTGACATGCATGGCGACAGGCTGCTCGCTCCAGTGAAGGAGATCGCGGCTGGTGGCATGTCCCCACGACATGTTGCCCCATGAATTTCCATCCGGATTGTATTGATAGAACAGGTGATAAAGACCCTTATAGAAGACGAGTCCGTTGGGGTCGTTCATCCAGTTGCGTTGCGGTGTGTAGTGCAGCGCCGATCGCCATTGCGAGGTGCCTGCAGCGTCTACGCCCAGCGGGGCGGATGGCGCAGCGTACGCTGTGGCCGAAACGGTCAGCAGTGCAAACAGGCAAGCCGTCAGCATGCGCGGTTTGGAAATGAAGGGACGTTGCGGGTCGTACATGGATTACCTTTTTCCTACCTGCGCACGCGCGTGAACGGGGATACCGCCACGCCTCGCGCGCGTAGTCAATGAATGCTCATCGGGTCGACGAACGATCAGGCGGAGAGCCTGAGAATGACGGTGCCCCTGCGTCTGCTGCCGACGGTCAAGCCACGGCGCGACGTCTCACGGATGGCGCGATTGACGGTGTTCACGTGCAAGCCGAGGAAGTCCGCCAGCATCCGTTGCGGAGGCAAGGTATCGCCGGGCTTGAGGCGACCGGATCCAATTGCCGTTTCGATCGCCTCCACCACCGCGCGATACGCGGGTCCGTTGTACGAAGACAAATCTGGAATCCAGGCTTTCATCGCTGCGTTCTCGCTACTGGCGCTTGCCGGTTGGACACGGCTACGATCGGGCGCTCGTCCAGTGCCATGCCATGGGCGAATGGGCGAACGGGCGAACGGCCGGGGCGGGCAACGAACCGACTCGCCACCCGCCCGGCCTTCGTCAGACTGCTTGACTGCACGGCACCTTATTGAGCGCTGTTCCCGCCTGAATTGCCCGGGCTGGCGTCGGCGTTCGCCGGAATGTCGCCGTAGCCGCCCAGACCGCCCTTGCCGTAGTTGCGGTCGAGGTCGGTCGAGTCGCCATGAATATTGAGCTTGACGGTCGGCGACAAGGTGCCGCCACGGCGCGGACCCACCGCGTCGATGAACGATTCGACGAGGCCGCCCGGCATCACGTAATGCGAGTACGACTGGAATGCCCGCGGATTCTGATTCGGGTCCAGCGCGTAAGGCGCGCCGATCGGCTGATCGAGATCGGTCGGATTGCCGAGCACCAGGCCGCTGCCCTTGTTCAACGGCAGGAAGTCGCTGCGAATGCCGTTGCCGACGAAACCGTAGACGCCGTCAGGACCGGTGACGCCGGCTGCATAGGTCGGCCGGTGACTGATCGTGAACAGGTAGTACTTGCCGTCCTTGATGTAGATCTGCGGCCGCTCGGTCTGATCGTTGACGCAGTTGGCCGACAGCAGCGGCGGCAGGAACTTCCACTGCGTGAGCTGCTGGTTCGTGGCCACCGCAAGACCGACGTTCGCCTTCTGATAGGTCGCGCCGGAATCCATCACCGCATTGAGGTCTTCCTTGTACGGATCGTTAGGCGCATAACCCAGGTCGGCCTCGGTACAGGTGCGGGCGCCACGCGGGCCAGCCGTGTTGCCTTCGAACACCATGAACGTCTTGCCCGGATTCGCCGGGTCGACGAACACGAACGGATCGCGGAACGAGTAGTACACGTTCTGATCGCGCGACTGATACAGCTTGCCGTCCGGTTCGAGCAGCGCGTCGTGCTGGTCGAATCCGTCGAACCACACATGCTTGTCGTCGGCGTGAATATGCCCGTCCGTGCGCGTGATGATCGCGATCGGCGGCGTGATGTCCTGGCCGCCCTCAGCCGTGCGGTTGAACGACAGCGCGGTGTAGTAGAGGCTGACATTGTTGCCGTTCAGCATCCGCGCGGAGCCCGACCATTCAGCGTTCTGCGTCATCGGCGCAGTGCCGAAGACCTTCACGCTCGCGCCGTCCGGGAACAGGTGCCCACCGTAGGTCCAGCCGCCGTTCGCCGGACGCAGCGCGGCCGGAATCCCCGCCCGGCGATAGAAGAAGCCGATGCGAGCATGCACGTGACGGTCGTCGAACGAGTAGCCCGCGTGCGGATCGGCCGTCAGCGAGAAGATGACTTCCCAGCCCTTGAAGCTCAGGTTATTCGCCTTGACGTCGGAAAGCGGCCACGTGTCCCACACCCAGACGTTCGAGTTGATCAGCGGAAAGTCCGACGGAATGTCCGGCATGGTCAGCGATGCCGGCAGCGAATTCTTGTCCGCAGCCGTCGCGGTGTGCGATTGCGCCTTGATCTGGCGGACGTCCGCACGCGTCCAGCGCATCGTGAAGCTGCTTTCGGGGTCATAGGCCTGCTGCGAGTGCGGGGTCGGTGCTGGGAACCCGGCAGCCGTTTGAGCCAGTGCGGGCACCGCCGTGACGGCAAGCAGGGAACCGGACACCAAGCCGGCGCGCAAGCGGGTGCGGGCTGACGCCGCAGGTGAGAGTCGTACAGATACCATTTTGGCCGCGTCCTTATGAGTGGAAGAGAACGTGTAATATTTCGAAACATTCACAACAAAACCGGTTTGGATGCTAAGTCAAACCGGTTTGGAAGTCAAACGTTTGCGCGATGCTGTACCATGCGGTGTGTTTTGTCATGAAACGGTGTGCCAAGCCTTGCTGGCAGCCGGAAACGGGGGATTCACGAGGGTGCAACGGTGAAGGTGAATTTAAAAACGCTATCCAACTCGCTCGGTCTTTCGCGAACGACCGTTAGCCGGGCGCTAAACGGTTACGACGATGTCAGCGAAGCGACCCGCGAACGGGTCAGAAAAGCCGCCGAAGAGCTGGGCTACCACGCGGACCCGACGGCGCGCCGCCTCGCGACCGGCCGCGCGGAGGCCGTGGGCATCATCTATCCGTTCGGGGCGGGCGATCTGGGCGACCCCCGGTTTGGCGAAGTCGTCGCGGGCATGACGGAAGGTCTTGGAGCGAAGGGGCTCGACCTCTTCATCGTCTCGGCGCGGCCGAATGCGGAGCTCGAGACGTACCGGCGCCTTGTCGACGGCAAGCTGGTGGACGGCCTGATCGTGGCGCGTACGCTGATGGACGATCCGCGGATCCGCTTTCTTCAGGAGCAGAATTTCCCGTTTATCGCGTACGGCCGCACCAACAGCCCCGTGCCGTACGGATGGTTCGACTTCGACAATGAAGCGGGCGCCCGAGCGGCGGCTCAACGCCTGATTGCTTTCGGGCACCGCAGAATCGCCATGGTGAGCGCGCCGCAAACGATCAGCTTTGCGGCGCAACGGCGCGCGGGGTTTCTGAGCGCATTGCGCGCGGCGGATATCGAGCCGGAGGCATCGCTGATAGTCGAATGCCCGTTTGACAGGACGGGAGGCTACGAAGCAACGCGCGCCTTGCTGAACCGCGCCGATCCGCCGTCAGCCGTGCTGATCGACAACAACATTGCGGGCACGGGCGCATTCCGGGCCATCGCCGACAGCGGCAAGAAGATCGGCACGGACATCTCGTTGATTGTCTACGACGGCGTGCCGGCCGATGTTGCGTTCCCGTACACGGTGACCGCCGTCGTGCAGCCTACCGGGCATGCATCGGGCAAGACCATCGCCGAGCTGATCATGGGCGCCATCGCCGACAGGGAGCATTGCGAGCACCGGTTAGCGCAACCCTCGATCGAGCCGGGCGACACAGACGGCCCGCCCCGCTGACAGCGCTCAAAGGTTCTCTTTCGCGACCAGTTGCAACGGAGTTTCAATGAAGCGCGACAATTCGCTCTGCTTTTTCCCTTCGGCGATGGCCTTGAGCGCCACGTCGATGCCGAACACGGCCTGCCTGTCGGCGAACTGGTTCATGGTCGCGAGCACCCGGCCGTCGGCGAGCAACGGTTTGATGGCGTCGCTATTGTTGTAGCCGGTGACGTACACACTGCCGGTTCGCCCTTCGTCGCGCACCGCCTCGACCGCTCCCATCGCCATATTGTCGTTGCCGCACAACAGCGCGCGGATTCGCGGATGGTCGCTCAACATCCTGGCCGCGGCCGCTTTGCCTTTTTCGTATTCCCAGTCACCGGACCGGATGGCGACGATCTTCATGCCTGCCGCGTTCATCGCATCTTTGCAGCCGGCCGTGCGTTGCTGCGCGTTGCGGTCGGCGGAAATGCCCTCGATGATCCCGACTTCGTCGCCCGCCTTGAGTCTGCGCGCCAGATAGTTACCCACCTCCATCGCGCCCTTCCGGTTATTCGGACCCACGAACGGTACGGAGATGCCCGCGGCATCCTGGGATGCTTCATCGAGTGCGTTGTCGATGGTGACCATGATGATGCCGGCTTTGACTCCCCGCGCGATGACGAGTGTCAGCGCTTTCGAATCAGTCGGTGCGATAACGATCGCATTCATCCTGGCGTTGACCATTTCATCGACGATGCGGATCTGGGCGGAAGTATCGGTTTCCGCTGCCGTTCCTCGAACCGTCAGATCGAACTGCGACGCGAAGTGCTTCTGGTAGTTCTGCGCGGCGCTCGCCATGGCCACCGCGTACGGGTCAGCGAGAGACTTCAACACGAGTGCGACCATCGACTTGCCGCCCGGCATCGCATCGACACGTGCCGCGCCTGTCAGGCCGGCCGCTGCAAGCGTGCCGGCAACTAGCACGCGGCGGCGCATCCTCTGTGTCATTCGCTTTTTCCCCTCCTGGCCCTGGCTGACGGACAGTCGCCGCGCCTTCACATAAAAACGCTTCTTATTGTACTGACTCGACTGAAGGAGCCATGCATTAGCGCATTCAGATCGAACTCGTCAGCGCCGACAAACCGGAGGCGATCTCGTCGAACAGCGGCCTGCTGCCCACTTGCTCGCTCATGCAATCCACTTTCAGCTTCCGGAGCTTCGCCACGATGCCCTGCTGTTCCTCCCGCAGATCGCATCGATCGATCAATTCCTCGAGCAGACAACCAAACGCCCGAACTTCGAGCCGCTGAAGCGCGGGCCCAAGCACTTGATCGTCAGGCGCATAAAAAGCTGCCGCGCCGAAATCGCCCAGCAATGCGCGGCCTTGCCCGCAGTGCAGAATATTGTGGGCATACAGGTCTCCATGCATGACGCCTTGCTGATGCAAATGGCAAGCTGCCGAAGCGATGCCATATGCAATGCGCAACGCAGATGTCAGATCGAAGCGGGTGTCCGGACCGTAGACGTCACGCGTGCACGACGCGAGGCTCGGCGGCCCGGCAAGGTTTCTGAATTCCGGATCGATCAGTTCCATCACAAGCCCGTGCGCGCCCGTCGGATGGTCCTTCACTTTGCCCATCACTGGAATCAGATTCGGATGATCGCCGGCACGGATGCAAGCCGCCATCTCGCAGTCCGGCAAACCATCGCTGGTCACCGTGCCTTTGAACAACTTGACTGCAACGGGTTGGAACGTGCTCCCAGTAGTCCGAATAAACTCCGCGCGGTAAATGACGCCGGAAGCGCCCTCGCCCAGCTGATCCTCGAGTTTCAACGTGCCCCAGCGAATCTCGGCGATCGGCGTGTCGGTCAGCGCTGCGGTCTCCAGCGCAACGCTAAACGGATTGCCGGCATACGCAAGCCAGGAAAGCCGCGGCAGCCGCAACAACCACGCGGGCAGCCCGCCTAGCTTGTTGGCCGCGAGACGCAGGAGTTCGAGCCGCGAGCAGGCGGCCAACGTCTCGGGTAACGTCCGCAAGCGATTACCGGCGAGCATCAGTTTCTGTAGCTGTGTACAGTTGCCGATTTCGGCAGGCAGCGCTTCAATCTCGTTGTCGGTCAGGATCAGCCAACGCAGTTGAGCGGGAAGCGATCTGCCCGACACCTCGCGTATGCGGTTTGCCTTGAAGCCGATCATGCTCAATTGCGAGCATTGCCCCAGAATCTCCGGCAGTTCGGCGAACTGGTTGTCAGAGGCGAAGAGGATGCGCAGCTTGCTCAGCCGCGGCAAATCTGCGGGCAGCGCCGAAAGCGCATTGCCGGACAGGTCGAGGATTTCCAGCGTGTCGGACAGATCGAAAATCTCGCGTGGAAATTCGCTCAGTCCGCAAGCCAGCTTAAGTCGCCGGGTCCCCGTCAGTTGTCCGGCCCGCAGTTGTTCAAGTGTGTTTGTCACAGTCGTAGAGAAGATGTCAGGGTTGCCGCTGAGCGTCGTGCCCAAGGTATCGATTCTAATCTGCGGCGCGCACAGCCATGGATTGAAGGGGATTGCATCCCCCCCAACACGCACTGAAGACAGACGCGAGGAATTGAATAGCAAGATCCGAAGCGCCTTCAGACAATCCGTGGTTTAAATTATCGAATATCGGCACTATTTCATGGCGAGTTCACGAACCCGCGTTAGCGGCCCGCCATCTGCGCCGCCAACTAGCCAGGAGTTAAGCAAAATGACCTACGCGTACAAGATGATGGACTCTCCCGTCGGCAAGCTGAAGCTCGTTGCACACGGCGACCGCTTGACCGCGATTCTGTGGGAGAACGACAAACCAAACCGGGTGCGTCTGCATGCGATGGTCGAAGCGAATGATCGGCCAATCCTCGTCGAAGCCGAGCGGCAGCTGAACGAATATTTCGCCGGTACGAGAAACCGGTTCGACCTGGCACTCGACTTTGAAGGAACCGGCTTCCAGAAGAAGGTTTGGGAGGCGTTGTTGACGATTCCGTTCGGCGAAACGCGCAGCTATAAGGAAATCGCTGTGCAGATCGGCGACGTCAAAGCCGTGCGGGCGGTAGGGGCGGCAAACGGCAAAAATCCACTCTCGATCGTCGCGCCCTGTCATCGCGTGATCGGCGCTTCCGGGGATCTGACGGGCTTCGCCGGCGGCTTGGCGAACAAACAATTCCTGCTGTCGCTCGAATCCGGACAGACTTCGCTGGAAATGAATGCTGCTGCGGAAGACGACGAGTCGCAGGCGGAACCGGCACGGCAATCGCCACGCCCGGAGACGCAGACGTCGCTGTTCGGTAGCGGCGTCTAGTCAGCGCGTTCGTGGCTACCGAACGCACGTGTATAAGGCATGGTAGACAATGGGCGCATTCGCCGGCCTCGGCATGGGCCTGAACGGTGTGTTCACTGCGTTCGTCGTGCCGGTGCTGATGCCGCTGGCCGCGCGGTGGCTTTCATAATGGAACTTTCCCTACCCATCGAGAGGAGCTTGCTACGATGTCTGCCTATGAAACCAAAGTGCCGCGCGTACTGTTGACGAACGACGACGGTATCGACGCGCCCGGTCTCGCCGTGCTCGAAGCCGTCGCCGCCGAGCTCGCACACGAAGTCTGGGTGGTCGCGCCCGAGCACGATCAGAGCGGCACGTCGCATTCGATCAGCCTGCATTCACCGCTGCGGGTCAGCCGCCAGGGCGAGCGGCGTTTCGGCGTCGTGGGCACGCCCGGCGATTGCGTCGTGATGGGCGTGCGTCATCTGATGCGTGACGCGCTGCCGACGCTCGTGCTCTCCGGCGTCAATCGCGGTGGCAATCTCGGTGTGGAGACGATGTTCTCCGGCACGGTAGGCGCGGCAATGACGGGCCTGTTACTCGGCCTGCCGTCGTTCGCCTTGAGCCAGACTTTCAGCGATCGCGACAAGGTGCGCTGGGACACCGCGCGTGCGCTTGCGCCGGATGTGATCCGTCAGTTGCTCGCGATCGAACATGAAGTTCCGACCTGCCTGAACATCAATTTCCCCGATGTCGACGCGGCGGCTGCCGGCCCGCTCACGCCGACGAAGCAAGGCGTCGGACTCGTCGAAGATATCGAGGTGCTGCCGCAGGTCGATCCGCGTGGCATGGCCTACCATTGGCTGCGTTTCCAACGCGGCGCGCGCACGAACGACCCGGATAGCGAAACGGCTGTGGTGGCCTCGGGCCGCGTCTCGGTGACGCCGCTTTCCTTCGATCGCACGGATGAGCGCACTTTCGCGAAGCTCGCTGCGTCGCTGTTGTGATGGCCGGCTCGAATGCCATGCTCAAGCTCTGCGCGTAAATTTCACCTATGCTTGCTACGAAGCACGATTGCCTGTGATGCGTGATTGCATCGCGATCTGCTTTCACGGCCGGCGGCGAAAGTTGGCGATATGCCGCCTGCTTACGACAAACCGAATTGAACTCGATCCACGGTGGACTCTGACATGGCGATACTGATTCTGGGATTGTTGATGTTTCTGGGCGTGCATTCGGTGCGGATCTTCGCCGACGACTGGCGTAGCGCGCAGATCGCACGGATTGGCGAGAAACGCTGGAAGGCGATCTACTCCATCGTTTCTGTCATCGGGCTGGTGGTGATCATCTGGGGCTACGGATTGGCGCGCGCGCATCCCGTGTCAGTGTGGACGCCGCCGACCTGGGCGCGGCACGTAGCGATACCGTTGGTCGCCGTCGCGTTCATCCTGTTCCCTGCCGCGCATGTCCCGAACAACCACTTCAAGACGCTGCTCGGTCATCCGATGGTTCTGGCCGTGCTGCTGTGGGCCTTCGCACATTTGCTGGCGACGGGCACGCTGTCAGCAGTGGTGTTGTTCGGCGCATTCCTGCTATGGGCCATCATCGATTTCATTGCCGCGCGCAGACGCGACCTGCTAGCAGGGACGACGTATCCACCGGCAAACGCGGCACGCGACGGCATCGTTATCGTCTCCGGACTTGTTGTATGGGCCTTGTTTGCGTTCGTGCTTCACGGGTGGTTGTTCGGCGTGCGGCCGATGGGGTAGGCAACGCCATGCGCCTCATGCTCCTTCAGAGGCGACCCGGCAAGATCATCGCCAGCGCAACGATCGCGCAGCACATCGCTCAGCCTATGTATGAACGCCGCAGGCGCACGCCGGGGCATGATAGCGGCCGTTGTTCTCGACTACTCCGCCCTGGCCATACATGTTGTGCAGCCGGGCCCAATCGACCAGCGAGTGAAACGGACCGTTCTCGTTGCGGCCCTTCGGCATCACGTCCAGCAGCCCGTAAATGCCAAGGAACTGCTCGCCGCCACGGCCGAATGTCGAATAGGTCAGGAAGATCTCGCCAGCCGCATTCCTGAAGAAGACGCTATCGCCGGAGAGATCCTGCATTCCCGCGGCCCAGTCCGGTGCCAGCTGAAAGTTATAGAGCGCTCTGCCTGAAGCGACCTGCCCGGCTGTGAACGAAACATTGAAATCGTAGTTGAAGTCACTGCGCGAGGAAGACACCCACCGGAAGCGCCATCCCATCCGCTGACGCACCGCCTCTATTTCGGCGATTGGCGCCCGCGCCACGGCGGCATAGCTCACGTCATTGTTCTCGAGGTGCGGCAGCAGCGGATCGATGTGGTCCACCTCGAGCGAACACCCGACGCACTGGTGCTCGACGCCGGGACCCATCATGAAGTGCTTGATGAAGAGCTGGCTGCGTCCGTCGAACAGGTCCGAAAGCGTGACCTGTCCATCGGGCCCATCGAATACGTATTCCTTTTCAATTTTCATCCAGGGCAGTTCGCGCCGCTCGGCGGCCAGCGCGTCCTTGCGATGCGTCAATTCCTTTTCCTTGGCGAGGAATGCGACCCGCGCCTTCATCCATTCATCCGGTGACACAACACTGTGCGTTTCCATGTTCCAATCCTTTGCAAAGTAAGCGCGGGTTAGGACGAGCTGGGCAGAAACTCATGCGTTTGCGGTCTGTCTCGCCGGAAACGGATCCCGCCATGCGTCGATTGCGCTGAGTTGCTCGTGCCAGCGCTGAACCTCCGGAAATTCTTCCAGAGGCATCGCCGCCCGTTTGGCGTAGGGAAGGGTCACGGCGACGGAAAAGTCGGCAATCGTGAGGTCATCGCCGACCAGCCACTTGCGGCCCTGGAGATGCTGATTGAGCACGCCGGCGAACTTGCGAAACATGCCCTGCGCCTCCGCTACCGCTGACGGGTCGGGGTCGCCGAGCCCGATCTGCGGCTTGATAAGGTGTTCGAAGTAAAGTGATCCGCCATACCGATAAAAATGCTGACTATTCCAACTGAGCCAACGCACGACATCAGTCTGGCGTGCGTCCGCTGGCCAAAGACTTGAACCCGCGCGCTGCGCCAGATGGCAGATGATCGCGTCGGCCTCCCAGATGCTTTTGTCGCCATCCACCAGGCATGGGACCTTGCCGTTGGGGTTGATCGCCAGATAGGCCGGCGCGGTCTGTTCGCCTTTCCTCAGATCGACAAAGACGTATTCCACCGGCACGCCGAGATATTTGGCGACGGCGCATGCTTTCCGGGGAGCCAGGGTTTCAGCGTAATAGAGCTTCATCATCGACCTCGACATGAGTTGCATCTGACTTGAAGATCACATCTTGCGGCGTGGACAAGGGGACCGCGGGCGGTGTTGCCGGGACACGCTCTTATGCGCTTGCGTCACCGGTCCCGTTCACTTCGGCAAGGAACGCTTCGAGCTTGTCGAACGCGCCGTTCCAGCCGACGTAGTGGTTGTCGCGCGCGACCTCGTCGAAGAACTGGGCATGAGTGAAATTGAGTTCGGTCCCTTCCGCGACAGGACGCAGCCTGATCGTCACGAGGGACCGGCGCTCGGGCATGGTGACCCACTCCCAGGTGAAGACGAGCTTCCGGTCCGCTTCCACTTCCTTGTACTCGCCGCCGCAATCGTGCGTTTCGCCGTCCAGCGTCTGAAACACCACGCGAAAGCGCCCGCCGACGCGCGGGTCGGCTTCGGCGCTGAGCACCGGCCCACCGTCGGGCCCCCACCACCGCGCCATCAGTTCGGGCTGGGTCCACGCTGCGTAGATCTTCGCCGGCGACGCCTTGATGCGCCGGATAATGGTCAGGCTCGGCTGCTCCTTGATCATTCGTCATCCTCCTCCACAAAGTCGGTGAGCCGATCGAGGCTGGCGGACCAGAACCGCTCGTAGCGCTTCAGCCAGGCCATCGCTTCTTCCATTGGGCCTGCGATCAATTCCACTGACACGGTTCGTCCACGCTTGGTGCGCGACACCAGACCCGCGTCGCTCAGCACGTCGAGGTGCTTCATGACCGCAGGGAGTTTGAGCGGCAGCGGACGGGCGATCTCCGTGATCGACAAGCCGGGCTCTTGCTCCAGACGCGCGAGAATCGCCCTGCGTGTGGGGTCCACAAGGGCGGAAAAAGTACGATCGAGCTGATTTACAGGAGACTTCACCATATGGTGAACTATAGACGATGATCGCGCGCTGTCAAGGCGTTCGCGAGCGAGTCAGCGTTGATATTCGCCAAACTCCAATAGCACTTTGCAACCCGGCAGGTTGTCGCCAATCGAAATCTGCGCGCCGTGTAAATGCGCTATCGCCGCGACGAGACTCAGGCCAAGTCCGTGCCCGGGCGTCGCCTGCGCCTTTATGCCGCCAATCCGGTAGAAAGGCCGGAACACCGCCTCGCGTTCGCCGGCTTCGATGCCAGGTCCTGTGTCGGCGACTTGCAGCGTGGCAACGTCCCCGTCGCAGCGCACTTCCAGCGCTACGGCGCCACCTGCCGGGGTAAATTTCAACGCATTGTCGAGCAGATTTTCGACCACGCCGAACAGCAGATCGACATCGCCGATCACGTGCACCGGCACGGCCGCCTGCATCGACACCGACAGTCCCCGCGCATTCGCAAGCGGCTCATAGAGCTCGACGACGTCGCGCACGACGGTATCGAGCGACACCGGTCCGAAGCTTGCGCGACGCCCGCCCGCCTCGATTTCCGCGATTCTGAGCAGCGCCGTGAAGCGGTTGAGCACAACGTCCGATTGCGCGATCGCGCTGTCGATCGCGGCGGCGTAATCGCCCGTCGTTCGCGCGCGCCGGCTCGCCCGTTCGAGTCCCGCGCGCAAGTGCGTCATCGGCGTGCGCAGATCGTGCGCAATCGCGCCACACACGCCGCGCACCTCTTCGACAAGCCGCTCGATCTCGTCGAGCATCGTATTGACGATCGCGGCGAGCCGGTCAAGATCGTGGCTCGTGCCGCGCGTCGGCAAACGCCGGTTCAGCTTGCCCGAGATGATTTCACGGCTGGTTTCGCTGATCGCGCGGATGCGCCGGTTCGACATGCGGTTGAGCGCGGCGCCGCAGACCACGGCCAGCAGGGTCGTCAGCATCACGCCGGCGCACAGCGTCTTCACGAGCGTCTGGTCGAAGACGATGATCTCGTCGATCGAATGGCCGACGACGATCCGCACGCCGCTCGTGGTGGGCACGATGATGCCGCGGTAATGGCCGGTGATCTCCGTCTTGCCGTCGCGGACCGCCTGGGTGTAGTTGAACGGCTTGCGATCCGGCTCCTTTGGCAACGCCGCGACATTGCCGGCGAGCCGTGCGCCGTTCGCGTCGAACACGCCATACGGCCGGCTATTGGCGACGTCGCGCCGGCTCAGCGCAGCAATGTTCGAGATGGCTTCGGCCCGGCCAATCGAGTGAAATTCCGCAACCTCGCCGAGCAGCCGCTCGTCGACTTCATGAAGCAGATAGCTGCTCGTCAGCCAGTACAGCAGCGCAAAGAGCGCGATCGCCGAACTGACGAACACAGTCAGCAGCCAGCCGACGCTGCTGAAATTGACCCGTGAATTCGTCCGCGAATTCACCCGCAAAGCGCGGCTAGCTGTCTGCATGAATGATGTAGCCGGCATTGCGCACGGTCACGATCATCGCCGGCAACCGCCCGTTGAGACTGACCTTGCGGCGCAAATTGGAAATATGCATATCGACCACATTCGTTTGCGCATTGAAGTGATAGTTCCACACCGACTCGAACAGCATCGCGCGCGTCACGACCTGGCCCGCATGCCGCATCAGGTACTCGAGCAGGCTGTACTCGCGCGGTTGTAGTTCGAGTGGCTGGCCGGCACGCTGGACCACGCGCGTGTCCGGGTCGAGGCTGAGGTCGCCGACGCACAGCCTCGACGCCTCGGCCACCGACGAATGGCGGCGCAGCAGCGCGTTCAGGCGTGCGGTCAGTTCGAGCCCGTCGAACGGTTTGGTGACGTAGTCGTCGCCGCCGGCGCGCAGGCCCCGCACGCGTTCGTCGACCGCCCCGAGCGCGCTCAGAATCAGCACCGGCGTGCGCTTGCCGACGTTGCGCAAGGTCGACAGGATCGACAGGCCGTCGATATCCGGCAGCATCCGGTCGAGCACCACCACGTCGAAGTCGCCGTTCAGCGCGCGCAGGAAACCGTGGTGGCCGGTCGGCACGACCTCGACCTCGAAACCGAAGTCTTCGAGCACCGCGGTGATTTCCATGCCGACATGCTGATCGTCCTCGACGACCAGCACGTGCGGCGTTGTCCCGCGTAGACGGGTAAGCGGCAGTTCACTTGCCAAGTGGATGCGTTCCTCGCTGATCTTGAGCCAGTTGCCGCGCCGGGGCCCAGTTCGCGGCCGGCAGCACCGCCGTGCCCTCCTGCGCGACCGCCTGCAACGCGGCGGGCGGCAGGCCGAGCGCCGCCAGAATGGTCGGCGCGACCTGGGTCGTCGAAACGGGGTAGGTGACGTGACGGCCTGCTTCGGCAAGATGCGGACTGGCGAGCAGCAACGCCACCGCGGTGTCGTCGTGATGAAAACCCCCGTGCTCGGCGAGTTTGCCATCCTTCGGTGGCGCGAATATGACACCGTCGCGCGATACGACGACGATGTCCGGCGTGCGGCTGTCCTGCGACGGCGCGGGAAAGCGCAGCGCGAGCTGCTCGCCGCCCAGCACCTCGGCAATGCCCAGCGCCTGCGCGTGGGCGCGCAGCGCCGCGCTCACGCGTGCGGTAGCCGACCCGTCGTGCAGCCAGATCAATGCGCCGTGGTCGGTCGTCAGTTGCGCGAGCGCGCCCGGTGCGGCGTCGTCGATCACCTTCTGCAAGCGGCGGTCGTCGATCTTGTTGAGCCGCGCGGGATCGATCGGGCCGTTGCCGTGCTTGGCGGTCACGATCACCAGCGTGTCGTCGCCCAGATGCTGCCGCTCGAGTTCGCTGACGAACTGGCCGATCAGATGGTCAGCGTGTCCGATCGCGCGATCGACGCCGGGCGTCAGACTGCCTTCCGCGTCGCGATAGCCGTAGAGTTTCTGCGCGACATTCACAGCCTGCAGATTCAGGCCGAACACGCTCGGCACGAGCGCGTGCTGGCTGCCGTCGTGCGTCATCCCATCGATCTCGTTGACGACCGCGCGCGCCTTCATGTCGTCGTAATCCTCGGTACGCGCGAGCGAACCCGTGATCTCGCGGGTCGCGACATTGCTGAGACCTTCGTAGTTGGCGCCGATTTCCGGCAGGAACAGATCGTCGACGCCGCGGCCCGACGGCCCTTCGACCAGTTCGTAGGTCGGGTGCTTGTCGGTCCACGCGGTATAACCGCCGGCCTCGCGCACTGCCTCGAAAATCGTGTTGACGCGCAGGAAGGCATGCGGATAGACCGGCGCGCAGCCGTGTTGCGGGTCGCGCGGCAACTTCGCCGGGTCGATCGTATCGTGGCCGTCGGCGGCGCTCTTGTCGAGCGATTCGTCGTAGCGAACGCGCGTGCCGGGCCGGCTGCAATCGCTGCCCGGCGCGGCGAGCACGCGATCGTATGAGTCGTCGTAATACACGCCGGTTACCGCGGGCGTGCCGCCGGTGACGAGCGCCAGCAGGCCGGGAAACGAATCGGCGGGCTCGACAGTGTGAGCGTTCGTGTAGTCGATGCCTTGCTTCGATAATTTCGCTAACGCGCTATTGGGATGCGCTTGAACAAAATTGGCGAGGTCGCTGGTATGCAAACCGTCGACGCTGATCAGCAGCACATGCTGCACCGGTGCGCCGGTCGGCAGCGCAGCGGCGAGCGCGGTGCCGGTGGCGGAAAGCGCGAAGACAGTCGTGATGGCGGAAAGAATCTGTTTCATTCGTGTTCGTTGAGATTAAAGGTAACCCACAGTTGTTCGGATAAGGTCTTGCCGGCGTAGGCGGGGTCGGGTTTCGGACAGGCGGCATCCCTGACGGCGGCGAGCGCGGCGCGATCCAGCAAGCCGACACCGCTCGAGACGACGACCTTCACGTCGGACACCACGCCGTCGCGATACTGAAAAGCAACCCGCGTACGACCGGCGATGCCGGCCATGCGCGCCGATTCCGGGTACTGCAACGCGGCCTGAATCGCCGCGCGCAACGCGCTCTCGAAGCTCGCACTGGGTGCGGCCGGCGCGGCAGGTGCCGCCGCGGGCGCCGGCGGTGGCGGTGGCGGCGTGGGCGGCGCGTCGGTCGGCGCGGCGGATGGCATGACCGGCGTTGGCGCCGGTGTCGGCGGGGGCGGCGCCGGAGCACGCGGCGCCGGGCGCGGCGGCGCGACATGTTCGACGTGATGCACGGGCGTGACCGGACGCACCGGCGGCTGGGGCCGCGGCAATGCAACAGGCTGCGGCGCAACCGGCTGCGCAGCCGGAGCAGACGCGAGCGACAGCATCGTCACCGGCGGCTCGGGTGGCGGCGCCTGCTTGTGCGTCAACATGACAAACGCGCCGGCGAACACACCCAGCTCGGCAATCAACGCAATTGCAGCCGCCAGATAGATGCGCCGCCGTTCCGGCTGGGTGACGTGAGCGGGAATCGTCGCCATATCACTTCGCTACCGGCTGCGCGGCGAGCGCGATCTGCGAGACGCCGGCTGCACGGCACGCATCCATCACGCCGACGAGGTTCTGGATCCGCGCCTCCTTCGACCCTGCAATGGTCACCACCGTATGCGACGCATCGGGCCGCGCCGACAGCATCGCCGTGAGTTGCGCGGGCGTCAGCGTGCGGCCGTCGACCGAGACGGCGCCGTCGTCCGACAACGTGACCATCACTTTCGCGGGCGGCAACGACTGCGTGCTCGCGCTCGACGGCAACTGTGTCTTCAAGCCGGCATTCGGAATCATGTGCAGCGTGATCATGATGAAGAACACCAGCAGGAAAAACATGATGTCGATCATCGGGATGATCTCGATGCGAGCCTTGCGCGCTTCGAAATACTTCATCGTCACGCCCCTTGCGACACGAGCTTCCCGGCGACGGCGCGCGGAACGTCGCGCTCGGCTTTCGCGTGCTCGTGCGAGGCGCCGGCCATCCGGTTGACGAGCGCGGCCTTCAGCGTTTCGAGTTGATGCACGACCGCGCGCACGCGGTTATGCAGGCCGTTGAAAAACACCAGGCCGATCATCGCGACGAAGAGCCCCGACGCGGTGGCGATCAGCGCCTCGGCGACGCCACCGGTCACTTGAGTCGGCGCGTTGCCCGGGTTCGACAGCACCTGGAACGCGTTGAACATGCCGATGATCGTGCCGAACAGGCCCAGCAGCGGCGCGAGCGTGACGATCGTGTCGAGCACCCACAGCAGGCGGTCGATACGCGGCGCTTCGCGCATGATGACTTCCTCGAAGCGGGCATCGAGTTCTTCGCGATTGTGCGTGGCCTGAAGACGCACTGCCGTCGAGAAGATCCGCGCAATCGGCAAGTCGCGGTATTGCTCCGCGAGTCCGCCGAGCGTCGCGGCGTCGAGCTGGTCGAGCCGGTCGACCTGATCGAGCGCGGCATGGCCGCACGCCGCGACGCGTTGCAGGAACCAGAAGCGTTCGACGATGATCGTCAGCGCGACGAACAGCATCGCGGCAATCACATACAGCACGCCGCCGGAATCGTTCGCGAGATGCAGCAAGGTGTCGGCGTTCATTGAATCAATCTCCAGTTAAAAGTCGGTGGACAGCGAGGCGACAACCGCGCGGCCGGGAATCGTCCAGTACAGCGGCGTGCCGGCGGCGGCGGTATAGCCGGCGAGCGCGTCGATGCTGGTGCGGTTAAAGAGGTTGTCGAGTTCGAGGCCGATACGCGTGTTGTGCATCCACGGGGCCGGGCTCTTGATCGTGTAGACGGCGGAGAGATTGGTCACGGTGAAACCGCCGATCGGCTGCGTATCGCCGGTATCGCCGAACTGATGGCCGACAAACTTGGTGATCAGCGAGCCGTAAAGCGGACCGCGTTCATAGATCACGCCCAGTGCGGCCGTGGATTGCGGTGCGTTCGGCATCCACGTGTTGGTGTTCTTCTGCTTGGCCGAATTGAAGGTCAGGTTGCCGTACAGGCTGAAACCGAGTCCGGCATAGAAGGTGGCTTCCGATTCGAAGCCCTTGTAGACCGCGCCGCCCGCATTCGAGAATGTCGCGTTGCCGCCGACGACGCGGCTCGTCACCGCATTGCGGAAGTTGATGTAGTACAGGTCGGCCGACACCGTCAGGCGGTCGGTCTTGTACGTGGTGCCGATCTGGTAGTTATCGGTCTGCTCGGGGTCGGGCTGGCCGGAAACGGACGGATTCTGCACATAGAACACATTGAGGTTCGGCGCGAGGAAACCTTGCGCATACTGGATGTACGCGCTCCAGTTCGGGTTGATCTGCTCATGGAGCGTCAGCGACGGCAGCACCTTTGTCCACGTATGGCTGAAGTTCACCGCCGCGCCGGAGCCCTGATCGAGCGGCGTGTCGATATTGCGATTGAACGACACGTACTTGACGCCCGGCGTCACGGTCAGCCCGTGCGGCAACTGCCACTCGTACTGGATAAACGGCTCGAACGTGAGGAACGTGTCGTGCATCGTGAAGTTCAGCTGCTCGAGCGCGAAATTCAGCGAATCGTCCACGTTCATGTTGTCGCGGAAATTCGACTGGTGCGTGATCCATGCGCCGAGTTGCAGCTTGCCCGGCCCGATCTCCCGTTCGGCATTCACGATGTCGCCGAACGCGCGGTAGTTGTTGGCCATCTGCTGGCCGGGCACGTTGTTCGGACCGAAGGTGGTGCCGTTCGGCGTTTCGCCGTTCGGATCCAGACCGTTGAAGCCGTCGTGATAGTAAGCGTAGGTGTACAGCTTGTTTTCGAGCTTCCAGCCGGCGAGCTTCGTCTTCAGGTCGATGTACTCGAAGTCCGTGTTGATGCGGTCGAAGTTATAGCCGTAGTACGACTGGCTCGCCGGATCGCCGCTCAGGCCGTAGTCCGGGCCGAATTGATGGATCTGCGCGGCCGTCGCGCCGAGCGACACGTTCTGATGGATGCGGTTGTAGTCCGCATACAAAGTGAGCAGCGTATTGTCGCCTAGCGGTTTTTCGAGCTTGAAGAAGACGTTGTCGCGGCGCTGTGCGGCGTTGGTCAGATAGCCGTCGCTGGCGATATGGTTGTAGCCGACGATCGCACGTGCGTCGCCCCACTGCTGCATGTCACCCGTGTTGAACTCGGCGCCGCTCAGCCACGTGTTGAAGCTGCCGTACGAGCCGAAAACCGTGAATTTCGGCGTCAGCGAGGGTTCCACGGACTGCACCGCGATCGTGCCGCCGAAGGTCGCAAAGCCGATTTGCGACGCGTCGCCCGGACCGCGGTCCACCGCAATGCCACCGATATTGCGTGACGAGAAAAACGACGTCGAATGGTGCGTGAAATCGTTCGAATCGCCGAAAGGAATACCGTCGAAGGTCACGTTGTACTGACCGTCCTGGAAGCCGCGGATCGACAGGCTTTGCGATTCCATCAGGCCCGGACCGTTGGGGTCGATGTTCGACACGCTCGGGGCGATCTGGATGATGTCGCTATAGTTTGCGGTCGGCGACGTGCTGTTTTCGATGTAATGCCGGCTAATGATCGACTTCGGCTCGGTCGCGCTCAGCGAGCCTTGGGTCGGCGCCTGAGCCGGCGCCGATTGCGGATTGCCCGAAGCCGTGGCGCCGGTTGAAGGCGCCGCGACTGCCGTGCTCTCTACTGAGCCGAGATCCCCTGAAGTCTGCGCAAATGAAAGCTGTGCGCCGGTAGCGCAGAGCGAGGCCAGAACGAACTGCGTGAGTGGTTTCTTGCGGAACCCTGAACGTACCCGTTGCATGTTTCTGCATCCTTGTTTTGAATGACGGCATGGTGATCAGCGAATGAAGCCATGCTAACGACGGGGCGTTAATGGACCGTGATGGGTACCTTACGAAGTTAAGGCCGTTGCGCATGCAACAAAGCACAACCGCCATCTCGGCGGTGGGTCACCAAACTTACGTTTGTAAAGAGGATGAGTGGAGGCGATCGCTTGACCGACATGTTCCGTCAGTCCATGGATCTCGCCATCCGTTATGACAAGCTGGATGACACGACGAGCGTCGGGTCAGTCGCAAAACGGGGAGCCAGGCGTTCAAGCTCTGTTTAATCAGAGTCGTTAGAATGCCGAAGCATTGGTCAGCGAATCAGGCAACGGGAACCGCGATCATTGGATCGCGGCTAACGCCCCTGACCAGGAACTAGCTGGATTTCCGGCTTCGCAACGTAAAACCCGGCAGCGTCCGTGCGTCAGGACTCCACGCGAGGTGGACGCCCTGCTCAACTGCGGCTTTGAACTGGAGTTCGTTCGTCCACATAGGAATACGCGTTCGATAGAACTCTGCCCACTGGAATTCGGCGAACGGTTCGGGCGTTTTCAGATAGCCGCCGGCATCCCGGACAAAGGCCGCCAGACTCCGGTAGGGGTCGTCCGTGAGCCCTGAGACCTCTTCCGGGATCGCAGACAGTGCCCGCAGGATGCCGCGCTCATCGTAAGGATGAACCCACTGCTTCGCGATGACCGTGTCCCAGAACTTGTTGTCTGGAAGGTCCGACAGGTCTTGCGCCACCGAGGCGAACGCCTTCGTGATCCCTCCATCCCACAGTGCACGAGCCAGATGGTGATGATCGATGACGTAGTGACGGTCATTTTTGCCAATCACCGTCGGTATAGGCGCGCCTTTCAGGAACGCTTTCAAAGCCTTTTCATTCATCGCCAAAAGGTGTTTTCTTTTCGCGTCGACCTCGATCATGCCGACCGTCGCTTGCAACGGCCGCAACTGTTCGATATTCACACTCATCGTCTTAGCCATCGCTCAGCCTCCCTGTGTTTCGGGGCATTCTACTGCCATGTTTCCCTCAACGCGACGAAGACAGGCGTCGATACCGATCCGCACTCACGCCGCTAGCGTGATTTGCCCCGAGCACTCTTTCTGGCGCTCCCCGCGCGAGGCGCATCTTTACTTGCCAAGGCGCCGCCGCCGTTCATCTGCTCGATCCACGACAAGGCGTCGACGTACGACAGGAACTGCTGGAGATAACCTGGCGACAGCTCGCGCATCAGCGAGAGCGACCGGTGCACGAGGCTACTCGAGTTGAGCGGACCGGCATTCCCGGGCACTTGTTCCAGCGACTGCCGCACCTGCCTCTCCGCCCTGACCTTGGACGAGAGTGCTCTGAAGTAATCGAGCATCTCCAGTTCCGGGTAGGAGGCGGACCGGGGCACGGCCGGGGCAACGTTACCCGCAACGTTACCCGCTGCGGGCCCGCCGCCATCCGCCGGCGCATGGCTGGCGATGTAATCGACTAGTCCGGCAAGCGCTCCGCGAGCGGGCACGCCTCGCGATGCCTCGCGGCCGGCATCGCGAGTCCTGAATGCGGCGCTCTCGAGAGCGTCGGCATAGGCGTCGAGCAGTTTGGACAGCCTGGCGTCCAGGATACGTCGCGCCTCGCCGCTGTGGCCGCCCGCCCGCCGGTCCAGCGCCTCGATGAAATGAAAGCGGATGGGATCCAGGCGATCGGCGCCCTGCTCGCGCCATGCGTCGAGCTTCGCCCGGGCGCCGCTTGTCACGCCACTACCGCCACTACTCACGGGGCTTCACCGTCGCGGTCGACGGCCTCGGGACAGGGGCTATTTCCACTCGCCGGTTCCTGGCCCGTCCCTCGTCGTTGGCATTCGAGCTCACGGGCTGCCCGGAGCCGAACGCGGCCGCAAACACCGAGGAGGCGGGGACCCCTGCATCGATCAACGCACGGGTCACGGTCAACGCGCGCTGGGCCGACAGCTCCCAGTTGTCGGCAAAGCGATGGTTGCCGTCGCGCACTTGCCGGTCGTCGGTAAAGCCGCTCACCATCAGGATTTCGTCGCGGGCCTTGAGATAGTTGGACAGAGGGCCGGCCAGGCTCTTCAGTAGCTCCCGGCCTTCGGGCTGCAATTGATCGGAGTTCAGCGCGAACAACACACTGCCGTTGATGCCGATGCGCCCGTTGACCAGCGTCACCCGGCCCGCTGCCAGCGGCCCTGCCAGTGCCTGCTCCAAGGTCTTGCGGCGCTGCGTTTCCATCTGCCGCTGCTTGACCTCTTGCGCAAGCCTGCTCGAAAGTTCCAGCTGCACGCCGATGACGCCCACCAGGATCAGCATGAAGGCGCCCAGCAGCACCGACATCAGGTCGCCGAAGACGGGCCATATCGGCGCAGTCGTCTCCGCGCCGCCGTCGATTTCCTCGCTCATGCCGTTTCAGCTCCGGCGGACGCCCGCTGGCCGGCGAGCTGCTGCAGGTCTTCGACGATCTGCTTCTGCGACATCATGCTCAGGTCGATGACTTCTCTCGCCTGCGCCACATAATAGGCAAGCTGTTCGTCACTGCGCGCGAGGGACTTGTCCAGCGCGGCTTCGATACGCTGCAGGTGGGCCACCAGCTTGTCGTTCGACTCGCCGAACAACTGGACGGCCACGCCAAATGCTTCACCCAGGCTCGCCACCTCGACCGCACTGCCGGTGACCTGCGCGGCAACAGCGCCCAGCTTCCCGGTCTCGAGCTCGACCTTG
Source organism: Paraburkholderia sp. FW306-02-B (assembly GCF_058782725.1). Classification (NCBI taxonomy): domain Bacteria; kingdom Pseudomonadati; phylum Pseudomonadota; class Betaproteobacteria; order Burkholderiales; family Burkholderiaceae; genus Paraburkholderia; species Paraburkholderia sp. FW306-02-B. The sequence continues at coordinate 2,612,838 of NZ_JBYSXZ010000002.1, forward strand.
TCGGTGAACTGCCTGCCGACGCGATCCAAAAGATCCGCCGATGTCGCGACCAGCGCGTCGACGGCCGAGCGCTGCTCAGTGGAGGCATGATTCACGGCATCGAGCAGGGTTTCCAGCGTTGCCAGCAGGCGGCTGCGCTCCTCCAGCATCGCGGTGTCGCGGACCATGCTGTCGGAGAGCTTCTGGCGCAATTCGGCGACGACTTCGGCCACAGCCCGGGGGGCTTCCGACGCGGCTTGCACGAGCCGGGAGATCTCGGCGATCGTGTCGCTGGCGTGCGCCTGCGTCTGGGCCGATATGTCGCGTGCGGTCTGCGCCAGCGTGTCGCAGATTTCCTGCTGGCGGCTCGCGGTGCGTGTACCCGCCTGCTCCCACTCGCGACTCAACGTAGCGGCCATTGCACCGAGCGTCTCGGTCCAGGCCGCCAGCCGTTGCTGGTCGCGCGAAGCCAATTCCGCCTGCAGGTTCGCCGCGGCCTTCGGGGCCTCCGCAGCAGCTTGCACGAGCCGGTCGATCTCGGCGATCGTGTTGCTCGTGTGCGCCTGCGTCTGGGCCGATATGTCGCGTGCGGTCTGCGCGAGCGTTTCGCAGATTTCCTGCTGGCGGCTCGCGGTGCGCGTACCCGCCTGCTCCCATTCCTTGCTCAATGCAGCGGCCATCGAACCGAGCGTCCCGGTCCACGCGGCCAGCCGTTGCTCGTCGCGCGAAGCCAATTCCGCCTGCCAGTCCGCGTGCGACTGGCCCACGCTGCGTAGCAGCGACGCCGAGTGCTGCTCGAAGGTCGCCGCAGCGGCCGCCAGGGCTTGCTGGTTGTGGCTTGCCAGCTTCTCGCCGGCGTGTTCTTGCCGCGTCAGCGCCTGGTTCCACGCCTCCGACACACTGCCCGCCGTAGCTTCCAGGCGCACGGAGACGCCATCGAGCAGGCCGGCCGAGCGTTGCTCGAAGGTTTCGGTGAAGCGATCCAGCGAGGTACGCAGGTCCTGGACAAGCGCCTCGCTCGATCGCCGGTGCCCCGCCAGTGCCTGGTTCCAGATATCCGCGACGGTCGTGGTGGTCGCCTCGAAGCCGCTCGACAGCCCATCCAGGTGCCGCTGCACGGCGTGCGTGACGGTGTCGTGCAACGAGGCCGTCTCACGCGCGAGACCCGCCATCGTGGCCTCCACGACCGGCTGCAGCGCCGCGCCGGCGACGCGGGCACTTTCGGCGACGCTCTCCTTCAACGAATGCGCCACCGAGGAAGCAAGGCGGGTGTAAGCGGCCTCTGTCTTGCCATGGAAGGCGTCCTGGCTGGCGATCTGCCGCTCGTTCAAGGCCAGGCTCTGTTGTTCGATAGCCGCCATCATCGTCTGCAGCCGGTCGACCAGCGTGGGCATCACGTCGGCCTGCCGCTGCAGAAGCTTGAAGCTTTCCTCGCGCTGATGGGTCTGCGAATAGATGCGCAATGTCGTCGCGATCTTCACGTCGAGCATCTGCGCTGCCTGGATCCGCTCGCGCCGGCACAACGCGGAAAGTAGCCCGAGCATGGCGGAGGTGGCAACGCCCGCAATCGAAGTGCCGAACGCAAATCCCAGCCCCTTGATCGGCGCGGCCAGCGAATCGCGGATAGCCTGCAAGTCCGTCGCGCTTTCCAGCGCCATGCCGGTGCCCCGCAGGGTCGCCACCATGCCGAGCAGCGTGCCCAGCATGCCCAGCAACACCAGCAAGCCAACCAGATACGGCGTCATCGCCGGGCCGGCCAAGGCCACGCGCTCACCCTCGATGCGCAGGCGCACCGCATTGCGCAGGCTCGGATGCAACGGGTCGAGCCAGGCGCCCAGGCTGAGCGGTGGTTCGGACAGGCCCGTGACAGCACGCGCCAGGGCGGAAGTGGCCTCGCTGTAGCGTCGCAGCTCGAGCGCGCCCGCCAGGTAGCAGGCGCCGACCAAGAGAGTGACGGCCAGCGCCAGCGGGTTCGAGCCGACGTAGCCGGCGCCGATCCAGCACACAGCAGCCAGACCAACAACAAAAACAACAAGATTCAAAAGATTTCTGGACATAGCGTCCCAGTTAGCTGGTGCGAAGGGCCGCGAGCAACCCTTCGACCGGTTGAAAACGAACTTCCAATTCGGCGAGCAACACGCTCTGCATATCCTTGCGGAACACGTCCAGCCATGCGTTGGGCGTGACCGTTGTGCCGGCGCCGCAGGCTTGAGCGTCGGCCAGCGTCTCCAGCCCGGCCTGGCGCAAACGCTCGAAATGCCCGCCGAGCAACCCGGGCACCGCGCCCAGCAGACTCTGCTCGCGCGCGCTCAGCGCGCGCTCCATCACGGCATCCACCGCCGCGAGCCGGGCCATGCCAGGCGTCCTGGTGGCCAGCATTCCCCGCAGGCGGCCGCGCAGGTTGCCGATACTCGTCTCCATCGCCTGCTGCATGGAGAGATAGCGCTGACGAAAAACCGCGTAGTCGACGGCCGCATCCACAGGGGCGTCCTGCAGGGGCGCTTGCGCGGACCCGCGCCGCCTGGCGGCGGCGAACGCGCTATCGCCGGCGATGGCATTCGCCAATGAGGTGCGCACACGGGCGCACTCGTTCTCTTCGGCGTGGCCGTTGGCTCGCGCGCCGGAGGCTGCGGCAGGCGGATTGCCGTTCAGTGCCGTGGACAGCGCGATCGCGTCGGTCCAGCCGAGCCATTGGCTCAGCCGGTCCGAGAGCGATTGTCTGGATTCGGCAACATCGATGTCCGTCAGGCGCGCAAGTAAGCGTATGAGCGTCGGGCCGCTGAAAGCTGTGCGCTGTGGGACTTGCACCATACCACCAGAATCAAAAAAGTCAGCAGTTTACACGCCGGCGGGCCGGGGCTGCCGACTCTTGATGAGTGGGGCGGGTGAACGCGGAATTTCAGCGTGGCCGACAAGACCGGTTGAACTGCCGTGTCCGGTCTTTCCAACGCCGCTGCCGGGTCGAGGAAATACGCATCGACGCCGCGCGTCTTCGGCAGCCATTCATCGCCCGCGAGGCGGGCCGCAACGCAACCGTGACACCTCAACATAAAAAATCCTTGAATATATCTGCATCATCAGATAATGTTTCATCAGAAATACGGCCGGCAACGAACCACGCCGTCCACCCAGCCTAGGTCAGGGGGCCTGCGCGTACTGTCGTGCAGATTCCCTGAGGGATGGGCTTATTTTTTTGCTCAACTATCTGACTTATCAGATAAATTCGGCTGCCGGCGAGTGGGTAGCTGACCTCTGGATCAACTTACAGGACGCAAGATGAACCCGTCGACACAACCCGGCGCGCCGGCGCCTCTAACCGGTGCGAGATTCGTGCTCGGCACGCTCGCCGTGGCCTTGGCCACTTTTATGAACGTGCTGGATTCGTCCATCGCCAACGTGGCGATTCCGACGATCTCGGGCAATCTCGGCGTATCGGTCGACGAAGGCACGTGGGTGATCACGCTGTTCGCCGCGGCCAACGCCGTGTCGATCCCGCTGACCGGCTGGCTCACTCAGCGTGTGGGACAGGTGAAGCTTTTCGTCTGGGCGATCCTGCTGTTCGTCTTTTCGTCCTGGCTGTGCGGCATGGCCCCCACCCTGCCGGTGCTGCTCGCCGCCCGCATCGTGCAGGGCGCGGTGGCCGGCCCACTCGTGCCGCTGTCGCAGGCGTTGCTGCTCGGCTCGTTCCCGAAGGAGAAGAGTTCGAGCGCGCTGTCGCTGTGGGCGATGACGGCAACAGTCGGGCCGATCGCGGGGCCGGCGTTAGGCGGCTGGATTACCGATAGCTACAGTTGGTCGTGGATCTTCTACATCAACATTCCAGTGGGGCTGTTCGCCGCCGGGACGATCTGGGCGGTCTACCGCGACCGCGAAACGCCCGCCCGCAAACTGCCGATAGACAAGGTCGGCCTGATCTCGCTGATCGCGTGGGTCGCGTCGCTGCAGATCATGCTCGACAAGGGCAAGGACCTCGACTGGTTCAATTCCCCGGTGATCTGGGCGCTGAGCGTGTTCGCGCTGATCAGCTTCGTGTTTTTCCTGATCTGGGAGCTGACCGAGGAAAAGCCGATCGTCAACCTGCGGCTCTTTGCCCAACGCAATTTCCTGGGCGGCACAGTGGCGATTTCGGTGGCGTATGCGGTGTTCTTTGCGAATCTGGTGATCCTGCCCCAGTGGATTCAGGGCTTTCTCGGCTACCGCTCGGTCGACGCGGGGCTCGTGACGGCGCCGCTCGGTATCTTCGCGGTGATCCTCGCGCCGGTGCTGGGCAAGATCATGCCGAAGTCGGATATGCGGGTGCTCGCGACACTGGCCTTCCTTGGCTTTGCAGGCGTGTTCTTCATGCGCTCGCATTACACGACGGGCGTCGATCCCTATACCCTGGTGCTGCCGACGCTGCTGCAAGGCATTCCCACCGCCCTCTTCTTTACGCCGCTCACCGCGATCATCCTGTCGGGGCTGTCACCCGACAAGATTCCCGCGGCCGCGGGCCTGTCTAACTTCGTGCGGGTGTTCGCCGGCGCGGTCGGGACGTCGCTGATGAGCACCGGCTGGAACAACCGGACGATCCTGCATCACGCCCAACTGGTTGAACAGACGAGCGTGAACAACCCGAATTTCGTCGACGCTATCGCCTCGCTGCAGACGACGCTCAACGCCGCCACGCCAAAAGCGCTGGCGTTTTTCGAAGCGTCACTGAACCAGCAGGCCACCATGCTCGGCCTGAACGACATCTTCTGGCTGTCGGCGGTGATCTTCATCGTGATCATCCCGCTGATCTGGGTGACGAAGCCCGGCAAGGGCGCGAGCGCGGGCGCAGCAGGCGCCGGCGGTCATTGATCGGTGGACGGGAAAACAACCCGCCGCGAAGAGTGGGGTTCAAGAATCTTCTTGAATATATCTGACTATGCAACTATTGTTAAAATCAACAAACAGGAGAGCACCATGGACCACTACACGAAGGAAAGTTTCATGCTTACGGATAGCGTCGGCCTCACGCTGACCCAGGCGCGCAACATGATTACGGCGGAGATGGACGCGGCCCTCAAGGACCTCGACATCGGCAGCCAGCAGATGGGCATTGTGCTGTCACTCAGTCGCGGCGTCGCGGCAACACCGTTCGAACTGTCGAAGTTGCTCGGCATAGACACGGGGCTCATGACGCGCACGCTGGACAAGCTGGAAACGAAGGATTTGCTGGAACGTTCGCGTAGCGTCGACGATCGCCGCGTGGTCAATCTAACGCTGACGGAAAAGGGTGAAGCACTTGCCGTCCGAATTCCGGAAATCGCACCGCAAGTGCTGAACGCGCGCCTGAAGAAGTTCACCCGTGCCGAGTTCGACGAGCTGCGTCGCCTGCTTCGCAAGTTCATCGGCGAATGAGCCGGGTCAAGCAGGTCCGCTTTTTTTTGCCCAATTACCTGATAGGTCAGAAAATGAATAAACAGTTTTCTCAAACCGGCAGCGCCTCCCGTGCGATGAAACTGGGCGTGTCCGTAATCTTCGCCGCCGTGCTCTCCGCCTGCGCCAACTACGCCGGCATCCACAGCGACAAGCAGATGGCCGAGCCGCGGCACTTCGAAACCACGCAGAGCCTGCCGGCCGAAAGCGGTCACTGGCCGGCGGCGGACTGGGCCAACCAGTTCGGTGACGCGCAGTTGAAGGCACTGCTCGCCGAAGCCCTCAAGGGTAGCCCGACGCTCGAACAGGCCCGCGCCCGGGTCGCCCAAGCGCAGGCGTTCAGCGAAACCGCGAAGGCCAGCACGCTGCCGCGCGTCGACGCGAACTACTCGCTCACGCGCCAGCAGTACAGCGGCAACGCGCTCGTGCCGCCGCCCTACGCCGGCTCGTGGCAGACCGAGAACAAGGGACTGTTGAGCGCTTCCTACGACCTCGACCTGTGGGGCAAGAACCGGGAAGCGCTGAAGGCGGCCGTATCGCAGGTGGAGGCAAGCCAGGCTGACGCCGAAGCCGTCAAGCTCACGCTGAATACGTCGATTGCACGTACCTACAACCAGTTTGCCCGCCTGTATGCGCTGCGCGACATCGCGCAGCAGGAGGTTACGCGCCGCGAACAGATCGACCGCATCACGGCGGGTCGCATCGCGACCGGACTCGACACGGAAGTGGAGCGCAAAACCGCGCAGGCGAATCTCGCCACGAGCCGCGCCAGTCTCGCGGCCCTCGACGGCAGCATTCTGAGCACGCGTTACCAGTTGGCCGCGCTGCTCGGCGCAGGTCCGGATCGTGGTCTGACAATCGCGCGCCCGACGCTCGGCGTGGGCGACGAAGTGCGTCTGCCGGACAACCTGCCGGCGGATCTGGTGAGCCGCCGCCCGGATATCGTCGCGGCCCGCTGGCGCGTCGATGCGCTCACGCACGAGGTGAAGGAAGCCAAGGCCGAGTTCTACCCGGACATCAACCTGAGCGCGGCCATGGGTCTCGACGCGTTCGGGTTCGGCCGGTTCCTCACCGCCGCGAGCCGCACGGGTTCGGCGGGCGCCGCGATCCATCTGCCGATCTTCGATGGCGGTGAATTGCGCGCACAACTGAAGGGTCGTTACGCCGAATTCGACTATGCGGTGGCCGGTTACAACCAGACGCTGATTACCGCGTTGACCGACGTTGCCACGCAACTCGCGCAAATCCGTTCGAGCGATGTGCAACTCGTCGATGCGCAAGCCGCGCAAGACGCCGCTCGCAGCGCCGACCAACTGGCGATCACGCAATACAAAGCCGGTCTTACCAATCAGCTGACCGTGCTCAATGCCGACATGAATGCGCTGAACGCCGATCAGGCCGTTGCCGATCTGAAGATGAACCGCCGCGACCAGCAGATCGCACTCGCTTCCGCACTCGGCGGCGGTTATGTCGATACCTCGAAAGATGAAACCCGTCGCGCGGACGCTGCCGCGCAATCCAGCCCCGTCGTCGCCGCACGTTGATACGGCACGTTCGCACACCCGTCAGGAGAACTGAAATGAGCGATACCCACACGTCCGACCGCAAGACGGCGGACACCGATGCAGTTATCGGGCACACCAGCGCCGCACCGGCCGCACCCGCAGACAACGCGCCGGAAGCGACCCCGCCACGCAAGCGCAAGCTGCTGCTCGCGTTCCTCGGCATGGCCGTGGTGGCAGCGGGCGCGGCCTACAGCGCGTACTACATCACGTACGGCCGTTATCACCAGTCGACCGACGACGCCTACGTCAACGGCAATCTGGTGCAATTGACACCGCAGGTCTCCGGCACCGTGGTGGCGGTCAACGCGGACGACACGCAGATCGTCAAACAGGGCGACCCGGTCGTCACGCTCGACGGCGCCGATGCGAAAGTCTCGCTGATGAACGCCGAGGCGACGCTTGGCCAGACCGTGCGGCAGGTCAGCGGCCTTTACGTGAACAACAATTTCTATGCGGCAACGGTGGCCCAACGCGCGGCGGATCTCGCGCGCGCCAACGACGATCTGCACCGGCGCGAGGCCGTCGCCGGCACGGGTGCGGTGTCTGCCGAAGACATCGCCCACGCCCGCGATGCGGTGAACGTCGCCCAGGCCGCGCTCGACGCTGCCCGCCAGCAGGCCGAAGCCAATCGCGCACTGACCGACCGCACGACGATCGAACAGCATCCGAATGTGCAGGCCGCCGCCTCGAAGGTCCGCGACGCTTATCTGAACTACGCACGCAACACGTTGCCGGCACCCGTCACCGGTTATGTCGCCCGCCGCTCGGTGCAGGTCGGCCAGCGCGTCGCGCCGGGTACGCCGCTGATGGCGATCGTGCCGCTCGACGGTGTGTGGGTCGATGCGAACTTCAAGGAAGGGCAACTCAGGCATATGCGTATCGGTCAACCCGTCGTGCTGACGGCCGACGTGTACGGCTCCGGCGTCAAATACCACGGCCGGGTGGTGGGTTTCTCAGCGGGCACGGGCAGCGCCTTTGCCGTGTTGCCGGCGCAGAACGCCACGGGCAACTGGATCAAGATCGTCCAACGTCTGCCGGTGCGTATCCAGCTCGATCAGCATGAACTCGAAGCGCATCCGTTGCGTATCGGCCTATCGATGCAGGTCGATACCGATACCCGTGACGATTCCGGCACGCAACTCGGCGCCGCGGTCACGACGGCCTATCACACCGATGTATTTGCGCAGTATGGTGCGCAAGCCGACGCCGAGATCGCGAAAATCATTGCCCAGAACGAGGTGGCGTCGCACACGACCGCCGCAGCGCCGTCAGCGAAGAACGTTGCGACGCGCGATCAGGCGCGCAACGCGGGTTGACACGGTAGCGGATTGAGATCTGAGTTCACTACGGACGGCATCATCAAGGGCGATACGCGGAGTTACTCGCGCGAAATGCAGACGATGCTCGAAACGCGGGTTGCCCGCCAGCCAATCAAGCCTCCTGCTACCCGCCGCGCCTCGCAAGACGGACGGGTAGCAGGAGCGTAAGTCAGCTCGGCTGAGCGTCTCCCTACTGATCAGGGTTATCTTCCCAGCGTCTCTGGCTCTTGTGGTAACTGCTCCAGTTGTTGCCGCCCTTGCAGACGAGCTGCGAGCCCTGAGCCTGGCACGAGGCCTCATAGCCCGGTGAATAGAGCCACTCACCGACCCAGTGCAAATTGACGTGCGGGTCGCCTAGCGGCGTGTACGGCACAAAGTTCGCTGCGTCGTCCGTGCTGCCGGAGCCGGTGTAGCGGGCCACGGTCGGATACGGATACACCGGGCGAGTACGTGTGGTCTGACCGCTGGTGTCCACGATCGACGCCACCACCTTGCCCGGCTTCGTACCGGTCTCGGTCCACGCCATCACCGGCGTCAGTATGTCGAAAACGTTCGGCCCGTTTCCGCCACCGCAATGGGCGACTCCCGGGAACAGGTAAAGCCTGGCAAACTGTTCGGCCCGCTCGTGACCCATGAGGTTTCTCATCTCGTGGTAATACTGAATCGTCGACTGCGGGGAGATGTGTTGATCTTCCAGGCCGTGCCACAAGATCAGCTTGCCGCCGTGACTTGCGAATTGACGCAGGTCGGGATCGGTTGCCGCGAGATAGTTTGAAGTCTGCACCGTCTTCACGAAGGAATCGATCGTGAACTTCAGGTCGGTAATCGTGGCGCCAGGGTTGGAGCCGTTGAAGTAGTCGAGGTAGCGCAGGAATGGCAAAACGAAGCCGATGGTTCCGCTCGGCCCGGCGTCCGTATCCGGCACGAACAAATTCCAATTCAGTTCTGAACCCCATTCACGCGAGATGGGCTGCTCGAGATGGGTGCCGTTCGCATCGGTCGCCCCATCGTGTATCTGGCGCACGACAGTCGCCTCCGCCTGCGAGAGACAGGTCGACGCGGCTTGGCCTTTCGCACAAAGCATCGTCATGGGATCGAAGTGGCAGGCCCGCGGATCGTCGATCACCCCGTCGGTGACACCATCGATGCTATCGCACGCCTTCAATACAGCCGCGTGGATTAGCGGCAGCTTGCTCGCCAGCAGGATGTACTCGCCGGTCTTCGGATCGACGTTCACAGCCGCGGGCCACGCGTGATGAAACGTGTTCTGCACAAGGAGGTCGTTGGCAGGCGCACCCGCCACGATGCCGTCAAAGTCCTCCGGGTAGCGCTGGGCCTCCATCAACGCCTCACGGCCGCCATCGGAGCAACCGTCGAAGTACGAATACTTCGCCGGCCGGGCGTAAAACTTGTTGATGATCGCCTTGGCCACCTGCGAGGTTGCGTGCTCAGCACGATAGGCGAAATCGATCTTTGCGTTGGGGTCGAGCGCCCAGGAGCCGTCGTAACCCCCTTCGTGACCCATGTCGGTCGAGGCCACGGCGATCTGTCCGTTGGTGACCGGTACACACGTTGTGGCCATCGGCGCACTGATGGAAAGGTTACCGCAGAGGCCGCCGCAGCCGGTCTGCAGATAGCGCTGCGTCCAGCCCTGAGTTGGCAGTTGCAACTCGAAAAGCGAGGCGCCGGGACCGATACTGCCCTTCACGTCGCAAACGGGCGTGGGCAGTGTGGTATTCCCCACGCTCGTCCCCGCAGGGAGCAGCGTCGCGGATGTAATGGTGACTGTGCCGTCGGTCACCCCGCTCAAGTCCAGGCTCGCTACCGCCGGGCAGTCCATGGCAGGCATGACCGCCGGGAGGTTTGCCAGTCCTGTGGCAGCGCTTGCGCCCAACGGCCAGGCAAGCATCACCATCAGAGCGGCGGCCCCGGCGAGCGCGGCCAACAATCGGCCGGCGGCGCCCTGCTGAAGGAGCCTCAAATTCCTCAAGACTCGAGTCGCTATCAGCAAGCCTCGTGTCACCCATCCTGCGTTGCAGAGTACAGGCATCTTTGTCTCCTGTCGTTATCGTCGATTTGCCGCGGGGCTGGCGCTGTGAGTGGCCATTGGCAGCGGGGATTGCTTGAAGCACACCGGAAGCGGCCTCGATGCGCGCGTACCAATATATGCGGCAGGCGCACGCGAAAGAAGGCGCGAAAGTGTCGACCGGAGGAAGATGAGAACAGGCAATCCAGCGCTCTCGATACGCATCAACAGAAAACGAACGAAAATCCTAATTCTTCTGCAATCCGAAATCTCTGGAAAATCAACAAGGTAGACATGCCGGCGGGACGACGGTAATCGTCCCGTCGAAGTAAGCCCGGCTGTGCTATCTCTGGCGTCGCTTGTCCGGGCGATAAAAAAAACAGATTGGATTAGTCATCTTTCGCAATAGATGGCCGTCCGATACAAAAGCAACTATTTCTTCAATGACGCGACTTCCTTCAGGTTCTCATAAGCTGAATCAATCTAGATTTCGTGCGCAGCCGCCGATAGCCGCCTCACCGTACCTGTAGACTGGCACCTGCCAATAAGGCACCAATCTTCAGCCTTCCGCGACACGCCCGTAGCGGATTCCGACCCGACCACGAACGCGCCCACTAGAAATGAACAGCAACGCTTCCCCTTCGCAATCCGATGTGTGGTCCGATTGGCTCCTGCATACCCGGCACGCCGATGATCCAGAGCAAGAACGCGCCCTCCATGCCGAACTCGAACAACACGCCGATCGTGTCCTCGACGGCGCGCGGCTTGCTTCAGGCATGACGCTCGCGGACATCGGCTCCGGTGATGGCCTGATTGGCTTGCGCGCCATCAACCGCATCGGTCCATCGCTGCGCGTGCTCATGGCGGATATTTCAGAACCCCTGCTTCGTCACGCGGAAGCGCTCGCGGTTCAACGCGATGTCCGGGATCAGTGCACCTTCATTCAATGCTCCGCCGACGCGCTTAAAGGCATTGACGACGCCTCGGTCGATGCCGTCACGACGCGGGCTGTTCTCGCTTATGTACCCGACAAGATTGCCGCTTTGCGGGAATTTCACCGGATTCTGCGACCGGGTGGCCGAATCTCGATTGCTGAACCTATTCTTCGCGACGATGCATTCGAGGCAAGCTCTCTAAAGACCTTCGTCGACACGCTCCCCCCGGAATCCGAGGAACCGTTCTTCCGCCTTCTGCATCGCTGGAAAGCGGCGCAATTTCCCGATACAGAGGAAAAGATTTCCGCGAGTCCACTGACCAACTACAGTGAACGCGATCTGGTCCGCTTCGCGCTCGATACTGGATTCGCGGACATTCACATGGAATTCCACATCGATGTACGCCCCTCCGCGGTCACCTCCTGGGAGGTGCTGCTCGGCACGTCGCCCCACCCTTGGGCTCCGTCGCTCGGGGTGATTCTCGCCGAGCAGTTCACGGCGGAAGAACGACAATTCTTCGAACAGGTTTTCCGCGCGCATGTCGAGGGTCGCCAGTTGGTCACCGCTGAGCGCACCGCCTACCTTACCGCGACGAAAGCCATGCGGTGAAGCCAGTGGCCGCTTTGGATATCTCCCGGCCACGTGGTCCTGGCGCGCCCTCCGTCAATCGGGTCGTCGTTCTGGCAGGAGGTAACGCCGGATTCACCGAGCGCCGCGAGCAACGGGTGGCGCTCAGTCGATATCGGGCGACAAGTGGTCATTCAACTGTTTCGGCTGACCGGCACGCTCGACGCCGGACAAGAAGGTGATCCATTTTCATATTCAGGAACGGTCCCTCACTGGCGCTGTCGAGGCGCGTTTGACAAGAACCGGATCCGACGTGCGAATCATTTGCGGAACGTCCTTTGCTCCCGAACCAAGCTTGATCAGCAGTTCAACGCTCTGCTCAGCCATCTCGGCAGTAGGAATTGCAACAGTAGTCAGAGCAGGCCGAGACTGACTGGTCAATTCGATGTTGGTCACGCTGACTATCGAAAGATCCTCGGGAACGCGCAAGCCAAGCGTGGCTGCGGCGTTGAGCGCGCCGAGCGCCGGCAAATCGTTCGAAACGAATAATGCGGTCAGGTCCGGACGCGACCTAAGCAGGTCTACAGCGGCGTCGAAGCCCCCCTGGTACGAATCCGTCAGAAACCGCGCGTCGGCCTGAACATGTTTGACGCGCCTCGATCGAAGCGCCTCGCGAAACCCCTCATATCGTCCACCATGAATGCCATTTTTTGCACTCCCGATCAAAGCGCCGATACGGTGATGCCCCAGTTCAAGCAAATGCTCCGTTGCAATGAAGCCAGCCTTACGGGAATCGAATGCGACGCAAGGGATGCCCGGAGAGATGTCAGGAGACTCCCAGATGGAAATGACGACTGGCGTACCCGCGGCCTGGATTGCCGCTAGCTCGTCGATACGAAGACCACCGTTATTAGCCACGAGGATCCCATCCGACAGCGACCCTGCGACGTCTGCAAGAAAACCTGTCCCGCCGTCGGGCTCATAGTCCGTATTGCAAACCAGAAGAAAGCGCCCATGACGGCGTGCAGCGTTGTTAGCCTGCAAGGTGAATTCCGGATAAAACGGATTGGTGATACATCCCAGCATCAGCGCAAGCGTTGGCGCGCGCCGCTCCACGAGCGCGCGCGCGTTCAAATTCGGGCGATAACCTTTCGCGGCCACCGCGTCCAGCACTCTTTCCCGCGTTTCCGTTCCAACACGCCCACGTCCCCGGAGCACATTCGACACGGTTGTTGGCGTAACGCCAGCCAGCGCAGCCACTTCCTTGATCGTTGCCATCAACCCTTCTCGCCTGGACATTCTCCCCCCGACCTATTCCTATGCTGTCGCCCACACACGCGTCAAATTCGTCGCAGACTCCGATGTTACCAACGTACGCGGGAAGCCGTCGCCCTATCCATAGGCGAAAAAAAATGCTTGCCAAGCGAATCTGCCGCTGCTAACTTTCCGTCTCATATAGACGTTGATCGACCTCCCGAACGGCCATTGGCCGTATTTTTCGGAAGATTTGGTTTAACGTTAAACCAAAATCTGGAGACGTGATGGCTGCCATATCCTTGCGAGGCATCTCGAAGGAATTCGACGGAAACCCGCCGGTGCTTCGGGACGTCAATCTCGACATCGCAGAAGACGAGTTTTGCGTGTTTCTAGGCCCGTCCGGCTGCGGAAAATCGACCCTTCTACGCATCATCGCCGGGCTCGAAGACCCAAGCGTCGGTGAGATTTCGATCGGCGGCCGGGTGGTCAACACGGTCGCGCCAGCGAGGCGCGGCGTCGCGATGGTGTTTCAGAGCTACGCGCTGTTTCCGCACATGACAGTCGCGGAGAACATGAGTTTTGGTCTGAAACTCCAGAAATTGCCGACATCCGAGGTGGATCGCAAAGTCCGGGAGGCAGCGAAGATTCTCCAGCTCGAGCCGCTGCTCGATCGCAAGCCGGCAGCCTTGTCGGGCGGACAACGCCAACGCGTGGCGATTGGACGCGCGATTGTCCGCGAGCCGGGCGTGTTTCTGTTCGATGAACCTCTATCCAACCTCGACGCGACCTTGCGCGGCCAGACGCGCGTGGAAATCGCGCGGATTCATCGCCGCTTCAGCGCGGCAAGTATGGTGTACGTGACGCACGACCAGGTCGAAGCGATGACGCTGGCCGACAAGATCGTACTACTCAACGTCAGCCGGGACGCAGCCGGATCAGGCAGCATCGCCCAGATCGGCACCCCGATGGATTTGTATCTGCGGCCGAACAGCCGCTTCGTGGCCGGATTCATCGGTTCGCCCCAGATGAATTTTCTGCCGGCCAGGGTGAGGCACGTCGATGGCGCGAGCGTCACCGTCACCCTCAACAGCTCGCAGGAACCCGTCCGTGTCAGTAGCGTCGCGAGGCGGCTGGAACCAGGCCAACCCGTCACGCTAGGCGTGCGCCCCGAACACGTTTCCGTGGCCCACACAGAACTGGCAAGCCCGGCGAAAAGGAGCGCGACGAGCCTGACGCGCGCGGTATCGCTGATCGAACGGCTTGGCGAGCAAAGCTATCTGCATTGCAACGACCCGGACGGCACGACGCTGCTCGTCAAGGTCCAGGGCAATACGCCGGTCCGCCCCGGCGAAACGGTCCACCTCGCAATCGACCCTGCGTCATGCCACCTCTTTAACCAGGATGGCCTCGCTGTTTGTGCTGCATAACAAGATTTAAGGAGACGAAAATGAAAAGTGCTTTCCGCCTGTCGTTACTCGGCGCGGCGCTGGTCTTTGCCGCGCAGGTTCACGCCGGAACGCTGACGGTCAATATTGCGTTTAAGGGCGCGAATCAACGTGCCTTCTGGGACACAGCGATTGCCGAGTTCCAGAAGGCAAATCCCGATGTCAACGTGAAAGCTGCGTTTATCGAGGAGGAGGCGTACAAGGTCCAGCTTCCCGGCTGGCTGATTTCGGAGGCGCCAGATATCGTCAAATGGCATGAGGGCGAGCGGATGCGCTATTACGTTGAACGCGGTTTGCTGGAAGACCTGTCCGGCGACTGGCAGAAGAACGGCTGGAACGCCAGCCTTGTCTCCCTGAAAGAGCCGTCGTCATACGGAAGCAAGCAGTACGCGTTGCCGACCGACTACTTTTCATGGGGGATGTTCTACCGCAAGGATCTGTTCGACAAAGTGGGCATCAAAGGCGAACCCAGGACGTGGGATGAATTCCTCGACGCCTGCAAGAAGCTCAAAGCCGCAGGGATTGCGCCCATCGCAGTGGGCGGCCGCGATTCATGGACGCTCGCCGCATGGTTCGACTACATCGATCTGCGCCTGAACGGCTACGCGTTCCACATGCAGTTGATGGACGGCAAGGTTCCCTATACCGATGCGCGTGTCAAGAAAGTCTATGAAGCCTGGAAGGTCCTGATCGATAACAAGTACTTTGTCGACAACCCGCTCGCGTACACGCTCGATTCGTCTCAGCCTTTGCTGATACAGGGCCAGGCCGCCATGATGCTGATGGGCAGCTTCATCGCCGGCGCGTTGCCCGACACCGTCAAGCCGAAGGTCGGTTATTTTCAGTTTCCGCTCATGGATCCCAAGATTCAGGTGGCGGAGGACGGTTCGGCAGACTGTCTGAACATTCCCGCCAAGGCGAAGAATAAAGTCGACGCGCGCCGCTTTCTGGCCTTCATGTCGAAGCCCGAAATGGACGGACGATGGGCCAAGGCATTCGGGTCACTGCCCGCGAACAACCAGGCGAGCGTTTCCGACGATCCGTTCACAAAGACGGGCTTCAAGATCCTGTCCAACACGAAAGGCGGCATTGCCCAGTTCTACGACCGGGACATGACCAAGGAAATGGCCGACGAGGGAATGAAGGGCATGCAGCGCTTCATCAGCGATCCGTCGACACTCGATCAGGTACTCGCGCATCTCGAGGAGACGCGAACGCGCATCTACAAGCAATGAGCCTGCGCAGCGGATGCGGCCTGCGCCTCCGCTGCAGCGATACGCTTTCAACGAGTGCGCGCTCGATGCGCGCTTTATCGAGCCGAATCATGTCTGCATCTATCGTTGCGTCTCCGCTCGCGCGGCGGCGTCGCCGCGCTGCCCTGCTGTTTCTCGCGCCCGCCTGCGTGATGTTCGCGGTGTACGTCATCTATCCGATCGTTCGTAGCATCCTGCTCAGCTTCTACAGCTGGGATGGCATGGGAGCGGCAACGTTTGTCGGGTTCGCCAACTACAGCGAACTGATTCACTCGGATACGTTCTACACCGCCCTCGGGAATAACGTGCTGTGGCTCATCCTGACGCTGCTCGCACCGCCCGTCGGGCTTGCCTTCGCGCTCTACCTGAACCAGGCGGTACGCGGCATTCGTCTTGCAAAATCGCTTTTCTTTGCGCCTTTTGTGATCCCGGGCGTCGTGGTGGGACTGGTGTTCAGCTGGTTTTACGATCCCGCCTTCGGTTTGCTGAAGGTGCTCGTGGGGCACGGCATTCCGGTACTCGGCAACGAGCACATGGCAACCTTCGGCATCATCGCCGCGGCGCTCTGGGTGCAGATTCCGTTCTGCATGATTCTCTTTCTCACGGGCCTGACGGGGATCAATCCCGAGGTGATCGAAGCAGGACGCCTCGAGGGCGCGCGCGGCTGGAGCCTGCTGTGGCACGTGGTGCTGCCGCAATTGCGGCCAGCCACGTTCATGGCAATCACGCTGACCATCATCGGTGCCTTGCGCAGCTTCGACCTGATCTCCGTGATGACAGGCGGTGGCCCCTTCGACAGTTCAACCGTGCTCGCGTATTTCATGTACGACCAGGCGATCAAGTATTTCCGTTACGGCTATTCCGCAGCGATCGCGGTCGTGCTGTTCCTGATCATGCTGGTTTTCATCGCCTATCAATTGCGCCGCCTGTTGCGTACAGACCACTGATTCACGGAGCGTCTATGTATCCATTACCGATCGCCCACTGGAAGCCAGCCAATCGCACGTTTTACAAGGTTTCGCTGCCCATTGCGCTGGCTGTGTGGCTGCTGCCCTTGCTTGCCGTGCTGGTCACGTCCGTTCGCTCTTCAGATGAACTGTTGCAGGGCAACTATTGGGGCTGGCCGCATCAATTTGCAGCACTGACAAACTACCGGACCGTGCTGGTCGACTCGCCGATGCTGCACTATGCGTGGAACAGTTGCCTCATTACGTTCCCTTCGGTCGTCGGCGCTATCGTGCTGTCCGCCATGGCGGGCTTCGCGCTCGCCACGTATCCGTTCAAGGGCAGCGCAGCGGTGCTCGTGACCTTCGTGGCCGGCAACTTCGTACCGATCCAGGTGCTGATGATTCCGGTTCGCGACCTGACCTTGAAGCTTGGTCTATTCAACTCGGTCGGCGGTCTGATCCTGTTTCACCTGTCGTTTCAGACTGGCTTCTGCACGCTCTTCTTGCGCAATTTCATCAAGGAGTTGCCCTACGAGCTCGTCGAAGCGGCTCGCGTGGAAGGTGCGAACGAATGGCAGCTCTTTTACAAAATCGTGCTCCCACTGATACGTCCCGCACTCGCTGCTCTCGCCGTCCTCGTCTTCACGTTTGTGTGGAACGACTACTTCTGGGCACTTTGTCTCACGCAGGGCGACCATGCGGCGCCGCTGACGGTTGGCGTCGCCGCGCTGCAGGGGCAATGGACGACCGCGTGGAACCTCGTCTCCGCCGGTTCGCTGCTGGCGGCATTGCCATCGATACTGATCTTCTTTGCCATGCAAAGGCACTTCGTGGCCGGTCTAACGTTCGGGGCCACCAAGGGTTGAAGACCGGTCTATTCCGTTTCCGGCCTGGCTGATTGCGCCAGGCGTCTATTCTCACCACTGAGGAAGCCTTTATGAAGGTCGGCGTCGACTATTACCCCGAGCATTGGAACTCGACTATCTGGGAAGAAGATGCGCAGCGTATGCAGGGAGCGGGCATCACGCTGGTTCGTCTCGCGGAATTCGCCTGGTCTCGCCTTGAACCGAAGGAAGGAGAGTTCGACTTCGCATGGCTCGACGCGGCGATCGATACCTTGGGACGATATGGCATTCAGGTGGTGATTGGCACGCCGACGGCAACGCCGCCGAACTGGCTCGTCGCCAAGTGTCCCGACATCCTGCCATTGGACAACAAGCGGCAGCCGATGTACCCTGGTGTGCGCCTGCATCGTTGCTATAACAGCCCATCATTGCGACGGTACACGCAAATCATCGTAGAAAAGCTGACCCGGCACTATGGCAGGAACCCGCACGTGATCGGCTGGCAGACCGACAACGAAATGATCGGCAATGACAGTCACAGCGATGCGGCCAATAGCGATTTCCGGCTCTGGGTGCAGCGCAAATACGGCGATCTCGACACGCTCAATCGCGAATGGGGCACGGTCGTGTGGAGCGGCGAATATAGCGACTGGTCCCAGATTACGACGCCGCTTGGCGGGTCGCCTTATCTGAACCCGTCCTATCTGCTCGACTACCACCGCTTCTGTTCGGATTCTGTCGCCGATTTCAACCGCTTCCAGGCCCGTCTCATTCGGGAAAACTGTAGCGGACAGTTCATCACGCACAACCTATGGGGCTATCCGGTCGTCAACGACTACTACGATCTGTTCGACAGCATGGACTTCGCGTCGGTGGACTACTATCCGAGCACCGACCTCGCGAATGACAGCAAGGCCCGCGTCTATCATGGCGCGCTGACGCACGACCTCACGCGCGGTATCAAGCAGAAGAACTTCTGGGTGATGGAGCAGCTGAGCGGCACGCCCGGCTGCTGGCACCCGATGTCGCGCATGCCGTATCCCGGCATGATTCGCGCCCACGCCTGGCAGAGCGTCGCGCGTGGCGCGGACGCCATTGTGCAGTTTCGCTGGCGTACTGCCCGCATCGGCGCGGAGCAGTTCTGGCACGGACTGCACGACCATCACGGCAAGCCCGGACGCCGCTTCGAGGAGTTTGTCCGCTTCAGCGAGGAAGTACGGAGGTTATCTCCGTTGCTGGATGGCACGACCGTAGTCAACGACGTAGCCATGCTGTTTTCGCACGAGCAATTGAACGCGCTGAAGATTCAGCCGCAATCGGACGGATTCGACTATCTGGCCAACTTCAAACAACTCCACAAGGCATTCCTCGGGCTGGGCATCGGCACAGATGTGATCAACTGGACCGCCGATATGGGTCACTACAGGCTGGTCGTAGCGCCGTTCCTGTTCCTCGAAAATGAAGCGGTGGTGGACAAGCTGCGCAATTACGTCACCCAGGGCGGGACCGTGATTTTCACCACCCGTAGCGGCGTGAAAAACATGAACAATGTCTGCCTGTCTGCGCCACTGCCGGGTGCATTGAGCGATATGGCAGGCGCGATGGTCGATGAGTATGACCCGGTCGGGAACGATCAGCAGGGTCTGGTATTGCGCGGGAAGTCGGAAGCGGTCTGTTCGCAGTGGTGCGACATCCTGTCTCCGACGACGGCCGAAACGATCGCGGTCTATTCAACGGACTTCTTCGCTAGGCGCGCCGCCATTACCCGGAATTCCTATGGGCTCGGCACGGCCTACTACATTGGAAGCGTATTGGATGATTATGGTTACCGGACGCTGATCGGCGACATCGCAGCGGATCTTGACCTTGGCGCCGTCGACAACCTGCCGGCGGGCGTGGAATTATCGGTTCGGTCGGGCAATGGAAAACGTCTGTTGTTCGTGCTTAACCTCGCGAAGGAAGCGAACCAGGTCCAACTTCCCCTGGTGGGTGCCCGTAGTGCACTTACCGGTCACGCCGTTGCCCAACCATTCGTCCTGGAGCCGATGGGTGTGGAAGTGCTGCTTCTTGAGTGAGTCCGGTGGGAGCAAAGCAGGCAGGCACGATCGCCGCGGTGCCGCCTGCGGCCTTGGGGCGGGGACAGCTATGTCGAAGCACTGAAGTTGCAGTTCGGAGCGGACGACGAGAAGCTTGCCGGCAGCCTCGTCGCACCGGGCCACGTTTCAACACAGGGTTATACCGATCCCGGATATCCGATTGAAGGGCGACGAGTCGTTTAAAACGTCGGCCTTAAAGATCCCAGCGCGAACACTATGGGATCCCGGTACGCCTATCGGTTGTTCGCCCAATCGCGCACCGCTTGTGCGAACAACCTTAGCGCGGTGGGCGGGTGGCGGTTAGCCGGGTAATAGAGGCACAAGCCAGGAAAAGAAGGACTCCACTCGGAAAGCAAGTGGACCAGCCGACCCGACGCGAGATGCTCTGCCACCTCTTCTTGCGGGACCCATGCGATGCCGATTCCGGCGAGGGCAGCCTCGATCATGAGATTGAGGTTGCCGAGGGTCATCGGTCCGGCCACATCTATGTTGGCGCTCTTGCCGCGGTATTCGAGATCCCAGCGATAGAGGGTCCCGCTGTCGAATCTGAAGCGAATGCAACGATGTTGCGCAAGGTCGTGCGGCGCCTTTGGCGGCTCGTGACGCGAGAGATATTCCGGTGACGCGACCGCGGCAAAACGCATGTCGGATCCAAATCGGATCGCGATCATATCGCGCGGTACGTCGTCAAAGACGCGTATGCCAGCGTCGAAGCCGTCGGCCACGATATCGACCAGCCGCGTGTCCACGACGAATTCAATGTGGATATCCGGGTAAGCGGCCAGAAAGTCTGGAAGAACATGGCGGACGAGCGGTCTTACTGCGGCCTCTGAAGCACTGATCCGGATCGAGCCCGATGGCCGGTCGTGCGCTGACGCCGCCTGATTCACCGCCTCTTCGAGGTCCGCGATTGCCGGTCTCACCCGCCGAAGGAACTGCTCGCCCGCCTCAGTCAGCGCGACGGATCGCGTTGTGCGGTTAAACAGCCGCACCTCCAGCCGCGCCTCCAGACCCCGCATCGAATGGCTCAGCGCCGACGGCGAAACCCCCAGCGTGCGTGCAGCCGCGCGGAAGCTTCGCTGGTCGGCGATAGCGATAAAAGCAGTCAATTCGGATAGGCCGACACGCAGCATAGTTGAATTTATCTCAACACCCCGTAGAAGTTTAGCGTGATTGTTGAGCAACGCGCAACAGCCTAAGCTTGATGGCATTGAACATCGACTGGTGCGTATTGGGCGCTACCAGCGGCAGATGCCACACGCGCGGATTCCAGTTAAAGGCGGGTTTTTTAACGCTTGATAACGGCAACAATCCGCCCGGGACATTTCGAAAGGAGAAAGTCATGCAAAAGCGCAAACTTGGAAACAGCGGTCTTGAGGTGTCGGCAATCGGTCTGGGCTGTATGGGCTTGAGCTACGGCTATGGCCCGGCCACTGAAAAGCCTGAAGGAATCAAACTGATTCGGACTGCTTTCGAGCGGGGCGTCACGTTCTTCGACTCCGCCGAGGCCTATGGCCCGTTTCTTAACGAGGAGCTGGTCGGCGAGGCCGTGGCGCCATTTCGCGACCAGGTGGTGATCGCCACCAAGTTCGGCTTCAAGGACGGCGACGTGACCCAGGGTCTCGACAGCCGGCCCGAGCGTATCCGCGCCGTGGCCGAAGCATCGCTGAAGCGCCTGAAGACCGATCGCATCGACCTGTTCTACCAGCATCGTGTCGATCCGAATGTGCCTGTCGAGGAAGTGGCCGGCACAGTCAAGGATCTGATCCGGGAAGGCAAGGTCAAGCACTTCGGCATGTCGGAGGCCGGCGCTCAGTCGATCCGTCGCGCCCACGCCGTGCAGCCGGTAGCGGCGCTGCAGAGCGAGTATTCGCTGTGGTGGCGCGAACCGGAGGAGACGGTGCTGCCGACTCTGGAGGAACTGGGCATCGGTTTCGTGCCGTTCAGTCCGCTAGGCAAGGGCTTTTTGACTGGCGCCATCACCGAGAACACCACGTTCGACAAAACCGACTTCCGCAACATCGTGCCGCGCTTCTCCGAGGAAAACCGCAAGGCCAACGCGGGCCTCGTCGAAGTGCTTGGCAAGATCGCCGACGGCCGGGGCGCCACGCGGGCGCAGATCGCGATCGGCTGGCTGCTGGCGCAGAAGCCGTGGATCGTGCCGATTCCGGGTACCACCAAACTGCATCGGCTGGAAGAGAACGTCGGTGCGGCTGCTGTCGAACTGTCGGCTGAGGATTTGTCCGCCATCGAAGCTGCACTGCGGCAGATCAAAGTGGTAGGCGATCGCTACCCGGCTCATCTTCAGCAGCGCGTCGATCGCTAATTTCCCCTGTTTTACTCGTCGCAGCAATCCGCCGGTGTCCGGCTATCCCGGCACCGGCGGATTGCTTTGCGCACTGTTGCCAGTTCCGCCTCCCACGGCCAACGAGGCAATGGCTACCGGCTGAGCGGAGACATCGTACTGGCCGCTATCGCCGCTGGGCGGCAGGAGTTGCTACGGATGCATCGCGCCAGTCAGCTCAACGATGAACGGCTGTACGAGCTCGAACACGACCTCGACCTCCAGGAGGTTTCTGCTCTGCATGGCCGCGGAGAATGATCGTGTCGAGTCGCACCGAATTCTGAAACTAGACGCCACTCCCCCCCACCGTCTTGACGCTCTTCCACTGCCCCTGCTGGACCTGAAACAGCGTGTAAGGCGGCTTGATCAGATCGCCATACGGATCAAACGTGATCTTGCCCGTCACGCCCGTGACATTGACCTTCGCAAGACTATCGACAATCTTGGCGCGATCGAGCGAATCGGCACCGTGAATCGCCTTGATCATGGCGAGCGCGGCGTCATACGCAAACGGCGCATACAGTTCGACATCCTGGTTAAAGCGCGCCTTGTAACGCTTGCCGAACTCCTGCGCGGCAGGCAGTTTATCCAGCGCCGGACCCGGCTCCAGATCCTGCGTACCGTCCCCCGCCGTGCCGGAAATCTGCAGGAAAGCGTTGCTCTTTAACGCACCCGCGCCGAACAACTGAGCGGGCATGCCGAGCGAGCGCATCTGCTTGACGAGCATCGCGCCCTGTTCATCCAGACCGCCAAAGAAAATCAGATCGACGTTCTTGCTCTTGAGCGTCGTCAGGATGGCGCGAAAATCGACCGCTTTGTCGTTGGTGAATTCGCGATCCACGATGTTGCCGTTCGCTTCCTTGGCGCCTTTTTCGAACGCGTCCGCGAGTCCTTGCCCGAATGCCGTCCGATCGTCGATGATGCCGATGCGCTTCGCCTTCATCTGCTCGACCACGAAATGTCCCGCGACGACGCCGCCGATGCCGTCATGCCCCATCGTGCGAAACACGTTCTTGTAGCCCTGCTTGGTCAGTTGCGGATTGGTCGAACCCGGCGTAATCATCGCGACATTCGACTGATGGTAGACCGTCGAGGCTGGAATGCTGCACCCCGAGTTGTAGTGGCCGATCACGCCGACCACGCCGTCGTCGACCAGTTTCTGCGCGACCTGAATCGCCACGCGCGGATCCGCCTGGTCATCCTGAACGTCGAGCACGAACTTGACCGGCTTGCCGCCGACCGTGGGATGCCTGGCGTTCTCTTCATCGAGCGCCAATTGCGCGCCGTACTGCAAATCTTTGCCGACGCGAGCAACCGGGCCGGTCAACGGTCCGACAAATCCAATCTTGACCACTTCAGGATCGGCGGCCCACGAAAACGGCGTGTGCGCGCCGAGTGCGAAGACGGCCAGACTCAAAAGCCAATAGCGGCGATTCATGATGCGCTCCTTGCGAGATGTCAACGTCGCGCGTTGTGTTGATCGACCGGTCCGATGCGCGACGCGTCGAAACCGTCCTGCGATGCCTGCGATAAAACGTGAACCTGTGCTGCTACGCCCCCGGCAAAATCTAAAAACGCGTGGCCGCGTACGGCGCGAGATCGAGCGGCGGCGCACGCCGCGCGATCAGGTCGGCGACAATACGCCCGCTCACTCCGGCTAGCGTCAATCCAAGATGCTGGTGGCCGAATGCGTAAATCACCCGTTCGCTTGCACGTGAACGTCCAAGCACCGGCACGCCGTCCGGCAAGGTCGGGCGAAAGCCGAGCCAACTGTTATCGGGCTGATCGAGCGCGGGCAATGCGCGCTTCGACGAGAACGTCAGCAGGTCGAGCAACGAGCGATTACGCGTATCGCTGAAGCCGCCGAGTTCGACGGTCCCCGCGACACGAATCCCGTCGCTCATCGGCGTCATGTAAAAGCCCCGCTCGGCCCAGCCGACCGGCCGTGAGATCAGTTGCTGCGCACCCGGATAGCGCACGTGATAACCGCGCTCGGTGTCGAGCGGCACCGCATCGCCGCATTGTTTGGCGAACTGCGCGGAGCGCGCACCGGTCGCGATCACGACGTGGCTGAAACGTCGTGCGACACCGTCGACCGTCAGGCTCGCGCCATTGGCAGACGGCTGCACTGCGCTGACGGATGAACGCTCCAGCTGCAGCCCTTGCCCCGCGAGCCGTTCATAAAGCGCCTGCAAAAAGCCATGCGGATCGGAAAAATGCCAGCTATCGCGGAACAGCACACCGCGCTCGAAAATGGGCGCCAGCGACGGTTCGAGCGCGCGGATGTCATCACCGGCAAGCACGTCGAACGCGACGCCGAGTTTCTGGCGCAGATCGAGTGCGGCTCGCGCGGCGTCGAACGAAGCGGCGTTCGAATACAGATAAAGACACTCGCGCGGCCGTACGAAACGCGCCAGCTCCGCATCCGCCAGTAGCAACGCGTAACCGTCCTGCGCATGGGCGAGCAGCGCGGCGAGTGCATGCGCGCTCGCTTCATAACGACGCGGCAGCGAACTGATCATGAAGCGCGCGAGCCACGGCGCCAGCTGCGGTAGATACTGCCAACGCAACCGGAATGGACTGTCGTTCGACAACAGGAAGCGCGGCAAATCGCGGAACACGGACGGGTTGTTCACTGGAATACACGCGTAGTGCGCAAACGTCCCGGCATTGCCGAACGACGCGCCCTGCCCCACGCCGGACGGATCGAACAGCGTGACGCGATGGCCGTCGCGCATCAGCGACGCGGCGCTCGCGAGGCCGATGAATCCCGCTCCGACGATAGCGATGTCCGGCATTACTTGCGCCCTTGCAGCGTTGGTGCGCCGATCCGCGCGAGATATCCGGCGGCGGCGGCGCCGAGTTGCCGGCTGGCCTCGGGTGCGGTGGACTGTGGAAAGCGCATCGAAAAACTCCTGCTGACGGATCCGGGACACTGCCCGGCAGCGCTTCGAAGGACACGCCACCGGACAAACTCTGATATCTAGAATCACACAATATTTTTTTGTGTGCAATTAAAACGCGTCTTGTGTGGTCCTGGCATTTTCCCTGGATGGGCATTGGCGCAGTCCTTGCGGTGTGTCGCGGCGTTGCCGCCATCTACCAGGAACCCTGCCGGCTGAGGCTTGCAGTCAGACTTGTGTGGTATAGAATCGGCACACATCCGCAAAATTGCGGACAAAGACGATTTTGTATGGAGACATCTGACTTATGGCTTCTGGCAAAGACGCGGCGCAACGCGCCAACGGTGCGCCGGCGCGGGCGAAGCGCTCCACGTATGCCGAGGTGTCCAGTTCGATCGAGAACGAGATTCGCAGCGGCGTTTATCCGCCCGGCAGCCGTCTGCCGCCACAGCGGCAACTCGCGACTGAGCTGGGCATCAACGTATCGACGGTGTCGCGCGCGTACAAAGAATTGCAGTTGCGCGGGCTGGTCATCGGCAGCAAACGGCGCGGCTCGCTTGTGACGGGCGGCGCGATGCCGAGCGTCGAGCCCGCGCACGCGCACGCGGCGAGCAACGCGGCGATCGATTTGACCGTCAACCGGCCGGCCACCGGCGAATTTCTCACCTGCCTCGCGCGCACGCTCGCGGACTTGCCGCAGGATCCGCGCTATCCGCAACTGCAGGAATACCAGCCGCCACAGGGGCCATCATGGGCGCGCGCCGCCGGCGCGCGCTGGATCGCCGCGCCGGGCTTTGCGCCGGCGGCCGATCACGTGGTCGTGACAAGTGGTGCGCAGCACGGCTTGTATGCGGTGCTGAACAGCCTGATCGGCACGGATGGCGTGATCCTCGCCGATCGACTCACCTACTACGGGCTGAAAGCACTCGCGCCGGTGTTCCAGTTCGAAATCGTCGGCATTCCGAGCGACCGCGAGGGTCTGCTGACCGACGCGGTCGAAGCCGCATGCCGGCGTATGCCGGTGAAGGCTATCTTCACGGTGCCGAATCTGCAGAATCCGACCGTCACGACGATGAGTCTCGAGCGCCGCATGGCGCTTGTCGACATTGCACGCCGGCATGGCGTGGCGATCATCGAGGACGACGTCTATGGGCCGCTGGTGTCGCAGCGTTTGCCGACGATCGCAAGCCTTTGTCCGGAACTGACGTTTCATATCGGCGCCACCTCGAAGATCCTCGCGCCAGGGTTGCGGCTCGGCTATCTGCTTAGTCCGCCGGACAGTTCCGCGCTCTGCGCGGAGGCCGTGCGCACCACCGCATGGATGCCCGCGCCGATATCCATGCTGATCGCGTCGATCTGGATCGAGGACGGCACCGCGCGCCACATCATGGACGCGCAGCTCGCCGAAATCCGCGCGCGCCAGGATCTCGCGCGGGAGCTGCTGCCACAGGCGTTGCTGCAGACCGATCCGGCGTGCATGTTCGTGTGGCTCAAGTTGCCGCCGCCCTGGCGAGCGGATGATTTCGCCGCGAATGCCAAGGCGCGCGGCGTGGTGGTGATGCCATCGTCGGCGTTTGCCGTCGACCGGTCCGAAATCGAGCACGGCGTGCGGATCAACCTCGCGTGCGCGACGAGCCGCGATCAACTGGTGAGCGCGCTACGGCTCTTGACGGGGACACTCAAAGACCGCCCGCGAGCGCTGTTCGGGACGATCTGATCCCGGCGAACCGCTAAACCGATATGGCGAAGGGCGGCTACATGCTGCCGTTCTCGACGGTGCGGCCTTCCGCACGCCAGCGAAGCATGCCGCCGGCGAGGTTGGCGACGGCCTCGAATCCTGCCTGCCGCAAGATCGCGGTGGCTTGCGCTGAACGTCCGCCAGCCCGGCAGACTGTTACGATCGGGCGCTCCCGCGCGAGCTCGCTGACGCGTCCGGCCAGCTCGCCAAGTGATATGAGCCGGGCTTCGGGAATGCGCCCTAGCGGCCCGTCGAACTCGGCGGGCTCGCGCACGTCGACGATCTGGACCGAACCGGGATTTTCCTCGAGCCATTGCGGATCGATTTCCCAGATGCCCGCAAAGGTGTACGTCAGCGGCGCCCAACCGGGTTCGGCCATTTGCGTGGGATCGCTCACGGCGACGCCGCATTTCAGGTTCGCCGGTACTGCTTCATCGATCTGCCTC
Organism: Paraburkholderia sp. FW306-02-B; assembly: GCF_058782725.1. NCBI lineage: Bacteria > Pseudomonadati > Pseudomonadota > Betaproteobacteria > Burkholderiales > Burkholderiaceae > Paraburkholderia > Paraburkholderia sp. FW306-02-B. Next base: position 2,639,903 of record NZ_JBYSXZ010000002.1, read on the forward strand.
GGATGCGGCAAGCGCAGATTCGTCATATAGACGGCGAAATCCTCCTCGCAGAGTTCACCGCCCAGTCGCGGATTGAAGCGCCGCTCCTCGCCCGCACTCGTGACGGTCAGACCGCGATAATCGTGGGCCGGGTAAAGCAGGCAAGCGTCAGGCAGCGTGAAAATCTGCTCGTGGATAGCCTGGAACATCGCGCGCGCGTCGCCGTGCTGAAAATCCGTCCGGCCCGTTCCGCGGATCAACAGACAATCGCCGGTAAACGCCATGCTCTCGTCGTCGAGTACGAGGCTGATGCATCCATTCGTATGACCAGGCGTTGCGCGCACCGTCAGGTAGCGTGCGCCGAATCCGCACCTGTCGCCGTGGCTCAGGTAGCGGTCCGCGCCCTCTGCGCCGCTCGCGGCCGATATCGCAATGTGGCTGCCCGTGCGGCGCTTGTGCATCCACGCGCCGGTCACGTGATCGGCGTGGACGTGGGTGTCGATTGTGTAAAGCAGGCGCAGTCGAAGCTCGTCGATCAGTGCCGAATCCCGGCGTACCTGCTCGAATACCGGATCGATCAGCACGGCCTCTCCCGTTGCGCTATCGGCGAGAAGATAGGTGTAGGTGGAAGATTGCTGGTCGAATAATTGCCGGAAAATCAGCACAATTGCGCTCCGTCGCCCGCGCCAGCGAGCCCTTTAAGGACGGCGGCACAACCGGCGCCGCCAAACCGCCCTGCAAGCAGCAGGATTAGCAGGATGCGCGGCGGGCGCCGGCCCCGAATTGCCCGGCGCTCGCCGCCCCGCTCAGTCAGGCCGTTACCGCGGTTGTTGTACGTACCGCAGATACGGCTTCAAGGTCTTGAAACCCTGTGGATATTTCTTCTTTGCGTCATCGTCCGACACGGATGTCGGAATGATGACGTCCTCGCCCGGTTTCCAGTTTACCGGCGTCGCCACCGTGTGTTTCGCGTTTAGCTGCAGCGAATCTAGCAGACGCAGCACCTCGTCGAAATTGCGGCCCGCGCTCATCGGATACACGAGCATCGCCTTGACCTTCTTGTCGGGTCCGATGAGGAACACGGAACGCACCGTCGCGTTGTCCACTGCGGTGCGCGCGCCGCCGCTCGCGTTCGGGTGAATCATGTCGTAGAGCTTCGCGACGCTCAGATCCGCGTCGCCGATCAACGGGTAGTTGATTGCGTGTCCCTGGGTTTCTTCGATGTCCTTCACCCATTTCTGGTGATCGCTGACGGGATCCACGCTGAGTCCGATAACTTTGGTGTTGCGCTTGTCGAACTCCGGCTTGAGCCCCGCCATGTATCCCAGCTCAGTGGTGCAAACTGGCGTGAAGTCCTTTGGATGCGAGAACAGGATCGCCCAATGGTCGCCGATCCATTCGTGAAAATGGATCGTCCCCTCGGTAGTTTCGGCGGTGAAATCGGGAGCTTCTTCTCCTAATCGAATCGACATATTCATCCTCCATGTGGCGGGTGGGCCAAGCTACCGCCGCCGTCAGAGCGACGACGCCTGGCTGCCTGGGTTGTAGTCAGATGATTCGTTTGATTAACGATCGACCGCCGGCGGGTTGGACTGTTCATCGGACAGCATGCGTGAGAATCATCTGCGAACGCAGCAGATTCAGAGCCCTGTTCCAATCGCCGTGATACGGAAGGTCGCGTTTATAGCGTAGAACAAAAAAAGACGTTCACTGCGGCTATCCTGCAATGCAGGGCAAACCCGTCTGCCGTTGCGGCGACGGGATACTCGCTGCGGGGCCGATATTACCGAATCAGCGTCAGACCTTCCGTCCTTACATCGCAAACCAGCATGTAACCGGGGGCATGAGTGATGCATATCGGCGGCCGCGCTTCCACCGCCGCTGCCTGAGGCGTGACTCCGCAGCCCCAGAACACGGGGATCTCTCCCGCGCGGATTTCAGTCGGCTCGCCCTCATCGGGCACGTCCACATTCGCGATCCCGATCAGCGCCGGGTCACCCATATGGACCGGCGCACCGTGCGCGCCCGGCAACTGCCGGCAAACCTCATAGGCAATTGCCGCCTCGACCGGCGTATACGGCCGCATCGAGACAACCATCGGTCCGCGAAAAGCGCCCACGGATTTCGTCTGAATGGAGGTGCGGTACATCGGAACGACCTTGCCTTCGTCCACGTGCCGCACGCGCAAACCCGCCGATTCCAGAGCGTGCTCGAAGGACAGCGAACAACCGAGCACGAAACCCACGAAGTCCTCCTGCCAGATCGCAGAGATATCTTCCAGCTCCTCCACGAGCACGCCATCGCGCCAGACCCGATAGCGTGGAATGTCGGTGCGCAGGTCGACGTCGTCGCCCAGCATCGGAACAAGACTGCTCCCCACCTCGGTCATGCCGATGAGCGGACAAGGCGTGGGATTGGCACAGCAGTACTCGATGAAATCGCCAGCCCACGACTGCGGCAGAATCACGAGGTTGCCCTGTGCGAAGCCGGGCGCCATACCGCTCGTGTTGCCGTTAAAGCCGGCGCGAATGCGGGCTCTCGCACCGCGAGGCGTAGATGCCCAGCCGGGCAAGGTTCTCCCCTGCGGCGATTCACTGATGGCCTGGTTCATGACAGGGTCTTCAAGTTGGATTGAGTTGATATTGGACTGAGCTTCGTCCGGCGGGATTGCCTTTACAGCAAGGAGGAATCCGCCGTTTCGCGCGTCCTCACAAGCGTCAACAAACCGATGGCCGCCGCGCCGACGAGCAGGAACGCGGGACTCAGCAGATTGCCGGTCTTTCCGATCAGCGCGGTCGCAATGTAAGGCGTCACGCCGCCGCCAAGAATGGTGCCGAAATTGAAGCTGAAGGCCATCCCGGTGTAACGCACCCGCGTCGGGAATTGCTCGGCATAGGTCGGATATCCCACCGATTGAACGACCGGCATCGGCAGCGCGACGATAAACATCGCGAGGAAGGCGAGAGCGAGATTCTGATGGTTCATGAGCATCATCATCGGGAACACCAGCACGATGTATCCGGTAAAGCCGACCGCAAGCACGCGACAGCGTCCAATGCGGTCGGAAAGCCCTCCCCACACCGGCATCAGCACAGCCATCGAGATGCTGACGATCGACATGATCCAGTAGACGCTCGTCTTGTCGTACTTCAGGTACGTGGTCATGTAGATGTTCATGAAGACGAAACCCACCCAGTAGCCGGCGTTTTGTCCAAACGAAATCAGGAACACTTTCAGCATGGCGGCACGATGGTGCGCAAGCACTTCCGCGAGCGGCGCTTTCAGCGGCTCGCTGTGTTCGAGGGTCTTCCTGAATGCGACGGACTCTTCCACACGTTTGCGCACATAGGCCGACACCAGCACAAGCGGAACAGCCGCAAGGAATGGAATCCGCCAGCCCCAGTCGTGCAACTGCGACGAACTGATGGCAGCCGTAGTCAGCCCGCACACTGCCGCGGCAAGCGCGCCACCCAGCGCCACACCGACTGGCGTGAACGCGCCATAAAATCCGCGGCGTCCGCGAGGCGCCGATTCAGCGACATAAGCGGCGGCACCGGTCACTTCCGCGCCCGAGAAAAATCCCTGCGCGAGACGCACGACCAGAAGCGCAGCCGGAGCGAAGACACCCGCGCTCGCCGCGGTCGGCAGCAGGCCGACGACAGCGGTCGCAATACCCATACCGATAACGGTCACTAGCAAGATGGCGCGGCGCCCGAGCTTGTCGCCGAGGCGTCCCAGCACGATTCCGCCGACGGGTCGCATGAGGAATGCGCTGCCGAAGATCGCGAGGATCGAGAGCAGCGCTGCGGTCGGATCGTTCGACGGGAAGAACAGCGGTCCGATTACCGCGGCCATGTAACCGTAGACGCCGAATTCGTAGTACTCGATCGCGGTTCCGACGGCTGCAGCGGTCGCGGCCTTGCGAGCGACGTGTTTGGTCGAAAGGGATGCGGGTGGGATCTCTGCGTCAAAGGTGGCGGTTGGGACGTGGGGCATTTTGCGTTCCGTTGTGAGGATGAAAGATGGACTACGTCCCGCCGAGGTTGCGGATGAAATCGCGATCGAAGCCGCGACTCAGATCGCGATCACGCGCGGCACAGCTGCTCCAGTTGCGCGAAGCTACGCTCCTGGGACAGAAGAAGGCGCTGCGCCTCTGCCAGATCGACCAGCTCGAAGCGCACGGTGTCGCCGGGTATCTGTTGGGCGAGGCGCGGCAAGTCGACGGCGCATACGTGCGCGATCTTCGGATAGCCGCCGGTCGTCTGGCGGTCCGCCATCAGGACGATCGGCTGACCATCGGCAGGCACCTGTATCGCGCCGAAACCCACTGCCTCGGACGCCATTTCCCGAGGCTCGATGAGACTGAGTCCAGGGCCTTGCAGGCGATAACCCATGCGGTCGGACTGCGCGGTGATCCGGTACGTTTCCCGCTCGAGCGCCCGCCTTGCGTTCGCCGTGAAATATCGCCATTCGCGCCCCGGCGTGATCCTGATCGGCGCGTCATTCGATAACAGCACGTCTTCGGCGAAAACCGTTTCAGGAAAGAGCGAGACGCTACGGCACGCCGCGCTTTCCTGTGTGAACAGCATGTCGCCCTTCTTCAAAGGCCGGCCGGCGTGCCCGCCGTAACCGCCGCGTGCAAACGTGCTCGTGCTGCCCATGACCGGTTCGATCGAGAAGCCGCCGCGCACGGCGAGGTAGGTACGCAGCCCTGCATGGCGATTGCCGAACGATATCTCGCAGCCTGCCGGCACATTCAACGAGCAATGACTGAAGAGCGGCTGTCCGTCGAGCTGGCAGTCGAGATTGCCGCCACAGAACGCAATCGTTGCCTTCTCGTGAAATCTGAGCGTCGGCCCCATCAGCGTAATTTCGAGCGTCGACGTAACGGGCGCGTTGCCGACCAGTGCATTGGCCAGCCGATGCGCCCGTTCATCCATCACACCGTTGACCGGAATGCCAAGATGCTGATGGCCGACGCGGCCGAGATCCTGAAAAGTGCTCAACGCCCCCGGCTTGATGACCTCGATGCTCATCGCGCCTCCTCTGCACGCCGGCTCGCCGGCCCATACGCCTGAAACTGCGCCGGCGTGATCGGCATGAAGCGGATCCGGTCGCCTGCGTTCACAAGACACGGCGTATCGCGCGACGGATCGAACATCAGACAGGGCGTCCGGCCGATCAGATTCCAGCCGCCCGGCAGGGTCATCGGATAGATGACGGTTTGCCGGTTGGCGAGACCAATGGAACCGGGAGCAACCGCCATACGAGGTGTCGCGCGCCGGGCCGGCGACAGGCGTTCGTCGAACATGCCGATGTACGGATGTCCAGGAGCAAAGCCGAGCAGCATCACGTCCACCAGCGAGCCACTGTGCAGCGCGATGATTTCGTCGGTGGCGAGACCACACGAGCGCGCCACTTCTTCAAGATCCGGTCCGTGTTCCCCGCCATAGCACACCGGGATTTCCACGACGCGCGCCGACTCAGGCAGCGCTGCGGATACGCCTTCCAGCAGGTCGGCCACCACTTTCGCCAGCGCGTCGTAAGGCGCCTGCGTTTCATGCGAAAGCGGAACGCGCGACGGCGCGTAGTGAATGCCGACGGTCGTCATCGCAGGTGCGATGTCGGTCACAAAGGCGAGTTGCGCGGCTGCGACGCGCGCCGCCAAGTCCCGCGCCCGCCGGTTCTGCTCGACGCGGTCGGCACCTGCCACGTCGATGATCAGAAGGCTCTCGCCCGACGGAAAGAGCGACCATGAACACTCAGGAACAGCTTCCGGCAGGAAAGGCTCGCTTTTCATGGGGCAGATCCAGCTTCAGGGCAGAGTTCGGCGCAATCAGCGGCGCAACGAGCAACGCTATGACAGCGCCGTCATTCGGGAAGTGAACAGGCGGCTGAACGCTTACTTGGCGAACAGCGATTCGATATTGGCGAACGCCTTGATTTCGAGCGCGTTGCCCGACGGATCGAGGAAGAACATCGTGGCCTGTTCGCCCACTTCGCCCTTGAAACGAATGTGCGGCTCGATGATGAATTCGATGCCGGCCGCTGTCAGCTTGTTCGACGCGGCATGCCACTGCTCCATCGGCAGCACGACGCCAAAGTGCCTGACCGGCACGGCGTCGCCGTCTACCGCACTGGTCGCGCGGTGACCGGCTTCTTCCGGTGCCAGATGGGCCACAATCTGGTGACCGTAGAAATTGAAGTCCACCCAGTCGGCAGCGCTGCGGCCTTCCGGACAACCCAGCAGATCGCCGTAGAATTCGCGGGCCGCGGAGATGCTGTGAACCGGAAAGGCAAGATGAAAAGGAGAGATGACGGCAGTCGTGTCGCTCATGGTCGGACCGATACAGGTTGGATGATTTAGCCGGCGACGGGACCGAAACCGCTTCATCCCATCGTGCTGGAACGACCCGGAGGTCACGCCATGAAGAGCAGTCTAGGGATGACAAAAATAGTGCAAAAGCGATATATTTTCACCCTCAGCAACAATAATTTCGATCAATAAACCCATGATGCGAGAGCTCAAAACCTTCCTGGCTGTCGTGCGCTACGGCACCTTCGCCAGTGCCGGCTCTCATATCGGACTGACGCAGTCAGCCGTCTCCGCGCAAATTCAGCGACTGGAAGAAGACCTCGGATTTGCGCTGTTCGATCGGACGGGGCGATCCGCGACGCTCAACGAGTCCGGCAAGCAAACGGTCAAACTGGCTGAAGATGTGTTGTCCGCCTATGCGCGGCTGGCGGAGAAAAGCGGCGATGCGGAGCGCTCCGGCATTCTGCGCATCGGCGCCATTGCGTCGGCGCAGGCGTCGTTTCTCATCAGCGCGATTCAGCAATTCCGGCGGCATTCGCCTGGATGGAGGATTCGTGTCGTCCCCGGCGTGTCGCTCAACCTGCTGACACAGGTGGACTCGGGCGAGGTAGATATTGCGGTGATCATCAAACCGCCGTTCGCGTTGCCCGCAGAGTTGCAGTGGCGCACCCTGATGACGGAGGCCTTTGCGCTGCTGGTTCCCCGCGAGCTTGCGGATCAGCCATGGCGCACGCTGCTGAAGACAGAACCCTTTGTCAGGTACGACCGGAATTCCTTCGGTGGCCGGCTTGTCGATCGGTTCCTGAGAAGGATCCGGGTCACGGTGCACGACGTGGTCGAACTGGATGAATTGCAGGGGATCGTGGGGCTCGTCTCTCACGGCGTCGGCATTTCGCTGGTTCCCGAGGCAGCGGCGCTCCACCTGCCTGACAACGTCGTCGCGCTGTCCTTGGGAGAAGACACGTTCAACCGTGAAATTGGACTTGTTCAGCGAGGCACACAACATCAGCAACCCGCGATCGCTCAGTTTTCCGCTTGCCTGTGTTCCGCGGTCGATGGGATTGCGTGGACCGCCGTCCCGTAACACAGTACCTCTGTGATTCCTTTCGCTATTTCGGTTGCGTCATAGCGCATGCCGATGATCGCGTTTGCCCCCAAGTCGGCAGCTTGCGCGATCATGCGTTCGTATGCATCCTGTCGCGCTCGCTCGCACAGCGACGTGTACAGCGAGATGTTTCCGCCGAATATCGTCTGCAGGGATGCGCCAAGCGCCCCGACGATGGATCGGGATCGAACGACGATCCCACGAGCGACGCCTAAGGAGCGGTCTATCCTGTGGCCCGGAAGCGCAAACGTCGTTGCGACCATATGTCTTTCTATCATCGTCTTCTCAATGTCTGGTTTTTGTCGCTGACGGATCGCGGACCGGGGCTACGCTTAATACCTGGACCCACATCCCTGTGGAATTAGATCGTTCACCGTTGGCACGTGATTCGGAATGCATTGTGACATGGCCCGTTTTCGTGCGGCGATACGTACTACGCTAGCGGTCCAGTCACCAACGAGCTAGTTGAGCTTGATCACGGAAGAGACGTTCCCTTGTCAACCAGGCTCCCGTATCCCGTAGACTGATCTCCCATACTCCCCCTTCCTTCGAGGATTCAGGATGCGCCTCACCCTACGGCGAGCTTTCGCTTCTGTCATGTTGCTTGTCACTACTCAAGCGGTCCTCGCGCAAACACCAAAAACGGTGCAGCTGGAGGACCTCAGCTGGACCGAGCTGCGCGATCAGATTCATGCGGGCAAGACCACCATCATCATTCCCATCGGCGGGACCGAGCAAAGCGGGCCCGACGTCGCGCTCGGCAAGCACAATGCGCGGGTGAAGGTGCTGTCCCAGCGTATTGCAGAGGGCCTGGGCAACGCGCTCGTCGCGCCGGTCATTGCCTACGTGCCTGAGGGAGGCTACGCCCCGCCGACCTCGCACATGCGTTTTCCCGGCACGATCACGGTGCCCGACGACGTGTTCGAAAAGACGCTGGAATCCGCCGCCAACAGCTTCAAGGTCCACGGCTTCAGGAACATCGTTTTTCTCGGCGATCACGGCGGCTATCAGAACGACATCAAGCTGGCGGTAGCCCGGCTCAACAAGGTATGGGCCGGCTCCGGCGCGAGGGCATTTGTGCCGCCCGAGTATTACGGCGCCAGCTCCGACGGATACGCACAAATCCTGCGCCAGCACGGCTACCGCGACGACGAGATAGGCACTCACGCGGGACTCGCGGATACGTCGCTGTTGCTGGCGGTCGCGCCCCAGATGGTGCGGCTGGAACACCTGCGAAGCGGCCCGAAACTCGGGGCCGCCGATGGTGTCTACGGGGGCGATCCGCGTCGCTCGAGCGTTGAACTCGGTCAGCTCGGCATCGATGCAATCGTGTCGCAGACCATTGACGGCGTCAGGAAAGAAATCGCCGGCCGCTGACGGGTTCGCCGGCGTCCAGGCTTTGTTTTCAATTACCCCCTCGATAACGGAAGTCGATATGCATTCGTGTTCCCGTCGTTTGTCACGCCTTGCCTCGTCAATCGGTGCCGCGTTGGCCGGCTTATGGATGGCCGGCGCCGTGTCCGCCGCACCGGCCGTCGCCACGGTAGCCGGCATGCCGCCCGTGGTGAATGCCAGCAACCTCTATAGCGAAGCAGGCGCGGGCCACCTCAGTCCAGCGGTGTCGGGCGCCTTGCCGCGGGTCTATGTGCCCAATCTGCGCTCGAACGATGTCTATGTGATCGATCCGGCGACGTTCAAGGTGGTCGATCGTTTTCATGTCGGACTCAGCCCGCAGCACGTCGTTCCTGCGTGGGATCTGCAGACGCTGTGGGTGGCCAACAATGCGGAAGGCCGACCCGATGGCAGCCTGACGCCGATCGATCCGAAGACCGGAAAAACCGGCAAGGCGGTCATGGTCGACGATCCCTACAACATGTACTTCACGCCGGACGGCAAGGAAGCGATCGTGGTGGCGGAAGCGCACGCGCGGCTGGACTTTCGCGATCCGCATACGATGACGCTGAAGTCGAGCCTTTCCGTACCGGAGTGCAAGGGTATCAATCACGCCGATTTTTCGATTGACGGCAAGTACGCGCTGTTCACCTGCGAATTCGGCGGGAAGCTGGCGAAGATCGATCTCGTCGACCGCAAGGTCGTGGGCTACCTTCAACTCGACAAAAAGGGCATGCCGCAGGATATTCGCGTCTCGCCGGACGGCAAGGTGTTCTATGTCGCCGACATGATGGCCGACGGCGTTTTCATGGTCGACGGCGATAGCTTCGCGAAGCTCGGTTTCGTCAAGACCGGCGTCGGTACGCACGGCCTGTACCCGAGCCGGGACGGCACCAGACTATACGTCGCCAATCGGGGCTCCAATCTGATCCACGGACCGCGCCACGGCAAGGGAAGCGTGTCGGTAATCGACTTCGCCACACGCAAGATCGTCGCGAACTGGCCGATTCCGGGCGGCGGCAGTCCCGATATGGGCAACGTCAGCGCGGATGGCCAGATGCTGTGGCTGTCCGGAAGGTTCGACGACGTGGTCTACGCGATCGACACGACCACCGGCGCGGTCAGGTCCATTCCAGTTGGCGCGGAACCGCACGGACTCACCGTCTGGCCGCAGCCCGGGCGCTATTCGCTGGGCCACACCGGCAACATGCGTTGACCAGTGACGCGTGACGACCGGTTGAGCCGCATACATTTTCATGCTCTGCGGCTCAACTTCGTCACGCTACCGGCGTATCAGAAACGCCGATCCCGTTCAGTCCCCGGCGTGAACGAAACCCCACGCAACACCTCGGCAAATCCCGCGCTGCGCAACGCCACGAATTTCTCGCGAGCCACACCAGATGCGCTCGTATTCGTGAGTATGTCGCGAATTCAACCAGCTTATTCAGCTCCGCACCGACATCGCCGTTACCACTGATGGCCGATGTAACTGGCAAGTGCAGCCGGTTCACCGTAGCAATGCTAGATGAAAGAGTGGTTACCGCGACTTCGGTGCAAATCCGAATCGCAAATTGCGATGTTGAGTGAATTTTTTGGGTTTATGCCCCAGTTCGCTCTTACGTTAGCGAATCGAAAGAACCGGTTCATCTGCACGACTCAATTCCGTTGCACATTCATCCTGCATTACAAAATATTTCGCGACTACTTTCATAGGACAGGACATGAAGACGATCAGGAGATGGATGCGCGTACAGAGCGCCATCGGCGCCGGCATAGTCGTACTCGCCGGACTGCATGCGCCAGGCGCGGCGGCGCGTGATGCGAACGAACATGAACATGATCACGACGCAGTGAAGCACGTGCTGCTGATCAGCTTCGACGGGTTGCACGAGCAGGATGTCGCACGCTGTATCGGTTCGAACACGTGCCCCAATCTCGCGTTGCTGGCGAAGGCCGGCACCACGTACACCAACGCGCACACGCCGGGCCTATCGGATTCATTCCCGGGGCTCGCCGCATTAGTCACGGGCGGTTCGCCGAAGACAGCGGGCCTGTTCTATGACGTGTCTTATGACCGCACGCTCTACGCACCAACCGATACCCATTGCACGGGCAAGCAGGGGTGGAATGTCGTGTTCGACGAGACCACGGGCGTCGATGGAGAAAACGGCGGTGCGCTGAAGCATCTCGACGGCGGCGGCGCATTCAATCCGCAGGCCATCCCGAACGCGTTGATCAACGGCGTCTGTACGCCCGTGTATCCGCACAACTACGTGAAGACGAACACGATTTTCGAGGTGGTCAAGCAACACGTGAAGGATGCACGAACCGCCTGGGCGGACAAGCATGCGTGGGGCTACGACTGGCTCAACGGACCGTCTGGCAAGGGCGTCGACGATCTTTCCCGCACAGAGATCAACTCGATCGATCCGGCTACTCAAACGAGCTACACCGATGTCTACACGCACACGGAACAGTTCGACGACCTTCATGTGCAATCGCTGATCAACGAAATTGACGGCAAGGACTCGACCGGTAAACCCGGCGCCGACGTGCCCACCGTTTTCGGCACCAACTTCCAGACCTTGAGCATCGCACAAAAGGCGCTGGTGGCAAACGGCGGCGGCTATCTGGACGCCAGCTTTACGCCGGGCCCGCAGGTGACGGGTGCGATTGCTTACATAGACAACGCTTTGGGCCGCATCGTCTCCGAGCTCAAGCAGCGTAACCTTTACTCGTCCACGGCGATCATCGTCACCGCGAAGCATGGCCAGTCCCCGACAGACCATTCGAAGCTGATAAAGAACGGCGACACGCTCTCGAAACTGCTTGAAGCAAACAACTATCTGGATCCGAACGGCAACTTTGGGCAGAACAACACAGCGAGCGGCAATCTGAATGACGGGACGGGTCTCGTCAATACGGGCATGGTGCAGACCGACGACGTCGGCCTGATCTGGTTGCGCGATCAAAGCCAGCTGTCAGCAGTGGTGAAAACGCTGAAGGACAACCTGAGCTGCAATGCGCCCGGCATTTGCGCGGATGGCCCGCAAGCGTACATTCTGTACGGCCCGCAGATCGCTGCCCGGTTCGGCGATCCCGCGAGCGGACGCACGCCCGATATCATCGTGCAGCCGAACCCGGGCGTCATCTATACGTCGAGTAAGACCAAGGACGAGGAACACGGCGGCAACGCACCCGACGACAACCATCTCGGTCTCGTGGTCTACATGCCCGGAGCCCGTCACGCTGGACGGACCGTCGACGAACCGGTGCTGACGACGCAGGTCGCGCCGACGATCCTGCGCATGCTCGACCTCGAGCCCGAACTGCTGCATTCGGTGGCGATCGAAGGAACACGCACGCTGCCCGGCTTCGATCGCGAACACGGTCACTTTTAAGCACGCAAAGCCGTCATCAGCAGCGGCGAGCGGCCCACAACCGGCGCGGCGCGACTCCCGAGACGTTCAACGGTCTCAAGTCGCGCCGTGGCCGGTTTTCGTCGACTGCCGGACGACGAGGACCGGGATCTGACTGTGCGTCAGGACCTTCTGGGTCTCGCTGCCGAGCAAAAATGCCCGCATGCCGCTTCGACCGTGGGAGGCCATGACGATGAGATCACAGTTGCGCTGTTCCGCAACGCCGATAATCGCCTCGTAAGGATGGGCACGATTCATGGCAACCGTGTCGCACTCGACACCTGCTTGCGCAGCCGCTCGGGTGATGACCGCGAGGTAGTCATCCGCACGCTGCCGGGCAGCCTGAATGACGCGCTCCTCATTGTCCGCGATCATCTCCGTGCCATACGCAAGAACGCGAAATTCCGGAATGACATGGAGCCCCGTGACTTTGGCTCCGCTTTCCACGGCGAGCGTCACCGTCATGTGAATGGCGGCTTCAGAGAGCGCCGAGCCGTCGGTCGGCACCAGCAGATGCTTGAACATACGTTTCTCCCGGCAACCAGGCCTGGCCGCGGTGACATCCCGTTCGGCGCTTACCGCCCGAAGCCTGGCACACCTGAATCAAAGGCGACCTCCTTGAGTATAGTCACCCCGACGCGGTGCCGGGCGGCAACCTGTTTGCACGATCTCTGGCGGCCGCTGCACTGCGTATCGTCAATACGAAACCTCCCAGGCGGGTCATGACCGGCTCGCCAGTTATTTTAAGTATCGAAATACAGGTAAAACTCCCAGGGATGCGGACGCAGTTTGATCGCGTCGATCTCGCGTTTGCGCTTGTATTCGATCCAGGTCTCGATCACATCTTCGGTGAAAACATCGCCTTTGCGCAAAAACGCATTATCGGCCTCCAGTGCCGCGAGCGCCGCGTCGAGCGAGCCCGGGACCTGCCGGATGTGGCTGGCTTCTTCGGGCGGAAGGTCGTAAATGTTCCGGTCGAGCGGATCGCCCGGATCGGTCCTGTTTTCAATCCCGTCGAGACCGGCCATCAGCATCGCCGCAAAAGCGAGGTACGCATTGGCCGACGGGTCCGGACAGCGGAACTCGACGCGCCTCGCATTCGGCGAATCCGAATACATCGGGATGCGCGCCGCGGCCGAACGGTTGCGCTGTGACATTGCCAGATTGACCGGCGCCTCATACCCCGGGACCAGGCGCTTGTACGAATTGGTGGTGGGCGCGCAAAAAGCCATTAGCGCGGGCGCGTGTTGCAGCAAGCCGCCGATGTACCAGCGGCACATGTCGGACGTCAGCGCCCAACCGCTTGCGTCGTAAAACAGATTCTGTTCGTCTTTCCACAGGCTCTGGTGACAATGCATGCCGCTCGCATTGTCGGCAAACAGCGGCTTCGGCATGAAAGTTGCCACTTTTCCATGCCGGCGCGCGACGTTCTTGCAGACATACTTGTAGATCATCACGTTGTCGGCCATGCGCGTGAGCGTTGCAAAGCGCATGTCGATCTCGTTCTGGCCTGCTGTCGCTACCTCGTGGTGATGCACTTCAATCTGTACACCGGCCTGCTGCAGTGTCAACGCGATCTCCGAGCGGATCTCCTGCAGCGTGTCGTGAGGCGGCACCGGGAAATAACCCTCCTTGTAGCGCTGTTTGTAGCCGAGATTGCCACCGCCGTACGCGCCCTCGTCGCGACCTGCGTTCCAGTCGCCCTCGGCCGACTCGACATAGTAGAAGCCGCAATGCTGGTCCTGGCCGAAGCGGATGGAGTCGAAAATGAAGAACTCCAGTTCGGGTCCGAAATAGCACGTCGTCGCCATACCGGTCTGGCGCAGGTAGTTTTCCGCTTTTTTCGCCACATAGCGCGGATCGCGCGAATACGGTTGCTGCAACACCGGATCGACCACGTCGCAGATGAGCGATAGAGTCGGCGTGTCGCAAACCGGATCGACGAAGGCGGTCGCCGGATCGGGTCTGAGCAGCATGTCCGATTCGTGGATCTCCTGAAAGCCGCGAATCGACGAGCCGTCGAAGCCGATGCCGGCGCCAAAGAGGTCCGGGTGAACTTCCGGAAGTGTGATCGAGAAGTGCTGCCAGAGCCCGGGTAAGTCGGTGAATTTCAGATCGACGATCTGGATATTTGTTCTCTCCAGCAGTTCTATCACGTCGCTCGCACTTGCTGGCCGAGTGACGCGGTAGCGACCTGCGTCGACAGACACCGCGAAAGGCGATCCAGAATGATCTTGCGTAGTGGACATTGGCTTGCTCCTCTTCCGGCCCTCTGCCTCTGATCCAACTTTAGTCTGTCCACTTACGAAAACAAGGCGCCCGCCGGCCTGGCTACCGGTCTTCCTCCAGCGCTTTCAGATAAGCGTCGCCGGCGTCTTGAGCAGCAGCGCGCATGGCGTATGTTTCGTCCGAAACGAGCGAACGTTTGACCTTTTGTGCCCCAAAGTCGACCAGCGTGATGACCCAGACATAGGCGCCAGACTGCTCGGCCGTTTGCACGAAAGCGCGCACCTCATCGCTGTCGTTTACCTTCGCTTTCATAGTGACCTCCAGAGAAACTGTCGCGGAAAGAAAACGGTTCGCGTGCCGGATGCCGGCGTAATTTACGGGAGTCTGGCAAGACTCGCGCTGAATTCGTCCTTCGTGAACGCACGGAGCGTTTGTGTGCGGACATTGCCTGCGGAGCCGAGCGCGTAGCCGAATGACGTGAAGCTTTGCTCATCCGGTGCTTCCACGATCGTGACAATGTCATATTGGCCCAACGTCCAGTAGATCTCTTTCATTTCGCAGCCAAAACTCTT
This sequence comes from Paraburkholderia sp. FW306-02-B, assembly GCF_058782725.1. Taxonomy (NCBI): domain Bacteria; kingdom Pseudomonadati; phylum Pseudomonadota; class Betaproteobacteria; order Burkholderiales; family Burkholderiaceae; genus Paraburkholderia; species Paraburkholderia sp. FW306-02-B. The sequence goes on from NZ_JBYSXZ010000002.1 coordinate 2,654,915, forward strand.
GGCCAGCTCCATCGCCAGACCGGCCCGCTGTGGGCTGTTTTTGATGTTGCGTATACCTTGATCAGTGAATTGTGCAAGAACCACATAAGTTGCCATGACGATTCCCCTTACGATTGGTACGAGTCGGGATTCACACGCGCAGACAGACCGCGAACGCTACAGCGATCGCGTTGCTCGAAAGCGTTCTGCGCGTAACCTGATTTTAGGCAATGGAATCACGTGCCACTGACTGTTTGGATGCCCTCATTGAGTACGATCAGTCTGGACCGTATGTCGTCTCGAGTACGGCAAGGGTAGCTTTGCGAAGCTTCCGCGCCCGCTCAGTGGCCTTCGCCGTCTTCCCCCAGCCTTCCATCGGCACTTCGATGCTGATCGGCAGATCGTCCGGCAACGCACGCAGGATTCCGGCCAGATCGAGGCCACCCTCGCCCGGAATCAGCCGCTCGCAACGCGCCTGATAGAGCAGCGTTTGGAGGTCCTTCGGACGCTCGGCAGGTGCGTCGCAAAACTGCAGGTAGCGGAAGTATTCGCGCGGCAACGCACGCAGTTCGTCGGTCGACGAGCCTGCGCGATCGAAGTGGATCGGATCGACGAGCAGTCCAATATTCGCCCTCCCCGCTGCCTTCACGATACGCGCGGCCTGCGTGATGTTGCTGGCGTCGGTCCATGGCATCGGTTCGATCGACGGCGTGAGTCCGAGGGGCGCGGCGAGGTCGCATAGCTTCGCCAGGTTATCGGCGGTACGCGCTTCGTCGGGATCGTTGCCCGCGACGAGCACGTAGCGCGCGCCAAGCTCAGCCGCCGTTTCGAGCATCGGCTTGTAGGCCGCCACATCGGTATCGGGCTTGAGGCGCAGGATCTCGGTATCGAGCACGCCCACACCGGTGTCCTTCAGGCGCGCGAGCGCCTCGCGTTTCAATGGCGTATCGCCAACGAAGTCGTAACGCACCTCTTGATCCGTGGCGGGTAGAAGCCGCAAGCCGACGAAATCGTAGCCGGCATCAGCTGCGCACTGGACCATCCGCGGCGGCGTCAATTCGATGACCGTCAATGCGGCAAGCGACAACGGGCGATTTTTCCGTGACATGTCCTTCTCCTATGAGCGCACGTTGGCCTGGCGCTACCGTTAGCGAGCGGGCATCGGCGCACGGCCCGCCGCCTGTGCTGTCTTGCCGCTGGCACCAACTGCGCCGGGACCTTCATGGTCAGTCGTACCCACCGCGTACAGCGCCGACAATCGATTTGCAATCCTGATCGAGTACTTACGCTGAGCCAGCCGTCTTCAGGCCGGCGAAGGTTCCGAAGCTGCCGGGGAACACCTTCACCGCGTCAGTCAGCAGCCGGTGCGTTGCACTGCGGCGAATCCGCAGATCTTCTGACATAGCGCTCAGCGGCAATCCGCCCGCGCTTTGCGCCAGCAATTCGATGATTGCCAATCCTCGATCCAGAGCGCCCGGGTAGCTGCATTCCCGCGAAGGACTTGCCATGCCTGTCTCCGTTTGCGTGTCACCCGACGGGTAAACACCGAGTGGAATTTCGTCCCACACCCTATGGGAGACTATTCCACACACAACGGACTTGGATCAATATGGGTCCCAGTACCTCACCGACCGCGCGCTGCCTATCGGAACAAAGAAGCCGAAGAACGCCCGGCCTCAACAAGCCAATTTCGGAGACGACATGGAAGCCCAATCGCAAGGAGCATCCAGCCCGGACGACGTGCTACATCATCGCAAGCAGACCAGAAAGGCGACCGCGAGCGGCTGGATCGGCTCGGCGCTGGAGTACTACGATTTCTTCATTTATGCGCAGGCCGCGGCGCTGATCTTCCCGCAGTTGTTCTTTCCGTCAGGCAATCCGAAAGTGGCGATCATCGCGTCGCTGGCAACCTATGGCGTCGGTTACGTTGCACGGCCGATCGGCGCGTTCTTCCTCGGACACTGGGGCGACACGCACGGCCGCAAAACCGTGCTCCTGGTGTGCATGTTCCTGATGGGCGCATCGACGATGGCCGTCGGTCTCCTGCCGACGTACCACCAGATCGGCATGCTGGCCCCGACGCTTCTCGTCATCGTGCGTCTGATCCAGGGCTTCGCGGTGGCCGGCGAAATCTCCGGCGCGAGTTCAATGATTCTCGAGCACGCGCCCTTCGGCCGCCGGGGGTATTACGCAAGCTTCACGCTGCAGGGCGTGCAGGCCGGGCAGATTCTCGCCGCGGCCGTCTTCCTGCCGCTCGCGTATTTCATGCCGGAAGACGCGTTCAATTCGTGGGGTTGGCGCATTCCGTTCCTGCTCTCCGCTGGCGTACTGGTCGCGGGCTACATCATCCGCCGTGAAGTCGAGGAAACGCCCGCGTTTACCAAGGAAGCCGGCGAAGCGGAAGTGCCGAAGGCGCCGATCAGGGAAGCGTTCAAGTACGGTTGGAAGGACATGATCCGCGTTGTCTGCATGGCGCTGATGAACGTGATCCCTGTCGTCGCTACGATCTTCGGCGCGGCCTACGCGGTGCAGGCCGCATACGGTATCGGCTTTCACAAGAGCGTGTATCTGTGGATTCCAGTCGTCGGCAATATCGTCGCGGTGCTGGTGATTCCGTTCGTCGGCAATCTGTCGGATCGCATCGGCCGCAAATTGCCGATCGCGGTCGGCGCGATCGGCTCGGGGCTGCTTTCGTTCGGTTATCTCTACGCGATCAGCATTCACAACATGCCACTCGCGTTCATCATGTCGCTGCTGATGTGGGGCGTCGTCTACCAGGGTTATAACGCGATCTTCCCGAGCTTCTACCCGGAACTCTTCCCGACGCGCTCCCGCGTTTCGGCAATGGCGATCGCGCAGAACATCGGCACGCTCATTACCGCACTGCTGCCAGCGCTGTTCGCGACTGTCGCGCCGCCGGGATCGGCCAACGTTCCGCTCACCGTCGGCTCGATCACGCTGGGCGTGACGATCATCGCGGCGCTCGCGGCATGGAGCGCACGCGAGACGTATCGCATCCCGATGAGCCAGCTCGGCGAGCCCGACGCCGTTCCTATCGGCAAAGCCGAATATGACCGGTTGCGCGGCCAAACCGTAGCGGACGAGAAGCTGGCAAGGGCGTCCGCCTGACCAAGCTTCACGGCGCGCTCGTCACGATGCCGCACCAAGTCGCGACGACCGCGCTGGTCGACGAACTGACGCCGACAGCGCCGATTCGTTTCAACGCTGACGACGATACGCTTCGGCCATGAGCGCGCTGACCTCAGCGCGGGTCTTCAACGCATCCCGGATTGCGTCGGGAAGCCGCGAGAGCCATTCGAAAACGGCCGGCGCGAGAACGGTGGCGGCAATTGCTGCTGTAATAAGCGATTTCATAAGTGGGGGCCTGAGTAGGTTCTTCCGGCTAGCGGCCTGCTGTAGCGGAGGCGATGAAGCGTTTTCTTAAGACGCGGCCCGAGAGCAAACCGGGCGGGAATTCAGAAAATCGCCCGTCGAAATAAGTATAAACCCTAATGTCATGACGCACTTCACCAGGCTGGACAGCCCCGCGTCGCGCACCAATCATGCATAGCGCGCAAGAAACATATCGGCGGCGGATTCCGCTACCTGCTTCTGTTCCTCTTTGCTGAGAGGCGGCTGCCCCATCGTCACCTGCGGCCAGAAAGCGAACGCTTTCACGAGGCCCTGCAACTGCTGCGAGACGAACATTGGGTCCGATGTCTTGAGACGGCCATCGGCAGCGGCTGCACGTATCCACACAGTCAGGTCTTCTTCGCGCTCACCCATGCGGGCCACCATGTCGCGCGCGCGCTCCGGCGAATGAATGCCTGCCGCAATCGCAACGCGCGCGAGCGACAGGAATGCCTCGTCATTTAAAAGACTCAGCTTTTTCAACAGCAACTGGAGCAATTGCGCGCGCAACGGCTGAGAGCCGGAATAAGCGGGCACCTCTGCCGTATCACTCGATTCCCACAACTGCCGCAGGATGGCTGCGAACAGCGCTTCCTTGCTTGGAAAATGGTTGTAGACCGTGCGCTTTGAGACGCCCGCGCGGGCTGCGATGCGGTCCATGCTGGTTGCGTCGAAGCCGGCGCCGAGAAATTCTTCGATAGCCGCGCTGATCACGGCGGCGCGCTTGCGATCGGTCAGGCGTAGACGGGTATCACTGGTATTCATAGCTAAATTTTACACCGGGCAGTTTACTTTTTTTGGCAATAAACTACACTGCATAGTCTACTTTCTGCATCGGGACGCCTTACATGACATCTTTCACCGCTTCTATCCGCCGCGCTTTGGGCATGACGGCAGCGCGACGCGGGCGTGAATTGTTCGACTCGTCAGCACAGCATGACGGCGAGCGCTTTCGTAACGTCAAGCCGCGGCCCGTCGAAGGAATCGGCAAAATGTTGAGCATCGCGTGGAATGTGTTGCTCAACAAACCGGACGGCACTGCGCCCGCAAGCACCCTGCCCGTCGATGCGCTGACACGCGAACAGCTTGACGCGGCGCCTGAGCGCAGCCTGTATCGCCTCGGGCATTCGACCATGCTGCTCAAACTGCGCGGTCAGTTCTGGCTGACCGACCCGGTCTTCGCCGAACGTGCATCGCCGTTCAAGCGGTTCGGTCCAAAACGCTTTCATGCACCGCCCATTGAGCTCGCCGACTTGCCGCCACTGCGCGGCGTGATTCTGTCGCATGACCACTACGACCACCTGGACCGCGAGACGGTGCTTGCACTCGCCAGTAAAACGAGCGTGTTTCTGACGCCGCTGGGTGTCGGCGACCGACTGATCGAGTGGGGTATCGACGCGTCGAAGGTGCGCCAGTTCGACTGGTGGCAGGATGTAGAGATCGACGGTGTGGCGTTCACGGCGACACCTGCCCAGCATTTCTCCGGCCGCAGTCTTTTCGACGGCAACAGCACCTTGTGGGCCTCGTGGGTCATCGTCGACAGCGATCTGCGCGTGTTCTTCAGCGGCGACACGGGCTACTTCGACGGTTTCAGGACTATCGGCGAGCGGCTCGGTCCATTCAACGTGACGCTGCTCGAAACGGGCGCCTACGACGCCCAATGGCCGTACGTGCACATGCAGCCGGACGAAACCGTCCAGGCGCACCTCGATCTGCGCGGCCGCTGGCTGGCGCCGATTCACAACGGCACGTTCGATCTGGCGATGCATCGCTGGCAGGAACCGTTCGAGCGCGTGATGGGGCTCGCCGCCGCGCGCGGCATTCCGCTCGCGACGCCGCGCATGGGCGAGCGGCTGGATCTGGCCGCGCCGCATCGCGGTGAGCGGTGGTGGCGCGAAGTCGCCGAGATCGCCGAGATCGTGCAGGAGCCCAGGACGTTGCGGCGCTGGTTTGCCTGTCGCAATGCTGGGCAAGTCAATTCGCAGGGCTAACTATTCGCGCTCGCCGATACGGCGAACCAAGGCGCCTCTCCGCTCTGCGAGCGTCCTGGCTGGCCGGGGTGGGCCACTACAGCCTCGAAGACGCGCCTACGACAATCGCCGCGCAGAAGCACGTGGTCAGCGCGCACACGGGTACGGCGTTCGACTTTGCGGATAATCCGGCCGCAGCCGATCTGTCCACAAGTGAAAACCAGATGGTTTATCGCGTCGCGATGATCCACCGTTTCTGACGGCGCGCGCGGTAATAGTCGCGTTGCCACTGAGCTAGCCGCCCATCTGGTTACTATTTTTATCGACAACGGCAAGCTGCGCTCCGCGACCCATTTCGGCATGCAGCCCACGACATTGCCGCGGGCGAGTTGCTCATATCCAGCGAGCCGCTGATCGCATCGGGCCGGCTTCCCGGCAATGCGGCAGCATGGCTGGCAATCTCGTGAGTCTGCCGGGCTGAGCCGGATTTCGACCCGATTCAGCCCGGCCACGAATGCCTGTACGGAAGTCGCGCGCCGACTGCTTCAGTGTATTCACCCGGACGCGCTGGACGACCACTTCGCGACTAATGCCGGTTTTCCCACACATCGGAAATTGACGCTCCGTCATACTGACAGTTCGGGCGTATGTTGGGAGATCGCCATGTCGGTATATGTCGATGAAGGATTCAGACCCCGTGTCACGGAATGCGCGACCGTCGCCTTTCGTGTCTGCTTCGACGATCGCGCCCAGATCTTCGAGGTGAGCGCTGAGGCACTGATCAGATATTGCGGAGCCGCGAGCAGACGGCGGATGGACCTTCTGATCGCATTCGAAGACGCGCAGCTTGAAATATTGAAGGTGGCGGAGCTCAAGCAATCTTTCAAGCCGGCGGAGCCCATCAAGCTGGGTCTCGACGAATTCAGAATGGTCATGCACTAGGTGCCGGCGGCAACGGCACGGCCCAAGGCAACGACGGCGCGTGCCACCGAGGCAGCTACCTTCCCGCAGACTCCGGCATCCCGACAAAACGCTCTCCGCGCAATACGCGATGTGCGATGCGCGGATGTCAGGGCTATCTCTCCCGGTACGCCAATCCCAATGAGAAGACCGAGGGAATGACATGCGCGTGCACCCAATCTTTTGAAATCGGCGTCGATTTCAGGTAGCCCGATTCGTCGTAGTATCAGAGCCGCCCGTCGATCCTGAATCGACTTCGGGGCCCGGGGCCATACGGCTCCCACAACTCACTCAAGGAGAAACGACGATGAAAGTCATGGTGATGGTGAAGGCTACCAGCCAGTCGGAGGCCGGCAAAATGCCCAGCACGGAGCTGCTTACCGCAATGGGCAATTTCAATGAAGAACTCGTCAAGGCCGGCGTGATGCTCGCGGGCGAGGGCTTGCACCCGAGCGCAAGAGGCAAACGGGTGCGCTTCTCGGGCAGCCAGCGGACCGTGATCGACGGACCGTTCGCAGAAACCAAGGAACTCGTTGCCGGGTTCTGGCTGTGGCAAGTCAAGTCGATGGAGGAAGCCGTCGAATGGGTCAGGCGCTGCCCCAACCCCATGGAAGGCGAATCGGAGATCGAAATTCGCCCGCTGTTCGAGGCCGCCGATTTCGGTGCCGAATTCACGCCCGAGCTGCAGGCCCAGGAAGAACGCCTGCGCGCTGCGGCCGAAGGCGCGGCGAACAAGCCGCGCTGACGCGGGCACGCGGCCCCGAATCCCGAGACGCGCGCCGCGTGAGGCTTGGCGCATCAGATTTCCACACGTGCGCCCAACTCGATGACCCGATTGGCAGGCAGCTTCAAATAAGCCGCGACGTTGCCGACGTTGTGCAGCATGACCGCGAACAGCCGCTCGCGCCACATCGCCATGCCGCTGTCGCGCGTGGGCACCACGGTCGCCCGGCTGAGGAAATAAGACGTCTCCGCTGACTCGAAGGTGAGACCCGACGCCTTCAGCGCGCGCGGCAGATCGACCTCATCCATGAAGCCATAGGTGATCGTGATCTGGTAGCAGTCCGAGTCGAGCGGGTGCACGGTCACTCGCTCGCTCGCCGGAACCCACGGTATCTCCTCATTATTCACCGTCACGAAAACCACCCGATCGTGCAGCACGCGGTTGTGCATCAGATTGTTTATCAGCGAGTGCGGCACACCATCAGGATCAGCCGACAGGAAGATCGCCGTACCGCCGACCCGCATCGGCGAGCGGGCCAGCAGCTTCGCCAGGAACGGCTTGAGAGGCGTCGTCCCGGCCCTCACGCGCGCTTCGGCTCGCATCATCTCCCAGCCGCGCCCCCATGTCGCCATGATCGTGTAGATGATCAGCCCGACCAGAAGCGGGAACCAGCCGCCCTGCATCAGCTTCAGCAGATTCGCGGAGAAGAACGTTGCGTCGATGACGAAGAAAAATACGGTGGCGAAAACACACAGCAGCCAGTTGTAATGCCACGCGTAGCGCACGACGAAGAACGTGAGAACTGTTGTGATCAGCATCGTGCCGGTCACGGCGATACCGTATGCGGAGCCGAGCGCCGTCGATGAGCCGAAGCCGAGCACCGCGGCCACGACGGCAGCAAGCAATGTCCAGTTGATACCGGGCACGTAGATCTGCCCCATCTCCCTTTCCGATGTATAGACGACGTTCATGCGCGGCAGGAAGCCGAGTTGCATCGCCTGCTTCGTCATCGAATACGTACCCGAAATGACGGCTTGGGACGCGATGACGGTCGAGATCGTCGACAACACGATCATCGGATACAGCGCCCATTGCGGGAACAGCCGGTAGAACGGATTCTGCAGCGCCCCCGGATCGGCAAGCAGCAACGCGCCCTGCCCCAGGTAGTTCAACGCGAGCGCCGGGAACACCAGGCCGAACCAGGTCAACCTGATCGGCTTCGCGCCGAAATGTCCCATGTCGGCATACAGCGCCTCGGCGCCCGTCAGCGACAGCACGACCGCACCCAACGCAACGAAGGCCAGCCACCGGTGACGCAGGCAGAATGCGAGCCCGGTGAACGGATCGAGCGCAACCAGTATCGCGGGCGCCCTCGTCATATTGACGACGCCCACCACGGCAAGCACGATGAACCAGAGCACCATCACAGGCCCGAAGATATTACCGATGCCGGCTGTGCCGCGCTTCTGCATCAGGAACAGCGTGACCAGCGCGACCAGTGTCACCGGTATCACGTACGTCTTCAGAAACGGCGCGGCGACCTCCAGACCTTCGACCGCGCTCAGCACCGAGATTGCCGGCGTGATCACGCTGTCGCCGTAGAAGAGCGCTGCGCCCATGATGCCGACGCCCAGCAGCGTATGACGCAGCCGTGGCCGTGTCGCCACTGACGAAGCAGCGAGCGCCAGCAGCGCCATGATGCCGCCCTCGCCGTGATTGTTCGCGCGCAGAATCAGCGCGACATACTTGAGCGAGACAACGACAGTCAACGACCAGAAGATCAACGACACAATGCCGACCACGTTCAGCGCATTCAGTGTGAGTCCATTGGCCGGATCGAACACCGTCTGCAGCGTATAGAGCGGGCTGGTGCCGATGTCGCCATACACGATACCCAGCGCCGCAAGTGCGAGCGCGGGCATCGCCGGCCGGTGAGGTGCGGGTTCGCCGGGATGGCCAGCCTTGGCCCTGGCGGATACTGACTGGCTCATGTCTCGCTCCAGATTGGCGCTCCCGCGATGCAACGCACTCGAGGTGTCGCTGCGCCGTGAGGAACAGATCGTCGCGTGTTCGCTCTCGATCGATCTGAAAGCACGATCAATGATCAGTTGATTGGCTTGCTGCCTCAGTTGTTCAAAGTATAGGGAAGCAACAGCCGAAAAGCAGGTTCGATGTGACAGCGAAAAAAAGCGTGCCACGATGGCCCGTCACCTTCGGAACGCCGCCGCTTGCCGGTCGATTGCCGGTCGATTGCCGCTGTTCGGCCGATAAAGTCCGCCAAGCGGTTCGAATCTCGGCGGCGCGCCTAGAAGTTCGCGAAGAACGCCCGTGCGGCGACCATGCAGGACGACGCGACGAGTTCGCCATGGTAGGCCTGAAGCACCGCGGAGGCGCCGCCGTCGGTGGCGCCTGCGGCAACGGCCTGGCTGGCGAGCGTCGATTTGGCGAGCGCAAAACCTTGCTTGATCGGCGCGTAGACGTCGTTGGGCCCGGAGATCGGAGAATCGACATCCAGCACGGACGTGAGCCCCGCCGGCACTTTGGCGTTCAGCCAGTAGGCCTGTTCGATCTGTGCATTGAAGAAGAACACCGTGGGATCCGACTGCCCTCCGCAGAGCAGAACCGGCGAACGCGGAAGCCAGTTTCGCAAATCGTTTCGCTTGAATGCCTGACGCAAGGGGTGGGTCGGATTGGCAGCAGGTGCCAGGGCCACGGTTGCATCGGGGAAGGCGCCATCGGGATTGACGGATGCGTCTTCGAGAAGGCTCAGGCGATACTCGTTGCGCACGAGGTTTGCGCTGCCGAACCCTGAAGCAAACAGCGGCGTCAGTGCGGGAGGCACGAGGGGCGGCGAAGTCGGCGGCGTCATCGAGGCAAACTGCGGGGCGGGAGGGACGCTGCTGAAGAGTTGCGTCGCAGGCAGCTTCCCCTTCGCAAACAGGGTGTCGAGCGGCCTCACGTTGGGCAGCAGATTCTCGATGCCGGGCGCATAGGCAGCTTCGTAAAAGTCGCCGGGCTTGCGATAGAGGTTCTGGTACGCATGCTGGTAGCCCGTCACGATCAGCGTCGTGAACAGCGTCGAGCCCAGGTTCACTTCGCCTTCGATCAGCGCGTCGGCCGTGGCGGCGAGCGCATAGGGTCCCGATCCCGGCGCGGCAGCTGTCACGGTGACGCCCGCGGCTTGCAGCGCACGATGCGTCGCCATGGCAACGAAGCCGCCTTGCGAATAACCGGTGACAAAGAGCTTGCCGTTTTCCCGCGTTTTTCTTTCCGACCGCTCCGGCCTTTCCGTCTTCGCTTCGCTCAAGGCGATGCGCGCCGCCCGAAGCGAGTCGATCATATCGGCCGCTTGCTGGTCGGCGTTCAGGTAGGGGTGGTACGGCAAATCGGAGCCGGCATAGCCCGCGTAGTTGCTTGCTACCACGATATAGCCTTGGGCTGCGTACATGGCAGCGACGCTGATGCCCTCCGACGCGCCATCTCCGTTGGCAGGATCTCTTTGCGTCACGTCGGCGATGTTGTAGTTGCGATAGGCGGTGGTGCCGTGCGCGTAGAGCATGAGCGGGCGCCGGCCGCCACAAGCCGGACGTCCGCCAGGAATCATCAGGGCGGCGCTGGCGGTGGTCGGCTCCCCTGCGGCGCCGATTGTGCGGTAGCGGAGATACACGATCTCCACGTTGCAAGCGGGGGCGCCGGCGAGCTGGGCGAGTTGCTGGCCGGAGGCGGTCGAAGCCAGCAGCTTCGAGAATGCCGCTGCGCTCAGGCGTAGTGTGGTGCGTTGATCGAGGAGTTGGCCGCGGGGATGGCAATGTGCGGCATTGCATCTGGCGTCGTCTTGTCCGTAGACGGTGGCGCTCAACATGGAGCAGGTCAGGAATGCCAAGGCCGCGTTTCGCAATGCTACAGGCATGTGAGGCTCCGTGTTGTTCGTGTGACAGCAGTTGGGGGTGCCTTCCAGAGTGAGATGAGTATAGGTAAAGCGGTCATGCAGGGCTAGCGTCGTCTTTGGCGACTTTTGCAATGAAATGGTTCAGAAAGGTTGGCCGGTATGCGCGGTTTGAAGCGGCCGACACTCCGCGCTCGTCGACGGCGGGCAATGCGACGACGCGACACGGACTCGAACAGACAACGCATCGCTAAAGACGACGCATCGACACCGCACCCGGCATCGCATGGACAAAGCTAGAATCCGCAGGGATGCGTCAGACCGCATGGCACTCCTCTCCAGCAGATCGCGAGACAACCGGAACCAGGCACAACATGAAATCCTACGACGACAACCTCGAGCATTTCGACGCGCATGGCGCCGCACCTCTGCCTGCCTCGAGCGACCAGGGCTACGTGGAGCACGATGGTGCGCGCATCCTGTATATGACATACGGAACCGGCTCTCCGGTGATTCTGCTGCATGGCGGTCTCGGCCATAGCGGCAACTGGGGCTATCAGGTACCCGCGCTGGTCAGCTCGGGGCATCGCGTTGTACTCATCGATAGCCGCGGCCATGGCCGCAGTACGCGCGATTCACGGCCCTACATGTACGAGTTGATGGCGTCCGACGTTCTGGCCGTGATGGACACATTGCAGCTTGAACGAGCGGCCATCGTGGGCTGGAGCGATGGCGCATGCGTCGCCATGATCCTCGGCATGAAAGCCCCCGAGCGAGTGGCGGGCGTATTTTTCTTTGGCTGCAACATGGACCCCAGCGGTACCAGGGAATTCACGCCGAGCCCGGTCATCGACCGGTGTTTCAGCCGGCATGCCAAAGACTATGCGCAACTCTCGGCCACGCCGGACGACTTCAATGCGTTTGTCGGCGCGGTCAGCGAGATGATGAAAACCGAGCCCAATTATTCCGCGCGCGATCTGGCTGAGATCCGTGTGCCGGTTGCGATCGTGCAAAGCGAGCATGACGAATTCATCAAACACGAACATGCCGACTATCTCGCCCGCAGCATTCCCGGCGCGGAATTGATTCTGCTTGCTGGCGTGAGCCACTTCGCGCCACTGCAAAGACCGGATCAGTTCAACAGCGTGATACTGGCTTTTCTCAGCAGGGTTCTTGTCGAACGGAATGGCGCGCGGGATTGCGCTTCACCTTGACTCCGCGATGGCTTAGGTCACACCAATCAACCAAAATTTCACGATGTGGCATGACGCCTTGCGCTGTAAAAAATCGTGGTGCAAGGCACAAATTTGCCATTTCGTAATGTCGCCCCACGTTGCACATCGCAAAATGACACGCGCATATAATTGTTTTTAAATGATATTTTTTGATCGAATGAACCGTCTAACAACGCCTTGCGACGCGAGCTGCTGACGTAGACTCTTTTACATGAGTTAGCGCTTCACGCGGTCGGGTCGAAACGGATAGGACGAAAACGCTGCTGAGCTTGTCCCCGCCGCCCGCAAGAAGCCGCCACGACATCGCGGTTTTTATTGGCAATTGGGAGACTAAAAATGAAAGGCTTTCGTTTTGGTTCGACGCAGGGAGCGTTCTACATTTTGCCGGGACAGGATGGTTGGGAGGCAACCTTCGGCAACGAGACGCTCGGTGAGTTTTCCAGCCCGCAACATGCGGCCGACGACCTCGCGCGCGGCTTGACCTGCCCGCATCTGTCCGAGGTCGACACGTCGACGCTCGAGATTCCGGAAAAAATCAGCGATTGGGAAATCGTTCACGTGTGATGACGGCAGGCATGCCGGCCGTCCACGTGCAAGTGGCAGCGACGATGGCGCTCACGAGCGCCATCGTCGTGTTGACCGCCTTCAGTGCTTTAGGCGACAGCGTCCACGATCTTGTTCAACGTCGAGCTCGGGCGCATTGCCTTGCTCGTCAGTTCAACGCTCGGACGATAGTAGCCGCCGATATCCACCGGTTTGCCTTGCGCTGCGCCCAACTCTTCGAGAATCTTCGCTTCGTTGTCGGCCATCGCGTTCGCAACGCCGGCGAACTGCGCCTGCAGCGCCGCGTCTTCGGTTTGCGCAGCGAGCGCCTCGGCCCAGTACATCGCCAGGTAGAAGTGGCTGCCGCGATTGTCGATACCGCCAACCTTGCGCGCCGGCGACTTGTCGTTATCGAGGAACTTGCCGGTCGCCTGATCCAGCGTCCTGGCCAGAACCGCCGCCTTCGGGTTGTGATAAGCATTGCTCAGGTGTTCGAGCGACGCAGCCAGCGCGAGGAATTCGCCGAGCGAATCCCAACGCAGGAAACCCTCTTCGACCAGTTGCTGAACGTGCTTCGGCGCCGAACCGCCGGCACCGGTTTCGAACATGCCGCCACCCGCCATCAGCGGGACGATCGACAGCATCTTCGCGCTGGTGCCCAGTTCCATGATCGGGAACAGGTCGGTCAGGTAGTCGCGCAGCACGTTGCCGGTGACCGAAATCGTGTCCTTGCCGGCGCGAATGCGCTCGAGCGAGAAACGGGTCGCTTCGACCGGCGTCATGATGCGGATATCCAGACCGCTGGTGTCGTGATCCTTCAGGTATTGCTCGACCTTCCTGATGATCTGCGCGTCATGCGCGCGAGCCGCGTCCAGCCAGAAAATAGCGGGCGTGCCGGTAGCGCGTGCGCGGTTCACCGCGAGCTTGACCCAATCCTGGATCGGTGCGTCCTTGGCCTGGCACATGCGCCAGATGTCGCCTGCTTCGACCGGTTGCTCGAGCAGAACCTGACCCGCCGTATCGATCACGCGAACCACGCCGTTCGCCGGAATCTGGAACGTCTTGTCATGTGAACCGTATTCTTCCGCGGCTTGCGCCATCAGGCCGACGTTGGGCACGGTGCCCATCGTGACCGGGTCGAACGCGCCGTGTTTCTTGCAGTCTTCGATCACAGCCTGGTAGACACCTGCGTAGCAACGGTCCGGAATGACCGCTTTGGCGTCGTGCAGTGCGCCGTCCGCGCCCCACATTTTGCCCGACTCGCGAATCATGGCCGGCATCGACGCGTCGACGATCACGTCGCTCGGCACGTGCAGGCTCGTGATGCCCTTGTCCGAATTGACCATCGCCAGCGGCGGGCGCTGTTCATACTGCGCCTTGATATCCGCTTCGATCGCTTCACGCGTTTCGGCCGGCAGATCTTTCAGGCGCGCGTACAGATCGCCGATGCCGTTGTTCGGATTGAAGCCCACTTGCGCCAATGCGTCCGCGTGCGTGGTCAGTACATCCTTGTAGAACACCGACACCACGTGACCGAAGATGATCGGATCCGACACCTTCATCATGGTGGCTTTCAGGTGCACGGAGAACAGCACGCCCTTGCTCTTCGCATCGGCGATCTCTGCTTCGATGAAGCTGCGCAACGCGTTCTTGCTGATCACCGAAGCGTCGATGATCTCGCCCGCCTGCACGGCCGTTTTTTCTTTCAGGACCGTTTTCGTGCCGTCAGTAGCCGTCAATTCGATCTTCACGCTGCCGGCCGCCGCGATCAGCGCGGATTTTTCGCTGCCGTAGAAATCGCCGCTGCTCATGTGCGCCACGTGCGACTTCGAGTCCGCGCTCCATGCACCCATCTTGTGCGGGTGCTTGCGTGCGTAGTTCTTGACCGACAACGGCGCGCGGCGATCCGAATTGCCTTCGCGCAGCACCGGGTTCACCGCGCTGCCCTTGATCTTGTCGTAGCGGGCCTTGACGTCTTTTTCAGCGTCGGTCTTCGCTTCGTCCGGATAGGCCGGCAGCTTGTAGCCCTGGTCGCGCAGTTCCGTGATTGCGGCCTTCAGTTGCGGCACCGACGCGCTGATGTTCGGCAGCTTGACGATGTTCGCTTCCGGGCGCGTGGTGAGCGCACCCAGTTCCGCCAGATCGTCGGAACCCTTTTGTTCCGCGGTCAGATAATCCGGAAATGCAGCGATGATCCGGCCGGCAAGCGAGATATCACGCGTTTCAACGATCACGTCGGACGAGCGCGTGAAAGCCTTGACGATCGGGAGCAACGAGTAAGTCGCCAGTGCAGGCGCTTCGTCGGTAAGGGTGTAGATGATCTTTGGCGTGGACATGTTTAATGCTTTGCTTGGTGAAATGAAAGACAGAGCGTTGGTAGCGCTGAGCCAGCGAGGTTGCGACGAACGGCGCAAATGCCGCGCGACCCGCGGCACTACTTTTTACGGCCCGCACGTGAGTATATGCGTGTTTTCCAGTACTCGCTGCTAGATAAACATATCCCAGGGACGCCCTAAAGGCGGCCGAAGCCCGCCAGGTATGGGTTAGAGGCTATCTCGCCAGGTCTTTCATCAGATGTCTTATACATGACTTGAATGTGGTTTTATTGTTAATACGAATCAGATGTATTACTATTTTTGAGTGTTTGCCGTCGGTGGTTGTGTGCCTGTGGTGGTGGCTTTTTCTTGTTCTGTGTGCCAGCGGCGTTGGCCTTTCCTTGATTTCCTGGTGGTCTGTTAGCTTCGCCCCTGTGCTGTTTGCCTTCGCAGCGCTTATTGTCTGTGTGCCTGCGGCGTTGGCCTTTCCTTGATTTCCTGGTGGTCTATTAGCGTCGCCCCTGTGCGGGGCAGGCACTTACTTTCTTTGCCGCCGCAAAGAAAGTAAGCAAAGAAAGCGGCTTCACACCGCCAATTCTTAAGCGGGTCCCCTGGCTTGGAGGAGGTAGTGGAACATCTGGAATCAGTGTTCTCGCACACTCCGCCTTAGTGACAAGGCCGTCATGCTTCCGGCGGCGCTGCGCGCGCCGTGGCGGTACTTCATCAAACTGCCAGGCGGTTTGGGCACAGCGGGTCCTCATAAAACCGTCAGCCGGCTTTGGTGCCTTCGCCTGGTTTGGCGCGGTGTCTCCTCGTCTCCCCCATGCATCGCCGACGCGCTAGCGTCCCACGCGGGGGTGGTGGCTCGCACTCATACACTTGCGCGCCTCGCCAAGGCGAAGCCGACGGCCCCACCACCACGCACAAGCGAAACCACGGGTTTCCCTCGCAGCCCCATCCGCGACGCACGCAGTGCGGAGCGGGAAGAATGATGCCGGAAGCACATACCCGCTATCGGTTTTGAGAAGCGCCGCCGGAAGCGTCGAGCGAAAAGTTGACGCGAAAACGGCCGGCGGTTTGATGAAGTACCGCTGCGGCGCGCGCAGCGCCGCCGGAAGAATGACTGCCTTGTCACCAGCGCGGAATGCGCGAGAACACCGATTCCAGATGCTCCACTACCTCCTCCAGGCCAGGGGACCCGCTTAAGAACTAGCGGTGTGAAGCCGCTTTCTTTGCTTACTTTCTTTGCGGCGGCAAAGAAAGTAAGTGCCTGCCCCGCACAGGGGCGACGCTAATAAACCAATATCAAATCAAGGAAAGGCCAACACCGTAGGCACACAGACATAAGCCCCGCGAAGGCAACCAAACTCAAGCGAAGAGCATCGAGGGAATCTCGGCAACAAGCGCATCAATCGCGCAGCGAGTTTTCAACGACAAATACCGCGTCTTCGGCCAGACCACATGAATCTCCTGCGAAGGATGAAAACAGTTCTCCATGACCGCCACCAGCTCACCCGTTTTCACATACCGCGCGAGCAACCAACTCGGCAGCCACGCCAGCCCAAATCCCGCAATCGCGGCATCAACAATCCCCTGCACATCGTCGAAACTGAGTTGCGGTTGAATATCCGCGCGGCGGATTTGCCCGTCGACATCCCGCACGTCCCACGGCTCCGCGATCCCGGCTCGCGAGTAAGCAATGACCCGGTGACCGCGCAGTTCATCAACGTTCGCCGGCGTGCCGTGCCGCGCCAGATAGGAAGGCGCCGCGCCGATGCTCGCACACTGCACGCCAAGCCGCCGCGCAGCGAGGCTGACACTGTCCATCAACGGACCAATCCGCACAACGAGATCGAAACCGTCCTCCACCAGATCCACAAAGCGATCAGAAATCGAAATGTCGATCCTCAATTGCGGATGTCTGCGCGCGAGTCCGAGCAGCACCGGCGCCACGCAGTGATGGCCGAAGGCAAGCGGCACACTCACCCGCAAACGACCTTGAGGTTCACGCCGCCCCGAGTCCAGATCGGCTTCGGCGGCTTCCAGTTCGGCGAGCGCGCGCACGCAGCGGTCGTAATAGGCCTGGCCGTCCTCGGTGAGACTTTGGCTGCGGGTCGTGCGATGAAGCAAGCGCACGCCGAGCCGTTTTTCGAGCCGCACAATCACCTTGCCGACGGCCGAGCGCGTCAGGTTCATGCGCTCAGCGGCCAATGCAAAACTGCCCGTTTCCACCACGCGGACAAACGTCGTCACACCATCGAGCATGTCGCTCATACATGCACCTTATTGGTTCCACTGAGGACGCATTTCTGGGAAATATGTTCATCAATGGGGACTTTAATTCCCTCTATAGTACGCAGTCAACGTTGGCTAAGCCCATCGACTTTCGAGGTGAATTCGTATGCCCAGGTATCGACCCGTCCGCAAAAACATGATCGCGTTGGGCGCCGTGTGCCTTTCCTCGCTCATGTTCGGCCTTGAAATCTCCAGCGTGCCGGTGATTCTGCCCACCCTCGAACGCGTCTTGCACGGCGACTTCAAGGGCATGCAATGGATCATGAATGCCTATACGCTCGCGGTGACAACGGTGCTCATGGCGACAGGAACGCTTGCGGATCGATTCGGCCGCAGACGTATTTTCGTCGTCGGCATCGCGCTGTTCGGCATCACCTCGCTGATCTGCGGCCTGGCTCAAAGCGTGCCGACGCTGATCGTCGCGCGGCTGTTGCAGGGCGCGAGCGGCGGCGCGATGCTGATCTGCCAGGTGGCCGTGCTCTCGCACCAGTTCAGCGAGGGCGCCGAGCGCGCCAAAGCGTTCAGCGCGTGGGGCATCATCTTCGGGATCGGGCTCGGCTTTGGGCCGATCATCGGCGGAATAATCGTTGCGGTGTCGAGTTGGCAATGGGTCTTCTGGGTCCACGCGCTGCTCGCCATTGTCACGCTGACGCTTGTCTTCAACGGCGTGCAGGAATCGCGCGATCCGCACGCCCACACGCTGGATGTCGCTGGCATTGTCACGCTTTCGCTGTCGGTTTTCGGTCTCGTGTACTTCATCACGCAGGGCTCGGACCTCGGCTTCACGAGCGCCCACGCGGTCTACATCATGGCGGCGACGGCGGTCGCGTTCGTGGCCTTTCTCTTCGCGGAGCAACTCAGTGCTCGCCCCATGTTCGATTTTTCGGTGTTCAGGATTCGAAACTTTTCGGGTGCGCTAATGGGTTCAGTGGGGATGAATTTCAGCTTCTGGCCGTTCATGATTTATTTGCCGATCTATTTCCAGATCGGTCTTGGCTATGACAGCGTGAGAGCCGGGCTTGCACTGCTTGCCTACACGTTGCCGACCTTGCTGTTTCCGCCGATCGGCGAGCGCCTTGCGCTGCGCTACGGATCGGGAATCGCGATACCTGTGGGCCTGTTTACGATCGGCCTCGGCTTCATGCTGATGAAATACGGCAGCAACGCCGCGCATCCGGGCGTGTTGAACATGCTGCCTGGCTGTTTGCTTGCCGGCGCGGGACTGGGTTTGACCAACACGCCTGTGACTAACACGACGACCGGTTCGGTTCCGGTGGAACGCGCGGGCATGGCTTCCGGCATCGACATGAGCGCGCGGATGATTACGCTCGCTATCAATATCGCGTTGATGGGCGCGATACTCGTGACTGGCATCCTGTTCAATTTGAAGGCCCGCTTTCCGGCGACGCTCGACGCCGCGGCGCTCGGCCACTTGGCGGAGAAGATCGCGGCTGGCAACGTCGAAGCCATCGGACAGGGGCTTCCGGCGTTAGCACGGCTCGACCCGTCTGGCAGCGCTGTTCACGCGGCATTGATTGAGGGATTCGGCTGGGTGATGCTGTATGGCGGCGTCGGTGTCTGGGTGCTGGCGGCGCTTAGCTTTGTGATTTCTGGAAGCGCTTCGAGGAGGATCGGCAAAGTTGGAATGCAGGCAACGAGCCCGTCCCTGCCATGCGATTCCCGTTGAAGCTGATGTTGAGAAGTACCGCTCGGCGCGCGCAGCGCCGCCGGAAGAATGACTGCCTTGTCACCAGCGCGGAGTGCGCGAGGGCACATCGCTACGGTGCTGATCGTGCTTTTCCCGCTGCGGGTGTGCTGGAAGTTCATGCGAATCGAGCCGCGCGCGCTTCCCGGTGCATCCGACGTGCAGCGTGCGCTGGCACACCGAGTGCGCATGTTGATCGACATAACGATCTTTGCCGTGCTGGCGAGCGGTTTCTTGATGGTCCCGAACGGTTATTCGTTTTTCGGTCTGGTCGAGATTCACACACCATTCGTGAAAGGTGCGCTCACCGACAAACTCTTCGTCATACACCGCGCAAGTTGCGCACCGCTGGCAGGGCTGGTTGTGCTGCACATACTCGCGGTCGTCAAGCATCAGTTGATCGCCCGTAACGACGTGTTGCGAAGAATGCTGTCCAGTGCCGCCACGGGGGATCTGCAGTGCTTTTCTGCTTGCCGCCCTACATCGGGCCTGCCCATGGGAACAGTCTGGAACTGGCTGGCCAGCGTCTCTTGTTTGTTCGGAACCCTGACTATCGCGGCCCTCATTTGAGCGTCGCTCGATGTTAAGGGTTGTTCATGAACAGCGCAGCATAGATAGGCACAGAACATATTATCGAGGCGCCTTAGTTGTATTAGCTGGGACTCGACCGGCCAGACAATGTCAGCGGAGATATCGTCCACTCCCGACCATGGGAATGGTTTTCCGGGGCGAGGAGAACCTCAAGCCTGCGCCGCTGGCGCACCGCTTCGCGGCCTCGGGCTTGACCTTCTCCTCGCCCCGGAAAGGCGGCTATCAAGTCGGGAATGACGAAATGAACTGACACTGTCTGTCGAGTCAAGTGCTGCTGTCTACACCTTAGTCATCGATCTCTGACATGGCGGATTGCACGAAATTTTCAATGCCGACCTTCGCGATCAAATCGAGTCTCGTTTCAAGCCAGTCAATGTGCTCTTCAGTGTCGTCGAGGATCTTTGTCAGGGTATCGTGCGACACATAGTCCTGTACTGACTCGCAACGAAGAGCACAGCCGGCGCGCGTCAAGACACGTTCCAGATGCTCATCACGGAAGGGGGAAACGCGGATGGGTTCGCTTCGCGGCAGCGTCATCAACGGACGAGCACGAACTATCTGAGGCTGTTCCTTAAGAGAACCTTAAGCACATTTCGCTGCGGAGCGTATGGCTCGGCTCGTCACCTCAAACTATCGGCCAGCTTGCATTTACTTGACATCAGACGATAAATGAGAATAATTGTCATTTGCGTTATCGTGCATTTTTATGTAATTCACATCAAAAACCGCTCACCGCCGCTGGTTTCCACATCGTGCAACCATCCACTCAAATCCTCATCTCGCACTACGCCGAGCTAGTCGACTTCCTGTCGCATCGAACCGGCTCACGCGAAACCGCGCAGGACTGTGCCCAGGAAACTTATCTGAAGCTGGTCGGCGCGGAAATGCCCGCGGCGCTCAAGTGCATCAAGGGATACGTATTCCGGGTGGCGTCGAATGTCGCGATGGATTGGCATCGGCAGAATCGGCGCCAGCGTGCGATGACCGAGGATTACGCCGCCATGCGCAGTGGCGACAGCGCACCGGACGTCGCCGAGACAGCGGTCGCCAGCCAGACGGTCAAACGGCTTGAGGCCGCGATCCTCGCTCTACCGCTGCGCGCACAACAGGCCTTCCTGCTTCATAAGCTCGAAGGCCAGACCCACAGCGAGACCGCCGCGCTCATGTCGATCTCGGTGAAAGCCGTCGAAAAGCACATGATGCGAGTGCTGCTGGCCTGCCGCATGGCGTTGAAGGATTAGCGGCGTGAACGACCGCACATCGGCAACCCGCAATTCGAACGGCACGCGCGCGCCGCGCAACCCAGCACGCGCCGCCGCATCCGACCGGCGGCCGGATGAACTCGAAGAAATTGCGTCGCGCTGGGTGGTGCTGAACACCGGTGGTGAACCCAATGAGCAGGATCGCCATGCTTTCTCAGCGTGGTATGCCGCCGATGCGCGGCACGCGCAGCTCTACGACGAACTGCTGGATATCTGGCACAAGCTGTCCGCGGTCGACGCCGGCGCGATCCGCGCCAAACGGCGCCGCAACAGATCCAGCACCGCGATCATGTCGCTCGCGGTGCTGGCCTTCCTACTCACCGGCAGCGCGCTGCTGTACCGCGACTCGTTGCGGGTGCTGGCGCTCGCCGACGCCGCCACCGCGATCGGCGAAGTGCGCACGGTCGAACTCGCCGACGGCTCCAACGTCACGCTCGACGCCCAGTCGGCGATCGCCGTCGAGCTGACGCCAACTGCGCGCAATATCCGTTTGTTGCGCGGCCGCGCGCTGTTCGAGGTCGCGCACGACCCGTCCAAACCCTTCGTGGTACGTACCAGCGACGCCGAGGCCACCGCGCTCGGCACGCGCTTCACGGTCGAAGCGCTGGCCGGGCATTCGCGTGTCGCCGTACTGCAAAGCCGTGTCGCGCTGCGCTGCACGGCCTGCGACGAGCCCTCCGCGGCGCGCGTGCTGAGTCCCAGTGACGAGGTCGATGTCACGCTGCTGGGCGTGAGCACGCCGCGGACCACCGACGCCGCCGCCATCGCGGGCTGGGCACAAGGCACGCTGACTTTCGAAAACGTGAGCTTGCGCGACGCGCTGGCCGACTTGCAGCGCTACACGCACCGGCGCATCTGGCTCGCCGAGCGGAGCGCCGGCGAGCGCCGGGTGTCCGCGCTGGTCGACCCGCACGACCCGGATACCGCCGTGCGTGTGCTCGCCGCCGCCGCGAAACTCGACGTGCGCGCCATGCCCGGCGTGCTGTTGGTCGGTTCGCTGGTCGGTTCACCGAAAAATATTTTTGCAAACCGGTAGGGGGATGTGCCCCGGCAAACGTCATACGGGAAAGACCACTTAGGAAACCCGATGTCGTTTCAGACCAGACTCAATCGACGGATCCGTCAACCGGCCTCCACGCTGCCGCTCGTCAGCCGCAAGTCCGGCACGCAAGCCGCTATCGTGCTCGCCTGCGCGCTCGCTTTTGCGCCGCTTCATCTGCATGCACAGACCGCCTCAACCGGCACGGTCAGCGTGGATCTACCCGCGCAGCCGCTCGGCAAGGCGCTGCTCGAACTGGGGCGGCAGGCGCATATGCAGGTGTCGTTCTCGCCCGAAGCCGTAGCCGGCAAAACCGCGCCCGCGCTGAAAGGCACGATGGCGCAGCAAGCCGCGCTCGACGCCTTGCTGCAAGGCACCGGCCTGCGCTACCAGAAAACCGCGGACAATGCGGTCACCGTCGAAGCAGCTGAAGCAACTGAAACGACGGGCGCAGCGACTGCGGCCCCGGTTGCCGCAGCCACGGTCGTCACCGCCGCTGACACGGCATCAGGCACCGCGGGCACGCTGAACACGGTCGCGGTGCAAAGCACCCGGCCCTCGCTGTACGCGGTGCCGGACGTCAACGTCGGCGCGCTCGGCTCGAAAGATCCGAAAGACCTGCCGATGTCGGTCGAATCGTATTCGAGCGAACTGATCACCGCTCAGGCATCGCGCACCTTGATGGACGTGCTGAAGAACGATCCGTCGGTGCAGAACACCGCCGTGGGCGGCGCGATGGACAACATCAGCATCCGCGGCTTTCCGATCGACTGGACCAACACGATGCGCCGCGACGGCATGCCGGTGGCGCCCTACTACGACATACCGCTCGAAAACACCGAACGCATCGACGTGCTGAAGGGACCGTCGGGCTTCCTGTACGGCGTGAATTCACCGGGCGGCACGGTCAACTACGTGATCAAGCGGCCGACGCGCGACCGCTTCGTCAGCACCACCGCCGAAATCCGCAGCTACGACGGCTACTACGGCGCAGTCGACACCGGCGGTCCGATCGGCGACGGACAATTCGGCTACCGCTTCAACGTGGCGGGCGAGAAAGTCGGCAACTTCAACCATAGCGGCGACCGCACGCGCACCTTCGTGAGCGGCGCGCTCGACTGGGCGATCACGCCGCGCGCGCTGCTGCGCCTCGACTTCGACTATCAGGACAAGAAGCTCGCCGCGCAGCCGGTGATCGGCTTGCAACCGGACGGCTCGCTGCCGCCTCAATTCGATCCGCGCACGCTGCTCGGCCAGCCGTGGCTGCAATACCGCAGCAGCACGTTCAACCTCGGCGCCCACTTCGACTATAAGATCTCGGCGAACTGGAGCTTCACCACGCAGATCGCGCAGTCGTACAACAACCGCGACGCCGCGTTTCCCGATGTCTACTCGGTCGCCGCCAATGGCGACATCCTGAGCGGCGACATCTATCTGTCGCCGGACCAGAGTTTCCGGGTCCTGTCGACCAACACGTTCGTGTCGGGCAATTTCAACACGGGCCCGCTCAAACACCAGCTCGTGACCGGCATCTCGACCCGCAACTACGATTCGCACGAAGCGGGTTTTGCTGCCATCCCTCTGACAGTCGGCAACATCTTCAATCCGGTTTATTCGCCGGCGCCCACGGACACGGTGTTCCCACAGAAAACGGTAACGAAGAACTTCCAGCCGAGCGTGTTCATCAGCGACCTGATCGATATCGGCTCGCAGTGGAGCGTGATGCTCGGCGTGCGTCACGTGAAATATCGCAACGACTCGTATCCGGCGTCCGGCGCGGCGTCGCATTACGAAACCAGCGTCAACGTGCCGTCGGCGGGGCTGATCTTCAAGCCGCTACCGAATGTCTCCACCTACCTCAGCTACGCCGAAGGTTTCGAACAGGGTGGCGTTGCGCCGTACAACACGCTCAATGCCGGTACGTATCTCTCGCCAGTTAAAAGCAAGCAGTACGAGGCGGGCGTGAAGGCCGACATCGCCAACCGCGTAAGCGTCAATGCCGCCGTGTTCCGCATCGAAAAGACGCTGCAGTACGTCAACAGCGCGAACTATTACGTGCAAGGCGGCACGCAGCGCCATACCGGCGTCGAGCTGACCGCGAATGGACGGATTACGCGCGATCTGTCGGTGGTGGCCGGAGCGGCGTATCTCGATACCGTGCAGGAAGACACCGGCGACCCGTCTACCTCGGGCAAGCGCGCGGCCAACGTACCGCGCTTTCAGGCGAACGCGTTCCTCGATTACCGCATTCCGGTCGTCACGGGCCTGAGCGTCGACACCGGTGTCTATTACGTCGGTAGCCGGCCGTTGAACGCGCAGAACTCCGTCGATCTGCCGGGCTATGTCCGGTTCGACGCGGGCGTTCGCTACCTCACGCGCATCGGCGGGCTGTCCACCGTATTTCGCGCCGGCGTGCAGAACCTGACCGACAAGCGCTACTGGGCCGCGGCGAACTACAGTTCGGTGTGGCCGGGCACGCCGCGCACCTTCTTCCTGTCCGCCCAGATCGACATGTAGCGCCCCCGCTTCACCTGTACCGATAACAAACCGTGCGCCGTCGAGCGCACACGCTTCCGTCCCCACGAAAACAGGCAGCAAGTTGGTCATGCCCGCGCCACGCGCCGCATGACCGGTTCTCACCGTTTTCACCATGAGGCAAGCGTATGAATCTCGCGGAAGGTATCGACCGGCTCGGGCTCCAGCCCGTGTCGGACACACTTTCGATCTACGCGTTGAGCGCCGACGAAGTCAATGCTCTCGCACGGGTCGCACACGCATTAAGCCGAGCGCATGACAGCGTCGAAAGCGCCAGCTTCGCCGCCGATTGCGCCCTCGCGGCGCAGGAGCTGCCGCGTTCGCTGCGCTCACTCGCGTTGCGCTACCGGCAGCTCGAACTGCCCTGCTCCGTGATGCTGTTGCGCGGCATGCCGGTGGACGACGTCCGCATCGGGCCTTCGCCATCGCACTGGGACGGGCCGTGGCAAAACCCGCCATCGCTGCTCGAAGAAACCATGCAGTGTCTGATGACCGCTCTGCTTGGCGACATGTTTGGCTGGCGCACGCAGGAGAACGGCCGCTTTCTACGCCATATCGTTCCGATCAGGAAGGATCACGCCGAGCAGTTGGGCGGTGGCAGCAGCGTGACGCTCGTCTGGCATAACGAAGAAGCATTCCACGAGCACCGTGCCGACTTTCTGTCGATTCTCTGCTATCGCAACGACGAACGCGCTGAGACCATTTTCTGCGGCGTCGACGAAATCGACATTCCCGATGCCCAGTGGAACGTACTGTCCGCGCCGCGCTTCACGATCCTGCCGGACAAGTCGCATTTGCCGGAGCAGAACGTCAGCGGTCAATGGCGCCTCGATGATCACGTGTTCGCCCGCATCAAACAGATGCATCTGAATCCTGAACCCGTGCCGGCTGTCAGCGGCTTGCGCGCCAAGCCATGGCTGCGGGTGGACGAAGCGTTCATGCGCCCGCTGCCCGGCGACGATGAGGCCGCGGCGGCGCTGCGCTGGTTGATCAATGCGTTCTATGCGAAACAAACCGCTGTCGTGATGCAGCCCGGCGACATGGTGTGGGTCGACAACAAGCGCGCCGTGCACGGCCGCACGGTCTACCAGCCGAACTACGGCCCGCGCCAGCGCTGGCTGCGACGCGTGAACGTCCACATCAATCTGCGCGAAACGCTGCCATTCCGGCAGGCCCCATCGACCCGCGAAATTCTCTGAGACTCGCCATGAACGCCATGACTCTCGAAGCGATCGTCCAGCCTTCCCGCATTCTTGTGCTGGGCAAACAACTTCTTAACGAAATCGATTACCACCCGGCCGACGTGCTGGCCTCGGTCGAACGGTCGTATCTCGCGCTCGGGAACGGTCAGTCCGACAATCCGCGCAAACTGATGAGCCAGCCGCCGGAAAAGCACTCGGTCGCGTATTCGATGCTAGGCCGGGATGGCGGACGGCAGACCGTCGGCTTCAAGACTTCGTATAAGTACGACCCCGAACACAATCGCGATCTGCAGAAGTACTACACCACGCTGCTGTTGTTCGACGACACCACCGGCATGCCGGTCGCGCTGATGGACGGCAGCCTGGTCGGTTCGCTACGTACGCCCGCTGTGTCGGCGCTGATTGCGCGCGCCGCCGCGCCGCAAGCACGCACCGCGCTGATCGTCGGCACGGGTACGCAAGGCCGCATGGCGGCACCGTTCCTACTTGCCGCGTTGCCCGACATCGAACGTGTGGTCGTGCACGGTCACTACGACGAAGGCGTTCTCGCGGTGCGCCAGAACCTTAAGCGCTTCTATCCGAAGCGCGACATCGAAGTGTCGTCGGATCTGTCTACCTCTGCCGCGCAGGCCGATATCGTGCTCGGCGTAGCCGGTGCGGGCGCGGCCGAAGCGGTACGGCATGCGTCGCTCAAGCAAGGTGCACTGGCCATTCTGGTCGGCTACGGTCTGCACGCGGACACGCTACATGGCGCCGACTACCGGATCGCCACCAGCGAGCAGCAGATGCAGGTGACCGGCAGCGATCTGGTCGACGCCGACGGCAAGCTGCCGGCCATCGACGCCGAACTGCCCGATATTCTGCTCGGCCGCAAGCCGGCACGCCAGAATGCCGGGCAGACCGTATTCGCGTACAACAGCGGCATGGTCGTGACCGATATCGCGCTGGGCCGCGCCTTGGCCGAGAACGCGCGCGCGAAGGGCTTGGGACAGGAGGTAGCGCTATGGTAGACGCGCTCGCCAACGTCGCCCCGCGGCCTGTTGCGCGTGATTCAACGCGCGATACAGAGCAGGCATCTGTGCGTCGCGCGCCGCGTCTGCCCGCGCGCTGGCATCCACTGCTACGCAGCTTTGCGGACGATCACCGCCGCTTGATTCGCGAACTGTCGCACGGTTTCAACGCGCCCCTGCATTTTGTTTTCCCGCAGACATTCGCGGATAACGTGCGCGCGTTCCAACGCGTGCTGGAAAAGCAACGCGTGCAGGGCCGCATCCTCTATGCAAAAAAGGCCAACAAAGCGCGCTGCTTCGCACGCGCGGCAGCCGAACTCGGCATCGGGCTCGATGCCGCTAGCCAGGGAGAATTCATCGACGGACTCGCAGCAGGATTGCGCGGCGAGGCAATCGGCGTATCGGGGCCGGCAAAGTCACAGGAATTGCTCCAGCTCGCGCTCGCTCACCACGCACTAATCGCCGTCGATTCACTCGACGAACTCGAACGGTTGAGCGCACTCGCCCGTTCGCAATCCCACACCACGCGCGTGCTGTTGCGAATGCGTCCGTCCGCGCAAAGCGGCAGTCGCTTCGGCCTCGACGAGGTAGCGCTCGACTCGGCGCTTGCCGTCTGCCTGCGCGATGTTCGTCATCTGCAACTGGAAGGTTTTTCGTTCCATTTGTCAGGCTATCGCGCAGCCGAGCGGTGCAATCAGGCCGCCGTTGCGGTACGGGCGTGCCTTGCCGCCCGGACACGCGGGCTGTCGCCGCACACGATCGACATCGGTGGCGGTTTCGCGGTCTCGTATGCCGACGAGGCCGACTGGCGCACGTTCCTGGCGACCCACATCCCCACCGACTATCACGCGAACAAACAGTTCGGCGGCGGCTTCTATCCGTACTACCAGGCACAGCCGGGCGCAGCGATGCTCGACGCCATCCTGCAAGGGACGCCGGACGGTGAAGTGCAGCCGCTTCGCGCGTTGCTCGAGCGTCACGACTTGCGCCTGATGCTCGAACCCGGCCGGGCTCTGCTCGATCAGGCGGGCTTCACGGTTTTCACAGTGCAAGGCGTGAAAGACTATGACGACTACGGCATCGTGACCGCCAACGGCACCAGCTTCAGCCTGTCGGAACAATGGTTCGACAGCGAGTATCTGCCCGATCCGGAGCTGTTGCCGGCGTCACGCGGCGCGCTTCCCGAGCATGGACAGCAGCCTTACCGCGCGTGCGTCGGCGGCGTGAGCTGTCTCGACTCCGACATGCTCACGTGGCGCAAGGTGCAGTTCGTGCAACGCCCCCAGGCCGGTGACCTGTTGCTGTACCCGAACACCGCCGGCTATCAGATGGACTCCAACGAATCGCCGTTTCATGAACTGCCGCTGCCGCCCAAGCTGGTCGTCACGTTCGATAGCGTTGGCCCGCACTGGCGGCTCGATCGCCTTTCACCATTTTCAGGAGCTTGACAATGAACATACGCTTCATGGGTGACACCGCGCACATTGCGTACCCGGCAATCGTTTCGAAGGTCTCCGATCTGATCGGCCGCACGCCGCTGTTCGAACTGATTCGCCGTCCGAACGGTGCGCGCATTCTGCTCAAGCTCGAATCGACTAATCCGACTGGTAGCGCAAAAATCCGCATGGCGCGCCAAATGCTCGATGAGGCCGAACAGGACGGCTCGCTGCGCCCCGCAGGCCGCGTGATCGAATCCACCTCGGGCAACACCGGCATGGGTTTGGCGCTGCTGTCCGCGGAGCGCGGCTACCGCTTCACTGCGGTCGTGGACTGCCACGCGTCGAAAGACAAACTGCGCGCGATGCAGGCCTTCGGTGCGGAACTCGTCTACGTCAGCGAAGGCGAAGGTCTCGCCACCGCCGATCGCGAGGCGCTTGCCGAGCAGATGGCCACGGACGATCCGCAGAGCATCTGGACCGAGCAGCACAACAACCCGGCCAATGCGAACGGCTATCGCGAACTGGCGCAGGAACTGCACACCGCGCTCGGCGGCCAGGTAGATTATCTGGTCGGTTCGGTAGGCACCGGCGGCTCGCTATTTGGCACGGCGCGCGCGCTGAAAGCGCTGAACGCCGAACACGGCATGGAAAGCACGACCCGGGTGGTAGGCGTCGAGCCCGTCGGCTCCATCGCATTCGGCGGCGAAGGCGGCTCGTACTACCAGTCCGGTACCGGCACGCCGCCCGGAGCCGAGATCGGTGCACTCGTCGATTATTCGTTGCTCGATGAAGGCGTCAAGGTATCGGACGCGGCCGCATTCAATACCGCGCGTTATGTCGCGCGCAAGAAGGCCTTGCTGGTGGGCGGATCGGCGGGTGGCGTGATCTATCACGCGCTGCATATGCTCGATTCGCTGCCGTCCGGCGCAACGCTTGTGATTCTCGTCTGCGACGGCGGAGAAAAGTATCTCGATACCGTCTTCAACGACGACTGGCTGCGCGAGCGCAATCTCCTCGACGACAGTATCGCCGCGCAACTGGAACCGCTCTGGCACGGAGCAGCATGACGTTCTTTCGACAGTTCCGGCTCGACGCCGTGCATATCGGCGCGCTCGCCGCGCCGCTGATCCTGACGCAACTCGCACAGGTCGCGCTCACTACGACCGACATCGTGATGATGGGCATGCTCGGCGCGCGCGAGGTCGCCGCTGGCGGCCTCGCGCTCACGCTCTTCAACCAGTTGCGCACGATGGGCACCGGTCTTGTCACCGGGACCGGCAACCTGATCGCGTTCGCGAACGGCCAGAACGATCCGGCGCAGATTCGCCGGCTCGTGCGCGCCAGCTTCGCTTTGACGACCCTGGCCGCACTGGTCTTCGCCATGCTGATGCTAGTAATCGAAAAGCCTCTGGTGTGGCTCGGCCAGGATCAGTCGATCGCGCGCCAAACCGCCGTGTATCTCGCCGCCGCCGCGCCCGGCATGCTGCCGTGCTTGTGGTTCCAGGCGCTACGCCAATATACGGTGGGTTTGCGCAAACCCGGGCCGCTGCTGGCGATCACGATCGTGTCGATTGCATTGAACGCTGCGCTCGACTACGCGCTGATGTTCGGCAGATTCGGGTTTCCGAGGCTCGGGCTTGCCGGTATCGCGTGGGCGACCAGCAGCGTTTATCTGCTGTCGTTCCTGGCCTTTCTCGGTGTCGTGCTCGGACGCCGGGAACTCGCCACACACCTGTCACTGGCAGTGTGGCGCACCGACCTCGCGGCATTCGCCCGCACCTGGAAAATGGGCTTGCCGATTGCCGCGACCTACGGCTCCGAGGCGGCCTTCTTCACCGTGTTGACACTCGTGATCGGCTCGCTGGGCGCAGGCGCGCTCGCCGCGCAGACCATCGTCAACCAGGTGATCTACATCGTGTTTATGGTGTCGGTAGGGTTGTCGCATGCTTCATCGATCAGTATCAGCCATGCGTGCGCGCAGCACGACTATCGCGGCGCGCGGCGACTTGGTTACACCGGCCTGGGTCTCGGTGTCGTCGCGATGCTGGTGGTCGCGCTGCCTTATCTTGTGAGTCCCAACGCAGTGATCAAGCCGTTTCTCGACGCGCACGCCACCGCCGATGCAGACGTGTTGAAACTGGCTGCGGGCTTGCTGACGATCGCCGCGTTGCTGCAGATTTTCGATTGCAGCCAGAACATCGGCGTCGGTATTCTGCGAGGACTTGGTGACGTAAAGAGTTCGTTCCGCATCTCGCTGATTGGCTACTGGCTGATCGGACTGCCGGTGGCGTATCTCGCCGGCATCGTGTGGGGCTACGGGATTTATGGCATCTGGATCGGGCTTGCCGTGGGACTGGCGGCAACCGCCTCGCTCTTGTTGCGCACCTTCGAAACGCGCCTCGGGCAGTTGTCGGCCAGACCGGCGAGCGGTGCGCAATGAGACAACGTGCACGTGTGTCTCTCTTGCTGATCGCAGCGCTGCTGCTCGCCGGATGGCTGGCAGTCGGTATCGCCAGTCTGTGCGCGGGCACGCTGCCGCTCACGCCTGAAGCGGCATGGGCGGCGTTGACGAGCCATGGCGATGCGCCGTTGACGATCATCGTGCGCGATCTGCGTTTGCCGCGCTTCATCGCCTGCCTGATGGTCGGCGCGAGTCTTGCGTTGGCCGGAACGCTGATGCAAAACATCACGGGCAATGCGCTCGCCGACCCGAGTCTGACCGGCGTCGTCAGCAGCGCCGCGCTGGCCGTAGTCGCGGCTACCGTACTCGCGCCGTCCTTGTCGGCGCGCTGGCATCCGCTGTTGGCGACGGCGGGCGCTGCCGCGGGCGCCGCCCTCACCTTCGCCTTGTCGTGGCGCGGCACGCTGTCGCCACTGCGGCTTTCGCTCGCCGGAAGCACGGTGGCGGCACTCGGCAGTGCCGGCGTCATCGTGCTGATGATCGCTGCCGGACCGCAGGCCGGGCCGCTGCTCTACTGGCTGGCCGGCGGCTTCGCCGGCGCGGGCTGGCGGCAGGCCGCCGCGCTCGCGCCGTGGACCGTCGTGGGTCTCGTGCTGGCGCTCGGCAGCGCACGCGTAATGGACACGTTAGCACTCGGCGACGAAGCGGCGGAAAGCGTCGGCATCGCGCTGCGGCGTTGGCGTCTGGGTCTGGGTACCCTCGCGGTACTGCTGTCCGCTACCGTCGTGGCGAACGCCGGTCCGGTCGGATTCGTCGGGTTGTGCGCCCCGCATGCGGCTCGCCTGATCGCCGGCTCCGCGCACCGGCTTGTGCTGCCATTCGCTGCACTCACGGGCGGCCTGCTCGTCTGCGCGGCAGACCTCGCCGCGCGCACCGTCGCCGCCCCGCGCGAATTGCCGGTGGGCTTTCTGACCGCGCTCGTCGCAGCACCGTTTCTCATCCAGCTGATTCGCGGCGGCGCTGGAGTGCGCACATGAACATTCCGCTTAACACACAAGTGAGGACGAGCCTGAATGCACGCACACCGTGCGGCTATCTGGCGCTGACGTTCGCGCTTCTCGCCACACTGCTCGCGGTCGTGCCGCTCAGTATGGTGCTCGGCGCTGCCGACTATCCGCTCGCCACGTTATTGCACGTACTCACTCGCAGTAGCGCCGACCGCGCAGCGATGATGATTCTGTGGGACCTGCGCATGCCGCGCATCCTGCTCGCGCTCATGATCGGCGCGCATCTCGCGATCAGCGGCCTGGTGCTGCAGGCGACCTTGCGCAATCCGCTCGCCGAGCCTGGCGTGCTCGGCGTGTCATCGGGCGCGACCTTCGGCGTGATGACGCTACTGCTGATCGCGAACTTCGCCGGCATGGCCGACAGCAGCCGCCTTGTTGTCTATGACGCGACCTACATGCCCCTCGCCGCGCAGGCCGGCGGCATCGGCGCGGTGCTGGTGGTCTACGCGCTGTCCTGGCGCAGCGGTACCGCGCCGATCCGCCTGATCCTGATGGGCGTTGCCGTCAGCGCCACGCTGTATGCCGCTGCGATGACGATCCTCGCCGGCTGGGGCTCGAGCCGGATCGAAGTCCTGCTGACCTGGCTGTCCGGCAATCTGTACGGCCGTGACTGGGAGCACGTGCGTCTGCTCGCGCCGTGGACGCTTGTCACACTGGCGTCACTACCGCTGGTTTTACCCGCCGTGCAGGCTCTCGCGATCGGCGACGATCCGGCCGCGAGCATCGGCGTCGAGGTCGAACGCTGGCGGCTCGGCGCACTGGTGTTCGCCGGTTTCGCGGCCTCTTCAGCGATCGCCATCGCCGGGCCGATCGCTTTCGTCGGGCTGATCGTGCCACATGCCGCGCGACTCGCCGTCGGCGGCACGTTGGGCCGGCAGGCCCCGATCGCCGTCATGCTCGGCGCGCTACTGACCGCGCTCGCCGATCTGGCCGGTCGCACGCTGCTCTCGCCTGCGGAAATCCCCGTCGGCGCGGTAACCGCGGCGCTCGGCGCGCCGCTCTTTCTGTTGCTCCTCTCTCGCATATCCCGATGACTTCAATGACCCTGATCGCTGACGAGCTCACGCTCGGTTACGGCACGCGTCGCGTGGTCGATGGCCTCTCGATCGCGCTGCCGCGCGGCCGCGTCACCGCGCTGCTCGGGCCGAACGGTTGCGGCAAGAGCACGCTGCTGCGCGGCCTCGCCGGCCTGCTAGCGCCGCGTCACGGCGGCGTCACGCTCGACGGCGTTGCGCTTCATAAATGGCCGCGCAAACAACTGGCGCGCCGCGTGGCGTTTCTGCGGCAAACCCAGGAGGTGCCTGAAGAGCTAACGGTGCAGGAACTGGTTCGGCACGGCCGCTTCGCGCATCGGCGCATATTCGGCGGCGAGTCGCGTGAAGATCGCGACGCGGTGAACTGGGCGCTCGATGTCACGGGTCTTACGCCATTACGAGGCCGCTCGCTAGGCGCATTGTCGGGTGGCGAACGTCAGCGCGCCTGGATCGCACTCGCACTGGCGCAAAAGGCCGGCATCCTCCTGCTGGACGAACCGACGACTTACCTCGACCTGGGCCATCAGCTGGAAGTGATGCAGACGCTGCGGCAGTTGAACGAAGACTACGGCCTCACACTGGTGATGTCGTTACACGATCTGAATCAGGCGATGCGCTTTGCCCACCGCGCGCTGGTCATGCTGGGCGGCCACCTGGTCGCGGAAGGTACGCCCGCCGACGTCCTGACGCCCGCGCTTCTAGCCAATGTGTTCAGCGTGCAAGCGCAGATTCTGGACGGCGCCGCCGATGGTTTTCCGCTGTGCCATCCACTGCGCTATCCCGCTTCGGCGACAGCGGCGTCGGCGCCCAACGTTGTGCCGTTGATGCCGCGGGTGTCGAATGACCGATCTTAAGCGGCGCGGAGTATGCACCTCTATTGCGCTGGTGCTTCCGGTTCTGGCTGGCGGTTTCAGCGTCCGTGCGGCAGGTGCGGCAGGTGCGGCAGGTGCGGCAGGTGCGGCAGGTGCGGCAGGTGCGGCAGGTGCGGCCAGCATAAACGGTGTGGGTGATTCGCCGCGCAACATAATGGATGACCGCGGTCACACGTTGACTTTCAAGCGTCAGCCACAGCGACTGGCGACAATCTCCTATTTCGGCGCCGACACCGGACTAGCCCTCGGCATCAAGCCGGTGGCCTCTACCTTCCTCGTGCGCGGGCGCACACCAGCTTACCTCTGCGGGCGCATGGACGGCGTGCGCGATCTCGGTCAGCGCGCATCGGCGAATCTTGAACTGCTCGCGAGTACGCGTTGCGATCTGATCATCGCCATGCGTCGCTACACAGAAGCTCATGCCGCGCGACTCGAACGGATTGCCCCGTACCTTGCGCTCGACCTCGAAACCTTCGACGACAGCGACCGCAGCATTGCGCTGGTCGGTGCGGCGCTAGGCAAACAACGCGCGGCGTTGCAACTGAACCAGCGCTTTGCCCAGACGCTCGCGCGCTATCGTGCCGGCGTCCCGCGTAACACAGCGCCGCCACGCTACCTCTTCATCTGGGGCACCGGTACCGCGCCCTGGGCGTTCTACGACGAGAACATGACCTGCTCGTTGCTGAACGCAATCGGGGGAGTCAATGCCGCCGGGCACAACCCGATGCCGGCACACCGTGAGAACACTGCGTTCCAGATAAGTCTCGAGACGATGCTGCTCGCCGATCCGCAACTGATCTTCGTCTACGACGATGGTCCTACCGAAGCCTTCGAATCGAACCCGGTCTGGCAGCATCTGAATGCCGTGCGTCAGGCACGCGTAATCCGTGTAGGCGATCACTGGATCGAGTCGTTCGGTCCGATCGCACGCGAAGCGGTGCTGGCCGAAGCAGCACACGCACTTTACCCACGCACATTTCCTGCCACCGATCTGTGTGCGCTCGCCGGACGCTTTTTCACCTGAACGTCGCAATTTGCACAGCCATCTCCAATTTAAAAGGACGCCGACCATGCATTCCGACTGGCCGATTCGACTGATTTCAACCGAATTGATTTTGCCGAACGAGCAGCATATCGAAGCACGTGTGCTAGAGGTCATTGAGAGCATTTCGAGCAGCGGCCGTTGGACCACACCGATCGTGCTCGAACAACGGAGCCTTGCCGTGATGGACGGTCATCATAGGCTGGCTGCGGCGAAGAGACTCGAGTTGTCGCGCGTTCCGTGCGTGATGCTCGACTATGCGCAGGTGGCGGTAGAGGCACGGCGCATTGGGTACTGCGTCGATGGGGAAGAGATCGTCAAGCGCGCCCGGACGCGCATGCTGTATCCACCGAAAACCACCCGGCACATTTTCGCGCACGCGCTCCCCGCGTGTGACGTGGACCTTTCTTTATTGAAGGTGGCGGCATGAAGCGGCACGTGAGCCGTGCCTGCTGACACGGATAGTCATCGAATCGCAATCCCGGAGTTGTTTGGCCGCCTGTGCCTCGCGAGCGGTCACTCGCAAGCACTCGCGTGAGGGAATGCTTCTGCAAGTGTAGCCGGTTCAGACTTGGCTTTCGTTTGCCATGCGGTCTGTAGTATCCGAACCGAATCAAGCAAGGTTGGTACGGTAGTTGGCCCGGTCCCTGATGAAGGACGCGCGCGAGGACCTCTCTCATTCGCTAACCGGAGTTGAAATCCCCCTGCTTTATTCAGCCAAGGCAGAATTAATCAGCACGCGCCTTGGTCGACCCCGACCGCTACTCACGCTCCGGCATAAATCGATTTGACCGGCCAGTTCAGCGAGTTGAACGCTACCGCGCTGTTATTGGCCGTGGCGACTGTTGCGGGTGGTGCGACGGGCAACGCATGTGGACAGGCGTGAATTTCGTCCGCCTTGCGCGGCTGACTTAACACGAACAAAGCCGAGAGATCGGCCGCATCCGCGAAACGCTGCGTGTCGAGTAGCGGCGAATCCGTGTGCGGGACAATCTTCGCGAGCGTCTTCGCCATCGACAGATGGTCGTAGAACGTATGGTCGACCGTCGCCTGCTTCACATAGGGCGAAACGACGACAGCCGGAACGCGAAAGCCATAGCGATCGAAGCGGAAGCCGCGCTTCGTCAACCCGGTGGGCGCAACCGGCGCAAGCGCCGGCATGCCGGACACCACCGCCGGGTGCGGAACGACGTGATCGAAAAAGCCGCCGTGCTCGTCGAACAGAATGAGCAGCACGCTTTCTTCCCAGTAAGGCGAGGTCCTGATGGCGTTGTATACGCGCTCGACTAACGCGTCGCCGCTGCGTACATCGCCGCACGGATGCATCGACTCGCCATTGCGAAAGTTGCTTATCGGATCGTAGGCAGGTTCGATAAAGACGAAACTCGCATCCACGTTGCCGCTCGCCAGACTCGCGAACAGATCAGCATGAGTCAGGAAGTTCGACGGGTAGGCGTCGACACCCTTCAGCGCCCATGACTGGGGTATGTCGCCGTGCGAGACCAGCCATTGTGTGGGCGCCAGCCGCGTGAGCAACGAGTCGCGGCCGTTGCCGAACTTCGCGCCGTCGAACAGGCTCGAAATGATCGAGTCGGGGTTGCTCGGGGAATGATCGAGTCCCCACGACGTTCCAGCCAACGCGAAGAAACGGTTCGGCCATGTCGGGCCAGGCATCGACGAAAACCAGCGGTCGCAGACCGCAAACTGTTGCGCGAGGAAGTTGAGCACGGGGAGCTGATCCGGTGTGAGCGCGCGCAGGCCCGTCGCGATGTCGTAGCCATGCGCGCCGAGGTCGCAGGCAAATCCCAGATCGTTCGTGCCGGTCGCCGGTGGCGGGTAAAGGCCATCCTGCAGAACGGCGGAGTCGGTTACGGCGTTTGCCATGAAGTGCCGGGCATCGGTCCCGCCGCACGACTGCACCAGCGTATCGGTGAACTCATGGCCCGGGTCGAACGCGAGCCGGAATGGTGCACCTTGTGCAATCGTATAGGCATGGCCGCTCGCGTCGGTGCTCTGGAACGGCGGCTTGCCGAGCAGGCCATCCGCTTGCGTCGCGACGCCGTTCGGGGTCCAGCCACGCAGGTCCGACCAGCCGAAGATGTTGTCGTATGAACGGTTCTCCAGCATCAGCACAAACATCTTCTTGATATTCTGGATTGCTGACATTGCATGCTCCTCTTAGCGTTCCAGTCCAGTTGACCGGGGACGGGCGTTTTGGGCCGTTACTTCGGAAACAGCGCGGCAATTATCTTGAGAACGAACGGCCGGGACACGGTTCGCAAACCGCGCATCAGCCGGTTCCCGCGAATGTGCCGAAGATGATAGTGGGGATCGGAATGCGTGTGTGACGCAATGCGCGTGCGCGCCCCTTCGAGGGTTCGGTGGCGTCGACCTGCACGCGAACCGTTTAAATCGGCAACGGGTTCAAGCGAAGTCAATCCGTAGGCGCCAACCCTTGCTAACCGTTACGTTCGCCAGAGACGTTACGTAGCACCGGCGGGAACACGGGTCATCAATCGAGGATAAATCGCGTTAATTTAGATTTAAATTCCTATCCATTAAAAAGTAGTAAATATAAATACAATTAATCATTAAAATTGCGCCATATTCAGCACTTGGCCTACAACTTGCTTAGATGGTCCGCCAACAGCACTTCTACGGGGACATCATGCAAAACTTCGTCGGTCGGACGGCTATCGCCGTTGCGACGTCTGCTTTACTCGCGCTCTACGGTTGCGGATCAACCGTCCATACCCCTAGCGGGCTGGGTGGTGGCGGACTGGGCGGCACGTCGGGGTCAGGGACTTCGAGCAGCTCGTCGGGTACTTCGTCGGGTACTTCGTCGGGCACTTCGTCGGGTACGTCGTCAGGCACGTCGTCGGGTACGTCGTCAGGCACGTCGTCGGGTACGTCGTCAGGCACGTCGTCGGGTACGTCGTCAGGCACGTCGTCGGGTACGTCGTCGGGTACGTCGTCAGGCACGTCGTCGGGTACGTCGTCAGGCACTTCGTCGGGTACGTCGTCAGGCACTTCGTCGGGTACGTCGTCAGGCACTTCGTCGGGTACGTCGTCAGGCACTTCGTCGGGTACGTCGTCAGGCACTTCGTCGGGCACGTCGTCGGGTACTTCGGGTACGTCCTCCACCCCAATCGGCAACGTCGTCACTCAAGCCAGCAACCTCATCACCGCGGTGGGCACGGCAGTCATCGATACGGGCACCACGGTCACCGGCACTTCAGTGCCCGGTGTCAACAGCGCAACGACCGCCAATCTCGGCGCTGCCATCACCGATCTCGGCAATGGCGTCAACGTGTTAGGCAACGGTACGGCCGCAGGCCTCGGCACGCTCGGCAGCTCGACCAATCCGCTCGACCCGACCCTGCCCCCCACATCCGGCGTCGTTTCAAATGCGGGCGCAGCCGTCACCGCGGTCGGCGGCGTCGTGTCGAGTCTTGGAACCGGGCCGCTGTCGCCGCTCGCGCCGGTCACCTCGACGCTGGGCAGCGTCGTCGGCAGTGCGGGCAAGGGCGTCGTCGCGGTCGGCTCCGGCTTGAACTCGGCGCTCACCAGTGCGCCGGTTCAGCAGGTCGAGACGCAACTAAGCTCTGTCATCAACCCGATCACCCTGGCGGTCTCGAACACGACGCAGTCCATCGGCAACACCACAGGTCTGGGCGCACCGCTCAATAATCTGCTCAGCACCGTCGGCAACGGGATCGATTCGGCCGGCGTGAAACTGTCGGGCACCACGGGCAATCAGGTCGGCAAAGACGTCGGTGGCGCCGTCAGCCAGTCGGGCAAGACAGTCACGAGCACCGGCGAACTGCTCACCGGCGCAACCACTAACCCGCTCGCGCCGATCACAGGCCTTCTCGGTCCGCTCGGCGGACTCGGCGGCACAGCAAGCGGCACAGCAAGCGGCAGCGTAACGATCCCGCCGCTGACAGGGTTGATCGGCAATCTCGGATCGCCCGGCGGCAGTTCCGGCTCGGCCAACCCGCTGGCTCCCATCACCGGGCTACTCGGCAAATCAGGTTCGGCCGGCGGCACGTCGGGCGCCGGGAGCCCGCTCGCGCCGGTCACCGGCCTCGTCACTACGCTGACCTCGACACTGGGCGGCACTTCGGCCCAAGGCTCGCCGCTCGCACCAGTCACCGGTCTGGTTAGCGGATTGACCTCGACGGTAAGCGGCACCTCCGGCAACAAGGGCTCACCGCTTGCCCCCGTCACGGGTCTCGTTAGCGGACTGACCGGCAGTGCTGGCACGGGTACCGGCAGCGGTTCGGCAAGCACGGGTCTACTGGCGCCGGTGACGAATCTTGTCAGCGGATTGCTCGACGGCACTCCCAGCAAATAAGCGGTACTTCGGCACAGCGGCCGGGCCTTAAAAAATCAAAAGCCCGGCCGCCTTCTATGTCATGAATACGAGGATGACGTGAACTCCACCTTCGATACCGTTGCGCACGCTCAAGATCAGCGGCCGCGTTCGGCGACGCCGTTTTCAGTCGGCCTGCTGGGCATCGTCGCGGGTCTTCTCACGCTCTGGCTACTGCGCAACAGCACCGCGCTGGACGGCGCGCGCCGCAGCACCGCCGCCTGCCTCGCGATCATCGCGACGATCGCCACCTACGAGTTGTTGGTCGCCCGCGCGTATCTGCGCCCAAGCGCCGGCCTGACTAGCGGTGCGGTTCGGCCGCTAAGCGTCGCGCGCGTCGCCTTGCGTCTTGCCGCGCTGGCTTCCGTGTATGCAGGCATCGGCCTGCTCTACTGGCTGTTGCCCGAGTATCAAGGTGCGTTCTACAAACCTTTCTGGTCTCTGATCAGCACGCTTGCTCCGTATCTGATCGTGGCGGCGCCGTTTTACTTTGCGTGGATGGACAGGCATCAGCGCGAGGTCGACGATGCCTATATGTTGTGGGGACGCCTGCTGTTTCGCGGACAGCGCCCCGCCAATTGGCGCCCCGTGCGTGAAATGCTGGCCGGGTGGATGGTGAAGGCGTTCTTCCTGCCGCTGATGATCGTCTACCTGTCCACCGATGCGGACCATCTCAACGCCTCATTGGCGTTGGCGCTGAACGCACCGTTCTCGCTGTCGACGTTCAGGTTCATGTACGACCTGTCCTTCACGATGGACCTGATGTTCGGCACGGTGGGTTACCTGTGCACGCTGCGCATTCTCGATAGCCACGTGCGCAGCGCGGAACCAACCGTGCTCGGTTGGCTGGTGGCGGTTATCTGCTATCAACCGTTCTGGTCGTTGATCTCAAACCAGTACATCCGCTACGGAGGCTCGATGTTCTGGGACAACTGGCTAATCTCGATGCCGGTTGTCAGAATGATCTGGGGCACAGCGATTATTGCCCTGGTGATGTGCTACGCGCTCTCGACCATTTCGTTCGGACTGCGATTTTCGAACCTGACCAATCGCGGGATTATCACCTCAGGTCCTTACCGGTTCACCAGGCACCCCGCCTACATCGCGAAGAATCTGTCGTACTGGATGGTCTCGGTGCCTTTTATCGAGCCCTTGGGCTGGCGGCCGGCGGTCACTCATTGCGCGGCGCTTATCGCTGTCAATCTGCTGTATTTCCTGCGCGCCAAAACCGAGGAAAGACATCTGATGAACGATCCCGAGTATCGGGTCTACGCCGAATGGATCGCAAGGAATGGACTGTTTGCAAAGCTCTCGCGTGCGTTTGAATAAGGACTCTCGAATCAATCGCACTGCACCGCGCGGTGGTACGTGGGCTACCTGAGCCGGTACGGTGATCGCGATGGTGTGGAACTGCACGCCGCCGGACAGATAGTCGCGAAGCGCTCGACACACACCGTCGATGACGAACGACGCCATTTCAATAGCGACCTGCGGGTGTTCCAGCGGCATCAGGAAGCTGCCGGGGAGCCATAACCCGTATTCCGGATGCATCCAGCGGACCGGTGCTTCGACGCGCGCCAATGCTCCGGTCGCCGCGCGATAAGCACCTTGAAAGACAAGATGAAACTCGCCCGCGCGCATACATGACGACTGAGAAAGTTCTCCTCAACGCAATCCTGTGGGTCCAGCAGAACAAGGAAAAATGGCACAGGCTTCCAGCGACTTTTCCGCCGCAGCAGACCTGCTATCTGCGTTATATCGCGTGGAAGAAGATAGGCGTGCTGGACCAGGTGAATGATCTTCTGGTCTGCGCCACGGCGCTTTCCACCTGAAAGCGCATAGCGCGCCTCGACGATCCCGCTCGCCGCAAATCGAACCGCATCGAATCAATCCTGACTGCTTGAAACACTTGTTTCGCGCGTCACGCGATTTCGTTTTCGCTTCGCATACCGTATCGATTTATGACGCCATCCACGGTCTTGCGAATGGCGCCTGCATCGACCGTCGCTACGGCGTCAGGCCTTTCCGCTCATCCGATCGATAACGGTCAGCAGATCTGCAAGAGACTGTTTGCATTCCGCCGCATTCGGCGTGCTGGCGCGCAATACGCTCAACGCGCGGTCGATCGCCTTGTCGACGGTGTGCCAGTCGGCTGCGGCGCGTGGTTTCAGCGAAGGCTCAGCATCGTCCCATGCGAGTTCCAGATCTTTGATACGTGTTTTGCCGCCCGCGAGATTACCTTTGTCGACCAGGGCCGCGGTATCGGCGGCAATCTTGCGGAACGGCGACAAGTCGCCGAGCTTCGAAGCCTTGGCGGCCTCGGCGGCCTGCGCGGACGAAAAGCCGATCCTGCCCGGCTCGATATGCCCGAAACTGACGGCGGAGATCGCGATGAACGAGGCAATGACGGTCTTGCTGAGGGTGCGTTGATTCATGATTGTTCTCTTCGGTTGGATCTGATAGTCGGTAGAAAACGCGGTGAAAAAAGAAAGCAATGTGGGCAGCTTTTCGAGCGCCGCGGGCTCAAGGTTCACGCGCGGTGAACGTGCGCATGGACCGTTGTTCGAGCGCGCTGGCGAAGATAACCAGCACGGCGATCGCGCTCAGGAACAGCGCACTCGTATTGATCGTGCCCAGTCCGAGACCACCGTATGCGCGCGACTGGGACAACAGGTCACCGAACGAGGCGCCCAACGGCCGCGTCAGAATGTAGGCAATCCAGAAGGTCAGCACAGGATTTCCGCCGACGTAGTAGGCGATGCCCACCAACGCGATCAGTGCGCCGAACGCCGCCACACCGATCATGAAGCCGAGTCCCAGCGCTTCTGTCGCGAGGTCGCCTGCCGCGGTGCCCAAAGCGAACGTGAACAGAATGGCGGCCCAGTAGAACAGTTCTCTGCGTGTCGTGACGATCGTGTGGATCGATAGCGTCCGCTCGCTGCGG
Organism: Paraburkholderia sp. FW306-02-B; assembly: GCF_058782725.1. Classification (NCBI taxonomy): domain Bacteria; kingdom Pseudomonadati; phylum Pseudomonadota; class Betaproteobacteria; order Burkholderiales; family Burkholderiaceae; genus Paraburkholderia; species Paraburkholderia sp. FW306-02-B. The sequence goes on from NZ_JBYSXZ010000002.1 coordinate 2,696,751, forward strand.
TACCAAAGGGCGAACACAACGGCGAGCGCAATGGAAAACGCGACGGTGCTGGCGTAAAGACTGATGCCGAGACCGTCGGTCAGCGCATCGGTAATCTGCGTGCCGACCACGCTGACCAGAACCACGGTGAGCCAGTAAATCCACGGCACGTACTTGCGCATGCGAAGCTGCACGGCCAGTGCGGCGAGCAGCAACGCAAGCATCATCCCGCCGGTGAGCGCCGTGCCGAGACCGACGTGCACCGCCAGATAATCCGCGCCGGTTTCGCCGACCGTGGTCGCCATGATCTTGATCGCCCAGAAGACAAGTGTCGCTTCAGGCACTTTGTTGCTCATGTCGGCAACGCGATAGTTCGCACTCTCAGCCACGCTGGTTCTCCCGTTGATAGGCAAATAGATCGACGCCGCGAGCGAGTTCGCTCGCGTTTTGTCCAGGCGCCAATATGCGACGGGAAACCTTATGAAATCCTTACCAAAGACCGAAAAGAACCGCGAATGACTGTCTTCCAACACCTCACCAGGACAAGCTTCGACCAAGCCTTAAGAGATGCTTAAGCGCCGCGCAAAATACGAAAAATATACTTCTCAAGCACGCGGGTTCCGGGCCGATAGACAGAGTGCTGTACGAACGTTTTTTCCAATCGGGAGATTTAGATGTCCATTCAGGCAGTCGGTCAAAACACCGCGCAAGCACCTGCTCCATCTGTCACGGCAGGCTCGACTTCCACGTCCGCGGCATCGGCTTCGAGCGCGACGGGAACCACGTCGTCGACGTCGACGACTGCATCGAGCAGCAGCGCGCCCACGGCGTCGTATAGCGTCAATATCAGCAGCGCGGCACGCGCACTCCTCGCGGAAGCAGCCGAAACCTCGGTTCAAACCGCTCAGGAGGCACAAACCGGAGATCAGCAGGCACAGCGGTTGCTCGCAAAGGAGAACGCTGCAAAGGTGCACTAAGGTGCATTAGCGCGCGGGACAGCTTCAAAGGAATGGACCGCCGCGCAGCATCGGCGGCGGTCCTGCAGTATGTGAAGCACGCTGATGAATTGCATGCTTATGGATGGCCGCGCGTCAGCGCTCAACTAACGGATTCCCGTTCGACCATGCTGCCACTCGAACGCTGCTTCGCCAGCCAGTGCGAGAGACGGTCGAACCACAGGTGCACCACCGGCGTCGTGAAAAGCGTCAGCATCTGCGAGACGATCAGGCCGCCGACAATCGCAATGCCGAGCGGCACGCGCAATTCGGCGCCCGCGCCAGACCCAAGCGCGAGCGGCAGCGCGCCGAACAGCGCCGCGAGCGTGGTCATCATGATCGGCCGGAAGCGCAGCACACAGGCCTGGCGGATCGCTTCGCGCGGCGACAAGCCATGCTCGCGCTCGGCCACCAGGGCGAAGTCGATCATCATGATCGCGTTCTTCTTCACAATGCCGATCAGCAGGATGATGCCGATCATCCCCATGATCGAGAGATCCTGGCCGCACAACATCAGCGCAAGCAGCGCGCCCACGCCCGCCGAAGGCAGCGTCGAAATGATGGTGAGCGGATGAATCGCGCTCTCGTACAGGATGCCGAGTATCAGATAGACCACCACGAGCGCCGCGGCGATCAGATACGGTTCGCTCGCGAGCGACGCCTGGAACGCCTGCGCGGTGCCCTGAAACGAACCCGTCAAACTATCGGGTTTGCCTGCCGCGACTTCGGCCCGGTGAATCGCCGTCACCGCGTTACCGAGCGACTGGCCCGCCGCCAGATTGAACGAGATCGTCACGGCCGGGAACAGCCCCTGGTGATTCACCGAAATCGGCGACACGTTGTTTTCGACCTTTGCGAGCGTGTCGAGCGGCACCAGTTCGTTGGTGAGCGGCGAGCGCACGTAGAGGTGCGCGAGCGCGTCGGTGGTCAACTGGAAGCTCGGGTCGACTTCTTCGACGACGTGGTATTGATTCAGCTGCGTGAACAGCGTCGCAATCTGCCGCTGGCCGAACGCGTCGTATAGCGTGTCGTCGATGGCTTGCGCGGTGATACCGAAGCGCGACGCCGTGCTGCGGTCGATCACGAGCGTCGCGCTGGTGGCGGCAGCCTGCTGGTCGGACGTGACGTCGGCGAGTTGCGGCAGCTTCGACAGCTTGTCGGTCAGCACGCCCGCCCAGTGATTGAGTTCGTTGATATCCGGGTCCTGCAGCGTGTACTGATACTGCGCGGCGCTGATACGGCCACCCACCTGAATGTCCTGGCGCACCTGCATCGACAGTGAAATGCCCATCACCTTCGCCAGTTGCGGCTTCAATCGATTGAGCACCTGCGCGGCACTGTCCTTGCGCTGACCGAACGCCTTCAGGTTGATCATCACGCGCCCCTGGCTCACCGTCGGATTCGGTCCCATCCAGTAGTAGACGTTATCGACGGCGGGATCGGCTTCGATGATATGGCCGAGCTGCTGCATCTTCTGCGACATCGAGCGAGGCGAAACATCCGGCGCGGCTTGCGCGACGCCCATGATCAAACCGGAGTCTTCCTGTGGAAAGAATCCCTTCGGAATGGCGACAAACAGCACGCCGGTCGCCACGATCGTCGCTATCGTCACACCAAGCATCATTTTCGGGTGATTCAACACCCAGTCGAGACCGCGCTCGTAACGCCGTTCCACGGCGACAAAGCCACGCTCGAGCCACGCTTCGAGCTTGCGCATCCGGCCTGCGCCATCCGGCTCGGGCAAACGGATCAGCCAGCCGCATAGCATCGGCGTCACAGTCAGAGAAACCAGCGCCGACATCACGATCGCGGCGCTCACCGTCACCGCGAATTCGCGAAACAACCGGCCGACGATGCCGCCCATCAGCAGGATCGGAATGAACACGGCGATCAGCGAGATCGTCATGGAAATGATGGTGAAGCGCACTTCCATCGCGCCGAGCAGCGCGGCCTTCATACGCGGCACACCCTCTTCGATGTGACGCATCACGTTTTCGATCACGACGATCGCATCGTCCACCACGAAACCCACCGCGATCGTCAAGCCCATCAGCGACAGATTGTCGAGGCTATAGCCAAGCACATACATCACGCCGAACGTGGCGACGAGCGACAGAGGAATCGTCAGGCTCGGAATCACCGTCGCCCACACGTTGCGCAGGAACGAGAAAATGACCATCACGACCAGCGCGATCGTCAGCATCAGCGTGAACTGCACATCGTGCACCGACGCATTGATGGTCTGCGTGCGATCGCCCACCACATGCAGATGCGCGGCCGCGGGCAGGATCGCTTCGAGCGTGGGCAGCTTCGCCTTGATGTTGGCGATCGTCTGCACGACGTTGTAGCCCGGCTGCTTGTGAATGTCGAGAATGATCGCGCGTTCGTGCTGGAGCCACGCGGCCTGCTGGTTGTCTTCGGCGGCGTTCAGGACGGTGCCGAGATCGGACACGCGAATCGGCGCACCGTTTTTGTAAGCGACCACCAGATCGCGATATTGCGACGCGGTGGTGATCTGGTCAGTCGCGTTGAAAATCACCGAGCGGTCGGGGCCGTTCAGGCTGCCCTTCGGCGCATTCACCGTCTGCACGCCGACGATCGAGCGCACGTCTTCCAGCGTCAGGCCGCGTGCGGCGAGCTTGTCCGGATCGAGCTGGATACGCACCGCGGGCCGCTGCTGGCCGTGGAAATCGACCAGACCGACGCCGGGCATCTGCGAGATCTGTTGCGCGAGATAGTCTTCGGCATAGCTGTCGAGCTGCGTGAGCGTCAGCGAAGGCGACGTCAGCGCCAGTGACAGCAGCGTGAAGTCGGCTGGGTTGACCTTCTGATAGGTCGGCGGGTTCGGCAGATTCTTCGGCAGATTGCCGCCGGCCGCGTTAATGGCGGTCTGCACATCCTGCGCCGCGCCGTTAATGTCGCGCGACAGGTCGAACTGGATGGCGATGTTGGTGTTGCCGAGCGAGCTGGACGACGTCATCTGCGTGACGCCCGCAATCAGCGAGAGTTGCCGCTCGAGTGGCGTCGCCACCGAAGTCGCCATGGTCTCGGCGCTCGCGCCTGGCAACTTCGCGACGACCTGAATGGTCGGAAAATCCACTTGTGGCAGCGGCGCGACCGGCAGCAGAAAATACGCCACCGCGCCGACCAGCAGCACCGCGATCGCCAGAAAACTGGTCGCGATGCGCCGCTTGATGAACAATTCCAGGAGGCTCATGACGGATTGTCCTGATTAGCCTGGCTACCCGCCGAGTTCGCATTGGCCGGCGCTTCGGCAAGCGCCGCTACCACGGTCGCCGCCACGTGCACACCCGGGTTCAGCCGGCTTTGTCCGTCGAACACCACCAGATCCGCCGGCGCGATGCCGCTGCGTATTTCCGTCATGCCGTCGACCGTGACACCGGTTTGCACCGGCCGCATCTGCGCCGTGCCGTTCGCGCCGATCACATACAGTTGCGTGCCGTTCTGCGTGTTCACCACCGAGCGGCTCGGCACCGCAAGACGTTGCAGATCGGTACGCACCAGTACGCGCGCATTCACCAGTTCGCCGGGCCAAAGCTTGCGGTCCTTGTTGGTGAACGAAGCCTTGAGTTTGATCTGGCCGGTTGTCGCATCCACCGCGCTGTCGATGAACACGAGCGTGCCGTCGGCAAGCGCCGTACTGCCGGCGCGCGTGGTGACGTTCACCGCCAGCGGCGCTTTCGCCTGATTGGCGAGCAGCTCGGGCAGCACGTCCTGCGGCACGGAAAACAGCACGGTAATCGGCTCCATCTGCGTGACGGTGACGATGCCGGTCGTGTCGGCCGGATGCACGATCGCGCCGAGGTCGGCTTCGCGCGCGCCGACGCGGCCGGTGAACGGCGCCGAGAGCGTCGTGAAGCTGAGTTGCAGGCGGTCGCTCTGCACCAGCGCGGCATCCGCGGCGACCGTCGCGGCGAGTGCTTCTACTTGCGACTTCGCCGTATCGACGGCCTGGGTGGTCGCCGCGCCGATGCCGACCAGCTTCGAATAACGCGCGAGATCGAGCCGCGCATTATCGAGCGATGCCTGGTCCTTGCGCTGTGCCGCCTCCGCTTGATGCAGCTGGGCGGTCAACGGCCCCTGATCGAGTTGCGCGAGCAGTTGCCCGGCTTTCACGTCCTGCCCTTCGGTAAAGGCCACGCGCTGCAGTTGGCCATCGACGCGCACCTTGACGTCCACGGTATTGAGCGCCAGAACCGTGCCCACCGCCGCGACGCGGATCGGAAAGTCGCGGCTCGCCGGATGGCCGGCGTTGACCGGCACGGCCGGCGCCGGCTTGACGGCCGGATGCCTCGGCCAGAACCACGCCACGAGAATCACGACGAGAACGGCCAACGCCGCGATCATCGGCGCGCGGCTTCTACGCGCACGGTTCGGAAGGTCTGCAGGTTTCATGAGCGGGAAGGCGTAGAAGAGGAAGCGGGACTGCCGTCGCTATCGGCGGTGATGCCGAAGCCGCCACCGAACGCGCGAAACAGACTGACCGACGCTTGCAGGCGCGCGAGCCGTGCCTGCACCAGTGTGTCTTCGGACTGATACAGCGTGCGTTGGGCATCGAGGACGGTCAGAAAATCGACGGTGCCGAGCGTGTACTGGGCCTGGGCGAGCGTGGCGGCTTTGCGGGCGGCGTCGGCGGCGTTCTGGTCGGCCGCTTCCGCGAGTTGCTGCTGCTGCGCCGCCGAAAGCGAATCCTCGACGTCCTGCAGCGCGGTCACCACGGCCTGCCGGTAATCCGCAACGCCCTTCGCCTCGGCCGCCTGGCTTGCATGCAACTGGCCGCGCAGCGCGCCGCCGTCGAAGATCGGCGCCGCCAGCGAAGCGGCGATGCTGGCGATCGGGCTCGACAGGAAATGCGACAGCGATTTGCTGCTGAGGCCGCCGTCGGCGGTCAGCACGAGGTTCGGCAGAAAAGCCGCGCGCGCCGCGCCGACGCTCTGGTTCGCCGATTGCAACTGCGCTTCCTTCGAGCGGATGTCGGGGCGCGTTTCGAGCAGGCTCGCGGGCAAATTCGCGCGCGGCTGCGGAATGACGATGTCGGCGAGCGGCGCTTCGCTGACAGTGAATTGTTCGGGCGCCGTGCCCACCAGGGCGGCGAGCGCATGCACGCTGATGTCGAGTTGCTGTTGCAGCGCCGGCACGGCGGCCTGGAAGGAGGCGAGCGCATTGCGCTGCTGCTGCACCTGCAACTCGGTCGCGACGCCCGCCGCCTGTTGCGCGAGCAGCAATTGAAGAATGCGTGACGCGTCGCCGGAGATCGTCCGCGCGATCGCGAGACGGCGGCGCAGGCTCTGCACCTGAAAATACGTGTCCGCAACCGAGGCCGTCAGCGTCAACGCAACCGTATCGCGATCGAATTCGGAGGCGCGCGCAAGCAGGTCGGCTGCATTGGCGTTGGCGGCATTGAAGCCCCAGAAATCGATCTCGTAGCTGGCTTCGGCGAACAGGCTCTGGCTTTTGGTGGTCGAGCCGCGGCCCTGGTGACTGCGATTGAACGTACCGCCGAGCGAGAGCGATGGATACTGCGGCGCGCCGGCTTTCTCGGCATTGCCGCGCGCCTGTTCGACGCTCGCGATGGCTGACGCCAGCGTGAAGTTATTGCGCAGGCTGCGCTCGACCAGCGCGTCGAGCGCGGGGTCGCGATACTCGCGCCACCAGCCGCTTCTGACCGGCACCGTATCGGCCAGCGACGCGCCCGCCGCGCCGTCGAAGGTTTGCGCCAGCGGCGCACTGGGCCGTTGATAGGAAGGCACGAGCGAGCATCCGGCCAGCAACGCGACGGCCAATGTGCACACCGCGGCGCGCACGGCGCCGGCGTGCCGCGCATGAGGACTGACGACGGGAGAAAACGGCGCCGAACGGGGCAGCCCTGACATGGAAACGCCTCTGGCAAAAAAGAATCTCGCCAGATTAGCCAGCGGGTCCTGTCGGCGCTTTCGCCCAATGATTAAAAAAAATTAATGCGACGCAACATGCTCGTTTAACGGGGCCTGTGCGAGGCTGTCGACAGCGTTCAAGGCGCGGGACTGAGCACATAGCCCGCGCCCACCACGGTGTGAATCAGCGCCACCGGAAAGTCGCGATCGACCTTCGTGCGCAGACGATGCATATGCATGTCGATAATATTGCCGCGCGGTTCGAAATCGTAATTCCACGCCGCCTCGAGCAGCATGCTGCGCGTCACGACCTGCCCCTCGCGGCGCGCCAGGCATTCGAGCAACAGAAACTCGCGATGCTGCAGGCGCAGATCGCGGCCGGCGCGGCTCGCACTCCGCGCACGTATGTCGAGTACCAGATCCGCGCACTCGAGCCGCTCGCTCATCCTGCTGCGATCCGCGCGCCGGGCAAGCGCTTCGATTCTCGCCAGCACTTCGACAAATGCATACGGCTTCACAAGGTAATCGTCGCAACCCGCGCGAATCCCCTCCACGCGTTCGTTCAACCCGCCGACCGCGGACAGCATCAGCACCGGTGTCGTGTCGCCGCCGGCGCGCAGTTGCTGCACGAGCGCCATGCCGTCGAGCGCGGGCAAGAGCCGATCGGTCACAATCACGTCGTAGATGCCCTCGCGCGCATAGGCGAGCCCAGTCGCACCGTCGGCCACCGTGTCGACAATGAGACCGCTCTCGCTCAAACCGCGCGCCAGGAACTGACTGGCGCGCGTATCGTCCTCGATCAGAAGGATTCGCATGCGCAAATGGGCTTACATTAAAATTTTTTCATGTTGGCGCGAAACGCCTGTGCGGCTTCGCGCGGCATACTGCGGACATCGCACGTACGGGCGTAGTGTAAAACGCCCGGCCGGCAACGGCCCGGTGCGCTTATCTGGCCGGCCTGTTGAGCCGGCTCATTGACCTGGATAGAGGCATGTCGAATGTATTGGTCGTCGAGGACGACGAGCAAACCCTCGGGGAAATCGTCGAGGCCCTCACCGATCACGGCTGCACGGTGCAAGCCGCGCGCACGGGCCGCGACGGCTTGATGCTCGCGGTCGCCAACACCTATGACGCGATCGTGCTCGATCGCATGTTGCCGGGCGGCCTCGAAGGGCTCGGCATGCTGGCGGCGTTACGCAGCGCCGGTGTGCTCACGCCGGTGTTGATTCTCAGCGCGCTGTCCGCGGTCGACGAACGCGTGCGCGGTCTGCGTGCCGGCGGCGACGATTATCTGACCAAGCCGTTCGAGTTCATCGAACTGACCGCGCGGCTCGACGCCCTGATGCGCCGGCGCGAAGCGGCGCCTGGTGTGCAGGAATATCAGGTCGGGCCGCTGCGGCTCGACCCGCTCAAGCGCGAAGTGACCTGTGGCGGCCGCCCGGTGCCGCTGCTGCCGCGCGAATACCGGTTGCTCGAATATCTGGTGCAGCACGAGGGTCAGGTCGTGAGCCGCACCATGCTGTTCGAGGCGGTATGGGATTACCGGCTCGACGAGCGGACCAATGTGATCGACGTGCATATCAGCCGCCTCAGAAAGAAGCTCGACCCGGACGGGTCGGCGCCGATGATCGACACCGTGCGCGGTTCGGGGTACATGCTGCATGCGCCTGACTGAACTGCACCGCACCACCGGCTTTCGCCTCGCCACGCTGTTTCTGGTACTGTTCGGCGTGATCGCGATTCTGCTATTCGGCTACCTCTACCGCGAGATCACCGGCTTCGAACAGGAACGCATCGACGACTGGCTGATGCGGGAACACGCCGAGCTGATACGCGAAGACCCGAACGAACTGGTTGCGCGCTTCCAGCATCAAGGCCAGTTCGACCCACGCCGCCAGCGTCCGTTCGCGCTGTTCGACACCGGCGGCAAACATCTTGCCGGCGGCTATCCGGGCGAGCAGCCGGCGATCCCCCATTTCGACAAGCCGTTTTCGATGCGCCTCGCGAATCTGCCGGGCCACCCGCCCGGACGATGTATCGCCGCACGCCTGTCTGACAGCCGCATCGGCTTGCAATGCCAGAACGTCCGCGAGCTCGACCATTTCGACGAAGAACTGCTGCACGCGCTGCTTTCCACCGCCATCCTCACGTTTGTGATCGGCTTGATCGGCGCGAGCCTGATCGGTATCTCGGCGATGCGGCGGCTCGATGCAGTGACCGCATCGATTGAAGAAATCGTCGCCGGCAATCTCAGCAGGCGTCTACCGGTGCATTCGAAGCGGGACGACGTGGATCGCCTCGTCGGCGTCGTGAACGGCATGCTCGACGAGATCGAGCGGTTAATGCACGAGGTCAAGGGCGTGTGCGATGCGATTGCGCACGATCTGCGCACGCCGCTCACGCGGATGCTCGGCGGGCTCGAACGCGCGCAGCGGCGCGCCAAAACCGAAGCGGAGTATCGCGCCGCGATCGATGAAACCATCGTCGAGACCACCGGCCTCCTGCGCACCTTCAATGCGCTGCTGCGCATTTCGGAAATCGAAAGCGGCGTGCGCCGCAAAGGCTTCACGAATGTCGATCTGGCCGCCGTCGCCGATGACGTGTTCGAGTTCTACGAGCCGACCGCCGAGGACAAGCAGATTAGCTTCGAAGTGCGGCGCACGACCGCCGGGCCGCTGGAAATCCAGGGCGAGCCGAGCCTGCTGTTCGAAGCGCTGGCCAATCTGGTCGAGAACGCCATCAAGTTCGCCCCGCACGGCGGCAAGGTACAGCTCACGGTGTTCCGCGACCGGACGGGCGCCGGCGTCAGCGTGTCCGACGACGGGCCGGGCATTGCCCCTGCTGAACAGCAAGCCGTGCTGCGACGATTCTATCGCGGCGAGGCGAGCCGTCATACGCCGGGGAGCGGGCTCGGCCTGAGTCTGGCGCTCGCGGTGGCCGGCATGCACGGCATGTCGATCCGTTTCAACGACGCGACGCCCGGATGCGAGGTCATGCTGTACAAACCGAATGAGTAGCGCCGGGCAGCAAACGTCGGTGAAGTCACTAACGGGACAACATGGCGGAATGCGGTTATAGCGCTTCGGCGAATGCTTCGCGAGGCGCTTCTTCGCGCAAGATGTAGCCAAGTCCACGCAAGGTCATGATCTTCACACTCGAACTCGCGAGATGCTTGCGCAAGCGGTGAATGTAGATGTCGATCGCATCGGCGCTCGGTTCGTCGTCGAGATTGAAGACGCTGTCCATCAGCGTGGTCTTCGAGACCGTCTTGCCCTGCTTGAGAATCAGCGCTTCGAGGATCGCGTGTTCGCGCCGGCGCAGCGGCAACAGCTCGTTTTGCAGCAGGAATTCGCGTGTATCGAACAGATAGCGCAAATCTCCGCAGTCGATCGACTGGCCCTTGTCGCCCGCCGCCTGACGGCGGATCAGCGCCTTGATGCGCGCCACCAGTTCGCGTGCGTCGAAAGGCTTGACGACGTAGTCGTCGGCGCCGGCCGAGAAGCAGGCTACCTTGTCGTCGGTCGAACCGTTGGCGGTCAGCATCAGCACCGGCACGTTGTCGCGTTTGCGGCGCAAACGCGCGAGCACTTCCTTGCCGCCGATGCCGGGCAGGCGCAGATCGAGCAGCACCGCGTCGTAGCATTGCAGGCCGAGCAAGGTCTCCGCACTTTCGCCGTCCTGCGCCCAGTCCAGCGCGAAATGTTCGACCTGCATCAGATTGATGACCCAGCGCGCCAGGTCAGCGTCGTCTTCGACGAGCAGCAGTTTCATATGTCTCCCCTCGTTGCCACGCTTCGAAGCGCGGCTACCCACAATCGCATCTCGACGGTCGCGACCAGACCGATTCCGCCTTCTCCCGGCTTGAGCGTGACCGTGCCGCCCTGCCGATGGGCAATCTCGCGCACGATCGGCAAACCGAGGCCGGTTCCTTCCGCGTGGTTCGACGCGCGATAGAAGCGCTCGAACACGCGCGCCCTCGCCTCGGCTTTGATACCCGGCCCGTTGTCGATGACACGCACAATCGCCATGTCGTTCCTGCGCTGCGTCTGCACCGTCACGCAGCCGCCCGCTTGCGTATAGCGCAGCGCGTTGTCGACGAGATTGGTCACCAGCGCCGCGGTCAGTGCTTCGTCACCGGTGACGTACAGACCATCTTCCAGTTCCGCGCCCAAATCGATTTCGCGCGACTGTGCGAACGCGATCAGTTCTTCGAGCACGCCCGCGATCAACGCGCTCAGATCGACGCGCTCGTGTTCTTTGGATGGCGCGGCGGACTCCGCCTGAGCGAGCAGCAGCAGTTTGTTGGTCAGCGTCGTCATCTTGCGGCTGCTTTTGTGCATGCCGGTCAGCGCTTCGGCGAGCCTCGCATCGCGGTTTTCGCGCTGGCGTGCGAACTGGATCTGCGCATCCAGCAACGTGAGCGGCGTGCGCAACTGATGCGCCGCATCGGAGATGAATTGCCGCTGGGTCGCGGCCTGCTGGCCCATGCGCGCGATGCACTGATTGATCGCCTCGACGATCGGCCGCAGTTCCACATGAAGCCGCGTCACGCGAATCGGTTCGAGCTGCGAAGGATTGCGATCGGCGACGTCGTCTTTCACCTTCATCAGCGGCCGCAGTTCGAAGGTCAGCCCGAGATAGACGAAGAGCATCGCGAGCACCAGCGTGAGCACTTCGCCGGACAGTTGTGGACGCAGCAAACGCCACACCATCGCATCGCGCGAGCCTTCTGTCTTGGCGACCGCCACGACGACCTCCTCGGTACGCCCTGAGTCGTAGAGTTGCCGCACGTAAGTAGCGGCGCGCACGGCGCGGCCGTCCTGGAGATGGGTGGAATAGAGCGTGGGGCCGTTGCCGGAGCCCGGCGGTAACGGCAGCTCGGGGGTGCCCGCCAGCAGACGATGTCCGCTCGCCTCGACGCGATAGAACACGCTGTCCTGCTCGGGCGACTCGAACAGTTCGAGTGCGGCCGGCGGAATCTGGATCATGATGTTGCCGTTGTCCCAGTCGACGTCCTCGCCGATGATCCGCATCGACGACAGCAACGCATTGTCCTGAACCAGGTCGGCCGTGGTCTGCGCGTTGCGGAACGAAATCATGCCGGAAATGGAAACGAACGCCGCCAGTGGCAACAATAGCCACCACAGCAAACGCCCACGCAAGCTACCTGAGAACACGATTCGTAGACCTCTCTTTCATATGCCGGCGCCCGTCTGGAGGCCGCCTGCCGCCGCGCCGGCCGCCGCTCGCGGGAACGACACCGTCACGTGCACGCCTTTGCCGCCATCACCAGGCTTGAGCGTAATTTCGCCGTGATGCGCATCCGCGATCTCGCGCACGATCGCGAGCCCCAGCCCGGTCCCTTCTGTGTCCGTCGACGCCCGGAAGAACGGTTCAAACACGCGGCTGCGCGACTCGGGCGGAATGCCCGGCCCGTCGTCGAGCACAGCCAGCGTGACCGTTTCCGCGTCGGCGCTGACCGCGACCGTGACGTGGCCGCCCTTGCCGGAGTAACGGATCGCGTTCTCCGCCAGATTGGAGATCAGCGCCTGCAGCAACCCGCGATGCCCAGCCACCGGCGCGGGCCCATTCAACTCGGCGCCCAGATCGATGTCGCGGGCCTGTGCGAGCAATGCCAGATCTTCCACCACCTCCATCGCCAGCGGCACCAGATCCACCGTTTCCACGGCTAACTGGGTGTTGTCGGCCGCCTCGGCCTGCGCGAGCAGCAGCAGTTTGTTGGTCAGCCCGACCATCGAGCCGCTGCTGCGATGCATCGCCGCGAGCACTTCGCCGAGCGCGGGCGTCAAACCGTCCTGCTGGCGCGCGAACTGCAATTGCGTGCCCAGCAGCGTGAGCGGCGTGCGCAACTGATGGGCGGCGTCGGCGATGAAGCGCCGTTGCGCGGCCACCTGTACGCCGAGCCGCGCAATGCATTGATTGATCGCCTCGACGATCGGCCGCAACTCCGTATGCAGGCGCTCGACGCGAATCGGCTCGAGTTGCATCGGGTCGCGGTCGGCCACCTCCTCCTTCACTTTCATCAAGGGTCGCAATTCGAACGTCAGGCCGATACAAACCAGCGCCACGGCCAGCACGATCATCTCGATCTGCCGCACGAGTTGCGGCTGCCAGAGCTGCTGCGCCATCGCGTCGCGCGAACGCACGGTCTTGCCGACCGTCACGAGCACGCGCCGCGTCACGCCGTTGTCGTACATTTGCCGCACCAGGCCGACCGCGCGCACCGGCTGGCCGCGCAGATCGGCGTCGTAGTGATCGGGCGTGTCGGGCGCCTGCGCCGCGCGCGGCGGAAAATCCGGCGAGCCCGCCAGCAGCCGGCCGTCGTCGACGCTCACGCTGTAGAACGCCTGATCGCGGTACGGCGACACGAACACTTCGAGCGCGGCAGGCGGCACGTCGACACGCAGGAAACCGTCCACCCATTCCACTTCGCCGGCGATCATGCGCGCGGACGAAATCAACTGATTGTCCTGCACCAGATCCGCGGTACGCCGCGCGTTGTCGTACTCGGCCTTGCCGGTGACGAACACGTACAACGCGAGCGGCACCAGCAGCCACCACAGCAGACGCATGCGCAGACTATTGGTCATCTTCTTTCTTGCGCAGCAAATAGCCGAGCCCGCGCAGCGTGACGATCGCCGCCGAGCTGCCGTCGAGCTTCTTGCGCAACCGCGAGATATAGATTTCGACCGCGTCCTCGCTCGGCTCATCCGCGAGCGTGAAGATCGCGTCCACCAGCGCCGGCTTCGTCACCGTCTTGCCCAGGCGCAGGATCAGCGTTTCAAGCACCGTGCGCTCGCGCGGCGTGACGTTCAGCGGCGCGCCTTTCAGCGTGAACTGGCGCGTGTCGATATCGAACGCGAGATCGCCGCACACCACCTCGCTCGCCTTCGAAGGCGTCTGCCGCCGGATCGCCACCTTGATCCGCGCGATCAGTTCGCGCACTTCGAACGGCTTGACGAGGTAGTCGTCCGCACCGGCGCCGAGCAGTTCCACCTTCTCGTCGATCGAGCCGCTCGCGGTCAGGATCAGCACCGGCGTGGCGTCGCCGCGCTGGCGCAGCCGGCGCAGCACGTTCTTGCCCGACAGCTTCGGCAGATTCAGGTCCAGCAGGATCACGTCGTAGTGATTGGTGCGCAGCAGCTGGTCGGCGGCATCGCCGTCCTGCACGGCGTCGAGCGTAAACGCCTCCTGCTCCAGCATCTTCGCGAGCCAGTGCGCAAGCGTGGGGTTGTCTTCGATAAGCAGCAGCTTCATGGCGGGAACGGCGAGAGTCAGGCCGTCGATTGTGCCGTAAAACAAGGGCTTTGCGCGCGTCCTGCGTGATTTGTGGCACACGCCGGGGCGTTTGCGATGGCGTTGCGGCTTTGCTGTTGGGCAGTTGCGGCTCAGTTGCAGCTCAGTTGCGGGTTAACACCCATGATTTGCCGGCAGTGCAGAAAGCTGGCAGAAGGTTTCCGGTTTCTATAATCCCTGACATTCATCCAGAAAGCGCCGCATCAGCACCTCGCGGCGACCAAACCTAAGGAGACTGCTTCATGCGTACCTTGCGCCAGATCGCCGCTGTGTCAGGTGTTGCGTTCACCCTTGCCGCTGCTTCGGCCGCCGCTCATGCCGAAAAACTCACGATCATGGTCGGCGGCGCCACCAAGATCATCTACCTGCCGGCCAAGTTGACTGAGCAGCTCGGCTACTTCAAGGACGAAGGCCTCGACGTCGAAATCCTGTCGCAACCGGCGGGCGTCGATGCGGAAAACGAACTGCTCGCGGGCGCGGTGCAAGGCGTGGTGGGCTTCTACGACCACACCATCGACCTGCAAAGCAAGGGCAAGGAAGTCCAGGCGCTGGTGATTTTCGGCCAGGTGCCGGGCGAAGTCGAAATGGTCTCGACCAAGGCCGCCGAAACGCTCAAGAGCATGGCCGACGTGAAGGGTAAGACGCTCGGCGTGACCGGCCTCGGCTCCTCCACCAGCTTCCTCACGCAATACCTCGCGCAACGCGCCGGCGTGCCGTCGACACAATACACGCTGCTGCCGGTCGGTGCGGACAACAGCTTTATCGCGGCCATCAAGCAGAACCGTATCGACGCCGGCATGACGACCGAGCCGACCGTTTCGCAACTGCTGAAGACCGGCGACGCGAAGGTGCTGGTCGACATGCGCACGCTCGAAGGCACACGCGCCGCGCTCGGCGGCACCTATCCGGCCTCGAGCTTCTACGTGCAGCGCGCGTGGGCCGAAGCGCACAAGGACGACGCGGCAAAGCTGTCGCACGCGTTCGTGAAGACGCTGAACTTCATCGCCACGCATAGCGCCGACGAGATCGCCGCAAAAATGCCGAAGGACTACTACGGCAGCAACAAGGACCTGTACGTCGGCGCGCTGAAGGCGTCGATGCCGATGTTCACGAAGGACGGCAAGATGCCCGCCGACGGTCCCGATACGGTGCTGAAGGTGCTGTCGGCATTCAATCCTTCGGTCAAGGGTAAGCATATCGACCTCGCCAAGACCTACACCAACGAGTATGTGTCGTCGGCATCGGTCAAGACTGCGGCGAAGTAACCCCCTTTCAATATCACGAGAACAGCGAGGCCTCAGCCGATGAATCAACCTATGTCACGCGATACGCCAGCCATCGAGATGCGCAACGTATCGTGCCGTTTCATTTCTCCGGACGGCAAAGCGACGATCGCGTTGCGCGACTTCAGCATGTCGGTGGCGCGCGGCGAATTCGTCGCCGTTGTCGGCCCGACGGGTTGCGGCAAGTCGACCACGCTCAGCATGATTACCGGCCTGCTCAAGCCGACCACCGGTGAAGTGCGCGTGATGGGCGCGCCGGTGGACGGCATCGATCCGCGCATCGGTTTCGTGTTCCAGGCCGACGCCGTGTTTCCGTGGCGCTCGGTCATCGACAACGTCGCGGCCGGCCCACTGTATCGCGGCCGCTCGAAATCCGCCGCCTACGACGAAGCCAACGAATGGCTGCGCCGCGTCGGCCTCGACAAGTTCGGCAAGCACTATCCGCATCAACTGTCGGGTGGTATGCGCAAGCGCGTGGCGCTGGCGCAGACCTTCATCAACAAACCGGAAATCCTGCTGATGGACGAGCCCTTCTCGGCGCTCGACATGCAGACCCGCACGCTGATGCAGGACGAACTGCTGCAATTGTGGGGCGGCGCCGGCTCGGTGGTGTTCGTCACGCACGATCTGGAAGAAGCGATTGCGCTCGCCGACCGTGTGTTCGTGCTGACCGCACGCCCGGCGACGCTGAAGAAAGTGTACGAAATCGATTTGCCGCGTCCGCGCGTCACGTCGGAGGTTCGCTACGACCCGCGTTTTATCGAAATCTCGCGCGACATCTGGCATGACCTGCGCGAAGAAGTGCAGATCGGTTAATCAAGGAACGGCAAACATGTCTACTACCCCTCAACAGGTGATGCCTTCGGGTATCGATCCCGCGTCGCTCGCGCAAGTCGAACGCGTCGCGCAAAAACGCATCCGTCAACGTCATGCGCTGGTGGTCTCACTGCGTATTCTCGTGCTGGTGGTCGTGCTCGGCGGCTGGGAATTGTCGGCGCGCCTGAAGTGGATCGATCCGTTCTTCTTCTCGATGCCGAGTGCGATCTTCGAACAGATCATCGACTGGTTCGTGAACGGCACATCGCAGGGTCCGTTGCTTACGCAGGTCTGGGTCACGCTGGAAGAAACCGGTCTTGGCTTCATCATCGGTTCGGTGGCGGGCATCTTCTGCGGCATCCTGCTCGGCCGCAACAAGCTGCTGTCCGACGTGTTCAGTCTTTACATCAAGATCGCGAATTCGATTCCGCGTGTGGTGCTCGGCTCGGTGTTCGTGATTGCGCTCGGTCTTGGGATGGCGTCGAAAGTGGCGCTCGCGGTGGTGATGGTGTTCTTCGTCGTGTTCGCCAACGCGTTTCAGGGTGTGCGCGAGGCGGATCGCTACATGATCGCGAATGCGCAGATTCTGGGTGCGTCGCGTCGCCAGGTGACGACTTCGGTTGTGATTCCGTCGGCGCTTAGCTGGATTCTGGCAAGCTTGCATGTGAGCTTCGGCTTTGCACTGGTGGGCGCGGTGGTCGGCGAATTCCTCGGTTCGAAGCAAGGTATCGGTTTGCTGATCTCGACGGCTCAAGGCGCATTCAACGCAAGCGGTGTGTTCGCGGCGATGATTGTGTTGGCGGTGGTCGCACTGGCCGCGGATTATCTGTTGACTGCCGTCGAACAGCGGTTGTTGAAGTGGCGGCCGGCGGTGGTTTAACTGGATCGTCAGGTTGTAGAGTGAAAAGGGCGCCGCGGGCGCCCTTTGTTGTTTATGCTCTGGCGGAAGCGCTGCCCGCCAATATTGCCTGTTTGACGAGGGTTTTGACGGCTACCCCATGGCCCCAGACCACCCCGCGCCCTGGACCGAGAGTCCGTGCATCGTCGGGGCACGTTGCACTATGGCAGCCGAGCCGTGAGGCGATCGTATAACGAGGGCGGCAAATCGATTTTCCCGTCATCACCGTCCGCTGCTGTGTCGTAGATCAATGCGTGTCCCGTCCAGACGAGTTTGGCCTCGTCAGGATACGAGTAGGTCCGTTCGGCTAATAGTTTGCTGGACTGCGCCTCGTATAGTCGCAAAAGAATCCTGTCATCCCATAAGTAGCTGTAGCTGGCCACGTAGCGGCTGTCCATGTCGGACCGCACATCGTGCCAGGTGGTGGCGTGCGATCGCTGCCGCACACCCCAAAGATAATTGCCCGCGTAACCTAACACCATGACGACGACGAGACGTTTTGTTGTTATCGTAATTACCTTGCGAGCACGCGCCGCCCTGCCGTTACTGCTTGAAAAAATGAACAGGCCGGACCGGGCAAGGCTAACCAGGAAAACCACTGTGATAATGACGATCGCCCAAAGCATGAGCATGCCTTGACCATATATCTGAAAGCCTTTCACAGGAACCTCAGTACGATGGGCGGATTCAGCCTGATAACGCGGTAATCCGAATAAACGACAAAGTCCCCTCCGCGCTTGTGGATCCGCTGCCACTGTCTGAATGAACTATTCCTCACCGGATAGTGAACGTTCCCACGTACACGAACATTTCCGACCGCGACCGGATAGTCAATCCATGGTATGCCGGCGATGCCAGCGCCCGCGGTCGCCGGTACAATAATTACTCCGTCACGGCTCCAGTGGCCAAGATATTGCGACGGCTCGCCGGGCCCGTCGGTAAAGGTGTAATTGGCCTTGACGTAGACAACGATGCTTGTGACCGTCGCGTGTTGTGCATTCCAGTCGAGCGCGGCATCAGCGATAGCTGCGTAAAAATTGAACGAACCCAAGGAACCTGTGAGGTCATCCGGGACCCCGTGATTGTTCGTTTCCGATGCAACGAACTGGTCGAATTTCTGGCTTATCGTGCTTTCAACACCCGCACGCTGGAATTGGAAGTGTTTGTGTAGCGTCGGCAGATCCTTCGCGCTAGCGGCCAGTCCGTCAACTCCGCCATATGATGTGCGATACGGCTTGAGGTTGCGTCCAATCTCTTCGACCGCCTTCGGCGTTCTCACGGCGGTACTAATCAGGTAGTCATACTGTGCCTTGGCTCGCGGGTATTTAAGAATCCAGTCGAACTTGATTGTCGTCGTATCGATCATGCTTGGCGGGTACGGTTCGCCATTCTGGTTGATCCCCGCCTTTTCGTCGTCGGTCGTGGGCGAATAGTTGAGCGCTCCCGCAAACCACTTCTCCATGAGCAGCGCCGAGACGGGCATAAATTCCTTGCGCATGGCTCCGGGAATTTCCTGGATGTCAAATTGGGGTACCACATGCCGCTCCTCCTCCTCGACTGACGCAGGCTTCAGTGCTTTTGGAGGATCGGGCGTATCTAGCCATTTTCTGAAGCGGGCTTGGGCTTCCAGGACGTCAAGCAACATGTCCCCGGCGTCTTTCGTCTTGCGCGGTTGCTTGGGGACGGGCGACGGTCGCGCCTGATCGCGTAGCGCCGGCAGATCCCTTTCCATTGAAACGGCCAGATTGGGCACCGCGTAACATCCGCTCTTACCGGCGCACCGTTTCCAACGCCACAGAATTTTATTGATCTTGTAGTACGGTATTTTCTCGTAGTAGGCGGACGACATAGTGACCCAACAGAGTGGTTTTTCGAGTTCCGATCACCAGCGATGGCTCTCTGCCACTAGCTCGCGGAAATGCATCCTAGCCGGTTATCTTGTCTCGAAAAACTGTTGCTGGAGAGAATCCGGCTGCAAGGCAAGCTTTCCTGAAGACCACTGGCGAATCTCGAGCAGTCCCGCGAAGCACGTTGCTGCCGCGTTATCCCGCCCACTACGACTCCCGATTAAATCTTGGGGTGTTTGCGCGATCGATTGATAGCGAGTCGAATTCAACGACTAGCCCCGTTCTCCTTGCCCCAGGCGCACCGCCCCACAGCAATCATCGTATAAAAACATCAGATCTGAACCCGCTTATTTCGCATTAAGGATGGCTGATTAATGCTTAAGTTTCATTGCGACTGGCTCGTCTCTTTCTTGTAGTGGAAGCAAACCGGTTCTCTGAGGTCCGTCAAACAACAAAGCCACAGCATGCACCTTTCCATTGCGAAAGGAAGCTCTTCCGGTAACGCACTTCTCTGGTGCGCTGTGCGGAATTCGACAATGGAAGCCAGTGACTGTCTCCACTCTGAGTCTCGTCAGACCGCTCGGTCTTCATCGTGAGCAATCCGGCGAGGTTTTCGCAATGAGGTGTCGCGAGGGCGGCGCCGGCAGTTTGAAGGAGATGGAAATGAAGAAGGCTCTGATGATCGCAGGCGGACTACTTTGCGCGCTGTCGTGGCAAGCGCGTGCCCAAGACGCCAGCACGGAGACGACCGCGCAAGCACCGCAGGCCGTTGTCGACTCCGTCGGCGGGCAGCCTGCAACCACCACGATGTCGGGCGGTCCCGCACAAGGGCTGACGCGGGCGCAGGTTTACCAGCAACTTCAACAATCGCAGCAAAGTGGTGAAGCCGCTCGACTGCAGGAGCTTTTCAAGGGAGGTAATTGAGCTGGCAGGCTGATTTCTCGACGCCACTGCTCCAGGTAAAACGCCGCTTCGCTTGCTACGGCATGAGACTAACGCGGCGTCTACTCGATAGGCGCCGCGTTAGTCTCATGCCGCCGAACTTCCGACCGGCATCCGTCGGCCGGCGGCCAACACAATTCGAGCTTCGATATCGCCGCAAAGCCCCCGCATCCCCACCGGGCAACGATCGACGCGCGATGGCACGGACGATGCATAACAGCTGCCACTCAAGTCGTGCACTTACCCACTCCGGTTGAATCGAGGTGCGTCATGTCGAGTATTCAGGGGCAACGTCGGACCATGAACTGGCAAGGCCGTCCGCTCTCCCGCGTCAGCGGCACGGGCCGCCATATCAACCGCCATTCGGGAAGACTCGTCCCGGCTGGATTGCGCACTGCCGGATGGATCGGCCGCTGCCCGAAGGAACTATGGCCGTATGTCTTGCCGTGGGTGTGCGCGCTGCTGGCCGTCGCGTTTTTCAGTCTCGTGGTGCGCGGCGTGCTCACGCGACAGTTGCTGGTGCCACCGGTCGAAACACCGCATTCGTTGATGGAACGCGGCTATACCTCCAACTTTCTCGCCGAGCGAATCATGTCCGCGATGCGAGAGATCGGCCAGGACGCCCAGTCGATTCCACACGACACGATGGCCGACAACGACGCGCAACCCGATATCCAGATTCCCGGTCAGGACGTGTCCTATGCGTCGACGGTCCGCTTCATCAAAGGTATCGTCAAGCGCCCGGATGTGGTCGTTCATGTCGGCATCACCAAGGTGGGCGATAGCGCGGATTCCTACATTGCACACGTGCAGATCGAAGGCGGCCCATTCAATTCGCGCGAGAGCGCGGTGCCGTTCGTCGGGCGCGACATGGAAAAATTCGTGAGCGACATCGCCAGCCAGGCCATGCGGCTCGCCGAGCCGAATGTACTCGCCAGCCATCTTTACTCAGAAGTCCAGAAGACCAGGTGTTCGCTGGCGCAATGCAATTATCGCAAGGTCCTCGATATCTATGACGAGGTGCTTGCGCTGCCGGCCTCCGAGCAAGGCGAATGGGCGCTGGCCGGTAGGGCGTGGCTGCTCACCAGGCAAGGGCTGTCGCAACAGGCGGAACAACAAAGCCGTGAAGCACTGACCGTGTACAAGGATTCGGCGGTTCTGCGGGCAGCCCTCGGGATTGCGCTCGAACAGCAGAACCGCATCGACGACGCGCTCGACGCGCTCCAGGCCGGGGCGCGCGAGAAATCGAAGACGGCTGAAAACCTGCGTCTTCTCGGCGATGTGCTTCTGCACGCGAAGCGTTATCCGGAAGCACTCGATGCCTTCAGTAAAGCAGCAAAGATGAGGCCGGACTCGGTAGACAATTTGCACGACTGGGGCGAGGCGCTCGTGACTGTCGGCCGCTACGACGAAGCGATCGACAAGCTCTCTCGAGCGGTGGCGCTGCGTCCTGACCTCGCGCCTTCGTATGCCGAATGGGGCCGGGCGCTCGATCGTAAAGGCGATCTATCCGGCGCCGGGCGCAAATATGCGCGGGCGTCGGAACTCGACGCAGGTAGCTTGTCGGCGCGTGAAATCCAGATGGCCCGGCTCAGCAAGGCGTTTCAGGACGCCGACGGTCCCGGCACCCCCATGCCCGGCGTGAAGACCAGACCCATTTCGAATTCGCCCGCGGCCACCCAGCTTCAAGCCGCACAAAGCGATGCCGGATGGATCGCGACGAAGATCGGTTGACTCAAAGGCATCTCATGTTGCATTGTCACCAAGACTCTTTCGCAGCGGCGCGTTTTGCGCTACGTTTGCAACGCTGGCAAGCTCACACGATCAAACTCGAACGGTAGTGCGCACACTGAATCCATCCAATCCCCTGCTGGAGCGATGAATATGAGTGACGTCCACAACGGCGAAGCGGCGGCAAGCGAGGTCAATACAACGAACGCTGCACAGAAGGATCACATCGAACATGTGGTGCTGCTGCTGATGGAAAACCACTCGTTCGATCAGATGCTCGGATGTCTGGACAAAGTGCACAAGGGGCTGGACGGTATCCAGAACGCATCGTCGAAATCGAACGACGACGGCCAGGGCCACACGTTTTACCCCCGTGAGACAAGCGAGCGGCAGATGAAGCTCGATCCCAATCACGGACACGCGGCCGTGTTAAAGCAACTCCAGGCAGACAATGGCGGCTTCGTTCAATCCTTTGCAACGGACTACCCAAAAAGCAGCCTCGCCGCGCGACAAGACATCATGGGCTACTACCCGCTCAATTTTCTGCCGGCGTTGCACACACTAGGCGCGCAATTCACCGTTTGCGACAGATGGTTCTCGTCATTGCCGGGCCCGACCTGGCCGAACCGGTATTTCGCGCTGACGGGCACATCGATGGGTCAGGTCGAGATGCCCTCGGGACTCGACGCACTGAATCCGAAGTGGTACACCGAGCAAACCCAGGACACGATTTTTGACCGCCTGAACGACGCGAAGAAAACGTGGCGGGTTTATTTCTACGATTTTCCCGCGTCGCTGCTGTTGAAAAATCAGAGGCGCGCCGAAAACCTCGCAAACTACCGCTTGTTTAACGAGTTCTTCGAGGACGCAGCCGGCCCCGAGAATGCGTTTCCGGCGTTTGTACTGATCGAGCCGAAATACTTCGGCGAAGCACAGAACGACGATCATCCGCCGCACAACATCATGAAAGCGGAAAAGCTGATCGCCGATACTTACAATGCGCTGCGCTCCAATCAAGCCTTGTGGGAGCGCACGCTGTTAGTCGTGCTGTACGACGAGCATGGTGGTTTCTTCGACCACGTGCCGCCGCCGTCCAATGCGGCCGCGCCCGACGAGCACGTCGACGCATTCGATTTCACCCTGCTCGGCGTGCGCGTGCCCGCCGTTCTGATTTCACCGTGGTGCGATCCCGGTGTGTGTCACGCGCAATTCGATCATTCAAGCCTGCTGAAGTATCTAACCGACAAGTGGGCGCTTGGACCGCTCGGAAAACGCGTGCAGGCCGCGGCAAGCGCCGGGCTGGCGATCCGGTCCAGGGGCGTTGCCCGGACAGATACGCCACCGTTTATCCGCGTCACCAATCAGTCGCTGATTCCTGAGCACGTGGACCTCGAACGGAAGTCTTCTAATGGCAACCAGCACGGGCTCAATCATTTCGCGGATTATCTGCACGCCGAACTCGATTTGCTGGCCGCGGGCCTGGTGGAGTCGGCCGCACAACTCGCTCGTACGGGCACTGTCTGGGTACGGTTGAAGAGCGCACTCGGCTCCGCGATGGTGGGTTTCGGGCAGTGGCTGAGCAAAGACTTTTATGAAGCTCAAAGTGACCGGGAAAAGCGCACCGGCCAGGCATTCACGCGTTTAAGGCAATCCGCACGCTATACCGCACATGAGCAGGCCGCCGTCGACACGGTGACGCCGCCCTAGCGTTAGCAGCGCGCTGTTGTTTCCAACAGAGCGCCGAGTTACCCGCTTTTATCTCAAATCTCGCAACAAACCTTACCTGAAGTGGCGATTACTCTAGCCAGATCGCAAATCTACAATGCAATTCATCGGGCTCCCGATGACTTCGCCCGGACCTTCGCGGTCTGGGCGCTTTTTCTTCGTCGTTATCTGTGCCCGGGCAGGACGCTCCGCGATAATCAATCGCGTGCGATCAGATCGCCGACGCGCCCGCGGCCGGTAACGAGGCAACTCGACAGGAAATTTTCACCCTGGCTGCTGGATCCGGCCTCGCCGAAACCTTTTTTCAACGCGTCCAATTTGACCAGCTCCGCGCCTTGCGAGCAGGTTATTGTCCCCATCTCTCCTGCTTGCGCGCGCATCAACGCTCTATCCGCCATCAGATAGCCAAGCAGCAATACCACGGCAATATTGAACACTTGTCTCATGGTTCGTCTCCTCTTTTGAGGAGCCTAACGCGAACCACCGATGCACGATGCTAGGGGTTTCCCGATTGGCCGGTGTTAAATGATGCGGATTAAATACGCACCTTCGCGGTTGAAAGCCTCGCTTGCCATAGCAGCCTTGAAGTGGCGGTGCAGCGAGGCGTGCTCACGCCGCCGCGTTCATCTAAGCTGATTCGCGAGGAATTGGGACACTTTGGCCAACCCCGCTTCGAGCACATTCCGGTTATTCGCGTAGCCGATGCGCACATAGCCTTCCATGTCGAGTGCGCTGCCCGGCGTGAACATCACCCCGGTCTGCTCGATAAGCGCCGTGCAGAAATCGCGCGACGGCATCGGCAAATCGTATTTCAACAAAGCCGTGGTGCCGGATTTCGGCCTGATGTACGAAATGGCCGGCTCCTTGGCGACCCAGGCGTCGACGATCGCCAGATTGGATCGCACGATGTCGTGATTGCGCGCGAGGATCGCAGCGCGGTGTTCGAGCGCGATGGACGCGAAGTGATCGTCGATCATGCCCACGCTGATCGTGTTGTAGTCGCGATGAATCGCGACCGCGTGAATCAGTTCTTCTGGACCGGCGATCCAGCCGAGCCGCAGTCCCGCCAGCGAATAGGTCTTGGACATGCTTCCCGTGCTGACGCCGCGCTCGTAGACGTCCGAGATCGATGCGGTGTAGCCGTTACCGTGCTGATCGGTGCCGCGATAAACCTCGTCGCACAGCACGTATGCGCCGCACGATCGCGCGATCTCGCCCACCTCGCGAAGGAACTTCTCATCCATCAACGATCCGGTCGGATTGTTAGGATTATTGATCGCTATTAGCCTGGTTTTGTCGTTGACGAGGCTTCGCAGTTCGGCGAAGTCCGGCAGGAACGCATTTTCCTCGCGCAGCTTGAGGATGCGTACGTCCGCGCCATAGCTCTCGGGAATCGAATAATGTTGCTGGTACGTAGGCAGCACCGAGATCACCGTGTCGCCGGGTTCGACTAGCGTCTCGTACACCAGCGCATTGCCTCCGATCGCGCCATGCGTGACGATCACGTTGGCCGGCGTCTGGCGTTCGTACATCGCCGAGATCGCCTCTCGCAAACGCGCGGAGCCCTCGATTGCGCCGTAGGTGAGCTTAAGCGCACGCAATTCGTCCAGAATGCAGTCCTGCTTGCCCGTGAGGGTCAGCAACTGATCGACCGTCAGCGATTCCACGCAGGTTTCCGCGAGGTTGTATGTGCACTGGTTCTCATAGAGGTCCATCCAGCGCTCGACGCCGAATTCCTTGATCTTCATTTCACTCTCCTTGTTTTTCGAATCGCGACGACGTGCACAGCCAGCCTAACGGAAGCGCTCCGGACGAAACGGACGCACATCGGCGAACGGCGTAGCGCCCGTCATCATTTCCGCTAGCAGGCGCCCTGTGACGGGCCCGAGCGTCAAGCCATGATGGTTATGTCCAAACGAAAACCAGAGACCGCGATGACGAGGCGCAGGTCCGATCACCGGCCGCATATCGGGTGTGCACGGACGCAGCCCCAGCCATGGTTTCTCATCCAGACGATCCCCGAGACCGAATGCCGGCCTGGCAATACGTTCCGCGCGTTCGAGTTGAATAGCAGTGGGCGCCGCATCCCGTCCGGCAATCTCGACGCCCGTGGTGAGACGCAAGCGGCCTTGCATCGGGGCGATCACGTAGCCTTCTTCTGTATCGACCACCGGCACCGAGAGAATCGTTTGCATGGGCTGGTAGTGCATGTGATATCCGCGTTTCGCACGCAGCGGAATGCGATAGCCAAGCGGTGCGAACACCGTGTCCGACCACGGTCCGAGCGCGACCACCACGTCCTTTGCGCTGATTTTTCCGGCGCTTGTCTGAACGGTCCAGGCATCGCCTTCGGCGCTCACGGTGGCCGCATCGCCGGTCAGCAGCGTACCGCCGCCGTCTTCGAACAGACGCGCATAGCCCTTCGTCAGTGCGCCCGGATCCGAGATGCTCTTTGGGTCCTGCCAATGCAGCGCGCCACAAAAGCCTTGCCCGATGCCAGATTCTTGCGCATGGAGCGCCGCCGCATCGAGCGAGGCGACGCGCAGGCCGTGCTGGCGCGCGGCGGTTTCGGCGGCCGCCGCCTGATGGTCGAACCCGGCCTGGGTGCGAAACGCTTCGATCCACCCGCCGTCGTGCACGAGGCCGCCAAGACCGGCGCGCTCGATCAGCGCATCGTGTTCGGCGACGCTTTGCCGGATCAGCGGCAGCATGTCGCGTGCGGCCATCGCGAGGCGCTCCGGTGACGACTCCCACCAGAAACGCCCGAGCCATGACGCGAACGCGGGCAGTGCCCGGTAGTCCCAATAGAGATCGGTCGATTGATTGCGCGCATAACGCAGCAGTGTGCCGAGACTGCGAGGAAAGCCGTAAGGCACGATCGACGAACACTCGATCAAGCCCGCGTTGCCGAAGCTGGTTTCCTCACCGGGGCCACGCCGGTCGACCAGCGCGACGCGCCGTCCGCGATCCTGCAAATGCAGCGCGGACGACACGCCGACAATGCCGGCGCCCAGTACGATTACATCGAAATCCATAGACTCGCTCTGTTATCCGCACCTGCTCGCGCGGTTCGGATCTGTCGGCTCCGGCCTGGGAGCCGGTTACTTCGCAATGATGTCGCGCTTGAAGTACTTCATTGACAGATTGCTCAGCGTGCCGTCCTTTTTCAGCGCGTCGAGCGCGGCGTTAATCTTGCCGCCCAGCGCCTTGTCGCCCTTGCGCATGCCGAAGCCGGTGCCTTCGCCGAGGGTGGCCGGATCTTTGAGCGGCTCGCCGGCGATCACATAGTCGTGGCCGGCCGGCTTGTCCAGAAACCCGTCCTGCGCAGTCTGCGCTTCCTGGACCGCCGCATCCAGACGTCCTGCGACCAGGTCCGCATAGACCTGATCCTGGTCCTGATACGACACGATCTTTACGCCTGCATTCTCCCAATGCTGCTTGAGGAAATCTTCCTGCGACGACGCCTGCAGGACCCCGACGCGCTTGCCTTGAAGACTCTTTACATCGGGCAACAGCGTGGAGCCGCGCTTCGCGACCATCACGATCGGCACGACGTAGATCGGCGGCGTGAAATCGATACTCTGCTTACGCTTGGCGGTGATGTTCATCGCCGAATTGATGGCGTCGAATTTGCGCGCCTGCAACGCGGGAATCAGACCGTCGAACGAGTTTTCCACCCACACGCACTTCACGCCCATCTTCGCGCAGACGGCATTGCCGACGTCGATGTCGAAGCCCTGCAACTGGCCGGTCGGAGACTTGCTTTCGAACGGCGGATAGGCGGCCTCGATGCCGAAACGCAAGCTGCCTGCGGTTTCGGCGTTGACCGTGCCGGCCACGCTGACTAACGCGGCAGCGAGGCAGAGTGAAAGCGAAATCTTGAGATTCATGATGGTTCCGGGCCTGATGAGTATCGCTAGAAATGGGGGTCGGGTGAAACAGCCATGAGACCGTGCCAACTCCAATGGCATGGACCATGTTTCATCGCTGTTCTGGAACACAAGTCTATTCTGGACTCAGGCAATTGCAAGCATTTTTCAAAAATAATAGTCCAGACTGGACTTTGAATTTAGAATTGCGTCACCGCCGGAACCCGGCAACGACTTGGAGAGCAGGCAAATGAGCAATCGCGAAACGACCACCCCGTTGATCGTCCAGGAGGACGCCGTGCGCAACGCTCTGCCAGAACTGGATGTGCGCCGCGCGCTGACGCAGATGTTTCGCGCGCTCGGCAACGAAGATGCGGTCCAGCCGCCGCAAAGCCTGACGCTGTTTCCCGCCAATGCGGGTGATTTCATCACGTACCTCGGCGCCATCGCCGACGCCAGGGTATTCGGCGCGAAGTTGTCGCCGTACATCGTGACAGGCTCGAAGGCGATCATCACGGCGTGGACGGCGTTGATGTCCATGGAGACCGGCCGGCCGCTGCTGTGGTGCGACGCCGGCCTGCTCACCATCGAGCGCACCGCCGGCGCGACGGCGCTCGCGGTCGAACACCTTGCGGCAGCCGGTGCGCGCCGGCTCGCGATCGTCGGCGCCGGGGCGCTCGGACAGGCGCACCTGCGCCATATCGCTCCGTTGCGGCCCTGGGATGCCATTCAGGTGTTCGCGCCCGGACTCCGCGGCAACGAGGCGAAACGCTCGGCGATCGCCGCGCTGGATGCGCGTGTGACGATCAGCACCACACTCGAGGACTGCGTGCGTGACGCTGATGTCGTGGCCTTGTGCACCTCATCGGGCACGCCTGTGTTGTCTGAAGGCATGCTGGAAAAACCGGCGTTGATCACGTCGATCAGCACGAACGCCGCGAATGCACACGAGATCCCGCCAGCCTGGCTGACGGAGATGGACGTATATTGCGACTACCGGCGCACCACGCCGGCCAGCGCGGGTGAAATGAAGCTGGCGGCTGAGCTCCATGGATGGTCGCCGCAAAGCGTAGTGGCTGACCTGCCCGACCTGGTCTGCGGCAAGGCCGCCAGGCCGTCTTACCGGAAGCATGTCTTGTTCCGCTCGATCGGGCTCGGCCTGGAAGACGTGGCGATCGCCTACGAGTTGTTGCGGCATCTGACGTCGAAAATCGCCGCGTAGACGCCGTGGCAAAATAGTACGGACCACAAGGATTGACGGCGGCGTGAACAACCCCATGTCAGACATCGCCGCTACCTGAAAACTGCACCTATCTCCATGCGAAAGACAAAAACCACACCGGCTCGCCGGCTTCTGCTCGAGCGATATAGCCGCGTTGCCGACGGTATAGCGTTGCTCTTTTTCCCGTACGTGGAGATCGTCATTCACGACCTTCACAGCCAGACTGTCGCGTACATCGCGAATAATCTGTCGAAGCGCGAGTTGGGTGATGAATCAGCACTGGAAGAAATCGATCACGTAGCGCCGCCGGGCACGATCGGTCCATACGAGAAGATCAATTGGGACGGCCGGCGCATGCGTTGCGTCAGCACGGTGCTGTTCGACGATGCCGGCGTCGCCTTCGGCGTGATGTGCATCAACTACAACATCGCCGTCTTCGATGAAGTGAAACACGTCATCGACCTTGTCGTTTCAGGCGCGGGCATCGTGAAGCAGCCCGAGGAACTGTTCAAGGACGACTGGCAGGAACGCATCAACACATTCCTTCACGCATGGCTTCAGGAGCGCCAACTGGCGTTGAACTCATTGACTCGCGACCATCGGCGCGAACTCGTCGCGGCGCTGTGGGCAGAGGGCGCCTTCAAAGGAAAGAGCGCGGCGAACTACGTTGCAAATGTTCTGGGGATGGGCCGCGCGACGGTGTATCAGCACATCAGGGATCTGCGGGACGCGGCGGAGTAGCATTCACCCCGCCACAAGGCAGCAAAGTCTTCGACGACTCGCATCCGAGTCAGTCTCCGAGCCGTGCTTCGATTTTCCCGATCCGCCGCTCGACCGACCTACGCACAAGTGCATTCGACGTGACCAGCAGCATTGAAGACGCGATGATCTTGTACACGTCGTTGCGCCGCACTTTGGAGACCTTGGCCGGATCGAGCCAGGCGTCGTTATCCACCAGCAACAGCACTGTGTCGAGGCCGATTAGCACCGGCCACAAACAGGCAAGGCGCAAACGCACGGAGAACGCGGGAATCGCGAGCGTGTATTCCAGGGCTTCGCGGAAGTGATCCAGCGTCTTGCGCACGAGCTCCACCATCAGAGGCCGCGCGCGAACCGAATTGCCCGGCAGCAAAAGGTCTTGCGCACTCAAGCCGAATCGATCCAGCATCGTGCTGGGAAGATAACAGCGGCCGATTCGCAAGTCTTTGCCGCAGTCGCGCAGAACGTTGGTCATCTGCAGCGCTTTGCCGAAGCGCACGCCCCGGCGCGTCATCGTCTCGGGCCGCTCCTTCAGTGTGCCGGGTATGTGCGCGTAGGTCATCGTGGTCCAGAATTCGCCGACGCATCCCGCCACCAGATAGGTATACCGGTCGAGCTCTTCATATTCCCGAAGCGCGACGATCTGTCCAGAACGCTCATCGGGAAACGTTCGAAGATCGAATTCCATGCCCTCGGTCAGCGTCGAGACGATCTCGCGCACCGCCTTCCGGTCGGACTCGCTCAGTTGCGACAACACCTCCAGCGCGGGCCCGAGCGACTCGAGCAACACCTTTTCATCCGACTGGATCTGCTGGCCCGCCACTTCGGCCGCCATTCGCCGGATCGACGCGCCGTCGTCCGCGGTGCCGTTGACCTGGTCGCGCAGCGACAACAGCAACGCGAGGCGTTGCTCCGGCGGGATCAGCGACGTGTCCGCAATCGTGTCCGCAGCGCGCGCCAACAGGTACGCGAGGCCGATCGGATCGCGCATCCCGGCGGGCAGCACGCGCAGGGTGAGGTAAAAGGAGCGTGAAACGCCTTTCAGGAGCGGGCCGAGAAGAAAGGCCCGGGTCGGATTCGGCATGGATGGGATCAGGTCAGTATTGGACGAAAATCGGGCGCTGCCGAATTGTATACGGCGTAACGCTTCTGCTGTGCGGCGCGGACTTCCCGAACTCCGCACTACCGACCTTCCGCACGTTGAGCGCTTAGACGCTCATGCGTTCAACCCCAGCAAGCCGATCGCGTTCTGCTTCAGAATCAGAGGCTGCACCTCTTCCCTGAAACCGGCCTGCCTGAAATCCTCCAGCCAGCGGTCCGGCTGGATCAGCGGGAAGTCCGAGCCGAATAGCATCTTTCGTTTCAGCAAGGTGTTGGCGTGCCGGATCAACTCGGGCGAAAAATACTTCGGCGACCAGCCGGACAGATCGATATAGACATTCGGTTTATGCAATGCGATCGATAACGCCTGTTCCTGCCACGGCCACGACGGATGCGCGATCACGATGTTCATATCGGGGAAATCCGCCGCCACGTCGTCGAGATAAATCGGCTCCGAATACTTCAGGCGAAGACCTCCGCCGCCTCGCATACCCGAGCCCATGCCGGAATGTCCGCTATGAAACACCGCCGTCAGCCGGTATTCGGCAATGAGCTCGTACAGTGGATAAGCGAGCCGGTCATTGGCGAAGAACGCCTGCATCGTCGGATGAAACTTGAAGCCGCGCACGCCGTATTCCTCCACCAGCTTGCGCGCTTCCCGAACGCCCATCTTGCCTTTGTGCGGATCGATACTCGCGAACGCGATCATGACGTCGCTGTTCTTCTGGGCGAATTCGGCGATCTCCTCGTTGGCAATACGCCGGCGCCCAAGGTTCGCTTCGCAATCGACGGTGAACATCACGAAGCCTATATTGCGCTCGCGATAATGCTCGATAGTCTCCTGAATCGTCGGCCGCCGTCCGAGTTTCAGCACTGTGCCGAAGTACTTGTCGGCGGCATCGTCGAATTCCTTCCCGAATAGATCGGGCGGCTGGCAACACGAGACCTCCGCGTGCACATGCGTGTCGATCGCGACGAGTTTTTCGATCTCCATCTACTGCTCCCCCCTGGTTTATCAATCAGCGCGCTTTACGTCGCACCGCAAGCGGTCGCGTAAATCACTGCGGGGTCGCGCTGCGTCGTGTCGTACATCGCTTCGACTAGCGCGGCCCGTTGCGTCAACACCGCGCGCTGATTGATCGAGCCCTTGTCGGTGATCTCGCCGAGATCGAGCGAAGGCGCGACGTCCATCAGCCGCATACGCGCTATCGTGGTCGCGCCGCCGGTCGCGCTGCGATTGAGCGTGTCGAGCAGCACGGCAAAATGCGCTCGCACGGCCGGCGCGTCGACCACCTCGCGCGCGCTCGCCGAAGCGGGCAGGCCGGCGAGCCAGCGGCAATCGTCGAGTCGCGGGAAAACCAGCAGACCTATATCGTCGAGATTCATCCCGGTCACGACCACGTCCTGCACATACGGCGCGCCTTCCGAAATCACCCGAGCGCGCATGGGACCGACGCTGACGAAGGTGCCCGAACTCAGCTTGAAGTCCTCGGCAATCCGGCCGTCGAACAGCAGTCCGAGTTCCGGCTGCCCGGCATCGACAAAACGCAGCGCGTCACCGCTGCAAAAATAGCCCTCTTCGTCGAAAGCGTTGTCCAGTTCGGCAGCGCTTGCGCGCCAGTACCCGGCCATCACATGTGGGCCGCGATAGCGCGCTTCGAGCTTGTCGCCGACCGGCGCGAGTTTGACCTCGCAGCCGTGCGCGGGCAGCCCGACATAGCCGGCGCGCATGATAGGCCCGGTGGTGAACAGACACGATGGCGACGTCTCGGTCATGCCGAGCCCGGCCATGATGCGAATGCGTTCGCCGCAATATTGTTCGGTGACCCGTTCGAGCCTGTCCCACGCCGCTTGCGACAGCCCCGCGCCCGAGAAGAAATAGACCTTTACACGTGACAAAAAAGTCTCGCGCAATGGCGCGTCGTGCTCGAGCGCAATGGCCAGTTCCTCCCAACCCTTCGGCACGTTGAAGTAAATCGTCGGCGCGATTTCACGCAGGTTGCGCAGCGTTTCTTCGAACTTGCCGTTGACCGGCTTGCCGTCGTCGATATACAGCGTGCCGCCGTTGTAGAGCGCAATGCCCGCATTATGACTGCCGCCGAAGGTGTGATTCCACGGCAACCAGTCGACCAGCACCGGCGGTTCGCTGGCGAATTCGGGAAACGTTTCGAGCAGCATCTGCTGGTTGCTGCACAGCATCCGGTGCGTAGTCGGTACCGCCTTGGGCAGTTTGGTCGAGCCTGAGGTGAAAAGGAATTTGGCGATGGCGTCAGGACTTACTGCAGTGTGAACGGCATCGACATTCGCCGGTGTGGTGTTCAACAGGTCACTGAATAGCGTCACGTTGCGGGCCGACTGGGGCTCCCGCGGCGGAGTCGCCGCCGCTATTTCGACATCGTTCGGCACCACCGCCTCGATTGCCCTTGCAAACATGTCGTAATCGCTGGCGAACACGAGGCCCGGCGTCAACAGTTCGAGCGTATGTCGCAGCTTGCCGAAGTCGCCGGAAGCCAGCGCGTAAGCGGGAGAAATCGCCGCATACGGAATACCGGCCCACATCGCGCCGAGCGCCAGTTGCAGATGCTCGAGATCGTTGCCCGACAGAATCGCCACCGGCCGCCCGACCGACAGATCACGCGCAAGCAACGCCTGCCCGATCGCGCGGGCGCTTCGCAGCGCCTTCGCGTAGCTGAGTCCCACCCACTGACCGTCGCTGCCGCGGCGCGCCGCCAGCCACCGGTCCGGATGCTCACGCGCGCCGCTCGCGAGCCGGTCGGTCAAGCGCTGCGGATGCTCGCCGAGCGGCTCGGCAGCGCGCAAATACCACGTGTCGCCCTTCTGTTGCACGTGCAACGATGAAGCGCCGATCGTCGTCGCGCGGTAGTGCGTCGGCCCGCTGGTATGCGCGCCGGGTGTGCTCGATTGTCTCGGCTCGGAATGCAAAGCCTGTCTCCTGGGAAAGCTGCCTGCGCGCCGCCTTGCGGCGGCGTCGGACGCTCCGCTCTACGCGGCGGAGCAACCTTCTTTAGTCCATCACTGACGCCCGTGAAGCGGACGATCAGATGGGATAGTGTCGCGGTCCGGTTTGGATCGTGATCCAGCGCAGGTCGGTGAATTCGGCAATCGACGCCTTGCTGCCGAAACGCCCATAGCCGCTCTTCTTCACGCCGCCGAACGGCATCTGCGCTTCGTCGTGCACGGTCGGTCCGTTGATGTGGCAGATGCCCGATTCGATGCGTTTCGCGATGTTCAGCGCCCGCGCTACGTCGCGGCTGAACACGGCTGCGGAGAGACCGTATTCGCTGTCGTTGGCGACACGAATCGCTTCTTCGTCGCCGTCCACGCGCTGCACCGTCACCACCGGGCCGAACGATTCCTCGGCATACAGTTTCATCTCACGCGTCACACCGTCGACGATCGCCGGCTGCATCACGGCGCCCTCGACCGAACAGCCGACCGGCAGCTTCGCGCCCTTCTCGCGCGCGTCGTCGACGAGCGCCTTGATGCGCCGCGCGGCCGCCGCACTCTCCAGCACGCCGAGCACCGAATCCGCCGCAGCCGGATCGCCCGCCTTCAAGGTTCGCGCCTTGGCCGCGAGCTTCTCGACCAGTGCATCGGCGATCTTGCGGTCGACGATCACGCGTTCCGTCGACATGCATATCTGCCCCTGGTTGAAGAATGCGCCGAACGCGATGCCGGCCACTGCCGCATCCAGATCGGCATCGTCGAGCACCACCACGGGCGCCTTGCCGCCGAGTTCGAGCAAGGCCGGCTTCAGATGCTGCGCGGCATGTTGCGCGACGATGCGGCCGACGCGCGTCGAACCGGTGAAGTTGACCCGCCGCACCGCCGGATGGGCGATCAGCCGCTCGACGATCGCAGGGGCATCCGCCGCCGAATGCGTGATGACGTTCACCACGCCGTCGCCGAGACCGGCCTCCTGCAACACACTGCCGATCAACCGATGCACGCCCGGACAACCCTCGGAGGCCTTGAGCACGACCGTATTGCCGCAGGCGAGCGGCATCGCGATCGCCCGCGTGCCGAGGATCACCGGGGCATTCCATGGCGCCATGCCGAGCACCACGCCGCACGGCTGGCGTACCGCCATCGCGAGACTGCCCGGCACGTCCGACGGAATCACGTCGCCGTCGATCTGGGTCGTCATGGCCGCGGCCTCGCGCAGCATGTTGGCGGCCAGCATGACGTTGAAGCCGTACCAGTTGGGCATCGCGCCCGTTTCAGCTACGCCGGTTTCGATGAACTGGCCCGTGCGGGCGTCCATCAGGTCGGCCGCCGCCAGGAGACGCTTGCGGCGTTCAGTCGGCGCCAAGGCCGACCAGACCGGGAATGCGCACGCTGCGGCTTCGACCGCGGCGTCCGCGTCGGCCAACGTCGCGGCCGCCGCGCGCGAGGCGGCCGTGCCGCTCGCGGGATTGATCCGCTCGAACGTCTTGCCGTCCGATGCGCCGCGGTTCTCGCCGCCGATCAACAGGGTCACTTCATGCATGTCTCTCGTCTCCTCGCTTGTCTTCTCTCGCGTGAATCTGCTTGAACGCGCTTCAGCGTGCGTAATAGATCAGCGTTTGTAGGATTGCAGACCCGGCTTGATTGCCTTGTCATCGAGGAACTGCTTCAGGCCCTGCTCCCGGCCACCCTCGGGGTCGCGCAATTGCGCCTGATCGAGCTTGGCGTACAGGTAGTCTTCGTTCTGATCCCACGTCAGCTCACGGCAACGTTTGAAGCCGTGCTTAGCCGCGCGCAGCACTACCGGATTTTTATCAAGGAGTTTCGCCGCGAGAACGCGCGTGGCTTCGCGCAACTCGGCGCGCGGCACGCTCTTGTTGACGAGGCCCATCTGCGCCGCTTCCGGACCCGTGAACGTTTCGCCGGTCATGATGTAGTAAAGCGCCTGACGATGCCCCACGGTGTCGGCCATCGCCTTGCTCACCAGGTTGCCCGGCGGAATGCCCCAGTTGATCTCCGACAAGCCGAACACGGCTTCGTCTGCGGCGATCGCGAGATCGCACGCCACCAAAGGCGAAAAGCCGCCACCGAAACACCAGCCGTTGACCATCGCGATGGTCGGCTTCGCGTACATGCGCAGCAGTTGCCATTGCCAGCGACATGCATCGCGGCGAATTTTTTCTTGCAGGATTTCCGGGCCGGCGTCGACTTCGCGGAAATATTCCTTCAGATCCATGCCGGCGGTCCAGGCATCGCCTTCGCCTGTCAGCACGAGAACCTGCGCTTCGGCATCCAGTTCCACCGCTTCAAGGACCTCGATCATTTCCTTGTTCAACGTCGGGCTCATTGCATTGCGTTTCTCGGGACGATTGAACGTCACCCATGCAATGCCTTCCGCGACATCGACCTTGACGGTTTTCCAGCGGCCTTCATAACTCATCTGCATTCTCCGTGAACGTTGGCCGCGACGGCGGCCTGATGAGCGCATTTAATATCAGGTTGCCTGATATGTAAAGTGGAATGTCGCGAGCTTGGTGCAAACCCCTATCGGCGAAATCGGCGGGCAAGCGCGCTAAGATGCGGGATAGACCAAACCTCTTGCGCCCAATGAGCAAAAATCAAAATCCGCTTGCCGAACCCGCCGCTGCGCGCACCCGCCGCGCCAACTTGCGGCTGACCTACGTGATCGGCAGCCTCGACCGCATTCTGCGGCGCCGCATGACCGAAGCGCTCGCGCCGCTTGGTTTGACGCTCGCACAATTCACCGCGCTTTCCGTACTCGAAACGAGAGGGCAGGCGTCCAATGCACAGCTCGCCGAGCGCTCGTTCATCACGCCGCAATCCGCCAATGAAGTGATGAACGCTATGGCGAGCCGCGGCTGGGTGAGCCGCGAGCCAGATCCGACCCACGGCCGCATCGTGCTGCTGCAACTGACGGATCAGGGGCGCGCCGTGCTGCGCGAGTGCGAGCAGGCCGTGCGCGCGATCGAACGGCAGATGATGGAAGGCATCGAACTCGAAACGGCCGGTGCGGTGCAAAACCACCTCGAAACTTTCGTGCGCAACCTGCGCGGCTGACATTCCTGCGCTAGGTGTTTTCACCGAAGCGATTGAGCTTGTG
The DNA here is from genome assembly GCF_058782725.1 of Paraburkholderia sp. FW306-02-B. NCBI lineage: Bacteria > Pseudomonadati > Pseudomonadota > Betaproteobacteria > Burkholderiales > Burkholderiaceae > Paraburkholderia > Paraburkholderia sp. FW306-02-B. The sequence goes on from NZ_JBYSXZ010000002.1 coordinate 2,733,217, forward strand.
TTATCAGCCTACCTGATATTAAATCCAGCCCACGGTGCCGCGTGTGGAGACGCGCTGCATCGCTTCGAGGCAAACGGACAGCAACGTGGGCATCAAACCGATGCGCCGCGCGCTGCGGTGTTCGCTGGGCTGTTCACAAGCATCCCATCGTGAGCTCGATGGCGATCTGAATCCCGCTTCGCTGAGGCCGCCTGGCTACCAGGCGCCGGGCAAGCACGACCGCTTCTGCGGCGACACTGCATCCCCTGCTTTTCAGCGACATCGGAAAACCAAGCATTTTAATAAGGATCACTAACGTGAAAAGAACCGGAACACTAAGCTCGCCCGATGGCCTGTCTGGCTCGGCGACATCAGGCCGGACAAACGCCGCTGTCACCCTCGGATTGTGCTTTGCGATCGCGCTGCTCGAAGGACTCGACCTGCAATCAGTAGGCGTCGCCGCACCGCGCATGGCGCGCGAGTTCGGTTTATCCGTCGCGCAAATGGGCCTCGCGTTCAGCGCCGGCACCTTCGGTTTGTTGCCTGGAGCGATGTTCGGCGGACGGCTCGCGGACCGGATCGGTCGCAAGCGCGTCCTGGTGATGTCCGCGTGCCTGTTCGGTTTGCTGTCGATCGCGACCGCGTTGGTGAGCGACTTTCACACACTGGTGATCGTGCGTGTGCTGACCGGCATTGGTCTCGGCGGTGCGTTGCCGAACCTGATCGCCTTGTCGTCGGAGGCGGTCGAGCCGCGTTCGCGCAGCACCGCGGTGAGTGTGATGTATTGCGGCATCCCGTTCGGCGGCGTGATTGCTTCGGTGATCGGCGTGCTGAGCGCGGGCGATACCGAGTGGCGTCATATCTTCTACGTCGGCGGCGCGGGGCCGCTGGTGCTGGTGCCGTTGCTGCTCGTGTTCCTCGCGGATTCGAAAGCGTTCACGAAGGCCTCGCATGACGGCCACGCGAAGCCCGCTCCGGTCGGCGAAATCCTGTTCGGCGGCACGCGCGGCCTGTCGACCGTGCAAATCTGGGTCAGCTACTTCTGCACGCTGATCGTCCTCTACTTCCTGCTCAACTGGCTGCCGTCGCTGATGGCGGCAAGCGGCCTGACTCGCGCGCAAGTCGGCTACGTGCAGATCTTCTTCAACATCGGCGGCGGGATCGGCGCGTTGTGCATCGGCATGCTAATGGACCGGATGCGCTCGGGCGTCGTCGTCGCGGGCATGTATATCGGCATCATCGCGTCGCTCGCGGCGCTCTCGATGGCGCCCGGATTCGGCGCGCTCGCAGCCTCCGCGTTCTTCGCGGGAATGTTCGTGATCGGCGGGCAGTCGGTGCTGTACGCGCTTTCGGCGGCGTTCTATCCAACCGCGATGCGCGGCACGGGAGTCGGCACGGCAGTCGCGGTGGGCCGCATCGGCTCGGTAGTCGGGCCGCTTGCGGCGGGTCAATTGCTGGCGATGGGCCGCAGTTCGTCGACGGTCATCAGCGCGAGCATTCCCGTCACGCTGATCGCAGCCGCCGCCGCGTTGCTGCTGTTGCGCCGTCCGCGCGCCGAAGACTGATCCGCCACATCAAGAACCAACGACAACAACACATTCAATCAACGGTTTGGAGACACCTTTCATGCAAGCATCCGCACGCCTTCTACTTTGCGGCGCACTGTGCACCGTCAGCGGCGCCGCAGCGGCTCAATCGAGCGTGACACTCTACGGGATCATCGATACCGGCATCGAATATGTATCGCACGCGAACGCCGCCGGCAAAGGCGTTTTCCGCATGCCGTCGGTCACCGGCGAACTGCCGTCGCGCTGGGGTTTGCGCGGCAACGAAGATCTCGGCGGTGGCTACAGCGCGATATTCACGTTGGAAAGCGGCTTCAACGTGCGCGGCGGCGACCTCGGCCAGGGCGGGCGATTGTTCGGGCGCCAGGCATTCGTCGGCGTCAAGAGTCCGTACGGCACGCTTTCTTTCGGACGCCAGTACACGATGACGTACTTCGCGCTGATGGGCGCGGACCTGATCGGCCCGGATATCTACGGCCTCGGTTCGCTCGACGCCTATGTGCCGAACGCCCGCGCCGACAACTCGATGACCTACATCGGCACCTATGCCGGCGTGACGCTCGGCGCGAACTATTCGTTCGGCCGCGACTCGGCGGGCACCGGCAACTCGCCAGGCCAGGGCACCTGCACCGGCTCGGTGGCCGGGCACGCCACCGAATGCCGCGAGTGGTCCGTGATGCTCAAGTACGACGCACCGATGTTCGGCATCGCCGCGTCGTATGAAGAACAGCGCGGTGGCAGCACGGCGGCGGCGAATTTCTTCGACGGCGTCGCCCCCACTCCACTCACGAGCGCTGCCGACAAGGACATCCGCACGCACGTCAGCGCCTACGCGAATATCGGCCGCGCAAAGATCGGCGCGGGTTGGCTCAACCGCCGCGTCGAACCGCTGTCGGCTACGGTCGCCGATGTCCGCTCGAATCTCTTCTTCGTCGGTGCCTCGTACTTTGTGACGCCCGCGTTCATTGTCGACGGCGAGGTCTATCACATCACCAACAGCGATCACGACACGCGCGCCACGATGGGCACGCTGCGCACCACATATCTGCTCAGCAAACGCACCGCGGTCTACGCGCAAGGCTCGTATCTCGCCAACAGCGCGAAGGCGCGCTACTCGGTCAGCGCCGGTGGCGGCGGCACGACACCCACAGCAGGCACCGGCCAGACCGGCGTGATGCTCGGCATTCGTCATTCGTTCTAGGAGACAGCGCATGAAGTGCACATCCATCGCTCTGGCAACAGCGGCGGCGCTTACGCTCGCGGCATGCGGCGGCAACGATGTCAGCGACGGCAATAACACCAGCAGCGTCAGCGCGCTGCCGCAACTGAACGCGGCCACGCCCGGCGCGCTTGCAGGCAGTTGTGCAACGCTCGGCTCAAAGCTCACGTTCGCCAACACCGTCTTCACTTCGGTGACAGACGTCGCAGCAGGCACGCTCACCGTGGCCGGCAAACCGATCGCCGAACACTGCCTGATCCAGGGCAGCATGAATCAGCGGGTTAGCAGCGTCGACGGCAAGACTTACGCGATCGGCTTCGAGATGCGCCTGCCGGTTGCATGGAACGGCCGCTTCTTTTATCAGGCCAACGGCGGCCTCGACGGCAATATCGTGACGGCGACCGGCGTAATCGGCGGCGGCGGCCCGACCAACAACGCCCTCAACATGGGCTTTGCGGTGATCAGTTCGGATGCGGGACACAGCGCGGCGCAGAATCCGCTCTTCGGCCTCGACCCACAGGCGCGCATCGACTACGGCTACAACGCGGTCGCCATGCTCACGCCGATGGCCAAGCAAGTGATCAAACTCGCTTACGGCAAGGGACCGGACCGCAGCTACTTCGACGGCTGCTCCAACGGCGGCCGCCATGCATTGGTGGCAGCGGCGCGTTCGGCGGCGCAATACGACGGCATCATTGCCGGCGATCCCGGCTTCCATCTGCCTAAAGCGGCGGTTGGAGAAATGTGGAGCGCGCAGCAATTGGCGAAGGTCGCGACCGCCAACACGGCGAATGGTCTGCCTGACATCACGACCGGTTTTACTGCCGCCGAACGTCAGATGGTGGCGTCGAGGATATTGGCCAAATGCGACGCACTCGACGGCGTTAGCGACGGCCTCATCCAGGATATCAAGGCCTGCCAGGCAAACTTCAGCCTCGCGGCCGACGTCCCCACCTGCACGAACAACGTGCGCGATGGAACCTGTCTGACGAGCGCGCAGAAGGACGCGATCGGCAACGTCTTCTCAGGCGCACGCGACAGCGCCGGCAACGCGCTATATGCAAGCTTCCCGTACGATGCCGGTCTCGGCCCGGGCTGGTCGGCGTGGAAGCAGTCAAACTCGATCACACTCGATCCGGCGGCTGCCGCGTTCACGTTCACCACGCCGCCGCAAAGCGCTTCGGTGTTGAGCCGGTTGTCCGCGTACGCGCTGAACTTCAGCATGGACACGGACGCGCCGAAGATCTTCGCCACCAGCGGCGTCTATAGCGAGTCCGCGTGGTCGTTCATGACACCGCCCGACGAGACCAATCTCAGCGCATTGAAGCAGCGTGGCGCGAAGCTGATCGTGTATCACGGCACGAGCGACCCGGTGTTTTCGTCGAACGACACGACCGACTGGTATCAGCGGCTCATGGCGGCCAACGGCGGCGACGCGTCGAAATTCGCGCGGCTTTATACGATCGCGGGCATGAACCACTGCTCCGGAGGTCCGAGCACCGACCAGTTCGACCTGCTCACGCCGATGATCGCGTGGGTCGAACAGGGCAAGGCGCCGGACGGCGTGGTCGCCACCGCGCGCGATGCGAGCAATGCCGTGCCGAACGCGGATGTGCCGGCTGACTGGGGCACGGGACGCACGCGGCCGTTGTGCGCGTATCCGAAGGTTGCCCGGTATAAAGGCGGCGACGTGAATGCGGCGAGCAGTTTCGTTTGTAGTTGATCGAGCTGCAAGCGCACCTCCCTCGCGCGTGATTTGCGCTCGAAACGCGCTCGATGCGTGCGGGGGAGGTTCCGTAAAAGCGGACCGCACACGCACAGTGCGACGATCCCGATCATCTTGTTCAGAACCGCCCGCTCGGCCAGCAAATCCACCTTGAGACGATCGCGCGATTTGTTGAGTCTTGCCCGCGTTCACCATTCTCCCGCTGCCCTCTACATTGAGTCATCGATCGCGCAAAGCCAGTACATCGGCGCGCGACGCAACTTTCGGAGGATCGGCGATGAACAGCAATCGTGGTTCGATTCCAGTGGCTTTCTTCGGTATCGCAGTGGGCGCGCTGGCGTTCGCCAATATGTGGCGCGTGGCAACCAGGATTTGGCCAGTGCCCGCCGGCGCAGCAGAGGTGTTGACCGTCGCGGCGCTCGCCGTGTGGCTGGTCATCCTGCTGGCCTACGCGCATAAGTGGCTGACGCGCGCGGCCGACGCTCGTGCGGAAATGCAGCATCCTGTGCAATCGTCGTTTGCCGCGCTCGGACCGGTTTCCAGCATGCTCGCCGCGCAACTCCTGCAGCCGTATTCGCACACCATTGCCCTTGCGCTGTTCGGCGTGGCAGCCGTCGTCCAGCTGGCGCTCGGGATGTTCCTGCATGGACGGCTCTGGCAAGGCGGACGCAAACCGGAACTGATCACGCCAGCCATTTACCTGCCGACCGTGGCGCCGAGTTTCGTCGCGGGTACCGCTGCCGCCACCTTCGGTTTTCATCAACTCGGCGGGCTGTTCTTCGGCGCCGGCCTGTTGTCGTGGCTCGCGATCGAATCGTTGATCCTGCACCGCGCCGCCGTACATGAACCGCTGCCGGAAGCCTTGCGTCCGATCCTCGGCGTACAACTCGCGCCGCCGGTGGTGGGCGGTGTGACCTACCTGAGCCTGACCACCGGCGCACCCGACCTGTTCGCGCTGATCCTGCTCGGTTATGGACTGTACCAGGCATTGCTGCTGTTGCGTCTGCTGCCGTGGATTCGCCAGCAAGCGTTCGTGCCGGGATATTGGGCCTTCAGTTTCGGCGTGGGCGCGTTGCCGACGATGGCCATGCGGATGGTCGAACGCGGCGCAACTGGGCCGCTTGAATGGGTCGCACCGGTTCTCTTCGTCGCCGCGAATCTGATAATCGGCGTGCTGGTGGTGAAGACGCTCGAATTGCTGCTGCGCGGCAAACTGCTTCCCGCCGCCCCGGCGGTCCAAGCTGCTGATCGCATAACAGCGGACTCGCGCATCGCACGCGCTAGCTAAGCCCAGGGATTCTGCGAGACGCTTGCGGCGTCTCGCAGAATTTCGTCAACGCAGCGCCGCCGTCAAATCGACGCCGACACCAGTGCCCCAACGTTCGCAATCGCAGCGTTATTGCGCGCCGCCTTACCACTCGTTCCGGTGAGATAGACCGACACGAGAACCGGCGCGCGTCCGGGCGGCCAAAGAATCGCGACATCGTTCGCGGTGCCGTGATCGCCGGTGCCGGTTTTGTCGCCGACGCGCCAATCCTTCGGCAGCTTCAGGCGAATCCGTTCGCCGCCCGTCTGGTTGGCGACGAGCCATGCCACCAGTTGCTCACGCGATGACGCGGACAAACGCTCGCCCAGCAGAAGCTCGCGCAGATTGCCGAGCATCGCATTCGGTGTGGTGGTGTCGCGCGGATCGCCAGGAATCGCTTCGTTCAGCGTCGGCTCGATACGGTCAAGATGCGTGATGCCGTCGCCGATGCTGCGGGCAAACGAGGTCAAACCCGCCGGACCGCCGATGCTCGCCAGCAGCAGATTGGCCGCCGTGTTGTCGCTGCGGGTTATCGCCGCCATGCACAAGCCAGCGACGCTCATGCCCGCGCTGCCGGTCCGCTCACGGGTGTGCTCGCTCGTCACCGGCGAGTATGGCGCAAGGTCGCCCTTGGAGAATACGATGCGCCGCTGCAGATCCTCCTGCCCACGATCTTTGCGCGTCAGCACGGCCGCCGCCGCCAGCAGCTTGAACGTACTGCACATCGGAAAGCGCTCGTCCATCCGCGCGCCGGCATGCAATCCGGAAGCCGTGTCGAGTATTGCAACGCCTAAGCGCCCGCCGGTTTCGGCTTCGATTTGCGCGAGCCGCTGGCGGATTTCGTCGGCCTTTGCTGGAATGCCCCCTTGCGCGCTCGCTTTCACCACCTTCCCGAATGCCCCAACCGACCCAAGCGCAACCCCAGCTATCGAAACACCCAGCACCGCGCACGTAAACTTTCGCCTTACGATCATCGCCGCTCCTTGTGTAAAGCCGCAACTATCGGGTTTTCGGCACGCGCTGACAAACGATGATAAGTTAGTCGACTCACAAGAAAATCTTATGCCTCCGCTATGCGTCCGTATCTACCGTTGAACGCGCTGCGCGCCTTCGAATCGTCCGCGCGGCATCTGAGCTTCACTCGCGCGGCGCTCGAATTGAACGTGACTCAGGCAGCCGTGAGCCAGCAGGTCAGAACGCTCGAGGAGCGGCTGGGCACCGCACTCTTCAAGCGCCTGCCGCGCGGACTGGCGATGACCGACGAAGGCCTCGCGCTGCGTCCGGTACTGACCGATGCATTCGATCGTATCGAGGCCGTGCTCAAGCAATTCGAAGGCGGCCACTTTCACGAGGTGTTGACGATCGGCGTAGTGGGCACGTTCGCGGTCGGCTGGTTGATGCCGCGGCTCAAGTCGTTTCGCGACGCGCATCCGTTTGTCGAGCTGCGGCTTCTCACGAACAACAACCTGGTGGATCTCGCCACCGAAGGCCTCGACTTCGCGATTCGTTTCGGCGACGGCACGTGGCCCGGTTCGCTCGCCATCCGGCTGCTCGACGCGCCGCTCGCGATCCTGTGCACAGCGGAGATCGCCGCGCGTTTGCATGAGCCCGCCGATCTCGCGCACGAAACCTTGCTGCGTTCGTATCGCGCGGACGACTGGATGAACTGGTTCGCGGCCGCCGGCATTCCGCCGCGGCCGATCCGCGGGCCGGTGTTCGATTCGTCGAGGTTAATGGTGGAAGCGGCGATGCAAGGCGCGGGCATCGCGCTGGCGCCTGCGCTGATGTTCGATCACGAATTGAACACGGGCCGTCTGGTGCGCCCGTTCGACGTGGAGGTTCATGCCGGCAGCTATTGGCTGACGTGGTTGAAGGCCAGGCCGATGACGCCGGCGATGCTGCTGTTCAGTCAGTGGATCGTCAAGGAAGCGGCCACGCAAACGTGAGACTAGCAAGCCGCCGTACGGCGATGGCCGTTCATCGCGGGCCGCTCCGCCTGCTGCGGGAACACGTTCCACGAACCGTCGTCGTGACGAAAGAAGAAGATCGACAGCAGTCCGCCTGGGCGTAGTGCCTCCACGCAAACATAGCGCTGATGCTGCATCCTGCTGTGGCAAAACTGCACGACACGCGCGGGCATCGACGGTGTCGGTGCGAGCCATTTATCGACGGCCCAGTGCAAGGTCTTTTCTGCGGCAACCATGATGTTCTCCTCGAATCCCGTTCCACTCGTTTTACTCACTCAGGCAGCGTGCGCGGCAACCTGACCACCCCGCGTGCCACTTTCGACAAAAGCCTTCACCAGACACAGCAGCGCATGCATGCCGGTGCGCGGATGGGTCAGGCAGCAATGCACCTGTTCGCTGCGGCTTTCGCCGAGCAGGCACCACGCGCAGAAGTGCTCGCAGTTATTGGTCAGGAGGCGATAGTGGTTTTCGCCGAGCCTGGAGCGCGCGCGGCGCACGGCTTCGTCGCCCTGGTAGCGCGGGCAGGGCGTTGCGCGGACCGACAGCGGATGGCCGGCGGCGAAGCGCGCCAGCTCCACTTCTTCCACCGGGCCACGACGCGCCGAGGTCGCAAAACCGGCGTAATGAACCACCCGGCCGTTGCCGACATAAATGCCGTGGTGTTCGTAACCATTGCGTTGCGTCACGAGATGCGCGCCGATCGGCAGGTCGATGGTCGACGTATCGTTGCGGCCTTCGCTGCGCCGTTCGACGTTCGTCTGAAGAAGGTGGGTGTTCATGGCTGGCCTCGGTTCAATATCCAACACTGTTGCGAGGTCTTTTGCATCATCCGGGCCATGGGCCGCAAAGCCTTTGTTTACGGGGGAATCGGCATTTTCGAGGGTTCGGGAATCAATCAGATGTGCGCCGTCAGCCGACAGATTTCGCGTCGAAGTGTTGGCCCCCGGCGATCAGTTGCGGTCGTCGATAAACGAGCGGCAGGCCTTGCCAATGTGTTGGGTACAGCACCGGTCCGAGGCCCCGGCTGTTGGCTGCAACCCGACCTCTGCGCGTCGGCCTGAACGTGCGGCGCGGACCTGATCGAACGGAATCGCCGCCCAATCAACGCGTTACGACAAACCGCGCGCGCCGGCCGCAAATTGGCATGCCACTTGCACCATCTCGTTCAGCTTCTCTTTTAACCGCGCGCCGCCCCCGGGCGGCCAACCGGAGATCGACATGGCTTCAATCACAGTGAATGACCTGGCGCTGAACCTCGCGCTCGACCGTAAAGCGATGGCGGCGATCCGCGGCGGCGGCGGTGCGCCGTGGGTGTACGGCTGGATTCAGCCCTATGTGCGGGAAACACCTAGCATCGGACCGGTCGTCAACCTGTACGAGGTCTCGAACAACTTCTATGCTAACCAGATGATCAACCAGTTCCAGTCGGTCGATGTCCGCAACACCGGCGCGAACTCGAACATCAGTGTCTCTCCCGACGCACGCAGCAGAAACGATACGGTGTAGACGTTGTGACCTGTGCGAGCCAATTTCGATGGACGTCGTCCGCGCGTTCCGACGTCGGGCGCGTCCGCGAAATCAACGAAGATGCCTGCCTCGACCAGCCCGAACTCGGGCGCTGGGCCGTCGCCGACGGCATGGGCGGCCACGCGGTCGGCGATCTGGCGAGCCGGCTGGTAATCGATACGTTGAGCCGGCTCGCGCCGCCGGTGGGCATGAAAGCCTTGATCGCCGACGCGCGCGCCCGGCTGCAAAAGGCCAACCGCCAGCTCAGGGACGAAGCGGCGCGCCGCCAGGTGCAGCGAATCGGCAGCACCGTGATCGTGCTGCTCGCGTGCGACCGCTTCTGCGGTTATCTGTGGGCGGGCGACAGCCGTCTCTATCTATATCGCGAAGGGCAATTGCGGCAACTGACGCGCGACCATAGCCAGATAGAAGAACTCAAATCACTGGGCGTCATCACCGAGGAACAGGCGCGGCACCATCCGGCGCAGCACATGATTACGCGCGCCGTCGGCGCAACGGACCGGCTCGAACTCGACGACGATGCCATCGAAGTCGCGGACGGCGACGTCTTTCTGCTATGCAGTGACGGCCTGAGCAACGAAGTCGCCGATGAGGAAATGCTCGCCGTGCTGACCACGGTGGAGTGCAAGCGCGCCTCTGAAGAACTGGTCGAACTGGCGCTCGCGCGCGGCGGGCGCGACAACATCACTGCCGTGGTGGTACAGGCCGAAGATCTCTACGCGTCTGACAAAACCCTGCTAAACCCGTCACCCTGACGGCGTGGCGTCAACTGGCGAACTATCGCTGTCTTCTTCATCATCGTCATCGGCGCCGTTTTTGCTGGCCGGCGACGAGTTCCGGTTGCGAAAGTCTTTCGAATGCAGGCCGTGCTTCTTCAGAAGCATTTGCAGATGCGAGCGGTTCATGTCGATGCGCCGGGCCAGTTCCGCAACCGTGCCGCTTACTTCGCGAAGGCCGCGCTCCAGGAAGGCTTTTTCCGCATCGTCGCTGGCGGCCCGCTTGGCGTCGCTCAGCGACATCAGATTCGCCACGCTGATCGGTTCACCGCCTGACGACGCCGTGCCCGCCGCCGCGGCCGAACCGGGCGCGGCCGGCCGCATATCCACCGGCAGATGATCGATATCCGCCATGTCGCCGGCCAGGCACGACACGCGATACATCACGTTGCGCAGCTCGCGGATATTGCCCGGATACGCATAGTTGAGCAGAAAGTCGCGCAGCCGCGGCGTCAATCGCACGGGCCGGCGCTTTAGCGTGCCGGCGGCCTCGTCGCCGAACCACGCAATCAGCAGCGGAATCTCATCGCGTCTCTCGCGCAGCGGCGGCAGCGTGACGTGAATCACGCTGAGCCGGTAGAACAGGTCCTCGCGAAACTTGCCCTCCTCGCTCAGTTGCCGCAGATTGCGATTGGTCGCCGCGACGATGCGCGTATCGACAGCGATCGTTTCGTCGGAGCCCACGCGCTGAATCTCATGCGCCTCCAGCACGCGCAATAGCTTCACCTGGCCGGCCAGCGGCAACTCGCCGATTTCGTCGAGAAAGATCGTGCCGGTATGCGCGCTTTCGAACTTGCCCTTGCGGTCGCCCGACGCACCGGTGAACGCGCCCTTGCGATGTCCGAACAGTTCCGACTCGAGCAGATTGTCGGGAATCGCGCCGCAGTTGACGGAGATAAACGGCTTGTCCGGCCGCCCGCCGTTCGCGTGAATCACCTTCGCCATCAGTTCCTTGCCGGTGCCGCTTTCGCCGTCGATCAGCACCGGCAGATCGGTGGGCGCCGCTTTTTCGGCGATTTCGAGCGATTCGAGCAGACGCGGATTGTCGCCGAACGTACCCTCGAAAATGAAGCTGCGCTCGAGCAAGGCTCTTCTGCGCGCGCCACGCGATTGATCGACATGCGCGGGCTCGGCAGCCGTCGCGGCCTGCACGAAGCGCTCCTTGTGCGAGAGCTGCATCACCTCGTCGCGCAACGAGGTGGCCTGCCTGAGCAGTTTGTCGATGTCGGCGCGCTCAAGCCGTGACGACCAGCGCAGCGTCGAGCGCAAAATCTCGATCCGCTCGATCAGGCCCGCGTACGAAATCGCCGGGCTGGCCTCTTCAATCTGGTCGAGTATCTTCATCACGCGCTCAACTGTTTCTGGACCAGCTGGTAGTACATGCCGCCACGCTGGATCAGTTCATCGTGCCGGCCCTGCTCGACAACCGCACCTTCATACAGCACGAGAATCTTGTCCGCGCGCATGATCGTGCTGAGCCGATGCGCGATGATCACCGCGGTGCGGCCCTTCAGAATGTCGTGCATATTGCCGAGGATATTGCTTTCCGATTGCGAGTCCAGCGCCGAGGTCGCTTCGTCGAATACCAGCAGACGCGGATCGTGATACAACGCCCGCGCGATGCACAGGCGCTGAATCTGCCCGCCGGATAAACCAACGCCGCGTTCGCCGACAATCTGCTCGTAGCCGAGCGGCATCTTGCTGATGAACGCGTGCGCGTCGGCCATCTTCGCGACTTCCTCGATACGGCGCCGTTCGGGTGCGTCGTCGCCGCTCGCGATGTTCTCGGCAATCGTGCCGGAAAACAGCAAATTACTCTGCATCACGTAGCCGATCTGTGCCCGGTAATACGCCTTATCGACCACGCCGAGATCGTAACCGTCGATGGTCATCTTGCCTTCGGTCGGTGCATAGAAGCCGACCAGCAGTTTGGCGAGCGTGGTTTTGCCCGAGCCGCTGCGGCCCACAATGGCCACCAGTTCGCCGGGCTTGATGTCGAAGCTGATATTTTCGAGGACGTACGCGGCGTCGTTGTCGCCGTAGCGGAAATAGACCCCGTTAAGGCTGATTTCACCTTGCAGTTCCGGCAGCATCACGCGCGAGGGCAAATCCTCCGGCTTCTGCTCCGGTTCGATATCGAGCACGTCGCCGAGCCGCTCCATCGCGACACCCGCGTCGTTCAACATGCTCCACAAGCCGACCAGCCCCATCAGCGGACCCAGCACGCTGCCCATGAACGCGTTGAACGCAATCAGCTGACCAATCGTCATTTCGCGCGCCAGCACCAGATTCGCGCCGACCCAGAGAATCGCGATCGTGGTCGCGGCGTTCAGCAACTGGCTGCCGAGCCCGACGAGAATATTGAATGCATGCGCGCGATACTGAACCTCGAGCGCCTTCGCGTACTTCTTCTCCCAGCGCAGCCGCACCGGTCGTTCGATACCCATGCCCTTGACGGTTTCCACGCCGGCGAGCGCTTCCATCAGAAACGCCTTCGAATCGGTCGAGGCGGTGAATACTTCGCGTGCGTAGTTTTTGATCTTCGGCGTGGCCAGCACGGTCAGCGCCATGATCGGAATGACGAACGCGATCAGCACCAGCGTCATCTTCACGTTGTAGACGAACATGATCGTGAAGTAGATGAACACCATCAGCAGATTCAGCGCGGTGGTCACAGTGGATTCGGTGAGGAAGGCACGGATCGTCTGGTTCTCCTGGAAGCGCGCGAAAATGTCGCCGGTCTTGCGCTTGGCGAAGAACGAGAACGGCAGCGACATGGTGTGCCTGAAGAACTGCGACATCATTGAGAAGTCCATGTTGCGCACCATGAAATTCGCCAGATACGCACGAATCGACGACATCAATTGCGAAAACACGCTCGAAATAATCAGGCCGCCAATCAGCAGATGCAGCAGGCTCACGTTCTGATGCACGATCACGCCGTCGAGAATGTTCTGGATGATCAGCGGTGGAATCACGCCGAGCACCTGAATCACGAAGGTGGCGAGGAACAGGTGCCCAAGAATTTTTTTGTACGGCCTGAGGTAGCCGACAAAGCGTATCCACGGCGAACGCGAAGCCGACATCTGCAACAGATTCGGGCCACCGGTAAACAGCAGGCAGGTGCCGCTCCAGCCGCGTTCGAAATCTTCAACCGCCATCTTCCTGAAGCCGAGCGCCGGATCGGCGACCCACACATAGTCCTTCGAGAGCCCGTACACCACAACGTAGTGGTAGCCCTCCCAATGCACGATGAACGGCAGGTCGAAGCCGCGCAACGAGTCGAAGGTGCATTGCACGCCGCGCGCGGTGAAGCCGAGCGATTCGCCGGCACGCGCGAGGCTGTCGAGGGTTGCGCCCTGGGTCGTGACGTTGGCGAGTTCGCGCAGTTTGCCGAGCGTCATCGGAATGCTGTAGTGACGGCACACCATCGCGAGGCACGCCGCGCCGCAATCCATCTCCTCGGCCTGCTCGACCAGCGCAAAGCGCTTGATGACCTTTTCCCCGAACTCGGGCCTGGTCTGCAAATCGAGCATCAGCGGCAATTTGCGCCGCTGTTCGAGCCGCTTTTGCCGCTGCAGCTCACGGTCGCCGTAACGAATCCGCTCGTCGAGCACTTCGCGCAGCTTCGGATTGCGTTCAAGGATGAAGTGGACTGTGCGCTCGGGAATCACCAGCAGCCGCGTATCGGTCGTCGCCACCACCGAAGCCATCTGTTCCTGGCGCATCAAACACGCTTTCTCGCCGAAGATTTCGCCCTGGTCCAGCGTAGCGAGCGTGTAGTCGTGCCCTTCCTCATGCCGCACGATGCGCACTTGCCCTTGCCGCACCACATAGAGCCGCCGGTCGTCGCGCCCGTCCTGCCTGAGAATCTCCTTGCCGGCGGCCACGCGTTTTACGCCGACGCTGCGCACATATTCTTCGAGTTCCGCCTTGTTCAGCTTGCCGCGCAGATCGAACAGCTGCGCGACGAAACCGCCAGCCGAACTGATCGCCACATAGCTCGCGATAAACGCCAGCGCGGCCTGATTGCCGGCGATCACCGGCTCGATCGCGGCGCGTGGAATGAACAGCAGTTCGGTTTTCGCCGACGCCCGCACCGACGCTTCGTGCACATACGCGCGCAACATCGCGATGTCGGCGAAGATCTCGCCGGCCTTGCGCACGCCCATGCTGGTTTCCTTGCCGTGTTCCTCGGTGAAAATGCGCACGGAGCCAGAACGAACCACGTACAAACCGTCGGCCGCCTCGCCTGCGGAGCACACCGTTTCGCCGAACGAATAGAAGCGCGCTTGCGCATATTCGGCAAGACGTTCGATCTCGTCGCGCGAAAACGGCGAAAGAATCTCCACCGAGGTCAGAAACTCGGCAGCGGACGGCGCGGTCTGGGGTGCATCCATGTGCTTCTCGACCTCGATTCGGCGTTGGCGTCGGCGTTGGTGTTCTGGCTATCGCGCTTCGATCACATGTTCCTGCGCGCGCGCGATCAGCCAGCTCTCGCGCAGCAGACGCTTCACTTCAGAGGCGACGTCCGCATCGAGCGTCGCCGGATACTTGGCCGTCACGGCGAAAATCTCGAAGCACGTGCGGTCCGCCGACGGAAACGGCCCGAGCAGATCGCCCACCGCCGCGTTGAAAATCTTCGCTTCGATATCCGGCTTCAGCGAGCCGCGCAGCACCTTGCCGATCACCCCGCCGGCTTCGCGCGTATCGGCGATCGAATGCTCGCGCGCCATGTCCGCGAAGCAGTCCGGATCGTCGTGCAGATAGGAAATCATTTCCTTCGCCTTGCCCTCGCTGTCGAGCACGATATGGCTCACCTCGATCGCGTCGAACTTCGGCGAATTCAGCGCGAAGTAGTCCTTGATCGCCGCCTCGTTGCCGACTACGTCGAGCATCTTTTCCTGATAGAGACCGTCGGTGATGAACGCTTCGAATTCGTCGAGACTCACATTGAGCGCATCGAGGTACTGATTCATATCCGTCGCGCGATGCAAACCGCGCACGCGGCGGAACTGATCGGCGCGCTGCTGGATTTCGTCCGCGGTCACAACGATGCCCTGCTTCCTCGCCGCGTGCACCGTGAGCTTGTCGCGCACGATCTGCTCGATCAGGCTCTCGAACTGGCCGGTCAATTTCAGAAGGCGAATGAACTCGGCAACGTCCACGACTTCTTCATCGATTCGCACTATCGCGGTCATGTCATCCGCTCCTTTAATTGACGTGTGATCTGCGCTATCAGCCGGCAACCTGCCTGAACGGATCCAGACCGAGGTCGATCAGGCGCCGCTCGCGCACCACGATCTCCGCGCTCGCGGTCATGCCGTAGCGCAACGGGTAGCGGGTGCCGGCAATCTGGTAGGACTTGTCTTCCAGCGTGACGCGGCCTTCGTACACCGGCTGCTTGTCCTGCGCTGAAGGTTTGGTCGCCGGCGAAATATAGGCAAGCGTGCCTTTGATCAGTCCATAACGCTGGTAGGGGAACGCGCTGAATTTCAGCTTCACCGGCAAACCCTCATGCAGAAACGCACGATCGTGTTCGGCGATCTCGATCTTCAGCACGGGCTGTGCATCCTTCGGCGCGATGCCGCCGAGCGGCGCGTTCGCCTGGATCTTGTCGCCGCGTTGTGTCGAGGTGACATCGGTAACAACGCCTGAGACCGGCGCGAGGATCAGCAGAAAATTGTCTTTGTCGATGTTCTCGAAACGAATCCGCGCGGCGGCTTCGGCCACGAGGCGCGCGGTTTGTAATTGCAGACGCACCTTGTCTTCCGCGTCGGTGATATCGCGCACCGCGGCGTCGTACTGGAGTTGCAGGTCGGTGGTCTGCTGGCCGCTGGTTTCGAGTTGCGCGTTGGCCAGCGCATATTCGTGGCTCAAGCGGAAATCCAGTTCCGCGAGTTTCGATTGCGCGACGCGGTAGGCGTTGTCCGCTTCCATCGCGGCAGTGCGTTTCTGCTCCACCTGAAGCTCGGCGATGCCGCCGCCGCCCGGCTGCGCGAACAGGCGCGAGTATCTGTCCAGTTCCTGGCGCGCCGCCTCGCGCGTGCGGCGGGCGTTCTCGAGCACGCTGCGCGCCTGGTCGAGTTCGGCTTTCTGCCCTTCGGCGAGCTTGGTCGTGCCTTCGGATACACGGTTTTCATGCTGACGCGCTTCCACTTCCATCTGGGCCTTCAGCGCGGCGGCCTTGCGCTCCATCAGCGCCTTCTTCTCGGGGAATTGCTTCCAGTCACGCTCGGCGTCTTCGAGTTTGAGCTGCGCTTGCAGCGCATTGCTGGCCGCTTCGATCGCGCCGCGTGCGTTAAGCCGCGCCAGCACGTCGCCCTTCTGCACCGGCTGCCCTTCGGCGATGTACAGATCGGCAAGCTCGCCGTCGATCGGCGCATAGATGCGGCGCACTTCCGAGTCCGGCGACAAAGTCCCTTGCGCGCTGACGATCACATCCGCGCGGCCGACGAACGACCACAGCAGGCCGGCCACCACCAGCCCGACCATCGCCCAGATTAGCGCGCGTGCGAGCCGCACCGGTTCGGCGGTCAGGATCGCGATGCCTTCGACGCTGTGGTCCTCCAGCGCCTCCGACAACGGTCTAGGGTGACTGTCGCGCTTCACTCTGCTCGCCTCCGATCAACGCCAGCTTCGCCTTCAACAGCGCGGGGTCCAGCACCATGCGCAGCTCGGTCAACGAGCGGCGCTGCAAATTCGCTTCGGCTTCGATATCCGTGAGCAGACGGTCGAAGTCGGCTGGATGATCCGCCTTCAACTGCGTATAGATGCGCATGCCCTGTTGCGCGGCAGCCTGCGCATCCGACAACAACCGCGCCTCGCTGCGGAAACCGGCCGAAATCCCCGCTTCGAGCCGTTGCGTGCCGCCGATCGACCCATTGGCGCGGTATTGCTTCCAGAGACCCTGCGCACGCAGCAGCAAATCCTGCGCACGGGCCAGCGCCTTGTCGTGCAAAGCCGACACATCCTTCTGGATCGATTGCACGAACCACGCATCCACCGCCGGATCGAGGCTGGCGTAGAACGACAGCAGCCGTTCGTCGTAATCCTTGCCACCACGGGTTTTCTGCAAGTCGGCGAATTGATCGAGCAGCGCTTTCTTGTGCGCCTGCTCCGCTGCGAGCACGTCTGACCACGGCCCGGCGGGCATCGCCTGCAAACCGGCCAGGGCCTGCTGAGCGTCGCCACGCAGCCATGCCGCGGTCACGGCGTCGTGGCGCTGGATCACGTCCACCGAAGGCAGGCGGCTCGCGGCCAGTTGCTGGAACTGCGCCTGGAACGGCGGCGTGCTGAAATGCACCGTCTTCAGCAAAGCCAGCAGCGGCGTCAGCTGGCGGCCGAGCGCGGCGTTCAGCACATTCGCGTACTGGCGCAAATCTTCGCGCAGCCGGTCGAGGCCCGCGAGACGCGGATAACGCTGCGCGTAATCGTCGAACACCGGCGGTAGTGCGTCGGGTTTGTCGCGCGCCAGTTCGGTGCGAATCGTCGCGTTGAGCCGGTCGATGGCGGCGAGGTACACCGAGTCGTCGCTTTCCAGTTTGCGCAAATGACTCAGCGCCTGCGCATACGGCTCCGCGAACAGGGGCACGTATGACGCGATGCGGTCCAGCGCGCGCTGGTGATTTTTTGCGTCGTCGTCCCAGCGTTGCAGCAAGCCGTGGATAGTGGCCTCGTCCGCGTACATCCGGATCGGCGCGTCCACGCCGCCCCGTCCGACCACGAAGCGCTCCAGATCGCCGACCCATTGCAATTCGCCGACCAGCGACGCGGCGTCCGCGTTGTTCGCGCTCAACGATTTCATCTCCGCGAGCAGCGTGTCCGCCTGCCCGAATTGCGCCTTTTGCAGCGCATTCAGCCAGCCGGGGACCTTCGCCTTCAGTAGCGCTTCGCTCGCCAGCGCCCTGACCTGCGTATCGTCGGGATGGCTGGTCAGATAGCCGTTCGCCACCGCGATCGCACTCGTGTAGTCGCCGCTTGCCAGCAGGTTTTTCAATTCGCGCTCCGAGGAACCCCGCATGTAGAGTGTCAGCGCCAGGGCCACCAGCACGGCGGCACCCGCGCCGCCCCACCATGCCACCCGCCGCACCGTCGTGCGGTCGCCGCCCGCGAAGGCCTTGCCGAGTTCGGCCGCCAGCAGACGCCAACGCGGCTGCCTGCCCTTGGCGGCGCCAGCGTGGCTGGCGCCGTTCGACCCATGGATACCGCTGGCGCCGTTCGCCCCGCCGGTGGCCGTGTCGCGTTTCGCATGCGCCGACGCGGCTTGCGCCGCCTCGTTGACCTCGTCTTCGCGTTGTAGCCCCGAGTCGACGCAAAAGATATCGAGGAACGAATGCGCGGCGGCAACGAACGTGGTCTTGTCGGTATCGGCAGCCTCGTCAATGGCGGGATTCAGATAGAGCTGGGTCACGGTCGGCTCGGATTCAGGGGGTTTTTTCAACGTCACCCTGTAGACGAAGTGGTCGCCGCCAAATGCAACGAGGTCGCCGTCGGCAAGCGGCAGCGCCGATTCGTCGAGCCGCTTTCCACCGACGAATGTACCGTTGGTGCTGCCGAGATCCTCGACATATAGCTCGCCGCCCTTCAGAAAGATGTGCGCGTGACGCCGCGAGATGTAGTTGACCTGATGCGGATAGCGATCCTTGTAGCGCGAGAAGATTTCGTCCGCTTTGCTGACGAGAAACGGGAACGCCTGCACGTCGATCGGCTGAAGTCCGAGATCGTCGCGCTGCGGCACCAGCAGTAAGCCACGCGCCGGCGCGGCGCTGGCGGCGGCCACGATACGCGCGCGCGGTTCGATGCCGACGCGGTAGCAAAGCTCGCCGCCGAAGCACAATTCGTCGCCGGCACGCACGCGGGCGGGGGTCTTTTGCACCGCGACGCTGTTCACCGTGGTGCCGTTCTTACTGCCGAGGTCGGCGACATAGACGGCGCCGTGCTCCGTGAAAATCCGTGCATGCCGGCGCGACAGACGCGTGATCCGCTCGGCCGGGTAATCGGTAAACGGCGCCTCGCTACGCCCGATTGCGAACAGGTTGTCGACGATCCGGATCGCGTCGAGCGCAGGACGCTGCGCGGACACGACCGGTGACAGCACCACGTCGAACGCGGCGTCCGGTGTCGTGCGCACCTCGGCAATCGGAGCTTCGCCGGCGTTCATTTTGTCTGGATCACTAAGCGTTTACCCGCCGCGGCGAGAACGCAATGCACATGGAGGAAACTGACGACGGCGGCTAGATGTTGTTCGAACGAGCCGCGCAAACGTCGGCCCTTTAACGATTTTAAGTCACACATGGCCAGTGTCAATTTTCAGATCGTCGGTAGTAGAGGCAATAAACGCGCGACATGCAGCCTGAATTCCCCACGCTGCACGCCACGCCGCGGATTAGCTCAGTGTTCATTTACTTGCGCTTTATTTGTCCTTTGCTTGCGCTTGCACGTCGACGCTCGGCCAGCCGCCGCCCAACGCTTTATAGAGCAGCACCGTGTCGGACAGAATCAACTGATGGTTGGCGAGCAGCGCCTGCTGCGCTTCAAGAAGCGTCCGTTCGGTTTCGAAAACTTCGAGCTGCGACACCACACCGAGGCGCAGTTGCGCCTGAATCTGGTCGGCGACGATTTGCAGGCGCGACACCTGCTGCTGCAATTGCACGCGCTGCTCCTTGTGCGAATTCAGATTGACCAGCGCGTTCTCCACTTCCTCGAACGCGCCTATCACGGCGACGCGATACTGCTGTTCGGCCACCGTCGATTGCGCTTGCGTGACCTTCACATGGGCTCGCACGCCGGGATCGAGCAGCGGAATGTTGATGCTCGGCATGAAACCGAACGTGAACGATTTCAGCAGGTCGGTCAGCGCGAAACTGGCGGTGCCGCCGTGACCGGTCAGACTGATGGTCGGCAGTTGCGCGAGCTTGGCCTGGCCGACGAGATCGTAGGATTCCAGCACTCTGAATTCGGCGGCCACCACGTCGGGGCGCCGCGCGAGCAGTTGCGCCGGCAGACCGTCCGGCACGGATGGCAGTTGCACGCGTTGCTGCAAATGCCCTTTGGGCAGCTGGAATTCGCCCGCCGGCACGCCGACCAGCGTGCATAGCGCGTTGTTCGCGAGATCGCGCGAGCGGCGCAGTTCGAGCAACTGGTTCGTCAGGCGGTTGATCTCGGCTTGCTGACGCAACACCTGGGTCTGCGGTATGAGACCGTTGCGGCTCTGGCCGTCGTAGATCGTGAGAATCTGCTTGTTCGTGACGAGCGTTTTCTGCTGCTGGTCGATCTGGTCGTCGAATTGAAGAATCTGGAAATAGGTGCTCGATACGTTCGAGACCAGTTCCAGATAGCCGGCGCGCCAGTCCGCCTCGGTCGCATGGAACTCGGCCTTTTGCGCCTGCACGCCCTTCTCCACTTTGCCCCAGATGTCGATGTCCCAGTTCACCTGGGTGGCGAGGTTGTACTGTTTGGAGAAAGTCTGGCGTGTGGTCTTTTCGAAATCGGCGCCTGCGCCGAGATCCATGGTCGGCAATGCGCCGGCTTTCGCCTCGCCGATCTGCGTGCCGGCGACGTCGATGCGCGCGGCCAGCACCTTGATGTCGAAATTGCCCGCAATCGCTTTCGCGATCAGCGTGTCCAGATACGGATCGTGGAAGCCTTTCCACCAGTCGGGTTCGATGGTCGCGGCCGCCAACACCGGCGAGCCCTTCTGATCCGACCATGACGCCTTGGCCGGTGTATCGGGCCGCTTGTAGCTGGGCATGCTGACATCGATACACGCGCACAGCAGCAGTGCGCACGAAACCGCTGCGCCGAGTCCTCGTATCGCTGCGGCAACGCGCTTCGCACGCGGCGGCTGACATGCCGCGCCGCACTGCGCCGATGAATTGCAAAAGCGCTGACGGACCGATGAATCAAGCAACGCTGACACGATTTTCTCCGATGACGCCGGCTGCGCTGCACGAGGAGAACGCGCTCTTCAAGTAAAGCATGTCCTGCCCGGCTTCACCATCGAAGCGGTGCAAGAAAGTCGGCGCGGGGATCGTACGGTGACGCGGGGGGTCGTGTGAAAAGAACGATTGAAGGCGAATTTTTTTGACGAACCGCTGTTGCGCGTCCCGCGGAAGCCGGTTAGCCTCCGCGGCGGCCTGCGCCGTTCAGGCGACGTAGAGGTTGTTGCTGGCGCTCACATGCGGGTTGATCGTGGTGGTGGTGCCGGCATCGAACGCAGCGTTGTTGCCGTTCGCGCTCTGAATGTTCATCGTCGTGCTGATCAGCTGGGTGGCGTCGACCCGCTTGCTGTTGTCCGGTGCGTACACCGGCGCGAAGCTGAAGTACAACGACGGCGGATAGTAGTAGCCGAAACCACCGCGCACGGCACTCATGACCTTGCTGTCGAGTTGTTCGGTGATGGACAGGTCTTTGATCATCAGCGTGTTCATGGTAGATCTCCTGGAAGGGAAACAGCACAGTCTTGCGGTTGGGTTCGAACAACTTGTCTGCTCGAACGTCACTAACGCATGGGCTGTGCCAGTTTTGATTTCCGATCCTAAGAAAATCGCAGAAAGACCGTAGATAAAGGGCTGGCGGGATACGGCCCCGCTAAAGGCATCGAGGCGGCGGCAAGGCGCCGAGCGGCAGATGGTGGATCGCAGCCAACAACACGCGCGGTCGTGTTGGCCGGACCGAGACACTGTGAACGGCACGCCGCGCGGCGTCACCGCGCGATGACCGTGATCTTCTTCGAGTAGACCGGGGGATTGTGCGGAATATGCATGGAGTCGCCCATCAGCAACTGCAAGGTGTGCTTGCCTGGCGGCAGTTGAATCATTGTTTCCGTTTCGCCCGCGCCGAAATGCAGATGGTTGCGGTCGGATGGAATTTCCTGGTCCATCGGCGGCAGGTCGGTGTCGATCAGAAGGTGGTGGTGCCCGGTGTTCGGATACTTGACGCCTTTGGGCGCCACACCCATGAAGCGCAAGCCGAACCACACGCGAAAAGGCTTGTTCGCGGGCACCATCTGACCGTCGTTCGGATACCCGATATACGCATGCGCGCCGGCCGGCGCGGGCGTCGTGCCGCCCAGGACGAGGTTCGGCGAGGCCAGTGCAGCCAGTGTCACAAGCGCCGCGATCGCGATGTTCCTGTACATGAAAGGCTCTCCGTCCTGACGGACCCGCGTTGAACGAACGGGTCGCGCGAATCTTATTGCACGTTGATGGTGATCTTCTTCGAATACACGGGCGGCACGTGCGGCACGTGGTTGTGGTCGCCGAGAAGGAGCTGCAGCGTGTGCTTACCCGGCGGCAACTCGACGCGCGCATCCGTCTCGCCGGCACCGAAGTGCAAGTGATTGCGGTCCGACGGAATTTCCTGATCGAGCGGCGGCAGGTCGGTGTCGATCAGCAGATGATGATGCCCGGTGTTGGGAAAAACGACGCCCTTCGGACACACGCCCATGTTGCGCAGCCCCATGCGCACCCACAGCTTGCCGCCGTGAATCACCGCGCCGTCCGGCGGCCAGATGATGTACTCCTCGGCGCCCGGCGCGGAAGCGGTTTGCTCGGCGAGCGCGGATCCGGACAGCGACGCGATGCCGAGCATGGTGAAAAGCGCGGTGCAAAGCGCCGTGCGGAGAACGGAAGACCGCGCGAGCGCCCGATGCCGTGTGTTGAGCACGCCCAGTGTGACGGTTATTCGCATTGCCCACTCTCCCAAAGAGTGGCCCGGGCGCCTTTTGTTGCACGAGGCGCGGGCCGCGCGCTCCGGCTGGTTTTGCGGGCGCACGCGTGGTCGGACGGCCGCGGCATGCAAAGGCCGTGCTGCGTTACTTGGTGATTTAGCTTAGGACGTAACTTGCCAAAAAGAAACGACACGCTCGTTAACCTTTAGACAACACACGGACGGTTGTGACCCGCAAATCGCGTGCTATCGTTGTTCATAGCTTGTCGATGAATGGCCGACAGCGGCGTCGATGCGCCGTGTGATGCGCGTCAACAGCCGCTGTCGGCGTCGCGGTCGTCGAATACCTATGTTCTGTCCGGAACAAACAGGATTTGAATATGTGGCGAATATTCCTGCTGGTGTGCATGGCCGGGGCAATTCAGGCGCATTGGGGCGGGGCCTATGCCGCGGCGCAGCGTAACGGCACAGAGGCCGGCGTCGCGGCTATGACGGCCGAACTGCCGGATAAAGACCATCCTCGGCGTATCGCGCTCGTGATCGGCAACGGCGCGTATGGCAACGACACAGACCCGGTTCGTGAGAACGCGCCACGCGATGCCCAGGCGTTGCGTGACCCACTGCGCTCGCTCGGCTTCGACGTCATCATGCGCATCGACGCGACACCGCCGCAGATGCAACAGGCCATCGCCGAATTCCGTCAACGTCTGCAAGCAGGCGGTGTCGGGCTCTTCTATTTCGCGGGACATGGCATGCAAGTCGGCGGGCAGACGCTGTTGATCCCGGCCGGCGTCGACATGCGCTCACCGGCGCGGCTGATTGGCGAAGGCGTCGACTTGCGCGCCGTGTTGCAAGCGATGCGCGCGCCGCGCGCCGATCCGTTGAATCTGGTGATCCTCGATACGTGCCTGAACAATCCGTTCGCGGCTCACGCAACGCCCGACGCGTATGCGCTTCCCGGCAATACGCTGCTCGCTTACGCAACCGCGCCAGGCGGCTTTGCGGCGGACGGCGTGCGTCACGGCGTCTATACGAGCGCATTGCTGCGTGCCCTTGCCGACGCCCCGTCGCAGGATCTCGCCGGCTTGTTTCAACGCGTCGCGGCAGAGGTTCACGAGGACACCGGCGGTGAGCAAAGCCCGTGGATGGTTTCATCGTTGTCCAGGGCTTTTCGTTTGAGCGTGCCTTCGTTCAGCTTCGCAGCCACGCAACTCACGGCCGCCACACTCGTCGAACCGGTTGTCACGTTGCACAGCCGCGGCATCTTGCCGAAGGACAGCAGCGAGCAATACGAAATCACCTTCTGGAATTCGATCAAGGACAGCAACTACCCGAGCGACTACGAAGCCTATCTGAAGGCCTATCCGAATGGCCGCTTTGCCGCGCTCGCCCATGCGCGCATCGACCGGTTGCGCGCCGCCGCGCCGTCAAGCGCGCCCGCGGCGGCACCGCAAGCCGCGCGGCCAGCCGTGCCTGCCAGTGCAGCGCCGCCGGAACACCCCCGCTCGACGGCCGCGCCAACACCCGTTGCGCCTACTCCCGCACCCTCGAGCGCGCCTATAACCGCGCCAACAGCCGCGCAAAAAACCACAGCACGCCCAGCCAACGCCAACGAGAGCCGCGATTGCGCTACCTGTCCAATCGTGATCGCCGTGCCGGCGGGCTCGTTCTCGATGGGCAGCAACACCGACGATCCCTCCGAAAAGCCCGTCCACCATGTGACCATCGGCGCGCCGTTTGCAATCGGCAAATACGCGGTGACAGTCGAGCAGTGGAACGCGTGCGCCGACGCCAACGCCTGTCAAAAGCTAACACCCGAATCCAATTCCGTAAAAAACGCGCCGGCACGCGACCTCAGCTGGGACGACGCGCAGCAATACGTGAGGTGGCTCAGCAAGGTGACCGGCAAGACGTATCGTTTGCCGACCGAGGCAGAATGGGAATACGCGGACCGCGGCGGCACCACCACGCAATACTGGTGGGGCGATCAGATGCGCAAGGGCAACGCCAATTGCAAGGATTGCGGCGAGCCCTGGCACAAGGAAGGACCCGAGAGCGTCGGCTCGTTCGCGCCGAATCCGCTCGGCTTGTACGACATGAACGGCAGCGTCTGGGAGTGGGTCGGCGATTGCTGGCACAACTCGTACCAGAGCGCACCCACCGACGGTCACGCGTGGGACACGCCAGGCTGCGAGATGCGCGTGATTCGTGGCGGCTCGTGGCGCGAAGGCGCAAATTACATGCTCAGCGCGACGCGCTTCAAATACAGCGCGAGCGTGCGCCAGTCGCAGGACGGCTTCAGGGTCGTCAAGGAACTCAAGTGATTCAGGTGCCGCGGATGATCTTGCGCGCGAATCAGGGCGTGCGCGGCTTCGTCGTGATTTGCGCAAAATCGGCGACGATGCGGTCCTGACCGTACTTGCCGGCGATTTGCGCAAGACGCGTGTCGAGTGCGCGCAGATAGTCGGCACGCGCTTCGCTCTCCGGCCGCGGCTTGTCGAATAGCGGCGCCGGCGTAATCAGCAACACCACCATCTCCGATCCGAACGGCTTCGAAATGATCCAGTCGCCCGCGCTGCCGATCGTCGCGGCGTAGCGCGGCGGCGCCTGATTGTCCTTCGCGCGCGGGCTCGGCACCATATGCACGACGCTGCCGTCGAGCTGGTAGTAGTCGAGGTTCACGTACGAGTCGTAAGCGGGCGTCGTCACGTCGACGACGAGCGGATCGCCTTCGCTCAACTGGCCGCCAGGCGGGCGCACATGCAGCGCCGCGACGTGGCCGCCTTGCCAGTTGCGGGTCCAGTACGGAGCGAGCGCTTTGATCGTGTCGCATTTGTCGTCGGCGAGCGGCTCGACGTCGAGCGCGAGCGTGTCGACGCCCGGCAGTGCTGCCAAGGTGTCCTTCAGACGTGCGGCGCCGTAGCGTTGCGAGACGTAGCCGCGCACCGTCAATGAGTGGTCGTGTGCCGAACCGGCCAGCACCGAACATGGAATCTGCGCCAGCACCGGCGCCACTGCGGCTAACGTAAGCGCCGACTTGGGCGCGGGCGGGGGTTGCGCGACGGGTGGCGCTGCGGGGGGCGGCCCGGCCGTCGAAGGCGGCTCAGGCGTACTCGCCACCGTCGCCGTGGACACAGGCGGTGCCGCCGAAGCCGCTTGATCCGCTAAAGTCTGCGAAGCCGCCGTCACCGCCGGCGTCCCGCCCTGACGATCCTGCGACGACCGGAACGCAAACACGCCGACAACCGCCGTGCACAACACAGCCAAACTCGCGAAGCCCACCTTCACCCACATCCCCGACTTCTCGGCGCGCGCTTCGTTGTCGAACTCCGCGATGAAGCGCACCACGCTCGGCATGCGCGTGTTGCGATCGAACGAAAGCGCCGCGCGCAACGCGCGCCACTGTTTCGCGTCGAGGTTGGCGGGCCGCTGCGGTTTGAAATCCGCACTGCGCGCCTGCGTCGCCGACAGTCGATCGAAGGGGTGGTGGCCGGTCAACAGTTCGTAGGTGATGCAACCGAGCGCGTAGATATCGTCGCGCGGGTCCGGCTCGAGATGTTCCAGCATTTCCGGGCTCGCGTACGCGGGCGTCAACGCGCCGAGGCTGCCGGGATCGAAGACGGTTGCGTCGGTCTCCTCCTCCGGCCGCTGGAAGACGCGCGCGATGCCGAAATCGATCACCTTCACTTCCGCGCCGGTCGTCAGGAACACGTTGGCGGGCTTGAAATCGCAATGCACGAAGCCGCGCTCGTGCGCGTAGGCGAGCGCGTTGCACATGCCGCGCACGATCGGCAGCGCGGCGCGCACCGGCATGCCTTTGTAGCCGGGCGTGCGCAGCAACTGGCTCAACGGCTTGCCGGTCAGATACTCCATCGTCAGGTAGACGATCGGCCCGTCGCGGTCGAAGTCGTACACCGTGATGATGTTGCGATGCGCCAGCACCTGCGCCTTGCGCGCCTCGCGTTGCAGCGCGACGAGCGAGTTCGGGTTGCCGCGAAACTGCAGGTTGAGCACCTTGATCGCGAGATACGGCTTGCGATCCGAAGCTTCGAGCTTGCGCAGATCGAGCGCCTTGTACACCGTGCCCATCCCGCCGACACCCAGACATTCCTCGAGAACGAAGCGGTTATTCAGCGTGTCGCCGGTGCCTTTGATCTGGTCGTGCCCGGGGGGGTTGATCCCACCTGCCGCGCTTGCCGAGTTCGATGAGCTCGAGGCGCTCGCGGAACTCGCAGAAGACTCGGACGGAATCTCGACCGACGTCTGCAGGCCGGTTTCCTCGCCGCCCGCCGCCACGTTGGAGACACGCAACTGTTCGATCCGCCGCCGCACTTCCGCGTACAGATCGTCGGGCAGGGGTGTTTTGCGATGAGCCGTGCCGAGCACCTCCAGCAGCTGCGTCGGACCGAGCCCTTCGGTCGTCAACGTGCTGTCGAGCTCAGCAACGAACTCGTCGTGTGACAGCTCGCCGCTCTGAAAGTCGCGAATCACATGCGCAAGGCTAGCCATTTTTGCGAAGCGCCGCCGCTGCCGTTGGACCGGGTCGCATGCGACCGGAGCCAGTCGGGCTAATAAAAAACCTGTCGTAACCAGTTACATGTGCCGCTTCGATACTAGCCCCGGACCCACGCTTTCGCAAACCAGGATTGCCCCGCTGCGGGCACGCCATATCGATGTCGCGAGATATCCAACAGCATGCGGCGCCCTGTTGGGCAGGTGCCACCATCTTCGGAACACGCGCTTCGCCCCGATCCCGTCCGTCTTCCGCGCACCTTTGGAGAGTCACCATGTCATCCCTCATGATTCGCGATCTGTCCCGCACCCGCGAGCTCGACCGGCACACGATGTAGGCGGCGGTCGGCGGCACCGTCAGCAGCGTGCCCGGCCTGCCGTCGGTGGCCGGCCTTGGCGGCATCGCCAACGTCAACGTTTGACGCCGCGCAGTAGCGAACGACCGGGGGCTTCCCTACTACTGATTGTTGGTATGCAACGGGCGGACCGCAAGCAGATTTCCTATACTGATAGGTGCGAGGAGACCTCAGCACACTTTTACGACTCAATCCGGGCGGCCGCCGAATCATCGCACCCTCGAAGCGAACCGGCTACCGACTCGCCTTCTTCTCTGGAGCCGCCATGGCAAAGCTCGTCATCAAGGACCTCACCGACAGCGTCGAACTTGACCGCCAGGCCATGGCTGCCATTGTCGGTGGAGCCCGCATCGGTGCGCGCTCGAGTTTTGCCGCGCAACCGGCGCCAGGCTCACCGCGCGTCGTCGAGTTTCCACCGGGTTTTCCCGCGGCGCACGAGGCAATCGCCGACGCGGCTGTGCCGCGCAAACCGTCGCGCGGCTAGACGCCGGCCCGGACGTTCGCATGAACGGCACGCGCTCGATGCGCGTGCCGTTTGCGTTTGTTCCGTACCAGATGAAGCATCTGCGCGGCGGCCGCTCCGTCGTCGTCACGGTCGACAATGGCGCCCAAGGCCACGTCGACGACCGGGACATCCACCACGCCATTTTCGAAGGCCGTATTAAAGGATCCTTCCTGTAGGACGCGCGAGACGCCCGTAATTGGAAACAAACGACCCCTCCACGCTTTTTTCGCGGAGGGGTCATTGTTTAATAGGCCTATTGAATGTCCGCGTGCGGCGACGATAGCCGCCGCCCCGTCAACTATGATGGTTAAGACGCCACGTGGTTTTATGACGCTCGCGAACAGCGCATGCTGTTCTTCCTGCGGCGTGCTGGCGCAGAAGTGTCGCAACACGCGTCTTACATAAGCGCCGCGCAACGCTTGCGACGATGGCAGCCCACCACGAGCCGGCATCGCCAATTCAGATTGGAGATCCGCAATGAAATTCATCGTGCAATGGAATGGCCTGCCGTCGGCGGAACTGTCCGTGATTGAGCGCTTCATGAAAACCGGCGGCAAGCCACCGGAAGGCGTCAAATTGCTCGGGCGCTGGCACGCGACCGGCGGCTTGCAGGGCGTCGCGATCGTCGAAGCGGACGATACACGCCCGCTCGCGACGATGGCGCTCGAATGGGGTGATCTGTTGTCGATGACCATCTCACCGGCAATGACCGACGAAGACCTGGGTGCGGTATTGGCCGCAGATCAGGCAGCACGCAAATAAACACACCAATACGTCCGTCTTCACTTGCCGTGGAGCACGTCATGACGCCGGATCACGCTACGCCGCTACCCAGCGGACAGCTGCTGCCGTTTCGCGAATCGCTGCTGGCGATGTTCGGCATCGCGTTCGTCGCGATGCTGGTGGCGCTCGACCAGACCATCGTCGGCACCGCGCTGCCGCGCATCGTCGCCGATCTGAAGGGCTTCGACCTGTACGCGTGGGTCGCGACGTCGTACATGCTCGCGTCGGTGATCACGATTCCGATCTTCGGCCGCCTCGGCGATCTGTTCGGCCGCAAGCCGTTTCTGATTGCCGCCATTGTGCTGTTCACCTGTGCGTCCGTACTGTGCGGGGTCGCCACGAGCATGCTGTTCCTCGTGATTGCGCGCGGCGTGCAAGGCATCGGCGGCGGCATTCTGATCGGCACGGTGTTCGCCACCGTCGCCGATCTGTTCCCCAATCCGAAGCTGCGGCTGCGCTGGCTGGTGTTCGTGACGTCCGCGTTCGGCATCGCCAATATGGTCGGCCCGACGCTCGGCGGCATGCTGACGCAATACAGCGGCTGGCGGCTGGTGTTCTTCGTCAACGTGCCGGTCGGTCTGGTGTCGCTGCTGTTCGTGCAGCGCTTTCTGCCGCCGCTGCGTCACTTGCGGCGTAGCGGCCCGGTGCGGCTCGACTGGCTCGGCGCATGCGTACTCGCCGTCACGTTCGGTTCGCT
Source organism: Paraburkholderia sp. FW306-02-B (assembly GCF_058782725.1). Classification (NCBI taxonomy): domain Bacteria; kingdom Pseudomonadati; phylum Pseudomonadota; class Betaproteobacteria; order Burkholderiales; family Burkholderiaceae; genus Paraburkholderia; species Paraburkholderia sp. FW306-02-B. The sequence goes on from NZ_JBYSXZ010000002.1 coordinate 2,762,807, forward strand.
GCAATTGCTGATCGAGTTATTTCCAAGGCAAGGCGTCAGCACGATAACTGTCGTGTTGAGCATCGTGGCGGCGCTCTGCGGGCTGACGCTCTGGTTATGGGAGCGACGCATCGGCTACCCGATCATTCCAGTGGACATCCTGATGGATCGCAAGCTCTCCCCGCTCCTGGCGATGTCTGTGCTCGGCGGTTTTGCACTGTTTTCACTGGTGTTTTATGTGCCGCTGCTGTTTCAGGGCGGCTATGCCATGTCCGCGCACGATTCGGGCATGCTGATCACGCCGTTGCTGCTCGGCACGACCATCGGCAGCGTCGTGAACAATCGTATCGTCACACGAATCCGCCGCGCGAATGCAATCATGTATGCCGGCTTTGCGCTATCCGCGCTCGCGTGTCTGAGCGTGGTCGCACTCAGGGGCAACGAGCCGCATCTGATCTGGATGTCGTGCATGGGTATTAGCGGACTCGGACTCGGTCTGGTGGCGACTAGCCTGACGATCTGTTCACAACAAATCGTCGTGCGCGACCATCTCGGCGCCGCCACGGCACTGCTGCAATCGCTGCGCACGTTCGGCGGCATGCTCGGCACGGTGATGACGGGGGCGTTGCTCGGACATCTGTACACGCGCGGCGTGCATCGATCACTGGATTCGTATCAGGCGACGCAGTGGTTCAAATCGTTCGCGAGCCCCGAGTTGCTGGTGGACCGCGCGGAACAGGCGGCGTTGATCAATCGTCTGGTGAGTGCCGGCCATGCCGGCGACGCGATGATGAATTCCGCGCGCGACGCGCTGGTGCAGTCGATTCATATCGGCATTCTGGTGGCGGGCGCGGCCGCGCTGATCGGTCTGTGCCTCGCGTGGTTCGTGCCGCCCGTGAGGATCACTTATCCGGAAGGTGACCTGCTGGCGGGCGCGCAGGCGGAAGCGGACGCGTTGCCGCCGAGAAGTAACGCGCTTTAGGCCAGGACGCCGTTGCTGTTTGCCTACTCGGCGCTTCTGGTTGTACGCCTGCGGTGGTGGCTTTTTCTCTTCTTATTGGTTTATTAGCGTTCCCCCTGTGCGGGGGGCACCTACTTTTCTTTGCCTGCCGCAAAGAAAAGTAGGCAAAAGAAAGCGGCTTTACACCGCCAGCTCTTAAGCGGGTCCCCTGGCTTGGAGGAGGCAGTGGAGCATCTGGAATCGGTGTTCCCGCACACTCCGCGCTGGTGACAAGGCCGTCATTCTTCCGGCGGCGCTGCGCGCGCCGATGCGGTACTTCATAAAACCACCCTCCGTTTTCGCGTCAACGTTTCGCTTGACGCGTCCGGCGGTGCTGTGCGCGCCGAAGGCTACTTCTCAACACCAACAGCGGATATGCGCATCCGGCATCGTTCTGTCCACTCCGCACTCGTGCGTCGCGGACGGGTCCGCAAGGGAAACTAGTGGCTTCGTTTGAGCGCGGTCGGGGCCATCGGCTTCGCCTCGGCGAGGCGCTGAGTTGTGGAAGTGCGGGCCACTCGCCGAATGAAACACAGCCGCGAGTTGCGCTAGCGCGGCAAAGGCAAGCCGTTACGCGTGAACAACCGCAGGCGCCAAAAGCACCCAACGGTTTTGTGAAGTACCGCTACGGCGCGCGCAGCGCCGCCGGAAATATGACGGCCTTGTCACCAACGCGGAGTGTGCGAAAACACCGATTCCAGATGCTCCACTACCTCCTCCAAGCCAGGGGACCCGCTTAAGCGCTGGCGGTGTAAAGCCGCTTTCTTTTGCCTACTTTTCTTTGCGGCAGGCAAAGAAAAGTAGGTGCTCCCCCGCACAGGGGGAACGCTAATAAACCAATAAGAAACGAAAGAGCCACCGCCGCAGGCGTACAACCAGAAGCGCCGAGTAGGCAAACAGCACAGGGGGAACGCTAATAAACCAATAACAAAACAAGGAAAGCCAACACCGTAGGCAAAGCAAACACTTCACTGCGGCGCCCCCAACAGGCGCCCCTTTTTCCTCATTGCGCGAGCAAACTCCCTTGCACTGTAGAAATAGGCGCGTAAAACTACACTGAGAGTTCCACGCGAAAGCCAGATATGTAAACGCACGCGCATGCCGCGTACGAGCAAGGAGGGACCGATGGCAAGCAACGAATACACGCTGTCACATCAGGACATAGTGAAGGCGGTAATCATTCATCAGGGCATTCATGAAGGCTTCTGGACACTGAACATCAATTTCAATGTCGCCGCCGCGCACGGTCCACAAGTGCCGGACCCTTGTCTCTCGGTAACGATCAAGGGCATCGGCATCATGCGCGCATCAGCCACTGATCCGCTCGCAATCGACGCCGCATTGATCAATCCATCAATGCCGCCGTCCGACGAGCAGGCCGCGCAAATAACGGCTGCCGTCAGCGGCACACACGACAGCAGCATGCAATTCTGCCGGGACGTCTATCGCAATGTCGTCGTACAAAGCGCGGCCAAAACGCCCACGCAAACAACCTGAGCGTCCTCTGCATGCAGGGGGCGGGCCACGTAAGCAGCTAACGCAGGTCACTCAATCAGCGAACCGCCTCCATCCACGCACCCATGCCGACCAGCAAGCTGCCCATCAAACGATTGACCGCCCGCAGCCGTTTCGGCCGTTGCAGCACCGCGCGCAACCAGCGCGCGATCGTCGATCAGCAGCAATGAGTTCAAACACCGCGCCGTGAAACCCAATTGCAACAGCACGGCGCAGGTCCCGCCCCAAACACAGGGCAAGGCGGCTCGCCAGCCAGCGCTGAGCGCCTGGCTCATCGTCAGTACGTTGACGGGGCCAGGGGAATAGACAGGTACAAGGGAGGCGAGAAGAAATGAAACGTACAGCTGAATCGACATCGGCGGGCTGGGTTGCGGCTTCGCCAATGCGCGCCGTCGCCGCGAGCGAATGTCGATGAAGACGGTGTGCGGACGGTCGTGCTGGCAAGCATTCGGCTATGAAAATGCGTCCATGCCCGGCGAGCGCGTCTTCCGACGCGGGTTACGCCGGAAATCGCCCGCGCGGGCCGCCTTCCTGTGAAGGCAGCGAGACACCGGATGGCAGCTTGTGGCCGCACAAGGCCGCGGGCTCGACACCGGCGGCCCGGACGGTTGTCCCGGGCATGAAAGCACCTTCAAAATATACCCAGTCCCATGCTGGATAGGCTTCTTAAAGCAATAGACCGGAAGGCCAATTGCAGGATGATCTTCCTTTAGAATGGCATTTCAACGAACAAGCTTCCGTGAATGTCATGACCACCCGAAATCGTCCACTAGACAACCAGGATCGGAAGATCATGCGCGAATTGCAGAAAAACGCGCGCCTGAGCAACGCCGAGCTTGCCGAGTTGGTCGGCATGTCGACCACCGCATGCTGGAACCGCACGCGTCAATTGGAAACCGAGGGGTACATTCGCGGCTATGTCGCGCTGCTCGATCAGCAGAAGCTCGGTTTCGCGGACGTGGTGCTGCTCGAAGTCACGCTCGACCGTCACGATGACGATGCCCTCGCCCGCTTCGGCGCCGAACTGGCGACGCTGACCGAGGTGCTGGAGGCCTATCTTGTGTCGGGAGACTACGACTATCTGGTCAAGGTGGCCGTCGACGGCACTGCCGGTTACGAGCGGTTTTTGCGCGAGAAGCTCTACAAGATCGCCGGCATCCGCCACAGCCGCTCGATGTTCGCGCTGCGCTGTATGAAGAGCATCCCGTCCGTGCAGGTGTGACACATCCCGCCGCTGCGCTGAATCAGGCGCCGCGCAACCGCCTTTGGCAAGTGATCTGCACCGCGCCACCATCTAAATGAGAATCATTTGCATTAAACAATGAATTCGATCATCATGGAGCCCGTGCTACCCGCCGGACGAAATCATGATCACGCCAGACGCCTGTTGTCCCGAATCCAAAACTGAAGTCGCCACGCCACCTGAGACCGCCGCCACATCGAACACGAAAGCGGTGCTTGAAGTGCTGCTGTCGCGCCAGTCTCACTGGCCGCTCGTCGAGCCGGGTCCGGCCGACGCCGAGCTCGATCTGATCTTCGACACCGCATTGCGCGCGCCCAACCACGGAAATCTGCGGCCGTGGCGCTTCGTCACGATACGAGGCGACGCGCGCGGCCAGTTCGGCGACGTACTGGTCGACCTCGCCTGCGCCCGCTCGCCCGGCGAGCCGCGCTCAGTGCATGCGCATCGGCGGCAAAAGGCCTACGCGGCGCCGCTGGTGATCGCGCTCGGCGTGGCGCTCTCGGCTCATCCGAAGGTGCCCGAGAGCGAGCAATTGCTGGCAGTCGGCGCGGCCACGATGAACATGCTGAACGCGATCCATGCGCTCGGTTATGGCGGCTTCTGGTCCACGGGAGCGGACAGCTACGAAACGCGTCTGCATGACGCACTGGGCTTTGCGCCGAACGAGCGGCTGCTCGGCTTCCTCTTTGTCGGCACGCCGAAAACACCCGGGCAAAAAACGGCGCGTCCGCGACGCAGCGAACACGTGCGCGAATGGCGCCCGCTTGAGCCGGCACGAACCTGACGCAAGCAAGCATTGCGTCATCGCCTATCCGTCGCATGCGAACAGCGCTGGCCCGCGACGCGGCACTCATCCAATCAGGCCGGCGCGACTCATTGGACCGTGTCCATTCAGGAGCATCGATGAACTTCCGCTCTCAATACAGCAGTCGTCCCGAACTGATCGACGATCATCCCATCGACACCACCGACGCCCCCGACCGCACGGTCCTGAGCGCCGTGCGTACGTGGCTGCGCCCGGCTTGCGAAACGGTGCGCAGCGGCGTGAACTGGCGCGACATCCTGACCGGCGTGGGCTTGCGGCAAGACGGCATTGAACACTTCGATCTGCTGATGCGTTCGTTGATGCACGTCTCCTATCGTCCGCTCGACATGCGCTGCCGCTGCGCCAGCGATCTCGGCAAGGACGAAGCCGTGATTCTGCAAACCATCGCGCTGCTGCAAAAGACCCATAGCGGCGCCGCGTTGCGCATGCTGACCGAATGGCTGCCCGCGCCGGCCGTTAGCGGGGTGTTGAAGCTGATCCGCTGGTTCGCCATCGATCTGCTCGACGCCGGTCTCGAACTCAACGTGCAAGCGCGCCGCGTCACGTATATGCATTGAGGACCCAAGCGCATGCCATTGGAATTGGAGCTGGAATTGGCTTCCCCCGCATCGCCGCGCGTGCACGGCAACATCGACTCGCACGCTGTACTCGCCGCTCAGTCTGATCGAGCGGCTCACGCTATCGCCAGTGCGGCCGCGCCCGAATTCGTCACGCACCCGCTAACGCGTCACTATCCGCGGACCGTCGCCGTACCGCGCGCGGGCAAGCTGCATCTGTGGCGGTTCCGTTGTGAATGGGTGCCGGTGCCGGTGCAGGAAGGCGATAGCTGGTTATCGAAGACAGAACGCGAGCGCGCACGGCTGCATCCGAACGCCGCGTTGCGCAAACGCTTCATCAGCGCGCGCGTGGTGGTGCGCTGGATCGTTGCGAATCTGTTCGACTGCGCACCGCGCGCCGTCGATTTGCAGGACGACGGCAACGAAAAGCTGCGCGCGCGTCATCCTCACGACGGCCGCGGCATCACCATTTATTGCGCGACGAATGCCGAGACCGACCACGCCACACATGCGGCATAAGCTTCCGGCGCCCCGATCCAGCGCGCTGCAATATCGCGCATGTCGTTCGGGATGTGATTGCGCAGCGTCACCTGTGCGCTGTCGCGCGGCAGCACCGTCAGATGCTGCAGACCGCGTGCGATGCCTGCACCGGTTGTTTTAACGAGCGCCTCTTTAGCGACCCAGGCGTCGTAAAACGCGGCGATTTGCTGCGCGCCGCCCAAGCGCTCGATCCACGCCGCTTCGCTTTCATCGAGCGTCAACGACGCGATCGTGCGCCAGTCGAATGTGTCGCTGTACTGTTCGATATCGACGCCGACACGCCGGCAAGGCGACATCGCGATAATCCCATGCGCACCCGAATGCGACACGTTGAAATCGAACGCGTCGGAATCGGCGATATGGGGACGACGGTTTACATCGAGCGTGAAGCGGACGGCGTGCGCCGCGACGCCAAGATGCCGCGCGAGTTGCGCACGCAGCGCCACGCGTACCGTCGCGAAACGAAGCGCGTCCTCGTGACGGCGAAAAGCTCGGGCTCTGGCGCGCTCATCGTCGCTGAGCGGCGCGAAGGCGGCGTCGTCCAGTGACGCATCGAAAGCGAAATCGACCCGCCACAACGAAACGTCGGACGGGCCTTCATGCGGTAAGAGAACAGGGTCGACGAAATGCATCGTAGAATTTAGGCGTCACACGCGAGGTCGCAAGACAATAGCGCGACTGTACCCGATATGACGTCCAAACCCGTTCGATCTTTTAGATACCCTTTGTTTCTTCAGGCACGCCGAGCAGCAACGCCACGCCGCTGACGAACAACAGCGCGGTCAGCAGATACAGCGCGTTGTCCATGCTGCCGGTGTGCGTCTTGATCTGACCGATCACCCACGGACTGACAATCCCGCTCGTGATACCGATGCTGCTGATCAGCGCAATCCCGCCCGCTGCCGCCGTGCCCGACAGATAGCCCGACGGCACGGTCCAGAAAATCGGCAGCGCCGCGAAGATCAGCACGGCGGCCAGCGACAGAATCGCGAGCATGGCCGGGAAGCTGCTCAGATGCAACGTCAATAGCGAAAGCGCGATGCCGCCACCCATCGTGCAAACCGAAAAATGCCGGCGGCGTTCGCCGCGACGATCCGAGTGGCGCGCAATCAGAATCAGACCTACCGCGCCGACGGCGTTCGGAATTACCGTATAAAGACTGATCGCCAGCACGTCGTGAATGCCGAAGTCGCGAATCATCAGCGGCATCCAGAAGTTCAGCGTCAGCGACGCGCAGGTCAGCGAGAAATAGATGAACGCGAACAGATAGACTCGGGGATTGCGCAGTGCCTGCATGAAAGCGCGCGACGAATGCGCGTCCGTTGATGGACAGCGGTCGTCATCGCGCTGCGCGATCAATTGCGCTTTCTCGGCAGCGTTGAGCCACTTTGCATGCTGCGGCCCATCGACCAGATAAAACGCGGCGAGCAGGCCAAGCACGACGGCCGGTGCGCCTTCGATCACGAACATCCACTGCCAGCCGAATAGCCCCATCACGCCGCCCATGTCGCGCATGATCCAGCCGGACACCAGACCACCGAGCACACCCGCCACCGCGACGCCCGCAAAGAAAATCGACAGTACCGCTGCACGCCGCCGCGCCGGATACCAGTAGGTCAAATACAGTACGATGCCGGGAAAGAAACCCGCCTCGAACACGCCGAGCATGAAGCGCAGCAGGTAGAAGTGCGTGGGCTTCGACACCAGCATCATGCCGGCCGACGCTATGCCCCACAGCAGCATGATCCGCGTGAAGGTACGGCGTGCGCCGAAGCGCGCGAGCAACAGATTGCTCGGCACTTCGCACAGCACGTAGCCGATGTAGAAGACCGCTGCGCCGAGACCGTACATCGCGTCGCTGAAACCGAGATCGTGCTTCATCTGCAACTGCGCGAAGCCGATATTGATGCGGTCGAGAAACGACACCACGTAGCACAGGAACAGAAACGGAATGATCCGCAGCGACACCTTCCGATACAGCAGGTCGTCTTGCACAACGGTAGATGCGCCCGGCTCGAGCGCGGGGACGAAAGATTGGCTCATCGGTCTTCTCCAAACGTGAGGGTCCAACGGACCCAATGGGTCCGGCGTCTGATGCGCCGCGTTTTCTGTTTTCTACTGGAACGGTATGCGGCGGTGTGGGTGCGCCGCGTGCCGTGGTGGATTGCACGTGGCGCGAACCGCCGCGTGCGTACTGCGTTTGCGTGTTACCGGCATCGCTGGCTCAGGCGGCCAACGGGTGCGCCTCGCCGCCGCGAGCCGGCGCGTCGGTCGCGCCTTCACGGGCGTACCGGATGGCTTCGAGCAACGTCGCGTGATCGCCGATATGGTTGGCGAGCAGCAGAATCAGTTGCGCATTGGCCGACTGGCTTTGCGCTTCGTCCAGATCGCGATGCATGTCGATCAGCGCTTCGTAGAAATCGTCGGGGCGGGCGAGATTGGGTTGCGTGTTCAACGTCATGACTGTCTCCTGCTATTTTTTTGCTGACGAGCGGCATGTGGCGGGTGGCATGTGGCGTGTGGCCTACCGCACGTTCAGGCCGTGCCTTCGACGCACAATGCGCGCTTCAACGCACCTGCCACGGCGCTCGCATCGAATTGCCGCCAACGCGCGCAGACATGCTGGTCCGGACGAATCAGATAGAACGTGCCGGGCGTCGCGTCGTAGCGCGCCGTTGCAAGGCCTTCGGCGTCGTGCACGACGTTCGCGCCCTGAGTCACCGCGGCCCGCGCGTCGCCACTCGTGACGACGACGAGATTCAGCGGAATCGGTCCGGCGCGCAATGTTTCCAACGCAGCCTGCGCCGCTGAATTGACAGCTTGCGAACCGCAAAACAACACGCCGGTAAATTGCTGGCCGAGTTGCCGCAACAGCCACGCCGGTTGCCCTGCCGCCAGTACCGGCGCATCGACGCACGACGCGCCCGGCACCATCAGGCCTTCAAAGCGGTCGCTGTCTGCTGTATTCAGCGGAGAATCACGCAGCACCGCCGGCACCGACAAGCGGCCGCTATTCGCCAACTGCCGTGCAAACGCGTGCTTGCGCGAGAGCTTCAGCACAGCGTCGCGGAACACGCGGCTCACGGGGCTCTTCGGCGTGATGAAATCGGTCGAGCGCGTGGAATTGCGGATGTTTTCGTCGGCGGCAAATTCGCGCTCGCTGGCGTAGGTATCGAGCAATCCGTCGGACGCTTTGCCTGCGAGCACCATCGCCAGTTTCCATGCGAGATTTTCGGCGTCCTGCACACCGCTGTTCGCGCCGCGTGCGCCGAACGGCGACACGCCATGCGCCGAATCGCCCGCGAACAGCACGTTGCCGTGCCGGAAGCTGTCCATCCGCAAACACGAAAACGTATAGACGCTGACCCATTCCAGTTCGAACTTCACGTCAGGTCCAAGCAACGCGCGCACACGCGGAATCACACGTTCCGGCGTTTTTTCCAGCACAGGATCGGCGTCCCAGCCCAACTGAAAATCGATCCGCCACACGTTATCCGGCTGCCGATGCAACAGCACCGACTGATTCGGATGGAACGGCGGATCGAACCAGAACCAGCGCTCGGTCGGGAAGTCGGCTTCCATTTTCACGTCGGCGATCAGGAAGCGGTCTTTGAACGTGACGCCCTTGCTGTCGAGTCCCATCAGATTGCGAATCGGACTGCGCGAGCCGTCGGCGGCCACCACATAACGGCCGCGCAACGGATACGGACCGTTGGGCGTATCCACCGTCAGCGTGACGCTTGCGTCCTCGGTGCCCGGCGTGCCGTTCTGCTGGACGCCGACTACTTTGCTCTTCCAGCGGATCTCGATATCGGGCATCTCCTGCGCGCGTTCAAGCAGGAAGCCTTCAACGTAGTACTGCTGCAGATTGATGAACGCGGGCCGGTGATGGCCCGCTTCCGGCTGGAGATTGAACGTGTACACCAGTTCATCTTTCAGGAACACCTTGCCGACATTCCAGCTGATGCCCTTGTCCACCATCCGCTGCCCACAGCCGAGCCGGTCGAAGATATCGAGCGAGCGCTTCGAAAAACAGATCGCCCGCGAACCGGTCGACAACGAACAGTCGTCGTCGACCAGCACGACCGGCACGCCGTGCTGCTCGATATCGATCGCGGTAGCGAGGCCCACCGGGCCCGCGCCGACGACGATCACAGGATAGGCCGCCTGCTCCGCGCCGCCTGATTCGCCTGGTTCGCTCTGCTCCCGGCACGGCTTATATTCGAACGACAGCGTCTGGTAGTCGATGCTCATCTTGTGTCTCCGTCCATCTCTGCTCTGCTGTACGCTTTTTTCTTATCAGGCTTGCAGCGCGTCCCACATTTCCTTGTCACGCTGCGCGGTCCAGATGCGCGGATGCGCGATGCCGCTCGCTTCGTCGAACGCACGCGAGACGTCGAACGGCAGGCAGTGCTCGTAGATGAACACGTGGCCGAACTTCGGGTCCATCGCCTTGCGCGTGTGCGCCATCGCGGCCTTCAGATCGAGCTTCTGTTCGACGGCTTCGCGGCCCTGTTGCAGCAGCGTGGTGACGAAGTCCTTCGTGTAGTCGAGGCCCTTGTTGACGTCTTCCGGCGTGGTCAAGGCAGGACCGCGGCCCGGCACGAGCTTCTCCGCGTTCAGCGCGCGCAGCGCTTCGAGCGTGGCCGGCCATTGTTCGAGTTGCGCGTCGCCGCAATAACACGCCGCGTCGTACTCGACCAGGTCGCCGGAGAACAGCACCTTCTGCGACGGCAGCCACACCACCGTGTCGCCCTTCGTATGACCCGCGCCCAGATGCGCGATGCGCACTTCGAGCTTGCCGAGGAACAGCGTCATGTCCTTTTCGAACACGAGTGTCGGCCACGTCAAGCCCGGCACTGTTTCGACACCGGCGAACAGACGCGGGAAGCGTTCGATTTCCGACTTCATGTCCGCTTCGCCGCGCTCGACGATCATCTCGTACGTGCCGCGGCTCGCGATCACCTGCTGCGCGCCTTCCGCGAAATACGCCGACGCGCCGAGCACGCGCACCGCGTGGTAGTGCGACAGCACGACGTATTTGATCGGCTTGTCAGTGACGCTGCGAATCTTCGCGATGAGGTCTTGCGCCATGGCCGGCGTGGCGGTGGTGTCGACGATCAGCACGCCGTCGTCGCCGATGATCACGCCCGAGTTCGGATCGCCTTCAGCGGTGTACGCATAGGCGTTCTCGGACAGCTGCGTCCACGTGACTTTTTTGACTTCCAGGTCGGCCTGGGATGCGAATGCCTTTGCCATGCTTGTCTCCCTCAAAAGTTGGACGTGAGGCGAGACGGCCGGCTGCGCGCGCTTGGCGGCGCAGGCTGACTGTATTGGAGGCTTGTCTCGCCCCGTTTTGACTCTGTGACTGCGCCGGTATGTCGGGGTGAATACATCTTATGGCTGGGCCAGATTATTTGTCAATAGCGAAATGTATCGCTATACACAAATTTCAAAGCGCCTAAGATGATGGCAGGAAGGCGTGGGCCTTCGCGGGCCTTCGGCTAACATGAACCCTTTTTACGGACGAGCACGGGTGTGAGCAAGGCAGCGAAATCGGGCGCGGGCAGGGCCAAAGCCACCACCAGCGGCGAACCGGCGGACGGTGGTAAGACCCAACGCGGCATTCAGAGCGTCGAAGTGGGCGGCCGCGTGCTGCTGGCGCTCGCGCAGGCGCGCACGCCGCTGGCGTTGTCCGATCTCGCCGTCAGTGCGCAAATCGCGCCGGGACAGGCGCATGCCTACCTGGTGAGCCTGAGCCGGCTGGGCCTGATCAAGCGTGACGAACTTTCCGGCCGCTACGAACCGGGCCCCCTGTCGCTACGGCTCGGCTTACTGCATCTGGAAAACCAGCCGGCGTTCCGCGCCGCCGTACCGCGCGTGGCCGCGCTGGCCGAAGCGATCGGTTTTAGCGTCGCGGTCTGCATTGCCGGGCCGCAGGGGCCGACCATCGTTCGATATGAGCACGCGGGCTTTCCGTTGCATGTGAATCTGCATGTGGGCACGGTGATGTCGCTGCCGGCCACTTCGACCGGACGTGTGTTTTGCGCTTATCTGCCGCGCGCCACACTGGACGGCATGTGGGCGAACCAGTCCGGCGCCGCCGATAGTCCGATGACGCCACCCGGCGAGCGTGCCGCGTTCGCAGCGGCGCTCGCCGGGATCCGCGCACGCGGGCTCGAGTGCAGCGTCGACGTGCCGAGCCCGGGGATCAGCAGCCTGAGCGCGCCGGTGCTCGATGCCGATGGCCGCCTACGCCTCGCACTGACGGTAATCGGCTCGACCGGTGCGATCGACGTGGCCGCCGACGGCCCGATCGCCCGGACGCTGCTCGCCGCGGCTCGAGACATCAGCGCCGAACTTGCCGCGGTGCCTTCTCTGCTCGCTTCTTCCGCATCGTGACCGACGCTCTCGACACCTCTACCGCCGTCGCCGCCGATGCGAAACCGCAGCGCGGCATCCAGTCACTCGACAGCACCGGCGAGTTGCTCGCCGCGCTGGTCGCGGCGGCGAGACCATTGACGTTGCGCGATCTGGCGGCCGCCGCGGGAATGCCGCCTGCCAAGGCCTTTCCGCATCTGGTCAGCCTGCTGAAGATCGGCTTGCTCAATCGCGACGCGTCGGGTTGTTTCGAAGCCGGTCCGCTCGCGCTGGAGCTTGGCTTGATCGGCTTGCAACGCTTATCGCCGACGCGCGAAGCCGAACCGGAAGTGGTCGAACTGGCCGCATCGACGGGAATGAGCGTCGCGATGGCGGTACTCGGGCCGCTCGGGCCGACCGTCGTGCGTCTGGAAGAATCGGCGCGGCCGCTGCATGTGAGCTTGCGGGTCGGCACGGTGATGTCGCTGGTGAATACAGCGATCGGGCGCGTGTTTGCTGCTTACGTCGCGGACGACGTGCGCAATGGCTTGCTGGCGCAGGATCACTTGCGGCTGGCAGGGGCCAATGCGACGGAGATTTTTGCGGGGGCGGCGGCGGCGACGGCGGCTGAGGATCCGACAACGACCGCAGGCGGCAAAAACGCAGCGCCATCGCTGCCGCAGCTGACAAAAGCCTACGCGCAGCGCCTCGCGCAAATCCGCGCGGACGGCATCGATACCGCATTGAGCCGGCCTGTTCCGGGCATCAATACGCTCGCCGCACCGGTGCTGGACCATACCGGCAGCATCTGTCTGGTGCTGGCGTTGATGGGGCCGAGCGGCAGCTTCGATAGCGAACTGGCGGGTGGGCCGGCGCAAACGCTAAGCGCGGCGACCCTGCGGTTGTCGCGCCGGTTTGGGTGGATGGCGGTGAATAGCTGTAGCAACCTGCAATCGCAACGGGGCAAACCTGCAATCCACGCGATTTCCGGCCGGCATTAACTGCAAACGACGGAACGCGCAAACCGGGATTAACTGCAACCGGGCCTGCATTCAGCGGCGCCGACCTGCATTCCATCGCCGCGAACCGGGATTATCTGCAACTGACCGGATTCAAATCGGAAGCCTGGCGGCCAGCATTTTGTCGCGCAGGGTCGCGGCCCTCACCGGCTCCAGCGAGTTGCTGAACAGCGCCTTAATCTCGGCGGGCTTGGCGTCGAACTTTTCGACGAGATCCTTGACGCGATACCAGCGTAGGGTCAAGGTCGGTTCAAGGTCGTCGAGTTGGCGCGACAGGACCGACTCGACCAGAGAAGCCGACACCGGCTTCTCGCCGGTCAGGTATCCGGCTTCGAACGCCAATGCCAGATGCAGCTGGATCTGCAATGGCGTGCGCAGCTTGGTCGCCAGCAGGTCGATCGCATCTTCGGTCAGAATCGATTCGACATCGGTGCTGTCGGCCGAGCAGCCAGTACAGGTATTCGCGCTGGCTGCCGGCGATGCCGTCGAGCGAGAAGATGTCAGTGCGGTAGCCGATTTCTTCCATCGTCGCGCGCCGCAGGTCATTGTGCAGCTTTGGGTGTCCCGCGAGGATCACCGACAGGCTGCCGCCGCCATCCTTGACCAGTTCCATCAGGCGCTTCAGTCCCGTGAGGGTGTTGCCGTTCAGGTCGTGCGCCTCGTCGACGCACAGCGCTGCGACGAAGGTCGCAAGTTGATGCGGTGCTTCTCGATCGCGAGCGATTTCGAAACCGTGACGCGCTTCTCGTCTTCGAGTGCCTGCTGAAGCCGGCGCAGCATCACGGTCTTGCCGCAGCCGGCGACACCGCACAGCGCGATCAGCCGTCCCTCGAAGATCGCCCCCTTGATGTCCTTCATTAACTGCTGATGGTCCGCCGTCTCGAAGTAGCCCGACAGACTCAGAGGTACCGCCAGTTCGTAGTGCTCCATCACTTCAGCTCGCATGGCCTTCTTCTGTCTTCCGGTGGCGGAAATAGTCCCGAACGCGTGCCAATACGATGCGCCGCACCAGTGTGTCGGCCAGTATCTGTTCGATGAACACGCGGTCACACCCGGCGTTCGCGAGGGCATCGCGTTGCAGGTCGAGAGGCTGGTCGTCGGTCGAAACTCGCGCATAGCCAATGAGCATACGAATTCTAAGTTGTCCGATGAAAATCCAGTATAGTCGGGCATTGAAAGACGGAAGCTGATGGTGGATGTATTTTGCATGGTTTGCCACAACGCAAGACTCTCCGGCGATCGGCATCCATCAAACCATCGTTTGTTGGATAGTCGGCGGCGGCATCGCGTTCACGACGGCCAACCGATGCCGAGCGTGGAACGGAAAGACCGTGATCAATCTGCGCGCCGCAGACTCAAACTACTCCTATGCATGGCAAGGCTCCAACGCCAGATTCAACAAATTGATGCGAACTCCTGATAGCAAAATTGAGCTTGATCCAGGAATGAGGCTGGCTGTTGATTGGGCGAACGAGGCATTAGCCAACGACGGGCCAGACCCGTCCAACGGCGCGTTTTGGTGGGACGGCCTCGACTTCAAGACCAATTACGCGCGTCATAGGAAGGTTCAAGCCGGGTTCAAATGGGGTGACCCGTCCCACAACATTTTTGGCGTGCCGGAGCACCGGATCGAGGTCATTGTGCGGTGGAAAATCCGCAACAAGAAGACCGGAAAGATCGTCGATGGCGGTGAACGTGGCCGCTACGATTCGGTGTGGGTTTCGACTGCAGCGCACGGCAGCACCGTATTCTGGCAGCACAATCCGGACTATCTGAAGGCCACTGGAGGAAAGTCATACCGATGAGATTCCCCATCGTGCTGGCGGCGGCGCTGGCCGCCTTTGCGGGCGGCGCTTGTGCGGCTGAAACCTACGACAGCTATGACGCCTTTTACGTCGCCCGACCTAGTGCCGTGTTCGGTGATCCGATTAAGTCCAGGCCTGGCGTTGCCTATTCCTCCCTAGGTGAGCAAGGCATTTACACGGAGCTGCGAGCCGTCTCGGAAGGGCGAGCGGTGCACATCACGCTCGCGGCGAATCGCATAACGGTCAACGGCAAGACCTATCGCTATGCGAGCGCGGCGACATTCCCCGGAGAACATCCATCGGATATCTATCCTCTGACCGCCGACGTGTTCCTTGCTCCGAGAACGAACGCCCATCCCGCCGTCCTCTGCGTGCAAGGCGGCAGCAACGGGTCGGGTGAATCCGATCGGTACACGCAAATCTATTTGCTGGTCAATCCTTTGGCACCGAAGGGCAAGGTGACTTTTCTGCATTTACCCAGCCTGCTCTCGTCGTGCCGGGCCGTATCGGAGACGAAAGAGGGGAAGCTCGCCTTTCCGAGGAATAGCTACCTGTTGGACGACGCGCAGGAGTCCTGCGTCGGGTTGCTGGTGTCGTATTACACGTTCGAGGACCGGCGCTTCGCCCCAGTTCTTAACGAGATTCGGCTCCGCTTTACCCATCCAGAGGTTCCGTTCCAGTTCTCGATTCAGGACAAGGAATGAACGGTATAGCTAGGGTCAGTTGTCGACCTGAACCTCCTTTACTGCCGGACCTCTCTTGCCGTGAATCAGAGTCAGTTGCAGATAATGTCGATACACGGCGATGGCATCCAGGTCGGCACCGCTGAATGCTGGTCCCGTTGCAGATAATGCTGGCCGACGCCTCCCGTTGGTTGCAGTTAAGTCGCCTGAATTGCAGGTTCGGATGGTTTCGATTGCAGGTCACTACAAATAGCGAAGGCTGAATAAGCCTTCGCAGGAACTGCGGAGTAGTCGTTTTTTTGTAAAACAGGCGATTTCTAATCGTTTCGAGAGCCGAGTAATCGAAATCGCAGCGCCAGCGCTCCAGCTCCCCCCGCAGGCGCACGATCACTGCCCGCTCGCCGCGTCGCGCCGCGCTTTGGACCTGCGATAGCGCCAAGCGCCGAAACCCACCGCACCCGCCGCGACCAGCAGCGCAAACAACGCGCTCCATTTCTTATGGCGGCCCGCATCGTGTTTCACGCGCTGCCAAGCCCGCGTATAAGTGAACGTCGCCGCAGCGTGGAAATCTGGTTCAGGGCACGAAGTGCCGAACGGCCCGCCGAAGTCGACGTAAGCCCCCTCCTTGACATACCGCTGATAAAAGCCGAACGCCCTCTGCAAATCATGGTTCTGCATCCCGCGCGTCGCGCGGCATAGCACCGCGGCGAACGCCTGCGATCGGGGCGGCAGCGCATCCGCTGCTTTCGACAGTTCGCGGGCGGCGATGTAGCGATAGTGAAAGCGCAGCGGCGGCTTGCTCTCGCTGGCAGCGTAGCGGCGCTTTTCGTCGGCGGTGACGAACGGCCCCGCGAGCGCGACGTCCGCGCGAGCCGCGGGGGTGTCGGGCACCGTAGCGGCGCTGGCGACATTCGCGCCGTCAGAAGAAGAGCGCCCCGCGCTCGCGCCGATCACGCCGGATCGTCCGGACCCGCCTTCAAACGCGCCGCGTACGTCGGAGTAATCCGGCGTCTGCTCGTAACCCATCAGCTCCATGCCCGACTGTCTGGCAATGGTCGCCGCGACGAACCAGCCTCGCGCGCGGTTGACTGCAAACCACGCGTGTTCGCCGTCATGCAAAGCGTCCGCGTACTCACGCGCGCGCTTGCGAAGCTGAAGCACCGTGCGGGTCATCCCCTTCTCGTCATAGTGGTAAGTGGCGAATCGCGGATCGTTGTCGGCGGGGAAATACGGCAGCGCGTCGTCGATCCGGCCGTCGCGCACGAGCCGTCGCGCGAGCAGATAGCGCAGCGAGTCGGCGACCGGCGGGCTGACGAAGTTGTACGTGTCCGCGTTCGCAGCCGAAGCGGGAAGAAGAGGCGCGGGCGTGCCCGGCACGTGTACATCGACGAAGGTTTTCAGCTCGTCGGTCGTCAGCACGCGCTCGGCGACGTAGGTCATATCGTTGCCGATCCCGACGTCGGGACCCCAGCCCCCATCTCTCACGGGACTACCTGTCTGCGCCACGGCTGCGGCATACAGATATCCGAGCGCCTCCACATACTGCCCACGCGAAAGCGTCAACACGCCCTGCTCGCCCTTGATCAGTTGCGCGCTGGCCGGCTCGACGCTCGGATCGGACTGCGGGAAGCCTTTGGCCGCATCCGCGTAAGCCTGCACGGCCGCCGCCGTGTCGCCGCGACGCAGCGCGAGTTTCGCCTTCACCCAGCTCGCCAGCGCGCTGTGCTGACGGGCGACGAGTTCATCGGCGAAATCGTAACGGCCGACACGATACGCAAGCGCGGCAAGCCGGTCCGCGCCTGCCACATGCTCGACGCCGCGTTGACGGATCGCTTCGACCAGCGACAACAACACCGGATTGGTCTTGATGACCGCATCGCCGCGCGCGGCATCGGCGTAACCAATGGGTCCGTAGCTATTGTCATAGCCACCGTAGTATTCCGACGCGCTCGACAGATCGTCCTTGACGATGTCGCCCACGCGGGCAAGCGCATACGCCACCAGCAGACGCTGCGCGAGCGGGTCGTCGATCAGCGACGCGGCGTGCGCCTTGTCGGCCAGCGCCCACGCGGCAATCACGCGCAGCGATTGGAGACCGCTGCTGGAACCGCGCGCGGTCTGCTGCGCGTAAAGACCGATGGCGTGCTCGAGATCCGCGGCAGGAATCGCACTCGCGCACGGCGTGCCGTTCAGGAAGCTGCTGTAATCGCATTGATCGCCGGTCTTGCTGCGCAGAGACATCAACGCTTCATCGCCGAAGCTTTTGACGGCGAACCCTTCAGGGTCCAGCGCACCGGCGACGGCGAGCGCGCGCGGTTTCGCGTAGGCCGCATGCAACGCGGCGACGCGCGGCGCGCAATCGCCGCCGGCGCCGCAGTCGTCGACGCGTGCCTGCGCGATCGCCGCGAGTTCGGATGCCGCCGCGACAGCGCGCGAGGCGCCGGATGAAGTCGGTAACGCAAGGATCGCTTCCAGCCGGGTGGCAGCGCGTTTGAGCAACGGTTCACGCATGTCGCACGATCGCGCATGAGCGGCACTCGGTGCGACGGCAGAAGCGGCCTTGTCCACGGCCGCGGCGCTAGCCGCGCCGGATGCGGCCGCGCCTGAACCCGCCGCCGCGGCCGTGCAGTCCGCCACCGCCAGGCCGTAATCGACATTAGCCGCCGCGTACAAGCGCTGCGCTTCGGGCAGGCCATTCCCCAGCGCGTACGCCGCGTCGCCGTCGGCCGCTTTAGCCATTGCGCCAAGCGTGGCGATCTGCGCCGGCGTCAAACCTGCCGCCGACGCCTTCGCGGGATCCGGCCGCATTTGCCCGGCAGGGACCGGCACCGCCTCGGGTGCGAGCAGATGGTCGCCCGGTACGACCAGATGCATCGCCTCATAGGCAAACGAATTGGTCGGCGTGCCCGCCAGCGTGCCCGCGCGATTGTCGAGCAATTGCAGCGAAAAATACGGCCCGCACGCGTGAACGATGACGGCGCCGGCCAGCAGCGCAACACCCCCGCCAAGCGCGTGATATTTACGGTTCGACATGAACAGAGACCTTTTGGTTATCGACTTCGCCGCAGCGAAGCCAACCGATCGTGCGGCGCATGCCAGCGCGCAGCAAGCCTGGCTGAACGCGGCGCAGCAGCATGCCGAACTCGTCGTAGTCGAGTGCGTATCCGTTGATGCCGTCAGCGGCTTCGCAGGACGAATCGGTGCGCACGACGGCGGGTAACTGAGCGTCGGCATTGCCGTGACTGACGAGCGACACATCGAACAGTCCCGGCTGCGTGCTCTTGAGCACGTCGGCGGCAATGGCGGCAGTCAGCGGCGCGCGCGTCAGCACGGCTCGCCATGTGGCGAGGCTCCACGCGCGCTCGTCGGCATCGGTGGGCAAGCGGAACCAGACAATGCCCGCCAGATGCGGCAATGCATCGCGTTCGATCCGCTTAACGAACGCGCTGATCTGCTTCGGCTGCACGACAAGTTCATGCGACAGACCTTGCGCGAATCCGTTCGCCAGCAGCATGGGGCGTTCGCTTTCGATGCCGGCGACGCGCCCGTCGTCGCCCCACGTCACGCGCGAACCGTAAGTGGGCAACGCGACGCGCCATGGTCGCTTCGTGCGTTGCGCGAAAGCGCGCAACCAGGCGCGCGCTTCCGCCGGGTCGAACAGACCTCGCGCGGGGTTCACGACCGCGTGCACCTGAAGGACCGCTTCGTCCGCGTGAGTGAGCAGATCGTCGAGCGCGGTACTGTCGAGCCAGGTGGGCAGCGCGGTGATCGACAGTTTCAAGTTGGGGTCGAGCTGCGCGCGCAACGCAGTGAGGAAACGCGTGTATCCCGCTAGCCGGGACGTCGCGCAGTCGTGGTCGATTTCGATGCCCGCCAGCGCGATGCCGTGCTGCTTCCAGTCATCGGCAAGTTTCACGATGCGAGCGACCGGCAGCGTGTTCAAGTCGCCGAGTTGGCCGTCGATCCGCACAACGGCCGTTACCGGCGCATGCGTTGCGGCGAGGGTCGCCCAGTCAGGCGACATGACCGTCCAGTCGTCCTTGCGGTCTTTTTCCGCGGCGAGCACGTGCCATGTTTGCACGAAGCCGCTGCTGTCGAGCAACGCGGATGTGACAGCGGGGGTCCATTTGCGCTGCCACACGTACGCGTCGTTGGGCAGCGGTGCGGGCGGCCTGCTGCAGGCGCTGAGCAGCATCATCAGCCATAGCGCGGTGAAGGTGGCGAGCACGGAAAGCGCGCGCCGCCCGATTGGCGATGAATCGCCGTTACTCATAGTGGAGAGCGAAATGGGAGTCATCCGTTCGACAGACAGCAAGCGGATTTAAAACCGCGGCCAGACAAGATAATCGGCTTCTAAAAAAGCTTGGCGCAATTCACGCCGGCAGTTAATCCCCCGCCGCCTCCGGCTCATGCGACGACAACCGCGCTTTCGCGTGCCGCATCTTTTCAAGCGTCTTGGGCCCCGCCTTCAGCGCGACGCCAATCGCGAGCGCATCCATGATGCACAGATGCACGAGCCGCGACACGCCCGGCGTATTCGGATCGATCTGACTCGGCACGCGCAGCAGCAGCGGAATATCGACCAGCCACGCGAGCCGCGAACCCACATTGGTCAGCGCAATGGTGGTCGCGCCACGCTCCTTGGCGATCTGAATGCTTTCGTTCACTTCGACACTGCGGCCCGCATGCGAAATCGCAAAGGCCACGTCGCCCGGTTCCATCAGCCCGGCGTACAGGCGTTGCAGATGACCATCGGTGAACGCAGTCGCGGCGATATCGAGCCGCAAAAACCGCAGCGCCGCGTCTTGCGCGACCAGCCCCGAGCCCGATCCAACGCCGAAGAAGAACACCCGCCGCGCGCTGGCCAGCGCCGCAATCGCGCTTTCGACCACCGCGGGATCGAGTGCGCCACGCGCATGCGTAATTCCATCCACAGCCGCTTCGCCGACCTTGTCCATCAGCGTCTGCACATCGTCGTCGCGCGCAACCGCAGTCGATGCGTACGGCAAACCGCCCGCCACGCTCTGCGCCAGTTGCATCTTGAAGTCGCGCAGCCCATGCGCGCCGATCGCGCGGCAAAAGCGCGT
Source organism: Paraburkholderia sp. FW306-02-B (assembly GCF_058782725.1). Taxonomy (NCBI): domain Bacteria; kingdom Pseudomonadati; phylum Pseudomonadota; class Betaproteobacteria; order Burkholderiales; family Burkholderiaceae; genus Paraburkholderia; species Paraburkholderia sp. FW306-02-B. The sequence continues at coordinate 2,783,421 of NZ_JBYSXZ010000002.1, forward strand.
GACGGAAGGCTCAGAGACATCCGCCCGTTGCGCAAGCTCGGTGATGCTCGCGCGCATGGCGAAGTCGACGTCGCTCAGCACCATGTCGGCGACCTTGCGCTCGGCGGGCCGCAAATTGGCCAGTGCGCCGCGGATGTGGGGAATCAAGTTCGGTGCGGACACCCGGTGTTCCTTAAGGGTTAAATGAATCCGCGTCGCGTCGCAGCTTCAATCAGCTTCAGTCGGGCAACACGCGGTTCAGACAAGCCTGCGTCCACTCTCCGTATCGAACAGATGAATATGTTCGGCCGGCAGGCGCAGCGTCACGCGCTGACCCGGCTCGATCTTCGAGCGCTGGCGGGTCGTCACGCACCACGTGCTGCCGCCTATTTTCCCGTACAAATGGGTCTCCGCGCCAGTCGGCTCGACCACTTCGACTTCCATCTCGGCGTCCGGCGTCTGCGCTAACGTCTCGATGTGTTCGGGCCGCACGCCGAGCGTGACCTTTGCGCCGACAGTTGCCGAAGCCGGCGCGCCCTCCAGAACAATCTCGCCACCGTCGTCGAGTTTCAACGCGAGGCCTTGCCCCTGGGTTCGGTTCACCAGCACGCCTTCGGCGAAATTCATCGACGGCGAGCCGAGGAAACTGGCGACAAACAGATTCGCAGGACGGTCGTACAGCTCCAGTGGCCGGCCGATCTGTTCGATACGCCCCGCATTCATCACGACGATGCGGTCGGCCATCGTCATTGCTTCGATCTGATCGTGCGTGACGTAGATCACCGTATTCTTCAGACGCTGATGCAGCGCCTTGATTTCCGTGCGCATCTGCACGCGCAGCTTCGCGTCGAGATTCGACAGCGGTTCGTCGAACAGGAACAGCGACGGCTCGCGCACCACCGCGCGGCCCATCGCCACGCGCTGCCGCTGACCACCGGACAGCGCACGCGGCAAGCGATCCAGGTAGCCGCCGAGATTCAGCATCTTCGCGGCGGCTTCGATCCGCGGCTTGAAGCTCGCGGACGACTCCTTGCGAATCCGCGGCCCGAACGCGATGTTTTCGTAGACGGACAGATGCGGATAGAGCGCGTAGCTCTGGAACACCATCGAGATATTGCGCTGCTGCGGCGCAAGGCTATTCGCACGCGTGCCGCCGATCATCAGATCGCCGCCGCTGATCTCTTCGAGACCCGCCACCATCCGCATCAGTGTGCTCTTGCCGCAGCCCGACGGGCCGACCAGTACGACGAACTCGCCGTCGTCGATGTGCAGATCGATGCCGTGCACCACCTGCGTGTCGCCGTAGCGTTTGAAGATGCCGCTCAGTTGCACTGCTGCCATGCTGTCCTCATCGTCGCGCTGTGGTGCGGCCGTGTTGTCGCGCTTCATTGAGCAAAGCACGCGCCGCGTTTACCTGTTCAAAGCAGTTCAAAACGGCTCAAAGCGTTTCGAGCGTCAGTTCTTCAGCCATCAGACGGTTGCCTGCCATCAAGCCGCCGTCGACCGGCAACGCGACGCCGGTAATCACGCGCGCCATCGGCGACGCGAGGAACAGCACCGCGTCGGCGATGTCGTCGGGCGTGGCGAAGTCGCGCAATGGATACCACTTCTTCAAATCCTCGAAGACCTGCGGATTCTTGTCGACCCGCGCCTGCCAGGCTTGCGTCTTCACGGTGCCCGGACAGACGATGTTCGCGCGAATGCCGTAACGGCCCAGTTCGAGCGCCAGCGCTTTGGTGTAGCTGATGAGGCCGGCCTTCGCCGCGCTGTACGCCGGATGACCGAGCGCCGCCATGCCGTTCACGGAGCCGATCAGCACCAGCGCGCCCTTTTGCCGTTCGATCATCGATGCGCGCACCGCTTCCACTGTGTGATACGTGCCGTTCAGATTCAGATGGATGTCGCGTTGCCAGCTGGCGGCGTCCGTCGTGGCAAGCGTCAGGCCTTTGGCTGCGCCCGCGTTCGCGACCAGCACGTCCACCGGACCGCGCGTCTTGACCGCATCGGCCACTGCTTGCTGGACCGCGGCAGCGTCGCCGAGGTCGACCGCGATCGGCGTGACGTGCGCCTCGCCTAGCTGGGCGCTGAGCGCGCCGAGCGCGTTCGCGTCGATATCGAGCGCCAGCACCGTATCGCCCTGCTCCACGAAGCGCTTGCACAACACGCTGCCGATTCCGCCGCAGGCGCCGGTTACCAACACCACACGATTCATATCTGCCCTCGTTCCTGAAGCTGGTTGCCGCAACCGGTCTGGCATGTAAATTTCCTACAAATCCGCTGCCAGCACAGTTGTCTAGTCATCCCGAAGATTGGGTATCCGTTTCTTCGCGGCGCACAAAATACCCCTGCTTTGCAGCATCTTATGCACAAAACTGGCTGAGAAAAAATATGGCAGACCCTACGTGACAAGCTATTTTGCGTCATGTAGGATTTTTTCAAACAATTCAACCCCAAGCGGCCGGCGACGGCAGCAGACCATCCAGGAGAGAGAGAAATGTCGTTGCATGCCCGTGCTTCCCTCGCGCTCGGCAAAGTTGCCGTGGCGCTCGCGTTTGCAGGTATCGCCGTCGCGGCTCACGCCGACACGGTCCGCGTCACCGTCGCGCATTACAGCGATGCCACCGCGCCGTACTTCGAAAAGATGGCCCGTAACTTCGAGAAGGCCAATCCCGGCACGACCATCAAGATCGAAGACGTGAACTGGGACACGCTGCAACAAAAGCTGCAAACGGACATTTCCGGCGGCGCCAACGCCGACCTGGCGATCGTCGGCACGCGCTGGCTGCTCGACTTCGTGAAGGACGACGTCGCCGAGCCGCTCGATAGCTACATGGACCCGAGCTTCAAGGGCCGCTTCATCGGCCCGTTCCTCGCACCGGGCGAGATCAACGGCAAGGTGTACGGCCTGCCGATTGCAGCGTCCGCGCGCGCGCTCTACTACAACAAGGACCTGCTCGCGAAGGTCGGTTATCCCGACGGCCCGAAAACCTGGAATGACGTGATCGAGGCGTCGAAGAAGCTGAAGGCGCAGGGCATTGCCGGCTTCGGTCTGCAAGGCAAGGAAATCGAAACCGACGTCTACTATTACTACGCCCTGTGGACCAACGGCGGCGACGTGGTCGGCAAGGACGGCAAGGCAGCGTTCAGTTCGCCGGCCGGCATCAAGGCGGCCACGCTGTACAAGACCATGATCGACCAGGGGCTGACGCAACCGGGCGTCACCGGCTTCAGCCGTGAAGACGTGCAGAATCTGTTCAAGCAGGGCCGTGTCGCGATGATGATCTCCGCGCCCTTCCTCGCCAAGCAGATCAAGAAAGAAGCACCGAACCTGAAGTACGGCATCGATCCGATCCCGATGGGCACAACACACGCCACCTACGCGGTGACGGACTCGATCGTGATGTTCAAGAACTCGAAGGTGAAGAAGTCGGCCTGGAAGTTCCTCGACTATCTGTTCACGAAGGAACCGCGCGTCGAGTTCACGACGACCGAAGGCTTCCTGCCGACCACCAAGGCTGAGGCGACCGATCCGGCGTTCAATGATCCGGACACCAAGGCCTTCGTCGCGCTGCTGCCGACGGCCCACTTCGCGCCGACCGTGACCGGTTGGGAAGACACCGCGAAGGCCGTGTCCGATGCGATGCAATCGATCTATCTGGGCAAGGCCAAGCCGGCCGATGCGTTGACTGCAGCGGCGGCGCAAGCGAACAAGTCGCTCGGTCATTGATCTCGTCGTGGTTCGCTGAACACGGAACGCGCGCTGCCGTTGCGAAGGCGGCGCGCGTTTCGGTTGTAATGCACTATCCGGCCCATCCCGCCGCGCCAGTTTTTACGCTGACGCGTCTTACGATCGAGCACGCATGAGCCGTTCCGTTTCTTCGCGCCTGCAAGCGCCCTGGTTGCTGATTGCGCCGAGCCTGGTGTTGGCGCTATTCATCATCAGCTATCCGATTTTCAACATCGTGTGGCAATCGATGCACGAAGTCTCGCGCTTCGGCGCGATTCGCGATTTCACCGGTCTGCAGAATTTCTACACGATCTTCAGCGACCCCGCATTCCTCGCCGCCGCCAAACGGACGATTGTCTGGACCGTATGTGTGGTGGGCGGCACGGTGCTGATTTCAGTGCCGGTCGCATTGGTGCTGAATCAGGATTTCTATGGACGTGGCGTCGCCCGCACGATCGTGATGCTGCCGTGGTCCGTCTCGCTGACAATGACCGCCGTGGTCTGGCGCTGGGCCTTCAACGACGACTACGGCATGGTCAACGTCACGTTGCAGCGGCTCGGATTCATCAGCGGCCCGATTCATTGGCTTGCTACGCCGGAGCTCGCGTTTCCGGTGGAGATCGCGGTCGGCATTCTGGTGTCGATTCCTTTTACGGTGACGATTCTGCTTGGCGGTTTGTCGTCGATACCGGGCGATATCTACGAAGCCGCGCGCATGGACGGCGCCAGCGCCTGGCAGCAGTTTCGCAAGCTGACGCTGCCGCTGATGCGGCCGTTCGTCAACATGGCGATTCTGCTGAACGTGATTTACGTGTTCAACTCTTTTCCGATCATCTGGGTGATGACGCAAGGTGGGCCGGATAACAGCACGCATATTCTCGTCACGTATCTTTATGAGCTTGGCTTCCGCCTGGGACGTCCCGGCGAAGCCGCGGCAGTGTCGCTGATCATGCTCGTCATGTTGTTTGTTTTCTCGATCGCCTATCTGCGCCTGCAGCCCGCGAAAGAAGGAGAGCCGTCATGAGTCTCAGCGTCAAGATGAAGCGCTCGCTGTGGTGCTGGCTCGCGCTGTCGCCGCTGGTTGTGGTGGTGCTGTTTCCGTTTGCGGTGATGTTGTTTACTGCTTTGAAGCCGGCTTCTGAGATTTTTGTGTATCCGGCGCGGTGGTTGCCGGTGCATTGGCAGTGGAGCAATTTTGTCGATATGTGGGTCGCGGCTAACTTTGGCGTGGCACTGAGGAATAGCTGCGTGATCAGCTTTCTGTCGACCGCGTTGGCGTTGGCTGTGAGTTTGCCGGCAGCCTATGCGTTGGCGAGGTTTCCGTTTCGCGGGAAGGGGTTGTATTCGCAGTTTCTTCTGGTGACGCAGATGTTGTCGCCGATTTTGCTGGTTGTTGGCCTGTTCAGGTTGGCCGCGATGATCCCTTATGGGGATGGGAATCTGGTTGACTCCAGGATTGGGGTCATCGTTTCTTATGCGGCTTTTAATATCGCGTTCGCGGTTTGGATGTTGTCTTCTTACTTTCAGACTGTGCCGCGGGATCTTGAGGAGTCGGCGTGGTTGGAGGGGTGTGGGAGGACCAGGGCTGTTTTTAAGGTGTTCTTGCCGTTGGCCGTGCCTGCGATTGTTGTGACGGCGATCTTTACTTTTATTAATGCGTGGAATGAGTTTGCGGTGGTCTATACGTTGATTCGGTCGCCGGAGAATAAGACTTTGACCGTTCAAGTGACTGACATGGTCGCCGGGAAGTACGTCGTCGAGTGGCATCTGGTGATGGCCGCTACCCTCTGTGCGACGTTGCCCGTTTCGATTGTGTTTGCGTGGTTGCAGCGGTTCCTGGTGAAGGGGTTGGCGTTGGGGGCGGTAAAGTAGAAGAGGGTCGCAGTGAACCTGGACACGATGCCATTTGGCGCACCTCCCAACATCACGTGAAGTGGCCTGGCAAAAGGCATGCGTGTGATCGCATGGTAGGGCCGAGCTTCGCTGGGCCTTAGGGCGCATGCGTCAAGAACTGCACGGAGAACAGCCCGGATCGCTATAGGTTGCGCAGCAACCGCGCATACATGATTCTGGTTCAGGCGTTGCGACTGCATCTGGCTCAAACCACTTCAGGCGCTGTCGGCTGGCTGTTTGCCCTGGCTGACAAACCCATCGGATCGACGATCGCGTGCATGCATGAAAACCCCTCTTATCCCTGGACGCTTCAGGAACTGGCACGGCGTGCCGGCATGTTCCGTTCGATCTTTGCAAAGCGCTTCAAGGAAGTTGTCGGTGAAACCCCGATGGCATACCTCACGCGTTGGCGAATGTTGTTGGCGTCCGATAAGTTCATGAATAGCGAAGAGAATGTGGCTGACGTTGCCCTCTCCTTGGGCTACGAGTCGGAAAGCGCATTTCGTCAAGTGCTGGGCTATGCTCCACGCCGGTACGGGCGAGCTCAAAAGCAAATGAACGAAGTGAATCGGATCCATCTGGCGAATGATCGGCGCTCGGCGACCTGATACTCGAGTCTGATAAGTATTCACAAGGTCGCCCTCGCTGTACGACGGCTCTATAGCCGTGAGCGGCCAGTTGCGTTACGACCGCGAGCGACCGACGGGTGTCATATGACAATCGTTGTTGTAACAATTTGTAATCATCGAATCTTGCTTAGAGCACGTCATCCTATTGACATTCGGCAGTGACTTAATACCGCATTGTTGGTCAAGCCCCACTGGCCGATGAGAGGTTCGCTCGACAGGTCCTGTTCGACATATCCAGAAACTATATTCCGGCACATCTCCGCAGCGTACGGCGACGCAGCGGCGCCGGGTCATGCCTGTCATGCCAGACCGGTCGCCGGTTCGGCATGGCTATTGCGTAATGAGGAATCCTATGAAAATGAAAACCCACAATATCGTGACTGGGCTCCGGCTCGGCGTCATCATGTCGGCCGTGCTGCTCGCAGCGCAGTCTCACGCTGACAACCTCAGCGCTGTCGACACCGCGCGCGTGCCAAGCGGTCAGTCGATCACGCCGCTGGTCGTGCGCGGCGCGGTCCAGCAATATCTGAATCCGGGCCTGCCGGCCCATCCGAATTTCGTGGCTGGCGAAGCCGTGCGTTCGCAGTTGAGCCCGGACGGCAAGACGCTCGCGATCATCACCGCGGGCCAGAACTCGCTGTACAACGCGGACGGTTCGGTCGATACGGCCAACTCGACGCAGTACATCTTCCTGTATGACGTGTCGGGCGCGAACAAGACCCGGCCGCAGCTCAAGCAGGTGATCCACCAGACGAATGCGTTCGTGGGCCTGGTGTTCTCGCACGACGGCAACACGCTGTATGCGACGGGCGGCAATGATGACGTCGTCCAGGTTTACACCCAACACGGCGGCGCATGGGTGCAGTCGGCCACGATCGCGCTCGGCCATAATGGCAAGGGCGTGGGGATAGGCGTGCAGCCGAACGCGGGCGGTCTCGCGCTTTCGGCCGACGGCAAGACGCTCGTCGTGGCCAATAACTACAACGATTCAATCAGCGTGATCGATACCGCCTCCAACTCGGTGCGTTACGAGCACGATCTGCGCCCGTTCTTCTCCGGCAACGAAGGCTCGCCGGGCGGTGTCGGCGGCACTTATCCGTTCGCGGTGGTCGTGAAGGGCAACAACACGGCCTATGTCTCGTCGGACCGCGATCGCGAAATCGTCGCAATCGATATCTCGTCGCCGTCACACGGCCGCCTGGTCAAGCGCATCAAGCTCGACGGCAACGGGCTCGGCATGACGCTGGACGCATCGCAGTCGCTGCTGTACGTCGCGCAGGACAATGCAGACCAGGTCGCGGTGATCAATACCAACGCGAATACCGTGGTGGCCAAGATCGATGCGCGCGCGCCGGCCGGCGTGCTCGACCACCGTCAGGAACATACCGGCGCAGGCACCTACTCGGTGACGCTGTCGCGCGACGGCGGCACGCTGTACGCGACGAATGCCGGCGCCAACGAGATCGCGGTAATTCCGCTGAGCGGCCCGCGCGCATTTCATGTTACCGGCCTGATCCCAACCGCGTTCGAACCGCATGACGTGACGTTCAGCGCAGACGGTTCGTGGATGTATGTCGTGAACGGCAAGAGCGTGACCGGTCCGAACCCGGATCACCTGTCGGGCGGCACCGCGGCACAGGCCGCCGCCGCGCGCGCGTCGAACGAATACCAGTTCCAGCTCGAGCGCGCATCGCTGGTCAGTGCGCCAGTGCCGACGGACAACGACCTGCCGCAGCTCACGCAGCAGGTCGCGCGCAACAACTTCTATCGCCCGGAATCCAATGACCAGGACAACGAGGTGATGGGCTTCCTGCACAATCACATCAAGCACGTGATCTACATCGTCAAGGAAAACCGCACGTACGACCAGATCCTCGGCGATCTCGGCAACGGCGGCAACGGCGATCCGCGACTGAGCCAGTTCGGCCGGGCCATCACGCCGAACTTCCATCGTCTGGCGAGCCAGTTCGTGACGCTCGACAATTTCATGAACCCCGGCGACGGCAGCATGGACGGCTGGTCGTGGGCGTTGCAGGGCCGAGTCACCAATACCGAGACGCTCACGCAGCAGATGAATTACGCGGCGGTCAATCGCGGCCTGTCATATGACAGCGAGGGCTCGAACCGCAACGTGCCCGTCAACTGGGCGACGGTCCAGCAGCGCGACGCGGCCGCCGGTCCCAGCGGCACCACGAACTACAGCAACAACTCGGCCAGCGTCACGGGCGGCACGGACAACCTGCTGACGGGCACGGGCAACCATGCGTCGTCTGACGCACCGTTCGGCCACCAGCAGGGCTACATCTTCGACGCAGTACTCGCGGCCGGCGGCACAGTCCGCAATTACGGCTTCCTCGTGAAGAATATCGGCAGCATCGGCACCGCGGCCAATCCCGTGACGGATCCGCACGCTGCGGGCGTCGTCCAGGTCGCGCCGCTCGATCCGAAACTCGCGTCGCTGACTGACGCTTACTTCCGCGGCTTCGACCAGAACTATCCGGATCAGTGGCGTTTCAACGAGTGGAAGCGCGAATTCGACCAGTATGTCGCGGGCGGCAGTCTGCCGACTCTGTCACTGGTGCGCCTGTCCCATGATCACATGGGTTCGTTCGGCACCGCCTTCGCGGGCGTGAACACACCGGAGACGCAGCAGGCCGATAACGACCTCGCCGTCGGCCGCCTGGTTGAAGCGGTCGCAAAGAGCCCGTACGCGAACGACACGCTGATCGTCGTGACCGAAGACGATGTGCAGGACGGTCCTGACCATGTGGATTCGCACCGTGGCCCGGCGTATATCGTCGGCCCCTACGTGAAGCAGGGCGCGGTGATTCGGACGGGTTACAGCCAGGTCAATGCGCTGCGCACGATCGAAGACGTGCTCGGCACGCAGCACATGAACCTCAACACCGCCTACCAGCGTCCGATGGCCGACGTGTTCGACGTGCATGGTTCGGCCTCATGGAATTACACGGCCGTCGCCTCGACGGTACTGAAGACCACCCAACTGGCCCAGATGACAGAGCAAGTCGATACGAAGTTTGCGGCCGGCGCAGACGTCGCGCCGAAGCATGACGCGACGTACTGGGCCAAGGTGACCGCGAAGTTCAATTTCGATGACGCCGACGAAGTACCGGCGGATCAGTTCAACCGCGTGCTGTGGAAGGGCATGATGGGCGGCAAGCCTTATCCGCGGATCAAAGGTAGCACGCAGAAGACGGCGATGCGGGACGACGACTGATCGCCGGATTGGTCGATCGTGAAGTCGGCGGGTGGGCATTCAGATGCCCATCCGCAACTCAACGAGCAACTGCCCCGGTCGTCGGCTCGTGGTTCATTTGTTTGAAGATGTCGCCGCACGGTCGAGAGGCCGATTTCTGCCCGATGACGCCACACGCAAACTGCCGGGCATCCAACCTCGCATAACGTAGCAGCAGGGCCCCTAAATTCACGACAACCGGACACGGTCGGGCGGTTGTGGCCGGCGGGTGGTCCGGCGACGACAATTCCCCCTCGCTGCGAGGCCGCGGTAACGGCACTTAGTGGGAAAAACGACCGGGCTGTCGCAGTTGATATCGACTCGGTTAAGAGTGCGATCGTCCATGGCACGTGCAGCCTGCTGCGGGTCCTGGATCCGCAGTCGCCGCCTCAGTTGCCGCTAAGCGACCTTTATCCGTGCCCTGTCACGAACTTTTTCGTCGAGTGATAACCGTGCCTTGTTGCATCGGCAACGGCATGGCCGGCCGTCTTCGCGCCGCGGCCGACCGCGTGCGAGGCATCGCGCACGGCATGCCCGCTCTTCTTTCCTGCCGTCTTGACATCGTTCTTGAATTCGTGGGCACCTGTAGCCAGGCTCGCATGCGCCAGCGGGCTGAGCACGGCCAGCACGAACAGAATGATCGAAATTCTCATCTTCTTCATCAATCTGATTCCCCCACATAAAATTGGTGCGCACGATAGGCAGCCGGACAGCTTGAGAACGCTCACATCCAGTACGTCGGCGCCGGTGCTCCCACTACGGTTCGGCCAGAATCTGCCGGATGACTTGCTCGAAGGCTTCCAAGGGTTGCCCCCGCCGGTCATCAGATAGCGATGATCAAAGATGATCGCCGGCACCGATTGGATGCCTACCGCCTGATATTGCCGTGCTTCCGCACGAACCTCATCGGCATAGTCTCCGCTTCGCAGTACGTCACGTGCCTCCGCGGCGTCGAGTCCCACCGATTGCGCAGCTTCGACCAGGACTTCGTGGTTGCCTGGGTCCTTGCGTTCGGAATGATCGGCCCGTAGCAGCGCCAGTTTGAGTGACAACTGGCTGCCTTTGATGCCGGCCTAATGCACCTGGCGGTGCGCATCGAAGGTGTTATAGACGCGCGTACGCGGGCCGAAGGCAAAGCCAACGCTCGCGAATCATGGCTTGCGTTTCGGCAATCTGCCCCGGTCAGGGCATTGGATTGGAACCGTCTTAAAGACTGCCGCGCCTGTATTCGACTCGAGCGACACGTTCGTCAACGGAACCGGTGCCACAACGAGGCTATCTTCGCCAGCCGTGCCCGTAACCGCCGAAACCGATGCCGACATCGACGGACGGCGCTGCGTAATACGCTGGCGCATAACCATATCCATAGACCGGCGCAGGCGCATAGCCGTACGGCGGAGCGACAATGCAGCCTGACAGGCTAGCCGCAAGCGCAACGACACACAAAAGTCTGATCATGTTTTTTCTCCATGCGCGAATTGTAGTTGGCGGACCTATTCTGATTCGCAACGAAGTGTGTCCGAACGTAACCGGTCGGGCACAGACATTTGATCAGTTTGCCAATTGGCGTTTGCGTGTTCGTCTGGTTGTGACAGTTTGCATTCGCCGTGTGCGCCATGAACTACCATGACTGGGTAGACGACGCGTTTTCAGCAATGCGGAACGACCAGTAAGGCCCGCAGCGGACGCGTCTACCCGTTCTGCGAACGGCGGCTATGGCCGACAACCTGCAGACCACCGACGCGAAGTGAAAGACGGCTGATCGGCCTTTGCAGCCGTTGGCCCATCAACAATTGAACGGCCGGTATAGGCCGTTCAACTGACAATATACGGGCAGTTTTCGCCACCTGGGCGACCCAGCAAAACCCGACCTTAGTGCACGTTGCGGCGAGCCGGGGAAAATCGCCGGCGAGGCGCATGGTGTAGAGCTTCGACCTCGAACGGCCGATCAATGCCGTTACCTCGTCGGTCGTTACACCATGACGAGGATCATTCACGAACTGAACGCCGACCAGAAGCAGCACCGGCGGGTCGTCGTGCTCGACGGCGGCACCACGCTGACCAGTGAACAGGTGCGGGTCGAGCAAGCGGCCAAGATTTCCGTTGTCTTGACTGGTCGAACCGGTGTTTGGCCGTGCCGCACTGACGAGCCGCGTGTACGATATAACCGGTTGACCATGAGTTTCAGGAGGCAACATGAACGCGGTATGCCCATTGCACGGGCCAACGACCATCATCCGCACGAACGCGTACGGGTTTCCGGTCTATGCGTGCTGCTGCGACGACGTGACCTATGTGACGCCCCCGGATGCGTGCACGAGGGCACCGACGCAACGCGGACGTGACCCGCAGCCCGAACAACCGAAGACGAGGAAAGAATGACACTGACGATCAAGCCCGCAGCCCGTGTGGCGACCGGCAGTCTGTAGTATCTGGACCGCTGCGGCGCGACGTCGGACAGGTTCTTCAGCTTGCCGTAGTCGGACGACGCCTGCGTGAGTCACTTCATCGCGTTGATTCGTTCAGTACCGCGCCGATCGGCGGAATGCTCTGGCCTCGATACGAGTTTGCAATCAAGTGCTGCGCGAAGAAAAGGCTGCTCGAAAGCGGCCTGTCGAGCCCTGCGCTACGGGCGACGGTGAGCGTTACACCGCCGGCCGACTCGACACCGCGTGAAACGCCTCCGTCGCGCGCCTCGTCGCAGCCGCGAGTTCCGACTCGATGCAGGTCAGGCGGAAATATTCCGTTGGGTCCAGCCTGTACGCCTTCCCGAGGTTGAGATGCGCTTCGGCGCAGTCGCTGTTTCGCGAGATGGCCTTCTGAAAGTCGCGGATGGCCTTCCGGCGGACCTCCTGAGCCCCGTCCATACCTTCGCTGCGCAATTCCACGAAACGCGGGGATCTACTTTTACCGGCCCGCCTCAGCATACGCAGCACTCATCTGCGTGGATGCAAGTCCGAAAATCCAGACAGCCCGTCGCACGGTTTTCTGGAAATGCAGACGCGCACGCGCCTCGCCGTTCAACGATGCCTTTGTAATCAATCCACTGGCGAACGGCCGAACCTGGTATCAGTTTTGCTTCTCACTCGCTGCCCGCTGGACCCGGTCACGGGCAGGAGGCAAGTGATCCGTTTGATTGCGGCGAAACGTAAGGTTTTATGGAGCATTTCGACGGGCACGAGTGATTACGACATGCAATACGTACTTCTATGGTACTTCCTAGGATCTCTCTGCTAGCGTTATCAACGGTGAGGTCATTTGTCGTCAAGCTCGTAAGTAGGCCTGGCTGGCTAGTGAGGCTTCACTAGCCGAAGGTCGTATTGCCACGCTTTATTCCCACAACCATTACAACGTTTGGAGACGAAAATGAAGTTGCAGCGAATGTTAGGTATTACCGTGCTGAGTGCGTCACTTCTGACCGCTTGCGGAGGCAGCGTCAATTCTTCAGGAGTGCCGCATGTCGTCGCAGACATCGCAATGCCCGGCGTGGGTCCAGGCGTTAACTTTTCGTTTGACCTGGGCGATATCAGCGGGGGGCGCTTCTTCTTTACGGACCGCAATAACGCGGCGGTGGATGTGATCGACATCGCGAGCCAGAAACTCGTTGCCCAGATCAAGGGGAGCGGGGCGTTGGCCTTTGCAGGTGCAGGTGCGAGGCCGGCTCTGTCCGGACCTGATGGAATCAACGCCGTGGGAAATCTTCTGTACGTCGGCGATGTGAATTCGGTGAAGATTGCCGATCCGGCGACAAACACAGTCGTCAAGAGCATCACCGTGAGCACGGGTGGCGTCCGGGCAGACGAAGGATGTCTGGACTCGGTCCACAATGTTTACATGATCTCGAGTCCGGAGGAAGCAACGCCATTCGCGACGTTCATTGACACGCAGACGCAGACGATTTTGGCTAAGGTCACCTTCTCGGACGCGGGAGGAGCACCGTCGGCGGGTCTTGAACAGTGCCGATATGATGCCGCAAGCGACACATTCTTCGTCAACAACGACGGAAGTACTGCCAATCCGCATGGTGAACTCATCAAGGTTCCTGCGGCCTCGGTCCGAGCGATTCCCCGCGGCACAACGGTCAATTACACTGACCTCGCTGGCGCTGCCGCGTACCCTCTCGGCAATTGCGATCCCACCGGGCTTGCGCTCGGACCGGGTACCGACGCCGCGGTAGGCTGCCGCGAGGCGACCGCGGGGGCTCCACTCCTCGTACAGATCCTGAATCGCTCGTCAGGTGCTTTGGTGGCGTCTCTCAATGCTGGCGGAGGAGATGAAATCCAATATGATACAAAGTCCAATCGCTACTATAACGCTAGCTATCGCTGGACGGCGACGGGTAACTCGGTCGGCTCCGCAGGCTGCTCGGCTGCGGCTCCCTGTACGCCGGTCCTGACCGTTATCGATGCGGCAGCGCGCACGGTGGTCGCTCGAGTCGCAACGGGAAACAACACCCATTCGGTGGCGGTTGACCCTGTGTCTGGTCTCATCTTCATGCCGTACTCCGCGGCCGACAAGCCGGCAGGTTGCGCGACCTGCGTCGCGAACCACTTTACAAACGGCGGGGTGCTGGCCTTCCAGATGTAATCCAATCATTGCTGTGGTACCGCTGGCGCCGCCTTATACGCGCCGGTGGCTCTCCCACGTCGTTGCCTCGGGCGGATACCTCAACGTGACGACGCCCGCGCGTTTGTTCACCACCTCAACAAGCTGAAAGCCCCCCAATCCAGACAGCCATTCGGTGAGCACGGAACTCGATGGGCTGCTGATGACCGCAATGGCCGAAAGGCCGCCGACATGAATGCCACACGAAGGTTATCGTACGCGCACGAATTGGCGTATCAACCTGTTGCGAGCCCATGCTAGCCGCGGAGACACGAAAATAGCGACCAGTGTCCGACACGGGTCGCATTCAAACCGGCGCGGTCGGACGTGGCTTCGCTTTTGCTCGCCCATCTGGATCGGCGAGCGTCGCAGCTAGCCACGATTTCGAGCTCCGCATAGCTCAGCTTTAGTGCATCTTGCATTTCGAGCTGCCGACGAATGATGCTGCAGCCGCTCCGACGCTTGCCGGTCGATGACGGGCCTCGTCTCGAAGTGTTGTATGGTCGGAGCGCGGTCTCACTTGATGGAAAATCACAGCATCGCTCTTCGTGTATAAAGGAGGCAATCCTGGACAAGCGGAGTCCGTCGTGGCCGAAACCCCACCCCCAAGCACAAAGCCAGCTAAGGGAGGCTTGCGCACATCCGTCTGGCGTCGTGCCGGACCATGGGCCATTGGTGGCGGCATCGCACTTCTGCTCGGAATCTTGTTTCTCGTCTTGAACCCTTTGCAGGAAAACCGGGATGAACGGGCGCTGACCGACCTGGGATTTTTCAGGGGCGCCTGCAATGACAGTAACGGTCCAGCTATCACATCTGAGTCGGGATGCCTGGCATTGCGGGCAAAGCCGGCGTTAAGCGCGTCTCAGGTTGCCGCCGCGTTGCCATACCTAAGAAAGCTCCACCTAAGGCTTGAGCTGAGTCTGGCAGACACCGAGGTCGATAACATCGAGTTGCTGAACGGACTGGATGGCCTGGAATCTCTGGACCTCTCGGGCACCCGCATATGGAACATCGACGCGCTCAAGGGAGTGCATTCCCTGAAAAAGCTTGTGATCCACCGCACCGAAGTCGAGAACATCGATGCGCTAAAAGGCCTGACCGGTCTGCAATCGCTCAATCTGTGGGACACCCGGGTCTCGAACCTCGATGCGCTGAAGGACTTGACTGACCTGCGGCAACTCGATCTCCGGGACACGCAGGTTCGGGATCTTGATACGCTTGAAAAATTGCCTCACCTGGAAACACTCAAACTGGGTGGCGCCAGAAATGTCCGGAACATCGAGCCACTCAGCCAGTTGACCACCTTGAAAACGCTCGATCTCAACGAGACCCAGGTCGAGAGCATCGATGCGTTGAAGAAGTTGCACGATCTGCAAGCGCTCTATCTCGCGAACACTCCAGTCCGAAACATCGATTCGCTAACGGGAATGTCCTCCCTGAAAATACTCGTGCTCGACGGCTCCAAAGTCGAGAACGTCGATGCGACTCAGGGATTGCTCCAGTTGGAAACACTCGTTCTTGCGCGCACACAAGTTACGAATATCGATGCGTTGAAGAGCCTGAAGGGCATGCGAAGGCTTAATCTCGCCGACACCAGGATCGAGAACATCGATGTGCTGAGAGGCCTGACGGGCCTTCAAATGCTCAATCTCTTCCGTACAAGGGTTAGGAACGTCGATGCGCTGAAGGGCTTGACCGGTCTGCAAGAGCTCTACCTCGCAAACACCCCGGTCCAGGACATTGATGTACTGAAAGGCCTGACTGGTCTGCGAGAGCTCGTTCTCTATGGCACCAGAGCCACGAACATCGATGAGATCAAGGCGGCCCTACCAAACACTCGAGTTGTTTGGTGACCATTCCGTTTGCTCCGCTCTCGCAACTACGCGATCTCTCATATAGCCGCACTATCTACCAGAGTTGAGGTTAAACGCGATCGATTTGGACGATCGCAGACTCGAGCTTGGCGCCACGGCAGTCATTCGCAACGAGCAGCCATTGGTCAAGTGCGAACGGCTGCAAAGGCCGACGACCTGCCGAGCACTGACGCGAAGTGACAGACGGTTTATCGGCCATTGCTGACATTGGGGCGGGCTGGGTTCTACGTCAGCAATGTGGCAGATTGCTGACGGTGGCGGCATCGAGCAGCCAGACGGCAGCTTCCTGCATCAGCGAACTCACACTCCCGACCCTCTCCGGTCGTTAGCATTTGAGAAGCGAATGGCAGCTTCCGAGGTGCAGCGGCCGTCGCTACCACGCGCCGGGCCGACGGTACTTCAATCAACGCCTCCGAACCTCGCAAGTAGTCGTTGATACATGTGTTTCTCATAAGCACCACCGGCGCACGACGATAACCGGAGTCCTCCCGGCCGTCTCGTTAGGGCCCGCAACCGCTGACGTGCCTTCGCATATTCAGTGACCGAGATCTGCCGAATGTGAGAAAAAACGGCTTGTCCGGCTCGCGGAACCATTCTTCTGCAACGCCCATTTCGAAAGGTTCTAAATCAGGAAGTCGGAGAGGCGCTGTCTGTGTCGTCCCGTATTTGGTGCAGCACCTCCAGGGTCGAATCCGAAAAAATATTCTCAATGAAGCTAGATTTCCAACATCTAACGCGGGTTTGATTTTCGGTAATTACGACATCCTTGATAGAGGACACTGCGCATCCGCCCTAAACCAGCCGAGTGCATATAGGCAGTGCAATGTACTGCGTGATGAACTGAAGTCCGATAATTACCTCGTGGGGTCAAATTCGCCGATGTGGCCGCGCAGGACTGTCACTGATCCGAAGAAAAAAGCGGGATTTCCCTTTTCAAAAATGAACATTCAGAAGATCTCCGCTAATTGGAAGATGGCCCCACATTTTTATGCAAATTAACTCGCGATGCGGATATTATTTACCCGGTCGGACGAGCATGCGCGAACAAATTTCCGGGACTGTCTTTTACGGCTGAAAGGCGAAACGTTTGCGAAATGCACAAGGATAGGCGGCGGATCAGTTCTCCCTATCCACGTATCGAGCAAGCGGGAAATTGCCATTGTCAGTCAGGACTGCTGAGTAATGCGAAATCACTTGTGCCGTACTTCTAGTCCGAAATTCTAGCAGTCATCTATTTGGATTTTTTCCGAGAACTTTCTCGACAGGGACGAATTTGCAATGATTAAACGACGTCACTTTCTTGGCTGCCTGACGGCTCTCGGTGGCAGTTATATCCTGACCGCACGTGGCGCGGGCTCCAGCCAGGTTAGCGCGGCATCGGCGAGCGGTACCACCATACCATCGGCCGCATCGATCACCGACAGCTCCGGCGCCGTGTGGACGGTTGTCAACGGTGTCATTTATCGCGATGGCAATACCGTGGGCAATACGTTTAGTGTGTCGCTGCTGCTCTGGTACGGCGGAAAGATCTGGCACAAGGGTACGGGCGGCCAGTTCTACGTCTGCACCGACCTTGGCGGATGGTTGCCATGTAATGACCCACGAATCACCACCGCGGCCACTGCGGGAACGTTCTACGGCATGAACGGGCATTATGACTATACGTACACACCGGTACAGCTCGTATCGATCCTGAAGGGCATGGGTTGCACGAATTATCGTGTGGGATGTACTGACGACCCGGCCCAGGTGAATGCGGTCGTTAAACTGGCGCAAGCGTTCCAGTCGAACGGAATTTCACTGCTCGTGCTGATCAACCAGGGCGTCTACGATTCCAATGGCAATCTGTTCAGCAGCGAGTCTGCCGCATACAACCGCGGATTGCAGGCTGCCATGACCGTCGCCAATGCGCTCAAGCCATACGGCGTCACGATCTACGAGTGCGGGAACGAATTGACGCGACAGAACGCGACGATCCTCGACTTCACCAACGCAGGCACCAAAGCGGTCGACTTCAACAACCAGAACTGGCCCATCATGCGCGGTGCGATGCGCGGGATGATCGACGGCGTGAAGGCCGTTCAGCCGTCCGCAAATTGCGGTATCAACTTCTGTGTCGCGGACATTGGCGCAGCTGACGCGTTATGGGACGGTATGCAACCGGACGGCACAGGCGGCTATCCGAAGGTGCGGTGGGACATCACGACCTGGCACAACTACGAGGTGTACGGCGACATCTTCAACATTGGAATAGACGGCTCAGGCCCGGGTTTCGACCTGCCTACGTATTGCAACGCCCGATATGGCGTGCCGTTCATCATCACCGAATGGAACACCGGACCGGAGAGCACTCAGGCATATCGAGCCAGTTACATCACGAACACGCTGGGCAAGTTCTATCAGGCGCGGAAAACACACAACATTCAGTCGGTGATGTATTACGTGCTCGATAGCGGAGACAATACCTACGGCATTATGACCAATGGCGTTGCACTCAATCCGCCGTACAGTGCATTCACCAGTTTCGTGTCGGGCAATGCCGATAACTGATCCCCAGGCGGACGATCGCGTTTGCGTCACTATCCCCGCCCGCAGTGCGAGCGGGGAATGGACAGTGTCACGGGCGGTGCCGAAGGTTCAAGCGTTTTCCCCATTCGCAGCGCAGTAATGCGGTCATCCCAGTGACGATCTGTGAGCGGCTACTTTGGCCGCGATGCAAGATTCACCTTCGCAGATGGAAAGGCCGCTTACTGGGACGAAGCCGACGTCTGAGTGTCCGAGCAACCGGGTAAGCGAATGGCGGCTCATGGCCGGTTACGCCCGCTGAGATATGACGCCAAAAAGCTGCCGCTGGGGTCGGGCGAATGTGTTCGACCGGCGGCTTACGGCGAAGGGACTGAACGCGTACAGTCGGCCACAAACCGCCGTTCACATGCGTCGTCGGTCGGACGTTCAAGCGTCGGCTCCGCCCCGTAACCGGCCATCCAATCGTAAAGGACGAACGCTCGTTCATCGGCCATTACCGTCATCCAAGTATCGGCGTTAGTCAGGCGGCTACAGGTCGCTTTCCTGACATTCGCAGGTCGGTGGTCGCGAATGACCGGTCTCACGGAAGCCGAATTCGTACTTTCGACCCGGAGCGGCCCGTCGGCTACGCGCATGCGGTCATTCGTGGCTTCGCCGAACACCCGTAATTGCTCCCTGATTGACGCCCCACAGCGCACGGGCATATGCTTTTTTCATGTTTTCGGGAGGTGATCAAATGGAAACTATGGCGAACAACAGGTGCGGACGCGTCGTATCTGGGGCTGCCAGTTATATGAGCAGGCAGGGTTCGGAATACGCGCCCGGCATCAGTCAGGAGACAGTTGGATCGCAAGTGCTGTTTCTTGGAATGGTGACGATCCCCCCCGAAAGCCGCACGAGGGCGCACATCCATGAACACCATGAGTCGGCGTTCTATATGCTGAGCGGAGACGAGGTCGAACTGTGGACAGGCGACACGCTGGAATACCGCGACGTGGCGCATTGCGGCGACTATCTCTATATCCCCGCAGGCATTCCGCACGTGGCGGTAAATCGCGGCAAGACACCGGCGGTCTTTATCGGCGTGCGTAATGAACCGACGGCCCAGGAAAGCGTCGTGATGCACCCCGATCTGGATGCACGGGTACCCTGATGCGGTTCACAGGCAATGTGTCGACCGGCCGGCGATGAAGCTTTCTTTTATCCGGCACATGACGTCGCCATGGTCGGTGGCAGGCGCGGACGCTGCACGAGGACAGTGGCAACGTCGACGACTCAGCCTTCTTTGTTAGGCGTGCGGCAAACCGTCTGCGCCGCACGGCATCAAGGCAACCACGACTCGAGGAGGTTACCGTGGCAAGGATTGAAGCCAAGCTTGCAGAAATGGGACTGGTACTGCCTCTGCCGCTTCGGATGCCGGCAGACATCCGAATGCCGTTCGCGTGGGTCCGAGTCCGAGGGAATCGGGCATTCATCTCGGGGCATATTCCACAGAACCCGGACGGCACCGTGGCACAGCCACTCGGGAAGGTAGGAGCGGAGGTCTCTCCAGAACAGGGCTATCAAGCAGCCCGGCTCGTAGCGCTCGCTCATTTGGGAAGTCTGAAGCGAGCGCTCGGCGACCTGGATCGAATCACCGCCTGGCTTAGAGTCTTTGCAATGGTCAATGTCGCGCCCGGATTCAACGAGACACCGCGCGTGACTAACGGCTACTCCGATCTCATTCTTGAGCTTTATGGCGACGACGTTGGCATGCATGCCCGCTCATCGATTGGTATGATGATCCCGCTCAACGCGCCAGTGAACTGTGAGGCAGAGGTCGAGATCGACGGAAGTTGAAGCGCCCCTCGCCAGGGTACTGGGCCACGGCAGTCGCGCATCAGCGGATGCCCACATGCGTTGATCGATGCACAGAGCGAAGCCTCGCGAGCAGCCTTTCATCGTACCCGTGCAGATCAGGTGTCCCATGACCTGCGAATCCGCTCGCGAATGTCGGCCAGGCGCTGGACGGGCTCGTTTGCGAATACAAAACGCAGGTACCGACTGCCGCTTGGCCCCCAGTTGTCCATCGGCGTGGCGGCCACCTCACCTCGCGCCAGCAAGCGCCTGGAAGCTTCCGACGGTGCCAGACCGAGCTGCTGCGTATCGATCAGAAGCGACCATCCGCCGTGCGGGCGAACCACGGGGAGATCGCTCAGAGCGGACAACAGCGCTTGGCAGCGGGCCTCCCACTCCGCCGTCGCCGCAGCCACGCCATCGTCGTCAGCACCCAGTGCAGCTGCTGCCCCTGGCATGGCGATGCCAACCTGGCAAACAACGTTCGACAAACTGGTCAGCCTGACGTCCGCCATAAGCTGTGCAGGTCCGACTATCCAGCCGACTCGCCAACCGATCATCCGATATTCCTTGGAGACCGAGCCGACGGTGATGGTCCGCTCGCGCATACCCGGCAGCGAAACAGGGTGGACGACCTGTCGACCATCAAACAGGATGCGCTCCATGGCAGCGTCATATACCAGCCACGCGTCGACCCGCTCGCAATGGCGCGCAATTGCCGCCCATTCCGCCGGCGAAGCGACGAAACCAGTCGGCATGGAAGGCGACATGATGAGCAAGGCCCGTGTCCGAGGACTAATCAAGCTCGCCAGGCTCTCCAGGTCGAGTCGCCATCCGTCTATTCCCGGCACGAGTTGTGCGAATCTTGGCACGCCCCCTGCCAGATACACGCGATTGATCAAGCCAGCGTAGGTCGGATCGGTCAGTACAACCTCGTCTCCGTCTTCGAGTGTCGATAACAGGACATTCAGGATTCCGGCCAGCCCACCTGCGGAGATGACGCACTCGGTATCGGGGTCGTATGTGACGCCGGAAAAGCGTCGGATACGTTCGACCGCGGCTTCACGCAGCGCACGCTGACCCATGAACGGTAAATAGCTGTTGGCGTCATCGTTGTCGATTGCCTCGTGTGTGCGCCGGATCGCCGCCGGTGGAGGCCTCAGGTCAGTATCGAGATTCTCGAGCCGAAGAATGCTGGTATTGTGCATTGAGTCCGCGGTTTCGGCCATCCTATCAACCCCGATACCTGGGATGTTCTGCAAGCGTGTGACGGCCATGCTGCTCTCCTTGTCCTTCCCAATCCATTAAAGGTCGGAGAGCCCTCCGATGGCAAGTTTTGCCATGCGTCATCCCAAGCGCTTTTCTATCAGTTCTGCGCCAACCAGAGCAACGAGAAGGAGGTCTGCAAAGGCGACTGATCTGCGTCCACACCAAGGATCAGCGCGCACTCGGCTGGCGCACCCGAATGGACAGGTCTTATGGACGGCTCTGGACGGCTCAGACGTGGAAAGACCCCTCGTGGCACCGACGAACATTGCCTTCGAGGTAAAACCAGCGTTGAGTGTCCGCTTTCGGACGCGAGGGCCAACGTCGGAGAGTGGCCGAACGCTGCCCGACGTAGACCCCGATCGATTCGGCATGCGAATGGCAAAACCCGACCCAATATAGCGGTCTATCCGATTCATTGAAGCGGACATTCAAAGTCAATCGAAATCCGCTACAACAAGCACCCATACGCCTCACTGTCGCACCCAATGCTATCTGGCGTCGTGCTGCAAATATTTGTGGGCGAACGCGATCGCCATGCTGCCTTCGCCGACCGCTGAAGCGACGCGCTTGACCGGGCTCAATCTCACATCCCCACAGGCAAACACGCCAGGAACACTCGATTCGAGGAGGTAGGGATCCCGGCTATGGGACCAGCGTCCCGCCTTGACGACGTCGTCGCCGGTGAGAACATATCCGCGCACATCGCGTGCGATTTCCTCCGGCAACCACTCAGTCTCTGCATCGGCGCCAATGAACACGAACAATCCACCACAGTCGTGTCGACGCATCTCTGCGCTCAATCCATCGCGTACGTCGATCGCTGTCAGATGGGTATCGCCGTGCGCACCGACTACTTCCGATCGCAGTTGCACCCCTACGTTTGACTTCCCACGAAGCTGTTCGACGAGGTAGCGGGACATGCTCTTCTCCAGCGAATCGCCTCGCAGGACAAGCGTAACCATGCGCGCATGATTGGCAAAGTACAACGCTGCCTGGCCGGCCGAGTTTCCACCACCGATCAGATAGACGTCGAGGCCGTGAGTAGCGTTCGCTTCGCTGCGTGACGCGCCGTAGTAAATGCCTTTACCGATAAAGCGGTCGAAGCCGTCGATCGCGAGGCGGCGCCACGTGACGCCAGTCGCGAGAATGATCGTTCGCGCCCGGATGACGCCGCCTCCGTCGAGGTGAACGCTACGGCCGGCGACATCGATTCGAGCGACAGACCGTGTCACCAGAATCTCTGCACCGAGCCGCCTTGCCTGCTGCAGTGCACGGCTCGCCAGTTCGTCGCCCGACACGCCGTTGGGGAAGCCGAGGTAATTCTCAATACGCGACGAGGTCCCGGCCTGCCCGCCTGGCGCTTCGCGCTCCAGCACCACAGTACGCAAGCCTTCCGACGCACCGTACACTGCCGCCGCGAGACCGGCCGGCCCGCCACCAATGATCATCGTGTCGTATTCGGCGAGGCGAGGCTGTGTCTGCAGACCCAGCAACTCCGCAAGCTCTCGTGTCGTAGGTCGGCTCAGCACCGTCCCGTCGACCAGTCGCAATGCCGGGCAATCCTGCTCAGGCGGGCAGGTTCCAGGCCAGCGCGCCGTCACTTCGGGCGCATCCGGTGTCATCCAGTCGTAGCTGATCTGGTTGCGGGCGAGGAACTGGCGCAACGCGGTACAAGCGGTGTCCCAGCGACTTCCAATCATGGTCACGCGGGCCTTGGGCGGCTCGGCGGAGAGGCCCTGCAGTCCGCCAATGCGCTCGCGCGCAAGGGCACCCATCTTGAACGCAATTTCCGGCGACGCCGCAGCAAGTACGTAGTAACGCTGAGCGTCCACGCGCATGACACGCGACGGCTCCGCGGC
Organism: Paraburkholderia sp. FW306-02-B; assembly: GCF_058782725.1. Classification (NCBI taxonomy): domain Bacteria; kingdom Pseudomonadati; phylum Pseudomonadota; class Betaproteobacteria; order Burkholderiales; family Burkholderiaceae; genus Paraburkholderia; species Paraburkholderia sp. FW306-02-B. Next base: position 2,806,874 of record NZ_JBYSXZ010000002.1, read on the forward strand.
CCGATAGGCACCTGGAAACGGCGAACTCAGCGCGAGCGGCACTTCGCCAAAGATGGTTCCGGGCAGACGCCAGCCCAGCGTGCGCTCGATACCGTCGAACGTCTTGATGACTTCCATCTTGCCGGACACAACGGCGTACAGTGCGCGCTCTCCACCTTCATGGACCGCGAACTCACCCGCGCTCAGATGCAGGTCTGCGCACGTGTGCGCGAGATGTTCCAGTTCGTCGTCAGGGAGTGTTGAAAACAGTGGAATCGCCCGGATGTCGTCGATTGTCAGCATGGCTTCGTCCAAACAGGCAAGTGAGGTGAAGCTCGGTCCACTTGGTTTCACGTCGCCCGCCTGGCCAAAAGAACATGCGCAAGCAGACGGCTCAGCCCCTGGCGTTCGATCCGAGGCGGGCACAACACCGTTAGTCTTCCCGCACCGAGTGCACCAATACCGCTCGAATAGTTATGCGAACGCATACCACAGCTGCGCGATAGACAGCAGGCAGACCGAGCCAGTATATGACTTTCGGATGCGAATGTTTATTCGCTGGAGCCAGTTCCCCGGTCTAAGCGCGGCGATAGCGTTCGCCGCTCCTCCGAGGCAACCGAGGTCGGAGGTCCGCTTTGTGCCTCACGACACGAATGACGGCTCCTGGCCGACTGTACGCGTTCAGCCACTTCGCCGTAAGCCGCCGGTCGAAAACATTCGCCCTGAGCCAGCGGCAGCTTTTTGGCGTCATATCTCAGCGGGTGCAACCGGCCAGGAGCCGCCGTTCGCATGCGTCGTCCCTCGGACGTTCAAGCGTCGGCTTCACCCCGTAACCGGCCATCCGATTGACAAAGACAAACGCTCCTTCATCGGCCTTTGCGGTCATTCAAGTATCGGCGTTGGTCAGGCGGCTACGGGTCGCTTCCCTGACCTTCGAAGGTCGGCGGTCGCGAATGAGCGGTCCCACCGCTAGCGAATGCGTACTTTCGACCTGCTCCGGACGCTGGACCAGGCGCCACGTCATCGGCCGCTTTCAGGGGTAGCGGTCATTTATCCCTTCGAGTCACTCGGCAGACCACCGGCCTGTCCGGACAGTCGCCGGAGTGCCCAAGTCTTGGCGAGGATCCGCTATGGATAGCCACTCGGTGGCTAGAACCCGGTCTCGCAGCCGTAGTGGCGTTTTAGAGCCTGATGCGCCTCTGACAGGGAAGGGTTTCCCGCATCTCCCGTGGAAAACGATAAGACATAGGGTAACCGGTGCGTGGTGGTGAATTTGAGGCAACGCAGCGAAATTCGCGGCGTTCCCGGGTGGATCGCCCGCGCGTCATGAAACATGATACGGCAGTATTTGAGCAGCGCGTGGGGCTAGACCCGAAGGGAAATAGCGGACCTCAGGTGAAATTTACGCGTGTTGACGGTTCGCGTGAATTGAACCCCGTCCGCTGGAGAGGAAGCCAACCCTGAATTGACCTATGCTGGTTGGGTGCGAGGAAGAGCAGCTATGGTTACAGAACGCCGTCACAGCCGACATCCCAAGGAACTGAAGCGCAGGCTGGTATGGGTGAGCATGCTTCCCAAAGACGAGAGATATGTCAGGCCACGCCAACACATGTGCGAGTACACCGTTCGAAAGCCAGCGCTCATTCACCAATAGCCAGTTCCGAGAGGAGAGAACGCCATGAACGAATCATCCATCAAGGTGGGAGTAGTCACGGACCAGACGGGTGCACTCTCGTTCATGGGTATCGCCAATGCAAATGTGGCCAAGATGGTAATTAACGACATCAATGCAAAGGGTGGCTTGTTGGGGCGGCAGATAGATCTGTACCTTGAGGACAGCGCAACTACAGATAGCGTAGCGGAAGCCAAAGCTGCCAAGCTCGTCCTGCAAGATCAAGTCGATGTGATCTTCGGTGGCATTTATAGCTCCACGAGGCAGGCTATCAAGCGGTCCGCTGTAGTGAATGGCAAGAAGCCTTACATTTACCCAGAGCAATACGAGGGACAGGAATGTGACCCGCTCATCTTCTGTACCGGCCCGGTGCCAGCGCAGCAGGTTGAACCTTTCATGCCGTGGTTGATGCAAGAAACGGGTGCGAAGAAATTCTACTTGCCGTCAGCTGACTATATTTGGCCACACACGATGAATAAGAAGGTTCGTCAAGTTGTCACGGCCAACGGTGGCGCGATAGTCGGAGAGGAGTACTTTCCCCTCGATCACACTGACTACAGCAAGACTATTGACAAGATCACGTCCAGCGGTGCGCAGGTGGTATTCAATACGATCGTGCCTCCTGGGCTCACGCCATTCCTCGAGCAGCTTTACGACTCTGGCTTTACGAAGCGAGGTGGATACATAGTCTGCACGTATTTCGACGAGAACTTCCTGAACTTGGTGCCAGCCGCACACGTGGAGGGTCTGTACAGTTGCCTCGATTACTACCAAAACGTCAGCGATTCCTTCAGCAGGACATTGATCGATCAGTACGACAAGCTCTATCCAGGCAATGCCAAGTTCACTGCTGGCAGTGCGTGTTCAGGCATGTACCGAGGCCTGAGGCTCTGGGAGGCTGCTGTGAATGAGGCAGGTTCGCTAAGGCAGGAAGATGTCCTTAAGGCACTAGACCACGCAAAGATCGCTGAGGGACCGGGTGGTCCAGCTGAAATGGTTCCCGGTCAGCATCACGTTCGAATGAATATGTACATTGCCCAGGCAAAAAATGGTAGTTTCAGGATCGTCAAGAGCCTTGGGGTCATTGATCCGAAGGAGTGCATGCAAGGCATAGAGTAGGCAATTCAAAAGGGCTACTGAGAATTGATCCGGTGACTGGAAGGCGTGGCGCCCATTTTAGGAACTGATTCACGCGGCGACCGCAGGATCAGACCGGGAAAAACGCCCACGCCACCGGTATAGGGCGCGAGGAACTTTAGCGCGAGGGGAACGTCCGCTGCCTAAGTGCACCGGACGTTTGAATGTCCGTCTGAGCTCCTAGGCGAATGGCAGGAGATGGCCGGTTGCACGCGTTCGGCACCTTCACCTTAAGCCGCCGATCGAAAACGTTCGCCCTGCGTCAGCGGCAGCTTTGTGGCGTCACGGCTTGGAGCAATATCGGCAGGCGCTCGACTGTGACCGTGAGCTGTACCAGGTGATCGCACTCGATGCGAAGGGCATCCCTCAAAGCCGCATCACCGCGAACCGTGCTGCGCGCCTTCTAGCAGAGGCATCACAAATAGCAACGACAGAACCGCCGGCAACCACGAAGCCCAGTCCGCGCAAACGAACGTCAGCCAAAGCCGCGACGAGCGTAGAAGCAGACACTACGCAGCATCCGGGTCCCGTTAGGCACTAACCGTTCAAGGCGGCCAACCTGCCGCGTCAACAAGCGACCGAGCTGAGCGCGGGGCAACCGCTACCGGAGGCGGCCACTGCACCGCCTCCCCTCCCCGCAGTGGCGAAGCCATCTCTCGAACCGAGACATACGTACATCACCGCTCCACTTTCGACATAACCGCCGTCGCCGGGTCATACCGATAACCCTTCTGCGAAAGTCGCTCGGCCATCGTCGCTCCGATAAGCTTTTGCTGCGTGTCCCGGGATATCAAGTCACTATCTGGCTTAAGGCGCTCAAGTTCAGACGAGAGTTTCCGGATGAGCGCCACTTCCCCTGTGCTACGTGAGTCGATGAACAATAGCTTCTCGTTTGCCGAACCGAGTCGTTCCTTGAGGTCCTTGGCGTGCGCCACCCACTGTTCAGCAATCGTGCGAAGCTCGTTAAAGGCCTTCTCATGTGCTTTGGCCTGTGCCGACATCTGGCGCTGTAACTCGGCGACTTCTTCCGCCGTCGCAGATTCGCCCGCTTGAGCGACCCGCTGTAGTTCGTTGCGCTGAACCGACACCGCCTCGCTTCGCGCTGCGCTCGTCTGACGCTCTGCTGCAAGCGCGTTGCGAGCCTCATCCAGCTCAGCCTCTAGCGCAGCGACCCGCGCCAGGCTCTCGCTCATCTGCGTCGCAGCAGCTTCAGCGCGCGATGATGCCGCGCTGGATTCCTGAGTCCATCGTTCCGCTTCGGCCGCCTTCGCATGCTTGACTTCCGCGAGGCACTGCTCCAGCGTCGCCGCATGCTGTTCCGCAGCCTCAGCCCGCTCTTTCGCGGCAGACGCATCCTGCGAGACCCGGGCCAGTTCAGCGCTCACTGCAGACGCCTCTTGCGAGACCCTCGCCAGTTCAGCGCTCGCGGCAGACGCATCCTGCGAAACCTGAGCCAATTCAGCCATCACAGCCGCCTTCGCCTCCGTCATAGCACCGATCTGTTCCCGCGCCGCCTCAAGTTCCCGGCCGACGCGCTGCAATTCATCAAACTGAATCGATGCTTCCTCGCTCTGCGCTGCGCTTGTCTGCCGCTCTGCTTCGAGCGCAATGCGCGCCTCATCCCGCTCAGCCTCCAGTCCAGCGACCCGCGCGAGGCTCTCGTTCGCCTGCGCCGTAGCCGCTTCTGCGCGCGATGACGCCGCGCTAGCCTCCTCCAACGCTCTATCCGCTTCGGTCAACTTCACCTGACAGTCGTAGCCCAACGAGGAGATCTCCTGCCGCGCCTCATCGAGTTCCTGCTTCATCCGCGCGATCTCATCGTTCTGGCTCGAAACAGCAGCGGCCAGCTCTCCACGCGCCTTGCGCTCCTCGTCAAGTTCCGCCTTGGTGTGTTCCAGCACGGCCTCTTCCACTGACACACGCTGCGCCAGTTCCTCCGCTCGAGCCTCGGCCGCTTCGGCGCGGCCGGTCGCCGAAGCGAGTTCCACGGTGAGGCGCGTGGACGCATCCTCGGAAGCGCTCAGCGCATTCGTCAGAGCAAGGTGCCGCTCACGCTCGGTCGCAACTTCTTCCGCCGTCTTTTGGTACTCGAGTAAAACCTCATCCCGTTCCGCGCGGGCAGCGTCGAGATGCTGGTTCACGACACTCAGGTGCTGACTGACCGCCCTGTCGGCGTCGCCTTGAGCTGCCATCCAGAGCCGGTCCGCTGCGCTCATCATGGTTTCGGCAATGTGCTCCGGCAACCCGGCCTGAACCTGCACGTGGGGCGCGAGGGGCTGCCGCGCTTCGCGCCAGCGTTGCAAGGCCGCCGCTATGGCAACGATCGAACCGCCAGGAATCTCCGGCCAAATGGTCACCGGAGAAACCTTCCGGCCTTCATCGACCATGCGATCCGCGATTCCCGCGACCAGTTCATCCGTGATTGTGTCTGCGTTCGTGGACATAAGCGCCTCAAACCTCATTCTGACCTGGCGAAAAATTGAGTCCCCAATACGTTACTTCATCCTGCGACATTCCCGATGAAAGGATCGCAGGGTCGCTCAGTGCGTTCGATTTGGAGGCCGATAACTGCCATTGTTATCGACGATCGACATTATGACGGATGATGCTCGTCACCCTGATCGTGCTTGGCGCTCTCTCACAGATGCGCGGCAGGCGACATTCGGACCTTGGATCTCATCGAATGACCGTCTGTTGCCGGCCATATCCCTTTCTGGCATTGGCCGCTTACCACGGCGACCGCTTGTCGCTCTTTCCGAAATGCAGCAAGCGCTGCTTAGCTTCGCCGACCGCGTACACCGGTGCAGACAACAGTTGCTCTTCGTGCAAATCGAGAATCGTGATGATCGGCAAACAGTCGGCGGCTTCGATAAGCCAGATGTTTTTGCATGTGTCTCTTGCCGCGCTGTCCAAGATGCGTTCTGCCTCAAGATAAAGTTCTCGCTCTGCCGTACCGAATCCCGCTTCCTGAAGATACCAGGCCAGATAAAGCGCCTTCACCAATTCTGCCAGCAGATCGCCGTTGCCCTTGCCCGCCCGAAACGCTGCCAAGGCGAGATGCCAGTGCAGCGACTGTTCGCGTACATAAGTGGCCTTGTGCGGCAATAGCATGGTCTTGCCAAGCGGCTTTCTGCGCGACTGGCTCGCTGCGGATCGTTTCTTGCGATTCTGCGACATGGATCGTGTTATCTGGTTAACGCCGTTTCAAACCCGGCATATTAATCCATTCAGTAACAATAAAAACCGTCATGACAATCATTTAACAGAATTTCGATACGCCGGGTGCATATACGGATTTTTTGAATAAATGCCTTTTTAAATTTTTATATTGGCTGGCAGACTGACTATTTTGACGATTTTATGAAATCGAGATGAGCGCAATGCCTCAATGAGCTAACAAAGAGAGGCCGTTTTGAAGTGCAAGACATAATCAGGTCAATAACTGGCGGACATGGTCAGAGCGACCGCCCCTGAACGAACCCTCACCGGCATTCAACAGCTTGTTTTCTGGCCGAAGCACGGCGACACCCTCGTCGCGAAGAGGCTCGACCGCAGTAACACCACAGCATCGGTCGAATGCGAGATCGGCGTCGGCGTCCGGGCCACGCCAGATGTCGCGTGCTATGCTTGGAGCGCCAGCGGATCTCCACGAAACAGACCTGTATCCGTGTCGACTACGAGGTAAGTGCCGTCCAAAACGCTGCATCGTTCGGCACAGGACTGAGCCGGACACGACCGCAATCGCTGACCATGGACTACCGTCATCTGCAACAGCGCAAGAGCCTGCACGGCCGCATCGTGAGGGAACTCGGCATGGATATCGTGAGCGGCAAGGTACAGCCGGGCCAGCGGTTGCCCGCTGAGGCTGTCCTGTGCGAGCGCTATGGCGTTAGCCGCCCGGTACTGCGCGAGGCCACCCGTGTGCTGGTGGCAAAAGGACTGGTCGTGTCGAAACCGCGTGTCGGCAGTATCGTGAAGCCTCGCGCGGAGTGGCATATGCTTGACCCCGATGTCCTGTACTGGACGATCAACAGTGTTCCGGAAGGCGAGTTCTTCAGTTCGCTCCTGACTGTGCGCCGCATTATCGAACCCACGGCGGCTGCGCTCGCCGCCACCGCGGCGACAAGCGACGATCTTGCGCGCATTGCATCGGCTTACGACCAGATGGAACGTGCGGAGACCGCAAGCGCGCTACTGGCTCCCGACCTCGAGTTTCACCGGGCAATCATGGCGGCCACACACAACGACCTGCTGGCCTATATTGGCAACATGCTGTCCCTTGCCCTGTCGGAATCGATCAAGCTGACGAGCCGTCATCCCGAGACGCATGCGCTTTCGTTGCCGCGTCACAAGGCGATTCTCACTGCGATCCAGAGCCGTGACCCGCTGGGCGCGCGACATGCAAGTCTGGTCCAGCTCGACAATGCGCGCGCGGACGCCGAGAGCGTTCTGGAAGCCGGCAACCAGTACCCGGCGTAACCCTCACCCGAACGCGGCGGCAGAGCCTGCTCCGCTCAATGCGAATGGCGCGGCACTTCCGCGCCCCGGCAACCCACCAGAAAATCGAAGTCACATCCCTGATCGGCCTGCAATACGTGCTCGACGTATAGATGCCGGTAGCCGCTCGCGTCGGCGGGATCGTTTTGTCGGGCTTTAGTCCACGCGGCGAGCCGCGCGGCGAGTTCGTCATCGCTAACGTCGAGATACAGGCGCCCGGCAGCGCAGTCCATTTCAATCCAGTCGCCGTCCTGGACCACCGCGAGCGGGCCGCCCGCGCGAGCCTCGGGTGCTACGTGCAGCACCACCGTCCCGTACGCGGTGCCGCTCATCCGCGCGTCGGATAGTCGCACCATGTCCGTCACGCCTTGGGCCAGCAGTTTTGGCGGCAGGCCCATGTTCCCGACTTCGGCCATGCCAGGATAGCCCTTCGGGCCACAGTTCTTCAATACCAGCACCGAATCGGCGGTCACGTCCAGGTCGGGCGAACCGATGCGTGCCTTGTAATCTTCGAAACTTTCGAACACCACCGCGCGTCCACGATGCCTGAGGAGCGCGGGTGTGGACGCAGAAGGTTTGAGCACCGCCCCATTGGGCGCCAGGTTGCCGCGCAGTACGTATAAGCCGCCATCGGGGAAAATCGGCCTGTCGAGCGTGCGGATGACTTCGTCGTTATAGAGCGGGGCATCCTTGCAGTTGTCCCACAGAGACTGACCATTTGCGGTCAACGCACCCGGATGCGGCAGCAGACCGCCTTCGCCGAGCCGGCGCAATACCGCAGGCAGGCCACCTGCGTAATAGAACTCCTCCATCAGGTAGCGGCCCGACGGCTGCAGGTCGACCACCGTCGGCGTACCGCGTCCGATCCGCGTCCAGTCGTCGAGTTCAAGGCTCACGCCGATGCGTCCCGCAATCGCCTTGAGATGAATCGCCGCATTCGTCGAACCGCCAATCGCTGCATTGACGCGAATCGCATTTTCAAATGCTTCGCGCGTGAGCAGTTTCGACAGACGCAGATCCTCAAACGCCATCTGCACGATACGCATGCCCGACATATGCGCCAGCACGTAGCGGCGCGCGTCTACCGCGGGAATAGCCGCGTTGTGAGGGAGCGTGACGCCAAGCGCTTCCGCCATGCAGGCCATTGTCGAGGCGGTGCCCATCGTATTGCAGGTGCCTGCCGAGCGCGACATACCGGCTTCAGCAGACATGAAGTCGTGCAGCGAGATTTTGCCCGCCTTCACCTGCTCGCTCAATTGCCAGACGATCGTGCCCGAACCGATATCGCGGCCTTGATGCTTGCCGTTGAGCATCGGGCCGCCGGTGACGAGGATCGCCGGCACATCGCAGCTTGCCGCGCCCATCAGAAGCGCGGGGGTCGTCTTGTCGCAACCGGCCAGCAGCACGACAGCGTCGATCGGATTGCCGCGAATCGACTCCTCGACGTCCATGCTCGCGAGATTGCGTGTCAGCATAGCCGTGGGACGCAGGTTCGACTCGCCATTGGAAAACACCGGGAATTCAACCGGAAAGCCGCCTGCTTCCAGCACGCCGTGCTTCACGTGTTCGGCAAGCTTTCGAAAATGCGCATTGCACGGGGTCAACTCGGACCACGTGTTGCAGATCCCAATAATTGGCTTGCCGTGAAATTCGTGATCGGGAATGCCCTGGTTTTTCATCCAGCTTCGGTACATGAAACCGTTCTTGTCGGCTGAGCCGAACCATTGGGCAGAGCGTAGCGGGCGCTTTGCGTTCTTCATGTCCCTCTCCTTCCAGACGCTAACTCGATAGTAATACTATTAAAGCGGCACATCGTGCAGATCATTTCGACAACGCATGACCTGCGGCCAACGAGCCAGACCAGTCCCGTCATCGTGTTGTGCTGTACCGCTGGATGCGAATGCGGAAAGCTGCGCTGCACCGCGCAAATTAATTAGTCGGACTAGTTAAGGGTATACATCGATTAATAGGTAAAAGGGCGTGATATAGCATTTTCTGGAGGGTAGTCATGCGTACGCGCGTGCACGTGGGTTTCATGAAAGGAATGATGCCCGGCTCCGGTGCTTTTCTTGCCGGGGCTTTTCCTGCTTGCGCCGTCATGGACAGTGAAGTGTTCAACAACGAAGAGACGGGAGATCGAGATGGCGCAAGCGAAGGAAGACAAGGACGAAGTGCAGGGCATGCGTCGGGGATTGCTGCAGGGCGCGGGCCTGTCCGCAGCACTGGCGCTATTGGGTGGAATGATCACGCCGGCCCAGGCGGCGGAAGCCGGTTCGTTCCCGGCGCACAAGCGATGGAAGATCGTATTCGTCAACCACGTCACAACGAATCCGTTCTTCGTTCCGACGCAATACGGCATTCAGGACGCGACCGCTTTGCTGGGGATGGACTATCAATGGACCGGCTCGGCCAATGCCGACATCGGCGAAATGGTGAACGCGGTCAACGCGGCGATTGCCGGGAAAGCCGACGCAATCGCCGTACCGATCGTTGACCCCAAGGCGTTCGACAAACCCATCCAGGCCGCGCTCGACGCCGGCATTCCCGTGTTCGCCTATAACGCCGATGCGCCCTCGGGTTCGACGAATCCTCGCCTTGCCTATATCGGCCAGGATCTTTATCTGTCCGGCTACCAGATGGGCGAGCGAATCGCGAACCTCATCGATAGCGGCCTCGTCGCGCTCTTTATCGCAACGCCAGGCCAGCTCAACATTCAGCCCCGGCTCGACGGTGCAGCGGCTGCAATCAAGAAATCGGGCAAGAAAATCGACGTGCAGACCATCGCAACCGGCGCGACCGTCAACGAAGAACTATCGAAGATCAAGTCCTTCTTTCTCGGCCACCAGGATCTCAAAGGGATGTTTGCGGTGGACGCGGGCAGCACCCAGGGCGTCGCCGAGGTGATGAAAGAATCCAACCTGCCGTCTAAAGGCGTCCACGGCGGCGGCTTCGATCTGTTGCCGCGCACGGTCGATCTGATCCACGAAGGCTTCCTCGACTTCACGATCGACCAGCAACCTTACGTGCAGGGTTTTTATACGGTGCTCGAGGCGTTCATCTTTCTCGCCTCCGGTGGGCTCGTTGGGCCGGCCAATGTCAACACGGGCCTGAAGTTCGTCACCAAGGGCACAGTCGATCCGTACCTGAGCACTTCAACGCGCTATGAAGGCAAGAGCACGAAAGCCCAGATCGTGCCACGCACAGGTGCGATCAAAGGGTGACGTCTTCCGTGACGGACGCTCAAAAACCCGCTACGCGTCCGAGGCGCTGGTCAAGCGCGCTCGGGCGTTCCAGCGAGACTCGCATCTTTGCGGTTGCGCTGATCCTCAGCATCTACTTCGAGACAGTCAACCATGACTTCCTGCTGACCAGCGCGAGTCTTCAGAATCTCTCGCAGTTCATCGCCCCGGTGGCGATCATTGCCTTTGGCGAAATCATGCTGATGATCGGTGGGGAGATCGATCTCTCCGCCGGGATGGTCTTTGCGTTTGCGCCTTTCATCATGCATTTTGCCCTCGAGGCAGGCTTGCCGGCATGGCTGGCGATGCTCACCGGCGTCATTGCAGCAGGCCTCGTCGGGCTGATTAACGGTGCGGTGACGGTGTACCTGCGCATCCCATCCTTCGTGACGACGCTCGGCACGTTGTTCTTCGTGAACGGCCTCACGCTGACAATCTCACGGGGTACACCGGTTTCGCCACCGGAGAATTCAGCGTTTGCGGCGTTCATGGGGGAATGGGGCTACAGCGAGATCATCTGGACGCTTGCCATTGCCGCAGTCATGCACGTGCTGCTTCGTCATACACGCTGGGGTTTGCATACGATCGCATCGGGAGCGAATCCGCTGGGCGCGAGCGAAGCGGGGATACAGGTCAGGCGCCTGAAGCTCGGCAACTTCATTCTCGCCGCGCTGCTTGCCGGCTTTACCGGAATTCTGGAGGGTTTTCGTATCACGTCGATCGATCCGCAAGCGGGCGGTAACCAGATCATGTTCCTTGCAGTTGCCGCAGCCGTGATTGGCGGCACGCCCCTCGCCGGTGGATCGGGCACGATCATTGGCGGGCTGATCGGTGCGGCGGTGCTTGGCATTCTCAACGACGGTTTCACGCTGATCGGCATCAACGCCTTCACCTTCAACATGATTCTCGGCGCGGCGATCCTCGGGGCCATGATCTTCAACATCCACGTGGTTCGTCTCGCGCGCAAGGGGGAGTTGTGATGTCCGAGGCGCTGGAGGTGCTGCGCGGCGAAGATATTGTCAAGCGTTTCGGCGCGGTCACCGCGCTCGATGGCGTGACGCTGACGCTAAGACAGGGCGAAATCCTTGGCGTCCTTGGCGACAATGGCGCGGGCAAATCGACGTTGATCAAGATTCTGACCGGCTTTCATCAGCAGACAAGCGGCAAGCTTTTTGTAGGCGGCGAGGAGACGATGCTGCGCTCCGTTGATCACGCCCGTTCACTCGGCATTGAATGCGTCTACCAGGATCTGGCGCTCGCCAATTCGCTGAGCATCTATCACAACATGTTCCTGAACCGGGAAATCATACGTCGAGGGCCGTTTCGCCTGTTGAACAATCGCGCAATGCGTGAGCGCGCCGCGGAGTGTCTTGAAGAAATCGGCGTGCACGTGCCTTCGGTCGACCTGCCGGTCGAGCAGCTTTCCGGCGGGCAGCGACAGGCTATCGCGGTCGCCCGCGCGGTCAATTCGAATGCAAGAATACTGCTGCTCGACGAACCGCTCGCCGCGATGGGCGCCCGCGAGGCTGGACTGATCATCGACCTGATCCTTCGGCTCAAGAACAAAGGTGGTCTGTCTATCGTCATGATCATGCACAACTACGCGCAGACGCTCGACATCGCGGACCGTGTGATGCTGATGCAGCGCGGACGGGTAACTTACCAGCGGGAGGCAGCCAGCACGTCGGTCGAGGAGCTGATGGATATCGTGCGACGCGAATATCGGGCGATGCGGACCACGATGAACTGAGACCGGACCGTTGCATGTGCGAGCATTCGAGTTAGGCGTGATCCACCCGCGCTTTCAAAAGCGGACGCCCGCGGCACATTTCAGATCGGTGTTGCCAGCGACCTGCGACCGGCTGCAATGGCCGACAACGCGCCGGACAGGATCGGCGCGCGAAGGTCCGCCAGTTAGGGCGGCCGACCTGATGATCCGCGTATGAAAAAGCCCGCCGGAGGAGTGGCCGGGCAGGGCTTTTGAATCCGAACCTCGGTGACTGGTCCGGAGGGTTCGGGAGGACAACGAACTACGTTGATTGGACCAACCGCCTGGACCTCGACAATGTGCTCCCCTGTTTTGAAGCTATCGATTCAGATCTGAACCGAATCCCGTTGCCGGAAATGTTCATTCGCATGCCAGAACCGACCGGCGCGCCATTTCCTGTTGAAGGAAGCAGCGCTCGCTCGTGAACATCGCGGAGAGCGCACGTCGGAGGATCGGACCGCATCCCGTCGGTGCCACTCTCCCGGCCCTTTATCTCATGCCTTGACAAACTGCAGGCCGCCAAAATTCTGGATGGTGGGAATCTCGACCTTCGTGTACGTGTCGGTCTGGGTGACCGGCGCCACCACGATGGCCGGGCTGGCGAAGCCGCCGCCATACGCAGCGTTGAGGTTTGCGACGTTGTAGTTGCTGCCGCCGCGTACAGCCGAAAGGGCCTTGGCGGACAGTTCTTCGGCATGTGCGAGGTCTTTGATCATCAGCGAGGTCATGGTAAATCTCCTGGGTTTGCTTCGGTTTGGGAAAACACGATTGGTTGCAAGCGGTGGAGAGTCCCCGTAGGGGGAACGGTATCCCCGGTCAGAGAGACTCTCCAATTTGCTTAACTCACAGTGCGACAAACTGCAGGCCGCCGAAATTCTGAACGGTCGGAATTTCGACCTTCGTGTGCGTGTCGGTCTGGGTGACCGGCGCCACCACGACGCCCGGGCTGGCGAAGCCGCCACCCAACGCAGCGTTGATGTTTGCGACGTTGTAGTTGCTGCCGCCGCGGACAGCGGAGAGGGCCTTGGCGGACAGTTCTTCGGCATGTGCGAGGTCTTTGATCATCAGCGAGGTCATGGTAAATCTCCTGGGTTTGCTTCGGTTTGGGAAAGAGCACTATTCGTTGCGCTCACAGACACAAACGCATAGGGTGTGCCATGCTCAAATCGCGAGCCGTAAAGAATCGCCTAACCGCATGAAAACAAAGAAAAATAAATATTTCGCATGCGCTGTTGCGAAGCATTCCGAAGGGTTGGAGGAAAAACGATGTCCTGCTATGACAAACAGATCTCTCAGTGACTGTCTGTTTTCGAACAACAGGTCTGCCCAGGTCAATGTCAGATGACATGACGGCCGTTCCCGGTCCGCCCGGCCGGCGTCGCGTACACGTCGATAGCCGATGCGCGTCGGGCATGCGGCTTGTGCGGGACCGCGCGCGCTGTGGTCGCCGTAGCTGAAGCGTGAGTACCGTGGCTTGGCGAAAGCGGGGTTGTGCGGTAAATCGCGTTGCGCTCGTGATGAGCAAACCACCCTTGCGTGGCGATCCTGCTCGCATTACGTTGGCAAAGGCCACCGTGCAAAGCACTCCGGCAATAGGCCAATGCACGCGCCTCCGGTCAACCAATAGGAGATGATGCGATGCAAAACCTCGTCCAGATCGCGTGCGCAGCCTGCCTCGTCATAGCGGCCGCTGCGACAGCGCAAACCCCAGCCTCACAACCTTCCGCGGGCGGGACGCCCGACAAGATGCCATTCGACATTCCCTACGGCACTGCGATTGGTCTGGACACTGCGAAGAGGCTGCTCGCGATTGCAGAAGCCGAAGCGAAGCAACACGACTGGAAAATGGACATTGCTGTCGTCGACACGCATGGCGAACTCCTCGCGTTCGAACGAATGAACGGCGCGCAGTATGCGTCGATCGCGATCTCGCAGAACAAGGCCCGCACGTCAGCAAGATTTCGTCGTGAAACCCGGGTCTTCTACAACCAGTTTGAGACCGGACATGCATACGTGAACACGCTGGATGCGGGGCTGGTGGCATCGCCGGGAGGGTTTCCGCTCGTAGAAGGAGGAAAGCTCGTCGGCGCTATCGGCTGTAGTGGCGGCACGGGAGATCAGGACGCCGCTGTGTGTAAGGCAGCCGCGGATACGATCAAGTAGTGCGACGCTGAGCTGCCGGTCGCGGTCCGGCGAAGCAGCCATTCAACACTCGGTAAGGGGTGTACCAGTTCGCCACTGGCTATGCGACCGACGAGTGTGTCGTGCTCCGTCTTCAATACCGGCCCTCTTGTATCGCATAGGTGAATGCAACTGTGTTGGTAAGAGTAAAGCCACTGTACATGTCAAACGAAGGACTTCACCTTCAGAATGATTAATAGATGTATTGAGCCCGGAAGCATGTTGACGCACGGTGGAGTCGCCATTAACAGGCGATAGCGCGTCTAACGACGCGGCCTGACGGCTACCCGACGAACCTCGTCGCCCACTTCGCTGAGGAAACTCTCATGGATCGTCCGCAGGCAGTTCCAACGCAGCAGGTATTGAATGAACGCGTGATCGTCACCGAGTGGCGATTTGCACCCGGTGCCGAGACCGGCTGGCATGTTCATGGACATGACTATGTCGTGGTGCCGCAAACGGACGGTCAACTTCTCCTCGAGACAGCGCAAGGCAACCGGGAGTCGCAACTGCACGCCGGGCACAGTTACGCTGGGTTGAAGGGGGTGGAACATAACGTCGTCAACGCGACCGACCACGAGGTGGTGTTTATCGAGGTGGAGATTCGCTGAGGCAGCTCTTGAGAAAAAGCACAGACGAATGGTCGCTTCGAAGCGGCCCAGCCGACTGACCGCTCCCGGCCGATAGTGAAAAAGTCCCATCGCGCAATTGTCGGATATCTCGTCAAGAAATCAACCTCTCAGACCGGTCTACATGCCGTTCGCGCGTGTCGCTTAAGGGTTGAGCCACGCTGCGGCGATCAGCGTGACAGCCAGCGGCACGAACAGACGACGGCGCGCAGTCGCGCTCATTGCGATGCACAGGCGGGGTATGCAAGCGATAGCGGTTGCGTGGATAAACGTCACGACTGGAATGTGAAATACCCCTGAATGGCATTGTGTCCGCTCAGATCGAGATCGATGCCGAGCTTCTGCTCCTGCATCCGGAACGTGGTGGCTTTGCCTACGAATGCAGGCGATCCGGGGATCGTCGAGAAGATGCTTTCGACCAGTCTGGTCGGCTCACCTGTCGGTCCCAGGTAGGGTTCGAGTTCGGCGTAGGTAGTGTTGCCGACCTTGAGGGTGCCTTTCCCCTCGCGCACATCGAAATCGATTGCGGCACGCTCGATCGCCACGATGTCGCCGAACAGTTTGGCGAAGTCGGCTATCGGACCGCCCCGCTCACCCCGGTAGACACTGGCGAGCGCCTCGAATTGGGCATCGCTGGCGCGCTCGTCAATGAAAATGATGACCCGCCAGTCGCCCTGCAAGATGTTGCCCGGGACAAATGCCGCACACGCGATCGTCAATCCCGATACATCGATGTCGTCCACCGCCCCTTTGTCATAGTGATACGCGACTGTCGCCCTGCAGGTGCCGTTGTCGGGATCCTCGCCGATCCAGCATGGGCAAAGCACCTTGCAATCGCAGACTTCCAGTATGCGTCCCTCCAGGCTGTAACTCATGATGCCTCCCACTGTGGTGAATTCCCCGGATCCGATCGGTAAGTGACTTAAATATATGCACCCTGAGCCGACGCGGTGGGTGGGTCGCAACGTAGGAAAACCCTATGCCGTCGGCGCTGCGACTTGCGCGGGTTCTCGGCCTCCTCTGCTTTTGCGCCCTCTTGTCGGCCGGGTTTCCCGGCGCACCAGAACCGGAGCGATTCCTGCGAGGATTGCTACCGAGGCCAGTAAGATTCGGCGCGTCAGGCTCTCTCCGAGCAAGGCGACCGCGCCGGAGTCACGCAACGAGCGCGCCCCCCCGAACGCCATTTCGCGTCCGACCCAATGGGCACTACGCTCCCAAATGCTCGCGCAAGAATTCGATGAAGCGCTGCGTCTTCGCCGGCAACAACCGCGTCTCGGTGATGGCGTACACGGGAATGAGCGGGGCCCGCCATGCAGGCATCACCCGGCGCAACAGCCCGCTGGCGACGTCTTCGGCGACGATTTCTTCCGCAAGCACAGCGATGCCCAGATCCAGGGTCGCCAGTCGCCGGATCATGCCGACGCTGTTGAGCAGGAACCGACCGCCCACTGCGACCTCAGCCGTTTCGCTTTCGCTGTGCAGCGTCCATCCGTTGACCTCTGCCGGGCTGAGGCGCAGACACTCGTGCCGCTCCAGGTCGGCCGGTTGGAGCGGCTCGCCATACAGTTCGAGATAACGCGGCGAAGCATAGAGGTAGCGCGGTAGACGGGCGAGCTGTCGTGCGATCAGATTCGAGCTCGGCGGCTCGCCCATGCGGATTGCGACATCGACCGGTTCGGTCACCAGATCGACCCGGCGCGGCGTCAGGTCAAATTCGAAGCTGATGCCGGGATAGCGGCGCGCGAACTCCGCGAGCAGGGGTGCCAGGAAGATATTGGCGAAATCCACCGGCAACGAGGCATGTAACACGCCACTTGGCTGCGCCAGCATTTCCCCGAGTTGCTCGTGCGCAAGCCGGGCCTCGTCAACGATGCGCCTGGAGCGCTCGAAATAGAGCTGGCCGGCTTCGGTCAGCTCAATCTTGCGGGTGGTGCGATGGAGAAGGCGCAAACCGATTGCCTTCTCCAGCGAACTGATGCGGCGCGACAGCGTCGAGTTCGGCACGCCAATCGCTTCGGCCGCGCGGCGAAAGCTTTTTGCTTTTACGACCTCGACGAACAAGGCCATGTCGTTAAGAAATTCCATCCCGACTGCTCCATTAATGGATCAATGATTTCTATTTTGCCATCTTTATCCCGGATTCGGATTACAGGATGATGAGCACATCGCCACTGAGGAGCACAACATGAGCCAGCTTTTCACCCCCGTCCGCATCGGCAGCCAGTCCATTCCGAACCGCCTCGTCATGGCCCCGATGACCCGTTCGCGCGCCGATGACGCGGGCGTGCCCGACGACGTTGTCGTCACCTACTACGCCCAGCGCAGCAGCGCGGGTCTGATCATTTCTGAAGGCGTGTTTCCCTCCGCGGCCGGTAAGGGCTATGTGCGTACGCCCGGCATCCATAGCGATGCGCAGGTAGCCGCATGGAAGCAGGTCACCGAAGCCGTACATGCCCGCGGCGGACGTATCTTCATGCAGCTGATGCATAGCGGGCGTATCTCGCATCCGTCGCTGCAACCGGATGGCGCGCTGCCGGTGGCACCGTCGGCCATCAAGCCGGCGGGACAGACCTGGACCGGCAACGGCATGGAAGAATTCGTGACGCCGCGAGCGCTGCGCCTGGATGAGATCGCCGGTGTTGTCGACGAGTACCGTATGGCGACGCGTCGCGCGCTCGAAGCGGGCTTCGATGGCGTCGAGTTGCATGCTGCATCGGGCTATCTGCCTGAACAGTTCCTCTCGTCCGGCAGCAATCAGCGCGAGGATGAATACGGCGGCTCCGTTGCGAACCGCGCCCGTTTCGTTCTCGAAGTGCTGCAAGCGCTGGTGGCAGAGGCCGGTGGCGATCGCGTGGGGATCAAGATCTCGCCGGAAATGAACTTCAACGACATTTCAGACGCTGCGCCACAGGAAACCTACACGTATCTCGTCGAACGTCTGCGCGGCCTCAATCTTGCGTACCTGCACGTCGCCTTGTTCGGCACCAACGTCGACTACCATGCACTGTTGCGACCGCATTTCGATGGCGCTTATCTGGTCGGCGGTGGACTCGACCAGGCCGCCGCCGAGGCCCTGCTGACCGGGGGCCGCGCTGACGCGACGGTGTTCGGCGGTGCATTCCTCGCCAACCCGGACCTGCCCGAGCGGTTCCGCAACGGCGCCCCCCTCAACGCCCCGGACAAGGCGACGTTTTACACGCCCGGCGCACAGGGCTATATCGACTACCCCGCGCTGAGCGCGGCCGGTAACGCCTGAGGACCGCCGCTATGTCGACAGCCATCGCCCGCCTGCAACGCATGAACCACGGCAGCCACTTCCGCGCTTTCAGCTTGCGCGGCGGCGAGGATGTATCGTCGATCGATCCGATCCTCGGCGTGGACCATGCCTGGCTCAGTGCATCGACCTTTCCGCCGCATCCCCATGCTGGTTTTTCAGCGGTGTCCTACCTGTTTCTCGATTCGGAAACGGGCATCAATAACCGTGATTCGCTTGGCAACCAAAACCTGATCTCTCCCGGCGGTATGCACTGGACCGCCGCCGGTCGCGGTGTGGTGCACGAGGAAGTGCCGGCCGAGAACGGCAAGACCGTGCATATGCTGCAGATCTTCATCAACCTCGCCCGCGAGAAGCAGAGTGCCGAGCCGTTCGCGCTGAGCCTCGCGCCGGAGAACGTGCCGGTCGTCCAGTCACCCGGTATCAAGGTGCGCGTGCCGCTGGGCAGTTACGGTGAGGCACGTTCGCCGTTGACGCCGCCTACCGAGGTGACGCTGCTCGATATCTTCATCGACGAAGGCGCTGAACTGCACGTGCCGGTGACGGCGGGTCATAACGCGTTTGTGATGCCGATCCATGGCGCTGTGACGGTCGACGGCCGGTGCTTCGATAGCGACGAGCTGGCGCTTCCGGTTTTTCCGGTTCAGGCTGTTGCGCGGTCGATCACGCTGCAGGCGCAACAGGGTGGCGCAAAAATCGTGGTGTTTTCCGGCCCGCCACTGCGTCAGCCAGTTCACTGGCATGGTCCGTTAGCGCTCGCTTCGGGCGAGGCGCTGACCGCCGCCCTGGCAGCATATAAGCGCGGAGAATTCGGTGCGCTGTCATCCCCATCGGGCCAGTAAGCGGCCCCCATCCTGGGGACGCGTGCGCCCCCCGTCAAACTGTTAGGAGAACTTTCATGAGTTACGAGAAATTCAGTGCAGACAATGCCGCTATGCTGCTGATCGATCACCAGGTCGGCACCATGGGCTGGGTCAAATCCATTTCGCTCGACGAGATGAAGCGCAATGCGCTGATGCTGGCGCAGACGGCTCGCATCCTGAGGTTGCCGGTCGTACTGACCTCCAGCATGGAAGAGCACGCGCAGGGGCCGCTGCTGAACGAACTGGAATCAATCCTGCCGTCCGCATTTGCCGGACGTGTCAAGCGTGCTGGCATCGTCAATGCAATGGACGATGAGAACTTCGCTGCAGCAGTAAAAGCGACTGGGCGCAAGAAGCTGATCATTGCTGGCGTCACCAACGACGTTTGCACGGTCTACCCGGCTCTGAGCCTGGTACGCGACGGTTTCGAGGTGCAGGTGGTCGCGGACGCAGGCGGTTCGCCCAGCAAGATGGCCGACGACATCGCTCTTCGCCGGATGGAACGCGGCGGCGTGACGCTGACCAGTACCAACCAGCTGATCGCGGAACTAGCCGGTAGCTGGGCCACGCCGGAAGGTGGCCAGTTGGTACAGGTGTTGATGCAAGCGTTGCAAGCTTGACGAGCGATGAAATCTCTACAACGCAGTCACTCGTTCGTGTCCCGGGTTGAGATCGAGACCCTATCAGCATTTCGCCGGTGACATTCATCACGATTTCCTCGAATGAGAACATCGACGACTTCACGTTTCGCAAGCGGTGGAAACATGTTGCGCACAGAAAAACGCCGCGGCCAATAAAGGCGTGCGGCGGTTTTCCGGGTACTCAGTCACGTATTACCTGGCGACAGCCACGCGATGATGACGCAAGCCCAAGGTCGATCAAGATTTTTCGTAGATGGCCTGGACGAGCGCCGCACGTCCCTCACGCAAGTTGCGCGCGAGGTTGGCCGTCATTTCGCCGAAGCCCGGACCCATCGCGAGATGGAGGCCGAGCACGGGCGGGGCTGATTGCTGAGCCTGGGCCTTTTGCCGCTCCGCAAACCAGGCGATACCGGCCTGCGTGCTGTCGACCCACGAGATCGGCCGAAACCCTTGTTCCGTCAGCAGACGGCACATCTGGTCCGCGGTAACGAGAAAGCTCGTTTCCGGCCCGCGAGCCCACGGAACGGGGTAATGCAGCGGGGCATCGGATGCCGCGACAACATCGAAGATGGCAAAGCGGCCTCCCGGGCGCAGCACGCGAGACGTCTCACGGTAGAGCGCCGCGCGGTCGGCTATGTTCATGGCAACGTGCTGCGTCCATGCAACATCGAACGCATCGACACCAAACGGAAGGTCGAGCGCATCCGCGCACTGATAGGTGACTTTGTCGGAGAGTCCGGTTCGTTCCGCGAGGAAGGTCGCCGCTTCGACGAACGGCAGGCTGAGGTCGATGCCATACACCGTGCAACCGTAGGTCGCCGCCAGATAGCGAGACGGTCCACCCAAGCCTGACCCGATGTCGACGACGCGCGTCGAGCCGTCGATCCGAAGCGCCTGTGCGAGCTCTACCGTAGCGTCCAGGCCCCGAGAATGAAATTGATCCACGGACGCAAGATCCTCCAACCGGAGACGACCTGCTTCGCGTCCCATTGCGGACAGGGCAAGTTTCAGGCGGTCGAGCAAGCCTTCCGGTTCGTAATGCTGCGCGATCTCTGCTGCGTCGGCCATCTTCTCCTCCTGTTCGCCGTGCCACGCACGATGGAGTGGAGTCTAACGTTGGAATGCGACAGACTGCAGAGTCATAGACGACAACTTTGCAGCCGTTTACGCCACAAGATTCTTTGTGCTTCGGCGGGCGGAAAAGCGAGCCCAAAGGCACGCCGCAAGCACAGCTGGCCTTGACTGGCATCGATCCTCATATTGCCGGCTTAAACGTATCTTGATCGGATGAAGTCAGGAATCAGCTTCATTACAGCAGTTCGGCACGTAGATCGCGCACGCCTCGCCCGAGCCGCTGGCGCAAGAGAGTGCGCAGCGTTGCCCCGTCTTCGTAGCCAACTTCCGCGGCAATCGCTTCAATGTCGAGCCCGCTGCCGTGAAGAAGGGATTGCGCGCGTTCGACGCGCAGATCCTGGAAATAGGCAAGCGGTGACTTGCCGAGCACTTCCTGACAACGGCGCTGCAGCGTCCGCGTGCTGGTCGCCAGCGCGCCGGCCGCCTCCTGCAGCGAAAACCCCTCCTTCAGATGACCGCGGGCCCACCGTTCGAATTGCTGAATCAAAGGATCGGCCTGCGCCAAATGATTGGGAATGATGTAGGGCGCCTGCAGCGAGCGAATATCCGCCAGCAGGTAGCGTGAAACGAGGGACGCCAATTCCGGGCTCGCCGTGCGTATCAACCAGAGGGCGAGATCGAGATGTCCCATCGCTGCGCCAGCGGTTACGCCGAAGTCCGATGGCACGAGCATGCGGGACTCGTCGAGCGAGACCTGCGGATAACGTTGCCGAAACAGCGGAGCAAGCGACCAGGTCGTTGTCGCCTCCCGATCATCGAGCAGGCCGGCCTCTGCCAGAAGAAACGTCCCAATACACGAAGCGGCAACACGTACGCCTTCGCGATGCCACGTCCGCAGTTGCGCGACGGCGCGCCTCACATCCGCCCGTTCGAGAGCGGGGACCAGCAGGTCCGGAGTCGTCGTATTCAGTGCTGGAACGATCACCCAGTCCGGCTTCAGATCGGGCGTGATGGCCTGTACGGGAATCGTGAAGCCCTGGCCGGAACGCACTCTTTTGCGCACGCCCACGGTTGATACGTCGAAACGAGGTGTTCCGCCCATCAGGCGGGAAGCGAGCCCATTCGCGGCGGTGAGCGCATCGAGCGTCACCGCGAGCCCGGTGTCGAACAATCCATCAAGAGCGAGTACCGAAATACGCATGGCGCAAGTGACCCTAAAGTTGGCATTTGTGACGATACAGATTTTTGCCCGCGACGACTACAGTGCTCTCCGTTGCACAACGCAATGAACTTCAACCAAGGAGATCCACATGAAGGTTTTAGCTGTCGCATCGATCGTTCAGCCGCTCTCGCCGGAACAGCGCCAGCAGATCATGCCGAACGAAGTGCCTGCCACGCTCAAGCTCTATCTCGACGGCAAGATCGAGCAGTTCTGGTTGCGCCAGGATAAGCCCGGCGTGATCTTCCTCATGAACGTCGAAACGATCGAAGAGGCCAAGGCTGCGGTGGAGTCGCTGCCGCTCACAGCCGGCGGGTTCGCAAAGTATGAGTTGATGCACGTCGGCCCGCTCGCCCCGCTGGGTCTTCTGATCCAGAGCAAGTAAGCGCAGGAGGCGCCGTCAATGAACACATCGGCGGCGCAACCGGCAGCGTCGCTACAGAAGTTCTTTTGGAGAAGGGCTTTCCCGTCCGTGCCCTCGTTCACGCTGAAGATGAGCGGTCGCAAAAACTCAAAGCACAGGGGGTCGAAATTGCCCTTGGCGACTACCAGGATTTCCGATCCCTTCAGCGCGCCTTCAAAGGCGTCCAACGGGCTTACTTTGTTTATCCGATCCTCCCAGGCATCGCGCAAGCGACGGTGCATTTTGCTCAGGCCGCGCTGGAAGCGAAATCGGCTGCTCCGGCAGTCGAGGGTATTGTTCGCTCACTTGACACCGGGCCCGCTAATGGGTGTCGACGATCTCTGCTGCAATGTCGAACATCGCTTCATGGCCGAGGCCGAGTCCTTCACAGCCATCACAATACTTCGGATATCTAACGCTCACAGGCGCTGATCAAGCCATTTTCAGCACCGCCCGCGAATCGCCCGTCGCGCGACCAACATACTGCCGGGCAAGCCCATCGCCAACTCGCCCAACAGTCGCTTACTGTTTTCCCGAAGCAAGCTGCTGGTTGCGCTCAGCGAGAAACTGAATCAGACCGTCCACGCCGCTTTGCTGGATCTTGTCGCTGAACTGCTGCCGATATGTCTGGATCAGCCAAACGCCGAGCACGTTCAGGTCATATAAACGCCAGCCCTGCGGCGTCTTGTACAACCGGTAGTCGATCTCCGCGGGCTGTCCGTTCTTCATTGCAATCGTGCGTACCACCACGTCCGTATCGGTTGGAGCAATGCGCAACGGCGGGTACTCGATCTGTTGATCCGCCCGGAGCTGACCAACAGCGCCAGAATACGTATGAATCAGGAGCATCTTGAACTGTTCGACCACCTGCTGCTGCTGCGCCGGTGTCGCCGTCCGCCAGTAGCGGCCCATTGTGAGCGACGTGGTGCGGCGAAAATCGGTGTAAGGAAGAATGTCCCTGTTCACGATATCCATGATGCGGGGGATGTCGTCCGGCTCGATCGCCCGGGTACGCACCTCGTCGAATATCTGCTGCGTCGCGGTCTTGATCAGCGCCTGCGGGTCCGATTGGTCGACCTGCGCGTACGCCGCAACGCCGAACGAGAGCAAAGCTGCACAAAGAGGGACCAGAAATAGACTCTTCATATGCACGATCCTGGCTGAACGCGTTAACACGATGCGAGACAAGCATCCTCCCTCTCCGCCCGCTCGTCCCCTTTTTCGTCAAACGCCTTCGACGAGAACAGCGCGATAGCGCGCCCCCTTGAAGCGGTGCTGCGCGACCGCTTGATACGCTGGACTGTCGTACCACGCGCGCGCGGCCGCCGTGGACGGAAACTCCACGACCACGACGCCCTCCGGCGCCTCGCCCTCGAGCACCTGCTGAGGTCCGTAGGCGGCGAGAATCTTGACCGGGTGACCTTTCAACGTCTCGCCGACCTTGCTGCTGTAAGTGTCGAGTTCGCCCCGATCCTGCGTGCTTTCTCGTGTAAAGACAATATAGGTCGCCATGGCATATGCTCCTGCAGTGGTGTGAAGTTGCACACGATGATGCCACCAAACCGCACACGCTGTCGGTGCGCTACCTCCGCGCAGGTGTCGGGTCGCCGCGTGGGCGCGAGGACCACTGGGCTCCTAAGGAGACGTTCGCGAGGCGATCGTGGAGATAGCGTCGCTGGAATTGGCCAGCCTTTCGCCGGCCAGCAGCATGCGCCAGCGCGTCAGATACTTTCACTCGCCTTCAGAAAATCGACAAAGGCACGCAACGGTGCGGGCAAGTGGCGACGCCCCGGATAGTAAAGAAACGGCCCCGAGAAGCGCTGCCACCACGGCTCCAGGATCGGCTCCAATGCTCCGCTATCGAGATGAGGGCGCAGCATATCTTCGAAAAGGTGAATGACGCCCACGCCTGCTACGGCCGTACTGATTGCAAGGTCGACTGCCGCGCCTGGCCTGACAAGCAGCGGTCCGGGAGGATCCAGCCGCACCACCTCGCCGTCCCGCTCAAAATCCCAGGTTGGCTTCGCGCCGCCGGCAAACTGGCCGCGCAAGCATGCATGAGACAGCAGGTCGCGCGGGTGCTTGGGTCTGCCGTGCATGTCGAGATAGCCTGGCGCCGCAGCCGTAGCGAAACGCTGCACACGTGGCCCGATCGGGGTGGCGATCATGTCCTGCTCGAGTCGCTCGTCATAGCGAATGCCCGCGTCGCAGCCGATCGAAAGCACATCGACGAACCCATCCTCGACCACGACCTCCACGCGGATGCCGGGATAAGCCTTGAGGAACGGCGCGATGACGGTGGGCAATACGATCCGCGCGGCGCTCGACGGCACGTTGAGTTTGAGCGTGCCCGTCGGCTTATCTCTGAACCCGTTCAGGACATCCAGCGCCCCTTCCATCTCGTTGAACAACGGCGTCAGCTTTTCGATGAGACGCAGTCCCGCTTCGGTCGGGGCCACGCTGCGTGTAGTCCGGTTGAGCAGCCGCAGATCGAGCTTCGACTCGAGGCGACGTACGGCGATGCTGAGGCTCGAGGCAGAGACGCCACTGATTCGGGCCGCGTCACGAAAGCCGCCGGCGCGTGCGACTGAAACGAATGCGGCAAGATCGTTGAACTCCATAGCCATTGTTCACTTTGTTAAACAACCTGTGCAATTTAGATCGGATTATCTAACAACACAAACATCTCCATACTGGCGCTCAGCATTCATCAAGGAGAGCGCCATGTCGAAGTTCACGTCTGTCAATACATTTCCACTTGCAGGTCATCCCGTTCATCGTGTGGGCTACGGTGCCATGCAGCTTGCCGGACCCGGCGTATTCGGGCCGCCGAAAGATCGTGACGCGGCCATCGCGGTGCTGCGCGAAGCGGTGGCGTCGGGCGTCAATCACATCGATACGAGCGACTTCTACGGGCCGCACATCACCAACCAGCTCATTCGCGAAGCGCTCCATCCGTACCCGGACGACCTTGTGATCGTCACCAAGGTGGGCGCCGTCCGCGGTGACGACGGCTCGTGGCTACCGGCGCTCGAACCGGAAGATATCGAGCGCGGGGTCCACGACAACCTCCGCAACCTCGGTGTCGATGCGCTCGACGTCGTCAACATGCGGATCATGGGCAGCGTTCACGCCCCCGCTGAAGGATCGATCGAAAAGCAGGTCGCGGCCCTTGCCGAACTTCAGCGCCAGGGGCTCGTGCGTCACATCGGCCTCTCCAATGTCACCTCGGCTCAGGTCGCCGAAGCGCAGGGCATCGCGGAGATCGTCTGCGTGCAGAACCATTACAACCTGGTCCATCGAGAAGACGACGCGCTGGTCGACGAACTCGCGGGCAAGGGCATTGCCTACGTGCCGTTCTTCCCGCTTGGCGGATTCACGCCGATTCAATCGTCAGCGCTGTCCAAGGTCGCCCAGATGATCGGCGCGACGCCGATGCAGGTGGCGCTCGCCTGGCTCCTCCATCGTGCGCCTAACATTCTGCTGATTCCGGGCACTTCGTCGCTCGAACATCTGCGTGAAAACATGCACGCGGCGCAATGGAGCTTACCGGACACGGTGCTCGCTGAACTGGACGCGATAGGAAGCGTCAACGGGGAAAAGTGAAGCGCGCATTCGGCCGCGAATGATCGGTGTTTACCCGCCAAACCCTCTCTCGCGCTTGCAACACCCTCCGGGGCGACACAAAATGTAAGCGCTAACACGATGCCGTCTATACCGGATTAGCATAAATAGCACGCTAATGCCTTGATGGCGCCTCAAAATGTAAGCGCTACCATACATTTAGAAGTCTCAATTCTCGATCCCGGCGCGCGCCGAACGGGACGAACTTGACGCGCAACTTCCGGCCGCCTGACATCGTATCGGCGCGGCCCGCCACACCTCGACCGAAAACATGAAACGGAGACAACGATCATGAGCGCAACCCCGAGCCACGAGCAGGCCCCACCGAGAATCCGCCGCGCCCAGATCGTGGCGCTCACGCTGCTGATGGTGAGTGGCATCGTCAACTATATGGACCGCGGGACGCTCGCCGTCGCTAATCCGCTGATCCGCCACGACCTCGGTCTGTCGCTGGGTCAGATGGGGTTGCTGCTCTCCGCGTTCTCCTGGAGCTATGCGCTATTCCAGTTGCCGGTGGGCGGGCTCGTCGACCGGATCGGGCCGCGCAAGCTGCTCGGCATCGGCCTGATCGTCTGGTCGCTCGCGCAGGCCGCCGGCGGCTTCGTCTCGACCTTCGGCTGGTTCATCATTGCGCGGATCGTGCTCGGCATCGGCGAGGCGCCGCAGTTTCCGTCGGCGGCACGCGTCGTCAGCAACTGGTTTCCGCTGCGTGCGCGCGGCAAGCCGACGGGCATCTTCAACTCGGCGTCCCCGCTCGGCACGGCACTCGCGCCGCTTTGCCTGTCGATCCTCGTCGTGCAGTTTCACTGGCGCTGGGCGTTCATCGTGACGGGCATCGCCGGCCTGATCGTGGCGGCCGTCTGGCTTGCGATATATCGCGATCCCGCGAAGGCCACGATGACCGAAGCCGAGCGGCGCTATCTCGAAGGCGACGAAGCGGATCGCAAGCCGGCGCCCTCGCTGACCTTCGCCGACTGGCGTTCGCTGTTTTCGCACGGAACGACGTGGGGCATGCTGATCGGCTTCTTCGGCTCGGTCTACCTGAACTGGGTGTACCTCACCTGGCTGCCGGGCTACCTGACGATGGAGCGTCACATGAGCCTGATGCATACGGGCGTCGCGGCATCCGTGCCGTTCTTCTGCGGCTTTCTCGGCTCGCTCACGGCTGGCTGGTTTTCCGATCTCATTACGAGCCGAAGCACGAGCCCGGTCGCGAGCCGCCGCAATGCGGTGGTGATCGCGATGCTCGGCATGGTCGCGTTCACGATTCCGGCTGCGCTCGTCGAGAGCAATGCGATCGCAATCGTGTGCATCTCGGTGGTGATCTTCCTCGCCAACGCCGCATCCGCAAGTTCCTGGGCCCTCGCGACAGCCGCGGCCCCGCCGAACCGCGTCGGCTCGCTCGGCGCGATTCAGAATTTCGGCGGTTTTCTGGGCGGTGCGCTCGCGCCGATCCTGACCGGCTACATCGCGCAGAACTGGTCGTTCGTACCCGCACTGCTGACGGCTGCGGGCATCGCGTTCGTCGGCGCGATGAGCTATCTGCTGCTCGTGCGCAAGCCGATCACGGACCAGCCCGCGCGCGCCGAAACCGTTCGAGCGTCGGCGTGACGTCAGTTCGCGTCCCGGCCCATACAACCCCCTCCGAGAGGTAACCATGACGACCGCTACACAAACCGCCACTTCAATCGAAGGCATCGTTCCCGTGATGCTGACCCCGTTCGGCGCTTCCGGCGCGATCGACTACACCGGGCTCGAACGCCTGATCGAGTGGTATATCGCTCACGGCTCCGACGCGCTGTTCGCCGTCGCACAGTCGAGCGAGATGCAGTTCCTGAGCCTTGCCGAGCGCGGCGCGCTGGGCAAGTTCGTCGTCGAAAAGGTGGCGGGCCGCATTCCCGTCGTGGTGTCGGGCCACATCTCCGACGACCCCGACGCCCAGGCCGAAGAGCTCAACGTCGCCGCGGGAACGGGTGCCCAGGGCATCGTGCTCGTGACCAACCGGCTCGACCCGAAGCGCGAGGGAACGGAGGTCTTCGCCGCGAATCTCAAGCGGCTCCTTACGCGCCTTCCGTCCGAGATTCCGCTCGGTCTTTACGAATGCCCGGCGCCGTATCGGCGGCTGCTCTCCGACGACGAACTGAAGCTGTGCATCGATACCGGCCGCTTCATCATGCTGAAGGACGTGAGCTGCGATCTCGATACCGTCAAGCGGCGTGTCGCGCTCGCGCAGGGTTCGCCGCTGAAGATCCTGAACGCGAACGCGGCAATCGCGTGGGATGCGATGAAGGCCGGCTCGGCAGGCTTCAACGGCGTGTTCACGAACTTCCACCCTGATCTGTATAAGTGGCTGCGCAACGACGCGGCACAGGATCCGGCGCTTGCCGGGGAACTGGCGACGTTTCTCGTGCTTGCCGCAGTATCCGAAGCGCTCGGCTATCCGGCGCTCGCGAAGATCTACCACCAGCGCATCGGCACGTTCGACTCGATTCGCTGCCGCGTGATCGACTACGACGTGCGCGAACGCTTCTGGGCGCTCGATGCGGTGCTCGACAAGATCGTCGCCGGCACCGAGCATTTCCGCGCGCGCATCGCCGCGCCCGGCGCGGGCCGCCAGGTTCACGGACGTCTCCCGTGAGGGCTTCGCGATAACCGGAACGTCTGCGCCGACGGCCATGTTCGCTCACGCTTCGCATGCGCACGCGGCGGTAAGATGGCGGGCGTTGCGCCACTCACCCGCCACTCAGCCTCTGCTTCCTGACCCGATGCCCGACTCCTTCGACCCGCCGGCCGCCGCCCGGACCCCGACCAGCCGTGCCCGCCGCAACACGGGCCGCACCGTGCTTGCCGATGTCGCCAAGCTCGCGGGGGTATCGACGGCGACCGTGTCGCGGGTCTACAACGAGCCGGACAAGGTCTCGGCGAACGTGCGCGAGCGCGTCGAGCATGCCGCGCTCCAGCTCAACTGGTTTCCGAACGCGGCGGGACGCGCCCTCGCATCCACGCGCAGCCACATTGCCGGCATCATCATTCCGACACTCGACGACCAGGTGTTCGCCTCGCAGGTGAGCAGCATGCAGGCCGCGTTCGCGGCACGCGGCATCACGCTCGTGCTCGGCTGCTCGAACTACGATCCCGCCCAGGCGCTCATGCAGGTGCGCGCGATGCTCGCGCGCGGCGTCGAGGCAATGGCTATCGTGGGCGAGGCGCATCCGCCCGAACTGTTCGAAGCATTGCGGCGCTATCGCGTGCCTTATGCGGTCACGTATGCGTATCGCGAGGGCAGCCCGCACATCTGCATCGGCTTCGACAATCGCGCGGCCTACGAGGAGATCACCGAACATCTGCTCGGCCTCGGGCACCGCTCGTTCGCGGTCTGCATCCAGCCGACGCGCGACAACGATCGCGTGCAGGCGCGCGTCGCGGGCATCCGCTCGACGCTCGAACGCCACGGCCTCGCCGTACGGCCGGAGCACATGTTCGAAGGCGAATCGACGATCGGATTCGGACGGCGCAGCCTGCGCGCGATCTGGCAATCGCCCGCCGAGCACCCGAGCGCGATCATCTGCGGCAACGACCACATCGCGCTTGGCGTACTGCGCGAGGCCGAGGAACTGGGTATCGCGATTCCCGGTGAACTGTCCGTGACGGGCTTCGACGATCTCGCGATCGCGAAAGAAATGCGCCCGGCGCTGACGACGATGCGTGTCGACACCGCCGAGATCGGACGGCTCGCGGCACAGCACCTGCTCGACGCGCTCGATGGCAAACGCCCGCAACAGGGATACGAGGTACATGCGCAATTGCAGGTTCGGCAGTCGACAGGGCCGTGCCCGGGATAGTTTCGCGGTGCTCCATGCGACGGAAGGAACCAGCCGGGTGAAGCCGGAGGACCGGTAGCCGACGCCGCTCACCGATACGCGGCCCAGCGCACGCAGGCTCTCTGCGACTCGTGTTCGTAAGCCAATAGCCACATCACCAGCATCACCGACAGAATGGGATGTGTCTACCGTACCGGCAGGCATGCGTGGCTACCGCGAGCAGCCATTCCTGCATAAGGAAAATCGTATGTTGATGCGTGACGTAATCCCTAACGCTCTGAACCGAGGATCCGCCCTTCTTTCAGAGAACCCGACGACTCTGGTTTCACCAAAGACCTTCCATTATGCGTTCGACATTTATCTAAAGGACTCGAATGCGTTCATGAACACGTATTTCTCGCGATACTTCGAGTGGCAGGGTGTTTGCCGCGAGCGGTGGTTTCACGAGTGCGTCCACAACGACTTGCTGGGATCGGACGGCATGTTTGTGACCAAACGCGCACACCAGGAATACGTACATGAAACTTTCCCTTTCCAGCAGGTGGATTGCTATCTGAACACCGTGCAGGTCAGGCACTGCTCGGCGTACCTGCTCTTTCGCTTCTGCGTGGACGGACGCCAGGTTTCGCAGGGCTACCAGCAAATCCTGTACGCCGGACGGGACCGGAAGATCAGGCGGTTCCCAGACGGAATCATCGAGCGGGTGAAGGAGTATGAACTGCCGTTTTCGGCGCTGACGGACTGATAACAACGCTTAACTTTCGCCCTTAACGCCGGCGCCGGGAACGCGCCGGCGGTTCGCGCAGTGCGCGGTCCGCCGGCGTGCCCGGTACCGGCAACCGCACGGTGAAGGTGGTGTGCGCGCCGCGCATCGAACTGCATTCGATACTGCCGCCCAGAAGCTCAGCAGCGCGGCGGCAGAACGCGAGCCCCATTCCCGCGCCGCTTCCGTGCAGCTTGGTCGAGAAGAAGGCGTCGAAGATATGTGGCAACACGTCGGGCGCGATGCCCGGCCCCGTGTCGCGGAATCGCAGTACGCAGAAATCCTGCTCCTGAACGGCACTGATTGTGATGTGGCCGTCGCCGCCCACGCGAATAGCGTGCAACGCGTTTTTCAGCAGGTTGAACAGGACAAAAACCACCAGCGTGTCCGAACCTGAAAAGCACGTGGCCCCGTCGATGGGCACCAGTGTTACGCATGCACGTTCGTCGCCCCGGAACGGATAACGCTCCAGCGCAGACGCCACGCATTGCTGTATGGAATGAGGGCTGAAGCGGCTACGATCCAGACGCTCAAGGGTAAAAGACGCGAGTGCCATTTCGACCATCGCGCTGGTACCCGATACCTCCCGTCTGATCGCCGTTGCGAGTTGACTTATGCGCTCGGACTGTCCGGAATGCACGTGATCGTCATAGAGCCCGTGCGTGACGGCCAGCCGGTAGCCTTTGAACACGTGAGTCCATACGCTCGAGATTTCGTCCGCGTGCATGGCAATCGTCGCCAGCGGAGTCGCGATCTCGTGCGCGATGGTTGCCGCGAGTGCATACGGATGGATCAGGTGATAGCGGACGATCGTGATCGCGAGAAGCCCCAAGCTAAGGGCGATGAACAGCACACCCGGAGGATAGAACGCGTAGCCGTAGTTAACCGCGTAATCGACTGCTGCGAACGAGTACAGGCAAAGGCTGGCAAAGCAGAGATTGACGCGCCTGCGCGCTTCACCACCTGCCTTCTCGCGGGCAGCAAGAAGAAGCTGTCCGCTGCGTGCGGCAAGTAACACGGTCTGCACTACGTGCAAAGGATGCAGAGGTCCGGCGATCGGATAGTAGCCAAAGAAGAACCTTCGGTAGCCGGCGACGACTTCGTCACCGGGAAGCAGCACGGCGAGGACGAGACACACACCGTAGGACGCGAGCAATAAGGGCTGCTCACGGCGCCTCGCCGCCACCTCCGTGACGAAGTGGTAAAACGTGGTGGGCAGAAAAAGAATGAAGAGGTAGCCTACCCTGACCAGCACGCCTGCGATCTGGGCATTCTCCGTCTGGAACAGCAATGTCCATGTGCCTTGCCATGCAAATGTCGTCGCGCACATCAAAAGGAATGGCGCGGATAGACGCGTGACACCTTGGGTGATGAGTACGTAAAGGCCGAACACCACAAACAGCGCAGACACGAAAGCAGTCGGAATGGCGTACATGAGGCTCGATGTGTCTCGAAACGTTGGTCTATTCCGGCATTTTTACAGGAGAGCCCGCGAGAACGCAGACCGATGCTTTATCCCGGTCATCCGGGCGTTCGCCGATTCCGATCATTCCGCCATTGCG
This sequence comes from Paraburkholderia sp. FW306-02-B, assembly GCF_058782725.1. NCBI lineage: Bacteria > Pseudomonadati > Pseudomonadota > Betaproteobacteria > Burkholderiales > Burkholderiaceae > Paraburkholderia > Paraburkholderia sp. FW306-02-B. The sequence continues at coordinate 2,839,220 of NZ_JBYSXZ010000002.1, forward strand.
AAAACGTCAGAAGGTCCAAACCCACGTCGGTCGCGTCTATTCTGGTCCAGCAATAGAAAGCGTCATCCCAGCCGGGAATTTTATGGGGTGTTAGCGTCCTGAAGTCCGCATCGGGACGGAAAGCCAGGTGCGGCCAGAATAGCGGCATCGCCTCTCGCACCGACATCTGCCTCAACAATTTCGTCGGCCCGCCCTCATCCGCCACAATCTCGCCTTGGGATATCCAATCGTTCTCAGCCCAGGCAAGGAAAACGCTCGGGTTTCCAGCGCGGTCGAACATCAAGATGGCATTCTGCTCCGGACGCCAGTAGTACTCGACGATACCTTCTGCGGCAACCACATCGTCGATGACCCTCCTCGTTCTCGGATCACAATAGGTCATGCCGTTCTCGCCTAATCCAAGCCAGCCTCCTTCTGAGCAATGCCTGTTTCTGGCGTCCTTCAGAAAATGTACCAATCTGTTTGCTGACTCTGCGTCAGTTTTTCTCAGATATAGATCGACGATTCCGGCATTGAAGGCCTTTACCGCGACTGTCTCGTCCGCGACGCCTGTCAGGAGCACCTTTGCGCAACGCAAATTGGATATGGACGAAAGGAATTCGACGCCACTCAGTCCAGGCATGTCGTAATCGACGACAACCGCAGCCACCTCCGCAAATCGGGCACCTTGGGTCAAGATGTCCCGCTCTGCCGAGCTTTCGACAAACCGCTCAAAACCGGTCTCGCTCAGACAGGCATTCGCCGGCGCAAACTCTAGCGAAATCTCGCGAGCATGTTGACGGATGAAAGCGAGCGCGGTCTGAGGTCGCGTGAAAAACAGATTGGTGGAAATGTCCGGGAAAAATCGGCGCAGTGCATCAAGGTAGCTGTCGTTGTCGTCCACGAAAACAACAGATGCCGGATAAAAAACAGGTGGTCGAATAAAGTTTTTCATATTTTCACGTGGTTCATCACGGCGCCGCGGGGGCAACGGCGGCAGAACAGCAACCATACGAAAAGGCCTATCCATGCGACATGTCGCGGCGCGACGGCCCCCGAGCATGAAAAGCGGCCGATACCCAGACCGTCAGCCGCGTCTCCACCGCCTTGTTTTGCCGCTTTCGGTCACCACGTACTCTCAGTGGACTATGCGGTGCGCCTCGCGCCTGCTTACACGCCGGTTTTTCTAATGCTGGCTGTCGGGCCGATTCCCGCTGAACCGTATAGTACCGGGGTCTTTGCATTAACAGTACAAACTTGCGTTGCCTTTCCCCCGGTATATGCGGATTGAATACATCGGGAAGGATGGGTCGCCCCGATCGATCTGCAAAACACTCCGGCTGCCATAGATCTCGACACACTTGCTTACGCGCTTGCCAGCCTTGGGGTGCGATAGTCAACTATTTCAAGCACCGCCGAGCTAGCAAACGCGCAAGCATCCAAGGTTTGAGAAACTTTTCTCATTGGCGAGGCGGGTGCGCGCTTCTCATCATTCTCGGCCCTTCACGAAATTATTTCGTGTCTGCGAACTTATTGAAGTTGCGCGACCGGCATCAAGCGCCGAGACGATCAATGGAAATTGCGCAAGAACAATCAAATAGCCCTCGCGTCATTGGCATATAGTGCTCCCTGACCACTGTCATGAAAACGATGAATCCCTATGCACAAGCACGTTGTTTCATTGATGTCGATCAGTGATAAGGAGAACGATATGATATTCAGGACAGCCCGTGAAATGATACACGCGTTGCAGTCCCGCGAGATCTCAGCCGTCGAACTGTTTGACGAAGCCGTGGTTCGCATCGAACGTTACGACGGCCTGACGAATGCCGTCGTGGTGCGAGACTTCGAGCGTGCGCGTCTGGCCGCGGCAGAGGCAGATGCCGCCCTCAGGCGAGGCGAACGTCGTCCGCTGCTCGGCGTGCCGATGACCGTGAAGGAGTCCTTCGGCATGGCGGGGTTGCCGAAGACCTGGGGGATGCCCGGCACCGAGAAAATCGCGATTGCCGAGGACGCGGTCGCTGTGCAACGTCTTAAGCATGCGGGGGCCGTCATTCTGGGGAAGACCAACGTCGCCACGATGCTGGGCGACTGGCAGACCTGCAATCCCGTGTACGGCGTCACCAACAACCCCTGGGATCTCACACGCACGCCCGGCGGCTCGTCCGGTGGTTCGGCGGCTGCGTTGGCCGCTGGGTTCGTTCCGCTCGAACTCGGCAGCGACTTTTACGGCTCCCTGCGGGTTCCGGCGCATTGCTGCGGCATCTATGCGCATAAGCCCAGTCACGGCCTTGTGCCTATGCGCGGCGCAGGCCCGCCAGGCAGCCCGATGTTATCGGTGAGCGTCGATCCCGACCTCGTCGTGGCGGGACCCATGTCGCGCAGCGCCGGCGATCTCGCGCTGGCTCTCGATGTGCTGGCCGGCCCCGACGACGCGCAGGCGGCGGCCTACCGCCTCGAGCTTCCGCCCCCTCGCCGTACCCGGCTTGCCGACTTCAGGGCGCTCATGCTTGAAGACCATCCGGTGGTACCGATCTCCGACGAGGTACGCGCGGCCATGCGGCGTTTTCGTCAGCGGCTTGAGGGAGCCAGCTGCACAGTGGCGACTGGGAGTGCCTTGCTGCCCGACCTGGGGCTCGTGATGCGCACCTTAGGCCAGCTATTTTTGTCATTCATGGGCGCAGACATGCCACTTGAGGAATATCGCGCGCTTCAGGAGCAAGCGGCCCGTTTACCCGCGAGCGACACCAGTGACGCTGCGATGGAGTCACGCGGTCTTGTGCTCAGCCATCGCGACTGGATTGCTGCCGACCGCACCCGGGTTGCCCTGATGCATCGGTGGCGCCAGCTCTTTCGGGAATGGGATCTCGTACTTTGCCCCGTACTGCCGACAACGGCCTTCACGCATGACCACTCTGACATCCGCTCCCGCCGTCTGGAAATCGACGGCAGGCAGATTGCCTACACTCAACAGGCCCTATGGCAGAGTCTCGCAACCTTGACTGGATTGCCCGCGACCGCATTTCCAATCGGCTTGGGGGAAAGCGGCTTGCCCATCGGGCTCCAGGCGATAGGTCCCTACCTCGAGGACCGGACGCCCATCGCCTTTGCTGAACTAGCCGAGCGCGAATTTGGCGGATTCGTGCAGCCGCCGGCCTTTGCCGAATCGTGACGTGCCCGGGAACTGAACATTGCTAAACAATTTGCCACGGCTTAGACGCAAACCTCGGATAGCATATTGAAAGCACACGTTCCGGAAACGGTACGGTGTTTCCGTGAATGACCAACCTGTTGGGAGCATCCAGAATGAGCATCTTTGGCGATATTGTGAACAAGCTGTTTGGAAAGGCAAAGCCGGATCAACAGCCGCCCGCGGCGGAACCGACACCGGATCCCGCGGCAGCACAGGCTGCCGCCCCGGATGCCGCGCCAGCCCCCGCGCCGTTGACCGACGTCGACGTCGAAGCCGTGATGGATCAGTTTGTCAGTGAAAGCGGGCAAACGCTGAACTGGCGCACGTCAATCGTCGACACAATGAAGGCGCTCGGCGTCGACAGCAGCCTCGAGCATCGCAAACAGCTCGCCCAGGAACTCAAGTACGGCGGCGACATGAACGACTCGGCGAGCATGAACATCTGGCTGCACAAGCAGGTGATGGCGGCGCTGGCGGCGAACGGCGGGAAGTTGCCGCCCGACCTCGCGGCCTGAATTCGCTTCTGACGCCCACCTGACCGAGGGTCTTTCACCGTTCGCCTCGTTAATTGAACGGACTGGACCTTGAAAAACCCGCGGAACCTGTATATATGTACAGTATGTTTGCATATACAGTTCCGGAGGTCGTCATGGAGCATCTGGTGCGCGTGCAGAATGAACGGGACCGCCGCACGCTCGCGTGGCTGCGGGCGCAGGTCGGCGACGCGGCAATCGCGCAAGCGGCGCAGCAATGCGGCGGAGCGGCGAAGCCATACCTGTCGGCGGTCTGCCGAACGCTCGGTGTGACTGCGCCGCGATTCAGTTCGCTGCGTCCAAGCGCGGCCGCCGAGCAGTCGCTGGCGACGATCCGGCAGATACTGACTTCCCGGAACACGCCGGCGCGTGAACGGGCGCATCGCTGGTGAAAACCTCCGCCGCGTGTCTTAGGGCCGCCAGACCGGGCCCTCAGGAAAGTCATACTGATCGAGCGATGCCGCATGCATCTCGATACTGTAGCCGGGACGTTGCGGCGGCATATAACGGCCTTTGCGGATCACGACAGGATCGACGAAATGCTCGTGCAGATGATCCACGTACTCGAGTACCCGGTTTTCTAGCGACGCCGACACGCAGATATAGTCGAAAAGCGAAATGTGCTGAACGTACTCGCACAAGCCGACACCGCCCGCGTGCGGACATACGGGCACGCCAAATTTCGCCGCCATCAGCAGGACGACGATCACCTCGTTCAGACCGCCCAGGCGGCAGCTGTCTACCTGACAGAAGTCGATTGCGTGCGCCTGCAGCAACTGCTTGAACATCACACGGTTATGGCAGTGCTCGCCCGTCGCCACGCCGATTGGCCGAATCCGCTGGCGGATGGCCGCGTGGCCGAGAATGTCGTCGGGACTCGTGGGTTCCTCGATCCACCACGGATCGAATTGCGCCAGGCGCCGCATGTTGACAACCGCTTCATCGACATCCCACACCTGGTTCGCATCCATCATCAGCTTGCGGTTTTCGCCGATTTCTTCACGCAGAATGCGGGCTCGGCGCATATCTTCTTCGAGATTGCCGCCCACCTTCTGTTTGAAGTGCGTCCAGCCCTGCGCGACGCCTTCACGCGCGAGCCGGCGGATCTTGTCGTCGTCGTAGCCGAGCCAGCCTGCCGAAGTCGTGTAGGCCGGATAGCCACGCGCCAGCATGTCCTTTTCGCGCTCACCCCTGGTTTTTGCATGGCGGTGCAGCATGGCGATGGCTTCATGCGGCGTAATCGCGTCGGTCACATAGCGGAAGTCGAGACAACGCACGAGTTCTTCGGGGCTCATGTCGACGAGCAGCTTCCACACCGGCTTGCCTTGCGCTTTTGCCCACAAGTCCCAGACCGCATTCACGACAGCCGCCGTCGCCAGATGAATGGCGCCCTTGTCCGGGCCGATCCAGCGCAGCTGGCTGTCCGAGGTCAGCGCGCGCCAGAAAGCGCCCATGTTCGCCGCGATATCCTCCAGCGTTTTGCCGACGATCAGCGGGGCAAGCGCCTGTACCGCACTCACGCAGATCTCGTTGCCGCGCCCGATGGTGAAGGTGAGGCCATGGCCTGTGAGCGTCCGCGGCGAATCGGTTTCGAGCGTCACGTAGGCGGCGGAGTAATCCGGCGCGGCGTTCATCGCATCGGAGCCGTCGAGTGAACGCGAGGTCGGAAACCGAATGTCCCGCACGGACAGCCTGGTGATCGTGGGCATCTGCACACTCCCCTGGTCGACAGCTTTCGATTCGCGCCGATGAGCAAAGAGGGCCGTGGCGCCGAACGGCGCCGCGACCCTCCCTCTCTCGCCGCGCCCTGACAGCGACGGTCAGTCGTAGAGCACAGCGGCGATCTTGGGATCGCTCATATTGCTCTTGTCGTACCAATAGAAGCCCGTGTCGACTTTCCTGGGCAGCTTCTCGCCCTTCAGCGCCTTCACCGCGGAGTCGACGACGCATTTGCCGATGCCGACCGGGTTCTGCGTGATGGCGCCGGCCATCAGCCCCGAATTGATGTCCTCCTTCTGCTCCTTGCCGGAGTCGTAGCCAATCAGCACGAGCTTCTTGCCCGATTCCTTGACGCCGATCGCGGCACCCTCCGCCGAACCTTCATTGGCGCCGAAAATGCCCTTGAGATTGGGGTTGGCCTGGATCATCGCCTTGGCGATTTCCGCCGACTTCAGATGGTCGCCGCCGCCATATTGGACGGAGACGATCTTGACGTTCGGGTGCTTCGTCTTCATTTCATTGAGGAAGCCGTCGCGGCGATCGATGCCGGTGCGGCTGGTCTGGTCGTGCACGATCACGCCGACCTCACCGGCATTGCCGATCGCCTCGGCCATCTTGTCAGCGGCGAGGGCGGCCGCGGCAAGGTTGTCCGTCGCACACGTCGTCAGTGGAATGTCGCTGTCGACGCCAGAGTCGAAGGCGATGACCGGCATTTTGGCGGCCTGCGCCCGCTTCAACAGCGGAATGGCGGCTTTGCTGTCGAGCGCGGCGATGCCGAGCGCCTGGGGCTTCTTGGCGAGCGCGGCCGAGAGCATGTCGATCTGCTTATCGACCATGGCTTCGGTTTCCGGACCCTCGAAGGTGATCCTGACCTTATGCTCCTTCGCCGACTGTTCCGCGCCGGCTTTGACGGCCTGCCAGAACTGGTGCTGGAAGCCTTTCGAGATCAGCGGAATGTAGGCTTCGTCGGCGCGCGCAAGGCTCGTCCCGCCAATGAGCGCGCCAACGCCGACCACGACACCGATTAATCTTCTTTTCAACATGGTGTTTCTCCTCCTAAGGTGGGCCATTAACCTTCAGCCGTTGGGGGAGCCTTTGGCGCTCCCTTTCTTGATCTTGTCCTGTGCAACTTCAGCTTTTCTTGCGCCGCAAAATATCGGCATAAACCGCGAGAATGATGATGAGACCGGTCACCACGATCTGCCATTCCTGAGCGACGGACATGATGCGCAGGCCGTTGGTCAGCACGCTCATGATGAACGCGCCGATGATGGTGCCCAGAATCGTGCCCGCACCGCCGCTAAGCGAGGTCCCGCCGATCACCACGGCGGCGATCGCTTCGAGTTCATAGCCTTGCCCCAGCGCCGGCTGGGCCGAATTCAGGCGCGAGGCGATGAGCAGCCCGGCGACGCCGCAAATTGCCCCGGCCAGGCCGTAAATGGCGATCTTCCATCGATCGACATTCACACCGGAAAGGCGTACGGCTTCCTCGTTGCTGCCGAGCGCAAATGTGTAGCGGCCGAGCGCCGTGCGATTCAGCGTGATCGAACTCGCGACCGCAAGGAAAAACAGAATCAGGACCGCGTTTGGAATGGGCAGGCTCGGCAGTACATAACCGATCAGCGAATCCTGAGAGATCATGTAGAAGTTTTCGGTGTCGGTGAAATAGATCGGCTTGTCGGCCGAGACGACGAGCGAAAGCCCTTTCAGCAGCAGCATCATGCCTAAGGTGGCAATGAACGGCGGTATTTTCATTTTCGCCGTGAGGGTTCCCGAAATGGTTCCGCAGATCGCGCCGGTCCCAATCGCAGCAACGACGCCGATCCACATCGGCAAATGCCAAAAGGTCAGAAACACGCCGCAAATGACCGCCGTGAAGGTCATCAACGTGCCGACCGACAAATCGATGCCTCCGGTGATGATGACGAACGTGCACGCGATCGCCAGAACGCCGTTGACCGCCGTCGCCTGCAGAATCCCGAGCATATTGTCCGTCTGCATGAAGGCGGGCGAGGCGAAGCTGAAAAAAAACAGCAGCAGGATCAGGCTCGCGAAGGCGAGCAGCTTTTGCAGAGCGGCCGGCGCGAAGATGCGGGCTCTGAGGCCGGACGGCCGCCCCTCGTTAGCCAGCGCCGAAGTATCCGATCGCAGTGTCATAAAATGGACCTCTCCTCTCGAGGCTCACGCCGCTTTTAAGGTTTCGCGCTGCGTCGCCAATTGCATGATGCGCTCTTGCGTCGCCTCCGTGGCCGAGAGTTCGCCGGTGATGCGGCCCTCGCACATCACGACGATGCGGTCGCTCATACGCAAGATTTCCGGCAGTTCCGACGAAATCATCACGATCGCCTTGCCTTGCCCGGCGAGCGAGCGCAGGAGCTTGTAGATTTCGCTCTTGGCGCCGACGTCGATGCCGCGCGTCGGCTCGTCGAAGAAGAGCACGTCGCAGTCGCGCTCGAGCCATTTCGCAATGACAATTTTCTGCTGATTGCCGCCGGAGAGTAGCCGCACCTCCTGCGCCGCGGAGGGCGTACGAATGGCAAGCAGATTGATGAAATGGGAGGCCGTCCGGCGTATCTGAGCGCGGCGCAAGAAAAAGTTGAGCGACAGGAATTTGGGCAAGTTGGACATCACGATATTCGATTCGACGTCCATTTTGGTCGCAAGGCCGAAGCGCTTGCGGTCTTCCGAGAGATAGCCGATACCGCGCGCCACCGCGTCGCTCGGCGTCCTGATCGTCGCCTTCACGCCTCTCACGACAAGTTCGCCGGATTCGATCGGGTCGGCGCCGAACACCGCCCGCGCGACCTCGGTACGACCAGCGCCCATCAAGCCGGCAAAACCCAGTATCTCGCCTTTATGCAGCGTGAAGCTCACGTCTCTGACCAGCGGGCCGGCGTTCAGATTTTTTACTTCGAGTGCGACCTCGCCTTTGTCCGCGGCGCTGTTAGAAGGCGCGACGTCGATCAAAGTTCGCCCGACCATCATGCCGATGATCGCGTCGACGCTGGTGTCCCCGGCGGCGACGGTGGCCACGTATTCCCCGTCACGCAACACAGTGACGCGGTCGGAAATCTGTTTCAGCTCGTCCATCTTGTGTGAGATATAGATGATTCCCACGCCCCGGCTCTTCAGTTCGCGGATGATGCGGAAGAGCTCGGCGATCTCGGCGTCGTTGAGCGCCGAGGTGGGCTCGTCCATGATCAGGACGCGCGAATCGAAGGACAAAGCCTTGGCGATCTCGACCATCTGCTGCCTGGCGACCGTGAGGGTGCTGACAACCGCACGCGGGTCGAGAGTCACATGCATGCGGGCAAGGATGTCGCGCGCTTGCGCGTTGAGCTTGTCTTCGTCGAGGAACAGGCCGAAGCGTCCGCGCGGCTCGCGGCCGATGAACATATTCTGGGCGACCGTCAGATGATTCATCAACTGGAGTTCCTGATGAATAATGCAGACGCCCATGGCCTGCGCCTCGCGCGGGCTTAAGAACTCGACCGGCTCGCCGTCAAGGAGGATCTCGCCGGAATCCCGGGTGTACACGCCGGCGAGGATTTTCATCAGCGTCGACTTGCCGGCGCCATTCTCGCCCACCAGCGTATGGACTTCACCCGCCATGAGCTCGAACTGGACTTCGTGAAGCGCCCTCACGCCGGGAAAGCTCTTGCTGAGCCTTTTGACGGAAATGAGCGGGCTCATGGCGCGGATTTAACAACAATTCCGCGACCGCCGCTGGTCTCATCGCGAGAAGCGGGTCGAAAAAACGCCGGGCATTGCCGGGTATCGCGGCTGAAACCGCGGCTGAAATCGCAACGAGAAGCCAGACACATTGCTGGGGCCCCAAACCGATGTGCCACGATTTTACGACGCTGGACGGCAGCGGCTCAAGCGTAGGCATTCCCTAGTGTCTGAGCAAATGTATCTCACGCGTGTTTCCCACTATTTGCCGTCCCACCCGTTCCGTTTTGTGTGTGAGGCAATGAAACAGGCTGGTGCTGCCGATCATTCCGTGCGCTGCGGAGCGCAAGGCAGCGACGTGGGTCGATTAACTGTCACCGGTGCGGTCTTCTTCCCGGCCAGATCCGTCATTCCTGAAGGCGGATCGAACATAACGTCAATGTAATGTGAGCGTCAGTGTGCATCAATCTTCGCTGTGCAGAATAAGGGTTACGCACTCCCGTTTCCACGAGGTCGTGAGATTGCAGGCTTCATCCATGGCGGCGCGATGCCGACCAAACCTAAGTTCAGGAGGTAATTCACTATGAAAGCCCTTATCTATGCAGCGCTGATTGCCGGCGCACTTGCCACTCCGATTGCTTCTTTCGCACAGGACGCTACTGCTCCGTTGACGCGCGCCGAAGTCCGCGCGGATCTGGTTCGAGTCGAGCAGGCCGGATACCGGCCGGCCGCCAACGATCTGTACTACCCAGCAGATATTCAGGCGGCCGAGGCGCGTCTTCAAGCGCAGGATGTCACGGCGCCAGGAACCTCCTCGGGTGTAGGCGGTGTGTCGGATGGCTCCACGCAGGCGGGTGCGCCGCGGGCAAACGAAGGTAGTCACACAATCTACTTCGGTCACTGATGACCTCATGTCTCGCAAGCCAGCGCCGGCTGCTCGTGTCGGCGTATCAAGTGAGCAGTCGCGTTCGCCAAAGAAGAACGATATATAAATAATGATTTATTGTTATCGTTAAAAACATTAATTATCGTTAATTGACGGCAGGGCCTAGGCTGTAGTCATCCCCGTCGCAATGGGCTCAGGTCTCAGCACTTAAGTCTCCGGCCGGCGAGGGATGGGCGATCGAAGGAGAGGACCATGAACACCGCCGAGAAGTCCCTGCATTACCTGGTGGAAAAGTGGCTTGCGCCTGCCCCGCACACTCAAATTCGCGTAGTCCAGTTTGGGCGTCTACGCGAATATAGGAGACGCTACGTGCACGTCGAAGCATCAACTCCGAGCGGCTCCCGTGCAATCTTTTTCTTTCGGCACGACGACGGCTGCTGGTGCGTATTTCCGCCCCGGATCGCACGCCCCTCAATGACCAGTGATCGGTGGGCCGCTTGATCTGTATCACAAGCTCGAACAAGCGGTAAAGGGCAAACAGATTGCATCTTTTGTAGTCCGAATATAAATACTAAAGCCGATCCAGATCGCCCATGCCTGGCACACCGCGACCCACTTGTCCGGGTACCACAAACCTTTATGCCTTGCCGGAATGACTGTTATTCGGCCGGCGTGCCTTCTCCACTCGTTTGCATTGGTGGACTATCCGTCCAACGCAATGCAATACAACTTCAACACATCCCCGTCTGAAGAAGGAGATTGTCATGTCACTTCAAGCGAAACTCGACGCATTCAAAGCGGATTTCAAAGGCGGAAAGGCTCCATACTTTGCTCCGCCGGAAATCCATCCGGTCATGGAACGCGCTACGGCCGAACTGGTGGCGTCTGGTCAGGCTGAACGTGCTCTCAAAGCGGGCGACGTAGCGCCGGAATTTACCCTCAACGACCCGGATGGCAAACCTGTGTCGTCTGTCGAACTGCTGAAACGCGGGCCGCTCGTCATCAGCTTCTATCGTGGCGTGTGGTGCCCGTATTGCAACCTTGAACTGATGGCGCTTGAGGAAGCGCTGCCGTCGTTCAAAGCCGAAGGTGCCAATCTGGTCGCAATCTCACCGCAGAATGCCGTGAATAGCCGCAAGTCGGTCCGCACTAACAAGCTAGGCTTCCCGATCCTGAGCGACACGCACAATGACGTCGCAGCCGCGTTCGGCATCCGCTTTGCTCTGCCGGACTATCTGGTTGATCTGTACAAAAACCTCAAGAACGACCTGCCGGCGTTCAACGGCGACGATAGCTGGACTCTGCCGATGCCGGCGCGCTACGTGGTCGGGCAAGATGGAACGATCCTGTACTCCGAAGTGAACCCGGACTACACGCACCGCCCTGAGCCGCAAGACATGTTGCCCGTTCTCCGCCGCAAGGTCGCCTCGGCTTCGTAAGCCGGATCTGCTTCGCTCCCGACGCTTCAAGGTCGGCGAGAGCAAACGGGCGACGGGCGTCTAAACATCGAGACAACATGAAATCACGCACTTTTCTAGTAACGGGTGCCAGCAAAGGCATCGGCCGGGCCGTCGCACAGCGGCTGAACGCAGACGGGCACCGGGTTGTGGGACTGGCACGTCATGGCGACGACCCTGATTTCCCAGGAACGCTCGTGTCCGTCGACCTGTCCGACCGCGTGAAAACGCAGGCCACGCTCGACAAACTTGCATCGGAATATCACTTCGATGGTCTGGTCAATAACGTTGGGCTGGTGAAACCGCAGCGGCTGGGCGCCATCGACCTGGACACACTCGACTCCGTCATGTCGCTCAATCTGCATCCGGCTATACAGGCGGCGCAAGCGCTCCTGCCCAATATGAGCGCCCAGGGCTGGGGGCGAATCGTCAACATATCGAGCCTCACTGTCCTTGGCATCGTGGAACGTACCGCTTATGCTGCCGCCAAGTCCGCCCTGGTGAGCTTTTCACGTTCCTGGGCACTTGAGCTGGCGACCGCCGGCATCACGGTCAATTCCGTGGCGCCCGGACCCACGGAAACCGAACTCTTTAGAGCCAACAACGCACCGGGAAGCGAAGGCGAGCAGCGCTACCTCGCTGCTGTCCCAATGAAACGCTTCGGCAGGCCGGCTGAAATCGCTGCAGCCATTATTTTCCTGCTGTCCGAAGATGCTGCTTTCATTACAGGTCAAACGCTGTTGGTCGATGGCGGCGCCTCGATCGGTAAGGCTTCAATTTGAAGACCCGCTACCTGGGAGAGGTCAGCGGGCACGCTCATCGAGTCAAGCCGCTGTATCGAACGCGCGGAACACCTCCTCGACCCACGTGACGAAAGCACGTGCTTTTGCACCGACCATGCGTCCGCTCGGAAAAACTGCCCACAGGTCGATGCCTGGCAATTCCCAGTCAGCGAGCACCTGTTTTACCGCGCCATTCGCAATTTCCGGCGCGAACATCCATTCGGACGCGATTGCGACGCCCATGTCGGCGAGCACTGCTGCGCGCACGCCTTCCGCCGCGTTCACGCGGACGCGCCCGGCGACGACAATCGACGTCTCCGTATTGCCCCGCCTGAACGACCACACGTTTCCGCCGCCGCCTTGCTCATACACAATCGCGTGATGCGATAGCAGATCGGCGGGTACCCGTGGTTCGCCGGCTTTCGCGAACCAGGCTGGCGTGCCGACGACGCAACGCCGGTTGTGACCGACCTTGCGCGCCGTCATGTTCGAGTCGCCGAGCACCCCCATCCGTAACGCTACGTCGATACCGCCTTCCAGCAGATCAATATTCTCATCGTCGAGCACGATGTCGATGTTCAGTTCGGGATGTCGATCGAGAAATGTTGGGAGTCGCGGGACGATATGAAGCCGCGCAAAGGTCACTGCCGCTGAAATCCTGAGACGACCCGAGAGGGCGCCAGCCGATCCCCTTGCCGCAAACTCCGCTTCGTCGGCCTCTTCGATCGCGCGCTTCGCGCGTTCGTAAAACGCGTTCCCCGCCTCAGTCGGCGTCAACCCCCGCGTAGAGCGGAGCAGCAGTCGAACGCCGAGCCGTTCTTCGAGTTGGGCGATAGACTTGGAAACGGCTGGCTGCCCCACGCTCAGCAGCCGCGCCGCAGCCGAAAAGGAACCGGACTCCACCACGCATACAAAGGTTTCCATCGCTGTCAGTCGGTCCACAGTCGTCCCTCCTCGAACGGATGTTTGGGCGTCGCGCTTCGCCCCTGCTCTTCGTCTGATCCGGATCGGAGTCCGCGTACACCACTTCTGCCATCCTCAGAATCTTATCCATTTTAAGCCGCTCGAGTGAGCTTGATCAGTCTTTTGCGGGTCACTAAAATGCTCATTCGTATCACCACAAGGACCACCATGCTTCGTCTGGATTGGCTTAGCCGCCTGCTTGTCATGATGCCCGTCAGAGGTCAGCTTGAAATCCGCTGCTTGTATGGCGCGCCGTGGCGTATTGCTTACGATCGCGCCAATGCCGGCGAGATGCCCTATCACGTCGTGCTCGGCGGGTCAGCGATACTGGAGACCCCGGGCGGCAGTGCGCCACAACGCCTGGTGGCGGGTGATATCTTGCTGTTGTCTCACGGCTCGGAGCACGTCCTTCACGACGGTAGCGGCACAGCGCCCTTGCCGGCCAGCACGCGCGAAAGCTTGAACGTGGAAGTCAGTGAAAACGGTGGAACCGGCGAACGCCTCGATATGCTCTGCGGCCGCTTCGTCCTCACGCCCCCGCACGATCGCTTGATGCGCGACTATTTCCCCGCCACGCTCGTGGTGCGGACATCTGCGCAAGACGATGCAGCAAAGCAGAATGCGACTGCGCTCCAGTTGGCAACCTTGGTCGGTTTGATTCGCGCAGAATCGACCACATTTAACCTGGGCGGCCATGCGATGCTCAACGCCCTGTCGGCAGCGCTTTTCGCGCTGACATTGCGCACGGCCAGCGAGTCGAATGCAGTGCCTTTCGGCCTGTTGGCCCTCGCCGCGAATCCACGCCTTGCGCCCGCGCTGACGGCCATGTTCAATGAGCCTGCGCATCCGTGGACCCTCCCTGAATTGGCGCAGCTTTGCAATATGTCGCGTGCAACACTGGTTCGTCAGTTTCAGGACAAGGTGGGGCGTTCTGCGAGTGATTTGCTGACCGATATCCGGATGACCCTGGCGGCCAACGAATTGAAGAAGCCGTCGACTTCCACCGAAACCGTGGCCGAAGTCGTGGGCTATCAATCCCTCGCGGCCTTCAGACGTGCCTTCACGCAGCGCATGGGCATCACACCGGGGGATTGGCGCCGTTCGGCGCGTGTCCCGGAATGAGAAGGGCCGAAGAACCTTCGGCATTGTCCGGTGCGCGGGACCAGGCCGGTCCCGCGCACCGAGGTTGCTAATTGCGAGCCCCTCCCGGAGCCTCGGCACGCAGTGACAACGAGGCGAGAAGCAGCGTTACGCATGCGGCCAACAGGGCGATGTCCTTCAACAGAAACTGCTCCAGCAACGTCGAGATGATCGGGAAACCGGTCGGGCTAATTTGCGTGATACCCGGCGTGCTGAGAACAAAGGACGTCGTCAGAAGGAAAGTGGCGCTCGCCATCGCCGCTCCTAAAGCGGACACCGCCGGAATCACCGATCCGACGATTAGGGCTGCCGCTGTCGTCAGTTCGATTGTCCCCACAACCCGGGCTTCGCCTCTCACGCCGAACACGCCCAACCAACTCATAAACGGACTGTGTGAGATCAACGGCGCGATGGCGTCGGCCGCATAGGGCGTGAATTTCTGTATCCCGAACCAGATGAAGATGGCCACCATCGACCACCTCAAAAATGCCAGATGCAGATAAGACCCGCTGCTCCTTTCTGCCACTCGGAAATGAATGTTCATGATCTTTCACACTATGTCCGTATAAATTGCGATGTATTCGTCCACGCGGCTCGCCCCACATCCCGCTCGTCGGTTCGTCACGCTTGCCGAATACCTGCAGCGAAAGGAACAGGCGCCACAAAAGAACGCCTGCCCCGTTGCGCACTACTTGACCGGCGGGAAGTCCAGGTCGGTGTCGTTAATGCGGTTGAAGGTGTTCGTGAACACTATCAGTGCGATGCCCAATGAGATCTCCGCAATCTGCACGTCGGTGAAGCCGGCCGCCTTGATCGCCGCGAACTCGTCTGCGCGGATCGTGCCGCTGGTTTGCTGCAGGTTCCGCACAAAGCGCACCAACGCGTCGCGCTTCGCGTCCCCGGTAGGCTGGCCCGCGCGGATCAGCCTGAGCGTCTCTGGTGATAGGCCCGTCATCTTGCCCAGCATCGTGTGTGCAGCCACGCAGTAGTCGCATCCGGTGAGCTCACTGACCAGCACTTTGATCGTTTCCACTTCCTGCTTGCTGAGCGTGCCGGAAGCCAGAACACCTTCGGCATTCAGCACCGCCTTGAGCACTTCGGGCGACAGCGCGCCTAGCGCAACGAACAGGTTCGGGATGCTGCCTGCGGCCTTCTTGACCTGGGCATAGACTTCGGCAGTCGCGCCAGTGGCGGACTCAACTGCGGGTACGGTGATACGACTCATGGTGTTACTCCTTCATCAGGGGGTAGGAGTCTTCACTTTAAGACGAAGGGATGATCCTTATAAGGCCTTAAATACTCGATAAAATGCTCATTCGTATCACTTCTTTCAATTGACCGGGCGAGGCGGACATCGCGCGTATCGCGTGACGTCCGAGGCTCATCCGATGGCAACGATCAGGCTGAAAGCTGCGGAGCGGCCGGGAAGTCGACCGGCACGCGTGTCGTTCCGTGCAGATAGTTGGTCACCGTCTTGTCGCCGATGACGACGATCGCGTCGACCAGATTGGCCTTGGTCCAGCCCGCGGCGAAGAACGCCTCGACCAGCGTCTGATCGGCGTGTCCGCGGTTGATCGCGATGTTTTTCACGAGCCGCGCCAGTGCGTCGAGCTTCGTATCGAAGCTCGCCTTGCCACTACGGATCTCGAGAATCTGCTCGTCGGTGAAACCGCTCATCTTGCCGATGACAGTATGTGCAGCGAGGCAATATTCGCAGCCGTTCACCTGGCTCACGACGAGGTTGACGACTTCGCGGGCCTTGCCGGTGATGCTGCTCTTCGCGTTCTGGAAGGCGAGGTAGTTGCCGAGCGCGTTTTCAGAGTAAGCGAGCGTGGCGTACAGATTGGGCACGCTGCCAAGGCTGCTCTTGAGCTTGTCGAAAATGGCCTGGTTGGCCGGGGACACTTCGTCGCGAGTCGGGACGTTGATGGTGGTCATGCTGGTTCTCCTGGGTTGAAAAAAATCGTGTGATAAAGCGGGTTAGCCGGCGCGTCATTGCGCCGTGTAGCCGCCGTCGACCGCGATGCTCTGCCCGGTGAGGTAGCGCGCCTTGTCGCTGGCGAGGAACACGACGGTTTGCGCGATCTCGTCCGGGGTGGCGGCGCGTCGCGCCGGTATCGTCGCAAGGAAGCTCGCCTTGCCCTCTTCGCTGCCGCCGGCGAAGCGGTCGAGCATCTCGGTAGCCACCGGGCCGGGAGCCACGGCGTTGACGCGCACGCCAGCGGTGGCGCCTTCGAGAGCCGCACTCTTCGTGATGCCTTCGACCGCGTGCTTGCTGGCCGCATAAACCGAAGCGCCCGCAATACCGACCTGGCCCGCGATCGACGAGAGGTTGATGATCGAGCCCGAGCCCTGGGCCAGCATCGCGCGCATCTCGTGCTTGACGGACAGCAGCGTGCCCAGCACGTTGACCGCGAACGTGTCTTCGTAGTTGGCCGCCGACTGCTCGACGATGGGCGCCAGTTGGCCTTCGGTACCGGCATTGTTGACCGCCACATCGATGCGGCCAAAACGCTCGACGGTCTGCTCGACGACGTTGCGGACTTCGGCTTCAAAACGCACGTCGGCGCGCAGGAATTCAGCTTCGGCACCGAGGGCGCGCAGTTCAGCGGCGAGTGTCTGGCCTGCCTCTTCGCGGCGGCCGCTGACGACCACACGGTTTCCTTCGCGGGCGAAAGCGATAGCGGTGGCACGGCCGATTCCGGTCAATGCACCTGTAATGAGGACGACGGGCTGGTTCATGTCAGTGCTCCTTGGGTGGGGTTGTGTTGAATCGCGTTTGCGATGGCTGAACTTTGACTGATTCCAAACGGCTGATATAGACGGTGTATGCTCATATGACTCATTCCCATCAGGCATATATGGAGCGCCAATGGACAAGCTGCAGGCCATGAAGACTTTCGTGCGCGTCGTCGAGGCGGGAAGCTTTTCGGCGGTGGCCCACGAGTCCGACACGACACAGAGCGCGGTGAGCAAACAGGTTGCGGCGCTGGAGCGCGAGCTTGGCGCGAAGTTATTGACACGCACCACGCGGTCGCTCGCGCTGACGGAAGAAGGTGAGCGCTATTTCGACCAGGTACGGCGCCTGGTTGCGGAGATCGCGGAGGCCGAGGGCGCCTTGCAACGTGGCGAGCAGCAATTGACAGGGCGGCTGCGGATCGCGGCGTCGGTGGGCTTCGGGCGCCTCAAGCTCATGCCGATGATTCAGTCGTTTCTGGCCGCGCATCGCGGCGTGAAGATCGACCTGCGTCTTCATGACGGCTTCATCGACCTGGTGGAACAGGGAATCGACGTGGCCGTGCGGATTGGCGACCTGCCGGATAGCAGCCTGATCGCGAGACGCGTGGGGACGACCTACCGGATGCTCGTGGCCCATCGCAGTTACCTGCGTTCACTGCCGAAAGGAACAAAAGCGCCCGCCAATCCTGAAGACCTGTTGCAGCACAACTGCATCGTCTACACAGAGCTGCCCATGCGCAATGACTGGCGTTTTACGGCCGGGTCGGGAGCGTCTGAACCCGCGGGAACGACGCGCGTCGTGCGCGTCGAAGGTAACCTGCAAACCAACAGCAGCGAGGTGATGAGGGCGTCGGTCCTCGCTGGAATGGGCATCGGCTATTCACCGATGTGGCTTTTCGATCAGGAACTCGCGAGCGGCGAGGTGCAGCAGCTCTTGCCGGATTGGGCGCCGCCCGCCATCCCCATCCAGGTGGTGAGCCCTCGTGAGCGTCGGCATTCGGCCAAGGTCAAAGCCTTCTTCGAACACGTCGGCGAGGAGATGGCCCGTAGCTGAAATCTAGCGCAATTCGGCACTCGCCCATTCACGCACAGCCTGCGAAAACAATCTGAGCGCTGCCGGCGGGTGCCGGTTAGCAGGATAGTAAAGGCACAGGCCCGATAAGGAAGGGCTCCAGTCAGGAAGCAGGTGGATCAGCCTGCCCGATGCCAGATGTTCTGTAACGTGGTAATCCGGGACCCACGCAATGCCGATGCCGGCCAGTGCCGCATCGACCATCAGGTTCGTGTTTCCAAGCGTCATCGGCCCGGCGACATCGATGCTGGCGCTGCTGCCGCGATATTCAAGCTCCCAGCGGTAGAGGGCGCCACTGACGAACCGGAAGCGGATGCATCGGTGCTGCGCAAGATCCTGAGGCGTTTTTGGCGGCTCGTGGCGAGAGAGATACGCTGGCGATGCCACTGCGGCAAACCTTAGCTCGGGTCCGAACCTGACAGCGATCATGTCGCGCGGCACGTCTTCAAGGAGACGTATGCCGGCGTCGAAACCATCCGCCACGATATCCACGAGCCGGGTATCCACGACAATTTCAACGTGAATGTCGGGATAAGTGGCCAAAAAGTCTGGGAGAACATGAAGGACCAGCGGTCTGGCCCCAGCCTCGGCCGCGCTGATCCGTATCGACCCGGACGGACGGTTGCCTGCCGACGCCACCTCGTTGATTCCGTCCTCCAGATCCGCGAGAGCGGGACCTACGCGCCGCAGAAGGTGCTCGCCCGCCTCGGTCAGCGCCACCGACCGGGTCGTTCGGTTAAACAGCCGCACATTGAGACTTTCTTCGAGATTTCGTATCGCGTGGCTCAGCGCCGGCGGCGAAACGCCAAGCTCTCGCGCGGCCGCGCGGAAGCTTCGGTGCTCGGCAATAGTGATGAATGCAGTCAGTTCCGAAAGCCCGGCGCGCAGCATAGATGAATTTTCCTTAATACCCCGTGAAATTTTACCTGCATTGTTAATGCATGGCGCAACAAACTAAGATCGAAGATATTCCACGCCGACCGGCATTCCGCGGGCGCTGTCGGTGTCTTCGGCATGTATGAATTGCGTTAGCCGACGGGCCTTCCGCTCGACGGCCGATTGGTGCCTGCAGGTTCAAAGCGGAGAAGGTGTATGGGATCGAATATTGAAGGCAAAGTCATCGTGATTACGGGCGCGAGCAGCGGGCTGGGCGAGGCGACCGCCCGGCATCTGAGCGCACAGGGCGCAAAGGTCGTGCTAGGCGCACGGCGCGCCGAGCGCATTCAGTCGCTCGCCGAAGATATCGTCCGCAATGGCGGCAAGGCAATCGCCGTCGCAACCGACGTCACCCGCCACGAAGACGTTAAAGCACTCGTCGACGCAGCGGTGCAGACCTTCGGACGCATAGACGTCATGATCAACAATGCCGGACTCATGCCGCACTCTCCGCTTGAGCGTCTGAAAATCGACGACTGGAACCAGACGATCGACGTGAATATCAAGGGCGTGCTGTACGGCATCGCTGCTGCTTTGCCGTACATGAAGCAGCAGAAGAGCGGCCAGATCATTAATGTCTCGTCCGTCGCCGGCCGTACAGTCCGGCCCGGCAGCGCCGTCTATGCGGCTACCAAGAGCGCCGTCCTGATGTTGTCCGAAGGGCTGCGACAGGAAGTAAAACCCTACGACATTCGCACGACGGTGATCTCGCCTGGCGCGGTGGCAACGGAACTCCCGAACAGTATCACCGAGCCCGATGTTGCCGGCTTCATCAACAAGTTCTATGAGCAGTACGCGATCCCCGCCGAATCGTTCGCGCGCGCAGTCGCCTTCGCGATCAGTCAACCGCCGGAAGTCGACGTGAACGAAATCCTGTTCCGGCCTACGCGCCAGGAAGGGTAAGTACTTTGAAGGTGTGAAAGCAAGGAGTCGAGCATGCCAGAGAGTTTTCCGGATACAGACAAAGCCCCCCTGCCCGAGCGAGCGAACGAGACGGCACACCGGCCGTCGCGGCGCAACTTCCTGAAGATCGGCGTCGTCAGTGCGACGGCGACGTCATGGCTGCCTCCTGCCGGAGGCGCCACGCGCGATGAGCCGTCCAAGCCCATTGACGATGCCGGGAATCCCTCCGCAGGCGAGCACCGCATCCAGCTCAACGTGAACGGTCAGACGCATACGCTAAATGTGCCGGCCAATGCGATCCTTCTGGATGTGGTGCGCGACCGCCTGCACCTGACGGGCACCAAAAAGGGATGCGATCATGGCCAATGCGGCGCCTGCACGGTGCACGTCAACGGCCGCGCGGTCAATGCGTGCCTGTCGGTGGCGATCCAGCACGAGGGCGACCGCGTCACGACGATCGAGGGCCTCGAGCGCAGCGGCGAACTGCACCCGGTCCAGCAGGCGTTCTGGGAGCACGACGCGTATCAGTGCGGTTATTGCACGTCCGGTCAGATGATGAGCGCAGTGGCGATACTTCGCGATCCGAACATTCCCGCCGACGATGCCAGCGTTCGCGAAGCGATGAGCGGCAACATCTGCCGCTGTGCGGCCTACAGGAACATTCTGGCAGCGATCCAGTCCGCCCGCGCCAGGATGAAGGCGTTGCCTGATGCGTAACTTCGACTATGCACGTGCAGACTCCGCCGCGCAGGCCGTCAGCCGGCATGCCCACGGCGGTCAGACCTCCTATCTGGCCGGCGGCACGACGCTACTGGATCTGGTCAAGCTGGACGTCATGCGTCCGGACCACCTGGTCGATATCAATCGACTGCCGCTCAAGCAGATCGAACCCCTGCCCGATGGCCGTTTGCGGATCGGCGCGCTGGTGACGAACACGGACCTCGCGCGGCATCCGCTGGTGCGCGAGCGCTATCCGGTGCTGTCGCAGGCGATCCTGGCCGGCGCGTCGACCCAGTTGCGCAATAAGGCCACGACGGCCGGCAACGTCATGCAACGCGTACGCTGCAACTACTTCCGTGACGGCCTCTCGCCATGCAACAAGCGCGAGCCAGGCTCGGGGTGCGCGGCGATCGACGGACACAACCGCAGCGTACATGCGGTGCTCGGCACGAGCGATCACTGCATCGCGACGCATCCATCGGACATGTGCGTGGCGATGACGGCGATCGGCGCCCGGATCGCCGTGCAAGGACCGCAGGGATCGCGCGAGATCGACATCGCCGGCTTTCATCTGCTGCCGGGCGATACGCCCTGGAAGGAACACGCGCTGCAACCGCACGAGTTGATCACCCACGTCACGCTGGATGCGCCGCTTGCCGGCAGCAAGTCCGGTTATCTCAAGCTGCGCGATCGCGCGTCGTACCAGTTCGCGCTGGCATCGAGCGCGGTTATCGTCGTACTGGAGGGACGGCGTATCCGCGAGGCGCGTATCGCGATGGGCGGTGTCGGTACCAAGCCGTGGCGCGCCCACGAGGCCGAGGCGTCGCTCGCGGGACAGGTTGCATCGATGGATGCTTACGCACGTGCAGCGAGCATCGCGTTCCGGGATGCTCGTCCGTACGCGCACAACGCGTACAAGGTGCCGCTCGGCCAGCAGGCCATCGTTCGCAATCTGCGCGACCTCACTGCCCAGGATATCTCATGAGCGCCCCGATCATCGGCACCCCGCACAAACGTATCGACGGCCGCCTCAAGGTGAGCGGCAAAGCGCTTTACGCTGCGGATCATCCGGTCGGCGGCATGCTGTGCGCGTATGGCGTCTACAGCACGATCGCCAGCGGTAAAATCCAGGCGATCCACGACGACGAGGCCCGGCGCATGCCCGGCGTCGTGAACGTCCTGCATCACGGCAACATCCTGAAGCTGCATCGGACGCCCGACGCGCCGCTGAATTTCGCCGAAATCCTTTCGTCCGGGAAAGTGGACGAACACCGGCTGCCTTTCGAGGACGACCAGGTCTACTATCCGGGTCAGTTCGTGGCACTCGTCGTGGCGGATACGTTCGAGCATGCGCGCGCGGCGGCGTATCGCGTGAAGGTGGACTACGTTGTGGCCGACGCGGTGAAGAGTCTTGCGCAGGCGCTCGATGCGCACGGCTCGCGTAGCGGTCCGCGCGGGCATTCTCGCGGCAATTCGGAGGCTGGATTCCAGGCGGGCGCGCATCGTCTGGAGCAGACCTATACGACGCCCGTCGAAACGCACAATCCGATGGAGATGCACGCGACGACCGCTTACTGGCAAGCGGGACGGCTGATCGTCTACGAATCGAGTCAGGGCGTGCTCAATCATCGCAATGTGCTTGCCAATGTGTTCGACTTGACCGCGGATCAGGTGGAGGTGCGCGCACCGTTTATCGGCTCCGGTTTCGGCAGCAAGCTCTGGCCGTGGCCGCACTCAATCGCGGCCTGTGCGGCGGCCCGGATGACCGGCCGGCCAGTGCAACTCGTCGTGCCGCGCGCGCAGATGTTTACGACGGTCGGCCACCGGCCCGAAACGATCCAGCACGTGAAGCTCGCGACCGACACCGCCGGCAGACTGGTCGCGATCAGCCACGAGTCGTACAACAGCACCTCGACCGTCGACGACTACACCGAGGCATGTGGCGGCATGACCAGGAGCCTGTACTCGTGTCCAAACGTGCTGGTCACGCATAACCGCAGCGCCGTCAACCGCGGCACGCCTACGTCGATGCGTGCGCCCGGCGCGGCGCCTGGTCTGTTTGCGCTGGAATCGGCCATCGATGAAATGGCGCTCGCCATCGGCATGGACCCGCTGGCCTTCCGTCAGCTCAATCTGTCCACGCTCGATGAAAGCAGCGGGCTGCCGTGGTCGAGTAATCATCTGCCGGAGGCGATGACGCGCGCGGCCGAGCGCTTCGGCTGGCATCGACGCAATCCGGCTGTCGGTTCGATGCGCGAGGGCGACGAGATCATCGGCTACGGGATGGCTGCGTGCAATTGGGAAGCCTACCGCGTGCCGACAGAGGCGCGTGTGACGTTGCGTGCCGACGGCACGGCGCTCGCGCAGTGCGGTTTGCAGGACATCGGGACGGGGACGTATACGATCGTCGCGCAGACCGTTAGCGAGCTGACCGGCCTGCCGCTGGAAAAAGTCGAGGTCGAACTGGGCAGTTCGTCGTTTCCGGCCGGACCAGTGTCGGGCGGATCGTGGGCGACGGCCAGCGCGATGTCGGCGATCGCCGGGGCGACGCGTGAAGCGCTCAAGCACTTGAAGCAATACGCCGTTGCAGAGTCAGGCCCGTTTTCGGGCGTCAAACCGGACTCGCTTGTCGTGGGGCACGGCGCGCTCTCGGACGGTAACAAGCAGGTTTCATTCGCCGGCATCCTGGCGAGCCAGCGTCTCGCCCGCGCGGAAGGCTGGTATCACAGCGAGGCGGCCGACATGTCCCGCTATTCGTTCAGATCGTTCGGCGTGCACTTTGTCGAAGCTCGCTGGGATCCTGGCATTTCCCGGTTGCGCGTGGCACGGGTGGTCAGCGCAATCGACGTCGGCAAGGTGGTCAATCCGTTGGCGGCCCGCAATCAGGTGGAAGGCGGCATTGTGATGGGCATCGGGATGGCGCTGTTCGAGGCGGCCGAATACGATTCGCGCAACGGCCTGCCTGTGAACAACAACTACGCGGAGTACATCGTGCCGGTGCACGCGGACCAGCCGGAGATCGATGTGATCCTGCTCGACTATCCCGACTACCACCTGAGCGAATTCGGTGCACGCGGTATCGGCGAGATCGGTGTGACCGGCCTGGCGGCTGCGGTTGCGAACGCTGTTTATCATGCAACCGGCAAACGGATACGAAATCTTCCAGTCACGCTGGACAAGCTGATGGACGACGTGCCGGCGACATTCGGGGCATTGTGAGCAGCGAGAATCGTCCCGCTCAGCTGACTGCCCCGACCACTACGAAGCAAATACACCTGAA
The DNA here is from genome assembly GCF_058782725.1 of Paraburkholderia sp. FW306-02-B. Taxonomy (NCBI): domain Bacteria; kingdom Pseudomonadati; phylum Pseudomonadota; class Betaproteobacteria; order Burkholderiales; family Burkholderiaceae; genus Paraburkholderia; species Paraburkholderia sp. FW306-02-B. The sequence goes on from NZ_JBYSXZ010000002.1 coordinate 2,863,194, forward strand.
AGATTGACCGCTATATTATGTAAGCTCATCCTCGCTTCCGTAACCACCGACTTCACGCCAATGCCCTCCTCCATCAGGAACTCGCTCGTCTGGATCTTCGAAGCATTCGAGCGCGATTCGACCTACATGCGCAAGAGGATGTTCGGCAGCGATGCCGCATACATCGATGGCCTGTTGTGTCTGGTTGTCGCCGATCGCGACAAGCCGTGGAATGGTTTGCTCGTGTGCACATCGCAAGAACGCCACGCTGCGCTCATTGATGAAATGCCCGCTTTGCAGCCGCATCCCGTGTTGGGCAAATGGCTTTATGTACCGCAAGACGATCCGGCGTTTGAATCCATCGCCGAAAGAATGACGAAGCTCGTCCTCGCGCGCGACTGGCGCGTGGGTGTCGAGCCCAAGCCACGCAACCAAAGACGTAAGGCAAAGTTGGATCTTTTCTAGCACCTGCAGGCACTTCTCCACTCGCTGATCGCCTATCGAAGCTGGCAGTGGGCATGGCAAGCGATTTACCGAAACGCTAGTACGTACCAAAGCGTGCGCACGAAGGCGTTGCCGGCGCGACGAACCCTTGATGGAGGCAGAGCATGGCAAACGATACAGAAGAACGCGGCACCGGCTGGATCGACCAGCCTGATGACGCCAATGTAATCGCCGTCCTCGTCGAGAAGATCAAAGCGCAACAAGCGACGCTCGCAGCCAGTAGCAAGACTCGTCTGGACGGACGCGTCGATCGGGGCCAGCACCAGAAGCAAACGCTTGGCGCCTTCGGCACGCTGCGGATCTTCGACACGATTTCCCCCGCGCTGAAGCAGGGACCCTTCGCGAAACAGGACGCTCTGGCGCCGTCACTTTCCTATCGCGCCGCCTGCCGCTTTTCGAACGGCCAGCCCTGCCCCTTTTCCGACAAGGCCGCCGACGTGCGGGGCGTCGCCATCAAGTTCTTCACCCAGCAGGGCACCGAAACCGATCTCCTCATGACCAACGAGGGTGGCCGCTCGCACGCGAGAAACGCGGTGCAGTTCATGGACTTCGCCGATATCCTCGTCGCCCAGATCGCGAATGGCACGGTTAGCGCACTGGAGGTGGCGTCGATGGAGGTGTTCAGTGGCAAATTGGGACCCATCGAGACGGCCCGTATCGTCGCGATTCTGGCGAAGGAGACGAAGCTGCGCTCAGTCGAAAGTTTGGCGACCGAGCGGTTCTGGGGCTCGGTTGTCAAGCTGGGCGCAGCGGCCATCAAATACTCGCTTCAACCCGACGATGCAGCCGTGCACGGCACAGACGGCGATCGCTACAGCGACAACTACCTACGCGAAGACCTATTGAACCGATTGAAGAAAGGTCCGCTCAAGTGGCAACTCTGCGTGCAGCTCTTCGCTGATGAAGAAAGCACCCCGGTAAACGATGCATCCGTTGCATGGGCGGGGACGCCGATCGCGATCGGCGAGCTGGAGATCCCGTCACCGCCCTCAGCCGATGACGAAGCGTGCATCAACCAGATGGCATTCAACCCGGGCAATGGTTTCGAGCCGCTGGGCATCACGCACGCCCGCAAGGACATCTACGCGGCTAGCGCCGCGAACCGCAAGGACCGCGGCGTACTGTCGAGCGACGACGCGCGTAAGTACCTTGGATCGGTGTGAGGCTGGCGTCGCACTTCCGGGATCGACCCTGAAGAAACCTTTGCCATTCCGACTAGCAGGCGTCAGGTAGCAGGTGCGGAGCAGACGTTCGGAAAACCAGCTTTGACACCTGAAATTGGCCTAACCGACCGTTCGCGTATTGACGATGGCCGCCATCCGCCGCGTTTGCTTCCGTACTTTGCTACCGGGCACCAACCACATCTGGTTCGGAGCCAACCTGCCTGGTTTGTCGCAACCGGCCTAGGAATCGAGGCCTGATCCGTGGCGACGAGACCACGCCACTTACAGTTGATTACAAGTGTTCGGGGTTACCAGCGCGCGCCGTTCGTACAATCGAAGCATTCAGGTGGACTTTGGGAAGGCGAAAATGAAACCAGTGCAATGGATTGCCGCAAGCCTCGTGGCACTTGCGTCCGTGTCAGCCCTTGCGGCAGCGGGTGGCAATGGAGGCGGAAACGGTGGAAGCGGCGGAGCGGGAAGCAGCGGGGGGGCCGGACACGGTGGTCTGGGCGGCAACGCGGGCGGCTTGTCCGCCGGCCACATGAGCAGCAAGGGAGTCAGCAATACCAACGGCTTTAGCTCAGCCGACCGCGATGCCGGCCTTGCCCGCGCGGCGGATCGATCGGACACGCAGGCGGACCGCGCCGACGCGCAAACGAGCAGTCGGAGTCTTCACGCGGCTCACACAGATCATGCGCGTTCACACTCGCATGCGCGGGTGAGCGCGAAGCCTCACCACAGCCAGCACATCGCAATCAGCCATTCGACTTGATGAAACACAGAGGGCGCCCGCGGGCGCCCTCTGTGTTCCATCTTTCTTCTCGTCAGCAATTCCCCTTCTTCGCCTGTCCCGGCGGACAGAAACCGTTGCCCGGACCACCTTGTGGCCCGCCTTGCGGCACGACAAGCATGCCCGGCGAATCAGGCACATACAGCGCACAACCGCCCAACAGGGCGGCACCTGCCGTCAGAAGACAGAAGATTTTTTTCATGGGGTTCCCCGAGGAAGGGCTTGCGCCCTTCCTTCTTCATCGCGTAGTGATCCTTAGAAACTGAAGTTGACGTTGGCCTGATCGGTTGTCGATACATTGACCGCGGACGACTGGGTCGCTCCGCTCGCGCTATCGGCTTCTGCGGTGTACTGTCCAGCGACGCTTGCGACCGGGGCCAGCGCGACCGGCAGGCTCCCCGAATAAGTGCCGATCAGTGGTGCGGCGGCTGGCAGGTTCATCGCGTAGGCACCGCTATCCAGATTGGCGTTCGCGCTGGTGATTTCGTAGTTGAGGCCGCTAATCGATTGCAGTGCCCGTACGATGGCTTGCGCGCTGACCGGCAGAACTGTCCCGCTTGCGACGTGCATGACGGATGCCGGCAGCACGATCGGTGCCGACGACGTGGCCACGACCGTCGACGTATTCACAACGACCGGCACGGAGCGCACGATACCCGTCGCAACGTTATTCTGCACGATGACGACATCATAGTTGCCGTTGGTCGAACTCTGCTCGAGCGGTGTTAGCACGAACTGTCCGTTGCTGTCGGCAACGGTGCCCTTGATGACGTGGCCGTTCTGCTCCGCATAAACGCCGGCCCCCGCTTCGGCCGGCGCGACGTAGCCGGAGATCGTGCCGCTCACGACCGTCGGCGTCGCGGTCACGACCGGCTTCAGACTGTACGAGCCGTTACCTTTCTGGACGATCGATTTGCACGCGTTGAAGTCGAGTACGAGATCGACCAGCGTGTTGGTTTGAACCGTGAACGGCCGGATGATCTTGTAGCCGCTTTGCGCGGCGCTTGGCGTGTCGAGCGGCTGCTCGCTGCCGCCGGTCGGAACAATCGAATTCGCCAGCGTACTGCCCTGATTCTGCGCGAGCACCAGACGAACCTGCTGATACTGGCCGGCGGGCAATGCGGTTTGTCCAAGGTCGGCCAGCACGCCGTTGGTCAGCGACAGCAGATCGATCTTCTGCGGACTCGACAATGCCACGTCAGTCCAGCCGCCGTCGGTGTCACCGGCCTGCGCGTTCGTGTTGACACGAACCTTGCTGACCGTCACATAGACATGGTCGAAACCGCACGACGGTGAGTCTGTCATCTGGACATGGAGCGTGCCGGTGGCGGTGCTGCCGCCATCACCACCGCCGCCTCCACATCCGGCAAGCACGAGTGGAAACGCCAGCACGCACGTCAGCGTTTTAAGTACCGTGTTCATGGGGAATCCTCCTGTATTGTTGTGTGCTGAAGGATACGGAAACGCTCTGTAAGTAGATCGAGCAAATTGCAACAACCAGTAACCGAAATTTTTAACATTTTCTGTCATGCCGGGAGAAATTCTGCATGTCAGTTTGCATGTGATGCAGCATGGATTATTGGGACGACGGGCTCCCGGCTTTAGCAAAGCGACTGATAACCGACCCAATTGTTAATCTGCGGCATTTGGACTAGGGTTGTAGTAGCTCTTCGTTACATAACAAGAACGAACGTTGTGAGGGAAAGCATGGCCACGTTATTCGACCTCGAAATCGCACATCTTGCGCGGGTGATGGGCGCATCAATGATCGGGGACCTCGCGGGACCGATTCTGCCGGGCGCCTACTGGCGCGGGCGGCTTCATCAACTGCTCGATGCACAGCACCTGACCAATGCGCAATTGCGCTCGCTGGACAGCCTGCTGCGGCAACTGGATGAACTCGAAGCCCAGGTCTCGAATGGTATCGCCCCCCGGGCGGCAGTCAGCACGGGCTAATGGGCCTGATTATCTGAATGGAGAAGTGCGGAGATTTACAAAGGCATTGTTGCCGGCGCATGGTTCCAATTGCCGAATCGCAGTCAGGCGCATAGAACTTTTGATCGTCCGCTACTGGACTCACGGGGAGCCAGAAGCCAATGGAGGCATCGCATCGTACTCGCCGGCAACGCGCACGAGGACGCCATCAAGATTTTATGCGCCGATTGGCTGCGACCACTAATATACAGACCTGACCGGATTTAACCCGTTTGTCCGTTTCATTGCCTCCCCAAACCCCAATGCTGCGAATCTGACAGGAGATAAGTCATGAAGAAATCCCGCATACTTCTCGCGTCGCTGATGGTCACGGGTATGCTGGCATCGTCACTCGCTATCGCGCAACCGCCGCACGACAACCCTGGTAAAGGCAATCACGGTCAAGGATCAAAGGGGCACGGCCCGAAACAGGTTCCACCGGGACACGACCCCGAGGGTCCGGGCAACTCGGCGAACGCGCCCGGACACTGGCGCAAGGGTGATCGTTTGCCTCCCGAATACCGCGATCGACAGTATGTGATCGATGACTGGCGCGCCTACCGGCTTGCTCCGCCTCCGCGCGGCTATTCCTGGGTCGGCGTCGGCGGCGACTATCTGATGGTGCAGGTCTCTTCTGGGCTGATTCTGCGAGTCGGGCCGTAGTCCAGAATATCTGACAGTTGCATCGGTGCCGGTCATGGCGCACCGCGAGCGTGGCGATGGGGCGTCGTCCGCTCGCTGCACGACATGCCGGCGACCAGATGGGAGCTGGCGAAAATTCAAAGTTGGACTCCTAACGACAAGTTGGTCCGTTCCAAAGCGGCTGTTACTCGCTCCATAGACTGTCTGCTCGCCCAGCTTCCTGCTCGTGATCGGCATGACACTGATCGTGGAAGGCTTCGGCTCACACGTGCCGAAGGCTTACATCTATGCGGCCATGGTGTTCTCTGCATTTGTCGAGGCTTTGAACATGCTCGCGCGCCAGGCGAAATCCAGGCGGGTGGCCAGCCATTCGGGATGAGGTACGTTTCCTTCCCTGATCCCCAGGAAAGACACCGCGCACAGGACCCGACAACCAGAATCGTTTTTTCCGTGGAGCAAACATGCCGACGGTGCAGAATATCAGGCTCAACCAGAGAGCACAGAGGGGAAGGACAGCACAATGCCCAAGCACAACCCTGCGCTTCAGCGTAGCCAGAAAGCCCCCATGACACCGCGGCGCCGGCGGCTGCTCATCATTGGCGCGATAGTGTTGCTAGCGGCAATAGGCTGGGCAACGGCGACCGTACTCAAGCCCGCCATCCAGCGCACGATCGTCATCACGACCGGGGCGGACAAGGGCATCTATCGCGGCTTTGCCGATCGCTACGCCCCCGTCCTCAAGCGCGACGGCATCACGCTTGATATTCGCAGTTCGTCCGGGTCGATTGAAAATTATCAGCGGCTGGCGAATCCGGACAGCGAATACGAAGTGGGCTTTATCCAGTCAGGCACCACCAGTCCAAAAGAAACTGACCACCTGCAAACCATCGCAGCCGTTTCATATGAACCGATCTGGGTGTTTTATCGCGGCGAAGCGACCGTCAACCGGCTGGCGCAACTGCGCGGCAAGAGGATTGCGACAGGTGTTCCCGGCAGCGGCCTGCTTAACGTCGCCCAGGTGCTGCTCGACTATAGTGGCGTCACCGGCGAGAACACCACGCTGCTGCAAATGGATGCGGTCAAGGCCTATCAAGGCCTCGAAAATGGCCAACTGGATGCAGCTTTCTTTATCGGCAGACCCGATGCTGCGATGCAGACAACGCTGCTGAACAGCAATCTAAAGCTGATGAGCTTTGCCCAGGCCGATGCCCTGGTGCAAAAATTCCCGTCTCTCTCCAAGATTATTTTTCCACGCGCCTCGACCAGCATCGTCAACGATCTTCCACAGGCCGATGTCACCCTGCTGGCCGCCACGGCTCTGCTCGTGGCCAAAGACACCATGCACCCCGCCCTGGTCTACCTGCTGCTGGACGCGGCCAAAACCGTCCATGGCGGCGAAGATTACTTCACGCCGCTCGGCACGTTTCCGAACCTGAACTCCGAGGAATTTCCCCTCTCCGACGAAAGCACGCGTTACTTCAAATCCGGCCGTCCCTTCCTGCAGCGCTACCTGCCATTCTGGCTGGCCAGCTTTATCGAAAGACGCCTGCTGATCCTGCTTCCCTTCATGGCCTTACTGCTAGGCTTGCTACAGGCATTGCCGCGCATGGCGGAGGCGCGGATAAAAGGCCGGCTCGTGATCTGGTATCGCGAACTCAAATCGCTGGAAGATGAAATATGGAGAAACAGGCAACCAACCCCGGACCAGATTGCACAGTGGCGCGATGAAATCGAGAACATTGATGCGCATGCCAGCCAGATACGGATTCCTCAGCGTTATCTTCAAGATGTTTACGCCCTGAAACAGGCGATTAGCGTCGTACGAGACCGGATTCTTCAAGCGACTGGGAGGGTGAAGGAATAGCTGCGGCGGCGATGAAAATGTCCGGCGCTCGCTCGAGCGCAACCCGTCGTTCGCATCTCGCGAAAGCGGATGTCCGTTAGCCAGCCGGGGGGATAACGAGGACTTGTGGATCCCATCTAACAAGATCAAGATTGTGTTGACCGAGGATGCTCACGCTTCGGTTCAGGATTCAGGCGTTTGACCGGTTCGACGTGAAAAAATCAGGGAGAACCCCTATGAAAACCCCGGGTCGTATCCGCGCCGTCAGTCGTCGCACCTTGCTCAAGGGGGCCGCTGCTGCCGCAGCGTTGCAACTCGCCTCACCGTTCATCATCAAGGCACGTGGCGAGACACCGCTGCGCATCGGCATGGTCGATCCGTTGACCGGTGTTTATGCTGCGGTTGCACAGAATGAAGTGACGGGCGCCAGGCTCGCCGTGCAACAGATCAATGCCAACGGCGGCATTCTTGGGCGCCCCATCGAGCTGCTGGTAGAAGACTCGGCGAACGACGTCGGCACCGGCGTGCAGAAGGCGCGCAAGCTGATCGATCGTGATCAGGTCACGTTTCTGATCGGGGACGTGAATTCCGGCATCGCTCAGGCAATCGCCCAGGTCACCAACGAGAAGAAGGTGTTGCATATCGTCTCGGGCGGCCACACCGACACGATCACAGGCAGCGATTGCAAGTGGAACGTATTTCGCGTCTGCAATACGACCAGCATGGAGGCCAACGCGGTCGCCGACCTCCTCTTCACCAAGTACGGCAAGAAGTGGCATTTCATTACGCCGGACTACGCGTTCGGCCATACGCTGCAGAAGGCCGCGCTGGCGGATCTGCAAAAGCTCGGCGGCACGATGACCGGCAACGAGCTCACGCCGCTCGGTACGACCGATTTCTCCGCGTACCTGATCAAGGCGCGCGCGGCCAACCCCGATGTTCTGCTGGTGCTGCCGCAAGGTTCCGACATGGTCAACTGCCTGAAGCAGGTCGCGCAGTTCGGTATCGGAAAGCAGATCCACGTTGCCGGGCTTCAGCAGGAACTCGAATCGCTCGAGGCGATGCCGCCGGAGGCGCGCGTCGGCATCTGGATGTTCGAATGGTACTGGAAGCAGCCGGGTGTCCCGGGCGTCGAGAAGTTCGTCGCCGAGATCCGCAAGATGAACGGCGGCAAAGTCCCCACCGCACGCCACTGGTTCGGCTACACGTCGGTTCATACGCTCGCGTCGGTCGCCAACAAGGAAAAGAGCCTCGATGCGAAAAAGCTCGCCGAGGCGCTCGGCGGGTTCGAACTCGCGGACGACGTCAAGCTGCAGCCCAACAAGTGCTATTACCGCAAGGGAGACCACCAGCTGATGACCTCGTCGTTCGTCGGCGAGGCGCTGTCCCAGCCGGCGGGCGACCCGGAGGATCTGTTCCGTGTCGAACGCGTGGTCGCCGGCGACAAGACTGCGCCGCCCGAGGCTGCGACCGGCTGCAAGCTGCAGTGGCCGGCCTGATCCCGAAGACGATGTCCGCGCGGTAGTGCCGGCAGCCGTTGCCGTGAACCTGACATGCATGCGTGGCAACACAGCGACCCAGGCTGCCCGACGCGGCTCGTGCACGGGTTGCGTCCGGACATGAGCGGCCGATGACTCAACTACTCCTCTTCAACGTCACCAACGGGCTGATCATCGGTGCGTTTTACGTGCTGATGGCGCTTGGCCTGTCGCTCATTCTCAACTTGAGCAACGTGATCAACTTCGCCCATGGCGGCTTTCTCGTGATCGGCGGTTACATTGCCTATACGATCACGCCGTATGTCGGGTTCTGGGGTGCATTGCTGATCGCGCCGATATGCACGGCCGTCATCGGTCTCGCCGTCGAGCGGATACTCATCCGCCGGGTCTACGGGCGCGATCCGCTCTACAGCCTGCTGCTGACGTTCGGCCTCGCCTTCATGATCGAAGACGGCACCCGCTTCATCTGGGGTGCGCAGGGCAAGCCCGTGACCATTCCGCCCGCGCTGGCTCAGCCCTTGAGCAACGAGCTCTTCTTTATCACCGGCTACCGCCTGTTCATGGTCTGCACTGTGACCATCGCGGTTGCACTGCTCTTCATGCTGTTGCGCTACAGTCGGCTTGGCATACGCATCCGGGCCGGCACGCTCGACCTCGAGACCGTCGCGGCGCTCGGCATCAACGTGGGCAGGCTGCGCGCGCTCAATTTCGCCGTCGGCATCTTTCTCGCCGGCCTGAGCGGCGTGCTCGCCGCGGGCCAGCTCGGGCTGGAGCCGACGATGGGAACCGGCCTCCTGATGCCGAGCTTCATCGCCATCATCGTCGGCGGGGTTGGCAGCCTCACCGGTACGCTGCTCGGCGGCTTGCTGATCGGCGTCGCCTCGGGCATCACCGCGGTGTTCCTGCCCGCGGCGAGCGAGGCCATCATGTACGTGTTGATGGCTGTGGTTTTGCTGATCCGGCCGCGCGGCCTGCTCGGCGAAGAAGGCATGATGACATGAGCGACTACCGCCACCCTCCCCGGCTGGCCGTCATCGCAGCACTCTGGGCAGTGCTCTTGCTGGCGCCCTACTGGATGCCGCTGCTCGGCGGCTACACCGCGCTCGGCACGCGCGTGCTCGTGCTCGGACTGGCCGCCATGTCGGTGAACTTCCTGCTCGGCTTCACCGGTGTGCTGTCTTTCGGACACGCGGCCTATTTCGGGCTCGGCGCCTATGGCGCAGGCTTCGCGCTGAAGTTTCTCGCGCCGAGCACACCGCTCGCGCTGCTGTGCGGCACGCTGCTCGGCGGCATTGCCGGCACACTGCTGGGCGCGCTCATCGCGCGGCGACGCGGCGTCTACTTCGCGATGGTCACCATTGCCTTCGGGCAGGTCTTCTACTACATCGCCTTCCAATGGAGCTCTGTCACCGGCGGCGATGACGGGTTGCGCGGCTTTTCGCGCCAGCCGCTCGATCTCGGCGTCGCCCGGATCGACATCCTGTCGAACGCCAGCGCGTTCTACTACTTCGTGCTGTTTTGCCTTGCGCTGGCGATCGGCCTGATGGGCTTCATCCTGCGCTCCCCGTTCGGGCGCACCATGATCGCAATCCGCGAAAATGAGCGGCGTGCGCGCTTTCTCGGCATCCCCGTCGATCGGCATATCTGGTTCGCCTTCACGCTGTCCTGCTTCTTCATGGGGTTCGCAGGTGCGCTCTATGCACTGCTGAACAACTTCGCCGATCCGCGCGGGCTGCACTACAGCCAGTCCGGCGATTTCGTGATGATGGCGGTGATGGGCGGCATGCGCAGCTTGTGGGGGCCGCTGCTCGGCGCCGCGGTATTCGTCGTGCTGCAGGATTATCTTTCGAGCATCACGGTCAATTGGATGTCGTTCGTCGGCATGCTGTTCGTCGCGATCGTGCTGTTTTTCCCGCGCGGGCTGCTCGGCTTCATTCGGCGCAGGAGCGACTCGTGAGCGTGCTCGAAGTCAGGCGCGTCAGCAAACGCTTCGGCAGCCTGGCCGCTGTGCGCGACGTATCGCTCACCGTCGAAAAGGGCGAGCTGCGCGCTGTCATCGGGCCAAACGGCGCAGGCAAAACCACCTTTTTCAATCTCATCAGCGGCTTTTTCCCGCCGAGCACGGGAACGATCGTGTTCGACGGAGTCGACATCACGGCGCTTCCTGCGTATCGGCGCGTCGCGGCCGGCATCGCCCGCACGTTCCAGATCACCGAGATTTTTCCCGAACTGACGGTATTCGAGAACGTGCGCATCAGTGCGGAAGTGACGGAGGGTTTTCGCCTGCGCCCGTGGATCAGCAGCAACGAACGGACGCGGGTGCGTCGTCACGTCGAGGAGACGCTCGAGCTCACGGGTCTTGCCGGTAAATCGCACCGGCTGGTCGGCGAGCTGCCGCACGGCGACCAGCGGGTTGCCGAGATCGCGATGGCGCTGGCGCTGCGGCCGCGTCTGCTGCTGCTCGACGAGCCCACCGCCGGCATGGGCGATCAGGAGACTCACGAGATTACGCAGCTCGTGCGCCACCTGCACAGCGAGAGCAATTTCACCATCGTGCTGATCGAGCACGACATGCGCGTGGTCTTCCATCTCGCCGATCGAATCACGGTGCTCGACCAGGGCAGCCTCCTCGCCGAAGGCTCGCCAGCGGAGATCGCCTCCAACGAGGCCGTGCAGGCCGCCTATCTGGGTAACGCAGCATGAGCGCCGCCCTCACCGCCGATGGACTCCATACCTACTACGGCAAGAGTCATATCCTGCATGGCGTGAGCCTGGAGGTCGCGGAGGGCCGGATCACGGCATTGCTCGGTCGCAATGGCGCCGGCAAGACCACGACCTTGCGTACCCTCGTAGGTTTGACGCCCGCGCGCCAGGGGCGCGTGACGATCTTCGGGGTGGACACTACGCGCTGGCCGACCTTCCAGATCGCCGCGAGCGGCGTCGGCTACGTGCCCGAGGGGCGAAGAATCTTCGCCAATCTCAGTGTCGAGGAAAATCTGAAGGTCCCGCTGGAGCGCGGCGGACCGTGGACGATCGCGCGGATCTACGCGCTGTTTCCACGCCTGGCCGAGCGCAAGTTCAGCCGCGGGCGCCAGCTCTCCGGCGGCGAACAGGAGATGCTGTCGATTGCCCGCGCACTCCTGCTCAATCCCCGGCTGCTCATTCTCGATGAGCCATCGCAAGGCCTGGCCCCGCTGATCGTTCGGGAGGTATTTCGAGTCGTGTCGCAGATGCGCGATGAGGGGATTTCGGTACTGCTGGTGGAGCAGAACGCGCGCATGAGTCTCGAGATCGCCGACTATGCTTACGTGCTGGACGATGGCGGCATCGTCTATTCGGGAAATGCGCCCGAGCTTGCCGCCGATGAAAGCCGGGTACGAGCCCTAACCGGCGCCAGTGCGGAGCAGTGAATTTCCTTGTAGCCGGCTTACCCTTCCCGGTAGCACCGCGGCAGAGTCTGCTCGTTGTAGGGATGCAATGGGCACCGCCCCCGGATCCGCTCGCTCCCGATACCGATTGAAAATCATCTAGCGGGCCTCCTGCCGCTTCCCGAAGGTCCGGCGTTGCGCTTGGAGCAGACCGTCGCGCCTCGGTAACAGATCGCCGTTCGTCGCCTCTTTTCTTTCTGCCAACACGGGGATTGGCAGAAAGCATACATAACGCAGCCCTGGTACTTGAGCGTCGCGGCTATTTGAGCGCAATCACATCCGCCACCAGCAGCGCCGGATCTTGACGATGCGGCGAACCGTGGCCGACGCGGTCAGCACGTGCAGCGGCCTGGCCGCGCCCAACACCGCGGTGCCGTTCGTGACGACGCCGACGAGGTTGCTGCGCGCGGTGAAACGCGCGGCGTTCAGCGGGTTTTCGACGATTTCCTCGCACGCGAACGCGACGCCCGGCGAGTACGCCAACGCGAGGTCGCGCTGGTTGATCATCTGCTTGGTCGGGGCGATCGCGATCTTCCCAGGGGTCGGGAACTCGTAATAATCGAGAGCGGCTTCGCGGAAGCTCGTTGTGTCGGATTGCCTGGTCATGGCTGCGGTGCGCGGGATGAAATTGACTAACGGCTCAATGAGCCTGGGTCCGGATAGTAGCGTCTTTCGGAGGCGTCCGATCTGTCGGCGCCTCGCCGGTGGACTCCAACGCATCAATGCTCGTGTCGGTACGGTCGAGCATTGCGCGGGCCTTGTTCATATCGAGCGCCCCTTCCCATCGAGCTACCACGATGGTCGCCACCCCGTTGCCGATCAGGTTCGTGACGGCACGGGCCTCGTTGAGGAAGCGATCAACTCCTAACAGCAGCACCAGTCCGGATACAGGGATTTTGTGCATCGAGGCGAGCGTGGCAGCCAGCGCGACGAATCCGGCTCCGGCCACGCCTGCGGACCCTTTGGATGTCAGCAGCAGCACGCCGAGGAGCAGTAACTGGTCCCAGATCGTCAGGTGGATATTCATCGCTTGCGCAACAAACATCGAGGCCATGGTCAGGTAGATCGCCGTACCATCGGCATTGAAGGTATAGCCCGTAGGCAACACCATCCCGACTACGGGCCGTGAACACCCCAGCTTCTCCATTTTGATGAGCATCTGCGGGAGCACCGCTTCAGTCGAAGCTGTACCGAGGGTAATGAAGATTTCATCCTTGATGTAGCGGAGATACTTCCACAGCGACAGCCCGCTCATCCGCATCACCAGACCAAGCACAACCACGACGAAGAAAATCGAGGTCAGGTAAAGGCACAGCATCAGCTGGCCGAACGATGCCAGCGTGCCAATTCCGTACTTCGCAATGGTAAATGCCATGCCACCAAAGGCACCGATGGGCGCTACATACATCACGATTCGCACGACGCCAAACATGCCCTGAAGGAACATGTCGAGCATGTCGACGAACGGCGCAGTGCGGGGACCAAGCTTGGCGAGAGCGATTGCGAGCAGAAGCGAAAAGAAGATGATTGGCAGGATATCTCCATTCGCGAATGCTCCGACAATGCTGTTCGGAACGATACTCATGAAGAACTCAAGCATCCCGTGCTGCTGTGCCGCATGGGTGTAGGTCGAAATGGCCGAGCTGTCGATATGCGCGGGGTCTATGTTCATACCACTGCCAGGCTTGATGACATTCACCACTACAAGGCCGACAGCGAGAGCAATCGTTGATGCGATTTCGAAGTAAACAACCGCCTTGACGCCGACGCGACCGGCCTCATGAAGGTCGCTCATGCGGGCAATACCGACGACAACGGATGCGAAAATGATCGGGGCAAGCAGCATCCGGATCAGTTTGATGAACAGGTCGCCGAGTGGTTTAAGTTGAGAACCGATGTCAGGGTAAAAATGGCCGACGAGGACGCCGGCAACAATGCCAATCAGAACCTGTACATAGAGCTTGGAAAGAGATTTTCCGATCTTTGAAACCCGCATGACTGTCTCCTATGCGTGGCATCTTTTTAATGAAAGTCAGGTCGAGCCACCGTAGCGGAATCTAGCGCTGCGGCGTACACAGATCGATTTCGCCTGCGTTCCTTTCGTCTATTTTTATGAACGCTACGCCGACGTTTTTGTCGGCGCGTTTTGCCGGTTAACGGCTTATGCGGACAGCTTTTGCATCTCGGCGAAGAGATCGGCTTTTCCTTCAAAGCCGATGCCTGGCAGATCGGGCATCGTGATGAAGCCGTTTTCCACCTTCACGCCGTCGGGGAAGCCGCCATAAGGCTGGAACAGATCCGGATACGATTCGTTGCCACCCAGGCCAAGTCCGGCCGCGATGTTCAACGACATCTGGTGTCCGCCGTGCGGAATGCAGCGGCTCGCCGACCAGCCGTGTTGATGCAGCATATCGAGCGTGCGTAGATACTCTACGAGGCCATAGCTCAATGCGCAGTCGAACTGCAACCAGTCGCGATCCGCACGCATGCCGCCGTAGCGAATCAGGTTGCGGGCGTCCTGCATCGAGAACAGATCCTCGCCGGTCGCCATCGGCTTGTCGTAGTAGTTGCGCAGCGTTGCCTGCAGTTCGAAGTCGAGCGGGTCGCCCGGTTCTTCGTACCAGAACAGGTCGTATTGGGAGAGCGCCTTCGCGTACTGGATCGCCGTGTCCAGATCGAAGCGGCCGTTGGCATCGACAGCGAGTTTTTGTCCGTCGCCCAACACGCTCAGAATCGAGTCGATGCGGCGCAGATCTTCGTCGAGCGAGGCGCCGCCGATCTTCTTCTTCACGACCGTATAGCCGCGGTCGATATAGCTGCGCATTTCGTCTTTCAGCTTCTCGTGGTCCTGGCCTGGGTAGTAGTAACCACCGGCCGCGTACACGAAAATCTTACGGTTGGGCTGGCCATTGCCGTAACGGTCGGCCAACAACTGGAACAGCGGCTCGCCTTCGATCTTCGCCACCGCATCCCAGATCGCCATGTCGATCGTGCCGATTGCGACCGAACGCTCGCCGTGGCCTCCGGGCTTTTCGTTCGTGAACATGGTCGCCCAGATCCTGTGCGGATCGAGGTTGTCGCCGGCATCGTTGACGAGCGTGACGGGATCGGCTTCGAGGATGCGCGGAATGAAGCGCTCACGCATCAGCTTGCCCTGCCCGTAGCGGCCGTTGGAATTGAAGCCGTAACCTACAACCGGCTTTCCGTCCCGAATGACATCCGTCACCACGACGACGAGACTCAGCGTCATCTTGCTGAAGTCAATGTAGGCATTCCGGATCGGGGAGCTGATCGGAACGGTCTTTTCGCGGATTTCAACGATTCTCATGACGGTGTCTCCTGAGTTTTAGGCACGAGTTGCATGCGTCTGGCTGCAATGGAAACTAGCTTATCCGCGAAATGAGGGGTTAAAATTCACCTGAATTCACTTCATTTTTTACTTAAAGTGACAACTGATTCGAGTTCCGATTTTGAGTTTTTCATCCTCCTCGCCAAACTCAAAAGTTTGTCGGGAGCCGCGCGGGCGCTCGATCTCACCCCACCGGCCGCGACCAAACGCCTTGGGCTAATCGAGCAAAGACTAGCGGCGCGGTTAGTCAACAGGACAACACGGAGTGTCAGCCTGACGCCCGAAGGCGAGACTTACCTGCGCTACGCGACGCAGATCGTCGGGCAAGTCCGGCAAATGGAAGACGAGATATCTGGGGCTCGATCCGATCCCCACGGTCTGTTACGCGTCAATGCGACGCTCGGCTTCGGGCGCACGACCATCGCGCCGCTTGTGTCTGAATTCGCGAAGCGCTTTCCCAACGTGGAGATCCAGTTTGAAGTGACCGACCGGCCCATCGATCTGGTTGAGGAAGCGTTCGATATGGCGATCCGTTTTGGAACGCTTCCCGACAGCCGGCTTAGCGCACGGCGCATCATGAGCAATCGTCGTTTTCTTTGCGCTTCGCCGAAGTACCTTCAGCGTTTTGGGACACCGGAGCGCATAGAGGACCTTGTTCGACACCGCTGCATCATTCATCGCCAGAACGATGATGCCTACGGCGTCTGGAGGTACATACAGGGCGACCACACCGAAGCGCTGAAAGTCAAAGGAGCGCTTTCAAGCAATGATGGCGATATCGTGCTGCGGTGGGCGCTCGACGGGCATGGGATATTGATTCGCTCCGAATGGGATCTGGCGAAGTACGTTCAGAGCGGCCGGTTAAAACTGGTGTTGCCAGATATACTACTGCCGTCAGCCGACCTGTTTGTTTACTACCCCAGCCAGCGAAACCAGACAGCACGCGCCCGAGCATTCATCGATTTTCTGATCGACCATTTTCAAGCACCGTTCATCCCGGTCGAAACTGGCGCCTTGATCTACGATCAAAAAAAGAGAGCAGGTCGCAAGGCATGAGTCGCCCAGCGCAGTAAGCGTGACTGTCCGCTATACGTGAGGATTGTGTTGAAAAAGTCGTCCGTGGTTCGGAATGTTCGGTATCCTGGAAGACATCGATCGACGGGAGTGATTCGTCATGATGGGTCAACTGGGCCGCGGACAGGACAAACTCTTCTACTCGTTTAACCTCGATAATCACGTCCCTCGCGAACACCTGTTGAGAGGCATCGATCACTTCCTTGATCTGCGCGATCTACGCCAGCATCTCGCGCCGTTCTACAGTCCGATGGGGCGGCCATCGATTGATCCGGAGCTCATGATCCGCATGTTGATCGTCGGCTACTGTTTCGGCATCCGGTCCGAGCGCAGGCTATGCGAAGAGGTACATCTGAACCTGGCGTATCGATGGTTCTGTCGCCTGGGCCTGGAGGACGCCGTACCCGAACACTCGACATTCTCCAAGAACCGCCACGGTCGCTTCCGCGATAGCGATGTACTACGCCATGTGTTCGAGTCGGTGCTGGGTCGGTGCATGTCCGAAGGGCTCGTAAAGGGTGAAGGATTCGCGATTGACGCAAGCATCATCAGAGCCGACGTGAGCTCTGCACGCGGTGTTCCGGGTTCCGGGCCCATCGACTGGGGTTGCGTCAAGGGACAAAGCCGTGCAGTGCGCGAGTATCTGGAAGCATTGGAAGAAGCGAATCCAGCGGGCACCGAAGCGGCGGAGATGGCAGAGACATTGCCCCCTCCAAAGAGGATATCTCTGACGGATCCCGCCGCGAGCTGGACAGCGGCCAAGGGTGGCTTGCCGTTCTTCGCCTACTCGACCAATTATCTGATTGACCTGCAGGCAGGGATCATCGTTGACGTCGAGGCGACGCCCGCGAACCGTTCGCACGAAGTGGAATCAACCAGGACGATGATTGACCGCGTTGAGCGGCGGCATGATCTCAAACCTCGACGTCTTGCAGGCGACACCGCGTATGGCTCGGCAGCGATGCTTGCCTGGATGATCGAAGAGAAGGAGATTGCACCACATGTTCCGGTCTGGGATAAAACGACGCGCAAGGACAATACATTGTCCAGCAGCGAGTTCCTATGGGATGAACTGGCCAATGAATATCGCTGTCCCACCGGGCACGCACTACGCAGTGATCGGCGCAAATTCACGAATCCGCGCTCGCGCGTCACGAAGGCTGACACGATCATCTATCGGGCAAGTCAGCTCGACTGCGAGAGCTGTTCGATGAAGGATCGCTGCTGTCCGAATACACCATTCCGCAAGATCGCCCGCAGCATCCATGAAGCTGCGCGTGACGAAACGAGGCGTATTGCGAAGACGCCTGAATACAAGCGATCTTGCCGTGAGCGAAAGAAGGTGGAAATGCTCTTTGCCCATCTCAAACGCATCCTGAAACTGGACCGTTTGCGACTGCGAGGTCCAAGCGGTGCTCATGATGAGTTCCTGATGGCAGCGACTGCGCAAAACCTGCGAAGAATGGCCAAGCGGTTCATGTCAGGAAGCAAGCAGATGAACCAGGCAGTTGCATGACGAGAAATGAGGATCGTTGCCTCGCCCAAGTTCACCGCTTCGCCGATCGTCACAACTCGATAACGTCGTGCCAACTCCAGCGCCCTGATCCAAAACAAGACTTTTTCAACACAATCCGTGAGGCTTGCAGCCATTCGCGTCGAATTCTCGAAAGACTCTTCATGGCCAGACTGCCTCATGCAAAGCGCATACGCATTGTGAACTGTGCGAGTCTGCCATCGGCAGCACACGACCCGCAACAGCCTTGCGCGGTGGCCGGAACCCACGTCTCAACCGTACTGCAGAGCAGACTCTCGCAACGATTTTTCGGTGTAGGCGAGTCACGATGCCTTGCACGAACGTGAAGTCGATTGCTCGGATAGCCGCGGCACGATGCTGTTACGCAAGTGCGCCGCGGCCAGGGTTTTACGGCTTACTTCAGACGCGCCTGCAACTCGTTCGCAAGCTGCCTGGTTGCGGCTTTGGTCGGCACGTCTGCGGCGAGCGCGTTAAGCAAGCCAAAGTCATGAATCGTACCGTTGTAGCGGGTCGTGGTGACTTCATTGCCCGCAGCGTCGAGTTTGCGACCATAGGCCTCACCTTCATCGCGCAGCACGTCGAACTGCGCTACCTGGATCAGCGCTGGCGGCAGACCTTTCAGCTGATCCGCTGAAGCACGCAACGGTGAAGCGTAAATCTCGTTACGCTGCTTCGGATCCTTTGTATAAGCATCCCAGAACCACTTCATCATCGGCCGGGTCAGGAAATGGCCTTCCGGATAGGCGTTGTACGAACCGTCGCTGAAATCGTTGTCCGTCACCGGCCACATCAGGCCTTGAAAGCGGATTGTGGGGCCTTGCCTGTTCTTCGCCATCAGGGAGACGACCGCGGCCATGTTGCCGCCGACGCTGTTGCCCACTACCGCGAGGCGGCTGCCGTCCACGCCGATTTCATTGCCATGCGCAGCGACCCATCTGGTTGCCGCGTACGCCTGGTTAATCGCCACCGGGTAGCGCGCTTCGGGCGACGGCGTGTAATTGACGAACACCGCCACTGCCCCGGATTGCACGACGAGGTCGCGCACCAGCCGCTCGTGGGTCTGGAAGTCACCAAGGATCCAGCCGCCGCCGTGAAAGAACATGAAGACCGGCAGCGTACCCGTTGCGCGTTGCGGCCGAACGATCGTGATCGGCACGGTGATGCCGTCCTGCTCGACGGTCTTGTTCGACACATCAATACCAGACAGATCGACCTTCACGCCGTTTTGCGCGTCGATCAGCACCTGGCGCGCTTGCGCCGGTGTCAACGTGTTGATTGCCGGTCCTGTACCGCTGTTCAGCGCATGGAGGAACTGGCTGGTCACCAGATCGGGCGAGGCGTGTGTTGCAGGGCTCGCGGCGACGGCGAGGGTGGTGCTGGCCGCAAGTACGGCGGCCAGCAGCAAGGGCTTGAATGTCTTCATGGCTTGTTCCTATGCGAGTCGATTGAGCGCGTGGTTAAACGATCGTGAGGGCGACGTCGATGTTGCCGCGGGTGGCATTCGAGTACGGGCAGACGATGTGCGCCTTGTCGACCAGTGCCTGTGCCGCTTCGCGTGCCATGCCGGGCAGGGAGATTTTCAATTCGACTTCAATGCCGAAGCCGTTCGGGATCGCGCCGATGCCGACGCTGCCGTCAATCGAGACGTCTGCGGGGATGGCGACCTTGTCGCGCGCGGCCACAAATTTCATCGCGCCAAGGAAGCAGGCGCTATAGCCGGCGGCAAAAAGCTGTTCGGGATTGGCTCCTTCGCCGCCCGCACCGCCCAATTCCCTGGGCGTGGTCAATTTGAAGTCGAGATTACCGGCGGGGACGACAGCACGGCCATCGCGGCCGCCTGTGGCGTGGGCATGGGCGCGGTAGAGGACTTTTTCGAGTGACATGGTGAAGCTCCTTTAAAGAGAGTGACAATCAGAGTTTGCTATCTACTACTAGATAGATTAGTCCGTAAAAAAAACCGGATGATTCGACAACACACTCATCTTTCATCTATCTACTCAAAGATAGATGAAAGGGCCAAACAAAGAGGTGGCTTACCACCTCATATCGACTGCGTTATCGCGCAATCCTCACCGAAGCCTCGACATCTTCGAGTCGAGCCTTGGTGTGAAACAGCCGGCTTGCCAGCACACTGCCCTGGAAAGCCGCAAACAGGGCACGCGCCGCGTTTTCCGGTTTACCGTTCACTGCCAACGTACGCTCCTGCGCGCCTTGCGCCAGAACCCTGGCCAGCCAGTTTTCGTTGGCCTTGAAAAACGCCTGCACCGCTTGCCGGATGTTGTCGGGCAGCGACTCGATATCGGCGGCCAGCATCCCGCACAGGCAGATCTGATTGCCATCACCGAGTGTCCTGCCAAACATCTTCGCGTACTTGCTGAGCTTTGCATCGGCAGGCAACGAAGCGCCGATGGCGTGGAGGGCGGTGAGTACCTCTTTGCTGTACTCGTTGACCGCTTCCAGTACCAGGTCGTCTTTCGACGGAAAGTAGTAATGGATGCTCGAGGTCTTTACGCCAACCAGACTGGACAGATCACGGTAGCTAAACCCGTTGTAACCACGCAGCATGATGAGCGTGATTGCATGGTCGAGGATCTGTTCGCGCACTGTCGTTGTCGTTTCCATGGATCGAACTATATCTACACATAGATAGACTGTCAAGTGACTCGGTCGTATAGTCTCGCGTGAACTGTCGACCAGTTGCGATGTCATCGTGCCGGACCTGCAGATTGCCTGGCATCATGAGTACGACAATACGAAGGCGCTGGTCAACGCACGCGATGCGGCAGATACAACTGGCGAAACCGACTTCGCGAACCTCGACGCAAGTCCGGCCAAAGACTCGGCAGTCATTTCAGCTGGACCGATGCTGCTGCGGCCGTCCAACCTGAGTCTGACCGCCCGATACACGATCGAGGCAGGCTCGGCTTACGTGTCCCAAGCGGGCAGCCTACATCTGCAACAACTGTTTTCGGTTTGTGGGAGCGAGGCGGGACTGTGACAAGCTCCGGTCGAGCTGTGTTCGTTCGAGGTGACCGATCGGTATATCTCGTGCAACGGTCGCTCACGCGACCACGGTGACCGCCTCAAACTGGCCGAACCCGGTCCGACGGCGGACTTCCGTAGTCGACCCACAACGGTCCCCAACATTAAGAACCCAAATGACCGTTGCTTGATCGATAGCGGCCGCACCTGGCGCGACGAGCCAAGCACTCAGAAGCGCAATTGTGCTGGCACACTTTGCCAATCCCGAACCTTGTAACTCGGCGGCGTGCCTGTAGCTTTATCTACCGTCACCGTTGTTCCGCGTTCTCGCGGCGACACGGACGTCAAAAATCTCTCACTTTTCCGCATCGGAACGATCAGAAATTGCACCGCAGAGCAACCGGTGGATTTTGGCTATTGCAGCGCTCTTTTACGATCGTTACAGCCTGACGCGATCAAAAAGACCGCGGAAGAGCCAGCCTTTCTCTAAACCGTCTGCGCAACTTAGCGAGCGCCCGAGCATGAAAAATTTGAAATTCATCCCTCCTCTTCTGACGATGGTGTTCGCGGGGCAGCCGCTTCTGGCGGAGGCTGACGTCACGGTCAAGATCGGCCAGGTATCACCGTTGACTGGTGAACTGGCCCACATAGGCAAGGACGATGAAAACGGCGTCCGGCTCGCAATCGAGGATCTCAACGCGAAGAAACTCCATATCGGAGGACAGCCGGTCACGTTCGCGCTGGATTCGCAGGACGATGCCGCCGACCCGAAGACCGCTGTGACCGTTGCGCAAAAGCTGGTCGATGATCGTGTTGCGGGAGTGGTCGGCCACGCCAACTCCGGCACATCGATCCCCGCTTCGAAGATCTATTCGGATGCCGGCATACCGATGATCACCGAGTCCGCAACCAACCCCAAGCTCACGGCGCAAGGCTATAAAAACGTCTTCCGTATGGTTGCGAACGACGTGCGGCAAGGAACGGTCATCGGCACATATCTTGTGAAGGAGCTGAAGGCTACGAAGATCGCGATCGTTGACGATCGAACCGCCTATGGACAGGGACTGGTCGACGAGGTCGAAAAGGCAGTCAAGACTTCGGGGGGCACCGTTGTAGATCGCGAATACGGTACCGACAAAACCACTAACTGGATGGCGGTCCTCACGACCATCAAGAGCCACGTTCCCGATGGAATCGTCTTCACAGGCGGAGATACGCAAGCTGCAGCGTTTGCCCAGCAGGCCCAGAAACTTGGACTGCAGGCAAAACTGATCGCGGGCGACGAAGCGTGTACGCCGCAATTCATCAAGCTCGCGGGAGCCGCGATGAACAGCGGCACGTACTGCACGCTGGCGGGCGTGCCGCCGTCGAAGATGCCGCAGGGAGACGCCTTCTTCAAGCGCTTCCAGCATCGGTTTGGCGTTCCCGTGCAGCTCTACGCGCCGTATGCGTACGACGCCGTGATGGCGATGGCCGGTGCGATGCAGGCGGCCGACTCGGTCGACCCGAAAGTCTATCTGCCCAAGCTCCAGAACCTGACGCTGGACGGTGTGACGGGACCGATCAAGTTTGACGGAAACGGCGACATCCGCAACGGCGCGATTACTGTCCGGCAGTTCGGCCAGGGTGATTGGCACGACAAGAGCGTCGTCAGATAAGCCATTTTCGTCGCTATGGAAAATTCGAGATCCATCGCGAAATCGTCGAGGGCATCGTCAGCCGCGTCCCGGCGGCGATGCAACAGAAGCGTTGCGTTCGGCGTGCACGGGTCCCCGGATCAGACGATGCACTTCACTCGTCGACGTCCACAGGTACGCCCAGCCCGACTTTCACCCGGCTCATGCTGACGAGCGTCTTGAAGCGCTTGACGTTGTTATTGGAAAAGAAAAGCTGCCGAGTCAGGTCGTTGTATTGCTCCATGTCCCGCACTGTGAGGATAAGCACGAAATCCCATTCACCCGCGACGTAGTAGCACTGCTGGATCTGCGGACATTGTTCAAAGGTCCGCTTCATTGAATCGAGCAGATCGATTTGTTCACTCTCGACTTCCACCATGGAAACGATAGTAAGAGGACACCCCACCTTTTCGGGCGAGACGATGGCCGCATACCGATCAATCACTCCGTCTTCGGCCAGGCGGCGCAAACGGCGGTTCACGGCGGCAGTAGAGAGGTTGACCCGGGCGCCAAGTTCATTTTGAGGGAGTTGAGCGTCCCGCTGGACCTCGGCTAGCAGCTTGCGATCGAATACGTCGAGTGTGGTCGCCATGGCGTGGAATTCCGGTACAAAAGTGAGAAATTATTGCGTCGCACCCGGAGATTCGGCGATTAATTTGACCACGTCAAGCAATATTATTTTGTGATTGGCTGGCGTGTCGATTTCCCGCGTGCGGGGAATCCGACGGTCGTGCCGGACACTTATTTCATGGAGCCGCACAGCAATGCTGATCACCAACAAGCGCGCGTCGCACGCCGACTATCCCAACGAACTGAAGACGATTCTGAGTGTTGAGTCCGCTGAACAGAGCCGTGCATGGCTTTCGAACTGGAACCTTCTCAGCCCGTCCGCTACGCCTCTTTGGAATCTACCCGATGCGGCAGCCCGACTTGGCGTGACGCGTCTGAGCATCAAGGACGAATCCGTGCGGTCACCGCTCGGCAGCTTCAAGGCGCTGGGCGCGCCGATCGCACTGGTACGCCTGGTTCTGCGTTTGTGGCCCGGGCACGATCTCGATCCCAAGGGCTTGATCCAGGGACGGTACAAGGAAATGCTCACGAACCTGGTCGTGACCAGTGCGACCGACGGCAACCATGGCAAGGCTTTGGCCGCTGCGGCACAAACGCTCGGGTGCAATTGTGTGATTGTCCTGCACGCCAACGTGAGCGTTGAGCGTGAGCAGGCCATCGCTGCGTATGGCGCACGAATCATTCGCATTAGTGGCAACTACGACGAATCGGTGGAAGAAGCCGCGCGCCTCGCGAAAGAAAACGGCTGGCACGTGGTCTCCGACACGTCGTATGAAGGGTATGAAGCAATTCCTCGCGACGTCATGCAGGGCTATGGTGCGATCGCAGCCGAGATTGTCGAGCAGTCCGAAAGTCATGCAGGCGAATGCGCCTTCACGCACGTATTTCTGCAAGGCGGTGTCGGCGGCCTTGCCGCCGGGGTTGCCAGTTATCTCTGGGAGATGCATGGCAGCAAACGTCCGCGATTCATAGTCGTTGAGCCGCTGCAAGCGGATTGCCTGTATCAAAGTGCGCTCGAAGGTCGAGCCGCGAAAGCGACCGGCTCCGTCGATTCAGTCATGGCGGGGCTTGCGTGCGGCGAAACTTCACCGCTCGCGTGGAAGATCCTCGAGCTGTGCGTGGACGATTTCATGACGATCAGCGATGAAGACGCGATCGGGGCGATGCGCAGGCTCGCAACAGGAACCGGCGCGGACATTCCGCTGGTAGTCGGCGAATCTGGTGCCGCGGGCTACGCCGGCCTCGAAGTATTGATGCGAGATTCACAGCTGGCGCGGGCCGCCGGCCTGAACGGTCATTCACGTGTTCTGGTGATCAGCACAGAGGGAGCGACGGCACCAGCGGTCTATAGCGAATGCGTGGGCGAAACGGCCGACTCAGTTCTTTCACGTCAGACTCATTGGCTAGGCGCCGCGGTTCGATAAAACAACCTGAATCGACATCGAAAAGGAATATGCGTTATGGAAAGCTCCTTGCAATCGCAGTTGAAGAGTTGGCGTCAGCACCTCCATCAGAACCCGGAAACCGGTTTTGAGGAAGTCGCTACTTCCGACTATGTCGCGAGCGCGTTGAAAGCACTCGGCCTTGACGTGCATCGCGGAATTGGTGGAACGGGCCTGGTCGCCAATCTCACGGTCGGCAATGGCCACGGCGTTATTGGCCTGCGCGCCGACATGGATGCACTGAATATCGCGGAGAACGCACCGGGCCGCCTGCATGCCTCGCGAACGCAAGGCAAGATGCACGCCTGCGGACACGATGGACATATGTCGATGATTCTCGGCGCGGCGCGCCTGCTTGCCGAGAGAAAGGACTTCAGCGGCACCGTGCGGTTCATTTTTCAACCGGCCGAAGAACATGGCCGCGGCGCGAAAGCGATGATGAAAGACAGGCTCTTCGAACGATACCCTGTCGACGCGATCTTTGGCGCGCACAACATGCCCGGCATGCCCGCCGGGACATTCGCCACACGTGCCGGCGGCATCATGGCCAGCGAAGACAATTTCGTCATTCACGTCAAGGCCCGTGGTACACATGCAGCCAGGCCGCACATGGGCGTCGATCCCATCGTGATCGCCTCGCAAATCGTGCTGGCATTGCAGACAATCGTGTCCCGTAATCTCGATCCGAGCCTGCAGGCGGTGATCTCCTGCACGGAATTCATGACGGACGGTATCCGCAACGTCATCCCGTCGAACGTGACGATCAAGGGCGATACGCGCAGCTACACACCTGAGGTCCAGGCGATGCTGGCAACCCGCATGCGTGAAATCAGCGAAGGCATCTGCCATGCGCACGGAGCCGAATGCACGTTCGAATACACGCACGAATTTGCACCTACCGTGAACTCACCGGAATATGTGGATCTTGCCGTTTCGGCCGCGCGCAATATCGCCGGCGCGGATAACGTTGACGCCGGCGTGCAACCCATGATGATCTCCGAGGATTTCGGCGCGTTCCTTCAGGTAGTGCCGGGCAACTTTATTTTCGTTGGCAACGGAGAGACGGGAAAGGACGGGGGTATTCCGCTCCACAACGCCACCTACGACTTCAACGACGAGATCTTGCTCACCGGCGCGCGATACTTTGCTGAAATAGCGCGACTCGCGCTTCCCGCTGCCTGAGCAGCGCATCCCTTCTCGTCGCCAGGAGGCCGGACTGCGTCAGACCC
Source organism: Paraburkholderia sp. FW306-02-B (assembly GCF_058782725.1). Taxonomy (NCBI): domain Bacteria; kingdom Pseudomonadati; phylum Pseudomonadota; class Betaproteobacteria; order Burkholderiales; family Burkholderiaceae; genus Paraburkholderia; species Paraburkholderia sp. FW306-02-B. Next base: position 2,888,872 of record NZ_JBYSXZ010000002.1, read on the forward strand.
AATACATCCGCGGCTTTTGACAACGACTTGCATTGAGCGATTTCGAGAAACAGGCGACGTTGCCGGTCACGGTTTTTCACGAGCGTCACGTAGTGTAATCGCCGCCTTTAGGGCGCCTTTTGTCGCGGCGTACTCAAGCATGGCTTCACCGATCACGTTTTCTCCTTGTTCGTTGAGGGCAGCGCCGGCCCCTCGTTTATCCCGCACCTCCTTGTTCTGGCTGAGCTTGATCTTCCCAACCAGCCGGGTGATTTCGATCTCGACCCCGACGATCGCCTTGAGCAACGTATCGATATAGTCGCTGGCGCTGTCCGTCATCTTCCACGGATAGGGCTGGGACGCTTCATGGGTACGCGTGAGACGTGCGACCAGCCCTCGAACGTAGCGCTCGTCATCGCGGATGGTCACCCGGCCGCAGGCGTGGACCACCCTGTAGTTCCATGTCGGCACCTGCTTGTGAAACTCGTGCTTGCTCGGATACCAGGTGGGCGAGATGTAGGCGTCGCCAGCGCGAAACACGACCAGCACCTCGTCCCCGTTGGCAACGTCCTGCCAGACCGGATTTGCGCGAGCCACGTGGGCATGAAGGACGCCACATGCTCCTTCGTCGGCTTTCAGTTCAAACGGGATGTGATTGGCGTCCAGACCGCTCTTGCCGTGCGTGAACAGAATGCCAAGCGGATTCTCCGCGATCAGTGTGTGCAGCACCTCAGTGCGCGATTCATCAAAATGGGTCGGTACGTACATATAAGGCTCCGTGATGAGTGCAGCGATGCGCTAACCCTCATTTCAGGCAACGCCGGTGCGGCAGGCCCGCACATTGCAAGGCTCCAAGTCCGTAAAGAATTGTGGCGGTAAACTGGTTTATGTTGTAGAACCAGTTTGGATCATTTTCTTTGGACCAGAAAGCCATGGCTCGAAAACCGAAAGCGGTGGAGGTCCCGTCGATCGGCATGCTGGATCGAGCGGCGGGTCATTTGGGGCGTCAGCTCGCGCAGGCGCTGCGCGATGCCGTCCGCCGTGGCGACCTCAAACCCGGCGACGTGCTTCCATCCACGCGCACGCTAGCTGCGTCGTTGCATGTTGCCCGTGGAACCGTCATCGAGGCATTCGAGCAACTGATCGCCGAGGGTTTTCTGCAATCGCATCCTGGCGCTGACACACGCGTGGCGCAGTCGTTGACGCCTCCCGCCCATGCCCGCGGGCGTTCCTCATCCGTTGAAACAGCCCCGCTTCCAGAACGCGCCCGCCTGTTTGCACAGGTTGCACGTCAGTTTCCCGCAGTACCGCAGGCGCCCTTCGCTGTTTCGGTGCCGGTTGGACCCGCCGCTCCGGACGATGTCTGGCGCCGGCTCGGCAACCGGCTGCGCGCCCGCGGACCCGGCGCACCGGCGGGGTATGGCGACCCACAAGGGGAGCGGGCGCTGCGCGAAGCGGTGGCCGATTACGTCCGGAAATCGCGCTCAGTCCGCTGCGAGGCTGCGCAGGTGATCATCACGAGCGGCACACAGCAGGGCCTTTACCTTTCATGCCAGGTGCTGCTCGATGCCGACGCGTCGGCGTGGGTGGAGGACCCGGCGTATAGGGGCATTACGGCAATTCTGGAAAGCACCGGCCGCCCGGAGCGCATGATCCGGGTGCCCGTCGACGCGGAGGGCCTCAACGTCGATGCGGGTATGAAGCTGGGCCCGCATGCACGGGCGGCATTCGTCACATCGTCGCACCAGTACCCGCTGGGAATGCCATTGAGCATGGCAAGGCGTAACGCGCTGTTGGCGTGGGCCCGCTCAAACAACGCCTGGGTGGTCGAGGACGACTACGACAGCGAGCTGCGTTATGCGGGACATCCGTTTCCTTCGCTCCAGGGGCTCGACCCTGACCGGGTGGTCTATCTCGGCACCTTCAGCAAGATCCTGTTTCCGTCATTGCGGCTCGGCTATGCCGTTGTTCCGGAAAACCTCGTGGAGGCATTCTGCGGCGCGCGCGTACTCATGGATCGCAATCCTCCAAACGCGGATCAACACGTGCTAGCGGCCTTCATCGCGGAAGGTCACCTGGACCGTCATATCAGGCGTATTCGTGGCGTCTATGCGGACCGGCGCGCACGCATCGTCGAGACGCTCGAACGACTGTTGCCGAAAGAGGTCGCCTGGTTGCAGCCGAGTGACCAGGGAATGCACCTCGTGCTCTGGCTTGGAGGAGGCGTCGACGACAGGTCGGTGGCGTCGCTAGCGGCCGAAAGCGGGGTTGCCGTACGGGCGGTGTCCCCAATGTATTCCGATGGAAAAGGTCCAATGGGTTTGATACTGGGCCTCGGAGGTTTCAGCGACGACGAAATTGAAACTGCCACCCATCGGCTCGCCACGAGTATTGCGGCTGTGGCAAAAGCTGCTCGCTGCGATCGTGCGAATCCGCCGAAAAAAAGGGCGGGTGCGAGGTAATTGGCGCCGACAATCCGGAATCAATCTCCCATCAGGTGCGTAGCGTCATGACGGCAATACCCTGCGCGCGCACCGACGGCTTGGCGAACAAACTTCCGCCTACCGCCCCCAAGCGCCGGTAGGCCGTAAGCCCAGGATGCGCGACGGACGGCCCTACCTCCGAGATCGGGCCGCCGCGCCGTTCGCCTCGAGCCATCACGTCGCCGCCGTAGCAAATGCCCGATCTCAGACCTATGCGCGTTGCCGACGCATCAGCGATTTCCCTCGTCGCCGGCTACCTGGCGCCCGACCGGGCGAGCTATCCGCGTACAAAATCGGGCTTCGAATGGGTCCTGACGATAGCTCTAACGCGATGCCCTGGATTGACCCACAAAGAAACACATGTTGTCACGTCATGGTTTTCATCAACAAAAATACCTGTTGCCAAATATTTTGTTGTCGTAGTATCTATTTTGACAACACATGTTGCCACCTTGGCGGATCACACATCGCATGTTGTGAAACCGCCCGGTGTCCGTCAGCCATCCCTTGACACTATCAGGGGCATTGCCAATCACTGCGGAGAGAAATTATGGGACGTCGCTCCTTCCTCTTGTCTATGGTTGCTGTCGCCATGCTCGGCACAACCCTCGCGCACGCCGACAACAAGGAACTCATCGTCGGAACCGACACCTCGTTCATGCCCTTCGAATTCAAGCAGGGTGACAAGTACGTCGGCTTTGATCTCGACCTGTGGGCGGAAATCGCGAAAGACCAAGGCTGGAAATATAAGATTCAGCCGATGGACTTTAGCGGCCTGATTCCGGCCCTGCAGACGCAGAACATCGACGTCGCGCTTTCGGGCATGACCATCAAGGAAGAGCGCAAGAAGGCTATCGACTTTTCCGCCCCGTATTACGACAGCGGGCTCGCTGCGATGGTGCAAACCGATAACACCAGCATCAAGTCCATCGACGACCTGAACGGCAAAGTCATCGCGGCCAAAACCGGCACGGCCACCATCGACTGGATCAAGGCGCACCTGAAGCCCAAGGAAATCCGCCAGTTCCCGAACATCGACCAGGCCTATCTTGCGCTGGAGGCGGGCCGGGTAGACGCCGCCATGCACGACACGCCGAACGTGCTCTATTTCGTCAGTACCGCCGGCAAAGGTCAGGTCAAGGTCGCCGGCACGCCAGTCAGCGGTGACAAATACGGCATCGGTTTCCCGAAGGGAAGCCCGCTGGTAGCGAAGGTCAACGAGGAGCTGATCAAGATAAAGGCCGATGGCCGCTACGCGATGCTGTACAAGAAGTGGTTCGGTTCCGAACCGCCTAAGTCGTAATCGTCACGAGCAGGAAGCGCAGCGAGTTCCGCTGCGCCAGGGACGAATCAACCAGGAGCGGTTTGTGGAATTCGATTGGTCAGTTATCTGGACTGCACTTCCAGACTTGATGGCCGGCGTGAAATTAACGGTGTTCATTGCATTTGTGGGACTTGTCGGAGGGTTCGTCGTCGGCGTCATAGCCGGCATGTGCCGCGCGTACGGCCCCCTCGCGCTGAACGTCCTTGCGCAGGTCTACATTGAACTCATTCGTGGCACGCCGATTGTTGTTCAGGTAATGTTTCTTTACTTCGCCCTGCCACTGCTCGCACACCTCAGAATCGACGGGCTCACTGCCGCCATCATCGCCATCACGGTGAACTCGGGCGCCTACCTCGCAGAGGTCGTACGGGGCGCATTGCTGTCCATTCCCAAGGGCTTAATGGAAGCCGGTCTTGCAATGGGATTGTCGATGCCGCGCGCACTGTTGAAAATCGTCGGGCCGCTGGCCTTCCGCAGACTGATCCCGCCGTTGGGCAATCAGTGCATCGTGAGCCTGAAGGATACGTCGCTGTTCATCGTCATCGGCGTAGGAGAACTGACACGCAAGGGCCAGGAAATCATCGCCGGGAATTTCCGTGCGGTTGAAATCTGGTCTGCCGTCGCGGTGATTTACCTGGTCCTCACCGGTGTGATGACGCTGTCGCTGCGTCTGGTCGAAAAAAGGATGCGCATACTATGAGCATGGTCGAATTCCAAAGCGTCTCGAAGAGCTTCGGCCACGTGTCCGTACTCAAAGACATCAGTCTTCGTATCGAGAACGGAGAGGTTGTGGTGATCGTCGGGCCCTCGGGTTCGGGCAAATCGACAATGCTTCGATGCATCAACGCGCTCGAAAAGATTAGCGGCGGCGAATTGCTGGTCGATGGCTTGAGCGTCAAAGGTAGTGCGTCGGACATACGCACCATCCGCCTCGAAGCCGGCATGGTCTTCCAGCAATTCAACCTGTTTCCACAGATGACTGCGCTCGAGAACGTCATGTTCGGTCCCATTCAGGTACGCGGCGCGGCGCGCGCCGACGCTCGTGACCAGGCCATGGCGCTACTTGACAAGGTCGGTCTCGAAGCGCGGGCAAATCACTATCCGTCGGAGCTGTCTGGCGGACAGCAGCAGCGTGTTGCCATTGCCCGTGCGTTGGCTATCAAGCCGAAGCTGATGCTGTTCGATGAGCCGACATCCGCGCTCGACCCCGAGCTTCGTCACGAAGTTCTCAAGGTCATGCAGGACCTCGCAATGGAAGGCATGACGATGATCGTCGTGACGCATGAGATCGGATTCGCGAAACGGGTTGGCACGCGGCTGCTGTTCATGGATCAGGGCGGTATTGCGGAGGACGGCGAGCCGGGGGTGCTGATTGATAACCCGCCTACGCAACGGTTGAAGGACTTTTTGAGGCATGTGTCCTAGTTGAGGTCGTGCTTTGGATGCGGGCTTTGACTCCTCCTTTATTTTCGCCTCGGCATATCGCGGCAGACATGGCCTCGGTACAGGGAAGGGGCGCTCGCTCATGGACGCCTACATAGCGCAGTGCAGCGCGTGGCGTGCGGTCAGCAATGAGAGCGTCGGTGCAGGCAATCCGTTGCTCAAGGGAAATCGCGTGACGCTGCATCGTGAATGGTACGGCGAAGCTTGACTACCTTGGTCACTGCGTCGTGCCCGGGTTGGAGTCTAGCTACGCGCTCAACATCGAATGACATCATGTCCCACCCTGCGGATATCCGACTGGTTTTTCGCACTCCGTCTCTATCAATCACGCTGGTTGAGACACTGTTTCCGCTCAAGACCGAGTCGTCCGGTTTGCTACTTTTAAAGCCGACAGGCTCTACCGCTCTACTTCCTGTACCGTATTACTGGGGCCTCGATCTAAGCTCAGTAAGCGTTAGGATGATGAAGCCCCTTGAATACAGTCGCGAAAATGATTCAACCGCACCGTCCGTACTTGTCGTCAAATCTGACGATGTCGTCTTCGCCAAGATATGTTCCCGACTGAACCTCGATGATCTGAAGCGGTACGCAGCCGGGATTTTCCAAACGATGGCGTATGCCAAGCGGAATGTAGGTCGACTCGTTTTCGCCGAGAATGAACTGCTCTTCCCCGCGGGCGACAAGGGCTGTGCCACTCACGACGACCCAATGCTCCGCGCGGTGGTGATGCATTTGCAGCGACAGGCGCGCGCCCGGCATCACGACGATTCTCTTCACCTGGAAACGGTCGCCATGATCGATCGAATCGTAGAAGCCCCATGGCCGGCGGACTTTTCTATGTGCGTCGGCTTCTGGAGACTTGTCGCGCTTGATGCGTGACACCAGTCCCTTGATGTCCTGCACGTGCGAGCGGTCCGCGACCAGCACGGCGTTGTCGGTATCGACCACGATCATGTTGTTCGTGCCGACACACGCAACCAGCCTGCCGCCTTGCGAGCGCGCATAAGTGGCCGTTGCCCCTTCGAACAGCACGCGCCCGTTCGACGCGTTGCCGCATTCGTCCTTTTCCATCGCCTGCCAGACCGCATCCCACGAACCGAGATCCGACCAGCCCGCTTCGAGCGGCACCACGATTGCGCTGAATGGCGAATCGGGCTTGCCAACGTGCTCCATCACAGCGTAATCGATCGAATCGGATGGCGAACGCAGGAACCCGGCGGCATCGGGAATGACACATTCGTCCGTTTTCCTGGCGCCTTGATAGGCCTGCACACACGCAGCGTGCATGTCCGGCTGGAACCGCTCGATCACTGCTAGCCAGACGGACGAACGAACCACGAACATGCCGCTGTTCCACCAGTAATTACCGGATTCAACATATTGCGCGGCAAGCTCCGCTGCTGGCTTCTCGACAAACCGCTCGATGCGATGCGCGCCATCCGGCAACGCGTCACCGAGGCGGATATAACCAAATCCCGTGTCGGCGCGGTCGGGCGGAATGCCTAGCGTGGCGATCGCGCCCTTCAGCGCATGGCGGGCTGCAATATCGATCGACTGGTGAAGCGCATCCAGATTCGCAATAGCGTGGTCCGCGGGCATGGCGACCAGGATGGCATCCTGACCGTCAGCGCATGCCGCCAGCGCGGCAAGCGTGAGAGCCGGTGCGGTATCCCGACGCGCCGGCTCTACGATGATGCGCGCGTTCACCCCAATTTCCCGAGCCTGCTCGTAAGTCGCGAAGTAATGCTCTGCCCCGCACACGATGAGAGGATCTGCGGCGATCTCCCACGTCGCGCTGAAGCCTGCCATACGTCCCATCGTGGCCTGTAGCAACGTCTGGTTGCCGATCACGTCGATCAACTGCTTCGGAAACTGCTCACGCGACACCGGCCACAGGCGAGTACCTGACCCACCGGCGAGAATCACTTGCACGAGCGGCGGATAATCCACCAGAACCTGATCGATCGCTTCGCTATCCATCTCGCCGGCAACTACCGTAACCTTGCTCATTTAAAACTCCTTTACATTGAAACCAGCTGGCGAACGAAATCCTCACGTCCGCGCACGATGCGTTGCACCGTCAATCGCGCCGTTGGCTTCTTGTGTGTTCAATGACAGGACGACCGTATCAGGCGGACAAAGCCAGCGGTTCAGTTCGCGGTGACAAAGGTGCACGCGTTGACCGTCAATCTGGCCCGACCGGAAAGCGTGGACAGCGTAGCGGTTCGATCGCAGTTGGATGGCATTCAACAGTAACGACACGCACCGACGATCTACCGACAAGCTGGCGCCAAAGAGCCGTACTTGATGTGCTTCATCATAGTCAGACTACGCTGCACCACAGCATTTCTGGCGCGAACAGTTGAGGTTTTGGCCCTGATCGTCGGACCCGTTTTCGCAAGCGCACCAAACATGTTTGATTTCCACGCTTGATGAAATAAGCAGGTTGGAAATCAATTTATAGCCGTGGTACCGTTCACGTGAACAAGTTGATGCTTTGGTGTGAAAGGTAGAACACCAATATTGTCCGTTGTCCGTAACACGCTGGCTTTTGGCGTCCAACTCCATGTTTGTCCTGCGGCGCGGAGTGGTCTTCAAAAACTGTACGCCATCCGTTTGCCTGGAGCCGCAATGGCTTACATATCGCTTCTCGCACTATTCCTGACGGTCACCAATCTGGTACCCATGAGCGCGGTTGGGTTGATCCCTCTCGTCTTTTGTCCATGGCGCTTCTTTGGACGCAGCTACCCCGCGTTTATGACGCCGCTCACCGCGTTCACCCTTCTGGTCGTGGTCTCCACGCTGCTCTACGATCCCCGGTCGTTCCTGGAATTCGATTTCTATCGGCGCGACGGCAATTTCCTCATCTCGTACGCACCGATCTTTGCCGGCTGCCTGTACACGCACCGTTGGGATCTGAATAAAGTCCTTCGCACGTTTTTCATGTTCGCGGTGGTGATCAACATACCGCCCTACGCTTACTACATCATCCACAATGGCTTACTCAGCATCTTCGCGCGTCCCGACGACAGTTTTGGCAGTTACTTCATCGCGCGCAACGCGGCAGGCGGGTTCTTCGCCATGCTGTTCTGCCTGGGCATCGCATGCTACCTGCACAGGCGCAGCAAGCCGCTGCTGGCCCTGCTCGCCGGTAATGCGCTCATGCTGTTCTCCACCTATAGCCGAGGCTCTTTGCTGGGCGCTCTGGTCATACTTCCCTACCTCTACTTCGGCCGCAAACGCTGGATGCTGGCCACCCTGATCGCCAGCCTTATCGTCGGCTCCATCGCGATGGCGATCTACCATACGGATTCGAAGGTCGACTATATGGGCTACACCTTCACCATCGAGAATCAGGATGCCAAGGTCGCCAACCTGGACATTCGCTATGAATGGCTATGGCCGCGGGCTCTTGCGTACTTCGAGCAGAGCCCGGTCGTAGGCCTCGGTTTCGGCTCATTCGACGATCATATCGGCAGCGTGACTTCTTACTTTCATCTGCTGGGCGTACCCTCAGACTTGACCATCGAACATAGCGACTCGCATGCTCACAATTCTTACCTGAACTTCCTTGCGGAACTCGGCGTAGTCGGTCTCGCCCTGATGCTGGGCTTCTACTGGAGATTGATTGAATGGAGCAAACACGGCGCAGCCGCCGCTGCGCTGTGGGGCGGCGGACAGAACTTCGCCGCCTTCAGATTTGTTGAAATCTCGTCTGTTTGCCTGCTTGTCATGGCCGCGACCGAACATCGTCTGGTCTCGCCATCGAATGTTCTGATCCTTGCTCTCGTCATCTCCCTGTTGCTGGCAGCGCGGTCGGTCAACACCGCCGCGATCGAACATCTTCAGCAGAAGGCAAACGGCCGCGCGCCACGCTGACTGCCGGCACGCCGAGCCGGCGTGCCGGCAAACATTTCTCGCAGCCACGCGCTGGCGAAAACGAAGAAGAGAGAATCCTATGTGAACCCTGTTCACCCACATAGGCGATGCCGCCATAACGTTGCCCGTAGCGGCTATCTGTATCGGCTGGCTGGCGATATTCAATGTCCGCCTGGCATGGCGGTTGATCGGTGCACTCGCCGCTGGAACCGCCATTGTCGGTGCAACCAAGATTATCTATGCCGGCTGGGGCGTATCCATCCCGGCTACTGATTTCCGCGTCGTTAGCGGGCATGCCATGTTGTCGACTTCCGTGTGGACCGTAGCGATTACCCTCCAGCTGAAGTGGTGGCGTCTGCCGCCGCTCCCAGGTGTCGGCGCCGGTATTGCCATTGGGGCGCTTACCGGTTCTTCCCGAGTCATGGATCACTCCCATTCGTTTCCGGAAGTGATTGCTGGCCGGTTTCTCGGCACGCTTGTGGCCGTATTCTTTTTACGGACCGCTATCAGCGTCGAATTTGCGCGCTTCAGGCCGGTCTGGTTCACCCTCAGCCTTTTGCTGGCCTCCACGCTTGTCTATGGGCACGAGGCGCCGCTTCAATACTTAATCGATGCTCACTCGTCAGCAATCCACTGCCATGTCCCGTCTGTCATGGCCTTCCTTGGTCAGATCCGATAGCGCATTCATTCTCATGACACTACGTCAGCATGATGCCGCTGGTTGACGGGTAGTTGGCCCATGACCGGATACGGGAGAAACTGTTCGAGGCACCCGTATGGGAGTCGGGAGTCGATAAAATTCGTCAGCGCCGTCTTGAAGTTCTCCGACGAAAAACGCTCTGCGTTTCTACGGCATGCCCGAGGGTCGAACAGATTAGCGTTGCGCTCAAACCGGCTTACCGCTGCTAGTAAAGACTCCGGCGTCTGTTCACCAAAGAACACGCCGGTTGGCCGTTCAAGCGGCAGACCGATGACGGACTCGAGCGCGCCGCCTCTGCCGAATGCGATGACCGGCGTACCGCATGCCTGTGCTTCCACCACCGAGATACCGAAGTCCTCTTCCGCAGCAAATACAAACGCACGAGCGCGCCGTAAATGATCGACAAGAACATCGAATGGTTGATGACCGAGGATCGTGACGTTCTCGCCAGCCACTGCTTTGATCTTCTTCATCTCGGGGCCATCGCCAATCACTACGAGCCGGCGTTCAGGCGTCTGCGAGAAGGCCCGGACGATCAGATCGATGCGCTTATACGGCACCATCCGTGACGCCGTCACGTAAAAGTCGTCCTTCTGCGTGCACATCGTCATGTTTGCCAGATCGACAGGCGGGTAAATGACGGTTGCTTCACGCTGGTACGTTTTTCTGATTCGCCGGGCGATGAACTGCGAATTCGCCAGAAGATGATCCACGCCATTGGCCGAGCGCGAATCCCACCCACGAATGTAGTGAAGCAGGACGCGCGCCATGACGGACTTGATGCCAGTATTTAGATGAGATTCGTTGAGGTATTGATGCTGCAGGTCCCAGGCATAGCGAATGGGTGAATGTACATAACTGACGTGGACCTGGTTCGGTCCGGTAAGCACGCCCTTCGCAACCGCGTGCGAACTGGAAATGACAAGATCATAGCCAGACAGGTCGACCTGTTCGATCGCGATCGGCATCAACGGCAGGTATGCACGATAACGTTTGCGCGCTAAAGGCAACTTTTGAATGAAAGAGGTCGTGACGGATTTCCCCTTCACGCATTCGCGGTCTTCCAGAAAATCGACAACCGAAAAGATGTCCGCTTTCGGAAAGCACTCGATGATGTTTTTCAGCACCTTTTCTGCGCCACCCAAAACCACCAACCAATCGTGAACAATAGCGACTTTCACTTCGACCTCCTGTGATATTACGACCGAGATCCTTCCCCTTCCACCATCAGATTCACTCGTCCTTTGCAGCACGTGTCTGGGGCCGGAAACCGCATGCAACCCGAACCATCCCTAGCGCCCGCTCGCCTCCCGGTACGAGGCCAACCAGCTCGAGGCGAATCACGATGCCCATCAGCATGACCGATAGCATCGCCTCGCCAATCACACGGGCGAGTGCGATTCCAATGGCGCCGTACCGCGGCGCAAGAATGAGCGCCGCAACAAGATTGATCAGGCCCGACGCGATGCCCACGATGGCAAGCAGGCGATCCTTCCTTCGCGGCACAAATACGTAGCCCGCCACGAACTCGTTAAAGGCAGCGAACGGGAACATCCACGCAAAAATCTGAAGGACGTGAGCGCTGGGTTCAAAGGTGGCGCCGAGGATCAAAGGCAGCACGAAAGGCGACAGCGCTAGCGCGCCACAGAAAATCAGCAATCCGTACCCCATCAGCAGGGTAGCGCCGCGCCGGGTCGTTTCGTGCGCTCCTTGCATGTCGCCCTGCGCGAGCTGCCGCGTTATGGTGGGAATGAACACCTGCGCTGCCGGTCCCATCAGCGCGAGCGCGATCGTCGCAAAGCGTTCAGCCGCGCCGAAGTAGCCGACCTGATCGGGCGTGGACAATAGCGTCAACAGGTAGGTCGACGATGCCGTGAATACGACCGACCCGGACGAGTAAAGGAAAAGCATCGTCGAATTTCGCACCAGAGGAACGATGCCTGCCAACCTGAGACGCGGCCAGCCCAGTTGATAGATCGTAAGACCGTAGGAAATGATCGAGGACGCCACACCCGCAATCAAAACGCTCGCAAGCACCCATACGGCGTCATTGGGTCCTTTTACGAGGGTCAGGACCAGCACAAGGCTCAAGATGAAGCCGAACACCTCGATGATGATGGGAGTTCGAAACTGGTGACGCCCTTGGAACAGCCAACCGAGGTTCATGCCGGACACGATCCCCAGCAGCGTAGCCAGCACACCGATTAGAGGGCGTTCGGACAAGATGGGCGAGCACATCGTGGCAACCAGGCCGATACATCCACCCACCACGCCATGCGCAAGGCGCGCGCTCACATGCAACGAGAAGATGTCGTTACATTCCGCCTCCGATTGCGCTTTCGACACGTCGCGCATGCCGACAGGGCTAAAGCCGTAGTTGACGAGCATCCATATCACGTTCATGAGCGACATTGACGCCAGTACCCGACCGTACCCGGCTACACCGAGCATCCTGCCGTAAAACGGCACCACGATGATGAGGTACACGTACCTCATCAGGTAGCCGCCGTAAACAAATCCAATAATCCGAACGCTCTTTCGTCGATCCATTCTGTCCTCCGTGTATGCGTTCTGGACTTCAGCGCCCAGCCACGCGGCGGCGGGCAAACGGATTGGCGATATTCCTCAATATTGCCCATCTCATGTTGAAGGCTTCCGGCGCTTTGTTGATCTGCTCCGAGTTTGCGAACGACACCGTCGCGCCGCCCGCGCTGCGCACGCGATAACCTCCCAACGACTTTCGGACCGTGGCGACACGACCTACCAGAGCAGCGCCGTAGCGGTTGATGTCCGCTTCCGGAACCGGAAAAACGTGCATCTCCGGATAGTCCTGCGCGAGCGCCGATTCGATCGCCGTGGCCGGATAGTGCTCGTAGTTGTAGTTGCAGATCACATCAGTGACGTGGTTCATGATATCTCGACGCTATCCAAAGGTTCGATCAGTCGAAATTCGACGACCGTGAAACTACCGACACATGCTGCAAGCACTCAAACTCACACGAGTTGAGCATCGTCTTTATTGATCCAGTTCACTACGCGACTCCACGAACAACGACATAGGCAAGGTGCTTAGGCGGCTTGTTGTCGGCCCCATTGACTCGATCCGGCACCTTGAAGCGGATCTTCAGGGTCTGGTCGTTCCACGCCATGGCAACATCGTCGTGAACACTCGCCGTACCAGTCAGCGCGTCGATAAACTCCACCCGTGCATTGCGTGAAGACGGCGGTTTGAGTCCGCCTACGGTGACGCTTTGCCAACCCGGATCCGCGCTTACCTGCATCACGACATCATGACCAGAAAGCAACGCACTTCCAGAAGCCCCTGAATCGAACTGCAACGGTTTCGAAAAGTTTGCTAGCGATCCGCTCGCAGTCTGATTCAGCACGACCAGGCTTCGGCCGGATACGTTGTAAGTCCGCTTCGGCGGACCGCGATGCGTCAGACGGAAAGATTCGTAGCCATCCCAGTGGTAAACCATGGACAGGTATTTGTTCGGATCGTCCCAGTTTCTGTCGAGTGCCCACACGGCGAAGTCGAAGAAATAGCGCGGCAGGTAGTGCGGATCCTTCATATACTCGTCACCGATTTCCGTTTGCCAGATGCCTCGCGCGGGCCCGTTCCTGACGTACTGCTGATACAGGGAATCCAGGTCGGCTACGGGGAGGTAATGCGTGTCGATGTAATCGACCCAATCCAGCATCCGTTCCTTCAACACTGGGCTCCTGTACTCAAGCCATGTCCTGAAGTTGTCGAGGCCGCCCTGGTCCGGCCATCCACCGTAGACAACATACGCGTGATAGCTGCGGATGATGCGGGCCGCCGGGATATGGATGCGCTCGACGTAATCCTGCATTGCACGCTCGTACGGTTTCGAGCTCTTTACGTTCCCGTTGGAATCCGGGCCATGCCAGAAGGTCGCCTGGGCCAGTCCGCCCGACAACCTGCCCGCTGCCTCATTCCAGATCTGGAAATAGCGCAGGTTATAAGGCGGCGCGGAATACTTACGAACCACTGCATCGACATATCGCGTCCACACCTCCACGTCCACCGGCGCCGAATTAACGTCGCCTGGCACGCTCGCATTCCACGTCGGCGTGTAACCGAGCTGCAGGAGCGAGCCGATCCCATTGCGGTCATTCGCGATCAACGCCGACGACAGGTCGCTATCGAACGCGGAGCTGGTCTTGTCGATGCGCATCACGTCTTGTGGCCCATCCGGCTGGCCAGGGCCAACCGAGCCTCGCCCCCAACTGATGCCCATCGCGCGCCACATCTGAACATCGCTGGCCGCACCCGCCCAGCCATTCGAACCGATCAACTCCGCGATCCTGCGACCGCGAACTCGCTGAGGCCGCGGCTCGGGCATCAATGACGGCGCGGTCTTGCCACGCGCGAGCGGTATCACCGCTCCTGCGAGTGCAGCGAGTGTGCGCAACGCCCGCCGCCTGCCGGCAACGCTCGTGACCCGGTCCATTCGCCTGACCACGAACATGGGCTAGCTCGCCGACGCGCTAGGCGCCAGGTCCGACAACTGATCGCCGGCATGGCCCTGCAGAATCTGTAGCACTTTCTGCGCCGAGTATTCCCAGCGAAACTCACGCGCGTGAGCCACGCCCATTGTTCGGTAACGCTGCCGCAGTTCCGCATCGGCCATCATCTGGGAAATCTTCGCCGCGATATCGTCCGCCGACGTCGCATCGCAGTACATCACGGCATCACCGCACGCTTCCGGCATTGAGGTCCGCGAAGAAGCGATCACCGGGCAGCCGCAGTACATCGCTTCGAGAGGCGGCAGTCCAAATCCTTCGTACAGGGAGGGAAAAACGAGGCAGGCCGCGTTCTCATACAGCGACTTCAACTCGCCATCCGACACAAAACCAGCCCATACAATCTGGCTGTGATGGGTCCGCTGCTCCACATTCTCGCTGTTGAAGATACGTCTATTGCGGCCGCCAACAATGACGAACTTCACGCCCTTCAGATGTCCAAGCTTATCGGTCGCTTCAAGAACACGTTGCAGATTCTTTCGTGGATCAAGGCTGCCGACGATGACGCAATAAGCGTCTTTTACAACTTTCAGACGCCCCAAGACTGCCGGATTCGATACGACGCGGTCCAGATGATCCGCGCCGGGCGTTACAACCGTGACACGCGACTCATCAACCTTCAAGTGATGGCAGATCCGCCTCTTCGAGTAGGTCGAGACCGTCAAAATCATCGGCTCCATTCGCGGCAGCATCGCGAAGCAAATGCGATACCAAAGCCGGAACTTCCTGGAGAAGCCTTGCGGAACATCGTAGATCGCCATGTCATGAACCATCACGACTTGCCCGCGCTTGAAAATCGGATTGGTATTGCACAGATTAAGGAGCGTCATTCCTCTCGCCGCGATGGGCAGCGTGATCTGCTCCCAAAGCGTGCCGCGTAGCCACGGGAAGCACCGCTTCCGCTTGAGGTGCGCGCCAGGCTCGACAACGTTTTGAGGCACGAAAACTTCCAGTTCGTCACCACGCGTTGCGCTCATCTGCATTGCCCGGGTGAGTTCATACGCCACACGTTGAACACCGGTGACTGACTGCGAGGTGAACTTTCCGTTAATTGCAAAGGCCATCGGGATCTCCGTTTGACGGCGTCGCGAAACATCTGGCCGCAAGTCTCCTGCGGCCGGTACGCTATTAATGCGTTGCTTCGAGATCGCCGAAATCGCTGGCATAGTTCGTCACGTAGCCGTAATTTCGTGTGCTTCGTCGTAGGGGAATGCCATTGAAGACCGCACCGGCAATGCGTCCGTCGGCGCGCTCCATCTTCTTGACTGTGTCCGCAATTTCCTGCTCGCTCTGCATTCCGGAGCGCAACACCAGCAAGGACGAGCCCGCTTCACTCGCGATGATGGAAGCGTCGGTGACTGCGAGAAATGGCGGCGTATCGATGATCACCATGTCGAACTGGCCGGCGAGTCGCTCCAATAGCTCCTTAAAGTGGGGGTTCATGAGCAATGCGGCAGGGTTCTCCGGTCGTATGCCGCACGACAGAAACGTCAAACCGTCGATGCTCGTCGACCGCAATGCCTGACGTAAGCCCAGCCGACCCGAGAGCACCTCCGAAAGACCGCCACGGTTGCTTTCGCCGAACAACGAGGCGAGGTGGCCCCGACGCATATCGGCGTCTATCAGGAGGACGCGCGAGCCGATCTCCGCGTGCAGGATCGCGAGGTTCGCCGCAACAAAGCTCTTTCCCGCGGAAGGCGTCGACCCGATAATCATCAGAAGGTTATTGCGCGTGTGCGCAAGATCGCGCGCCACCGCTGTTCGCACGGCACGAAGCGCCTCGACCGACGTGTCATGCGGAAACCGCGCGGCAAGGACTCTGGCGTTGTCGGCACCACGAGACATTGCTATGTCCGTTCCGGCTGCACCGCCAGGAAACTGAATATCGGCTGAGCTTCGCGGAAATGGCAGATCGGTACGTCCTCCCACGCCTGGCAGTGCTTTGCGGCCTGCGCCGTGGCGGTCAAGCAACAACTGCTGCTGACTGAACAGGATCTCGCCGAAGACCGGCACGCTCATGCGACTTTCCACGTACCTCGGATCCGTCACTCCGGTCATCACATGGCGGCGCATGAAGACCAGCACGACGCCGGACAGGAGTCCGAGTACCACGCCCCCCGAAAGCACGAGTGCGGGCTGTGGTTTGACCGGACGATGAGGGCTGATTGCGGCGTCGACGATATGCGCGCCGCCCGTCGTGCTGGCGCGCCGGACTTGCAATTGCTCGGCTTTCTGGACCATCCCGAGGTAGATCGTTTCCGCAACTTTCTGCGCGCGGATAAGATCGACGCTCTCACGTTCGGACGACGGCATGCCATTGAAATGGCTGTCGAATTGCGCCTTCGCATCCTGCAATTGCGCAATTTGCCGGTCGGCACTCTGCACCCAGCGGCTATCCGCCGTGTAGCGATCGAGGAGTTGCGTACGCTGTAACTGCAGGGTCGCGATCTGCTTGTCAATGTCCAAACCACCCTGGAGATAGGCTTGCGCTTCATTCGTCGGCTGCATGGACTGTGACGCCCCACGGAAATGCTTGAGATCATCCTCAGCCTTCCTGAGGTCCGCCAGCAAACGGGGAAGCTCACCATTAATGAACGCTAGCGTGGTCGTGTCGTTGAGTTGCCGAGCGGCAATTGCATAAGCAAGGTACTGCTCCCCCAACGCGTTGGCGACTTCGGTGGCCTTATCCGGACTCTTGTCCGCGTACTCTATTTGAAGAAGGCCGGAGTCCTTCACCTTGTCGCCGACCTTCACCAGGTCTCCAAACCGCTTTATTGCGTCGAGCGAATTCCAGCGAATGACTTCAAATTTCGTGCCCGGATGCGCGTCCAACTTCTTAACGAGCATGGAAATGCCATTGTCCTGGACGGCCTTGCCCACTACGCCCTTTACAAGGAGCTGATCCGACAGACCACGCAACTCGTATGCGCCATCTTCGAGGGCGATCAGGGTCAATTTCTCTTCTTCGAGGTCCCGCGGCACATCCAACGAACCGACCTCAATGCGCTCTCCACCCCACGCAAACGACTTCAATCCGAGCCATGGAGCCGCCGGCTCTCCCGGAGTGGCAAACTTAGCCGCGATGTCCCCCAGCAAAGGGATCTTGTGTGGCGTCACCGACACGTCGAAGCGGAATTTTTCGATGACCGGCTCGAGTACCGCGCGGCTGCGCATCACGGTCATTTCAGTCACCGGCGATGGCGCGGGCGGCGGAAGGGTTTCCTGATTCTGCAAGGCGAGGCCGAGCGCATTCGGTTCCGGCGGGTCGACACGCAACAGCACGTCGGCGGAGTAGATCGGCGTTGCAATGAGTAGATAAGCCACCGCCAGGGCCAGCACTATGACTGCCGTAACCACGATTTCCCAAATGTGATCCCGCATCAGAGTGAGCATTCCGCCAGCGCTGAGTTGACCACGCTCCGTACCAGGAGCGGGAGAGAGCGAATTTGTAGGGTAGTAATCCACCGGTTTGATCCTTCCATATTCGATGAGCAGAGTAATGACTCGTTGCCGCTCTGCTGCACCACCAGTTCGAGATCTGGAACCGCCGCCGAACGTGGATGTGGCACGGCCGGCGGCACCTCGGAGTTACGTGCTGGGTCAGGTTGGGTCGAAGAGCCGCATTCAGGCCTTCGTGGGCGACGCAGTGCAGTACGGCCTATGGCCTTTTGCCAGCGGCTTTGCCGACCCCGCCAGAAACGCCTCGTTTCTGTAGGCGACGGAATGATCAGTTTTATGCATACGAAGACTGCTATACATTCGTACTACTACATGTTTCGTCGACCAATTTAAAAACTGACTTCACTGTGCATGACGAACAAGCGGCCACGCTGTCTTTCGAACAGGCGGATATGTACATATTGAGCTGCCCGATATCGACGACGTCGGCCTCTAGCTGCGAGGACACATCGTGAGAAAGCCTTGCCATGTGAGCTGCCCGCGCTTTGCCCCGGACGGGCCCACCTCCTGCCGATCTCAACTTGCAAGGTCAATCTTTTGTATGCGAGCGCGTGGCATCCCAGACACTCGCTGTCATCGACGTCCAGCGCGACACGACGAACGCAATACCGTTGGAACCACGCGAGCACAGCTTCACGCGATCGCGCACCTGCTTTGTGACATCGCGCATGTTGACCCGACAAGACCATCAGCGGTCTTGGAAAGCGGTAATTGGTACGTCCTTGCCACAGCGGCTGGACGGCATCTTCAAGCAAATTACTCAGCGGACGGAATCGAAATTCGACGAATCGCCAGTGCGAATTTCTCTATTCATGTTGCGATGAAGCATAGCCTGCAATTAATGCGTCACATCGTCGACGGCATAAATTCGGGTGTTAATGGCCGATTAAGCGGAACGCATTACGAATGCGGTGGCTTCAGAAAGCGTTGTTACTATCTGTAACTGCTGCAACAGAATAGTACGGCTCGCTTGCAGCGCTGTAACAGAAGCTTAGTGACAGTTCACGCCGTGAAAACGCGCGTTTGAACCAGCGAGATTGGCTGAATCCCCTGCCAGACAGGGCAGAAAGGTCATCAACCGACGGTCCAATTGAACGCAGGTTTGGTCATTAGACTCGGAAAAAATTTCTGGCTAAGAACACTGTTCAAACGCTTCTTCTTCAAAGTGCAAAGTAAGAATTTCCCCGATCATGACAATTACGCCAAAACACCCTGAAATACCGGCCAAATTCGTACCGCAAATTTCAATGCGCTAATCTCGCTACGTATCGTGATTGCGTGTTCGGAGAAATAAGCGTGATGACTTCCACCGGTTTTCTTACGTCGTGCGTCAATGAGCGTCAGAATGGACCGAAAGCGGTGAAACACATTGGCCTTCTGATTTTTCAGGACTGCTCCATGTTGACCACCGGAGCTGTCGGAGATGCTTTCCGGCTTGCCAACGAGTTCGAAAAAGCGGGAGGCGACGAGCCTCCTTATAGGCTCTCGGTGGTGTCCGACGAAGGTGGCCTGGTGACCAGCTCATCCAGCATCTCGATCTGGACGCAAAGTCTCGAACAATATAGCCTGGCCGATTTCCACGCGTTCTTTGTGGCTTGCCGTGACGCCACTGAAACTGTGGAGTCCAACGATCGCTTTCTTTCATGGATCTCGCGCCACGGATCGATTGCATCTCTTGGTATTCAGCAAGGAGCGAATCTGGCCGTCGTTTGCAGGAACACATTGCAATCAACAGTGTCCATCTTTTTCTTTGACGACGGCGGCGGTGGCGCAAGCACCAGCGTGACGCCTACCGACCTCGCACTTGCGCAGATCAAGCGCGACCTGAATTCGGACACCGCGCGAAAGATCGCGCGTGCGCTGCAAACGAATTACATCGAGCAGAACAAGCCGGAATTGGACGATGCGAGCATCACCACAACAACCGAGAAAATCAGCGAGTCGGCACGCTGGATCAAGGAAAACTATAGCAAGGCCATCTCGGTGGCCAAAGCAGCCGAATCCGCTGCAATGAGCAAACGCAATTTTCAGCGTCGCTTCAAATGCGAGTTTGGCATGACACCGCTCGAGTATCTATTGCGCACGCGCTTTGAAGTTGTCTGCGCGATGCTAAGAAATACCGATTTGCCTGTCGACAAAATCGCAAGACGGTGCGGAATGGGCGACGGCAATCGACTCGGTCGCCAGTTCAAGGAGCGATACGGCATGTCACCCACGCAATTCCGTGCGCAGCAGCACATCGAGTCCGAGGAGCGATGGTTGACGCCCGAAGAAGGTTGGAATACCGCGACTGAGATTGTGCGAGAAGCACCCTGATTTTCCGACTGCAGCTTCGCGACTCCACCAACCATGGATTGAAACATGACGACCACCAAGTCCGCACAGTCCGACCGGGAAGCCGCCACATCCACGCCAAGGCACAAAGAAGCGCGACCATCTGGAAACATCGTGGCCAACGACGTGAGCCTCGCACCGGGAGATCTGTATCTGCCAACGCAGCAGTCAGCTTCCGTAGTCAGGCGGCTCAAGGAGGCGGCGAAGTGCATGCTGCCGGATTCCGTGTTCCTGAGTCTGCTGCATCACAAGTGCATTGGCCGCTATCCGAATCTTCTCCGCCCCGCCACATTCAACGAAAAGATCCTGCAACGAAGTCTCAGACCCGATCAGATACCCGCCGATTACAAGTTGCATTGTTTTGGCGGCCGGCCGGGACGTCCCATCATCTACAACCAGGGCCGCGTCGTGGAAGACGATGCATTAAAACGCGCGGTGGGTCGAGTCGCAGACAGGAAGGCGGTACGACTCGTTTAAAGGTGCGCCGTTAGTCTCAATGCCGCAGGTATGGCTTGCGCTGTCGAGCACGCAATAGGTCGCGACGGGCTGCGAGCGAGCGACTTTCTAACTCCTGTGCGTGCTTCACCAAATGTCTTTGTGACCTTCAACTCAACCGGAGATGTACAAATGACGCGAGCTATCAAGGAAGCACGCAACACGATCGGCAGCAATGCGGCAGAAGGGCCGCGGCCCCGAGTGATGATGTGTCCATTCACCAACCCCACGAATCGCTATATACAAGTTCAGAAAGATCTCTATAGCTCGATCGGTTATGACGTCGTACCACTTTCCATCAAGGGTTTAATGAAAGGTGGATTCTCCCAACTGTTCAAACCAGACAACATTCTCGCTTTTCATTGGCTTGAGTACCGGCCATTCAAGCGAGACAAAGGCACTGCACGGTTGAGCTTGCCGGGGTCTCTGCTCTTCGCGTTCTATTGCTCGCTCATGTTGATCGGGCGGGCGAAGGTCGTTTATTTCGTACACGATCACGTGGTCCACGATACGATTGGCTTCAACAAACGTCTTTCGATTCGGATTATTGCATTCGTGCGCCGCCTGGCGGACTTCCGCGTGGTCCACGCGCCGGACTTCCAGGCGCAGTACAACGCGCAATATCTGCCGCATCCACTCTATTGGGATGCGCCCGGACAGGCACCCACCACGCATAAAAAAAATAGCGCGACGCCACTGTATTCGTTGCTCGGCGTGATTCGCCCGTACAAGCAGATTGATGCTGTGCTCGATGTCTGGCCGAGCGAGTGCAAGCTGCATATCGCCGGACACGGCACGGAAGCCTACCTCGCGACGCTGAATGAAATCATCGACAAGCGATCGCTCCAGAACGTCGTGCGCCTCGACGCCAAGTTCCTATCCGACGCGGAGTTTGCCCAGTGCATTGTCGATAGCGACGTGCTGATCCTGCCGCACGCGGCCGACTCAATGCTGGTGAGCGGCGCGTTTTTCGAGGCCATCGGACGCGTGCCGTTGCTGATCGCGCGCGCGACACCGTTCATGGTGTGGGCTGCAAGGAAGTTCGATAATGTCATTCTGTTCGATGACATCTCCGAGCTCCCGAAGATTGTTCATTCGGTTAACGAGTCGTGGTCGACGATTGCTCGCAACGCAGGCAACCGCCTGGCTATCGATGAATTCGGCTGGAATGCCTGTTGCCGGCGCTACGAGCAGTTCTTTGAAACCGTTGAGGGCCACCGGAACGCGGTTGAGAAGCCAGTTGTTTAGTGAAGGCGAGGCGGTCGGTTCTCAGCGAGTGAGGTCGGGAGGTTCATCGTTCAGCGACCGTTATTTCCGAAAATGCAATGAAATTTTCTATTTCTGACTCAGCAAAACCGTGCGCAGGAGAAAGACCTGAATGTTAACTTCACAACTGGTTCCGGGACGGCTCAAGACTTTTCTATATAGATATGTTGCCGAGCGCCCTCAGGAAGAAAGGCTGTTCCATACATTTCGCCCAAAGTTTGTTTCGGTGAAGCTTCCAGGTGAATACCGCCCCTGTAATCCATCATTGTGTTTTGACGGAAATGGCTATGCCGTCGTTGTTAGATCTGTTAACTATGAACTAATGGAGAGCGGCGGCGCAAGATTGCATGGTGAAGGCTACGACACCATCAACTATATTGGCAATTTATCCACGAATCTTAGTGTTCTGAGCATGAACTCTCTGGAAGACGCTGCTTTCAGGCACCTATCAGGTAAGTCAGGTGATGGATTTGAAGATTTACGAACCTTTTTCTGGAAAGACGATTTGTGGTGCCTGGCTAGTGCGCGTAGCAATTCGGACGACACTAACACGATGGCCCTTCAAAAAATAGCCGGAAATCGTGTTGTAGAAAGCTACCTTATTGAATCGCCATTTGGTTCGAGTCGTGAGAAAAACTGGATGCCCTTCGTTTCCGATGGGAAGCTCTGGGCGATACACACGATGAATCCGTTGACGATTGTCGAGATCAACGAGCGTGGCGCAACAGTGTCGCTTCGGAAGCCATTGAAGGTACCGAAAGATCTGCTGGGATCATCTCAACTGGTCCAATGGAAGGACGGTTGGCTGTGTGTCGTACACGAGCGCAGTCGAGGAAAAAAGCATCTTTATAAACACAGATTTGTCTATTTCGATCGGAGCTGGAATGTGGTGCTCTCTGAACCGTTCTACTGGAAAGAATATGGCGTGGAGTTCTGTTGCGGGTTGGCGGTTCATGATGGAACGGTAGCGGTCGGGTTTGGCGTCAACGATTCGGAGGCGATCATCGCTCAGTTCAACGAGATTGATATCGATCGGCTGTTGGAATTTGATTGAATATGGAACACCTTTTGCAGCCATCCCTGGAATGCAGAGCGACGGGTTGCCGAGGGTCTGCATAAGTATGGGAAATAAGCCTGCGCCGGCTTCAATTAAAATATTCTACTTCGATCAGCTGACCTTCACTCTTCACTTGAGGCGCGGTCGTATGGCCTTTTCGCCGGACAGCGGTGACTACGAGTGGAGAAAATTGGTGAGTTAACGACGGCCGCGAGGGCCGTGTTTGGGAAGAAGCACTGCTAAAACGCACGCTGGGTCGAGTTGCAGACAGAACAAAAGTACCCGGTCTCCCCTTAGCCATTCAAGAGGAGACCAGATCTACGGTGCAATCAGATGCTTGCCGGCTTAGTTGTCCGGGTTGCCCGCGGTAAAGTTCGTAAATGCACTGTACGATGGGTCGATTGGCGAGCCGTTCATCATAATGCCGAAGGTATTGTTTCCGCTATCGAGCACGTAGTACATCACGGACTGGATGTTGTGAGTCTTTCTCGCTTGATAGAACTCGCCCAGTTTTGTGGTGATGTAATTTGCCCGATAAGCCTCGGTTTGTTCCGGGCCCGTGTTCCACTCGGTGATGATGAAAGGCACACCATATCTGGCCTTGCAATACGTCGGCAGATCGAAACCGGGACCGGCGCCGTCGGTGCCGATGTTGAAGATATCGCCGTAGACCTCGTAATTGTGCCAGGTAGTGATGTCCCAGCGCACCTTGGAATAGCCGCTGCTGCCGTCGGGTTGAGTACCCTCCCACAACGCATCGGCCGCGCCAACATCGTTCACGCAGAAGTTGATACCGCACTTCGCGGCAGACTGAACCGATTTCACCCCGTCAATCATGCCACGCATCACGCCTCGCAAGACCGGCCAGTTAGCATTGTTGAAATCGAGAGCCTTCGTCCCTGCGTTGGTGGAATCCAGAATAATGGCGCCATCGCGTGTCAGCTCATTGCCGCATTCATAGATGGTCACGCCATACGGCATCAGCGCACGTGCCACCGCTGAGCCTGCCGAGTAGCCAGCGCTGTAAGCGGTCGACTCACCAACGAAGAGTTTGCCGCTACTGTCGTAGAGACCCTGGTTAATCAATACAAGCAGCTTGATCCCAGCCGATTGGAAAGCTTGCGCCAGTTTGGCCACCGCATTGATCTGGGTCGGGTCGGACGTGCAGCCGACGCGGTAGCTGGTACAGCCCATGGCCTTCAGAGTCGTGACCAGTTGCGCTGGCGTGTAGGTGTAGTCGTAGTGCCCGTTGATACCATAGAAGCTACCCGCGGTCGGAGCGACGGCGATGCGCGGATCGGTGCATGGCAGCCACTGGGCGGCAACCTCTGCGTTCGCGTAAAACTGACCACCCGTGTTGCAATGATAGATCTTGCCACCGTACCAGAGTACGAGCGACACATTGAAATTGATGCCTACAACAGTGCCATTCTTGTAAATGACGCCATTAACGAGGGTCCATTTCGCGCCCGATTTATCGATAATGTACGGCGCGGAAGGCAGAGTGGTACCGTCCGCAGAAATGCTGCCCAGACGCGGATCGATGCAGCTCACCCATGTCGAGCCGTTCCATTGATAGAACTGGCCGCTCGTGTTTTCGTGATAAATGCTCCCGCCGTACCACAACGCGAGCGTTACATTGTAGTTGTTCCCTGCTTTTGCGCCGTTTTGATAGACCACCCCGCCCGACAGCGTCCATACGGCTCCCGTGCTGTCTGTAATCGAAGCTGCCGGCGGCATTGTCGTGCCGCTCGCGGATGCGGCACTCGCACGTGCCGTTGCTTTGATGGCAGCAGATCCAAGCGTGCCGCTACCGTCTTCCGAGCCTCCACCGCAAGCGCTCAAAAGATAACTTCCACCGAGGGCCGCTAGCCCACCAATAAATTGACGTCGTTTTACCATGGCTAATTATTTTCCACTGTCGATAAAATTATCGATAAAAATCCAAATATTGGTTTCTAAAGTTTTCGAATGAGTAAGTGCCTGTAGATAGCTCTGATTACTTCGCGGTCCTAATTATATAAAAAAGATCTTCTTACATATCCCGGACGCAGCTCAAAGCCTGATCAATCGCCCCGAGGTGAGGCCCGATTAAATACGACAATCTCAGCGATCGCTACGGCGAACCGATTCGCGCGTCATACTGCGTTTAAAAACGATGGAGGACGACGTGACTACGATACTCACTGCTGCTCAAACTCTGCCGCCGCGCGATGCGCAAACGTTTCACCAAGCGGGGCGGCGTTTCTGCTGCCACCCGCAAATTCTTCCGCACACTCGCCGTGACCGGGGTAAATCGTACCCGGAATACCGATTCGATCCCACCAGAAATAGTACTTTTCGGACAAATAGTAAGAATCTTTCTAATAATTTGCCGCATCGCAAATATCCCTGCTTTCTCATGATGATCATAGGATTGGATGATCGCTATCTTTATGACTTCGACCCCAAGGAAAGCTTCGTGCTTTGCGCAGCAAATCCGAGGGGGCATCGGGTCAGTGAGCGATGCACCGTTCGGGGGCGCGTATTCACTTACGCTTCGATAACAACCATGGTCAGAAGTACGCGAATTTTGTCCGAACGTGAGAGCCGGCAGGTGCGAGATTCAAGCGAAATTCTCGGTCTCTTGAGAGGCGCCATTGCGATGCAACCTCCCATGGCTCACGAAGTGTCTTGCGCAGGAGCGCCAGCAATTCAATGTGCGAGTGAAGCTGGTGCTACCGGGACGCGCTCCAGACAAGACACGCTCCGGTACGACAAGAGTTCTATTCGTGACGGCTCTCTGAAAATAGGTCAGAACAAGACGGAGGCAACGGGCGACATTCGGCAAGCTCAGAAACAGCTCGGCCACGGCTCAGTGGTCATGACTGAGCGTTACATGCGAAAGCGTCGAGGAGACAAGGTAGGACCAACCCGTTAATTGGTTTTGCGGAACAGCCCGCTTGTTGCGGAACAAAACCAGGGTTGAGAAATCGCTGAAACCTTTGGTGGGCCGGGTCGGATTCGAACCGACGATGTCCTTTCGGAGGCGGATTATGAGTCCGCTGCCTGCAACCAGCACGGCGTCCGGCCCTGAGAAAACTAAGCCAACCAAGAAAAAGACCCGGTCTTGAAGTCCGGGCCTAGTCACTGACAGGCCGACATACTACACGAAAAAGGGGCTTCCGTGACCGCTTCGCTCTCGCGAAACAACCAGGAAGCCCCTAGATTTGCTACATCCCGCTTGCTTCGATCAATTCCCTTCGAGGAACGACTTCAGCTTGTCCGAACGGCTCGGGTGACGCAGCTTGCGCAACGCCTTTGCCTCGATCTGACGGATCCGCTCACGCGTCACGTCGAACTGCTTGCCGACTTCTTCGAGCGTGTGATCGGTGCTCATCTCGATACCGAAACGCATACGCAGCACCTTCGCTTCGCGCGGCGTCAGCGAGTCGAGCACGTCCTTCACGACGTCGCGCATGCTGGCATGCAGCGCGGCGTCGGCCGGCGCGACCGTGTTCGTATCTTCGATGAAGTCGCCCAGATGCGAATCGTCATCGTCACCGATCGGCGTTTCCATCGAGATCGGCTCCTTCGCGATCTTCATGATCTTGCGGATCTTGTCTTCCGGCATTTCCATCTTTTCAGCCAGCGTTGCCGGATCCGGCTCGAGACCGGTTTCCTGCAGAATCTGACGCGAGATGCGGTTCATCTTGTTGATCGTTTCGATCATGTGAACCGGAATCCGGATCGTACGCGCCTGGTCCGCGATCGAACGCGTGATGGCCTGACGAATCCACCACGTTGCATACGTGGAGAACTTGTAGCCACGACGATATTCGAACTTGTCCACCGCCTTCATCAGGCCGATATTGCCTTCCTGAATCAGGTCGAGGAACTGCAGACCGCGGTTCGTGTACTTCTTCGCAATCGAGATCACGAGACGCAAGTTCGCCTCTGTCATTTCGCGCTTCGCCTGACGCGCCTTCAGTTCGCCGGCCGCCATCTGACGGTTGGTTTCCTTCAGGTCCTTCAGCGGCAGCACAACGCGCGCCTGCAAGTCCAGCAGACGTTGCTGCTGCTCGCGAATCGCCGGAATGTTCCGCGTGAGGATCGCGCTATACGCATGACCTTCACCAACGATCTTGTCGGCCCACTCGAGATCCGTCTCGCTGCCCGGGAAACGCGCAATGAATTCCGCACGCGGCATGCCGCACTTGTCGACCACCGTATGCAGAATCTGACGCTCGACCTGACGCACTTCGTCCACTTGCGCACGCAGCGTGTCGCACAGACGCTCGACAGTACGCGCGGTGAAGCGGATCGTCATCAGTTCGTTCTGGATCGTTTCCTGCGCCTTCAGGTAAGACTTCGACTTGTAGCCTTCCTTCTCGAACGCGCGACGCATCTTGTCGAACCATTCGCTGATCGACGCGAATTTTTCGAGCGACGCACGCTTGAGCGCTTCCATCTGCGCCGCGTTGGCCGTGGCTTGCGCCGTGCCGTCGTCCTCTTCCTCGTCGTCTGCGTCTTCTTCGACTTCCTCTTCTTCGCTCTCGATCGCTTCCGCTTCCTGCGCGGAGAAGCCGTCCGCATCTTCCGCGTTGGCGTCGATCAGGCCGTCGACCAGTTCGTCGATGCGGATTTCCTCGTTCGCGACGCGCTCAGCCATGGCGAGAATGTCGGCAATCGTGGTCGGGCACGCGGAGATAGCCATCACCATGTGCTTGAGGCCGTCTTCGATCCGTTTGGCGATTTCGATTTCGCCTTCGCGCGTGAGCAGCTCGACCGTACCCATTTCACGCATGTACATGCGCACCGGGTCGGTGGTGCGGCCGAATTCGGAATCGACGGTGGACAGCGCAACTTCCGCTTCCTCTTCGACTTCGTCGTCTGACGAAGCTGCCGGCGCGTTGTCGTTCAACAGCAGCGTTTCAGCGTCCGGCGCCTGCTCGTACACAGCCACGCCCATATCGTTGAACGTGCTGATGATGCCTTCGATCGCCTCGGTCTCGGTGAAGTTGTCCGGAAGGTGGTCGTTGATTTCAGCGTACGTGAGGAAGCCGCGCTCCTTGCCGAGCTTGATCAGCGCGCGCAGTTTCGAGCGGCGCTCTTCAAGTTCCTCGACGGTGCCGGGCTGCGACGACGCGAACGCGTCTTTCAACAGCGCCTTTTCCTTTGCACGACGGTCGCGAGCCTTGACCTTTTCAACCTTGCCAGGAACTGCAGCAGGGGTTTCTTCGCTCTGGGTTGCGTCGTCATCGACGGGTACTTCGTTCAGCTTTTTCGTCATGGAGTTCGCCGTACCGGCTGTAGTCTCGACTCGCGGCTGGTGGACAACAGCCGGTTGAACCGTGGATACTGGAGTCTCGCGCACTGCCGCATCGTCCTGCGCGGCAGCCGCTTCCCTTGCGCTTCTGGCACTCGGCCGTTTCGCGGCCGGTTGTACAGCTTTCGCCGCCCTGACCGGCTCCGCTCGCGCAGCGGAAGAGGTCGAAGATTTCTTCCCAACTGCAGGTGTGACGCTCGCGGCAGACGTTTTTCTGGCGGAAGAAGCTAATTTGGCCTCAGTGACCTTTCTGGTCGGCTCCTTCGAGCTTGTGCCTGTCGCTTTTTTCCCGCCCGTAGTTCCGTCTGAAGTCTTTGCCATCGCATCGCCTTTTCGCCTTTGCTAGGAAAACCTTTGAAAAACAAACCGCTGGAAACCTTTTATTATAGCACCTAGGTCCCGCCCTTCCCGCCTACAGCCCAAGCTGGCGCTTCATGTCAGCCCGCTTCTGATTCAGGTCCGTTAGCTCCGCGAACTCCTCTGGCGTATGCCGGGATTGCCGCGAAAGCTGCTCCAGGCGATCGCAGTATGCGTCGTACCGCATCTTCAGAATTGCCGCTTTCAGCTCCTCTCCGACAATCCGCTCCTGCTCGCGCCGCTCCTCGATGACGGTCGCATCTTCCGGATCCTTCAGCAGTAAATCCCGGACGTTTTCATCATAGTCTAGAATTTTGCGAAAGATTTCCTCGAAAGTTGGGGCGTTTGCGCCGTTTCGCAATAGGTCGGACAGCAACTGGAACTCCGCCGAATCGCCCAGCGCGCGCGCATGCGTCGTCACTTCTTCGAACAGTTCGCCATGTCGCGTGGCGGTCAGAAGCGCCTGTTCGGCTTCCTCGTCGAGCATTGCGACAGTGCGCGGATGCATCACCAGATTGCGCAGCGTTTTTTCTTCGATACCGGTCACGCTGCGCCGGTCTTTGCGGGCCGGCGCCGAACGGGCGGCCGCCGCGATCCGGGCGTCGACCTCGCACAGCGCGGCCACTTCGTCGAACGGCACGTCGAGCCGGTCGGCGAACATATGCATGATCTGCGCGCGCAGTGCATTGGCCGGCAGCGCCTGCAACAGCGGCTTGGCGTCGAACAATGCGCGGGCCTTGCCTTCGGGCTGATCCAGCTCCTTGCCGGTCAGCACCTCGTTCAGCATGAACTGCGACAGCGGCATGGCCCGTTCGACCTGCTCGGCGAACGCCTCAGTGCCAAATTCACGCACGTAGCTATCCGGGTCGTGCTCGGACGGCAAAAACAGGAACCGGATGGTCCGGTTGTCCGCCGCGTGCGGCAGGCAGGCGTCCAGCGCACGGCGCGCGGCGCGGCGGCCGGCCGAATCACCGTCGAAACTGAAGATGACCGTATCGGTCTGGCGCATCAGTTTCTGCACATGAATCGGCGTGCAAGCCGTGCCGAGGGTGGCGACCGCGTTCTGGAACCCCAATTGGGCCAGCGCGACCACATCCATATACCCTTCGACCACCAGCACATAGTGCTGCTCGCGAATCGCCAGCCGCGCCTCGAACAGGCCGTACAGCTCGCTGCCTTTGTTAAATAGAGGCGTTTCCGGAGAATTCAAATACTTCGGTTCACCACTGTCCAGCACGCGGCCGCCGAAGCCGATCACCTGCCCCTTTACATTGCGTATCGGGAACATGATCCGCTCGCGAAAGCGGTCGTACCGGCGGTTCTGGCCCTGCGCGTCAGACTTCTCGCTGACAATCACCAGACCCGAGTCGACCAGCGAATCGTCCCGATAATCCGGAAACGCGGCGTCCAGGTTTTGCCAGCCGTCCGGCGCGTAACCGAGCCCAAAACGGGCCGCGATCTCGCCGGTCAGGCCGCGCTTCTTCAGGTACTGGATCGCGACCGGCGCGCCGCGCAGCTGCTTGCGGTAGAAATCGCAGGCGGTTTGCATAACGTCGGACAGCGCGGTGGTGACTGCTTTCGAGGCCGCCGGCGCATAACCGCCGGCCCCGCCGCCTCCGCCATATCCGGGCGAAGGCTCATTCGGCACGGTCAAACCGACCGATTGCGCCAGTTCGTTGACAGCCTCGGGGAACGTGGAGCCGACGTGCTCCATCAGGAAACCGATGGCCGTGCCATGCGCGCCACAGCCGAAGCAATGATAAAACTGCTTAGTCGGACTAACCGTAAACGAAGGGCTTTTCTCGTTGTGAAACGGGCAAAGCCCCATGAAGTTCGCGCCGCCCTTTTTCAACTGCACAAACCGGCCGACCACGTCGACGATATCGACGCGGTTAAGCAGGTCCTGCAGGAATGACGGTGGAATCACAGTGAATGACGCTACCTTAAAAGCCCAAGGCTGCACGCCCCGTCAAGCGACGGCGCGCGCAGACCGGAAATACGGGAATTACTTCGCGAGCACGGCTTTGACCTGAGCCGAGACGGCGGTCATGTCGGCGCGGCCGGCCAGCTTCGGCTTGAGCACGCCCATCACCTTGCCCATGTCTTGCGGACCGGCGGCGCCGGTTTGCGCGACCGCGGCCTGGACTTCGGCGATGATCTCCGCTTCGGACATCTGCTCCGGCATATAGGCGGACAAGATGGCCAGCTCCGCCTTTTCCTTGTCGGCCAGATCCGTGCGGCCAGCAGCTTCGAACTGGCTGATCGAGTCTTTGCGCTGCTTGATCATCTTGTCGATGACGACAGTGATTGCCGTGTCGTCGAGTGTGACGCGCTCGTCGACTTCGCGTTGCTTGATCGCGGCGAGCAACAGGCGGACGGTGCCGAGACGCTCGGTCTCACGCGCCCGCATGGCGGCTTTCATGTCGTCGTTGATCCGATCCTTGAGACTCATCACTCACCTGAATGCGTTGGAATTTGAAAGACCGGCAAAGCCATCTGCATCAACACAAAAACCCGCTTGGGACTGCTTCCTCAAGCGGGTTGGCGCAAATTCGCGTAGTGGATGCGACCCTGCCGGCTGGCCCGAAAGGGCCGCGTTTTCCGTGATGGCACCTGCTGCGCCGCCACCGGTTGGATGTCGCCGCTCCGTTCGACGGGAACTGCGGCAACGCCAGAATCAGTAGAACTTCTTTGGCAACATCTGGCCACGTAGACGCTTGAAATGGCGCTTCACAGCTGCCGCTTTCTTACGTTTTCGTTCCGCCGTGGGCTTTTCGTAAAACTCGCGTGCACGCAGTTCCGTCAGCAGCCCGTTTTTCTCCATCGTGCGTTTGAAGCGGCGCATGGCGACTTCAAACGGCTCGTTATCTTTTACGCGGATGGTCGTCATTTTTCAATAACGGAACTTTGTAAAGGTTCAGGAGTATAGCAGAGCTTTCTCACAAAGCCAGGTCGCCGTCAAGCCCCTCGGGCATACTCCGCGGCCGCCTGACCGGCCGCCACGCCCGACGCCCAAGCCCACTGGAAGTTGTAGCCGCCGAGCCAGCCGGTCACGTCGACCGCCTCGCCGATGAAGTACAGACCGGGCGCGCGCGCGCTCATCATCGTTGCAGACGACAAGTCACGCGTATCGATGCCGCCGCGCGTCACTTCGGCCTTGCGGTAGCCTTCGGTACCGTTCGGGGTGAGCGTCCAGCGCGACAAAGCCTCACCGATGCGGCGCAGCGTCTTGTCCGGCAGATCGGCGACGCGTGCTTCGGCGGGAATCTGATGGGTTTCCAGCCAGACGTGGGCAAGCCGCTGCGGCACCCATTCCGATAGCAGGTTGGCGATCTGGCGCTTGGTGCCGGTTTTCGCTTCCAGCAACGCCGTGGTCGCGTCCTGCTCAGGCAGCAGATTGATGTGGATCGGCTCGCCGGGCTGCCAGTAGCTCGAAATCTGCAGCACGCCCGGGCCGGACACGCCACGATGAGTGAGCAGCAGGTCTTCGTTGAACTCGGCACCGGTCTTTTTGTTGCCGGTCGCCAGTTGGACTTCCAGCGACACGCCGGACAGCGCCGCGAACGGCTCCCAATCGGCGGTGGCAAATGTCAACGGAACGAGCGCCGGGCGGGTGTCGATCAGTTTGTGGCCGAATTGCTTGGCGAGCCGGTAGGCAAAGTCCGTCGCGCCGATTTTGGGGATCGACAAGCCGCCGGTCGCCACCACCAGCGCGCGCGTGGAAATCGGACCCGACTGCGTGTCCAGCGTGAAGCCCTCCGCGGCGCCCTGGCGCACCTGCTCGACCGCGAGCGGCGCGCGCCATGCGACGCGACCGGCGTCGCACTCGCTCTTCAGCACGTTGATGACGGCATCGCTCGACTGGTCGCAGAACAGCTGGCCCTTGTGCTTCTCGTGCCACGTCACGTGATGACGCTTGAGCAGCGCCATGAAGTCGCGCGGTGTATAGCGCGCCAAAGCCGAGCGGCAAAAATGGGGGTTGGCCGACAGGTAATTGGCCGGCCCGGCGTACAGATTCGTGAAGTTGCAGCGGCCGCCGCCGGAGATGCGGATTTTCTCCGCCAGGCGTTGCGAGTGGTCGATCAGCACCACGCGACGGCCGAGTTGCCCGGCCACCGCCGCGCACATCATGCCGGCTGCGCCTGCGCCGATTACCGCGATATCGAAGGATTCCATGGGGCCGCATTGTACCTGCGCGCCTGCGGGCTCTTACCCGCACTGCTATACTTTCAGGCTTGCCTTTTCACTTTTCGGGCGCCCGGACTCAGTCCACCGCGCTCGCCCAAGCCCACCAATCATGCTCGTTCTCGGCATCGAAAGCTCCTGCGACGAAACCGGTCTCGCGCTCTACGACACGGAGCGCGGTCTGCTCGCGCACGCGCTGCATTCGCAAATTGCGATGCACCGCGAGTATGGCGGCGTGGTGCCTGAACTGGCTTCGCGCGACCATATTCGTCGCGCGCTGCCGTTGCTCGAAGAAGTGCTGGAGCGCTCCGGCGCGGCGCGCAGCGACATCGACGCGATCGCGTATACGCAAGGGCCGGGGCTCGCGGGCGCGCTGCTGGTCGGCGCGAGCGTTGCGAATGCGCTGGCCATGGCGTGGGACAAGCCGACCATCGGCATCCACCATCTCGAAGGGCACTTGCTGTCGCCGTTGCTGGTGGATGAGCCGCCGCCGTTCCCGTTCGTCGCGCTGCTCGTCTCGGGTGGGCATACGCAACTGATGCGCGTGACGGATGTGGGCGTCTACGAGACGCTCGGCGAAACGCTGGACGACGCCGCCGGCGAAGCGTTCGACAAAACCGCCAAGCTGCTCGGCCTCGGCTACCCGGGTGGACCGGAAGTTTCGCGTATGGCGGAATTCGGCACGCCTGGCGCGGTCGTGCTGCCACGCCCGATGTTGCACTCCGGCGACCTCGATTTCAGCTTCAGCGGCTTGAAGACCGCTGTCCTCACGCATGCGAAGAAGCTCGGCGGCGCAAATATCTGCGAGCAGGCGAAAGCGGATCTGGCGCGCGGCTTCGTCGACGCGGCGGTGGACGTGTTGGCGGCAAAATCGCTGGCCGCACTCAAGCGAACCAAACTCAATCGGCTCGTGGTGGCAGGCGGCGTAGGCGCGAACCGGCAACTGCGCGAGGCGCTTTCGGCAGCGGCCAGGAAGCGCAATTTTTACGTGCACTACCCGGATTTGTCGCTGTGTACGGACAACGGCGCAATGATCGCGTTGGCCGGTGCTTTGAGGCTGCAACGCTGGCCCCATCAATCGGGTAAAGACTATGCGTTCACAGTCAAACCACGCTGGGATCTGACTTCCCTCGCACGCTAAGCTTGACAGCGATACCGTAAAAAAAGCCGCTTCGAAAAGCGGCTTTTTTATTAAAGCAAGCAAAGCTGGCGAGCAGTATCAAGCCGCCCGCTTATCCCGCTCGATCACCGCGTAAGCGCTGTGATTGTGAATCGATTCGAAGTTCTCAGCTTCGAGCACATACGCGACGATCCGCTCATCCGCATTCAGACGCTGCGCGACATCGCGCACCAGGTCTTCGACGAACTTGGGATTTTCATACGCACGCTCGGTGACGAACTTCTCGTCCGGGCGCTTCAGCAAGCCCCACAGTTCGCACGACGCTTCTTCTTCAGCGATGCGGATCAGTTCTTCCACCGCGACGTCACCTGCCAGCTCGGCGTTGATCGTCACGTGCGAGCGCTGGTTGTGCGCGCCGTATTGAGAAATTTTCTTCGAGCAGGGGCACAGGCTCGTGACCGGCACCAGCACCTTGAGGAACAGACGCGTCGCGCCGTTGCGGGTCTCGCCCGTCAACGTCACTTCGTAGTCGAGCAGACTTTGCACGCCCGACACCGGCGCGGTCTTGTTCACGAAGTACGGAAACGACACCTCGATGCGGCCCGCCTCGGCTTCGAGCTTTTCGAGCATCGCGGTGAGCATCGTGCGGAAGGTTGCCGGTTCGAGCGGCGCCTTGTTCTCTTCGAGCAGCGCGACAAAGCGCGACATGTGCGTGCCCTTCTGATCAGCCGGAAGATGCACATCGAGATTCCACATACCCACTGTCGGCTGCACGTCGCCGCCTTGCGTACGCACCGTCAGCGGATGACGAACTGCCTTGACGCCGACCCGCTGGATGGGGATCTGACGCGTATCGGGCGTGCTCTGCACGTCGGGCATCACAAAGGCGGGGTTCATCTGGTTCATATTCTTGTCCTTTCAAGAAAACGCCGGGCCGCCCCAAGTTTTCCGCTCCGCAGGAAGTCCCCCGCCCCGAAGGAAGTCCCCTTGGGGGATTGGGGGATTGCCCCCCTCGGGGGGCTGTCGCGAAGCGACAGGTTTGGTGGCTCTCAGCGGCCGTGCGGATCAGGGCACGCAACGGCGAACGCCGGCCCCTGCCGGCGTTGGATGATGGACCCGAAGGTCCAGCGATTCAAGTTGGAGATTGCTATGGCCGCCATAGCATCGCAGCAGCACAACGATCGGCGGAGAAATTACGCGACGCGTTTCACCGACGACTGACCAGCGGCCGTGCCGCTCGAGAGAAAGCGCTCGCGGATCGACTTGGCAATGCCCGCGCTGTCCAGACCGCATTGAGCGAGCAGCTTGGCCGGATCCCCATGATCGATGAACCGATCCGGGAGGCCCAATTGTAGTACGGGTCGCATAACCCCACTTGCAAGCAGGGCTTCGACGCAGGCCGAACCCGCGCCACCCATCACGCAGCCTTCTTCGACTGTGACGATGGCGTCGTGCGTTTCGGCCAGTTGGCGGACCAGATCGGCGTCCAGCGGCTTGACGAAGCGCATGTTGGCCACGGTTGCATCCAGTTGCTCGGCAGCCGCCAGCGACGGCGCCACCATCGTGCCGAACGAGAGGATCGCAATCCGCTTGCCGGCCGGCTGCGACGTTTCGCGACGGATCTCGCCCTTGCCGAGCGGCATCGCTGTCATCTGCTTGACGGTCGCCACGCCAGCGCCGGCGCCGCGCGGATAACGCACCGCCGTCGGGTTCGGCTGCTGCAAAGCGGTGTACAGCATCTGGCGGCATTCGTTTTCGTCCGACGCGGCCATCACCGTCATGTTCGGGATGCAGCGCAGGAACGCCAGATCGTACGCGCCCGCGTGCGTTGCGCCGTCCGCGCCGACCAAGCCCGCGCGGTCGATCGCGAACACCACCGGCAGATTCTGCAGCGCGACATCGTGAATCAACTGATCATAAGCACGTTGCAGGAAGGTCGAGTAGATCGCGACCACCGGCTTCATGCCGTCCGCAGCCAGGCCGCCGGCGAAGGTCACTGCGTGCTGCTCGGCGATGCCGACGTCGAAGTAACGATCCGGGAAACGCTTTTCGAACTCGACCATGCCCGAGCCTTCACGCATGGCCGGCGTAATGCCGACCACGCGCGGGTCAAGCTCGGCAGCGTCGCACAGCCATTCGCCGAACACCTGCGTATAGGTCTTCTTCGACGGCGTGGTTGCAGGTTTGATACCTTCGGCCGGATTGAATTTGCCCGGGCCGTGGTACAGCACCGGATCGGCTTCGGCCAGCTTGTAGCCCTGGCCTTTCTTCGTGACGACGTGCAGGAATTGCGGACCGCGCAGTTCCTTGATGTTTTGCAGCGTCGGGATCAGCGAATCGAGATCGTGACCGTCGATCGGACCGATGTAGTTGAAGCCGAATTCTTCGAACAGCGTGGCCGGCACGATCATGCCCTTCGCGTGCTCTTCAAGCTTGCGGGCGAGATCGAGCATAGGCGGCGCGACGCGCAGCACGCGTTCGACGCCCGCGCGCGCGGCAGCGTAGAAGCGACCCGACATCAGACGCGCCAGATGGCGATTCAGCGCACCGACCGGCGGCGAGATCGACATGTCGTTGTCGTTCAGGATGACCAGCAGCGGCACGTCGTCTTCGACGCCGGCGTTGTTCATCGCCTCGAAGGCCATGCCGGCCGTCATCGCGCCGTCGCCGATCACCGCGATGCCCATGCGATTGTCGCCCTGCAGCTTGCTGGCGATTGCCATGCCGAGCGCAGCGGAGATCGAGGTGCTGGAGTGCGCGGTGCCGAAGGTGTCGTATTCCGACTCGTCGCGCTTCGGGAAGCCCGAGATGCCGCCGAGCTGACGCAGCGTGTGCATCTGGTCGCGGCGGCCGGTCAGGATCTTGTGCGGATAGGTTTGATGGCCGACGTCCCAGACGATCCGGTCACGCGGCGTATCGAACACGTAGTGCAGCGCAATGGTCAACTCGACCGTGCCGAGGTTGGACGACAGATGGCCGCCCGTCTGCGATACGCTGTCGAGCACAAAGGCACGCAACTCGTCGGCAAGCGGTTGCAATTGGCGGCGATCGAGGCGGCGAAGGGCCGCCGGGTCGTCGATGGTTTTCAGCAAGTCGTACATCGTCGTTCCATTGTAGGAAAACTTACGCGCCCGCACTTCATACATGCACCTCGTAGTGGAAGGTGCGCGGCGGCGGGCTTTCGCGTTCAGCTAACCCGGTTCACCACCAGGTCGGCCAATTCGGCAAGACGCTGCGAGCGCGCACCAAACGGCGCGATCGCAGCGTGGGCGTCGGCGCGCAGTTGCGCAGCGAGCGCGCGCGATGCATCCAGCCCGATAATCGATACGTAGGTCGGCTTGCCGTCCTTCGCATCTTTACCTGCCGTCTTGCCGAGCGTCGCTGAATCGGTCGTCACGTCGAGAATATCGTCGACGACCTGAAATGCGAGGCCAACAGCAGCCGCATACGCGTCGAGCGAACGCATTGTGTCCGCATCCGGCGTTTCGCCCGCGAGCGCGCCCATGCGCACCGCAGCACGCAGCAAGGCGCCGGTTTTCATCCGGTGCATGGTTTCCAGTTGCGCGCGCGTCAACGTGTGGCCGACGCTCGCCAGGTCGATTGCCTGGCCGCCGCACATGCCGATCGAGCCGCTCGCGAGAGCCAGTTCACGCACAAGCGATGCCTGCTGCGCCGGGGCCAGTACGTCCGACGTCAGCGCAACAAAAGCCTGAGATTGCAGCGCGTCGCCGACCAGCAAGGCCGTGGCTTCGTCATATTTGACGTGCACCGTGGGCTT
The DNA here is from genome assembly GCF_058782725.1 of Paraburkholderia sp. FW306-02-B. Classification (NCBI taxonomy): domain Bacteria; kingdom Pseudomonadati; phylum Pseudomonadota; class Betaproteobacteria; order Burkholderiales; family Burkholderiaceae; genus Paraburkholderia; species Paraburkholderia sp. FW306-02-B. The sequence goes on from NZ_JBYSXZ010000002.1 coordinate 2,926,587, forward strand.
GCCGCGACGCAGCGCGTCGTCGTCCATGCACGGCATGTCGTCATGCACGAGCGAATAGACGTGGATCATTTCCAGCGCCGCCGCCGCCGCATCGAGGCATTCAGCGCGCGCGCCGGTCAGCTCGCCGGCCGCGTGGCACAGCAACGGGCGAACCCGCTTGCCGCCGCCCAGCACCGCATAGCGCATGGCTTCGTGTAGTTGCGCCGGCTCGGTCGCTTCAGTGGGCAAATAATGTTCTAGTGCCGCTTCGACGCGTTCGAGCACCGAGCGCATCCATTGTTCGAATGTCATAGGTCGTCCCCGCTTTCTGTAGCGGCTGTGCCTGCGCTATTCACGGGCAGCGGCTTGAGCGTCTCGCCATCGAGCACGCGCACCTGCTGCTCGACCTTCTCGAGCTGCTGCTGGCAAAACGCCACGAGGGCCGCGCCGCGCCGGTAGGCGGTGAGCGATTCTTCGAGGCTCAGACTGCCGCCTTCCATCCGCGCGACCAACCCTTCCAGCTCCGCCTGCGCCGCCTCGTAGTTCTCGGGCAGCGGCGTGGTGTCGACGCCCTCAGCAGGCGCGGCAGCAGTATCCTTCGATGCGGTCTTCGCCATGAATAGTCGCAAAATTAAAACAAGTCGGACATTCTACGGCAAAAGCGACATTTCCGATCCGCTCGCCGCCCCGCGCCCCGCCTTTGCCCTCCGCGCCCTGCCCCCAGTTTCGCAGAAAAATATCTGTAGGTCTGCGGCGAAAACCGCGAACTTCCTTGACATTTTTGACCCAAATCAGTCACTTAAGCGCCCCAAGCAGGGGGAAACGGGTATAATCTCGGGCTCCCTAAATCGAATCTTCGATGGTTGGGTTGTTCACTGCTTTCACGTCTTCATCGGGAGTGGGAATGTCCAATCTGAGCAATGCATTGCAGTTGCGGTCTGTTCACAGCCAGCTGCCAGTCACGGCTTACTTTGACGAAGCGCTTCTGACGCGCGAAATCGACACCCTTTTCAAGAAAGGTCCTCGCTACATCGGCCACGAACTCATGGTGCCCGAGGCGGGGAATTATTTTGCCTTGCCCAGCGAAAGCGAGGGGCGTGTGCTCGTCCGTAACCAGCAGTCGCAAGTCGACCTGCTGTCGAACGTGTGCCGCCACCGGCAAGCCATCATGCTCAACGGCCGCGGCCAGACGGAGAACATCGTCTGCCCCCTGCATCGCTGGACGTACGACCTGAACGGCCAGCTTCTCGGCGCACCTCATTTTGCGGATAACCCCTGCCTCAATCTCGGCGGCACACCGTTGCAGAACTGGCAAGGCCTGCTGTTCGAAGCGCAGGGGCGCGACGTCGCCCGCGATCTGGCGCGCCTGGGCACCAAGCAACACTTCGATTTTTCGGGCTTCATGTTCGATCACGTCGAAGTGCACGAGTGCAACTACAACTGGAAGACCTTCATCGAGGTCTATCTGGAGGACTATCACGTCGCGCCGTTCCACCCGGGCCTCGGCAGCTTCGTCAACTGCGACGACCTGACGTGGGAATTCGGCGACTGGTACAGCGTGCAGACGGTCGGCGTGCACAAGGATCTCGAACAGCCGGGCAGCCCGACGTACCGCAAGTGGCACGACGCCGTGCTGCGCTTCCGCGACGGCCAGCCGCCCGAGTTCGGCGCGATCTGGATGGTGTACTACCCGGGCATCATGGTCGAGTGGTATCCGCACGTGCTGGTGGTGTCATGGCTGATTCCGCGCGGCCCGCAGAAAACCACCAATGTGGTGGAGTTCTATTACCCTGAGGAAATCGCGCTGTTCGAACGTGAATTCGTCGAAGCCGAGCGCGCCGCCTATATGGAAACGGCCCGCGAAGACGACGAAATCGCCGAGCGCATGGACGCCGGCCGCCGCGCGCTGATGGAGCGTGGCGAATCGCAGGTCGGCCCGTATCAGAGCCCGATGGAAGACGGCATGCAGCACTTCCACGAGTTTTTGCGGCGCGAATTGGGCGCGATCTGATCGCGGGCGCGCGAATACAAGCTCCAAAGCTTGGAAAGACGGGCTTCGGCCCGTCTTTTTTTGTTTAGACTAACAGCATGTTTCGGCCATCAGCGAACGGCGCCAATCCGCCGCGCCAGAGCCGCAATCGCCTGCTTAGGAGACGTCATGCCCCACACTCACCACACCACATTGATTTCCGCGACGAATCTCGCGGAACGGCTTGCCGCTGTGCCGGGCAGCGTGTTCGTCATCGATTGCCGCTTCGATCTGGCCGATACCGAGGCGGGGGAACGAGCCTATACGGCCGGACATCTGCCCGGCGCGCACTATCTGCATCTCGATCGCGATCTGTCGGGGCCGAAGACGGGCACCAATGGCCGCCATCCGCTGCCGGACCGTGCGCGTCTCGTGGAAACGCTGGAGTCGCGCGGCCTGAAGCAAGGTCAACAAGTGGTCGCCTATGACGGGCAAGGCGGCATGTACGCCGCCCGCGCGTGGTGGCTGCTACGCTGGCTCGGCCACGATTCTGTCGCGGTGCTCGACGGTGGATTGCAGGCATGGGAAGCGGCCGGTCAGCCGCTGACGCAAGACGCGCCGGCGCAGAATACCGGCGACTTCAAAGCCGGAGCACCGCTCTCCGTGACGATTGACGCCCAGACGGTCGAGCGCAATCTCGGCACGCGGGAGCGCATTGTGGTCGATGCGCGCGCACCGGATCGCTATCGCGGCGAAAACGAAACGCTCGACCGTGTCGGCGGCCACATTCCCGGCGCGCTCAATCGCTTTTTCAAGGACAACTTCACCGCGGATGGCCGCTTCAAGCCGGCGCATACGCTGCGTGAGGAGTTCCATACGGTGCTGGCCGATACGCCGCCGGAGCACGTCGTGCTTCAATGCGGCTCGGGCGTGACGGCATGCGTCAACGCGCTCGCGATGGAGGTCGCCGGGATGCACGGCGCAGCGTTGTACGCGGGATCGTGGAGCGAATGGACTGCCGATCCGGCGCGGCCTGTTGCCACCGGCCCGAATCCTTGAACGTAGCGCGGGACGATTAGTAAAAAGGCCGCTGCCGCTTCCCTGCGGCAACGGCCTTTTTTCATTCGTCAAGCCGAACGCATCCGCTTGCCTTCACGCGACGCCGTGCTGCTTGAACCACACCAACGCGCGGCGCCAGCCGTCCTCGGCATCGGCCTTTTTGTAACTCGGCCGATAGTCCGCGAAAAACGCATGACCCGCATCGTCATACACGACGAATTGGGAACCGCGTCCTGCCTGCGGACCGTGGGCGATGGCCTGCTTCATCTGCTCCAGCGTGTCCTGAGGAATGCTTTGATCCTGGCGCCCATACAGGCCTAACATCGGCGCATGCAGCTCCGCCACTTGATCGAGCGGATTGGCCGGCGTCATCGCGTCCTTCGCGCCCGTCACACGCCCATACCAGGCCACGCCCGCCTTCAGCCGCGGATTGTGCTCGGCATATAGCCACGCAATGCGGCCGCCCCAGCAGAAGCCGTTCACGCCGAGCCGGTTCAGATCGCCGCCGTGCTCGCCCGCCCACGCGACGGTCGCGTCGAGATCGGCCATGACCTGCTCGTCCGGGACCTTACTCACCAACTGATCGTTGAGTTGCTGCATGCTCGTGTACACGGTCGGATCGCCCTGCCGCTCGTACAGATTCGGCGCGATCGCGAGATAACCCTGTTTGGCGAAGCGCCGGCACACGTCGGCGATATGCTCGTGAACGCCGAATATCTCGTGGACGACGACGATCACCGGCAAATGCGTCTTGCCCTTCGGCTGCGCGCGATAAGCCGGCACCAGCGTGTCGCCCGAACGCACGGCCACCTCGCCGGCTTCGAGGCCCTCGCTATCGGTATGAATGGTTTGCGCCGACACCGGCAGCACGGCCGCGGCGAAACCGGTGCCGAGCGCGGCTTTGATGAAGGTGCGTCGATTGAACGGAACATGCGGGACCAGGCTGTCGATATCAGGTTTTAGCATGCGGCGCTCCTCAGGTGAACGTTGGAGGCAACAGGATACGCTTCACGCGCATCCTGTTGCACAACGGCCCTGCTAGCTGCCAGCGCCCCTCAAGTGCAGCTCAGTGCAGCTTGACCCGTGGCAGCGTGGTGCGACGCAGCCAGTGCGCGAAGGTGTCGAGCACCATCCGCGCATAGCCGTGCAGCGCGGCGATATGCAGCCGGTATAGCGACATGTACATGAAGCGCGCGAACAAGCCCTCGATCAGCATATTGCCGCCGATCACGCCGCCCATCAGATTGCCGACCGCGCTGAAATGCCCGAGCGACACCAGCGAACCGAAGTCGCGATAGGTGAATTCCGGCAGCGGCTTGTTATCGAGCCGGGCCGCGAGCGCCTTCATCAGAAAGCTCGCCTGCTGGTGCGCGGCTTGCGCACGCGGCGGCACATTACGCTCGTTGCCGGGCCACGGACACGCCGCGCAATCGCCGAGCGCGAAGATGTTGTCGTCGATTTCGGTTTGCAGCGTGCGGCGCACGATGAGTTGCCCGAGGCGATTGACCGGCAAGCCGTCGAGTTGGCTCAGCACGGCGGGCGCCTTGATGCCCGCCGCCCACACAGTCAGATCGGCGCGCACCGTCTTACCGCTTGCGGTGCGAACGACGCCGGGCGCGACTTCCGCCACCGTCTCGCCGATCATCAGCTTGACGCCGAGCTTGGTGAGCAATTCGGCGGTGGCCGTCGATACGCGCTCCTGCAAGGCCGGCAAAATGCGCGGCCCCGCTTCGATCAGCACGATGCCGACGTCGTGCCGCGGATCGAGCTTATGCAAGCCGTACGCGGACAACACCTGTGCCGTATTGCGCAACTCAGCGGAGAGTTCAACGCCTGTCGCGCCGCCACCGACAATCGCCACCTGGATGCGTGGCTCCGTGGAAGGCGACGTGCCCGATTGCGATTCGACGGGTTCATGCACCTGATGCTCAGCACGCATACACGCCGCGATCAGCCGTTTGCGGAAGCGCTCAGCCTGGCTGACCGTGTCGAGCGCCAGGGAGAACTCAGCCGCGCCCTTCACGCCGAAGAACGCCGTCGTGCTGCCGATGGCGATGATCAGCGTGTCGTATTCGAGCTCGCGCACGGGCAGCAACTCGGCGCCGTCGTCGTCGAGCACGGTGCTGAGCGTCAAACGTCTGTTCGCACGGTCGAGACCGGTCAGCTCGCCCTGTTGAAACTCGAAGCCATGCCAGCGCGCTTGCGCCGCATATTCGAGCTCCTGCGTGAACGGGTCCATGCTGCCGGCCGCGACCTCATGCAGCAGCGGCTTCCAGATATGGGTCGGATAGCGATCGACGAGCGTCACCTGCGCACGCGGGCCACCTTTGTTCTTATGTGGCGCATAGCGGTCGCCTAAGCGCGTCGCCAGCTCCAGCCCCCCCGCGCCCCCGCCAACGACGATAAAACGATGCATTGAATTCTCCGTGTTTGCCGATGGGTTGTGCGTCGAGACGGCGCGCATGAGATGCACGCGCGCGCTGTCTGTCAGCGATTGTCCGCGAGCAGCACGGCTTGCCACAAGCCATCAAAACACATGTGTGACATGCGCACGACGGTATCGCGCTCCGTCACATCCGTGTCAATGTGCTTCTTCCCAGTTCAAACCGGCGCCTACTTCGGCGACCAGTGGCACTTTCAGCGCGGCCACACCGCACATCAGCTCCGGCAAGCGCTCACGCACCTCGGACAATTCGCTATCGGGTACTTCGAGAATCAGTTCGTCGTGCACCTGCATGATCATGCGCGTGCCGACCTTCGATTCCTCGAGCCATTTCTGGACCGCGATCATCGACAGTTTGATCAGGTCGGCTGCCGTGCCTTGCATCGGCGCATTGATCGCGGCGCGCTCAGCGGCCTGCCGGCGCGGACCGTTGCCGCCGTTGATCTCCGGCAGCCACAGGCGGCGGCCGAACACGGTTTCCACATAGCCCTTGGCCTTCGCGCTCAGACGCGTTTCGTCCATATAACGCGCGACACCCGGATAACGCGCGAAGTAGCGGTCGATATAGAGCTTGGCGGCATCGCGCGTAATGCCGAGATTCGCGGCAAGGCCGAACGAACTCATCCCGTAGATCAGGCCGAAATTGATCACCTTCGCCACGCGCCGCTGATCGTTCGAGACTTCGAGCGGCGTCACGCTGAAAATTTCCGCGGCGGTGGCGCGGTGAATGTCTTCACCTTGCGAGAACGCACGCAGCAACGATTCGTCGCCGGAGATGTGCGCCATGATGCGCAATTCGATCTGCGAGTAGTCGGCGGAAACGAGCTTGTGGCCCGGCGGCGCGATAAACGCCTCGCGAATCCGGCGGCCTTCGCCGGTGCGCACGGGAATGTTCTGCAAGTTCGGATCGTTAGACGCCAGACGGCCCGTCACCGCCACGGCCTGCGCATAGTTCGTATGCACGCGGCCCGTTTCCGCGTTGACCATGCGCGGCAGCTTGTCGGTATAAGTCGACTTCAGCTTCGACAAGCCGCGATGTTCGAGCAGGATCTTCGGCAGCGGATAATCTTCGGCGAGCTTTTGCAGCACTTCTTCGTCGGTTGACGGTGCGCCGCTCGGGGTCTTCTTGACCACCGGCAATTCAAGCTTCTCGAAGAAGATCTGACCGATCTGCTTCGGCGAACCCAGATTGAACTCGCCGCCGGCCAGTACGTATGCCTCACTTTCGAGCTGAATCAGACGCGTGGCGATTTCGCTACTTTGCTGACGCAGCTTCTCCGCGTCGATCAGCACGCCGGTGCGCTCCATCTTGCGCAATACGCGCGAAGTCGGCACTTCAATGTCGCGATACACGTACTCGAGCGTTTTCTCCGCGGCCACTTGCGGATACAACGCCTGATGCAGACGCAACGTGATGTCGGCGTCTTCCGCTGCGTATTCGGCGGCCTTGTCCAATGCGACTTCGTCGAAACCGATCTGCTGCGCGCCCTTGCCCGCCACTTCTTCGTACTTGATGGTTTTGATGCCGAGATGACGCAGCGCGAGGCTGTCCATGTCATGCGTGCGATGCGATTCGAGCACGTACGATTGCAGCATCGTGTCGTGTTCGACGCCGCGCATTTCGATGCCGTAGTTCGCCAGCACCTGTTCGTCGTACTTCATATGCTGGCCGACTTTCTTGTGCCCGGCGCTCTCCAGCCAGGGCTTGAGCTTCGCGAGCACTTCCTCGCGCGGCAGTTGCACGGGCGCGTCCGGTCCGCGATGCGCGAGCGGCACATAGGCCGCATGCCCGGCTTCAACCGAGAGCGACAGGCCGACGATTTGCGCCACCATTGGATCGAGCGACGTGGTTTCCGTATCGAACGCGGCCAGTTCGGCCGCGTTGATCTTCTCGAGCCACGCGTCGAACTGTTCCCACGTCTGCACGGTGTCATAGCGACGTTCGACGTCCACGGTGAGCGCCGGCGGCACATCGGTTTGCGGACCGTCCACCGCGTCCGCGGTTTCCACTTCGCGCAGCCAGGTCTTGAAACCGTAGCGCGTAAACACGTCGCGCAGTTCCTCGCGCGATTCCGGACGGCTTTCCAGGCTTTCTTCGATCGACACGATATGGCCGGCCAGATCGCAATTCCGGTCGACGGTGACAAGTTTTCGCGCCATCGGCAAAAAATCGAGCGCCCGGCGCAGATTGTCTCCTACCGCACCTTTGATCTCGTCCGCATGCGCGACGATGCCATCAAGCGAATCGTATTGCGTGAGCCATTTGATCGCGGTTTTCGGCCCGCACTTCTCGACGCCGGGCACGTTGTCGACGGTATCGCCGATCAACGACAGGTAGTCGATGATGCGCTCCGGGGGCACACCGAATTTGGCGAGCACGCCGGCGCGGTCGAGCGTTTCGTTGGTCATCGTATTGATGAGGGTGACATGATCCGACACGAGCTGCGCCAGATCCTTGTCCCCAGTCGACACGATCACGTTCATGCCGCGTTTTTCGGCCGCGGTGCTGAGCGTGCCGATCACGTCATCGGCTTCGACGCCTTCGATCATCAGCAACGGCCAGCCGAGCGCGCGCACGGCGACGTGAATCGGTTCGATCTGACGTGAGAGATCGTCCGGCATCGACGGGCGATTCGCCTTATAGTCGGGATACCAGTCGTCGCGAAACGTTTTGCCCTTGGCGTCGAACACGCACGCGCTATACTCTGCTGTGACTTCCTTGCGCATGCGCCGCAGCATGTTGATCATCCCATAGAGCGCACCCGTCGGGCCACCCTCGGGTCCGCGCAGATCAGGCATCGCATGGTAGGCCCGGTACAGATAACTCGAACCGTCGACCAATAGCAGGGTCTTACCTTCAAGGCTTCGTTCTTCAGGCATTATGACTAAGAGAAAAGTGATTCCGAGTCTGCGATCACTCGCAGATCAAGAGCGCGCAACGGCTAAGAAGGCCCGCGCATCGTGGCAGATGTTCACGATTATGGCAGAGTTTATCGAGGCGACCGAGTACCTCTCGGAGATTCGCCCGGCTGTCAGCATCTATGGTTCAGCACGCCTGAAACCGAACTCGCCGTATTACAAACTGGCCACGCAAATCGCGCGCAAGCTGTCGGACGCCGGCTTCGCGGTGATCTCAGGCGGCGGCCCCGGCATCATGGAAGCGGCCAACAAGGGCGCACATGCGGGTAAGGCGCCGTCGGTCGGTCTGAACATCGAACTGCCACACGAGCAATCGGGCAATCAGTGGCAAGACATCTCGTTGCGCTTCCGCCATTTCTTTACGCGCAAAGTCACGTTCGTGAAGAACTCGGATGCGGTGATCGTGATGCCGGGCGGCTTCGGCACGCTGGACGAGCTGGCCGAAGTACTCACGCTGATTCAAACCAAGAAGTCGCGCCACGTGCCGATCATTCTGGTGGGCGCCGAGTTCTGGGAAGGCCTGCTTGCGTGGTTCAGGAGCTCGCTCACGCCGATGGGCCTGATCAATCCGACGGATATGGACTTGATGCAGGTGATCGACGACCCGGACCAGGTGCTCGACGCAGTGCTGAAGTTCTACGAAGACCGCGAAGAAGCCGAGCCGCATCCGGCCAAGTCGGATGAAGACCGGATGTTCTATCTGTGATCTCCGGCGGCGTGTGAGATAGCGCGTGAGATAGCGCATGAGATAGCGCGATACAGGTCGACCCAGGTTGACACGAACTAGCGGGCGGCCTCCATGCCGCCCGTTTCCGTTTCATCGGCCTGATCGCCTTGCGCTTGCAGCCATTCGCAGAACTGCGCCACCAACGGCGCCTCCGCCACCTCGCGTCGTGCGACCCACCAATAGCCGCGTGCATCGATACGCGGACCCGGCAGCGGCACCACGAGCCGCCCCGACGCCAGTTCGTCCGCCAGCAACGGCAACGGACCGAGCGCCACGCCGAGCCCGTCCACCGCAGCCTGCAACGCCAGATAGAAGTGATCGAACGACTGCTTCTTCCTGCATTTCGCCGTCACGCCTGCTGCCGATAACCAATTGCTCCATGCTTCGGGCCGCGTGTCCGAATGCAGTAGCACGTGCCGCGCGAGATCGTCGGCGACATTGATCGGCGAGCGTTGCAGCAATGCAGGACTGCACACCGGAATCTCGCTCTCGTCGAGAAAATGGCCGCTCACGCAGTTCTGCCAGTGGCCCGGCCCGCGCCGCACAGCGACGTCGAAACTGTCCAGGGTTTCAACGGGCGCATTCGATGTCGATAAACGCAGTTCCACGTTCGGCGCCTTGCGCTGAAACCGATTCAGGCGCGGCAGCAGCCATTTCATCGCGAAGGTGGGCAGCGCATTCACTCGCAGCACACGGACGACGCCCGTGTCGCGCAATTGGTCGGTGGCGAGCGCGATGCTGTCGAACGCGGCCTGCACGGTCGCCAGATAGCGGCGGCCGTCGTCGGTCAAACGCACGCGCTTGCCGCGGCGATGGAAAACCTGCACGCCGAGCCACGCTTCGAAAGCGGCGACCTGCCGGCTGATTGCACCGTGCGTCACATGCAATTCGTTCGCCGCCGCGGTGAAGCTTTCATGCCGCGCGGCAGCCTCGAAGGCGCGCAGCGCCGGAAAAGGGGGAAGGTTACGAGCCATGCTTGTGATTCTAGATCACAAGCGCGGGCTCAAAAATCGTTTTGTTTGCCGGCGGTTCGGCGCTAACCTCCGGAGCATGAACTGGAAGCTTAGCGATATGGACCACAATCTCACCTCGTCCGAGTCCGCACTGGCGCCGGCGCCTACACCGACGCTGCGGGAAATCTTCGGCGGTTTTCTCGGCCTCGGGCTGATTTCGTTCGGCGGCGCGCTGCCGCTCGCGCGGCGCGCGCTGGTCGAACGGCGCCACTGGCTGAGCGCGGCGGAATTCACGGACCTGCTTGGCCTGTGCCAGTTTCTGCCGGGCGGCAACGTGATCAATCTCTCGGTGGCAGTTGGGATGCGCTTTCGCGGCGTGCCCGGCGCGTTGGCCGGCTTGCTCGGATTGATCGCGGGGCCATCGCTGGTGGTAATCGGCCTTGGCGTGTTGTACGAACGCACGCAAGACGATCCACATGTCCGGCATCTGTTCGCCGGTCTCGCCGCGGCGGCGGCCGGTCTGCTGGTCTCGATGGCCGTGAAAATTCTGCTGCCGTTACGGGATAAACCGATGGCGGCGCTGATCGCGGCGCTCGGCTTCATCGCGATCGCGATCATGCGCCTGCCGCTCCTACCGACCATGCTGGTGCTCACGCCGCTCAGCATCTACATAGCGTCGAGGGCCGCACGATGATCGATACGCTCATTTCGCTCGCCGTCATTTTCAGTCAGCTTTCGCTGCTCGCGTTCGGCGGTGGCAATACGATTCTTCCGGAGATGCAGCGTCAGGTGGTGGACGTGCATCACTGGATGCCGGCCAGCGAATTCAGCGCGCTGTTCGCGCTCGCGCAAGCCGCGCCGGGACCGAATCTGATGATCGTGACGCTAGTCGGCTGGCATGTGGCCGGCTGGGCGGGGATGCTGGTGACCTCGGTGGCGAAGTTCGGGCCGTCGTCGATCGTGACGATTCTCGCGCTGCATACCTGGAATCGTTTCAAAGACCGCCCGTGGCGGCGTTATGCGCAGGCCGGGCTGGTGCCGGTGACAGCCGGCATCGTCGCGGCGAGCGCGGCCTTGATCGCTGAAGCGTCCGATCCGACAGCGATCGCGTGGGCGATTACCGCCGTAGTAGCGGTGCTGGCGTTGAAAACGCGTATCCATCCGCTGTGGCTGTTGGCGGCTGGAAGTCTGATTGGGCTGACGGGGTTTGGGCAGTTTTAAGCCAAGAGTAAGGCGAGCTGCACCGGCGCTCGCCTGCGCCTTATAAAAAACCGCTTACTGAAACGCTACTTCAGCGAAACTGCGCAGCTTGCGGCTATGCAAACGATGCAACCCGTTCATACGCAGCAACTCCATCGCCTTCACACCGATCTGCAGATGCTGGTCGACCTGCGCGCGATAGAACTGATCGGCCATGCCTGGCAGCTTCAACTCTCCATGCAAGGGCTTATCCGACACGCAGAGTAAGGTGCCGTAAGGCACGCGGAAGCGGAAGCCGTTCGCGGCAATCGTCGCGCTTTCCATATCCAGCGCGACGGCGCGGCTTTGCGACAAGCGCTGCACCGGCTCGCGATGATCGCGCAACTCCCAGTTGCGGTTATCCACGCTCGCCACCGTGCCCGTGCGCATCACGCGTTTCAACTCGACGCCATCCAGCTGCGTGACCTGTGCAACCGCGCGCTCCAATGCCACCTGCACTTCGGCAAGCGCTGGAATCGGCACCCACAGCGGCAAGTCGTCATCGAGCACGTGGTCTTCGCGCACATAGCCGTGCGCCAGCACGTAGTCGCCCAGACGCTGCGTGTTACGCAGCCCGGCGCAGTGGCCCAGCATGATCCACGCGTGCGGACGCAGCACGGCGATGTGATCGGTGATCGTCTTCGCGTTCGACGGCCCCACGCCGATGTTGATCATCGTGATGCCGCTGCCGTCCGCGCGCTTCAGGTGATACGCGGGCATCTGCGGCAGACGCGGCGGCGCCGTGCCTTCCTGCGCCTGCTCACCGAGATTTTCGTTGTACGTGATCACGTCGCCCGGTTCGACGAACGACGTGTACTCGCTGCGGTACGCGCGCAGTTCTTCGTCGTCGGTATGGGCCATTATCGTGCGGCCGAGTTTGACGAACTCGTCGATATAGAACTGGTAGTTCGTGTACAGCACGTAGTTCTGGCAATGCGTGGGCGACGTCGCCGTGTAGTGCTTCAGCCGATGCAGCGAGAAATCGACCCGCGCCGCCGTGAACAGCGCCAACGGATGCGGCTCGCCCGGCAGCGGCTCATACGTGCCGTTGACGATGCGGTCGTCGAGCAGCGCGAGGTCCGGCGTGTCGAATACATCGCGCATCAGAAACAGACGCTCGCGATCCAGATCGCCTTCGAGGTGAATACCTTCGGCGAACGCGAAATGAATCGGAATCGGCTGATCGGACACGCCCACTTCGATCTGCACGTGATGGTTCTTCGCCAGCAGGCGCAATTGCTCGCGGTAGTAGTTGCCGAACAGATCAGGCCGCGTCACGGTCGTCTCGAACACGCCCGGACCCGCGACGAAACCATACGAGCGGCGCGAGTCGATATGCGTGTTGACTTCCGTGCACACTCTGACGAACGGGTAGCAGGCGCGCACGCGGCGTTCGAACAATTCGTTGCGGCGGTAGCGCGCGAAGGCGTCGCGCAGAAACGAGGTGTTCGCTTCGTAAATGGCGGACAGACGGGTGACAGCCTCGGCGGCGTCGTCGAAAGATTCGGTTGGGAAGCTGTTGGCGGGAGTCTGCACCGCGCGTTGATTGGTATCGTTGTTCATCTTCATTCGCCTCAATTGATGAGACGACATTACCACGGAACCCGGGCTCGCAAAATGACCGTGCGGCGCTTGCGGCAAATGCGCCGGCAACGGCTGCGAGATTGCGGGCACGCCGCGCGAAAGCGGCGCAAAATAAGGCGATCGCGCCCGTAGGCAAGGCTGGATTTGCTAGAATCGGGGCACCATATCGGAGAATCACCATGAAGCCGCGCCTTCCCATCGCCGTTGCGCTGGCCCTCGCCTTCGGCAACGCCGCGATGGCTGCCCAGCCCGTCGATGCCACGCCGCCCCCGGATCAACCGCAGTCCGCCAACGAACGGGCCGGCCTGCCGGACCTGAAGGCAATCAACCGGCCGGCCGCGCAAGTCAGCTCCAAGGTCGAAATCAACGTGCCGCGCACACCGAGCTTCTACGAGCGCAGCGCCAACGGCACCGAAATCACCGAATATCGCGATAAAGGCAAGCCCGTCGAGATCAACGTGCATTCGAACCTCGGCACGCGCTATCAGATGAGCGCGCCGCTCGACACGTCGCCCAGCGTGCGTGACAACGGCCGCGCCAGCACGCGTTTGCCGTCGGTGAATCTGCGCTATTGATGGATGCCGGAGCGGCGGCCCGGCGTAAGCCGCCCCTTCGATTCCGCGCGGCCCGCGAGACATCGCCACCGGGTCTTCAGCCCGCTTGCTGAATTGCAGCGCCCGGTTACGGCGCTTAGTAGCAGCTCCGACTCGCCACCCTGCCTTACCGCGCTTTCGACACCGCTTTTTGACACACCGACACACCTCGCACTGGCCGCAACGCGCCAGCCCGACCAACCTGATCCGACGCTTCCCGCATGGCTGTCTTCACCGCTGTCACCGAACCCCAACTAGCAGAATGGATGCGCCATTACGATCTCGGCGAAGTCGTCGAATTTCGCGGCATCCCGTCCGGTATTGAGAACAGCAACTTCTTTCTGACGACGACGCGCGGCGAATACGTCCTCACGATTTTCGAAAAGCTGACGGCCGAACAACTGCCGTTCTATCTCGATCTGATGCAGCATCTGGCGGCGCACCGCGTGCCGGTGCCGGACCCGATGCCGCGCGAAGACGGCGCGCTGTTCGGCACGCTGCACGGCAAGCCGGCCGCGATCGTCACCAAGCTCGAAGGCGCGCCTGAGTTGGCGCCCGGCGTCGAACACTGCGTCGAAGTCGGACAGATGCTCGCGCGCATGCATCTGGCGGGCCGCGATTACGCGCGCCATCAGCCGAATTTGCGCAGTCTGCCGTGGTGGAAGGAAACGGTGCCGACCATCCTGCCGTTTCTGGAAGGTGCGCAACGCGAGTTGCTGTCGTCCGAACTCGCTTATCAGGAAGCCTTCTTCGCTTCGGCCGATTACGCAGCACTGCCCGAAGGCCCATGCCACGCCGACCTGTTTCGCGACAACGCGCTGTTCGCGCACGCCGCACCGGAGACCGGCCACGAAGTGCGCCTCGGCGGCTTCTTCGACTTCTATTTCGCCGGCTGCGACAAGTGGTTGTTCGACGTCGCCGTCACGATCAACGACTGGTGCGTCGACCTCGCCACCGGCAAGCTGGACGGCGCGCGCACCGAAGCCATGCTGCGCGCCTACCAGACCGTGCGTCCGTTCACCGCCGAAGAAAATCGCCATTGGGGTGACATGCTGCGTGCGGGCGCGTACCGTTTCTGGGTCTCGCGCCTGTATGATTTTCATTTGCCGCGCGCGGCCGAGCTGCTCAAACCGCACGACCCCGGTCATTTCGAGCGCATTCTGCGCGAACGCCTGACCGGCGTTGCACTTCCAGGCATTCATACCTCATGCAACTGATCGAAGTCCCCGCGAAAACCGGCTATGTGTGGTTCCGGCAGGGTATCTGGCTGTTCCGCAAGAATCCGCTCGCGTTTCTGACGCTGTTCTTCACCTACCTGCTGGTCATGACGCTGGTGTCGCAGATTCCGGTGATCGGCGGCGTGCTGCCGCTGGCGTTCATTCCAGGCGTCGCAGTCGGCTTCATGGCGGCGTGCCGCAATACGATCGCCGGTAAACCGGTGTTTCCGACCATTCTGGTAGACGGCTTTCATTCGTACGGCCCCGTGGTCGCCAAACGGCTGCTGGTGCTCGGCGTGTTGTATGTCGTCGCGATGGCGCTGGTGCTCGCCGGCTCGGCGCTGGCGGACGGCGGCATGCTGCTGAAGGTGATGCTCGGCGGCGTAGCAATGGATCAGGACGCGATCGCCAACAGCAATATCCCGCTCGCGGTGGTCACTGCATTCGCGTTCTACATTCCGGTCGCGATGATTTTCTGGTTCTCGCCGATTCTCATTGCGTGGCACGACGTCCCGCCGGTCAAGGCGATGTTCTTCAGCCTCGTCAGTTGCTGGCGCAATCGCGGCGCGTTCATCGTGTTCGGCGCGCTGTGGTTCGCCGTGGCGATGACAGTGTCGCTCGGTTTGTCCGCGGTGATGCAGGCGCTGGGCGCAGGCGACTTCGCATTTGCGATCCTGATGCCCGCCACGATGATCGTTACGACCATGCTGTATTGCTCGTTCTACGCGACCTATCGCGGCTGCTTCGGCGTGCAAGCGCCCGAAACACCGGACCTGCCGACCACCCCGGCGGCTTGAGTGTTTTTGCGCGCGGACGCGGGGCGCTGATCCGGCGCTCGCACGCCGCTCCGCTTTGGGCACCGCCCGTCTTCGCTGCTTCCTCGAATCCCCAACCGCACTCGTCAACGCAGGGTGATTTGCGGCACAATAGTTTGCGCGCAATCGATTTGCACGCTCTTTCGGACGAGATGCATCATGACCCAGCGCCCCGCTTTGCCCTTCACGCTCGACGAGCAACTCTGCTTCGCGCTCTATTCGACCTCGCTCGCGATGACGAAAGCGTACAAGCCGCTACTCGACAAGCTCGGCCTCACGTACCCGCAATATCTGGCGATGCTGGTGCTATGGGAAACCGACGACGTCACGGTCAAGGACATGGCCGCGCGTCTGAATCTCGACTCGGCCACGGTCACGCCGCTGCTCAAGCGCCTGGAGACGCAAGGCTACCTGGAACGGGTGCGCGGCGTCGAAGATGAGCGACTCGTCTACATCCGGCTGACCAAGGCCGGCACGGCACTGAAGCGCCAGGCGCGCGAAGTGCCGGCGGAAATTTTCTGCGCGACCCAGCAGACGCCCGAATTCCTGCTTCGTCTGCGCGACGATCTGACGCGCCTGCGCACCACCCTCAACGATTACATGGACCACTAGCCAGCCTGCTGCAAAAGCACGCTATCGGTTCGATACGTAAATTAATTTGCACACAAATTATTTGTGTACTATCTTTATCACATGCCGCTTCGATAGCGATCAGCCAGAACGGCAAGCAAGCAGCGGCAAGCATGCAGACCCTGACCACCCAGATTAAGGAGCAGCAAAATGAACGTACTTTACAAAGCAACCGCAACCAGCACCGGTGGCCGTGACGGCCGTGCAGTGTCGTCGGACAATGTGCTGGACGTGAAACTGGCCGCACCGCGCGAGCTGGGCGGTAACGGCACGGTGGGCACGAACCCGGAACAGCTCTTTGCCGCCGGCTACTCGGCCTGTTTCCTGAGCGCGATGAAGTTCGTCGCCGGCCAGCGCAAGCAAGTTTTGCCGGCAGACACGCAAGTCACGGCGGAAGTGGGCGTCGGCCCGAACGACAACGGCGGCTTCGCGCTCGATATCGAATTGCGCGTTTCGTTGCCCGGCCTCGCCGCGGATGCGGCCAACGAACTGGTCGACGCGGCGCATCAGGTCTGCCCGTACTCGAACGCCACGCGCAACAACGTTGCGGTGCGTTTGCAAGTCGCGTAAGCGGCAAGCTTGCTGAACTACGGCGGCCAGTGTCACGCCGGCCGCCATGAACAGCGCCCTCACCTGGCAAGACCGGTGCGGGCGCTGCGCTTTTTGCAGACGCGGCACGCTCCATGCGGCATCGATCCGGTCGGTTTTGCAAACTGTGGTGCATGCGGCGCCGCATGCGTGCCAGCATCGGCAGGTAGCGCTCGGATCCCGCGCTTTATCGAAAAACTGGGTGTTCCCGACGATGTGGTCAGTGCTGTAACTGCTGATGGCGATTGCCGCGGGGGGCGTGCGGAAGCGCGATGGCCTGAATGCGGCGATCGTCTTGTGGGTGTCAACGGCTGCTGTTCAACGCGGCCGGGATGTGGCTGTTCTTCAGCCCGTATCGGCCGGGCGTTGCACTGGCCGATATTGTGGTGCTGCTGGTGTTGATCGTCGCGACGATGTTCGCGTTCCGGCGACGGGACCGCTGGGCAGGCGGCTTACTGATGCCCTATGTAGCTTGGGTGGTGTTCGCCGCGGGGTTGAATCACGCGTGATGGCAATCGAATCCGGCTGTCTGTAAGTTCATGACAGCTTGGGCGCTTCACCCGAACAGCAACAGCTTAGTGCTGGCTCATCCACGACGGTTGGCGGGGGGTCGCCTCGCGATCCAGCTTGCGCATACGGAATTCGAGGTCGTACAGATCAGTAGCTTCGGCAAGAAATGCGTCAGCGCGTTCTTTTGCAAGCTGATCGGGCGATTTGGTCAGAAACAGGAACAAGCGGCTCAGCAGGTACATGGTCAACCTCGACGATGAATTTAGGCGTTAACGCCTAGGGGATAACCCCTATTATAGGGAAAACCCTAGGAATACGCCAATCCTCTTTTCGAAGTGTTGTTCCTACGTCACCTTTCGCCGGCTGAGGCCGTACTGACGGCACCTTCCGCAATACGGCCGGCGCCTGTGCGGCGCTGATGCCTGAAGAACTCCCACACCAACGTGCTCGCATCCGGCCCTTTGGCGGAGTGAAACGGCACCGCGTCGTCGCCGCCGCTCCAGGCGTGCGCGAGCCCTTGCACGCGGCACAGCCGCACCACGCGCCGGCCGCCACGCAGGTAGTCGCGCATAACCACGCCGCCTTTGCGTTCTTCACGCACTTCACCAGATTTGCGCGCGCCGCTCTCGTCGACGATCCGGTTCAGCCGGAGAAATTGCGTTGCCAGTTGGTCCGCGTTGACAGGCGCGACCACATGATCGGCGTCGCCGTGGATGATGATGGCCGGCATGCCGGGATATTCCGTCACATTGACGACTTCGTCGACCAGTTCGGCCGGTTCGCCGCGCGCGCCACGGCGCATCACGTCCATCGCCGTGATACCGGAACGGGCCTCGCCCAAAGCCGGGCCGGAATGCAATGCGACTGCCGCAAAATGCTCCGGATGGCTGAGCGCCAGCAGCGCCGTCAAGCCCGCGCCCGCAGAAATCCCGGCGACGTACACTCGCTCGCCGTCGAACCCATGCTGCATGACGAGTGCTTCCACCAGCGAAACCACGGCGCGCGCCTCGGCGCCGCCAGCGCTTTCGCTAGCGTCGTACCAGTGCCAGCAGCGGTGCGAGTGCACGTGCTTCGACTGCTCCGGATACACCACCGCAAAGCCGAACTGGTCGGCCAGCACATTCATGCGCGTGCCTTCGGCGAATTCATCGATCGATTGCGTGCAGCCGTGCAGCATCACCACCAGCGGCATGGCTTCGAGCGCATGGCCGGACGGAATGTACAAACCATACTGAAGATGATTGACGAGCCGCCCGGGCGACACAGGCGCCGAATGGAACGAGCGGGTCCACGAACCGCTCGCCCAAGCCGATGCACGTGGACGGACGCGCGATTCCCGGGCGACGGCGCGCGGCGCGTCGCGTTTCGCGGGAGTGCGCACCGCGGTCGCTTGCTTGAGCGGACGGACCTTCGTCGAAGACTTGGTGGTGGCGGGCCGCACCGGATGCGCGGTGGTGCGCCTAGTGGTTTTGTGAGCGTGCTCGGTCTGAATCGCGAGCAGCCGCTTGAGACCGCGTAGCCAGATTTTCGATAGACTTTTTGCCATCGGCGGGTAACCTCGCAAAAAGGGACAGGAGCCGTTCGGTAGAACGACGCTTCGTTGTGCAATGCACAATAACACCAATCCTCATGCGATGCTGGAAGCATTAGTCCCCGCCCAACACCGAAATTTCCGCTTGACGAACCTTCCCTCGGGGCTGGCGTCAAACCGCTTCATGGCTTGTTCGCCAACTAACCTTCAGCGACAAAAACGCGGCACCGCGTCAAGTCCGCGTTGTGGCCCCCGTCTATACTGGCGGTTAAATAATTGACGTGCGAGCCTCATGCTGCGTCGGCGATTCGCGCCGTTCGCGCGTTAGATCACTACCAACCCGATTCTACGCGGCCCTGGCCGCGCTTTTTGCCATGCCCGATTTACCTCCCCATCTGTGGTATTTGATCACCAGCCTCGGCGGCGCCGGCATGACGCTGCCGCTCGCGCTCGCCATCGCGCTTTGGCTGACGGTCGGATACACATGGCGACTGGCTACGGGTTGGTTGTTGTTGCTTGGCGCGGCTGTTGGCATTGTGACCGTCACCAAGCTGGCGTTCCTCGGCTGGGGCGTCGGCGTGCGCGAACTGGATTTCACCGGCGTCAGCGGCCACGCGATGTTGTCCACCGCCGTGTACCCGGTCGCGCTGTTCCTCATGCTATTGCCGACGCGGCCGGCGATTCGTCTGATCGGCGTGCTGCTCGGCCTCGCTGCGGGCATGGCCGTCGGGCTGTCGCGGGTTGTGCTCAGTGCTCACTCGCCGTCCGAAGCGATCACCGGCTGCCTGGTCGGCGCGCTGGCCGCGCTGGTTTTCGTGCGCATGGCGTGGAACGCCGAGCCGGGCCGGCTGTCGGCGCTGTCCGTCACCGCGAGTCTGATGATCCTCGCGGTGACAATGCACGGCGTGCACGTGCCCACTCAGCGCTGGGTCACGCATATCGCGCTAAAGGTTTCCGGTCACGAAAGGCCGTTCATCCGCGCACGCTGGAAGGCCACGCGTGACGACCGCGCCACCGTAGCGCCACTCTCGCAGACCCTCAACACGCTTGCGCCGCCGCGCTCGTCCGGCGTCTAACGCACTCCCCGCAGGTTCGTGAGCCGCTTTATGCGTCCGGCTGAATATTCGTCACGAGCCACCGTTATAACCTTTCATATATTACGATAGCGTTTTAACCCGTTGCTCCGGTCCATGCCGGGGCTTTGAGCCGTCATGACACTGTCCCGCCGTTTTCTGAAACATGCGCTGTTCATCGCCAGCGCCGTCTCCGTTGCCGTCAGCGCCAATGCGCGCGCCGACGAACTGGTCGTCTCCGCCGCCGCCAGCCTGACCAATGCGTTCAAGGCGGTCAGCGAGGTCTTCGAACAGCAGCATCCGGGCACCAAGGTGCTGTTGAACTTCGGCGCGTCCGACGTGCTGATGCAGCAGATCGCCAAAGGCGCGCCCGCCGACGTGTTCGCCTCCGCCGATCAGAAGGCGATGGACAAGGCCGCAGCCGAAAAAGTCATCGTGCCGGCAAGCCGCAAGGACTTCGCCGCCAATTCGCTGGTGCTGATCGTGCCGACCGACAGCCGTTTCGCGCCGGCCACACTGAACGATCTGACATCGGCGAATGTGAAGCGCGTCGCTTACGGCGATCCGGCGTCGGTGCCTATCGGCCGTTACGCGCAAGGCGCGTTGCAGGCCGCGGGCGTCTGGGACGCTGTCAGCGCCAAGGCCGTGCTGGCGGCTAATGTCCGCCAGAGCCTCGACTACGTGTCGCGCGGCGAAGTCGACGCCGGCTTCGTATTCAGCACCGACGCCGCGGTCATGCCGAACAAGGTCAAAGTCGCGCTGAACGTGCCAACGCAAACGCAGATCACCTACCCGATCGCGCAGGTCGAAGGTAGCCGCCACGCTGCGGATGCGCAGGCGTTCATCAGTTTCGTGCTATTGCCGGCCGGCCAGGCAGTGCTCGCGAAGTACGGCTTCAAGCCGGCGCATTAATTTGCGTCATTGTTTTGCGTCATTAATCAGCCTCATTAAAGATCTCGCACGCTCATGCAACAGGCCTGGATTCCGCTCTTGCTGTCGCTGAAAGTGGCGGGCTGGGCCACTGCGCTCAATCTGCTGTTCGGCGTCGCCGCCGGCTTTGGCTTGTCGCGCTGGCGTTCGGGCGCGCGCGACGTGATCGATTCGCTGCTGATGCTGCCGCTCGTGATGCCGCCCACCGTGCTCGGCTACTACCTGCTTGTGCTGCTCGGACGACGCGGCGTAATCGGCGCCTGGCTCGACCGCGTCGATATCCAGTTGGTGTTCACCTGGCAAGGCGCGGTAATCGCATCGACAGTGGTGGCGTTCCCGCTGGTGTTGAAATCGGCGCGCGCCGCCTTCGAAGCCGTCGACCCACAGCTCGAACGGGCCGCGCGCACGCTCGGTGTCAGCGAGACAGCGATTTTTTTTCGCGTAACGCTGCCGCTCGCCGCGCGCGGCATTCTGGCTGGCGGCTTGCTGGCCTTCGCCCGGGCGCTCGGCGAATTCGGCGCGACGCTGATGATCGCGGGCAACTTGCCAGGTCGCACGCAGACGCTTTCGGTAGCGGTCTATTCAGCCGTACAAGCCGGCGACGACGGCACCGCCAATTTCCTCGTGCTCGTCACATCGGTGGCGTGCGTGGTGATCCTGTTGCTCGCGGGCCGTCTGGTGCCGCAGCACACGCTTTTGACGTCCCGCTGATATGCCGCTCGCTGTCGACATCCGCAAGACCTTCAAGAGCGCCGAGCGCAGCTTTACGCTCGACGTATCGTTCCAGGCGACCACGCAGCGCGTCGTGCTGTTCGGACCATCCGGTGCGGGAAAAAGTCTGACCTTGCAGGCTATCGCCGGATTGCTGCGCCCTGACGAAGGCAGGATCACGTTGCACGGCAACGCATTATTCGACAGCACGCGCGGCGTCGATCTGAAACCGCAATCGCGCCGGATCGCGTATCTGTTTCAGGACTACGCGCTGTTTCCGCATCTGAACGTGCGGCAAAACATCGGCTTCGGGTTGCAGCCGGGCTGGTTGAACCCGCGCGCACGGATCGCGCATCCGCAAGTCGACTATTGGCTGGACGCGCTTGAACTACAGAGTGTCGCTGGGAATCATCCGGCGCAGCTTTCGGGCGGGCAAAAGCAGCGGGTGGCGTTGGCGCGAGCGCTGGTCGCGCAGCCTCGGTTGCTGTTGCTCGACGAACCGTTTTCCGCGCTCGATAGCGCTTTGCGTCAACGCATGCGGCGCGAGCTGTCGGACCTGCAAACGCGCCTGGACATTCCGATGGTGTTGATCACGCACGATCCCGACGACGTCGCCGCCTTCGGCGATCAGGTCGTGCAGGTCAGCGACGGCTGCGTACGCGAGAATCAGCCGTTCGCCGGCTACGCGCGCAGCACGCCGTAGGCGCGCGCCTTCAGTCCCGCCGTCAGTCTTTCACGCCGATAATCACGCTCGACGCCTTGAACGCCGCGATTGCGGTGCCGCCTTCTGCCAGGCCGAGCGTGTCGACGCTTTCGTTCGTGACGACGGCAGTTATCACGGTGCCACCTTCAAGCGCCAACGACACCTCCGCATTGACCGCACCGCGTTTCACGCTCTGCACCGTACCGCGCAGCTGATTGCGCGCCGACAGCTTCAGCGGCGCGCCGCTGGCGTCCTCGACGAGCAGCACCACCCACGAAGCCTTGATCAACGCGAACGCCGCCGAGCCTTGCGCGAGACCGAGCGTCTCAGTACTTTCGTGCGTAAGCACCGACACGATCGTGTGACCGCCGGGCAGCGCCAGCGACACTTCATCATTGACCGTGCCGCGGACGATGCTTGAAACCGTCCCGTACAGCTGATTGCGCGCGCTTGTTTTCACGCCGATGCGCCCGATCAGATCCCAATCCGTCGCGAAACCCTCGATTGCCGCGCCCGCGCGTTCGAGAAAGCGCCGATGCTCACGCTCGACGGCGCGAAACGTCTCGATCAGCTTCACCGCGCGCGGCGTGAGCGTCGTGCCGCCGCCGCCTTTCCCGCCGGTCGAACGCACGACGAGCGGCTCGCCAGCGAGGTTGTTCATTGTGTCGACGGCGTCCCACGCGCCCTTGTAGCTAATGCCCACCGCTTTGGCTGCGCTGGTGATCGAACCGGTTTCGCCAATTGCTGCAAGCAGCGCGATGCGTGCCGCGCCGCCGAGCGTTTGTGCGCCGGCCTGGAACCACACTGAACCACCGAGTTCGAGCGGTTCGTGGGACGAATCGGGGTAGTCAGACGTCATGGCGGAGAGCGGTCGATGAGCGGAGGAAAGGGCAGCCATTGATTATAGCGACGCAGGCGTCGATGGACGGCTACACGAGGCGCCCCCGCCGACCTCGAAACCGGGTAGATGGGATACTTCAATGCGAAGGTTAGAACAGCATGTCCTTTATATTTTTCGGCAGCGCCGGTCTCGAGCGGGCTGCTGTCTCGCTCGCCGACCGCTTACAGCGCGTACTGCGCAATCCCATTGCCGAACGATACACATGCCGAACGATACACAATATAACACTTGCATCGAAGCGGCCAAAAACCAAGCCACGTAAGGCTTTGCGCCATTTTCACCTCTTCCTGACGCCCGCCTGCTCCAACTGTTCTCACTGACTTGACGGCATGACCGGCCACCATGCCCACGGTCTGCTCCCTCCGGGTCCAGTGCGCGCCGTCTCGCAAGGCGAACCTCCCGGATTTACACCTATCAAGCCAGCCAGGCCCGACTGGCTGTCCGTTCCGCGATGTTTTGACAGACGCGCGCGACCCGGTTCAAATATCTGTATCTTGATTTCTCGAGACGGCTTCCCTACCGTCATCGCTGACGTTATATCGATGAGGGAGGGCGCTATGCACGCCGTATTGCACGCGCAAACGTTTAACCTTGTCGCGATCACCGATCTCGGCGCGCACGACGAGGTGAAGACGGTCACCAACGATATCGAGCACGTGCTCGCGTCGCTCGTCGAGGCCGGCCGGCTCATACCCGGACACCCGTATCAGGCGGGTGCTCTACTGCGATAGCGAAGGCATATGGGACAGCGTGGTCATCGACGGACAATGCCGGTTCGTGCGCTTCGAACCCATCGCAGTGAAACTCGAGGATCGCCGGCGCGAACAACCTGAAACGCGCATAGTGCAATCGCCAAACAGGACCATTTAATGACGTGCATCATAGTTCCCCGTTGAAAAAAGGCGCGCTCCAAGGCGGCGACGCCATTCGATTCCATTGGCACGGACCACTGAGAGATGGGCCGCGTTTAATGCCGCATGAGAAACCCCGCCGAAGCGGGGTTTTTGACTTATTTCCAGTTCGCCATTTCCAGCAAGTCTTTCAAGAATTTATTCTGTTCTTTACGCAGGTCATAAACGCATTGCTCGTATATCGCTGGAAACATGGACCCATCATGCACGGTCTTCCACATTGCCCCGGCGTTTCGCTGCAATTCGCAATACTTCACTCCCTGATCTTGCGCCGTCATATATTGATGCAGCAACTCCGCGTGCATGTTGCCAGCCGGAATCGTTTTGCGAACACTTCCATACAGATGTTTATTATCCGCAGTCAGGTCCGTGCTCAGACCGTGGTAACACTGCGCGTCGGAGTAACCGCCACCCAAATGCTTCAAGCATTCAGGATTGGTTTTCGCAGCTACCAAGCCGGAAACAAAGGCTAGAGCGACAAAACAAGCTAGGCGCGATTTAGTGTGATGCATCGTAGACTCCTGCCGCAAACAGACGAGCTTCTCCATATCGCCGACGCCGAACCCCCTTGTTTGCTCCGACTCGATATGTGAGTATATAGTTGAACATTTTATCATAGTGTCCCGTGTTGATTTTTCTGATTATTTCATTTGCGCCACCATACGATCCACAATTATAAACGATGCTAACAATGGCATCGCACTCGTATTGAAATGATGGAACGTGGATATCAGAGTTCAATCGAGCCTCGACCTCTTTTATGGCTCTCTTTTTGAAGGCTCTCGCACGTTCCAAAGTAATTGCATCTCCAATGTTGATATGATCGGACGAGATTATTCGATGTCCACATCCAACCGTTGGAATTCCCACGTTGTCAAGGTATGCAGTCAGAATGAATCCCTCTATCACTTTGTGACCTGCATAGGATCTGCTGAGAGACGTGCCGCGTTTAATGTCGCATGAAAAAACCCGCCGAAGCGGGGCCTGCTTGCTAGTCAATCGATCCTGATCGAATACAGATCGTGCAGGAAGTCGTTTTGCTCCTTTCGTAGAGTATAGTGGCACCGCGCGGTCATGACATCGTACAAATCCCGATGTGTTTTTGGCGAAGCGCCCAGTTTCCATGAATAAGCAAGGTTAACGGCTAGGTCGCAGGATTTCGCAACTTCATCCTGTGCGCGCATATACCGGTTAAGTTCAACTCTATTCGCACGGGTAACGCCCTGGATCTGTCTAATCTTTGCTGCGATTTTTTGATTATCTCCTTCGAGAAGTTTGGCATTATTTTCGTAGCAATCGAAATCGCCGAAACCACCCCCACCAATGTGTTGCATGCAGTTGGAATTGTCGATAGCCTCATCGGCGCGAACAACCTGAAACGAGCATAGTGCAATCGCCAAACAGGACCATTTAATGACGTGCATCGTAGTTCCCCGTCAAAAAAAGGCGCGCTTCAAGGCGGCGACGCCATTCGATTCCATTGGCACGATAAGTAAGGATGTAGTCTGGTATCGAAGAATAGACTCCGGTATTTACTTTGTCTACGAGTCTAGCGATTCCATTGCCTGGTCCTGCGTTGAATGCGACGCTCACCAACGCGTCATATTCATACTGTAATAGCGGGACATGCACGCGGCGATTGATAGCCCTTTCACTATCTGCTATATCCTTCTTGGCAAACTCCCGTGCACGCTCAACCGTAATCACATCACCGACACGCAAATGATCACTGGAAAGAACGAGGTGCCCGAGCCCGACCGTCGGGTTTCCCTTGCTATCGTTGTAGACTTTCAAAATCATCCCATCTACAACCGGCATGCCGAGATAAGTTCCGTTTAGTACTGAGCTTTCGCATACAGCCATAAATCGAATTCCGCCATCTGATAATTTCAACGGGTTGCATAAGCGAGATGTGAAAACCGTGACGTTCGAATTGGGGTTTGTGTTCGTTGTTGCCCTGCAGAGAGCGTCTGGCATATTTTTCTCCTTTCTTCGTGTGAGTTGTCATCGAAAGCGCGTTATTGCGCGACCTCGCGATGCCCGAGATAAACGTGAATGTCCTGCGCGCTGTCCCCCTATAGCGCGCGGAACTGCCCGACGAGTCGTTGATGCCGTGGATTAGCTCGCCCGATGGCATACGGACGATGTAATACGTGTCCGCGAGCACGTTACCGGCCGCGTCGATGAGCGTGAACTGTTCGTCGTAGATGAGCGACGGCGCGGACTCAGTCGCACGCGCAACCTGTTGTGGGATATCGCCCTGGTCATGAATCATCCAGCGTTGACCGTGTACCGCAATGACTCTCGGCGGTCTGGAACACTTGCATAGAACCTCGTCACCGCCGACCGCCTGGCGGCGCATGCCATTCACAAGATCAAGCATGCGGCGCTGTTCGCTGACGCCTGCGCCGCCGACGATGACACAAACGCTGTTACACGCGCTGCAATATGCCTCGTCACCAATAAACACCATGCGACGGCGGACGCCATCTTCGCCTTCGATATTGCAGATACCATTACCGCTCGCAAAAACCCGGCTTCCGTCGCGGCTGGTGAGCCGGTCGCCTCCGACCACTGCGTAGTAGGTGCCAGGCATTTACACCTTCCTGTGACCGAGATAGATCGCGAGACCGCGCGCGCCGTCTATCACGTGGCGCTCGCTCAGACCCATATCGTCTGTTGTGCCATGAACGAGCGAACCGGACGGCAGACGGATCGTGTAGTACGTCCGCCGAAGCGGCCTTCCGTTGCAGTCCCTCAGGATGAATTGCTGGCCATGACGGGCCGACCGGCCGCTGGCAACATGTGGTCTCATGACAACCTCCAAGTCAGTGCCGTTATGACTCGCCCACCGCGTTCGATGAATGTCCCGATAATCGCGAAACGGTATCGGGTGCCATTTCCTTCGCCTGCCTGTTCGTGCATCTGTTTGGTCCTCCTATGAAAAAATGCGCCAGCGGCGCAGGGGGTGAACAAGGCGCGAGATACCAGACTCGCGCCCCATTTCTCCCGAAACGTTTGCACAAATTCCAGGTCAATAAAATCAAACAAGTTCGAAAAATGAACGGCAAGTTGATGAGCGACCAGCCCGCGCCATGAATCGCGCGGGCTGGTCGAGGGGGGAGAATCGGGGAGGACTACCCAGAACAACCATGCAATGCGGCCCACCTGGCGCGCGCAGGAGGCCGTGGCGACTCTCCCGGGGGGCGGGCAACGGGGTAAAAAAAGCACGGAGACTGGCGCGCAACGCCTCTAGCGGCGATTTTCAGCCGGTGAGCCCACAGCCTGCCCCTCGGCGGCTTCGGCTACCCGAGCCCGGTTGTGTAGCGCGTCGGCCCGTTGCCGGGATGGGCCGTAAGAATCTGCCGGCGCGACGTCGCGGTCCGCCTGTGCGATGGCGAAGTGCGTCCAGGTGGTCTCATGGATCACCCTCTGGATCAGTCGGACAAGCCATCCGCCACTGGTTTGTACGGTGCCACGCTCAACCCATGAGCCACCGCCGGGATTCGGACTCCACGCGCCGTTGTCCAGCCGATAGGCACCGACGTTATTGCTGTTGCCCGTATTCGCCATCCACCGCCCAACGTCGTCGCCGCCTCTATCTTACTGTTGGCGATGTTGATGCCATCCCATACCCACCCTCGCCCGCCGCAAAAAATGTTGCCGTCGCTCGCGAACGCAACGTACCGTCCACCGTTGTTGCTGAATTCAAGCTCATCATTGCCGGCGTTGTAGTGCATACGCCAGCGAAAGTCCTGGTCCCAGGCGCGCGCAAGATCGATGTACGCGCCGTAACCGTAATCGGCGAGCTTGATGCTCCCGAAATTGATGCGCGTGCTGTGGCCGTTATAGTCGTCAGTCCAGAACTCCGTTGCCTGCCTGATCCTGCCGGTAAAACGCAGGTTTTTGCTTAATCTAAAAACTCATCATTTCAAGGTATCCAAGTGGACCTCGACCCCCGACAAACCGCCGCCGTCCGCGCGGTCATCGAAACCGGCAGCTTCGAGCAGGCCGCGACGCGGCTGAACATCACGTCGTCGGCGGTTTCGCAGCGTGTGCGGGCGCTCGAAACGCGTCTCGGCATGCCGCTGATCGTGCGCACACGGCCATGCCGCGCGACGCAGATGGGCCAGCGGCTGCTGCAATATCTGCGCCGCGCCGCGCTGCTCGAAGACGACTTCGCCAGCGATCTGGCGGGCGCCAATGAAGCATTGCTGCACGTCGCCGCCGCAGTGAATGCGGACACGTTGTCCACCTGGTTCTTCCCAGCGCTCTCCGAGATCCTGCTGCAAGAAAACGTGCTGCTCGATCTGACCGTCGACGACCAGGATCACACGCATGCATTGCTCGCATCGGGCCTCGCGATCGGCTGTATCACCACCGAACCGGCGCCGATGCGCGGCTGTTTCGCCGAGCGGCTCGGCGCGATGCGTTATCGGCTGGTGGCGTCGGCGGCGTTTGTCGAGCGGTGGTTTCCGAATGGACTGACGCGCGAGACCGCCCGGCGCGCGCCAGTGATTCTGTCCTCACGCAAGGACGCGTTGCAGGCGCGCTTCCTCGAGACGCGTTTCGGTCTGCCACCGGAGGCGTATCCGTGCCATTACGTGCCGGCGCCGGTGCCGCGTTACATGGCGATCCAGCGCGGTCTGGCTTATGGGATGGTGCCCGAACTGGAATTCCACCACGCCGTGGAGCATGGCGAACTGGTCGACCTCGCGCCCAGGCAGCCAACCGATGTCGAGTTGTACTGGCACGCGTGGAAAGTGCAGTCGCCCCGCCTCGAAAAGCTATCGGCGCGCATCGTCGAACTCGGCCGCGCGGCGCTGGGTCCGCCGGGCAGCAAAACCAAACGCAAACGCGCTGCCTGAGATCGAGGTCAGTGAAGGATCGGCGGCAGCGAACCGCTGCTGGCCGTAGCGGGATTGGCCGTTACGTTCGCGGGACTAGCCGGCGCGGCCGCGGATTTAGCCGGTGCGCTCGTGGGGGATACGGCTGGTTTGGCCGGCCCGGTTTTCGCCGCGACCTTCACCACGTGGGCGTGCCCCGCATGACCTTGAACCAGATTGGCGCGCATGATCTTAGCCTGACCGGGTTTCGCTTGAGCGAGCTGCGCGTGCGGCTTTTTACCCTGTACCACGACGGCCGGCTTCGACTTCAGCGCGCCCTTAACCGCCCCTTTGGCCGTAGTTTTGGCCGTACTTTTGGCCGTAGTTTTGGCCGCGACCTTCTTTACGTTGCCATGCGCCGGCTTCGCGCCGCTCTTCGACCCCGACGCCACCCGCTGCGCCGCATGCTGACCGCTCGCCGCGTGCTTCGGTGCCGTCTTCGCGCCAGTTGTAGACTTGAGCTTCGATCCATCCGCCGTTTTCTGTGCATGCTTCGCGGCATGTCCGGTGGCCTCGGGAGGATTCCACACTTCCGCATATCCAGCAGCCATTGCCGCGCCAGAAACACACCATACGGCAACTGCCGTTGCTATTACTCGAACCCACATCTGCAGCTTCTCCTGATCTTCGGCTTCGTAACGAGCCGGGATTATATTCCCTTGCAATAATCCATAATTGGACTAATATCAATATCAAGTACATATAAGGACTCACACGCTCATGTCTCACGCCGCCCGCGCCCCCCAACCCGAACCGCCGAGTCGCCGGCCTGTGCCGGAACCTTCGCTCACGGAAATGTCCGCGGCGGGCCTGCGTGCGTTCTTCAACATCGCTCGCGACTGGGATCTGAGCGCCGACGAGCAGATCGTCCTGCTCGGCTCGCCCGGCCGCTCCACCTTCTTCAAATGGAAGGCGGCACCGGAAACGGCTCGCGTGGGGCGCGATACGCTCGAACGTCTGTCGCTGCTGCTCGGCATTTATAAAGCGCTACAGATTCTGTTGCCGCAGCCCAGCGCCGCCGATGCCTGGATCAAGCGCCCCAACAGCGCGCCGCCGTTCGGCGGCCGCCGCGCGCTGGACCGCATGCTGGCCGGCAACATCAGCGACCTCGTCGCCGTGCGCCAGTATCTCGACGCGATGCGAGGCGGCTGGGCGTGACAGAACCGCATTGGCAGGACCGCTGGCGCACCGCGCCGCTCGACTGGTCGCCCGCGTATCGCGTGATTCCGACGCGTTTTCCGGCCGTCAATCTGTTCGACCGGGTCGCTTCGCCGGAAGATTTCGACGCCCTCTACGCGCTCGAAGCGATGACCAACGACCGTCTGCGCACCGAAGTCGGCGAACTCGATCTGGTGCCGCGCGAAGAGCGCCGTTTCGGGCCGGGTTATGGGCCGATCATGGCCGCGCTCACGCACCTGAATCCGCTCGGCAGCCGCTTCTCGGACGGCACCTACGGCGTGTTCTATTGCGCCCGCTCGCGCGATACCGCGATCGCGGAAACGCGCTATCACACGGGTAAATTTCTGGAAGCTACGTCCGAGCCGCCGATGCGTCAGCAGATGCGTCTGTACACGGTGTTGGCGCAAGGCGAGGTGGTCGACATACGCAGCGATGCGTCGCTCGATCTCGCGGTGCTGTCGCCGGACGACTACCTTGCGGGACAAACGCTCGGCCGTGCCGTGCGTGAAGCCGGCGCGCCGGGCATCGCGTATCCGTCGGTGCGGGACGACGAAGGCGAGTGTCTCGCCGCGTTCAGAACGACACTGTTACGCGACTGCCATCACGCGGCGTATCTGGAATACAACTGGAACGGCAGCAGCGTCGATATAGTGTTCGAACTCAACCAGGTGGGCTGAAAGACAAACAGAGGGCGAGCGGCCTCAGGAAGGCAAAGCCAGCGCCGCCGCGCCTTCCGCGCGCGCCGCTTCGACCGAGATCGACCAGCGCCGCAACCTGTGGGGCTCGACGATCGTCAGTTTGCCGCCCGGTCCGAACGCGCCGGTGTCGATGAACACCTGTGAACCGATCTGCTGGATGTCGCGCATCGGCGTGTGGCCGCAGTAAGTCAGCGAGAGACCGCGCTGCCGCAGCGGATCGCCGTTGCCTATCGCCAGATCGCGGCCCCACAGCAATTGCTGGCGCACGTCGGCTGAAAAATTCGCAGCGTCGAGATCGGCGTCCGTACCGAAGAATTCGGCATGCAGAATATTGAAGCGCTCTTTACCGCTGCCGACCACACGTACAAGCGGCAGCATCCGCAAACGTTCCGCGTAATGCTGCAAACGCTCGTCGGTCACATCCATCGCCCACGTGCCGCCGATCCCGTACCACCATTGGCGCCGCAAGCGCCCGTCGGCGACAGCACACAACGTGTCTTCGTGATTGCCTAGCACGGCGTAGAACCACGGCTTGTCGAGGAGCGCCAACGCCTGCTCGGAATGCTCGCCGCGGTCCACCAGATCGCCGACCGAAAACAACCGGTCGTGCGCCGGATCGAACGCGATCTCGCGCAGCAGATAACGCAGTGCATCCATGCAGCCATGCAGATCGCCGACAACAAAGTCGCGACCGCTCGGATTGACCGCATGATGCTGCACGGGAGTGACGAGTACGGATTCCATTCGACCATGATAGTGCGGCGCGCGCGGATGCGTATGCGCGCTTCCTATCTTTTCGTCGTGCCCCGCACAGTGCAATCGTCGCGAAAACGGCGCATTTTCGGCATGGCTTACCGGAAATACGCGACATACGCAGTCATTATTGCTGCGAGCGCAACTTGGCCACCTGATCCACGGTCACCGTCGACTGCGGGTTGCCGAACTGTTTGGTCACGTAGTTGGTGAGCGCGGCAACCTGGTCGTCGGTGAGCTCGCTACCGAATGTGGGCATTAGCACGTCGGCCTGTTTCGTCGTACGGTTGACCCCGTGCAGAATCACCAGGGCCAGATTATTGGCGTCGCTCGCGCCTACCGCGGTGTTGTGAATCAGCGACGGATACGCGCCCGGCGCGCTCGCGCCGATACCCTCGCCGGTCCAGTTATGGCACGTCGCGCAATTGGCGACGAACAGCTGCGCGCCGTTGACGGCGTTGATCGCGGTGCCGCGCAGCGCGGCGACGTCGTTGGCAGGATTGCCCCACTGGTCGCGCGCACGCGCTTCGCCGCCGCTGATCGGCGGCACCGAGCGCAGATACTTGACGATCGAGCCGAGGTCCTCACGCGTCAGATATTGCGTGCTGTCGGTCACCGCCTCGGCCATCGGACCGGCTGCATTGGCACGGCCGGGCGCCGCGCCGCCCGACAGATACGAGACCAGTTCGTCGTCGCTCCAGTTGCCGACGCCGCTGTTCTTGTCCGGCGTGATGTTGTACGCATGCCAGCCGGCCTGCACCGCGCCCGAGAACCGCGAACTCGACTTCAAACCCTGCATGAAATTGCGCGGCGTGTGGCACTCCTCGCAATGCGCCAGTCCCTCGACCAGATACGCGCCGCGATTCCATTCGGCGCTTTGCTTCGGATCAGGGACGAAACGGCCTTCAGTGAAATTGAACAGGTTCCAGAACACCATCAGCCAGCGCAGGTTGAACGGGAACGTCAGGCTGTTGCGCGGCGGTGTGTAGTGGATCGGTGTGAGCGTCTTCAGATACGCGCGAATCGCCAGCACGTCCTGATCGGTGACCTTCGTGTATTCCGCATACGGAAACGCAGGATAGAGCCGCTCGCCGCTCTTGCCGATGCCTTCATGCATCGCGCGCAGAAAATCGGCGTCGCTCCATTGGCCGATGCCGGTGTCCGGATCGGGCGTGATGTTCGGCGTCACGATCGTGCCGACCGGCGTATTGATCGGCAGGCCGCCCGCGAAGGGGCGCGCTTTGTCGGCGGTGTGGCAAGCGACGCAATCGCCGGCGCGCGCGAGGTACTCGCCGCGTTTCACGAGATCGCTGGCGGCGGCCGTCGCCGCAGACCCGGCATTGGCCGGTTGCGACGCATCGTCGGCATGGGCTTGCATGATCGGCAATTCGTCGTTGCGCGGCGCGCCGGGTCCATGTGCTTCGTGCCAGGCGACATACAGCGCGAACAGCGAGAAAGCCGCCGCCAGCGTCGCAACCCTGAAGCCGCGGCGATGAGCCTTCTGCAAAAGCGTATTGCCCTGCTGCACGCGAGAGGTGTTCTTCGTCATTGTGGCTCTCCGTTCAGGGCTCAGATTTCGCGCTTGAGCTTGTCGGCCAGTTTCAGCGACAAGGCCGCGATCGTCAGCGTGCAATTCACCGACGCAGCAGTCGGCATCACGCCGCTGCTCGCGATGAACAGATTCGAGTGATCGTGCGTGCGGCAATCCGCATCGACGACGGAATCGGCCGCATCGCTGCCCATGATCGTGGTGCCCATGATGTGATTGTTGGGCGCGAAGCTATCGTCGAAGGAGACTTCGGCGCCGCCGAACAGCGACGCGATCTGCGCATACAGCTCATGCGTGTTGGCCGCGCTCTTCTTCACGTAGTCGTTGATCGAGTAGTAGATCTCGGGCTGCGGAATGCCGAGCGCATCTTTGTGATCCGCCGACGGCACCACGCGATTCTGCGGCTCGGCCAGATGCTCGTGAAAGCTGTTGATGTTCAGCGTGCGCGAGGCGCGGTCGCGAATCTGCCGGTCGAGCTCGGCGCCGGTGAGGCCTTGTTTCAGCAGATCGGCGGTCACGCCCATGGTCGGCACGCCGTTCGACAGATGCAGCTTTTTCGCCGCGTAATCGGAGCGGAACGCGCCGTCGCGGAAGTTGACGATCGAAGTCATTTCCATCGGCCCGCGTCCTGGCCACAGCGGCTCGTTGGCGAGGAAAGTGACGCCGGTGCCCGGATGATCCATCAGGTTGCGGCCCACCTGATCGGAGCTGTTGCCGATGCCGCGCGGGAATTTGTCGGAGGTCGACATCAACATCAGCTTCGGCGTTTCGATGCCGTTCGCGGCGAGCACGAAGAGCTTGCCGGTCACGCGCGTGCTGTTGCCGTTCGGGTCCTTGTAGTGGACCGCCTTGATAAGTCCTTTGTTGTCGGCTTCGACGCGGTACACCACCGCTTGCGGAATCAGTTTTGCACCGGCCTGTTCGGCCTTTTCGGCATGCACCGCGCCGTTGTACATCGCGGCGATCGGGCAGATCGGCATGCAGTTGTTGTTGCCGCAGCAGGTAGGCCGTGCATCGTACGGACGGCTGTTGCGCGCGACCGGTTCGGGCACCACCTTGAAGCCCTGCGCATTGAGCACGTCGCTAAAGCGCTGGTCCATGTACGAGAGCGGAAGCTGGCTCATCGGATAGGGCTTCGAGCGCGGCGAACCGAGATCGATCGAATTGTCCGGTCCTGACACGCCGAGTTGCACTTCAGCCGCCGAATACCACGGCTCCAGCGTTTCATACTGATACGGCCAGTCGCGTCCGACGCCGTACAACTTGCGCAACTGGAAGTCCGACGGTAACAGCCGCCAAGCGGCCGCCGCCCAGTGCCACGTCGTACCGCCCACCAGCCGCACATACTGCGAGTTGTACGGATAGTCGCCCTTCTGAATCAGGTAATTGTTGGCCGGCGCGTATTCGGGATGCGGCGCGTAAGGCGTCGATGGATAAGGCGTCGCGAAATCGGACTTGGCCGGCGAGTTGCGGAAGTTCTCGACAATCTGCCAGCGCGGAATGCGCGGCCCGGCTTCGAGCAGAATCACCGACGCGCCGGCCAACGCCATTTGATGCGCGACCAGCCCGCCTGCCACACCCGAACCGACCACGACGATATCGGCGGAATTTGAATTTGCCATTGTTACCCTCTTCTGTGTCGACCGGAGTTAGCGCTTCAGCTGTCGACCAGAGTTCGCGTGTCGGCTGGAGTTAGCGCTTACTCCAGCCCCATAGCGCGTTACTCGGGTCCCATGCACAGCACTTACTCCGGTCCCATGCACGATGGTTGTGCTGGCTTATCTCTGCTTGCTGTCATGGCGTGCCGGCGCCTCGTCCAACCGGGTGAGGGGCGGCACGCGCGAGAGCAACGTCGTTCAGGCGCCCACGGGCTTCCTGGTCCAGTAGAACGGCACGTCGCGGCAATAAGACGGAATCGTCAGCACGTCCTTGACCGGGTCGAACATCAGCGCTTTTTCATAGGCGACCACCTGCACCCGCGGCATCTCGCCGACAAGGCCGAGGTACCACGCGCGCATGATCGCGCTCACCGACTTCGCGAGCGCCGGCCGGTCGACCTGCAAAGCCTGCGTGACGGTATCGGACGGCACGCCGCCATGGCCTTGCAGCCATGTGTTGAGCGCGGCGATATTCTGGGTGAACTGGCTGTCGGATTTAACGAGGGCGTCGTAAACGCGCTTGCCGAGCACCGTGTCGAAGCTGGCGCGGCCGGTCAGACGCTGGGAGAGGACGAGAAAGGCGTCGAGGCCGCCGCCTGCGGGCGCATCGGCAAACGCGGGGGCACTCCACGAGAGGGAGCGGCCGGCGCCGGCAAACGCCAGCGCGGCGGCCGTGGCGCATGCACCCAGCACCCATGCTCTGCGGGATGAGGAAACTGAGGACGAAAACGAAGTTGACGACGAACACCCGGCTGAATGCGTCACTTCGCGGTGCGCATCATTGTTCTCAGGA
Source organism: Paraburkholderia sp. FW306-02-B (assembly GCF_058782725.1). Classification (NCBI taxonomy): domain Bacteria; kingdom Pseudomonadati; phylum Pseudomonadota; class Betaproteobacteria; order Burkholderiales; family Burkholderiaceae; genus Paraburkholderia; species Paraburkholderia sp. FW306-02-B. The sequence goes on from NZ_JBYSXZ010000002.1 coordinate 2,962,088, forward strand.
ACATCTGTCATGGGGGCTCCAGATGGTGAGTCGTTTCCAACGTGCAACGCGGGCATGGCGTGATGCCACTCGCGCGTTGCGTCGATTGCTCTACGCCGAACCTGGTCTTGCGCCGCTTAAGCGGTCTTGTTCTGCTGCGAGCGGTGCATGCGGATGCGAGCCGCGTGACGTTATGCCGATGACGGCCGTGTGAAAAGAGTATGAAAACGGCACGCAGTACGACAGAAACCGCTGCCTGCCAATCGCCTTTCAACTGAAAGCAGTGTGCAAGGCCATTGCGAAAGACTATAGCCTCTGATGCGCCCGTTCGACAAATGGCACCCGAAGCGCGGGTAGAATCCGCGACACACCGATTGGCTCGACTCCCCGCCCCGCCCCCATGCTCACAAAATACTTTCCACAGGTTTTACGCAATCGGCCGCGCATGCTGGTCGGCCTCGCAATCGGCGTCGTCGCCGCGCTCGTGGTGCCCGAGCACACACGCTCCATGGTGCGTGGCCTGGTCGGCTGGGACGCCGCCGTATGGAGCTATCTCGTCCTGATCTGGGTGCACATGGCTTCCGCCGACGAAGGCCGGGTCCGCGAGTCCGCTCTACGCGACGACGAAAACGCGGGCGTCGTGCTGGTCGTGATCTGCGTTGCGACCATTGCCAGCATTGCCGCCATCGTGCTCGAACTGGCATCGGCGAAGGGCACGGCCGGCGCTTCGACTGCATGGCACTATCTGCTGACCGGCCTCACGATGATCGGTGCGTGGTTCATGATCCCGACCATTTTCACGATGCACTACGCACGTCTTTACTACGACCCGGACGCGAAAGAGACCCCGCTCCTGTACCCCGACCACAAGCTCCAGCCCGACTACTGGGACTTCATGTACTTCTCGTTCACGATCGCGGTGGCCTCGCAAACCTCCGACGTCGTGCTGCGCTCGCGTACGATGCGCCGCGCGGCGCTCGCGCAGTCGATCCTGTCGTTCTACTTCAACGTCGCCGTACTGGGCTTGTGCGTGAACATCGCGGCGGGCCTGGTCGGTTCGTGACACTGCAGCATCGCCTCCTTCGAATAATCGCTCCCCATTCCGCCGGTCGCGTGTAAAAACCCGGACGACGTCCGCCCGTTTTACACGCGGCCCGTTAGCCACCACCCGCCATCCTCGCTGCGCCCCACCTTTCGGGCGCACGCTTCGCACGCCCAAGCCCCGGTCGACAACTCGCTGGCACAGCGTTTGCTGCGGTTTGCAGCGTATTGCCAATTGATTGTCAATCGATCTGGCCAGCCCCCGTCCAATCGACGTCTGGCGTCAATGCGCCCATTACTGGCCAGCGGGACGACGATCTTTGCACTACATTGACCAGTACGCGCCCTCGCGTCACGCATCGCGCGGTATCCGGCTCTGGAAGCCCAATGAGCGCTGTGATCGCATGCCAATTGCATCCACACCGCAGCAGGACGAATCTGGAAAAGACCGATGGAATCTCCAAACGGGTACGCGCCGCGGATCTACTTTCTTCATTCACTTCTCGTTGGGCCGCTCGATGCCTGGCCTGCGCAGTTCGCTCACGCAGCCGCGCTGGGCTTCGATCATGCGCTGATCGGCAGCCTCTTCGAGCCGGGCCGGGCAGGACACGGGCAGGTGGTCGGCGATCACAGCCGGCTGCATCCGGTATTCGACACGCAGCAACCGGCCACCGCGGCAATCAGGGCGCTCGCGGACGCCGCCCGTCAGAACGGCTTGACCCTGCTGGTCGATCTCGTGATCGACCGGATGGCCGCCGATGGCGCGCTGTACGCCGAACATGCCGGCTGGTTCCACCCATTCGAGTCTGAAGAGGCGCGGCTCGATCCACGCCATGCGCATCGCGAGGACAACGTCGCCTACGCGAACTTCAACGACGCCCACAGCAGCGCGGCGCTGACCGGCTGGTGGACGCGTCAGTTGCTGGCGCTGGCCGACGCGGGCGTCGGCGGCTTCCGTTTCGATTCGCCGCATCGCGTGCCGGCTGCCGTCTGGCGGCAACTCGGCGACGCGGTGCGCGCGCAGCATCCGGCTGTGCGCTTCCTCGCCGCGACGCCGGGTCTGACACGCGGCGATCTGCTCGGTCTCGAAGGCGTGGGCTTCGACAGCGTGTTCTCGTCGGTACGCTGGTGGGACTTCCGCGCCAGCTGGATGGTCGAAGAGCACGCAGCGCTGGCGCGCGTCGGTGCGCCGATCGCGTTTCCCGAAGTTCCTTACGGCACGCGCCTCGCTGCTGATCTGAGCGATGCGCACGACGCAGCCGTGGCCGAGCGGGCTTACAGGCGCGCGCTGTTGGTGGCGGCCTCGACCGGCACCGGCTGGATGATGCCGATGGGTTTCGAATACGGCATCACGGAGCCGATGTGGCAAACGCGCGGCGACGCTTCGCGATATGCCCTCGCTTGTCAGTCGAAACAATTCGATCTCTCGGAACGGATCACGCATGCGAACGCAGTCGTACGCGATACGAAAACGCTGCACGCCAACGGCGAACTGCGTCCGTTGAGCGGGCCGGGCGCGCCGGCCGCCGTGCTGCTGCGCGCCGACCACCCGGACCTGCGCAACGCCGGCGAAGCCGTCCTGATCGCGATCAATCCCGAACTCGGCGCGCCGGTACACCTCGATCCGGCGCGCTTCCTCGCGGGCGTGCCGGGCAATTTCACGCGCTTCGTCCCGCTCGAGGCGCCTGGTCATGTCACGCCGGCCGGCTTGACGCCGTTCACGCTCGCTCCCGGCGCATGCCGCCTGTTCCGCGCCGTGGCCGACCAGCCGATCCGTCTCGCACCGCCGATCGACAAGGCAAGCAGCAAGCTCAGCGGCCATAAGACCGTGCTCGACGCGATTGCCGCACCGCGCGTGGCGATCGAAAGCGTGACGCCCTCGGTCGATAACGGACGCTTTCCGGTCAAGCGCGCGGTGGGCGAGCGCGTCGAGATCGGCGCGGCGATCTTCGCCGAGGGTCACGACAAGATCGCCGCCGCCGTGGTCTGGCGCGCCGCCGACGAAACCGCGTGGCACGAGGTGCCGATGGTCCCGGCGCCACCGGCCGGCCTCGACCTCTGGCGCGCGCGCATCCCGCTCGAACGCCTCGGCCGCCACGAGTTCACCGTGATCGCGTGGCGCGACGACTTCGCCTCGCTGGTCGAGCATATCGAGAAGAAGCTGAAAGCCGGCCAAACCGTCGAACTGGAACTCGAAGAAGCCACGCATCTGTTCGCGCTCGTGCTAGCCGAAGTGGAAACGTCTGACGGCGCGGTGACCGGGCCGCTCGAACATATCGTCAGAGACTTCACCAAGGCCGAGCCCGACGCGAAGCTCGCGCTGATCCTCGAGCCGGCCACGGCGAAGGCGATGACGGCCGCGCGGCACCGCCCGTTCCTGAGCCGCGATCCGATCGTCTACAAGATCGAAGCCGAGCGCACCGCCGCGCGCTTCGCGAGCTGGTACGAGATCTTCCCGCGTTCAATGAGCGACGACGAATCGCGCCACGGCACCTTCGCCGATGTGATAACGAAACTGCCGCGCGTGCGCGACATGGGTTTCGACGTGCTGTACTTCCCGCCGATCCACCCGATCGGTCTCGCCAATCGCAAGGGCCGCAACAACACGCTGAACGCCCAGCCGGGCGATGTCGGCAGCCCGTATGCGATCGGCGCGGCCGAAGGCGGCCACGCCGCCGTGCATCCGCAACTCGGCACGCTCGACGACTTCAAGAAAATGCTGGCTGCAGCACATGCGCACGGCCTCGAAATCGCGCTCGACTTCGCGATTCAATGCTCGCCCGATCATCCGTGGCTGAAAGAGCATCCGACCTGGTTCGCGTGGCGTCCCGACGGCACGTTGCGTTACGCGGAAAATCCGCCGAAGAAGTACCAGGACATCGTCAATCCGGACTTCTATGCGCACGACGCCAGGCCCGATTTGTGGCTCGCGTTGCGCGACGTGATCCTGTTCTGGATCGAAGCGGGCGTGCATATTTTCCGTGTCGACAATCCGCACACCAAGGCGCTGCCGTTCTGGGAATGGATGATCGACGACGTCCGCTCGCGTTATCCGGACACGATCTTCCTCGCCGAAGCGTTCACGCGGCCGCGGATGATGAACCGGCTCGGCAAGATCGGCTTCTCGCAGTCGTACACCTATTTCACGTGGCGCGAATCGAAGCGCGATTTCATCGAGTACATGACCGAGCTCACGCAAACCAATGCGCGCGATTTCTATCGGCCGAACTTCTTCGTCAATACGCCGGATATCAATCCGCGCCATTTGCAGTCGTCAGGGCGCTCGGGCTTTCTGATCCGCGCGGCCCTGGCGGCGACGCTCGCCGGTTCGTGGGGCGTGTACTGCGGCTTCGAATTGTGCGAGGCGGCCGCGCTGCCGAATAGCGAGGAATATCTCGACTCCGAGAAGTATCAACTGCGCGCATGGGACTGGAACCGGCCCGGCAACATCGTCGGCGAGATCAGCGCGTTGAACCGGATCCGGCGTACGAACCCGGCGCTGCAAACGCATCTCGGCTTAACGTTCCTGCCGGCGCACAATGACCACGTGCTGTTCTTCGAGAAAGCGACCGAAGCACGCGACAACGTGATCCTCGTCGCGATCAATCTCGACCCGTTCAATGAACAGGGCGCCGACATCGAATTATCGTGGGACACTTTCAAGCGTTGGAATCTGCATGACCACGGCGCGCTGGAAGTAACCGATCAGATGACCGGTGCGCGCTTCGAATGGCATGGCCGCTGGCAGCACATACAGCTCGGCTCGGGACAACCGTTCTCGATCTGGCGCATCGCGCCCCTCGGCGGCCTGCCCGCCGACCGCCCGGATGATGCCGACCACGACTATCACGCAGACGACACTGGCAACCCAATCCTAATGGAAGGTGCGACATGAAGCGTGACGATCCAGCCCAAAGCACGTCGCAGGCCCATGCGAGCACAGCCGCCGGCAGCGCGGCGAAAGCGCGGACGTCGCGGCGCGGCAAACCCGCCGCGCTCAGCGACGACCCGCTCTGGTACAAAGACGCGATCATTTATCAGGTACACATCAAGTCGTTCTTCGACGCGAACAACGACGGCGTGGGTGACTTTCCGGGCTTGATCGCGAAGCTCGATTACATCGCCGAACTCGGCGTGAACGCGATCTGGCTGCTGCCGTTCTATCCGTCGCCGCGTCGCGATGACGGCTACGACATCGCCGATTACCGCAATGTGCACGCCGATTACGGCCAGCTCGCCGACGTGAAGCGCTTCATTCAGGAAGCGCATGCGCGCGGCATCCGCGTGATTACCGAACTGGTGATCAACCACACGTCGGATCAGCACCCGTGGTTTCAGCGCGCGCGCCGCGCGAAGCCCAGCTCGAATCATCGCAACTACTACGTGTGGTCGGATACCGATCAGAAGTACCAGGAGACGCGGATCATCTTCATCGATTCGGAGCCGTCGAACTGGACACACGATCCGGTTGCGGGCGCCTACTATTGGCACCGCTTCTATTCGCACCAGCCCGATCTGAATTTCGACAATCCGGCCGTGCTGCGCGAGGTGTTGCAAGTGATGCGCTTCTGGCTCGACATGGGGATCGACGGTCTGCGGCTCGATGCGGTGCCGTATCTGGTCGAACGTGAAGGCACCAACAACGAAAATCTGCCCGAAACACACGCGGTTCTGAAGAAGATCCGCGCGACCATCGACGCCGAATATCCGAACCGGATGCTGCTCGCCGAAGCAAACCAGTGGCCGGAAGACGTGAAGGAATATTTCGGCGACGAAGACGAATGCCATATGGCGTTCCACTTCCCGCTGATGCCGCGCATTTACATGTCGATTGCGAGCGAGGACCGCTTCCCGATCACAGACATCATGCGGCAAACGCCGGACCTCGCCGAAACCAACCAGTGGGCGATTTTCCTGCGCAATCACGATGAGCTGACGCTCGAAATGGTCACCGATTCGGAGCGCGACTATCTGTGGAACACCTATGCGAGCGACCGCCGCGCGCGGCTGAATCTCGGCATTCGACGGCGCCTCGCACCGCTGATGGAGCGCGACCGCCGCCGTATCGAGCTAATCAATTCGCTGTTGCTGTCGATGCCCGGCACGCCCGTGATCTATTACGGCGACGAACTCGGCATGGGCGACAACATCCACCTCGGCGACCGCGACGGCGTGCGCACGCCGATGCAATGGTCGTCGGATCGCAACGGCGGTTTTTCGCGCGCCGATCCTGAACAACTGGTGCTGCCGCCGGTGATGGGCTCGCTGTACGGCTTCGACGCGGTCAACGTCGAAGCGCAAAGCCGCGATCCGCATTCGCTGCTGAACTGGACGCGCCGCATGCTCGCCACGCGCCGCGCGAAGCAAACTTTTGGGCGCGGCACGATCCGCTTCCTGAAACCGGAGAACCGCAAGATTCTCGCCTATTTGCGTGAGATGCCGGGCGAGCCGCCGATCCTGTGCGTGGCGAATCTGTCGCGCGCGCCGCAGGCGGTCGAACTCGATCTGTCCGAGTTCAACGGCTCGGTGCCGATCGAAATGACCGCGGATTCCGTGTTCCCCGCGATTGGTCAGCTTACTTATCTGCTGACCTTCCCGCCGTACGGCTTCCTGTGGTTCATGCTGTGCGAGAGCGGCCAGCGTCCGACGTGGGCGCAGGCGCATTCCGAACCGCTGCCGGAATTCGTCACGATCGTGATCCGCGAGGGTCAGGTCGGGCCAACGCCGGAAAACGTCCGTCTGCTGGAATCCGAAGTGCTGCCGTCATGGCTGAGCCGGCGCCGCTGGTTTGCGTCGAAAGATCAGAAGATGCACGCCGTGCGCCTCGCCGCGCTGACCACGATCCCGAACGGCGGCTTCGCCTTCACCGAAATCGAAGCGGACGTCGGCAATCACACTGAACGCTACGTGGTGCCGATCGCGATCACGTGGGGCGGCGAAACCACCACGCCGCTGTTCATCCAGCTGGCACTGGCCCGCGTGCGCCGCGGCCGTAACGTCGGCCACTTGACCGACGCGTTCGCACTGCCGATCTTCGCGCATGGCGTGCTGCGCAAGCTGCATGAACACGCGGTCGTTCCGACCGTGCAGAAAAGCGAAATCAGGTTCGTCCCGACCGAGCGTTTCGCCGAACTCGATCATCTGGGCGAGCGGCCCGACGTTCGCTGGCTCGCGGCCGAGCAAAGCAACAGTTCGCTGATCATCGCCGACGCCGCGGTGCTGAAGCTGGTGCGGCGGCTGGTGAACGGGATTCATCCGGAAGCGGAAATCAGCCGCTATCTGACGCAGCTCGGCTACGCCAACACCGCGCCGCTGTATGGTGAAGTGGTGCGCGTCGATCCCGAAGGCGTGCCGCATACACTGGCGATCCTGCAGGGCTTTATCGACAATCAGGGCGACGCGTGGAACTGGTCGCTCGACTTCCTGCGCCGCTCGGTCGACGAGCTCGCGATTGCCGTCGATGCGGACGCGCAGTCGCCGGATCGCGACAACGAGGCGATTCTGGTGGAAAGCTATAGCGAGCTGGCCGGCACCATCGGCAAGCGGCTCGGCGAATTGCATGTGGCGCTCGCGGCGCCCTCCGACGACCCGGCCTTCGCACCGGAGCGCGCCAGCGCCAAACAGGTGAAGGCCTGGATCGACGGCACGCTATCGATGCTCGCCGGCGCGCTCGATCTGCTCGCGCCACGCATCGATCAGATGACCGACCCGGAAACCAAAGCATTGGCGCAAAGCCTGATGGACCGCCGCCCGGCACTCACCGAAGCCGTCAAGAAGCTCGTGCCGGCCGAAGCAGGCGCGCTGCGTATCCGCATTCACGGCGACTTCCACCTGGGTCAGGTGCTGGTCGCGCAGGGCGACGCCTATCTGATCGACTTCGAGGGCGAGCCTGCGCGTTCGCTCGAAGAACGGCGTCAGAAGTCGAGCCCGTTGCGCGATGTGGCCGGTTTGCTGCGCTCGCTCTCGTATGCGAGCGCGGCGGCGCAGTCCACGATGGAAAGCGCGCCGCCGCAAACCGCCGATCGCAAGCGCGTGCTGTTCGAACGTTTCCGCGCCAGTGCTGCGAAAACATTCCTACAGGAATACCGCGCCGCAATCGCCACCGCGGAGCCGCCGTTGGTCGCCAGTTCCTCCGGGGCGCCAGAAGCGGAACAGGCCTTGCTCGATCTGTTCCTGATCGAGAAGGCCGCTTACGAGATCCGTTACGAAGCGGCCAATCGTCCGACGTGGATCGGTTTGCCGGTGCGCGGCCTAGCCTCGCTCACCAGCCGTTTGCTTGGCGACACCGGCACGCCAGCCCACGATTCATCCACCCAGGCGTCGGACGCCGCCGCACCGCCTAACCCGGCCGAGGGCGACTATGAGTGAGCACGATCCGGCCGCAGGCCTTCAACCGCTCGATATCGACGCGCTCATTGAAGCGCGCCATCCTGATCCGTTTTCGCAACTCGGGCTGCATGACACGGATGCGGGTCCGGTGGTGCGCGCGTTGCTGCCGAATGCCGCGCACGTCAGCGTCATTGCGCGCGCCGATGGTACGGCGCTCGGCGAGCTTCAGCCATTGCGGCCCGGACTGTTTGCCGGCCGCGTCACGTCCGCGGCGCCGTACCGCTTGCGCATCGACTGGCACGGCGTGGTGCAGGAGATCGAGGACACCTATTCGTTCGGCCCCGTGCTCGGCGACGAACCGTTGGGACGTCTCGCCGGCGGCGATCCGTATGCGGTGCTCGAATGCCTCGGCGCGCGTCCGATGGAAGTAGACAGCGTGCCTGGCGTGCGCTTCGCCGTGTGGGCGCCGAATGCGCGGCGCGTCTCGGTGGTCGGCGACTTCAATTCGTGGGACGGCCGCCGCCACCCGATGCGGCTGCGTCATCAGGCAGGTGTGTGGGAATTGTTCGTGCCGCGCGTCGGCGCGGGCACCCGCTACAAATACGAGCTGCTGTCCCGCGACGGTCATCCGTTGCCGCTGAAGGCCGATCCCTGCGCGATGCAGACGGAAAAGCCGCCGGGCACGGCGTCCGTGGTCGCGCATGTCGACGAAGTCGAGTTGTTTCAATGGACCGACCACGACTGGATTCAATCTCGTGCGGCCAGGCAAACCGCGAATGCACCGATCTCGATCTACGAAGTGCATGCCGAATCCTGGATGCGCGTCGCTGAAGAAGGCCAGCGCGGCCTCTACTGGGAAGAACTCGCCGAGCGGCTGATTCCGTACGTGAAAAGCATGGGCTTCACGCACGTTGAATTCATGCCGATCGCCGAGCACCCGTTCGGCGGCTCGTGGGGCTATCAGCCGCTCGGGCAATTCGCGCCGTCCGCGCGTTTCGGCAAACCCGAGCAGTTTGCCGCATTCGTCAACACGGCGCACGCGGCCGGCCTCGGCGTGATTCTCGACTGGGTGCCCGCGCATTTCCCGAACGACGCGCATGGTCTGGTCGACTTCGACGGCACACCGCTCTACGAGCACGCCGATCCGCGCGAAGGCTATCACCAGGACTGGAACACGATGATCTACAACCTCGGCCGCAACGAGGTGAGCGCGTTCCTGATCGCATCGGGTCTCGCGTGGCTCAAGCGCTATCACGTCGACGGTTTGCGGGTGGATGCGGTCGCGTCGATGCTATATCGCGACTACTCGCGCGCCGCCGATGAGTGGGTGCCGAACATCTATGGCGGGCGGGAAAATCTCGAATCGATCGCCTTTCTGAAACGGCTGAATCATGAGGTCGGCTATGTGCCGGGCGTGCCGGGCGCGATCACGATCGCGGAGGAATCGACCGCGTGGCCCGGCGTCACCGCGCGTATCGAATACGGCGGCCTCGGCTTCCAGTTCAAGTGGAACATGGGCTGGATGCACGACACGCTGCACTACCTGCACGAGGACCCCATCCACCGCCGATACCATCACCATGAGATGACGTTCGGCATGGTCTACGCGTACTCGGAGCGCTTCGTGCTGCCCCTCTCGCACGACGAAGTGGTGCACGGCAAGGGCTCGCTGCTCGGCAAGATGCCCGGCGACACGTGGCAACGCTTCGCCAATCTGCGCGCGTATTTCGGCTTCATGTGGACGCATCCGGGCAAGAAGCTGCTGTTCATGGGCGGCGAATTCGGCCAGATGGCGGAATTCGATCATGACACGTCGCCGCATTGGCATCTGCTCGACGATGCGAATCACCACGGCGTGCAGAAACTCGTACGCGACCTGAACCATCTGTACAGCCAGGAGCCGGCGCTGCATCTGCTCGACAGCGAGCCGAGCGGCTTCGAATGGCTGATCGGCGACGACAGCAGCAACAGCGTATTCGCCTATCGCCGCAGCGATGGCACGGGGCGCGAACTGGTCGCGGTCTGCAATATGACGCCGGTGCCGCGGGTCGGCTATCGGATGGGGATGCCGCGTGGCGGCCGCTGGGTCGAAGTGCTGAATACCGATGCCGGCGTGTATGGCGGCTCGGATATGGGCAACGGCGGGCTGGTTCAAACCGAGGAAATCTCGAGCCACGGCAAGCCTTACTCCGCTTCGCTGATTTTGCCGCCGCTCGCGACGATCGTTTTGCGCGCGGATTAATCGGTGTGCCGTAACGCGAGCGCGCGGCGCATGCGCCGCGCGCTCGTTGCATGAAGACCCACGATCGCGTCCATAAATCAGAACAAGGAAGGGGAATCATGTCGCATGCAATGCCCGACCGGCTTCTGCCCGGTTCACCCTATCCGCTCGGCGCCAGCTGGGACGGCCTCGGCGTCAACTTTGCGGTGTTCTCGGCGAACGCGCAGAAAATCGAGCTTTGCCTGTTCGACCCCACCGGTCGCAAGGAAATCCGGCGTTTCATGCTGCCCGAATGCACCGACGAAGTCTGGCATGGCTATCTGCCGAACGCGCATCCGGGCACGGCATATGGGTTTCGCGCGCATGGTCCGTATCAGCCACAGCACGGTCATCGTTTCAATCCGCACAAGCTGCTGCTCGATCCGTACGCGCGCAAGCTGGTTGGGCAATTTCGCTGGTCCGATGCGCTGTTCAGCTATCGCGTGCATTCGAATCGCGCGGATCTTTCCATCGACAGGCGCGATTCGGCCCCGGCCATGCCGAAGTGCGTCGTGGTCGACGAAGCGTTCGACTGGTCGCACGACAGGCGCCCGAATGTGCCGTGGGGCGAAACCATCGTCTACGAGACGCATGTGCGCGGTGCGTCGATGCTGCGCGCCGATTTGCGCCAGCACGAACGCGGTACGTTCGCCACACTGGCTTCGCCGGAATTTATCGAGCATTTGCAGAAGCTCGGCGTCACCGCGATCGAATTGCTGCCGGTCCACGCGTTTCTGAACGACCGCTTTCTGGTGGAGCGCGGCCTGCGCAACTACTGGGGTTACAACACCGCGGCGTTTTTTGCACCGGCGCCGTCGTATCTGAGTACGCATCGGCTCGACGAAATGCGCATCGCAGTGCGCCAGTTGCACGCGGCCGGCATCGAAGTGATTCTCGACGTGGTCTACAACCACACCTGCGAAGGCAATGAAATGGGGCCGACCGTGTCGTGGCGCGGCCTCGACAACGCCAGCTACTACCGCGTGATTCCCGGCGACGAACGCCACCATATCAACGACACCGGCTGCGGCAACACGGTGAATCTGGCGCATCCGCGCGTGCTGCAAATGGTGATGGATTCGCTGCGCTACTGGTCGACCGCGTTCAACATCGACGGCTTCCGTTTCGATCTCGGCGTGACGCTCGGCCGCGAACAACACGGCTTCGATCCCGGCTCCGGTTTTTTCGACGCGTTGCGCCAGGACCCGATCCTGTCGCAGCGCAAGCTGATTTCCGAGCCGTGGGACATCGGCCCGGGCGGCTATCAGCTCGGCAATCATCCGCCGGGATTCGCAGAATGGAACGACCGTTTCCGGGACACCGTGCGCCGTTTCTGGCGCGGCGACGCCGGCTTGCGGCCCGACCTTGCCGCGCGTCTGACCGGTTCGGCCGATCTGTTCAACCGGCGCTTCAGGAAACCGTGGGCATCGGTCAACTTTGTCGCGTCGCACGACGGTTTTACGCTAGCCGACATCACCGCGTACGAGCACAAGCACAACGAGGCGAATCTCGAAGACAACAACGACGGCCACAACGAAAATTGCAGCCGCAATTGGGGTGCCGAAGGTCCGACCGACGATCCGCAGATTCTCGAAACCCGCGCGCGCGTGACCCGTTCGCTGACCACCACACTGCTAATGGCACTCGGCACGCCGATGTTGCTGGCGGGCGACGAATCGCTGCGCACGCAGAACGGCAACAACAATGCGTACTGCCAGGATAACGAACTATCATGGCTCGACTGGGAGCGCGCGCAAGCACCGGAAGGCCGCAGGATGACCGAGTTCGTCGCGCGGGTGATCGCGCTGCGCAAACAGCATCCGCTGCTGCGCGAGACGCGCTTTCTGTTCGGCGACCGCGAAGTGTTGCCGGGCCTGTTCGATGTCGGCTGGTTCGACGAAAACGGCGATCCGCTGACTATCGAAGCGTGGCAGGACCCGGAAGGCCGCGCGTTCACACTGCGACGCGCCGGTCCAGGCTTGAACGGCGAAACGGAAGTATTGTTGATGATGCTCAACGCGTCGGCGGAAATGCTACGTTTTACGCCTCCCGCCCCGCACCTGGAATGGCATGTGCTGTTAGATACCGCCGACCCGGAAAGCGCGCCGCATCGGTTGGCGGTGCCGGAGGTCGAAGTGGCCGCGCATAGCATCGTGATGCTGGCGGCGCAGCCGGTCGGCGAGGCGGATTGGCAGGCGGGCTGGAAGGCCGGCCCGCAACACGGGCCGCGGCTCCTGACTGCGCTACCGCCCGATCCGGGTGCGCAGCAACCGGGCGACGACACGTCGCCGAGCACGTAAGCGGTGCGTGCATGGCAACACGAGCAACACAGTAAAGCGGCCGCGTCGCGACGCGTTGGAGACGTCAGGCACGGCTCGAAGGCAAAACCGAATGGTGGCGAATCATGTCCGAAAGTCCGATTGATCCTCACGCGCATCACCACGCGCATTGTCTGCCGTTCGGCGCACAGTTGTTGGGCGCATCGGGGACGAAACCGCGTACCCGGTTTCGCTTCTGGGCGCCTTCGTGCAAAACAGTGCAGGTGGAAATCGAAAACGGACCGGCGCAAGGCGCGCACGACATGACGCCCGCCGGCAACGGCTGGTTCGAAGCAAGCGCCGATTGCGGCGCGGGCGCGCTCTACCGATTCCGGCTCGACGGCGCACTTGCGGTGCCCGATCCGTCGTCGCGCTTCCAGCCGCAAGACGTGCATGGTCCGAGCGAAGTGATCGACCCGCGCGCTTACCGCTGGGACAACACGCACTGGCATGGCCGGCCATGGGAAGAGACAGTGCTGTACGAACTGCATGTCGGCGCGCTAGGCGGCTATGCGGGCGTGCAGAAGCGTTTGCCGGCGCTCGTCGCGCTCGGCGTGACCGCCATCGAGCTGATGCCGTTGAACGATTTTCCCGGCACGCGCAACTGGGGCTATGACGGCGTGCTGCCGTATGCGCCGGATTCCGCTTACGGCCGCCCCGAACAACTGAAAGCACTGATCGACGCGGCGCACGGCCTCGGCCTGATGGTGTTTCTCGACGTGGTCTACAACCACTTCGGTCCTGACGGCAACTATCTGCACGAATACGCGCGATCGTTTTTCCGCGAAGGCACGCACACGCCATGGGGCCCGGCGATCGACTTCGAGCGCGCCGAAGTCAGCGATTTCTTCACCGACAACGCGGTGTACTGGCTCAATGAATATCGTGTCGACGGCCTGCGTTTCGACGCGGTGCATGCAATCGACAATCACGCGTGGCTGCGCGAATTGTCCGATCATATTCGCGCAAAGGTGCAGCACGGGCGCCATGTGCATCTGGTGCTGGAAAACGAACACAACAGCGCGAGCCTGCTGGAAACGCATTTCGACGCACAATGGAACGACGACGCGCACAACGCGTTGCACGTGCTGCTGACCGGCGAAACCGAAGGCTACTACCACGCCTATGAGGACCAGTCGATCCGCAGATTGGCGCGTGTGCTGTCGGAAGGCTTTGCGTATCAGGGCGACCCGTCGCCGATTCATAACGGTGCGCCGCGTGGCGAGCCGAGCAAGCATCTGTCGCCGACCTCGTTCGTGATGTTCTTGCAGAATCACGACCAGATCGGCAATCGCGCGTTCGGCGAGCGTCTGCGCAAACTGACATCCGACGATGCGCTGCGCGCCGTGACCGGTCTGTTGCTGTTATCGCCGCAAATCCCGTTGCTGTTCATGGACGAGGAATACGGCTCGACCCAGCCGTTCCTGTTTTTCACCGACTACACCGGCGAGCTCGCCGAGGCCGTGCGTGAAGGACGCCGCCGCGAGTTCGCACGCTTTTCGTCGTTCAGCGACGAAAAGCGTCGCGCGCAGATTCCCGATCCGAACGATGTGAAGACGTTTGCTGCGTCGTCGCCTGCGTCTGCTGAGGCGAGCGCACAGGAAAACGTAAAAGACCGCCTCGAATGGATGCACTTCTATAAATCTGCGCTCGCTGTGCGGGCGAAACTGATCACGCCGCGCCTGAAGCACTCGAAAGCGCTCGGCGCGATGGTGCTGACAGCGGAACACGGCGCTGACGCCAATGCGCTGATCGCGCGCTGGAAACTCGGCGACGGCGAGACTTTGTCGATCGCGTTGAATCTATCGAAAGACAGCGTGCCGTTCGCCGATGTCCCCGCCGGCAAAGTGATTTTCGAAACGCCGCCGCGCGTACGCGAACAGATCGACGCCAAGGTATTGCCCTCGCATGCGTTCGTCGCATGGCTGACCGGCGATGTCAGCGACTATGCGATCGGTCACGACGCCCGCGTCGCAGGTATTCAGGAGCGCAACGCGTGAGCCCTACCCGACACCCGAACGATACGATCACGACCCTCGCCAAGCGCGCCGGCTTCGAGGTGGAGTGGCGGGACGCGCACTACGCGACGCGGCACGTGCCCGAGCATACGCTCGCCGTGCTGCTCGAACAGATGGGTTTGCCGTGCGGTAACGCGACGCAGATTCGTCAAAGCGCCGCCGCGCTCGAAGCCGAACTGTCCGGCCGCAAATTGCCGCCGCTGATGACCGCCGAGGTCGAGCGCGGCATCGCGTTGCCTGCCACGGCGATCAAGTCCGATAGCCACTATCGGATCGAACTCGAAAGCGGCTCGATCATCGACGGCCGCTTTACCGCGCCCAAAGGCGAAGAGGCCTTGCTCGCGCCGATCAGCGAACCCGGCTATCACACGCTCGTGATCAATGAGCAACGCATGACGCTGGCCGTCGCGCCGTCGCGCTGCTACACCGTCGCCGATGCGTGGCGCACGCTGCACGGCGACTCAGCGCAACCGCCGCTGCTGTGGAGCATCGCGGCGCAGCTATACGGCTTGCGCCGCGCGGGCGATGGCGGCATCGGCGATTATTCGGCGCTCGCGCAGCTGGCGATCGAAAGCGCGAAGCGTGGCGCGCATGCGCTCGCCGTCAGTCCGACGCATGCGATGTTCAGCGCGGAGCCGAATCGCTTCAGTCCGTATTCGCCGTCGTCGCGTTTATGGCTGAACGTCACGCATATCGATCCCGCCGCGGTGTTCGGCGCGGATGCCGCACGCGCCGCGCTCGACGCCGCGCAAGCGGCCGATGCATGGTCCAGGCTCGAAAACTTGCCGCTGATCGAGTGGCCGAATGCGGTCGTGTTGAAGCTGAAGGTATTGCGCGCGCTATACGAAAACTTCTGCTCTGCAGAACGCGCGCAGCACACGCCGCGCGCACTGGAATTTCACGGCTTCTGCGAACGCGCCGGCCGTGCGCTCGAAGACCACGCGCGCTTCGAAGCATTGCAGGCGGCGCAACTCGCGCAGGCGGGCGGCAACGGTCACTGGCGCAACTGGCCCGAAGCGTTGCGCGACCCACGCAGCCCGGAAGTCGAAGCATTCGCCGACGCCAATCGTCATGAAGTCGATTTTCATCTCTTCCTGCAATGGCTCGCTGCCAAGGGCTTGTCGCACGCACAGCACGCGGCGTGCGACGCCGGCATGGCCGTCGGCTTGATCGCCGACCTCGCGGTAGGTTGCGACAGCGCCGGCAGCCATGCATGGTCGTATCGCGACGACATGCTGCAAGGCATTTCAGTCGGCGCGCCGCCTGATCTGTTCAACCAGGCGGGACAGGCATGGGGCCTCACCACCTTCTCGCCGCGCGCGATGCGCACGCAGGGCTTCTCCGCGTTCATCGACATGCTGCGCGCCGCGTTCGCCCATGCGGGCGGCATCCGCATCGATCATATTCTCGGCCTGCGGCGTTTGTGGCTCGTGCCGGAAGGCGAAAGCGCGCGCAACGGCGCCTACCTGCGCTATCCGCTCGAAGACCTGCTGCGGCTGATCGCGCTCGAATCGTGGCGGCATCGCGCGATCGTGATCGGCGAGGATCTCGGCACCGTGCCGCCCGGTTTTCGCGAGCGGCTCGACGAGCACGGCATCGCCGGGATTCGCGTGCTGTGGTTCGAGCGTTCGGGAGACGGCAAGGGTTTCAAGCCGCCGCACGCGTGGGACCGCAATGCAGTAGGCACCACGACGACACACGACCTGCCGACCGTAGCAGGCTGGTGGCGCGGCAGCGATATCACGTGGCGCAACCGGATCGGCCAGACGATGGCGCGCGCCGATGGCCGCGACCCGGTAGCGGTCGCACAGGATGAACGCGCCGACGATCGCGCCGCCCTCTGGGTGTCGTTCCAGCAAGCCGGCGTGGCCGCGCCGGACGTCGCTGCTCCGCCGCCCGACAACGCGCCCGTGGACGAAGCGCTGGCCTTCATCGCCGCAACGCCTGGGCCGCTCGTGACTTACCCGCTCGAAGATCTGCTCGCGCAAGTCGAGCAGCCGAACCTGCCCGGCTCGATCGACGAGCATCCGAACTGGCGCCGCCGCGTGAGCTTGCCGATCGACGCGCTATTCGAGGACGCGACGTTTTGCGATCGGCTGCTGGCGGTCGACCGCGCACGCAGCGCCGCGAACCGTTCCGCTACTAACGCTTCTTCGGAGCCTGATACGCCATGACCGTCCCGCGCTCCACGCTTCGCCTCCAGTTTCATCGAGGCTTCACCTTCGACGATGCCGCGAAGCACGTCGACTATTTCGCCGCGCTCGGCATTAGCCATCTGTACGCGTCGCCCGTCACGACTGCCGAGCCGGGCTCGATGCACGGCTACGACACCGTCGACTACACCCAGGTCAGCGCCGAATGCGGCGGCGAGGCCGGATTGAAGCGCCTCGTCGACACGCTGCGCGCGCGCAACATGGGACTGATCGTCGACGTGGTGCCGAACCATATGGGTGTGGGCGGTTCGAGCAACGCGTGGTGGCTCGATATCCTCGAATGGGGCCGGCACAGCGCGTATGCACGGCATTTCGACGTCGATTGGCATTCGCCCGATCCGGCTTTGCGCGGCAAGGTGCTGGCGCCGACGCTCGGCGCACCGTACGGCGAGGAACTCGCGGCGGGCCGCATTGCGCTGCATTTCGCCGCCGATACCGGGCGCTTTTATATCGGCTACGGACCGCATGTGTTCCCGGTGTGCCCGATCGATTACGCGTCGATCCTGCAAAGCGCCGAGCGCCCCGATCTCGCTGCGCTGGCCGAACGCTTCCAGGGTCTGACGACGCAGCCTGCCGATCAGCCCCGCGCCGCCGAAGGACGCGACATGCTGCGCGAGTTCGTCGCGCAGAACGGCGCCTCGGCGATCGAGATCGCGCTGGCAACGTATGCGCCGGGCGATCCGGCCGCGCGTGACCGCTTGCATCGGTTGCTTGAACGGCAGCACTTCCGCCTTGCGTGGTGGCGCACCGCGTCCGATGAAGTGAACTGGCGGCGCTTCTTCGACATTTCCACGCTAGCCGGTGTGCGAGTAGAACGGCCCGACGTGTTCGATGCCGTGCACGCGCTGGTTTTCCGTCTGTACCAGGAAGGCGTGGTGGATGGTTTGCGGATCGATCACATCGACGGCCTCGCTGAGCCGCGCGAATACTGTCAGCGCCTGCGGCAGCGCCTCACCGAATTGCGCGACACGGCGCCGTACGTGGTCGTCGAAAAGATTCTGGGCCGCGGCGAACCGTTGCGCGACGATTGGCCGGTGGACGGCACGACCGGCTACGATTTCATGCGCGACGTGGGCGCACTGCTTCACGATCCGGCCGGCGCCGAGCCGCTCGCGGCGACGTGGGCCGAATTTACCGGCCGCAGTGCGCGCTTTGCGGACGAAGCATTGGCTGCGCGCCGCAAGATCCTCACGGAAAACCTGCCGGCGGAACTGGACCGCGCGGCGCGTGCATTGCATCGCATCGCCCGCGATTCGCTGACGACGCGCGACTTCACCTTCACCGCGCTGCGGCGCGTGTTGACCGAGCTGATCGTGCATTTCCCGGTGTATCGGATCTATCCGCAGAACGGGCTGCGCAACGCCACCGATAACGTCTATTTCGAACAGGCGCTGGCGGGCGCGAAAGAAACGCTTTCGCGTGCGGACCATGTCGTGCTCGAACGCGTCAACGCTTGGCTCGGCGGCAGCGCCGAAGAAATGCCGAATGCACGGGCTAGCGCACCGCCTCAGCAAGGCCAGAACGGCGCGCCGCCGAGCCATGCGGGGTCCGCGCGGCGCACCGCGCAGACGCTGTTTTCGCAACTGACCGCGCCGGTCGCCGCGAAGGCGATTGAAGACACCGCGTGCTATCGCTATGGCCGTCTGCTGTCGCGCAACGAAGTCGGCTCGGACCCGGGCGAATTCGCGTTGTCGGTCGAGCAGTTTCATGCGGGGAACCTGGAGCGCTCACAGCGTTTTCCTCACGCGATGCTCGCCACTGCCACGCACGACCACAAACGTGGCGAAGACGTACGCGCGCGGCTCGCGGTATTGAGCGAGATCGCGCACGACTGGAGCGCGACGTTGCGCGCCTGGTCGACATTGAACACACCGCATCGCCGTGCGCTCGACGGCAAGCCGATCAGCAGCGTCAACAAGGACGCGAGCTATGACTGGGCGCCCGGCCCCGCGGCCGAAGCAATGCTGTATCAGACGCTGGTGGGCTGCTGGCCACCCGATTTATCGCCGGACGATGAAGCCGGCGTCAGGGCACTAGCCGAGCGCGTCGCGCAATGGCAGTTGAAGGCGCTGCGCGAAGCGAAGCTGCAAACCAACTGGCTCGCGCCCGACGAAGCGTATGAGGCCGGCTGTCGCGACTTCCTGTTCGATATCCTGGCGCCGCAGCGGCGCGATGGGTTTTTGCGCGAGTTGTCCGCGTTCGTCACGCGCATTGGCCGAGCTGGCGCGCTCAATAGCTTGCAGCAGACGGTGTTGCGATTGGCGTCGCCGGGGATTCCCGATCTTTATCAGGGTACTGAGTTGTGGGACTTTAGCCTGGTCGATCCCGACAATCGCCGGCCGGTCGATTTTGCAAAGCGTGAGGCATTGCTTGTGCAGATGCCGCCGTCGGAATTTTTGCCGGGTTGGCGCGATGGGCGCGTGAAGCTCGCGGTGGTGCAACGCGTGCTGGCGTTGCGTGCGCATTTGCCGGAATTGCTGAGTCAGAGTACCTATTTGCCGCTTGTGGTGCGCGGTGCGCATGCGTCGAATGTGATTGCGTTTGCGCGGCGGCATGGAAATGCATGGGCTGTTGTTGTGGCCAGCCGGCTTGCTGCTGGATTGCTCGGTGAGACCGGTGATTTGCCTTTGGTCGATGTGGTCAGATGGGGCGATACGGCGGTTGAGATGCCAGCTGATCTGACTGGACGTGCTTTGTTTGACTGGTTGAGTCCGGCGGCGCCTAAGGTCGATGAAAATGGATTGCTGTTTTTACGCGATGCGTTGGGGGCGATGCCGGTTGCTGTGATGGTGGAGGATGGAGTACCAAAGGTTTAGGTTTTTTGCCTTTGGCGGCGGCATTGGTTGTGCGCCTGCGGCGGTGGCTTTTTTGGTTTTTTTTTTGCCCTGCGCGGTGCTTTATGTCTGTGTGCCTACGGCGTTGGGTTTTCTTGCTTTGTTTGCCTTTCGCGGCGCTTTATGTCTGTGTGCCTGCGGCGTTGCCTTTCCTTGTTTTCTTATTGGTTTATTAGCGTTCCCCCTGTGCGGGGGGCACCTACTTTTCTTTGCCTGCCGCAAAGAAAAGTAGGCAAAAGAAAACGGCTTTACACCGCCAGCACTTAAGCGGTCCCCTGGCTTGGAGGAGGTAGTGGAGCATCTGGAATCGGTGTTCCCGCACACTCCGCGCCTGTGACAAAGCCGTCATACTTCCGGCGGCGCTGCGCGCGCCGCAGCGGTACTTCACAAAACCGTCGGGTCCGTTGGACGCTTCCGGCGCCTGTGGTTGTTCAAGCGTCATGTCTTGTGTTTGCTGCGTTAGCGTAGCGCGCGGCTGCGTTTCGTTCGGCACTTTTTCGGTGACTGCGGTGGCTTGCACTCACGTCCCCCATGCCTTGCCGAGGCGCTAGCGTCTCACTCGGCGTGGTAGCTCGCACTCGCACACGTGGGCGCCTCGCCGAGGCGAAACCGATGGCCCTCACCGTGCGCAAACGAAGCCCCTGGTTTCCTTGGCAAACCGTTCCGGCGAGCACGCAGTGCGAGGCGGGAAGGATGATGCCGGAGGCACAACTCTACTATCGGTGTTGGGAAGTACCGCCGCGGCGCGCATAGCGCCGCCGGAAGCATGACTGCCTTGTCACCAGCGCGGAGTGTGCGGGAACACCGATTCCAGATGCGCCACTACCTCCTCCGAGCCAGGGGACCCGCTTAAGAGCTGGCGGTGTAAAGCCGCTTTCTTTTGCCTACTTTTCTTTGCGGCAGGCAAAGAAAAGTAGGTGCTCCCCCGCACAGGGGGAACGCTAATAAACCAATAACAAAACAAGGAAAGGCAACGCCATAGACACACAGCCAAAAGCGCCGCGAAAGGCAAACAAAGCAAGGAAACCCAACGCCGTAGGCATATAACCCATGCCGCCGCCAAAGGCAAAACCCCCCATCACCCTCCTTCATCATCAAAAACCTTCGGATAAACCCTCACGAGCACAATCCGAGGTCCCTTCATTTTCTTGACGACGACGTCAAAACGATCAAACTCAATCCTCTGCCCCTCAGTGGGCAAATCATTGAGCGCTTGAATCACGAGACCGCCGACCGATTCAGCCTTGCCCTCGTCAATATCGATCCCCAACGCGCGTTCCAGCGACACCACCGGCAAACTACCCTTGCCCATCAACGTCCCGTCGTCCATACGGGACCAGTCAGCGTCGCCTTGACGGAATTCGTCGTGAATCTGCCCAACCAGCGCGCCAAGCAGATTGTCCAGCGTCAGAAAACCAATCGGCTTCGAGTTCTTGTGACCGACCAGCGCGAAATGCGGCGCGCCCTTCCGAAAGCGGCGAAACAGTTCGAGCGCCGGCATATCCGGTTTGACGTACTGCACAGGCCGAACGTATTTGGAAAGATCGTCGAGCGTACTGCCCGCATGACGCGCCAGCAGCAGATCCTTCAAATGAATCATGCCGGCCACGCGCTCCCCAGCAGCATCTTCGAACAACGGATAGCGGCTGAAGCGATGCCGCGCCACCACCTGCATGTTCTCGCGCAACGGCAAATCGCGCCGCAAGCCAACCATTTCATAAGGCGGCCGCATCAGATCGGACACGGTCATGCGCGAGAAATCCAGCGAATGCGCGATCGTGTTCCATTCGTCCTGGCTGTATGCGCCGTCCGGCGAACCGAGTCCCGTCGCCACGTTTGCATGGCGGCCGCGCAAGATCAGCTTGAGTTCGTCGGTCGAATAGTGCGAGTCGTGGCCGTGATCCGCCGCGAGTCCCGCGAGCCGCAGCACCGCGTTGGCGCTGGTATTGAGCACCCAGATCGCCGGATACATCGTCCAGTAAAAGCCGTAGAGCGGCGTGGCGGCCCACAGCGAAACCTTCTCCGCTTCGCGAATGGCCAGCGACTTCGGCGCCAGTTCGCCGACCACGATATGCAGGAACGAAATGCACGAGAACGCAAAGAACAGCGAAATGCCGTGGATCAGATTCTCCGACTCCACGCCAAGCAAACTGAAGAGCGGCGTAAGCAGTTGCGCGAACGCCGGCTCTCCGATCCAGCCCAGTCCGAGCGACGCCAGCGTGATGCCGAGCTGACAGGCAGATAGATACGCGTCGAGTCGGCCATGCACCTTCGCCAGCAGACGTCCGCGCATGCCGTGCTGGGTGGCAAGGCTTTGCACGCGCGTCTGCCGCAGCTTGACCAGACCGAATTCGGCGGCGACAAAAAAACCGTTGAGGGCAACGAGAAACAACGCACCAATAAGGGCGACAACCTGGATCAAAGCGGAAGGCTCCGGCAACAAAAGTTGTCAGTATAGAGGGCGAAAGCTCGGCGAAAGTTAATCGCGCGCGGGAAAACGCCGCGACGCCCGGCGCTCACGCGGTTGCCGTCGCGCTGAGCGGCACATGCAGCGCGAGCGTGCCCGCTTCAGCGTCTTGTGTGTCGCTTTGCTCGAAACTGCCGCCGTGGGCCTCCGCGACGCGCTTGCACAGCGCGAACACCCACGCGATCCGTTTGGCTTCGCGCGGTTCGCGCGCCTGTTTGCAGGCAAACGCTTCAAGCACATGCGGCAACGAAGGATCGTCCAGCGCGGCGGCTGTCACGCTGAAGGTGACGGTAGCGTGCCACGTGGCGGCGTCCGCGCGTGCGGCCAGCGTGACGGTCGCGCCCTCCGCGCTCGCTTCGACGGCGAAGGTAAGCATCAGCCACAAGGCGGCGGCAAGGCGCTCCCGGTCGCCGTTGAGTTGCTCGGTAGCCGGTTGCGAGTCGACTGCGATCTCGACGCCGCGCGAGCGGGCCAATCCCGAGCGGACTTCTTCGACCGTTTCGTCGAGTAAAGGATGTAGCGGAAACGGCGCATAAGCGAGCGCCAGCGTTTTGGTTTCGGCGCGCGTCGCGTCGACGATCGTCTCGAGCAGCTTCACTTGCTGGTCCACGCCACTGCGAATGCCGCTCACGGCGCGCTGCGAGTTGGGGTCGTTCGCATCGAGCTTGCGTTCAAGCACGTACGCCCAGCTATGGATGGCATTCAGCGGACCGCGCAGATCGTGCGACACCAGCGACAGCACGTGGTCGCGCATGAACAGCGCGGTCTCCGCCCGCAGACGCGCGGTGCGTTCGGATACGGCGAAACCGGGACGAACCGGCTGGCCGCCGTCGGCTCCGATGGAAGAGGTTGTCACGATCAAGCCCTCTCAGGCGGTATATGAATTGTTAAAAGAAGCCCCATTATAGGCATGCTGCCCGGCGCAACCACCCTGCCCGGACGACCAACATGGCCGCAAACCGCATGCCACGCGGCAATCCTCGGCGACGCATCGCCAACGCGCCTACAATGTCGGTTTTTACGACTTGACCTAAGGAGCGACTCATGTCGACTGTGACTACCGAATCCGGCCTGAAATACGAAGACATCGTTGAAGGCACCGGCGCCGAAGCGGTTGCCGGCAAGACCGTCAGCGTGCACTACACCGGCTGGCTGACCGATGGCCAGAAGTTCGACTCGAGCAAGGACCGCAATGACCCGTTCGCCTTCGTGCTGGGCGGCGGCATGGTCATCAAGGGTTGGGACGAAGGCGTGCAGGGCATGAAGGTCGGCGGCACGCGCAAGCTGACGATTCCGCCGCAACTCGGCTACGGCGTGCGCGGCGCGGGCGGCGTAATTCCGCCGAATGCGACGCTCGTGTTCGAAGTCGAATTGCTCGGCGTCTAAGTTTTTCGCTGCTTGTCGCTGCTTGTAATTGGGGCATCGCAATGAATCACGCAGCCGTCACCGCGCCTAGCGTTTCGTTGCGCCGTTACGGCGCGATCGAAGCGTCGGACGTGCACGACTTTCATCAGGTCGTGCTCGGGCTCGACGGCGCGATGGTGATGGCGGTAGACGGCGTCGCGCAACAGATCGACGCCGGTTCCGCGTGGCTCATTCCAGCCGGCGCGCGGCACGATTACGCGGGCGTCGGTGAGAACCGGCAATTGGTGCTGGATCTGCCGGCCACCTCGCTGGCCGTGCCGGAACGTCTGTTCGACCGCGCCCGGGCGGTGACGGTGGATGCATCGCTCACACAACTCGTGCATCGGATTGCGGCGCATGCCGCAGGCGGCGCTCAGGGCGACGATCTGGATACCCGCCGTTTTCATTGGGACGCCGCGGCGCGTTTAGGCGCAGCGTTGGTAGCCGACGCAGGCATGACGGCTGGCGCACAAGCGCCCGGCGCCGGCCTCGACTTCGCGCGCATCGACCGCTGGCTGCGCACGCATTTATCGGAGCCGCTGCGTGTCGCCGACCTCGCCGCGCATTGCGGCTTCGGCATGCGGCGCTTTCATCAGCTTTTTATCGACGCCTTTGGCGAAACGCCGCATCGCTATTTGCAGCGGCTGAGGCTCGATACGTCGATTACGTTGCTCGCCGATCCGCGCCGTTCGTTGACCGACATCGCGTTCGAGATCGGTTTCGGCGATCAGAGCGCTTACACGCACGCTTTTACGCGGCGTTTCGGTCTGGCGCCCGGGCAGTGGCGCGCGCTGCGCCACTGAATGCCACTGAGTTTTCAACGCGAGCCGCCAGGCGGCCTCCGTTTCCCTTCCAGGTAAAGCTGGTAAAGCCGGTAAAGCGGATTAACCCGCCAAACCACGCTCCAGATCGCCGCGAATATCGCCGGCGTTTTCCAGCCCCACTGCCAGACGGATCAACCCTTCGCTAATGCCAGCCGCTGCACGCGCTTCCGGCGTCACGCGGCCGTGCGTGGTCGTGGCCGGATGCGTGATGGTGGTGCGCGTATCGCCGAGGTTGCCGGTAATCGAGCAGATCTTCGTACTGTCGATCACGCGCCAGGCATTCGCGCGCATCGCCTCAGGCGTATCGCCCTTCAGTTCGAACGACAGGATCGCGCCGCCCGACTTCTGCTGACGCATCGCCAGCGCGTGCTGCGGATGCGATTCGAGCCCCGGATAGAACACGCGATTCACAGCCGGATGCGTTTCCAGCCAGCGCGCGATTTCGAGTGCGTTCGCCGACTGCTTTTCGACCCGCAGCGACAGCGTTTCCATACCTTTGAGCAGCACCCACGCGTTGAACGCGGACAGCGTCGGCCCGGCGCTGCGCACGAACGGAAACACCTTTTCCATGATGAACTGCTTGGAGCCGACCAGCGCGCCGCCGAGCACACGCCCCTGGCCGTCGAGGAACTTGGTGGCCGAATGCATCACGACATCCGCACCGAGCTTCAACGGCTGCTGCAAGGCCGGGCTACAGAAGCAGTTGTCGACCACGAACAGCGCATTGGCCGCCTTGGCGATCTTGCTGATTGCTTCGATATCGGCGACTTCGGTCAGCGGATTCGACGGCGTTTCGAGGAAGAACATCTTCGTCTCGGGTCGCACGGCGTTTTCCCACGCGCCCAGATCGGTCGGATCGACGAAGGTCGTCGTAATGCCGAACTTGCTGAAGATCTGCGAGAACATGCCGAGTGTCGAACCGAACAAGGCTTGCGAGCTGACCAGATGGTCGCCGGCCTGCAGCGCCGACATCACCACCGACATGATCGCGGCCATCCCCGAGGCTGTAGCCATGCACGCTTCGCCGCCTTCGAGCGCCGCCAGACGGTCCTGGAACATCGAGACGGTCGGGTTCGTGAAGCGCGAGTAGGTGTAATTGTCTTCGGAATTCCTGAAGCGCTCGGCGGCATCCGCGGCACTCGCGAAGACGAAGCTCGACGTCAGGAAAATCGCTTCCGAATGTTCGTTGAAGTCACTGCGCACTGTGCCCGAGCGGACTGCCAGCGTATCGAAGTTCAGGGAGTCGTCCATGTTGGTTCTGGTTTCCAATGTTCCATGGCTGCATCCGGCGTGGCTCACATGAGACGAGCATGCAACGCCAAACGGCAGCAACAAAAAAGCCCGCTTTTGCGTCGGCATAAGCGGGCTTCATGTGCGGGGGAAAGCTGGAGCGGAGGCGGATGACTGCGGCTTTTCCACCATTCGCTTTAGCTGTTTCGGGTCGCCCCGCGTCCGCAAGCTGAGATCAAATCGACGCAAGCCGTCATGCTAACACGCTCGCGGCATGGCGTGCAGCGCGCCACGCCGGTTGCGGGACCGCTCAACCCACCGACAATTGCAAATGCAGTTGCGAGCGTGCCGGGCCGCCGTCGATCGCTTCGCTCGCGGCGTCGCGATCCGATTGCGAGGACGGCGCGAGACGCGCGGTTTCGATGCGGTCGAGGTATTCGGTGGTCACATCGCCGGTCACGTAGTTGCCGTCGAAGCACGAAGCCTCGAATTCCTTCAGCGCCGGATTGATGTCGCGCACCGCCTGCTTCAACGCGTCGACGTCCTGATAAACGAGATGGTCGGCGCCGATCATGCGCGCGACTTCTTCGTCCGAACGGCCGTGGGCGACGAGTTCACCGCGCGTCGGCATATCGATACCGTAGACGTTCGGGAACTTCACCGGCGGCGCCGCCGAGGCGAAAATCACCTTGTTCGCGCCCGCGTCACGCGCCATCTGCACGATTTCGTGCGAGGTAGTGCCGCGCACGATCGAATCGTCGACGATCAACACGTTCTTGCCCTTGAACTCGATGCCCATCGCGTTCAGCTTCTGGCGCACCGACTTCTTGCGCATCGCCTGGCCCGGCATGATGAAGGTCCGGCCCACGTAACGGTTCTTGAAGAAGCCTTCGCGATACTCGACGCCCAGCTTCTTGGCGACCTGCATCGCGGCCGGACGCGACGAATCGGGAATCGGCATCACGACGTCGATCGCGACGTCGGGCAACTCGCGTTTGATCTTCTCGGCGAGATAGTCGCCCATGCGCAGACGCACGTTGTAGACCGGCACGCCGTCGAGTACCGAATCCGGACGCGCGAGGTACACGAGTTCGAAAATGCACGGGTTCAGGCTCGGATTCGTCGCACATTGCTGGGCGTGCAGATTGCCGTCGAGGTCGATGAAAATCGCTTCGCCCGGTGCCACGTCACGCACGAACTCGAAACCGATACCTTCGATCGCGACCGATTCCGACGCCAGGATCCACTCGACGCCTTCCGGCGTTTCCTGCTTGCCGAGGCACAACGGACGAATGCCGAACGGGTCGCGGAAAGCAAGCAGACCGTAGCCGGCGATCAACGAAACGATCGCATACGAACCCCGCACCCGGCGATGCACGCCCGACACGGCGTTGAACAGCGCGGCCGGATCGAGTTGCAGGCTCGAACTGGAGAGCTGCAATTCGTGCGCGAGCACGTTGAGCATCACTTCGGTGTCGGAATTGGTATTGATGTGGCGGCGATCGATGCGGAACATCTCATCTTTCAGCTGCTGCCAGTTGGTCAGGTTGCCGTTGTGCGCGAGGATGATGCCGAACGGCGCGTTCACGTAGAACGGCTGGGCTTCTTCTTCGCTCGACGCCGAACCGGCGGTCGGGTAACGGACCTGGCCGATGCCGGTATTGCCGGGCAGGCTGCGCATGTTGCGCGTGCGGAACACGTCGCGCACCATGCCGTTGGCCTTGTGCATGTGGAAATTGCTGCCGTTCGCTGTCGCGATGCCGGCGGCGTCCTGACCGCGGTGCTGCAGGAGCAGCAGGCTGTCATAGATCAGCTGATTGACCGGGGATTGGGAAACTACGCCTACGATGCCGCACATGGCATGTCCTTCAAAGGTACGAAATTCGTAACGGCGGCCGGTGCCTGCGATGGAGCGTAAAAGCAGCCGGATTGCGCCGGAATACTGCGGGCTTCCTCTGATCACCCGCCTGATCGTCACACACGGACGTAGGCAGCGAGCGTCTCGGGAAGCAGCGGTTTCATTACGTGCACGCCGTCGACCGCATAGGGTCGAAGCAGTGCGTTGCGCCAGAATTCCTGTTGGGGCAGTTCGGTCAAGCCTGCCAGGGCGACCAGAATCAGCACCAGAACAACCCCGCGCACGAGGCCGAACATCAAACCAAGCGAGCGGTCTATGCCGCTCAAGCCCGATACCTGCACGATGCGGCTCAGCAGCGCATTCAGCACGCTCGCCACCACCACCACGCCGATCACCACCAGCGCGAACGCCAGCAGCCATTGGGTCAACGCGCCACCCGGCCACGTGGCAGGAATAAACGGCACGACGTAACCGACAAAGCGGCAAGCAATGAAAAACGCCGCGATCCAACCGATCAACCCGAATATCTCAGACAAAAAGCCGCGCCATGTGCCGCGCAAAGCCGACAAACCGATCACCGCCATTACAGCGTAGTCGAAGGCGGTGAACATCGCTCGCTTACTGTGCAGCGCCGTTGTTCGCGCCCGACGTCAAGCCGGCCTCGCGAACCTTCGCAATCGCGGCGCTGGCCGCTGCACGGTCGGCGAACGGACCGGCGCGCAAAAGCGTGCGGGTCGTGCCGTCTGCCTGCTTCCGACGTTCGGTATATGCGGGCACGCCGGCTGCTTTCAACTTGGTTGCCCAACTGCGCGCGCTGGTGTCGTCCGGGAACACGCCGAGCTGCACGGCGAAGCGGCTGCCGGGCGGCGACGCGGGCGTGCCGGAATCGGCGTCCGCGCTTGCGGCGGTGCTGTTCGTGTTGTCCTCGCTCGGGGCCGGAACGTTCGCGGCGCTATGTGCGGTCTGCGGTTTCGCCGGTTTGGCGGGCGTCGGCGCCGCAGGAGCCGTGTTGGCCGCGACGGCCGGCGCTTGCGGCTTGGCAGCGGGCTTCGCTGCGCTCGTTGCCGCGCTCTGCTGCCTGGCGGCGCCGGATTGACTTGGCGCGACAGCCGTCGCCGGTGCAGCCGGTGCAAGGCCGGAAGCGGCGAGTGCCGAGTCGGGCGCCGGATTGTCAGGTGCTACGCCGGCCTGCGTGTCTTCGTCGGCCTTGCTGGCCTTCGGCGCGGGGCGGCTCGGGATGTCGATGGAGATGTCGTCGGTGACGGGCTTAGGATGCGAATCCAGCACCATCGGCAGCACGACGACCGCTGCGACGACCAACGCGATCGCGCCAACGAGCCGGCGCCGCGCACGCTGCTTTTCAGGCAACGTGGGGTCGAGCAGCATCGCATCGGCGTCCACGGCGCGCTCCGTGCGGCGGGTTCGCCGCTCCACGCGTTCGCCACGGGCGGCACGAGTGGAATTGGTATTTGCGCCACGCCGTGAGGGCGTGTCGTCTTTCTTGCCGAACGAGAAAATTCCCATGAATCGCTTGGTTCGAGCCTGGCGCCCGTTCAGTGTTGCTGCGATTTACGGTAGGCCATCACGCCTGCTACCGTATAGAAACTGCCGAAAACCACGATTCTATCATTCTCTGACGCTCGTTTTAGCGCGTCTTGGAAAGCCTCTGCCGGTGTTGCGTAGCGCGTCACACTGCTATCGGCGCTGTCGCTCACGCCCTGCTCGCGCAATGCGGCTTCGAGCTCCTCGGCGGAAGCCGCACGCGGCGTCGGCAAATCGGTTACGCACCAGTGGTCGATTTCGCCTTTCAGGTGAGCCAACACGCCGGCAATATCCTTGTCGCGCATCGCGCCGAACACGGCGTACGTGTACGGGAAAAAGCCCATATTGCCGAGGTTTTGCGTAAGCACGGCGGCGGCATGCGGATTGTGCCCGACATCGAGCACGATGGCCGGCTTGCCGGGCAACACCTGGAAGCGCCCCGGCAATTCGACGTTGGCAAGGCCGAGCCGAATGTCCTGCGCCGAAACCGGCAAACGGTCGCGCAGCGCTTCGAGAGCGGCGAGCGCCGCCGACGTGTTGATCAACTGGTTCGCGCCACGCAGCGCCGGATAGGCGAGCGCCGAGCGGCGCATCGTCGGGCCCACATAGCTCCATTGCTGGCGCTCGCTGCCCGCCTGCCCTTCGTAGCGGAAATCGCGTCCGAATAGCCACAGTTCGGCGCCGATCTGTTCGGCGTAATCGATCAGCGTTTGCGGCGGCACCGGATCGGCGCAGATTGCCGGTTTGCCCGCGCGGAAAATGCCGGCCTTTTCGAAGGCGATTTTCTCGCGCGTGTCGCCCAGATAATCGGTGTGATCGATATCGATGCTGGTAATGATCGCGCAGTCCGTGTCGAGGATGTTGACCGCGTCCAGGCGGCCACCGAGGCCCACTTCGAAAATCGCCGCATCGAGTCCGCGCGAAGCGAACAGACTCATGATCGCCAGCGTCGTGAATTCGAAATACGTCAGCGTGACCGGCTCAGCGAGGCTCAGGCGCGCGGCTTCAACTGCTTCGAAGTGCGGCAGCAGATCGGCATCGCTCGCGGTTTCGCCATTCACGCGCGCGCGCTCGTTGAACGACAACAAATGCGGCGACGTGTGGCAGCCGACCGTGAAGCCGGCGCGCAGCAAAATCGATTCGAGGATCGCGCAGGTCGAACCCTTGCCGTTCGTGCCGCCGACCGTGATGACCGGACACGCGAACGACAACTGCATCGCGTCGCGTACCTTGGAGATGCGAGCCAAACCCATGTCGATGCCGACCGGATGCGCGGATTCAAGGTGCGTAAGCCACGCGTCGAGAGTGGGGAATGTGGTCATCGAAAACTACGAGTAGGAGTGCGGGCAGCCGTCGCGGTGTCACGAGACCGTGATTATCCCGGAAATGACAGCGCGCCGCTTGATGACTCTCGCGGCGCGCTATTTTGGGCTGCTTTTCGTACAATCGCCGCGCTTCGAAGGCACGGCGCTGATTAATGCTTTGGCGAATCGATACAGCCGCTTCGCTTATCGCTTACGCGACCGCGTCAGCCGGCTGGCGACTCAGCAGCGCCATCAGTTGCGCGAGTTCTTCACGCAGCTTGCGACGGTCGACGATCATATCGACCGCGCCCTTCGTCAGCAGGAACTCGGCGCGCTGGAAGCCTTCCGGCAGTTTCTCGCGCACGGTTTGTTCGATCACGCGCGGGCCGGCAAAGCCGATCAGCGCCTTCGGTTCCGCGATCACCACGTCGCCGAGGAAGGCGAAACTCGCCGAGACGCCGCCCATGGTCGGGTCGGTCAGTACCGAGATGAACGGCAGCCTGGCTTCGGCCAGCCTGGTCAGCATGGCCGTGGTCTTGGCCATTTGCATCAGCGACAGCAAGCTTTCCTGCATCCGCGCACCGCCCGAAGCGGTGAAGCAGATGAACGGCACTTGCTGTTCCAGCGCGTTCTGTGCGCCGCGCGCGAAACGCTCGCCGA
The DNA here is from genome assembly GCF_058782725.1 of Paraburkholderia sp. FW306-02-B. NCBI lineage: Bacteria > Pseudomonadati > Pseudomonadota > Betaproteobacteria > Burkholderiales > Burkholderiaceae > Paraburkholderia > Paraburkholderia sp. FW306-02-B. The sequence goes on from NZ_JBYSXZ010000002.1 coordinate 2,993,369, forward strand.
CGACCGAACCCATCGAGCCGCCCATAAACGAGAACTCGAAGCACGCGACCACTACGGGCAGCGTGTGGATTGCGCCGCCCATCACGACCATTGCGTCGGTTTCGTCGGTGTCGTCCATCGCCTCTTTCAGGCGCTCCGGGTATTTGCGGCTGTCTTTGAACTTGAGCGCGTCGACCGGCACGATTTCCTGGCCGATTTCATAGCGGCCTTCCGGATCGAGCAGGCCGTCGAGCCGCTCACGCGCGCCGATGCGCATGTGATGGTCGCATTTCGGGCAAACATGCAGATTGGCCTCGACGTCGTTGCGGTACAGCACCGCTTCGCACGACGGGCACTTGATCCACAAGCCTTCCGGAATCCCCTTGCGGTTCTTCGGATCGGTTTGCTTGATTTTCGGCGGCAGCAGCTTATCGAGCCAGCTCATATTGAATCCTTCTGGGGTCAACGGTTGCGCAAACGGCGGGACAAACCCGCCGCTCACACTACAGAAGACAAAAATAACTGTTATCGGGCAGTCGCAACGCTGTCCAGCGCCTCGCGCACTTCGGCGACGAAACGCGTCAGCGTCTCGGCAGCGGTGTCGGGCGCGGCTTGTTCGAGCAATTGCACGATACGGCTGCCGATCACGACGGCATCGGAAACCTCGGCCACCGCACGCGCCGTTTGCGCGTCGCGGATGCCGAAACCGACGCCCACCGGCAGGGGTACGCGCGACTTGATGGCCGGGATTTTACTCGCGATGCTGGAAACGTCCAGATTTGCCGCTCCGGTCACCCCTTTGAGCGACACATAATAAACGTAGCCGCTGGCGATTTTGCCGACTTCCGCGATGCGCTCGTCCGTTGAGGTGGGCGCAAGCAAAAATATCGGATCGATGCCGGCGGATCGCATCTGTTCAGCGAAGTCAGCACACTCTTCAGGCGGGTAATCGACCACCAGTACGCCGTCTACGCCCGCTTCCTTCGCGGCCTTGGCAAACGCTTCGGTGCCCATGCGCTCGATCGGATTGGCGTAGCCCATCAACACGACCGGCGTCTTGTCATCGGTTTCGCGGAAGCGTTTGACGTCGGCGATGACGTGGCGCAGCGATACGCCTTGCGCCAGAGCGCGCTCGGACGATTGCTGGATCACTGGACCGTCGGCCATCGGGTCGGAAAACGGCACGCCAAGTTCGATCACGTCGGCGCCGCCGGCGGCGAGCGCATGCATGAATTCGACCGTGCGAGCCGGGTCCGGGTCGCCGGCCGTCATGAACGGAATCAGCCCTTTCTTACCTTGTGCGGACAGCGCAGCAAATGTGTTGTTGATACGGGACATGGAATATTCTCGGATTTGGGCTACTGCGCGCTTATTGCGCCTCGGTTAGCCGTTCAGTTTCGGCTGCAACCGGCCGGGCAACAGCGGAAGCCGCCGCAGCCGCGCTGACGCGTTCGCGCGCTATCGCGCAGTAACTTTCATTGATCTCATAGCCGACGAATTCGCGCTGCTGACGGGCGCAAGCGACTGCGGTGGTGCCGCTGCCCATGAAGGGATCGAGCACGCGCCCGCCCTTCGGACAACTTGCCAGCACCATACGCTCGACAATTTCCAGAGGCTTCTGGGTCGGATGATCGACGCGTTCGGCGTGTTGCCGATGCAGTCGCGACACCGACCAGACATCCTTCGGATTATAGCCAAGCTCCAGCCACTTGCTTCCTTCGAACAACTTACGCGAACGCGCCTTCTTCGTGACGGCATCGTACGGGATGCGGACGGGATCGAGATCGAAGTAATAATCCTTCGATACCGCGAAAAAGCCGATGTTGTCGTGCACCGACGTGAAACGGCGCACCGTTCCGCCCATGCTCGGCACGCGCCGGTCCCAGATGATTTCGTTGATCATCGTGAGCTTCGTCTTCAGGAAACAGAAGATTTCCGGCGCGTACTGCCATGTGCAGAAGATATACAGCGAACCCGACGGCTTGAGCTTTGGAATGGCCCGCTCGAGCCAACTGCGCGTCCAGGCGAGAAAATCGTCGCCTGAACGCATGTCGGAGTCGTTGCCATAATCCTTGCCGAGCCCGTAAGGCGGATCGCAAAGGATCAGGTCGATCGACCGGTCGGGGATGTTCGCCACATCGGTCAGAAAATCGCGGTTCAACAGCTGGATGCCGGCAGGTACCTGCGGTAACAAAGATGCAGGCACCTCGGCCGCCATGATGCCGGCGGCCGGGTTGGTTTCAACCGCGGGCTGGGGCTCGTCGAACTCGTCGCGCATCGTCGCGGCGCTCAGAACTGGATACCCGATCGCTCAGCGACCGTGTGCATGTCCTTGTCGCCGCGGCCCGACAGATTGACCAGAAGGTACTTGTCCTTCGGCAGCGTGGGCGCGAGTTTCGCGGCGTAGGCCAGCGCATGGCTGGATTCCAGTGCCGGAATGATGCCTTCAATGCGACAGCAATCGTGGAAGGCTTTAAGCGCTTCTTCGTCGGTGATGCCGACATATTGCGCCCGCTTGCTGTCTTTTAGCCACGCGTGCTCGGGGCCGACGCCCGGGTAGTCGAGGCCAGCCGACACCGAATGCGTCTCGATGATCTGGCCGTTCTCGTCCTGCAGGAGATAGGTCCGATTGCCGTGCAGTACGCCCGGGCTTCCGCCGATCAGCGACGCCGCGTGACGACCAGTTTCCAGGCCGTCACCCGCCGCTTCGACGCCGATCAATTGCACCGATGTGTCGTCAATGTACGGGTAAAATATACCCATCGCATTCGATCCACCACCAACGCACGCGATCACGGCGTCCGGCTGGCGGCCGACCAGTTCCGGCATTTGCACCTTGCACTCATCGCCGATCACGCGCTGGAAGTCGCGCACCATCATCGGATAAGGATGCGGTCCCGCGACCGTACCGATGATGTAGAAGGTGTTTTCGACGTTAGTGACCCAGTCGCGCATCGCTTCGTTGAGCGCATCCTTCAGCGTCCGCGAACCGGACTCGACCGGCACGACAGTCGCGCCGAGCAGCTTCATCCGGTACACGTTAGCGGCTTGGCGGCGAACGTCTTCGGCACCCATATAGACGACGCATTCCATGCCAAAACGCGCCGCAATGGTCGCCGTGGCGACGCCGTGCTGACCCGCGCCGGTTTCCGCGATCACGCGCGGTTTGCCCATACGCCTGGCAAGCAGCGCTTGTCCGATCACGTTATTGACTTTGTGAGCACCGGTGTGATTCAGGTCTTCGCGCTTCAGGAAAACCTGCGCGCCGCCGAGTAGTTCGCTCCAGCGTTGCGCGTGATAAATCGGCGACGGACGGCCAACGAAGTACTTCAGCTCGCGCTCGTATTCAGCGACGAATTCCGGGTCTTTCTGATATTTCTCGTACGCGGCACGCAACTCGTCGAGCGCGTGAACCAGCGTTTCAGCGACGAACACGCCGCCATATTGGCCGAAATGGCCTCTTTCGTCAGGCAAGTTATACATAACGATCACTCTTCTCAGTGTGGCGCGCGGACTTCATGCGAGAAAACCGCGCCACCAGAATCATTCGGCGTCCGCTTCGCGCACTGCGCGTACGAACGCCGCCATCCGGGCGTGATCCTTCACGCCCTTGGCGCCCGGCACTTCGATGCCGCTCGAGACATCGACCGCGTACGGGCGCACGCGATGGATCGCGTCACTGACGTTTTGCGCGTTCAACCCACCACTCAAAACGGCCCGACGCGCGAGCTCTGCTGGAATAAGTGACCAATCGAAAACCTTCCCGCCGCCGCCATAGCCTTCGACATGAGTGTCGAACAGGAGGCCGCTGGCTGCTGAATAGTTAAGCGCCGATTTTACCAAATCAGCGGGCTGAGTATCCGTCGCGATGCGCAACGCGCGCAACCAAGGCAAACCCGCAAAGCTGGCGAGCGATTCGCACTGCTCCGCGGTCTCGTCGCCGTGGAATTGCAGCAGCGTAAGCCCGACATTGCTTGCGACTTCGCGGACCCAGTCCGGCGTCGCGTTGACGAACAAGCCGACTACCGATACGAACGGCGGCACGTCGTGCACCAGCTCGACCGCCTGCGCCACGCTGACCGAGCGCGGGCTGGGCGGATAGAACACGAGGCCAATCGCGTCGGCGCCGAGGTCAATCGCGTGCGTGACATCTTCAGGCTTCGACAAGCCGCAGAGCTTGATGCGCGTGCGGCGCGGCGCGGCTTGACACGGTTTGCCTGCTTGGGCTTCGGCCGCCAGGTTTTCGGTTGAATTCATGATTTCGGTTGCTCGCTCCATACGGTACTCCACGGCACGCTGCCGGTCTGCGGCGCGGGCACGTCGAATTGCTCAGGATAGCCCACCTGCGCCAGGTACAGGCCGTCTGGCATGAAGGTCGGCGCGGCGCAATCACGATCGCCGCTGACGAGAACTTCGGCCATCCATTCGACCGGATGGCGTCCGCGACCGACAGCGACGAGGCATCCCATCAGGTTGCGCACCATGTGATGCAGGAACGCGTTCGCTCGAAAGCGGAAATGGATGAAGTCGCCCTGTTGCCGCAAGTCGATCTGATACAGATGCTTGACCGGCGTTTTCGCCTGACATTGCGACGAACGGAACGCGGAAAAATCGTGTTCGCCGATCAGGCAGACAGCGGCGGCACGCATCGCGTCGACGTCGAGCGGCATGTGCACCCAACCGGCCCGCGTGGCCAGCATCGGCGAGCGCACCGGGTTCACGTACAGCACGTAATGATAAGTGCGCTCGAACGCCGAGAAACGCGCGTGGAACTCGTCGGGCATAGGCTTGGCCCACTGCACGGAGATGGTTTGCGGCAGAAACGCATTGGTGCCGCGAACCCATGAAAAATCCGCGCGATCGAGTTCGGTATCGAAATGCACGACCTGGCCGAGACCGTGCACGCCCGTATCCGTACGACCCGCGACGACCGTTTGCACCGTCGTCTGCGCAAACTCGCGAAGCGCCCGTTCGAGTTCGTCCTGCACCGTCTTGCCGTGCGGCTGCGACTGCCAACCGCAGAATGCCGAGCCGTCGTACTGAACGCCTAAAGCGATACGCTTCTTCACGACAACGGTGCGAGCGTCGAGAGCAACGTGCGGGCTTCGGTGCGCGTGGCCGGATCGTTCGCTTCGATCACTTCGTTGATGAGCGCGCGCGCACCGGACAGGTCGCCGAGGTCGATGTATTCGGCGGCCAGATCGAGCTTGTTACGGGCGATGCGCTTGAGATCGGCCTGCGTGAAGGCCGGCAGCGGCTGAGCGGGGCTCGGCGGCAACTCGAGGTCGAAGTCGAGGTTCAGCGCGCCGAAGCCAGCCGCGCCCAGGCCCGCAACCGCCGCGGGGCCCGCCGTGCCAGAGGCGATTTCATTGGCGATATGTGGGGCGTCGTCGTCCGGATCGTGAGGCGCAACGGCCTGGTGCGCGGCAGTCTCCGGGGACGCAACCGGCTGCGTCGCGAGCGATGCGGGCGCGGTCCCGGCGGCATCGCTCGATTCGACGCGCGGCGGCAATGGCATGTCGAGACTGCTGAAGGCGTTGACGGCGTCGCGCGGGAATTCAGTCGGTACCGTCGGCGCGGGCTGAGCTTGCGCGGCGGGAGCCGGCTCGAAGTGTGGTGCGCTCGCGGGCGGCGTGTCCTGTGACGAGAACGGCGCTGCGGGCGCCGGATGCGTCGACGCGTCGTCGTCCGGCTGGCCGAACGGCGAAGTCGTGTGCGGCTCGACGTACGGCTGCGGCGCGTTCAGATCGTCGTGCGGCTTCGTGACCGGCGCGGCTGGCTCGTCGTCCCATTGCAGACGGTGGGGCGGCGGCTCCTCTTGATGCAGGACCTCGCTGACCGGCTCGAGCGGCGTCATTGGCAACGCTTCGGCGCCGAGTTCGGCGGCGGCTGCAAGGCTTGCGGCTGTGGTCGCGCCGTCGAAGTTGTCGTGATGGGCCGCCGGAATGGGTTCGGACGTAAAGCCGCCGTCAGCGGTTGGCAAGACGTCGGGGTTCGGTTGCGCTGGTTCGAAGGGCGCTGGCGCCGAGCGGCGTTCTTGCCAAGGGTACTCAGACGCGGCGGGCTCTTGCGCCGGGAAGGGGGCGCTGGTCGTGTCGGGTTGGTGGGCCGCCGCTTCGCGCGCTGCTGTCGCACGTTCTGCCGCCGCTTGCTCCGCTACACGTTCCGCCGCTGCACGTTCCGCCGCTGCACGTTCTGCCGCCACACGCTCCGCTGCCTCGCGTTCTGCCGCTGCTCGCTCCGCTGCCTCACGCTCCCGCGCTGCTGCTAGTCGCTGTTCCGCTTCACGTTCCGCCGCGGCACGTTCCGCTGCTTCCCGCGCCGCCGCCTCGCCTTCTGCGGCCTCACGCTCTGCTGCCGCCAGTGCCGCCGCGCGCTGCATTGCTACGTCGTCGCTCACATCTGCCGATTCGCTCACGGGAAGCTGTTCACGCGTCGAAGCGATCTCCTGCGCTTCAGCCGCTCGCGCTGACGCCGTCACGTCATCGTCTGTACGCGTAGCTTCAGCCGCGGCAATCCCCTCGCGCTTACGGCGACGCAGACGCAAAGCCGCCAGCAATGCCACCAACGCTGCGCCAACCGCCGCCGCCACGCTCAAATCCGTTTGCGACATCGCGGGTTCGTTCGACGTGGAAATCGCCGCACCGCTATGACCGGCCACGACCGCCGCGGACGACGCCCCCACCGACGGCTGCGCGCCGGTCGAGGCGGTGCCCGTTGCTGTCGTCGAACCGCCGATGCCGTGCTTCTGCAACTCCATCAGCACACGGTTTTTCAGCGCAAGCAATTGCTGCAAGCTGGACACCTGGACATGCGCTTGCGATGCTGGCTGAGCGGCCGTCGCGGGAGCAGCCGTAGCACCTGGCACCGATGCTCCTTCGGCCGGTTCGCTGGCGGAAGGCTGGATCGACCCGGACCACGCATGCGCGCCGCTGGCCGACAACGCGGCCGAGGCTGCCGCCTGCGAACCCGCTAGCGGCACGGACGAAACCGCGCCCGCCACGGCGTGGGCCGCGCTCGCTGCCGCGGCATTGACCTGCGCTCCCCCGCTCGCCGCACCAACCGCCGCTGGCGCGTTCGACGCGGAGGCAGGCGCAGGGGCGGATGCAGCAACAGCCGCAGACCCCGCACTCGCCGAAGAAGCCGCCAACGCCCCTGACGCATCCAGCGCCGGCACCGTCAACACCGCACCCATCCGCATCCGGCTCGGGTCATGGCTCATGAAGGCGTTCGGATTCGAATCGAACAACGCGCGTGAGGCGCGCGCGAGCGTCGCCCGGTCGTGCGATTGCGTGACGGCAATCGCCACATCGTTCAGCGACTGCCCAGGCCGAACCGTGTATTGACTGCCCGCGGCATATGACGTGGACGCGGAAGCCGACGCGCCCTCTGGCGCGCTCGCGGCGTCGCTCGGCGCTGCCAACGCGTTACCTGCGCCGGCGCTAACGCCGGCCAGCGCAAAAGCCAAAGCAGCCGCAGCCGCCAGGCGGCCTGCACGTTGACGAATAAACATAGCCCGAAGGGAAGAGAGTCGAAGGTTCATCGGGACTCCTGGCGCATCAGCGCGCAGCCCTTGTTTGCGGTTGGAAAGAGACAAGATAATCGGGGCACACAATGAAAAAAGCGTCGCGGGAAACGCGACGCTTTCTGAGTTTTCTACGCGTCGTGAGCGCGTAGTTTACTTTACTTGTCGAGCACAATGCGCAGCATGCGACGCAGCGGTTCGGCCGCGCCCCACAGAAGCTGATCGCCGACCGTGAAGGCCGACAGATATTCGCCGCCCATGGCCAGCTTGCGCACACGGCCGACCGGCACTGTCAGCGTGCCCGTCACCACCGCGGGGGACAGATCGCGCATCGACGCTTCGCGTTCGTTCGGCACGACCTTGACCCAGTCGTTGCCCGACGCAAGGATGCTGTTCACTTCGTCCAGCGGCACGTCCTTGTTCAGCTTGATGGTCAGCGCCTGCGAGTGGCAGCGCATGGCGCCGATCCGCACGCAGAGGCCATCCACCGGAATCGAACCCGGCGCGCCCATGGCCGGCTTGCCGAGGATCTTGTTGGTCTCGGCGCCGCCCTTCCATTCTTCCTTCGACATGCCGTTGCCGAGATCCTTGTCGATCCACGGAATCAACGAGCCGGCGAGCGGCACGCCGAAGTGATCGGTCGGCATACGGTCGCTGTTCATCGCGTTCAGCACGCGGCGGTCGATGTCGAGAATCGCCGACGACGGATCCGCCAGATCTTCCTTGGCCGCGCCGTACAGCGTGCCCATTTGCTGCAGCAGCTCACGCATGTTTTGCGCGCCCGCGCCCGAAGCGGCCTGATACGTCATGGCCGTCATCCAGTCGACGAGGTTTTCGCGGAACAGGCCGCCGAGCGCCATCAGCATCAGGCTGACCGTGCAGTTGCCGCCGATGAAATTCTTCTGGCCCTTGACCAGTGCATTCTTGATCACGTCGAGGTTGACCGGATCAAGAATGATGACCGCGTCGTCCTTCATGCGCAGCGACGAAGCCGCGTCGATCCAGTAGCCGTTCCAGCCCGCTGCGCGCAGCTTCGGGAACACTTCATTCGTATAATCGCCGCCCTGGCAGGAGATGATCGCTTCGCACTTCTTCAGGTCTTCGATGCTTGTTGCATCTTTGAGCTTGGTCTCGTTTTTGGCGAACGACGGCGCGTTGCCGCCCGCATTGCTGGTGCTGAAAAACACCGGTTCGATCAAGTCGAAATCGCCTTCCTGCTGCATACGTTGCATCAGGACGCTGCCGACCATGCCGCGCCAACCTACGAGACCTACGTTCATGACTTCATACCCTTCGAGTGGAAACTTCCCCGCATCTTTGCCCGCAGTGACCGCGCGGGGAAGATGAGCGGGCACGACGGACGATCAGCGTTTCGTGATCGTTTTCGGGGTAATCGTTTTGATGGTAATGGCGAACTCAACCACACGGGCCGTTTTGCCGTGGAGTTTGGAAATCGAGGAGATTTGGGAGATCTGCGCCATCGCTACAATATACACGAAAACCGGAATCTGGCGACGCCATCGTCCGTATTACGCGCGAATTGGCCTGTTTTCGAGGCCAATCCGCGTTTTAAAGGCCGTTTGAGGGCCTAACGACTGCTTACGCTTAAAGCGCTTTACAGCGCGGCGACCACCGCGTCGCCCATCGCCGCGGTGCCGACTTGCTGGCAGCCCGGCGTCAGAATGTCGCCAGTGCGGAAGCCTTGCTCGAGCACCTTCTTGACCGCGCTTTCGATGCGATCGGCCTGTTCCGCCTTGTTCAGCGAATAGCGCAGCATCATCGCGGCGGACAGAATCGTGGCCAGCGGATTCGCCACGCCCTTGCCGGCGATATCCGGCGCGGAACCGTGCGACGGCTCGTACAAGCCCTTGTTGTTCTTGTCGAGCGAGGCCGACGGCAGCATGCCGATCGAACCCGTCAGCATCGCGGCTTCGTCGGAGAGGATGTCGCCGAACATGTTGCCGGTGACGATCACGTCGAACGACTTCGGCGCCTTCACCAGTTGCATGGCCGCGTTGTCGACGTACATATGCGACAGTTCGACGTCCGCATATTCCTTCGACACGTCGATCATCACGTCTTTCCAGAACTGCGACGTTTCGAGCACGTTGGCCTTATCGACCGAGGTCAGCTTCTTGCCGCGCTTTTGCGCCGCCTGAAACGCGACGTGCGCGATACGGCGCACTTCGGGCTCCGAATAACGCATCGTGTCGAAACCTTCCTTCGAACCGGCAAAGAGGCCATCCGGCGCTTCGCGCACGCCGCGCGGCGAGCCGAAGTAGATGTCGCCGTTCAGTTCGCGCACGATCAGGATATCGAGGCCCGAAACAATCTCTTCCTTCAACGACGAAGCGCCCGTCAGTTGCGGATAGCAGATCGCCGGACGGAAGTTCGCGAACAATTGCAGGTGCTTGCGCAGACCGAGAATCGCCTGCTCCGGACGCAGCGCGCGTTCGAGCGTGTCGTATTTCCAGTCGCCAACGGCGCCGAACAGGATCGCATCGGCTTCTTTAGCCAGCGCGAGCGTCGAATCGGGCAGCGGATGACCCTTCGCTTCGTAGCCCGCGCCGCCAACCGGCGCTTCTTCGAGTTCGAACTTTTCGCCGAGCACGTTCAGGACCTTGACGGCCTCCTTGACGATTTCGGGACCGATGCCGTCGCCCGGCAAGACTGCGATCTTCATGCGAATTTCCTTGATGATTTTCTTCGAGACTTCTGAGCTTGAATCAGCGAACGGGATCTAGGCCCTTACGCCTTTAGCCGACGATGCGGTGATTCAGCCACGGCTGCTTCGCGATCCGCTCCGCTTCGAACTGGCGAATCTTGTCCGCGTGACGCAACGTGAGGCCGATATCGTCGAAGCCGTTCAGCAGGCAGTATTTACGGAAACCCGCGACTTCGAACGGATATTCGGTGCCGTCGCCGACGCGCACGACTTGCGCTTCGAGGTCGATGGTCAGCTGGAAGCCATTGAACGCGTACGTTTCATTGAACAGGTGATCGACTTGCTGTTCGCTCAGCACGATCGGCAGCAGGCCGTTCTTGAAGCAGTTGTTGTAGAAAATATCGGCGAAGCTCGGCGCGATCAGCGCACGGAAGCCGTATTGCTGCAACGCCCACGGCGCGTGCTCACGCGAGCTGCCGCAGCCGAAGTTCTTGCGCGCCAGCAGCACTGACGCGCCTTGATAGCGCGGCTGGTTCAGCACGAAATCCGGATTCAGCGGACGCTTCGAATTGTCCTGACCCGGTTCGCCGTGGTCGAAGTAACGCCATTCATCGAACGCGTTCGGCCCGAAACCCGTGCGCTTGATCGACTTCAGGAACTGCTTCGGAATGATCGCGTCCGTATCGACGTTCTCGCGATCGAGCGGCGCCACGACGCCGGTGTGTACGATGAATTTATCCATGACGCTTGCGCCTGTTTCAAGACCGGACGATGCGCGTGGTAGCCGCAAAGCTACCCGCGCATCGCCGGCAAAAATCGAAAACCGCTTATTTGTCAGCGTGATTGCTGATCGAATTGCCGAGGTGCGACATGTCCTCGCCGAATCCGTGCACCGTATTGCAGCCGGCCAGACCGAACAGCAACCCAGCCAAGGTACCGAGCGCGAAGCGGCGCAATAGAGTGGTGCGATTCATGTTCTTCATCATGCGAATTATCCAAGCTTGCGAATATCGACAAAATGCCCTTCGATGGCCGCAGCGGCAGCCATTGCGGGGCTCACGAGGTGGGTACGGCCACCGGCGCCCTGACGACCTTCAAAGTTACGATTCGACGTGGACGCGCAACGTTCGCCCGGATCCAACCGGTCGGCGTTCATGGCGAGACACATCGAGCAACCCGGTTCACGCCATTCGAACCCGGCTTCGGTAAAGACCCTGTCGAGGCCTTCGCGTTCCGCTTGCGCCTTCACCAGACCCGAACCCGGCACCACCATGGCCAGGCGGATGTTCGGTGCGACGCGACGGCCGAGCTTCTTCACGACGTATGCTGCGGCGCGAATGTCTTCAATGCGCGCGTTGGTGCACGACCCGATGAAGATTTTATCCGGCTTGATGGATTCGATCGGCGCGTTCGGTTCGAGCGCCATGTATTTCAACGCGCGTTCCATCGCGTCGCGCTTGACCGGATCTTTTTCGCGTTCCGGATCCGGCACGCGGCCGTCAATTGCCGTAACCATTTCCGGCGACGTGCCCCACGTGACTTGCGGCACGATCTCAGCCGCGTTCAGTTCGACCACGCGATCGAATTGCGCGCCTTCGTCCGACTTGAACTGCTTCCAGTACTCGACCGCGTGATCCCACTCGACGCCTTCCGGCGAGAACGGACGGCCCTTCAGGTAATCGATCGTGATGTCGTCCACAGCAACCATGCCGGCGCGCGCGCCCGCTTCGATCGCCATGTTGCAGACCGTCATACGGCCTTCCATCGACAGCGCGCGAATCGTCGAACCGCCGAATTCGATCGCGTAGCCCGTGCCGCCCGCCGTGCCGATCTTGCCGATGATCGCGAGCACGATGTCTTTCGCGGTACAGCCGCGCGGCAACGGGCCTTCGACCTTCACCAGCATGTTCTTGCTCTTCTTCTGCAAGAGCGTTTGCGTGGCCAGCACGTGCTCGACTTCCGACGTGCCGATGCCATGTGCCAGCGCACCGAACGCGCCGTGCGTGGAGGTGTGCGAATCGCCGCAGACGATCGTCATGCCCGGCAGCGTGGCGCCCTGCTCCGGCCCGATGATGTGCACGATGCCCTGACGCAGGTCGTTCATCTTGAACTGCGTGATGCCGTAGGCGTCGCAGTTGCTGTCGAGCGTATCGACTTGCAGCTTCGAAACCGGATCGGCGATGCCGTGGCTGCGATCCGTGGTAGGCACGTTGTGATCGGATACCGCCAGATTCGCGCTGATGCGCCACACCGGACGCTCAGCCAGCTTCAGGCCTTCGAACGCCTGCGGGCTGGTGACTTCGTGCAGCAGGTGGCGGTCGATATAGAGAATCGTCGTACCGTCTTCTTCCGTGTGGACCACGTGCGTGTTCCACAATTTGTCGTAGAGAGTCTGTGCCATGGTATGCGGGGTAGTAATGACTGCGGGCTGGCTGTGTCGGTCGATTATGCCACGCAGAGCCGCTTCCTGGCCCATCAAACCTCGGAAAAACCGATAAAAAACAGTGGGTTGGGTGGTAGTGCCGATACCTGTATCGCCGTTACCCGGCAGCGGAATGCGCGATGGCGGCCCCATGCGCCGCCGCGCTTACATGTCGTCAGCGCTCGAGATCGAAGCCGAGTTGAGCGCGGCCGAGCGGCGTCAAATCGTTTTCCTGTGCGCGCCCGATAAAGCCGGTCTCGAAGTGATCGGCTGGAAAGTCCGGTGGGCTTTCGCCACGCAGGAAGCTTGGCAGCTGGCGTTTCAGATACGCCTCGTTCTTCGCGCACCACGGCGCGGACGAGATGTACATCACGTTGCTGTAGCCACTGCCGCGATGCGTGTCTTCCACCGAATGCACGACGTCGCTGTGCCAGAACACGGCGTCGCCCGGCTGCATGTGCGGGATCGGCGTGACCGCTTCGAGCAGCAGGCTGTGCCAGGCCGGCTGAATCGACAGCGCGCGGGCGGGTTGCGCGCCGCAAAGCTCGTCGTCGGGGACGTCGTCCTGCAGCGCGCGCAGGATCATATATGCCATTGCGCTGGCGATCGGAATCAACTGCAACGTGCCGTCGCCCGGGCCTTGCGGCGTCAGCGCCGTCCAGCCCTGGAAGGTGCGGAACATCGAGCATACGGCGGGCGACGGGATCTCCCGCACGTCCGGACGGAAAGCGGCGTCGAACGGATCGTACGCGCGCCAGTTGCCCGACAGCACATGCCGGTACACCTGGCGGAAATTCGGATCGAGCCAGCGTTCGACGGAACCACCGTCGACGTGCGGCGACAATCCCAGCGATTCCGATCCCGGCGGCCGGCGACGAATCCGGTCCGCGTACACCGGCACGCGCTCGGGATCGAAGTGCTGCTTCCCTGCGCTTTCCGCGGTCCACAAGCGGTTCAGAAACACGCGCGTATTCGTCAGTTGTTCAGATTGCCGCGCGGCTGTCTGCGGCTTCGACCAGTAGACGCCGTAGATCTGCGGCCTGCTCGACGACAGCGTGCCGAAGTACTTGTCTTCGGCGCGATGCGCGAGCTTGTCGTCGAGCTTGTTGCGCTCGACGTATTGCGCGATTTCGTCGTCCCAGTCGCTCGCTCGTTGCGGCTCGAACACGCGTCGCACTACGCACGCGCCGCGCTCCTTGATTCTTCGGATCACGCTCGCGCCCACATCGCCCGAAACAATGGCCGCGTAATCGAATACGGGGATGGCTTCGAAGCCGCGCTCGCGCTCGCTGCAAATCGCGTCGACCTGCCGCCGCAGTGCGTCCTCGACCTCGCGAAAGACCTGGGCGTAACTCGGCAGCGCGGCGCGCAGTTCGCGCTTGGCCGTGCGGATCGCTTCGGAAAGGTTGTCGATTTTGACGGGCATGAGCTATCTCCTTGGTTTGATTTGCCTATGCCTGCAGATTAGGCACCCTGCGCCACCGCAAGCGATGCTATTCAGCCAAATATCGATACAATTTGGACATTCACTGTCCCTCCTTTTACGGCCAGACGCGCACTCCGATGAAACCGCAATACGAACGCGTCACCATTCCCGAAGGTTGTTCTGTGCGCGTCTACCACCGGCGGCTCGCGCAGATTCCGTTCGAATGGCATCACCACCCCGAATACGAACTGACGCTGACGATGAACAGCCGTGGCCGCCGTTTCGTCGGCGATCACTGCGCCGATTACAGCGGCGACGATCTCGTGCTGGTGCCGCCGGACATGCCGCACACGTGGTCGTCCACGGAGCCGATCAAGGCGCGCGCGCCGCAAGTGGCAATCGTCGTATGGTTCAGCGGCGATTGGGCGCGGCGTCTCGCCGATTGCTGTCCGGAGTTTGCGGGGCTGCGCGCATTGCTGAGGCGCGGCGCTCCGGGGCTGCGGTTTGCGCCCGAGGCCGTGGCGCTGATGCGCGCGCGGCTGGATGCTTTGCTCGACGCGTCGCCACGAGTACGGCTCAGCGCCGTGCTGGAGGTGCTCGCGTGCCTCTCTGAGGCGGAATCGGAACCATTGGCGTCGCCGGCTGCGCATGCGCCGGGCGCGCGGCCAGCGCATGCTCGCGGCGCGCAAACGACCGCCATCGCGCCAGCCGTCACGCACGGCGGCAGTGCGTCAGAAGCGGAGCGTCTGAATCGCGTACTCGACCTGCTCGATCGACGCTTCCACGAATCGCTGCGTATCGCCGAATTGTGCGACGTGGCGAACCTCTCGGCACGCTCGCTGCATCGTTACTTTGTGCGGCACGTGGGCGAAAGCGTCGGACGTTATCTGAACCGGCTACGCATCGGCTATGCAACACGGCAATTGACCGATACAGGCTGGCCGATCGCGCTGATCGCTACGAAAGCGGGCTTTCCGAATCTCGCCAATTTCAATCGACAGTTTTTGTCGGCGCGCGGCATGACGCCGAGTGCGTACCGGCGCTTTTTCGAAACCCACGGCCATGCGCCGAAGGACGCCGCTTCGACACCGGCCAACCTCAAGACACGCCCGCCCTCGCTCGAACGAACCAGACGGCGCCAGGCCCGCACACCGGCTTGACGGCACCGCGCCACGCGACACGACGCGCGACAAAAACAAAACGCCCCAACGATAAACCCGTTGGGGCGTTTCCAATCAGCACAGACTCTGCGCTCATTCGCAGCAAACAAGCCGCCGCGAACCACGCAGACTCAAACCCGATCAACGTTGCGCGAGCGGCTTCGCTTCACGTTGCGTGTCGCCGATGAACAGCTGACGCGGACGGCCAATCTTCTGTTCCGGATCGGCGATCATTTCGTTCCACTGTGCAATCCAGCCGACCGTACGCGCCATCGCGAAGATACACGTGAACATCGAGGTCGGGATGCCCAGCGCGCGCTGCACGATGCCCGAGTAGAAGTCGACGTTCGGGTACAGCTTGCGCGACACGAAGTATTCGTCTTCCAGTGCGATCTTTTCCAGCGCCATGGCCAGCTTGAACAGCGGGTCGTCGTGCAGACCCAGCTCTTCCAGCACTTCGTGGCAGGTTTCGCGCATCAGCTTCGCACGCGGATCGTAGTTCTTGTACACACGGTGACCGAAGCCCATCAGCTTCACGCCCGAGTTCTTGTCCTTCACCTGCCTGATGAACTCAGGAATGTTGTCGACCGAGCCGATTTCTTCCAGCATGTTCAGCGCGGCTTCGTTCGCACCACCGTGCGCCGGGCCCCACAAACAAGCGATACCGGCTGCGATACACGCAAACGGGTTCGCGCCCGACGAACCGGCGAGACGCACCGTCGAGGTCGAGGCATTCTGCTCGTGGTCTGCGTGCAGGATCAGGATACGGTCGAGCGCGCGCACCAGCACGTCGTTGACCTTGTACTCTTCGCACGGGTTCGAGAACATCATGTGCATGAAGTTCGCGCTGTACGACAGGTCGTTCTTCGGGTACGCAAACGGCTGACCGATGCTGTACTTGTACGCCATCGCGACCAGCGTCGGCAGCTTCGCGATCATGCGAATGGCCGACACTTCACGGTGACGCGGATTGTTGATGTCGAGCGAGTCGTGATAGAACGCCGACAGCGCGCCGACTGCGGCGACCAGAATCGCCATCGGGTGCGCGTCACGGCGGAAGCCACGGAAGAAGAAGTGCATTTGCTCATGCACCATCGTGTGCTTCGTGACGGTGCCCACGAACTCCGCGTTCTGCTGCGCGTTCGGCAGTTCGCCCTTCAGCAGCAGGTAGCAAGTTTCGAGGAAGTCGGCGTTTTCCGCGAGGTTGTCGATCGGGTAGCCGCGGTACAGCAGCTCGCCCTTGTCGCCGTCGATGTACGTAATCGCCGAATTGCAGGCCGCCGTCGACATGAAGCCCGGGTCGTACGTGAACTTGCCGGTCTGGCCGTACAGTTTGCGGATGTCGATCACGTCCGGGCCGAGGGTGCCCTTGTAAATCGGCATTTCAACGCTCGGCGAATTGTCGCTGAACGATAGCGTGGCTTTAACATCTGACGGGGTCATAGCACATCCTCAATCGAAGTATGGAAACAGGGTTTCGATAATTTGCATGCCTGGAACAACGGACAAGCGGGGGCGCTCAAGCCGCTCAAGCGTTTCGCAGCAACTCCAGCACCCGGATCACATCCGGGTCGGCAAGGTCGCCCTCTGGTTCCTTGCGCGCGAGCAGCAAGTCCATCAGGTCGTTATCGCTCAGCTCGAGCAGGCGGGTGAGTGCGCCTACATCGGCGTCGCTGAGGTCATGCTCATATCGGCTGAAAAAACGTTCAAAGATCAGATCGTTTTCCAGCAAGCCGCGCCGCGCGCGCCAGCGAAGGCGCGCGCGACGAAGAGGGTCGGACTGATGCAATGTTTCGTTCATGTCAGTACGCGCCGGGCCGCCCCCAAGCGTATTGACCGCCCCCTCGGGGGGCAGCGAACGATAGGGAGCGTGGGGGTTGTTCATCCTAGACAGCGCGGCGAACCATCAATTCCTTGATCTTGCCAATCGCCTTGGTCGGGTTCAGGCCCTTCGGGCAGACGTCGACGCAATTCATGATGGTATGGCAACGGAACAGACGGTACGGATCTTCCAGGTTGTCGAGGCGTTCACCGGTCGCTTCGTCGCGGCTATCCGCGATGAAACGATAGGCTTGCAGCAGGCCCGCCGGACCGACGAACTTGTCCGGATTCCACCAGAAGCTCGGGCACGAAGTCGAGCAGCTTGCGCACAGAATACATTCGTACAGGCCGTCCAGCTCGTCGCGCTCTTCCGGCGACTGCAGACGTTCCTTTTCCGGCGGCGGCGTATCGTTGATCAGGTACGGCTTGATCGAGTGATACTGGTTGAAGAACTGCGTGAAGTCGCAGATCAGGTCGCGCACGACGGGCAGGCCCGGCAGCGGACGCAGCACGATCTTCTGCGGCAGGTCGTTCAGGTTCGTCAGACAAGCCAGACCGTTCTTGCCGTTGATGTTCATTGCGTCCGAACCGCACACGCCTTCGCGGCACGAACGGCGGAACGACAGCGTTTCGTCGACAGCCTTCAGCTTGACGAGCGCGTCGAGCAGCATGCGTTCGTGCGAGTCGATGTCGATCTCGTACGTTTGCATGCGCGGCGCTGCATCCTTATCCGGGTCGTAGCGGTAAATTTCAAATGTACGCTTAGCCATTTCTGAATTCCTTTGACTTGTGCCTTAGAAGGTCCGCGCTTTCGGCGGAACCGATTCGACGGTCAGCGGTTGCATGTGAACCGGCTTGTAGTCGAGGCGATCGCCAACGCTAAACCACAGCGTATGGCGCAGCCAGTTTTCGTCGTCGCGATGTTCGAAGTCGTTTTGCGCGTGCGCGCCGCGGCTTTCCTTGCGCGCTTCGGCGGAGACCATCGTGGCGCGTGCCACTTCGATCAGGTTCGCCACTTCCAGCGCTTCGACGCGTGCGGTGTTGAACACCTTCGACTTGTCCTTCAGATGAATGTTGTCGACACGTTCAGCCACTTCGCGGATGCGCTCGACGCCTTCGGCCAGCAACGCCGACGTACGGAACACGCCGGCGTGCGCCTGCATCGTGGCGCGGATATCGTTCGCGACGTTTTGCGTGTATTCGCCCGACGAGGACTTGTCCAGCTTGTCCAGACGCGACAGCGCGAAATCGGCAGCGTCGGCCGGCAGCGGCTTGTGCTCCTTGATCTCCTTCACGTGCTTGACGATGTGGTTGCCGGCCGCGCGGCCGAACACCACCAGGTCGAGCAGCGAGTTCGTGCCGAGACGGTTTGCGCCGTGCACCGACACGCACGAGCATTCGCCCACTGCGTAGAAACCGTTGACCGGCTCTTCGTGACCGCGCGGCGTACCCACGACCTGGCCGTGAATGTTCGTCGGAATACCGCCCATCTGATAGTGAATGGTCGGCACGACCGGGATCGGTTCCTTGATACAGTCGACGTTCGCGAACTTCAGCGCGATTTCGCGGATCGACGGCAGACGCTTCATGATCGTCTCGGCACCAATGTGCGACAGGTCGAGCAGCACGTGATCCTTGTTCGGACCCACGCCGCGGCCTTCCTTGATTTCCTGGTCCATCGAACGCGAAACGAAGTCGCGCGGCGCCAGATCCTTCAGCGTCGGCGCGTAGCGTTCCATGAAACGCTCGCCGTTCGAGTTACGCAGAATGCCGCCTTCGCCGCGCACGCCTTCGGTAATCAGCACGCCCGCGCCGGCCACGCCGGTCGGGTGGAATTGCCAGAATTCCATGTCTTGCAGTGCGATGCCCGAACGCGCAGCCATGCCCAGGCCGTCACCGGTGTTGATAAACGCATTCGTGGATGCCGCGAAGATCCGGCCAGCACCGCCCGTGGCGAACAGCGTGGTCTTGCCTTCGAGGATGTAGACGTCGCCGGTTTCCATTTCCAGCGCGGTCACGCCGAGCACGTCGCCGTCGGCGTCGCGGATCAGGTCCAGCGCCATCCATTCGACGAAGAACTGCGTCTTTGCTGCAACGTTCTGCTGATACAGCGTGTGCAGCAGCGCGTGACCGGTACGGTCAGCCGCCGCGCAAGCGCGTTGTACCGGCTTTTCACCGTAGTTCGCGGTATGGCCGCCGAACGGGCGCTGATAGATCGTGCCGTCCGCATTGCGGTCGAACGGCATGCCGAAGTGTTCCAGTTCGTACACCGCATTCGGCGCTTCACGGCACATGAACTCGATCGCGTCCTGGTCGCCGAGCCAGTCGGAACCCTTGATCGTGTCGTAGAAGTGATAGTGCCAATTGTCTTCGCTCATGTTGCCAAGCGATGCGCCGATGCCGCCTTGGGCAGCCACCGTGTGCGAACGCGTCGGGAACACCTTGGACAGCACGCAAACCGACAGACCGGCGCGCGCGAGTTGCAGCGAAGCGCGCATCCCCGAGCCGCCTGCACCGACGATAACCACGTCGAAGCGGCGACGCGGCAGAGAATTCTTGATTGCAGCCATTCTTTTACACTCTCCAGAGAATCTGCGCAGCGTAGCCCGCACACGCGAGCAGCCAGACGATCGTCAGCGCTTGAAGAAACAGGCGCATGCCAACGGGCTTCACATAGTCCATCCAGATGTCGCGGATACCGACCCACGCGTGATAGAACAGCGAGAGCAGTGTGACAAACGTGGCGAGCTTCATCCATTGCGTCGCGAAGATCGACGCCCAGCCGTCATACGAGAAATCGCGCGCGCCGAAGAACCACGCGAGCAGGATGACCGTATAGACGGCCATCACGCAGGCGGTGATGCGCTGGGCGAGCCAGTCGCGCAGACCGTAATGTGCGCCGACGACGAGACGCTTCGGACCGATTCGGTTATTAGCTGCCATTTTTTTAGAAGACTCCGAACAGTTTTGCGGCGAATGCGATCGTAAGAAGCGACGACACGACGAGGACCACGATGGAGGTTTGCTTGCCACCTTCCTTCGTCACTGCACGGTGCGTGTCCATCACCAGGTGACGGATGCCGGCGCAGAAGTGAAACAGGAAGGCCCACGCGAGAACGAGCGTGATGAGCTTGACGACGATGTTGGAGAGGAAACCTTTGAAGACTTCGAAACTAAGTTCGGAAGTCAGGCTCTGATCGAAGAGGTACAGCAGGAACGGAAGAAAAACAAAAAGCAGACCACCGCTTAAGCGGTGCAAGATCGACACTCGCCCCGCTAGCGGGAGACGGTATGCCGTCAATATCTGCCCGATACCGATGTTCCGGAATTCCGGCCTCGGTTTTTTTACGGCTTCAGCCATGCTAGACCCCTACTATGTAGTCACACTAATCCGCGATTTTAGCGCCTTTTTATATCGCGCTGCAGCGAAAACCACTACAGGTCCGTTACAGCATGCGCGATAAAGGCGCCTTCAAACAGGCGCGCGTGTGGGACGCTGCGCCTTCGTTCAGCCCGACTCAGCTTAGATCGTTCTGATAGTAATACCCGGTTGTGACATACCAACCACGCCGGACTTCAACCGGCCGGTCCCCGTATGTATAGGACACGCGCTCCACCGACAGCAGCGGAAAGCCCGCCGGCACACTCAATAGATCAGCCACTGAAGGGTCGGCCGCGACCGCGCGGATTTTCTCCGTCGCGCGGATCATGCGCGTGCCGAATTCAGTCTCGAACATCGCGTAGAGGGGACCTTTGTACTCCGACAGGCGTTCGAGCGTGAGCCCGCGGAACACGCCGCCGGGCAGCCAGATTTCGTCGAGTACGGTGACTTCGCCGTCGAACTGCAGCAAGCGCTTGATCAACACCACCGGATCGGCGGGCTTCAGGTCGAGTTGCCGGGCGATGTCCGCCGAAGCGCGCAAGCGCCGGCATTCGAGCAGGCGGCTGACGTGCGGATGTTCCGCGCCGTCATCGGCCAGTAATCGGAGGAAGCGAAACTGGGCGCGATCTTCGTTGTGCGTTGCAACAAAAGTGCCCTTGCCCTGGCGGCGCACCAGCAGGTTGTCGGCGGCAAGTTCGTCGATCGCTTTGCGCACTGTCCCCTGACTGACCTTGTATCTGGCCGCCAATTCGACTTCACTAGGAATGATCTCGCCGGGTTTCCATTCGCCGCTTTCGAGGCTCTGTGTGATCAACCCCTTGATCTGCTGATACAACGGGCTGAAAGTGGGCGACGTAGCGGGCGCGGCAGCGGATACACCCTCGCCTGCAGCCCCTTGGCCGTTCGGATTCGTGGTGTTCGCCGGGTTCGAAGTCATGCGCGCATTTCATCATAAAGGGCTGGGCCGCGTCTAGGGTTTTCCCCGCAACAGATATGTCTTATATAAGACATAAGATAATGTTGACTTTGTGACGTCCGACTCCTACACTCCTTGTCGAGCAAGGGTTTGCGGGTTTTTCGGCGGCTGTTTTGTGCAGCGCCGCGACGCACCGGCAGCCATTCTGCACCATGCTGTTCCCACGCAGTCCAGGTTTCGATTCGCCGCCATTGTCTGGTCAGACGCTTGCCGAAACGCGCTGTTTGCAGGAGCCCGCACCGTGCAGCGACTACCCGGCGCCTTTTATGCCGCGCTCCCGCTCTCTCAAGAAAACGCCGGGCCGCCCCAAGTTTTCTTGCCCCCTCGGGGGGCCTGGCGCGAAGCCCCAGGTTTGGGGGCACTCAGTAGTACAGGTTTCCGGCATGGCGGTCTCGCCGCAGCGCGCTGCACAGCCCCGATACACATACAGGGCCGTACGCGAACAGTGAATTCCGCCGTGTTTCACAACGCTTCGCTGAACGCGCATATAGAATGGCGTTTTCCCTAGCGTCTAACGCATCGTCCTGGAGATTTCTCAATGGCTAAGCCCGCAAAGCGCGTTGCCGTCACCGGCGCCGCAGGTCAAATCGCTTACTCCCTGCTGTTCCGCATTGCCAATGGCGATCTGCTCGGCAAGGATCAGCCGGTGGTCCTGCAACTGCTCGACCTGCCGCAAGCGCAAGCCGCCGTCAAAGGCGTCGTGATGGAACTGGATGATTGCGCATTCCCGCTGCTGTCGGGCGTCGTGATCACTGACGATCCGAAGGTCGCATTCAAGGATGCCGACGTCGCTCTGCTGGTCGGTGCCCGTCCGCGTTCGAAAGGTATGGAACGCAAGGATCTGCTGTCGGCCAACGCCGAGATCTTCACGGTTCAGGGCAAGGCGCTGAATGAAGTCGCCAGCCGCGACGTGAAGGTGCTGGTGGTCGGCAACCCGGCCAACACCAACGCATACATCGCCATGAAGTCGGCGCCGGATCTGCCGAAGAAGAACTTCACCGCCATGCTGCGTCTGGACCACAACCGCGCGCTGTCGCAACTGGCCGCCAAGTCGGGCAAGCCGGTCGCTTCGATCGAAAAGCTGGCTGTGTGGGGCAACCACTCGCCGACCATGTACCCGGATTTCCGCGTTGCAACGGCAGAAGGTCAGGACCTGACCAAGCTGATCAACGATGACGAATGGAACCGCAACACGTTCATCCCGACCGTCGGCAAGCGCGGCGCCGCGATCATTGAAGCGCGCGGCCTGTCGTCGGCAGCTTCGGCAGCTAACGCAGCGATCGACCACGTGCGCGACTGGGTGCTCGGCACGAACGGCAAGTGGGTCACGATGGGTATTCCGTCGGACGGTTCGTATGGCATTCCGGAAGACATCATCTACGGCGTGCCGGTTACCTGCGAAAACGGCGAGTACAAGCGTGTTGAAGGTCTGGAAATCGACGCGTTCTCGCGCGAAAAGATGGACGGTACGCTGAACGAACTGCTCGAAGAGCGCGACGGCGTTCAACACCTGCTCGGCTAAGCGCCTGATGCAGACGAGCCGGAACTCGTGAGGAAACGCCGGGCCGCCCCAAGTTTCCTCCCCCCTCGGGGGGCCTGGCGCGAAGCGACAGGTCTGGGGGCGCTCCCAGACGTCATCGCGGCGGGTTCCGGTTTTTTACGTGCGAATGCAGGTACGGCGCTTCGCCACGCCGACGTTCGCATCTGATCCGAACGCGTTTTGCGCGGCTGCTTGACGATGATCGAGCAGAGCGCGTCCGAATCAGACTTCACTAAACATTATCCACGCCCCTGACGCCGAAGATGCGCGCCCTCACACCCGCCGAAGTGCTGTTTGACGGCGAAGCGCCGCCCGCTGTGCTGCCTGCCTGCGATCACTACGCCGGCAGCGAGAAGCTGATGCTGAAATCGCTCGCGTTGCAGCAGCAACTGGGCCCGGTGTTCGACATCACGCTCGACTGTGAAGACGGCGCGCAGGTCTGCCGCGAAGCGGAACACGCGGAGCTGGTCGCGTCGCTGCTGGGCAGCGAGCATGACCGTTTCGGCCGCGTCGGCGTGCGGATCCACGACTTCGCCCACCCGCACTGGCGTGACGACGTCCGCCTCATTCTGCGCGCCGCAAAGCGAGCGCCCGCTTACATCACCCTGCCGAAGATCCGCAACGTCCCCGATGCCGCCGAAATGGTCGCGTTCATCGAAGCGACGCGGCGCGAACTCGGCATCGCTCAACCTGTGCCGGTACAACTGCTGGTCGAAACACATGGCGCGCTGACGCGCGTGTTCGATCTGGCCGCGCTGCCCGGCGTGGAAGCGCTGAGCTTCGGCCTGATGGACTTCGTCTCCGCGCACGACGGTGCAATTCCCGATACTGCCATGCGCTCGCCCGGCCAGTTCGATCATCCGCTGGTGCGGCGCGCGAAGCTCGAAATTTCGGCGGCCTGCCATGCGCATGGCAAGGTGCCGTCGCATAACGTCAGCACGGAAGTACGCGACATGAGCGTGGTCGCCGGCGACGCCGCCCGCGCCCGCAACGAGTTCGGCTACACGCGGATGTGGAGCATCCATCCGGCGCAGATCGAAGCGATCGTCGCCGCGTTCGCACCGCGCGACGAAGAGATCGCCACGGCCACCGAAATCCTGCTGGCCGCGCAGTCCGCGCAATGGGGACCGACGCGCCATCACGACACGCTGCACGACCGGGCCAGCTATCGCTACTACTGGTCGGTGCTGCGCCGCGCGCAATCCACGGGCCGCGCCGTCCCGCAAGACGCCGCGCCGCTCTTCATGAAAGTGGGCGCTAACGGGCAATCCGCATCATGAGCATGACGGTCAACACGGCAACTGATGCGGCAGTGCTGGACGGCGCCCACGCGCGCCGCGCAACGGAATCGGGCGATTGCCTGTCGCAGCGGCATGCAGGCGTGGAATGCGCGGTTCAATGCATGGTTCAGCCAGAAGCAACGAGCAGGCACAACGGAGATTGCGGGAGATGAGCGAGACAACGCAAACCGCCGGCACACAAGGCGGTCCTGGCTTCAAACCGAAGAAATCCGTCGCGCTGTCGGGCGTGACGGCGGGGAACACTGCACTTTGTACGGTCGGCAAAACCGGCAACGACCTGCACTATCGCGGCTACGACATTCTCGATATCGCGAGCGCCTGCGAATTCGAAGAGATCGCCTATCTGCTGGTGCACGAAAAGCTGCCGACGCAAACCGAACTGACCGCCTACAAGACCAAACTCAAGGCGCTGCGTGGCCTGCCCGCGAATGTGAAAGCCGCGCTCGAATGGATTCCGGCCGCGGCGCATCCAATGGACGTGATGCGCACCGGCGTATCGGTGCTGGGCACCGTTCTGCCCGAGAAAGACGACCACAACCTGCCCGGCGCACGCGACATCGCCGACAAGCTGATGGCCTCGCTCGGTTCGATGCTGCTGTACTGGTATCACTACTCGCACAACGGCAAGCGCATCGAGGTCGAAACCGACGACGATTCGATCGGCGGCCACTTCCTGCACCTGCTGCACGGCGTGGAGCCGTCAAAGGCGTGGGTCGACGCGATGCACGTGTCGCTGAACCTGTACGCCGAGCATGAATTCAACGCGTCGACCTTCACCGGCCGCGTGATCGCGGGTACGGGCTCGGATATCTACTCGGCGATCACCGGCGCGATCGGCGCGCTGCGCGGCCCGAAACACGGCGGCGCCAACGAAGCCGCGTTCGAGATCCAGTCGCGCTACCAGACGCCCGACGAAGCCGAAGCCGACATCCGCCGTCGCGTCGAGAACAAGGAAGTGGTGATCGGTTTCGGCCACCCGGTGTACACGATCTCCGATCCGCGCAACAAGGTGATCAAGGAAGTCGCGAAGAAGCTGTCGAAGGAAGCGGGCAACACCAGGCTGTTCAGCATCGCCGAGCGACTTGAAACAGTGATGGCAGATGTGAAAAAGATGTTTCCAAATCTCGACTGGTTTAGCGCGGTCTCGTATCACATGATGGGCGTGCCGACGTCGATGTTCACGCCGCTGTTCGTGATCGCCCGCACGGCTGGCTGGAGCGCGCACGTCATCGAGCAACGGATCGACAACAAGATCATCCGTCCGAGCGCGAATTACACCGGCCCCGAGAATTTGAAGTACGTGCCGCTAAATAGGAGAAAATAGCGCTCGCTGTGCGCTTCCAAAGCGCGTGCAGTTCAACCCTCGCGGTCGCCAACACGGGCCCGCGCACTGTTCAACTGAAATTAGATAGAAAGGTTTTCTCCATGAATAAGCTGTTGATCGCCGCCGTAATCGGCGCTTTGTCCACGACGATGCTGACCGTTGCGACCGACGCCGCTGCGCAAACAACGACCACGCCGGCCGCCAAGGCTGTGCCGAAAAAGCCGCAACCGAAACGTCTGATCAAGCGCAAAGCCAATCCGGCTAAGGAAGCGAAGGTCGATCCGATTCCGGAAGGCTCGGAAAAGTGGTCGTGCAACGAAGGTCTGGCATTCGACCTGAAGGGCGACATGAAGCGTGACCAGATCGTCACGGTTCACTGGGCGAACAAAAACTACAATCTGCCGCGCGAAGCGACCACCACGGGCGCAGATCGTTTCCACGACGCCGCAACGGGTATGGACCTGGTTGTGATCCCGACGAAGGCGATGTTGTTCTCGGATAAGGACAGCTCGCGCCTGGCCGACGAGTGCAAGACGGCAGCCATGGTGCAAGGTGCGCCGGCTCCGACGCAATCGAACGCGATCAACAAGACCAACTAATCAGTTACATCAGGAAGGCGCCCCGATGTCCGCTCCGATTTCCAACGTGCGACCCGACCCGGACCCAGTCCTGGTCGATATCGTCGATTACGTACTGGATTATCAGATCGACAGCACGCTCGCGCTGGACACCGCGCGTAACTGCCTGATCGATACGCTCGGCTGCGGACTCGAGGCGCTCACCTACCCGGCCTGCACCAAGCTGATGGGACCGATCGTGCCGGGCACGATCGTCCCCAACGGCGCCAAGGTGCCGGGCACGTCGTTTCAGTTGGACCCGGTTCAGGCCGCCTTCAACATCGGCGCAATGATCCGCTGGCTGGACTTCAACGACACCTGGCTTGCCGCCGAGTGGGGCCATCCGTCGGATAACCTCGGCGGAATTCTGGCCACGGCCGACTGGCTCTCGCGCACTGCCATCGCAGCAGGCAAAAAGCCGCGGACGATGAAAGACGTTTTGATCGCCATGATCAAGGCGCACGAAATTCAAGGCTGTATCGCGCTCGAGAACTCCTTCAATAAGGTCGGACTCGATCATGTGCTGCTGGTGAAGCTGGCTTCGACCGCAGTTGTTGGTCAACTGATCGGGTTGACCCGCGACGAGTTGATCAACGCGGTTTCGCAGGCGTTTGTCGATGGACACGCGCTGCGCACGTATCGTCATGCGCCGAATACCGGCTCGCGCAAGTCGTGGGCCGCAGGCGACGCGACCTCGCGCGCCGTACGGCTCGCGTTGATCGCGAAGACCGGCGAGATGGGATATCCGTCGGTGCTGACGGCTAAGACGTGGGGCTTCTACGACGTACTCTTCAAGGGCAACGCGTTCAGGTTCCAGCGCCCGTACGGCTCGTATGTGATGGAAAACGTGCTGTTCAAGATTTCTTTCCCGGCTGAGTTTCACGCGCAAACCGCAGTGGAAGCAGCGATGACGTTGCACGCGCAGCTCGCCGCCAGCGGCAAGCGCGTCGAAGACATCAAGAAGATCACGATCCGCACTCACGAAGCCGCGATCCGCATCATCGACAAGAAAGGCCCCCTGAACAACCCGGCCGACCGCGATCATTGCATCCAGTACATGATCGCCGTGCCGCTGATCCACGGCCGCCTGACGGCCGCGGACTATGAAGATTCGATCGCGCAAGACCCGCGCATCGATGTGCTGCGCGCCAGGATGGAATGTGTCGAAGACGCGCAGTTCACGAAGGATTACCACGACCCGGAGAAGCGTTCGATCGCCAATGCACTGACGATCGAATTCAACGACGGGTCGACGTTCGACGAAGTCGTAGTCGAATACCCGATCGGTCATAAGCGTCGTCGCGAGGACGGGATTCCGTTGCTGGTCGAGAAGTTCAAGACCAACCTCGCGCGCCGCTTTCCGGTCAAGCAACAACTGGCGATTCTCGACGTGTCACTGGATCAGGCAAGGCTCGAGGCCATGCCGGTCAATGAGTACGTCGATCTGTACATCATCTAGTCAAGTTAAGTACTGTAGTTCCGCGATCAAACCAAGGAAAACACCATGGCCCACAACCTCCACAAAACGCTCAAGGAATTCGACAGCGGTTCCGGCAAAGGCAAGTTCTACTCCCTGCCGCAACTCGGCAAGGCACTGAACATCAAGATCGACCGCCTGCCGGTTTCGATCCGTATCGTGCTGGAATCGGTGCTGCGCAACTACGACGGCAAGAAGATCGCCGAAGAACACATCGAGCAACTCGCGAACTGGAAGCCGAACGCTGCACGCGTCGACGAAATCCCGTTCGTCGTGTCGCGCGTCGTGCTGCAAGACTTTACCGGCGTGCCGCTGCTCGCCGACATCGCTGCGATGCGCGGTGTTGCGCAACGCGTCGGCAAGAACCCGAAATCGATCGAGCCGCTGGTCCCGGTCGATCTGGTCGTCGATCACTCGGTGCAGATCGATCACTTCCGTGAAAAGAACGCGCTCGACCTGAACATGAAACTGGAATTCCAGCGCAACAACGAGCGCTACCAGTTCATGAAGTGGGGCATGCAGGCATTCGACACGTTCAAGGTCGTGCCGCCGGGCGTCGGCATCGTTCACCAGGTGAACCTGGAATACCTCGCACGCGGCGTGCACAAGAAGGCCGAAGGCGCGGACACCGTGTACTACCCGGATTCGCTGGTCGGCACCGACAGCCACACCACCATGATCAACGGCATCGGCGTGGTGGGCTGGGGCGTGGGCGGTATCGAAGCTGAAGCCGGCATGCTCGGCCAGCCCGTGTACTTCCTGACGCCGGACGTGGTCGGCGTCGAATTGAAGGGCAAGCTGCGCGAAGGCGTGACGGCGACCGACCTGGTCCTGACCGTGACCGAACTGCTGCGTAAGGAAAAGGTGGTCGGCAAGTTCGTCGAATTCTTCGGCGAAGGCACGAAATCGCTGTCGCTGCCGGACCGCGCGACGATCGGCAACATGGCGCCGGAATACGGCGCAACCATGGGCTTCTTCCCGGTCGACGAAAAAACCATCGACTACTTCAAGGGCACGGGCCGTACCGACGCTGAAATCTCCGCCTTCGAAAACTACTTCAAGGCACAAGGTCTGTTCGGTATTCCGAAGGCTGGCCAGATCGACTACACCAAGGTCGTCACGCTGGATCTCGGCACGGTTGCACCGTCGCTGGCAGGTCCGAAGCGCCCGCAAGACCGCATCGAAATCGGCAATGTGAAGTCGACCTTCAGCGACCTGTTCTCGAAGCCGGTTGCAGAAAACGGCTTTGCGAAGAAGGAAGCCGATCTGGACGCGCAATACACGACGAGCAACGGCGTCAACGTGAAAAACGGCGACATCCTGATCGCCGCCATCACGTCGTGCACCAACACGTCGAACCCGAGCGTGCTGCTGGCCGCCGGGCTGCTGGCCAAGAAGGCGGTGGAAGCCGGCCTGACGGTCGCTCCGCACATCAAGACTTCGCTGGCTCCGGGATCGCGCATTGTCACGGAATACCTGACGAAGACCGACCTGCTGAAGTACCTCGACAAGCTCGGTTTCACGCTGGCCGCGTACGGCTGCACGACCTGTATCGGTAACGCGGGCGACCTGACGCCGGAACTGAACGAAGCGATCACGAAGAACGACATCGTCGCGGCAGCGGTGCTGTCGGGCAACCGTAACTTCGAAGCGCGTATTCACCCGAACATCCGCGCGAACTTCCTGGCCTCGCCGCCGCTGGTTGTGGCTTACGCGATCGCCGGCAACATCACGCGCGACCTGATGACCGAGCCGGTCGGCAAGGGCAAGGGCGGCAAGGACATCTACCTGGGCGACATCTGGCCGACCAGCGACGAAGTCAACGACCTGCTCAAGTTCGCGCTGGACGCGGACGCGTTCCGCAAGAACTACTCGCAGCTCACCAAGAAGGGCGACCTGTGGAGCAAGATCGAAGGCGAAGAAGGTCAAGTCTACGACTGGCCGAAGTCGACCTACATCGCTGAGCCGCCGTTCTTCGGCAGCGACTTCTCGATGACGCCGGCCGACAGCATTGCTGCCGTGACGAACGCGCGCGCACTGGGTATTTTCGGTGACTCGGTCACGACCGACCACATCAGCCCGGCAGGCTCGATCAAGGAAGACTCGCCGGCAGGCAAGTGGCTGAAGGAAAACGGCGTGCAGAAGGCCGACTTCAACAGCTACGGCTCGCGCCGCGGCAATCACGACGTGATGATGCGCGGCACGTTCGCGAACGTCCGGATCAAGAACCTGATGATCCCGCCGAAGGCTGACGGTTCGCGTGTGGAAGGCGGCCTGACGATTCACCAGCCGAGCGGCGAACAGGAGTCGATCTATGACGCAGCGATGAAGTACATCGACGCGGGTACGCCGACCGTTGTGTTCGCGGGCGAAGAGTACGGTACCGGCTCGTCGCGTGACTGGGCTGCGAAGGGTACGCAACTGCTGGGGGTGAAGGCTGTGGTCGCACGCAGCTTCGAGCGGATCCATCGTTCGAACCTGGTGGGCATGGGCGTGCTGCCGCTGCAGTTCAAGGGCTCGGATAGCGTGCAATCGCTCGGTATCACCGGCGAAGAAACGTACGACATTGAAGGCCTGGGCGCTGACTTCAAGCCGCAACAGGAAGTGACGCTGGTGATTCGCGGCAAGGACGGCAAGGAAAAGCGTGTGCCGGTGCTGCTGCGTATCGATACGCCGATTGAAGTGGACTACTACAAGCACGGCGGGATTCTGCCGTTCGTGTTGCGTTCGCTGCTGGCTGCTTAAGGCTGATGCGCTAAGCAGACGCGTGAGCTGTTTTGCAGGTGCTGCGTCCTTGTGGAAGGACGCAGCCGATTTGAGAGCCCGACTTTGGTCGGGCTTTTTTTATTTCCCGCTGCTTCCGACGTGAAAGGCGGCGGGGTCGTCGGTGATCCGGCGCTGGGTCATGTGGTCGTTCCAGCTATGGTCGGCAGGCGTTGCTGCGCGCATGGTCGGACGTTGCTGCGGGACGGACCAGTTCAGCCACGGAGCGTCGTCGGTCAAAGCGGTGTTATGCGAAGACGGTGCATTGGCTGTCCATTCGGACTGCGTCGAGGGCACTGGACGCGTGACGGGATGGGTAGCACGGTTCAAGGCCACGCGTTCGTTGACATGGTTCCCGGACAGGCGCGCCACCTTGACGCGCTTCGCCGGCTTTGCTGGCGACATGGTGGTCGTAGCGTCGTCGCGGGCCGCAAGTTGCACGGTCTGTCTCGGCACGATTTGGATGCTCGCGTTATCGAGCACGATCACGGTGGGTTTGCCGTCGCCCTGCTGGACCAGTGCTTCGATGAATTCGACGACATGGGGTCCCTTGACAGTGCGCGTGTGCGAGGCATGGATCAGCGCATTCTTGCCGAAGTCGAGCGCGCCGACGATCGAGCGCCCGCAGTGGCTGTTGGGTTCAATGGTATGAGGCAAGCCGCGTGGTGACCAACTGCGTTGAACCGGCGGTGCTGCGCAAATGCCCGCTTCGTCCAGGTAGAACAGGCGGCATTGCCCGTCGCGGGCGGCGACCTGAAGTTTGTCGAGCGTGGCCTGCTTCATGGCGAACGCCTTTTCGTCACGCTTTTTTTCAGGGCGTAGCGGTTGCGCTTGAACGAGAAGCCTTCGCGCTTGAGAGCCTCCCCGAGCGTTTCGATGCGGCACGGTAGCGCCTCGCCACGAATCTCCTGCACGCGTTGCGCAATCCGGCCAAGGGTCAACGGTTCGGCACGGGTTACTTCCAACGCCGTGGCGACCATCGCTTCAGAAAGGGCTCGTGGCCGACCGCCGTTATGGCCGCCCATGAGGACGCATACGCCGCCGTCGCGCCATGCGTGAGCCCAGTTGTAGACCGACTGGTCACTGGCGCCAGGCCGGCGATGATCTTCGGCTTGACCTTGCGCCCAAGCTGCAACAGGCCCGCTGCACGCGTGCGTGCATCCCCGTGCCTGTGATTGATCGAAAGCTGCTGCAATGCGATTTCCTCGACTTCGCTCAGTTCTACCACGCACTTCATCCGCTACCCCGGTTTCAAGAGGCCGCCAGGTTAGCCGAATCCAGACAGATTTACCAGGAACACCTAATCACATTTAGGCTTAATCCTATATCTCCTTGACAACCTCTCGGCCACGCTGTGTTCCCCGAGGTGTTCAATCACAGGAGAACGAGAGAGGATGTGCACGCCGAACAACGCAAAACAACGCACGACACACCCGTTCACGATCCGGCTCGCTGAAGCCCGGCCGTTTCGACGCCATGTCGCCCTCCCGTCTTGCCGGCGGGGTGCCCGATGAGCGGGGGGAAAAGGTCGAACGCCCGCGATTCCGGCCACGCCCGCCGAGGTTTGCTGATGGATGCCTACGAGACTCCTGCATTGTTGCGCATGGGGGAGCTGAGGCTGGAGCAGGCGCCCTGGGTCCTCCACCCACTGTTCGCGTGGGGCACGATAGAGTCGAAAGCCAGCGCGGGATTGGGCCACATGAACATCCCTTACGAGCCGCATCACGTGAGCGGCTCTCAGCTTGCGGAATTCATGGACGACGTGCTCGGCCCGTGGCGCTGGCGTGATGCACCGGCTCATGGCCTGATTCATCATAACCAGCTCGAAGCATTACGCCATGAGATTGAGCGGGGCCGCTGGGTCGTGCTGCGTTCATCACGTTTCACCATGGGCAAAGGGCTGGTTGACTGGGTGGACGATCCCGCGCTGCCGGACGGTGGCCGCTGGCAGGTCAATCTCGAGGGGGAAAGATCGCAAATCGGCGCGGCATTGCGGTGGCAGCTGGACGCGGTATACCGGCGGCGCCCGGCGATGGCGCGCACGACGCCGTTGTCGGGGGAGCCGTTTCGGGCGCAATTCGATGAGCCGTTGCCGGGTGTGCAGGTGGCTGTCCCGGGCGCTGTGCCGAAGCACGCAGTGCTGCTGACCAAGGCGCAGCGCTGGCGGGAGCGTAAGGCGTTGATTGCGGCGGGGCGCGGCAATCCGGTTGGCCATGTCAACGCTGCCGCTGAGCGGCTGGCGCGCAATAACATGGCGGTGGAGAAGGCGCGGCTGTCGGATCATATTTATGATCCGACGAAGCCCGTGCCGGAGGGGTGGGGGAATGCGAGTGGGGATCTCGGTATGTTGAAGAGGCACCACCTCGATCCGCTCGATTTTAAAATCGAAGGGACGAATTTTCGCGCCCAACTTTACAAACCCGACCCGAGCGTATTCGGCAACGACATGAAACCAACTCTGGCATTCAAGGGAACCGAGATGAGCAGCCTGGAGGACTGGAGCAACAATGCCGCGCAGGGATTGAATATGGAATCCGAGTATTACAGGCGGGCCGTTAGTATTGGTACTTTGCTTACGAGCGACGAAAACCCCATCGATATCGCGGGCCACTCACAGGGTGGTGGGTTGTGTGCGGCAGCTTCAAGCGCAAGCGGTAAGGACTGCTGGAGTTTCAATGCCGCTGGCCTGCACCCAGAAACCGTGAAACGCTATGCCGGCGCTCCGCAACCCTCAACGATCTATGCGTATTATGTGAAGGGTGAAATCTTAACGACCCTGCAAAGCTCGCTGCCGTTGCCGGAGGCCGTAGGCACACCCCATACGCTGGAAGGCAAAGGCTCTCCCATAAGCCGACACTTCATTAGCCAGGTGATTGACGGAATCGAACAGCAGAAGCAGCAAGATATTTCCATTCTGCAGGAAGTATCGTCATGAGACGACTGCTTTCCGCCTTCACTGTAATGATCGCCCTGTTACTGAGTTCCTATACCGCCAGCGCCATGAAAAAATTCCCCGCCGCCGATTTCTTTTCCGGTCCGCAGCTTCTACTCGCCCAGGCGATCGAGCGCGGCGACCTTGTCCAGGTGCAGCAGCTTGCGCCGGTCACCGATCTCAACACGCCGGGCCGCAAGGACATGACGATATTGTTTTTCGCGGTTCAGGAAGCGCTTCAGCGAGATCCGAAACAACTGGCAATGATCACCGTGCTCGTCAAGGGCGGAGCCGATCCGCTTCAGGAGGTGCCGAATTTTGGCGACGTGCTTGGCGTGGTACTGAACAGTTCGCATCCTGAGTTTCTGCGGGCCTTGCTTGACGCCGGGGTCGATCCTAACACCATGATCGAGGGGCGTCGGCCAATCATTTTCTTTGCAACAACAGAGGAAACCTTGGAGTCACTCAAGTTATTGCTTTCCCGGGGGGCGGACGTTAACAAACGGGACTCGCTGCGTAACACAGCATTAGTCCACGCCATGGCTAGCTATAGCTTTGATGCCACCAACTATTTGCTCGATCATGGCGCAAATCCGGGTACTTATAACATCAATGGAGTTTCCTTTTCCTGGCAGTTACAAGGACAGATGAAACGCCAGGTTGAAGGATCGGATTTCTGGCTCAAGCTGACTAAAATCCGTGACCGCATCATCAAGAAGGGCGTGAAATGGCCGCCAGAGTCGCCGGAACAGATACGCGCCCGCTGGGGCAGTCACGCGCCGGAGTGGCTGGATGACAGCAAGCTCCCGCTCTAGCCCGAAAACCAAACGGCAGCCCTAAATGACCGTCGTCACGGCTGCCGAACTGACATTGGGTTACGGAAAGGCTGACCAATGAACCCGCTTATTCGAACTGCTGCATTGCTCGTCTGTCTGCTGGTGAAGGCTTTTCCTGCGTATGCCATGAAAAAATTCCCCGCCACTGATTTCTTTTCCGGTCCGCAGCTTCTACTCGCCCAGGCGATCGAACGCGGCGACCTTGTCCAGGTGCAGCAGCTTGCGCCGGTCACCGATCTCAACGCGCCAGGCCGCAAGAACATGACCTTGCTTTTCTTCGCGTTTCAGGAAGCGCTTGAGCGAGACCCGAAGCAACTGGACATTATGGGTGCGCTGGTCGAAGTCGGAGCTGATCCGTTCCAAAGAGTGCCGAATTTTGGCAGCGTGTTGGGCGTAGCCTTGAACAGTCCGACGCCGGACTTTTTGCGTATCCTGCTAGATGCCGGCGTTGAGCCGAATACCATGATTGACGGAGAAAGCCCCATTCTTCTTGAGGTCACATCTTCCAGAACTTTTGGTTCGCTCAAGCTGATGATTGCCCGCGGTGCCGATGTGAACAGACGCGATTCGTTGCACAATACGGCGCTGTACGAAGCCTTGACGGATCGCGCGCTAGACCAGATTGACTATTTGCTGGACCACGGCGCGAACCCGAGTACCTACAACATTAACGGCCTATCATTTCCACAAGCCTTATCGAGGCGTATTGATGATCAAAACGCCTCTGCCCCGGGGTCAATCACTTATAAGAAGCTGATCGAAATCCGCGATCGCATCATCAAGATGGGCGTGAAATGGCCGCCAGAATCGCCGGAACAGATACGCGCCCGCTGGGGCAGTCACGCGCCGGAGTGGCTGGATGACAGCAAGCTCCCGCTCTAGCCGGAAAACCAAACGGCAGCCCTAAATGACCGTCGCCACGGCTGCCGAACTGACATTGGGTTACGGAAAAGCTGACCAATGAACCCGCTTATTCGAACCGCTGCATTGCTCGTCAGCCTGCTGGTGACGGCTTTTCCTGCGTATGCGATGAAAAGATTCCCCGCCACTGATTTCTTTTCCGGTCCGCAGCTTCTACTCGCCCAGGCGATCGAGCGCGGCGACCTTGTCAAAGTGCAGCAGCTTGCGCCGGTCACCGATCTGAACACACCGGGACGCAAGGACATGACACTACTGTTTTTCGCGGTTCAGGAAGCACTTAAGCGAGATCCGAAACAACTGGCAATGATCACCGTGCTCGTCAAGGGCGGAGCCGATCCACTTCAGGAGGTGCCGAATTTTGGCGACGTGCTTGGCGTGGTACTGAACAGTTCGCATCCTGAGTTTCTGCGGGCCTTGCTTGACGCCGGGGTCGAGCCAAACACTACGACATCAAAGGGCACACCGATCATTTTCTTTGTTGCAAGGGAGACCACCTTTGATTCACTCAAGCTGCTGATTGCCCGCGGTGCCGATGTAAACAGGCGCGATTCGCTGCGCAATACACCACTGTATGAAGCGTTAATGTACGATGCGCTGGATCAAATTGACTATCTACTCGATCATGGGGCGAACCCCAATACCTACAACATCAACGGCGTGTCGTTTCCTCTGGCGCTTTCGGACGATATCGAGACGAATGCCCGTGAACCGCAATCAGTCACATATAAAAAACTGATCGAAATCCGTGATCGCATCATCAAGAAGGGCGTGAAATGGCCGCCAGAGTCGCGGGGACAGATACGCGCCCGCTGGGGCAGTCACGCGCCGGAGTGGCTGGATGACAGCAAGCTCCCGCTCTAGCCCGAAAACCAAACGGCAGCCGTAAATGACCGTCGCCACGGCTGCCGAACTGACATTGGGTTACGGAAAAGCTGACCAATGAACCCGCTTATTCGAACCGCTGCATTGCTCGTCAGCCTGCTGGTAACGGCTTTTCCTGCGTATGCGATGAAAAGATTCCCCGCCACTGATTTCTTTTCCGGCCCGCAGCTTCTACTCGCCCAGGCGATCGAGCGCGGCAACCTTGTCAAAGTGCAGCAGCTTGCGCCGGTCACCGATCTCAACGCGCCAGGCCGTAAGGACATGACGCTACTGTTTTTCGCGGTTCAGGAAGCCCTTAAGCGAGATCCGAAACAACTGGCAATGATCACCGTGCTCGTCAAGACCGGGGCCGATCCTCTTCAGGAGGTGCCGAATTTTGGCGACGTGCTTGGCGTGGTACTGAACAGTTCGCATCCTGAGTTTCTGCGGGCCCTGCTTGACGCCGGGGTCGATCCTAACACCATGATCGAGGGGCGTCGGCCAATCATTTTCTTCGTAACAATGGAAAGCACGTTTGATTCGCTCAAGCTGCTGATCGCCCGCGGGGCCGATGTGAACAGACGCGATTCGTTGCGCAATACGGCGCTGTACGAAGCCTTGACGGGTCGCGCACTAGACCAGATTGACTATTTACTGGACCACGGCGCGAACCCGAATGCCTACAATGTTAACGGCCTATCATTTCCACAAGCCTTATCGAGACGTGTCAATCTAAATGCCTCTGCCCCAGAGTCAATCACATATAAAAAGCTAGTCGAAATCCGTGACCGCATCATCAGGATGGGCGTGAAATGGCCGCCAGAGTCGCCGGAACAGATACGCGCCCGCTGGGGCAGTCACGCGCCGGAGTGGCTGGATGACAGCAAGCTCCCGCTCTAGCCCGAAAATCAAACGGCAGCCGTAAATGACCGTCGTCACGGCTGCCGAACTGACATTGGGTTACGGAAAGGCTGACCAATGAACCCGCTTATTCGAACCGCTGCATTGCTCGTCAGTCTGTTGGTGACGGCTTTTCCTGCGTATGCCATGAAAAAATTCCCCGCCACTGAATTCTTTTCCGGTCCGCAGCTTCTACTCGCCCAGGCGATCGAGCGCGGCGACCTTGTCCAGGTGCAGCAGCTTGCGCCGGCCACCGATCTGAACACGCCCGGCCGTAAGGACATGACACTGCTGTTTTTCGCGGCTCAGGAGGCGCTTCAGCGAGACCCACAACAACTGGAAATCATGGGCGTGTTGGTCAAAGCTGGAGCCGACTTGAACCATGAAGTACCGAATTTCGGCAGTGCGTTACGCATGTTATCTAATAGTTCGCATTCCGAATTTCTGCGGACCTTGCTCGACGTCGGCGTCAATCCCAATACCATGACAGAAGGCGGAACTCCCATCATTTTCTTCGTGACAATGGAGAGAACCTTTGCCTCGCTCAAGCTGCTGATTGCCCGCGGTGCCGATGTGAACAGGCGTGATTCGTTGCGCAATTCGCCACTTTACGAGGCCTTAATGAATAATGCACTGGATCAAATTGACTATCTGCTTGATCACGGGGCGAACCCCAATACCTACAACATCAACGGCATGTCGTTTCCTCTGGCGCTTTCGGACGATATCGAGACGAATGCCCGCGACCCGCAATCAATCACATATAAAAAACTGATCGAAATCCGTGACCGCATCATCAAGATGGGTGTGAAATGGCCACCAGAATCGCCGGAACAGATACGCGCCCGCTGGGGCAGTCACGCGCCGAAACGATTGGATGACAGCAAGCTCCCGCTCTAGCCGGAAAACCAAACGGCAGCCGTAAATGACCGTCGTCACGGCTGCCGAACTGACATTGGGTTACGGAAAAGCTGACCAATGAACCCGCTTGTTCGAACCGCTGCATTGCTCGTCAGTCTGCGGGTGACGGCTTTTCCTGCCTATGCAATGAAAAGATTGCGGTGTACGCCAGCGAATCGAGCGAATGGCTCGCACCGTCCATCGGCGAAGGCGTGATGTTGCTTTGCCCGAACGGCGACCTGCCGCAAGCGGTCGCGTTGCGCGGCTTCTATTCCGAAGATTTCCCGCCACCGAGCACCAACCCTAACAAGCACGTTCGCAAGTATCGCGACGGCGCGGCCTCATCGCTCGCGGCGACTTTGACATCAATCGTTTCCACGTCTACAAGATGGATGGCCGTGCAATTGTCCGTTCTATCTATCTCGCTGTGCAAGACGGTCAGTCAACCTTGCCGCGCTTAGCACCGAACGAGATGCCAGGAGCCCGACGACGTCGCTCAGTACAACGTCTGAAACACGAGGGCAGTGGCGGGAGGCGCGGCATCGTCAACCTTATCGATTACCACGCGCTTGAACGACTGCTTCGACGACATCGCATCGAGCCATAACGCGGCCAGTCTCGGCAACACATGCTGCTCAATAAAGCCGATCAGCACGCGCGCCCCTGTCTCCTGCACGAGGCAGCGGCCCACGATGTAGTCGACGACGCGATTGTCATAGGTGAGCTCGATCTCTTGATGCTCCGCCATGCGCTTTACGACGCGGTTCAAATGCAGGCGCACGATGTGCGCAAGCGATTCCTGCGCGAGCGGCCGATACGGTACGACGGCAACCCGTCCGAGGAACGCTGCCGGAAACGCCTTCAACAATTCAGGCGTCAGCGCCGCGCGCAGGCCTTCGCTATCCGGGGCGAGCGCCTCGTCCGTGAATAGGCTTGCGGTCAAATCCGAGCCAACATTGCTCGTCAGCAGAATCGTCGTGTTTCGGAAATCGATGTAGCGACCGTCCCCGTCCTCCATGTAGCCCTTATCGAAGACCTGGAAGAACATCTCGTGGACGTCGCGATGGGCCTTTTCGACCTCGTCGAGCAGCAAGACGGAATATGGCCGCCGACGCACGGCTTCGGTCAGTACACCACCTTCACCATAGCCGACATATCCCGGCGGTGCCCCCCTGAGACCGGAGACGGTGTGGGCCTCCTGATATTCGCTCATATTGATCGTGATGAGGTTCTGCTCGCCACCGTAGAGCGCCTCGGCCAGCGCCAGGGCCGTTTCTGTCTTGCCGACGCCCGAGGGGCCCGCGAGCAGGAATACGCCAAGCGGCTTCTTCGGGTCGGTCAGACCCGCGTGCGCAGTCTGCACGCGTTCGCAGATCTGGTTCAAGCCTTCGGGTTGGCCGATCACCCGTGCCGCCAACGTGGCCGGCAGCGATCGAACCGCGACGACTTCATCGGTCACCATGCGGCCGACGGGAACGCCTGTCCAGTCCGAAACGATTTCAGCGACGATGCCCTCGTTCACCTCGGGGAACACGAGCGGCGTGTCGCCTTGCAACGCCGTCAGCGTGTGTCCGAGTTCTCGCAGCCCGGACAGCGACTCCGCCGG
This sequence comes from Paraburkholderia sp. FW306-02-B, assembly GCF_058782725.1. Taxonomy (NCBI): domain Bacteria; kingdom Pseudomonadati; phylum Pseudomonadota; class Betaproteobacteria; order Burkholderiales; family Burkholderiaceae; genus Paraburkholderia; species Paraburkholderia sp. FW306-02-B. Next base: position 3,032,703 of record NZ_JBYSXZ010000002.1, read on the forward strand.
GACCGTTCCCGTCTCTTCGTTCGCGCAGACCGCATCGCGTGCGCCCAAGAGCGCCTGTGTGGCTTCGACTTGTGCGCGCCAGCGTGCTTCGACCACCTGCTCTTCGGTCTCGAGCGTGTCGATGCGCGCGCGAACCGCGGCTAGCGCCTTCTCGCTGTCGAGGCCGATGCGGGCTTCGCTGCTGAGCAGATCCAGTTCGACGCATGCGGACAGCAAACGCTGGCGGACATCCTGCAATTCGCGCGGCGGCGCGTACTGCGAAAGCGCCACACGTGCACAGGCGGTATCCAGCAAGCTGATTGCCTTGTCCGGCAGCTGGCGTGACGGAATGTAGCGATGCGACAGCGTAACCGCTGCGCGAATCGCCTCGTCCAGCACGACGACACCGTGGTGCTTCGAGAACGTCTGCGCGAGACCGCGAACCATCGCGATTGCCGCCGCTTCTTCGGGCTCCGCGATCTGAAGGACCTGGAAACGACGTGTGAGCGCCGGATCCTTTTCGATATGACGCTTGTACTCCGCCCATGTGGTCGCACCGATGGTGCGGATCGTCCCGCGCGCGAGCGCCGGCTTGAGGAGGTTGGCTGCATCGCCGGTGCCTGCCTGGCCGCCGGCGCCGATGAGCGTATGAATTTCGTCGACGAAGAGAATGACCGGAACCGGCGACTTCGCAGACGCTTCCAGCACGGATTTCAAACGCGCCTCGAATTCCCCCTTCATGCTCGCGCCGGCGAGCAGCCCGCCCACATCGAGACCAAGCAGCCGAACGTCGACGAGCTTCGGCGGAACGTCGCCGCTCGCAATCGCGAGCGCCAGCCCTTCGACGACGGCAGTCTTGCCGACGCCGGCTTCGCCGGTCAGCAGCGGATTGTTCTGCCGGCGGCGCAACAGCACATCGATCATCGTGCGAATCTCGAGCTCGCGGCCGACCACCGGGTCGATCTCGCCGGCGCGTGCACGCGCCGTCAGGTCCACGCAGAACTGTTCGAGCGGCGCGCCGCTTTTCCCCGATGCCGTCACGGCGTTGGACGCCTCGCCCGGCAGCGCGGCTCCGAAGTCGCTATGCTCGTATGGCGCATCGTCGGCTTCCGGCGAGCCCTCGACCCAAGCGGGCAACACGTCGTGCAAGCCTTCCAGCGGGATCTTCGCGAAAGCCGTGGAAATCGACAGCAACACACGGCGCAACTCGGGCGTTTCGACCAGCGCGGCCGCAAGCCATGCGCCGCGAATGCGGCGGTCGCCAAAGCTCAGCGTCGCGAGCACCCACGCGCGCTCGATCGCGGTCTCGATGTGATGCGAGAAGTCGCTGAGCGAGCTCGCGCCCGCGGGCAATGCGGCCAGCGCCCTGGTCATATCTTGATCCAGCGCTTCACGCGCAATGCCGCAATGCCTGACAATCCGATGCAGATCACTGTCAGGCAGTTGCATCAACTGATGCAGCCAATGAACCAGCTCGATATAGGGATTGCCACGCAATTTTGAGAAGGCTGTGGCCGATTCGATACTCTTGAAGAGCGTGGCGCCGAGTTTGCCGAACAAGGCCTGACGTGAAATGGTCATACTGTACTTGATAGGTAATTGGGTGCTTGATGATCTAGCTGATTTTTGAGTTGCTTAGCGATTTAAACGACAGAACGAGGTCGCAAAGAAATCAAATGAAGTCGTTCCCACAAAGGCGACCTCATTGAATAACGTTCGTATTTCCCGCCAGACTGGTTGGTTAGCCCGATAACTTGCGTCCTGCCAGAGAAGGCTCGTCTGCCGATACGCGCAAGCTCACTGATTTCCAGTTGGTGTCATGCTCCATACTTGAAATTGTCCGGTTCATGGTGCGGGGCGAAAAATCCTGCTCCGTGAATTGTTTCCCGGCCGCACAAAACTCGACAACGATAGCGCAGCCGCAGCGCCCTATCTTTAGGACAATTCCGATATCTCTCCACTGTACTGAGAAGTAGCATCCCATCGAGATGCACTCTGACGCGTACTCCTCTTGATCGACGCTTGCCCGTTGCGCGCATGTCTGGCACGCCGCGTTGTCGGCGGCCGCCTTCTTTTCCGCTTTCCTTAAGGGAGTTGTCGAACCGTGACTGGCTACTATGCTCAGTGGAACAATGCCCAGGTCGAGGCAAGCAAGCTCAAGATTAATGTTCGGTCGATGCAATACGATGGCCGGCCGGTCCCCGATTTCGAGTACGGCCAGCCAGCCGGCGAGCCCAACCTCGATTGCCTGGGCGCAAGCGGAAGGGTTGCGGAAAGCAGCAACACACGACACCAGCACGAACCTCTGGAAAACACCCTCACGCCGATAACCGGCGAGCGAGCATCGATGGTCAACGCCGACGGCAAAAGCGAATTGCACGATAACGCGCTGCCGTTGCCGACAGCCGAAGCGCGCCTCGCGCCCGCCAGTGATGCTGAAAACGTAGGGGAATCCGCCGTCAAAAGCTCGGTCGACTCAGGAAATGGGGCGATCGCCTCGCCAGTCCTGTGTGACGGCACGCCGCGTGGTTTTGCCGCGGCCGCCGCCGTCGAACCGATTCTCGAGCCGTCCTTCCAGTGGTCTTCGGAATACCCTTCCGACACCTCCGTCGATCCGTCCTGGCCGGCGCTCTCAGAACCGTCGTTCGAGACGGAGAATCAGGTCGAACACGCGAGCCGCGCCGCTATTCCGGAGACCGAACCAACTGCAGTCGTCCCGCTCGCACAACCCGCAGACTTCAGCGATCTGATTGCGCTCGCCGGGCCTGCAGTATTGGGCGATCGCTATCACGATCATCCGTTGGGCGAGCTCGCGTCGCTTCCGGCGTTTGCCGGGGGGCCACAGGGCTGCAGCATCCAGCTGCCGCTCGAGGCCGACGAATCGGACCCATTGACCGCGCTGACGTTTGAGTATCGGCAAGCGCTGCTGCATCACAAGCGCGACTACTCCCTCGAGCTAAAAAAGGTATCGGCCGACAACGCCCCAATCGTCACGGCGCCGCTTGACCCGCTGTTAGACGCATCGGAACGCTACGCTGAAGGTTCGTTGCTCGACGATCTGCTCGGAAGCAGTCAAACCATCGACGCAGTCCTGGAAGACCTGGATACGTTCGGCGCCGATCAGATCTTCAAAGCGGACGAGCAGCACGAAATTCTCGCGCTGCTCGCGCCCGGCGGCGTGCCCGACCCGTCGCTCCCGCAGCCGGCACTGCTGGCTCGCCAAGAGCATCACTTGATCAGCGTGGATAGCCATATCCCTATGCCCCACACCACCCAACCCGAAGAATTGAATTCGGAACATGAAAATCACCACTGATTTGCCCGCCTCGGGCACGCGTAAGCTACACGACCTGCTGCAAACGCAAACCTTCGAAGACCTCAAGAAAAGCACGACGGAAGCCGTCCGCAAGCATCCGTCCAGCACGCGCGAACGCTGGCTGCTGTTCCAGCTCCTGTGCGTGGACGGCGAATGGGAGCGCGCGCTCAAGCAACTGCAGACGTGGGCGACCCTCGAGCCAGAAGGCGAGGCGCGCGCGCAGCTGTATCGCGGCCTCATTCAAAGCGAAATGTTTCGCGCGGAAGTCTTTGCCGGCGTGCGCACGCCCGGCTCCATCGATCCGCTTCCCGCATGGGTCGAGGCGCTGCTGCAAGCCAATGCAAAGCTGGGCGATGGCAACCTGGCCGCAGCGGACGCATTGCGCGAAGCCGCGCTGAACAACGCGCCGACAACCCGGGGGGAGAGCCCGCAGATGGGCGCATTCGAGTGGCTGAGCGAAAGCGACAGCCGGCTGGGGCCGATCTGCGAGATGGCAGTGGCCGGCGGCTACCGCTGGATCCCGTTCGACGAAATGAAGTCGCTGACCTTGACTCCGGCCGCCACGCTGACCGACTTGGTCTGGCGCCCGGTCACCGCGATCCTGCGTAATGCGACCGTTCTCAGAGGCTATCTGCCTACTCGCTATCCTGGCTCCGAACTGGGCGCGGCAGCCATCAAGCTGGCGCGCGAAACGACTTGGACGGACATCGGCGACACCGGCGTGATCGCCTTGGGGCAAAAGACCTGGAGCACCGATCAGGGCGACTTCGGTCTGCTCGAAGTCGGTGAATGCCGGTTCATCCACGAGAGCGACCATGAGGCAGCCTGATTCGTGGCACAAGCAGGCCTACCTGCCGTCGCTGCTCGATCGCCTGTTGGACGATGCGCCCCGACAACGCAGTGAGCGTCCTGACGCGTATGCCCCGGACACCGAGGGCATGCGCCGCATCGTTCAGCGCGATTTGAGCTTGCTGCTCAACACGATCAATCTCGACGACGAGATGGACGCGTCGCGCCATCCGGAAGCAGCCGCTTCGGTCATCAACTACGGCATCCCTGCGTTGTCCGGCAGCTATCTCACCGATCGGAACTGGGAAACGATCGTGAAGCTGATCCGGCTGGCGATCACGCGCTTCGAACCGCGCCTGATTCCCGAATCGCTGCGCATTCGGCCGGTGAACAGCAAAGAGCCGATGCGCTACAACAAGCTGATGTTCGAGATCCATGGGTTGATGCAATGGTCGCCGTATCCGCTCGAGTTCCGCATTCAGAGCATGTTCGACATCGAGATGAACAAGGTTACGCTCGACACTAGCTCACGCAGGCAGAATTGACATGGATCCACAGTTTCTCGATTACTACAGCCGCGAGCTGACCTACATGCGGGAGATGGCGGGCGAGTTCGCCGCGCAGCACCCGAAGATCGCGCGCCGGCTCGGCATGCAAGGCATCGAAGTGGCCGATCCGTACGTGGAGCGGCTAATCGAGGCTTTCTGCTTCATGTCCGCCCGCACGCAGATCAAGCTCGACGCGGAATTTCCGCGCTTTACGCAGCGGCTGCTCGAAGTCGTCTACCCGAACTACGTCGCGCCCACGCCGTCGATCGCCGTGGCGCAGTTGCGACCGAGCCTGCGCGAAGGCGATTTCAGCCAAGGCTTCAAAGTGCCGCGTCGCAGCATGCTGCGCTCGGCGATCCCGGCTGGCGAGCAGACGGCATGCGAGTTCCGCAGCGGCCAGGACGTCACGCTGTGGCCGATCGAACTCGTCGAAGCCAAGCTGACGGCGGTCCCGCCCGATATTCCCGACACCGAACGCTATTTATTGCCGCACATGCAGTTGCGCGGCGCGTTGCGGCTGCGCCTGCGCACGGTTGGCGAGGTGAAGTTCAATCAGATGACCGGATTTGACCGTCTGCCGATCTACATCGGCGGCGACGAACGCATCGCTTCCCATCTATTCGAGCTGATCCACGCCGGCAGCGTGGCGTCGGTGGTGCGCGCCTACGGCGCGGCCCGCGGCGAGGGGCATGTCGTCGCCAGGTCGTCCGTCGAATTCGAAGGCTTGCAGGCCAATCAAGGCCTGCTGCCGCTGCCGTGGAACGTTTTTCACGGCCACAATCTGCTGCACGAGTACTTTGCGTGCCGCGAGCGTTTTTACTTTTTCGCGTTGACCCAACTCGCGCAGGGGCTCTCACGGGTCGACGGCAAAGAGGCCGAGATCGTGCTATTGCTCAACCGTCTGCCGGAAGAGCTTGCCACGCACGTCGAGGCATCGCGCTTCCTGCTGTTCTGCACGCCGGTCGTCAACCTTTTCCCCAAGCGTACAGACCGTGTCGAAGTCAACCGCGCGCTGACCGATTTCCATCTGCTTGGCGATCGCACCCGGCCGCTTGACTACGAAATCTTCTCCGTATCGCGGGTATTCGGCCAAAAGGCCAAAACGTCGTCGGAAATCACGTTCAATCCGCTGTATCAAACGTTGCACAGCGACATGGGCAACTACGGCCGCTATTTCTCGGTGCGGCGCGAACAGCGCACGCTGTCGACAAACGCACGCAAATACGGCACGCGCACGCCGTATGTCGGCACCGAGGTGTATGTCTCGCTCGTCGATCAGGCGGAAGCGCCCTACTCCGACGACATTCGCTATCTGTCGGTGGAGGCATGGGCCACCAACCGCGATCTGCCGCGGTTGATTCCGCGCAATGGAATGACAGATCTGATCATGTCGGATGCGGTGCCGATCGAGGGTGTCAAGCTGGTGCATCCGCCAAGCGCGCCACGCGCGCCCTATGCCGGCGGCGAAACCGCCTGGCGTCTGATACGCCAGCTGAGCTTCAACTACATGCCGCTTGCCGAACTCGATCACGGCGACGGCGGCCAGGCACTGCGCAACATGCTGCGCCTGTTCGTGTCGCCGGGCGAGCGCGAGCAAGCCGCGCAAATCGACGCCCTGATCGGCGCCCGCACCGAACCCGTCGTGCGGCGCCTGCCCGGTCATGGATTACTGGTATACGGACGCGGCGTGCGCTGCGAACTGACAGTGGACGAATCCGGCTTCTCCGGCGTCAGTCCCTATCTGTTCGGCCTGGTGCTCGAGCACTATCTGGCCCGCCACGTCTCCATCAACGTATTCACAGAGACCGAACTTCACTCCATGCAACGCGGCCTGATCACACGTTGGCAACCCCGCATGGGCGGACGCGGAGCGGTGTAAGCATGAACCCGCCGACCGCGACCGCCCTGGATACCGGGTCGCCCCCCCGTCCGGAAGATCTCGACGCGTGGTTCAATCAGCGCGCCCCGTGGAAAGCCGGCTTTCTGGGCCTGTTGCGCGCACTTGCCGCGCGCGACAAGCGCATGCCGCTGCCAGGCACGGCAAGTCTGCCGCAGGAAGAACCGTTTCGTATCGGCCAGCAGCCATCGATGGCCTTCGCGCCACGCGAAATCGCGTCGCTGGCAACCCGCAACGGCCGCCTGGACATCAGGCTTTTCGGGCTCGGCCTATGGGGCCCACAGGGGCCGCTGCCGCTGCACATGACCGAGGTGGCTTATAGCCGAACGGAAAGCCACCAGGATCACACGCTGGTCAACTTCACCGATCTATTCCATCACCGTGCACTGACGCTGTTTTATCGGGCGTGGGCATCGTCGCAAGCCACGGCATCGCTCGATCGGCCGGACGAAGAGACCTTCTCGTTCTATGTCGCGAGCCTGATCGGCATCGACGCCGACGAAGCCGCTCGATCCCGCTTGCCCACCCACGCACGCTTCAGCGCCGCGGCGCATCTGGTGCGCGAGGCCCGAAACCCGGATGGCATCGCCGCGGCCTTGTCCAACTACTTTGGTGTACCGATGATCGTCGAGGAATTCGTGCCGCACTGGATTCCGTTGGCACATGCGGAGCATACCAAAATCGGTATTCCCGGGGCGCCCGCCATCATGGGCGAAGGCGCGCTGCTCGGCGAGATGATCCCGGACCGGCAGCACAAGTTCCGGCTCGTCGTAGGGCCGCTCGATCTCGACCAATACCTGCGCCTCACCCCTCACGGCGAAGATTTGCCGACGTTCGTCGAATGGGTGCGGGCCTTCGTCGGCCACGAATACGACTGGGAAGTCAAATTGCTGGTCAAGCCGCGCGCTGCGCCGCCGGCCCGCGCGGATACTTCGCAGCGGCTCGGCTATTCCACCTGGCTGGGCGAATCAATGGACGACCGGCCGGTCGTCGGCATGGTCTTCGAGCCCGAACAGTACAGCAACTGACCTTGAGGCACTTGCCTATGAACGCCAATTCTCCAAACGCCGCGTTGCACCACGCAGATCTGCTCGAACCCGTCTCGGCCGATCAAGCCTGCGGTCCGGATCTCGAATACGATTCGACCTTCGTGATGCTGCAAGCGGCGATTGCGCCCAAAGCCGAGGCGCAATACGGCGATTTCGTCAATGTCCCGCAGTCGGCCAATTGGGCCGAAATCGAGCGCGATTGCCGCGCGCTGTTGTTGCGCACGAAGGATATTCGTCTCGCGGTGATCCTGTTGCGATGCCGAACGCGGCAAAGCGGGGCCGCGGGGCTGCGCGACGGCCTGTCATTCCTCAAAGCCATGCTCGAACGCTACGGCGAGGCGCTCCATCCGGTGCCGTTGTTCGAAGGCGAACGCGATCCGGTCATGTATGCGAACGCGATTGCGGCGCTGGCCGACCCCGATGGTGCCCTGGGCGACGCGCGCGATATCGCCATGCCCAAGGCGGCGGGCTTGCAATTGCAAGTGCGCGACATCGAGAAATCATTCGCTACGCCGCGTCAAAAAGAGGCGCTCGCGCCGGAATCCGTCGCTCGCCTGCTCAAGGAATGGTGGGGCAGGCGCGATCCGGTGCTGGCGGCGCTCGTCGAAGCGCAGCGGCTCGCAACGGACATCGCCGCATGGGGCCAGCAGATGCTCGATGCCGATGCGCCTGATCTCGATATGTTGATCAAGGTGCTCCAGCCGTTCGCACAGTCACAGTTGGAGAGTGGCGGCGCGCCGGCGCCTGCCGCGCGGCCGGCAGCGGAAGCCGTCGCGGAAACGCCGGCCGCCGGGCGCGCCGCCGCCTCAGCACCGGCGCCATCGATCGAGACGCCATACGACCTACCTTTCGAGACGACACCCCCCGAACCCGACCGCATGGACCGCTGGAGCGCGCTTGCGGCAATTCAGGAAACACGCATGTGGTTTGAGCAGAACGAGCCTAGCAGCCCGGTCATCGTGCTGCTGCGTCAATCGGAGCGCATGGTCGGCAAGCGGTTTTCGGAGGTCGCTCATATTATCCCGGCCGATTTGCTCGCCAAATGGGATGAGGTCGACGCCTAAGATCGTTCGGCCGCGTTCGCGCAAACTCACCTACCCATCAACCCTAGCCGCACGCCGGTTCTCAGAGACTCATTGTGATGAAAAGACTCGCCACCTTCTTGATCTTCCTCAGCTTCGCGCTATCGCGCACGGCGTTCGCGGATTGCCACCAAATGAGTGCCGCAGAGATGGATCACTCGCTCCAGCAAAATCCAGACATTCCAGTCACACAATTGCTGGCCCTCAATGTGGTTTTTCCGGCCTCAACGTCACTCGATCCCGACCTTGCAGTCGGTTCGACCATCGTGACCGGCAAATCCAGCTCGTTGGCAAATCCGCACCGCGTGGCAGTTTGCACCGAAACCGGAGGTTTCGTGGACTACCATTACCTGAACCCAACCGCATCCGGTCTGACCAATGACTACGGCACCATCTACAACACCAATGTGACGGGTGTCGGCTTCCAACTTTTCACCATTGTGGGCGGCACACCGGTAGCGTGGCCGCGTCATTCAGATGTCGTACCAGGTGTGGACCATCTCACCTACATTAGGCTTCCGACCGGAAGCCAGATGAGCATCGTTTTGTACAAGACCGGCGACATTGCCAGCAACGTCGTGGTTGCCTTCGGTACAGTCGGCCAACTCATCACTCAAGTCGGTCAGACCGTTATGACCGTCTCCGCCAACAATACGAACATCAAGGTGCTGCCGAGCTGTCAAGTCGACTCCAGCGCGTTGAACATCGATTTCGGCCAGTTCGGCCCGCACTCGGTTTCGACGACCGACGGCCCAACCCAGCCCGTCAACTTCAACGTGCGCTGCTCCGGCCCGACACCCCCGGTCACCGTGACCGCCACGCTATCCGGCACACCGGATACGAACAACCCAAGTTTGCTCAAAAACACCGGCGCCAACAACCTGGCGATTCGCCTGCAAGAAACCTCGACCGGCACCGTCCTCAAGCCTAACGACGCCACCAGTTCGCTCGTGCATACGCCCGGCGGCGAAATGCAATCGGCGTTCAGGATGAATGCAACCGTGCTGCGCGTCGGCAGCACGGCGCCGACGGCAGGCAAGATCGAAGCCACGGCAACCGTCACCCTGACCATCCTCTGATCACCGCGCTCGCGGCACACGCATGACTGATCTATCCGCATCTGAAGCCACGGAAAACACCATCTTTGTCCAGATCGCCAGCTACCGCGATTCACAGCTGATTCCGACCCTGCTCGATCTGATCGAAAAGTCGAGTCGGCCGGAACTGCTGCGCGCCGTTGTCTGCTGGCAGCACGGCCCGGAGGAGACACTCGGCGAATTCTGGAAACAGGGTTTCGGGGCGTGGCACTTCGATACCGTTGACGGCCGAATGGTGCATGCCCTGACTCATAGCGGTGCGAAGATCGTATTGATCGACGTGCCCCACCTGCAAACGCAAGGGGCCTGCTGGGCCCGCAATCTCATCCAGCAGCACTACGGTGGCGAGCGGTACACGTTGCAACTCGACTCACATCACCGCTTCGTCGCGGAGTGGGATCGTCGACTGATCGACATGCTGGAATCGCTACGCGCGGAAAGCCCCAAACCGGTACTCACCGCCTATCTTCCTTCGTTTAATCCCGATAACGATCCCGCCGCTCGCACAAACTATCCGGCGCTGTTGGCCTTTGGCCGCTTTAGTCCGGAAGGCACGGTGTTCTTCCACGCAAAGCCCTTCCCCGACCGGCTGATACGTGAGCGCCCCGTTCCGGCCCGGTTCTACAGTGCGCATTTCGCGTTCGCAGATGGGCACTTTACGGAAGCGGTCCAGCACGACCCATTCTATTTCTTCCATGGTGAGGAAATTTCGATCGCGGTGCGCGCCTTCACGCACGGGTACGACCTGTACCATCCGCATCGGCTGATCGCCTGGCATGAGTACATGCGAAAATACCGCCCGAAAATGTGGAACGATCACACAAGGGAGGCCAAGAACGCAGGTGATGTTCCCCTGCATTGGGTAGAGCGCAACGATGCTTCGCATCAGCGCAACCGCGTGCTATTCGGCATGGACGGACACGCGCCATCGCAGATCGACTTCGGCAAGTATGGCTTTGGCTCCGCGCGCACGCTGACTCAATACGAAGTTTTCGCGGGCATCAGCTTTGCGCATCGCGGTGTGCAACAGGCCACATTGGATAATGTGCCGCCGACACTAAACACGCCGCTCCCGGCTTCCGAGGCAACCTGGACAGCGTCCTTGCTACGTTCCAACGATGTTCGCATCTGCCAGCATCGGAATGTGTTCGACGAACACGCGCTTAGCCCAGCCACGCTTGGCGTACTGTCATCGGCTGCAGCCGCTAATGCCGTCGTATGCGACGACAGCGGTGTTGCTATCTATCACACAACGCTGAACGCGCAAGCGCTGACCGAGCGCATAAACGGCGACTGGCTCGACATCCATCTAATCTTCGAATCCAGGCTAAACCAGGTCCCAGCCGGTTACGTCGTCGAGTTGCTCGACGACGCGGGCGGGCCGTTGGCTCGAGTCAAGCAACCCATCCAAACCTGAAACGGTCACTCCGGCGCCGCGATGCGCCGGTCGAACCGGAACGGCTCGCCCGAGCGGATTACATACGGTCAGCGGGTTCGGTGCATATTGATATGGACTGGTACCGCCTGGGCCGCTGCGATCCGGGCTAAGATAGCGCCCGGCATCCGGGTCGTAGACACGCAAGCCGTTGTAGTGAAGCGCCGTTTCCTCGTCCGCGTACTGACCCGCAAACCGCAGCGGTTGCGAAGTGCGGCCAAGGCCTCCTTCTTGCGCGACGAGATTTCCCCAAGCCTGATAGTGTCCGCGCCAAATCAGCTTGCCGTCGCCATCGGTCAGCGCGATGGCGGTGCCCGCGGCGTCGGTGTGATAGTGATAGACCCATGCCTGTGCCATCTCGCCGTTGTCGAGGAGAACCTGATCGACACAGGCCAGCGGCGCATGTCCTGCGGAATCGCCGCAGATCCGCTGATATAGATAAGTCCGAACCTTACCATCACCACATTCCTGCACTAAGCGATCGCCTTGCCAAAGAAATCGCGTAGTCTCCGCTTGCACTTGAGCGAGCGAGTGACGTGTCGAAGCCGATTCGACAGATTTGCTGATGCGCCGTCCTAGGGCATCGTATTGATAACGCACCGTCCGTCCCTTGCGCCGCGCGGCGATAAGATGCCCTTCGGCGTCCCACTTCAGCAACAATGTGTAGTCGCGGCCCTTCTTCTCGACGACCTGTCCCCATACATCGTATGCATAGCGGTACCCGCGGCTTTCCCGCAAACGATGATTGGAATAGATCGCCGGCAGCCAATTCCCGCCCGGCGTGTCGAGCAGATTACCGGCTGCATCCCACGTGAAATACTCGATACCCAGACGATCCGAAACACAGCGCAGCAAGCGGCCCCGCCGGTCGTAATCGTAATAAGTCGCGCCGCGAGCTCCGTCATCCACCTGAACCACAGTGCCGCTAGCGTGATAATGAACCTCGCGCCATAGCTGCATGTCGCTTGCCGACGGCGTCGCTGGCCCAGACGTTCCGTTAGAGGAGACCGATCGCCACGACGAAGGCCATCCCAGTGCCGTATAGTCGGTTTGGGTAAACAACACACCTTGCGTACGCAAGATTTCGCGCTGCATCGGGTCGTACCAAAATTGCGTAATACGGTGCTCGCCCAATTCCGCATACGCCATCGCACCCGTCGCATATCGCGGCATTTTCAGTAGTTGGCCGTGCGGCAATCTGGTCGAGATCAACCGGCCGGACGGATCGTATCCATAGCGCAACTCGCCGTTCGTACCTTGTTCGGCCAGCAGCCGTCCCCTGGCGTCGTATTCGAAACGAATCGCATCTGCCACGATGCCCAGCGTCACCCCTTCCTTCGTTGGTGTGCGGTTGACCTCCTCCAGCAGCCCTCGCGCGGAATAGGTGTAGACGTAGCGATTGTGCGACGTGTCACGACAGATCAAGTGGCCCATCACATCGTATGAAAACGTTTCGTGACGCTCGTGCGTCCCGGCCTTTGTCGTGATTTTTTGTACCTGACCGGCATTCGTATAGGCGAACGTGCGGGACACACCGTCCGCGTCGGCAATCGTTCGCAAGCGTCCGGCCGCGTCCCATTCCAGCGTCTGCGTGGCACCGTTCCCGCTCTCGACGCGTATCCGGCGACCGTGCGCATCGTAGCCGTACGCAATAACGTGCCCCTCTTCGTCGATCGCACGCACCACATGGCCGCGACGATCCCGATGCCAATGCCGGCTTTGCCCGCCCGCCCCGACGAATGAAATTCTCTGACCCGCGGCATTCCAGACATGGCGCTCGTGCCGGCCGTCCGCCCGCGTCACGGTCAGCGGCCGGCCAAGGCCATCGCGCTCGAAATGCGTGACCGCCCCCAAGACATCGGTAATGGCGGCAAGGTGGCCATTGATGTCGTAGTCGTACCGGGTGGCATCGCCCTCGGCGGAAGTGCGCCGCGTCACCTGCCCCCAAGCGTTGTGCTCGAGCGTCGTCACGCGTCCTTGCACGTCCGCACACCGCGTCGGCAAGCCATCGCCACCATACTCGATACGCGTGATCTCTCCCGACGGAGACTGGCATTGCACCGGTTGAACGCGATCATTGCGCCGCCAGATCCAGGTACGGCGGTCGTTCAACGTAATAACTAGCGGTTCGCACGTGGCGAAGGCGTACAGCGTCGAGCGTGACTGCCCAAGCGGATCGGTTTCCTGGGCGACGCGCCCAAGCTGATCGTAGTCCAGCCGGACGACGCGCTCACCAGGCAGCCAAAGCGTGCTTGGCGAACCCGTTCCGTGGTACTGGAACTTGTAGCATCGTCCATCGAAATCCCTATGCGAAACCACGCGACCGCGCTCGTCGTATTGCCAATACGCGGTATGGCCAAAGACATCGGTCACCTCACTGGTGCGTGTTTCGAGCCGGTACGAACACCGCTCGCGCGCGCCATCGCAAGTTGCTCTCTCGACGACGCGTGCAGTGCCGCCGAACGTTTGCCATGCGTAGCGCGTCACCCGTCCAAGCGGCCCGGTTTCCTCGATGATTCGCCCGTCGCGGTAGGCAAAGCGGCGCACCGTATCGCCGAGGCGATTGCGAACTTCGGCGAGTTGGCCGTCCTCGTTGAAGCCATATTGGACCAGCATGCCCGTCGGGCCGCCATCCACACATTCAATGGCGACCAGGCGCGAGCCTGTCGCCGGATCGTAGTGCATTCTCAGCTCGTGACCGCAGGTGCCGCGCATCCTAAGCAAACGGCCCTCGGCATCCCAGACACACCCGATGCGTTGCTGGTGAAGATCTTCGATGTACTTCAGTCTCGCGACGCCGTGCGCGTCGAAATCGCCGAACACGCGATAACGCGGCGTAAGATCGGCCACGACCAGGCGGCCATCCGGCAGGTGAGCCACATGCAATTGCTCCGACGAGATGATGACCTGCGACCCGCGAGCGGGAAACGGCACCGTCAGCGCGCGGCCGTGCTCGTCGAAATACGTCAGCGTTTCGCCTTCCCGGCGCAGCGTGACTTCCCAGCCGGTCCGCCAACCCGCTCCGAGCATGCCGCTTACGTGCAGCGTACTGGAGTAAAAACGCGACCATTCGATAGGAAGCCGCCCGCGCAAAGCGAAGTCGGTTTCTCGCTCAGGAAGACAAATCACGGCGCCCGCTATCATGTCCACCGAACCGCACAACGTGCCGGACAGTGCACGTCGCACGCCATAGCGGTCCGCCACGTCGGGCAAGCGCCGGCAGGGATCAATCCAGGGCGCCGCATCCAGCGATTCCATCAAAATGCCCGGCAATCCGACCAGCACGCCGCCCAAGCCTCCAATGCCGGTCGTCACATCAACCTCCGCAAATCACCCAGGATTCGGCTCACCCACCGATCAATACGTCAGGAGAACCCACGACAATCGGTGCGCCGCACGATATCAGGCCCGAAACGTACGCCGCCGGAATATTGTTGATAGTCACCGTACTCGAGCCTTGGACTACAGCCTGCGCAGACGGATGGATAGAGCAAACCGCCAGGCTCATGCCAACCACAGCCGCCGGTATTCCGTTAATAAAGACATTCCCTGAGCCGCTGGTAATCGAGCCGCCGTGGCCGATCGGGTCTCCAAGTCTGGCAGCTGGATTCATAGCGAAGATTCCTCTCGTGAGGGTGAACAAGATCATGCGCATCGGGGCGCGATTTGCACCCCGTATGTCGCACACTAAAACCCGGCCTTACCATGTATCGCTTGGCTCCGGTTCCGTTGGCGGCGGTTCCGTTGGCGGCGGTTCCGTTGGCTCCGGTTCCGATATTTCTCGCCATACCCCAAGCTGTAGCATGCCAAGTCCCACCGGTACTGGCGGAACTGCACCGCCCCCACCTCCGCCACCACCACCACCACCACCACCACCGTTGCAATCAGAATCCCCCGGATTCAAATCCAATGGCGAGCCTTGCACCACCACTTGGTTACTGCCCTCCACACGGACCTGTGAGCCGATAAGCTTGATCGTCCCGTCGGAGGTCATGCTCAACGAAGCGCTGCCGCATACGATCGAGAAAGCGCCACCCACCGTGATCGAATAAGCCCCCCCTACCGACATCGAAGCCGCACCGCCCACATTTACCGCACGAGCGCCGCCCACATTGGTCGACTCAGCTCCGCCGGTGGAATAGCTAGACGCACCGATCACGTTACGGCTATAGGCGGCGCCAATGATCTGGCTAAGGTCCAAACCCACTCCCAATGAGAGGCTCGCTCCCACCGTATGCGACTCGTTATTCTTGGTCAGGCGGTTCATGTCCTTCTCCGCCTGCAGCATGACTTCCTCGGCCCCCGTCTTGTCTTCAAAACGAATGCCGTTGTAGTTCTGCTTGCCGCCGGTGATGGTTCGGCTCATGAACCCGCTCTGCGTCGCGTTGCCCGGCAGTTCCCAAGGGGGACGCGTGACGCTGTTGTAGAGGCTGCCGGCAATCAGCGGGCGATCCGGGTCGCCATTCCAAAAATCGACAATGACCTCCTGGCCGATCCGGGGAATATAGATACCGCCGAAGTTCACGCCGGCCCAGGCTTGGCTGACGCGCACCCAGCAGGAATCGCCTTCATCGTTCTTGCCGTACCGGTCCCAAACGAAGCGAACCTTGACGCGCCCGAATTCGTCGGTCCACAGTTCGTTGCCTGCTGGGCCCACAACGATGGCTGACTGCGGGCCGCTGACCGTCGGCTTGAGTGTATTACGTGGAAGCCGGAAGACTTCGCTCGTCGGCTGCACATCAAACACGTTCGTGCACTCGTAGCTATAACCGCTCCCGGATTCATCGGCAGTCTCGGTCAGACCGAAATCCGATTCGATCACGAGATATTCCCGATTGCCGTCCATCTGGCTGTAATTCGACAGCACGAACGTTTGCCCGCATGCGAGTCCACGCACATTTCCCTCGCCTCGAGCACGCGTACCGGGTGCGCGCAACTCTTCCATCCGAACGCGGCTAATCAGTTCTCCGTGCTTGCTGCCGGTGTAGTCGCCCGGCCACTCGTAACGCTCTTGCGTATTCCAGCTCGTATCGCGCGGCTGTTGATTGATCGCGGTCAAGTCAGCATTTGGACGCGTGAAATCGAAATCGTCGATCGACACCCGGCCGGAGCACAGCGCCTCGTTCACGGAGAAATCGCTGATGTACTCCTCGTCGATCTTGTCGTCCTGCGGGTGGTAGGTGATCGTCTTGTACGCTTCACTGTCCGACTCACGGTGCGCGCCAATATGATCGCAAAGCACCAGTCGATGCTTGCCGTCGGAGTGCTCGAAGAACCAATAGATCCCCCACTCTTCCATCAAGCGTTGGATGAATTTGAAATCCGTTTCGCCATACTGCACCTGAAATGCGCGTGGTTCATTGCGCTCGCTATCGCCGTGGACAGAATATTTGGCGACATCCAGACGCTTTTCCACCGGATACGGATAGTCCTTCAGTACCTCATCGAGGATCTCGATGACGGTCTTATCCTGAAATATCTTGTAGTCAGTCGTGAGTGTCGCCAGCCACAGCCACGGCTGCAGGATCACGCGATACACGTTGTAACGGTTTTCCTGACGCAGATAGGCTGCGCTCACGATGAGACCGCTGATCTCCCGCTTGCCGGCGCCGACACCGCCGAGTACGCCCGTACCCATGCCGTCGAGTTGAATCATGACGGTCACTTCTTTGCCCAGCAATGCTTTCAGATCCAGGTTGGCACTGGACGCGAGCGGGACGCTATAGTCGTCCGGCGTGCGCAATAGCAACTCGTATCGAAAAAGCTTGCCCAGACGTTCCTTTCCACGCATCGACAAGAACTGAAGGGCGGGTTGTCCGAGCACTTGCGGCATCGCCGCACTAGCGACAGTTACGGTGCGGTCCTGTGAAACAGGAATTTTCAAAGGGCTTTTTGACATGCACTCCTCTCGATCCTACTCGTCAAAAACAACTTCATATCACCGGTCCATTCAACGCCGGCCTTTGCGTCATTGACGCTTCGTATATTCAGCAATCTCCCCCCGGCAAAAACGATCGACCACGCCATCAATCGGCGTCAATTCGGGGTAGTTTTCAAACCACTGCTACAGCTTTCCCGCCTCCGCCCACGCGACAGAGGCGCCGAAGACCTGCGCGAGCTTCAGCCTCCCATGCCGCCGCCAGGGCAACGGAAACCCTTCATCAAACTGCTCGAAAACGGATTCGACTGACCGCTGGACACCAGTTCGAGCGCAGCGTGACGGTCATCGAAGTCGTAATCCACCGCCAACCGACTCGACGAGGACGTACCAGTCAATCGGCCACGGTCGATCAAACGAAACAACGCCCACGGTCCATCTGACATGATGGTCGAGGTATCCGGTCGAACGCGCGGGTTGGCCGTTATTCCAGCCATCGAGCCGCCGCGCGGGCCAGGCCAGGTCACCGGAAACACCGTCACAGGACCGTGCGCGTAACGCATGGTCTGGCCGTCGATATCTATCGCCAACTCGGTGATTTCCGGGTCCATCGACACGACCTTCACGCCCATCTTCCAGGCCATCCGAGTAGAACCGGGATCGCGGAAAAATGCCTGACGAATCGCCGCGGCGCGCTCGAACGGCTCGAGGCTCGGGCCCCGGATGGGTGGCATGCCCGGACTCACCGACTTGTAGCGCCAAGGCCGGATGCTGGTGTCCACCTGGCTCGCGAGCGTCTTCTGGAAGAAGTCGTCGAGCAAACCTCCCGACGCGAACACGCGATTGAAGTCATCAATGTCGACTTCCTGGGAACTGGCCGCGAACGGGTACTTGCCTTCGATCGCACGGCGGCACTGGTCCCCGACGCTCGAGTCGACCTGCAATGCCAACAGTACCCCCACCCCCTGATCCACTTTCTGCATCGATTGCGACGCAACCCCGGCCAGCACCGCACGGAACGGTGCCGGCAGTTTTTCGGCTTCCATCTGCAACGTGGTGCCGATGTCTTCCGGCGGTGGCATGCTGTTGGTCGACAACGCGTTGCCGGCCACCACCAAACGGACGTACTGCTGGTTGATCAAGCCGATGATGGCGTCGAGCTGCAGTGCACCGCCGCTTGCGCTCGTCACTTTCTCCAGCGCCGGACCGCTTCCCGTATCGGCTTGCCCGGTCACGACTTCTCGCAATGCGGCAAACCGGTTGTCCACCAGTTCCTTCTCCAGTTTTAGTTGCGCCAGCTGCCCGATGGTCGCAGTGGCACCAGCTACTGCGCTGGCGGCTCGCGCCGTTCTGGAGCGCTGGCTGACCGCCGCCATCGCCGCATCAGTCAGAGAGGAATCATCGGCGCTGTCGGCAACCGACAGCGATGTTTCATGCGCCGCCGTGCGCGCGAGCCGTGCCAGAGGCGAATCCGGCGCAGCCAGCGTTCGCAGCGTCTGTAGGTCGAGCGCAAGCGTGCTGTCCGTGCTGCCGGAAACGGGCCGGACGTCCGCCAGGAATTGCTGCCAATAATTGCCGTAGTCGGTCAGATATTGGCGCCGAATCTCATTCGCCAGCGGCTCCTTGTTCGAGCGGAACACGCCGCCTTGCGCTGCGCCAGCCAATTTCGAAACGGCGTCGCTGCGGCCCATGACCCACGCATCCCGGCTTTGCGCCTGCGCGAGAAATTCGGGCAGGCGCTTATTAAAAACCTCGTGGTACCCCTCGTACGTATAGAGGCCCGGTATACCCCTCACCAGCGTCGATCCGGCTACCAAGGCGAACACCGAAGTCGCCTGTGGGCCGGCCGCTCGTATCAGCGTGACGTTCTCCGGCGCGTCCTTCGCCATCTCCGCCGTGGCGCGTTCATAAAGCCGCCCCGATACCGGATTACGGCCCAGGAAATCGCGAGCGCGCCGCACCAGATCGGCATTCTGCGAAACGCTCGGCGCCACGGGCTTGTCATCGGCAAACAACGCATCCAGATGTCCAGCAATGACGTTGCGGTCCCCCATGGAGGAGGCGCTATCGGCGCGTTCCCAGTCACTCAATACCCAGCTCTTGATTGCCTTCGCGTCGTAGTGCGCCTTGTCGTACAGCATCAGGTAAATCGACAGCGTGCGATAAACCCCCTCCGCATCCCCCGCGCTCAGTTGGGTACCCAATACCGATTCGAGCCGGTTCGCGATCTGGGGCAACATCATCTGGTTCGACAAATTGGCGTAGGTCGTGGCGGAGGCATCGACAACCCCCGGCGCCGAATAGAGGCCGTAGCGAAACACGCCACCCGGGCTGTTCAGATCCACGTTCTGAAACTGCGGCAGATTGTGCGATGCCGAGAGCACGCCAGCCATTGCGCCCATTTGCGGAGCCTTGCGGAACGTCAGCACCTGCGAGGCAAGCGTATCGGCCTTCTTGCCGATGGCCGCCAGATACTCGCGGTTGTTGTCGGAACTCACCATCAGCGCACCGATCAGCCACACGGCCACGACGATCGAAAGCAGATGCCCCACCACGCGTAGCGCGCGGAACCGGAACTCCCAACGCAAATTCGGCCGCACGAGATGCCCTTCGGCAAGAATGACCCGCTGGAAGAGGTTGCGCAGGAAGTAACCGCGATGACCAACTGGTGCGGCGCCGGACGCTGCCGCACCGCCGTCGCCAACCAGACCGGCCAGCCCACGCCGCAGACGCTGGAACAGCGTCGTCTGATCTGCCGGAACCACGTCGTGAGTCTGCGCCGCACTCGTGAAGTACACGCCGCGCAGCGTGCTGTTCAACTGCGTATCGTCGTATTTCGAATCAAGGAAAACGAGCCCGATCAATTCGATCAGCTGCGAGGACAAGCTGCGGAACTCGCCCGGCAATGCGTAGAGCTTCTTGCGCCGATCGGCCTCGTACTCCTCTTGCAAGCGGACATTGATGCCATCTTCCAGCCTGCGCTCGAGCAACTGAATTTCACCCGCGCAGCTCTGGCGCAACTCGCGGCGATCGCCTTGTTCGCGATCCTCCTGGTAAGGCAGCGTGAATCCCAGGATCTGCGCCCTACCTTCCGCGGTCAGCGACTTGAAATAGTCGGAAAATCCCGGCAACAGATCAAGCTTCGTGACCAGCACGTACACCGGGAAACGGATGCCGAGTTGCTGGCGCAATTCGCCCAAGCGGGCGCGCATCGCCGCAGCAAGCGCGACGCGCTCGGCCGCCGACTTACGCAGCAGTTCCTCGACGGAAACCGTCAGCAACGCACCGTTGATCGGCGCGCGCGGCCGGCGCTTGCGCAACGCCCCGAGGAACCCGTGCCATTCCGCCGCATTCACGCGGGTGGCGTTGCCATCCTCGCCGCCGCCGGCCGACGCATCGTCCTGCACGGTATAACGGCCCGCCGTATCGATCAGGACTGCCTCATTGGTGAACCACCAATCGCAGTTACTCGTTTCGACGCGACTCTTGATCGATGACGCACTCATTTGGTCGGCTTCTGGAAACGCCAGACCTGAGTTCAGGATCAACGTCGTTTTACCCGCGCCCGACGAGCCGATCACCATGTACCACGGCAATTCGTACAGATAGCGTTGATTCTCGAGCAGACGGCGCAATCCCATCGAACTGTTGCGCATCCGCTTGAGCTTTTCGATCGCCTTGGCGACCACCGAATTGACAGCGCGAATTTCGTTTCCCGCAACTTGATCCATCTTGGGCTTGCTGGAAAACGGATTCAGAATACGCTCAAGCATTGCTTTATCGCTGCGCATTGCCTGCCACAGACGGTATAGCCAATAGGCGGCATAGCACGCGACCAGCACCGAAATCAGCAGCACACGGGCCCACCTCGGCGCGAGCGGATGGGCATCGCCGAACGCCAGCAGCGGGCCGAGATGCCACAGCGCCAGGCACAGCACGGCAATCGCGATAATGCTCAACGACCATTTCAGCAGCCAAAGCAACAGCAGTACCAGCAAAACGACGATCACGAACACGCGCGAGGAGACGCTCTCCAACGGGCGATACTCGCCGAATGCAACCAGCGGGCCGATGAACCAGACCGCCGCGGCGACCAGGACGATTGCCACGAACATCAGCGTCCGGCGCGAAAAAATAAACTTAAAGAAGCGATTTAAGTAGGACATTCCAGGCTTTCCCGTTACTGCGTGACCACGATTTCCACGCGCCGATTGCGGGAACGGTCATCTGCCGTGGCGTTACCAGCGACAGGTTGCGTATCACCCTTGCCGATCGATTGAATGCGATTTGCGGGGGTTCCATACGATTTCAGGATATCTGCGACAAATGCAGCACGTTTTTCGGACAGCACCTGGTTGTTGGGGAATTCCGCGGTGTGGATAGCCTGACTGTCGGTATGGCCGACGACAGTGACTTTGCCGCCGACGCGAGCCACTTCTTGCGCCACCTTTGCGAGTACCGGGTCGATTTCCGGACGAACGCGACTTTGCCCGGGGACGAACATGTAATCCCCGTTGAAGACCACGCTACTGTGGCGGCTGTCCTCATCGACCGTGACGAGGCCGCGTGCAATCTCATTCTTCAGCAGCACGGATAACCGCAAGCGCTGTGCAACCGGCGCTTGCTTGCCGATCGCCAGGATTCGCGCCTCCAGGCCGTTGCTGACGGACAATAGCTGATACTTGTACCAGGCAAAGAGGCCGAATATGAGCAACGCGGCCACGCTCGCCGTCGCCCATACCGGCACGCTGTTCAGTAGACGCATCTGCCCCGGCTCTTCGCCGCGCCAATGAGGCGACAGTTCCAGCCGCATCGTATCGCGCGCTCCACTGACGAGCGTCAACAGCCGCTGCCGAATCTGCTCGAGATGGCGGCGCCCGTCGACCACGACGCTATAGCGCCCCTCGAATCCCAAGCCGAGAATGCGGTACATGACTTCCAGGACATCGACATATTCCTGGGGATCGGTCGCCATGCGGCCAATCAGCAAGAAGAATTTTTCGCCGCCGTCGACTTCGCCTTCGAACGTGATCAAAAGGCTCTTGGCCGCCCATACGCCCCCGCCGCCCCAACGCGTGCGGTTCGCGGCTTCGTCAAGGGCCGTACAGAGGCTGTAGCGTACGGCCGCCATGTACTTCCACGGCAAATTCGCCTTGTCGCACAGCCTCTGGAACGCGATGACCTCGCGCACGAGCAGTGCACGCAAGCTGGCGATCGCGGCCTCCGAGTCTAGCGAGGCCGGCATATCGGCCAGCATGCGCAAGAGCGGCTGCGCAGCTTCCTGAACACGGTTCGGGGCCGCCAGCACCGTCTCCAGCCGGCTCTGCATGTCCTCCGGCGGGTCGAAGGTGCCGAGGTCCACGACTGGCTCCCGTTCGGAACCTCCTGCTGCGCGGCCCCGTTCTGCCTGAAACGCGCCTTGCGCACGACGATTCATGCCGGGCTCGTCAGCATCCGACAAAAAATCGAAGGCGTTATCGCCGTGTGTGTTGCTCATTTCTGACGCACTCCCCACAATTCAAGCTTGAGTTCGGGGAAGTGGCCCGCGATATGCATCGCCAAACCGCCTTGCTGCGCGATCTGCTCCCAGAACGGACCGGCGCGCGACAGTTCGAAATAGATGAAGCCCGAGTTGAACGGAATCTGCCGTGGCGGCACCGGCAGCGGCGACATCGTCAAGCCCGGCAGGTGCGAGCGAATGAGCTCCGGCAGCCGCTGCGGCTGGCTGATCTTCGTTTGCGCGGCGAATTGCTGCTGCAGCACATCCGGCGACATTTGCGCCCCAACCGCGAGCACCAGGCTCGAATAACCCGCGAGTTCGCTCGGCAGCATGCTGGCCGTGCGAATGCCGTGCGCCTGTTCCGTCAGCGGAATAGGCTGCGCGCCGCGAATCAGCACTTGATTGAGTTGGAAGTGGATCTCATCGACCAGCGGCTTGATACTTCCGTAAAGCTGCGCATGGTCATATCCTGGCGCGACGAGCGGACGCCGGGTTTGCGGGCGCACGAACGTCGAAAGCTCGCCAGAAAGCGTCGCCAATTCGCGATACAGCTCAACCGGTGCGGTCTCTTCGATTTGGCAAACGTGATGCAGCAAGGGCTCGTACCGGTTCAGCACCTGAAGCAGCAGATAGTCCGCGACCTCGGCGGCAGCGCTCGCTTTTCCGTCGCTGCCTGACAAACGGGCCGCCAGCGCGTCGGCGCGCAACCTGGCGAGGCCATGCAACTGCAACGTCCATTCGCGTAATAGCGGATTTGCCCCATAGCTGGTAACAGGGGGAATGTGGTCGGAGCTGCGCAGCGATACGGCGCCGTCCGCATGCAGCGCCTTCACGCGTGTCAACGCGATGCCGATCCATGACCGCGTCAGTTCCTTTTCCGGAATCAAACGCAGGCGCAAATTCGCCAGTTGCACGGGTTTCGGCCCTTGCCCAATTGCATTGCTGTCACGCAATTCGTCATCGAAAGCCAGATAGCGGGCGAGCGAGCCGCTTTGCTCGACGAGCGCCGTCTCTTCCGTATTCGGCAGGCGCAACGGCACAGCCAGATAGATCACCTGGTCTTGATGTTCGGGCGCGATCGTCAGCGGCTGCGGCGGCGGTGTATGCCCCGGTATGTCGAACGGCGTACCGTCCGGAAAGACGCCCGAACCGCTCTTGAACACCAGCTTGCCGAACGACAGCGACTCCTGGTCGATTTCATATTGACTGAAACCCCAGAAAAACGGACTGAGCGCAGCGCTGCGCTTATGCGCAAAGTACTCGAAGTAGCGCTCCTGTTGCTGAAACAATTGCGGGCGCAGGAAAAGCCCCTCACTCCAAACGACCTTGTTATACCAACTCATCGCAATTAATCTGACTCTTTAATCGAAACAGCTCGCTGCTCAAGACGTACAGTCAGCTTCTGCTTCTTGTCTGGAATCGCTGCCCTGTACCATGCAGCGTCTGGCGCCCTCGGCAACCGGTAGACGTCACGCCAAACCGTTTTGCCGAGCTCGCGGTAACCGGCTAGCACACCGACGGCCGTTGTTGCCTGATTGGACTTGCGGCGAATTTCGCGCTCGTCGCCAGGGCGCAAAATAAATTCGTCGACCGCAAGCACGTCATCGCCTAACACCTTCTTGCCCTCGTTCTGGAGCGTGAAGAAATCGGCGCTCTCGAATGCCGTGGCGGACTTAAATTCATAAACCCGCACCATGATGGGAGCCGCTCGTCCCCAGTCGTCCGGATTGACAGCCGCACTCGCGACAACCTGGACCCGCAGGTCGGTTTGCTCTTTAACCGTCGGACTACTGCTGCCGCATGCAGCTAGCCAAAAGCACATTCCGCTGACGGCAAGCCATCGGAAGATGCGGCGCCGCGTGGCGAATTGCGAAAGAAAGTTCGGAACCATCAAAATGAGTCAGGAATTCCGCGATCATTGTGGTCTGATGCCGTGCTGACCACATTTCCCACAGGTTGTTTGGCACTCTGGTCACAGCCACGGAAACCTCGCCAAAGATTGGCGAGGTCACGATCCAGGAAGACCCGTCTTGCAGCTTAAGCAGTGTTCTTCTTGACGTCGAACGTTGCCGTAATTGCGCCACCGCTACCGCCTTGGGCGTTCTGCACCACATATTCCTGCTTCATGCGGGAGAACGACAGGCGCACCGTTTCGGTCGGACGCGATTCGGAGTTGCTGACGCCGGACGGGCTGACTTGCGTCACCAGCACGTCGTTCATCGTGAACTTGATGTACTCCAGCGGGTTGCCGCCGGCCTTGCGCACCACAAGCTTCGCTTCATCGATGTGCTTGCCGGTCAGACAGTACTGCGTCAGATTCGGGGTCGCGCAGTCGATGTAGTGGTCGAACGTGAAATCGTCGACGGTCGCCTTGCCAGCACCGCCGCCGGAACCGGCGTGCATGTTGGCCTGCTGCGAGACGCTCCACGCCCAGCTCAGAACTTCGATTTCGCTCTTGTGACTAGCGTCTTCCGATTCACCGTCGATGCCGTTAATCTTGAGGAAGATGTCTTGCGCCATGGAAATACTCCTTAGTGCTTAGTTAATTTAAATACTGCTGTGACGGCCAGGAATATTTAATGAGCGCCTGTCCACCGCTCATCCAGATTGGCAATCCAGATATACCAATGCCCCGTAGCACAAACGGCCCCTAATCCGAGCCGGATTGCAACTGACAACCCAGCACCCGCGACCTGCATGGGCAAGCCGCGGGCGCACTGAGCTATTGAGCAGGAAGCGATGTTGATCGAGAGGGAGTTCTCCGAAGGCTCGCTTCGGAGAGCTCCCTCCTTCACACGCGCCGCGTATTTGTTAAGCGGCTTCCTTCACCAGCGGGAGCTTGGCAACGAGACGCAACGACACCGTCAGGCCTTCCAGCTGGAAGTGCGGACGCAGGAAGAACTTCGCCTGGTAGTAGCCCGGGTTGCCTTCGACATCCTCGACCACGACTTCAGCAGCAGCCAGCGGACGACGCGCCTTGGTTTCCTGAGACGAGTTGGCCGGATCGGCATCGACGTAGTTCATGACCCATTCGTTGAGCCATTGCTGCATTTCTTCGCGTTCCTTGAATGAACCGATCTTGTCGCGAACGATGCACTTCAGATAATGCGCAAAGCGCGAGCATGCGAATAGATACGGAAGACGCGCGGACAGGTTGGCGTTCGCGGTGGCGTCCGGATCGTAGTACTCGACCGGCTTTTGCAGCGACTGCGCACCGATAAATGCCGCGTAGTCGGTGTTCTTGCGGTGGATCAGCGGGATGAAACCGTTCTTCGCGAGTTCTGCTTCGCGACGGTCGGAAATTGCGATTTCCGTCGGGCACTTCATATCAATGCCGCCGTCATCGGTCGGGAACGTGTGGGACGGCAGGTTTTCGACCACACCGCCGCTTTCCACGCCGCGAATCAGCGTGCACCAGCCGTAGTGCTTGAACGAACGGTTGATGTTCACCGCCATCGCGTATGCAGCGTTGGACCACACGTACTTGCGGTGATCCGAGCCGTCGGTCGCTTCTTCGAAGTTGAATTCGTCGACCGGATTGGTCTTGACGCCGTACGGCAAGCGCGACAGGAAACGCGGCATTGCCAAACCGATGTAGCGCGAGTCCTCCGAATTGCGCAGCGAGTTCCAAGGCGCGTACTCGAGGTTCTGCGTGAAGATCTTCGTCAGATCGCGCGGATTGGCCAATTCCTGCCAGGAATCCATCTGCAGCACCGAAGGCGCGGCGCCCGTGATGAAAGGCGCGTGAGCCGCAGCCGCCACCTTCGCGATCGAGCCAAGCAGGTCGACATCCGGAGGGGTGTGATCGAAATAGTAGTCGGCCACCAGGCAGCCGTACGGCTCGCCACCCAACTGACCATACTCTTCTTCATAGATCTGCTTGAAGAACGGGCTTTGATCCCACGCGACGCCCTTGTAGCGCTTCATCGTGCGACGCAGGTCTTCCTTCGACACGTCCATGAAGCGGATCTTCAGCTTCTCATCGGTTTCGGTGTTCGTGACGAGGTGATGCAGGCCGCGCCATGCGCTTTCCAGCTTCTGGAAATCGTCGTGATGCAGAATCAGGTTGATCTGCTCGGACAGCTTGCGGTCGATTTCGCCAATAATGGCTTCGATGTTCTTGTAGGCGTCATCCGATACGGTAACCGAGGTGAGCAACGCCTGCTCAGCAAGAGTTTTGACCGCGCTTTCTACCGCTTCGCGGGCGCGCTCGGTTTTCGGCTTAAATTCGCGCGACAGCAGAGCATTGAAATCGGGTTGCGTATTGACGCTCGATGCCTCTTCAACTCGAGCCTTGGATAAACGTTCAGCCATCATTTCCCCACAGTATTAGGCTATTTTTGTTTTCGCTTTAATCGCGAAAATCATTCGTTGCTTGCCGACTCGTCGACGGGCTTCGTTTGCACGGGCTTCGGAGCCGTTGCGAGAGCGTTCAGCAGCGCCGGATCTTTCAGGACCTTGCTAACGAGGCTTTCCGCACCCGACTTCCCGTCCATGTACGTCTGGAGGTTCGCAAGCTGCGTGCGCGCGTCAAGCAATTGCGACAAAGCATCGACTTTTTTCGCAATGGCGGCGGGTGAAAAATCGTCCATGCTTTCGAACGTGATATCGACCATCAACTGGCCGTCATTCGTCAGCGTGTTGGGCACCGAGAACGCCACACGCGGCTTCATCGCCTTCATGCGTTCATCGAAATTGTCGATGTCGATGTTGAAGAATTTGCGATCACCGACCGGGGGCAGCGGCTCGAGTGGCTTACCGGACAAATCTGCCAAGACGCCCATCACAAAAGGCAACTCGACTTTTTTTTCCGAGCCGTAGATTTCGACGTCGTATTCGATTTGTACGCGAGGTGCGCGGTTACGCGCAATGAACTTCTGCGAACTATTGGATGCTGACATGTGTACTCCGACATGATGTCGTGCGAAAAAATATTTACAAATGGCGCTCAAAACCAGCTGTTTTTCATGGAGCAGGCTAGCAACCAGTTGAATGCTACGCCGCAAGGTTTTTTTGCAATATAGGACTATTCCCAAACTATATTATTTTGTAGTCCATATTTTTTGGCAGCGAATATGTGTTGTTTCATCCCGCGTTATTGATTCACAACGGGGCTGGAAACGCAACGAGCAGAGAGGCCGAAACAATTGATGTTTCGGCTTCAGGAGAAGCCATCGCGAGTCAGCGCGACTCCACGTCTGGTACCAGCGTGATTTCCACTCGGCGATTTCGCGCACGACCCGCTGCATCCTCGTTGGTAGCCAGCGGGCGTGTGTCGCCGTACCCCTGGATCGCGAAGCGTGTGATCGGCAATGACGACGTGGCGACAAACCAGTCGCGAACGGCACGCGCACGTGCCTCGGAGAGCCTCAAATTGACTGCGCTCGAACCCACATCGTCCGTGTGGCCAGCGATAAGAATCCGGTTATCCGGCTTCGCTTGGATCAGCTGAAGGGCATTCATCAACTTCTGCGACGCGCCCGCCTTGAGGGTGGTTTTCCCGCTATCGAACAGCGACAGGCTATCCAGCGTCAGCACCACGGGCGGTGGGCGATAGGCTGCGAGCGCGCCCGCCAGCGCCGACTGCAACTCGTCGCCCCGATAAAGCCCCCATCCTAATCCCACCGGAACGCCGCCCTTCGCGTACTGCTCCATTTCGGCGTACCCGCTTCGCAGCGCTCCAAGCAGCTCACGCCTGGCATTAACCTGTTCGTCGGGCATGTCCCAATAGGTTTTGAGATCGCCGGCCGTACGCGCGACCATTTGACCGTTATTCCAGCCCGACGCTGCAATTGAAACCGAAAGTACGACTGCAATGGCGGCGACGGTATGCTGAACCGTATGCCGCGACGCGTACTGACGGTATTCCTTCGTCTGAACGACCTGCATTGGAATGACATTCGGTAGCGGCAGCGGTTGAGCCGCCGACGCCACTGCTCGCGGT
This sequence comes from Paraburkholderia sp. FW306-02-B, assembly GCF_058782725.1. Taxonomy (NCBI): domain Bacteria; kingdom Pseudomonadati; phylum Pseudomonadota; class Betaproteobacteria; order Burkholderiales; family Burkholderiaceae; genus Paraburkholderia; species Paraburkholderia sp. FW306-02-B. Next base: position 3,061,217 of record NZ_JBYSXZ010000002.1, read on the forward strand.
TGCAAGCCCGTCTTGCCGATCAACCATCGCGTCCACGCGCCGGCACGGGTGGGCGTGTAGCCGATATCGGCGAGCAGCATGCCGTGCAACGCAAAAGGGGCGGTGTTCGCCAAAGGTGCGAGTGCCGACAGCAGCGCGGCATCCTCCAACCAATCGAGCACAGACTGTCCCAATGCATGTCGGGTAGTGCGCCCGGCTTCGGCCGCCGCGAGCGAAGCGTGATCCAGTTGGCGTCGAATCATTTGCACGCGTTGCCGCGCGTTGTCGACGCTCGACGTGACGGCGGTCATGTCGATGACGTCGCCGAACCAAACCGGCTTCACGGCCTCATCGTCACGGGAGCCAAGGCAGGCATAGACAGCGAGATAGCACGGCAAGACGCATGCGCGATGCCGAGACGTTGCTTCGAGCGCGCGCCGCCACTGCGTAAATTCTCGCCGGATCACTGCTTCATCGGTATTCCCCTCGGGAACGACGGGCATCACTGCCGCATCGGGAAATCGTCCGTGCGATTCTTTGACCATGGTCATCGTGTTCGCGAGTTCATCCGGGGTTTTGACGAGCAGCCATACCGCATGCCCTTCCGGCCGAACCGTCGACTCCTGCGCTCCGCGCGGAAATGCTGCAGCGGCGTATGGGCCAACCACCAGAATGACCGGCAGTTCGCCTGTTGTTGCGTCCAACTGCACATTGACCGCGCTACGGCGGAGCCGCCATTGTCCGTATGCGGACAACACGATCACGCCGGCTCCGATCAGCAAAACGACACCCAGTACGACAGGCCAATACGGCTGCAAGTCGAGCGGCAAAAACAGCCATGCGAGACCGGCCGTCAGGATCGCGATCCAGATCAGCAGCGCTCGATAACGATTCAGGCTAGTCACGGGCGCCCCTGCGAAGGAGAACCGCCCTGCACAACAGGCGCGTACTCGGGCAAGCGGGCCATTGCGCGATCGAGGTGCACATTGAAGACCAGCCACAACGCAGCTGCCGCGATCGCAGCCAGAATGACGCCGTTGGTCGGCCAATGCCGATGCGGGTCGCCCTGACGCTGGACCATCGCCGCCGTCTCAACCGACGTACGCACAGCAGGCTGCGGCACTTCTTTTTGCCCCAGCTTGTTCAGTGCAGTGATCACAAGCTGGCGATAGGAATCGCGCTCCGCCTGGCCGCCCTTGAAGCCGAGTTCCAGCGCGACTCGATACAGCTCGATGGATTCTGGCGTCAGACGCTCCCCAAGCAGCAACGCATCGATACGCTCGCAGACAATTTCGGCGCCATCTTGCGTGTCGTGAAAGCGGATCTGCAGTGATTCGCGCATCCAATCGCCGCGCTGCGCCACAGGCAGCGAGCGCAGCGTCAAGTCGTCGAGCAACGTGCATTGCACGAGACTGACCTCGTCGATGTCTGTTTCGAAATAGCCGGCGTCGCGCATCGCTTGCTGGAGCTCCTCGACGAGCGTCATACAGCGTGCGCGCCAGAGGTGAACCGCGGGAATCTGCGCGCCTTGTATCAGCAAAGCTGCATGCAACGATGTGTCCCCGAACATCATGCGCAGAGAGGGGATGGGTAGCTCAAGCATCTTTCACATTAGTTTCTGCTGTCCCACGACTGAGGACTGAGATCATGGCATCTCGACCGTGTAGGTCACGTAACTCTGAACCACGCCGGCCCCTGTCGCACCTGTCGCGTAGTACTGCGCGATAAACTTCATCGGCACCGTACCCGTCGATGGAAGCGGAACCGTCGCCATTGTCGATCGATTGCCAACTGTGATCGGCGTGCCATCTATGTTTAATAGGCGAATCTGGACATTCGACGCAGTGGCCTGGCCCGCTACGTTTTGCGGTATCAAATTGCCCGTGCTCGAATCGGTCGACGAACCACTTTCGAAGTAGATGCGCGCATTCGCCACCCCGCTGTCGCATTGCAGGGGAATGGTGAACACCGTCGAACCCGCGGTCTGGCCGGCCGCGGTCAACGACTGCGTCGAAACGGCCGGCATTTCCACCGCCATATTCGTATATCCGGCCACCACGGCGCAGCTGTCCACGACGTAGGTTCCGCTGAAAGTTAGCGCTACGCTCGGCGATTGCGACGCATAGGCTTCGTTGCATGGCCTGACCAGCACGAAAGCGATCACCGCAAGTCCAAACATCCAACCGGCGGCTCGAGCGCCGCCCCAAACACCCACAACTTTCTTCATCTTGACGCCTTACTGGTATCGGCCGCCGGCTCGATCTCTGAGTTTGCGAAGATCCATCCACGACCGTGCAGGCCGTGGGATCCATTGACTGGGTTCAAACCAGATGGTTGAGATAAACCGCTCATCTTTGCGCATCCGGCGACAGTTCACAATTCAACTGCACGTGCGTCACCATGCTCAAATTCCCCGTCTTTGTGTTTCCTTGAGGAATCGCGTACGGCATCACACACTGATCACCCGGCTGCGTACCCCACTTTGCCGTCAGATTGCCGTTGCCCTCGAGGCCCCGCAATAGCGCCATCCCCCCCTGGCCAACAACGCCGACGGAATTTCCGGATGCGTCGAACAACTCGGTGCCCATCGGCAGCGACTTGCCGTCAGATTTCTCCAAGGTGGCGAACGTCGCCTTCCCTTGCGAAGTCGCCAACTTCACCTTGACCAAGGAATTCAGTCGAGGAACAACTTCCTCGCTCGTGCTGTGCAAGTCGACATCGAGAGAAACGCCGCTGGGATCGAGCGCCACAGCGTTGACGCGATACGGCATGAGCGAAGGAATCACCGCGTAACCATTTCGGTCGATCGTGGCGCCCTGCCCGTTGATGAGCGTGCCGCCTTGCGCCCCCTTGGCTTCGACCAAAGCGAAGGCCGTGCCGAGAGGTGGACTTAGCGTGACGCCGCCCGAATGCACGACCACCGCGCCGTTCGCGTTGACCGCCGCTTGGCGCGATTGATTGCCGACTGAGGCATTGCCGTCGAATGTGCCATACGGCGCCCGGTACATGCCGTAGCCGCCGATCGTCTCATTCCGACTGCCGCTGGCCCCGATGCGCGACGCGGTGACGCCGTAATTGATCGGGGTGACGCCAGCCGTACTGCCCGATGCATTTGCCTGGATCGTGCTATCCCCGCCCGAGCTACGCGTCAGGTTAGTCGTCAGGGAATCAAAGATATTGCGCTTGACAGCCGAATTACCGCCCAACGGAATCGTGAGATTTAAGCCGACTTGCGTGTTGAATTGCGAGTTCTGCATGCGCGTGCGTTGAGCGTACACCGAGTACCCTACCCGCTTGAACGCACTGCTCAGGCCGATCTGATATTGCAGATCGTACCCTCTACGGCCTCCCCAATAGTCTTGGGAGGTACCCGTAACGTAGACGGAGCTCCCCTCGCCGAATGGCTGGGTAATGCTCAGTTGTACGCGATTACGCGAACGGGAATTGTACGGGCTGCCATTAGATGTCCTGGACGTGCCGTAGCGAGCATAAACTGCATCCTGCAGGCTGTAGAAGCTCGCTGTCGAGTAGCGATACGCCGCCACCGCGAAGTTCGTCTTTACAGTCGGCAATACCTTGTTATACGACGCACGCGCGCTATACCCCTGCCCCTTGCCCCCATTCGGTAAATCGGTGTGAGCGGTCGTCACGTCGAACGCGAATGCGCCCACTGGCGTATTGAGCGCAACCCCCAACAGCCCCGACGCATAGCCCTCGGACCCCAGCACGCCCGCATAGGCCGTCAGCAGGTTAGTGAAGCCGTGCTGGTAAGTGGCTTGCGCGACCCAAGGCTGAGTGCTCAGCGTCGTATCGCGATATTGACCCACCGTCACATTGAAGCGGGACATTCCCGGCCGCAGCAACTGAGGTACTGCCGCGAACGGTACAAGGAAGCGCTTCACACGGCCATCAGCCTCCGTTACCGTCACCTCGATATCGCCGCTATACCCAGTGGCGGGCAGATCGGTAAGCTCAAACGGCCCCGGCGGAACGCTGGTCTCGTAAAGGATGTTGTTGGCCTGGCGTACCGTCACACGCGCGTTCGTATCCGCCACACCACGCACGACCGGCGCGTAGGCCACCGCGGAATCGGGCAACATGCGATCGTCGCTGGATAGCTGCACGCCACGAACGTTGAACGTGTCGAAAACCTGGCCGTTTGTCGAACTGTCGCCGATCGTGAATTGGCTGCGCAGCGCCGTGATGTCGTGCTGCGCATACAAGGCGACGCTCTGCCAATGCATGCCAGCAGCACGATTCTGCCAATTTGCCGTCGACCACTGACGAAGACGCCATCCGCCGACGTTGATCCCGCTCTGCAAACCAAGATAGACGCTGTTGAAATCCCCACTCGGGGATTGATGACTCGAATACGTGCTCAGGCTGTACTGCAGCAACCCTGCGTTGATCCCATCGTCCCAACGAGAAGGATCGACATATCCGCGCGGCCGCTTGTTCATTTCGAGCTGCGGGACGGACAGGTCAAGTGTCAGGTCGGCTGTATCGAGTGCCGCTGTTGAGCCCGGCACGGCTTGCGCCAGCGCGACGCAGGTTGTTGGGGGCAGCGCACCCTCAACTTCGCGGCCCGGGCCTTTTGACCGCTGCAGCACACGCTCGACATCCACGCCAAGGCGCTCCAGGCCGGATACCGTAAAGCACGGCACCGCTATGTCAGAACCCGGCACGGCCTCGAATACGACGTCGAACCGTCCCCGCGCCTCGCCGTTGACGGACACGTCAACGGGATACGTTCCCGGTGCGACCGGATTGCCCCGCGTGTAGCGCGACAGATCCGCCACATTTCCGGTAAAGAACGCGGGGTTAAATTCCACTTCCGCTAGAGCGATGGATTGTGCAACATTCAGCTTACCGACACCCGTTGCGCCCGCCTCAGGCGACGGCGCGGCACTCCCTATCCGCAGTCCTTCCGAATCAACGCCGCCACGATCGTCCACGCGACTTTCACCGGAAGCGGGTGGCCCGTATACGGCCAACGCGTCGGTACTGAATGCGGCGCTGCCTGAGGCGACAAACGCTGCCCATGCCAGCGGGTGATAGCACAAAGGCTTGTGCATACGGCGCTGCAACTTCCTCCACTGCTTCTTACTTCTCACTGCATCCACCCCATCGCCGACTTAGAGTCGCTAACAAAACTGTTCTACGAACCGCGAGCAGATAACTGCGCAATAAAGTGTGAGCAAGGCGATCTGAATATCGAGACCTCGTTTGAAACGGATTCGCAGTTTGCCGATACCGGCGAGCCACGCGTGAGTGTGTTCGACAACCCAGCGATGGCGGCTGAGCTTTTCTCCACTTTCATTAGCATACCGAACTATATGTGCAACGATTCTGCTTCGTTTCAACGACTCCGTCCGCCTCTCGGCGAGTACGACCACTCACGCGGCAACGGCTCAAGCGTCTTCGACAATTCGCCACTGATTCGCCGCCTTATCATCCGACATCAAACGTATACCTTTCGCTTTCGGATGACAGACTTTGTTAGCGAGTCTTACTCGGCTTGCTTTGCTTTTCCCGCCTCACTAACCTGCGCAGCGCCCTTTACTTCCGCGCCTGAATCCATGGAGCCTGGAGAGGAACCCGCCTCCGAATCTCTTACATCAGTCTTGTCCTTCTCAGGCGCAGAATCAGGCTGCTTGCTTGTTTCCGCTTCACCGGCCCCACCGAGCATTGCGGTGTCTTTCACGTCCGCGCCGTAATCGCTCAACACAGAATAGGAAACGGTCGGTGAATTCGGTACGCTAAGCTTGCCCTTCTCAGGAACAAGATCAACGTGGCCGAACGGCGGTGCCATGTCGGCCCTCAGTGTCACTTTCTTTGAGCCATCCCCCAACGAAACACTGCCTAACGAAATGTAGTATGGCGACGGATTGTTCATACGTAGGACCGTTTCGCCCTTCTGGTCCAATACGACACTCCATTTGAGCTGCTTTCGCACGACAATAGAAGCCGGATCGTCATGAAGCGATGCCGGACGGTAAAACATCTTAATGCGGGTTCGCAACGCAATTTGCAGCAGGTTCTTGGCATCAGCGTCCGTCGGCTTCGGCGGGATTTCAAGTACGTTCAGCCAGTAAACCGATTCGCGATCGGTGGGCATGTCTCCACCCGCAAACATGATGCGCAGCGATTGGCCCTTTAGCGGCTCAACGCGAAACACGGCCGGCACCAATACGAAAGGCACGCGGATTTCATTAGGTTTTGCAGCCGCATCGCCATCGTCGAGCCATGCCTGCACCAGTACAGGACGGTTTTCAATATTACTCATGCGAACGTCGACCTCCCGGCTTTGCGCCGGGTAGATCACGCGAGTGCCAGTGATGACAATGGCCGCTTGCGTCGCGAATGCCATTACGCTGCAAACAATCGCAGCCGCAATAACATGAGGTTTCCATGAACGCATGCAGTACATCTCCAATCCAATAGAAAACGGGGCGCTTTCCATCAAGCCGGGAGTCGCCCCGTGATATTCAGGTTTTCGGTCGCTTCTTAGTTATAAGCAAGCGTAAACCTGACGTACGACTGAACCACACCGGCCGTGGCTGCGCCGGTTGCAATATAACGAGCCGCATAGGTCAACGTCGCGGCGCCGGTCGTGCCCGTATACGTAGGCGCCACGCCAGTGCCCGTCTGCCCCAAATTCAGAGCAGTCGTGCCGTCGCGATCGACCAGTTGCACGTCGACAAACGTCGCGGGAGCACTCGCACCCGTACCAGCTGGTGCGGTGTTTTTCGCAGCGAGGTTATCGGCATCCAGGTTGTCGGTTTCGAAGTGAGCCGCAACCGTATTGATACCAGCCGAGCAATTTTCCACACCGATAGTGAACGTCGTGGAGCCAGCCGTTGCGCCCTTCGTCGCCAAGGTATTCGTCGAGATCGTCGGGAGCGTAACCGTCTTGTTGGTATCACCCGCAACGACCGAGCAGGTGCTCCCCGTCAACTTGCCATCGAAGTTGATCTGTCCGTCGTAAGCAAACGCCGTCGACGCCGCGGCGAGACCGAGCAAGCCAACGACGGACGCGCTAATTAGTTTGATCTTCATACAACACCCTCTATCAATTTAATGAACAGCGCCCAATTTCGCCCTGAAACCCCGCAAGGACGCGTGGACGAAATTGCTGCGCACTTTTTACGCCATAGCCTGTTATGAACCTGAACAAATAATGCTGATGCTTTTCAGGCAAACCACGCAAAATGTATGTGTTATGGAGTACAGATAAAGTTGCTTAACACACGCTGGTTCGCACGCCGCCATTCAACCTCGCGCAGCCTTACTCGCCGCTCAGCCTGACAGGCAAAGCCGGAGATCGGCCCAACGCATCGACACCCTGCGCACCGACGCACTTGACATCACATAAAACCTTTGGACTACGAAATCTAGATGGCAAGGTTCTATCGCATCCCAACTCAAAAGTCGCTCCGAGTCCATAACAAGCTCTGGCGTAGGTCAGGAGATTACCGCTCCGGATGGTCCAAGGATATGGGAAATTTCTTAAATTTGAGGTGACCTCGGCGCCGTGATCAGGGCAATCGCATGAAACGTTACAGATGGTGAAGAGATTCTTGCAAACCGTGTTGAGGGCGCGTTTACTCTGGCTTTTGTGGCCGGGAAAAAGCGCCGCAAGAAGACGTGCTCGGCATCGAAGAGGCGTTTGGCGATTTGCGTGATCCGCACAGCCGCACACCGGACGTGATGCGATTGCCCTGCCCAGGATTCCAGCATCCAGATCACACACGGCAAAACCCGTCCTTGAATTTAACTAACTCATCAATTAGCATGAATCGATGAACCCGAAACGCTCGTCCGCGAAGCCACTCGGTCGCCGCCCGGCTATCGAGGACTTCGATGTGCGCGAACATCTGCTCGACACCGCGACACGACTCTTTTCCGAACGCGGCATCGCGGCCACAACGGTCGCGCAGATCGCCGCCGCGGCGGGTGTCACGTCGGCGCTGGTCCATTACTACTTCACGAATCGCGAAAAGCTGCTCGATGCGGTGGCCGACGAGCGGCTCGCCCGTGCGGCAGAATTCGTCTGGCACCCGGTCGTTGAAGACGCCGCAAGCGATCCCTTCGCGCTGGTTCATGAATTCGTCGCGCGCCTGTTCGATGTGACGGACCGCATGCCCTGGTTGCCGCCGCTCTGGCTGCGGGAGATCGTCAACGAAGGCGGCCTGCTGCGTGAACGAATGATGCAGCGCATCCCGTTCGACAACATCAAGCGCTTCAGCAGCCGTGTTGCACATGCGCAGCAGGACGGCACCGTCAACGCCGAACTGGAAGCCATGTTGCTGTTCAACTCAATTCTGGCGCTCGTGATGCTGCCGCTCGCCACCGCGAAGATCTGGCAAAGCGCGCGGGGCCTGCCCGTCATCGAGCGTGATGCGTTGCGCCGGCATGTGACCGCGTTGCTGATCGGCGGCATGCAACCGCTGCCGCGCCCGGCGCCGCCGAAGCCCCGCGCTGTCTCACGGAGCAAGTCATGAGCCGCCGTTCCCGCGTTTCGGTTTGCCTGCTGTTCGCCGCGGTGGCATTGGCGGGATGCTCGCATCGCGACGACAACGTCTATCAAGGCTATGTCGAAGGTGAGTTCGTCTATCTCGGCTCGTCGCAGTCCGGCAAGCTTACGCACCTGGCGGTCGCACGAGGGCAGACGGTTGACGCGAGCGCGCCGGTATTCACGCTCGAATCCGTAGACGAGCGCGCCGCATTGCAGCAGGCACAACAGCAACTCGCTGCGGCACGCGCACAGCTAGCCGATCTCCAGACCGGCAAGCGGCGTCCCGAAGTGAACGTGACCAAAGCGCAACTCGCGCAGGCCGTCGCCAACGCGCGCAAGGCCGCATTGCAATTGACGCGCGATGAAGCACAGTACCGCGTAGGCGGCGTTCCGAAAGCACAGCTCGACGATTCGCGCGCCAACGCCGACGCCACCGCCGCGCAGGTCCGCGAACTCAGCAACCAGGTGGAGGTCGCTTTGCTCCCCGGCCGTTCGCAGCAAATCGCTGCGCAAAGCGCACAGGTCGACGCCGCGCAGGCGGCCGTCGCACAGGCGCAATGGAAACTCGACCAGAAGCGCGTCAACGCACCGGCGCAAGGACTCGTCTACGACACGCTGTATCGCGTCGGGGAGTGGGTACAGGCGGGCAATCCTATCGTACAGATGCTGCCACCGCAGAACGTGAAAGTTCGCTTCTTCGTACCGGAGACCGTGGTCGGCAAGCTCGCCCCAGGCCGTGCGCTTTCCATTCATTGCGACGGTTGCACCGCCGACGTCCCAGCGAAAATCACGTACATATCGAGCGAGGCCGAATACACACCGCCGGTGATCTACAGCAACGAGAACCGTGCGAAGCTGGTGTTCATGGTCGAAGCCCATCCGTTGGCCGCCGACGCAGTCAAGCTTCATCCCGGCCAACCCGTCGCGGTGAGCCTGCGATGAACCAGACCGCGCCGCAGTATGCGATCGACGTGCACAAGCTCAATAAGCACTTCGGTAACAAACATGTCGTCAACGGCGTGACGTTGCAGGTTGCGCGCGGCGAAATCTTCGGCTTCCTCGGGCCGAACGGCAGCGGCAAGACCACCTCGATCCGTTTGATGTGCGGGCTGCTTACGCCGGACTCTGGCACCGGCACCTGCCTCGGTTACGACATCGTCCGCGAGAGCGCGCAGATCAAGCGCAACGTCGGCTATATGACGCAGCGCTTCTCGTATTGGGACGACCTGACGATCCGCGAGAATCTCGACTTCGTCGCACGCATCTATCAGATGGCAAACCGGCGCGAAGCGGTCGATCGCGCAGTCGAATCGCTCGGACTGCAAAGCCGCGCGAATCAGTTGACCGGCGCGCTATCCGGTGGCTGGAAACAGCGCCTCGCGCTCGCCGCCTGCATGCTGCACGAGCCGCGACTGCTGCTGCTCGACGAACCGACCGCGGGCGTCGACCCGAACGCACGCCGCGAATTCTGGGAAGAGTTGCACCGCCTCGCCGCGCGCGGCATTTCGGTTCTGGTCAGCACACACTACATGGATGAAGCCGAGCGTTGCCACAAGCTGGCGTACATCGCGTACGGCAAGCTGCTGGCGCAAGGCACCTCGAAGGAAGTGATCGAATCGCAGAATCTGGCGACATGGACCATCTACGGTGAGCACCTGAGCAAACTCTCGGAACAGTTGCGCAAAACGCCCGGCGTCGATCAGACCGTCGTATTCGGTTCAGCGCTGCATGTCAGCGGCAGCGACCATGCTGCGCTCGAAGCCGCCGTCAGACACGCGACCGAGGGCACGGCGCTGCGCGCCGAGCGCATCGAAACCGGGCTTGAAGACGTATTCATCTACCTGATGAGCCACTCCACCGACAACTACGGAGCGCAATCGTGAGCACGCGCGTCCTGTTCTCGCTGTCGCGCTGGTGGAGCATCGTGCTCAAAGAGTTTTTGCAATTAAAGCGCGACCGGATCACCTTCGCGATGATCGTCGGCCTGCCGGTCATTCAGCTCACGCTGTTCGGCTTCGCGATCAACACCGACCCGAAGCATCTGCCGACTGCCGTCATCATCGGCGACGAGAGCACGTTCTCGCGCAGCTTCGTCGCGGCGATGAAGAACTCCATGTATTTCGACATCGTCGAAACCTTGCCCAATGAGGAGGCCGGCCGCCGCGCCCTTGCCCAAGGCCGGGTGCAGTTCGTGTTGTCGGTGCCGGTGGATTTTTCGAAACGTCTGCTTCGCGGTGAACGCCCCTCGCTGCTGGTCGAAGCCGATGCGACCGACCCCACCGCGACGAACACCGCGCTCGCTGCGCTCCCGGGCCTTGTGCAACCGGTCGCGGACAAGGACATCACCGGGCCGCTCGCCCATCTGAACGGCACCGCTGCCGCATTCGACGTGCAGGTGCACCGGCTCTACAACCCCGAAGGCATCACCCAATACAACGTGGTGCCGGGCCTGATGGGCGTGATCCTGACGATGACGATGGTGATGATGACCGGCCTCGCGATCACGCGCGAACGCGAGCGCGGCACGATGGAAAACCTGCTCGCCACGCCCGTGCTGCCGATCGAAGTGATGACCGGCAAGATCGTGCCGTACGTGATGATCGGGCTGGTGCAGGCGTCGATCATTCTCACTGCGGCGCGCTACGTATTCGATGTGCCGTTCGCCGGCAGCCTGTTGGCGATCTATCTGGCTGCGCTGCTGTTTATCGCGGCGAATCTGACGGTCGGCATCACGCTTTCGTCGATTGCGCAGAATCAGTTGCAGGCGATGCAACTGACCGTGTTCTATTTTCTGCCGAGTCTGCTGCTATCCGGTTTCATGTTCCCGTTTGCGGGCATGCCACGCTGGGCGCAATTCATCGGCAATCTGCTGCCGCTCACCTATTTCAACAGGCTGGTTCGCGGCATCCTGCTCAAAGGAAACGACTGGGCCGACCTGTGGCCGTCGGTGTGGCCCGTGGCGCTGTTCATGGTCGTCGTGATGGGCATCGCGCTGCGCTTTTACCGGCGCACGCTCGACTAGGAGGACCGGTCGATGAAGCCGCTCGCTTTCTTATCCGTCGTCGCGCTGTGCGGGTGCGCGGTGGGGTCGGATTTTCATACGCCGGCGGCGCCGGACACGCAAACCTACATACACGAAGCGCAACCCGCTGCGACCGTCGCGGCCAGCGGTGTGGCTGGCGCATCGCAGACATTTGTCGCGGCTGAGCATGCAACACCGATGTGGTGGAAGCAGTTTCAATCCGATGCGCTCAACCGTCTCGTCGAGCAGGCCCTGCAACAAAGCCCCACGCTCACGCAAGCCCGGGCGAAGCTGATCGAGGCGCGCGAAAACTACAATGCGCAATTCGGCGCGACCGTATTCCCGGCTGTCGGCGCGACGATATCCGGCGTGCGGCAGCAGGTCGATATCGCGGCGTTCGGCATTCCGAATGTCTCCAATCCGGGGCCGTTTACGCTTTACAACGCGTCGGTGAGCGTGTCATATGCGCTCGATATTTTCGGCGGCAATCGCCGGGCGCTGGAAGCGCTGATGGCGCAAGTCGACTATCAGTCGTTCGAGTTCGAAGCAGCGCGGCTCTCGCTCGCAGGCAATGTGGTTTCGACTGCGGTTCGGCGCGCATCGCTACAGCAACAGATCACGTTGACGCAGCGCCTCGCTGACACCCAGGCGCGACAACTGACGATCACGGAAGGACGGTTCGCGGCAGGCGGTGTCTCGCAACTCGATGTGCGCAGCCAGCGCACGCTGCTCGCGCAGACCCGCGCGTCGTTGCCGCCACTCGCGACACAACTCGCGCAGACCGATCACCAACTCGCGATCCTGCTTGGCATGCCGCCCTCGAAGGCGGACTTCGCCGACCTGACGCTCGATTCACTGCATCTGCCGGACACGTTGCCGCTCACGCTGCCGTCGACGCTCGCGCGCGAACGACCCGACATCCGTGCTTCGGAAGCGTTGTTGCATCAGGCAAGCGCGAATGTCGGCGTGGCGACGGCGAACCTGTATCCGCAGTTTTCCATTTCGGCTGGGATCGGTTCGGAACGCACCAACATCCAGGACATAGTCAGTGGGCTGAACATCTGGAATTTCGGTCTGAATCTCACCCAAGCGATTTTCCGCGGCGGCGAACTACGCGCGAAGAAACGCTCTGCGCAGGCGGCTTACGATGCTGCGCTCGCTGACTATCGGCAGACGGTGCTACAGGCGTTGCAACAGGTTGCGGACACGCTGACGGCACTGCAAAACGACGCCCATGAACTGCAGGCGCGCGATGATGCCGCACAGCAGGCGCAGGCGAGCCTGGATATCGCGCACGCGCAGTATTCGGCGGGTGGTGTCAGCCAGTTCGGCCTGCTCGATACGCAGCGCCAGGTGTTGGAAACCGCGCTCGACCGTACCCGCGCGCAGGCCGACCGGTTCGCCGATACGGCTGCGTTGTTTCAATCGCTGGGTGGCGGGTGGCAGGCTGCGACGACGACTTCAACGCCGTAGCCATCCCGCGCCTCCACAATCACGTTACGCCGCCACCGCCCGCGCCGCATTGCGCCCACGCAGCCATTCCAACGCGAGCAACAGACAGGTGGAAAACACAATCAGAATCGTCGCCAGCGCCGCAATAGTCGGACTGATGTTTTCGCGAATACCGGTAAACATCTGACGCGGCAAGGTCGTCTGATCCGCACCGGCGAGGAATAGCGTCACGACGACTTCGTCAAACGAGGTAGCAAACGCGAACAGCGCACCCGAAATCACCCCCGGCGCGATCACCGGCAACGTGATGCGGAAGAACGTCTTCACCGGATTCGCACCCAGCGACAAACTCGCGCGCACCAGGTTGTAGTTAAAACCTTGCAACGTCGCCGCCACCGTCGTCACGACGAACGGCACACCCAGCGACGCATGCGCGAGAATCAGCCCGATATACGTATTCGCCAATCCAAGCGGCGCAAAAAACAGATACATGCCGACGCCGACCACCACCACCGGCACGATCATCGGCGAAATCAGAATCGCCATCAGCAGCGCCTTGCCGCGGAAGTTCGCTTTGGTCAGGCCGATTGCCGCCAGCGTGCCGAGTACAGTCGCCACGACAGTCGCCGACGGCGCCACGATGAAACTGTTCTTAGCCGCCATACGCCATTCACTAGACCCAATCAGATTCTCATACCAGCGCAGCGACCAGCCCGGAATCGGATACACGAGAAACGTGCTCGACGAAAACGACAACGGGACGATCGCCAGTACCGGCAGGATCAGATACAGCAGCGTGAGCACGGCAAGCGCGCGCAACGCGAAGTACCACACGCGTTCAATCAGGGACGTATGCGGCGCAAACAAGGGCTTGGCAAGTTTCATCGCGGGTAAGCTCCGTTCAGGCGATCAGCCGAGGCTCAGGGACGAACGCGTAAAGCGTCCGTAGATGACATACAGCACGAGCGTCGCGGCGAGCAGCAAGCCGCCGAGCGCACACGCCATGCCCCAGTTGATCGTCACGTTGGTGAAGTACGCGACGTAGTAGCTGACCATCTGATCATTCGGTCCGCCGAGCAGCGCGGGCGTGATGTAGTAGCCGATCGCCAGAATGAACACCAGCAACGCGCCGGCGCCGATGCCCGGATAGGTCTGCGGCACATACACGCGCCAGAACGCGGCGAACGGGTGGCTGCCGAGCGAGATCGCGGCGCGCTGGTAGGTCGGCGGGATCGACTTCATCACGCTGTACAGCGGCAGGATCATGAACGGCAACAAGATATGCGTCATCGAGATGTAGACGCCGGTGCGATTGAACAGCAGCGACAGCGGATCATGCAGCAGCCCACTGCCGATCAGCGCCTTGTTCACCAGTCCCTCGCTTTGCAGAATCACGATCCATGCCGCGACGCGCACGAGGATCGAGGTCCAGAACGGAATCAGCACGAGAATCATCACCAGATTCGCGCGACGGTCGGAGAGCGTGGAGATCCAATACGCAAGCGGGTAACCGAGCAGCAGCGCGAAAATTGTGACGGCCGCGCCGATCACAAAGGTGCGGCTGAACACGGCGAGATAGATCTGTTGGTCGGGATCGGTCGGAATAATGTGACCGAACGCGTCCTGCTTATGGTCTAACGAAGCCAGCAGATAAAACGGCGAGTACGCGCCTGAGTTCTTCGCGATAGCCTGCCAGTAAGCGACGTCGTTCCAGCGTTCGTCGAGTTCGACGAACTTCGCGTGAACCTGGGCCGGCGTGAGCGTCAACGGCTTGCTGTTGTCGTCGGCGAACGGCATGGCGCGGGCCGATTTTGCGACAAGCGAGCGATAGCCCGGAATCTCGACGTTCAGGCGCCGTGCGAGCGCACCCATACCGTCGCTGTCCGCGATCGCGGTGAGGTCTACGGCCAATGCGGCGTAGGCGGCGTCGGGAGGCGGCGTTTTGCGATCCCAGCCACTCAATGTGCTCAGCGTATGCGGCAATGCGTTGACCACTTCCGGATTCTGCGCGGCGCGCGTCAACAGCGCGCCGATCGGCACGACAAAAATCAGCAGCAGGAAAATTGCGAGCGGCGCGATCAGCAGCAGCGCCATTGCGCGCTTTTTAGCTTCGGCGGCCTTCAGTTCGCGCTTGAGTCTGCCGCTCGACTCAGGCGTCGTATCGGCGGCGATCGTCATCGTAGTCACACCCGTCCCCTCTGTCGATAAGGCGCGGCTTGATTAAGCAAGCCGCGCCTTCACCTAATTACTTCGAAGCCCACGACGAAAAACGCTGCTCCAGCTCATCGCCATGGTCGGTCCAGAACGCGAGGTTCTGCAGCACCGCGTTCTTGCCGTTGGCCGGCGAGTTCGGCAGATTGGCGAGCGTCTTCGCATCGAGCGCCTTGATCGCCGTCACGTTCACCGGACCGTACGCGATGTGGTGCGCGTAGTCCTGCTGCGGCTTCGCCGAAATCGAATAGGCGATGTACTTTTCCGCTAGCGCCTTGTTCGGCGTGCCCTTCGGAATCCCCCAGTAGTCGAGGTCGTAAATACTGCCGTTCCACACCACCTTGAGGTTCTTGCCTTCCTTCTGCGCGGCGTCGATGCGGCCGTTGTACGCGGTAGACATCACCACGTCACCCGCCACGAGGAACTGCGGCGGCTGCGCGCCCGCTTCCCACCACTGGATATTCGGCTTCAGTTCGTCGAGTTTCTTGAATGCGCGGTCCTGGCCTTCCTTGGTGGCGAGCACCTTATAGACATCCTTCGGCGCAACGCCGTCGGCCATCAGCGCGAATTCGAGGTTGTAGCGCGCGCCCTTGCGCATTGCGCGCTTGCCCGGGAATTTCTTCACGTCCCAGAAGTCAGCCCAGCCGGTCGGCGCGGTTTTCAGCTTGTCGGCGTTATAAGCGAGTGCCGTCGACCACACGAAGAACCCCACGCCGCAGGTTTGCGGCGCTTCCGGAATCAGATCCGACTTCTTGCCGATCTTCGACCAGTCGAGCTTCTCGTACAACCCTTCATCACAGCCACGGCCGATGTCGCCGGATTCGACTTCCACCACGTCCCAGTTCACGTGCTTCGCTTCGACCATCGCTTTCACTTTGGCCTGCTCACCGTTGTATTCGACGGCGGTCACCTTATTGCCGGTTTGCGATTCGAACGGCTGGTTGAATGCGACCTTTTGCGCGTCGCCATTCGCGCCGCCGAAATTGACGACCGTCAGTTCTGCTGCATTGGCCTGCGCGGCGCCCAGCGCGAGCGCCACAGCACCGACAGCGATGGCGCAGCGCGATTTCCCGATCTTGCTCATGGTGTGTTGCTCTCCTTTGGTGGTGTACTTTCAGCTAAATACAGTGCGACTTTTTTTGTGCTGCTTATGCGACCTGCCTGCGTTGAACTACCCACGCGTCAAACGCGTTCACGCCCCTGCGAACACCCGCAGATGCTCTGGCGCGAACTCCAGCGCGACCGGTGCGCCGGGCGCGAAGGTATCGAGCAATTCCGTGCCGAGCGGCACCTTGACGAAGCACTCGTCCTGTTCCGGCAGACCACAACGCATGCGCACGTGGTCGCCGAAATAGATCAACCCGCGCGCCTCGCCGCTTAGCGCGTTGGCGCCGGGCCGCGACACGCCGTTCGCGAGCTTCATGCGCTCGGGCCGGATACAGGCAACCGCCGCCGTACCCGCCCGCGCGCCACCGATATTGCGGCCCGTGAGCCGCGTGCCGTCAATCAGATGAAACTCGCAGTACTCGCCGTCGACGTTCGCGATCGTGCCGCGCAGCTTGTTGCTGTCGCCGATGAAGTTCGCGACGAACTCGTTGCACGGCGACTCGTACAGACGGTCCACGGTGTCGAGTTGCTGCACGATGCCTTTGTCGAACACGGCGACGCGATCGGACATGGTCAACGCCTCGCCCTGATCGTGCGTGACGTACACGAATGTGACGCCGAGCTTCTCGTGCAATGATTTAAGTTCGTACTGCATGTGTTCGCGCAACTGTTTGTCCAGTGCGCCGAGCGGCTCGTCCATCAGCACGAGCTTCGGTTCGAACACGAGCGCCCGCGCCAGCGCAATACGTTGCTGCTGACCGCCGGAAAGCTGCGCCGGATAACGCTTTGCGAAGCTCTCCATGCGCACCATCTTCAGCGCGTTATCGACACGATGCGCCCGTTCTTCGGCCGAAAGTTTGCGTACGGTAAGCGGATACGCGACGTTCTGTTCGACCGTCAAATGCGGAAACAGCGCGTAGTTCTGAAACACCATGCCGATGTTGCGCTTATGCGGCGGCACGGTATTGAGCAACGTGCCGTCCAGCCAGATTTCGCCGCCGGTGGGGAATTCGAAACCCGCCAGCATCATCAGACAAGTGGTTTTGCCGGAGCCTGACGGCCCGAGCAACGTCAGGAATTCGCCCTGATAGATATCCAGATCGAGCTGTTTGACGACCAGCGTTTCGCCGTCATATGTCTTGCGCACACCCCGAAAGCTGACGATCACGTCATCGGTTTTCATCGCACTAGTCTCCTCTGCGTTCCGGCTGGCTCCCTCTTCAAAACAGAGGGATTGCAACAATTGCGTGGCTCACTATAGTCCCTTACGGTTCTACAATATGGAACCATTTCATTATTCCGGATAGAACCACTTGGACACCGTGATCTTGTCGGATTGGCTTGCCGCGCGGCTCGACCGCACGGCCGCCGAACCGGTCTACAGGCAAACGCTGCGGCTGATGCAGCAAGCCATCCTGACCGGCCAACTGCCGCCCGGCACCAAACTGCCGAGCTCGCGCACGCTCGCCGCGGACCTCGGCATCGCACGCAATACGGTACTGCACGTCTACGACCAGTTGACGGCCGAAGGCTACGTGATCTCGACCACCGGCAGCGGTACCTATGTCGCCGATACGCGGCCGGACAGCGCCGCGGTAAATGCGCGCAAGAAGCCGGTGGCGAGTGTCGACCTGGAGGGCAATCCAGCGGCAGCGGCGTCGGCCGCGGCTGCGAAGCCGCCGAAACGCGAGCTCGACGACCTCTCGACCCGCGGACGAAGGCTGATCGATCAGGCCGGCGTGTCAGCCAAACAATGGGGCGCTTTCATGCCGGGTGTACCCGACGTCTCCGAATTCCCGGCGCGCACGTGGAGCCGCTTGCAGGCAAGGTTGTGGAAGGAAGCCAATCCCGATCTGCTGACCTATGCGCCCGGCGGCGGCTACCGGCCGCTGCGGCGCGCGCTGTCGGATTACCTGCGGGTCGCGCGCTCGGTGAATTGCACGCCGGACCAGATCATCATCACGACGGGCATTCATCAGTCGATCGATCTGGCGGTGCGTTTGCTGACCGATGTCGGCGATCGCGCCTGGGTCGAAGAGCCGTGCTATTGGGGCGCGCGCAGCGTGCTGCAATCGTCGGGGATTACGCTAGTACCCGTGCCGGTCGACGACGAAGGGCTCAATCCGCGCGAGCAGGATCTGCAGCAGCCGCCGCGTTTGGCGCTGGTCACGCCGTCGCATCAGTATCCGCTCGGCATGGTGATGAGTCTCGCGCGCCGCCGCACGCTGCTCGAATACGCGCGCCAGCACAACGTGTGGATCATCGAAGACGACTACGACAGCGAGTTCCGCTACGGCAGCCGTCCGCTAGCGTCGCTGCAAGGACTCGATGACGCCGGCCAGGTGATCTACGTCGGCAGTCTGGGGAAGATGCTGTTTCCAGGTTTGCGGATCGGCTACATGATCGCGCCGGAGCATCTGGTGGATACGTTTCGCACGGGCGTTGCCGAGTTGTATCGCGAGGGGCAGTTGATGCAGCAGGCGGTGATGACCGATTTCATCATGGACGGCCATCTCACGTCGCACGTGCGGCGCATGCGAGCGCTGTACGGCGAGCGGCGGCAGATTCTGATCGATGCGATCACCGCGCGTTTCGGCGACGAATTGCCGGTAATGGGCGACGAGGCCGGTTTGCACCTGGTGCTCGGCTTGCCCGATCATGCGAACGATCGCGCGGTAACGGCGGCCGCTTATGATGCCGGCGTGATCGTGCGGCCGCTCGCGAGTTACTACAGCAGCGAAACGCCCGCACGGCGCGGGTTGCTGCTGGGTTACGCGTGTGTGGCGAATGAAAAGATCGGCCCGGCATTCGACACGCTCGCTCGTGTGATCGAGCAGACGGCGTTGAAAGCGCCAACGCGCGCCGCTTGACCGCACGCCTTTGCAATAGCATAGGCGTGCGGTCCACAACGCATCACTTCAAGCCGAAGTCCACCCGCGTCGTCGCGCCCTTGTCCTTGATACCTTCAGCATTCAGTTTCGGCGCGACGACAAACACGCGGCTGCTGTCGATCTTGCCTTCGAAATACTGCTGCACGCTTTGCGCCCGTTCTTGCGCAAGATTACGCAGGCTAGCATCGTCGATCGGTGCGTTGGCGGCCAGCGCGCTCTTCATTTCGTCGTCGGGCAGGCTCTTGGTCAAGCCGACAAAGTTGCGCGGCTTCTTGAAGTCGGCCGCCTTGTAGGCCCTGGTCAGGTACTTGTCGTATTCCTTCGGATCGACGGTGACGGTCGACAAATCCACGCTCTCGCCATTGCCCACCACGTCCTTGATCTTCTGCTGCTTGACCACCCGCTCGACATAACGGTCACGCAAGCCTGGTTCGTCGACAGCAGGATCGACGCGGCCGATCAGGTCGATACGAATCGAGGTCTTGTCGGCCAGGGCCTTCACGATCGTATCGAGTTTTTTTTCACCGGCGTCGGAGAGTTTCGCCGAACCCGGATCGAACTCGACATAGCCCAATTCCTCGCCGCCACCACCGCCGAATGCGTTGGCGATCAGCGAGAACGGCGCGGTTACGGCCTTTTGCAACAGATTCAGCACCGCATGCCAGATCAGCCCGCCGATGCTGAACTCAGGATTCGACAACGAGCCCGACACCGGCAGATTCACGTCGATTTCGCCGCGCGAGTTTTTCAGCAGCGAGATTGCGAGACGCACCGGCAACTTGGTCGCCGTATCGTTCTCGACGTGATCGCCGAACGTCAGTTGATCGATGAACAGGTGGTTGTTCGCGTTCAACTGATCGTTGTCGAGCTTGTAGTGCAGATCGACGTTCAGCTTGCCCTTGGTAATCGGATACCCGGCGTATTTCGCCGAATACGGCGTGAGGTTGGTTAGCTCGATATCGTGGGCGGTGGCAGTCAGATCGAGCGCCGGTTTGGCGATCAGCGGATTGACCGTGCCGCGAATCGACAGCGGGCCGTTGGCCGCCAGCTTTGCGGCGATGTCGACGGGCGCCGCCGTGGTCGATTGCGTGCCGAACGCGCCGACCGTGCCTTGAATCGCGACCAGGTTCGCGGTGAAGTTCGGTTTGACGAAGTTGTCGGTGTAGGTCACGCGGCCCTGTTGCAGCACCAGTTGGCCGAAATGCAGCTTGACGGGGTTCTGCGGCGGCGTGGCGGCGGTCACGGTGGCCGGTGTAGCCGCCGATGCCGGCACCGGCGCGGACGCTACCTCGGGCGCCGATGCGGCTTGCGGCGTCAACGGCACCGGCTCGGCAGCGCTCTTGTCGCGCGTCAGCGACTGTGCCGCGCCGCTTTCGTGCGCGACTACGTCGCTCAGGTTGAGCTTGCCTTGCGCGTTGAGCAGCACGCGGCCATAGAACTTCGTGAGGGTCACGCGCCCCGCGTCGACAACGGTGCCGCGATCGTCGTAGTCGGCTTTCAGGTTGGTCAGCGCGAGCGAACCCCAGCCGGCGAACGGGTCCGACGTGGCCTTGTCGAGCATCCGCACGTCGACCAGCGCCATATCGCCGCGGTACGTCGCTTTCAGCGCCTTCGCCTGGGTCAGCGCAAGGTCGCCGTTCGCGTTGAGCAACGCGCTCGCGATCAACGCGTTCAGCTTGCTGCCGAAGTACGGTTCGAACGCCGCCGCGTCGAGCCGGTTCGCGTTCACCTTCAACGCGAGTTTGAGCGGCGTCGCCGTGACATTGCCGGTCACGCCGAGCGTGCCGTTCCTGTTCAGCGTCGCTTGCAGATCGATCGGCAGCGGGCGGCTCAGGTCATCGCTGATCTGCTGCACTTTGAGTTGCAGCGGCGTGACGCTCAGCTTGACCGGTTGCGGCGTGGTGTTGTCCGTGAAATTGGCGGTCGCGTCTTTCAGGTTGAGCTCGCCGATCTTGTAGTGCCACGCGGGCCCTTGCTCCTCTGCCTTCTTCACCGCGTGAATCGCCGTGCGTTGCTGCTCGGATTGATGCGGGCCGGCAAGCGCGGCGAGGTCGATGCTGCCGTCCTTCAGACGCTGCGCATTGACCACCAGGCCGGTCGTGTCGACGCCGGTGATATCGGCGCTGCGGCCCGCCACGTCGACCTGCTTGACCGTCACGCGGCCTTGCGCGAGCGAGACGACCGGTTCCTTGCTGCCACGCGCCGCGAGTTTCAGCGATTGCAGATCCAGTTGCGTATCGGAGACCATCACCGCCGCCGGCGACTTCGACCAGTTCGCGCCGATGTCCGCCGTCGCGGACAGCGCGCCGTCGACAACTTGCGCCGCGGTCGCGGTGTCGAGATACGGTTGCAGCAGCGGCAACGGCAGCGACTTCAGGTCGAGCTTCGCGCTGGCAGTCTTCGCGACGAGGCCGAACGCGCCCGCCGCGCCGAGCGAACCGGCGGCGTCCTTGAAGGCGGTGTTCACCGTGTAATGCGCGGGCGCCGCGGCGAGCGTCGAGAAATCCGTCAACGTAACGGCCAGTTTTTGCAGGCCGAGGTCGACCGGTCGCGAGGCCGCTTCGTCGTGCACATTCACCGTGCCGTCGTTGAGCACAAAGCGTTTGATCGACAGGTCCAAAGGCGGTGCGGCTTTTTCCGTAGCGGCTGCGCCGGATGCCGCAACCGGCGCGCTCGCCGGATTCTTCGCCGTGGCGGGCGCGGATGCGGAAGCAGCCGCAGGTGCGGAAGCAGCCGCAGGTGCGGAAGCAGCCGCAGGTGCGGAAGCCTCAGCAGCCGGTGCAGATGCGAACATCCGCTCGACACTCAGCACACCCGCCTTATCACGCGCAAGATTGGCGCTAGGCGCGTCGATGCGGATATCGTCGAAGTGATACACGCTCTTTAACGGCTCGAGCGTCGCAGCGGCCACATGCAGCGCACGCGCCGCGAAGAACGGCGCCTTGCTCTGATCCCTCACATCCACATCGCTCATATCGACCGTGCCCGCCACGCGCAGTGACGGCTCGTCGTTGGAGACCACGAAGTTGAGCTTGAGATCGGTGGACAGCTTGCCGCTCTGCACGATCACCGGCAACCTGGTCGGCAGGTAGGAGATGAGGCGCGGCACATCGAGCCCGTCAAAGCGCAGCGACACTTCCGATTCGCGCGATGCCGCAAACGGCTTGGTCTTGCCGTCGATGGCGAGCGGACTGCCGTCGATCCGCGCACGCAGCAGCGGCTCGACAAAGATATTGGTTTTCGAAGGCAGCGTTGCGATGAACGGAATGCCGAGCTTCCATTGATCGATCACGTGGGTGGCGCCGAGCAGCTTGTCGTCGAAAGTAATCTGGCCGTTTTCGAGCCGGATGTTCGACACGGAGAAGAGCGTCGGCTTGCTGGCGGGCTGGGACGGCTGGCTCGCGAACTTCTCGATCAGATCGGTGAAATTGAAGCGCTGCGCATCGTAGCGAACGATATGAAAGCGCGGCGAATCGAGCTGCACTTCGTCGATGATCGGTGCCGCGCGAAACAGCGAACTCCACGACGGCCGCACGATGAGCCGCGAGATATCGACGAAATCGCCCGCGCCGCCACGCTCGCCGATATGCACGCTATCGGCTTCGAGCTTGAGCGTGTACGGATTGAGCGCGATGCGCCCGATCGTTGCAGGCCGGTCGAGTTGCTTGCTGAGTTGCTGTTCGGCGATGTGGCGAATCAGCGGCGGCGCCGCAAAAAAGCCTAGCAGGCCAAACACGACGAGGAAGATCAGCAGACCGGTAATGACACGCCGGATACGGCGTGACTGCGCGACGTCGCGCACGGCCTGCATGGAAGATGCCAGTGTTGCTTTATCGAGGCTTGCCATGCTCGGTCTTGGGTAATGCGGCGGCAAGCCCGCCGCGAAAACGAAAATCCCGCAAGCGGCAGTATAAGTCGTGAATCTTGCGTGGGATAGAAATGTAAGCCGTGACTTACACAATCATCCGCGATACGGCATCGCGTGCCCGCTGCGCCAGGCAACGGACACGCGCGTGCTTATGCATCGCTCATGGATGGCCGTCATATCACTGCCGTACAACGGCCGGCGGTTGCCAGCTGCCGTCGGTGGCTTGCGGCTTCGGTGCGTACAGACGCAGCACCAGTTGCAGATCGGCGCGCGGCGCCGGCAGCCAGTTGCCGCTCTTGCCGCGCGCCGACGACACCGTCACGTCGAGCGAGCCGTCGCGATTGCGGCGCGCGCCATTGCGATCGCCGACGGCCAGACGCGCCGGTGCGCTTTCGCCGAGCGCGCCGTCTTTGGTATAGGCGGTGATCGACCAGAAGCCGCGCGCTGGCGGCAACTGGTTCGGCGCGAAGTGGATCACGTAGCGGTTCCCGCCGTTGAGCGTACGACCGTCGCTATCCTGCGTGACGACAGCGCGCACTTCGTCGTCTCTCGTGCCGATGCCCGGTTGCGCATAGGCGGCGTAAGCGCGCATCGAATAGTCGGGACCGTAGTTGCCCACGCCGTCGCCGAACCAGCTCCAGCCGTTGCCGGTCAGCACATTGGAAGGCGGCGTGACGACGCGCTCGTGGCCGTCGGTGAGACCCGTGGCGATCGCCTCGGTGGCGCTCGGCAGCGTCACCGACTCGCCGGGCTTCACGCCAAGGTCGGAGAGGATTTTCAATGCATGCGGATCGGCCGGTGTCGGCGGATTGTCCGGCAACGCCTGTGCAAGCCGGCTGAAGAAACCGTTCGCGTCGAGCCCGGCAACCTGCGCGGCCGGCGTACCGGACGCTGCCGCGGCGGCGGCATCGGCAGCGTTGCTGCGCGGCGGCGTAATCGACGCCGAGCGCGTGTCGCCGGCATAGACGCTCAGCGGCGCCACGCGGATCGCGCGTTGCAGCTTGCGCACCGCCGTCAGGTCGCGCGTGCCGTTCGACTGAATGCGCACGCTCACCCATGCGTTGCGGGTCGGCACATCGATGCGCGTGACACCCCTGGGCAGATCGCCCTGCCAGCCCGGACCGACGAACGCAATCGTTTGCGCCTTGATGCCCGCTGCGCGCGTGGCGAATTGCGTTCCGGTCGACCAGACCACGTTGGTCCACATATCGAGCACGCGGGCGTCGACGTAGCGGCCGTGCGAATCGGGCAACGAGACGATCACCGGCTCGGCGCCGACGTCCAGCCAGCCGGTCGAATCGAGCGTGTCGAGGCCTGGCTGCGGCGGATTGGCGCTGCCGACCGGCGGCAAGGCCTGTGCATGACGCAGCGTATTGATCGGCGCCTGGCCCGGATCGGTGCCGACCGCCGCATCGCGCGCGACGCCCATCAGCACCAGCGGATAGCCGAATACGTACGAATCGGCGACTTCGTCCTTGATCCAGCCGGTCGTTTTTTGCGTGGCGGACGGTGTCGACGCGCAACCGGCCAGAAATGCGAGGCCTGCGAGCGATGCGCAGGTCCAGTGAAGCGAAAACAGTTCTCGGCGATTTTTTATCATTCGTTCAGGTGGCGGAACGCGCGGTCCAGGGGATACGTCGGTGTGCAGCGGAACCTGCTTGCGTGGCCTCCCCAAGCCAAGCGCGGACAGTCTGGGGTCGCCATGCCGGCAACATCGGGTTGTATCGTATCCTTACTTACCAGGCAAGCGCAAAGGCAAGAATTGAGCTTTGTAATAAGCGAAGCGCGCGGGGTTCATTTGCGGTACGGCTGACCGTTTTTACGACGCGTCGCTTACGCTCTCCTTTGGCCGGCCGCCGTTCTCGACCATTCGCCGCCCTTTTTGCATCCGGAGCGTTTCATGTATATGCCTGCCCATTTTGAAGAGAACCGTCCAGAGGTTCTCCATCGCCTGATCGCCGACCGGCCGTTCGGCACGCTGATTACAAATGGGCCGAACGGGCTCGATGCGAACCATCTGCCTTTCGACGCGCAGCTAGTCCCTGTAGGGAACATCAGGGAAGCAGCCCCCGCTGGAACCGAAGGGGCCGCGCGCGCTCACTGCATCCTCCGCGCCCACGTCGCCCGTGCGAACCCGGTCTGGCAGGAAGTCGCCGCCAACCCGGAAGCGCTCGTGATCTTCCAGGGCCCCGCCGCCTATATCTCGCCGAACTGGTATCCGAGCAAGCACGAAGCGCATCGTCAGGTGCCGACTTACAACTATATGGTCGTGCACGCGCACGGCCGGATCGTCGTGCGCGACGACGAAGCTTTCGTGCGCGGCCTGGTGGCGCGGCTCACACGCAAGATGGAAGCTGGCGAAGCGGTGCCATGGAAAATGGGTGACGCGCCGGCCGACTATTTGTCCCAGATGCTGGGCGCGATTGTCGGCCTCGAGATCGAGGTGACGCGGCTGGTCGGCAAATGGAAGCTCGGCCAGAACAAGGACGCCGCCGACCGGCGCGGTGCCGCCGAAACCTTGCTGGCGCGCGCGAGCGACGAACAGCAGGCGGTCGGCCAGGCCATGCTGGATGCGCCGCCGGCGTTCTGATCGAGCGCGTTCGGCCGCCTTCCCGAGCCATAAAAAACGCCCTTGACATTCCCATCATGGGAAGGTCGATACTCGGTTCATGATGCGGCCCGATGCCGCCACGAGCCTTGCCTACCATGACCGAACTTGCCACTCCCCAGCGTCCCGCGGACGCGCCCGCCAAAACCGCCGAACTCGACATCGGCGGGATGACCTGCGCGTCCTGCGCGATGCGCGTCGAAAAGGCGTTGGCCAAAGTGCCGGGCGTCACGCGCGCGTCGGTGAATCTCGCGACCGAAAAAGCCAGCATCGACAGCGACGCGACCGTCGCTACGGAAACGCTCGTCAACGCCGTACGCAAAGCGGGCTATGAAGCCACCCCCGCCGCAAGCGTGCAAGCCGCCACAGCGGCACAAGCGCCGCAGGCCACGGAACTGGCGATCGGCGGCATGACTTGCGCATCGTGCGCGATGCGGGTGGAGAAGGCGCTGGCGAAGGTGCCGGGCGTCGCGGGCGTGTCAGTGAATCTGGCGACCGAAACCGCAACCGTCAATCTCAGCGAGGCAGGTTCCAGCCCGGATGCGCTGATCGAAGCCGTCAAGAAAGCGGGCTACGAGGCGACGTTGATCGCCCCGCGAGACGCGCCGCCGGCCGCCGGCAGCGCCGCCATCGCCGACAGCAAGCGCGACAAGACGCGTCGCGAACTCCATGCCGTGCTCGCCTCCGCCGTGCTGACGCTGCCGCTCGTCCTGCCGATGGTCGGCGAGTGGTTCGGGCTTCACGCGATGCTTTCGCCGTGGCTGCAACTTGCGCTCGCATCCATCGTGCAATTCGTCTTCGGCGCGCGTTTCTATCGGGCGGCCTATCGTGCCGTGCGGGCCGGCGCCGGGAACATGGACTTGCTGGTGGCGCTCGGCACGTCGGCGGCTTATGGGATCAGCGTCTACCAACTGGCAAGCCATCCGGGCGACGTGATGCATCTGTATTTCGAAGCGTCGGCGGTGGTGATCACGCTGGTGCGCTTCGGCAAATGGCTCGAAGCGCGCGCCAAGCGCCAGACCACCGATGCGATCCGTGCGCTCAACGCGCTGCGCCCGGACCGCGCGCGGATTCGCCTCGGCGCGGACGAACGCGAGGTGCCGCTCGCGCAAGTGCGGGTGGGCACGGTGGTAATCGTGCGGCCGGGCGAGCGCGTGCCGGTCGACGGCGCGATGCTGGAAGGCCGCACGCATATCGACGAATCGCTGATTACCGGCGAAAGCCTGCCGGTGCCGAAGCAGGTGGCCGATCCGGTCACCGCCGGTTCGATCAACGGCGAAGGCGCGATCGCGGTGACAACCACCGCGATCGGCGCGGAAACGACGCTGGCGCGGATCATCCGCCTCGTTGAAAGCGCGCAGGCCGAAAAGGCGCCGATTCAGCGGCTGGTCGACCGGGTCAGCGAGATCTTCGTGCCGGCGATTCTGGCGATCGCGGCGCTGACGCTGGTGGGCTGGCTGAGCGCCGGCGCGGGCGGCGAAACCGCGATCCTGAACGCAGTCGCGGTGCTGGTGATCGCCTGCCCTTGCGCGCTCGGACTGGCGACACCGGCGGCAATCATGGCCGGCACCGGCGTCGCCGCGCGGCATGGCGTGCTGATCAAGGACGCCGAGGCGCTGGAAACCGCGCATCGGGTGAATGTTGTCGCGTTCGATAAAACCGGCACGCTGACGATCGGGCAACCGTCGGTAACGGCGTTCGAACCGATCGGCGGCATCGGTCGCGATGAGGCGCTGGCACTCGCCGCGGCGGTGCAGCGGCATAGCGATCATCCGTTGGCGCGGGCGGTGGTGAAGGCTGATGAAGAGGCGCGAGCAAGCGATTTGCCGGCGGAGATCGCAGTTGAAGCGACATCAGCGAATGACGGCGCCGCGGCGCGGAGCGATAGCCCGCTCGGTGGCGCCGGGTTCGCTGCGGTAGCGGCATCCCCTGTGTCGATGGCTGAGGCAGTCACCGCCACCGCCGCGCGCGCCGTGCCTGGCCGCGGCGTGGAAGCCGATATTCAAGGCCATACCCTGGCGCTCGGCAGCACACGCTGGCTCAACGAACTGGGCATCCAGTTACCGTCGCGACTCACCGAGCGCGCGCAAGAACTCGAAGCCGCGGGCAACACCGTCTCCTGGCTGATGCAGCGCGATCCGCAAGCACCCGCCGCGCTCGCGCTGATCGCCTTCGGCGACACCGTCAAGCCGACCGCGCGCGCCGCGATCGAGCGGCTCGCGCGGATGGGTGTCAAAAGCGTGCTGGTCACCGGCGACAACCATGGCAGCGCGGCGAGCGTCGCCAAGGCGCTCGGCATCGACGAATTCCACGCCGAAGTGCTGCCGGAGGACAAGGCCCGCGTGATCCGCGATCTGAAATTCCGCAGCGCCGGCATCGTCGCGATGGCCGGCGACGGCATCAACGACGCCCCCGCGCTCGCCGCCGCCGACATCGGCATCGCGATGGCCACGGGCACCGACGTCGCGATGCACGCGGCCGGCATCACGCTGATGCGTGGCGATCCGGCGCTGGTGGCCGACGCCATCGACATCTCGCGCAGGACCTGGCGCAAGATCCAGCAGAACCTGTTCTGGGCGTTCGTCTATAACCTGATCGGCATTCCGCTTGCCGCCTTCGGGCTGTTGAATCCGATGCTGGCCGGCGCGGCGATGGCGTTTTCGAGCGTCAGCGTCGTCACCAACGCGCTGCTGCTGCGCACCTGGCACGGCGCGCCGGGGCGCCGCTGATCGCCGGAGCACGTTGGCCGCGTCGTCGTCCGCGTTGTGATCCTTGCGGTCCATTACACGGTGCTTTCAATAAACTAAAGAAAACCGGCCCCGCGGTCGTAAACAGGACATCGATGCCGGCCATGCCTACGCGTGGCCAGCGCATCACCCTTCCTCCTTTACTCCGCAATCGCCGATGGAACTTCTCTCTTTGCGCCGCGCCAGTGTGGGCGCCAGGCTGGCAATGCTTTCCTGCGCGCTCGTGGCGTTGATTTTCGCCGCCTTCACCTGGGGACTCACTCGCACTGCGGGCACGCAGATCAGCGATCAGGTGCTTGAACGCATCGCCGATAAGGACCGTTCGATCGCCGCAATGATCACGCTGTTCGACAAAGCGTTATCGGCGGAAGTCGATCGTTCGATGTCGCTGTTCGCGAGCTTCCTGCCCACCGGCTATACGCTCGACGAAACCCAGAAGGTCGACATCAACGGACTCGCCACGCCGACCATCAAGGCCGGCGACAAAGTCCTGAACATGGACTTCTCGATCCCCGACCAGTTTCTCGAACGCAGCGGCGCGGTCGCCACCGTGTTCGCGCGCAGCGGCGACGACTTCGTGCGCGTGACGACATCGCTGAAGAAACAGGACGGCTCGCGCGCGATCGGCACCCTGCTCGACCGCAAGGCGCCGGCGTACGCGCTGATCGTCGCGAACCAATCCTATACCGGGCTTGCCACACTCTTCGGCAAACGTTTGATCACGCAATATCGACCGATTACGGACGCAGGCGGCCGGGTGATCGGCGCGCTGTTTGTCGGCGTGAACGTGGACAGCGAAATCCAGTCGGTCGAAGACGGCATTCGCAAACTGAAGATCGGCGACAGCGGCTATTACTTCGTGGTCAACGCTTCAAATGGCGCGGAGCGCGGCAAGCTGATCGTGCATCCGGCCGCCGCCGGCCAGATCGCCGACAACACCAACGCGCCGTATCAGCAGATGCTCGAGATGAAACAAGGGCAGCTCGAATACAGCTCGGCAGATGCGACGCTCAGCGAGCGCGACGCGCGCGACAAATTCGTGTCGTTCATCACCGTGCCGGAATGGCACTGGCTGGTGGGCGGTGTCGCACCGCGCGACGAGGTGATGGCCGACGTCACCGCTACCCGCAACCGCTTCCTGTTGATCGGTTTCGCGCTGGTCGGGGTGTTCGCGGCGGTATTCCTGATCGCTGTGCGCCGCCTCGTGAGCCGCCCGCTCGATGAAGCCGCCAAAGCGTCCGAGCGTTTCGCCGCAGGCGACCTGAGCGTGCGCGTGGCGCAAGGCGCGCATGCTCGCGCCGACGAAATCGGCCGCCTGATGCAGTCGATCGACGGCATCGGCGAAGGTCTTGCGCGCATCGTCTCGCAAGTGCGCAGCGCATCGACCGACATGTCTTACGGCACCGAAAAGATTGCCACCGGCAGCGGCGACATCGCCGCGCGCATCGCCACACAAGCGAGCAGCCTCGAAGAAACCGCCGCCAGCATGGAGCAGATCACCTCGACCGTGCAGCAGAACGCCGACCACGCCGCACAAGCCAACACGCTCGTCACGAACGCCGCCGACGCCGCGCTGGAAGGCGGCCGCGCCGTCGAACGCGTGGTGTCGACGATGGGCGAAATCAGCCGCTCGTCGCAGAAGATCGCCGAAATCACCAGCGTGATCGAAGGCATCGCGTTCCAGACCAATATCCTCGCGCTGAACGCCGCCGTCGAAGCGGCGCGGGCAGGCGAGCACGGCAAGGGCTTCGCGGTGGTGGCCTCGGAAGTGCGCGCGCTGGCGCAGCGCAGCGCGGCGTCGGTGAAGGAGATCGAGGGCTTGATCGCCGAATCGACGGCGACCGTCAAAAGCGGTTTCCGGATCGCCGAAGAAGCCAGCTCGACGATGCAGGGCATCGTTCACCAGGTCGGCCAGGTGCGCGCGATCATGGCCGAGATCAGCGTCGCGTCGCGCGAGCAATCGGGCGGCATCGAGCAGGTCAACCTCGCCGTCACCCAGATCGGTGAGGCGACCCAGCAGAATGCGACGATCGTCGGCGAGGCCGAACTCGCGGCGGCCGAGTTGCGCGATCAGGCCGCGCGTCTCGCGCAGGTGGTCAGCGTGTTCAAGCTGGAAGCCGGGCGCGACTAAGTTGCCGGTGCGGTGCGCCTCGTTTCGTCGTGGCGCGCCACCGTGCCGTGGTCAGAACTCGACGTCCAGTTCGTCGATCTCTTCCACTTCCTGCTGGGCGTCGGCAATCCATTGCTGCATTTCGGGCAGCGCCATGATGCGCTGTCCGTATTCGACGATCTCCGGATCGAGCTTGACGTCGTAGGTGACGAAACGCGTCACCACCGGCGCGTACATCGCATCGGCCGCCGTGCGCTCGCCGAACAGAAACGGGCCGCCATACTGCTTCAGGCATTCGCTCCAGATCGTTACGATGCGGTCGATATCCGATTGCGCACGCGCCCACACCTTGAAGCCGGGAAAATGCGCCTTGAGGTTCATCGGCAACGCCGAGCGCAGCGAACTAAAACCCGAATGCATCTCGCCGCAGATCGAGCGGCAGTGCGCCCGCGCGCGGAGGTCCCTGGGCAACAGCGCCGCCTCCGGCTTCAGCTCGTTCAGGTATTCGGCAATCGCCAGCGTGTCCCAGATCTTGATGCCGTCGTGAAACAGACACGGCACCAGAATCGACGGCGACAGCAGCAGTAATTCGGCACGCGCGGCGGGATCGTCGATCGGCATCACGATCTCTTCGAAAGGCAGGCCGCTGAACCTGGTCAGCAGCCAGCCGCGCAGCGACCACGACGAATAATTCTTGCTGCTGATGGTGAGCGTGGTATTCGTCATACGTTCCTCCTGATGAGGCGTTCGCGCGACGCCTGACGATGCGCATGCACGCTGCCGTGCGTCGGCGCACCAAAGCGCGGCAATTCCGGCCCGCTTCAGCAACTGCCGCAAATGCTATGCCAACGTACACTTAGCATAAGGCAGCGCGTATGCTTGATTGGCACGTGACTTGCCTCTATTCGAGTCCCTTCCTTTCTAGCATTCGTGCGAAGGTTATGAACCTGTTCGCATATCCCACATACCAGGCATTTGCCGACATGATGCTGCCGATGCGGCACGGCGCGGCTCTGGTCAATCATTCGCTCGACGCATGGCCTGCGCTCGGCGAAACGCCGCACGGCCGCTCGATGCGCGCGGCCTGCGATCTTTTGACACTCGCCGGACTCACGCCGGTTAGACCGCCGTTCGGTATCGAAAGTGTTGTGACGGAAGGCAAACCGGTGGCGATCGTCGAGGAAGTCGTCGCGCACACGCCATTCTGCTCACTGTTGCATTTCCGTAAGGACACCACGCTTTCCACTCCGCAGCCACGCGTGCTGGTGATCGCGCCGATGTCCGGCCACTTCGCGACGCTGCTGCGCGGCACCGTGCACACAATGCTGGCCGAGCACGACGTCTACATCACCGATTGGCACAATCCGCGTGACGTGCCGCTCAGCCAGGGCCGCTTCGGTTTCAACGAATTCGTGCAGCATGTGATCGACTTCATCGAAACGATCGGACCGGGTGCGCATGTGCTGGCCGTGTGTCAGCCGACGGTCGCCGCGCTCGCCGCCGCCGCGCTGATGGCCGCCGACGATCACCCCGCGCAGCCCGCCAGCATGACGCTGATGGCCGGCCCGATCGACACGCGCATCAACCCGACACGCGTCAACGAATTGGCGAAGAGCAAGCCGATCGAATGGTTCGAGCAGAATTTGATCAGCGCGGTACCGTTCGGTTTTGCGGGCGCGCACCGTCGCGTGTATCCGGGCTTCGTGCAGCTCACGGCGTTCATGTCGATGAATCTCGGCCGCCATCTCGACTCGTTCGAGACCATGTACTACGAGCGCGCCAAGGGCGATCCGGCGAAGGCCGACACGATTCGCACCTTCTATGAAGAATACTTCGCGACGATGGATCTGACCGCTGATTTCTATCTGGAAACCGTCGATACGGTTTTTCAGCGGCACGCGCTGCCGTTGCATGAACTCGAAGTGAACGGACGCAAGGTCGAACCGTCGAAGATCAGGCGCACCGCGCTACTCACTGTAGAGGGCGAAAAAGACGATATCTGCGCGGTGGGACAGACGCTCGCCGCGCAGGACATGTGCGACAAGTTACGGCCGTATCTGAAGACGCATCATGTGCAAACCGGTGTGGGGCACTATGGCGTGTTCAATGGACACCGCTGGGAGCGGCAGATTTATCCACGCGTGCGCGCGGTCATTTACGACAACGAGCCGCGCGCGGTGCTGGTCAGTTCGCGCGCGCGCACGATTCAACCTGTGCCCGCGGCGACGGCCGCAGACGTGACCCCAGCGGCGCCGGCTGCAACTGCGGTGGTGGACGTCGACGTGAACGCTGCGGTGGCTGCCGTGTCGAATGGCGCCGCCGCGAAACCGCAAGCGGCGCGCTCGGCACGTCGACGGCCGCCGGCGGCGCAATGAGTTGTTTCCTCTAAAGGCGGTTACACGAGAGCCGCCGCAACTGCGGCGGCTCTACTCTATTCAAGCCGCGACGCTCTTCCAGGGCGTCACAGCCGGCACTTCGCACGGCCCTTCGACTTCAATCGATTTGAAATCGGCCGGCGAAACGATCTCGATGTACTCCATATCTTCCGAATAATCGAACAGATAATGGACGATGCCCGGCGCCTGATGCACGCAATCGCCGGCGGCGACAAGTGTTTCCTTGTCGCCATACATGAAGCGCGCCCAGCCCTTCAGCATGATCACAATGTGGAAATCGGCCTCATGACGGTGCCAGCCGGTGCCTTGCTCTGGTGCGTGATTCGCCTTGACGAGTTGCGCGAGCACTTTGCCGCCGGTCGCCTGGGCAATGCCTAAATCGCGGTAGAGAAAAAAATCGCGTAAGCCCTGATCCACATAGGACGTGTCTTGCGGACGGACATGCGAGAACTGCGTAGCGAATTCGGTAGACATGATCGCGCTCCTGGAGAGTGAGCCGGTACTTGAAAACGACGCGTTGGAGTGCCGGTTGCAAGCATCAAGCGGGCCAGTTTTCGAGCCCGGGCTTTCCGCGAACGCGATGCGGTTGATGCCGCGCCGCACTGGGCGACGCGGTTCAAATAGTTGATGCCTAGTTTGAAGTTTACGCGCTCGGGCGGAACATCTGGAACATCGCGCCAATTTCAGCATAGTCCGCGCGGTAGCCGGCGCGCATGATCGGTTGCGCGGCGTGCGTGTCGAACAGACCGTCCTTCAGATACGCTTCGTTGATGTGCACGCCGACCACCTGGCCGAGCGACAGATAGTTGTCCATCGGCGTGCCGTCGAGCGTATGCAAACGCACCACTTGCAGCAGCTTGCACTCGAGCGCGGCCGGCGACTCCGCGACATGGGGCACTGCTACGTTGCGGCCCGGCGCCGGCGTGAGGCCCGCGAGTTCGAATTCGTCGACGTGAGGTGCGACCGGCGCCGACGAGCGGTTCATCTGCTCGGCGAGCGGTTTGCTCGCGAGGTTCCATACGAACTCGCCGGTAACTTCGATGTTGGCGACGCTATCCTTACGGCCCTCGCTGCAAAACCCGATGATCGGCGGAAACGAGGCGAACGCGCCGAAGAAGCTGTACGGCGCGAGATTCAGCGTACCTTCGGTGTCGCGTGACGAAATCCAGCCGATCAGCCGCGGCGCGACGATTGCCTTGAACGGGTCATGCGGGAGACCGTGGCCGGCGGCGGGGTCGTAGAAGTAGTGGGACATGGTTGGTGCGGTTGGGCGTGGTGGGTCGGGAAAGGTGGTTATACCGCAGTCGCGTGGACACTGCCGGGGGGCGAGCAGCCACGGTGTTGGTGGCCCGCCCCCCCACTTCACCCGCGGCTGATCACCCGCTTGCGCCCTTCCTTCACCTGCGCGAGATGCGCATCGTCCCAATCGTAAAAGCCCGTGCCGCTGCGCACGCCGATCCGTCCGGCGTCGACCTGCGCGCGCAGCAGATCGAGCACGTCTTCATCTTTGGCGAGCTCCGGCATCAGATGCGTCGAGATATCGAGGAACGTATCGAGACCGCCGAGATCCGCGCCTTCGAGCGGCCCGACAATGCCCCAGCGGCGTCCCAACGACGCCTTCATCACGCGATCGACCACATCCGGCGTGGCCGCGCCCGAACGCACGATGTTCAGCGCCTCGCGCAACACCGCGAACTGCAGCCGGTTGCCGACGAAACCCGGAATCGCCTTGGCCAGCACCACCGGCTCCATGCCGATCGCGCTCATCAACGCGGCGGTCTGCTCGGTCACTTCCGGCAAAGTCGCGGTGCCAGGCACCACTTCGACGAGCGGAATCATGTGCGGCGGATTCCAGAAATGCGCGATCAGGAAACGCGCCTTCGCGCGCAACGGAGCAACCAGTTGGTCGGGCGGAAAGCCGCTGGTGTTGCTCGCGAGAATCGCGTCGTCGGACATCAACGCGGCTAGCGATGCATATAAGCGATGCTTCAGTTCGAGCACCTCGGGAATCGCCTCGATCACGAATTGCGCCGACGCCATGACGTCGAGTTCCGCGTGCGTCTCGATGCGCGCGAGCGCCGCCTGTTTGGCGGCTTTGTCGATCCGTCCGGCGTCGATCAGTTCATCGAGTACCGCTTCCGCTTTCGGCGCAACGCTTGCGAGGCGCGCCGGATCGACGTCATGAACGATCGTCCGATGCCCGTGCAACGCGCTTTGCGTCGCGATGCCGATGCCCATCAGTCCCGTGCCCACTAAGCCTATGACTGCCTTGTCCACGCCGCTCTCCTGCTGCCTTCGATGAAAACTTTCAAGCATAGCGCAGCACGCCTGTTTCCAACGCCGAACGTGACGAAGCCGGTCTTCCGTGAGGAAAGACCGGCTTCGTGGACTTCACGCCGCGTCGAGCGGCGCCGTCATCCGCGCATCAGTAACGCGGGGGCGGCGGGCGATGATCGTCGCGGTCGTGGTGGCGCGGATCGTAGTCGTGCGGATGATGGCGCATCCACTCGTCATGTTCCCAGTAACGATGGCCGTCGTAGTAACGATCGCCATGCCAGCCGATATTGATCGAGACGTCCACCGGCATCATGTGCGGCTGACCGTGAACCGCGGGACCCGGCCCGTTTTCGACAACGACCCGCTCCTGTGCAAAGGCGCTACCGGCGGCGAGCAAAGCACCACCGGCCAGCAAAGTAGCGAGAATCGAACGCGACGTCTTGTTAAAGGTTTTCATAGTGACCTCCCAGGCAAAGTTTTGTGTCAAGCCGGCGTCCGTGTTCGGTCGACCTTGGACTGCAAATTCAGGTTCACACCAGACGCCGTACGCTTGAGACGAACTTTAGCGATGCAAACCGCGTGAAGACGTGAGCACTTGTAAGCGTACATTTCATACACGGGAAGCAATGGACAGCGCGCTTTTTTGCCTTCGCCGCCGGTCTACAGCGTGATGCGCGCCGGAATGGCAGCGTGGCGCAGCGGCGCCATGTCAGGCGCCGTTACATTCATTTCGGCGGGGAAATATTCGGACAGATCAGACATTCGGCGAGCATGCCGCCAGAAAAAACAAAAGCCACGGCACGCGTTTCGCGAGCAGTGGCTTCAATAAGGCGAGGCGCACTCGAGGTGCGCACCTATGCGCGATGATCCGCGCTCAGGCTGTACAACGTGGCTGTTTAGTCGGTCAGCTTGATGCCGAACAACGTAGCCTGTGCTTGGCGCACACGCTGTGCTTCGCGGCTACGCGCTTCGTACGAGTAGTCCGAATCCAGCGGCAGATGGGGCGACGCAAAGAGGTCGCTGACCTTTTGGAACAGTGCAAAAATGAAGCTCATGGCGACTCCCAGTTGGTTACTGCAATTTGCTAGGGTTTTCCCTTAAAAAGAATTATAGGGTTTTCCCTAGGCAAAAGCTAGTGCAATGCAGCAATTTTTCGGGTGCGGTGCGTTGCCGCAGGCTTTATGAGCATGGTGCGTTGCATCATGACAACGACCCCGTTTCTTTCATTTTCAGGGTCAAAACTGCCCGCCTATTGGAGCGTGGTGGACTGCGGCTTCCTGATTCGCGCCGGCTTCGCGCTCGTCATGCCTTTGCGCGGGTTGACCACGGCGGCGTCGACAGTGCCTGCCGCCGCACTCTCCGACTGCACCAGCGTCGCGCTATTGACGGACACGATCAGGCCCGGCAGGGTCCGCGCGGAGTTATCCTGCGGCTTGACCGACGTTCCCGACGCCGAAAACTCGACGCTCAGTGCCCAGTGCCCCTCATGAATGCCCTGATCGCGAAGCAGCGCGCGGATCAGTTCATCGATGGAATATTTGTGCTCGCTGGTCGGCATGGTGGCTCCCGTCAGAAATTGCGCTGGCGTATCCGGTCCGGCTTCGCAACAGCAACGAGAGTGTAAAACGCGAATTCGACTTGCGAGAGGCCGGCAGCGGGCGGCGCCTTACGGCATCTATCCGGCAACACGTGGGGAGCGGGAGAAGCGCCGGCCAGGCGGGCGGCAAAGTGAGTCGCCGCGACCGGCTGACGCCGGTGCGGCGATCACTGAAGATCAGTGCGAATTGGCTGCTTGTGGCTTGTGCGCGTGCTGTGTTCGTGCGCCGCGCTTGCCACGAGACGGACTGGCGGCAACTTGCTGGGTTGCGGCCGGCGACGAAGCG
Source organism: Paraburkholderia sp. FW306-02-B (assembly GCF_058782725.1). Taxonomy (NCBI): domain Bacteria; kingdom Pseudomonadati; phylum Pseudomonadota; class Betaproteobacteria; order Burkholderiales; family Burkholderiaceae; genus Paraburkholderia; species Paraburkholderia sp. FW306-02-B. The sequence goes on from NZ_JBYSXZ010000002.1 coordinate 3,098,286, forward strand.
GCAGCGGCATTGGCAGCCGCCGCGTTGACCATCGCCATGTGGGTGTCGAGCAGGCTGGCCATGGCCGCTTGCTGGTTTTGCATCATTTGTTCGATACGGTGCTGCTGGGCCGTGGTTTCACGCGTCAGACGCATCAGCAACACCGTCTGCGTGATACCGATCGCAACCGTGACCAGCAACGCGCCGACCACGATCGACAGCATCCATTTCATGCGGCGTGAATGGTCGGTCGCGGCGCGGCGTTGATCGGCGATCACGCCATACAGCGCATCGACGGTATCGGCGAAGGCGGTTGCGCGCGCACGGTCGAGTTCAGGCGTGACACGCAATGCCGCCGCAGCCGCTTCGGCGCGCTGGGCCGCCCTGAACTGCGCGCCAAACGCGGCGTTCGCCTGCGCCGACACATTGCCCGACGGCTGGCCGTCGGACTTCGGCTCGGCGGCTGCCACAGCGTCGCTTTCAGGCGAAGCGCGCTCCGTTGTGGCATTAGCGGCTTCGGCCACAGCTGCTTCGCGCGAAGCCGTTGTCGCCTTGGCGAAAGTCGCCGCAAAGCGCTGCGATGGCAACGAAGGTTTGGCGCCGGCCGTGGTCGAGGAACCCGTATCCGCCGACGCACCCGGCTCGCTCGCTTGACGCAGCGCGGTCACACTGCGCGCCACGGTCGCCGCCGCCATCGCGGACGTGAGCGGCGCTGCCGCGGGTTTTTCTTCGACAGCGGCCTCGGCGGCCGGCTTCGCTTCGGCAAAAGCCAATTCGTCCAGCGGCAATATCGCCTCAGCCTGCGCCGTCAGCCCGCTCAACTCCGCGTTGAGCGGCGCTGGTTCATCGGACTTCGCAGCGCGAGGCGCGCGGCGCGCCGCTTTCGCGTCCGACGGCGTGTCGGCATCGATCGCGCCGACCGCCGCCAGCACCACATCGGGTAATTCGAAACCATCCAGCGTGCCTTGCCGCACGTCGATGTTCATCGCTTCGAGGGTGGCGCGGGTGGGATCGTCAGGGAACAGGTCGAGCGTACTATCGTCGCGCGAAGCGTCGCTCAATTGCGCGAGGCGTTGTGCTGAGCGCGCGGCGCGCGCCAGCTTGTTTTCGGTTTCGGTCGAGACGGTGGCCTGGCGCCGTTTCTTTGAAGCGGCGCGCGGAGGCCGGGACTGCGTGGATGCTGCGGAATCTGCCATAGAGAAAAAAGCGGTCGTCGCCAAAAAGCGGGCGCCGAGCACCGCTCGTCAATACCATTGGAATTTTTCGAGACCGCATTGTCGCATGGCCGCATGCACCTGCCGAAGCCATTCGCCGACGATTTGCCAATTTTAAGACGGCTCCCTGTCTGGCCGGAACGGCTTGACGCCGGGCAGTGGACGCACGCGTTCGCAGAGCGCTTCGTATTCAATGCCTGGCACGACCTGGGCAGCCATCCGCGACGGATCGAGCACGACATGTTGGCCGGACAGCATTTGACGCGTATTGCGCTCCCGCGCCGGCGTGCCAGCGGCACGCGTTTGCTTTATGCTTGGCCGCACGCCGAATGACCTGAATCAATGGGCGTTTCGAATTACCGCGTTTGACGAACTGAACTATGCAAAGCATGAACCCTTCCGCCGCTTCGACGATCTCCCTGGCTGCCACGCTGCGCGATCACTTCGCCCGCGTGGTGCTGCCGCTGTGGCGCGGGCCGGGTTTCAACACGGAGTTGAAGCTGCCGTACGAAGCGGTCAGCGCCGACGATCATCGACCGGTTCCCGCCGCACGCTACCGTGCGATGGCTTGCGCGCGACAATTGTTCGTGTTCTCGCAAGCCGGTGACGCGGCGCACGCACAGGTGCTGTTCGACGCGCTGACGCACACGTTTCAGGACACACGCAACGGCGGATGGATCTACAGCGTGGATGCGCAAGGCGTGCCGCTCGACACCACCAAAGATTTGTACACCCACGCGTTCGTCGTGTTCGCGTGCGCGGAATATGGCCGCCGTTCCGGCAACCGCGACGCGTTGGAAATCGTGCATCGCACGTCGGCGTTGATTCAGTCTCGCTTTGCCGCCGACGGCGATCTTTTCAACGCCGCTTTGGACGCCGACTTCGCCGCCGTGACCGGCACGCCGATCCAGAATCCGCTGATGCATCTGACCGAGGCCTGGCTGGCGGCCCGCGAAGCCACGCACGATGCCGCTTTCGACGCCGCGTTGAGCCGCCTTGCCGGCGCCGTCGCGCGACATTTCGTGCATGCGCCGAGCGGCTGCGTCGCCGAGTTGCCACTGGGCGCCGACGACAACCGTCTGGAGCCGGGGCATCAGTTCGAATGGTTCTGGCTGGTGAAACGCGGGGGCGCTCTGTTTGAGGCCTCGGGTCTCAACGAAGCGCTAGCGCGCGCGTTCAGCTTTGCGCAACAACACGGTGTGGATAAAGACACCGGCGGCGTTTGCGCGTCGCTCGACGAAACCGGCCGGATCAAGGACGCCACCCAGCGGATCTGGGCGCAGACCGAATATCTGCGCGCGCTGGCGAGCCACGACGACCCGGCTGCACTAGCCACGCTGCCGGGCCAGATCGAACGTTTCCAGCAGCGCTTTCTGCGTCCGCAAGGCTGGTTCGAATGCAAGACGCCGGCGGGTGAAGTGGCGCGGGCAGACATGCCGTCGACCACGCCCTATCACCTTGCAACTGCCTACGAGGCGCTGCCGGGCTGAGCCGAGCGCCGTCAAACCCGGACGCCGCCGGTTTAGTCGACCGACCGGTCGATCAATACTCTTCGCGCTGCCAGGGTCCCCAATCGGCGTTGGCAGATTTAAATCGCGTGAAGGTCGCGCTTTTTCCGGTGGGGGTGTCCGACGCGTCGCCGTGCGGCTTCTGGTCGGTGGTGTGAAGGGCGAAAGCCTGGTGATCTTCGGTGTCGACGGTAATTCGGCCGACCGGATCCAGGGTGCCTTCTTGAGGTGATTTAGACTCCAATATCGCGAGATAGGGGGTCAAACGACTCCAGAACGACGTAAGTTCTTCTTGCAAATAATGTGTCAATGTTTTTCCTGGAAGAGTAATACAAGCAGTTTACCCTACCGGCCGGGGCACCCCTTCAAAATGCCTCGAAGGGCTCAAAACGGGGCTATCGGGGGAATACCCGAATACTTGTTGATTGGCGTCCATCATAAAGACGTGATACAACTCATACCTCGCGCTCGATCTCGTGTTGAGAAATAGCGGTCGCGAATGCAACACACAACATTTACTGGATTAAAAATGGCAACAGGTACTGTGAAGTGGTTTAACGATGCAAAGGGCTTTGGCTTCATCACGCCGGACGACGGTGGCGAAGACCTGTTCGCGCACTTTTCGGAAGTTCAAGGTAGCGGCTTCAAGTCGCTGCAAGAAAACCAGAAGGTGACGTTTGAAGTTAAGCAAGGCCCGAAGGGCAAGCAGGCTGCGAACATCCAGCCGGCCTAAGTACCCTCAGGTACGCCTGGCACCCTTAGGCGCTTGCGTCTAAAGCAAAATGGCCCGCTCGCGCGGGCCATTTTCATTGGCAAACGCCATTTTTCCAGGCGCTTGCAGGGCTTAAATCGCCCGCGCTTCTGACAGCGAAAACACCGCAGCCTGGCCGCGCATGTCATCAATGTGTTGCGTACGCAACACAGTTTCCGAAATTTCGAACACGGACACGGCCTGCTTCAGTTGCTGCGTCTGCTGATGCAGCGAAGCTGCCGCTGCAGCTGCCTCTTCGACGAGCGCCGCATTCTGCTGCGTCATCTCATCCATCTGCACCACTGCCTGATTGACCTGTTCGATGCCCGTGCTCTGCTCGAGCGACGACGCGCTGATCTCGGCCATCATCTGCGTGACGCGTGAAATCGATGCCGAAACGTTGCTCATGGCTTCGCCGGCATGCTCGACCAGCATCGAACCGCCCTGAATCTCGGCAACCGATTCGCTGATCAAGGTCTTGATTTCCTTGGCCGACTGCGCGCTGCGCTGGGCCAGCCCCCGCACCTCGCCCGCCACCACCGCGAAGCCGCGGCCCTGTTCGCCCGCGCGGGCCGCTTCGACGGCCGCGTTCAACGCGAGGATATTGGTCTGGAACGCAATGCCGTCGATCACCGAAATGATCTCGGCGATCTTGTCCGAACTTTGCGCGATGCCGCGCATCTTCACAACCACTTCGTTGACCACTTCGCTGCCGCGCGAGGTCGCATCGAGCGCCGTCTCGGCGAGCGCGTTGGCTTCGCGGGCGTGCTCGGCGTTCTGGCGCACGGTGGCGGTCAGCTCTTCCATGCTCGACGCGGTTTCTTCGAGCGAGGCCGCCTGGTTTTCGGTGCGCGCGGACAGATCGGCGTTGCCGGTGGCGATTTCGTCGGCGCCCAGGTGGATCGAGTCGGCGGATTCGCGCACGGTCTGCACGGTGCGCGCGACGCTCGCCTGCATTTTCGCGAGGCCGGAGAAGAGACGCCCGATTTCATTGGTGCCGCGCGATGCAATCGGCTGGTCGAGGCGGCCCAGCGCGATGCGCTCGAAGTGACGGCCGGCTTCTTCGAGCGGCGCCACCACACCCCGGCGCAACGCCATGTGAACCGCAAACGTGCCCACTACCAGCAACAGCAGAATGGCGATGCTGACGCCGCGGAACATCGCCATGCGTGCGTCGATCGAATCGAGCGACGCGCGGCTCGCCGCGTCGCCGAACTGCACGAAGCGGTGCGACTCGGCGAGGTAGTCGTCCTGGAACGACTGGGTGGGCTGGTCGAGAAACGCCTGAATATTGTTCGAGTCGAGGAACTGCACCAGCTCCGCGAGCGCGTCGTGCAGCTTTTTATAGCGCTCGGCCAACGCCGTGGCGCGGGCGCTGTTTTCGTCGCTGGTCTTCTGTGCGCTCATGAAAGCGGCGAATGACTGATCGGCGGCCGTCAGTTGTTCACGGGCGTGCTGCACGATGTCGGCCGGCTCGGCGCCGCCGCGCACCATCCGCGTACCGGCGCGCGACAGGTTGATACGGGCATCCATCAGATGCTGCGTCGTTTCATTGACTGCATCGACCTGCTTCAACGCGATATTCGACAGATCGCCCACGTCGTCGTGAGTGCGCGTGAGCGACCAGAACCCCAAGCCAACGGTCACAAGCTGGAACACGCAGAACGCGGCCAGGACACATAACAGGCCGGATGCGACCTTGATCTTGCTGAACATCGTGAACACCTGAATTGCAAAAGAATGGCAGGGAGCTACCTTCGGGTTAACGGCAACGTCAGGCGTGGCTTGAGATCAATTTCCCTAAAAATCGCCTTACGTCCCCTTTTCATCGGCCAACTTCAAAATTGCAGTCGTTTTGCACAACAATGTGTGGCGGATTTTTCCGAATCACCTTGACGCCGTGCACACACGCTTCCTAGAGTGGGTAGGGACTGCACAACGCACGCCAGTGCAGATGCCACCGCGGGCCATGCCCGAAGGAATCAAGATGACCGACCTCCTCGACCGGGCGCGCGGCGCACTGCATGCCCAGCCGTTCAGCATGCTGCTTGGCGCCGAGTTGATGCACACGGGCACCAGCGAACTGACGCTGTCGCTGCCGATCCGCGACGAACTGCGGCAGCAGCATGGCTTCGTGCATGGCGGCGTCATCAGCTATCTCGCCGACAATGCGCTGACGTTCGCCGGCGCGTTATCGCTGGGACCGAAGGTCGTGACCGGCGAGTACAAGATCAACTATCTGCGGCCGGCGATTAACGGCACGCTGATCGCGCGCGCCAAGGTCATCTACGCGGGTCAGACTCAGGCGACCTGCCAATGCAACGTCTACGTGATGGACGGCAATCGCGAGAAGCTTGTTGCGGTTGCGCAAGGCACCGTCAATCGGATCAGTGACAGCGGCGAGCACGAACCGGCGGGTTGAACGGCCAACGGGCCGCTAGTCATAACCGTACCGCCGGAAAGCCGGTTGCTCACGTTTCGTCATTTAGCTAATATACGAAACGTTACCCGCAAGTAAAGCCGACGCCAGATGACGGACGACCTCACGCGCATCAACGCCCTTGCCAATGCCAGCCGGCTTGCCGTGATGCGCTGGCTGAAAGAGCCGACCCAACACTTCCCCTATCAGGACCACGCGGACATCGAAACGGTCGGCGTGTGCTGCACCTTCATCACCGACAAGCTCGGCATTGCGCCCGCCACCACGACGCGGCACATGCGCATCCTCGCCGACGCCGGTTTGGTGCGCGCGCAGCGGATCGGCAAATTCACCTACTACAAGCGAATCGACGCCGAATTGCAGAAGCTCGGCCGCGATCTCGCCAATCTCTAGACCTGCTGGCACCACGACCTTAAGGACCCTCATGGACGAACTCGCCCTTGTAGCCGACGCGGACCGGCGCGCCCACGCTTACCTCGCGGCCATCGGCAAGCGCCGGGTGTTTCCGGACGCCGCCGCGCTGGCGCAACTCGCCGCCTTCGACGAAGCATTGCCGCAGCACGGCCACCCACCCGCCGACGTGCTGCGCCTGCTCGACGAAAGCGGCTCGCCTGGCACGGTGGCGTCGAACGATCCGCGTTACTTCGGCTTCGTGATCGGCGCGGTGTTGCCGGCGGCTGCGGCAGCCGAGCGTTTGATGGGCGCGTGGGACCAATGCGCGTCGACCTTCGACAACTCGCCGGCGGCCGCCACCATCGAAAAGATTGCAACGCGCTGGGTGCTCGATGCGCTCGATCTGCCGCGCCAAGCGGCAATCGGTTTCGGCACCAGCGCGACCGCCTGCACGCTGGTTTGCATCGCGGCGGCGCGGCGCGCGTTGCTGGCGCGCCAGGGCTGGGATTTCGACAACGACGGCTTGATCGGTGCACCCACCGTGCGCGTCGTGATTTCCGAAACCGCGCATATCACGGTGAAGAAGGCGCTGCGCGTGCTCGGCTTCGGCATGAAGCGCGTGGTTCTCGCGCCGGTCGATGCGCACGGCCGTATCGACCCCGCGCAATTGCCGCCGCTCGACGAGCTGACGATCATCTGCATGCAAGCCGGCGAGGTGAACACCGGCGAGTTCGACCCGTTCGCTACGCTGATTCCGCGTGCGAAGGCAGCGGGCGCGTGGGTTCATGTCGACGGCGCGTTTGGCTTGTGGGCGCGGGCGTCGTCGAAGCGGGCGCTGACGGACGGCATCGAAGGCGCGGACAGTTGGACCACCGACGGCCATAAGTGGCTCAACACGCCGTACGACGGCGCGATGGCGATCTGCCGCGACGCGGACGCGCTGTCGGCGGCGATGAACAGCGATGCGGCGTACTTGAGCGCCGCGCACGATGCGCAAAAGAACCTGAACCTCGAGTTCTCGCGCCGGCCGCGTGGCATTCCGATCTGGGCGGCATTGCGCTCTTTAGGGCGGAGCGGCGTGAAGGACATGGTCGATCGTCATTGCGCGCAAGCTTCGCGCATCGCCGAGGGTTTGCGCGCCGCCGGTTTCGAAGTGTTGAATCGCGTCGTCTTGAATCAGGTTCTGGTGCGCGCGGCAACCGATGAGCAAACCGTCGCGGTTCGCGAGGCCGCGCAGGCTTCGGGTGAAACGTGGTTCGGCGGGACGGTCTGGCAAGGCAGGCCCGCGTGTCGCATCAGCGTGTCGTCGTGGCGCACGGAAAATCAGCATGTCGACCAGCTGGTCGCGCTGCTTGCGCGGCTGCTCAAAGCTCAACATGTGTGAACCCGCCTGAACGCTCCCGCCAAGAAGGGGGGTCATAAAAAAAGGCCGTTCCTGCTCAACGCGGAAACGGCCTTTTTCATGATCGATCAACACCTTTCGACTACACCAGCCACTCACTCCGCCGCATAAGTCTTCTGCGTCTGCTCGCCTAGGCCTTCGATACCCAGTCGGATCGTCTGCCCCGGCTTCAGATACACCGGATTCGGCTTCACGCCCATGCCGACGCCCGGCGGCGTGCCGGTCGAAATCACGTCGCCCGGTTGCAGGCTCATGCACTGCGACACATACGACACCAGCTTCGCGACGCCGAACACCATCGTCTTCGTGCTGCCGTTCTGATAGCGATGGCCGTCCACTTCGAGCCATAGGCTCAGGTTTTGCGGATCCGCAACTTCATCGCGCGTGACGACCCACGGGCCGATCGGGCCGAACGTATCGAAGCCCTTGCCCTTGTCCCACGTGCCGCCGCGCTCGATCTGCCACTCGCGTTCCGACACGTCGTTGATCACGCAATAACCGGCGACGTAATCGAGCGCGTTGACTTCGTCGACGTATTTCGCCGGCTTGCCGATCACCACGCCGAGCTCGACTTCCCAGTCGGTCTTTTTCGAGCCGCGCGGAATTTCGACGTCATCGTTCGGGCCGCTGATCGCGCTCGTCCACTTGTTGAAAATCACCGGCTCTGCCGGCACCGGCAGATTCGATTCCGCCGCGTGATCCGCATAGTTCAGCCCGATGCAAATGAACTTGCCGATCTTGCCGACGCACGGGCCGATACGCGGATTGCCTTCGACCAGCGGCAGCGCAGCCGGATCGACCGCGCGCAGTTTGGCGAGACCTTCAGCGGTCAGCGCGGCGCCGTCGATATCGGCGACCACTGTCGACAGATCGCGAATCTTGCCCTGCGCGTCGAGCAAGCCCGGCTTTTCCTGACCTTTCGGCCCATAACGAAGCAGTTTCATCCTGACACGTCCTTTTTCAGTGATATTCGGTGTGCGTCAATTCGACCAGCCGCCGTCGATCACATGCGCGTGACCAGTGGTAAACGACGACTCGTCGGACGCGAGATACAGCGCCAGCGCGGCGATCTCTTCGGGCTTGCCGACACGGCCCATCGGCTGGCGCGCGACAAAGGCCGCCTGCACGACGTCGAGCGTCACGCCTTGCGCCTGAGCCTGCTCGGCGATCCGCTGTTCGAGCGACGGCGAGGCCACCGTGCCCGGGCAGATCGCATTACAGCGTACACCACGCGTGATGAAGTCCGCAGCAACGGACTTCGTCAGTCCGATCACCGCGGCTTTCGACGCGCTGTACGCAAAGCGGTTCGGCACGCCCTTCACGCTCGACGCCGCCGACGACATATTGATGATCGAGCCGCCGCCCTTCTCCAGCATGGCCGGCAAGAACGCGCGGATCGTGCGGTACATCGCCTTCACATTCAGGTCGAACGCGACGTCCCAATCTTCTTCGCTGCATTCGAGAATCGTGCCGGCGTGCACAAAGCCCGCGCAATTGAACAGCACGTCGATCGCGCCGAGTTCGGCGGCCAGCGCCTTGATCGCCGCGTCGTCGCGCACGTCGAGCTTGCGTGCTTCGACCGGCTTGCCGGCGAGCCCGTCGATGCGGATATCGGTGGCGATCACGCGCGCGCCTTCGCGTGCGTACAGTTCCGCGGTGGCGAGGCCGATGCCTTGTCCCGCCGCGGTGATCAGGGCCGTCTTGCCGGCCAGTCTTTGTGTCATCTACGACTCCAGTTGAATGGGCTTCTCTTGTCCTCGCGACTCGTCTTCATCGCGTCAAAGTCGATAAAACGCGGCGGCGTTATCGCCGAAAACCGCCTCGCGCTCGCCGTCGCTCAAGGACGCGAGCAAGGTGTTCGCCACCGAATGCCACAACAGATAGTCGCCGTTCAGATCGAGTACCGGCCAGTCGCTGCCCCACATCAAACGCGCCGGACCGAACGACGCCAGCAGATGATCGACATACGGCTGCAAGGTTTCTTCGGTCCAGCCAGGCGCGGCCTCCGTGACGAGCCCCGACAGCTTGCAATGCACGTGCGGCAATGCTGCGAGCCGCGTGATCGCGTCGGCCCATGTTTGCCAACCCGCGCGAGCGTAACGGATCGGCGGCTTCGCACCATGGTCGACGACGATGCGCAGCACCGGAAAGCGCGTCGCGAAGATTTCGAAGTGCTCGACGTGGCGCGCGTAAATCAGCGCGTCGAACGCAAGATCGTGTGCGATCAGGGCTTCAATCGCGGGGGCGAGATCGGGGTTGGCGATCCACGTATCGTCAGGTAAATCCTGCAACATCGGCCGCACGCCTTTGAACTTCGGCTCATGCGCAAAAGCATCGATCACGTCCGGCGCTGTCGGCAACAACAACGGCACCCAACCGACCACGCCCGCAATCGACGGCTCATGGCGCGCGATATCTAGCAAGTAACGCGTTTCATCGATGGTCGGCGCCGCCTGCACCACCACCGTCCGCTCGATTCCCGCTCTGTCGCGCAACGGTGCGAGGTCGGCGGGGCCAAACGGGCGATACAGGAGTTTCAGTTCCGGTGTGAGCCACTCGTAATCGCCGCGCGCGGGGTCCCAATAGTGCTGGTGGGCGTCGATATGCATCGTCGGTCAATCCTCCGGCGCGGGCGCGCGGCTGTCGAGCAAACCCTTGTCGCGCAACGCGGACCACAACGCCGCGGGGATCGGCTGCTCGAACGACGCCACATTCTCGCGCAATTCATCGGCACTGCGCGCGCCGGTCAGCACGGTGGCGACCGCCGGATGCGCATAGGGAAACTGCAAGGCCGCGGCGGCAAGCGGCACGCCATGCTCGCGGCACACCGCTTCCAGCCGTGCGACGCGCTCGATCACTTCGCGCGGCGCATCGCCGTAGTTGAATTTCAGATCGCCTTCGACGCCGCGCGCCAGAATGCCCGAATTGAACGCGCCGCCTAACAGGATGCTGACGCCGCGTTGTTCACATGCCGGCAGCAGGTCGTCGAGGGTGGTCTGTTCGAGCAGCGTATAACGACCCGCGAGCAACGCGCAATCGATATCGAACTCCGCCATCGCGTCGAGTATTACCGCGCCTTCGTTGACGCCGAGGCCGACCGCCTTAACCGCACCCGATGAACGCAACTCGTCGAGCGCGCGAAAGCCGCCACCTTCGGTCAGTTGCCGCCAGTAATGGGGATTCTTGTCGCCGTGCGTGACACGGCCGATATCGTGCACCAGCAGGATGTCGATATCGACAATGCCCAGGCGCTGCTGGCTATCCTCGAACGAACGCAGAATGCCGTCGTGCGTGTAGTCGTAGATCGCTTCGAACGGCAGCGGGTTTTGCCAGCCTTCGCTGCCGTCGTAGGGCGTGGTGCGCGGCACGAAGCGGCGCCCCACTTTGGTGGACAGCACGAACTCGCCGCGCGGATAGCAGCGCAACGCGTCGCCCAGACGATGCTCGGCTTTCGTATGGCCGTAATGCGGCGCGGTATCGAAGTAACGCACGCCCGCGTCCCACGCGGCGGCGATCGTTGCGTGCGCTTCGTCATCGGACAGATCGCGGTAAAGGCCGCCCAGTGGCGCCGTACCGAGCCCCAATCCGCTAACTTGCAGCGCGCGGCGGCCGATGCCGCGCCGCTGCCCGATCTTCGAACCGATCGTTGCCGTCATTGACCGCGTCTCCTGTGATTAAACGTGTTTTAGCACGCGCGGACGAGGTTTGCCCAGCGCGTTCGTGAACCGATCTGCTCAGTGCGCCTCGATCGCGACAGCCCGATGCGGCGCTGCAGCGCTCGACGGCAAGCACGCCGGCCCGACCGGTTCGAAGGTCTTGTAAGTCAGAATGAATTCCTGATGCCCGAGCATCTCCGATTTCGATGCCGCGCCTCGGGACACCGCCACCGTTTGCTCGAACACTTCGCGGCCGACTTCGTCGAGCGTGCCGCGTCCTTCGAGAATGCGGCCCGCGTCGACATCCATATCGCCGGCCAGATTGCGATACGTCGACGGATTCGCGCACACCTTGATGACTGGCGAAATCGCCGAGCCGACCACCGAGCCGCGGCCGGTGGTAAACAGAATCACATGCGCGCCGCATGCGATCAATTCGCCGATTTCCGCGTTGTCGCTGATGTTCGGAAAACCGAAGCGCGGTTCGCCGTCCGGCACGACATCGAGCAGATAGAGGCCACCGGTCGGCGGCACATCGCCCGGTTTGACGATGCCGACAATCGGCGACGCGCCGCTTTTGGCATACGCGCCTAAAGATTTCTCTTCCTGCGTGGTCAGGCCGCCGTCCGCGTTACCGACCGCGAAGCTGCCGTGCCCGAGAATCGAGTAATAACGCGCCGCCTTCGCCACGCACGCGACGATTGCATCGCCGAGGTCGGGCCGCGCCGCGCGCGTTTTCATATGAAATTCACAACCCACCAGTTCGCCGGTTTCTTCGAAAATGCAGGTGGCGCCCGCGTCGATCAGATGATCGAACGCGCGGCCCACAGCCGGATTCGCGGTGATGCCGCTGGTGCCGTCCGAGCCGCCGCAGATCGTGCCGATCACCAGCTCGCTCAGCGCCATCGGCACTTTCTGTTGCGCGGCGAGCTGCTTGCGCGCGTCGCGAATCCAGTCGACGCCATATTGAATCGTGCTGCGCGTGCCGCCTTTTTCCTGAATCGTCAGTATTTCGACGGGACGGCCGCTCGCGCGCACCACGTCCGCCAGATAGTGCTTGTTCATGCTCTCGCAACCGAGCGATACGAACAACACCGCGCCCACATTCGGATGCGTGGTGAGACGCTCGAGCATTTTCTCGGCGTAACCGTTCGGATAGCAGCCGGGAAAGCCGATCAGATGCACCGGCGGCTCGCGCTCGGCCGAAGGATTGTCGAATGCATCCAGCGGCTCGCGAAACTGCGTGACGATCTCGCGCGCGACGTGGTGCGCGCACTCGACCAGATACGCCACCGCGACCACGTTGCGGATACCTTTGCGGCCATCGTTGCGCAGGTAGCCTTGCAGCGTCGGCTGCCGCGCGGCGGCAGATGCTACGGAAGTGTCAGTCATGATCGCTCCAGCGTGGCGCGCGGCCACTTCAATGTGCACAAATCAGTGATGTACGAACTGGTGGCCCGCGTCGTGCGTATAAGTCGGCAGGTAATCGCTTTCGAGGTTGTGCGTATGCAGATGCGCGCCACGCGCGACTGCTTCGGTCACGTGACCGATCACTGCGCCGTAACGCAGCACCTTGTCGTCTTTCGCGAGTTCATGGCGTGCCACCTTATGACCGAGTTCGATCGTTTTGGCGAGCGTCACGCGCTCGCCTTCGATCTCGACTTGCGTGCCCGCTTCGAGGCGCGCCGCCGCGATCAGGCAGTTATCGGCGGGGCTGAGCAGGATCAGGCGCGGGTCGGTTTGCAATGGGCGGCTGGTCAAGTGTGTTCTCCGTCATGCGTGCGCATTAGTTTTGGCCTTCGCCGCTGGCGAGGCGCGCGATCATCAGCGAGCCGAGGATGATCGCGCCGTAGATCGCCTGAATCCAGAACGACGGTACTTGTGCGAGCGTCAGCAGGTTCTGCACGACGCCGAGCAGCAGCACGCCGGAGAGCGCGCCGAGCATCGTGCCCTTGCCGCCGTCGAGCGAAATGCCGCCGATCACCGCCGCCGCGAACACCGTGAAAATCATTCCGTTGCCCTGGTTCGCGTTGATCGCGCCGACATAGCCGGTGACGATCAAACCGCCGACCGCCGCGAGCATGCTGCCGAGCACGAATACGCCCCACGTGATGCGCTCGACACGAATCCCCGCCGCGCGCGCCGCTTCCGGATTACCGCCGATCGCGTATAGCGCGCGGCCCAAACGGTGATAGCGCAACACAAATGCTGCAATCGCGAACGCCGCTGCCGCGAGCCAGACCGACAACGGCAAGCCGAGCACGATGGTGGTCGCGAGCGAGAAGAACGACGGCGGCATATCGAACAGCGTGCCGCCTTTGGTGGCGCCGACCAGCATGCCGCGCAACACGATCAGCATGGCCAGCGTGACGATGAATGCATTCAGCCGCAAACGCACCACCAGAAATCCGTTGATGAACCCGATCACCGCGCCGACTACGACGATGGCGAGCAAACCCATCGCTGCGGGCCATTGCATGCCGAAGCCCGCGGACGCCGCCGGCATCACCAGCATCGCGCCGACAGCAGGCGCGATGCCCACCGTCGATTCGAGCGACAAATCGAACTTGCCAGTCAGCACGATCAGCGATTCGGCGAGCACGACAAGCGCCAATGCCGCCGACGCGCCCAGCACGCTGATCAGATTCGCTCGCGTCAGAAAGCTCGGGCTGACAAACGCGCCGATCACGAGCAGCAACGCGAGTGCGGGCAACAACGCCAAATCGCGCAGGCGAGCGAATTCGATCCGCGCGCGTTTTCCGCGGGTGGCCGCCACGGCTGGCTGCGCTTGAACTTGCGTCGTGCCGAATGCGGGGCTGGGCACACTATTCTTCATGGAGACTGACTCCTTCAACGGATGCGATCAGATCGTGGTCCTGCCAACCGGCGGGAAATTCGGCCGCGACGCGGCCACGGAACATGACCAGCACACGGTCACAGGTGCGCAGATCGTCGAGTTCGCCGGACACCACCAGCACGGCTTTGCCTTCTTCGCGCACGCGATCCACAACGGACAGCAACGCTTCCTTCGATTTCACGTCGACGCCGGCGGTCGGGTCGATCAGCACGAGCACGTTGGGATCGGTGGCGAGCGCGCGGGCCATCACCACTTTCTGCTGATTGCCGCCCGAGAGCCCTGAGACGACATGCTCGGGACCTTGCGCGACGATGCCGAGCGCGTCGATCATCTTCTGGCCGAAGGCGTTTTTCTTCGACGGTGGCGCAATGCCGAATTTGCCGAGCAGGCGTGCGATGGTCATCGAGGCGTTTTCGGCGACCGATTGCGTCAGCACCAGGCCTTCGTGATGGCGATCCTTCGGCACGCAGCCGATGCCATGTGCCAATGCCGCGGGTACGTCGCCAGGCGGCAGTGTGGCGCCGTCAACGCGGATTGCGCCGCGTTTCGCCGCACGCAATCCGGCGATCGCTTCCGCCACGCTGGTGCGGCCGCTGCTCGTCGCGCCGGTGAGACCGACGACTTCGCCGCGCTTCACCGTGAACGACACGTCGTCGTAATCGGAGCCGGCCAGTTCTTCGACTTCCAGCGCAATGGCCGTATCGGCAGGCAACGCGTCACGCGCCGCCGCGTCGGCGACTGCGAGGCCGCCACGCTCGCCGGTCATCGCTTCGATCAACCGCTCGCGCGGCAATGCGGAAACCGGCGCGCTGACGATATGCCGCGCGTCGCGCAGCACCGTCACGGCCTGGCAGATCTCATAGACCTCCTGCAGGTGATGCGAGATGAACAGGAACGTCACGCCCTCGCGCTGCAACTCGCCGATACGGCGGAACAGGCGCTTGATTTCATCGCCGTCGAGTTGCGCGGTCGGCTCGTCGAGGATGATGAAACGAGCGCCGTATGACAGCGCCCGCGCGATTTCGACCAGTTGCCGCGCTTCCACTGTCAGATCGCCGGCGCGCGCATCTTCGCGCACGTCGATTTTCCAGTGGTCGAGCAAGGCGCGAGCGTCGCGGCGCATCGCGTTCCAGTCGATCACGCCGTGCCGCGACGGTTGCCGGTTGATGAACAGGTTTTCCGCGACGGTGAGATCGCGGATGATGGTCGAATGTTGATAGACGCAGGCGACGCGTTCGCGCCACGCATCGCGGTCCGCGATCGACGGCGCAGCCGCGCCGCTGAAACGCACCTCGCCGGTATCGGGCTTGCGCAGGCCGGTGAGGATCGACACCAGCGTCGATTTGCCCGCACCGTTGCGCCCGACGAGCGCGTGAGACTCGCCGGGCATCACGCGGATGCTCACGTCGTTCAGCGCGGCCGTGGAGCCGAAGCGTTTGGTGATCTCAAACGCTTCGACGACCGGCACGGATGGCGTGCGCTCGCTCATTTAACCGTGTTTCCCCACAACGCCTTGTCGTCGACATTCGACCTGGTCACGAGCGGCGCGGGCAACTGGTCCTCGAGAACGCCCGGCGCCAACTGGATGATGTTGCTGCCGTGATCGGTCGGACCCGGTTTGAAGGTTTGTCCGGCGAGCGCCGCCTTGATATAGAACAGGCCGTACTTCGCATACGAATCGGCGGGCTGGGAAACGGTGGCGTCGATATCGCCACGGCGGATTGCGTCGAACTCCTGCGGGATGCCGTCGTTGCTGACGATCACGACGTGCTTCGCGTCGCCGGTGGGAAACAGCATCTGCTTGCGGCGCAGCGTTTGCAGCGTCGGTGACAGATAGACGCCGCCCGCCTGCATATAAATACCCTTCACATCAGGGTTCGCGGTCAACAGACTATCGAGCGCGGTGGCCGCCACGTCGCCCTTCCAGCTCGCCGGAATCTCCAGCAGCGACAAACCCGGATAGCCCTTCAAACAGGACCGGAACGCTTCAGACCGGTCGCGCCCGTTCACCGATGCCAGATCGCCCATGATCTGCACGACCTTGCCCGACTTCACATGCTCGCCGATGTACTTGCACGCCTTCTCGCCATACGCGCGATTGTCGGCGCGTACCACCATCGCGACTTTGCCTTGCGTCGGCGCGACGTCGACGGCGACAACCGGCACGTTCCTGGCCGCCGCCGCATCGAGCGCGCGGCTAATCGCCGCCGAATCCAGCGGCCCGACCACGATGCCCCTGGCGCCGAGATTCAGCAGATTGTTCATGTCGGTGATCTGCTGGGCAGGATCGCCGTTGGAGTTGACTGGCGCGAGGATATCGATGCCCATATCCTTCGCGACCTTGGGCAGATAGTTGTTGTACGACTGCCAGAACGGCGAGGTGAGGAGCGGCAGGTCGAGACCGATCTTGCCGGCCTCGGCAGCTTGCGCGGTGCCGGTGACAGCGAGGCCGGCAACGCAAGCTGCCGCCGCTGCGGCAAATAGTGAATTCCTGAAAAAACGGCGAGCCGCGAACGGCCCTTTTGCGAACGACATCGTTGTCTCCTGTGTCGGTCCGGGGTTAGCGCTTTAGCGCTTACTCCGGCCCCATGCGTTGTTGAACTGCGTGATCCGGCCATGTTGGATGACAGGCACTTCGTCCTGCGCTTTCTTATCGTATTGGCGTGCGTTCATTCACCAATGAACGTATTATTCATATACGAACTTTTTGAAGTCAAGAAAAGTGCACTGCACCAAGTGTCGGTGTTTTCCCTGGCCAGGCACAGCCCCGCATGGAATTCACCACGCACTACACTCATGCGCCAGATAATGAGAACTGCCCACGGAACGACATTCAAGATGGATGCGGAAGACAAAGACGACGACCGTTACCGCGCGCCCGCGCTCGACAAAGGCCTCGATATCCTCGAACTGCTCGCCGAGCAGAAAGACGGACTGACGCGCGCCGAAATCACCAAGTTATTGGGACGCAACGCGAGCGAGATGTATCGGATGCTGGAGCGACTGGTCGCGCGGCAGTACGTCGTGCGCTCGGCGGCGGGCGACCGTTATTCGCTGAGTCTGAAGCTGTACGCGCTCGCGCATCGGCACCCGCCGATGAACCGGCTGATTTCCGAAGCGTTACCGCTGATGCAGCGCTTTGCCGATACCGCCGAGCAATCGTGTCACCTCGTGGTGTACGACCGCGGCAATCTGCTCGTGATCGCGCAGGTGGATGGACCGGGCACCTGGGGTATTTCGGTGCGGCTCGGTTCGCGTGTCGGTCTGATCGATACGGGTTCGGGGAGGGTGATGCTGGCTTTCCAAAGCCCGGAGCAGCGCGAGCAGATGCTGGCCGAACACACCAAGGTGAAAGGCGAAGTCACGATCGATCGCGATGCGCTGGAACAGGCGTGTGAACGGACTCGCGCGGCAGGATTCTCGCAGAAGGACAGCCAGCAGACTGTTGGCGTGACGGACGTCACCTTCCCGATCCAAGGACCCTCTGGCCAGGCGATCGCGGCGCTCACGTGCCCGTACTTGCGACGCATCGACGAATACGTTGCGCCGACTTTGGAGGCCGTTACAGCGCTGCTGCGCGAGACGGTGGAGGCGTTGTCGATGTTTCGGGAGAGTGACGTCTAGCGTGGCATTGGCGGAGTGCGAATTTGTGCAGCAGGCCGCTGCACAATCAACCCCATCCGCACATGGTTTAGAATGGCGACCCTCCCAAAAATGACGCCGCATGGGTCCCCTCATGCGCGCCCTCGATAAGCAATGGCGAAACTTCTGACCGATTCCGAATTCCAGCGTTTTTCCGAACTCCAGCAGAAGCAATCGAGCTTCGCGATCACGCCCGACGAAGCCGACGAACTGCGCGACATCGTCGCTCATGCGCAGAAGCGCCGCGACGACCGCGCCGCGGCGATGCAAAGCATCGAGACCTTTATTCAGCAATTCGACATCAGCCCGGACGAGCTGTTTTCGCCCGAGCAGATCGGCGACGCCGCACGCACCTACGGCCTGATTCCGGCGGCGAAGAAAGAGCGCGTGCTGCCGCCGTCGTTCACGTTCAACGGCAAGCCGTATCAATGGACGACGCGCGCGCTGCCGGACGACATTCGCGTGCCGCTGTTCGATGCGTTCAAGGCGGGTGAATCGGTGAAGTCGTTCATCGCCACGCCGAAGGACGCGAACCGTTGCGCGGCGACGATTGCGCGTCTGGAGCGCGAGACCGGTGCGGTCTACGCAGATGCATGGCTGGAAGAACTGGCCGTGACCCGCACGCAAGTCGACGAAGCCGCGGCCAAGCTGCCGGCTTGAGGCCATAAACGTCTCTTGTTTTTCGATCACCGCCTTAGCCGTCTGATCGGCGCGGGCGGTGATGATGCCCCTCTCTCCAGTTCAATTCTTGCTGCGCGCCGCCTCTGCGCTTTCCCGGGCGGTTTCATCCAACGCCATCCTGAAGCCGACCACGCCCGGATCTTCCGTCTGCGTGATGGTGAACCCGCTGGATTTGGCCAGCGCGATCATCGGACCGTTTTCGCGCAACGCCTCGCCGACCAGCCAATGTATGCCGCGCGCCCGCGCGTACGCGATGATCCGGTCCATCAGCAATTGTCCGAGACGCCGGCCCTTCTGGTCCGAGCGAACCGCAACGGCGAATTCGGCCGTTTCGTTATCGGGATCGGCCACTGCCCGCACCACGCCCAGCGTCCGCGTAAAGCCCTCTTCGCTTGTCACCGTCGCAATCAGCGCCATTTCGCGGTCGTAGTCGATTTGCGTCATCCGCGCGAGCTGCGAGTGGTCGAAGCTGCCGACCGCGCCGAAGAACCGCAGGCGTAAATCTTCGGGCGTCATCGCTTCGACGAAATCGTGATGCGCGGCTTCGTCTTCCGGCCGGATCGGCCGCACCGTGATGCGCACGCCGTGCCAGTCGAGCGTCTCTTCAAAGCGGCGCGGATACGGGACGATCGCGAGCCGGCTGCGCGTCGATGCAATGCTCAGGGTCGGCTCGACGACCACCACGTGGTCGCTGAACACCCGCAGCGTCAGCGTGAGGCCGACGATCTCCTTGACGTCGCACACCGCCTGCGACAACGCCGTCAATGCGGCCAATGCCGGCTCTGGTTCGACCAGACGCGCATAACGCGAACGTGCGACGATGTCGCGCGCGAGGATCGGATTGAGCGGCGGCAAACCGTAGACCCGCAGTGGCTCGGATACGCCATCCGCCGACGGTGCGGTAAAGCGGAAAACGGGGCCGAAGTTGTCGTCGTCGTGAAGCTCGACGGCCAGGTCGACGACCGGTTTTTTGGCCTGCGTGACGGCTAGTTCCGCGCAGGGGTCGGCTGGCTGTTCCACGCGCTCTTCCGCCTGTCCTTCCGCATGCTGCTCGACACGCAGTCCGAAGCGCTCAAGCACGCGCACCGCCGCTTCCCCGGTTAGTTGGTGCTCACCTGACGCGATGGCGGCGCGCGCCTGCGCCTGAGCCGCGTCGATCGCTTCGGGAATCTGCGCCGGCAATCCTTCCGGCGTTTGCATCAGTAATTCGCGGCCCATCCGGTAATCGACCAACCGCGCGAAAGCACGCGCGAGCCGCTGTGGCGTCGTATGAACCGGAATGCCTTGTGCATGCAGCGCGTCGCGCGTGGCCGCATCCACGCCGCCGAAAAAACACGCAAGCAATCCGCGATAGGCGAAGCGCTGATTCGCGATCAACGCCTGCGCGACCTCGCCGACCGGCGCGCCATGTGTCGACGCGTGAACCACGAACGCCGTGCCCGTGCTGCGATGCTCGGCGAGTATCTTGAGCGCGCTGCCGAAATGCTCGGGACGGGCGTCGTCGCCGAGTTGCAGCGGGTTGCCCGCCACCGCGTATGGCAGTGCTTCAGCGAGCGCCGCGTCGGCTTCGGCGGGCCACGGCGCGAGCGTGTCGCCGGCTGCCACAAAAGCGTCGCAGGCGAGCGTGGCGAGGCCGCGGTCGCTGGTGATCAGCGTCGCCGTTGCGCCCGCCGCGACGCGGCCCACACCGAGGGTTTCGATTTCGTCGAGCAGATCGTCGAGCGCATCCACGCGCACCATGCCCGCGCGACGGAATGCAGCGGTGTACAGCGCGTCGGCGGGATCGGCGCGGCCCGAGCGCAACGCCAGCACCGGCTTGTTGCGCGCTGCCGCGCGAGCCGCCGACATGAACTTACGCGCCGCGCGTACCGTATCCAGTTCGAGCAGGATGGCGCGCGTGCCGGAATCGCTCGCCAGGTAATCGAGCACGTCGCCGGCATCCACGTCGGCCTCGCCGCCCAGCGCCACCGCGTGCGAAAAACCGAGTCCGCGCGCGTGCGCCCAGCCGAGCACGGCGTTGGTCAGCGCATTCGACTGCGAGACCCACGCGACGCCGCCCGCCTTCACCGTGCATGACGGCGCGCCGAAATGCGCGCGCAGTGCCGGCGACACCACGCCGAGGCTGCCAGGCCCGACGATACGCAGCAGATGCGGGCGCGCCGCCGACAGCGCGTGCCGCAGCGCGAGCCGGTCGTCATCGGTTCGTACTTCGCCGACGATGATCGCCGCGCGCGTGCCCATACCGCCAAGCCTATGGATGATGCCAGGCCAGGTATCGGGCGGCGTGCAGATCAGCGCGACGGTAGGCGCTTGCGGCAGATCGCCGGCATCGCTGATCGCCGCTCGGCCGCCGAGCGTGTCGTATTTCGGATTGACCGGCCAGATGGGGCCGCCGAAGCCGCCTTCCAGCACGCGCGCCCACACCATCGCGCCGGTGCTGCCCGGTCGCTCGGAAGCGCCGATCACGGCGACGGATTCAGGTCGGAACAAGGCGTCGAGGTTACGAACGGTCACGGGCGCTCCGCAGATTGAAAAGGGCGCGCCGGCGGCGAGGCGCGTGTCTTCGTCAGAATAGGCGAAGTCGGGGGCTTGCGCGGTGCTTCTGAATGGGTAGCGCGATGCGCGCGAAATTCCGCTTGATCCGTGCCAACGTGCATCGGAATTTTTTTAGCGCACTTAAGCAAAATATCGAGCCGAAATGCGACAATCCTTAACAAGCTGCACGGCGCCTTTGCTTTAGAAGCGCCGGCTGATCATTGCCTGATGGCGCGTCGGAGACAACGCGCAGCCAGCGACGCGGCACGAACATAAATTCTGCGGTCCTGGCACGACACCTACAGCCGGCACCGGATGATCAAAGAGACGGAAGGTGATTTATGCGGCGCTTGCCATCGCTGATCGCGTTGCGCGTCTTCGAAGAGACCGCCCGCCATATGAGCTTCAATCGCGCCGCTACCGCATTGTGCGTGACGCAAGGCGCGGTGAGCCGGCAGATCAAGCTGCTCGAAGAATCGCTCGGCGCGAAACTGTTCGAGCGCGATCACAAGGGCATCCGTTTGACGCCGGCCGGTGTGCAATTCCTGCCCTGCCTCTCGGACGCTTTCGATACGATCGAACGCGGCTTTCGTCAGATCACCGCGGCCAAAGGCCGGCGGCGTCTTGTCGTCGCCGTGCCGCCGACCTTCGCGACACAGTGGTTCTCGCCGCGGCTCGGATCGCTGGGGGACGAATTGCCCGATGTCGAACTGTCCGTTCGCACCTCGCCCACGGAAGACTGTCACTGCAACATCCGCTTCGGCCGTGACGCGCTGGCGGGTGCACATTCCGAATTGCTGATGACCGAGCGCCACGTACTGGTCGGCGCACCACGTCTGCTCAGCGAACCACTCGACATGCTGCTCGAGCATATGCCCGCGCTACACGTGCTGCATAACGATGCCCGCCTGGACCTGTGGCCGAACTGGCTGGCGAAGGCGGGCCTGCCCGCACGCTATGCGGAAAACGGCATCGAGTTCTCGACACTGGAGCAAGCGATCCGCGCCGCGCGTAAAGGCGCGGGGCTCGCGGTGGTCGATCGGAACATGATCGTCGAGGAACTGGCGGACGGGAGTCTGGCGCGGTTCGCCGATATCGAAGTGGCAGGCCCCTTCGGCTACTGGCTCGACGTGGCGCAACGCCACGCGGCGCTTGAGCATGTGCAAGCGTTTGCCGGCTGGATGCGGGAAGAGGTTTTGAAGATGGAGTGAGGTGGCGCACTGCACTGCGCGGCGAGCAGCAACGCAGGGTCGAAAAAAAGCCGCGTTTTCGGCGCGGCTTTTTTATTCGTCTAACGACGCAAGCACCAGGCGCTCGCGGCAGAACGCAGTTACATCGCCTTCTTGAACGGCGCGCCCGAGTGCTCACGCAATTCGTTAAAGACAATCTTCGGCCAGGCCTTCTGCGCGACTTCGATCTCCGACACGTGCGACGCCAGATACGTCGGTGCATCCGACGCATCCAGCGCGATCCGCGCGGCGTACGAATCGGTGAAACGGCGCAATTCGGCCGCATCGTCGCACGTCACCCAGCGCGACATCCGATAGCGCGCCGGCGCCATCCGCACGTCGACCTTGTATTCCGTCGACAAGCGGTGCGACACCACTTCGAACTGCAGTTGGCCCACCGCGCCAAGAATCATCAAGCCGCCGACTTCCGGACGGAACACCTGAATCGCGCCTTCTTCGCCGAGCTGCTTCAGCGCTTCGCCGAGTTGCTTGGCGCGCATCGGGTCCACCACTTCGACCGTCTGGAAAATTTCCGGCGCGAAGAACGGCAAGCCGACGAACTGCAACTGCTCGCCTTCGGTCAGCGTATCGCCGAGGCTCAGCGTGCCGTGATTCGGGATACCGATGATGTCGCCCGGATACGCCTCGCTGACCGTCTCACGACGCTGCGAAAGGAACGTCACCACGTTATTCGCGCGGAACGTCTTGTTCGTGCGCGTCACCTTCACCGCCATGCCGCGTTCGAAATGCCCCGAACACACGCGAATGAACGCCACGCGGTCGCGGTGCGCGAGGTCCATATTCGCCTGCACCTTGAACACGACCCCGGTGAACTTCGGCTCGTCCGGCATCACCGGACGTTGCACGGTCATGCGCATCGACGGCGGCGGCGCCAGATCGACCAGCGCGTCGAGAATTTCCTTCACGCCGAAGTTATTGATCGCCGAGCCGAACAGCACCGGCGATTGCTGACCCGCAAGGAACTGCTCGCGATCGAAATCCGGCGACGCGCCGGTGATCAGGTCAATTTCTTCTTTCGCCTTGACCCAGCTATGGCCGAAGCGGCGTTCGCCTTCTTCGTCGCTGAGCGCTTGCAGCGTTTCGACGTCGCCGCCCGCCTTATCCTGCCCGGCGCGGAACAGGCGCACCTGATCGCGCTGGATGTCGTAGACGCCCTGGAATTCCTTGCCCATGCCGATCGGCCACGTGAACGGCACGGCGGCGACGCCCAGATGCTGCTCGATTTCATCGAGCAGTTCGAGCGGTTCGCGCACTTCGCGGTCGAGCTTGTTGATGAAGGTGACGATCGGCGTCTTGCGGCTGCGGCAGACTTCGAGCAGCTTCAGCGTTTGCGCTTCGACGCCGTTCGCCCCGTCGATCACCATCACGGCGGCGTCGACCGCGGTCAGCACACGGTAGGTATCTTCGGAGAAGTCTTCGTGGCCCGGGGTATCGAGCAGGTTGATGACGGCGTCGCCGTACTCGAACTGCATGACCGAACTGGCAACGGAAATGCCGCGCTGCTTTTCGATCTCCATCCAGTCCGAGGTCGCGTAGCGATTGCTCTTGCGGCCCTTCACGGTACCGGCGATCTGAATCGCGCCCGAGAACAGCAGCAGCTTTTCAGTGAGCGTGGTTTTGCCCGCGTCCGGGTGGGAAATGACCGCGAACGTGCGGCGGCGTTTGAGTTCGGAGACTGACATCGGGTCTGGCGGTCACGGATAGAGGTTCAGGCGGTCTTCAGAAGCTTGTGGCCTCCGGTCTGCCATGTCTGGCGCGGCGGCGCCGAACTGCGGGAGCCGGTCCGGGACCCGCTTCACGCGGCAAGTCCGCCGCGTCGTAAACAGGTTACGACCGAGCGTTTGAAAATACGGGAATTGCCGGCACAGAACAGCGCAGGGAACGAATGATACACGTCATGGGGGTGGACGTAGGGAAATGGGGTTTGGGGCCACATGAGCAATCGGCGATTGAGACTTTCCCGAAAGTTGTCCAGGGTCACGTCACCCGGCTCTCGCACGGTAAATAGAAACCCCGCCGCATCGTTGCCGGTGCGGCGGGGTTTCTAAACAGCGCTAACCGCGGGCTATGCGCCGCTGGCTTCGTTCAACGTCAGATGCTTCGTCTCCGGCGCCCACGCAATCGACACCACCATGCCGATCAGCAGGACGACGGCAAGCACCATCATCGTCGCGTGGAAACCCAGGTGGACGATGCCGAGCGGCAACAAAAACGTACCGACCGCCGAACCGAGACGGCTGCACGCAATCGCCAGCCCGACACCGCACGCGCGCACCTCGGTCGGAAAACACTCCGGTGGAAACACACCAACAAGGTTCGAGAACGCGGACATCGCCAGCGTGAAGATCGCGAATGCGACGATCATCGCGAGCGTTGCAGACTCCGGCAGCAAGCTCAACGCAATCAGCGACATGCATGTCACCGCGAACGAGCCGATCAGAAACGCGCGGCGCGATAACTTAATGGTGAGCCAGATGCCGATCAGCGCGCCAAGCACGAGGAAGCCGTTCAACAGAAAATCCGCGCCCGAACCGTCGTCCAGGTGGATCGCTTTAAGAATGGTCGGCAGAAACGTGTAGATCGCGAAATAGGGAATCACGAGGCACACAAAGAACGCGCAGTTGAAGATCGTTCTGCGGATCAGATCTTTCCTGAACAGACGCATGAAGCCGCCATGCGTTTGCGCATGTTCATCGCCGCCGCCGTCGAGCGTCACGTTGGGACCGAAGTGTTTGAGAACGATCGCTTTGGCTTCGGCCACACGTCCGTTGCCATGCAGCCAACGCGGCGATTCGGGCGTGCCCATACGCAAAATCAACACGATCAGCGCGGGAATGCCGGCCGACGCAAGCAGCCACCGCCACGCATCGGGCGACGCGTCGGCATACTGCATGCCGAGCACGTTAGCCACCACATAGCCGATGGTCCACACCACGCTGAACGAGCCGAGCAAGGTGCCGCGATGCTTGCGCGGCGAGAACTCGGCGAGGATCGCATGTCCGACCCCGAAATCGCCGCCCATGCCGAAGCCGATCAACACCCGCAGCAGACACAACTCGAACGGCGAACTCACGTAGAACTGCGCAAACGCCGCCGCGGTGATGACGAGAAAGCTCAACAGAAAGATTTTCTGTCGTCCCAGCCGATCCGACAGCCAGCCGAACACGAGGCTGCCGACAAAGATGCCCATCAGCGCGGAACTTCCGATCATGCCCATCCAGAATGCGTCGAGCGGCATCTGGCGATTCAGCGAGGCGAGCGCGTAGCCGATCGTACCGAGCGCAAAACCTTCGGTAAAGTGAGCACCGAACGTCAGGCCGGCGATCTTGACGTGGAACGCGTTCAGCGGAACGTCGTCGAGAGGAATGGGGCCGTGCGCGGCTGCAGCAGCGGCGGGCGGCAAAGTGGGGGCGAGGCCGAGAGTGGCGGCCTGGATTTCCTGATTGCTCACGCAGTCTCCTTCGTTGTGTGGGCCGCTGTCGCGTGGCCGGTGCATGACCGGCTTCAGATACGCAGGGCTGCATCGTCCGCCTCTCGCACGTGCGGCTCGAAGCGGACGCGTAAACGCTCGATGCAAGGGCGAGGGCTAGCGTCCGAGGCCGCCCATCATCATGTACTTCAGTTCTGTGTATTCATCGAGCCCGTACTTCGAGCCTTCGCGACCAAGGCCCGACTGCTTGACGCCACCGAACGGCGCGACTTCTGTCGACAAAATACCCTCGTTGATGCCGACCATGCCGCTCTCAAGCGCTTCGCCGACACGCCATGCGCGAGCAAGATCGCGCGTGTAGAAATACGCGGAGAGGCCGAACGGTGTGTCGTTGGCCGCAGCAATGGCTTCGTCTTCAGTCTTGAAACGAAAACACGCCGCTACCGGGCCGAAAGTTTCTTCCGCAGCAATCAGCATCGACTTTGATGCGTCGATCAGCACGGTCGGCTCATAGAACGTGCCGCCGAGCGCGTGCGGTTTGCCGCCCGTCAAAACCTTCGCGCCTTTTTGCAACGCGTCGGCGACGTGCGCTTCCACCTTCCTCAGCGCCGCCTGGTTGATCAGCGGACCTTGCTCAACCTCGCCTTGTAGCGCGTTACCGACACGCATTTTCCGCACGGCTTGTGTCAGCGCCCGCGTGAATGCATCGTAGATGCCGTCCTGCACGTAGAAGCGATTCACGCACACGCAGGTCTGTCCGGTGTTGCGGAATTTCGAGGCCATCGCGCCTTGCACGGCCGCGTCGATATCCGCATCGTCGAATACGATGAACGGTGCATTGCCGCCTAGTTCAAGCGACAGCTTCTTCAACGTATCCGCCGACTGCTTCGCGAGCAGTTTGCCGACGCGCGTCGAGCCGGTGAACGACAGCTTGCGCACCACCTCCGATTCGGTCAGCACGCCGCCGATCGCCACCGCATCGCCGGAGACGATGTTGAACACGCCTGCTGGAATGCCGGCCATCCCCGCCAGCACCGCCAATGCCAAGGCGGACAACGGCGTTTCTTCGGAAGGCTTGAGCACCATCGCGCAGCCTGCCGCGAGCGCCGGGCCGGCCTTGCGCGTGATCATCGCGAGCGGGAAATTCCACGGCGTGATCGCCGCGACCACGCCGACCGGTTCGCGCGTCACGATGATCTTCGCGTTCGGATTCGGGCTCGGGATCACGTCGCCATAACTGCGCTTGGCTTCCTCGGCAAACCATTCGAAGAAGCTCGCTGCATAGCCGACTTCGCCGCGCGCTTCGGCAAGCGGCTTGCCTTGCTCGAGCGTCAGCAATTCGGCGAGCGACTCGCGGTTCTCGAGCATCAACTCGCCCCAGCGTCTGACGCGCGCGCCACGCTCCTTGGCTGTTAACGAGCGCCATGCCGGAAAGGCCCGCTCCGCCGCGGCGACGGCTTGCGTCGTTTCCGCCGCGCCGCCTCTCGCGACCTGGGCAATGACCTCGCCCGTTGCAGGATTCAGAACGGCATAGGTGCTCGCGCTTTCGTACCACTCGCCGCCAATGTAATGTCCGGTTCGAAGAAATTCGTTCATGCTGCCTTCTCCAGGTTCTCGACGAACACGCGTTGCGCAAGCCGCGCTTCGCGGGCGATGCGCTTACCCGCGGTGTAGTCGTTGATCAGATCGCACGGTGTGTAGTTGCGTTCGAGTTCGAAGAGCTCGTCGGCTGAGAGCTTCGTGCCGAGCGCGGCCAGCGCGCTGTCGAATTGCGCCGGTGTATCCGCGCCGACCAGCATGCTGGCGACGCCGCCATGGTTCAGCACCCACGCTTGCGCGATCTGCGCAGCCGACACACCACGCCGCGCCGCCACGCGCGCCACCGATGCCGCAATTTCACGCGACACCGTATCGCCGTACATTTGCGCGGTGAAGAAATCGGTCTGGTTGCGCGTCGAGTTCGGCTCGCAGGACAGCAGGCCGCGAGCAAGCGGACTGAATACCGACACGCCCACACCCTGATCCTGGCAGTACGGAATCATTTCGCGCTCTTCCTCGCGGTACGCGAGGTTCAACTGCAACTGCATGTTGATCGGCTTGTGCCAGCCGTTGCGCTCGCACACTTGCATGATCTTGGCGAACTGCCACGTGTACATCGTCGATACGCCGATGTAGCGAGCCTTGCCCGCGCACACGATATCGTTCAGCGCACCCATGGTTTCTTCGACGGGCGTATTCACATCGAAGAAATGCAGCATGTAGATGTCGACGTAATCCATACCGAGGCGCGTCAGCGATGCATCGATGGCATCCATGACGTGCTTGCGCGAATGGCCGCCGGCGTTCTGATACGCGCCCATCTCGTAACCGACCTTGGTCGTCACGACGATTCCCTCGCGGCGCGCGATGCGCTTCAAAATGCGGCCCACTACTTCTTCACCGACGCCGGTCGAATAGAAGTCAGCGAGGTCGATGAAATTAACACCGGCGTCCAGCGCGTGGCGCACGATCGGCTCGCTTCGCGCTTCGTCGAAAATCCACGGCTTCCATTGCGGCGTGCCCATGTTCATCGTGCCGAGGCACAGACGAGAAACCTTCAGACCGGATTGGCCGAGGCGAATGTATTCCATAGCGTTGTCTCCTTCCTGATAGCGCACGATGCGCTTGCACGTCTTAGCGTTGGTTGGGCGTATAGAACGGGTTCGACACATCGCGCGAGGCGGCGAACACTTCATCGCGATGCGGCAAACCCTTCATTGCCGCGAGGATCGCGTTCTTGCACGCGCGGTAGTTGTTCTCGAATACCGCGTCGAGATCGTCGGTTTTCGGGTTGACCCAATTCGCCGACACCACCACCCAATCGTTTTCCGCTTCGGGCGGCAGCGTGCCGTTTTCCAGCGACTCGGCCACCGCCTTCGCGATGCCGGCTTGCGAGGCGCCCCACGTCGCGTTGCCGTGGAAGTCGCCGTCGATCTGCGCCTTGTTCACATACAACGTCAGCGGCTTGGTCGGCACACCCGGCCGTGCGATCACGACAAACGGCGCATGACCAGCGGAAGGCGTCGCCAACGCAGTGGCGAAGGCCTGCCCTGCCGGCCCATTGCGCGGACCGACCAATACGTTGATATGCGCGAGGTTGACGCCCGGGCCGTCGAATCCTTCGCCGATAAAGAGTTGTTTGTCCGTCGATACGCTCATGGTCTTTCCGTCGAGGTTGAGTGGATGACCAATTGTGCTGTTCGGCATCCGCGACCATGTATCGACGAGTTTTGATACGGGGTATGAGGCGAACTCAACTCCGGGTTTGTCCCGAGCGGATCGATCGGAACACACGGAAGAGTGCAACGGGCGCAAAGGTGAGGGTTTTCGGGACCCGCGATTGCCGACATCGAATCGCGGCCAAAGGTGACCACGCCGAACGTTGCTCACGCACCGGCAATGCGCAAGTTCAGCAGGTCGCCAATGTCCATCGAAGACGCGCCTCAACAAGCAATGGACAGCGGGCACGATGCTTCGCAAAGCTCGGAAACGCCTGCCACCAAAGGCCGACGCGGGTTATGCGGAAGATTCAGGTATGGCTGCGATCAGCGCGATCGATCGCTTGCGCGAGGTGCGCAAAACGCCGACGCCAGGTTCACCGAACAAACCAGGCCCGACGCAAGGTGCACGGAAAAATCCATGCATCGCGACCCAGGTTCACGTGAAAGGTGAGCGTTTTCGGGACCACTGCTGCGGTGCGAAAAAAAGTACGCACCGGTTCACTTTGGAGAAACCACCGCATTGCGAGCGAACCCGCCATGCAGTGCGGGACTTCAGGCTTCGATCAGAAAACGCTCGCGATTCTTGCCCGCCAGCCAGTTGGGCGAGCGGCCACGACCACTCCACGTCTCGCCGGTTTTCGGGTTGCGATACTTGGCCACCGAGGCCGATTTGCGCCCCGCCGCACGCTTGCTTGAAAAGCCCAGTTCTTCCGCGGTCAAGTCGTATTCGGCGACCTTTTGCTTGATGTCGGCGATCGCCTGTGCGACTTCCTTCTCACGCGCCAGCGCGACTTCTTTGTGGAGTTTTTCGAGCTGGGCAGTCAACTGCTTGTACGAGGCCATGACAGTGCTCCGATCGGTTTGACTAACTGCAGTGTGACCCTATCAGACGAAAAAAGCACCGGATAGAGCGGCCCGCGCAAGGAGACCCGCTGCCCCTACCCATCAAGGCCGCGGGCTGGAGGAACCGGCACACTCAATCGTCAATTGCATCGTATACGCGCCGCTCGAAATCGACTGACATCGGGAACGGTTCGACTGCGCGGCGCTGGATCAGCATCAGGCCGATCAGGTTTTCCACCGGATCGGCGAACCAGCTGGTGCCATACGCGCCAGGCCAGCCGAACGAACCCATCGAGCGATAACCGAGCGGCAACTGCTGCGCCGGATCGTCGACGATGGACAGCCCGAGTCCAAATCCCTGGCCGGCCCATAGCACATGCCCGAACGCCGGCAGGCGGCGCTGGTCCCGGCTGAGAAAATTCGAGCGCATCAGATCGACCGAACGATGCGACAGCAAACGCGTAGCACCGACACGTCCACGCCCGAGGAGCAGTTGCGCAAACTGCAAGTAGTCTTGCGCCGTCGAAACGAGCCCGCCGCCGCCGCTCTGAAATCGTGCGGGATTCGCCCAACGGCTCGCCGTCGGATGATCCTCGACCACGCGCTGCCGCGTGCCCTGCTCGACGCCGTAAGCCGTGGCGAGCCGCGCAAGCTGCGCGTCGGGTACCCAGAAAGCCGTATCGCGCATGCCGAGCGGTTCGAAGATCCGAGTCCGGAAGAACTCGCCGAGCGACATTCCGCTGACACGCTCGATCAACACGCCGAGTACGTCGGTTGCGATGCCGTAATGCCAGCGCGAGCCAGGCTGGAACATCAGCGGCAAGCCGGCGATGCGAGCCAGCCAGGCATTGGCGTCCGCCCGTGCTTCAAGACCGTTGAAAGCCGCCGCGTACGCTTCGGCAAGCGGCCCGGTGGCAGTGAAGTGATAGGCGAAGCCGGCGCGATGCGTCAGCAGATCGAGCACGGTAAGCGGCGCTCGGGCTGCATCGGTTTCGTCGAGCGGGCCCGCCGGGTCGCGCAGTACGCGTGGCGCGGCTAGCTCCGGCAGCCACAGTGAGATCGGCGTGTCGAGTGCAAGCCGGTCTTCTTCGATCAGCATCAGGATTGCCGCGCTGGTGACCGGCTTGGTCATCGACGCGATGCGAAACAGTGTGTCACGCTCCATCGGCAACTGTCCGGCTTCGTCGCGCCAGCCGAGCGGCTGGAAGTAGCCGATTTCGCCGCGCCGCCAGACCAGCGAAACGACACCCGCCACCTCGCCCCGATCCATGTAGCCTTGCATGGCGTTCGTGAGCGCCGTCAGCCGAGCCGCTGAAAATCCCGCTGGATGCATGATCGTCCTGAATGGGTGGATG
This sequence comes from Paraburkholderia sp. FW306-02-B, assembly GCF_058782725.1. Taxonomy (NCBI): domain Bacteria; kingdom Pseudomonadati; phylum Pseudomonadota; class Betaproteobacteria; order Burkholderiales; family Burkholderiaceae; genus Paraburkholderia; species Paraburkholderia sp. FW306-02-B. The sequence goes on from NZ_JBYSXZ010000002.1 coordinate 3,129,482, forward strand.
TGGGTTCGTCTGGCACGCCGTTTTGCGTTGGCGCGCCATGTTCCGTTATTTTGCGAAAAATGTTACCCGATCAGAGCCCGCATGCGGTCATCCACTACCATTACCGCTCGCGGTCAGGCTTTCTGTCGTGCCTCCAATGCCAGCAGCGCAGCATTGAGCCGTTTCACGCGGGAAGCCTGCGCCGGCACCAGCGCCGCGCCAGACACCGAATCGATCCGGTTGCGCCAATATGACAGCGGGATGCGATCTTCGGCGGAAATGTGCGAGATGACGTGCTCAAGATGTTCAATATCTTTTTCGAGTTGGTGGTGATTCATTTCTTTCCCCGGAAAGCCAAATCAAAAAATTGCTTAGCATAAAACGTGCCGCAATCGAGCCACAGTATTGTTCGAGACGGAAAATCTTTCTTAACCACTCATTCTGCCGACCCCAATCGGCAAACATGCGTATCGCATTAATCTGCAAGTCGCCAGGACGAGGATACTGCGACTAATATTCGCGTTCCGTTAGATGCCGCACCGACTTGGCTTTTCGAAAAACCCGAGTGCCTTCAATTCTGGCGGGGGCGGCGAAAGAAATAATGCGAAAGCGTTCATTAAAATCCGTTGCGCATCACAGACCATCAGCCAATACGCATTAGATACAGATTTTTATGACGACAATGTGCTTATCGACAGACACCGGCCGGCTGAATGGCTCAGGTCGAGCTTAAGTCGGCGCACACCAGAATGGAGACGCCCGCCGTCGCGGGCCGACTGGCGTGCTCTAAATAGAGGAAGGGGTAACCCAAACCGCGCCAGCCGCGGGCTGGCGCGTTGTTATTTCGCCCGGCAGGCGTAAATCAGGCTGAGCGTGCCGCTGTCGGTGGACTGGCGCACCACGTCGAAAGCGCTGCCGCAACTCGCGCGCGCCTGTTGCACGCAGGAGTCGGAGCCAGCCGGGCATTGGACCAGTATAGTGGCGCGGCCGTCCGGGAGAAACAGCGGCGCGCTGCTGCTGCAACCGCTCAGCACGGCGATTCCGGCGACGGCCAGCGCCGCGCAAGCCCGGCGCGCAAAAGAGGAAAGACTGCGTTTCATTGAAACCCCGATCGCTTCTTGTTTTTCAATCACGCGATTGTGCCACGCGCGAATTGCGCCGCGTCAGTCGATGTCTTCACACCTCGATGCCGTAAGCCGCGATCTTCTTGTAAAGCGTCGCGCGGCCCATGCCGATCTGCGCCGCCGTCTCGATCACGCGCCCGCCATTGGCGTGCAATGCGTCGCTCAGGAAGCGTTTCTCGAACGCCGCCATGGCATCGCTCCACAATGGCCGTTCGGGCGCAGCGGCCGTTTCAGCCGAGGCACGCGCCCCAGTCGTCATATCGAGCTCGCGCGGCCGGCGCGAGGCCGCATGCAGCGGACCGATGAACGGCGCCAACGCGCGCGCGTCGATGCGCTCGCTATCGGACAGCATCACGGCGCGCTCCAGCGTATTGCGCAATTCCCGCACATTGCCGGGCCATCCGTACGAACACAGCAGCCGCAATGCGTCGTCCTGCAATTCGTAGTGACTGACGCCGCGCGCTTGCGTCGACAGATCCTCGAGCATCGCGTAGGCAAGCGCTTCGATATCGGACAGACGCTCGCGCAACGCCGGCGCCTGGATCGTCAGCACGTTCAGACGGTAGAACAGGTCCGCGCGAAAGCGCCCGGCCGCGACCAGCGCCGGCAAATCGGCCGAGGTCGCGGCAATGATCCGCACGTCCGCACGCACGATCCGGTTGGAGCCGAGCGGTTCGAACTCCTTGTCCTGCAGCACACGCAGCAGCTTGCCTTGCAAGGGCAGCGGCATGTCGCCGATTTCGTCGAGAAACAGCGTGCCGCCATTCGCGAGTTCGAACTTGCCGACGCGGCCCTTGCGATCGGCGCCGGTGTACGCGCCGGGCGCCGCGCCGAAGAATTCGACTTCGAGCAAGGTATCGGGAATCGCCGCGACGTTGACGGTGACGAGCGGCTGATTCGCCCGCGCCGATCCGGCGTGGATCGCGTGCGCCAGCAGTTCCTTGCCAGTGCCGGTTTCGCCGAGCAGAAGCACCGGCGAGTCGACCTGCGCCGCCCGGCGCGCCTGGCGCTTCACTTCGAGACTGGCCGCGCTGGTGCCGACAAAACTGCCGAATGTGTATTTGGCCCGCCGCGCCTGCGCCAGCGACTGACGCGTCGCAATCAACTCCTCCTGCACCCGCGAATAGTGGGAAAAGATCGGGGTCAGCGCTTTCAGTTCATCGAACAACGCGAAGCCGACCGCGCCGACCGTTTCGCCCGCATCGTCTTTCAGCGGCAGCCGCGTGACGACGAGCGGCTCGCGGTCCGTTTCGAGGATGTCGAGCAAAATCGGCTTGCCGGTCTTCACGACCTCGCGCATCAGGCTGTTGGGAATCACCGCTTCGCAGTCGCGGCCGATGGCCTGCTGCGGATCCGAAAAGCCGAAACGCGCCGCATAGCGCTTGTTGATCCACACGACGCGTGCGTCGGCATCGACAATGAAAGTGCCTTCGCTGAAATTTTCGAAAGTACGGAAGAGCGAGTCCATCGCCCGGCGCAGCACGTCGCCGTAGGTGGCGGGCAGACCCGCCCAGTCGTTCATCATGGTGTCGCTGTCTCCGGCTATCGTTTTATTTGTGCTTGTCTCGTTTGGTAGACAAGCTTATCTCAACAGAGAGATCGCCAGCAATCCCACCACATAAGGAGTTTACCCAGGTCAGCTTATTTTGCGTCCAGCTTTAGAGACGTTTGGGTACAATCGGCCGCATCACGTTTCGAGCTTTGGTCTGCGGAATCGATCAGCGGGCCGCTGTGGTGCGCGTGGCACGAAACCTGCGTTTGCGGGCGCCGGGCCGTCGTACCCTCGGGACGGCGTACACGTAGAACAACCAAGCTTCGGAGACTCAATGTCCTTTGTCATCGTCCTCGCCGCACTGGCGTTTCTGATGTTTGCCGCCTATCGCGGCTACAGCGTCATTCTTTTCGCCCCGATCGCCGCGCTCGGCGCGGTGCTTCTGACCGAACCCGCCGCCGTCGCACCGGTGTTCTCCGGCATCTTCATGGAGAAGATGGTCGGCTTCGTGAAGCTCTACTTCCCGGTGTTTCTGTTGGGCGCGGTGTTTGGCAAGGTCATCGAATTGTCCGGTTTCTCGGAGTCGATCGTGGCCGCGGCGATTCGCTATATCGGCCGCTCGCGCGCCAATGCGGTGATCGTCGCGGTGTGCGCGCTGCTCACCTATGGCGGCGTGTCGCTGTTCGTCGTGGTGTTCGCCGTGTATCCGTTCGCGGCCGAGCTGTACCGCCAGAGCAATATTCCGAAGCGCCTGATGCCTGGCGCGATCGCACTCGGCGCGTTCTCGTTCACGATGGATTCGCTGCCGGGCACGCCGCAGATCCAGAACATCATCCCGACCACGTTCTTCAAGACGACGTCGTGGGCCGCGCCGACGCTCGGCGTGATCGGCTCGCTGTTCATCATCGTGGTTGGGCTGACCTATCTGGAATGGCGCCGCCGTGCCGCAATGGCGACCGGCGAAGGTTACGGTACCGATCTCGTCAACGAACCGGAGCGCGTCGAATCGAAGCAACTGCCGCATCCGCTGCTGGCGGTCGCGCCGCTCATTCTGGTCGGCGTGGCGAACTTCCTGCTGACCCGCTGGATTCCCAATTGGTACGGCGCGTCTTATACGGTCGCACCGGACATCCTGCCGGGCGTCCATGCACCGGTCACGACGACGATCAAGAGCGTGGTTGCAATCTGGGCCGTCGAAGGCGCGTTGCTGCTCGGTGTCGTGATGGTCGTGGTGACGGCGTTCGGCCGCGTGCGCGAGCGTTTTGCGATCGGCACCAAGGCTGCGGTGGCGGGCGCGCTACTGGCCTCGTTGAATACCGCATCGGAGTATGGCTTCGGCGGTGTGATCGCCGCATTGCCCGGCTTTCTGGTGGTCAGCGATGCGTTGAAGAGCATTCCGAATCCACTCGTCAATGCGGCCGTTTCGGTGAGCTCGCTGGCGGGCATTACGGGTTCGGCATCGGGCGGCATGAGTATCGCGCTCGCGGCCATGTCCGACGTGTTCATCAAGGGCGCGGAAGCCGCGCATATCCCGATGGAAGTGTTGCACCGGGTCGTCGCGATGGCGAGCGGCGGCATGGACACGCTGCCGCATAACGGCGCGGTGATCACGCTGCTGGCGGTGACGGGATTGACGCACCGCCAGTCGTATCGCGACATCTTCGCGGTGACGGTAATCAAGACGCTGGCGGTGTTCTTCGTGATCTCGGTGTATTACATGACCGGGTTGGTTTGATTGCCCGATAGGCTGCGGGCGTTGTTGCCGCAAAGCCCGCGGCCAACATTTGCGATGCGGCACGTGAGGTTTGTTTGATGCGCGCCGGGGGCGCGCCATGGTAGTTCCGTCCGTCTGCCTTGCGATAGGTGTGCCAAATGGCGGAACAACGGTGCCGATTATTTCGCGAAGGCACCCCTGCGGCCCGTGCCCGGTGAACAGGTTAATGGCGGACAGCACGTTACAGTCGACCAGAAATATAGGAGCCGACCGATCGCTCATTTATCGGATGAATTGGCCTGGCATGTTAAGTCAGTATCTACGCTCATCAAGAAAACAGCCGCTTCCGCCGTAAACGCAGAGAGCCGCCGTCAATTGACGCGGCCCGGAAACTAACCTTCACTGCGCGGTCACACCATGTCAGGCAGGACGTCCATCCTCAATTCAATTCTTGCGACGCCGTCGTCGGGTCACGGACAGGTTGCAGCCGCCATCCGGTCGTCACTGCTATCTACTTTGTTTGAGCATACGCGGCCACTGCTCCTGTCGGGCCTCGCCAGTGCATTTGTTGCGTTCGTTGCCCTCCTCCGTCTGCATCAGACGTGGGCGGCTCTATGGCTGGTAGCGGATCTATGCCTCCTCGCCGCACGGCTCGGCATCGCGCGTGCTTACGTCGTGCGCAACCGGACAGAAGCGGCTCATCCCGGTCCGTGGGCAATGCACTACGCTCCGATTTCGCTGCTGGCCTGCTTCCTGTTCGGCATCGGGACGATGGCGTGTGTCATGTCCCCGGATGCGGAGTTAGCCTCACTCGCCGTCATGGTAACCGCCGGAATTCTTGGCGGTATAGCGTCGAGAAATGCAGCGTTGCCCCGTCTGGCCATCGCACAGATTTGCCTGGGCGCATGTCCCATTGGTCTGGGTGCGCTGCTCGCACCTCGCAGCGGGTCGTGGATTCTCGTGCCGCCGCTCCTCATGTACATCGCCGCAATGGCTTCGGTTGTCCGGAGACACTACGAGGTACTCGTTGCCCTGATGACGGCGGAACAGCGGCATGCTGAACTTGCAGCCAGATTCGACGCCGCATTGGCCCATATGCCTCACGGGCTATGCACGATTGATAGCGCCGGCAAGGTGATTATTGCCAACCGCCGAACCGCAGAGCTGTTCGGTGCGACGGTCGAAATGCTGAAGCTCAACGTCCCGCTCCCTGAGTTTATCGGCCACGTGGGACTGGCGAAGTTTGGAGAAACGCTCAGAAGGCAACTTGTCGAGCAGTGCGCCGTATGGCTATCAAATGAAGGGAGTCCCTTCGACATGGAACTCAACGACGGCCGCCAGCTCGAGATGACCCGAAACCCGGTACCTGATGGAAGCGCTGTCATCATTATTGAAGACGTCACGGAGCGCCGGGAGTCCGAAGCGAAAATCCTCTATCTGGCGCGTCACGACCCGCTCACGGGCCTTCCCAATCGCCGCGAACTGCGCGCCGAGATTGAAGGGATTCTCTGCCGTTGCGCGGCGAAACGCGAAGCTTCAGTGGCGGTGATGTGTCTCGACCTGGACGGCTTCAAACAGGTCAACGACAGGTTCGGTCATCATGCCGGAGACGAGGTACTGGTAACCGTTGCAGACCGATTGAGAGAGTTGCTTCAACATAAGGAGTTGGTGGCGCGACTTGGCGGCGATGAGTTCGCCGTCGTCTTCGAGAACGCAACCTCTTCCGGCGCCGTCGCACTCGCTCAACGCGTTATCCGCCAAATCGCCAGGCCGTATTGGCTATCAACAGGCGATGCAGTAAGCATCGGCACCAGCATCGGCATCGCGTTCGCGGTGAGCGGTGAGTCCTTCGAACGATTGATGAAGCGCGCCGACGCGGCGTTGTACGACGCAAAGGAAGCCGGCAAAGGTACGTATCGCTTCTCGACCGCGGAGGTTACCGCGAAGGATATTCCTTGTGGGACTAGCTAGTCCGCATTGCAAACATCCCAGGAGGTACGCTCGACTCTGCTCAATCGCACAACGGCAGCCGCCTGAAAACCAATTCAGTCAACTGTCTATGGCGTTGCCCGCTGAGATTACGAAGGAAGGCAAAAGCAATGCACTTCCAGGTTGCTCAACCGGAGGCGCGTGATGGCGACAGCAACAGCGAGACTTTTGTTCAGTTAGGTTAGAGGCTTGCCCCGCAAACCCGCCCACCGCCACGCCCATGAGCCCAACGCCCGCCTTCTGGATGATTCCCAACGCCCCGACACCGGTCGGACCGTTCTCGCATGCCACCGAAGCCGACGGCTGGCTGTTCCTGACCGGCCAGATGCCGACCTCGCCCACCGACGATGCCGCGCCGTTACCCGACGGCGTCGTCGCGCAAACGCAGCGCGTGATGGACAACCTGATTCTCGTCTTGCAAGGCGTCGGCCTGGGCCTGCAACACGTGGTCGCCACACGCATCTTTCTGACCGAGTTCAAGCGCGACTACGCGGCGATGAACGACACTTACCGCACCTACTTCCCCGCGGACGCGCTGCCTGCGAGGACCTGCATTGGCGTCACCGCGCTGGCGCGCGAGGCGCTGGTCGAGATCGATTTCATCGCGAAGCGGCCAGGCTGATCCGCTGCGGCGAAACGCATCCGGCACTCGTTTCCACGAGTACTCGGCACGCATAAAGCAACCCTGCAATAACGGCTCAGCGCGGCATAAACCTGAGTGGTTTACTGGGAAACCCTCAAGAGTGCAGGGTCAATGCCGTTAATCCTTGCATAGACGTAAGGACCGCGCGGACGCGCGTCCGCCCCAAGCAAGGAAAGCCATGCGCAACAATCAGCCCGTCACCGGGCACGAATACGAATTCCCTTCGTCGCAGATGCTTGTTTCCGCGACCGATCTGACCGGCCGCATCCAGTATTGCAATCCGGCGTTCATCGCCGTCTCGGGCTTTACGCGCGATGAACTGATCGGCCAGCCGCACAACCTGATCCGTCATCCGGACATGCCGCGCGAAGCCTTCGCCGACATGTGGACAACCGTCCGCGACGGCCGTCCATGGACCGCGCTCGTCAAAAACCGCCGCAAGACCGGCGACCACTACTGGGTGCACGCGAAGGTCACGCCGGTGGTCGAGAAAGGTGCGGTGGTCGGCTATCTGAGCGTGCGCGTGAAACCGGAACGCGACGCGGTGCGCGCCGCCGAAGCGCTGTATGCGCGCATCCGCACGGGCAAATCGCGCGCGTTCAGGTTGCGCCGCGGCGTGGTGGTACGCACCGGCGTGCCCGGCCGTTTGCAAGCATTGATGCGCCTGCCCGTCGCGACGCGCGCGGCGATCGGCTATGCGATCACACCGCTGGCGCTGCTGCTTACCGGCTTCGCCGCCTGGAGCGGCACGCCACCGGCGCCGTTCTGGATCGCGTTCGCCGTCACCACGGCGTTCAGCATCGCGTCGTGGCAGATACTGAAGCGGCAACTCGCCGAGCCGATCCGTGAGATGTCCGGCTTCGCAACCCGCCTCGCCGCCGGCGACCTGACCGCCGATCTGGTGATCGCGCGTCACGACGACCTCGGCGACGTGCTGCAGGCATTGAATCAATTGAAGGCGAATCTCGCGGCGATCGTCTACGACGTGCGCGCGCAGATCACCGGCATGCTCGACAACGCGCGCGAAATTTCCAGCGGCAATGTCGATCTCGCGCGCCGCACGGAATTGCAGGCTGCGTCGCTCGAAGAAACCGCCGCCACCATGGAAGAACTGACCACCACGGTGCAGGCCAATGCCGAGGCCAGCGTGCGCGCGCTCGACCTGGCGAAAGACGCGCAAGCGGCGGCGGCGGTCGGCGGCAAGATCGCAGGCCAGGTCGAGCAGACTATGGCCGGCATTACGGCCGCGTCGAAGCGCATTGCTGACATCACCGGCGTGATCGACGGCATCGCGTTCCAGACCAACATCCTCGCGCTGAATGCCGCTGTCGAAGCGGCGCGCGCGGGCGAAGCGGGCCGCTCGTTCGCGGTCGTCGCCGGCGAGGTGCGCATGCTGGCGCAACGTTGCGCGGCGTCGTCGAAGGAAATCAAATCGGTGGTCGAGGCAAGTGCAACCGAAGTTGCGCTGGGCACCGAACTGGTTGCACGCACAACCTCGCAGATGCGGGTGATCGATGAGGCGGTGAGCCGCGTGTCGTCGATCATCGTCGAAGTGGCGAATGCCAGCAGCGAGCAGGCCGAAGGGATTCGCCAGGTGAATCAGGCGGTCTCGCATCTGGACGGCGCCACGCAGCAGAACGCCACGCTGGTCGAGCAGGCGGCCGCCACGGCGCAACGTCTCGCGGAACAGGCCGACGTGCTGGACGAAGCGGTGCGCCTCTTCACTGTCGCCGACGCAACGCCCGCGCGGCGCGCGGCCACGCCGAAGCGCCAGGCCGCCGCCCACGATCGGGCACACGCAGAGGCACACGAAGTCACGCGCCGTGCTGCACACGCAATTGCACGCGATATCGAGCAGGAAGAAGCGACATCGATCTGATAGACACGACATTAATCTGATAGATCGGCGTTACTCCCACCTCGACAGCCCGGTATTGACACACCAGGATGGAACCGTCAGCGCCCAGTGGATTGTGTGGGCCGGCTGACCTGAGTAACAACGGCGTTTAGCGGCCCGTCTTTTTTCTGGACGGGCTATTTTTTGCCCGTTTTTTTGCCCGTTGTTTGCTGGTAGCTTTTCCGGGTGGCGATCTTTGAGGCCGTGCTCGCGGCTGAGCATAGCCGTCGATCGAGGCAACCATGCGAACGGTGAGGGAATACGGGAGCAATCGGCGGGGGTTTGGTGCGTTGCTATAACCCGGCACCGCGCGGCACGGATGGCGCGCCCGGCGCAAAGCGATGCTACGCTAAGCAGGCTGCCCCTGCATTTGCCCGCGTTTGCCACCACGCCTGGCGAGACGCAAGCAACACGATCCACCGTCACCGGAGACTGACGTGACCGCTTCCGACGCGCCGCACATCAATCCGCTCTCTTCGCACTACACCGCCATGGCGCACAACAATGCGTGGTCGAATCTGCGCCTGTACCGCGCCTGTCTCACGTTGACCGATGAGGCCTTCGCCGAGCGCAGGGTGAGTTTCTTTCCGTCGTTGCAGCTCACGTTGAATCACATTCTTCTGGTCGATCGGTATTACTTCGATGCGCTGGTCGACGGCGGTAAAGGGCTCACCATTTTCGACAACGAATTGCCCTATCCGCGCGCGGCCGACCTGTGGGATGCACAAGTAGAGAGCGACCGGCAACTGCTGGCCTTCTGCGAATCGCTGACCGACGATGCTTTACAACGCGACGTGCGGATCGACCGCGGCCCGGCTGTCGGCGTGCAGCACGAAAAGACCGGCAACGTATTGCCGCATGTTTTCGTCCATCAGATCCATCATCGCGGCCAGGCGCATGCGATGTTGAGCGGCACCACCGCCGCCCCGCCTCAGCTCGACGAGTTTTTCCTCGCCGCCGACGCGCCGTTACGCGCGCTCGACCTGGGTGAGCTGGCTAGCCTGAACGAGCCGCCAGGATCGCCGCGATAAGTCAAAACAAGTCCGCAAACTGGCTAACCGAAGCGCGCGTCAGCAACATGACAGCCAGGAAGAAGGATTGCACCGCCACGGGGCACGAAAAATGCGTCCGCCGTTGCGAAGAGTCGCGTTAAACTGGCTGTCATAGTCGCACGGCGCAGCACGCACCGCGCGACACCGGGCAACAAGAGGGCGCGCAGGGCGGCACCCCGCAGGCAGTTGAATGAACGGGCGGATGCCCCGATGTGAGCGCGGCGCGACAGACGGCGCTCCATCCTGCCCGTACAATGGTTCGATCTACAACGGAACAAGGACAAGCTCGATGCGCACTACCGGGTCCTCCGGGTCAATGGCCCTGCTCACCGAATACGACGACGCAACGGCGCGCGAACTCCGCTCGCTGCGCCTCGAATCGACAGAAGACGGCAAAGGCATTCTTCTGATCGAAGTCGATGAGCGCAAGCCAGGCATTCACCGCGAAGTGCGCTACGAAATCACGCCTGCGGAACTGATTGCGGCGATTCGCGCGCATGGCGCGGAGTTGCCGGGCGAACAACACAATCATCGTCAATAACGCTGAGCACCCGGCATCGCGCTGTCTCGCGGGTGCCGGGTGGCCACGCGCCGCCGCGCGCTTCAATTCATTTCGATCTGTCCCACGCGCACTTTTAATTCGCTGCTTTTAATTCGCTTTCGTGACTGGCTTTCAATGCCGCTGCACACGCGCGCCGAGCAAGCCTAGCCTCAAGTTAGTCACCTTTTTAATACTCTTTTTAATCGGCGGACGTCCGGCCGGACGGGCAATCAGCGCGCCGCATAAGCGCTTGCCGCACCCGAATAACGGGCATCTTTGCTGGGCGTTTGCACGTATTGAAAATGCGTCCATAATCCTTGCATTCTCCATTGTTTCCCCCACCTATTCCGCTCCTGAAAGGGCTGCGGATGTAAGCCGATGCTACATGATCTCGTCGAGCAATACGGGCCGGCACTCATTTTCGCCAATGTGCTGGCCGCCTCCCTGGGGCTGCCAGTTCCGGCAATGCCGTCGCTCGTCCTGTTCGGCGCGATGGCCGCGATGCATCCCGGCTCGGTGGGCACGCAATTGATGCCCGTGCTCGTGCTGTCGATATTCGCCACGCTGATCGGCGACAGCGCGTGGTATCTCGCCGGGCGTCTATACGGCGGCAACACGCTGAAGGCGATCTGCCGTCTTTCGCTGTCGCGCGACACTTGCGTGAAAAAGACAGAACGATTTTTCGGACGTTGGGGCGTGCGCGTGCTGGCCGTGGCAAAGTTCGTCCCGGGCCTGTCGATCGTGTCGATTCCGATGGCCGGCGCGATGGGCACGCGCTACCGCACGTTCCTCACGTATGACAGCATCGGCGCCGCTTTGTGGTCCGGTACGGGCCTGATCATCGGCGCGCTGTTCGCGAAGCAGATCGACATGCTGTTCGCCGCCGCCGGGCGCCTCGGCCGTACGGCCGCGCTGGTAGCCGTCGCTTTGCTGCTGTTGTACGCCGGTTATCGCTGGATGCGCCGGCGCCAACTGATTTCGAAGCTTGCGTCCGCGCGAATCGAAGTCGACGAGCTGGCGGACCTGGTCGCGGCCGGCCGCACGCCGGTGCTGTTCGATATCCGTTCGCAGGAAAAGCGTAAGCTCGATCCGTTCGTGATTCCGGGCTCGCTATTCGCCGACGAGCGGCAGCTCGACGAGATCGTCGCGAAGTACCCGCGCGATCAGAAGGTGGTGATTTACTGTTCGTGCCCGAATGAGATTTCCGCGGCATGGATGGCCAAGCAGATGAACGAAGCCGGCTTCGCCGATGTGCTGCCGCTGCGCGGCGGCATGGAAGCCTGGCGCGACTCGGGCAAGGCGGTGGAAGCGCTGCCCGATACGCCGCCGCCGGACGTGGCGGTCGACCATATCGCGCCGAAGGCCGTGTAGCGCAGCGCGCACCCGCATTAGCGCCATCGCGCGCCCGCGCCGCTTCGCCGTCGAATAATCAGGATGAAGACAGAAGGAGCGGTTCAATGCTTTCGACTCATGAAGCTGAAGGGCAACAAGCAGTAGTCGCCGATGCGCCGTTTTCGTCGCTCGCGACGCGCAAGCACCAGATGTTTCCGGAGCTTACGTCAGAGGAAATCAAGCGCCTGCGCCGGTTCGGCGAAGAACACCATTGGGAAGCCGGCGATCTGCTGTTCGAGACCGGCCGCACCGGCCCCGGCATGTTCGTGGTGCTGAACGGGCAGGTGAAGGTGTATCAGCGCGACGGCATCGGACGTGAAGTCTTGATCGCCGAACACGGCGCAGGGCAATTTCTCGCCGAAGTCGGTCAACTGTCAGGACGGCCCGCGCTGGTCAACGGCATGGCGCTCGGTCCGGTCGATGCGTTGCTGATCCCGCCGGTCAAGCTGCGCGCGCTGATCGTCGCCGAAGCCGAACTTGGCGAGCGCATCATGCGAGCGCTGATCCTGCGCCGCGTCGCGCTGATCGAAAAAGGCGCCGGCGGCCCGATTCTGATCGGCAACAGCACCGACTCGCGGCTCGTTTTGTTGCAAGGCTTCCTGTCGCGCAACGGCCATCCTCATTCGGTGATCGACGAGCGCGACGAAGACGCGCTGCGTCTGATCGAACAGTTCGCCGCGCAAAAAGAAGACCTGCCGCTGGTCATCTGCCCCGACGGCTCGGTACTGCGCCATCCGAGCATGCCGGAACTCGCCAGCTGTCTCGGCTTGCTGCCCGATCTCGACGATTCGGTTGTGTACGACGTCGCGATCGTCGGCGCCGGCCCCGCAGGCCTCGCCACCGCGGTGTATGCGGCGTCCGAAGGATTGCAGGTGATCGTGCTCGACAGCCGCGCGCCGGGCGGCCAGGCGGGCGCCAGTTCGCGAATCGAAAACTATCTTGGCTTTCCGACCGGCATCTCTGGCCAGGCACTGGCGGGCCGCGCATTCGTGCAGGCGCAGAAATTCGGCGCGCATGTCGCGATTCCGGTCCACGTCAAGGCGCTGCATTGCGCGGAGTCGCCGCATCGGCTGGAACTCAAGTGCGGCGGCCACATCTCCGCGCGCGCGATCGTGATTGCGAGCGGTGCGGTGTACCGGCGCCCCGAGCTCGAAGGCCTCGACCGCCTCGACGGGCGCGGCGTCTATTACTGGGCGTCCCCGGTCGAAGCCAAGCTGTGCAAGCGCGCGGAGATCGTGCTGGTGGGCGGCGGCAACTCGGCGGGCCAGGCGATTGTCTATCTGGCGACGCACGCGGCCAAAGTCCATGTGCTGATCCGCCGGAGCGGCTTTGAAGCCACCATGTCGCGCTATCTGATCGACCGCATCCGCTCGCTGCCGAATGTGTTCGTGCATCCGAACTCGGAGATCGGCAGGCTCGACGCGGACGAAAGCGGCCTCGCGTCGGTGGCATTGAAGAAGCCACTGCCCGACGGCACCGATCATTTCGACACGCGCCATCTGTTCCTCTTTACCGGCGCGGACCCGAATACCGACTGGCTGCGCACCTGCGGCGTGGAACTCGACGCCAAGGGCTTCGTGCTGACCGGCACCAGCGCCGACGGCACCTCGACCTGCGATCTCGGCACGACTGTCGAAGGCGTGTACGCGATCGGCGATGCGCGCGCCGGGTCGACCAAACGGGTCGCCGCGGCGGTCGGGGAAGGCGCGGCGGTGGTCTCGCAGATCCATCAGCTTCTGGCGGTGTCGGCGGGCGAAGCGGTCGCCTTGGGCGCCTGAATCGGCTCGCGTTTCGGCTGGCTTCCCGGCCCGCACCCCGATCCGCCGCCCGGTTCGAAACCGGTCGGCGGGTAATCTGCCGTTACACACGACTTCAACTGGTTGCACCTGACATGCTTACTGTTTCGTAATATTGATGTCAGCCATTCGACAGCGAATGGCTGACCCGTTCGAACCAGGAGACAAGCATGATCAAACGCGTGACCGTTTTCGCCGCCTTCGGCCTTGCCGCCGCCTGCGCATCGACCGCCGCCTCGGCCAGGGTGGATGTCGGCGTGTTCATCAATACGCCGGGTCCCGTGTATGCCGCGCCGCCCGTGGTCTATGCGCCGCCCCCGCCGGTCGTTTATGCGCCCGTCCAGCCGGCCTATGGCTATGGTTACGGTTATCGCGCCGACTATTACCGCGATTACCGCGACGGCTACCGCCGGCATGACCACGGCCGGCACCGCGGCTGGGAACGGCGCCACGGACGCGATTGATAAGGTCTCATCCAACGTTTCCGCGCGCCTGGTTCTGTCGGGTCCGGTTACGCCACCCAGTTGCGCCCGCGCCGGCGTCGCGCCCTACACCGATTCGTCTGCCGTATTCACGCTAAAGTAGCGACTGCCGATCCTGGCGCCGGACCTCGCGTCCGCTCCTCAACGCAGTCACTCACTGACCGACACTCGCGTGAAGACTCTTCCGCTATCCGCCGCCCGTACCCTGCATCTGGCCGCGCAAGGTTTGCTGACGCCGCCGCGCCGCAAGGCCGTTAAAGCCGATGTGCTCGACGCGATTCGCCGCATGGCGCAATTGCAGATCGACACGATCCACGTCGTCGCGCGCAGCCCTTACCTTGTGCTGTTCAGCCGGCTCGGCGCGTATCCGCAGCAGTGGCTCGACGAGCACCTCGCTGAAGGCAAACTGTTTGAGTACTGGTCGCACGAAGCCTGTTTCGTGCCGACCGAAGACTACGGTCTGCTGCGCCACCGCATGCTCGATCCGAGCGGCATGGGCTGGAAATACGCGGCCGAGTGGCACAAGAAGCATCGCAAGGACATCGAGCGCCTGCTCGCGCATATTCGTGCGGCTGGCCCGGTGCGCTCAGCGGATTTCGCTCGCGAAGCGGGCAAGAGCAACGGCTGGTGGGACTGGAAGCCGGAGAAGCGCCACCTGGAAGTGCTGTTCGCGATCGGGCAATTGATGGTGGCCGAGCGGCGCAATTTTCACCGTGTCTACGATCTGACCGAGCGCGTGCTGCCGGACTGGGACGATGCACGCGATCTGCCGCCGGCGGAAACCGTCACCTGGGAAGTGTTGCGCCGCACCTGCCGCGCGCTCGGCGTCGCGCGTGCCGATTGGGTCGCCGATTACTACCGGCTGCCGCGCCGTCCGTATCGCGACAAACTGCATGCGCTCGCCGATCGGGGCGAGCTGACTCCCGTACAAGTGGAAGGCTGGAAACAGGACACCTTCGTCCACCACGAATTCGCGTCGATGATCGACGATGCGGCCAATGGCAAACTCGCTTCGAGCGTCACCACGGTGCTCTCGCCGTTCGATCCGGTCGTGTGGGACCGCAAGCGCGCCGCCGCGCTATTCGACTTCGACTACGCGATCGAATGCTATACGCCCGCGGCGAAACGCAAATATGGTTACTTCGTTCTACCGCTGTTGAGCCGCGGCCGTCTGGTCGGCCGCGTGGATGCCAAGGCGCATCGGACCCACGGCGTGTTCGAACTGAAATCGCTGCACATCGAACCCGGCGTGCGCCTGAGCGCGCGTCTTGCGGGCGATCTGCACCGCGCGTTGCAGCGTTGCGCGGATTGGCACGGCACGCCGCAACTGGAAATCACCTCCGCGCCGCCGGAATGGCTCGAAGCGTTGAGCGCCGACAGCGGCGTGGTAGCGTGAACGTGTTACATCACGCGCGCTCAATGAAGCCCTGCCCACGCGAGCGACAACGAAAACACGCCCAGCACGATCGACGCGCCGCGCTGTATCTTCACCGGGTTCACCCACGTGAGTTTGCCGCTGCCGAGCGCGGCGCCGAACGCGATCCACGCCAGTGCAATCGGCACTAACAGGCACGCGAACATTAACATCGAAAAGGCATATGCCGGCGCACGCGCAAACGCGACCGCGGGAAAGATCGTGCCGGCGAACAACAAGCCTTTCGGATTGAGCAGCGTCGCGACGAATAACGTGCGCATACCGCTCGCACGCTGAGCCGATACGGGTAACGCCACTGCCGCGCGCCACATATCGACGGCGAGATACGCGATGTACACGCCGCTCGCCACGCGCAGCAGCGACGGCAACCACGGCAGTGCATGCGCCGCTTGCGCGAGAAAACGTCCCCAAACGGAAATCGACACGAGATAGCCGGCCAGTTCGGCGGAGATCAACGGCAACGAGCGTTGCACGCCCTGGCGCAAACCCGCTGCGGCGAGCAGCGTATTGGTGGGGCCCGGCGTAATCAGCACGACGACAATGCCGACGGCCAGCAACGCGATAGCGGACGTGGAGAGCATAAAAAAGGTGCACTGAAGAAAACAGTGCACCTTTTTATCACAGAGAACCGCGCCGCCGAAATGCGGCGGCCAATGCACGGTCCGCATCGACGCTCACGCCGATGCAAACCACGCCGCCCGCGGACGGCGAGCCACCGCTTTCAGTGCTCGAGCCTTGCGCGCATCTCGCGAGCAGTTTCCAGCAGGCCTTCGTAACCCGAACGAGCATGCTCTGGTAAATCGGGATCGCCGACGAGCGCGCCGAGCGTTTCGATCAGGCTGTACAGAATGCCCTTTGCAGCACCCGAAGCAATGCTGCCCGACGATACTTGCCGTTCCACATGCGTGAGCGCTGCATCGAGGTGTTCCAGGTCGGGCTTATCGTCTGTGGGCGGCTTAGGCGTTTCGTCTTGCGTCATGATGAAACATCTCTCCTAGTGAAGCACCGGTGAACAAGCCATCCTTTCACGTTGTTATATACCGATCGTGTGCTGCCGTCCATTCGTGAAGGGACCGAGCGCGATCCACGTTAAGGCGTCCATCGATACATCAGGATTTTCGCGCGCGCGTCGTCTTCCAGCAGCACGACGTATTCGCCATTGCCGCGCTGCACCGCGCTGATGCCGAGATACACATCGACCCAGCCGGTGGTATTGCCGACACTCGCGCCCGGCGTCATATAGCCGACCGCCTGGCCGGTGCGCGCGTCGTAGACGTCCACCTTCGCGGTGTACAGCTCCGCGACGAAGACGTAATTGCCCGCCACCGCGACACCCACCGTCGTCGTCTGCGGATTGCTCTGCGTATTCCACGGCAGCGAGATCGTGTATTGCTGCGTCGGCGTGCCCGAGCTCCAGTTGTCGTAACGCGCGAGCACCGGGCCGGCCTCCTTCCAGTGCGTCGAATCCCACGGAATCGCGCTCGTGAAACCGGATATGTACATTGTGTCGGTTTCCGCAATGTAGACGATCCGCGCGATCCGCGTGAACGGTTGCGGCATCGCGAACATCTTCGAACTCGCGTAGGTGTAGATCGGGTTGCCGGCCGAATCCAGACCTTGCAACGGCATCTCGCGGATGCCGCTCGTCGGCGTGGAGAGCCATACGTTGCCGGGCGTATCGACCCACCAGAAGCCGTTGCCGACCGTGCTGCCGGTAGACGGATTGCCGGTGATCTCGCTGGCGTCGACGGTGCCGTTGCCATTGCTGTCGCGCCACAGCCATTCGCCATACGTGGGTTGTCCGCTCGGCCAGGTGCCGGGAAGCGGATTTTGCGCCAGCAAGCCGGACGGAATCGCCACTTCGCCGTGCGCGGCGTCGAAGCGATACACGTTCAGATAATGCGCGCCCGGATCGAGCGTGTAGAGATACCGCTGACCGTTGATTTGCCGCACCATCGGCTCGCCACGCACGCCGCGCGGCTGGTGGAAGGCCGGGTCGTCGGGATAATCGAAACGGTCGAGCGTAAAGCCCGCATACGACCACTCGTGCCCGACCGGCTGACTGTAATCGAGCGTGAAGCGCTTCGAGCCGGTGTAGACCGAATTCGGCGTCGCGGGATCGAAGGCGGCGCTATCGACAAAGACCAGTCCGTACAGACGCCAGTTGAAAGCGTGCGTGCTGAAGACGTAGCTCTCGAGCACCGCACCTTGACCGACCGATGCCGAGCCGAGCGGTCGCGGACCTTCGCCGTTTTGCGCGACGTACAGATTGCCGGCCGGATCGACACCGATGCCCGTGATGCCATTGAAGCGCCAGTTGCCCGGCACACCCTTGGTCACGTGGAAAATACCATTGCGCGTGCCGATCGGCGCGGCGGCTTGCGGCTGACCGTTGGCGTCCTTGTTGAAGACGAGGATCTGCTGCGTCGGTCCATTGTCGGCGACAAGGATTTGCCCTGACGGCGTGACCGCGATGTCGGTCGGCACCGTGCCGGCGGGCAAGGCCAGCGTGCCGCACAGTGCGGTGCCGTTGGCGGCGTAGTGCAGGATGCTCAGGCTTCCGGTCGAGACGCCGCTCATCACCCACAGCGTCGAATCCGTATCCACCGCGATGCGTCCCGGCGACGGCACATTCCACGAGCGCAAACGCTGCATCGAGTTCGCGTCGAACACGAGGATCCGGCTGTTGGACGTATCCGCGACATACAGTTCGCTATCGGTGGCGGCCATGCCGCGAACGCCCGCATCGGTGCCGGTCGTCACGGCGTTGAGCAGCAGAAAACTGTTCTTCGTCGCATTCGCACTGTTGCCGATGCCGCCGCTGAACGGCGCGCCGGTCGCGAGATTGGCGAGCGTGCGGCGCGTGAGGCCGAACCACTTCTGGTTGGCCGGCGGATAGTCCGCGCCGACCAGTCCGTTGTTCTCGTTGCCGATCGACATCGCGGCGTACAGGTAGGTATGGTTCGTCGCGACCGCATCGCCGCCGGTGTTGCCCCAGCCGTGCGTCGAGCCGGCGACCGCGAGCTTGTCGCCCGCGCGATACGCGGCGATCTCGCTGCCGCTTTCGTCCCACGGTGCATTGGTGTAGACGGTGCCGTCCGCGCCGACGCTGATCGCCTGGATGTCCTGCTGCATCCATTTGCCATCGCCAAAGCCGAAGCTGTTGCCGATCCAGGAGGTGGTGTAGGTCAGTTGAGATTGCGCGAGCGCGCTGAGCGGAACGAGGCTGTGGAGAAAAAGCACAGCGGCGCCAAGGCGCGAGGACAATTTCACGACGGTGTTTCCTTGCGAGGTGCAAAGCGCGCACGGCCGGCGTGTCCGGCGCGCTTCAGCGTGTATGCGGATCGATAGCTATCGCGCATACGTGAACGTTGGCGTTTTATCCTCGCATAGAAAAGGTGGAAATTTATTCGTAAAAAATTGCTTGCGGGCTTGTGTGGAATTTAAATAATTCGATGTGCATAAGTTTGCATGCGCGCGGCACGCTCGTGTGCGCGAGCGCGCCACCGCTGGCCGATCCGCCGGCTTGGCCGGTGCTCGATGCGCAGCGCGAATACGGGTTCGACACGGCATCGCATTGACCATTAACGCGCGTCCGCGAATTCCTCGGCCACCGCCGCAATCAGCACCTGCATCCGCGCCGTCTTGTACAGATCCGCATGCGCGACCAGCCACACATCGAACGGCTCGGTTCGATGCGGCATGACGCGCACCAGTTCCGGCTCATGATCCGCGCGGAAGCACGGCAGCTCGGCGATACCGAAACCGGCGATGGCCGCCTCGAACAGCATCGCGGTCGATTGCGTCTGGAACACGAGACGTCCGCGCGAAGTCGGTTCGCCGCACAGCGGCGCCCATAGCGACGGAGAGACCGGCTGCTGATACATCACCAGATCGTGACCGTCGAACGCATCGCCCTCCTGCGGCTCGCCACGTGCCGCCACATACTCACGCGACGCGTAGATGCCGACTTCCAGCTGTCCCAGCTTGCGCGCGATCAGATCCGGAGAATCGGGCCGCAGCGTGCGGATCGCCACGTCCGCTTCGCGCCTGGTCAGATTGGTGATCTGTGCGGACGTCACGCAGACGATCTCGATGCCTGGATGCGCGCTGCGCACCTTGGCGATAGCCGGCACCACAAAGCGTTTGCCGAGCGAATCGGTAGTGGCGACGCGGATCGTGCCGGCCAGCTGATCGTCGAGCCCGGCGATCCGCCGTTCGATCGACAACGCTGCCTGTTCCATCGACTCGGCTGGCCCAAGCAGCGCTTCGCCCGCGGGCGTCAGTACATACATGGCGGGCGTGCGCAGAAACAGCGTCGCCGAGAGGGCTTCTTCGAGCGCGGCGATCCGGCGGCCGACCGTCGCCTGATCGACATCGAGGCGCAGCGCCGCGCCACGCAAAGTGCCGGCGCGCGCCACTGCGAGAAAAAATCGGGCATTGTCCCAGTTCATCATCGGTCGGTTCCTCCGTGATGCAATTTTGCATCAGACGGATGCGAAATCACTGCTTTATTGCAGACGGGCGCGTGACTACACTTCGCCGATCTACCCAATTGCCGATTTAGCCAGAGGAACGCTTGATGACCGAATGCACTGTTGAACGGCCACCGTTAGCGCATGCCGACGAGACACGGCCCGCGAAGCGGCCGCGCCTGACGCTGGCACTGGTCGCGAGCGGCATGTTCATGGCCGTGCTCGACACCACCATCGTCAACGTCGCCTTGCCGGCGATGCACGCCACCTTGGGCGCGTCCGTGGGTGGCCTCGCGTGGATCGTCGATGCGTACACGCTGAGCTTCGCCGCGCTGATCCTCGCGGGCGGCATCGCGTCCGACCGTTTCGGCGCGAAGGCGGTGTATTTGTGGGGCCTGGCGCTGTTCGTCGCGGCGTCGGCGGCTTGCGGGCTGGCGCCGAACGTCGGTGCGCTGGTGGCCGCGCGCTTCGTGCAAGGCAGCGGCGCGGCGCTGTTCCTGCCGGCGTCGCTGGCGATCGTGCGCAGTACCTTCGACGACCCCGTCGAACGTGGCCGCGCAATCGCGGTGTGGGCAGGGATCGCATCGGTGGCGGCGGCGGTCGGGCCGGTGCTCGGCGGCATCCTCGTGGAAGGGTTCGGCTGGCGCAGTGCGTTTCTGATCAACGTGCCGACCGGCCTGGTTGCGTTCGCCGGCGCGTGGATCGTGGTTCGCCACTCGGTGCGCAGCGTCGGCCGCCGCTTCGACTGGGGCGGCCAGTTGACCAGCATCGTCGCGCTGGGCGCGCTCTGCTTCGCGGCGATCGAATTGCCGTCGCGCGGTATCGCCGCGCCCGAAGTGTGGAGCGCCGCGCTGCTCGCGGTGCTGGCAACGTTGACGCTGGTTGCCGTCGAGCGCCGCGCACATGATCCGATGGTGCCGGTCGCGTGGTTCAGCAACCGCCTGTTCGTCGCGATGAACGTGATGGGCACGCTTGTCTACGTCGGCTACTTCGGTTTGCTGTTTATGCTGAGCCTCTATCTGCACGGCGAGTTCGGTTTCAACGCGCGGCAGATCGGTCTCACGTTGTTGCCGCTTGCCGGCAGCCTGTCGCTGGGCAACGTACTAGTGGGTAAGTTGCACGGGCGTTTCACTGCCACGCAGTTCATGACGACCGGACTCGCACTCGCCGCCGTTGCCGTGCCGGTGATGGCAATGAGTCTGGAATGGCGCGCGCCGTGGGTCGTCACGTATGCGGCGATGGCGGTATTCGGCGGCGGCACGGCCTTGTCGGTCCCGCCGATGATTTCGACGGTGCTGGAACAAGTGCCGGGCGAGTTGGCCGGCGTGGCTTCGGGCGTATTGAATGCGTTGCGGCAGGCAGGTGGCCTGCTCGGCGTTGCGATGGCAGGCGCGGCGACGATTCTGGCGCCGCGCGTGTCGATTGCGTTGTGGTGCGTTGCCGGCATCGGGTTAGTGACCTATGCGAGCGCGGCGGTTCTGGCGGCATACGCGGCCTTCGCGCCGAGATGGAGCGAAGGCCGGCGTGCGGCCTGACTAGCTAGCTAGTTGCGGACCTCAGGCGTGCACCGCGGCAGCCTGCGCGGCAGCCGCTTCAGCCGCAGCAACGGCAGGCGACACAATGGCCGGTTGACCGGACTGCCGACGCGAGCGGCCCGAGCTCAGATAATCGGCGATCGAATCCTGCGTGACTTCGCCGACATAGCGTCCGTCGCTGTCCATCACCGGCATCCATGACGAGTTGAACTGATACATCTTCGACAGCACGATGCGCAGATGCTCGTCGGCGCTCACCGTGGCCTTGAACTCGCTCAGATGCTCGCCGCACACGCCCTGCGCCGCGCGCGCCGCACGGCGCGTGACATAACCGAGCGCCTGCCGGTTGTCGTCGACGATGGTCAGATAGCGGCTGTCGCTGTCGTCCATCATCTGGAAGGCGCGTGCGACAGGCGTGTCGGCACGCGCGGTTTCCGGTTGCGTCGCGGCGTCGCCGGCCTTCACCAGCAGCAGACGCTTCAGTGTGCTGTCCTGACCGACAAACGCGCCGACAAACTCATCGCGCGGATGCGCGAGCAGCGTGTCCGGGTGATCGTATTGCACCAGCTGGCCACGGCGGAACACGGCCACGCGGTCACCGAGCTTGATCGCCTCGTCGATGTCGTGGCTCACCATGATCACGGTCTTGTTCAACTGACGCTGCATCTGGAAGAACTCGTTCTGGATCGACTCGCGGTTGATCGGGTCGACCGCGCCGAACGGTTCGTCCATCAGCAGCACCGGCGGATCGGCGGCCAGCGCGCGGATCACGCCGATCCGCTGCTGCTGCCCGCCCGACAACTCGCGCGGATAGCGCTTCAGATACTGCTTCGGATCGAGCGCGACCATCGACATCAACTCGGTCGCGCGTTCGCGGCAGCGCTTCTTGTCCCAGCCGAGCAAGCGCGGCACGACCGTGATGTTTTCTTCGATCGTCATATTGGGGAACAGACCAATCTGCTGGATCACATAGCCGATGTGACGGCGCAATTCGACTTCGTTCAGGCCCGAGGTGTCCTCGCCGTTGATCAGCACGCGGCCCGAAGTCGGCGCGATCAGACGGTTGATCATCTTCAGCGTGGTGGTCTTGCCGCAGCCCGACGGGCCGAGAAACACGCAGATTTCTCCTTCGCCGACGGTGAGGCTCACCGAGTCGACCGCGCGTACCTGCTGGCCGTCCTTCTGCGTAAACGTCTTGGTCAGTTTGTCGAGTTCGATCATGTCTTTTGCACTCCCTTCGGTGTCAGCAAGCGTTGCAACGCTTGCAGCAGCAGGTCGGCGACGATCGCGAGCACGCTCACGAGCACGGCGCCCACCAACAGTTTCATCATGTTGCTTTGGCCGATCGCGCGGATGATCAGCGTGCCGAGGCCGCCCGCGCCGATCACCGCCGCGATCGTCATCACGCCGATGTTCATCACGACCGCCGTACGCACGCCGCCGAGAATCACCGGCACCGCGAGCGGCAAGTCGACGAGGCGCAGCCGCTGCCAGACCGTCATGCCGATACCAATGCCGGCTTCCTTGATCCCCGCGTCCACATTGCGCAACGCGAGGTAGGTGTTGCGCATGATCGGCAGCAGCGAATAGAGGAACACGGCGGTGATCGCGGGCACCGCGCCGATGCCCTGGCCGAAGCGCGAGAACACCGGAATCATCAAACCGAACAACGCGATCGACGGCAGTGTCAGCACCACGGTCGCGACGCCCAGCAACGGCGACGCGAGCCACTCATGGCGATTGATCAGGATGCCTAGGGGCACGCCGACCAAGATCGCGCAGCCCACTGCGATGCTCACCAGCCACACGTGTTGCGCGGTCAGTTGCAGCAGTTCCGGCCAGTTGGCCGATAGATAGTCGAATACGTTCATCAAAGATCTCCCCTCAAGGCAGCTTGTGCGTGCGCAGGAATTCCGCCGCCACTTCGCGCACCGATTTGCCGTCGATATCGATCTGCTTATTCATCTCCAGCATGGTGTCGTTGTTCAGCGCGGCGGACAGCGCGTCCAACAGCGTCGCGAGTTGCGGGTTCTGGTCGAGGATCGGCTTGCGCACCACCGGCGTTGCGTTGTACGCGGGGAAGTAGTGGCGATCGTCTTCAAGCGGCGTGATGTTGAAACCCTTCACGCGGCCATCGGTCGTGTAGATCAGACCGATCGACACCTGGTTGTTATGCAACGCGGTGTACACGAGACCCGGGTCCATCTGACGCGTTTCCGCGCGGCTGAACTGCATGCCATAGGCGGCTTCGAGCGGCTTCAGACCATCCGGACGATTGGCGAACTCCGCATCCATCGCGAACACGTGCTTCCTGTTCGGCTCGGCGTCGATTTTGGCCGCGAGTTGCGAGATCGTGCGGATGCCGGTTTGCTGCGCCACCTGCTCAGGCAAACCGATCGCGTACGTGTTGTTCAGCGGCGATGCATCGAGCCAGACGAGGCCACGTTTGGCGTCGAGTGTCTTGACGCGTTCGTACATCGTCTTCGAATCGAGCTTTTCGGTGATCTTGTTGTAGACGATGGCAGCCGTGCCGGTGTATTCCCACACCACGTCGATCTGACCGTTCTCCTGCGCACTGCGCAGCAGTGTGCTGCCGAGACCGGTGCGGGCATCGATCGTGTAACCCTTCGCACGCAGATACTGCGCGGTGATTTCGGTCAGCACGTATTGCTCGGTGAAGTTCTTGCCGCCGAGCACCAAGGTGGCCGCACTTGCGTGGAAGCTGGCTAGGAGCAGCGCGCCGGCCGCGACCCAGCGGCCGCGTTTGAACAGATTCATCATGCCGTCACCCCGCGTCGTGCGAGCAGGTAGCGGCTGCCGGCAGAGACAATGCCGTCGAGCACCAGCGCGAGAATCGCGGTGGCCGCGGCGCCGAGCAGAAGCTGCTGCTGATTGTCCAGATAGATGCCAGGGAAAATCAGCGTGCCGAGGCTGTCAGCGCCGATCAGATACGCGAGCGGCGCGCTGCCCACGTTGATCGCCAGCGCCGTACGCACGCCGCCGATGATGATCGGCATCGCGTTGGGTAACTCGACGCGCAGCAGCGACTGCCACCCAGTCATGCCCAGACCGCGCGCCGCTTCGCGCAAAGCGGGCGACACGTTTTTCATGCCTTCGTAAGCGTTGCGCGTGATCGGCAGCAATGACGCGAGGAACAGTGCGACCAGCGCCGGTATATCGCCGATGCCGAAGATGCCGAGCGCAATCGCCAGCACGGCCAACGATGGGATCGTGTTGCCGATGTTGAAGATTTGCATGAAACGTTCGGCATGACGCGAGAATGAAGGGCGGCTCAGCAGCACGCCCGCAGGAATGCCGACCAGCAGCGCGAGCGCCATCGAATAGCCGACGAGCAGCAGGTGCCTTTTCGTGTAGTAGACGAGATCGGGCGCGTACTGATGCAGCGCGCTGGGGTCGATCGCGCGGTACAACAGCGCGATGACAATGCCGATGGCGACAAGACTGCCGATCAGTCTGGCAGGACGTTGAATCATGAAGATGCGCCTCCTTGTTCGAGCAGCGCGCAGGAATGGCCACGCCGCAAAGGCGTCGTGATGACGCTGCGAATGGGAAGTTCGGGACGCGGCTTGTGCCGCGAAGTGAACCGAGTGATGCCAGGGTTTTTTCCTGACGCGGGGGCGTGGTGCGGTGGTTTGCTTTCGCCCTCGGTGGCTTGCCAGCCTGCAAAGACTGGTGCTGCCAGATTCATCGATAGGACCGGCTCAAGCTGCCGCTGGGCTTGCTTTGGCCGGTGGGGTTTGGGGCCCCTGGGGTTTGATTTTTACCTGCGGTAGGCTGAATGCGGATTGCTGCTAATTTGCATTCAACCCCTTCTAACTTGGCTTATGTAGCTGTGATGTTCACTGTTAGGGTGAAGGGGATTATACGGGCGTTAGTGGGGTTCGTCTACCCATGTGGTTCATTCATATTCTGGTTTTTTGTTTTTGTTAGGTATCCTTTTTGCTGTTTTTGTTGGTCTTTTTGGTGGCATTTTCGTTGGCCTTTCCTTGCTTTCTTAGTGGTCTATTAGCGTTGCCCCTGTGCGGGGCAGCACCTACTTTTCTTTGCCGGCCGCAAAGAAAAGTAGGCAAAAGAAAGCGGCTCAAACCGCCAATTCTTAAGCGGGTTTCTCGCGCAGTTGCGGTAGTGGTGCATCTGGAATCGGTGTTCTCGCACACTTCGCCCTGGTGACAAGGCAGTCATTCTTCCGGCGGCGCTGCGCGCGCCGTCGCGGTACTTCATATGCGCGCTTCGCGCTTTCTTTGGCTCCCGAAAAAGCTCACCGTCAGTTTCCTCTTTTGCTTACTCGCTCCCGAAAAATCTCACCTTAAAAGTCCGCCGGTGCGTGCGGCACCATTCGGATCATCACCGTTGCCCGAACAGCGACGATCGAACGGCAGTGCTTAGCCCGGCAGACATATGGCTTATTTGCCGTCAAACACCGGTGGCCGCCGCGCGGAAAACGCCGCGAGTCCTTCGCTGAAATCGGCGCTTTCGCACGCCTGCCGGCGCAGTTCGGCAATCTGCTCCATAGCCTGGACAGGCATGGGTTGCAGGTCTTCAAGTATCCTCAGTTGTTCCTTCACGGCCTGGATCGCCAGCGGCGCCTTGCCGGCTATTCCGCGCGCCAGTTCGAGTGCCGTTGCTTCCAGCTTCTCGCCGTCGACCAGACGGTTGATCACGCCGAATCGCTCCGCCCGCTGCGCATCCAACGGTTGGGCGCAGAAGAACATTTCCTTCAACACATGAATCGGCAGGTTGTTGAAGAAGCGCAGCAAGCCGCTCGTCGTATACGGCAAGCCGATGTTCGCCGGGGTCATCGCAAAACGTGCGCTGCCGTCGGCGACGACGAGGTCGCAACTCATCGTCAGATCGACGGCGCCGCCCCACACGGAGCCCGACACCATCGCGATCACCACGCCGGGATAAGCGCGCACACGGCGCAACAGCTGTTCGAGCGGCTTGCCGTAGGCGATCGGGTCGCGGTCGTGCGCCAGTTCGCCGAGGTCGTGGCCCGCGCTCCAGACGTCCTGTCCCATTCCGCTGCCAAGTATGACGACCGGGACGCGCCGCGCCGCGAGTTCGACAAGCCGCGCGTCGAGCGCGTGCAGGAGATCGGCACTGAGCGCATTTCTTCGCGTAGGATGACTGAAGGTTAATTGCGCAATCCGTTCGTCCACGATATCGACCGTCACCGTGAAAGACGACGTTTCCGGCGTGTTCATTGCGTGACTCCCGCTGCAGGTTCCGAGGCTGTTGCCAGCATATGGTATCCGCCCTGTTGATGCACAGCCTTCGCGGCGACTAGCGCCTCGATCGACGCGGCATCGAAGCCGGCCTCGCGCAGTACGTCGACGGTATGTTCGCCAAGGCCGGGCGGTGCATGCCGGCTGATGTGCCCAGCAGGCTCGCCCGCTGCCGCGGAAGCGCACACCGGCGTCACGACCTGGCGCAGCGCGCCAAGCGTCGGATGCTCGAGTGTTTCGACCAGTCGGCAATGCCGCACTTGCGGATCGTCGAACACTTCGTCCAACGTATTGATCGGCCCGGCCGGCAGTCCCGCGCCGATGAACAGTTCGGTCCGCTCGCGTTTGCTGCGCGTCTTCAGACGGGCTTCCAGCGCAGCCTTCAATTCGTCGCGATGCGCGACGCGGGCTTCGTTGGTCGCGAACCGTGGGTCGTCCGGTAAGGTGGGCAGATCGAGCAACTGGCATAGGCGCAGCCACATGTCGGACGTGATCGGCGCCAGGTTGAGGGGACCATCAGCGGTTTCGAACACGCCGTACGGCGCGATCACCGCATGCGCGTTGCCGGTACGGCGCGGGATATCGCCAAGGCTCAGGTAACGATGACCATGCACGCTCAGCAGCCCCACCAGACTGGCGAGCAGCGAGGTGCTCACATGCTGGCCGCGCCCGAAGCGCGAGCGCGGCGGCCGCGCATGACGATCTAGCCACCGCTCCTGAGCGGCAGATGCCGCTCAGGAAACCCTCACACGCCGCACAAAGATGCGCCGCGTCAAATCGAACGCCACCAGATTGCCGGCCACCACCAGTACGAGGCCGACCACCGCCAACGCGGACCATCGATAGCCTTCGAACACCGTTGACACCGCCAGCGCCACAATCGGAAACAGTACAGTGCAGTAGGCGGCCCGTTCCGGCCCGATCCGCCCGACCAGCATCAGGTAAGCCGTAAAGCCGATCACCGAGCCGAATACAGCCAGATAAGCGAGCGCGCCGAGATAACGCGTGGACGGCTCGATGGCGAAGGAAAAGCCGGCCAGCGCGCTCCCTACCGTCAACACACTGGCGCCGATCAGCATCGCCCAGCTATTCGTGGCGAACGGATGCAAGCCCATCGATTGCATCCGGCTCGACAGCAGATTGCCGGTCGAAAAGCACAATGTTCCAAGGAACGCGATCGCGAGGCCCAACCACACAGTGTGGTCGCCCAGGTGTCCCGCCATTTGCTGGACGAACAGGCACACGATGCCGACGAGGCCCAGCAGCGCACCGGCAATCGCAGTCGGCTGCAATGGGCGGCCCATGAAAAGGCGGCCGTTGATCGAGTTCAGGAGCGTCGCAGTCGAAAAGACCACCGCCACGAGTCCGCTCGGCACGACCTGTTCGGCGTAGTAAAAGCACAAGAAGTTGGCGCAAAACAGCGCCAGCCCCTGCGCAACCAGGAAGCGCCATGCGGCGCGCGGCGGCCAGATCGGTCTGCGCATCAGGCGCAGCAGCGCGAATAGCACCAGCGCCGCTATCCAGAAACGCCACGCGATCGATACCGGTGGCGGCACGACCCCCAGTTGCCATTTGATCGCGATCCAGGTGGTGCCCCAGATCAGAACGGTGACGGCATAGAGCAACACATTCATGGCAAACCCGGCAGCAGTGAAATCAGAGATTCGACTATGCCGCGGCACGGGCGGCGGCACTTGTCCAGGATTGCGCATTTTTTCGTAGCGGCCAGCCGCCGCTAAAGCCTCGCCGTATACTGGCGCTTACACATTGACCCGACCGCATTCCGCTCGCCCCGTGAACGCCACGCCTCCCGCTCCCGTGATGGATTCCACCGACACGCCGTTTGGCCTGCAGTCGGTATGTCACACGCTGCGCGACGCCAACGCGAATCTGGAACGGTTTGCGTGGCTCGGCGATCAATTGGCAATCGCGCTCTGGACCCGCGATACCGAAGAAGCTGAAACGGTCTACGACCAGCCCGGCCATCACACGCTGTCGTGTTATCTGGACGGCGGCTATCGCACGGAGCGGCAGAAATTGCCCGGCCGCTATGGTGCGCCCGCGCGGCTTTGCGCACTACCCGGCGATCACGAATCGCGCTGGTGGGTACGCGGTCACATGCACTTCATGCACCTGTACTTTCTGCCCGAGCATTTCACGCAGCGCGCCGTGCAGGAACTGGATCGCGAACCTCGAGAACTGACGCTCGCCGATCGCACCTATTTCGAAGACGCTCGTATCGCCACGCTGTGCCAATCGCTTGTCGACGAAAACTGGCAGGACCCCGATAGTCTGCTGCGCACCAACGAAACCGCGCACCAGGTGCTGAGCTTGCTGCTGCGCGCGCAAGGCGTGCGCCGGACCGATGCGTCGCTCAAGGGAGGTTTGTCGGTCGCCACGCGGCGGCGCTTGCGCGACTATATCGAGAATCACTTGACGCAATCGCTCACGCTCGGTGAACTGGCTAGTGTGGCAACGCTGTCGGAATTTCACCTCGCGCGGATGTTCCGCACATCGTTCGGACTACCGCCCGCTGCGTGGATCGCGCAACAACGGCTTGAGCGCGCACGCACGCTGCTGCGCACCACGTCTCTGCCGCTGGCGCAAGTCGCCGAGCGTTGCGGGTATGCGAACGCCAGCCACTTCAGCCACCGGTTTCGCGAGAGCATCGGTGTGGCGCCGACGGCGTATCGGCAGGCGGTTGGCGCCGAATAGCAGCTTTCACCGCCGCGCCCTTACTCGAGCGCCATCGCCAACACCCGCGCCACGTGAATCGCTTCAACGCCAGCGCCGTCGTGAATCTGGTGCCGGCAACTGGTCCCGTCGGCGACCATCACCGTATTGCCGTCGATCTTGCGCACTGCCGGCAGCAACGACAATTCCGCCATCGCCTGCGACGTTGCGTAGTGCTCAGCTTCGTAGCCGAAGCTGCCGGCCATGCCGCAGCAGGACGACTCGACCGTCGATACCGTCAGTTCAGGGATCCACTTCAGCACGGTTTGCACGGGGGTGAACGCATCGAAGGCTTTCTGGTGGCAGTGGCCGTGTACGAGCGCCTGCGCCTTTGCCAAGGGCTTCAACGCAAGCTGCAAACGCCCGGCCTTTTCCTCGCGCACCAGAAATTCTTCGAATAGAAACGCCTGCTTCGATAGCTGCTGCGCTTCTTCACCAAAGCCGTAATGCAAAAACTCGTCACGTAACGACAGCAAACACGACGGCTCCAAACCGACAATCGGTACGCCACGCTCCACAAACGGCTTGAACAGGTCGAGCATGCGCCGCGCTTCCTGCTTCGCTTCATCGACCAGACCCGCGGCAAGGAAAGTCCGGCCGCAACACACTGGCCGCTCGCCTTGTCGCGCATTGAAATGCACCGTGTAGCCGGCTGCCTGCAGCACTCGCTGCGCCGCGCGTGCGTTTTCCGGCTCCATGTTGTTGTTGAACGTGTCGACGAACAACAATACTTCTTTCAACGCGCCGCCGGTAGCCGGCTTGCCTGGCGTGACCGTCGACAGAAACGACTTCCTGAAACGCGGCAGCGTGCGTTCAGGCGCAAAACCCACCGACCGTTTGAACCAGGCCGACAAGACCGGCACGTTGTCGGCCAGCGCCATCGCGCCAGGCATACGGCTCGCCACTGCTGCATAGCGCGGCATGAACGCCACCAGCTTGTCGCGCAGACGCAAGCCATGCCGCTTCACGCGCGCCGCCCGCGCTTCGATCTTGAACTTCGCCATGTCGACGCCAGTCGGGCAATCGCGCTTGCAGCCCTTACACGACACGCACAGATCGAGCGTGTCCTTGACGTCGTCGCTGGCGAGCCCTGCTTCGCCGAGTTGCCCCGAGATCGCCAGACGCAACGTGTTCGCACGTCCGCGCGTCACGTGTTGTTCGTCTTTCGTCACGCGATAGCTCGGGCACATCGTGCCCGCGTCGAACTTGCGGCAGTGGCCGTTGTTGTTGCACATCTCGACAGCCTTCGCGAGACCGCCGGATAGATCGTTGCCGCTGCCCGGCAGTGTCTCCTGCCCCGTCAGCGGATCGCGTTCGACGTTCCATGCGGACCAGTCGAGCGCGGTCCCGATCCGATGCGCTTTATAGCCCGGCGCAAAGCGGAAATTGCGCGCGTCGTCCATTTTCGGCGGACGCACGATCTTGTCGGGATTGAAGCGATTGTCCGGATCGAATAGCGTCTTGATCTCGTTGAACGCCTGGTTCAGACGCGGTCCGTATTGCCACGCGACCCATTCGCCACGGCACAAGCCGTCGCCGTGTTCGCCTGAATACGCGCCCTTGTATTCGCGCACCAGCGCCGCCGCTTCTTCAGCGATCGCGCGCATCTTTGCCGCACCGTCGCGCCGCATATCGAGAATCGGCCGCACGTGCAGCGTGCCGACGCTCGCATGCGCGTACCACGTGCCTTCAGTACCGTTGCGGTGAAACACTTCGGTCAAGCGGCTCGTGTATTGCGCCAGATGTTCGAGCGGCACCGCGCAATCTTCGATGAAGGAGACCGGCTTACCGTCGCCCTTCATACTCATCATGATGTTCAGTCCGGCTTTGCGGACTTCCCACAACGCTTTCTGTTCATTCGCATCCGGCATCTCGACGACCGAATCCGGCAACCCGAGGTCGGCCATCAGTTCGGTCAGTTGCTTGAGCGACGCGAGTTGCGCATCGCGGTTCTCGCCCGCGAATTCAACCAGCAGGATCGCTTGCGGCCGGCCCACCAGCGCCTTCTCGATCACCGGCCGGAACGCGGGATTGCTCGTCGCCAGATCGATCATCGTGCGATCGACCAACTCCACTGCCACCGGCTTCAGCTTGACGATGTGTTGCGTCAGGTCCATCGCCTGCCAGAAGGTCGGGAAGTTGACCACGCCAAGCGTTTTGTGCGCGGGCAGCGGCGCGAGCTTCAGCGTCAATTGCCGGTTGAACGCGAGCGTGCCTTCCGAACCGACCAGCAGATGCGCGAGGTTCGCAATGCCGTCATCGGTATAGGCGCGCGGATTCTGGCAATCGAACAGGTCGACGTTGTAGCCCGCCACGCGACGCAACACCTTCGGCACACGCGCCACGATCTCGTCACGCTCGCGCTCGGCAATCCGCTTCACGCCTTCGAGAATCTGCTGCAAGCGCGCACCTTGCGGCGCGACTCGCAGCGATGCGAAACGCGCTTCGCTGCCGTCGGCGAGAATCGCGTCGATCGCCTCGACGTTGTGCACCATGTTGCCGTATTCGATCGAACGCGAGCCGCACGAATTGTTGCCCGCCATCCCGCCGATCGTGCATTGCGCGGCCGTCGAGACGTCGACTGGAAACCATAGTCCGTGCGGCTTCAGCCACGCGTTCAGATGGTCCAGCACGACTCCCGGTTCGACCGTCACCGTGCGCGCGTCCGCGTCGAAGGCGACGACGTTGTTCAGCCACTTGCTGGTGTCGATCACCAGCGCTTCGCCGACCGTCTGGCCGCATTGGCTCGTGCCCGCGCCGCGCGCGAGCAGCGGCACTTTCTCGCTGCGTGCGATTTCCAGCGCCATGCGCAAATCGTCCTGATCGCGCGGCACCACTACGCCGATCGGTGTGATCTGGTAGATCGACGCATCGGTCGAGTAACGGCCGCGGCTCGCCGCATCGAATAGCACGTCGCCGCGTAACGACTTGTGCAGGTGCTGCGCGAGAGGAGTCGTCAGGCGCGCGGCGGACGGCACCAGATGGATCGGCTTGACGAGTAAAGCGGAAGTAGCATTCGTCATATCGTCGTCCCAAGTGAAGGCTGGATGAAGGCGGGGAGCGAGAGCGGCGCGATTCGCTTACACACCCACGCGCGTGGCCGTGTGCGCTTTGGCGGCTTCGTTGAGGGCGAACTTACTGTCCGGCTGCATGCGAAACGCGAGCACCACGCCGATCGCCATCAACAGCATGCTGCCGACGAACGGCAATTCCCAACTGCCGAAATAGTCGATCAGAAAGCCGCCGACCACAGGCGAGATGATCGCGGCCAATGCCGAACCGGTGTTCATCATGCCGCTCGCGGTGCCCGAGTATTCCGGCGCGATGTCCATCGGGATCGCCCACATCGGACCAATCGTCATTTCGGCGAAGAAGAAGCCGGACGCAAGGCACGCCATCGACAGATACAGGCTGTGCGTGAACATCAGCGGCACAAGCGAGATCAGGCAGAACATCATGCACACCGACACCATCCAGCTGCGTGCGCGCTTCAGACTCCTGGTGCGCGTGAAGATCCAGTCGGTGACGACGCCGCCGAGCGTATCGCCGAGCACGCCGGCAAAGAACACCGCCGAAGCGAAGATCGCCGACTTCTGCAGTTGCAGGTGATAGCTGTGCAGGAAGTACTGAGGAATCCAGCTGAGGAACAGCCACAAGGTCCAGCCGTAGCAGAAGTAGACGATCGTGACCGGCGCCATGCGGCGAAACAGTGCTTTCCACGGCACGCCGGCGGCTTTCGGCTTCGGCGCGGGCAAGACCTCGAGTTCTTCGGTCGTGATACGCGGATGATCCTTCGGATGTTCGGTGAACGTGAACGACCACACCGCGACCCACAGCAAGCTGAACACACCGCAGATATAGAACGATTCGCGCCAGCCCCAGGTCGCCATCACCAGCACGATCAGTCCGGGCGCAACCGCATTGCCGATACGCGATGCCGCGTGCGTGATGCCCTGCGCAAAGCCGCGTTTTTCTTTCGCGACCCAGCGCGCCATCGCGGAGGTGGCCGCGGGAAAGGTGGCGCCTTCGCCGAAGCCGAGCAACACCCGCGCCGCCAGCAATGAAATCAGGCCACCGGCCAGGCCGGTCAGCAAGGTGGCAACGCCCCAGATCGCGCCGCAGAAAATCAGCGTGCGTTTGGCGCCGAAGCGATCGCTGACCCAGCCACCGATGATTTGAAAAATCAGATACGGATACGCGAACGCCGAGAACACCAGGCCGACTTCCGTATGCGAGAGATGGAAATCCTTGCCGAAACCAGCGGCCGCGGTGCTGACGTTGACGCGGTCGAGGTAAGTGATGAAGTACATGACGCATAGCATCACTAGAACGATACTGGTCGCACTGGTCACACGAAACCGTTTCATCGTCTCTCTCCATTGCTGTCTGTCGACGGCGCGCCTGGAATGGCGCGCTGCGTCGTCGTCCCGTCAGCGGCGCGTGCCGCGGGAACATCGCAAGTTGTTTGGGCTGCGTTCTGCGCGCGGCTTCGTGAGCGAAGCACTCCCCGTCTTGCCTTGCGGCGAGTTGCTTGTTGCGCGGATGCGCTACTGTGCTCAAGCCGCTGCTTTCAGGCCCGACGTGTGCGCCGGCTCGCTCAACCATTCCATAGCGGCCGGCAAGCCGCTTTCCTTGAGCGGCACGCCCGCGATCCTCAGGCCCATTTCGCAGCCGGCCAGCGTTGCCAGCAGCATCAGATCGTTGCAATCGCCGAGGTGGCCGATGCGGAACATGCGGCCTTTCATCTTGCCGAGGCCCGTGCCGAGCGACATGTCGAAACGTTCGTAGATGACCTTGCGGACGGCGTCGGCATCGACGCCATCGGGCATCATCACGCCGGTGAGCACCGGGCTATACACGGCCGGATCGACGCATTGAATCTCGAGCCCCCACGCGCGCACCGCGCGGCGGGTTGCTTCGGCGAGACGCTCGTGGCGGGCGAACACGTTGTCGAGCCCTTCGCCGAGAATCATCTCGAGCGCTTCGGAAAGCCCGTACAGCAGATTCGTGTTCGGCGTGTAGGGCCAGTAACCGCTCTTATTCATCTCGACGATGTCGGTCCAGTCCCAGAAGCTGCGCGGCAGTTTGGCCTGCTTGCTGGCGGCAAACGCCTTCGGCGAAATCGCGTTGAAGCTGATGCCCGGCGGCAGCATCAGGCCTTTTTGCGAGCCCGACACCGTGACATCGACACCCCATTCGTCATGGCGATAGTCGGCGCAAGCGAGACCCGAAATCGTATCGACCAGCAACAGCGCCGGGTGACCGGCGGCGTCGATGGCGCGGCGCACGGCGGCGATATCGGAGGTGACGCCCGTGGAGGTTTCGTTGTGGACCACGCAGACGGCTTTGATCGCGTGCTGCGTATCGGCGCGCAGACGCTCCTCGATCATTTGCGGCTGAACCCCGCGCCGCCAGCCTTCGATGCCGGGCAGGCCGAGGAACTCCGGCTTCAGCCCGAGGCTTTCCGCCATCTTTTTCCACAGCGTTGCGAAGTGGCCGGTTTCGAACATCAACACGTTGTCGCCGGGGTTCAGCGTGTTCGACAACGCCGCTTCCCACGCGCCCGTGCCTGACGCCGGATAGATCACCACCGGCTGCTGCGTCTTGAAGATCTTCTTGATGCCGTCGAGCACTTTGAGGCCAAGTTCGCCGAACTCCGGGCCACGATGGTCGATAGTCGGGTAGCTCATCGCCCGGAGGATGCGGTCAGGCACCGGGCTCGGACCCGGAATCTGCAGGAAATGGCGGCCAGCGGGATGAAAGTCTAGCTTGAGCATTGGATTCCTCAGATTGAATTTTGCATTCAAAAAACTATATCAGACGATCGCTGGCAATCCCAAGGCAAAAATCGCCCGTTGAGATCCGCGTATACCCGCACTCTTAACTAATCTATTGGCTTCCGATAAAATCCGACTTAACACGATGTCGAGGATTTTTGTATGCAAAATTCGGATCTTGGTGCAGGCATTGCTGCGCCCCCGTTGATGCCGAAAGTGGAGCGTCAGCGGCTGCATGACACGGTGGTCGAGCACATCCGCCGCTTTATCGTTGAAGGCGTGCTAGAGCCGGGCAAGAAGCTGAACGAGCGCGAACTGTGCGAGACGCTGGGCATTTCGCGCACGCCGTTGCGCGAAGCGTTAAAGGTGCTGGCGGCCGAAGGGCTGATTGAGATTTCGCCGAACCGTGGGGCATCGGTATCGAAGATGTCGGAAGCGGAGATGCATGAGACGTTCGAGTTGATGAGCGGACTCGAGGCGTTTTCCGGCGAGCTGGCGGCTGAGAGGATGACCGCTGCTGAGCTTGCGGAGATCAAGGCGTTGCATTACGCGATGCTCGCGTGTCGGGCGCAGAATGATCTTGCTGGGTATTACAGTCGCAACCAGGCGATTCACGACAAGATCAACGAAGCAGCGCGTAATTCGGCGCTACGGCAGATTTATATTTCGGTGAACCATCGGTTGCAGGCGCTGCGGTTTCGGTCGAATTTTCAGACCCCGAAGTGGGATAGCGCGATTCATGATCATGATGAGATGTTGAAGGCGCTTGAAGCGCGGGATGGAAAGAGGTTGAGCGCGATTCTTCGGCAGCATTTGCTGGATAAACGCGATGCGGTTTTGCAAGAAGGGGGCGGTTCTTCGGCGCTGAAAGTTTAGGTTTTTGCCTTTGGCGGCGGCAATTTTCTGTGTGCCTACGGCGGTGGTTTTTTCTCTTCTTTTTGGTTTATTAGCGTTCCCCCTGTGCGGGGGGGCACCTACTTTTCTTTGCCTGCCGCAAAGAAAAGTAGGCAAAAGAAAGCGGCTTTACACCGCCAGCTCTTAAGCGGGTCCCCTGGCTTGGAGGAGGTAGTGGAGCATCTGGAATCGGTGTTCTCGCGCACTCCGCGCTGGTGACAAGGCCGTCATCCTTCCGGCGGCGCTGCGCGCGCCGTGGCGGTACTTCATCAAACCGCCTGGCGGTTTGGGCGCTTGCGGTTGGTTCAGCGCTGTGGCTCGCCCTCGCGTCCCCAATGCGTCGCCGAGGCGCTAGCGTCTCACTCGCGGTGGTGGCCCGCGCTCGCCGAGGCGAAGCCGATAGCCCCCAACCGCGCGCAAACAAAGCCTCTGGTTTTCGTGGCAGCCCCTTCCGGCGAGCACACAGTGCGAGGCGGGAAGGATGATGCGGGAAGCGTGTACGCCCCATCGGTTTTGAGAAGTACCGTTGCGGCGCGCGCAGCGTCGCCGGAAGGATGACGGCCTTGTCACCAGCGCGGAGTGCGCGAGAACACCGATTCCAGATGCTCCACTACCTCCTCCAAGCCAGGGGACCCGCTTAAGAGCTGGCGGTGTAAAGCCGCTTTCTTTTGCCTACTTTTCTTTGCGGCAGGCAAAGAAAAGTAGGTGCCCCCCCGCACAGGGGGAACGCTAATAAACCAAAAACAAAAGAAAAAGCCACCGCCGTAGGCACACAGAAAATTGCCGCCGCAAAAGGCAAGCAAGCTCAAGGAAAGCCCAACACCGCAGGCAAACAGAAATAAAACACCGAAACCCACCACACCAGGAGAAACCTGGCCACCCCCACACCACCTCGTGATAAAAAAGCAAACCTTCCCCTCGCAGAGGCCCACCCCCACATGTCCTCCGTAACGGCCTTCAAACTCATCCTGCTATCGCTCATCGCGATCATCGCTCTCGAACTGGTAGCGAAGCGGCTGCGTCTGCCGCCCGCAGCGGCACTATTGGTCGGTGGCGCCGCGATGGCATTCATGCCTGGCCTGCCGCCGGTCAATCTCGATCCAGAACTGGTGTTGATCGTGTTCCTGCCGCCGTTGCTAATGGACGGCGCATATTTCTCCGTATGGGACGAATTCAAGCGAAACCTCGGCGGCATCCTGCTGCTGGCAATCGGCGCAGTCGCGTTCACCACACTGGTGGTCGGCGTGGCCGCGCACCTGGTCGTGCCCGCGTTGCCGTGGGGCGCATGCTTCGCGCTAGGCGCGATCGTCTCGCCGCCTGACGCCGTCGCCGCCAAAGCCGTGCTGGAACGCGTCGCGCTACCGCGCCGATTGATGGTTCTGCTCGAGGGCGAAAGCCTGCTCAACGACGCTGCCGGTCTGGTGCTGTTCCGCTTCGCTGTCGCAGCCGCATTGACAGGCACGTTCAGCGCGCAACACGCGACAGAGCGCTTCGCGATCCTCGCGCTAGGCGGCGTCGCGGTCGGGGTTGCGCTCGGGTTTGTCGTCGTCAAGCTGCTGCGGTATCTGGACGACGCGTATCTGATGATTACCGCGGCGGCGCTGTCGGGCTGGATCAGCTACATCGTCGGCGATCTGCTCGACGTCTCCGGCGTGATCGCCACCGTCAGTTGCGGCATGGTACTCGGCTGGCATCAGCACGAGATCTTCTCAGCCTCGGTGCGCACTCGCGGCACCGCCTTCTGGCAAGTCGTGATCTTCCTCATGGAAGCGCTGGTGTTCATTCTGATCGGCTTGTCGCTGCGCGGCGTGATGGTCCGCCTGGGCGGAGTCGGCGGCACGCTCACCGCGCTTGCTCCCGCGGTCGGTGCGGTACTCGCCGCCGTGGTGCTGTCGCGCTTTGTGTGGGTATTCGGCGTCGAGTCGATGCAAGGGCTGCTGTGCAAGTTGCTGAGACGCGACGGCATGGCGTTCGATTGGCGCTCCGCAACCGTCACGAGCTGGGCCGGCATGCGTGGCGTCGTCACGCTGGCGATCGCGCTGTCGTTACCGGAAGCCATGCCGGGCCGCGATCTTATTCTGGTCGCTTCATTCGCCGTCATTCTTGTGACTGTGCTTGGCCAAGGTACGACAATTGGCCCGCTGATTCGATGGGCCAATCCGGATCGCAGCAGCGATAAAAACGCACGTCATCTGAGCGAGCCGCAGGCATGGGCGCGCCTCGAAGCAGCGCAGTTCGCCGCGATCAAGCCGCTCGCACA
The DNA here is from genome assembly GCF_058782725.1 of Paraburkholderia sp. FW306-02-B. Lineage (NCBI taxonomy): Bacteria > Pseudomonadati > Pseudomonadota > Betaproteobacteria > Burkholderiales > Burkholderiaceae > Paraburkholderia > Paraburkholderia sp. FW306-02-B. The sequence continues at coordinate 3,167,938 of NZ_JBYSXZ010000002.1, forward strand.
CGGTCCCGACGGCAACGTGATCCATCCTCGCCTGCTGGAGCAGTACAGCTACCGTGCACGCATGACCGACCTATATCAGAAGGAAATCCAATTTCCTGCCGACGCGCGCGCCGCGCATTACGACGTGGTGCTCGCCGCCGTGGCAGCGGGTCGCAAGGAACTGTTGCGCATGCATCGGTCCGGCCTGATTCACGACGAGTTGCTGACGATCCTCGAATACGATCTCGATCTGCAGGAGATAGCGGCGTTGCATGGGCGGGGGTGACGCGGATGTCGTACGCAAACAGATGCAGAGGATGCGCCGCCGAAGCCCTCCGCCGCGGCAACGCATGCGCTAATGTGCATGCTCAAGCAGTTCGCCCGGAATAAACGCCCTCTCAAGCCCCCCTTCGCTCAACCACTTTCGCGTTTTCTCGGCCGCACGGTCGATCAGCCGATCGCATTGGGTGTAGTCGTACGGCGAAACATCCAGCGGGCACAGCGGCGGGACGACGAAGATCTCCACGCGGGTCGAATAGAACTCGAGGTCGCGCACGAGTTGCCGTGCGATGACGAGCGTCAGCGCATGCATCGCCTGGGCAATCGCGCTGGAAGGCACGGTCCGCAGCGCACAAGCAAAGCCGGCCGGCAGCACGACCACGCGCGTCGCGCCGAGCCCGACCGCCGCTGAGATAGGTGTGTTGTTGGCCACACCGCCGTCGACCAGATCGCGGCCGCCGATCCGCACGGGCGGGAACACGCCAGGAATCGCCGCGCTCGCCAGAACGGCGTCCACCACCGGTCCGGACGACAGAACAACCTCGTTGCCGGTCAGCATGTCGGTCGCCACGATGTGCAGCGGTATAGCTGCCTGCTCCACGCGCGTGTACGGTAAGTTTTTTTCCAGCAGCACACGCAACGCAGCAGCCTCGAAGAGGTGCGGCCGACGCCGCAGCACCATGTCGAGAAACCCGCGCATCGTCAGCGGCATGATGTCCCGCCGATGGATGCGGCGCCAAAGCGATTCAAGCATTGCGACACCGTTGCCATCGGGGCGGCCGGCGAAATAGGCAGCGTTGATTGCGCCGGCGGATGCACCGACCACAAAGCCCGGCCGTTCGCCCCGGTCGAGCAGTTCGCGTAACATGCCGACCTCGATCGCGCCCAGGCTGCCGCCGCCAGCGAACACAAACGCGGTCGATCCGGTGCGGGTCGACGCAGCCGATAAATCGGATAACGCGCAATGATAGAAGGACATGTGGGTCGCTCCTGCCGGACAACGCGGAATTCGCACGCCGATACTGCTTAACGCAGCGTCGCACGAAACGGCGCCCGGCTCAATGCGGACCATTCCTGATGGCTCCCGGCGGCTCAAACGACGGCAGGCTGACGAAGCTGCGCCCTTCCAGGCGCCAGAACGCACACCAGGCGCAGCCTCGGTCAGCCATCGGCGAGATCAGTGCCCCTTGAACAGATCAAGCAACTGGTTCTGCATCGCCATCATGTCGTGCGCATGCTTCATTTCCATCTGCGCCATCGTGTCCTGATACTCCATTTCCATCTGCATCATCTTCTGTTGAATGCCGATGGCCTGCGTGCGTTGTTCGGGCGTGAGCTTGTCCATCATCATGCTGTAGTTCGGCGGCATGACGTAGGTGCCGGCGCGCCCGATGCCCTGTGCCTGCACCGAACCTGCTGCGAGCGCCAGCGGCAGCAGTCCGCACAGAATGATGGTTCGAATCGATTTCATGTCATCTCCAGTTTTACGTGAGTAGCCAGCCAACGAGGCGGGCGGCATAAGCGACGTTCAAGCACTCAGAACGGCTGGCTTCGGTGGGATCCGTCGCGCACGCCTGCTCTGGGAACACAACACCCGGACCGGCTCTCAGGATCACCAGCCGGGTGTTTCATGGGCTTAGTCGCGAACGCTGACTGGAAATGACAGAGGGAAGGAAAATAGTCTAGACGGCTTTTTTGCTCACCTGAAGACGCGCATCATTGCGACGCATCCTTCTGACGCAACGATTCCGGCAGACCGTACAGCACGATCAGCGCACAGACGAGGCTCATTGCGCCGATCACATACAGCGCCGGCGTGGTGCTGCCCGTCAGGTCGCGCACGCGGCCGACCATCACCGGGCTCACAATGCCGCCGATCTGCCCGAGTGTATTGATCAGCGCGATCCCGCCTGCGGCGCCCGCGCCGGTCACGAGTTTCGGCGGCAGCGCCCAGAACGCCGGAATGGAAGCGACGACGCCCGCGCCCATCACGGCCAGCGCAACGACCAGCAACGCGGTTTGCTTATCGAAAAAGCCCGCGGCAAAGAAACCGACCGCCGCCATCACGAGCAGACCGCAGACGAACTTGCGCCGTTCGCCCGTGGCATCCGACATCCGGCCGACAACCACCATGCAGATCGCACCGGCGATATAAGGCACTGCCGTGAGTAAGCCGATCACCGTCGGATTGTCGGTGCCGGCGACGCGGATCAGATGCGGCGCCCAGAAGTTGAGTCCATACGACGCAACCTGAATCAGGAAGTAGACGAGCCCCAGCGTCAGGAAACCAGGCGTTCTAATTGCGCCCATCAACGAATGTCCACTGCTGGGGTGCCGGCTCTGGTGCGCGATCTGGCTCGACAGATACGATTTCTCCGCCGCCGACAGCCATCCTGCATCCTCGATGCGATCCTTCAACAGCTTCAGCACGAGAATGCCGAGCGCCACGCAAGGCAAACCGCCGAGCAGAAACAACCAGTGCCAGCCCGGCATGCCGAGCACGCCATTCATATGCCCGATCACCAGACCCGCAACCGGCGCACCGAGCAGCCCCGAAAACGCGGACGCGAGAAACAGCATCGACGTGATGCGCCCGCGATAGCTCGGCGGAAACCACAGCGTCAGGTAATACAGCACGCCCGGCGCAAAGCCCGCTTCCATCGCGCCGATCAGAAATCGCAGCCCGTAGAACTGCCATTCGGTATGGACGAACACCATCGCCGCCGTCGCCAAACCCCAGGAAATCATGATCCGGGCAATCCAGCGACGCGCACCGACCTTGTACAGAAACAGATTGCTCGGTACTTCGAACAACACGTAGCCGATCACGAACAGACTCGCACCAAGGCCGTACGCGGTATCGGACAACCCAAGGTCGCTCTGTAACTGAAACTTGGCGAAGCTGATATTGATGCGGTCGAAGAACGCGAACAGATAGCAGATCATGATCAGCGGCATCAGCCGCCATGCAACTTTGCGGATGATTGTCGCGGCGTCGTGTCCGCTGTGCTGACGGCTGCCGGTTGCGACTGCGCCGAGGTCACTCATGGTTGTCTCCAATGCCGGATTCGGCAGCGCCGTCCGGTCGTATAGTCGGTTAAGGGAGGATCAGATTTGCAGGACGTATTCCGGCACGGGATGCAGATCGCAATTGCGGCCCGCTTTCGCCAGTTGCCCAGGCACCTCGTGACCGAGCAAAGCAGGCAAGCCGCGCGATAGCGCAATCAGCTTTTCCAGGTCGATCGCAGTCGGAATGCCGATTTCGTCGCACATATTCACGAGGTCTTCCGTGCAAATGTTGCCGGACGCGCCCGGCGCGAACGGACAGCCGCCGAGGCCGCCCAACGCCGCGTCGAAGCGGCGCGCGCCGGCCTCATACGCGGCCAGCACGTTGGCGAGGCCAAGACCGCGCGTGTCGTGAAAGTGCAGCGTCAGCGCCGCAGCGGGCAGACGTTCGAGCACGCGCGTGACAAGGCGTGCGACCTGGCGCGGATTCGCCATGCCTGTCGTATCGGCCAGCGTGACGCCCTGCATGCCCATCTCGCGATAAGTATCGACAATGCCGATCACGCGGTCTTCGTCGATCTTGCCTTCGAACGGACAACCGAACGCGGTCGCCACGGTCGCGTTCAGCGTAGCCTGCGACGAACCCTTGACCAGCCGCACGATGTCGCCGAATGCGATCAGCGACGCCTCGCAGCTCATCCGCATGTTGGCGCGGTTGTGCGTCTGACTCGCCGACATCACCAGATTCAGTTCATCGGCACGCGACGCCAGCGCGCGTTCGGCGCCCTTCAGGTTCGGCACCAGCGCGACGTAGATCACGTCCGGATGCCGCTCGATCTGCTGGAACACGGCCTCGCCGTCACGCAGTGCCGGAATCGCTTTCGGCGACACGAACGAACCCGCCTCGATGCGCGTGAACCCCGCGGTCGAAAGTGCGTTGATCAACGCGATCTTGTCTGCGGTTTCGACCCAGGTGGGCTCGATCTGCAAGCCGTCGCGCGGCGCGACTTCCTGCACGATCAGCTTGTCGACGTTGGAAGCGTTCATTGCACTGCTCCTTCGCGGCGCAGCCGCTCGATATCGCCGCCGCCGAAGCCAAGTTCGCTCAGCACGCTTTCGGTATGCTCGCCCAGCGCCGGACCTTGCCAGCGCACTTCGCCCGGCGTGTCCGACAGCTTCGGCACGATGCCCGGCATCTTCACGGAGGCGCCGCCGGGCAGGTCCGCTTGCAGCAACATGCCGCGCGCCTGGTAGTGCGGATCGGCAACGATGTCGGCGACGGAATAGATGCGTCCCGCAGGCACTTCGGCGCGTTCGAGTGCGGCCAGCACGTCCTCGGTGGAATGATGCGAGGTCCATGCGGTAATCGCCTGATCGAGCCGCGCGCATTGCTTCGCGCGGCCGTCGTTGCGGGCGAGAGCGGGATCGTCGGCGAGATCGGCGCGGCCGATCACATGCATCAGGCGTTTGAAGATCGGATCGCTGTTGCCGGCGATCACGACGTAGCCATCGTCTTCGGTCGGATAGGTGTTCGATGGTGCGATGCCCGGCAGCGCGCCGCCGCTGCGCTCGCGCACGTGACCGAGCAAGTCGTATTCGGGCACGAGGCTTTCCATCAGATTGAACACGCTCTCGACCAGCGAGACATCGACGACCTGGCCCTCGCCCTGCCCCGTCTTCACGCGCAGCAGCGACATCAGTGCGCCGATCACGCCGTGCAGCGAAGCGAGCGAGTCGCCAAGACTCACGCCGACGCGCGCAGGCGCGCCGTCCACTTCGCCGGTCGTATAGCGGATGCCGCCCATCGCTTCGCCGATCGCGCCGAAGCCCGGCCGGTCGCGATACGGGCCGGACTGGCCGTAGCCGGAGATGCGGACCATCGTCAGCTTGGGGTTGATCGCGTGCAGCACGTCCCAGCCGAGGCCGAGCTTTTCGAGCGCGCCGGGCCGGAGATTTTCGATCACGACGTCGGCGTCGGCGGCGAGCCGTTTGACGATATCGATACCGTCCGCCGACTTCAGATTCACGCAGATGGATTTCTTGTTGCGCGACTGCAGATACCACCAGAGCGAGGTACCTTCATGCAGCTTGCGCCATTTGCGCAGGGGATCGCCTGTCTCCGGGGCTTCGATCTTGATGACCTCGGCGCCGAATTCGGCCATGAGGCGCGCGGCGAACGGCGCCGCGATGAGGGTTCCGATCTCGACTACGCGGATACCCTGAAGGGGTCCACCCATGATGCTGTCTCCGAAGCTGGTTTCGTGTTGAGAGACAGCTTAGGAGCGGTGCCGCCGCGGCGTCCAACCGCAATTCGCCAACGACCGTTCGCGAACGGCGAACGCTCAGCGATTGGACACTGCCGGCAAGGTTTCCGACGCCTCGATCGAGCGCAGGTGGTCGAACAGCAGCCGGCTCACCGGCGACAGTGCCTCGACATCGCGCACCACCAGCAGCAGGTCGCGTTCGGACCAGTCGTCTTCCAGCGGCACGCCGATCAGGCCGAGCGGCCGGCCCATGATCTGATAGACCTTCAGCGGCAAAACGCCCACACCCATGCCGGCCTGCACCATCCGGCACACTGCGTCGAAGCCCGGCACGTGGATGCGCAAACGCAAGGGTTTGCCCGCCTGGCGCGCGGCCATATGCGTGCGGGCGTTGATCGAACTGGCCGCGTGCAGGCCGACGTGATCGCCGTCCAGCGTTTCAGCAAAGGCGATGCTGCTGCGGCCGGCCAACGGATGATCGTCGCGCGTCACGAGCACCAGCGAATCGTGCCGATAGTGCGCGACGTGCAGATCGCGCGTGTCGGCGTCGCCGGAGCAGATGCCGAGGTCGGCGAGGCTATCGTCGACGGCTTCGACCACGCCGCCGCTCGGCCGCTCTTCGAGATCGAGTTTGACGCGCTCGTGCTGCAACTGGAACGCGCGTAGGTCCTCCGGCAGGAATTCGACGATCGCCGACAGGTTGGCCATCATGCGCACGTAACCGCGCACGCCGCTCGCGTGCCCAGCCAGTTCGATGCCGATATTTTCGATGTCGCGCATCACGCGGCGCGCATGATGCAGCAGCGTTTCGCCGGCCGGCGTCAGCGTCATACCGCGGGCGTTGCGCTGGAACAAGGTGGCGCCGACCGCCTGTTCGAGTTCGAGCAGACGTTTGCTCGCGGCCGACACGGCAATCGCCTCACGCTCGGCGGCACGCGTGAGCGTGCCTTCTTCGAAGACGGCGAGAAAGAGTTGAAGCGTGGTGAGGTCGAGCCTTCGTAGAAGGTTTTTGATTACCATGGCGGGGCGCCGCATCGTTGAGCAATGCGTCTATTCTGACGCCAGACACGGAAAATAGGTGCGGCCCCCAGCTAAACCCCTAATCCCTCCACGCCGAGCCAAGAATCATCGTGCAGAAATTCTCGCGATGATAATGCGGGTCTTTCAGCGCCAGCACGTCCGCCTTCACGTTGCCGAAAGTCGTCTCCGGTCTGTGAATCGTGCCATGCGCAAACGCGTCGATGATGCCTTCCTTGAAATGCGCGCCGCGTGGATGCGCGTGTATCACCTCATGCCGCTGCTGCTCAGTGAACTCGTCGTAGGCGAGGCCGAGTACGTCCATCTCGACGCCCGCCGTGACCAGCGCGACCACCGGCTTCATGTATTGCGGAATGCCCGGCGTAGTGTGCAGCGCAATCGAATTCCACACCTGCTCGATATCGTCCTCGCCGATGCCGTGGCGCCGCAGGAAATCACGCGCCGCGTTCGCGCCGTCCACTTCGAAGCGATCGTGTTTGCTGCTATACGGCGCGACGAGTCCCATGTCGTGAAACATCGCGCCGATGTACAGCAGCTCGGCATCGTACTTGAGCTGTTTGCGCGTGCCGGCTAGCGAACCGAACAGGAACACGCGCCGCGAATGATGGTAGAGCAACTCGGTTTCGGTATCGCGCACGAGCTGGGTGGCTTCGCGCGCCATCATGCTGTCGGGGATCTGGATGCCTGCGATCGTGGTCATGTGATGTGCTCCGTGAATGACGCGGTAAAGAAAGCGCGCGGTCCTGGTGAGTCGAAAGCGCGTTTGGTATGCTGATTCGTGACGCTTTTTATGCTGTTCAAACCACGCGTCGATGAAGTTCAGTATTGGCTAACGCGTTATCACGGGCAATCGCGGCGAACCGCAAAACACTGCCAAACGCACTGTGTCTACTGCCGCGGCCTGCGGATCCCGCTCATCGTCAAAGGAAGTCATTCGATGCCTACCGTCGCGATCGCGATCTTTCCCGGCGTTCAGGCTCTCGACGTCGCCGGTCCCGTCGACGTCTTCTCCGAAGCCAATCGGTTCGTCGCGCCGCAAGATCGCTATGAGGTGACACTGCTGAGTGCGGAGCCGGGGCCGCTGCGCGCATCCAACGGCATGACGCTCACTGCCGACGCCACTTTCGAACAGGCGCGCCGCCCCTTCAATCTCGCATTGGTCGCCGGCGGCCCCGCGTTGCCGGACGCCGCGCCCGATGCGCGGCTGTTGGAATGGCTGACGAACGTCGCCATGCAGTGCGACCGTTACGGCTCGATCTGCACCGGCGCTTTCGCGCTCGGCCATGCCGGACTGCTCGACGCGCGCAACGTCACGACACACTGGCAGCATGCGGCTCAACTGGCGGCGCAATTTCCACAGGCGCGCGTCGACTTCGATCGCATCTATCTGCGCGACCGGCAGCTGGTGACGTCGGCCGGCGTCACGGCGGGCATCGATCTCTCGCTTGCGCTGGTGGCGGAGGACCACGGGCCGCACACGGCGCTGGCTGTCGCCAAGCGGCTGGTGGTGTTCGCGCAGCGGCAAGGCGGCCAGTCGCAGTTCAGTCCCTACCTGAGCGCGCCGGCCGATGAAACCTCGCCGGTCGCCAGGGTGCAGGCGCATGTGATGGAGCGAATTCGCGAGCGTTTCACGGTGAAGCAACTGGCCGACGTCGCGGGCATGAGCGCGCGAAACTTCGCGCGCGTATTCGTGCAGGAGACCAACGTCACGCCGCACGAGTTCGTCGAGCGCGCCCGCGTGGATGCGGCGCGCAAGTTGCTCGAAAGCAGCGGCGCGGCGCTCAAGGCGATTGCTTACGATTGCGGTTTCGGCACCGCTGACCGGATGCGCATTGTCTTCACCAGACGAATCGGCGTGACGCCGATGCAGTATCGGGAGCGCTTTCGCTCCGCCTGAAGGAAGCCCGATAGGCAGCGTCGCTGCAAGCAAGCAATGCTGCATGAGAAAATGGCGCCTTCTCCAAGCCATCCATCACAACGACATGACCACCTCTTCTCCGATCCGCGCGATCGTCACCGGCCATACTCGTGGTCTCGGCGCTGCGCTCGCAGAACAACTGCTCGCACGCAACGTCCCGGTGCTGGGCCTGTCCCGCTCGCGTCACGCCACGCTTGCACAGCGCTTCCCGGCGTTGCTCGAAGAGATCGAACTGGAACTGGCCGACCCCGCGCGCGTCGCGCAATGGCTGGCGGGCGACGCACTGCGCGGCTTTGTCAGCGGCGCGCAAAGCGTGCTGCTCATCAACAACGCGGGCATGGTGCAGCCGATCGGTCCGATCGAAGGGCAGGACGCCGCGGCCATCGCGAGCGCGGTAAGCCTGAACGTCGCGACGCCGCTGATGCTGGCGAGCGGCGTCGCGGCGGCCAGCGTCGACGCTAACGATCGGCGCATCGTGCATATTTCGAGCGGCGCGGCGCGCAATGCGTACCCCGGCTGGAGCGTCTACTGTTCGACCAAAGCCGCGCTCGACCATCACGCGCGCGCCGTCGCGCTCGATGCGAATCGCGCTCTGCGTATTTGCAGTCTCGCGCCGGGCGTCATCGATACGAATATGCAGGCACAGATTCGCGGCAGCGGCTCCGAGCAATTTCCGATGCGCGAAAAATTCGAGGACCTCAAGCGCAACGGTCAGCTTTCTACGCCTGAACAATGCGCTACCCAGTTGCTCGACTACGCCTTCAGCGATGTGTTCGGGCAAACACCCGTGGCCGATATTCGCGAGATCGCGAAGCAAGCCTGAGGCGCGGTTTCTCTGCTCCCGAAAACCCTCACCTTTCGGCTAACGAGGCAGTGAATCACACGCCGGGCGCGGCCATCGCGCCGCGCTCGGCAGCGCCAATCGCCATTTCACCGTGCGGCACGAACACATAGCCGCATCCCCACACCGTTCGCACATGGCGCGGCTCAATTCCCGAAAAGTCTCACCTTTGGCACGGAGCGGCCGAGGCAAGGCGCGAGGCGCGCATCGGCCCGCTCCCGAAAAAGCTCACCTCCGGAGCTTGGGGTCAGGCCGCAAAAGCATGCTGGGCGGGGCACCAGTGGTTCCGAACAGGCTACTCCCGCAAACCCTCACCTTTGAATGCGTTTGAGTATTTTGCATACCCAGGTAAGAGACGATGTGCTGACCGGCGTTGCTCACGGTTGAGCATTCGACGATGATGCTGGCTGCCAGCACCCTCTACCGGATTTTCATCAACCGGGTGAGCGCGCCACGCATTGGCTCCCGAAAGTTCTCACCTTTGGCCTGCACCGCTGCGTTTGTACCGCTCAGCTCGCCAGCTTGCGGAACGTTTCCAGCACCGCGTCGCCCTTGAACGGCTTGACGATCCAGCCTTTGACGCCGGCCGCCTTGCCGCGCTCCTTCATCGCCGGGCTGCTTTCGGTGGTCAGCATGATGACGTTGACGGTCTTGTTCGCGAGTTCGCCGCGAATCTTTTCGACCATCGTCAGGCCGTCCATGTTCGGCATGTTGACGTCGCTGATCACCAGTTTGATGCCGGGGCTGGCCTTCAGCTTGGCGAGACCGTCTTTGCCGTCCACGGCGGTGTCCACGTCCAGGCCGTTCTTCTTCAGAAAGCCGGCCACTTCATCGCGCACCGTGCTCGAGTCGTCCACCACGAGAATCTTCGACATGTTTTTTCCTATGACAACAATCAGAACAGCTCCAGCTCTCCGCTGGTTTCTTCGATCGCGCTCGTATCCGCCATGAAGTCGATCGGCGCATCCGCGCAGACGCACACCGTCGCGGCAAGCTGCACTGACCCGTCGATGGTGATCGAATACGAAGACAGAAAATCCGGTTTCAATTCCTGCAAATGCGACAGGCAACGGGCGCTCAACACGTAGGGCGTCGACATGCCGAGGTCCGGGAAATAGTGCAGCAGTTCCTGGTTCATCGCGCCGCAGCATAGGTTGCAGATTTCCAGAAACGCTTCCTGGAAAGACCGGTCGGCGGCATCTTTCAGGAAGTAGTTGCGGGCGCTGTCGTTTTCATCGAAGTGAAGAATCAGCAGCAGTCTGAACACAATCGACGAGATGGTCAGCACGACAACCTGAGTGTCTGGGGTTGCGCCAATGCCGGCTTCCGCCATCGGCACGATCTCGCACGTATCGCTCGATTGCAGCGGCAAGCGCGCCTGCGCCGCCTTGCGAAAAATGCGTTCGAAGCTCTCCTTCGCCTGGCCAGTGATCACGTCGGCACCTGGTGAAGCTTCGCCTGAAACTGATTGACCAGCGACTCGACGCTGCTCAGCGAAGCAGCGATCATCTTGCCGCCCGCCTGGATGTCCTGAAACGTCGAGGTCGTGGTCAGGTCATTGCGGTGCAGGCTGTCGCGGTAGCTCTTCGACAATTCTTCGGAGCGTGCCGCGAGCTCGCGAACCTCGCTCGCCACCACCGCGAAGCCGCGTCCGGCCGAACCCGCTCTTGCGGCTTCGATCGACGCGTTCAGCGAGACGATCACCACATGCCGGACAATCGACGAAAGCTCCTGATTTTTCGTGTGCATGTCGTGGTTTTGCGTCATCAGCGAAATCATCTGCTCATGCCAGCGTTCGAACGTCGCGCCGAGGCTCTTCAGACGCGCGGCTTCGCTTGCGATCTGTTGCGCGTGATGCATCCACTGATCTTTGTCGTCGGCGGCGGCTTTCAACGCTGCCCGCAGATCTTCAGACGCCGTCGCTTGCTGCGCCACCTCTTCGCGCAGCTGCGCGAGCGAAGCCTCCAGGTCGTGCGCCAACTGCTCGCGCTCACGGAGGGTTTCGATATGACCCGCATGCTCGGACAGCAGCGTGTTGATGCGCGCTTCGCTTTCAGCGCGCAATCGGGCGACGGTCTGCCTGCTTTGCAACTTGTGCGCGGCGAACGCCAGCAGCGCAGTGATCGCGCTGCCTGCTGCCGCGGCTATCAGATACTGTTGAATCACAACCGATCCTTCCGAAATCCATCAAACAAAGCTCAATCGGCCATCGCGTCGAGTCGCAGTTCGCCTGCATTGCCACGCGCACGCACGCCTAACGTATCGACAGCGACGTTGTCCGGCAGGCAGACGATCGTCTGGAACTGGCGGAACGATGCGCCCTTGCGATCGTCGGTGAAGCGCAATTCGATGCTGCCGTTCTCGCGCTTGAGGAAGTCGCGTACGGCATCCATACCGACACCGCGACCCGATACTTCCGTGACCGTTTCCGCCGTCGAGAAACCCGGCCGGAAAATGAAATCGGCAATGGCTTGGTCGCTGAGCGATTCGTCGCGACCGACCCAGCCACGCTCGATGGCGATGCCGCGAATCCGTTCGAGCGCGAGGCCACGGCCGTCGTCGCCAAGCGTGATCTGCAGCGCGCCGCTGTCCACACCGACTTCGATATCGATCGTGCCGGCCGGCGTCTTGCCTTGCGCAGTACGCGCCTCGGCGGTTTCGATGCCGTGGTCCATCGAATTGCGCAGCAGATGCATGAACACATTGTTCAACGTGCCGCCGGCCTGACCACGCAGGCGATAGCCGTTGTCGTCGATACGCACGTTCGGCGCTTGCTTGCCCAGTTCATGCGCGAGCGACGGCAGTGAGTCGAGCACGCCGGACAGCGCATCGCGCACGCTTTCGCTGCCCAGTGCGGACAAGTTCTGGCGCATTGCATCGCGCATCGCCTGCAACTCATGCAGCTCGCCCGGATTGGCTGCATCGAGCAGCCGCAACGTCTGCTGAATGTGTTCCTTCTCGACCATCACGTACCGGCCTGTACTGCTTGCATCGGTCGCACGATTTGCACCCTTGCGGCCGAGGCTCAGTTCGTTGATCTTCGCGTAGCTCTCGATGGCTTCGCGCACCCGCGTCAGCTCCTGCATCAGATGTTCCTGATCCCACGAACGGTCCGCGTCCGGCTGGCGCAGTTCGTGATAGCTCTGCTCCGTTTCGTGGACGACGTTGGTCAGATGCTGGAGGTTATAGGTCCGCGCGTTGCCCTTGATCGTGTGCATATTGCGGAACAGCTCGGCAATCGCCGCGTGGTCCGCTTCCGAATGTTTGCGAATGATTCGTTCGTTCTCGCTGACAAACCCAGCGGAGCTTTCGATGAAGTGATGAAACTTTTCTTCGCTGACCGCGAGAATCTCGCCGATCATGTCGAGGCGACGACGCTGTTCGCTGGCTTCGGCAGCGAGCTTGCGCAGCTCGGTAACGTCGCGCACGCACAGCATCAGGCGCACGATGATGTCGTTTTCGTCGGTGATCGCCGACCAGCTCAGATCGAGAATTTTCACGCGGCCATCGGCCATGCGCTTCGAAATCTCGCCCACCAGCAGATGCTGATTGAACGCGAAGTTGATGCAGTCTTCGCCGAGGCACGCATGCGTTGCCGCATCGACTTGCGAGAGGACGTCCGAGCCGAGATCGGTGTCTGAAAACACCAGGTCCATGAGGCCCCGGCCGGCGATATCCTTCGTTTCGAAGATGTCTTCCAGATACGCTGAGTACTCCGCGTGAACCACGGCGCCATCGATCACCGTCAGAATACCCTGCTGCATGTTCTGCAACATCGCCTGAATGTCGGCGGTCTTCTGTTTGAGTTGCGCCGAGCTTTCCTGAATCTTTTCGATCATCCCGTTGAAGGCGACGATCGAGTGGCCGATCTCATCCAACCGGCCCACCGGCACGCGCCGCGTGAAGTCCTGGCTCGAGGCGATCTCGCTCATCATCGCCTGCATGCGGCTGAGCGGGCGAGTGATCTGGCGGTAGAGCAGCGAGCCGATCGAGGTCAGCAGAATGATCGCGATGCCGGTGACGATGGCGATCGCCGTCGTGGTGGTGGCCAATCTTGCGTTCAGCGTGGTGATCGCTTCGTCTTTCTCGCGGTTCTTCTCGACGCGCAAGGTTTCGACGATGCCTTCGAGTTCGTCGCGATACTGCGCGACGTTGGCGAACAGATAGGCTTGCGCGAGTTCGTTCTTGCCCGCGGCCTTCATCTTCGCCGTCTCGGCGATTGCGGAGAAGTAGTTTTCCAGGCTGTCATTGGCTTGCAGCACCAGGCCTTTTTGTGCGTGGCTGGCGGCGTCTTTCGCTTGCAGCGCGAGCGCCTGTTGCAGCGAGACTTTTTTCTTCTTCAGTTCGTCCTGTGCCTGGGCGACCATGTTGTCGTCCGGCGCGTAGACCAGCGTCATCGTGGCGAGTTGCACGTCTTTGACTTGCGACACGAGGTCGGCGGACGCGAGTGCGCTGGGCACGACGCCTTCTGTCACCTGCCGGACTTCGGCCGCGCTGCCGCGGGTCTGATAGACGGCGTAGCCGCCGATCGCCGACAGGGCGACGAACATCAAGACAACCAATAGCGTGATGCGATGACGGATAGTCATGTGGAACCCCCGGGGGTATGGCCTGGTGCGTCGGCCCTCTCGCGGGGCAGCGCGTTTTTTTGCGAAATCTGGTCATGCGTGCAACGCGTCCGATTATTTCGGACGTATGTTACTGAGCAATGACTAAATGCTAATAAAACAACTTAAAGGTGTGGTTTTGGGCGAAGCCCGATTTGCTAATTTTTTTCTAAAGTTTTTCTCGGGGATGCCGTTATATAAAGCCCATTTGAATTTGGCTTTAATTCGGGGTTGGTGTTTTCTTGTTCTGATTGCCTGCGGGGCGCTATGGTCTGTTCGCCTGCGGCGGGGGCTTTGCTTTCTTTTTTTGCCTTCGTGGCGCTTTTTGTCTGTGTGCCTGCGGGGTTGGCCTTTCCTTGATTTGTTAGTGGTCTATTAGCGTCGCCCCTGTGCGGGGCAGGCACTTACTTTCTTTGCCGCCGCAAAGAAAGTAAGCAAAGAAAGCGGCTTCACACCGCCAATTCTTAAGCGGGTCCCCTGGCTTGGAGGAGGTAGTGGCGCATCTGGAATCGGTGCTCTCGCACACTCCGCGCTGGTGACAAGGCCGTCATCCTTCCGGCGGCGCTGCGCGCGCCGCAGCGGTACTTCCCAACACCGATCGCAGATAGGCGCTTCCGGCATCATTCTTCCCGCCTCGCACTACGTGCTCGCCGGAACGGTCTGCAAGGGAAACCCGTGGTTGGTTTTTTGCTCGGTGGGGACCATCGGCTTCGCCTCGGCGAAGCGCCCAGGTGTGCAAGTGCGCGCCTCCATTCCGGGTGAGACGCTAGCACCTCAGCGAGGCATTAGGGACGTAAGGGCAAACCATCGCAGGCACGGAAAAGTGCCGAGCGAAGCGCAGCCGCGCGTTACGCTAGCGCAGCAAAGGCAAGCCACTACGCTTGAACAACCGCAGGCCCCGGAAGCACCCTACGGGCGACGGACCCGCCGGTTTCGTGAAGTACCACCACGGCGCGCGTAGCGCCGCCGGAAGCATGACGGCCTTGTCACCAGCGTGGAGTGTGCGGGAGCACTGATTCCAGATGCTCCACTGCCTCCTCCAAGCCAGGGGACCCGCTTCAAAGTTAGCGGTGTGAAGCCGCTTTCTTTGCTTACTTTCTTTGCGGCGGCAAAGAAAGTAAGTGCCTGCCCCGCACAGGGGCGACGCTAATAGACCAATAAGAAATCAAGGAAAGGCCAACGCCGTAGGCACACAGACATAAAGCGCCGCGCAGGCAAAAAAAGAAAGCAAAGACCAACGCCGTAGGCAAACAGACATAACACGCCACGCGAGACAAACAAACCGTCAGCGGATCGACGGAAGATGCTTCGCGGCCTCCCGCAATGTGAGCGGCGAGATAACGTCTCGCGCGGCAGACAGAAAGTCGCTCACTGCGTGAGGCGCATGCCACGCGTAGTCACGCAAAGCCCAACCGATGGCCTTGCGAATGAAAAAGTCAGTTTCCGCAGCCAGCGAACGGGCGTAGCCAAATAGCCGCTCCTCATCGGTATGCTCGCGCCAGCCGAGTTGATGAATCATCGCGATCCGCCGAACCCACAGTGACTCATGTTCGAGCGCCGCATCCATGCAGACCTGCGCGTGCGGCGTCTGCGCGCGCGCCGCTTTCACGATGTCGCCAACCACGCCAGCCAGCGGATCGACCGAATCCCACCATGCACTGCGTTGAGCTATCGACAGCAAATGCTCGATGTCCGCGAGGCCGAGGGTCTTCCACTTGCGCGCCAACAGGTCGATGGCGGCGTATTGGTACTCGCGTTGCGGCATGGACCATAAGACGTACGCGCATGCCAGGAGGTGCTCCACGCTCTCGACCGGCAACCGCTTGAAGACCGGCAATATCGCTTGCCGCCGCAGCGGCGTCGGCACGCCGATGAACTCGAAGTGGTTCCGCATGTAAGCGCGCATCGCGAGCGCGCGCTGGGCATCGGCGTGCGGGGCGAGCGCCGCCTTGATCTCGTCGCCGAACACGTTGGGCGTCATCCCGAATATCCTCACCTTTGAGTTTGAAGTGCGTCGACTGGTAGCATTATTCTCACCACGCGCGCTCCCGAATGTTCTCACCTTTCGGCATTTGACCTCACTCCCATCCACCATCCAGCACCTTGTGCAAGGCCACGGGATTGGCTCGAGCTGCTGCTGCGCAGTACAGAGGGTGCGCTGCGCATTGAGGAACGTGAGGAAGCTATCCGTCCCCGCCTTGTAGCGCGCCTGAGCAAGCGTGTAATTGCGCTGCGACCACGCCACCTGTTCGTGATCCGCCTGCATCTGATCGAAGTAGATCGCGCGCAGTGAACGCGTTGCCCCCTTTGAACACTATCTGAACGGCGCCGCCGGCCGTAATAAACTGTAAGCGCCGATAAGGACCCGAAACCGCCACCGCCACGCGATTCGTTATATTCCGGTGTGCGACGGGCGTGGCGGGCGCTATACCTATCCGCCTTCGGCCGCGCTGTCCGTCAACTATCCTCCTCGATCAGGTCCAGCCATGTCCGACACGCCCATCCAGGTTTTACTGGTCGACGACGACGCCGACTTGCGTGACCTGCTCAGAACATTCTTTCAGCAACGCGGCATCGAGATGTCCGTGTTGCACGACGCGAATCACCTCGCGCGACGCCTGGAACGCGAGCGGCCCTCGATCATCGTGCTCGATCTGATGATGCCGGGCGTCGACGGACTCAGCGCGCTCAGGCAATTGCGCGCGAGCGGCGACACGATTCCCGTCATCATGCTGACCGCGCGCGCAGACGGCGTGGACCGCGTGATCGGTCTGGAACTCGGCGCCGACGATTATCTCGGCAAACCGTTCATGCCGCAGGAACTGCTCGCGCGCATTCATGCGGTGCTGCGCCGTCATGCTCAACCGTCGGCGGCGGCACCGGTCGAACGGCACGAAGCACTGCGCTTCGGCCGCTTCCGGCTCGATTTCTCGACCCGCACACTGTTTCGCGATGACGAGCCGCTCAAACTGACCGGCAGCGAATATGCGCTGCTCGAAGTGCTCGCCCAGCATCCCATGGAAACGCTGTCGCGCTCGAAGCTCGTCGATCTGCTGCACGGCCCGCACGCGGACGTGACCGAACGCGGTATCGATGTGCCGGTGTGGCGCCTGCGCCGGCTGCTCGAAGACGATCCGGCCAACCCGCGCCGGATCCAGACAATACGCGGCATCGGCTACATGTTCGTGCCCGGCGGTGGTGACGATGAAGAATCCGTTTAATACGCTGTTCGGCCGGCTCTCGCTCATGACGGTGAGCCTGATCGTGCTGGTGCACCTCACCGCATTGTTCCTCGTGGACCGCGAACGCGGCCAGATCGACGCCGATCACGCCCAACGCGCTGTGTTTCTCGCGGTACAGGCTGAACGCGACGGCGCGCTTGCCGCATCCCACGTCACGGGGACGCTCGGCGTGTCCTATGTGGGTGCGCGCGACGCGATCCAGTCTGGCTGTCCCGCGCCTTGCCAGAACACCTTTGGCCCGTTCGAGCGTACCTTGCGCAGCCGGCTTCCCGCAGGTAGCCAGGTCGTGGCCGACGGCGAGAGCGGCACGGTCTGGGTACGTTATGCGGGCAATCCGGATTGGCTCAAAATGCAAAACTCGATGCTGCCGATACGCCGCTTTTTAGGCGCATCGGCGACGATGCTGGTGCTGGCGGTCATCGTCGCATTGCTCGGCGCGTGGTACTTGCAAAGGCCACTGCACCGGCTGGCGTACGCGGCACGCGAATTCCGGGTCGGCCATCGCGCGCCAGTGGTGCAGGCGAGCGGCCCACGCGAGGTGAAGCAACTGATCGGCGACTTCAACCAGATGGTGCATGACCTCGCGCGAGCCGAGCGGGAGCGCGCGGTGATGCTGGCCGGCGTGGCGCACGATCTGCGTGCGCCAATTACGCGGATGCAGGTGCGTGCGGACCTGCTACCCGACGAAGCGAACCGCCGCGGTTTTCTGCGCGATGCGGAATCGTTGTCGCGCATCGTCACGCAGTTTCTCGACTTTGCCCGTGAGACAGCCGATACATCGCCAAGCACGAGTGTCGACGGTCACTGTCGCCGGCATTACGGCGACAGTCTCGCGGACGACGCGCTCGTGCGCCTCGATCTGCAGGCCGGCGACGGCTTTGGCCTGCCGCTCGTCGATCTCGACCGGATTCTCTCCAATCTGATCGAGAACGCACTCACCTACGGCGAACCGCCTGTGGAAATCTCGACGTCCCGACGCAACGGTCAATACACGCTCGAGGTCCGCGATCACGGCGGCGGCATTCCCAGCGATCAACTCGAGCGCGCGCTGCAGCCGTTCGTGCGGCTCGATGAAGCGCGTAGCGGCGATGCTCACTGCGGACTGGGCCTCGCGATCGTGCGCCGCCTCGTGCGCTATAACGACGGCGTTTTTCATGCCGGTAACGCAACCGATGGCGGTTTCGTCGTGTCGCTTACGTTTCCTGGTTAGCCCTGGGCGGCGTTTCCAGGAACGACGATCGCGCCATGCGGCCCGTCGCCACCGCCGGGGCCACCGCCACCAGGCCCGCCTCCACCCGGGCCGCCACCGCCCCAACCCGGAGGCGGCCCCCACCAGCATCCGCTCAAGGTTGCGCTCAGGGCGGCCAACGCCGCGATTGCCAACAGCTTTTTCATGCCTTCTCCTTCGATGGATCAATGGTCACGTGGCGTCGCCGCTCGGGTGGCGACGCCACGTGTCATCCGCAACTTATCAATCGGCGAAGGATCATGTTTTACGAAGCCGTTACAACCACGGTAAAGTCGGCCCTCTCGTGTGATGCCGGCCTGCCGTCCGTGTGCCCGCGGAATGCAGCCCACGCGGGCTTCACGGCGTCACGTGGCGCAAGGTGAAGCGTTCACGCTTTGTTTATATATGGAAGAGGAAGTAAGGAGATCGACGGTTTCGCCCCTGAATTGCGTTGCTTCGCTTCAAGGTGAGGTTTCGAACGCTCGATGCGTCACCGTCGGCGGGTATGAGGTGGACTTCCTGGAAATCCTCACCTTATTGCGTCGTCGCGCTTACGGTGGATCTTCCTCCCCTCCTGGAATGGCTCACCTTTGCGGGTCACCTCCTGGAACGCCTCACCTTGACGTGTCTTTTCGCCCTTCAAGGGTGCCGTTTAGCGCCTGGAACGACTCACCTCTCACAGATACCACGCCATCTCCTGGAATTCCTCACCATCCTGGAACGGCTCACCTCTCGCCGATTCGGCACCATCTCCTGGAATTCCTCACCATCCCCCTTGCGCTAACGCGTTATCCACCGCCAAGAAAATTTTTGTCCGCGCCCCTGTAAGAATTGCGCCTATGCTCCGACTAAGTCCAACGCCCTGTCTTATCGCGATAGCTCGTTCGTTTCCAGGCTATCAATACAAAGGCGGGCGCAATTGGATGGCCCAAAGGGCAGAGGAGCTTGACGAATGGATATCGACTTCGACTGCACAATGTGCGGCAAGTGTTGTCACAACCTTCGGTTACCGTTGACGGTGGCTGAAGCCATCACCTGGCTGGGGCGAGGTCACCAAACTCAGCTATTTCTCGAGGCTATCCCATGGCCCGAGGAGCCACCAGAAGATAACTTGATAGCGGCGCACAAACGCCGACGCTCGTTTCCGGCCTCGAGCGGCTCTCTACCTATACGGGTCGTGGCGGTGATCGTCGCCGCGTTTGATGGTCCGTGTCCGAACCTCGAGGAAGATATGCGGTGTGGCGTATACGAAAGCCGGCCGCTGGTGTGCCGTATCTATCCGGCGGAGATTAACCCATTCATTCCCTTGAACCCGGAGCAGAAAGCGTGTCCGCCCGAAGCGTGGACGCAGGCCACCACACCGCTACTTAGGCAAGGAAAAATCGTCGATGCGCAAATCGCAGCGTTGATCGCGGAGTCGCGCAACACAGATGCTGCCGACGTTGAAGCAAAAGCCGCTGCTTGCGAGGCACTCGGAATCGCCAGCGTTGCGCTGAGCAATGAAGGCTTCGTTGTCTACACGCCGGACGCATCCGCTCTGTTGAGCGCCCTGGAATCGGCGCAAACGACCATCGCGCCAGTACGGCCACAGTCATGGCAATTTGTATCAAATCGAAGCGCGACCGTCGACGCGTTACGTTCTGTCGATGCAGTCGCGTCGGAGAGGTCAGCGTGGGAAACAGAATCGGCCGAATTCTTAGGCTTTTTCCCAGACGAAGTTATAGGAAATTCCGGCTCAGCGCCTAGAACTTCACCTTCACCTGAAACCCGATCGTGAAAGGAAGATTGTCCGAAGGAATCGGCGGAATCACAATGAAGTTTGCCCCGACGCGCTTGTATTCAACCATCACGATCGGCGCAACCACGGGCCCGATCGTATGGTCGCGACCCAGGCCCCAGTTGCCGTAGTTGTAGCCCGAGATGATCCCGCCGATCGCCGCGATCCGGACGATGCCCCAGTGCGCAAAGTCAGGCGACCAGACCCCGCCACCGTAGTACGAAGGCCGCCGCAGCGAGTTGCGAAAGCCGCCGGCGGTCAGCGCCCATTGGTTGTTGAGCCAGCATTCGACGCCCAGGCCTGGATTGAACTGTTCGAAATGGGTGTTGGGGTCGGGGTTGATGTGATACGAGCCGAGCATCATGTCACCCCATATGCCGCCCTTGCACCAGTCGCTCGCATGCGCCGCGGACGCCGCGGCGAGGCTCGCGATAAGCGCCACGGCGGTGCGTCGAATATTTCTTTTTATCTGCCGAAAATGCATGTCCTCTCCGTCACCGGTCGAGCGCCGGTGTCATTCACGTTTTGGGTATTCCTGCTTGCCGTCCGTCGCGCACTGTACTTCAACCCGCACACGCGATGTGGCGGGCACGCTCGGGCGCTCGGGCACAGGACGTGCCCCGCGGCGCAGGCACAACAATAACGGAGAACCGAGGCAGAGCGGTGAACGCACGGCGGGCGTTCACCTCGAGGGTTTAGAGCCCGAGATCGGAGAGGCCCGGATGATCGTCGGGACGGCGGCCCAGCGGCCAGTGATACAAACGGTCGGCTTCACGGATCGGCATATCGTTGATGCTCGCATGACGGTGCGCCATCAACCCATGCTCGTCGAATTCCCAGTTTTCATTGCCATACGAACGGAACCAGTTGTTCGAATCGTCATGCCATTCGTACGCAAAGCGCACTGCGATGCGGTTATCGGTGAACGCCCATAGCTCCTTGATCAGCCGATAGTCGAGTTCCTTGGCCCATTTACGGCGCAACAGTCCGACGATCTCCGCGCGGCCATGCGTGAACTCGGCGCGGTTGCGCCACACGCTGTCCGGCGTGTAGGCGAGCGACACGCGCTCGGGGTCGCGGGTATTCCAGCCGTCTTCCGCGGCGCGCACTTTCTGGATCGCGGTTTCGCGCGTGAACGGTGGCAGCGGTGGGCGGGTTTCGATCGGGTCGGCCATGATGGCTCCTCAGTCAGGTTGCGGTCCGCCGGGATGGCGGCCGGTTGTGTGCGGATTTGCCCGCGGATTCGGTGTCGAGCAGTGCTTCGGCTGCGGCGCGCGCATCGAGCGCGGCGTCGGGCTCGCCGCTCACTAGCGCGACGGCGATTGCGCCGTCGAGCAGGATCAACCATTGGCGCGACAAACGCGCGGCGCGGCGGCCATCCATGCCGGACTCCACCGCGTATTCATCGAACTGTGTTCGCACGAAGGTCAGCAAGCGTTCCTTGTGCTCGCGCGCGACGAGTCGAATCGGATCGTCCGCGAAGCCAATCTCGCCGGCCGCGTTCAGAAACGCACAGCCGTGAAAATCCTCCGACGCAAACCATTCGCGCAGCACCTCGAACATACCGAGCAGGCGTTTGCGCGCGGTCTTGCCATGCCGCTGCGTGCCCGCAACGAACCAGTTCATCCAGCGTTCATCGCGCCGTTCAAGCGCGGCGGCCACCAGCGCATCTTTCGATTCGAAATGCGTGTAGAAGCTTTTGCGCGCGGTGCCGGACTGCTTGACGATGGCATCCACGCCGGTTGCATGGATGCCGCCGGCGTAAATCAATGCTTCAGCGGCATCGAGCAGCCGTTCGCGCGCACTGCCCGGCGCGAGAGATTCAGTTTCAGTTTGCGTAGCCATGCACGGATGGTAGAACGATCATTCTCCTCTGTCAAGTTTTCGCGTGCTTTTGCGGATTGAGTACGCTAGCTGCTATCGTGATGACGATCGGTCAACCGGGACGAACTTCATGAGCACATCTACTGTCCGCGCAACGTTCATGCGCGCGTTGCTCAGCGCGGCACTGCTGACGTCGACGGCCTGCACGCCGCTGCAAGTACTCACGCATTCGGTCAGCCAGAACGAGGCGCGGGTGCCGGTGGGCCACTACGAACTCGATCCGGACCATTGCAGCATTACCTTCGATGTCGATCACTTCAAGTATTCGCGCTTCACGATGCGCTTCGATCGCAAGCAGGCGCAACTCGACTGGAACGAAGGCGGTCTGGATAAAAGTACCGTAGCCGTGACGATCGACGCGGCGAGCATCGATACGAATGTGCCGATACTCGACAAGATGGTGAAAAGCGAAAGCATGCTCGACGTGTCGCGCTATCCGCAGTTGCGTTTTGTCAGCACGCGCTTTGAGCGCACAGGCGAATCGCGCGGAACGTTGACTGGCGATCTGACGATTCGCGACGTCACGCAACCGGTCACGCTGGCGGTGACCTTTAACGGCTTCGCACCCGATCCGCTCACGAAAAAAGATACGCTCGGTTTTTCCGCGGACGGTCATCTCAGCCGCGCGAAGTTCGGTCTGTCGACGTGGTATCCGGCCGTCGGCGACGATATCCATGTGCGCATTCAGGCCGAGTTCGTTAAAACGCCCGCAGGCGCTTAAGCGCGCTGCGGGCATTTTATTCGGAGTGCTGCGGTTTGGCGCGTCGTTGTTCAGATCACGCGGCGGTCCAGTCGAGAATCACCTTGCCGCTTTCGCCCGACAGCATCGTGGCGAACGCCTGTTGATAATCGTCGACCTTGAAATGGTGGGTGAGGATCGGCGACAGATCCAGGCCGCTTTGCAGCATCGCCACCATCTTGTACCAGGTTTCGAACATCTCGCGGCCATAGATGCCCTTGATTTCGAGGCCCTTGAAGATCACCTGGGTCCAGTCGATCGCGGTTTGCGCCGGCGGAATGCCGAGCAGCGCGATCTTGCCGCCGTGGTTCATCGCTTCGAGCATGCTGGTGAAAGCACTTGGCACGCCGGACATTTCCAGCCCTACATCGAAACCTTCAGTCATGTGCAAATCGGCCATCACGTCGCGCAGCGTTTCGCGCGATACGTTCACCGCACGTGTTGCGCCCATTTTGCGTGCGAGTTCGAGCCGGTAGTCGTTGACGTCGGTAATCACGACGTTGCGCGCGCCCACGTGTTTTGCAATCGCGACTGCCATGATGCCGATCGGCCCGGCGCCGGTAATCAACACGTCTTCGCCGACCAGGTTGAACGACAGTGCGGTATGCGTGGCGTTGCCGAACGGGTCGAAGATCGCGGCGAGATCGTCGGAAATCTCCGGCGGAATCTTGAACGCGTTGAAGGCGGGAATCACCAGATACTCGGCGAACGCGCCTTCCCGATTCACGCCTACACCCACCGTGTTGCGGCATAGATGCCGGCGCCCCGCGCGACAGTTGCGACAGAAGCCGCAGGTGATATGCCCTTCGCCCGACACGCGATCGCCGATTGCAAAGCCGCGCACTTCCTGGCCCATTTCGACGATCTCGCCGACGTATTCGTGGCCGACATGCATCGGTACCGGAATCGTCTTTTGCGCCCAGTCGTCCCATTTCCAGATGTGGATGTCGGTGCCGCAAATCGCGGTGCGCGTAATGCGGATCATCACGTCATTGTGGCCGACTTCGGGTTTCTTGACGTCCGTGAGCGTGAGGCCCGGTGCGCGTTCGAGTTTTGCCAATGCTTTCATATGCGCCTCCGCTTCAGATAATGCCGAGTTGACGGCCGACGCGCGCGAATGCATCCACGGCGCGGTCGATCTGTTCGGGCGTGTGCGCGGCGCTCATCTGCGTGCGGATGCGCGCGCGGCCTTTCGGCACCACCGGGAACGAAAAGCCGATCACGTAGACGCCTTCCTTCAACAATGCGTCGGCCATGTTCGACGCGAGTTGCGCGTCGCCGAGCATGACCGGAATGATCGGATGTTCGCCCGGCACGAGCGTGAAGCCGAGCGCGCTCATCGCGCGGCGGAAGTGCGCGCCGTTTTCACGCACACGTGCGCGCAGTTGCGCGCCTTCGTCGCTCGCCAGCAGTTCGAGTACTTTTAGCGATGCGGCGGCAATGCTCGGCGTCAGCGTGTTCGAGAACAGATAAGGACGCGAGCGTTGGCGCAGCAAATCGATAACCTCCTGGCGCGCGGCGACATAACCGCCCGATGCGCCGCCCAGCGCCTTGCCGAGCGTGCCGGTAACGATGTCGACGCGCGACAGCACGCCACAATGTTCCGGCGTGCCGCGCCCATGTTCGCCGACAAAGCCGACCGCGTGCGAGTCGTCGACCATCACCAGCGCGCCGTAACGGTCGGCGAGATCGCAGATACCCGCGAGGTCGGCGATGATGCCGTCCATCGAGAACACGCCGTCGGTGGCGATCAGTTTGAAGCGCGCGCCAGCCGCGTCGGCTTCTTTCAGTTTTGCTTCGAGATCGGCGAGGTCGTTGTTCCTGTAGCGAAAGCGCTTCGCCTTGGACAGCCGCACGCCGTCGATGATGCTGGCGTGATTCAGCTCGTCGCTGATGATCGCGTCGGATTCGTCGAGCAGCGTTTCGAACAGGCCGCCGTTCGCATCGAAACAACTCGAGTAGAGGATGCAGTCGTCAGTTTGCAGGAAGGCGGCGAGCGCTTTTTCGAGTTCCTTGTGCACGGTCTGCGTGCCACAAATAAAGCGCACCGACGCCATGCCGAAACCGTCTTTGTCCAGCCCTTGCTTGGCGGCCTCGATCAGGCGTTCGTCATTGGCGAGGCCGAGATAGTTGTTCGCGCAGAAATTCAGCACGTCGGCGCCATTCGCGAGACGGACGTCGGCCGACTGCGGGCTCGCGATCACGCGCTCACTCTTGTAAAAACCGTCGGCTCGGATCTGCTCGAGGGTGCCGCGCAGATGGGCGAGGTAAAGGTCACGCATGAAGCAGGCTCCTGAAAGGGTGCCGGCACCCGCGGCCAGCATGTTCGGCATTTGCGGCCACGAGGCGGCCTGTTATAGTCAGCCGTCAGTTTTATCGGATATTTTCGTTTTTCCGAACTAAAATCCGGTATATCGAACAACTCTAAACGATAGGTCCGTAAATGGCAAGTTCGGGGACCCGCCGCGCCACAGTCAAGGCCGCACCCAGCGCGACACCCACTTCAGGCTCGACCTCGGTCCCGGCGATCGCGGCGCCGCCTCGCGTCGGCGAGCAGATTCAGCGCTTGCGCGCCGAACGGCGCATGACGCTCGACGACTTGTCGCGCGCGGCCGGCGTGTCGAAATCCATGCTATCGGAAATCGAGCGCGACAAGGCGAATCCGACGATTGCGGTGGCCTGGCGTCTGACGAACGCGCTCGGCGTCAGTCTCGATTCGCTGTTCGCGCCGCAAAAAGCACTGGAGGCGATCTCCGTGTCCGGTCCGCATGAGATTCCGACCTTGAGCGGACACGACGCAAAGTATCAGCTGCGCGTGTGGGGGCCGATCGAGTTGGCCGGCAAGTTCGAGTGGTACGAACTAACGTTGCAGGCGGGTGGGGCGCTGGTGTCGAACGCGCACGAACCCGGCACGCGCGAGCATCTGACCGTTCTGCAAGGATCGATCGAAATCGAGGCGGCCGGCGCGACGAAACGGCTGAAGGCAGCGGACACGGCGCGCTACGTCGCCGACGAGCCGCACGCGATTCGCAACGCCGGCAAAGGTGAGGCGAAAGCGCTGCTGGTGGTGATCCACGGCTGAGCGCCGGGCGCACCATTGCTAGCCGTTGACGGAATTGGCTGTTCGGCCGAGGTTGCGCGAGACACTGTATATTTGTACAGTACAGGGTATCGACTGGAGCCGATAATGAACGATCTGACGACCGACCATGCCGACCATGATCTGGCCGCGCTGCGCTTTCAAACCGCGGCGCGCGACCTCGAACACATCGTGCGCAATATCGCCGCGCGCTATATCGTGCAGCAGGTGCCGCTTACGTGGCGGTTGCTGCACGCAATCGAAGCCGAGGCCTTGGCGGATCTCGGGTTTGCCAGCCGTCACGACGCGCTGATGCTGGGCTTGTTTCAACGGCCGTCCGACTTGCCTTACCCTGAAACGGACGAGGCGGTGGATTTCGGCACCTCGACCGCGTTGCCAGCAGTGTTCGCGTTTGCGGTATCGGCCTATGAAGAGGCGTCACGGCGTGCCGCGCAAGCCGTTCCCGATGGTTTGTCGCCCAAACGGGCGCGGGCGTGGGGCGGCTGAGCTGTATTTTCAGCGGTTGCGACCCACAATATGCGCAACTAACGGGAAAATAGTCTATGTCTCCTCCCCATCTGTCCGACCCGATCGAACGTCCAGCGCCGTCTACTGATCTTTTCGATCAGGAACGCGAAGACTGGCGCCGCGACCCGCAAATCGCGTTCGACGCGTGGCTCGCCAAGCAGCATTTCAGGCGTTCCTCCGCCGAGGTCTATCAAGCGCAGTGGGGATCGTTCCTCGATTGGCTTGCGCTTCGCCACAAGAGTCTCGTTACAGTCGACGCGCAGACGATTGCCGAATTCGTCGCCGGCCTGGCGATTAAAAAGACGCAGCGTGTCCGATATTTGCGCCTGATTGAACGCGTGCTGGATCATGTTCGCGAGATCGAATCGGCTTCCACCAATCCAGCACGCTTCATTGCTCAAGACGGTGAAGCCGCGTGGCGAAACGCGCGCGATAACGAGCCAACCGGTTTTCTCAGCCATCCTGAACGTGCCGCGCTGATCGCTCACCTGTTTTCGCCTTTGACGGCTTTGTCCGCCGCGCAACGCTGGAGAGAGCGGCGCGATCGCGGGTTGATTGCGGTATTTCTCGGCGGCGGATTGAAAACGGGCGAAGCAGCAGCGCTAACGGTTAGTTGCGTGAGCGTGGGCTCCCCCTGGGTGACGATCGAGTCGGCCAATCCGATGCTGACACGCCGGACCCGGCTTGCGCCGTTCGCGGTGGCGATCCTCGATGCATGGCTTGCCGAGCGGCGGCTTTCCGAACTGGCCGGCAACCTTGTCTTTCCCGCTTCGCCTTCGGGACGCCCGATGCATAAGGCGACCATGTTACGAGCAGTCGACGCGCTAATCGACACCGCCGGAATTGCCGCGTCCAGGGCATCACGCGCAAGTCCACAAACATTGCGCAATACTTTCGCCGCCGATCTGTTCGAAAGCGGGGTTGAGGCTGAGCTGGTCGGACAATGGCTGGGATTTGTCCAGGCGGTATCCGCGAATCGTTTGTATCGAGCGTGGCAGACATGGGCGGACCAGCAGGATTCGCCGGTCGTCGACGAACCGGATCCGGCCGCCCCGCCATTGCCAGTGCCTAGGCGTGACGGGCGTTTGACGAAGAAAGCGGGACCGGGCGAGTCCTGAAAATCCTCACTTTCGAGGTCCCGAATTTCCTCACCTTTGGCAATTTATCCGCTATTGCGACCGCGTCGAACCATCATGCCGACGCGGAAATCGATCCTTTCGACAAAAACCGGCTGACCGCCGCGAGGCGCGACTCGCCGGGTCCCGACGAGTGGTCGCATTCCGGACACTGCAATTCAAAGCGGTGATCCACCTGCGATAGCTCGGGCTCACCTTCTTCGCATTTCGGACATCGCAGCGGCAGCGTGACATGACCGTCGGCCGCGGTGCCGATCACCACCAGCTCGTCGCTCGTCAGCCGGCCGGCTTCGACCAGCGTGCACAGCAGCCTCGCGACCGCCGGATCGATACCTTGCTGGCTGCGCAACTCGGCGACTTCCTTCGTCAAAACATCGAGTTCGTCGGACTGCTCGCGCAATTGCGCGTCCAGCCGATCGCCGCGCGCCTTGGCCGAGGCAATTTGCTGAATGAAATCGAACTCCTTGCGACTCGCGTCGCGTACCCCTGACTGATAGGTGCTGGCCATGCTGCGCAAGGAATCCAGTTCGACCAACATTGGCTTGACGCGCCGCTCAGCCTCGGCGACCGCGTCTTTGATCTGTTGCGCATAGTGTTCCGTGCTCTGGCGCAATTCGACATGCAACGCGTCGATCCGGTCGCGAAGCATGGCATTGGTCGACTGCTCGGTGTAGAGGCGCTGGCGAAGTGCTTCGTTTTCACGGTCGAGTCGCTGCACCGCTGCCTGTAAGCCTTCCTGATGGGCAGTGCCATGTGTGGTGACACTGGATAACTCGGCTTCGAGCGCGCGAATCCGCTCCCACGCGACTTCCGCGCGCAGTTCGCTGCGTTTGACGGCTTCTTCCGACGCGTCCCGCCGGATTTCCGCTTCTCGTGTGCGCTGGTCGGCGGCGGCGATCTGCGCGCGAATTTCCTCGCGCTCCCCGTCGAGCGTTGAACGGGCATGCACGACGGCTTCTTCGAAGAGTGCTCCCAATAGTTCACCGGCCCGGTCTTCCAGTGCTTTTGGAATAGCACCGGCGCCGACTTTTACTCGCGACACATTTCTGATGCGTTCCCAGAAGCTGTCAATGTCCTTTGGAATATCGCTCGCGCTACCTGTTTGGGTCAGGTCACGAACGGCGGCCATCGACGGACGGATTCCAAGATCAAAAAAAAGCCGTTTGCAGGCATGGAGCGATAGTTCTTGGCGTCGCGCGCCGTTCGCTCGCATCGATTCAAGCTCGTCACGTATGGCTTGACGTTCTTCGTCCAGATTCATTTACACCTCGATGTTGCTCGAATTGGATGAATCATAACAATTTACGTATTGTTTGCTACGTATTTATGTGTATCGGTTAAGGTTTGATGAATTAGGCGGGTTTATCGGTACAAGTAGATCGATGGATCGGAGCAGTGCTTCTTTTTCCGTGAAACAAAACGAAGAATAGCCAATAAGCTATTGTAAAGAAAGAAGTTTTAGGTCTTGTTCAATGATCGCGCACTGTTTCACGGACGCTCGATGATGGCTAGGTGGTGGGAAGGGTCTTGTCCGAAGGACACGCGGGGAAATTCTAGAGAGTAATAAAAGTAAACACCCTTGAACCCATGTTAAAAACGTTAACGCCACCGCCGAGCCTTACCTGGCAAGGCTTCCAGCCCGGTAAGGTGAAGCTTTGCGGGAGAGGTGGTGAGGTCCTGCGGGAGTGTTGAGTGATGGGGTTCGGGGACGTCGGTGAGTGGGTCCGGGACAGAACGTGAGCGGGTTCAGGAGCCGCTGCAAAGGTGAGGCTTAGCCAAAGGTGAGGTTTTGCGGGACCTGACGGGCGCAGATCGCCCGGCAGCGCTCGAAAGTGCGTTTAGAGCACTGCCCTGCTGGAGGTGAGCGATTTCGGGACCGCTCTGGACCCTATTTTTTGGCCTTATTTTAACCTTCCAAACCCCATTGGTGAGTCAAGACGGGACTGAACGCGAACCGCAGGTGAGATTTTACGGGAACAAGGTGCCGTTTTTGCCTTAAATCTAGGCACTCAGCCCGCTAAGGTGAGTGTTTGCGGGAGGCGTGCCGCGTTTTGGGCGAAATCCGGCCGATGCCGTTATCGAAATTGACGGTGACCTTTTGACAAAGGTGAGCGAATTCGGGAGATGAGGGGCGGGGCGATCCGCGTGTCAATAATTGGCCTATTTTTGGCCAAAGGTGAGGCTTTTCGGGAGGACTTTTAGGTGCTGGCGATCGTTAAGGTGAGGAAATACGGGACCAAAATCGTCATTGCCCGCCGGAATTGCCCTGCAGGCGCTGTCGGACGCAGTCTGGTTTAGCTGCTGCGGAATTCGAATGGTGAGGTTTTTCGGGACCTTTGGGACCGCGCTCAGGAATCGCTGGATCCATGAAAAAACTGCGGAAGGTGAGGAAATTCGGGAGTAGATGACTGCGTTGTCGACCAAGGTGATTTGATAAGTGTATGAATGCATGGAGAAATTTATCGTCGCGTGGCAAGGGTGAGGTTTTTCGGGAGGTACTTGCCATGCTATGCGCAAGCCCGAGTCGCACTCAGTGGTGAGGCTTTTCGGGAGTATTTATCGGTAGTTTTTTGGGCTACCAGGCTCGAAGGCCGCGTCAACTCAAGCGCTGAATAGGCTGAAAGGTGAGCTTTTTCGGGTGAGTTTGTCGTGCGTTGACTCGCAAGCATCGTAAGTTGAGACGCTTGCCTGGCATTTAGTCGCCCTCCGCTCGATGTAGGCATACCGCGGTATGTGCCGCCGGGGTCCTCTGCGCTACCGTCGGTCTATGCGGCGAAGCCATGCAGCCGTACGCTGCGTGTCTCCATTCGGAGCAGCATGGGTGCGCCGGATGATTGGGTGGATGCCAGCTTGGGAGGCCGCTCCGACGGCGCCAATGCGGCGTGGAACCTCAGGCGGGGGCTGGCGGGCGTGGGGCGTATGCCGTCCAGGCCGCTTCGGGCGATATGAGACAACGGGCCCCGGCCACTGGCGCCGCTCGTGACGAAGCCGGGCGCATCGCCGACTCTGGGGCTGCCATTGGATGGGTACCCAGTTCTCCCCTGCCCTCCCGCTCGAGAACACAGCATAAAATTTTCGCTGCGCTGACCCGACGCGAGTTGACCCCTCACGCAACGTGGGTGCAGCCAAAATTCACGAGATTTTTTTAAGGTGAGGAGATTCGGGATCGAACGCATCTCGTTCGAGGCAGGTCCGAAATTGGTCCGGATTTCCGGACGCCGCGACCTGCAAGGATGCCCCGAACCTGGCGCGAAATGCTTGAGGTGAGGGTTTTCGGGAGTTGCTCGAGGTGAGTTACGACTCGTAAACTCACTTCACCAGGAACGGTGAGACCCACGCTATAGACGTGCATCACCGCAGCCGGTATGCTCTCGCCAAATCCCTCCTCGACCCGACGC
>NZ_JBYSXZ010000003.1:0-224056 GCF_058782725.1 Paraburkholderia sp. FW306-02-B
CAGCCGGTTTCAGCAGCAACAGATGCCGCAAGGTCGCCAGCCCGATGCCCGTCGACATCGGATACGGTTAGCTTGCTAGCGCCTGCGGACGCAACCGCAAATGCGATGGCGCTCCCCGCACCTCCGGCGCCTAAGAGAAGCACGGACTTATTCGCCGGGTGGTTGCCTTCCCACTGCATCCCAAGAACGCAACCGACGCCATCAAATATCGCGCCGACCCAACGTCCATCTGCTTCACAACGGATGACGTTGAGCGCGCCGACCTGACGGGCAGTTGGATCTAGTTCATCGACAAATTCCAGCATCCGTTGCTTATGAGGCATGGTGACGAGCAGGCCGGAGAGATTGCCCATCGCTCGTGCACCGCTGACGAACTCGGACAGGTTTTCCGCCTTCACCCAGAACGGAACGCAAGCCGCGTCCACGCGCTGTTCAGCAAAAAGCTGGTTCAACAATTGTGGCGACTTAGCTGCCGTCAGTGGATCGCCCACTAATCCATAAAGTCGCGATTTACCTGTGATATGTGGATCCATGGCTGTTTGGTGTTCGATGTTGGCTGAAGGCGTAGTCTTGCGTGACTGCTCGGAAATGTGGCGTACCAAGCGCGTGTCGGACACATACAATCTCCGACCGAGCCCCTTTGATGACGAAGACCGCATCTCTTTGACGCAACGCGCTCAATTCGACTTTGGGCCGTCTGCGGCTGTCGGATGCGCCGAGAACTGGCGATCTCATGACACTCGAGAAGGCCCCAAGGGTATAAACAGTCACTTCCAAGGCGCCGGCGGTACGTCCAGATCCCAAGTCCCGTAGACAGCGGGCTCGTTAATCTCGATGACCTCGAGGTCGTCGGAGCGCCCTATCACGTTGTGCGGCACGCCGGCAGGCTGCGACAGGCCGTCACCAGCGTTAAGCGTCACGTCGCCCTCCACTCCGGCGAAACGGAACGT
Organism: Paraburkholderia sp. FW306-02-B; assembly: GCF_058782725.1. Lineage (NCBI taxonomy): Bacteria > Pseudomonadati > Pseudomonadota > Betaproteobacteria > Burkholderiales > Burkholderiaceae > Paraburkholderia > Paraburkholderia sp. FW306-02-B. Next base: position 951 of record NZ_JBYSXZ010000003.1, read on the forward strand.
CACGGATCCGCGCAGCACATACAGGTAGTGCCCAGTCATGTCGTGCCAGTGCCAGCCAGTGGGATCGGTGAACGGCTTCAGCGCACGAATGTGTTTCGCTCCGATGCGACCGTTGGTCACCGCGGCGAGTCCGAGGTCGCGATACTCAGAGTCGGCGCGCAGGCCCTCCTGGTTCCAGGGCGACTCGGCCGCGCTGATGCGCGCAAACGCGCTTAGAGATTGCGCGAGCTCGCGCGGGCCGTCGTAACGGGGTGTGTCTTCGTTGTGCATGTGCGTTCCCTTTGTGCGGTGTCAATCGATTTGCAAGCGCCGCAGTCGCATCGTTTATGTTCGGCTCATGCCAAGTTGCACCAACACAGTGGTCGCAATGAGTAGGGCCGGCCAGAACGGCTACGAGCGAATCTGATTTGCGAGATCCTGGGCATCGGCAGTTTTGATTCCTCCGGCCATCGCTTCGCCGCGCAAGCGCTCGTACTCGACTTTGGGTACCGGGACCGCATCGCGGTCGCCGAGATCGTTGAGGCGGATCCGATACGTCTCCCGCGTAGTGAAAGCAGCGAACGCGGCGACAAGACAAATGCCGAACGTCAGCAAACCGATCTTCAGCGGAATATTGGTGGAGCCGGGGGGCGCGACAGCTACGAAGAGTGTTGGCGTCAGTGCAGCAAGCGTCGTCCCAACGTTTTGTCCGATGGCCATTCCCGTCACGCGCACCCGCGTGCGGAATAATTCTGGGAAAAGGCTCGGGAAGACACCGTTGAAGCCTTGGTAGGCAACGCCCCACATCAGCATCGAAAGAATCAGCGAGAGCCAGAGGTTATGGATGCTGATGGCGTAGAGGTATGCGAACGAGAGCAGCCCGGCGCTGAGGACGCCTGCGAGAACGGGCGGCCTGCGGCCAATTCTGTCAGAGAGATTGCCGACGAAGGGAATCAGTATGACCGAGCAGATGTTGCCAAGAACCGGAATCAAAAGAAAGACGCCGGCAGAAAAGCCGATACCGTAGGCCGGCTGGACCGCATACGCGGCGCCGAAAACCGTAGCGAGAAGCGCGATGACGGCGGTGAGCGCCATGCAGATTACGCGCAAGACATCGTCCCAACTCTGCCGGAGGACTTCGACGACCGGTGAGGCAGGAACTTCGCCATGGGCCTGCTCCTCGGAGAAAGCCGGAGTTTCCTCGACCTGGCGGCGAATGACGTAGCCGACGATGATAACGACAAAACTGAGGAGGAACGGAATTCGCCATCCCCAGGAAGCGAACTGGTCCTTCGGCATGTAATGCGCGAGGGGCAGGAAGACCGCTGCCGCCAGGAGCTGCCCAGCTTGCACCCCTTGGAGCGTGAAGCTCGCAAAGTAGCCACGCCGACCGAACGGTGCATGCTCAAGAATCATGGAACTGGCGCCGGAGACCTCTCCCGCGACGGCGAACCCCTGAATGAGCCGGAGGGTGACAAGCATCACCGGAGCCCAGATGCCGGCCTGCTGATACGTGGGCAAGAGTCCCACGCCCATCGTCGAAATGCCCATTAAAAACATGCAGAAAATCAGCACCGTCTTCCGGCCGTGTCGGTCGCCGACGTGGCCAAGCACCATCGCGCCTATTGGTCGGGCGACATAGCCGACGCCGAAAGTCGCCAGTGATGCGATGATGGCAACCGTCGGGTTGCCAGAGGGAAAGAAGAGCTGCGGAAAGAGTAATGACGCTGCGGTCGCGTAAATAAAGAAGTCGTAGTACTCGAGCGCTGAGCCGATCCAGCCGCTGGCCGCGGCTATCTTCGACTGGCGCTGACGATGGGCCTCAACCTGGGTGCTTCCGTTCATGACTTGTCTCCGTCGTGGATTGACTTTTCGGCGCCGTTCCGTTATTGTTGTAACACCGTTCCAGTAAGAACAATGTTATCCATATTATGAGAGTTGTCAAGGGAGCAGTTGACCGTTCGCTTCAGGCGATCGAGTTGCTCGCACGTGAAGCGCGCTGGATGCGTATGTCCGATATCGCCGCTGAACTCGAGCTGGAGAAAGGCCCCGCCCATCGCGTGCTTGCGCAGCTGTGCGAGCAGGGCTGGGCTGAACAAGATGAACAGACCTCCCAGTACCGCTTGACCTTGAAGCTTTCTTTGCTTGGTCAGCGGTTCCTGCACGGGCTCGGGTTGCCGGGCCTGGTGCAGCCGATTCTCGACGAACTCGCAGCGCAATGTCACGAGCTAGTTCGGCTGACGGTCGTCAATGAAGGGACACTCGCGTGGTTCGCTGCGTCTCAAGGCGCGGCGCCCGGTCTCATGTATTCGCCGTCCATGCATAGTCCCATCGCATTGCATGCCACATCGGTCGGAAAGGTGTGGTTGGCGACAATGTCAAACGACGAAGCAATCGGGCTCGCACTGCGCGGGGGGCTCGGCCAGCCCAACGGCGCAGGGACATCGAAGGCGATTAATAGCGTCGACCGATTGATACCGGAGCTCGAACTGACGAGGCAACGTGGCTATGGTCTGGTCGTCGAGGAAGCCGAGCCAGGTGTCGTCGCGATGGCCGTGACCGTGCGCTCGCTGATTGACGGGGCGGTAGTCGGGACGATGAGCATTGCTGGGCCGGTCTTACGCATACCGCCGGAGCGTTACGACGCCTTTTACGCGCTTCTGCGCGAAGCATCCGCGAAGTTGGGAGCTGTCTGGCCGCGACAGAGCGTCGATCGGCACGTCAACGAGGCGGCCTGAGATGCCGGACGCAGTTCATGCTTCTCAGCGAGTCGCCCTTTGGCATGAGAAGGCAGCAAGCATTCTCGTCGCAGCGCGCCGTCAAGGCACGCAAGTGGAGCGCCTCCCCGTTGAACTGCGGCCTTCAACGGTTGACGAGGGCTTCGCGATCCAGCGAAAGGTGAGTGATGCCCTTGAGAGTAGAACCGGCGCATGGAAATGCGCGCTGCCGTCGGCGGACAAGGTCATCGCCGCGCCGATCTACGCGGATTTGATCTACCGCAGCGTCGAATGCAGCTTCAGCGCCGGCTCGGTGCAGTCTACCGTGAAGGCAGAGCCCGAACTCGCCTGTTATCTAACCCGCGACCTGCCACCTCGAAGGTACGCATACAGCGAAGCCGAGGTGCTCGATGCTTTAGGTGACGTCCACCTCGCGCTCGAATTGCTCGGCAGTCGTTATTCGCATCCGGCGTCCCTGACATTTCCGGAATTGCTCGCGGACGGTTTGTTTAATGCCGGGCTCGTCATTGGGCCGCGCGTTGAGTTCGTCGAGGCGGCGAGGCCGGACGATCTTCCTGCAGAATTCGTCATCAGTCTGACTGCCGCCGGTAAAACCTCGGTTAGTTTTGCTGGTCGGCACCCTGATGGCAATGTCGTATCACCGATCGTGTGGCTGGCCAATTTTCTCCGCGAACGCGGCCTCGGACTGCAAGCCGGCCAAGCAGTGATCACGGGCTCCTACGCAGGCGTGCTCGAGTTGCCGCTCGGTCGGCAGTTGCAAATTGGGTTTGGTGCGCTTGGCACCTTGCCCATTCGCTTTCTCTGTTCTGAATAGGAGTACTTAATGCGTCTCGTCCGTTTTGGCAACCCTGGCCAAGAGCGTCCCGGTGTCCTTGACTCAAGCGGAGAAATCCGCGACCTCAGCGGCATCGTCGGTGACATCGATGGAAAAACTGTTTCGCCAGCCGCCTTGGCAGAGCTGCGCGGACTCGACCTCAGCAGCCTCCCGGTTGTGGAGACGGGCACGCGGCTTGGCGCTTGTGTTGGCAACGTCCGCAACCTTGTCTGCATTGGTCTGAATTACTCGGATCATGCTGCCGAAACCGATACGCCGATCCCGCGGGAACCCGTCGTGTTCAACAAACATACGGGCTCGATCAGCGGTCCAAACGACCCGGTTATCTTGCCGACAGACGCGCAAAAGCTGGATTGGGAGGTGGAATTAGGCGTCGTGATCGGCACCCCCGCCTGGCAGATCGACGAAGCAACCGCCCTGGATCATGTGGCGGGTTACTGCCTTGCCAATGACGTTTCTGAACGCGCATATCAGCTCGAACGTGAAGGCCAGTGGACAAAGGGCAAAAGCAGCTTCTCCTTTGCGCCGCTCGGCCCGTGGCTCGTGACGCGTGATGAAGTCCCCGACCCGCAGGTACTCGACCTGTGGCTCGACGTCAACGGCACACGTCGTCAGACTGGCAACACACGCACGATGATCTTCAACGTCGCGCATATTGTGGCTTATCTCAGCCGCTTCATGCCACTCATGGCGGGCGACGTCATTATTACCGGAACTCCGCCCGGCGTGGGCCTCGGTCAAAAGCCGCCTGTCTTTCTGAAAGCGGGCGATACGATGACCCTCGGCGGTAGCGGACTTGGCGAGCAAACGCAGAAGATCGTGCAGTATTCGGAATCGCTTGGCGCGGCGTGGAGCCGTGGCGAGTATCCGTCGGCACGATAAGACAACTCCACCTGCAAAAAGGAAAAGATATGAGCCTTGCTGGAACAGGCGTCGTCGCGATTTGGCATGATCTGCTGCCGGAGGCGAAGGATGAATTCTACGAGTGGCACAACCGTGAGCACATGCCCGAACGCGCGGGAATTCCTGGGTTCAGGCGCGGGCGGCGCTACATTGCGCTGGATGCGGGACCCGAGTACTTCAATCTCTATGAAGCCGACACCGTGGAGGTGCTCGGCGCGCAAGACTATCTCCTCCGGCTAAATTCGCCGACGTCGTGGACGAAGCAGGTCGTCCCCTCGTTTCGGAGCGTAGCCCGCTCGATCTGCCATGTAGCATATTCAGACGGTGTCGGACAGGGTGCCTATCTTGTGACGGTGCGCTTCGACGTGCCTTCGACGGCGCGCACGGAAGTCGTGAAAGGTCTGCGTCAGCACGTCCTGCCACCACTTGTCGAGATGGCGGGCATCACCGGAGTTCACCTTTGCCTAGCCGATGAGGTTGTCAGCAAGGTAGAGACAGCGGAGAAGCGGGCGCGGTCTGAAGGCACGCAAGTGCCGACATGGATCGTCTTGATCGAAGGATGCCGCGCTGACCGCGTCCGTTCAGCGGTGGACGCTTTCAATGCCGGACTCGTGGCTTTGCCCGGCGTCGGGATAGCTACGCCTAGCTGCGCGCTTTATCAACTCGAGTACACGCGCTGCAAGACGCCGTGGAGCGCCGGGTGACGCGTCGTTTGCACTTTCGAAGCAAGAGGCAGTGGAACTGTGGCATTACCCCCCGGTTTCTGTGCCGCAGAGAACCGCTGCTGTCACACGTCGGTGTGACGGGCGGCTTGCCCTCCGATAGCCGACATTGAGACGACGACAGTACGAGCGTCGCCTGTGGGTCGATCACCGTCATTCGAACCGGTAAGTCGCTATCTCCTCGGCTACCGCACGCGGCAACGTCGTGCTTCATTGTCCAATTGCCGAGCTCGCGGCAAGTCAGTCGCGCGAACCCTGTTGCCCTGCAGCGAACACTTACGCTTAACCAGGTTTTCCGTTCCACTACGCTCAAACGCCAAAGTCCGCGACGCGAGCCTGCCCGGCACCGCGCCCCTGAAATGTGGTCATGAATTGAACTGCAATTCCGCTAAATGCACAGTAATGCTTATCATCCTGTCAAACTCTGACCCATGACACGAAGAAACCGGCCGTCCGGAGCACAGCAGGGGCAATTCCGGCGCGTTCAGGTTCCATCAGTCGCAGGTCGCTAGTGCAAATCGTCATATCAATAGGAATGCGAAGCAAATAGAGCGCGCAAATCTGCCGATGGCGGGTTGACGCTGGTCCGTCGCTGACCTATATTGGCCGGGTAGTTCGATTCGGTCCTGTCGTCATGGCAATAAATGCTTACCCACGTCGAACCGAGCGGGTACTTGTACCTGTCCTTTCGACCCCATCGTCCACGCCCGAAGCACCGTTCGCGTTTTCGTATGACGGAAGGTTCAACAATGGGCGATGAAACCACACGTGACCCGATTTTTCCGGCAACCTGCGTGCGCTGCGGCGGCAGGGTTTCGGAGGCGGTTTCTTTCTGTCCGCATTGTGGCGCGCATGCGTGGCTTGCGTTCGGCGATCGTGCGTGGACGAAGAAGCCCGATGTAGCCACGGCGAGCGCAGCGCACGCGCGTGCGCATGTTCCGCATGACAAGCTGCTGTGGCCGTCGCAGTCGAGACCCGTGTTCGCGTCGGCCGATGTCCATCCATATGGCCACACGCGCCCGCATTCGCTTGGCGGTGCCCGCCATTGGCGATTGAAAACGAGCGTAGCGCTGGCGTTGCTGGCATGCGTCGCCCTTTATGGCGGAACGGTGCTGTTGCACCGGGATGACTCCGCCACGCGTGAACAGCAGACGACGTCGAGCACGGTGGAAGGCAGCGTCACGACAGATGGCGTGAGCCAGGCGAACCAGGGCTCCGTGCCGCCGCAGGGGCCGACGATGGTCCAGGGCCCCGGGGCGGCACAAGGCTCGATCACGCCGCAAAGTCCGACGGCGGGGCAAGACCCGGCGACGGCCGCGACTGTCGCGGCAGCGGCGATCGCTTCTTCGGCGGCGCCCGCTGCAGCTGCTTCCTCGGTGGTGTCCGCGCAACCTGTTGCGCCTGCGATCCCGGATCGCGAGACACATTCGCAGGACGAAAAAGCCTCGTCACCGAGCTCGACAGCGAGCAACAAGGGGTATGGCGACAGGAATCACAGGCTGATGTCGCTCGCCCTTGCGCGAGCGCATAGCGGTCTCGAGAAAAATGATCTGGCTATGGCCCGATCAGGGATCTACTGGGCGCTTTCATTGCAGCCGGACAATAGCGAGGCACTCATGCTGAAGCAGGATTTGCTCTCGCGGCAAAAGGCGCGTGATGCGGGGTTGCACGCGGCTCGCACCCGATAGCCTCCATAGCGACGATGTAATTCGTGATCGGGAGCGCGGCACGTTCGCCGGGATGATGAACGCCACGCGCGTGGGCGCCGCTTGCCACCACGATGTGCCTGTCGATAACTCGTCCATTCGACGTGCTAGCCAATATCCGTGGAGGGCGACCCGAAAACGCCCGGGTCGCCTCCGGAACGCGATCGGGTGGACCGACCACGACTTGAACGAGCCGACATGGCCCCACGAGGTCGGGCAGCGCTAGCAACTCGGCGCGTAATGCCGGATAGCCTGGCAGCCGCGCCACGATCCCAACGGAAAATCTCTCCTGCGGTGAGCATAAGGGGACGCATTTCGATGCGCCGGTCCACTTGCGAAGCGATGTACCTTATTGAGGCGCGTTACTGAGCGCTTTGGCCGCTCGGCAACGCGCTGTACACCGCTCAGCCTGACTTCTAGTACGCGACCTTGAAGGTCGGCGAATCTTCTGGCCGGCCGCTCCCATGTACGTGTGGAGGCGTGCCGCGCTTACCGGATGGAGCGGGACGTAACGGGTCCTGCCGCCCTTGCCGTGCACGCGCAGATGCGGCACGCCGCGGCGGTCGTGAATGTCACGAACCTTCAGCAGGCACAGTTCCTCGCGGCGCAGCCCGTGATACAGCAACACGGCCAGCATTGCACGATCACGCTGTCCCTTGAATGTGGTTGGATCGGGCGCATCGAGCAGGGCGCGGGCCTGATGATCACCGAGCGCCGGTGTTTTGCTCTCGTGGCTGTCGACCTTCGGGCGCTTCGCGCCCTTGACCGGGCTGAAGTCAACCGCATTCCTTTCACACAGGTACGCTGCCCCAGTCCCACCAGTCACGATGGTGATCCAGCCGTCTGAGCAGTTTTCGGCGCATTTGCTCCCGGTGATAGTGAGCGGCGACGCACGCTGTTGCCGTCACCAGCACGAATGACCCTACAACGATTGCCACTGCTTCGCTCATCGGAACCTCCATGGCTGATCTCCCGGGTTCACTGCAGATGTTGCCCTCCGTTGATCGCGATGTTGGCGCCGGTCACAAAGCCCGCTTCGCGCGAGCACAGGTACAGCACGAGTGCGGCGACCTCGTCGGGCTGTCCGAGCCGGCCGACCGGAATCTGCGGAATGATCTTCGTCTCGCGGATCTCCTCGGGCACCGCAATCACCATCTTCGTCGCGATATAGCCGGGCGAGATCGTGTTGACAGTGACGCCTTTTTTCGCCACCTCGAGCGCCAGCGATTTCGTGAAACCGTGCATGCCGGCCTTTGCCGCCGCATAGTTGGTCTGACCGAACCCGCCCTTGGAGCCGATGATCGACGACACATTGATGATGCGGCCCCAGCCGCGCTCGACCATGCTGTCGCACACCGGCTTCGTCATGTTGAATACCGAATCGAGATTGGTCCGGATGACCGCGTCCCAATTGACCTTGTCCAGTTTCTTGAAGCTGGCGTCGCGCGTGATGCCGGCGTTGTTGATCAGGATGTCGACCGGTCCGACTTCCACTTTGATCTGCGCCATGCATCTTTCGCACGAGTCGTAGTCGGCGACGTCGACCGCGTACGCGCGGAACTGTCGTCCCTCGGCTTCCATGCGTGTGAGCCACTCGTTCGCACCGGTGTTGCCGGGCGAATAGGTGACTACGACCGCATAACCGGCGTCATGCAACTTGATGCTGATCGCCTCGCCCAGTCCACCCATGCCACCCGTTACTACCGCGATCTGCTTTGCCATCGAATCGTCCTCACAAATACCAGCGGCGTGCCCGTCTGGAGCAACACTGCCTTCAGTCAAAAATTGGATGCATTGAAATGCCGGATTCTTATCCAAAATGAATAAAAGGAATCCTACATATATATATGGAACCGATAACGCGAGCATCGCTGCCCGCGTGAGTCTTAGCGCTTCGCGCTCGCGGCTACGGCAGCCGACTCGGCGGCACTACGTTTGGCGGCCCTGGACGCTGAGGCCGTGACGGATTCGAGATTGGTCCCGGCCATCTCCACGGCCTGTTGCCCCGTCTTCTGCAGCGATTCGTACAGCGTGGTGGTGGCGCTGATCGCGGACTTCCATGCGGCGATCGCCGCTTCGGAACCCGCGGGAGCACTCTTCGCCGCTTCCTCGACGAGTGCCTGAACCTTAGCGTTGTAGCGTTCGTATTGCGACTGTGCAACTTGCGCGATCTCGGCCTGCGTGGTTGACGCGATGTCGAAGAGTTGACGGCCGTATGCCAGTGATTTCTCCGCAAAAGGCGCGGTGAAACCGGCTTGCAGCGTGAACCACTGCTGCGGGTCTGTAGTGGCGGGCGCCTTCGTCAGGTTCTCCTGCGACTCCGCCAGCGTGGACTTGACGACCTGCAGGTTCAGTGCGACCAGTTTTTCGACGCCTTCAAAGACCTTGCCGGTCAATCCGAAGAATGCGTCGAGGCCGGCCTTCTGCGATGCGGCGATTTGCTCGGGACTCGATAGAGCCATTATTGAAATTCCTCAGGATTCAGTCCGCCGCGCGAAAACCCGGTCGACCGGATGTAGCACGGCGAATGGCGGTGATTGATGGACCGAAGCGCAGGGACGCCTGCCAGGTAGCATGCGTCGCGAACACTTCGGAGGGTCGTTACAGCAGGAGGCACTACACATTAAAGTCCAACAAAAGCTTACTTCGCTTACTTTTCTTCGGCGCGCTCGCGGCGTGATGCAGCGGCACGCGCCGTAATTCCCTAGCGCCTACGCGCGACGGCCTTGAGAAGGGAATCGCCGTCGCTGGTGACATGAGGACGCGAGCCTCCTGAAGCGAGGTTTTCCAGTGATATGAGTTGCTGCTCGAACAGCGTGTCGAGCTCGGCGCGGCCTAGATCAATCTGATCCGGCGAGGCCTTGATGAGCATCAAGGTGGCGAATTCATGGGGACTCAGCATATCGGGGTGCCGTCAAGATTCGGGCTGGCTTGTACGCTTGCGATCTGGAAAGTCCCACTGCGTAGGGATCGGCACAAACCGTGCTTCGAGCGGTTGAGCCGGGGACAATCTCATCACAGCAAGTGCTTGATTTGATTAATTGTGCAGCGCCGCTATCGTACGTTGGCGTCCGAATCTTGACGGCACCCCAAATACGACGCCGTGCGTGACAGGGTACTCGCCCTGTCGCGCGAGAACTCACAGGAAGCGTTCACGCTCGCCAAGGAACAGATCAGGCGGCACAGATAATCAGTCACGCACTGCGCCCCCGATGCTCGGACGACCGCTTTTCGGTTGAACCCGCCGGTTGGTGTTGACCACATAGTCGGCAAGCCGAGTCCGGCCCTCGGGCACAGCCCCTCGAACGCGATCGGTAAAATGACATTAACGCGACCGCGTTACGGATAGCTTCGACAATATCGTACGAGGACGACCGTTCCCGGAAAATCTGCTCAAATACCTCCCAGCGGTATTGCCAGCTGCCTCACCCTGAAAAAGGAAATCCGTTGTTTCAACTCGACCGTTTGCCGAACCAGTGAGGCTGCAGCGGCCGACGCCTGCTCGACGAGCGCTGCGTTTTGCTGCGTAGCCTCGTCCATAAGCGAGACTGCCTGATTGACCTGTTCGATACCAGTGCTTTGCTCGCGAGATGCGCTCGATATTTCGCTCATAAGCGCCGTAACCCGTGCCACGGCCGTGCTTACCTGGCGCATGGAATCGCCCGCTCCCTGGGCGAGCAATGCGCCGCTTGTCACCCGTTCATTCGAAGTCAGGATCAGATCCCTGATTTCTTTCGCGGCGGCCGCGCTGCGTTGTGCCAGCATGCGGACCTCTGACGCCACCACTGCAAAGCCGCGCCCCTGCTCGCCCGCACGGGCCGCTTCGACAGCCGCGTTTAGCGCCAGTATGTTGGTCTGAAACGCTATTCCCTCGATGACACCAATGATGCTGCTCATTTGCTGTGCGCCCGTCGCCAGCTGACTGATCATCCCGGCAACACGACCCACCTCCGCGCTACTGCCGCCAGTCGCTTCGGACGCGGCGCTCGCCAACGTGCTCGCCTGCATGGCATTCTCGGCAGTGTGTTTAACGGTGGCCGTCAGTTGCTCCATACTTGCCGCCGTTTCTTCCAGGGACGCGGCCTGTTGCTCCGTGCGCCGTGACAGGTCGTCATTGCCGGCTGAGATCTGTGCCGATGCTGTCGCGACGGACTCGGCGGTCTGGTGAACGTGACGGACGACGTCGGAGACCCTCTCGTTCATGCTGCGCATGGCGTCCAGCAATTGCCCCGTTTCGTCAGCCCTGTCGACGATGATCTCGCTAGTGAGGTCACCGCTTGCGACTGCCCTGGCGACAGTCACAGCGGCCCCGATCGGGCGCGTGATGCTTCGGGTCATGAAGACGGCGAGCAACGTCGCGGCAATCAGCGCGGCAATCGTGACCACCACGACAGCGACTTCCGCGACATGCGCCAACTCGGTAATCGTCGCGCCCTGTTCTGTCGTGCGCTGCATGACGATCTGGATCATTGCGTCCAGCGCCTTTCCGATCGGCTTGTCTGCGCCGGCGACGCTCCTGTCCCGAACATCAATTGCCGCCCCTGACTCCACAAGCGGAGACAGTCGGTCCATCGACGCCCGATACGCTCTCGTTGCATCGAAAAGCGCCTCGCTTGCCGTCTGTTCGTCCGGGCCGAGATGCCCACCGGTTTCCAGCGCCTTGACAGCAGCATCGATGTCGTCCATGTTCGCCAGAAACTTCGCCTTGTAGGCGCCCCCGCGAAGCACATAGTCCTTGTAATTATGAACGGCATCGCCGAAAGTGCCTTTGGCGTGCTGCAGAACCTTTAGCTTGGCAAGAGTGACCGATTCAAAATCGGTCCATTCATTTGTGATTCGCGTGAGCTTGATGAATGCCGTCGCGCCGAGTACCACTGTGAGGAGCGCGGCAAGGGAGAACGCGATTGCGAGACGCACCCCGATACGGAGATTTCTGAACCGAAGGAAAGTACCTGTCATTGTTTGTCCTTATCCTGGTCGTGAGAATCGAGAACCCCTTCAGATGCATCGCTGCTGGTCTCATCGAACCGATCGGGCTCAGGCAGATTCCGGAAGCGTGCCATGCTTCATGTATTACGGCCTGATTCAACGCGGACTTAAGAGACGGAGCGGCACGAAAAGGTTTGCGACCGGATTATTTTTTCATCAGAATTTACCGATAATTGACAAAGTAATTTCCTAATCGCGAAAGGAACCTAACTAACCTTCAGGTAAATGCCATAGAGCCTCTGCTGGAGTTCTCGATATGGTCCACCGCAATATCCTGGTGCAAGGTAGAAGACACCCAGGCAGGCGATTCCGGGCACGGGCCGACGCGGCACCCGACAGGTAGTCGGACGGGCATCCAGATCAGTCAGAGCCAGACGCACATCAGGTAGAGGACCCATCTGTTGTTCGATCTGCCAAGTTCAAGATCGCTTGCCGGTTAGCGGCCGAACGTTATTGGCTTTCCTGACTAAAAAGATCATCAACAATTCGCCGTGCAGCGCTGTGACCGCCCATCAAGGCATCTGCCTCCGTCGCAAACGGGCGACCGCCGATCTCACCGAAGCGCAGCGGCGAAAATACCGCGACCGCATTGCCTGCCTGAAGAATTCTGACTATCGCCACGTAGTCCGCGCGCGCAGCGGCCCCGGCATTCGGCCGCCCGCTAAAGTCAGATTCGACACCCACCACAAGGGTGTACCCGTGATATTCATACGTACGCGTCATGGCCTACTCCGCTTTCATCTGCCATCCGGCACTCACGGACGCCCGGCATCGCTGCCAGCCGTGTGCGGATCATCTCGAATTGGCCGTCGCGCGCGACAGCCCGATCTGCACGTCGTCGAGTTCAGGGTTGTCTTCCGATTGTTGGACCATGAGCTGCTTGACCCGGACACTTCCCGTACCCAGGGCGTTGTGCCCACTGTCGAGCGATACGCTGCAGCGTTCGACCAACAGGGTTATGTTGCGCTGTTGTTTGACCGAAATGAAGCGACGTTCGAGCAGCGTCACGCCTGCAAGGATGATCAGGATACTGATCGTCGCGCCGAGGGCGGCGGTGTACATCCCACCACCGATCGCCAGACCAATTCCTGCGACCGACCAGAGGCTGGCAGCGGTCGTCAAACCTCGCATGATCTCTCCACGCAACAGGATTGACTCCGCGCCGACCACTATAAATGGCCGCTCAGGATCGAACCGAGTCGGCCGCGTCGGGCAGAGGTCGGCCACCAAGAGTCATTCGCCGGCAGCCGTCGATTGGACATCAGGGCGACCGCTCCACACCAGCAACCGGCCGTTGCATCAAGACGGACATCGTGATTGACGCGCTGACGATGGCGTGGTCCCGACGTCGTCCTGAGCCCGGCGCGCTGCATCTCTTAGCGCGCCACTTGACGGCCGAGGCTATTAATCCAATAATTGAGCAACCACTTACTCAATCTAAGATACCTGACTATGGCTCGTCCCTTGAGCGAGGAAAAGCGTGATGCCCTGCTTGAAGCTGCTGCAGCGCTCATTGCCCAACTCGGCCCTGGCGCTTCTACAGCGAAGATCGCCAAAGCAGCTGGCGTGTCTGAGGGGACGCTGTTTACCTACTTTCCGTCGAAGGATGATCTCCTGAATGATCTGTTCGTTGAGATAGAAGGTGAGCTTGCGGAGTCGATGCTGGCGCCATACCCGATGGAGGCGTCAGCACGTGACAGGCTGTTCATCGTTTGGAGTCGGCTGATCGAGTGGGGACTGAATCATTCCACGGCGCGCAAGGCGTTTCGCCAGTTGAAGGTGTCGGATCGAGTGACTGCAGCGAGCCGCAAGCGCTGCCACGCCATGTTCCGAGAAGCTCGCTCGATCGTCGAACAGTGTCTTGCGGGGCATTCTGCTCCTGAACGAGTCGCTTTCTATATCGACACGATTCTGTTCGATTTGGCGGATATCACCATGAACGCCATTGCGGCCAAGCCGAAGGAGCGTGAAGCGATTCGACAGGCGGGGTTCGACCTCTTTTGGAAAGGCTCTGCGGCCTAAATTTTTTGCCAGTTAAATGAGTATGTAATCACTCATAATAAGGAGTTTGTATGTCGGACCACAAAGGCTTTACCGAGGTAGATGTCCCGAGTCAATCGGGCAAGTGCTTCATCGTCACAGGCGCCAACGCGGGCGTGGGGCTTGAACTGACCAGAGTGCTTGCTGCGCGGGGTGCACGCGTGCTGTTGGGTTGCCGCGAAAGGGGCCGGGCAGAGGGGGCCATTGCGCGCATCAAACAACAGACGCCCAGCGCCAACCTCGCATGGTTGCCACTGGACTTGGGCGACATCGAGAGTGTGCGTGTCGCCGTCGCGAACGTGTCGAAGGAGCCTCGCATCGATGCACTCATCAACAACGCGGGCGTCATGAACCCGCCCCTGACGCGCACCAGGCAGGGATTCGAATCGCAGTTCGGGGTCAACCATCTGGGCGTGTTCGCGCTTACCTCGCTGCTGCTGCCCAAGTTGGCGGAGACGCCGGGCTCGCGCATCGTTGTTACATCCAGCATTGCGCATTTGAAGGCAAAGATCGACTGGGACGATCTCAATGCCGAGCGCAGCTACTCCAAGGGGGAACGTTATGGCGCCAGTAAGCTGGCGAATGCGCTGTTCTTCTTTGAGTTGGATCGGCGCCTGGGCGCGACCGGATCCCCCATCACGGCTGTCGGTGCCCACCCCGGTGTGGCAAGCACCAGCCTGGGTAGGCACATGGGGCCCGTCCAGTTAGTAGGTCCCATCGTCGGCCTATTGCTCAACAGTGCCGCCAAGGGTGCGTGGCCGGCATTGCTGGCCGCGACGGGCCCCGTGAAGCCAGGAGGCTATTACGGCCCGACCGGATTCAGAGGGATCAGAGGCGTCGCCGGAGAGGCCAAACGCGCACCGCAGGCTGAAGACCCGGCACTTGCCAAGCGGCTTTGGGACGTTTCCGTCGCCATGACCGGGATCGACCCCGGATTGCCTGCAATCTGACCGTGCGGGCTGTTTCCACTCCCCCAGCCGCTGCATCGGGCAATCAACGAAGCGATCTGATTTGACCGCAAAATTTGGGGCTACACCTACGACCGACGATGTCCTTGTAGGACTGGACCTGAAAGGCAAACGCGTTCTCGTCACCGGTTATGCCTTCTGGCCTGGACATCGAGACCGCTCGGGCACTCGTTGCTAGTTCGTCGATTCGGATCCTGTTATCAGCAAAGTTCAAATTTGAAGGTGGCCTGTCCTACGAGGAGCCGGCTACACGGTGGACTCCTCGGATTGCGTTTGCTTCCGTTCCAATCACGCGGCGAATATCCCATACGCTCCCAGACATGCCTGCTTGAATGACCCTAACAGCATCGATTGTGTTGAAAAAGTCGCCCGTGGTTCGGAATGTTCGGTATCCTGGAAGACATCGATCGACGGGAGTGATTCGTCATGATGGGTCAACTGGGCCGCGGACAGGACAAACTCTTCTACTCGTTTAACCTCGATAATCACGTCCCTCGCGAACACCTGTTGAGAGGCATCGATCACTTCCTTGATCTGCGCGATCTACGCCAGCATCTCGCGCCGTTCTACAGTCCGATGGGGCGGCCATCGATTGATCCGGAGCTCATGATCCGCATGTTGATCGTCGGCTACTGTTTCGGCATCCGGTCCGAGCGCAGGCTATGCGAAGAGGTACATCTGAACCTGGCGTATCGATGGTTCTGTCGCCTGGGCCTGGAGGACGCCGTACCCGAACACTCGACATTCTCCAAGAACCGCCACGGTCGCTTCCGCGATAGCGATGTACTACGCCATGTGTTCGAGTCGGTGCTGGGTCGGTGCATGTCCGAAGGGCTCGTAAAGGGTGAAGGATTCGCGATTGACGCAAGCATCATCAGAGCCGACGTGAGCTCTGCACGCGGTGTTCCGGGTTCCGGGCCCATCGACTGGGGTTGCGTCAAGGGACAAAGCCGTGCAGTGCGCGAGTATCTGGAAGCATTGGAAGAAGCGAATCCAGCGGGCACCGAAGCGGCGGAGATGGCAGAGACATTGCCCCCTCCAAAGAGGATATCTCTGACGGATCCCGCCGCGAGCTGGACAGCGGCCAAGGGTGGCTTGCCGTTCTTCGCCTACTCGACCAATTATCTGATTGACCTGCAGGCAGGGATCATCGTTGACGTCGAGGCGACGCCCGCGAACCGTTCGCACGAAGTGGAATCAACCAGGACGATGATTGACCGCGTTGAGCGGCGGCATGATCTCAAACCTCGACGTCTTGCAGGCGACACCGCGTATGGCTCGGCAGCGATGCTTGCCTGGATGATCGAAGAGAAGGAGATTGCACCACATGTTCCGGTCTGGGATAAAACGACGCGCAAGGACAATACATTGTCCAGCAGCGAGTTCCTATGGGATGAACTGGCCAATGAATATCGCTGTCCCACCGGGCACGCACTACGCAGTGATCGGCGCAAATTCACGAATCCGCGCTCGCGCGTCACGAAGGCTGACACGATCATCTATCGGGCAAGTCAGCTCGACTGCGAGAGCTGTTCGATGAAGGATCGCTGCTGTCCGAATACACCATTCCGCAAGATCGCCCGCAGCATCCATGAAGCTGCGCGTGACGAAACGAGGCGTATTGCGAAGACGCCTGAATACAAGCGATCTTGCCGTGAGCGAAAGAAGGTGGAAATGCTCTTTGCCCATCTCAAACGCATCCTGAAACTGGACCGTTTGCGACTGCGAGGTCCAAGCGGTGCTCATGATGAGTTCCTGATGGCAGCGACTGCGCAAAACCTGCGAAGAATGGCCAAGCGGTTCATGTCAGGAAGCAAGCAGATGAACCAGGCAGTTGCATGACGAGAAATGAGGATCGTTGCCTCGCCCAAGTTCACCGCTTCGCCGATCGTCACAACTCGATAACGTCGTGCCAACTCCAGCGCCCTGATCCAAAACAAGACTTTTTCAACACAATCGCATCGTTACCAGACATTCAATATTTTCCGCGCGACTGTCGCCTGTGGGTCGATCTGGGACGGCCATCATGCAGCTATTGCGTCAGCACGCCCCTCTGCGCCGGTCCGATTAGCTTATCGAGTCGACTGAAAACGCGATGTCCTTCTGTGCTTCGAGCACCGTCAGGCGCTCAGCCAACGCAGCCCTGATCGAGTCGTAGGCACCGCCGCCAAGCGTCAGGCGTAACGGCGGATGTGCCGAGTCCGCCGCGACGATCATTGCGGCGACCGTCTCGCCTGCATCGCCCCGAATTGCAAAGCTGTTGGACGCAATCGCCCGCCTGACGTCGCCCGCCGGGGTATCGTCGTACTCGGGCATCGGCACCGCGTGATCGAGACCGGCACCGAACTGCGTGCTCGTCGGCCCCGGCTGCACGATCACGAAGTCGATGCCGAATGGTGCCACCTCCTTCGCTACTGACTCGACGAAACCTTCGATGCCCCATTTCGTAGCGTGATAGAGGCTGAAATTCGGGTAAGCGATCTGTCCACCTTCGGACGAGACCTGAACGATCCGGCCGCCGCCCTGGCGGCGCAGGTGAGGCAGCGCGGCACGGATGACCTGAATCGATCCGGTGAGATTGGTGGCGATCTGCCGGTCGATCTGTTCATCAGTCACTTCCTCGGCTGCGCCGAATAACCCATAGCCCGCGTTGTTCACGACCACGTCGATACGGCCCATCGTTTCGAATGCGGCAGCGATATTCGTGTGCACCGCACGGATGTCGGTGACATCGAGTGTCAGCACATGCAACCGGTCGTCGTACTGTTTTTTCAGCTCATCGAGCGCCCCCTCGCGCCGCAGCGTCGCGACGACCCGATCGCCGCGTTGCAGCAGGCGCTCGGCGAGTAGTCGGCCGAGGCCTGACGACGTGCCGGTGATAAACCAGGTCTTCATCATGGTGTGTCTCTCCATAAAGTGGATGGAATGGCATTGCCTGATCACCAGTCTAGGTACCCGTCATTGGTCAGAGAAGTCTCTATAGTGCGTATGACCCCGTGAAAATTCGCCACCAATGACCAAGCCGACACTTGCCGATCTCACCGCGTTTTCCACTGTCGCAGCGCATCGGAGTTTCCGCCGTGCCGCCGATGCACTCGGCGTTTCGCGCTCTTCGCTAAGTCACGCCATGCTCGCCTTGGAGCGCGAATTGGGCGTGCGCCTGCTCAATCGCACGACGCGTAGCGTAGCGCCGACAGAAGCCGGCGAAGCATTGCTCGCGCGGCTTGCGCCCGTGCTCCGCGATCTTGACGAGGCACTGGATGCCGTCGCCGATGCGCGCGGCAATCCGAGCGGCACGCTCAGGATCAATGCCAATGAGAGTGCGGCGCGGCTGTTGTTGAAAACAGTGGTGCCGCGTTTTCTGAAGCGCTTTCCCGGCATGGCGCTCGATCTGGTCGCGGAGGGACGGCTCGTCGATATCGTCGAGCAAGGTTTCGATGCCGGAGTACGGCTTGGCGAGTCGATCCCGCGCGACATGGTGGCAGTGCGCATCAGCGATGATCTTCGCTTCGTAGTCGTTGCAGCGCCTTCGTATCTCGCGGGTCGAACACCACTCATCACGCCCGACGACCTTCGTAGCCACGACTGCATTCGCCAACGTCTGCCGAGCAGCAAGCGCTACCGCTGGGAGTTCCGCAAGCACGGGCAGGAAGTGGCGATCGATGTTCCCGGCGTGCTCACGCTGGATCACAACGGTCTGATGGTTGAGGCCGCGTCCGATGGTTTGGGCCTCGCGTATGTACCGGAGTCCGCGGCCCGCGACTGGCTGGACGACGGCCGGCTGGTTACCGTGCTGGAAGACTGGTGCCCGTTCATCCCTGGGCTCTGCCTGTACTATCCTGGGCATCGCCACGTGCCTGCTGGTCTGCAGGCGTTCATCGACGTGCTTAGGGAGGTAAATCGTTAACGCATGTGAATGTCCGTTGTCGAGGATCCTGACCGACCGCTCAGGTCACGTGCCACCGATCGACGACGGGCAGGGGGCGGCCAACTTCTGTCATTCGCGAGGATGGCGTGGACGACGGCTTTCCGAGGCACAACGGAGATTTGCTCATCGCCGTGCAAGCCCGCAAAGGGACACGAGACTAACGAAGTTCGCCCGCAAACACACCACAGTGTCTGTTCACCGCAACGTTCGTGTGATCGAGCCCGGGAAGGGTGCCACGGGTTTTAGGACTTCCGCGACATTCCACCGCATGAAAGTGTAGGGCGCTTCATACTCATAAGCTCTGTCACCTCATGCCGATCTTCCGCGGATGAGATCGGGACAGTCAGCCATTTCCCGTCAGGGTATGCTCGGGCTTCATCGTAGAGCTTGACCAACTGTGGGCTCCAGGAATAACGCCGCGCCTCAAACTTCTCTCGCTCAGCTCGCCCCAAGACCACCAGAACCGAAAGCAGCCTGTACGCCGGCAGCAGGGTGCAGAAGGCCTTGGTCTTCTTGTAGCGCAGTGACCAACCGCGTTTCTTGCCACCATATAGCCAATCTGGCGCGAAAACACCGGGGTAGCATGCCTCGATCCAGCTCCGCAGTTCGACCCAATGCTCAAACGCCTCCGGCCCTATCCAGTCGCGGACAGTACGCTCATCGGGTTGTGAAGATTTGTCAGCGATTCTGTCGCCGATATCGTTGAACTGTTTCAAGTTGCTTTCCTCTTCGTCTTCATGCGTGGAATGCTTCTGATGGTGCCGATGCTCTCCTTGCCGACGAATCTTTCATAAGCCTCTCGCAGGCAAATTAAATGCTTTGCAAGAGTCCCCATATCCTCTGCAAGCTGCAGTCGAGGTATCTAAAGTTCATCTATCCACGCTTCGGTAGGACCAATCGCCTTAATCGGAGACGGCCATGGTTGCGATGTCATCAAGGCAAATAAGCCGGCGCCGAAACCGAACTGGTCAAATTCAGGCGACTGCTAAAAATCGCCTGCGCATACCCATAATCGTCTTCCGCCAGTACGCCGTGATAGGCAGCTTCCTTGCCATTCGCTACGCTCCTGTGGGTAATATCTCATGTCCCGCCGAATATGCCGGTCCGGATATCTTGCCTTCTGTTCAGGTCACGACTTTTGAACGATAGGCCTCGTGGGCTGGACGGATGCCAGAAGGAGGGAAAGCGATGCAGCCAGCAGAACGACATCCTTAAGAAGGAACTGGCCCGGCAAGGCTGAAATTGCTGGAAACCCACCCGCTGTCGCTTCGGCGACCCCAGGGGTGCTCAAGAAGAAGGTGAGTGTGATCAGATAGGTCGCAGCCGACATCGCTGCTCCCAATGCGGAGAAAATGGGCTGGAAGGCTCCGATAATCAGAGCTGCTGCAGTCGACAGTTCAAGTGCACCTATAACGTAACTTGCACCTTGAATTCCGAATAGGGAGTGCAACCAGCTCATGATGGGGCTGTTGATGATGAACGGAGCGATGCCGTTGGCTTCGTAAGCAGTGAATTTCATTGCACCGAACCAAATAAAGATGACGACCAGCGCCCATCTGAGCACGGCCAGACTCGAGAGCGATCCAACGCTTTTTTCGGCGATTTGAAGACGGAACTGATTTGCGCGAATGCTCATTTTGGGTTTCCAATTCAGGTTGTTTTCCGGGTCGCTAGGAGCCGCCACTTTAGGCCTGCCCAGTACCGGTTGCGAGACTGCATGTGCTCAATGAAATGCGAAAAAGGATCAAAGTCACGAGGGGGCTGCTCGACGCCAACCACCTGTCGTTACCTTGCCAGGCCAACGATGTGTCGCACGAGTCCTGGGGACAGCCCCAACGTGCATTTCAGGCGAATAGTTTCCGGTACTGGACGAAACCCGAGCGATCACCGACGCTGTCGTAAAGCCGCATGCCGGTATAGTTGGTTTCGTGTGTCAGCCAGTGCACACGGGACACCCCGCGACGTTTCGCATCCGCATAAACATGCTCGATCAGCGTGCGGCCAATGCCGCGGCCACGTGCATCGGGAGCAACAAACAGGTCCTGAAGATAGCAGTAGTCGCCTGTTGTCCATGTGGATCGATGGTAGATAGAATGTACCAACCCGGCGGCGTGTTCGCCCACCATGGCAAGCGCCGCGTGCATCGGCTCAATCGGGTCCAGGAAGCGCGCCCATGTCTCGAGCGTCACGGACTCGGGGATATCCACTTCGTAGAACCGCTGATAGCCTTTCCACAGAGGAAGCCAAATATCAAAATCGTTGTTTTCAACGGCTTTGATCTCAACCGATAGCATAGATTTCTCCTGAGATTCAGCTCGGCGCGCATCAACGGGACCGGCCTCGCGAGCCCCTTGCGCACTTACCCCGCGCCTATTCGCCGATGGGTTTCACACCGTACTTTTGATAGTAGGTGTTCCTGATCTCGTCCTGACTTCGAGCAGGCTCGGCGAATACATGCGCCGGCGACAGCAGTGAAGTGATCGAAATGGTTTTGATCCTGACGACGTGATCGACGGGGTACTCGAGGCCGTTCGTCGCGCGGACCCAGTCCGCGATCATCGAATACTCATCATCGCCTGGCGGCAGTATCGACGCATGGCCCTTGAATCGATAACCGCGCCTCTGGAAGATGTCGATTACGTTGATCTCGACGGCGGGATTGCGCCTCAAGTTTCGTATCGTCCGGGGCGAGGCGATATCGGCGAAGTAGAGAACACGGTTCCTGACCGTCAAGGACGCCTTCGGCGAAAGATTGGGCGTCCCGTCCTCGTTGACTGTCGCGACGAATGACAATATCGCCTGCTTGATGATCGTCTCCACGTCGGCGTTGATTTCAATCACGGATATCCTCGCTTGAAAAGAATTTGAGCGGCTTTATGCATCCCTTTGCAGAACTTCCTGACGGCCTTGCTTCAGGCCGCGGTCACTGCCAACCCGCGCTGCACCGCCGGACGCGCGAAACCACGCTCGAACCAGCGCTGGACATGCGAGAAGCGGTCGAAACCGACAAGCTCACGCGCTTCGTAAAAGCCGATCAGGTTGCGCACCCAGCCGAGCAGTGAAATATCGGCGATGCTGTAGTCAGCGCCCATCACCCAGTCGCGGCCCGCGAGCCGTTGGTCGAGCACACCGAGCAGCCGCGCTGATTCTCCGACGTAGCGGTCGCGCGGGCGCTTGTCCTCATAGGCTTTGCCGGCGAATTTGTTGAAGAAGCCAACCTGGCCGAACATCGGCCCGACACCGCCCATCTGCCACATCAGCCACTGGATCGTTTCGTAACGAGTGTTGGGACCGGTGGAAAGGAGTTGCCCAGTCTTCTCGGCGAGATAGATCAGGATCGCTCCCGATTCGAACAACGCAAGCGGCCGTCCACCCGGACCGTCGGGATCGAAGATCGCCGGAATCTTGCCATTCGGGTTGAGGGCGAGAAAGGCCGGATCGTGGTGCTCGTTCGCCATGATGTCGATGCGGTGCGCCTCATACGCAAGACCCGTTTCCTCCAGCATGATGCCGACCTTCACGCCATTGGGCGTCGGTAAGGAAAAGAGCTGGAGCCGATCAGGGTACCGCGCCAGCCAGCGCGTGAAAATTGGATGATGGAGTGTCATGCTTTTTTTCCTGGGTAAACAAGCGGTGCCGAGCCGGGGCATGGCCGGCTCTTCCGCCTGGATGCATGCCGGAACAATCGCCACGAGCCAAAAGGACAACGATGATCCAAGGGGGACGCCAGAACGTTTCGCGCGCTCCCCGATTTCTCGCGGACTTATCACGACCGAACGCGGATAATCGTCTTCCCGTGGATCCGCTCGGTCCCGTTGAAGGTGGCAACGGCGTCGTCGAGGGTCGCGACGTTGCCGATGTTCGTGCGCAGCCGTCCGTCACGCACACGCTCGATGATCGCGGTCAGTTGGGCGCGGTCAGGCACGACGACGAAGTCGATCGCCAGGCCGTCGGCGGGACGTGCCTCGGTCGGGCCAGCGATAGTCACCAGCGTTCCCCGGCCTCGAATCAGGCCTGCGGAACGCTTCGCGATGTCGCCGCCGAAAACATCGAAAACCTGATCGATCGCGCCAATGTCTTCGAGGACGTCGTTCTCGAGGTCGACGAACTCCTGCGCGCCGAAGTCAAGTGCCGTCTGCCGATGGGCAGCACGTCCGGTCCCGATGACGTAGGCGCCGGCCTCACGTGCGAGCTGGGTGACCATCGAACCGACAGCGCCGGCCGCGCCGTGCACGAGCAGGCTCTGCCCAGCCCGGATGCGACCGTGCTCGAACAGTCCCTGCCACGCGGTCAGGCCCGGCATCGCCACGCTTGCGCCTACCGTGTAGTCGACGTCGCCCGGCAGCGGCGCGAGGTTGCGTGCCTCGACGGCCACATACTCCGCCAGCGTGCCGCTGCGATGCGAGTCCGTGATGCCGAACACCCGCTGTCCGACCGACAGCCCCGTCGTGCCATAGCCGAGCGCGCTGACCACGCCAGCCAGCTCTTGCCCGGGAATAACCGGCGTCCGGTCACGGCCGAGGCGATCGGTCCAGGTCGAGGGCCACGTCAACTCATCCCCCGTGAATCCGGAAGCATGAACCTGAACGACGACGTCGTTTATCGCTGCCTCCGGCTCGGGCCGCTCCGTCAGCTGCATCCCGGCCGTTCGCGCGGCCTGGTCCGTCACAATAATCGCCTTCATCGTCCACCTCCTTGTGAGTGGTCTATTGTCATTTCCGAATTCCCTCGCAGACGGGGGTATAGAGTTCAGATCGAGCCGGCCGGCGTAACCGCGGGAAAGTCCTTCTCGGGATCGAACACGTTATTGAAGAAGTTCGTCAGCGAGTACATGGCTACCAGCGCTACGATCTCCATCACGTTTGCATCTGTGTAGCCGGCATCGCGGACGGCTTTCAGATCGGCGTCGCTGACTTGCCCGCGGGCCTCGATGACCTTGCGCGCAAACTGGACGGCGGCGTCGCGCTTCGGGTCGGTAGCATGTCCTCTGCGGGCGAGAATGATTTCATCGGCTGGCAGCTTGGCCATGTGCTCGGCAGTAAAGCTGTGCACCGTCAGGCAGTAGTTGCAGCCGTTCACTTCGGAGACAGCGAGACCGATACCGTCACGCGTCTTCACGTCGAGCGCCTTGCTTAGCGAACCGAGCAGGGTGGCCCATGCGTTGAACGCGATCGGGCTTTGCGCGAAGCTCGCCATCATATTCGGGGTGAACCCGATATTTTTGGTGAACGCATCAAGCGTCGGCTTCGAATCGGCCGGCACTTGTTCCTGCGTCAGAGCAGTAGTTCTTGGCATCGTAGTCTTCCTTAAGTTACTGGTTTTACAGATGGAGAACGGTCCCCGCGGGGACCATCCGTTGGTTTACTTCGCGCCCAGGTCCTGGGTCGAAGCGGGTTTGCCCTTCAAGCAGGAGACACCTTGTGCTTTTCTTTCACTTGAGGTGGCTCGGTCTTTTCGGTTTGGCCGCTGCCACGGCGCAGCGCCTATACCAAATCCAGCACTTCGGCCACGGGACGGCGCGGCTTCTGCGCCCAGTTTCCGGCTCGCTCCGTTCCTACGGACAACAGCAGGACCGGTACTTCGTCCGCGGCCAGTCCGAACTCGCGGTGTACTGCTTCGTCATCGAAACCGATCATCGGCGTTGAACCCAGGCCCATCGAGCGGGCCGCATAGATCATCGCCGCCGCGCCGAAAGTGGCGGTGCGTACGGCCTCGTCGCGCCGGCGCTGCGGGTAAGCCATATACAGATTGCGTGCCGGGATTTCCCACTCCGGCACCATGGATGCAGGCATGACGCCCGCTTCCACCAGCGGTGCGAGACGCTCCGGTATCACACTGGTTTCGACCAGCTGGCCGCAGACGATGAAAGTGACCGCTGCATCTTTGATCGCGGGCTGGTTCCAGGCAATCGGACTCAGTCGCGCCTTGGCTTCGGGCGTTCGTACGGCGATGAAGCGCCAGTTCTGCAAGTGGAACGATGTCGGCGCGCTAGTGCCGATTCGTACCAGCTCGCGGATCTGTTCGTCGCTCAAGGTCGCGGCTGGGTCGTAGTACTTGGCCGCGCTGCGGCTCAGGATGCATTCGATGACGGGGTTGATCATGGTGATTTCGCTTTTCATGAGAATTCCTGTGCGTAGATGAGGTGCCGGGCGAAACCTGAATGTGTGATGCCATGCGCGCGCGGCAAGGCGGCTTAGATATCGGCAGTGACGCCGGTGGCGGATTCAATCGCGGGAATAGCGATACGGCTCATGGTGTGAACCCTTCGTCAGGTGGTTAGGAGCCTCCACTTTAGGCCTCGTCGATACCGCTTTCGAGTCTGGATTTACTCAATAAAATATCCAAAAGGATCAAGTCGACGCGGACGATCCATCCCTCGGTTCTCAACACGGCACGGCGCATGTCGTCTCGTCGAGATCGAGGCTTATGTGCTGCGGGTAAAGACGAACGCGTCGAGGGTCGCTCGCGCGAATGAGCGGCAGCGCCGACCCCTCTAGCGCCTCATTCGGGCCGCACACCGAAAGCGAAGCGATGATTCGCGGCCGTTACTGGACCTTGCGCGCGAAACGGCGCCATTGCCCCGGCGTCATGCCCATCCTCTCGGTGAACACGCGCCGGAATGACGACACGGATTGATACCCCACCGACTCGGCCACGGCCTCGGTGGTCATCATCGGTTTCTTCAGCTCGTTGGCAGCCAGGCTCATCCGGATATCGGTCAATAGTTCGACGGCCGAGCGCCCGAGCGTGTCCTGAAAGTGCCGCATGAAGGTGGCGCGTGACATGCTGCATAAGTCGGCTAACTCAGGCAGGTTCCAGGGCCGCGCCGGATCGGCGAACATGGCTGAAATGGCCGGCGCCAGTCGTGGATGGCCGGCCAGCGCCAACAGGCCTGCCGGGGCCTGTTCGGATTCGCTCGCCTCGCGCAGTACCAGCGTGAAGAGCACCGAGGAAAGGGCGTTGAGGATCGCGTATCCACCGACTTTGTCGCCCGTGGACTCCTCGCGCATCAGCCCCACGAAACTGGCCAGGTGGTTCGAAGCAGACCCTACACCCGTTTCACCATGACCTTCCATGGTCCGGACAACTACATTCGTGGGCAGGTAATTGCGAATCAGCCGATCATGAGGCGGCCCGATGAGAAATCGCCCGCACAACATGTCCAGACGCTCGCCTTGGCCGTCATTCTCGCTAAACGTCAATCCGGCGGAATCCCGGCGTTCGCACGTAGGCCCGGGCGCATGTCCGCTGCCATCGTGCAGCACGTGCGCCGACCCGTGAGGCAGCAGCACGATATCGCCGGCCACCAGCTCCCGGGCCGTGTCTGTCTCAGGATCCTCGATTATGGCCCGGCCCTTGAGCACGACGTGGTAGGGAACCTCATGCGCAGCGGACTGGGCCCAGGCCACACGCCATGGCGCACCATAGGCGCAGCGGACCTCCAGCCGGCCGGTGATGGTGATCATTTGCAGTAGGTGGCTCAGCCAATCGACTTGGGACATAGGACTCCGTTAGGCCTCGGCATGGAAAAGATCCGGAAGTCAGGGTACTCATGGAGGGTATTACGCCTCCAACCGAGAACTGGCACAATGCGGTTTTTCCAATATTGCCTTCGGATTGTCCGAAGGAAGTCGAGCTGACTACCGAGCAGGCCCGCGCGTGGAAATGGATGATTGAGTGTCGCTTTCTTCGTCCTTCACGGACAGCGCCGGCGCATCTCAGTGGCCAGCGCTTTGCCCGCCATCGACGTGCAGAATTTCTCCAGTAATGAACGGCGCCGAATCGAGAAAGAGGATGGCGTCGGCGATATCGCGTGTTTCACCCAGGCGTCCGATGGGGTTGAAAGCTCCCAGCGCTTCGTGAATTTCAGGCGCGTGCATCGGCGTCTTTATGTTTCCGGGTGCGACGGCATTCACGCGGATTCCCTTCTTCGCGTATTCGATCGCCAGTGACTTCGTGGCAGCGTTGATGCCGCCCTTCGTCAGCGCCGCCAGGACCGTGTAGACCCCGCTGATTGCAACCTCATCTATGCTGGCCGTGACACTCACCACATGACCACTCGAATGCTTTTCCATCTCGGCGATCGCGAGCTGCGTGATGTAATAGAAGCCCGCCATGTTCACGTTCATCACGGCGGCATAGTCTTCCGCGGTGTGTTCGGTAAAAGGCTTGCCGATGTAGATGCCGGCGTTGTTCACCAGCGTATCGATCCGGCCAAATCGTGCGACACCCTCGAAAATGACACGTCGGGCGGTTGCGGGGTCGCCGATGTCACCGGCTACCGTCAGGACGTTCGCGTCGTCCGACGGCTTGGTCGAACGTGAGGTTGCAACGACGGCATAGTCGAGCTCGCGAAATGCCCGAACGATCGCGGCACCAATCCCGCGCGAGGCGCCGGTAACGACAACAACCTTTCGTGACGTGCTCATACTTTAGTACCTAACGTGATGGTTTCTGGGGAAAGCCAGCTGCTGCGGAAGCAAGAATCATCCGATGGCGATTGATGGGCACTTGCGATCGATATAAACGCGGACGAAATATCGAATCCCCGCGGCGTATCGGCTTACCGGACAGCACACAAATGGCATCCGCGCGCGCAAGACCGATACCCCAGATCTGATTCGCGTAATGACCCAGACAGGGATCGCTCCAGCGTACGCTAATCGTCGTCGACGACAACTTCTCCACGATTGAGACGTGCAAGGGCGAATGTTCGTTTTGCATGGTCGGGCATCGCTCATCATCAAAACCTTGTCGGTAAGCCCGGATGAGTTCCCAAGAATTTTTGGCATCCGGGCTTTAGCGTCACGCTCGTATCAACCTCCAGGTACACCTGGAAATGGTCGATACACCGTCAGATCGAGCCGGCCGGCGCAACAGCGGGAAAGTCCTTCTCGGGATCGAACACGTTATTGAAAAAGTTCGTCAGGGAATACATGGCCACCAGCGCGACGACCTCCATCACGTTTGCATCCGTGTAACCGGCATCGCGAACAGCTTTCAGATCGGCTTCACTGACCCGCCCTCGGGTTTCGATGACTTTGCGCGCAAACTGGACGGCCGCGTCCCGTTTCGGATCGGTCGCGTTGCCCCTCCGGGCGAGAATGATTTCATCGGCCGGCAGCTTCGCCATGTGCTCGGCCGTAAAGCTGTGAACCGTCAGGCAGTAGTTGCACCCGTTCACTTCGGAGACAGCCAGGCCGATGCTGTCACGCGTCTTCACGTCGAGTGCCTTGCTCAACGAGCCGAGCAGGGTTGCCCATGCATTGAACGCGATCGGGCTCTGCGCGAAGGCCGCCATCATATTCGGGGTGAACCCGATATTTTGAGTGAACGCATCGAGTGTCGGCCTTGAATCGGTCGGCACCTGATCACGCATTAAAATAGTAGTCCTTGTCATTGCATTTATCCGTGTAGGTTACCTGGTTTTATTTTTACTTAAATGGGGCTCCGCACGAGGCTTACCATCGCCGGTTGGATCGTGGCTATAAGCGACCCGCGGAGTTCGGCCGCGCGCGCCTCATCGATGAAGCCTGTGGCCTGCAACGGCAGATAATGGACTGCATGGAGACCGATGCAGCCGAGTACAGCGGTAAGATAGGGCGTTAAGAAATCCGGCTGATTGGCCCGATCGCCCGTGAACACACCACCCGAAGCGATCGCGACGAATACGGGACGGTCCCGAAGCATTCCGACCTTGCCGGTCGGTGTCGACTTCATGGTGCGGCCGACACGAAGGATCTGATCGATCCACGCCTTCAGGACGGACGGGACCGTGAAGTTGTTCATCGGCGTTCCGATGACGATGACATCGGAACGCTCGACATCCTGAATAAGTCCCTCGGCCAGAAGTACTGCGTCGGCGGACCGCCCCGCCGCGGCCAGCGACGCGGGCGTCGAGAGCGCGGCGGCATAGGCGGCCCCGGTATGAGGTATCGGTTCATATCCCAGATCCCGGCGGTGAATATGCGCGTCGGGGAGGATCGCGAGAAGCTTCTCGACGACCGCCGCCGACAGCTGTCGACTGTGCGACTCCGGTCGCGGGCTGCAATCGATATGCAGGATATTCATGCCTCTTTTCTCCGGCCGCTTCACGAAGGCAATGGCGGCATCGAGCGCCTGTTCGGGATCAGAGTGGCGGGTCTTACCGCGTACCTTCCACGTGTCATCGGTTCCACCGATCATTAAACGAGCGCCAACACATCGGCCACGGGACGACGCGGCTTCTGCGCCCAGTTTCCCGGTCGCTCGGCTCCTACGGACAGCAGCAGGACCGGCACTTCGTCCGTGGCCAGTCCGAACTCGCGGTGCACCGCTTCGGCATCGAAACCGATCATCGGCGTCGAACCCAGACCCAGTGAGCGGGCCGCATAGATCATCGCCGACGCGCCGAAGGTGGCGGTGCGTACGGCTTCGTCGCGCCGGCGCTGCGGGTACGCCATGTACAGATCGCGTGCGGGGTTCTCCCATTCCGGCACCATCGCGGCCGGCATGACGCCCGCTTTGACCAGCGGAGCCAAGCGCTCCGGTATGACACTCGTATCGACCAGCTGGCCGCAGACGATGAAGGTGACCGCCGCATCAGTGATTGCGGGCTGGTTCCAGGCGATCGGACTCAGCCGGGCCTTGGCCTCAGGCGTGCGTACGGCGATGAAGCGCCAGTTCTGCAAGTGGAAGGATGTCGGCGCACTGGTGCCGATCCGCACCAGCTCGCAGATCTGTTCGTCGCTCAACGTAGCGGCAGGATCGTAATACTTGGCGGCGCTGCGGCTCAAAATACATTCGATGACAGCATTGGTCATGTTTCATCCTATAGGTGACAGGATAGGCTGTGGTACGAGAGGCTTTGCAGGTTTGGATTTGCTTGCGTTCCGGCAGATGCAATGGTTCGCGTCAGGCGGTTCGGATCAAATCTCTCCGACGCGGTAGACGCTTACTTCACCATCGTTAATCCTGGATTCGATTGCGCCGGATACCACCTACGCGCAAACGAAAGCGAATTTCTCGTGCAGGTGAGGTACCGAATCAGCGACCGGCGTGTACGAACTTCTATAGCGACCAGCGATTTGCCCGCAGATTGGGGATCTCCTGTTCAAAATTCGGCTTCACGATTTCGGTGGCCTCGTGTGCAGCAGCGCCAGCGCTTACGAAGCTCGCAGCTTTCACGCAAAACGCAGACAGAATCGGACGAATGATCATGGCCAGCTATCTCCGTGTTGGCCTTACATTTGTATCAACGATGGTGCGATTATTCTGTACCATCGATGGTGCGAATTGAAGAACCAAGATCACCCATTTTTGTGTGTACTAAGAACATGGATTCAGACTTGCAGATTCAGCTCGACCGGACAGCGAAGCTGTCCCTGGCAGAACAAATTCGTGAGAGCATCAGCAGGGCCATAGGGTCAGGCCTGCTCGCACCTGGCACCCGACTGCCCTCGTGGCAGGACCTGGCCGCGCAGCTCGGCGTGGCGCGCGGAACAGTTCAAGCGGCATATGAACGGTTGTCCGACGCGCAGATGATCGAAACATTCGGGGCAGGGGGTACCCGCGTGGCCCCGCGGCCCCGCGTGGCAGCGACTCAACCCCGAGCGCCGCGGCTCGGACCGTTTATGAGGGCCTATGAGGAGATGAACGCTGGGCCGGCGATCTTTCAGCTCGGCATTCCGGCGTTTGAAGGGCTACCGGAGAAGCTTTTTTCACGGGCGCGCTCTTCCAATCTACTGAAAACCGGATGTTTATCGTCCCTGCTCTATCCCGATCCAAGAGGGGAGTTCGAACTGCGCAGGGAGATCGCGGGCAATCTCTCCATCGCTAGAAACTTCCACTGCCACCCTGAGCAGGTGTTTATCACTTCGGGATACAGCTCCGGCTTAGGCCTGGCCCTGCGGGTGTTAGGTTTGGACGGTAAGAAAGTCTGGATGGAAGAACCCGGTTTCATGGTCACCCGAAAAGGGTTGGAGCTCGCTCGCTTGAATATCGTGCCGATACCGGTGGATGCAGACGGTCTCAACGTAGACTATGGCATCGAGAAAGCCGAGGACGCTGCGTTAGCCGTCTTGACGCCCGGTCAACAGGCTCCCCTGGGCTCGACGCTGTCGTTGAGGCGACGTCTTCAACTGCTTGAGTGGGCGGCCTCGAGCGATGCCTGGATCATTGAAGATGACTACCTCGGCGAGCTACAACTGCAAGGCAGGCCGGCACCTGCCATGGCGTCCTTGGGCGAGGGCAAGCGGGTCATCCACATCGGTTCCTTCAGCAAGACTGTTAGCCCGGCTCTGCGGCTTGGATTCGTCGTGGCGCCAACCGAACTGGCCAACGCATTCGCCGAGGTAGCCGCAACACTTGCCCCCGCGCCATCACCAGTGGTTCAACTCGCCACGGCTCAATTTATGCATGACGGCCACTACATCCGGCGCGTGCGTCGGCTCAAGCGTCTATATTCTGCCCAGCGTGACGCACTATCCGAGCAGTTGCGAATGCGCGACGCGGAGTGGGTTAATGCCGGCCTGGCAGTACTTCTCCGACTCCCCGACGGCGCACCCGACGTGCGGATCGTTCGCGAAGCGATGACCGTTGGCATGGCGCCATCGCCTTTGTCCGTGTGGTTCGCAAATCCGTCCTGGACTTTACCTGGCCTTTTGCTCGGGGTTGCTACGGCACCTGAACAGCACCTCGCCACATCGTGTCATCGACTATTCGAGATCATTGACCGATATCGCTCATGAGACATGCCGGGCGTCACTTGGGGTTTGATGAGCATGACGAATTGCGCCAGGGCATGTTCGATCTGTATAACGTGCGTTGCGAGCCGCGCTCGACTCCCGCGGGTTCGCAACTGCACAAATTCATCGGGGTCGCGCTTACCTGAAGCCTGCGGCGCGCTCCCCGCGCGCGCAAATCCGCTACCGTCGCGCTTCCATCGCCATCCGAACGGCCAGGCCCGTCAACACAGTTCCCATCATCCAGCGCTGCATCGCAAACCATCTGGGCCGGCGCGCGAGAAATCCGGCGATCCAACCCGCCGTCATCGCGACGAACGCGTTCACGCTGATACTCACCGCGATCTGCACGAAGCCGAGTGCGAGCGACTGGCCCAGCACGCTACCGTGCCGCGGATCAATGAACTGCGGTAGCAGCGAAAGATAAAGCACCGCGATTTTCGGATTCAACAGATTCGTCACAAAGCCCATCATGAACAGCTTGCGCGGGCTGTCGGCCGGCAGGTCGCGTACCTGGAACGGCGAATCTCCGCCCGGCTTCACCGCTTGCCACGCAAGCCAAAGCAGATAAAGTGCGCCGCCGAAGCGCAAAGCGTCGTACGCAAACGGCACCGCGAGTAGCAGCGCAGTGATGCCCAGTGCCGCAAACAACATATAGACGACGAATCCGAGCGCGACGCCGCCTAGCGAGATCAGCCCCGCGGCGCGGCCCTGGCAGATCGAACGTGAGACCAGGTAAATCATGTTCGGGCCCGGCGTAAGCGCGATGCCCAGTGCGACGAGGCCGAAGGCCAGAAGAGAAGTGTGTTCAGGCATTGCATGTCTCCATGACAAGATCGTGGTAATGTCCAGGCGCGCGGTGGTTCGCGGCTCCGGCCGACGGGAGGCGACGTCGAAGCGCGGTTTGCGTTCCCTGAGGGTGACCCATTGCGCAGCGCCAGTTGCGCGAAGCCGTTGACTATTCCACGACAACGGCTTGATATCTCTCGTATCGGCACGCGTTACGTCCATGAGGAGCCGGGCGAAACCTGGATGTGTGATGCCATGCACGCCCGGCAAGGCGGCTTACTCGACTTGCGGAAAGTCGACGTCGGTGCCGTTCATACGATTGAAGGTATTGGTGAAGATGCCGAGCGCAATGGTCAGCGAGATCTCCGCCAATTGGGTGTCGGTGTAGCCGGCCGCGCGGATGGCATTAAACTCGTCCTCGCTGATCGTGCCGCTCGTGGTATGCAGGTGGGACACGAAGCGCACCAGGGCATCACGCCTGGCGTCACCCGTGGGCTGCCCCGCGCGAATGGCGCGCAGCGCATCGACCGGCAGGCCCACTAGTTTGCCCACGAAGCTGTGCGCGGCCACACAAACGTCGCAACCGGTCTTCTCACTGACTAGCAGCTTGATGGTTTCGTGCTCTTGCCGGCTCAGGCTGCTCGAGTTCAATGTGCGCTGGGCATCGAGCACCGCAGCCAGAGACGCCGGTACAAGGTAGCCCAACGCGGCGTACGTATTGGGGACGCGGCCACCGGAAATCTTCTTCACCCGCGCATAGATATCGGCAATGGCGCCGGTTGCGGACATGATGTCGGGAATAGCGATACGGCTCATGGTGTGAACTCTTCATTAGGTGGCCAGGACTCAGGAGAACGGACGCAGCGTCAGTTCGAGGCCCAAGATGATGAGGAATAGGAGAAAGCAACGGCGGAAGGCTTTCGGGCTGATCTTCTGCCGCGCTATCGAGCCCAACCACATTCCAGCGAGAGCGGGAATGACAGCCAGCAGCGACAGGCCGAGCTGGTCGAGCCGGAACGCGCCATTGGCCAGGAGCCCTCCTGCGAGTGCAACCGTGGAGACGGTGAACGAAAGGCCAAGAGCCTGCACGAGCTCGTCTTTCTGAAGACCGAACGATTGCAAATAGGGCACAGCGGGAATCGTGAAGACGCCGGTGGCGCCAGTCAACAACCCGGTAACAATGCCGATGACGGGCGAAAGCCAGAACTCGAGCCGTTCCGGGACCGAGAGCGTTGGCAAGAACAGTGCATAGGCCGCATAGGCGATCAGGGCGATTCCCAGAGCACGTCCCGACCAGACGGGATCGACGACTACCAGCAGTCGCGTCCCCAGAACGGTACCGATCACGATGCAGAGCATCATTGCCCACAGCCGTCGCATGAGGCGGAGTGTGTCTCGCCCAGCCAGCATTTGCCACACGTTGGTCACGAACGACGGAATTATCAAGATCGCCGCCGCCGTAAGCGGTGACATGGTAGCCCCAAGCACGCCCATTGCAACCGTGGGCAAGCCCATTCCGGTTACGCCTTTAACGACACCGGCTCCGAGAAAAGTGGCAAGGAGCAGGCCGGTCAATTCGATGTTCAGAGTATTCATGCAGGGTATTACGCCTCCAACCAGGAACTGGCACAATGCGGTTTTTCCGATGTTACCTTCGGATTGTCCGAAGGTAATCTGTCAAGGTGGCTGCATGAGATTCGATCTCGCGGATCTGCGTCTGTTCCTCTGTGTGGTCGACGCCGGCAGCATTACAGCCGGGGCCAGACAGGCAAATCTTGCATTGGCCTCGGCAAGCGAGCGCATCAGTAACATCGAATCGGATGCCGGTGTCGCCCTGCTTGAAAGAAGCCGCAACGGGGTGGTAACCACCGAGGCAGGAGAGGCCTTAGCGCACCATGCGCGTCTGATACTCCGACAGCACAGCCTATTGCAGGGAGAACTGCGCGACTTTGGCGCCGGTACGCGAGGTACGTTGCTGCTGTACGCGAATACGGCGGCGTTGATGGGCCTCCTGCCGCAGAAGCTCGCACCGTGGCTGGCTCAGCGTCCGCGCCTGAACATTGATCTGAGAGAGCGTACGAGTGCCGAGATTGTGAAGATGATTGCCGCAGGCCTGGCCGAAGCGGGCGTGGTATCGGATGCGGTCAACGCCACAGGCCTCACAATCCAGCCTATCGCTAGTGACCATCTCGTCCTGATTGTTCCTGTTGCGCACAGACTCGCAGAATCGAAGGCAATCTGCTTTGCTGATGTCACGGATGAACGGTTTATTGGCTTGGAGGCCGGGAGCGCGCTTCAGGATCATATCGACGAACACGCTGCCGATCTGCGCAAGACGTTAGAACTCCGTATCCGTATGAAGAGCTTCGAGGGATCGTGCCAGATGGTGTCGCAGGGAGTGGGGGTAGCGATCATCCCACTGGCGGTCGCCAGGCGCTTTCGACGCAGATATCCGTTCAAAACTATTACGATCAGCGATAACTGGGCACGCAGACGGCTTTGTCTGTGCTTCCAGCAATGGCACACGCTGTCTGCTCCGATGCAAAGCCTGCTGTCGCATCTCGGCGGCGGAGCGCAGAGCCTGTAGTCGCGCGGCCGGCAGCGGGTGAATGCCATCTGGATTTCCCGGCCGAAAAGATCCATGTCGACGTGCGCTGATTTCATGTTCACGATGTGCGGATGCGATTAGTTCTACCGCGACACCACCACCGAGCTGCTGTGCGTCATACTGGCGGCCCCGTTCTGGCAGACCGTCAGGCATACGCCAGACACCTTCGATTTCGCGCTCCACGATGCCGGCCCGACGCATTTTCTCGGCGACAAACCGATCAACACCAGGATTCTCCTCGCGCCGTGGTAGGAATTCCTGCGACTGGCCATCTCAATCAAGCAAGGTACGGTGACAGCCTCGCTCATGCTTCGCAAGCTCGCGAGCTACCCCGGGCAAAATGGACCCGCGCGCGCCCTGCGCGAGCTCGGTCGCATCGAACGCAGACTCTTTCTGATCGCGTGGCTCCTCGGGAACACCGTCTATCTCGAACGCGCGGTCCGCTATGCGGTTGCATCCGGACGTTCCACTGTTGGGGTTGAATGACCGCGAAGGCTCGCGTGCCGCCGATCGACCTCGGGCAGTGACCGGTGGCAGGAGCATAAGTAATTGGGCGGTCACGAAGGTGGTCGGACACGCGCATGCTCATCGTAATCATCTCCGGTCTTGCCACACAAAGCCTCCACAGGAATCGGAGGTCAAGCATGGCATGCCGTCGCAAATAAGCTGCGACATCTGTATTTAGCTGAGATGCGACATTACAATTTGGCGCCTACATCAATGAGGTTGACTCTTGGCACCTACGGCGCGGTGTTGAGCGACAAAGGGAATGGCCAGTGTCAGCGTTTATCGACGCCTGAGTAATGTTTTGCAAGGAAAAGCCAGCAGGAACCGTTGCGTCGCTGCCCTGGCCGTTTCTGTTGCGCGAATTCCGGCCGTGAGCCTTGATCTGTCGTCGGTGGACGCCATAAAAACGCAACGCTCCCAAACATACCAGTTGTCGAGGCCATTCTCAAATGTCGTAGTGGCAGCAAAGTAGAAATGTCGTGGTTTGTGCCTTTGTTATCTCTTTGACGAGGTTTTGAGTACAGGGTCCTGGAGGCTGGCCGTGGTTCTGCCAATCGCGGTGTTCAGATCCTCAACGGTAATCTCGCGCTGCTTCCGGGTGCCGGTGGGGCGCACCTTCGGCCGCGGCGCTTCGCCCTGATTGGTTCGTGATGGTGAACCCGACGCACGGCGGTTATCGCGATCCGCCTGGATCAGCTGCGCGACCTGCAGCACGTGACCCAGCCGCTTGTGATCAACCACGGCGCCCTGATCGATCTCGGAGAGCCGGTCGTAAGGCCTGCAGGGAAGGGCGGCACCGTCGGCGCGGATCTCGATGCGCCCATCCGGATACTCATACACATCGATGTAGCGTCCGACCAGCCTGCGGGTCGCTTCCGTATCGTCGAGCAGGTAGATCACCCGGTCATACTGCAGCGTCAGCGAGCGCGTGACCCGACGCGGTTCACGCCACGTCAGGATGGTATCGAGGTCCTCGTCCGCACGCAGTGGCCGGTGTGCGTTAAATGCGCTCCTTGGTGCCTTGCCAAAGCGCGTGTTGTAGTCGGCGATGAAGCGGGGCGCATAGGCATTGGCCGCTTCCTGCGTGTCGATGCCACGCAACCGCAGTTCCTTGACGAGCCGGTCCTGCAGCGTCAGGTTCGCGCGCTCGACGCGCCCCTTGGCCTGACTCGAATTCGCACATAACCCATCGATGTTCAGCTCGAACATCGCCCGGCCGAAGTGTGTCACGCCTTTGCCGCCGGTCGTTGCCGTCTGCGTCGAGCGGAACACGCTCGCCTTGTCGCTGTAGAACGCCACCGGCTTGCCATGCTGTTCCAGATACACCCGGGTCACCTCGAAGTAACTGAAGGTCGATTCGGTCGCCGTGAAGTGCAGCGCCATGATCCGGCTGGTCGCATCGTCCACATACACCAGCAGCGTGCACGCCGGCGCCCGTTCCTCGAACCAGCGGTGATCGCTGCCGTCAATCTGCACCAGCTCGCCCAGACACGCACGACGGCTTCTCGGCTGGTAGATCTTCGGCGGCCGCTGCCGGCGTGGAATCCACAAGCCGGCATCTGTCATCAGGTGCCGCACCGTTTCCTTCGACAGCGCCAGCCCGTGACATTCACGCAGCTTCTCGCACGCGAGCGTCGGCCCAAAATCCGGGTAACGATCCCGGATCAGGTTCAATGCGCGCTCGGCCACGCCGTCTGCCAACTGGTAGTTGCTCGGGTGGCCACGATGCCGTGACAGCAGTCCCGAAGCGCCCTGGCTGCGATAGCGCACGGTCAGCCGCTCAACCTGACGCCGGCTCAGATGGAGCCGTTCTGCGGCCTGCCACGTCATCAGCATGCCATCGACCACCGACTGGATCGTCCTGAGCCGGTCAACCTCGCGCATCGTCATGGTGATCGTCCCGGATGTCGTCATGCGAGCCTCCCGTCAAAGGTCAGCCAGCATGACATGCGACGTTTCAGCTTTGCCCAGGTACGACATTACAGCTTTGCCGTAACACCAGTTCGGTTGATTAATATAATTATGTCAAATAAAGGAATGCGAACTATATTGGCAGCCGAATCAATTATGCACCTACCCAGTCGGCAGGATCTCGGCCCGAATGATAATCTGCCAAGGCTTGCCGATACGTCGATTACGGGATCGGTGAATGGTCCGTTCCCATCAAAAACCCCCTCAGTTGCCGCTCCGCTTCGAATACTTCGTGAAGAGGAGCCCTTGCGAGCTGGGCGTCATACAGCGTCAGCAGCGCTTCAAAGTCGCTGATTGCCTCAGACGCGAGCCGCCACTCCCCCGTCTCATGAGCGTGCGCCAATGTGTTCTCGACCGCGTATTCGGCGATCTTGAACTGCTCCACCGGTTGTTTGCCATAACCAGCACGCTCCAGATACCAACTCAGGTACACCGCGCGCATACCCGAGTTTCGAGGCCGACCACATCGGCAGCCTGTCGGTCTGGCGTGGCAAGTTCGACAAGTCGCAGGGCACGGTGACGCTCGATCGCGCGGCAAAGACCGGTAGCGTAACCGTTGGCACGCCGGCGTACCAGCGATCGCTCTTGCGCGGGCAGCAGCAAGAACTTGACCGCAAGGCGATCGAGCAGCACGAGCGCATGGATCAGCAGCGGATGGCCGACCAGAGGCGCCAGAAAAATTTGAATCCCCAGATGGGATGGCCTGGAGGCGGGCCCTCTGGTTACTCAACCCGGTCGCAGCCCCCTTTTATAATCCGGCGGCCAACCCCATCACTGGCAACCCACTGAATTTGCGACCTGTACGAGGGATGGTCAGCGAAGGCCCGGGATTTTCAGTTACCGGCTCGTTCGGCTCACCGGCATATCAGCGGTCGATTATTCGGGGACTTTAGACGCATTCAGCCAATTCATAGGCGATTAACGACGCGGACACGTTTCCGGACGCAGAATAGGAAGACTCTGCTGCCACGGCGGACAATGACGAACAGGTGGCGGCATGAGGATCACGAGGCCAGCTTCGTCGAGCGGAAACCTGACGGAGTCAACAAGCGCGAAGCGGAAAAAAACCGGCCGTCTGCGCCGTCGCGTCACCGGTGCTGGCCGATATCTGGTATCTGATTCGCGGCGCGACCTGCGCGCATACCAGCGCTGCTTTCTGAAGTCGGCCACGCTCCACAATCAGATACTTGAATATTTTTGAAGTGACCGTCGGGCAAACCGTTTTGTTGGGGCCGCGCGGCGTGCGGTCGTCTCATGGTCAGCCTGCAAGCGGACTGTCGCTAACATTGACTGAGTGGCCCAAACAGGTCGCAACGGTCCTCAGGCTGCAGTACGGTAACGGCGCCGTACATAGACTAATAACTGGGAAGATCAGGGACAGCGTAACGCGAAGACTCTAAAGAGCATCCTAGGGGCGAGCGCGAACCCGCCATGACCCGTTTCGATGGCCGGCTGGCAAAGGCAGCAACCTAAACACTTGCGGCCATTCGCCCGCACTTTCGCGCGGACAATCGAACGGCGGTTTTGCTCACGATAGTGTTGAAAAAATCGGTACCCCTCCGTATCGGGAGGTTTTCATGGGTCACTTTGCCCTTAACTGACACGCACGAGCGGCGTGTAGACCGATCTGAGAGATCCATTTTTCGCCGAGCGGATCGGCAACGGCGCACAGCGACTTTTTCAACACTATCCTCACGGTAACGGACATTCGCGCCGGTCGTGCCCGTCCGACGACTTCTTTTTCCGTACTTGCTCATGGTGGATGGTTTATTGTTTGCTTGTTTCCGCCCTTTGACGATCAGATTCTCAGCTGAAACCTCGACCGCCTTCAATCTCCCGCCTCAATCCCCGTACACCACTTCCGACTTTAGCTCTCGATCGTACTGTCGGTAGGCCCGAGATTTTTCGGCAGATCTTCCGGTTCCAGCTCAGCCTGCGCGACATCGAGGAATGACTGTTCGAGCGCGGCGTGAACGTCAGCTACGAGACTATCCGCCGCTGGTGCGCGGGGGCATATAAACTACCTTGACACATGCCATTTCTCAACTAAATTCCTATCTACGCATTGTTCCATTCGACGGAGGCCACGCCAAGCCTTCCAGCGTTACGAAGCCCGCATCAAAAGTGGATCGCGCCGTTGCATCCCAATGCCATGGCTTGCTCCAAACACCGCATTGAACCTTGGGGTTCAGGATGTCAGCGTACGAGCAAGACCAACATCGGCTACGAAGCCACCAATCCGGCAGGCTCCGCCGCCGGTACTTGAGCGTACTGGGGAATGGCCGATGAAGCCTCACCTTGTCGTCAAGCTGTTCAAGCGGCTGGTCGACGGTCGCGGTATCCCATATTGGGTTGATTTTATTAACGACAAGTCGGCTTTGCGGGAGACTTTTCATCCCGATGTGGATCGCTTGCTGCGGGAACTGGGTTATAAGTTCTGGGTCACGCAGGAATACCAGGCTGCAGCAGGCGAATGGAGTGCAGCAGAGTTGCGCGAAGGTCTGGACCGGACTTACCGGTTGATTCTTCAGCAGGACGCCTGCCAGCCCAGAGATCTCCTGCAGCGGATAAAAGCCATCCCGGCAGTCGAGGATGTTCGTGACTTGCGGGTCGGAGAGGCGGAAATACCGGCGCACCAGTTTGCGCTTGGCGCCTCGCTCGGGATCCAGCGGCCTTCCGATCTAATCTATCTTCCCTACGCGCGAGCGATGACCAAGGGAATACCTGAGATCAAAATCGCGGTCCTAGACACCGGCGTCAACCTCGATCATGCAGAGCTACAGGGCAAGATTGCCGACCGCGCCGATTTCGTGGATCTGACGGGGCTCAATACGTCGGACTTCATCGGCGACATCGACGGCTACGATGATGCCCCGGAAGACGAGATCGGACACGGCACTCATGTTTCCGGGATCGTCGCCAGCCGGGGAATAGCGATGGACGAGGGGGTCTCGCCTGGGTGCCGGATTATGCCGGTTCGCGTACTGGCGACGATGAAAAGCGGCGGCGGCCTAGTCGGCGCGGGTATCGTTGACAACATCAATACCGGCATCAAATGGGCAGTTGATCGCGGGGCAGACATCATCAACATGAGCCTTGGGATCAAGCACACGGGCGGCGGACTGCCGCATGAGGATGTCATCCGGTATGCATTGAGCAAGAACGTCACAGTGGTGGCAGCGAGCGGCAACGACGGCACTGCCGAACGCTACTATCCCGGCGCACTGCCAGGCGTATTTGCCGTCGGCGCTGTCGATAGCGTCGGGCAGGTCACCACCTTCACTTCCTATGGTGCGAATATCTTGGTCGTAGCGCCGGGTGTGAACATCTACAGCTCGTTCGCGCACCATACCTACGCGTTCGCGTCTGGGACCTCACAGGCATCTCCGTTTGTTGCGGGTGCCTTGGGATTGATGAAATCCTATGCCATGGAAAACGGTACGAAGCTTTCCAATGAGGATATTGCGCTTATCCTGAAGAGCACGTCGGACAAGGCCGATAGCCGATTTCGAAGCGAACGCGCGGGATACGGGCTGCTAAACCTTGCTGATGCGTTCAAACTCTTGGCTCATTCGCTCCGCTGACCATTCAGGCGGGAGGTAAATCGAGATGTCAGTCAATCTCAGTTTCGACGGTGGAACATCGTTTCCGGTCAACGGCGGCTCCGCCTTCAGGATCAGGCGGCCCCTGATTACGACTAATGGGTTCGTCTCCGATGTAGATCCGACAGTGAAGAGCATTCTTGACGAGCTCAATACCTTAATGGGCAAGAGCATCTTCAGCCCGCCGGATTTCACAGCCAGCCACCAAGCGCAGCCAAATGCGCGCCAGCAATCGGGCGGCGGAGACGTCAAGTCCATCCTCAAGCATCCACTGACGCCGAAGCGTATTTCCGAAACTGGGGCGGACTGGGAGGATGCCAGCCTCGGGCGCATCCTCAGCAATGACCGCGGCGACCCGAACAATCACCTTACCCTGTCTGAATACATTGACCGAGTGCCTGCCCTGTCCGAGCTGAAGTACGCCTTCCAAGGTGACCTTTCGGCCAACTGGTCCACGCTGGACTACAACACCCAGACTGTTATTGACGGGCATTCGGCGATCGTCGATTACCTGATTACGTACGCATTCCTAGTGATGAAAGTTCAGGATGTTGACGTTATTGGCATCAGGAACTTCGTCCTGGGAAACCGGGCCGGCGTCAAGAACATTGTGAATTACGCGGTCGTCAGCGCTGCAAGGTCCGTCGTCACCGACGAGCACCTCGACGTACCGGACTACAACAAGCGGGGTGACCTGGTCGCCAGGCTCACCGGCGCCGGCCCGTCGCTGTCGTCGGCGTCGTTCCGCAAGTCGGTGCTGGCGCTGATCCACGACTACACGTTCAACATCAACGAGATGACGCTGATCAAGAACGTTGAGGTAAAGATCGGCTCGATTCCTTCTGGCATCAAGCCGCTGCTAGTCAAATACATCAAGAGTTCGCCGATACCCATCACTGCGACAAATGCCGAATACTTCATGCCGTTGTTCATCTCTAAAATCAATGGCGCGGCAGACATTACCGATAGCGCACAGACGGCCGTCACGGAGGATTCCGACAAGGATTTCGCCGTGGATTATCTGCAGGACGACTCCTCGCAGATCCAAATCAGCCAGTCAGCGATCCGCTGCGCTGCCCAGCTCTACTACGACATGGTGCTCGGGGACGAGTTGGACACCTTCAGCGTCGTAAATTTCTTCACGCACAAGTACCTGGTACGGGGTAGCATAACCATTGAGGATAGCCAATTACGAGACGATCTTCAGACCTACGTCTTTTCAAATAAGTTTACCGATCTCAAGACAAAGCAACTGGTCGATCGGACGCGACCGGCGGAACGGCAGATGTTTTACCGTCAGGTGTTCAACTGGGGCAATGCCCAGATCACCGAAGATATCGTGCCGAACCCGGAGTTCGACAAGCTATGGAAGGTGCTGATGCTGGAATCAGCGAAATACCTGGAGCGAGCGCAGTTGAGCCCGAACCCTGACAGCTTCGTGTCGCGGCAGAACGTCATGCAGGCGGTGGAGGATCTGCAATACAACCTCTCGACCCACTGCACCGGCATTGCCAACGTTATTTCACCGCTTATCTATGCCGAGCTGAACTTCGTAATCCAGCGCATATTCATGCACCCGGAGATCCTGCGGCAGATTGTACCCGCCGGGGGAACTTGGTGGCGGGTGGTCGAAACACTCTATGTGGCGATGAAGAACGTGCGCCCGAAGTCGACCGTCTACTACAACAAGGCAAAGCTCGGCCACGCGATCATCAAGGCGGTCGCCGATTACAATCCGCCGTCGTTCGAGGACGACAAGAATTTCTCGTCTTTCATCAGCGACGTCGACGCCTACATCACCACCCAGAGTATCTTGCAGGAGGTTCTGACCGACGAACTGACCAAGGACGCCGAAGGTAAAGCAGCGAAACCGGGCGTAGACTCGATGCCCGCTACGGGCACGCGGTACATGCCACAGCCAGTGCCGACAGCTGCGCATGCGGGCGCCGATGAATGGGACTTCTGATCTCCTCAATTTCCTCGACGGTGTGACATCATGCAAAACGACTTGACCATGGTTCCGAGCGAGCAGCAGATCAAGGATACCGCCCGGCAGATGGCGCGAGAGGTCTTGGCGGGCAGTGCGGTATTCCATGCAATGCCGATCGACGAGCAGAAAAGCATCTATTTGTCCATGGTCGACGAATACATCGCCAAGGAACAAGCTAAGTATGGAGTCACGGGACAGCGGCCCCTTTCCCGACCCATGGCAACCGATTCAGGGGCCGACATGGGCTACAAGGGCTATGACCCGGCATTCGGTGGGGACACGCGCTCGTTCAAAGAGCTTGTGGATTCCGTAGATTTTCCCAAGTTTGTCGCGGACCTGCTGAAGGCGGTATTCGATGCCAATCTCAAGGTGATGAAGACGCAGACCGACAGTTATATCAAGCTGATGAAGGAA
Organism: Paraburkholderia sp. FW306-02-B; assembly: GCF_058782725.1. Lineage (NCBI taxonomy): Bacteria > Pseudomonadati > Pseudomonadota > Betaproteobacteria > Burkholderiales > Burkholderiaceae > Paraburkholderia > Paraburkholderia sp. FW306-02-B. The sequence continues at coordinate 44,362 of NZ_JBYSXZ010000003.1, forward strand.
TGCACTAAATCGACCGCCGACTTCATCAAGAAAGTGAAGGACGATGACACCTTCGGGCGCTTGGTGGAGAAGCACCAGGACAAATACAACCTGGACAAGGAATCTACTACCAACCCCGACGGCAGCAAGGCTGACAAGCTGATTCTGACCACCGTCGACAACGAAAAAGTGGACTTGGCGGATGCGGAGGTGAAGCGCCACATCCTTGAGGCCAAGGTCGAGATGGCCAAGGAGCACAGGGCCGCCCTGCGCGAAGTGCTGCTCATGGGCGTTACCCGGCTCGTGGTCGAGAAAGGCGAGATCGACGCCGGCGTCGAGTTCACCATCCACGCCACCCGCGACAGCACCTCGCATCATGACGACCAGAACATTAACGTGGTGCAGGCGGACCTGGAGTACGGCGGTGGCGTACTCGGCAGCCTCTTCGGTGGCCCGAGCGGCAGCATGAGCATCAGCAATACCAATATTCAGGTCAACACTTCGGACAAGAAGGCGACCGACGATCTGACCGCGAAGCTGACCGGTCACGTGAACATAAAGTTCAAGACCGATTACTTCAAGCTCGACAACTTTGCGAACATGTATGCGGACGGCGGTGTCGCCGCGCTGAAGCCGCCGGGCGCGCCTGGCGCTCCTGGCCAATTGCCACCGCCGGCGCGCTAGAAACATGATCAGTCATGGCCTTGGCGATTCTCGACCTGTTGTCTTCCGAAAAGGGGGACGTTCGCTTCAGCGCCGATACGGGGACGAGCCGCTATTACCGGCTCGAACTTGGGAAGAGTGTGCAGCGCAAGTCTGGAATCGAGTGGGTCGACGGTGTCTTCTACACAACCCCAATTGCCACGAACAGCGCCGCCGGCAGCTTCCTCAACTCAGCGACGGAGATCGCCATACCATCCGGAAAGCTCCCGCGGGGACCAGTCTATGCGCAGCTGTTCAGCTTCAAGACAAAGGACGGCATGTCGCCGGCGTTCTCGCACGTGCTCCCGCTCCCGGTCGGAAACACTGGTGCGACCGGCCTTCCGGGCGACATCGATGTGCCATTTCCTTTGGCTGCAGGCACCATGAACGCGATTGAACCCTTCGTGCCCGCGCGCGTCGTTCCCTGCAGGACCGCGCGACAGGCCTTTGCTTCGCAGGCTTCTCTGGAAGATCTGCTGGCTTCCATCGTTAAGGCTGCCGCGCCGGTGGTTGCGGACGTGCTGCGCAGTGCGGCCGGCGGTGGACAACAACACGCCACCGCGGCCGGCCCTGGCGGCCCAGCCTCAAGCCAGGCCGATATCCTCGCCGGCTTGCTCAAGACCATCCTGGTGGGTATCCCGAGCCTGAACGCACAGGCGCTGAGCGGTCTGCAATCTTTGAGCGGCACGCTCAATGCCAGCAATCGCTTCGGCGACAATTACCAATTTTCGCGGCCGTTCATCTTCGGTATTGACGACGCTCTGTTGGGCGCGCTGATCGGGCCGGTCCTGCAAGTGCTGCCGCAACTGGTCAACGCCGCCAACCAGCATCGCTTGCAGATGAAACAGGCCGACAACAAGCTTGTCACCGACCTGCTTTCTGATGTAGACAAGCGCATGCTGCTCACGCAGTTGCTGCAGGCGCAGCGAGGGGGACTCGCAGGGCAGCCCACAGCCAACCCCGACCTCGACGAGCTTTTGAAACTTCTCCAGCAGTTGCCTGCTCCGGGCACCGCAACCCAGAGTTCGCTTGGCCTCGCCGGATCCCAGAGCTTGTCGGGCGACGTCCGCATCTCGTCCGCGCTCAGCACCAGCGCCGTGCTGTCGTTCGTGATGGCGGACCCCGTGCCGTGGAACGATGCACGCAAGGCCGCCTTCGCGAGGAACCAGGACTTGCAGTTTAAAATCCAGCTGATCGTCGCAGGACCCATGCCCAGGCAGCCGCTCGCAAAAGCCATTTTCAATATCACGTTCAAGGACGCGTCGGATCAGTCGGTCCATCACGAAAAGACTTTCAAGCAGAAGAACGTGGAAGCCAACACCGTCATCACGTTTGCGTTCTCGGAGGGCGAACTCGCCCATCTGCCGGCCAACCGGCCGCTGAACGTGTTTGCTGAGATGCGCTGGCTCAATAGCCAAAACGGCAGCGAGTACAAGGCACTCGGGTCGACCGAGATTGTCCTCGTCGGCAAATACTTCATGGTGGAGCAGGGAAGCGGCGCTCTGACAGCGCAGGCCGAACAGGAACTGACCGACATGAACCGGTTCCGGCCATTCTGGAACAAGGTCTGGGAAGCGCCCGCGCTCGACGCGGCGAGCGGAAGCGCCGACGAGCGCAAGCAGCTCTGGGAGCTCGACGTTAATGGGAAATACACGGTGCTGCTGTCTGGCGTTCTCGAGGCCAATGGCATCATGCCGACCAGGCTTCTGCAGGGCGAGCAGGACGGGGAAGGAATGACCCAGCGCGCCAATGGGCGTATGAAGGCCGGCATTGAGCTCAGCCTCGCGGAGATCAACAAGCTGCTTGCCTTATGGCCGGGCCAGGCCCCGTTGGATCAGGAGCGGCTACTTGCCTTTAACAACGAGACGTTCGAGAAGCGCGGCGCCGGCGAATTCATCTACCACTTCAAGCTCAGGGGCCGGGCCGGGCAGCGCGGAATGCTCTTCGTCGTGCCGGTCTTCCGACTGTTCGAATTCGTTCTGAACACTGTTGCGCGCACCGACGATACCGGACAGGTAGTCGCGGCTTCAGAAGAGAGAGTGCACTTTCCGCTGCCCGTTGCGGCGCGCGTCATAGGTTTGACTTCCCAATGAAGGATGAACGCCCATGATCGCAAGAGCATTCTCCGACGAGCACGATCCCACCGACGGCGAGGGCGCGGGTGATCCGCAAGCCGTCGACTACAACTTCGAGGGTTTCACCATCGAAGTCTCCGAGAAAGTGATGCTCACGCCGGCGTTCCCCGCGTCCGCCAGACACACGAACGGCGAGGCGCGCCCATGATCGACGAGGCTTTCATGCCGTTTCATCAGTTGATCGAGCGGATGCTTTCGTTCAACGGTCTCATCGTGGACGAGCGAGTCGGCATTCGGTCCTGCATCTACGAATGCGCAATAGATTCGCCCATAGAACTGAGCATCTGGCGAAGTGGCGACAGCATGTTGGCGATCGGCTCGGCCCCTCCCTTGTACTACGTCGACACATCCGTCCAGCCGTCGTTCCATCACGTGAGGTTCACCGCCGAAATTTTGGGGGAGCCCGATGGGACCTGACAATGCCACGTGGCAACTGGAGGAGTTTGTCGATTCCCTAGTCGTCGAACTCGATCGGGCGCGCGAAACCTTGGCCGTCAAGGCAATCAACAAGCCGCTCAGCTATGCTGTCAAGGACTTGGCCCTTGATCTGAACATCTTTCCTTCCTACGACGGCGACCAAGTGAAGTTCGTCACGGCCCAGCCCGGCCAGCAGGGAGCATCGAAGATTACCATCCAGCTTGCCTCGATCACCGACCAGCAGGTGCGCGCGACCACAAAGGTACCGGGGATCAAGAGCGATATCACGATTGATGACATTCCGGTCGACAGCAAGACAAAGCGACAACTTCGCAAGCTTGGCGTAACGTCAGTCGACGATTTAAACAATGTTGAGCGCAAGAACGTGGACCTACAGAAGGTCTCCGACAACTCGATCGACTACAAGGCCCTTGCCAATCAGATACAGAAGAGCAGGCGCGATCAGAATCCGCCGAAAGTCTTCGGCGCCACCTTGTCCCGAGATGATGACGATACCCCTTATTTGTTGATCCGCGGAAAGAACCTCGTCGTCGATCCGACGTTCCGTCCCGTGGCCGTTCTTAATGGGACGCTTGCCGAGGTCATGTCTGGCAGCGACCAGGAAATGAAGATCCAGATCGCCCGCGAACACGCATTCCGAGAGAACAACGCAGTCATTCTGACATTCGATCCGTTCGCCGTCGTAAAGATGAATGTAAGAGCTTGACAGAGGTGGATATGAGACTGGATTTCCAGGCTGATTTCGACGTACTGATGAAGCGCTGCTATGGCAACGGCGACGCGCGCCGCCTGCCGGCGGCTGCGTTCCGGGATCTGGTCGCGAACTACTACGGCAAGCCGGCGCGCAGCGCAGCGGGTAACGGCGCGCAGTCACTAGCGGCGGTTTTATCCGTCAATAGCGATGATGGCGCGGTTCTGCCGCAACGCTTGCCACGCCGCGAGGGGAACGAATACGTTGTCGGGTCTGCACCACCCTCCTTCGCGCAATCCGATGAGTATTTGCTCGCCGCCCAAGATCTGTCGCAACCGAAGGCGGTGCAGCCTGCGCCTGCGTCGGCCTTACCCGAAGCGCCTGTCCAGTCGGGGGAGAATCAGCTTGACGTGCTCGCGCCGCTCGCGGCTCTGCAACTCGTTGGCCCGCTCGCGGATCCCGGCTCACCTGGTGTGGATGCCAAGGCGGAGGCGCTGTCGCCCGCTGTCGGGCCGGGCAACGCGGACCATGCCGAACCGCCCGCTAACGCCGCGGTTAGCAAGGCCAAAGCCACCGACGACGATTTCATCGCCGACATGCAGTCCATTCTGAGCGGCCAGAAGGTCTTCGACCCCAAGACCCGAAAGACCGTTGACAAGGACAAGATCGGGCAGGCGCCGCCTGGCGCGAGCGAGAACGTCGGCGGGCGGCCGATGCCGGATGCCGCTGACAGCCAGGCGATCTTCGATCGAATCGCCCAGAGCATGCAGTATGCCAACGCCTACGACCTTGGGACCGTCGAACTGGAGAGCCGGTTTGCCGATTTCGATAGGATCTCTGACCTCAAGCAGAAGGCCGACACACGGGACCAGTCAAAGGGGCGCCAGCTCTCCGGCCAGGATCGCCCGTCGGTCCCGAAAGCGGACAGCACCGATTTCATCGAAGATCTGGACGCCATTCGCAGGCAGCACGCGGCCGGCGATGCTCAACCGGTCGCGCCCATGGCGCGGGCAACGGATCCTAGGATTGAAGCTCTCGGTCTTATCGGCGCCGCCCGCAATGGCGCCTACGCGCTCTGGCACAAATATCCTGCCGTGCGGTTTCTCGGCGGCCGGCGCACGAAGGCCGAGCAGGCCGCCGCCATGGCCGTCAATGCTACAGTCGATCGTAAATGGATAGAACGGACCTACCCGGCCGGCGATGCACGCGACGCATGTCAGAAATGGCTCGACGACAACCCGGCCAAGACCGGGGTGAACGAGATCGCCCAAGGTCTTTCGGATGTGCTTGCCAGGTTTCCCGACGGGCAAGTGGCAGCGTTGACAGGCAGCGTCGCCGGGCTTGCCTTCGACCTCGAGGCCTGCACTGCCGGTGAGGACGAGGTCAGGAACGCCGTCGGCAATCTCGAAGGCTTTGACAGGTTAGTTGAAAACGAAGGCGGACCCAATCGATGGCACATCGAATTCAAATAGGCGGTCTCCGCGCCTCTTCGATCCGCCGCATCTGGCTCGGGCGACCGCACGCGGCGCAATCTAGCCCTGCCTGTTCGCCTCGCAAGTGAGGGCACCATGGAAAACCGCTTCGTGGATATGGACACCCAGTTCAAACGAATCTCGCGGACCCGCGGCTTGCGTGAGAACGGCCCGCCAACAAGGGCGGTCGCGGATGCTGGCAGTGGCGCAACCAGTTTGCCCTTCTCCCAGTGGGCCACGCCGCTCTCCACCGCCAACCGGGTACTCGTGATCCTGATCGAGAACGGCGGCATCGATCTCGGCATTCCCGAACTGGTCGACAAGTTGCTCACGGGCGTTCCTGCGGCGAGCGTGCTACCCGACAGCTATCGGCAGAAGATCATCGATTTCATCAGGCAGAAGATTAGGGAGGTCACTGATAACCTGCTGGAGTCCGGCGAGCTAGCGATCAACCGCTATACGGCCGCAAAGCCCGATAAGTTCAGCGACGTCATCGTGCTGCGCGACGGCACGGCGTCGTATCTGGATCTCAAGCGCACGCTTATCGCTCAATCCCAGGCCGGCAAAACCATTGACGTCTTCATCCTCACCCATGGCGCCAGCGACCAAATCTGGCTCTCGGGCGCCAGCGGCATCGACGGCAAGAAGATCCGCGACATGAGGGCGGAAAACGGCGCGCCGCTGTCCATCCGTAGCGTGTACATGATGAATTGCGTCGGGTCGTCGCTCAATGGCGCCTGGCTTGACGCCGGTGCCAGGGTGTCTTCGGGCTCGATCAGGAACAACTATCTACCAGAGCCCACGACCTTCTTCTTCTGGAACAACTGGAAGGCCGGTCAGAGCTTCGAAACCGCGGTCACTTCGGCATACCGCAAGACCATCAACATAATGAACGAGGCCGTGCGCGGGTTTCTGCGCACGCTACCCCTTCCCGGTGCCGTTTCCATCGCGGATGCGGTGGATTTCGAGAGCCTTGATTTCGTTAAGGACAGCGCCCCCGTTGTTCAAGGCCAGCGCAGTCTGACCATCAGCTCCGACGATCTCACGTCCTCCCGGAGCACCGCCAGCAGCCTCGCCACCACTGTGTTGTCGCTGAGCGTGCTGCGCGCGCTTGCGGTTTCTCGCGTGGCCTCCGCTCCGCCGACGAAGCGGACCGTCTCGTCCGACGGCATCGAGCTCATCAAGCGGTTCGAAGGCTTTATGGGCAAGATGTACAACGACCCCGCCGGCCACTGCACCATCGGGTATGGAACGCTACTGCACGCTGGGAACTGCGACGGACGTGCGACGGAACAACCCTACGCCAACGGCATTTCCGACGACAGCGCGACCCAATTGCTTACGCAGCGCATGCGCGAATTCGAGCAGATCGTCAACGACAGCGTGAAGGTCCAGCTCAACCAGAGCCAGCACGATGCGCTGGCCAGTTTCGTCTACAACATCGGCGGCGGCAATTTCCAGAAGTCGACGCTCCTGAAGCGCCTCAATCAAAGTGAATATGGCGCTGTGCCGACGGAGATGAGAAAGTGGACCAAGGCGTACCAGGACGGCAATCTCGTTGATCTGCCGAGGCTGGTGAAACGCCGGGAGGTAGAGGCGGCGCTGTTCCAGCGGCCCGACTCCGAGACCGCACAGAGCTTGTCTTGGATTGGGCGAGCCGAGTACGCGCGTTCCTTTTCCGGGGTCGATTATTCGATCCCGGGGATGTTGCCGGTGATCGCGCAGCCTAAACCGAACGCGTGCTGGGCGACGGTCTACGCCATGCTGTACTCATGGAAGACCAACGCGTCTGTCGAGATCCGCAATGCACTCGCCGCTGCCGGCGCCCGGTATGTTGAGATCTTCGACCGCGACAATGGGCTGGATGCGGCCTCCGCCAAGACGTTCTACCAGGACGTCGGGCTCGTCCCGATCACCTCATTCAATCCGACGACAGACGGCTGGGAGCAGTTATTGCGGAAGTACGGCCCGCTCTACATCGACGTTGGCTACGACGCTCCGTACACGGGGACGCACGCCACCATCGTCACCGGGATCTCTGGAGACGGCTCGGCCGACGGCACGTCGATCACTTACGTAGATCCATACGGGGGCAAGACCGTCACCCTCAAGTTCCGGGACTTCATCGCCAAATATGAAGCGCAGAGCGCGGTCGAGTGGCCCTACGTGATTGTACATTGGCCGCCCGGCGCACAGGTGAGCACGCAGGCTAGCCTGCCGGTCACCCATTCCCATGTCTACCGCAGCCCCAGTAACGTCGTCCAGCAATCGGACTATTCGCTGGCGCAGACCCCAGCAGCAGCGTTGGTCGCCGGCATGGAGATCGCGGATGCAGCGCAAATCGGCCTAGGCGCAGTGGCGGTCGTGCAGGCGCAGGTTTCCGCATCGCAAGGTTCATTCTCGCTCACCTACGATAAGGCCCAGCGGATCCTAAGCAACGAAGCGCGCGCAAAAATGCCGGGTTCCCAGAAGGCCAAGTTGAGCTACTCATTACATCTGCTTTACCTGAGCATCGGACGGCTCAATTCGGCCGAAGCCGACATTATCATCGAGTGGGAAGGCGATCCTTACGGCGAGATCAGCACGCCGGTGATCCGACGCAATCTCGCCACCTCGACCGAGTGGTCAAAATCATCTGCCAACATCACGGTCAGCAGGATCGAGCGCATCCCGCTGCCAAAGACCGACCCGCGGACCTGGCCGATTGTCTACACGTACGAGGGAACCTACGATCCCGTAGGCAACGGATATTTCGAGTTCAGCGGGGAGTTCGAGGTCAATGCCTTTGGAGGCCTGAAATTTAATCGCCACGAAGTGGTGTCACGGTCGTTGATGGACTGGGCGATCGGTGGCAGTCCGGAGGACAAGGTGGCAAAGGGCGACGATGTCATTGTCGCGGTTCCGGAGATACCGAAGGATCAGCTCGAGTATTTGCGCGCCAAGCTGCCATAGGCCGAACATGACACGCCTGCTCATGGCATCTCCGATGAACCAGCCGTCCATTGAAGATTGCAGCTCAGGCAAGACTCCACGCGTCGGCCTCACTCCGAAGCGATCATTCGTCGCCCGCGGGACGCAAACCGGACGGACTACCTTCTATATTGCCGATGACCTACCAAATATTGCCGCAAAGCGGATGATCGCTGTACCTTCTCACAAAGCGCACACCCATTAGCCAGCGCGCGCGGAAGGAACTTGCCGAAGTGCTCGGCGCGCACGAAGTCTTGTCCGTAGTGATGGCACTTCCGTATGGCTTCGAGCAAATCACATTGCCTGGATGAAGGTTACGGCTGATTGGTATAGGAATACATATGGGCTCTGGTGCAAATAGCCGGTTCGGCCGAGATGTTTCGTATAAATATGGATACCTTATTGATTGAAGAGGACGGCATTCCAAACGGAGGGTGCTGCGGTGTCCTTGAGCCCGAGAGCGCAGAGGTCGAACTGCCCCTTGCGAATGCGATGCATCAACTCGATGCCTGAAATCGTGGTCGCGGCACTCCTGAACCGTTTGAAGCCGAGCATCACGTTTGTTCTCGACTTGATGTTTCGATGGTCCTGTTCGATCAGGTTGTTGAGGTACTTCGAGGTCCGGACTTTCGTGTCCTCAGGCAGCAGGCCATCGGCCTTCATCTCATGCACCGCCCGGTGCGTGGCAGCATACCCATCCACTGTGATCGTCTCCGGTGGCTGGTTCTGATGCTTGATGGCCTTGGTGAAAAAGGTTTTAGCCGCAGCCACGTCTCGTTTTGCTCCGAGCATGAAGTCCACCGTCTGCCCGGTCCCATCTACCGCCCGGTACAGATAAACCCACTTGCCACGAATCTTCAAATAGGTCTCGTCAACACGCCAGGACCGACCTGTACGTATACCAAACCGATTCCAGCGCTTGATGAACTCTGGTGTGAAACGCTTTACCCAGCGCATAATTGTCGTGTGCGCCAGCGACAGGCCGCGTTCGGTCATCATCTCGACCAGATCGCGCAGGCTGAGCTTGTAGCGAAGATACCAGCGCACACAGAGAACAATGATCTCGCGATCAAAATGCCGTCCATCGAACATCCCCTCCAGACCTTTCCGCTTGCTCATCACCGGCCACCAGATTGATTGGATCGCTACTTTAACCAATCCATTGAACCTATTTGCACCAGAGCCCGGCGAGGGGGGGACGCGGGATGCGGCGATCGACGACGCGGTAGAGATGACACTCGAGGTCGGCCCGCTGTCGCGCGCTCTCGCTTATCAGCCCGACGACATCCGGGCCCGCGCCTCGGCCGCGGTTCGTGCCGCCTTCGCGGGCCTCCCCGGCGAGCGGTCGGTGATGATCGACGGCGCGGCGTGGATCGTCATGGCACGCAATCCGGCAAGCTGACAGGGATTAACAGGGGAAACGCCCCCGCTCGGTGGAGCGGGGTGTCAGATTGATGTCCCTTCTGGCTTGGAAGCCGCCATTAGCGAGCTAGAGGCTTTGATGGCATGACCTGCTCCCGGACGGGAAACTTACTTCTTCATTGAAGTGGCATGCGAGCTTGATGGTTTCCGCAAAGGCGGCATTGGACAGCGCGCAAGCGACAAGGCTGATCAGGATAGCTCTTGACATAGATATCCCCGGCTTTCATTGACCGGAGTATAAATCGGTCATAGCGAACGGCCCTTGCGCCCCGGGTGCCTGCCGTTCGCGGTGCGGTGCAACGAGCGTCTCAGAAGGGTCGGGCTGCGTCAGTCCGCCCGTCGAATGCATCGCCCGAAAGCGGCCAGTGGATTGCGCTGCTTGGAAACGGCCAGTCGTCACTGCGCACTCCCGACCCTGAGCAGCCCTCCGTCAGACCGGCGCCCGCGACCGGTTGTTGCAGCAAAGCCGACGTTCCTGCCAGCTCCGCTTAGATATATTGAAGTTTGGTCAGGCCTAGAGGCGATACACTCGCTGCGCATTGTCATGGAACAACGCACGCCGTTCCTGCGGCGAGAACTCCTTTGTGATCGCCTTGAACGCGTTGAAGACGTCGTCATAGGTGCTGAACAGCTTGTCAACGGGGAAGTTACTCGCGAACATGCATCGCTCCACGCCGAACGCGTCGATCGCATTCAGGACGAACGGGCGAATACTGTCCACCGTCCATTTCCAATCGCCCATACCCAGCCCCGAAATCTTGCACGACACATTGGGCGCCGACGCCAGCAGTTTCATGCCCTTCTTCCATCCTTCGATTTCTTCCGGCGTGCGATCAACCGGCATGCCCGTGTGATTCAACACGACAGGCGTGTCCGGGAATTCGCGCGCCAGCGCAACCGCCTCATCCATCTGCGTGTAGTAAAGCTGCAGATCGAACGACAGGTTATAGCGTTTGAGCAGCGCATACCCCTTGCGCCACTGGCGATCGCTCATCAGATGCGGACTGTCGATAAACGTCTTCACAGGGTCGCGATGGAAATTCAGGCATTGCCGGATTCCACGTACATTTGGAAATTCGCAATGCGCTTCGATCACCGCCTGCACATCGGGAGAAGACAGGTCCGCAAAGCCAACGATGCCATGCGGATAACCGTGCTTGTCGGCCACGCCCTGCAGCCACCGCGTTTCGGCAACGGGATCGTTGTGGTCGTACTCGACCTGAAGATGCACGGTCTTCACCACGTTCTGGTTCTTGATGTCGGCCAGAAAATCGTCGATGAGATAGTCGTTGCGTATTTCCGAGTAGTCGCCGAATACCCGCTCGAGCATCGGCCCCTGCAACCACGGATAGTTCCCGGTCTTGAGATCGTACAAGTGATGATGCGGGTCGATGATGGGAAAGTTGTCCACGGTGTCTCCGGATCTCGTTGATTCGTTCAAATCGAAGCGCCGTCCACGGCAAAGTGGACGGCTAGCAGATCAATTCGCTGCTCAATAGTTACCAGCGGAAGGCGGATACACGCGCTTTACAGTGGCTTGTGCTTCAGGGTGATCGATCGTGTCCTTCGTAACGAGCGGTTCCTTCAGCGCCAATTCCTGCGTGGTCGGCTTGTGGTTGAGCGCATTGAACACCTGGCTCGTCGCATCGATGCCCTGTCCGACCGCTTCTTGCAGGAAGATGCCCTGAATCGAGCCGTCGCGCAGCAGGCGGATCGTCGTCGGGCTGCCGTCCGCCGTCACGACCGCGACTTTCCCCGTGAGGCCGCGCGTTTGCAGCGCCTTGGCCGCGCCCGTGGCGGCTTCGTCGTACATGCCGTAGATTGCCTTCACATCAGGATGCGCGGTGAGAATGTCGTTGGCTTGCGAGACTGCCTCGTTGACAGTCAGGCCATGTGTTTCCAGCACCTGCACGAGTTCGCAACCATCGGCCTTGAACGATTCCTGCGCGCCCTTCATATACTTCTGCGCGTTCTCGCGATCCTGTGGCAGCGACAGCATCGCAACCTTGTTACCGCCGCGCTCCTTAGCCAGCTTGCACACGTATGAACCTTGCGCCTTGCCCGTTTCATAGTTGTTTGCAGTCACAGCCGAAGTAAAGTCGGTCTGTCCCGCCTGCGGCCCGATTCCCGTGAACGCGATCGGCACGGACTTTTCTTTCAGCAGGCGCAGCACGGGCGGCGTGCTGGTCGAACTGACGGGCCCCATCACGATTGCGGTGACACCACGCGTCAATGCCGTACGAACATTGTCCATCTGCTTGGCGGGGGAATTCTCCGACGTGAACTCGACATAGTTCATACCGAGTTCTTTCGCGCGTTGCTTGACGCCATAGGCAACCCACTGCCAGTAAGAAATATCCAGCGATGGCGCGATATACGCCACCGTCTGCTTCGCCTGCGCGAACGACGTTTGCGATGTCATGGCGGCAGCGACCAGTACGGCCGCCGCGACCAGCTGGCCGAATGGCTTGCGCGCGCCGCCCTGCTTTTGCGTTGTGATCTTGATCATGTTTGTCTCCTTGAACCTTGTTTAACGCGGCTTAACGCCGTGCCTTGGTAATGCGGTCGACGAGCACCGCGATAAGAATGACGATCCCCGTCACGGTGCCTTGCCAGAAGCTGTTCACACCGATCAGATTTGCGCCGTTCTGAATAATCGTGATCATCAGCGAGCCGAGCAGCGCGCCGATTGCAGAACCCGTTCCACCGAAGAGGCTCGCGCCGCCGATCACGACGGCTGCAATCGCCTGCAACATGAGGCTCGAACCCGCCGTTGCTTCGGCATTGCTGATGTACGAGATGCTGACGATTCCCGCAAACGAAGCCAGCAGTCCTGACATCAGATACGCGGAGAGCCGCACGCGATTGACGGGAATGCCGATCACACGCGCCGACGAACTGCTGCTGCCCACCGCATACAGCCAGCGTCCGGCGACTACCTTGCGCAGACAGAACTCGATCGCGACGAGCAGCAACACGCACCACAGCGCATAGTTCGGCAAGCCCGGAATCAGCGAGCCGGAGTTGAGCAGGTAGTAGTTGGGATCGGAGATCGGCAGCGAGTGGCCGTCCGTGACGATGAACGACAGACTCCCTGCGATCGCATACGTGCTCAGCGTGACGACGAACGGCGCGAGCCCGACGAACGTGACGAGCCCGCCGTTGATCAGGCCAATCACAAGACCCACGGAAAGCCCGGCAAGACTGCTCGCGATCGCGCCGAATCCATGTGTCATCGCGAGCCCTGTGACCATGCCCGTCAACGAAAACACCGAACCGACCGAGAGGTCGATGCCGCCCGTGATAATCACGAGCAGCACGCCGAATGCCATCAACACGAGGGGCGCCGCCGCCTGCGTGACGTTCGCGATGTTGCCGCCCGACAGCGCGGCAGGCACCACCATGCCGACGGCCAGTTCGATGATGATGATGGCGATCGCGATCGCAATTTCGGTGCGATACGTCGACAGCAGGCGGCGAGCCGTCCTGCCCGATTGACGGCCCTCGCTTGCGATCGGGTGGGTGACTGTCTTCATGGTTGTCTCCAGATTGGAATGCTTGGTAAAGCGAGAGCGTTTTCAGGCAGCCATGCCCGTCGCGTTGGCCAGATTGGTTTCATTGACATCGGCGTGGCGCAGCACACCCGTCGGGCGTCCGTCCAGATCGAAGGCGAGCACCGTGTCGCACAGTTCGACGAGTTCGACATACTCCGTCGACCACCAGACCACAGCCGTGCCCTGCGCGGCCATCTTGCGGATCAGCGCGTAGATCTCGCGCTTGGTGCGGATATCGACGCCGCGCGTCGGCTCTTCAAGCACCAGCAGCTTCGGCTTGAGCGTGAGCCACCGCGCGACGAGCAACTTCTGCTGCGTGCCGCCGCTCAACGTCGACGGCAGATCCCAGAGCGAGCCGGCGCGAATGTTCAGCGCTTCGAGAAGCCGCGTGCCCTGTTGCACTTCCTGCTTGCGCGCAACGCTGCGCCGCTCGACGATGCGCTGCGCCGCGACGAGGTTGTCGACGATGGGCAGTGTTTCGAGAATGCCCTTGTTCGCACGGTCGCCCGAGATGAAGCCGACGCCATCGCGCGCCGCAGCCGATGGACTCGCGTAGGCCACCGTCGCGCCTTTGCGCTTGACGTTCCATGCGTGATCGGCGGCCAGTCCTGTCAATGCCGTAATCAGGGCGGACGGCCCTGTAGGCGCACCCGCCAGACCCACGATCGAACCCGGCCGGATGTCCACGCCTATGCCTTCGTGTTCGATAGTAATCGTGTCGCCTCCGCTGATGCTGAGGGTCGCGTGGGCATCACTCACGTCTTGCGTCTGCGTAGCGTTAGTAGCGATTGCATTCGCCTGCTCGTCGGGCTCGACACTCTGTCCCATGCATTCGACGATCTCGCGGTCAGTGATCGCGTCGAGTGCAATGCGATCGACAGCCGTCTTGCCGTCGCGGATGATCGTGCAGACGTCGGCGATCTGACGGATCTCGCGCATCCGGTGCGAGACGAACAGCACCGCAAGCCCCGTGTCCGCGATCAGCCTGCGAATGACGGCAAAGAGACGCGCGGTTTCAGCCGCCGTGAGGTTCGCCGTGGGTTCGTCGAGCAGCAACAGCTTTGCACCCGAACCGAGCGAACGCGCGATCTCGACGAGTTGCCGCTCGTGCAGCGTCAAATCACCCACCAGACGTTCGGCGGATTCGCGCGCGAAATGCGGGTCGATCAGTGACAGCGCTTCGATCGCGATCACTTTCGCGGCGCGCTCGCTGTATTTCTGCGTCGCGCGCCGTAAGCGCGGCATTGCGATGTTCTCTGCGACCGACAGATGCGGCAGCAGCGCAAGCTCCTGGTTCACCACGGCAATCGCGCCCGCTTCGACATGCGCGGCGGCGGAAGCGCCGATCTCCTTGCCGTCGAACTCGAGCGTGCCGCCATCGCGTTCGTGCTGGCCGGAGATGATCTTGATGAGCGTGGACTTGCCCGCGCCGTTGCCGCCGAGGAACGCATGCACCTCGCCGGGTGCGATCGATAGATCAAATCCTCTTAACACGCTCGTCGGGCCGAAGCTCTTGACGATCGAGCGTGCTGACAACACGTATGGCTGTTGCGCCATGTCGAATCTCCAGTCGCGATACACGGTTGATGCACGGCAGCCGACCCGCGAGGCCGATGCAATGAAATGAGGGAATCTGGACCGTGCCTTGCTCGTCAGGTAGCGAGAAGCGATCGCGCTTCAGGAGGGAAAACCGGATAATGCATTGCTGTCTCCTGCGCAGTTGTGCACTGCGCCAAGTTGGTATGCCGGTGGAAGTCGAGACTCCCAACCTGCCGCATCGGGGTTGACGGCGTAGGTGCTACGCGCGGTCTGTGCGGGTTGTCGACAGAATGGCAGTGCAGATGACGTGCGAACAAGGCGGTTTCATTCAACTGCAACTGAAAAAATTTCACTATGCGTATTCCACCGCTCAAGGCCATCATCGCTTTCGAAAGCGTGGCCCGAACCAAAAGCGTGAACCGCGCGGCGGAAGAACTGGGGCTGACGGCTTCGGCAGTGAGCCATCAGCTCAGCAATCTCGAGTCGATCATCGGCCAGCCATTGTTCCAGCGCTCGGGGCGCGGCCTCGTGCTGACGCCCACCGGCGAGCGCTATCTCTCCGACGTCACCGGGTCGCTCGCCGATCTGAGCCGCGCGACGGAACGCGCGTCGAGCCGCCAGGAGGTCGACATTTTGCGGGTGCATTCGAGCCCGAGCTTTGGGCTGATGTGGCTGCTTCCGAGGCTGTCTTCGTTTCAGGAAGCCAATGGTGATATCCAGCTTAATCTGGCCTGCTCATACGAGAACGTCTCCTTTTCGAACGGCTACTACGACATCGACATCCGCCATGGCTACGGCAACTGGAGCAATCTGGAAGTGAAGACCGTGCGGGGCGAGTTCATTGCGCCGCTGGCCTCGCCGGGCTATCTGGAGCGGCATCCCGTCGAGACGCCGGAAGACTTGCTGGCGCATCGTCTGATCTATTCGGAAACGCCGCTCGTCCAGTGGAAACAGTGGTTCGGCAGAACGGGCGTATCCGCCAAACAGAAGACATTCGACTTCTCGTTCGACCGCTCGTATATGTCGATCGAAACAGCGGCACTCGGCCTCGGCATTGCACTCGAAAGCCTCACGCTCGCATCCGTGAAAATCCGGGACGGCCTGCTGGTGCCTGTATTCGACGAGACGTACGCCGTTGAAGTGGGCGCGCATCATCTGGTTTACCCGATGCAGAACGCCGAATTGCCGCGTGTGGAACGGTTCCTCGCCTGGATCGAGAGGGAAGCGGCATCCACCTGAATTTTTCTCAGCCATGGTTGAACGTTTCCGCGTTGATGCCGCTGCCCTGTACACCGACACTACAGGCACCAATCAACACTCAGGAGACGAAACGATGTTGCTCGAGAACAAGATCATCATGGTGACGGGCGCGGCATCGCCCCGCGGTATCGGCAAGGCGACCGCGAAGGCGCTGGCCGCACAGGGCGCGCGTATCGTGATCCTCGACCTGCGCAAGGAAGACGCGCAAGCGTCCGCCGCCGATCTCGGCCCTGAACATCTCGGCCTCGCGTGCGACGTCACCGACAAGGACGCCTGCGTAGCCGCTGCGCGTGCAACGCTCGAAAAGTACGGCCGCATCGACGGCCTCATCAACAATGCGGGCATCACGCAGCCGATCCGCACGCTCGAAATCGGCGCCAAGGACTTCGACGCGATCATCGACGTCAATCTGCGTGGCACCCTGTATATGTCCCAAGCCGTGATTCCGGCGATGAAGGAGCAAAACGGCGGCAGCATCGTCTGCGTGTCGTCGGTTTCCGCGCAGCGCGGCGGCGGCATCTTCGGCGGACCTCACTATAGCGCCGCCAAAGCTGGCGTACTCGGGCTCGCCAAAGCGATGGCGCGCGAGTTTGGCGGAGATCACATCCGCGTCAATTCGATCACGCCGGGTCTTATACAGACAGACATCACGGGCGGCAAGCTGACGCCGGAGATGCGTGCCGACATCATCAAGGGCATCCCGCTCGGCAGACTTGGCGATGCCGCCGATGTCGCGAACGCCTGCCTGTTTCTGGTGAGCGACCTCTCGACCTATCTCACGGGCATCACGCTCGATGTGAACGGCGGCATGCTGATTCATTGATCGTCATAGACGCTCATTGACGACAGCGCCGCGCTTGCGCGGCATAAGTTCCAGGCACCCGGGACAACACGGGGCCGTTGCAGGAGACATCCATGAAATCCAGATACACCGCGCCGCCCATTCCAGGCGACACGATCCCTCGCAGTGACTCGCTGACGTTCGAAGCCAAGACCTACGGAAAGGTTAGCCGCCGGCTGATTCCCTTTCTGATGCTGTGCTATCTGGGCGCGTATCTCGATCGCGTCAACGTCGGCTTCGCGAAACTGCAGATGCTGAACGACCTGCGCTTCAACGAGACCGTCTACGGTATGGGCGCGGGCATCTTCTTTCTTGGCTACTTCCTGTTCGAAGTACCGAGCAATCTCATTCTTCACAAGGTCGGCGCGCGCAAGTGGCTTGCGCGGATCATGCTCACGTGGGCTGTCATCTCCGCGAGCTTCGTGTTCGTCAAATCGCCAACCGTCTTTTACATGCTGCGGTTTCTGCTCGGCGTTGCTGAAGCGGGCTTTGCGCCGGGCGTGATCCTGTATCTGACCTACTGGTATCCGTCAGCGCGCCGCGCAAAAGCGCTGTCGCTGTTCTTCATGGCGATTCCGCTCGCGGGCATGATTGGCGGCCCACTGTCAGGCTGGATCATGCACTCGTTGCAAGGCGCAATGTCGATGGCGGGATGGAAATGGCTGTTCCTGCTCGAAGCCGTGCCGTCGCTGGTGCTCGGCATTGCGATCCTGCTGTACCTCGATGACAGCATCGCGAAGGCAAAGTGGCTCACCGACTCCGAAAAGGCGCTGCTCGCCCGCAATGTCGCCGGCGACAATGCGCACAAGACGGCCCACCTGTCGATCAGGGCGTTCATCGGCGACCGCCGTCTGTGGCTGATGGCTGCGATCTACTTCTGTGTCGTGCTCGGCCAGTACGGTCTGACTTTCTGGCTGCCGACCATCGTCCGCAAAGCGGGTGTGTCGGACCCGCTGTGGGTCGGCATTTTCACCGCGATTCCGTATCTGTGCGCAATCATCGCGCTGCCGCTGATCGGCATGAGCGCGGATCGCCGCCGCGAACGACGCTTCCACCTCGCGATTCCGATGCTGATTGCGGCCGCAGCCTTCGCAACCTTGCCTGCACTGGGCAGCGTCGCGGCATCGATTGTCTGCCTGAGCGTTGCAGCCGCTGGCATCCTCGCTTCGTCTTCGCAGTTCTGGTCATTGCCTACAGCGCTGCTTGGCGGCGTATCGGCCGCGGCTGGAATTGCCGCTGTGAACTGCTTTGCCAATCTGGCGGGATTCTTCTCGCCGGCAATCGTCGGCTGGCTCAATGACCTGACTGGCAAATCGACAGCGGGCCTTATCTTCATCTCTCTGGCGATCACGCTCGGCGCCGCACTCGTATTCCTGGTCCCGGCCAGATCCGTCAACCGCTGAAGCATCAAGATTTCTTTCGATATCAAAGGAGCAACACATGGACAGCGAAATCATTACCGAGGACGTCACGCTCGCTGAGCGCGCGTATCGGGTTCGGAGAAACGCCTTGCTAATGGGCGAAGTACAGGGTCAGGGCTATATCGGCCAGGCACTCGACATTGCGGACGTTCTCGCCGTCGCTTACTTCGGCGCAATGCGTTACCGCCCGCAAGATCCTGAATGGGAAGATCGCGACCGGTTCCTGCTGTCGAATGGTCACTACGCGATTGCTTTATATGCGGCGTTGTTCGAAGCCGGCATCCTGCCCGCAGAAGAACTCGAAACGTATGGCAGCGACGAAAGCCGCCTGCCGATGTCCGGCATGGCGAGCTATACGCCAGGGATGGAAATGTCCGGCGGCTCGCTCGGTCACGGTCTCACGATTGCCGTAGGCCGCTGCCTTGGGCTCAAGCGCAAGGGTTCGAGCGCATTCGTCTACACACTGTTCTCCGATGGCGAACTCGACGAAGGCTCGATCTGGGAAGGCCTGATGTCCGCCGCGCACTGGAAGCTCGACAACCTGATCGCGATGATCGACGTGAACAACCAGCAGGCCGATGGCCCGTCGACGCAGGTCATGGCCTTCGAGCCACTCGTCGACAAGCTCGAAGCGTTCGGCTGGTACACGCAACGCGTGAACGGCAACGATATCGAGGCCGTCAAGCAGGCATTCGATAACGCCCGCAATCACGACAAGCCCCAGCCGCGCATCATCGTCTGCGATACGAAGATGGGCTGCGGCGTGCCGTTTCTCGAAGAACGCGAGAAGAACCACTTTATCCGCGTCGACGCGCACGAGTGGCAACTCGCACTCGAAGCACTCGAAGCAGGGAGAAAAGCATGAGCACCGTTGAGAAAAAGCCGCGCCTGAAAACGTCGGCGATGATCGCTTCGATTGCGGGAGAGGGCCAGGTCACACGTTCCGCGCCGTTTGGCCATGCACTCGCCGAACTCGCGCGTACCAAAGCAAACGTGATCGGCATGACAGCCGATCTCGGCAAGTACACCGACCTGCATATCTTCGGCAAAGAGTTCCCGGACCGTTACTACCAGATGGGCATGGCCGAACAGCTGCTGATGGGCGCAGCCGCCGGCTTTGCGCATGAAGGTGCGCAGCCGTTCGTGACGACGTATGCCGTGTTCGCCACGCGCCGCGCGTACGACTTCATCCATCAGGCCATCGCTGAAGACAATCTCGACGTGAAGATCGTGGCGGCGCTGCCGGGTCTCACGACCGGCTACGGCCCGAGCCACCAGGCCGCAGAAGACCTCGCGCTGATGCGCGCGATGCCGAACATGACGGTGATCGATCCGTGCGACGCGCTCGATATCGAGCAGATGGTGCCTGCGATCGCCGCGCACAAAGGCCCTGTGTATGCGCGTCTGTTGCGCGGCAACGTGCCCGCCGTGCTCGACGAATACGACTACCAGTTCGAACTCGGCAAGGCCAAGCTGCTGCGCGACGGCAACGAGGTGTTGCTGATCTCCTCGGGGATCATGACGATGCGCTCCCTGGAAGTCGCGAAAGCGCTGGAGGCGGACAACATCGGCGTCGGCGTGCTGCACGTGCCGACCATCAAGCCGCTCGATACCGCCACAATCCTCCGCGAAGCGAAGCGTACGGGCCGCATGGTGATCGTCGCGGAAAATCATACGGTGATCGGCGGACTCGGCGAAGCAGTGGCACGCACGCTGCTCGGCGCGGGCGTAACGCCGCCGTTCCGGCAGATCGCACTGCCTGACGAGTTTCTCGACGCGGGCGCCCTGCCAACGCTGCACGACCGCTACGGCATTTCAACGGGGACGATGGCCGCGTCTATCAAGACTTGGCTCGCGTAACCGATCAAATGACTGGCTAACCCTACCGATTTACGCAACGTAACAGTTGCTGCCAAGAACGGCCGCATCCCGACGGGAAGCGGCCGTTCGCTTTGGATGATCCAATGGCCGTTTGTGGCCCGAGTCGAGGCATTGCCGCCCGGAATCTGCTCGCCCGGGAACGGCCATTGAGCTATGGCCGACGAACGGCGACCTCGACCGGCTGCTTGTGACCGACTCCTGCCTGATACGGGGCGGCCGTAGACCGCGAGCAGGCTGACATACGACGGCTATCATCGAGCCTGCGGAAGTTGGCGACTGCTGACATCAAATCGCCCCGGGTAGCTCCCGCTGTTCTGCGGTGGGCGCGGGCGGCTAGGGCAGATCTGTGGATAACCGGCGTTGCGCTCCCCCTGCACTCCCTCAAAAGCATGAGAGCTATTTTCGCAACCGAAAAGCAAAGAACTGCATAGCGGCAGCCCGGCTACGCCGGGCTGAAAACGTAACTAAAAAGGCATATTCAACAGAATTAGATACATCACCTACTGCGACGAAGAGCTGAGTGGCTCGTGCCGTAGGGACTTCAGGAGCTATCGCCACACAAAAATGCTCATAAGAGCTTTAGCCAGGTCTGAGTCCGCATCGAAACGTAAGGCGCGTCGCGCCGCTTGAACATCAGACCCTCCAGCCCCAGGTCACACGCGGCCTGAAACACCTGCGCCGGCGGTGCGGCGAAATGCTGGCTGATTCGAATCCGCTCGGTGGGCTCGCCGATAAGCTGCTCCAGAAGCGCTCGCCGGGAGGTCAGGGGCACCTTGCGGAGGTCCTGGCCATCCCAGAAAGGGACGTCGAAAAGAAAGTACACGGTGTTTTCACTGCGGAGCCCGGTGATGGCATTCTGGAGCGCATTGAAGTCAGGGAGTCCGTCCTTGAGCACCACCAGCTCACCATCCAGCCAGGCTTCTGTGATTCCAAGTTTTTCGACTTCCGAGGTAAGACTCTTCAGCTTACTGGTCCAGTCGTGGCCGCCTCTCGTGAACAGGCGGGCGTGTCCATTGTCAATGCGCGCCATCATGCGATAGCCGTCGAACTTCGTCTCCACTACCCATCCGTCATCTTTCGGTAAGGATGCCGCCAAGGTGGCAAGCTGCGGCTCCAGCGTCGCGGGCAGGTCGGCGTTGACGGCGAGTGACAGGTCAATCTCTGATCCCGTCACGGATGACATCCCGGCAGTCGCTCGAGGCTCGCGCTCCTCGACCGGCCCAAGCGGCTTGCCGACGATGCTGTCGGGCAGCGCTTTGATGACGTCGTATTGCGCGAGCGGTCGGGCACATTCGTCACGCTTCTTGAAGAGCATCCACTGGTCCTGCCGGTCTTCAGGCCTGGAGATGCGCACCAGCTCCCAAAGCCCCGCGAGCTTTTGCCCGTGGAGCCTGAAAATGAGCTTACCGGCCTTCATCCCTTCATGCGGGTCTGCCACCGGCTCCCAGGTGCCGCAGTCCCAAACAATAACGGTGCCAGCGCCGTATTGTTTCGGCGGGATGGTGCCTTCAAAGTCTGCGTAACTGACGGGGTGGTCCTCCACGTGAATCGCCATCCGCTTTTCCTTGGGGTCGTAGCTCGGCCCCCTGGGGATAGCCCAGCTCAACAGGATACCGTCGAGTTCAAGACGAAAGTCGTAATGAAGGCGGCTTGCCCAGTGCTTCTGGATAACGAACAACAGACTTTCGACGGGCGTTGCGGGGCCGGGAACCTGAGGAGCAGGCTCGGGCGTGACCTTGAAGTCACGTTTCCGTTGGTAGCGGGAGAGCGGAGGGCGGGTCCTGTCGGAGCGGGCAGCCATGGCCTAGTCTACGGCGGGTCCAGCCGGTCCGCCAACGACTCAACCTGGCCGATTGTCATCTGATGCCGAAGAGTGCAACGGCACGCTCGCACCTGAGCACTATCGTTGCACAACGTGCCGGGCTAATATCGCCAGACCATTTACGGGTGACTCAGATGAGTGAAACTGACGCGCGACCGAGGCCGCGCATTAATCGGTCGACGCAACCAGTCGAACAGGGTGTCAGCGTCATGAAGCCCCGGTGGCGGAGGTCTGATAAAAAAATAGCCCATCTCCACTAAGGGACAGGCTACGAAACACACTCCGGGAATGGGAATCAAAAATTTTCCCGGACTGAAAACTCTAACCACCCAATATTTCACAATCAAGTACTGAGAGACCTATTTGCTTCGCGATTTTCGAAGTAGGAGCAAGGTTGTTCGTCCGAGAAAGACTCGGCAAAGCGACTTTGAACGGCCGAGTTCGACCCGAAGCGGTCGGACGCATTTCCCCAAAACGGTCATCCAATGTGCCACATAACTTCATTCCGTATCGTCCGGTCCAGGGACGAACCGCTGCCAAATTGCTGGCATTCGTTGGATAGTAGTTCCATCTACTTTGTAGATCTCGATTTCTCGGCAAACTCCATCAACGACATGCAGGAGAACACTGATTTGAACTCCATCTACATCAGGACCATATAACTCAGTTGGAACTCGATGTAACACTGGTGCCGAGATCGGCTGTGGAACGTTAATTTCAAGACTGCGGTCCTCATCGATCAGTCGCAGGACACAGTGCTGAAGTTGCTTGATCACTTCCGCACGGCCAGGAAACTCAGCAGCGGTCAATTCGGAGATCAGTTCTCTTTCGGCCGCCGATAGCGAGCGAAAATTATTGATGTCTGTACTTCTATACATCGCAGCCTCCCCTAGCAGCGGTCACTATCAAGTACACCAGAAAAGCCACTCCAGAATGCCCAAGCGCGCATCCAGATTATGCTGACGCAACTGGCCGCAGACATGGCCGTCGTCTGGTGACCTATGGCAAGAGGTCCTCGAACGGAGATTCAGCCGGGTACGGCCAAGCCGCACGCACCTGCACTTCGGCACATCGAACACTCATACTCAGCCCTATGTTTGGTTCAAGATCGAACAGAAACGTTCCATCGAGTTCGCGAGACAAGGTCACTTCACTCACAAAGCTGTCATCTAGCATCGCGTTTAGATCGATCTCGCATGCTTGAACGTCGAGCAGGGCTATGGCGACTCCATAATCAATCTGACCAACCCGGTCGGTGCGGCTGCGTGGGAGTCTATGTTTCAATTCAAGCAGTACGTCGACCAGTTCCAATTTCCGTGGATCGAACAGCACCCCCGGCGTGGCAGATTTCACGCGTTTCGCCCGCTCCATGCTCACTGAGCACACCATGGCATCGTGGAACGTTGGGTACTCGTTGAATAGCTTGAGCAAAAGCTCGTTTCCCGCAGCGAGGTGCCACGCCGATTGATTTCGTTCGTGTTTCAACGGATCCCCCTATCGGACACATCAGTCGTGGTTTCGGCCAGCCAGCAATATATGCGCGGAACGATTGACGATTTGGACGCCCGCGTCGAACGTCTCAAGTTGGCCGATGACTGCCTCATGCAAACCGCATGAACTTCGGAATCCCACTCCGTCGCGACCGGCAGTACGCGACCCTAAGCCGCCGGCCATGAGTCTTGGAAGCGGACGGTCATCACATTAAAGGTTCACCAGCACCAGCAACTTCTCTGTACAGTGATTCATCGCATGTCACTAAGAACAAGATTGGTGTTCCAGCTCCGAGTACGTGTATCGGCCGTAAGGCAGCAATCTGTGCCCAAAATTCTTCTGTCAGTGCATCGCCGTCCTTAAGCGGTGAAAATCCAAAATGATTCACAAATGACCGATGGGGGCCAAAGTTCCTACGATTATCGTAAACGTACCACTCGTCGAAGCCCGGCGTCGGCAATTGTGAAATAGTCTCGATCCGTGGGCTAACTGCCAAGTCTCCGAGGCTGTACCAACCGCTTGCTACTTCAAAATCTGTCGGCCTGTACGGGCCACTGTCGCAGGACGCGATTGCAACATGCTTTTCTATAACTATGTTCGGGAAGCGCTGAAGAATATCTTCAAGAGAAGGATCCCAATCACTTTCCCATTCGATAACCCGATAACCAGCTCGCAAGCCTGTACGCATGATCTCTGATCTCCAGAGAATGGTTTAGCAACGCAGCCCTTCTTCGATATATCTATCATACGAAACAAATAACTGCTCAATCATACTGAAATCTGGGATAAATATGTATTCCAATACTATAAATAGAATCTTCAGTAAAACGTGTAAACTGCCCCAAAAAAAACACCAAGGCAACAAACATCATGGCCCAAATAACCATAATGGCCAGCAACTTAAGACGATACTTCAGATACTGCGATTTGGACATTTTTTGTGGAGCCGGCCAAGCTATATAAAGAAATTTCAGCATTGTTCACCGCTAGCTATAGGTTAATTACTGATGGACTGACTGGCCTCAACCTAGGCTACGGTCAGAGTAGCTTCCATTAGTGGCTTGACCATCCGTCCGTCGATTGAAAATCATCTAGCGGGCCTCCCCACCGCCGCACTGAGACCGATGACAACCGTCTCAGGTCGACCCGCGGCGGTCATTCAAAACTCAGTCCACCGGCATTGCTGCTTGCTGGTGGCCCACAAAGGTTAAGTCACCTTATGGCCGCAGTGCACACATTTGCTAGACCAAACATTACCCCATCCAAATATCCAACCTACTTTGGTGAAGAAAGATCTTTCTCCGCAGCACGGGCATACAAATGTATAAAGCCTTACCAAAGCGCGATAAGCACGAAAGAACAGCACCCATACCCATAGCCCGAATGCCAACAACGAGATTGGGGGGAACCTAGTTTCGAAGAACCACACAAACTCCATGAGGCCGAACATAACCACCGGCCATAGAAGAAACGTAAGCGTCAGCGGATCCCGTCTTGAATCTGGCATGCTCGAGTGTGAACGTGTTGCTTTCGTGAGAATGGGGCAATGCGATGGAAGACGAGAACATTAAGGCTGCAACGGCGATGGGCGCACGTCGCCCACGGCAAGGCGAAGCGTTCTGGGGCGAAATGGTTACCATCTGGAAAGCGAGTGGGATCGGCGCTCGGCGATTTTGCCGGGAACAGGGTCTTGCGCTAAGCACCTTCAGTCTGTGGCGCAAGAAACTTTCAAGCCCCATCAAAGAGACCAGGCAGCCGCTCGCGGTTACTGCGGATGCGGCATTCATCGTCTCCAGTCTGGATGCTGAACTGGTGCCCCCGGAGCCGTCCGTGGCAAGGCCCACCGCTGACGCATCGCCGTCGCGTGACCGGGTGACGCTCTCGCTCGCGGGCGTTCGCCTCGAACTAAGCGGCGTTCACGCCGAGCGCATCGTGCGATTTGTGCTCGGGCAGCTCGGAGGTGGCCGGTGCTGATTGCCTCGGACGTTCGCGCGTACATCTGTCGCGACCCGGTAGACATGCGCAAGGCAATTGACGGGCTGTCGTATCTCGTCGAGCCGTTGCTTGCCCAGAAGCCTGCATCGGGCAACCTGTTCGTCTTCGTTGCGCGCGACCGCTCCAAAGTGAAGATTCTTTATTGGGACCGGACCGGCTTCGCGCTTTGGTATAAGCGGCTTGAACGAGGCCGTTTCCCGTCACCCTCGTTACTCGCCCAGCGCGGCTTCACGCTCGCCGAACTCAACGCATGGCTCGAAGGCATCGAGATTCCGGCGCGAGAGCCGCACCACACCGTGGCAGTGACGCGCGTGGCATGACGTGCTCCCCCCAGCCCGAGCTTGTAAACGTGGCTCGAGTTGGGCATCATGATGCACATGCCACCCACCGCCGTCACTGTCGCGGATCTTCCCGTCGAGCCCGATGCGCTGCAAGCATTCGCGCTTGAACAGAACCGGCTTGCACGGGTGTTGTGGGAGCAGCTGGAAATCCTCCAGCATCAGATTGCGCAGTTGAACCGGGCGCGCTTCGGCGTGAGTTCTGAGCGCCTGGCCGGCCAGGCCGAACTGTTTGATGCCGCCGCGGAAATCCCGGTGCCGCCCGTGGCCGACGCAGTACCTGTGGAGGGCCACACTCGCAAAGGGCGTCCTGCTTTGCCGAAGGACCTGCCACGCACACGCATCGAATACGATCTCAGCGATGAGCAGAAGATAGCTTTCGATACGCTCGAACGGATCGGCGAAGAACGCAGCGAGACACTGCATTACGAGCCGTCCAGGCTCACCGTCATTGAACACATCCGCTTCAAATACGTGGCGAAGAAGGATGGCGAGTCGACCATCGTGACTGCAAGCGCGCAGCCGTCGCCGCTACCGAAGAGCAATGCCAGCGCGAGCCTGCTCGCCAATGTGCTGGTCAACACCTATGTCGATCATCTGCCGTTGAATCGCCAGGAAATGCGCTACGCGCGCCGTGGCGTGTACTTGCCTCGAGCCACGCTGTGCGAATGGAAGCTGGCATCGGCCGAGCTACTATCGGTACTGCTGCCCGGGTTGCGCGCCCACCAGTTGAAGGCGCCGCGAATGCACGTGGACGACACAACACTGCCTTTGCTCGAGCGAGGCCACCCGTCAACGCGTACAGCGCGATTATGGGGCTACCTTGGCGCGGGCCAGCATAAGGAGAACGGTGTCTGGGTCGACCACCCGCCGGCGGTCGTGTTCGAGTTCGCTGAGTCGCGAGCGGGCGCACATCCGCTGCTGTACCTGAATCAATACCAAGGCTATCTGCAAGCCGACGCGTATAGCGGCCATGCTGCGCTTTATGAGCGAGGCGATATCGTCGAGGTCGGATGTTGGGCTCATTGCCGCCGACGGTTCTTCGAGATTGCCAAGGCTCAGAAGGACCCAGGGCTCGCGGCTCACGCGCTGCAGTGGATCGCCCGGCTGTATGCAATTGAATCGCGAGTCAAAGACCGAACGCCAGACATCAAGCTTGCGGTCCGGCAGGCAGAGACGTTGCCCGTGCTTGCGCAGTTTCGTCGGTGGTTAGATGCAAACGTCATCGGTTTGCTCCCACAAGCGCCGCTGGCCAAGGCCTTCGGTTATACGCTGCGACACTGGGAGGCGCTCATCCGATATACGGAGAACGGTGTCCTGTTGCCAGACAACAATGCGCTTGAGCGGCAGATCAGGCCGATTGCCCTCGGAAGGTCGAACTGGATGTTTGCGGCATCTCCTCGCGGCGCCCGTGCAGCTGCAACGATGTACTCACTCATCGGTACGGCTCGTCTGAACGGTATCGAACCCTACGCGTGGCTTGAGCAAACGCTCGAACAATTGCCGTCGTATCCCGTCAATCGCGTGCACGAATTGCTGCCGCTCGCCCGCTAAAACACCTCTGCACATGGACATTCCAGACTCGCTTCGCCAGGCGCCTAGCGCCGAGCTCTATCGCCTCTATCTTGCGATCGGAAAAATGCTTGACGATCCCCGTCGCATTCTCGAAATACGGCAACGCCTCCATCTGGGGATGGCAGTCAACTACATTGGCGATAACCCGCTTGGTCCGCCGGCACAAGGCACGATTGTTGAACTCCGGCAAACCCAGGCGGTGGTTCAGGACAGCGCGACGCGACGCCGGTGGGGCGTGCTCTATGCGGCGATCATCATCCCGGAAACGTCAACCGGTCAGCCTCATGTCGAACCGACACCGCCGCCGAAAACGCAGCGTGAAGAGTTCTTCGTCGGCGACACAGTTGGCTTCACCGACAAGCACCTCAGCGAGCGCGTGGGCATCGTCGTCAGGCTGAATGCCAAGACCGCCTCTATTGCCGTCAACGACACCGATGGTCACTGGCGCGTTTCGTACTCTCTATTACGAAAGATCGTCGACATTTAGCCGCGCAAAACCACCCTAACGGGTTCCGCTGACGGATACGAAGAAACGCTTGCAGGCGTAGTGCTCGAAGCGAGACCCTTCGTTCTGCGGTTGCCTCCAATTTGTCCCGCCGCATAAACGCATGGCCGTCTTGCGAATGGACTAAGGTTGCCGGCTTCTGGCTGCCCTTTGGACCGAAAGGTGCGAGGTAGATTGCCGGCGCCTTCAGAAGCGACGCACGATCGCTCGTGTGTTTATGACCTCGTGCTTGGGCGATCTGTTGGGCCAGTTGCGATAGAGATTCGGGCGTTTGGTCATACCAGCTCAACGATTCGAACTGCGCGTAGGCCAAGGGAAGATCAGGCCTGTGAATGCTGA
Source organism: Paraburkholderia sp. FW306-02-B (assembly GCF_058782725.1). Classification (NCBI taxonomy): domain Bacteria; kingdom Pseudomonadati; phylum Pseudomonadota; class Betaproteobacteria; order Burkholderiales; family Burkholderiaceae; genus Paraburkholderia; species Paraburkholderia sp. FW306-02-B. The sequence goes on from NZ_JBYSXZ010000003.1 coordinate 72,732, forward strand.
CCTCGAGTTCCGTGTATTCATCGGTCCGCAGATAATGCGCCCGTGACAAGAACAAGGTGCGTCGCACGCGGTAGTAGCTAAAGGTGCTGGACAGGTTCTTCATGCCCCAAGCTTGCCTGTGTGGCCACCAGGCGTCATACATGACCACATCTCCATCAAACGCGATCACGCGAACAGGATGCCCTGTCCAATCCGTTTGGAAAACAGCACCAAGTTCGAGTGGCGGGTAGTTCATGTGTAACTATCCTTTCTACACGGACCAAGCAGGCGTATCGCTCTCTCGCCACCGAAGCGTCACACGATGCTCGACATAACGCGGACCGTCGTGCCTTTGGAGATGTCGATATCGCGCAACTAGTCACTGTCGGGCAAATACGGTTCAACGCGCACCACGCGCGCAACTGCGCAATAGAGTAGGAACGAAAAGCCAGTTGACGGATCCAGATCGACCTGGATGCGGCCATCGTCGCACCGCGAAAAACGCAAGTCATTTATCCACGAGGGATGGGTTACGTTTTCAGTGACGAACTCCTCCCCCTCCACGTCCTTGAGCAGAAACGTAACCTTGCAATGCTCGTCATTACCTTTCCACGCCGGATTGTCCTGCCCCCAGTGATGAAGTGTGAACTCCATGTCCGTATGCGCTTTTCCACTGGACGCGCGTCGACGCAGGGTTACGGAAAGCAGTTCGGCATCATGAAACTCAGGCCAGTAGCCGAAGATGCGGCGAATCAGCCACGCATCGTTGACCGCGCCCTCGTCGGTTTCCTTGCGGTTCCTGTATCGGTCCGATTCCCATGACTCCGGCAACCTCTCTACCATCTCCTCCAGCATGTTTCGGAGGTATTTTTCCGCTTGTTCGTGCGTGCCCCGGAAATTCAGCACGCTTGCCCCACTCCCGAGGCGGCCATCGCAAGCTTCCTGCACAATTTCGAAACCGTAGATAAACGTCCCGTCGTCGGGTTGATAGAGGTGGTAACCGATGTCATAAGTCAGGCCGCGTGCGTTCTTGCGGATGTACTTGAACGTATTCTCGTAATTTGACTGAAGTCTCATTTGCCTCCCCCGCTTATATAAACCAGCTGGATCGGATCGCCTGGCTATCACCACCGCCATCCGCGCAGATTCGCGGCGCTATAGCCCAATGGCTCTACGTCTATGTCGACAAGCTCCGCACCATAGTCGCGCATGGTGCGCGAGCAGGTCAAACGGCGCGACGGACATGCTTTCTCCCCGGAGGTGACAAATCGATTGAAAATCAACGAACCTCGACGCAGCCAAAACATGGTCGACTCAAATTCAAGATTGTCAACGATTCGGGGGACGTTGTCGAACGACCGTTCTTGGCCGATTTCTGCCAGATCCCCGGCTAGTGTTGATGTACTTAATTCGTGCACGGGAATCCATTGCACAGTAACGACGTTCAAGAGCCCTGGATACGGCGGTACGCGTTGTAGTGTCGAAGGGCGCCTTGCTTGTCCCCTCGGAGTTCCTTGAGTCGTGCAAGGTTGTAGTGCGCATCCGCGTAGTCTGGCTCAATCGCGAGGCACTTTCCGTAGCCATTCAGCGCTTCGTCGGCGCAGTCCAGCTCTTCCAGCGCAACGGCGCGGTTAAAGTGCAGTTGGCAATCGTCCGGGAAGAATTCCAGGGCCCTGTCAAACACTGCCAGCGCTTCCTCGCAGCGTCCCTCTTCACACAGGAGAACGCCCAGGTTGGTGTAAGCGCCATAGTGCGCCACAGGCAGCAACTCCAGGACTCTCCGATAAGCATGCTCGGCCCCCTGCCGGTCCGTGGTGGTCAGTTGCTCACCGAGCTCAAACCACTCCTCGGCCTGGATGTGAGCCTCCTTTGCGCTGCGAGGGGAGCCGTCCAGAAACGCCACGTCACCTTTCAGGGGAGCGACCTCAAAGTCGAGCAGCAGCTGGCCCGACTCGGCTTCCCATTGGTCGGGACCTATCCGCACAGCAATTGTGTTGCCAACAGCGGTAATTCGAATCCCGGTCAAGGGCAGTTCCTCCGGGAGCGAAGCTTTGAGGCGCGTCAACGAGCGCAATATCTTGCGCGAGGGAATGTTGGCCGTCTGGAGCCGATAGGCCGTACGCAGCAGGACAGCATCGTGAAAGCTGAAGCGCAGTTCGTTCCGGGGGCCGCGGGCAGGGGTCACAAAGCCGGCTTCGACCAGGCCGGTCAAAACTCTGCGCGATATACCAAGCAGGGACTGGAGACTGCGCAGAGAGTAGTGATGCTCCAACGCGTGGCGCGTCACTTCCGGGCCCGTACCCGAGCAGGTGGTTCCTCAGCCTTCTCGGCGCGCTTGACGCCTTTGCGCTCCTTCGTGGCAACGGCCGCGACATCGCCGGCAGAAGCCCTGGCCCTGGTGGCAGGCGGCCTGGCCTTGCCTCCTCTGGCCAGGCTCGCGCGCAGCGCATCCATCAGGTCGATGACCTGCCCGGTAGCGGACACTTCCACCTGTTCGGGCGTAACAATATCCTTGCCGGCGATCTTCTCATCGATCGCCTTGAGAACGCGCTTCTTTTCCTCGTCTTCGTACTGCGTCGGGTCGTAGTTCTCCTCGGCAATCTGGTCGATGAGCTGTAATGCCAATTTAAGCTCAGGCTCAGAAATCTCGGCTTGCTCGATGTGCAAGTCCTTCAACGAGCGCACCTCATCGGCGAAGAGCAGCTGCTGAAAGACCAGGCCGTCTTCCGTGGGACGAACCTGCACCATATGCGTTTTGCCCCTGGAGGCCCATTTGGCCACCGCGCAGCGACCGCTCTTGAGCATGGCTTCCTTGAGCAGGTTGTACGGCTTTCCGCCCCGCTTGTCCGGAGCCACGAAGTAGGCCTTGTCGTAGTAAAGAGGGTCGACGGTTTTCTCCGGAATGAAGGCCACTATTTCAACCACGTGACTTCCGCCCTCTTCGAGCGCCTTCAGTTCGTCTGAAGAAAACACGACAAACCGGTCCTTCTCGAACTCATATCCCTTCTGCAAGTCCGCACGCTCCACGAGCTGCCCGGTCTTCTCCGAGATGTACTGTTGCTTTGCGCGGGAGCCGTCCTTGCACATGTAGTTGAACTTGACAGCGGTTTCGCTCTCGGTGGCGCTGTAAAGCTTGACTGGAATTGACACCAGACCGAAGGAAAGCGACAGCGATGCGATAGAACGACCAGGCATGACATCCTCCACACAACAGGTGGTGGGCGGGGCAGCAACCAGGGCAGGCACTCGTGCTCGTGCTCGTGCTCGTGCTCGTGCTCGTGCTCGTGCTCGTGCGACTCAGCTTAGCCTTTTCATCGCTGCCGTCAACAGCTGCCGGGTCGACCAGTAGTCATGCCAAGGGTCGTCGGTCTGGAAGCTGAGGTACTCGCGCGCAGTAGCCACGGTCCACTGCGACCCACTTTTCAGCGACATGAGTTGCTCCCAGGTCACGGGCATGGACACCCCCAGGCCCGGCCGGGCCCGGGCAGAAAACGCGGCCACGGTGGTCTGGCCCATGCCGTTGCGCAGGTAGTCGACAAACACCTTTCCCTGACGATTTGAAGGGCCCGATTTTGCAGTGAATCGTTCGGGAATGGTGCGGACCAGGTGCTGTACAAAGGCCCTGGAGAAACCCTTCACGGTCTCATAGTCGAGTCGCGGCGCCAGCGGCACCACAATGTGCAAGCCCTTGCCGCCGCTGGTCTTCAGCCAGGCCTTAAGCCCGAGTTCGGTCAGCAGCGTGTGGACAAGGAGTGCCGCCTCCTGCACCTCGAGCCACTTCAAACCTTCGCCGGGGTCCAGGTCGAAGATGACCCGGTCAGGCTTGTCGAGGCGCTTTACCGTTGAATTCCATACGTGGAATTCAACGACGTTCATCTGGGCGGCCGACACGAGTGCGTCCAGGGTGTCGACGGTCAGCAGGGCGCCGTGTCCCGGCCACAGGTCTGGTTCGTGTTCCTTGAGCCCGGGCATCCTGGTCTCCGGATGTTTCTGAAAAAACAGTTCTTCGGTGATGCCGTTGGGCGCACGCACCATCGAGAGTGGGCGGTCCTTCAGGTGGGGCAGCATCCAGTCGGCTACGCTTTCGTAGTACCGGACCAGATCGAGTTTGGTGATGCCGGCCACCGGGTCGATGACCCGGTCAGGGTTCGTTACCTTGACCGACCTTGCCGCTGGCGCCGCGACTGCAGTCCTGGCGGCCTCCCGGGTGATATCGCCTGCCGGCTTGTCGGTGCGCAAACCCTTGAACGAGGCGTGTCGCACGTGACCGTCTCGCGTCCACTCGGCGAAGGCAACCTCCGCCACCAGCAATGGCTGGACCCAATGCTCGCTGCCCGCAGCGCGCGTGGTCCGCCGCCCTGGTTTAAGCGCCTTGGGATCGAATGGCGCAGCAGGCACTTCAAGTGCGGTCACGCGGGTCCACAGATCCCGGGCGGTCCTGGCATCCCAGCCTGTGCCGACGCTGCCGGCAAAGCGAAGCCTGCCATCCACGTGGTAACCCAGTAGCAGGCTCCCGACCTCCTGTGATGCCGCACTTCGATTGGTGAAACCGCAGATGACGAACTCCTGGCGGAGCCTGCATTTTGCCTTTAGCCAGGTCTGAGTCCGCGTCGAAACGTAGGGCGCGTCGCGCCGCTTGAACATCAGGCCCTCCAGCCCCAGGTCACACGCGGCCTGAAACACCTGCGCTGGCGGTGCGGCAAAATGCTGGCTGATTCGAATCCGCTCGGTGGGCTCGCCGATGAGCTGCTCGAGGAGCGCTCGCCGGGAGGTCAGGGGCACCTTGCGGAGGTCCTGGCCGTCCCAGTAAGGGACGTCGAAAAGAAAGTACACGATGTTTTCATTGCGCGGCGCGGTGATGGCATTCTGGAGTGCATTGAAGTCAGGGAGTCCGTCCTTGAGCACCACCAGTTCCCCGTCCAGCCAGGCCTCCGTGATTCCCAGCTTTTCGACTTCCGAGGCAAGACTCTTCAGCTTACTGGTCCAGTCGTGGCCGCCTCTCGTGAACAGGCGGGCGCGTCCCCTGTCGATGCGTGCCATCATGCGATAGCCGTCGAACTTCGTCTCCAGTATCCAGCCGTCATCTTTCGGTAAGGATGTCGCCAGGGTGGCAAGCTGGGGCTCCAGCTTCGCGGGCAGGTCGGCGCCGACGGCAAGTGACAGGTCGATCTCTGGTTCCGTCATGGGTGACATCCCGGCAGTCGCTCGAGGCTCGCGCTGCTCGACGAGGCCAAGCGGTTTGCCGACTACGCTGTCGGGCAGCGCCTTGATGACATCGTATTGCGCGAGCGGTTGGGCCCATTCGTCACGCTTCTTGAAGAGCATCCATTGGTCCTGCCTGTCTTCAGGCCTGGAGATGCGCACCAGCTCCCACAGGCCCGCGAGCTTTTCCCCATGGAGCCTGAAAATCAGTTTGCCGGCCTTCATCCCGTCGTGCGGGTCTTCGACCGGCTCCCAGGTGCCGCGGTCCCAGACAATGACGGTGCCAGCGCCATACTGTTTCGGCGGGATGGTGCCTTGAAAGTCTGCATAACTGACGGGGTGGTCCTCAACGTGAATCGCCATCCGCTTTTCCTTGGGGTCATAGCTAGGACCCTTGGGGATAGCCCAGCTCAACAGGACACCGTCGAGTTCGAGACGAAAGTCGTAATGAAGGCGGCTTGCCCAGTGCTTCTGGATAACGAAGGAGAGCCTTTTGACGGGCGCTGAGGGGCCGGGAACCTGAGGAGCAGGCTCGGGCGTGACCTTGAAGTCACGTTTCCGTTGGTAGCGGGCGAGCGGAGGGCGGGTCCTGTCGGAGCGGGCAGCCATGGCCTAGTCTACGGCGGGTCCACCCGGTCCGCCAACGACTCAAGGGTGTGGGATCGAGCGTACCTTCATTTGGGCGGTCAGGCACTAATGGGTTGCCGGCCAGATAGCGCACGTCGACGAGCCACGCGAAGCGAAGGATGTGCACCGGCAAGACTTGCCAACGAATTCGGTCACGCGCCAGATGACGCGGAACCGAATACATTGGACTTGCCGGATTTGTGACGCAAATTTGTTGGACCAGCCGGAGGGTAGGATTGACCCGTCGTACGCCGGTTTCGAAAGGCTGCGTGCGGCCAGGAACGGCCGGTCGACACCATCGCTCAGATCGTCGACAATCGCCATGCGATCAGAGCGAATATCGCTTGAGGAACCGCTAATGCGATCCTGCCAAAATGTCGTTGCCTAAACTCTTAACCGCGATAAAACAGGAATCAGTTGGTAGACCATGGTCGGAATACCCGGAAATTATCCAAAGACCCGCGGACAAAGGATTGTGGGGATAGTGGGCGCTGTGATTGCTTTTGGTTTTATTGCGTACGTCATACTCAAAAGCATCTTCCGATGGTGAAGTGGCAGGATCCGGGCCATGAAGCGACGGTCGATATCCCTCTCCGAATCGTCGACAATTTTCCCGTCGATGTTCCAATTTGCTCGACTGCACATTACTGTCCGTTCCAAACGCCCGAGTAAAGGTCATAGACGGTCAAGTGTCGTAGTGCCTCTCTAACCTTTGCCTCCCCGACAGTGTCAAGCAATCGGGTCGGGATAGAAATCCCGACATGCTCCCGGCCAATCGAAAATACTTCGGCTTTACCGTCGAGCAGGTCAAGGCTGCGCTCAACATCGCTCAGGGATACCCCACGAGCTATAAGTTGAAGGCTCATGACCGCTTCACCCGAACCTCGGCGACGTCTCCGAGCGCTTTTTCCAGCCGCCCCCCCAGATCGTCCACAACCCTTTGTCCACGCACGTCATAGTGCGCCACAAACCTTGTCGGCAGAGGCACGTGTTGTCGGCCAAAAAGTATCCGCGCCCGTACGAACGCAACGCTTAGGTTCAGTGCATCTTCCGTCTCGACATAGTGATTGGCGATCAGCGTGTGTTCTGTGGCGTCGGTTGCAGAAAACTCTGGCGTAAACATGATATTTTGATCCGAGACATCCCAGACTGTTGAACGGCCGCTTTCGGGAAATCTGAAGGCCCGCTTCGGGTCGATCACAGGCGTCGCCGCTCGGCCCAGAAGTAGCATCGTCGCGATGACTCACGAAGCCGTGAAGGTGTTTGAGGAGAACAGAGCCCCAACGCATATTTGAGACACGCGTCCAAGCCCTCATCGGGACCAGTAGAAATCCACGGGGATAAGCTCGACGACCCATCCACCTTCTTCGCCCAGCGTGGCCGCCGGGTGCATGGAGGCGATGCGCAACGCCTCGTCATGGGTATCCGCCTCGATGATGAACAGGCCGCCCACGACTTCCTTCGACTCGGTATAGGGCCCATCGGTGACGTGCGTCTTGCCACTGCGCGGGCGGAGCGTCCTCCAGTTGTCCAGATCGCCAAGCGATGCGGAAATCAGTACCTTGTCGGTAGCCCGCATCTTGTCGTCCAATGCGGGGCATTGGCTCACCAATTTCTTGACGTCGTCTGGCGCCATCGCGGCGAATTTATCGGGGGTGAAGTAGGCCAAGCCGAGGTATTTCATGGGAGATCCTTTGGGTGTGAATAACCTGACGACGAAGCTGATGATCGAAAATCGACAATCTTCTGAAAAGTTTGTAGCGGGTCTCGCCAGACTGTCCGCTTTTGGGGTCGCGCGGTGCCGACCGCCGGGCTCGTGCTGCACATGCGGATCGCGTGAGGCAGAGGTCGGCCAGGAGCGGTCCGTCATCCCCAACCGAAAAACGTCCGTTGTTGTTGGGCCAAGCGCTATTCGCGGGGAAACGGCTTCGAGTCATCGATGTGTTGCCTGACCGGAATCCAGGGGAGTGCTCCTGGCAGCCATCCTCTCAGCCATCCACGCTTGCAGCGATTTCACCGCTGGTTGAAGCTCTTCCGCCTTGGGGTGTACGAGATAGTATCCGTTGGACAACGGCAGCGCTTTGTCGAACGGTTCAACAAGCGACCCTTCAGCGAGCTCGGCTTCCACCAAGATGGGACTTGTCAGGACCAGCCCTTGCGCGTGCACGGCCGCCTCGATTGCCATCAAGGACTGGTCGAACTGAATGCCGTTGATCGCCTCGATCTGCGCATCGGCAAGACTGCTGAAGCGTGTCAGCCACACCCTCCAGTGAGGATGCAGCGTGTTGTGAAGCAGCGTCGCGGATTGAAAATCTTCGGGTCGCTTCAATTTCCACTTCTTCGCGTAAGCAGGGCTGCAGTATGCACGTGCCTCGTCGGTGTAAAGCAGTTGCACCGCGAGTTGCGGATCGATGCCGTCGAAATATCGGACCGCGAGGTCAACGGCGTCGAATTCAAAATCGACAAGCGTGGTGGTCGTGTTCAAGCTCAATGCGATTCCCGGGTGAGCTTGCAGAAAGTCGGCCATTCGAGGGGCGAACCACTTTGCGGCAAAGCTCGGCGGCATCGATAGCCGAACGCCCTTGTTGTGACGCTCCCGCAGGCGGCGGCTGGCATGGATGATCTCCAGGAGCGCCGGCTGGATCCGTGCGAAATACGCGCGACCTTCCACGGTCGGCGTTACCTGTCGTATCTGCCGTACGAACAGGGCGACACCGAGCCAGTCTTCGAGCTTCTGGATCTGCTGGCCCACCGCACCGGGCGTCACGTTCAGTTCCTGGGCAGCCAGAGAAAAACTGCCGAGCCGCATGGCAGCTTCCAGAGCCACCAAGGCTTTCATTGGAGGAATTGGTTGCATAGCGCAGTTTTTCTATTGCATGGAAGAAATTAAATCATTTGTAGCGCATAGGCGGCATGAAGACAATCAAGACTCCAAGCCCTCCATCGAGATTATCGCCATGAACCCCGCCTACCTCGCCTTCGCCGCGCTCGGCCTCATCTGGGGCACCAACTTCATGTTCATGAAGTGGGCGAGCGTCGACATATCGGCATCCCAGATCGTATTTCTTCGGACGCTGTTCGGTTTCCTGCCAATCCTCGCCATGGCGCTGTTCAGGGGTGAGCTGAAATGGCGTCATCTGCGCCACGCGCATCATTTCTTCGTGATGTCGCTTCTCGCCACTGTGGTCTACTACTACGCATTCGCGAAGGGGGCGGCGCTGCTGCTATCCAGCGTGGCGGGCATGCTAAGCGGAGCGATCCCGCTGTTTTCTTTCGTCGTCGCCTGGGTGCTATTGCGGCAGGAACGCCCGACCGCGCGGATGATCGTCGGCATCGCGAGTGGATTCGCCGGCGTGCTGCTGATCGCGCAGCCGTGGAATGCGCACGGCGCAGGCGTCAATTTGCTCGGGGTGTCCTACATGGTCGCCGGCTCGCTGAGCGTCGGATGCTCGTTCGTGTACGCGCGGCGCTTTCTCTCCGGCCTCGACCTCTCGCCACTGGCACTGTCGACCTGGCAGATCGGCTTCGCGCTCGTCGTGGTCAGCGGCGTCACAGACTTCCACGGTATGGCACGTGTAACGGGTGACACGCGTGCCGCGCTTGGGCTCGTCCTGGGTCTCGGGCTGACAGGAACCGGAGTCGCCTACATTCTGTATTACTTCATCGTCAGGCGGCTCGGCGCGGTCGCGGCTTCCAGCGTGACATATATCCCGCCTGTCATTGCCTTGCTGCTGGGATTGTCGATCGGCCACGAACCGATGCGACCACTCGATCTGCTCGCAATGGCGGCTATCTTCGCGGGGGTGTATCTGCTGCAGAGCCGGCGGCGCGCGATGCCAGCTGCCGCTTCGCGGACGCGATCGGCGCTCAGTTGAGTATGGCGGCTTTCGTCGAATCATTTCGACCGGTGTCCGAGGCACATATGTGTCAGGGCGACTGTGGTATCAGCGCAGACTGAGTGTGCCGACGCGGCGGCGGAAAATGGCGGACTCCAGCAGCGCGGGGCCCGACTGGATTCAGAAAAGCGCCACGCGGCCCGCTTCAGGCTGTGCTGTTCCATTCAGGGTGGCCGCCCGAACGTCAGCTTGGCGTTCGTAAGCCGACGGCCGCGGGCAACGCGGTGAATGTCCCGTCAGGGTCGCCCAGCGTCAGTCGCTTCCTCAAAACGAACCTTCATCGGTCGGCGTACTAGAGCACCGCCCGCGACCTCGTTGCACCGCACGTTGCCACCGACTTATTCCGGCCGATTCCGTCCAGCCCAGTCAATTCCGTGCTTTCGAGTCTAGCTAACCGCACTAGTCCAACGAATTCCGTGTACCGGCACCGGCTTCACATTTTCTCGGGATAAGCGCTACACTAGATACTGTATATTTATACAGTACTCATGCCCCATGAGCGCCCTGCCGCGTCACCCTGAAGAAATCCACCCTGGCCTCTGGCGCGCTTCGCAGCTGGCCGCCGGCTTCGACCGGGTGGTGTCGTGCGGCCACGCCGCGCTGGCCGCCGAGCTGCCGGGCGGCGGCTGGCCCGCGGGCGCGCTCACCGAACTGCTCACACCGCAGCCGGGCTGTGGTGAACTGCGTCTGCTGCAGCCCGCGCTGGCGACCGTTGGGTCCCGCCCCTTGCTCCTGCTGCAGGCGCCGCACCGGCTGCAACCCGCCGGACTGGCGTGGCTGGGCGTTCCCGCAGGACAGGCCTGCGTGCTGCGCGCACCACGCACGGCTGATGCGCTGTGGGCCGCCGAGCAGATCCTGCGTGCCGGCACCTGCGGCGCCCTGCTCTTCTGGCAAGCCGAAGTCCGGCAGGAAGCGCTGCGGCGCCTGCATCTGGCCGCGCAGGCCTCGGACACCCTGCTGTTCCTGTTTCGCCCACTCGCGGCCGCCCAGGCGACGTCGCCGGCGCCGCTGCGGCTTGCACTGCGAGCCGCCAGGGGCGGTATTGAAGTGACGTTCGTCAAGCGCCGCGGACCACAGCGCGACGAACCCGTTTTCGTTCCTCTCGTACCTTCACCTGCCCTGTTGAGCCGATATGCAACTCTGGATCGGCGTACATCTGCCGCACCTCGCCCTCGAGTCGTTTCTCCCGCGCTGGTCGACGCCACGCAATGAGGCCGGGTTTGTCGTGCTGGAGAAGGACCGCGTTGTCGCGCTCGACGACGTGGCGCACTCGGCCGGGATCGTGCCCGGCATGCGCCGCGGTGGCGTGCTGACGCTCGTCCCCGACGCGGTCATCCGGGAACGTGATCTCACCCGTGAAGCGGAGCTTGTTCGTGGCGTGGCGTTCGCCCTGCTGCAGTTCACCCCCCACGTGGTGCTGGCGGAGGAATCGGTCGTGCTGGCCGACGTCTCGGCGAGCCTGCGTCTATTCGGCGGCATCCGGCCACTGCGCCGGCGGGCGGGTGAAACGGTGACCACGTTCGGCGTGACCGCGACACTTGCCGTTGCCCCTACGGGGCAGGCCGCGTGGCTCTTCGCCAGGTCATCGGCTGGCATCGCGCTCACGTTGCGCTCCGTCGACCGTATGCTGAGTCGCGTGCCGTTACCTGCCCTGCCGCCTGCGCGCCCCTACGCCGAATGGTTCGACGGATTGGGATGCACAACCGTGGACGACGTCCGGCGCCTGCCCCGCGCAGGCCTCAGGAAGCGCTGCGGCACGGCGCTGCTGGATGCGCTCGATCGCGCGACGGGCGCGGCGCCCGAAGTGTACGAATGGCTGGAGTTGCCCCCCGCCTTCAGCGCGCGGCTCGAGCTGCCCGACCGGATCGAGCACGCGGAAGCCGTGCTGTTCGCGGCGCGGCGCCTGATCCTGCAGATGACCGGCTGGCTGTCGGCGCGACAGCTGGCGATCGCGCGGTTTGTACTTGAGCTCGAGCATGAACGCGGCCGCGCGGCGGTGCCACCGACGGCAATCGAAATCGCACTTGGCGAACCGACGTCACGCGAGGACCACCTCGTGCGCCTGCTGAAAGAACGGCTGGGCCGCGTCGAACTGGCCGCGCCGGTCATCGCCGTTCGCCTCGATGCAAAGGACGTCCGCGAAGCGGACGCACCCAGTGAGTCACTGTTTCCGGAGCCCGGCGGCTCGCCGCAGGATCACGCGCGCCTGGTGGAGCTGCTCCTCGCCCGGCTCGGCGCGCAGAACGTGCTCAAGGCGGCTCCGGTTGCCGACCACCGCCCGGAAGTCGCCGCACGCTGGCTTCCCATCGGCGAGACCGTCAGGTCCACGCTGCCGCCGCCGAACCTTCCGCGGCCCACGTGGCTGCTCGACAAGCCGGTACAGCTCATCATGCGCGGCCACCGTCCGTTCTACGGCACGCCGCTGCGCATGGTCTCGCCGGGCGAACGGATCGAGGTCGGCTGGCAGGATGGGCATCCGGTGACGCGAGACTATTTTATCGCGGAGTCCGAAGACGCGGTGCACTACTGGGTCTTCCGGGAGCGCGTAAGCGCCGTCGAGGAACGCGAGCCGCGCTGGTTCCTGCACGGCCTGTTCGGGTGATCGCCCATGGCGCCGACCTACGGCGCACTGCCCGACTATGCGGAGCTTCAGTGCGCGTCCAACTTCTCCTTTCTGCACGGCGCATCGCACGCCGAGGATCTCGCTGCTCGCGCCGCACAGCTCGGGTATGCCGCGCTGGCCGTCACGGACGAATGTTCGCTGGCCGGCGTCGTGCGCGCGCACATCGAGGCGAAGAAGGCCGGGCTGCCTTTCATCGTCGGGTCGCACTTCCACCTGACCAACGCCGACGGCTCGCCGGCCCTGTCATTCACCGCGCTGGCGATGACGCGCGAAGGCTATGGCAACCTGTCCGAGCTGATCACGCTCGGCCGCATGCGCGCACACAAGGGCAGTTACCGGCTCGCGCCGCTGGATCTCGCGCACCCGGAGAAGCCCTTTGGACACCTGCGGGGACTGCCCGAGTGCGTCGCGATCCTGTCACCGGACTACCCTGCCGATGAAGACAGACTGGATACGCAGGTCGAGTGGTTCGTCCAGACCTTCGGCGATCGCGCATGGGTCGCACTGACATTGCACGCGCGTGCAATGGACGATATTCACCGCGGCGCCGTTGAACACGTTGCGGCGCGTCACGGCGTTCCCGTCGTCGCGACCGGCGCGCCCGTCATGCACGTGCGTTCGCGCAAACCACTGCAGGACGTGCTGACGGCAATCCGGGTCGGCAGACCGGTCGCCGAATGCGGCTATGATCTCGCGCCCAACGCCGAGCAGCACCTGCGATCGCGTCTGCGGCTCGCCAACCTGTATTCGCAGCGCACGCTCGAGGAGACGCTGCGAATCGCTCGCCTGTGCACGTTTTCACTCGACGAGCTGCGCTATGAGTATCCCGACGAGCTGGTGCCGGTCGGCCATACGCCGACCAGCTACCTGAGACAGGAGACCTACATCGGCGCACATCGCCGCTGGCCAGCGGGCATCCCGCATCAGGTACAGCAGCAGATCGAACACGAGCTCGCGCTGGTCGGGGATCTGCGCTACGAGCCGTACTTCCTGACGGTCTACGACATCGTCCGGTTCGCGCGCAGCGAAGGCATCCTGTGCCAGGGGCGCGGCTCGGCGGCCAACTCGGCCGTGTGCTTTGCTCTTGGCGTGACCGAGGTGGATCCTGCGCGCTCCTCAATGCTGTTCGAGCGGTTCATCTCGAAAGAGCGAGGTGAGCCGCCTGACATCGACGTCGATTTCGAGCATCAGCGCCGTGAAGAAGTCGTGCAGTACATCTACCGCAAGTACGGGCGAGATCGGGCAGCACTGACGGCCGCCGTGACGACGTACCGTCCACGCAGCGCACTGCGCGAATCGGGCAAGGCACTCGGCGTGGATCCGGCGATCGTCGATCGCGTCGCGAAGGCTTACCAGTGGTTCGACTCAAGCCGCGATCTGCTCAACCGCTTCGCCGAGGCCGGTCTCGACCCTGAAGCACCGCTGATCGTGCAGTGGGCGAATTTCGCGGCGCTGCTGCTGGGCTTTCCACGACATCTGTCGCAGCACAGTGGCGGCTTCGTGATCAGTCGCGGCAAGCTGTCGAGGCTGGTGCCAATCGAGAACGCCGCGATGGCCGACCGCTCGATCATCCAGTGGGACAAGGACGACATCGAGGCACTTGGCCTGCTGAAGATCGACGTGCTCGCACTCGGTATGCTGTCGGCCATCCGCCGCGCGCTCGACATCATTTCGGAAAAACGTGGCGAGCCGTTCGAGCTGCAGGACATTCCTGCCGAAGATCCCGACACCTACGGGATGATCTGTCGCGCCGATACGGTCGGCGTATTCCAGATCGAGTCGCGCGCGCAGATGAGCATGCTGCCCCGCCTGCAGCCGCGCTGCTTTTACGATCTGGTGATCGAGGTGGCGATCGTACGTCCGGGCCCGGTACAAGGCGGCATGGTGCATCCGTACCTGCGCCGGCGGCAGGGGCTGGAGCCCGTCACCTATCCGAGCCCGCAGATGGAGCAGGCGCTCTCGCGCACGCTCGGTGTGCCGATCTTTCAGGAGCAGGTGATGCAGGTCGCGATGCTCGCGGCAGGATTCACTGCCGGCGAGGCTGACCAGTTGCGTCGCGCGATGGCGGCGTGGCGTCGCAAGGGCGGACTCGAAGCCTACTACGACCGCATCGTGAACGGGATGCTCGAGCGCGGCTACGACCGCGAGTTTGCCGAGGCCATCTTTGCGCAGATCCAGGGCTTCGGCGAATATGGCTTTCCGGAGAGTCACGCGGCCAGTTTCGCGCTGCTGGTCTATGCGAGTGCATGGCTGAAGCACCATGAACCGGTCGCGTTCCTCGTCGCAATGCTCAACAGCCAGCCGATGGGTTTCTATTCACCCTCACAGCTCGTGCAGGATGCCAGGCGCCACGGCGTGAAGGTACTGCCGGTCGACGTGACGCTGAGCAACTGGGATTCGGCGGTTGAAGGCCAGACAACCTCGTCCCCGGTCCGCCTCGGCATGTCTCTGGTACGCGGCCTGAAAGAAGAAGCCGCCGCGCGCATCGAGCTCGCGCGGGCTGTTCGGCCCTTTACCGATGTCTCCGATCTGGCACGACGCGCGCAGCTCGATCGCAAGGATCTGCAGGCGCTCGCGGCAGCCGACGCATTGCACTCACTCGCCGGCGACCGGCGTGCAGCGCTGTGGCATGCGGTGGCTGCGGTACCTGACCGGGATCTGCTGCGCGGCGCGACTGATGACGACGCGACGCCGGTCCTCGCGCCGATGACGGAAGGCCAGCAGATCGCCAGCGATTACCGGACGCTCGGTCTGACACTCGGCCGGCACCCGCTAGAACTGCTGCGCCCTCGCCTGCTTGCCCAGCGACTGCTGCCGGCGTCGACGCTGGCCGGATTCCGGAACGGGCAGCTCGCACGTGCCTGCGGCATCGTGACGGTCCGGCAGCGGCCCGGCACGGCCAAGGGTGTGATGTTTGTCACGCTGGAGGATGAGACCGGCCAGGTCAACGTCATCATCTGGCCGTCCCTGCTCGAAAAGCAGCGGCGCGAAGCGCTCGGCTCGTCACTGCTTGCCGTGTACGGCGTCTGGCAGCGTGAGGGTGAAGTGCGCCACCTCGTCGCGCACCGGCTGATCGACGTGTCCCCGCTGCTCGGCTCGCTCGTCACGTCGACACGAAACTTCCATTAAGAACCGGCGTACCATATTCGCGCACCTTCTTCCAGGGAGAGCGAGCATGTGCTATTCGGCCCAGATCCAGGCGGACTACCGCAAGTACGTCAGGATGTTTGGCGCACACATGAGCATCCGGGAATTCGCACAGCTGTACTGGGAACGCGCCGAGGGCAGCAACGTCAAGATTCCGAAGGCGATGGACGCCGCGTTCTCGGTGCCCCACACCGACGATGAACGGCGGATCAGGGAAGCCATCGACCGGTTCAACGGCGAGCAGGCAACCAGGCTGGAGCAGGAACTGTTCAAACAGCGCGCGCGACTCGCCGACGCGGAACGCGCCCTGCAAAGCAAGACGACGAAGGCGGCCACCGAAAGCAAACGGATCGCAACCAGCAAGATCGAGTCGGCGCTGCGCGGGCTCGACGATCTGCGGCGCACCGAACCGAAAGACCGCGATTCGCGAATTTTCCCCGACAACTATGCTCCGGTGATGGTCATGGAAGACGGCAAGCGCGTCATCAAGCCGATGCGATATCACTGTCGCCCGGCTGGCAAGCCTGCGTTCTACGACAGGAAATATCCCGGACTCTACAATGCCAGGCTTGACAACCTCGAAGGCTTCTGGAAGGGCGTTTTTGGGTATTCGCACGGACTTATCGTCGCGAATGCGTTCTATGAAAATGTGAAACGACATCGCCTTGAAGGGCGCGAGCTCGCTGAAGGCGAACTGGAGGAAAACGTGGTCCTGGAGTTCAAGCCGCGGCCCGCTCTGGACATGCTCGTCGCCTGCCTGTGGTCGCACTGGCAAAGCCCTGGCGAGCCTGATCTGCTCTCGTTCGCGGCCATCACTGATGAGCCGCCCCCTGAAGTTGCCGCAGCCGGCCACGATCGCTGCATCATTCCCATCAAGCCGGAGCATATCGACGCGTGGCTCAATCCCGATCCACGCAATCTCGCGGCACAGTACGCGATTCTCGATGATCGGGAGCGACCGTACTACGAGCATCGCATGGCGGCCTGAGCCGGGACCGATCATTGAAGGCATCGGACCGCGCGCAGCCCGGGGACGGCGGGCATGGCGGCCGCCCTCTTCGGTACGCAAAGAGCTTTCGCACTCGGAGATCGGCCTGTTGTGAGTGTTCAACTCGTGGCAGCCAGCGGCGCGTAGGGCCGCAAGACTGGCGCAAGCCTATCTGGCGATAGAAATGGATTGCATTAACGCAACTTTCCTGGCCTTCGCGCGGGTTGCCTAACAGGCTGGTCTGAGGGTCCGTACATCCATCGCGCCGCAGGCCGGCGTGTTGCCAATGCGCAGTGGCATTTTTCCCGAGGAAATGAGGCACCGCGGGCGATATACTGGAAAGGAGCGCCCGGCGTTTTTTCTCTCGTAACAGGCTCGATTTTCGAGCGTATTCCGAGAAAGGAAGCATGGAACCTAAACGCGCCAAAGTCCTTACCCCCGCCAAATTTCGCCATCTGCTGTGCGTCACCGAAGAGACAAGCCGATTCCCCGAACGCGACACCCTAATCCTGCTGCTTGGCATGACATGCGGGATGCGAGTCACCGAAATTGCACGCATTGAAATCCGTGATGTACTATCCAAATCGGGCGCGCGACGCGAAGAGGTCAGCTTGCGAGGCTCGATCACGAAGGGCTGTCGCCCCCGTTGTATCTACCTAGCACACGAGCGCACAATCGCCGCGTTCGACCGCTATATCGAATGGCGCTACCGACGCGGTGCCGGCGCGGCTCTGGATCGACGGGAGTATCGCGGTCTCATGCCCCACACCCGGCTGATCCTCACTCAGAAAGGCAGCGCGTTCGAGTTGAGCGTTAAGCGGCGGGTCAACTTCGATGGTGAGACGGTCGAATACCTCGCGGCCGACAGTCTCCAAAGCTATGTCACAGGTCTGTACCGTGCCGCTGGCCTCGGTGCTGATCATAGCAGCCACAGTGGACGAAGGACGTTTGCAAGCCGCCTGGTTGCGCAGGGCCACTCGCTCGACACGGTGCAGCTGCTGCTTGGGCATTCCCATCTGGACCACGTTGCCCCGTATCTGGAGGTGACTCGGCGGGAACGATGGGAAGCTGTCGCGACATTCGACAGGGTCTTTGATAAAGATTGATGCGTGGATGCCGTTAACTATCGTTGGATGCAGATTCCACGTCCAAAGCAGATTCATGCAATTCGCATAATCGGCCAAATGGACTATCGTGGGACGGAAATGCCACTGCTGCGGCAATACACATATAGATTGAGGGCTTCGCCATGGCGCGCCGAAAATATAGACGTAAAAGTCACCTCGCCGAGGCGATAAACCGCTCCAGTCCAGGATGGCAGATGTTCTGGGCGGTTGTGGTCATCCTTGCATTCATATTTTCGATGGTGATGTATTTTTCGCACTGATCTGGCATCCCGCCACGGCGATATGATGGATAACACACTGCACACCGTAGGCATTTTGGAGTTGCCTCAATGAACCTAAAGACGCTTCTCTTCCTAGTGCTAGTGAGCCTAGTGGTGTCTGCATCAGCTCAAACGCGCATCGTATGCAAACCGGAGAACAAGAGCGGCAACACTACCGCTGACATTTGGCCCGAACCATACTTGTTGCAGAACAAGCTTTGCTTCGACATTGGGGTGAAATCCGGATCGGCGTGCGTCACTAATGGCGAAAGTACATCTTGGATGACCGAAGCAGTGATTGTGAGCATCGACGGTGTTTCCCAGGGGCGAGACGATACGTGGTTCCGGGTCGTACAACCGTCCATCAGCAGTGCGCAAATCTCCGTATGTCATGGGAACACAATCACTACATCGCGGCGTGTGCTGCATGTGGCCATGAAGGCGAATGCATAAGGTCGTCGGACGACTGGAATCGCTCGTCAACCTCTTATGTTGGATTTTCGAACAAGGCACCGGAGGTCACGGCCGTTGCTAGGAAGCGAGCAGATAGCGGCGATATGAGTCCAATATGCCCGAAGTGCGGCGGGACCGAAATAAAGATTGGCCAGTATCTGAAAACATCCTAAAGCCCAACGGAAAAGAACGTGATGGAGCTACGGTTGGATATTACGCGGCTCCGTTCGAAGTCGACGCTCGACAACACGAGATCCATTGCCCATCGGAACAGCGGCCGCGCCGCTTGACAAGGAAAACTGTGGACAAAGCTACACACCGACAAACTTCGTCATGCAGTGCAATCCATGCCGCGGCAGAAGTGGGTGCGGCGACTACCTACTTTATCTATGTGCTTCGTCTGACCGGGGACAACTTTTACGTCGGACTGACGTCGGGACGGCCGTCATTTCGTATCGCCCAACATGGCGGCCGGCGTGGCGCTGCATGGACTAAACTGCACACACCTGTCGCCCTGATTGAAACGATAGACTCCCGCACCGGCAACATGGAGCGGGCGTCGGAGTTGGAGAATATAGTGACGTGGCAGTACATGCAGCGGTACGGCTGGCAGCGAGTGCGAGGCGGTTTCTTCACCCGGTGTGATGAAGAGGAGACGCGAAAGAACCTAGCAAAACACGGATTTCTCGAAGCCCCTCAAAACCGGCGCAGATAGGAAAAGCGAGACGAAGAATGAAGAAACAGATGCAGGCAATTTCGGTCGAGGTCGACGACGATGGCATGGTCGTGCTCACTCAGCAGGTCAATGACATCAATGAACCCGATCCAGAGATTTACCTCAACCCTGAACAAACGCCTCTCGTAGCGGGATGGCTCTATGCAGCGGCGGGAGATGCGACCGGACAGGGCGCAGCGCCGGATAGCGAAAGCATACCGGCGAGATACTTCGCGCGCGGCCCGGAAGCTGACGCCGAGAACCTAGAAGTGTTCTGCAACGCGCAGGGCATGATCGTCTTGAAGATCGACGACGACGCGTTTATTGAGATAGCTCCCGCGATGGCGAAGCGCCTACGGGAAAAGCTCTCTGCGGCGATCCGCGCATCAATCGGGGAAATGCTTCGTCCCGACAACGAGGCATAGGAAAAGATCATGGAACCGAAAGGCAACGTCCTGTACGTGTACCGGTGCGCGGAATGCGGTCATCGAGGCGAACAGCGGCTTGCTGATGACTCTCAAGCGACGGGGCGCTGATGTGGCTCCCCGCTCACCCGACCTAGGAAAACAGACACATGGAAAAAATCACTAAACATCTACTCGACGTCACCCGCGTGCACTCCGGTGCACAGGATATCGAGCCAGGTGTCACCCTTCCCGCAATCTTCAATGTTGGTGATTTAGTTACCCTCGACTTGATATCCGGAAACGCTGTCCTCACGGTGCTGCTTGATGAAATTCATGGCAGCACGTTAATTGGAACCGTCGGTGAAGGGTCAACTGATAGCGTAGGACCAGGTGATCGCGTTTCATTCGTTGACCCGGATGCCGACCACGCTTAACGAGGCGGAAAAGCAGGCGGCGCAAAATGAGCCTCGACGTTGGACTTATCACCGGAGCCACAACATGAAATGCAGAGTCGTCTGGATTGCCTGTTTGTTGATAACAGTTACCGGGTGCGCCAGGCAGCCCGAACCACCAGTTCACCAAGCAACAACAGAATGGACTTGAGCACCGCTGGTCATCCTGCCTCTTCGCCAACGTCGACAAGCTAGATGATCGGACCTCTGACGCCCATACCATAGCGATAGCCCTTTCCTCGACCTGCGATCCAGAATATCAGGCCTGGGTGAATGCGCTGGCTTCCGATCTAACAGATTCTGGTGCCCGCCGCATGTTCATGCAGCGAGTTGAGATGGATCAGAACCGAGTGGATAGGATTATCCCGATCGTCCTGATGCACCGAAAACCGCCCGGAAATCAAGAGAATCTCGCGAAATAGGAAAAGCCTTATGACGCTCATCGTGAGTTGGCTCGATCACTGGCAGACACTCGCCGGCTCGCTCATGGGAGGGCTCATGGGCGTGATCGGCGCGCTGATCGTCGCGTCGATGGCGGTGCGCCGGCAACGCTGGGTGATGGCCTCGGCGCTACTTCCAGACACGCATCAACTTATCGCGGCCCATGACGCGCTTGAACGGGCGTTGCGAGCCATCGATCCGCCACTCGGGCGATGGGCTCAACCTCAGTGGCGTGCCGAGCGTCTTCGGCAGCTGCGCCCGTTGGTGTCGGTGCTTCATGACAGCGTGACCGTGACCCAGCTCTCTGACCTGGATGCGCGATTAAGCGCGCACTTGATGCACTGTCAGATGAGGCACAAGGACTTGGAGACGCTTCTTCAGCAATTTGACGACGCGCTAAATGGCTCGCGAGCACCGATGCCGCAGGCCAATGTTCGCGGGGCGATGGCAGTGGTGCAGCGAAGTGCAGATCGAGTTCAACAAGCCTGGTATCTATGCGTCGAACACGCGACGCTCACGGCGTACTTCATGGACCGGTTGGTTTTCAATCCCCGACCAAACATATGGCACCGGCTGCGCATGCGTTGGTGGCCAAACGAGCTCGATCGTCGCTCGGCGCATCTGCTGAAGACGGGAACGATCCTCGGCAAGCAGACGCAGCACGTCGCCGCAGCCGAAACGCTGGCGGATTCGCTCTCGCAGACAAGCGATCACGAATAGGAAAAGAATAAATGCAGCGCTTCGAAACTACCGCGGAATTTAAATGCCCAGCGTGCGGTGAGCTTACGCATAGCCGCGTCGCCGTCGCTGAGCCGGCATGGGGTAGTGCTGACAAGATGTCAGACCTTTACTCCGACGACCAGACCGATATCCAATGCGGAAAGTGCAAAGAGTGGTTTTCCGCCGAGGTTACGTGCAGCGGTGGATTTGATTGCCAAATCACGTTGAATGACCATCCCGATACCACCGTCCATTGTGGCACTGTTGGATATTCCGCTCCGGATTTAAACGATCCATTTTGGTGGAACGATGACATCCCGGAGAAACCTGAAGAGATTCTTCTCGATTCATACCACCAAGTCAGGAAATTGCTCGCGGAGCATGGGGGAGACACTGGAACGGACCTTATCAACCGGATGGTGTTCGCGCAGCAGGTAAGTGCGTTCGAAGCATACTTAGGCGACACGCTCGTGAACAGCGTGCTGAATGATGCGAACGCGGTGGGACACCTTCTTGCCTCAGACAAGAATCTCAAAGATCTTTCGTTTCCGCTTGTGGAGATTTCCAAAAACTCCAATCTTGTATCAGACACTGTAAAAACGTACCTTAAAGGTGTGCTCTATCATCGCCTTGAGACGGTCTCCTTTCTGTATAAAACTGCGATCAACGTAGACATCTGGAGTTCGCCGGAAACGAAGGCAAACTTTTCAAGGCAATCGTGTATCGCCATGACTGCGTACACAGAAACGGCTATGACAAGGCGAACAAGAGGCTAGACGTGTTTTCGAAAGGATATGTCCAAGACGTCGCGGATGCGATGAAGGAAATTGTCACGCATATTGAAGGTCAGTTAACCGCGGAAAAGACAGGACAGCGATGAGCGAAGAGGCACGGGCGGCGTCGTACGAGGACCTTGCTACGGTGCGCAAGGCGTTTAACGAATATTTTGACGCTTCCGTAAAGCCGCTACTTGGTCTATCCGATCGTGAACTGGAGCGGCTCAATTTTACGCAAACGGCGACGCGTATCCCGGATGCTGACATTCGCGAAGAGTATCGGGACCGAGGATCAAGACTCCTCGATGCCAATATTTTGTACTACGGGCACAACGCCAGTCCTATCGGTCCCGTTGAACGCAACGCAGCTTTCCATGTGGCGTCGACGCTCTTAGTATCGGCGTTGGCTTACAGATACGTGTCTGGAACCTTCTCGGCGCTGGTTGCCGCTGCCATATGGTACTGGCTTGTGGCCGAATATGGGTCGAGGAGGAGAAAGGGGGCTGAATCGGCGGCAACGGAACACAACGCGGAAGTCGCGGAATGGACAAAAACAATAGAGGATTGGCGAGCCGACAGGACGACCCTAGAACTTGTCAATTGAACACGGAAAAGTCAACGACGCGCGATGGGTCCCGCAGGCCAGGCGGTATGCGGTAACAAACAAGGCAAGACAAAATGAGCAAACAACAGCAGTTCCTCTGGGCGGTCCAGACAGCTCTCTTGGCAAACGCGATCAACCTGTCATTAGAGCCCTCCAACGCAATCGCGAATCGCCACATTATTTCCGCGTCGGGGACTCTCGGAACATTGGGTGATGCGCTGTATGCGAGCGAGCGGATTCCAGATGACTTATCGGCAATCGAAGCAGCAAACGATTTCTGCGGCTATATGTTAGCGAATCTGCGAGGAGAAGGCGATACAGTGCCTTCGTGGTTCGCCCGGAGCTAAGGCACGGAAAGTCGCGCTACGAGCGCGACACAACCAAGTGAACAGACTGGAGTTTCACGCGATGCACAATTTCGTCTCGAGCGAAATCGAAGAATTCCGTGCGCGGACTCGCGTTCGATTTGCGGGTGCGTGTCGAAGATTCCTCGACTTGTCGGCGGCCGCATCTGCGCATTTAGCGACGCTGGTGTTTGACGGACGATCTCCGGCTGAGCGCGTTGCAATAGCGTACTGGTCAAAGTGCGTTCGGGCTTGCCAGGCCGCATTTCTGTTGGCCGAGCGCGGCATGGTGGCTGATGCGCAATCTACGCTACGCGGTGCCCTCGAGACACTGTTTCACGCTGTTGCCCTTGTGCGCAAGCCCGATCTGTTGGACCGCTTTCGCAAGCGTGACGACGCTGAGAAGCGAAAGCAGGTCAATCAGATGTTCAAACACAAGGATATCGGCGCCGCGCTGACCGACGATGACAAGGCGCGTCTTCGACCTCTCTCGGAGCTGCCCGGCGACTCATCGTTTTCCGTGTGGGACGCAGCGGACGCAGCCGAAATGACTCATCTCTATGAGATGATCTACCGTACTCTCTCGCAGAACGCGGCCCACAGCACATTGACATCGCTTAATCACGAATTGATGTCGAAAGCCGAAGGGGGACCAAAGCTGCGCTTCGGGCCTACGGATGACTATCTCGAATGGACAGTCAATTTAATTTCTGAGTGCCTTGCGGCGGGCATATCCGTGATGCAGTCGGTTTGCGAGCCGCACAAGACAAAGGAAAAGAAAAGTGAGACTTGCTAACATTGGCTGCTGTTGCTTACTATCGCTTCTCGCCGGATGTGCGATCGAGGGTTTGGGTTGGCAAGGTCACGTCGACGCGTACAACAACGCGGCAGCAGACGGCCGCGAGTATGCGTCCCTCCACAGGGAGACAAAGGATGCCAAGTGGTATGCCGGATGGTGCAGCGCGATACGACCGCATTTCGCGCGAATGGGTGACGTGCGCGATCGGGTTGACCACTACTGCGCAGCGATGCAAGCCCAACCCGAAAGCGCCGAGGCGATTCGGATGGATCTCGTCGCAACGCTGAATGCAGGGACGTCATCGGCCACTACTTCGCGCGATTCCGCTTACTCGGCCTTTGGTGCGTCCGCCCAATTGCAGCAGGCGAAGCAAGTTCATTGCACGACGACCCAGTTCGGCAACGCCACTAACACAGATTGTCGCTAGACGGCTAGGAAAAGTTAACGCATGGACTGGAACGTTTTCGCCACCATCGCTGCTCCTATCGTCGCCCTTCAGGTAGGTGCTCTGCTGAACCGCATCTTTGAACGACGGATGAAGCTGGTCAGCTTCATATCGCACGCGTCGGCTATTCCGGTGCGGCCGGCGGACGGCCAAGCGTTTCAAGCGTTTCAGGTGAACACGCACACGATTGTGGTACGCAACGCCGGCAAGGTAGTTGCCACCAATGTGCGACTGGGGCACGCCGTTCTACCGCCGAATTTTGGAGTATGGCCGAACGTGGGGCACGAGCTGGTACGCCGCGAAGACGGTTCTGCTGAATTGGTCTTTGCGCAGCTTATCCCGAACGAACAGGTGACGATTACGTATCTGTACCATCCGCCGCTCCTGTGGAACCAGATTAATTCCTATACGAAGTGCGACCAAGGCTTCGCGAAGATCCTTTCCGTTATCCCTTGGCAACCACCACCGAAGTGGGCCACACGCCTTGTCTTGGCACTCACGCTGATCGGAGTGGTTTCCGTGCTGTATTTTCTCTGGCAGTTTGTGATTTGGCCGATCGTCGGCCGAGTGATTGCGTAACGGAATGCACGTCCATGACATCCATCACACTCGAACTACCTACAGAGGAAGCGCAAGGTATACCGCTTAGCCAGCTTCTTCCTCACCCGAGCGGCCCCATTCCTGGGAACGAAACTATTTTCACTGTGAATCTGACAAGCGCTCAGTGGTCTGCTGTCTCGCACATCCTGGCGGCGGATCGGATCCCCTACAAAATTCTGCGAGCGGGTCGCCCTCATTGGGAAGCTCATAACGGCGCGCACTGGTGAATGGGAAAGCCGAAGCTGAGCAGTAACCCACAAAGACTAACGAGTAGACGAGACAGGTCGCATGGAAAAAACCTCGAATATCATCACCGGCGACGCGTCGCAATCTGGAAGCCCATTGGCAAATCCTAAGAAGGAAGGCGATGACCCGTTCGGTCTCGCTCGCGCTGCCGAAAGCATCCGACATGCTTTTGTAGATAGCACGGACATTCGGGAGCGGGAAAAGACTGTACGCGATGCAAACGCGCACGCGCAAAAGATGAAAGAACTCGATGACGCGGAGTCAGAACGCAAGCGCACATTCAAGTCCAATTGGGTCGTGGCAGCGGCGTTCTGCTTTTTTCAGGCGCTGATCGCGCTCTACGGATTCAAGTCGAACAATGTGACATACATCCTTACTGCGGCGAATGGTTTTGGCGGGTTCTTTATAAGCCGGAAGTTTTGACGAGTAGGGAAAGCTGATTCTGCGGCGGGACATAATACAACCATGCTACCACTAGGAGTACCATTTTTGAGTGAGAAGCAACGCGCCTTTCGCAGCAACGAAAGCCTTTCGGAAGAAGCCGTGACGCGCGACGCCATCGCGCCGTTCTTATCGGCACGTGGCTACACAGTTTTGCACGACCAGCGTACGCAGACCGGCACCGCGATCGCGCAGTTCTTGCGTGTGCAGGCACCCGATGGTCAGATACTGCAGATGCGCGTACGTTTGTGCTGGCGCCGCACGGACGGACGTGCGAACGAGCGGAAGATCGCGGCCGCGCAATTGCGGGCTCGACTGATCAACGATAGCTGGGACGATACGCTCGCCTTCGTAGTCGCGCGTGACCGGGCCGAAGGCAATACGCATCATCTCTTCGTGCAGCGCGACGGTGCGGACCTAGTCTATGCCGCGCTAATCCCCCGCGAGGAACTTGCGCCGATCTGGCTCGGCCAGCGCGACGTAAGTGCGAACTTGATCGCCAAGGGCCTGTTGGGCAGGATGTCGAAGAACCATGCCATGAACGGGACCAGCCCAACAATCTGGTTGCAGGACGACCGTAAGGCGTACGGACATGAAGTCGCGGACATATTATGGAACTGGCCCGGCGTCATCGATTTGGCCAAGCTCGGGATTGTGCCGGCGTGCGGCGAGGAACCTGTTGACGATACCTACGACGACTGTCCAGTTAGCGACGCGTGGCGCATCGGCAGTGACGGAGCTGAGCGTCGTCCTGTGGTGCGGTCGGAGGTCAAACGCGATCCGCAGGTTCGCCGCGCGGTGCTTGCACGCGCACTCGGCTGTGAGCGCAACGGATGCGAGAGAAAGCAAGACTACTCCGGCTTTCTCGACGTGCATCACATCCTCGGGGTAGAAAAAGGAGACCGAGTCTGGAACTGCGTCGCCCTGTGCCCGAACTGCCATCGGGATGCCCACTATTCGCCTGAAGCGCTGGAGCTGAATATCCAGCTCCTTGCATACGCCGAGCAGTTCCACCCGTCGCAACAGGCGACTCAATCGGCATAGCCGGACCTGCTGCGCGCAGGATTGATCGACAAGGAAAAGGCAATGGCGACGCTGCAAACGATTGTGCCAGACGTCGAGGTTCTACTCGACCTCGCGCCGGAAGAACTTGCGCCGATCCTGCTCAAGCTGGCGAAGCAGAATCGCCAGAACGGAATGTTCACGACGGCCACGGCAACCCAGTACCTGTACGGTGCGAATTATGACGCGAGCGGTGGCTATCCGCGGCAACGCCAGGCGGAAATTGATGTAGCACTCGCCGAGGCATGGAACTGGCTGCAAGTGACCGGGCTGATGGTGCCGGCAAGCGAGCCGAACGGCCGCAATGGCTGGTTCGTGGTGAGCCGCCGCGGTGAGGTTCTGGTGGATGACCAGGGGTTCCGCGCGTTCCGGGATGCCGTGGAGTTCCCGAAAACACTTCTACACCCCGCTTTCGCCGATAAGGTCTGGCTGAGTCTTGCGCGGGGCGACTATGACGAGGCTGTGTTCGCCGCCTTTAAGTCCGTCGAGGTGGCAGTTCGGGACGCGGCAGGTCTCGCACCCACGGACATCGGCACCAGTCTGATGCGCAAGGCATTCGACAAGGCGTCGGGCCCGCTGACTGATATGTTGCAGCCAGAGGCGGAGCGCGAAGCGCTGGCGCACCTGTTCGCAGGCGCTATCGGTTCTTATAAGAACCCGCACTCGCACCGCACCGTAACAATTGCTGACGCGCGCGAGGCGCAAGAAATGGTCATGCTTGCGTCGCATCTACTGCGCATTGTGGACGCACGCCGTGTCCCGGAGCCGGTTGATCATCAGGATTGAAGTTTCCGATGCGGAACTCCAAGAAATGGACTGCAGTTCTGTCGAAGAATTTGAGGAGCAGATCCGCGACCAGCTCGATAACGGCGTCGTGACCAGCGACTGTGGTACTGGCTCGGAGTGGATGGCAGAGTACGAGCTCGAAGTCATCAAGGTCGACTGACCGCGGACCGGAAAAGTCATGTTCGAAAAAATGCTACGCCTTTCCGGTCTGCATCGCCCACGCGAGGAAACCCACTGCTCCCGGGAAACGGACGTCTCTTACAGTGAGCCGATCGGTTCTAGTGACCTATTTATCATCAAGGCTTGCGGCGGACGTTACGGTGGCGAAATCGGTCGGGTTGTGGCAGAACCGTTTGAACCAACGAACTGTTGTTACGTGATGGATGTTTTGGTTGCCCCCCAACATCGAAAGCGGGGAATCGCGACAAGCCTTCTTACACGCGCACTGCAGCATTCCGGGCGCGCGACGCTGGTGCCGGTTTCGATTGAACGCGATGCAATTGCATTCTGGTCATGCTTCGCAATCAAAGGCGAGTTACAAGTAAGGCTTGGTTTGATACACAACGAGGTGCAAGCGCTCCGCTACGCGATGCGCCCGATCAAGCTATAGGCAAAGCGCTCGCGCCAGCGGGCACTGGTCAAGCAGGAAAACATGTTTGGATATTTGAAGCGGAAGCCAACGGCGCGGTTTTGGGTGATCTCGACTCTGGTCGTAGTAGGCCCACTCGGTTGGTTGCTCCCGCCGTCGGACTTGACGAGCAAAATCATGTTCGCAGTAGGCATCCTGGGCGCTTACCTTGCAGTCGGAGCAGCGAAAAAAAATCACCGCTAGTTACGAAGGAAAAGATAATGATGAAGACGGGAAACGGGGCGGGACTGATCACGAGAGTTGTGATGCTCTCTGCTGCTGTTTTCATCGGCGGATGTGCTAGCACCCCTCCAACGAAGATCGGCGGAGATACCTACTATTCGTCAAAGACGAATACGGCAGGAATCTTCGGGGACGTGAGCGCGGTGAGCGGGAAGTTGATGGTCGAGGGCAATCAGTTTTGCGCTTCGATGGATAAAGAGTTCGAACTGGTGACGCAAACAACCACCTCCAATATTCCTGGCGTTCGGTTGGGCGGGGCGTCGATCACGTTCAGATGCGTCGTGCATGCCAACGACGTTCATATGCGCCCGGACAATGGCGTCACGACAACTACGACTCAATAGACCCGTCGCCGGATGGTTGTAAAGAGATAGGAAGAGCCGGTGCAGCCGGCGCAAGGAAAAGCGATGGAACACGAAGCACTCTACGATGCAATCCAGAATGCGTTTGACGTACTCGCCGCGCATGACGGCAGGATCGAAGACGAACATCGCGCTCTCGTTGCTGGGCTGATCGAGCGATGCGAGATTGCCGCGATGAACACAGATGCCGACCTTGGGCCGTGGGAGCGCAGAGAATTCGCTTTGGCTCGTGCGGCGCACGCAGCTGGCTGGCTTCGTTTGTCCTTGACTGCGGCGCATAAGGCGTTGCAGGTAAGCGAGTTGCCGAGGGATCAATACGATTACGGCTGGACCTACAGCCAGCATCAGATTGAAAAGTCTGCTGATTGACCGGAAAAGCGGCCTTGCCGCGCAACAAGGTAAAGACCATGGACGAGGCATCCGAGGCTCGCTTGCGAGCCATTTTTCAGAGCATCAAGACGGGCAGGAGGATCACTCGTAGCGACGATGACTTCGCCGTTCGATGCCACCGTTTATGGCCGAAAGAGTACGTCGCACTTCGGGCGGAAGTTGTCGGGACGATGCTCCACCAGTTTGATCCGCTCGGCCGTTTGATGGCTTTCATGTTGACGCGCGGCATATCGCTTGGGTGGCTTAGGCTTGGATTCTCTTTGTCTCTCCTTTGGGTTTTGGGAGCATGCGCTTTTGCAGCGTACGACTTCGCGATCCTGTATCACTTGCGTGCCGGATGGGAAGCGGCAGGTCATCCGGGATGGGAAGTCCGGAATCTACTCGTTACCTGTGGAGCGTCGTCTCAATCACCGGTAAGCAGTTGCTCGCTGGACCTCGGTCGAACGGTCTCGCTCGTGATTGGCCCGGTCGCTGCGGGATGGATTTTGGCAATCGGTCTAGCAAAACTCTATCGCTGGGTTCGCGACGGCTTTCGCGCCGATCAGCGTTGACAAGGAAAAGCCAATGGCGGACTCGCAATCTCCTGAACCGGTCAGCAACTACGAGAAGGTTGTGGAGCGTGCACGCTCTCAAACCCCGGAAACACAGCATACACTGCGTTCAGAGATGTTTGGAGCCTACACGGCGTTTGTAGGGGCTGCACTTCTCGTCTCCGTAACCAACGCAGCGGCGATCGGAGGAGGTCGATTGGTCGTTGCGCTGTTAGCCGTTGCCCTTCCGGCGCTTGTCGCACAACTGTTGCTTGACCGCAATGGTGAACGCGGCGATCTCGCTGCTGCGCGGATTCCGTCACGGCGTGTATTCAATTTGAAGCCATATTTGCGTGAAAGTGCCAGGAATCGCTTCCTGTTTGCTCCAAACCCGGTGGGGTTCGTGAAAGCCCCACCACTGTCCGCCTGCAAACCAACCCGTTTCGCCATCAGTTGACCGAATGCGGTATTTCAGCGTGAACAGTGGTGCCCACTCGCCGACAAGGAATATTCGGCAACCTATGACGCCACCGCGGTACAGCTCGGGAATCCCACCTGGGGTACCTACTGGCTCACCTTGCCGCCCGTCGTGTTCGGCTTCGACAATGCTCTCATAATCGCCAACGGGTCGCGGCACCGGCGGCGTAGTTGACTGACTAATATCTCGTAGCCCGCACAGTTGCATGTACACGACCAACTGCGGAGTACGGTCAAGGGAAATTCGCAGCGCTACCGGTTGGGGTCCGGGCCCGGGATAACCTGCCCATTCGCCGCTCCAGAACAATTTACCGCGTGTGTCGTTCCAGTAATGCACATAGACGGCCGCCGTTGTGCTCATTTCCGGGGGCGACAGTGCAGGGGAGGCGCGTCGTTGAGGAGGCGGGGCTCGCCGGTCGTGCCTCTTGCTCCACCGTGCTATTCCCCAAAGTGCCGAGAGACCGGCGATACAGGGTAAGCGCGCGATTTCGCACACCTAGCTTCCATTATTGATACGGCTCACGATTGCGTCCGCAACCCAACTTTGCGGACGCAATCCATGACAGAAGATGACCTGAGCTTTTTGCCCTTGCGTGTGACGCGTGTCGGTGTCGTCGGCAAGCGAAGCTTCGACCCGGCGGACAAGCGACGACTGGTCGAAGCCTGTCTGCGGCCAGGCGCCTCACTATCGGGCCTCGCCCTGAAGGCGGGCGTGAACGCCAACCAGTTGCATAAATGGGTCCAGACGCGAGAACGGGGCCGGCCTCCAATCAGGCATGACGTGCCGGTCGCATCATCAGTGTTTGTTCCAGTCGTCGCGATCGACGAGCCGACAGCGGTCATGGCGTCCGCGCCCGCGTCGCTCCGCGCCACCGGGGCCGAGTCACCCTGCGTCTCGCTACGCTCAACGCGACTGGCACGGCTGTCGGCTCACCTGCCCAACGGCGTGAAGCTTGAGCTCGAATGTTCAGCAGATGACGTGGCAATCGTTAATGCGATGGTTACCGTATTGGGAGCGTGCTGATGTTCCGCTTCGAGGCGGACCTGACGGTCTTCCTGCATCGCGAACCGATCGACTTCCGGGCCGGCATCAATAGCCTCGTGACGCTCGTCGAGCAGTCCATGCAGCTCGACCCGTTTGGTCGCGCCGTCTTCGCCTTCCACAACCGCAAACGCAACCGCGTCAAACTGCTGTTCTACGATCGTAACGGTTTCTGGATGATGTTGAGGCGCCTCGAGGAAGACCACTTCGTATGGCCGCGCCGGCAGCAGAGCGTCGTCAAGCTGACGAGCGAGCAGTTGCACTGGCTCCTGGAGGGCATCGACATTGATGCTGTACGCCGCCATCCGGTACGGTCGTACCATCACGCCAGTTGAGCATCGGGCGGCGCCCGTCAGCAATAACTGGCCGGCCTGTTACAAATTCCCGTAAACCCATCGCGGGCGACACTTCGCTATCCTGGAGGCATGAACGAGGACGACTTCTCCCGATTGCCGCCGGCCGCCCAGGCCTATATCCGTGAACTCGAGACACGCAACCGACAACTCGGCGAACGGATTACCCAGCTCGAAGAGCAGTTTCGCCTCGCGCAGAGCAGGCGCTTCGCCCCGAGCAGCGAGAAGCTCAAGGATCGCGTCTTCGACGAGGCCGAACAGATCGCCGACACCGAACTCGACGACATGGACGCTGGCGCTACTGACGAAACGTTTGTACTCCCCCACACGGGTCTGCCGGATCCGCCGGCATCCACGGGATGCAAACCGGGACGTAAGCCGTTACCGGCGCATCTGCCGCGTCAGCGCATCGAATACGATCTGCCCGAGAGCGCGAAGGTATGTCCGTGCTGCGCGCACGCACTGCACCGCATGGGCGAAGAGACCAGCGAACAGTTGCATATCGAAGTAAAGGCCTCGGTGCTTCAGCACGTGCGCTTCAAATATGCATGCCGTCACTGCGAGCGTCACGCGGAGCGCACGCCGGTGATCACGGCACCCATGCCCGCCCAGCCGTTGCCGGGCAGCAATGCCAGTGCGGCGATGATCGCCACGGTCACTGCGGGTAAATACGTCGACGGGACGCCGCTATACCGGATGGCCCATGCGCTGGCACGCGCGGACATCGAAGTCGGACGCGGCACGCTGGCGAACTGGATCATCCGGCCTGCCGAGTTGCACTACAGCCGTCTGTATGAGGCGCTGCGCACAACGCTGCTGTCGCAACAGCTGATTCACGGCGACGAGACAACGGTACAGGTGCTCAAGGAGCCGGGCAAAGCCGCCCAGAGTACCTCGTATATGTGGGTGTACCGCAGTGCCGAAGACTGCCCTGACGTAGAACGCATTAAAGATGTCAACGTTGCGACTATAAAGTCGTCAACTCGGGACTTCGTGCGCCCCGATAGCGTGGCGAGCCATACTCAGTAAGGGTTTGCCGGACGCGAAATAAAGTCGTCACTTCGCTCTTGATATGAGGCGCTCGACGCACGCCCGCCGACGGTGGTCAAGGAATATTGCGGCCGACGTATGCCGACCGCATCGGGCAGCACGCGGCCAAGAACGGACCTTCAACTCGAAGACTCAGATCGTTGACGATCGACAGACAAACGTGCGGTGCTACCGCGTCAGCGACACAGGTGGGCGCATTGTGGCGGGGTGACACTGCCTGCTCCACGGGTCAGCGAGCGCTTCCGGGGGACACCACGGGGCCGGTGACGCGTATCGAAGTATTGGCGAGCGGGGAGGACGCGAAAAATCCAAGGACGGCAGGTTCGTTCGCGAAAAGCTGCTGATACGATGCCTCGACCACTTTTAGGTTTAGCAACGCGACCTGCTCGGCAGATAGCCCATTGTCGAGAAATGGACAGGCTTCATCAACTTCGCCAAGCCAAAGCGCAAGCTTGGGCGACAAGGGGTAAAAGATCGTTACTGTCTGAGTTTCCATCGGTCGCAGGTTTATCACAGGTTGGTCGCCAGTGATGAAAGGTATATTCGAGTGATTGCGCAACAACGCGAGCCTTCTGCGTTTTCGCTCACGATAAAGTGAAGCGCCGACATTCTGTGCAAACATAAAGCTCAACATGCTCCATGCACGTCGTATATCGGCGTCTCCCACAGGCTTGATAGTGGCAGCAACACGTTCCTTGATCCCCTTGGTCCGCATATGTTGCTTAGTCAGAAAATCAAGGAACGCGATGCAGCGTTTGTCATCATAAAAACTGATGTCGCCATCAAGGGCGCATTTCAGTAGAGGGATGAACCGAGCCTCGACATCTGAGTGAAGCTCCTCCAACACGTTCGAGGCATACTCGTCCAGCAACCTTGTTATTGATTTGCTCTCGGCGGCTCCGGGAATCGCCTCGACCTCGCGAACAGGAGACATTAGCTTGTCCACCAGTGACTGGAAGCTCCGCTGCGCGGACGGATGGGACTTTTCGAACATCAATTGCACCATTTTCTCATCGGCGGCCGTGAGCTTCTGGAATTTGTAAAAGTCCTTCTCGACTGCGATGCGTGTCGTACCTGTAGGAAAGACCCGATCATTTTGCGGACACCAGATGCTGCCGCCAGTGGTCCACGGCCTCAGATATAGCTGCCATACGTGATGGTGACGGCGCTTGGGTTTTTGTTGTTCGGTCATTCCCGACTTTGGCGTGATTGCAACCGTCGAATATTAAGCCATTCCAACTACAGTCGCTCAATCAGCGCGGTCCGCCGAGCTCGATTCAGTCGGCCGTAGGTTCTTGCCCTCGCGGGACGCCTGCAGCGGACTGCGCACTCACGATGCCTTGGCGCACAGCGAATCGAACAATGCGCCCGGCCGACTCGTGATCGCCGAAGCCCTTCGCTGCGGCAGCGAACGAGACCACGGCCATTTCGATGCTATGGCGCAGGTATTTGGCGAAGGCAGCCGGGGCGGATGGGTGTGGAACGCCGGATACGTGATACCCCGGTGGATTGCCTCCGTACAGCTCCATTAGTTGCGAGCAGTTCCCATGGACATAGCCGGAGTTGACCGCGTATGTTCTCTTGATCAGACTGCCCACCGTCTCGCCGTCCGGTAAAACCGGTCCCCCTGCATACATCGCATCGATATATTTTCGCAGCTTCCAGCGCTTGAATTCCGGCCGCTCATTGAGGTCCGGAATCCCCGACGACCGCACGCTTTTGTAGTATTCGCGAAAGAACGACGCTAGGTATTCGTGGTGTTCCGGCTGTAGGCCGAGCTCAAGACCTCGCGCCAAGAACATAATGTCCTCGACAGTTTCCTCAACCATTGGAAGGTCTGAACAACCCGTTTTTTTCCGTTGGACTTCTACCGAACATCCAATGCGAGGATTTCAACCTCACTCGCACCGGATCAAGTCGCTACCGGTCACGTTGTTGTTCATCGGTGCTGTGCCCGCAGGCGGCATTTTTGTGCCTCACTGCACCTCACAGCTTCCTTCGCGCCATCCAGAGATTGGCCAGCGCGAACTGCGTTTCGATCTGCGCCGTATTCTTCGCCAGGCCCCGATACCGCGCCTTCAGATAGCCAAACTGAGATTTAAGCACCCGGAACGGGTGCTCCACTTTTGCTCTCACGCCGGCCTTGAGCCGCTCGATCTGCTCGTAGATCCTGTCGAGCCGGTTGCTGCGGTCCAGCTTCCGGCGCTTGCCCGGGCGCATCGCGACGTGCCACTGCACCGTGCCCGTTTCGCCCCGCTTTTCGATGCCCACATAGCCCGCATCAGCGAAGGCAACCGTCTCCTTGCCGTGCAACAGCTCATGCGCCACGGTGACGTCATGAACATTGGCCGCCGTGCACTTCACTGTGTGCACCAGACCCGATTCGGCATCGACTCCGATGTGCGCCTTCATGCCGAAGTACCAGCTGCCGGCCTTCTGCGCCGGACTCATCTCGGGGTCGCGCGTGCCCGCCTTCTTCGTCGATTTGGGCGCCGAGATCAGCGTCGCGTCGACTGCCGAGCCTACCTTGAGCATCAGGCCTTTCGCCTGCAGGATCTCATTGACCGTCGCCAGCATGCTGGCCGACAGCTCATGGGCCTCAAGCAGATGCCGGAAGCGCAGGATCGTGCTCTCGTCAGGCAGCCGCGTCATGCCGGTGCCCAGCAGCGCGAACTCCCGATACAGCGGGATGTCGTGCAGCGCTTCCTCCATCGCTGGGTCTGAGAGACTGAACCAATGTTGCATGAAGTGAATGCGCAGCATCGTCGCAACCGGAAACGGCGGGCGCCCCGTCTTGCCCTTCGGGTAGTGCGGCTCGATGAGCACAATCAGTTTCTGCCACGGCACCACGCGCGTCATCTCGTCGAGGAATTCGCGCTTGCGCGTGCGCTTCGTTGACAGATCCAGACCAAGACCAAGTTGCGACATTGCGCTACTCCCTGAATTGTCCTGATCCCAGGATACTCCACGCTCACGTTAATGCCAGGACTTTTGCAGAGATTCCCATTCTCACCAGTGCGGCATGCTCGATTAGATAGCTGACCTCAAGCAGCATAATCGCAGCGCGCGAGGTGCTAACAACGCGGGCCATTTTCGGGACGATTACCTGCTTTACCCCCTGTTCCGCATAGCGGGGCGCACGTCTTCCAGGATAGATCTCCGTCATTTGCGGCGGGTCAATCATGCCTGCAAGGCGGTGCAGAGTCTCTTCCATCAGTGCCAGCGCGTCGATCACGATGGTGTTGTCGTTGTTCATTGTGTTTTTTAGTTTATCTAGGGATGACCCAAGTGTATCGGTTCCGTGTCTGTCAAATTGGGGTGCCTCCAAGAAACGAATATTTTTGTACACTATCGGGCTGTGGCCGTCCCATAGCGCTTATCGCCGCCGAGCCACGTATTCTCGTTGCCCCAGTAGACATCCTGATCCGGCTCCCACGTGTCCTCGCGGCCACCCGCGAAGCCAAAGGTCTTGAAGCCCATCGTTTCGAGCGCGACGTTACCGGTCAGAATCAGCAGGTCGGCCCAGGAGATTTTCTGCCCATATTTCTGCTTGATCGGCCACAGCAGGCGACGCGCCTTGTCGAGGCTCGCGTTATCGGGCCAGCTGTTGAGCGGTGCAAAACGCTGTTGCCCGCGGCCGCTGCCCCCGCGTCCGTCGAACGCCCGGTATGTGCCGGCGCTGTGCCACGCCATGCGAACGAAAAGCAGACCGTAGTGGCCGAAGTCGGCGGGCCACCATTCCTGCGAGTCGGTCATGAGCGCGGCGAGGTCTTGCTTCACCGCGGCGAGGTCGAGGCTCCTGAACGCTTCGGCGTAGTTGAAATCCGGGTCGAGCGGATTGGACTTGCGCGAATGCTGGCTCAGCAGGTCGAGCCGCAGCTGTTTCGGCCACCAGTCACGGTTGGTCGTACCGCCGCCGGCGGTGTGATTGAATGGACACGTTGCTTTACTTGACATGATTGTTCTTGATCTGTGTGATTGATTCCAGCGCCACCTGCACTCACATGCCCCACGACTGCCCTGGACTCCCGTCGTGCACGCGGCATGCAACCTGCCTCGCCGCTTCACCTAAGCTGCGGCAAACTCGAGCCGATCGTCTTCACAGCGGTCTTGCCGCGGCGGAGCAGCTTGACCTGAGACCGCGCGATGTCACTCCATGTCTGCTCCGCTCGACGCACGGCGCAATCGAACGACTCGTCTTCCACCGTGCAGCGACCGTCTACGGTGATCAGCCATCCCTTGCGCGTACGCGTGCAACTCACGCGCCCGTCTTCCATGAGGTCGGCGTACCAGCGCCAGACACGCGCATCGTCAGCGTTCGCGCGAACGGCGGCAGCCAGACGCGTGATCTCGAGGCTATGCGGGTGCGAGCCTTGCAGTTTCAAACCCATTTCATTCCCTTTTCGAAGCCACTCAAAACCGGGCGCCAGGCGCAAAAAGCCTGTTTCGCGTTCGTCCAAAACGCGAAGCGACTACAGCCGGGAGCGCCCCAGCAAACCGTTCAGGTCCGACGCAGGCACGTTGCTGCGCCATGCCAAGCCGTGCGCGTGCCAGCGTATGCCCGACAGGGTCGCGCGCTGCAGTGCGCGTATGAACCGCAGCGGGGCGAACTCACGCATGCCCCGCCGCACGGCGGGGCATGGTGGCCGCGATTGGCATCGAGCTTAGGCGGCGCGCGGCTGAAGGTCCTTGTGACAGGCCGAAGAGTTCCGAACCGACGCGCGTTGCCTCGCAAGCGAGTGACGCAGATCTCGTCGTAGCGCCTCAGGACTTGAGGAACTCGAGCAGCTCGGCATTGACCTGATCGACGTGCGTGCTGCACATGCCGTGCGGCGCGCCTTTGTAGACCTTGAGCGTCGCGTTCTTGACGATCTTCGCCGAGAGCTTCGCCGAATCGTCGATCGGCACGATCTGGTCGTCGTCGCCGTGCAGGATCAGAGTGGGCACACTGATCTTCTTGAGGTCGTCGGTGTAGTCGACTTCAGAGAACTGCTTGATGCACTCGTACTGGCCTTTGATCGAACCGGCCATGCCCTGGCGCCAGAAGTCCTGCACGAGGCCCTGCGAGACTTTTGCGTCGGGGCGGTTGAAGCCGTAGAACGGCGTGGCCAGGTCCAGATAGAACTGCGAGCGGTTCGCCGCCACCCCGGCGCGGATGTTATCGAACACCGACATCGGCAGACCGTTCGGATTGTTCGCAGACTTGACCATTTGCGGCGGCACGGCGCCGATCAGCACGGCCTTGGCCACGCGCTTTTCGCCATGGCGGCCGATGTAATGCGCCACCTCGCCTCCGCCCGTGGAATGGCCCACGAGCATCGCGCCCTTCACGTCGAGCGCGTCGAGCACAGCCGCTAGATCGTCGGCGTAGGTGTTCATGTCGTTGCCCTCGGACGGCTGGCCCGAACGGCCATGGCCGCGGCGGTCGTGCGCGATCACCCGGTAGCCACGATTCACCAGGAAGAGCATCTGCGCGTCCCATGCGTCAGCCG
Organism: Paraburkholderia sp. FW306-02-B; assembly: GCF_058782725.1. Classification (NCBI taxonomy): domain Bacteria; kingdom Pseudomonadati; phylum Pseudomonadota; class Betaproteobacteria; order Burkholderiales; family Burkholderiaceae; genus Paraburkholderia; species Paraburkholderia sp. FW306-02-B. Next base: position 110,439 of record NZ_JBYSXZ010000003.1, read on the forward strand.
AGAGCGGCCAGCCGTGCGAGAAGACGACCGGCACGCCCGTGCCCCAGTCCTTGAAGAAGATCTGCGTGCCGTCCTTCGCGCTCACGTAACTGCCGCCGTGAAGATGCGAGGTGCCGTGCGCATGCGCCGAGCCGCCCGTCACGGACGCGGCTGCGTTCGCGGACAGGCTCGACATGGCGGCCACGGCGCCAGCCATGCCCGCACTTGCCGAAAGCAGCCTGCGGCGCGACGCCGAAGGCCTGGTCGAATCGATTTGCTTTTTGTTCATGCTGGATCTCCGTCGTTGCATCGCCGCGCGCGGGCGTGGCGACGACCTTGCGTGTTGAGATGGATAGCGTTGCGGCGAGGAGCGAGAACTCGCTGAGAAACGCCACATGCCGGCTGGCACTCTAAAGACGCAAGCGGCCAAAGTCCTTGGCGCAAACTTAAAAGTCCTGAGATGAACCCGTCATGCCTTTGCGCACAGCGAGGCGCAAAAGTTATGGGCACGATTCGGCGGCGTCGACGCGCTCACGCACGACCCAAAGCCCGATCGAACGGATATGCCGCATGCGCCAGAGATTAAATATTCTTAATCGGACACTTCCCGATCCAGACGAACCTATACTTTTTCCGCGAGCCTTTTCGCGTAGTTCCCGTCACGCCACGATCACCAACCAAGACTCGCATCATGAATCCGTACATCCTTTCGCTGCTTGCCGATATTCTTGCCGGCGTCGTCTACGGCGTGATCGACGTTCAATCCCCGGACCTCTAGCGGATGAACAACGTCGAGTTTTTTCACTACCTCCTGTTGTTGATCTGCGGCGCGGGCGCCCTGACGTGGCTCGCGGAGCGCATCGCGATCCCGCCTGCCGTCGTCCTGCTGCTCGGCGGGTGTGTGATCGCAGTCGCAGGCAGGCGCGTACCCGATGTGGACCCGAACCTGCTGCTCACGGCCGTGCTACCGCCGCTGCTGATGTCGAGTTCGTTCTATACGGCGTGGAAGGAATTCCGACGCGGCATCGGCACGATCGTTTCGCTCGTGCTCGGGGCCGTGACGTTCACCACCGTCGCGGTGGCTGTCGCCGTGCATGCCTTCAACCCGAACCTGCCATGGGCGGCATGCTTCGCGCTCGGTGCGATCGTCTCGCCACCCGACGCGGTCGCCGCCAAAGCGATCCTTCAGCGCCACCCGCTACCCGCCAGGCTCGTGGCCGTGCTGGAAGGCGAAAGCCTCGTGAACGACGCGTCGGGCCTGCTGCTCTATCAGATGGCGGTCTCGGCAGCGCTAGCCGCGACGATCACGGTCACGAGCGGAACAGTGCTGTTCTTTACGCTGACCCTGATCGGCGTCGCGGTCGGCATCGTGTGCGGCCAGGCCATGTGTTGGGTGTTGCCGCGTCTGGGCGATGCGATGCTCGGCATCGTCGTGACCTTCGTGATGGCGTGGGCCAGCTACGGTATCGCGGAGGCCGTCGGCGGATCGGGTGTGCTGTCCGTCGTGACCTGCGGTCTCGTGCTCGGCATCCGCCAGCATCGGGTATTCGACGCCGATATGCGCATCAAAGCCAAGGCGACCTGGGAAGCGGTCGTGTTCGTGCTCGAGGCGCTGGTCTTCATCCTGATCGGCCTCACACTGCATGCGCTTCTCTCACGGGTGAATCACGAATCGGCCGTGTTGATGGCCGGGCTGCGTGTCGCATTGCCAGCAACTGCCGCAGCCATCGTTGCGCGTCTCGCATGGGTGTTTGCTGCGATCTGGCTGCCCGACCAGTTGCGCGCGAAACGCTCGGGTCGCCAGCCGTGGACCTTCAAGGAAGCGGTTGTGCTCGGATGGGCGGGTATGCGCGGCGTAGTCAGTCTGGCGGCCGCAATCGCGCTGCCAGCTAATTTCCCCGGCCGCGACCTGATCGTCTTCAGCACGTTTGTGCTGATCATCGCGACGCTTGTCGTGCAGGGCGGCAGCCTGGCGCCGCTGATCCGGCTGCTGAAACTGCGCCCGACAGCCCGTCACACCATGTCCGAGCATGAGGCGCGCGCCCATACGTTCGGCGCCTCTCTTGCTGCGCTAGAGGAAATCGACGAGCGCTCGTCCGGCATCGAACGCGCGACGGTCGAACGGCTGCTAGCCGAATACCGGATTCGCGTCACCGCGAACGAAAGCGCCTACCAGTTGGGCGCGGACCGCATCGAACACCGTGCGCACTTCCTGCGTGTCGAACTCGAACTCGTCGGCGTGTCGCGCGGGGCATTGCTCGGCCTGCATCGCGACGGCAAGGTAGACGACGCGGTCCTGCATCGCATCGAATCCGAGCTTGATTTCGAGGAACTGCGGCTGTTGCGGCTGCTCGAGCCGTAACGGCTTGCATCCGCGTCGACCGTCAACGAAAGATATTGATCATGCCCACTACGATTAAGGCTATGCTCACGCCGCGCGAAAGCGACATCGGCAACCTGATCGTGCGTCGCGTGCTTCCCGCTCGTGCCGCGCGCCTCATCGGACCATTCATTTTCTTCGACCATATGGGGCCCCAGCTGTGCTGCCCGCTGACAGCGGCGTGGACGTGCTCCCGCATCCGCATATCGGCCTCGCGACCGTCACGTACCTGTTCGAAGGCTCGTTCGTGCATCACGACAGCCTTGGCTACCGGCAGAAGATCGTACCCGGCGACGTGAACTGGATGACGGCCGGGCGCGGCATCGTCCATTCAGAACGCACGCCGCTGGAGGACCGGCCGGTTGGTCAGGCAATCCATGGCATTCAGACCTGGGTCGCGCTGCCCGTCGAACATGAAGACGCCACGCCCGCGTTCATTCATCACCCGGCCAATACGCTGCCGACGTTCACGCGCGACGGGGCAACCGTACACGTGATCGCCGGCACGGCTTTCGGCAAGACCTCGCCGGTCGAAGTGTTTTCACCCACGCTCTACGTCCACGCCGAGTTCGCGGCTGCCGGCCGCCTCGCACTCGATGCCGAGCACGAGGAGCGCGGCGTCTATCTCGTCGACGGAGATCTGAGCATCGACGGGACGCCGTTGTCTCCTGCAACGATGGCCGTGCTGGAGCCGCGCACAACGGCCGAACTCGCCAGCGCGCATGGCGCGCGCGTGTTGCTCCTCGGCGGCGAGCACCTGCCGGGCGAACGCTTCATCGAGTGGAATTTCGTTTCCGGTTCGCGCGAGAAGATCGTGGCTGCGCGGCAAGCCTGGGCTGCGCAGACCTTCGGCAAAGTGCCTGGCGAAGAGCACGAGTGGACGCCCCAGCCCGAGCGTGGCGCACATTGAGCATTGTCTGGCGAGCGCCCGCGTCTGGCGCGTAACGCTCCTCATTGCGCGCCTCACGAAACCTTGACGCGCGCCTCGTCTCGACTGAGCCACGCATGAATCTGGCTGACAACTGCTGCGCCGTCCCCTACCGCTGCGGCCACCCGCTTCGGCGCGCCTGAACGGACGTCACCGATCGCGAAGAGCCCCGGCACATTCGTCTCGAGCGGGAGGCGCCGAGTGCCTGCGCTCGCATCGGACGATCCCGTTTCGACAAAGCCGCGCTCGTCCAGCTGAACGCCCAACGATGTCAACCAGTCCGTTTTTGGATCCGCGCCGATGAACAGGAAAAGATGCCGCGCCTCTATGAGCTCGCTGCCCTTGTCGTGATGAAAGACGCGAATTCGCTCAAGACCACCGTCGCTCGCTTCCAGTGATTCGAGCGTGCATCTTGCGCAAATCGACACGTTTGGCAGAGCGCTGAGCCGGTCTATCAGGTAACGGGACATGGTCGCTTCGAGACCGTCTCCACGTATCAGAACGCGTATGCTTTTCGCAAAGTTGGCGAGAAAGACGACAGCCTGCCCAGCCGAGTTACCCCCACCTATCAGCACAACGTCTTTCCCGCTGACGAGACGCGCCTCGATGGGCGACGCCCAATAGTAGATCCCTCTGCCCTCGAAACGTTCAAAGCCCGTCACGGAAGGCTTTCGATACACCGCTCCGCTCGCGACCACGACCGTCCGCGCACGAACGCACTGTCGATCGGATAGCGCGAGCATGAAGTTGCCCGCCGCGCCCTCGACCCGATCGACCGCAGTGGGAATGGCCACGTGAACACCAAATTTCAATGCCTGCTGAAACGCGCGTGCCGCAAGGGCTTGCCCCGATATGCCAGTCGGAAAGCCGAGATAGTTTTCGATACGTGCGCTCGCACCGGCCTGACCACCCGGCGCGCGCCGATCGAAAACGACGACCGAAAGCCCTTCCGAAGCTGCGTAAACGGCCGCCGCGAGGCCCGCCGGACCCGCGCCGATGATTGCGATGTCGTAACGCTGCGACGCACTGAACGTCGGCACGAGGCCGAGCCGGGTGGCGAGCTCCACTTCGTCGGGCGCCCTCAGGACCGACCCGTCCGGGCAGAAGACAAGCGGAAAATCCTCGGCCTTCGAGGTGAGGCCGGCAAGCAGTTGCACGGCGTCCGAATCCTTGTGTGCATCGATCACCGCAGCCGGATAGGCATTGCGCCGCAAAAAGCCTTGCAGGCGGACCACCCTCGCGTCGTCACCCTTGCCGACGATAATCGGACCGAGCCCCTGCTCGATGAGCCCGAGACGCCTCAGGATCAATGCGCGCATGATGTGCTCGCCCAACTGGGCGTCCGCGATGATCAGCGCCCGCAACTGCTCCGAGTTCAGGACGAGCGTCTCGCAGTCAGTCATGGCAATCGCGTCCACCAGCGACGGTTTGCCGGTGAGTTGCGCCATTTCGGCCATGAAATGGCCGTCATGATGGTCTGTCACGACCGTGGTACGTCCTTGCGGATCGCACGAATAGATCCGGACACTCCCGTGCAGCAAGATGAATAGCCCTTCGGCAACGCGCCCCGTCCGGAAAATCGAATCGCCAACCTTGAACGCCTTGGGGCGGCCATAGCGGCTCGCACTACGGATCTCCGCATCAGAAAGGCGCGGAAACATTTGGTGCTGCCGATACTCAAGGGACGAAAATGGAGGTTCAGCGTCGACTGGGCCTGCGTCCGTATTACCTGCGTCGATCATATTTGCCTCGCCTGTCGACCAAGTTGAGTTAGAGTCAGAATGTTAGCGATAGGGAGCCCAAAAGTTCTTGTCGCGACGCTGAATAGTTCTGAAGAGAGCAGCAACCGTTTTCGTCAGCGACGCGAGCATTTGGGAAATCGCAATGAAGTCAGGAATCGCGAAGCTGGACGCAGATGTGAACGAGCTAGTAGCCCGTATTGAAGAAGCGGGCTTTCGCGAACTGCCCATGACGGCGGCGCACGCTGCGGCAGTTCGCGATCTGGCCGATATTCACCGCGATCCGTTTGACTGGTTACTGGTTGCGCAGGCCATTACCGAGCCATTGCGGCTGCTACCCGCCTGAAGGTCACGCGGGCATCACTAGCATTCGAATTCCGAACCGCGCACTGACTCGACCAGATAATCGACGAACGACCCGATGCGCGACGAAATCGCAGTATTGCGGTAGTACACCGCGTTGATCGGCTGCCGGAGATCCAGTGTCTGGCGAGGCAGAAGCTGCACCAGCGTCCCTTCGCGACGGTCGCGCGCCGTCATGAAGTCGGATAGACACACAATGCCGGCACCCGCCAGGGCCAACTGCCGAAGCGTCTCGCCACTCGAGGAGTGAACGGCGGGCGAGATGCGGTAAGGCGCATTGTCGGGCCCGAGAATGGGCCAGACATTCAACCCTTCTGGTTGAGTGAATCCCAGCAGTGAAAGTTTCCTTAGATCCTCCACCCGCCTCGGCTGGCCATGCGCGTCCAAGTATTCCGGGCTCGCGAGAATACGCATACGGCTGCTGCCCACCGGTCTGCTGTGCAGGGTCGAGTCCTTCAACTGGCCGATCCGGATGGCAACATCGGTGCGATGCTCGAGCAGATCGATGATCCCTTCATTGCTATTGAGCTCCAGTTCCACTTGCGGATAGCGAGTTCGATAACCCGGCACGTTCGGCACGATGACGTGCAGCATGAATGGCGTCGCTGCGTCAATACGCAAGCGCCCCGACGGTCGCTCGCGGCGGGTTGCCATCTGCTCCTCCGCGTTCTCCAGAAGCGAAATAATCGCCCTCGCGTCGCGGAGAAACGCTTGTCCTTCTTCCGTCAATTCCAGCCGGCGTGTCGTCCGGCGCAACAACGTCGTCCCGAGCTTGTCTTCGAGCCGCCCCAACGTTCGGCTCGTTGCCGAAATGGTTAGATTGAGCTGATTCGCGGCTGCCGTGATGGATCCCGTGTCGACCACGGAAACGAATGCCTCTAACTCATCGACCGTACTCTTCATACTTGTTTTCGGAACAAAATCGTGTCGTTTTTGAACAGGTTTAGGGTCGAGATTCTGACACGCCGATCGCCAATATTTGATCTTTTTTCAAATATCTTTCTCGCTAGCCGCAGTTTTTCGCCAGGATATGAATGGGTAGAATCGCGCCTTCGATCCAGGAGGCCAGTCCGCGACCGAAGCCACGGGGATAGAGCGATTCTAATCACCCGCGTGTATCCGACTTTGCAGGGATGGGATTTGCCGGACAGCTTGTTTTGACCGCAACGGATAATCGTACCGTTGACCCGCATGGTGCTTTGATGGTTACCCGGTATAGCCTGACATTCGGCCCGTTCCGCATCGACTTCCCGCAGCGGGTCCTCACCAGAAATGGTGACGAAGTCCGCATCGGCAGTCGTGCGCTCGATATTCTTATCGTGCTAGCCGAGCACGGTGGCGAACTGGTCTCAACGCGTCAACTGCGCGACGAGGTCTGGAAAGAAAGCGTGGTCGACGATGGCGCGCTTCGTGTGCACGTTTCCACCCTTCGGAAAGCGCTGAGCGATGGACAATCGGAAAGCCGGTACATCGTCAACGACAATGGACGAGGCTATCGGCTGGCGGTGCCGGTCCATTCCACGAGGGCTACGCAAGTCACCGCCCCCGCGCCGACTGCGCCGACCAGTACCCCCGATGAAAGTGCGCGAGCGTTGCCGGTGACCCTCGCCCGGGTCGTCGGCCGGGAGGATGTCATTGACGGCCTGACCGACCAGCTTCCCGAACGCAGGCTATTGACCATCGCCGGTCCCGGCGGCATCGGCAAAACCACGGTCGCCGTGGCTATCGCGTATCGCTTTTCCGGGCGTACCGGTATCCGCGCACTATTCGTCAACTTCGCCCCCGTTTCCGACAAGGCGAGCGTCGCCAGTACCGTGGCGTCGACGCTCGGCGTCGCCGTATTCAGCGGCAATCCAGTCCCCGGCCTGATTGCCTCACTGGGCGACACCCCAATACTCCTGGTGCTCGACAATTGTGAGCATGTCGTCGAGGCGGTCGCGCAGGTCGCGGAACAATTGCTGCAAGGCACGTCGGGTGTGCACCTTCTGGTAACAAGTCGGGAGCCGTTGCGCGCGGATGGCGAGTCGGTGCATCGGCTTTCGGCCCTGCCGTTTCCCGACGTCGGTGCGCGGATCGGCATCGAGGCGGCCGGAAGTTTTCCGGCCATCTCGTTGTTTCACGACCGCGCAAAGGCGGCCGACGACGCCTTTCAGTTCACGGTTTCGAACATCGGCGCCGTGGCCGACATTTGCCGGCGCCTGGACGGAATTCCTTTGGCGATCGAATTTGCGGCGGCGCGCGTCGCGCACATGGACGTGCGTGCGATCGCCGCGCGCCTGGACGACCGCTTTGCGCTGCTCACACAAGGGCGCCGAACCGCACTGCCGCGGCATCAGACGTTGAAAGCGACGCTTGACTGGAGCTACGAGCTGTTGGACCCGCGTGAGCAGCACGTCCTGCGCCGGCTGTCGGTGATGCGCTCTTCGTTTGGCATGCGTGAAGCCGTTGCCGTGGCAGGCTGTGGGCAGATCGATGAACTGGCGGTGTTCGACGCGATCAGCGGCCTTGTCGCCAAGTCGCTTGTCGCACGCGATATCGGTGACGCCGACAACCCGTATCGGCTTCTCGACACGACCCGCCAATACGCACACCTTCGATTGCTGGAAGCCGGCGAAGCGAACGCGACCAGGCGCCTCCATACCATACATTGCTGCGAGACCTTCGCGGACCTGGGCGCCGCCTGGGAGGGCAAGGCGCAACCGCAATGGCTGGCCCAGCTCAGCAAGCGAATCGACGATATCCGCGCGGCGTTCGAGTGGGCCTCCCATCAGGAGGGGGATCCGGAGCTCGAAATCGACCTCGTTATCGCCACGGCGCCGCTCTGGCTCCATCTGTCGCTGCCACACGAGTTCCTCAGCATGGCCGAACACGCCATTGCAGCGGTTGAGCGCTCCGAGCGCTCCGAGCAGGCCGGCAGCACGCGGCACGCCGAACTGCTGGTGGCCTACGGACACTCGCTCTGGCATACGCGTGGGCCAACCATCGAAATGGCACGCGCTTTTGAACGTGCCTACGCGCTGAGCCGACGACTGGGTGACGAGGCGCTGGAATTCCGCATTCTGTGGGGCGTATTTGCACATCGGCTTGTCACAGGTCGATACCTAGAAGGTCTCGCACTGGCCGAGGCGATGCAGGCGTTCGCGGATCGTTCCGCAGACTCGACGCTCAATCAGATGTCGGGCCGCAATCTCGCCTATGCACACCATTACCTCGGCGATCAGGCGAAAGCGCGTACGCTGATCGAGAGGGTCATCGCGCTCGAAGCTGGCCCCACGCGGGAAAACCTTTCAAAGGCAAACGATGCGCAAATGGATGGCCGCATCGCGAGCATGACGGTGTACATGCGAATTCTCTGGCTGCAAGGCGAGACTGAGCGCGCCGTGAGGCTGGCAAGGGACTGCGCCGAACTCGTCGCTTCGATCGAGCACGACCTGTCGCTCGTCTACGGCCTCGCACTCGGTTCAATACCCATCATGATCTGGGCAGGCGAGCATGACTTCGCCCGGCAGCTCACGCGCATGCTTCGCGAGTGCACGAGCCGGCGCGGATTGGCGCATTGGGACGTCTACGGCGAAGGATTCGAACACATCCTTGCCGGCAAGCCCGTGACCCTATCGAGGGCAACCGTTCCGCAACTGGAAGCGTTTGCCAGCGTCGGGTGCAAAGTCTCCATGAATGCGCTGATTCTGGCGGATCGCGTTGCAGAGCCGTGCTGGGTGAGCGAGACGCTTCATGAATACGCGCGCTCAGGCGTGCAGTGGCCCGCTGCTTGCACGGGTGGGGCTCGCGGCGGCGAAACGTGATGCTGGCGCGCTGCCGGGATTGCATCCCTGGCTAACGCTTCTTAGCAAACTTTAACTGAACGGTCCGGACCCACCGGCTGGAGAATAGCGGCTACCGGGACTCGACATCGTTTCAGGCTCAACAGGTGCAGTCGACACTGTGTGAGGCGCGACTGGGAGTCCCCCAACCGCTCAACTCTGATATGTCGGCTTTCATGGACCACGTTCCGCCTGCAAGTACCGTCGATTCCGCGTCACCGCGTCTCGCGACGCCATGGTCATCCCACCCGGTGCTGGACCCCGAGACGCAGCAGTTTCTCGATCTGGTGGCCGAAGCCGGCATGCATCCGGATTCGCTGCTCGCCGAACAGCCATCGTTTCCCGGCCGCGCCGACAGTGACGACAGTTGCGCAGACGAGTATGCCGTCACCATCGAAGCGCTGACCTTCAAGACCGGACCGACGGGCACCATTGACGTGCACATCGTGCGACCGGCCGGCGCGCCGGGCTTACTGCCCGTCGTGCTCTACTATCCGGGCGGCGGCTGGCGCATGGCGAGCTTCGCAACCCACCGCAGGCTCGTCTCACGCCTTTCGGCTGAAGCAGAGGTGGCGGTTGTCTTCGTCCGTTGTTCACCAGCGCCTCAGGTCCTGTTCCCGACACAGAACGAAGAGGCATACGCCGCGCTGCAATACGTCGTTGCACATGCCGAAGTGCTGCAGCTCGATGGTCGCGCGATCGCGGTGGCCGGCGATGGTGCAGGCGGAAACATCGCTGCAGTCGTGGCGCGATGGGCGAGAGACCGGCATGGCCCGAGTCTGCGCCTGCAAGTGCTGTTTTGCCCCATCCTGTCGGCAGACGCCACCACGCAGTCATATCGTCAGTTCGCGACGGGGCCCGGTATGACGGCCAGGGCGCTGGAGCGTTTCATCGAGTCACAGTTTCCTGAGAGATCGCGGTCACTCGCGGCGGCGATGCCGATAAAGTCGAAACCCGACGAACTCGAAGACCTGCCCGCCGCACTCGTCATCACGGCAGAGAACGACATTACGCGAGACGACGCCGAAGAATATGCCCGCAAGCTCATGCGCGCAGGCGTCAGAGTGAACGCCGCTCGTTATATCGGCACGATTCATGACTTCATGGTTTTCGATGGGTTGGCTGACACCTGCCCGACAGACGCTGCGTTCAGACACGCCAGCAGCGTTATAAAGCGCGCACTCCGTCGGTAGCCGACATAACTTCACCACTCACCGCTGGCGAAGACACGCGTGCCTATTTCCCTTGCTGGAGGCGACCTTATGAAAATCGGCCGGATCGAACTCGATATGGACGCGCGACGCTTGCGGCGCGATGGCGAGGATGTGCGACTGGGCTCTCGCGCCTTCGACCTGCTGGCGACGCTCGCCTCGGCAAACGGTCGAGTGGTGTCGAGGTCCGAGCTGATGCAGACGGTCTGGCCCGGCACCGTCGTCGAAGACTGCAATATCGACGTCAACATCTCTGCGCTGCGCAAGGCGCTGGGTGATGACCGGGACCTCATCGTCACGGTCGCGCGCCGTGGCTACCGGTTGGCCCCGTCTCGGGACGTACAGCCGAAACTCCGTACTGCCGCCAGTCCGCGGCCGCTCCCGCGCCGCGTCGGGAATCTCGTCGGGAGAGACGTGGTCGTGGCCAAGGCAGCCGAGGCATTGGTCGACTCCCAGGTGCTTACGCTGACGGGCACAGGTGGTGTCGGAAAATCGAGTCTTGCACTTGAACTCGCCTATCGGATAGCGCCGTCATGCCCGGCGACGGTGGCCTTTGTCGATCTTTCATCCGCAGCCACGATCGACCAGGTGCTGAGTGCCATCGCGTACGGTTGCGGTGTCGACATGCCGGAGGACGTCGTCTCTTCCGAGCGTCTGGGCGCAGCGCTGTCGAATGCGCCGTGGTTGTTGATACTCGATGGTGCGGAGCACGTCATCTCAGTGGTTGCACAAATCGTGGAAGCATTGTTGGCGGCAAGCCTGAATATCCAGTTCCTGGTGACGAGCCGGGAGCCCCTGAAGATTCGCAACGAGACGGTTTTCCGGGTGAACCCGCTTGGCGTTCCCAAACTTACGGACCGTTGCGACGAGATGTTGGACAGCCCGGCTGTCCAGCTGTTTGTCCACCATGCGCAGCAGATGCATCCGAGGTTTGTCCCTCGCATCGGCGAGATAGCGAGCATCGCAAAGATTTGTCAGCGCCTGGATGGTATTCCACTCGCAATCGAGTTGGCCGCCGGCAGGGCGGAATTGTTGGGCGTCGAAGGCGTGCAACGCCTTCTGAGCGATGGACTGTCGTTCCTATCCGGGGGATACCGCACTGCGACGGCGCGGCATCGCTGTCTACGGGCAGCCCTCGATGTCAGCTTCGACCTGTTGAGCGACTCGGCCCAGTCCCTGCTCGTTCAACTTTCCCGGTTCGTCGGACCGTTTAGCTTCGATTCGCTGCGTGGAGTCGTCAACGACATGGCAATGACGACAGGCAGCTTGATTGAAAACATCGATGAGCTTGTCTCGAAGTCGCTTGTCAACGTCTGTATCGACGGGCCGGAGGCGATGTATAGCCTGTTCGAATGCACCCGGACGTACGTCGCGGAGAAATTCCAGTGCGCGTCGGATGAGCACGCCGCCAGGAGGGCAGTTCAAAAACCTCTCGAAGGCGATGTTAGCTTTCTCGGCGAGCTGTTGCCCTTAAGCGTCTGAACAACGAACCCGTTCGTCGATCGGGCCAGCCGTAGTCAAAGCCTGAACGACGTAGACACAGGGCGCGATCCCCGCAACGCTCCTGACGCCGCCGGGATCGGCACGATAGCCGGCAAGTCCTACCACCCGTACTTGAGTTCGACGCCCGCGTAGTCGGCATTGCGGCCGCCCGCCTTACGAATCGAGTTTCCCACCTGGAAGTGCACGGCTTCGACCGAACCTACCAGGTTGGCCGCAATCGTCCAGTCCGCGCGCAATTGCACGTACATACCTGTCCACAGGCTGCCTTTGCCCGCCGTGCCCGGCACAGGCTGATTCGGCTGCTGGTACACGGCGTCGCCAGTCGTCTCGCGCCACTGGAAGCCCAGCGCGCCAAGCAGCGTGAGACTGGCCGAAGGCCTGAGCGTAATCGACGGTTTGATATGGATCAGGTTCGCGTAGCCCGTATAGCCTGCCAGCGTGAAGTAATAGCCGTTCGGAAATAGCGGATTGAAGGTCTCGAGCCGACCATCATGCGGGTGCCGGTCGCCGGACGCCGCATCGATCTGCAGTGCGACGCGCGGCGTCCACGGCATGTCGAATTTGTAACCTGCGAGCGAGCCAACCGCCCACGCGAGAACCGTACTATTACCGACCGTTCCCGTCTGCAGCATCGCCTCCGCATCCCAATCGACGCCGCCGCGCGTGCCGAAATAGTGCAGGTCCCAGACGTCGCGGTGCTCAGAACCCTGAGCGTCGAGGTATCGCGCGTTGGTGTTGTTATAGCGGGACCAGTACCCGGACATGTCACCCGGCCCGACGGATTGCCGCTCGAAACGCACGCCGCTGAAAGTGAGATTGCGGTTCGACACCTCGTCGAACACGGTCGCGTTGCGGTACTGCACGGGCTGCGTTGCGTAGGCGATAAAGCGCCACTTCTGGTATTCGTAGTCTGCCCAGATGGCATCGAAGGCCTGTCGTACGTTCGGGCCATCGCGTACGGCAATGAAACGCTGCAAGTCGAATGCCATTTCCTGGCGGCCAACGCGAAACTTGAACGTACCGCCGCCGAGCGCTCCGGTGTAGGCCACGAATGCCTGCTCGAGATCGAGCGGATTCTTGTCCACCGGCGTGACCACGTTTTTGCCAAACGCTCGCGCATCCTCAAGTTGGACGAAGAACTGCCAGTGCTCGGCGAGATGTGCATCGGCATGCACTTCGATGCGCTGAAGCAGATAGGTATCCGACTGCGCAGAGCCGACACCGAACAGCGGGGCGTCATTGGTTTCGATACGCTCACGCAGGTTCGCACCAAGCGACAGATATGACGCGGGGTCGCCGCCGAGCGGAATGTACTTGAGGCTGTCGAGCGGCTTGCGCGGAACGCATGGGTTCGCAAGCACCGACCAGTCTTCCTGCCAGCGGTTGAACATCACGGCAGGACGTTTGACGTTGCATGCATCGGTCATTGTGGCGGCATTCAATGCGGTGCCTGTGTTCGCGCCGGCTGCGTCAGCCGCGAGGCTCGCACCTGCAACCGGTTGCGCAGCTGTGTCTGCGAACGCCGCGTCGGCGCCCGCCAGCAGCAGCCCGGCGATGGCCGTCCAGCGCGCTGCCTTCTCGAATCGACGCCCGCGCATCTTGCTCGATACCATGGATTTCCTTGCCTTTGTCGGCTCGTGTTTGTGTTTGCTCGTCCCGCGCACGCGCCCAGCCTGAGCAGGATGATGTTCTTCGCCGCCTGGATTCATGAGCGCCCCGCTGCAATCGCGCGCTCATGCTCTCCCGTAGTCACCGCCAGCCCGGCGAGAGCACACGCCGGCGCAAGCAGCGCCCAGAAGCCCATGTAGACCACTCCCAGTGCGCCGGCCACCGCACCACCGGCAAACGCGACAATCGCAGGCATCATCAACCGGAAGCGCAAGCACGCCGCTGCACGCACGCTGTCGGCCGTGTCCGGCGACAGCATGTCGATCACATCCAGAACGGCTTGCGTGACATTGCCCGTCATTACGGTGTTGGGCACACCAGGGCGTTGGACCAGGCGCGGATGCGCATTCTGCACACCCATCGCGAACGCCCCCACGACGCCCGCCAGGATGACAGGCAGGCTATCTGGCTGGCTGATCGGCGTCGCCCATACGCCGGCGAGGCAAAAGCCGACTATCAGCACGGCCTGCACCGCATAAAGCAAGCGTGCGCCCTGACGTGCCTGTCCCTGCGGGAGCCAACGCACGAGCAGGCTGCTGAGAACGACCCCGCCGATAAACGCGGGGAACACGATCAGCTTGAGCAGAACGCCCTGCCCGGAGCCGGCGATGCCGGCGCCTATCAATACGAAGTTGCCCGTCACGTGTGCGGTGAACAAACCGAACAATGCAACGAAGCTCAGCGTATCGACAAAGCCGGCGATCGCGGCAAGGATCGAGTCCTCAGACTTCATTGCGCCGTGACCGCGTGAATTTCGGCGATATAGCCGCCGGGGAACTGCACGATCGCGGCATCACGGCCGGCCGACGTGAACGGCGGCACCAGCACGTTGCCGCCAGCGGTCTTCGCCTTTTGAAGCGTATCGGCCAGATTCGATACTTCGTAGCCGGTCACTTCGCGCCCGTACGGGTAAGGCAAGTGGCCGTCCGTCACGAGCACGGTCATCTTGCCGAACGGCGATTCGATCCGAATGCGGCGATAGGTGTCGTCGGGTCTGCCGATCTCGACTCCCGGCGCCTTCAGGTCATCGGACACCACCTTGCCGTGTGAGAATTTAACGAAATCGTGAACCAGCTTGTGCACGCTTTGCGGCGACACGTAGACCCGATTTTCGGGAATGGTCTGCAACTTGTCGTAATGCGGCGCCTCGGTGTGCCAGTAGAGCTGCATGTTGGTGCCGCCCGGCCACGTGATGATTGCGTCGCGGCCGATCGGGTCGGGGAACGTATCGACGATCACATCCGCACCGAGTGCACGCGCCGAGTTCACCGCCGCGTCCATATCCGTCACGAGGTAGCCCGTGCGCTCCGCGCCGAACGGATACGGCATGGGCGTCTTGAAGCCGAATACGGATATCGTGCCTGCCGGGGTAAACACGAGCTGCGACATCGTCTGGCTCGGTGTCGGCGTGACCTGGAACACCCCTTGTTTCGACTTGCTGCCGCCGAACGTCGCCACGAAACTGTCGGTGAAGCGATCGAAGTTCTCTGGCGCTACGTATACGTGCGTCGTGTCGTACTGTGGACCGACTGCGACCGACGGCGATTCGATCGGCATTACGGGCGGCTTCGCGAAAGAAACGGGCGCGGTGGCGAGACCGCCCGCGATCATAAGTGAAACTAAGGCAGTGCGAATTGCTTTCATAGCGGAATTTCCTTGATATTTCATCGTACTGATCAATCGGTCAGGCGCGGTTCTCGCCGACCGGACGCTGCATATCGCCGAGCAGGGTCGCGAGCACCAGGCCCGCGATCAGTCCAAGATGCTCGAAAAAACTGTTGAGCGCCATGAAGCGGTCGGCACCGGCATGGTTCCAAAAGTCGTTGGCAACCAGCATCGCGACGACGGTCAGCATGCCGAGGCCGCCAGCGCCGATCCATGTGAAGCGGCGCAATACCACGCACAGTGAGCCGACGATCTCGACCGCCACCGCGAGCGCTGCCCAGAGAGCGGCCGGGTGCAGGCCGAAATGCGCCTGCTCCGCAACCGCGCCCTCGAAGTTCAGTGCTTTGGTGACACCGCCGATGAGGTAGGCGGACACGAGCGCAAGGCGCACGAGCGGTCCCACCCACGGCTGCGATAGCAGCGCATCAACCCATGCGGGGTTGGTGCTGCCGTTCCATGTCGTCATGTCAGATCGCCCAGCAAGAGCAGCCGAATGCGCCCCAGAAGCCCCTTGCATCCGAAGTCGGCAACGCACTGGCCCACGCGCTCGCGTGCGCATGGCCATGCACGCCGCAGGCGCTCGCGCAGGCACACAGCGCCGCGGCAGCGGCACGCCCGAGCGGCGCGCCGTCGCGCTGCGTCGCGCCCCAGCCGCCATAGCCGCCGTATTGGCGCACCGGCGACCAGTCCGGCATTGCAGGCGGGATGGGCTGATCGTGTTGCGAGAACGGGCCCGCGCCCCAGACGATCTTTCCGCCGACCACCGTGAGCAATGCGGTGGTGCCGGCAATGTCGTCCTCCGCGCACGAGAAGAAGTCACGGTCCGGAACCATCAGGTCGGCGAGCTGCCCCGGCACGATGCGCCCCTTCTTGCCCTCTTCGTTCGAGAACCAGGCGACGTACTCCGTCCACATGCGCAGCGCCGTATCGCGATCGAGCAGGTTACGTTGCGGATACATCCGCAGACCGCCAACCGTCTTGCCGCTCACGAGCCATGCGAGCGACACCCACGGGTTGTACGACGCGACGCGGGTCGCATCGGTGCCAGCCGAGACCTTGATGCCCTTCTCGAGCATTCTCGCGACGGGCGGCGTGGCTTGCGCCGCCTGGGCGCCATAGCGCTCGACGAAATACTCGCCCTGGTAGGCCATGCGATGCTGAACCGCGATGCCGCCACCGAGCGCTGCGATGCGATCCATCGAGCGCTCCGAAACGGTTTCCGCGTGGTCAAAGAACCAGTTGATACCGTCGAGCGGAATATCCTTGTTGACCTTTTCGAACACATCGAGCGCGCGGCTGATGGTTTCGTCGTAGGTCGCATGCAGGCGCCACGGCCAGCGGCTCTGTGCGAGTACCCGCACGACGCCTTCGAGCTCGCCTTCCATTCCGGGCGGCAGTTCGGGGCGCGCCACGCGGAAGTCCTCGAAGTCAGCCGCCGAAAACACCAGCATTTCACCCGCACCGTTGTGGCGGAAGTAGTCCGAACCATCGTGATACTTGACCGATCCGGTCCAGTTCACGAAGTCTTCCTTTTCGGCCTGCGGCTTTTGCGTGAAGAGGTTGTACGCGATGCGCACCGTCATTTCGCCGGAATCGTGGAGCTTGCGGATGACTTCGTAATCGTCCGGGTAGTTCTGCGAGCCGCCGCCGGCATCGATCGCGCCGGTCACGCCAAGGCGGTTGAGTTCGCGCATGAAATGGCGCGTCGAATTGTATTGATACTCTATCGGCAGCTTCGGGCCTTTCGCGAGTGTCGCGTAGAGGATCGACGCATTGGGGTTCGCGAGCAGCAACCCGGTGGGGTTGCCTGCGCTGTCGCGCATGATCGTGCCGCCCGGCGGCTCAGGCGTGTCCTTCGTATAGCCCACGACGCGCAATGCGGCGGCGTTGAGCAGCGCCCGGTCGTACAGATGCAGGATGAACACGGGCGTATCCGGCGCGACGGCGTTCAGCTCATCGAGCGTCGGCAGCCGCTTCTCTTCGAATTGGTGCTCGGTGAAGCCGCCGACCACGCGCACCCATTGCGGCGCGGGCGTGATCGCGACCTGCTGCTTGAGCATCTCCATGGCAACGGTGAGCGAGCGTACACCGTCCCAGCGCAGCTCCATGTTGTAGTTCAGACCGCCGCGAATCAAATGCAGGTGATTGTCGATGAGGCCAGGCAGCACGGGCCGGCCACCGAGATCGATAACTTTAGTCGCACGGCCCGCAAGCGGCATGACGTCCGCATCGCTGCCGACCGCGACGAAGCGGCCGTCGGCAATCGCCACGGCACTAGCGACCGGGTTCGAACGATCCAGCGTCGTGAACCGTCCGTTATGCAAAATCAGATCGGGATGGGTAGCGGTTGCGCCCATTTGCGTTTCCTCGTTTCTGTCAGTTCGGTTAAAAGCCCAACAATTGCCTCAGGGATGGAACGGCCTGCGCGCCGATCAACATGCCAAGCAGGCCGATGAGGGCAACGAGCGGAGGCGCGGGCGAGCGGACCTTGATCACGCTGTAGATCACGCCTATCAGCATCCCTGCAGCGAGGGACAGCAGATAAGATTCCATACGATCAGTCTCTCTGTGAGTGTGGAATGCTGATGCGAGACCTCGCGGTTCAACCCGAGTACCTCGCGGGGGATGCACTGCAGCGCAGCGATCGGCAGATCGCATGCGCTACCGCCGCCTTTACGCGGAGCGCATCGCCCCGGTTCCGGCGATCGCGACGACGAGGCGATTAACGTGCCGGTACGGCCGGCAGCACCTCGTGCTGCGTAGCGGTGCGCTGCGCTGCCTTGTGGACCATCGTGTATGCGTAGTCGACGCCCATGCCGTACGCGCCCGAGTGTTCCTTCGCGATCGCCATCACGGCGTCGTAGGTCGTGCGGTGAGCCCAGTCGCGCTGCCATTCGAGCAGGACCTGCTGCCACGTGACGGGCACGGCGCCCGCCTGGACCATACGCTGCATCGCGAAGTCATGCGCGTCTTTCGACGTGCCGCCCGATGCGTCGGCCACCATGTAGATCTCGTAGTCGCCTTCGAGCATGGCGCACAGCGCGAACGTCGTGTTGCAGACCTCGGTCCACAGACCCGCCACGACCACCTTCTTGCGGCGATTCGCCGCGAGCGCGTCGCGCACCTTCTGGTCGTCCCACGAATTCATCGACGTGCGTTCGAGCACCTTGTGCTCGGGGAACACGTCGAGCAGTTCCGGATACGTGTAACCCGAGAAGCTCTGCGATTCGACCGTGGTGATCGTGGTCGGAATGTCGAACACCTTGGCCGCCTTGGCCAGACCGACGACGTTGTTCTTCAGCACCTGACGGTCGATCGACTGAACGCCGAACGCCATTTGCGGTTGGTGATCGATGATGATCAGTTGGCTGTTCTGCGGAGTGAGTACTTCGAGCTTCGAATTGTTCATGACGGGTATTTCCTTTGAACCGGACAGAGGAGGAAGTCGCCATGCCGGCCTGGCCGGCGGGCGTCCGACGTGCATTGGCGCTGGGCGATTCGACATCCAGCTGCGGTTATTTGACACGCAAAGACAGAGCAGCAACAACTAAAAAAGGGATTAAATTTTATGGCCCGAATAATTAATCTTAAAAAGCCTTAATCGGGATTTTCTTAATGCAGAGTAACCGCTAGGCTTTCCACGAATTCGCTCGGTAGATCCTGTCATGGGACAGGTCGTCAATGAGGCTCGCACTATGAAACCGTATATCCTTTCCCTGTTGGCCGGCATCCTTGCCGGGGTCGTCTACGGTGCGATCGGCGTGCAATCGCCGGCGCCGCCCACCATTGCGCTGATGGGCCTGCTGGGCATGCTGGCCGGCGAGCAGATACTGCCGCTCGCGCGCAGGGTGCTCTCCGGTTCGAAGTTGGGTGCCGCATGGCGCGAGGCGAAATGCGGCCAGCACATGTTCGGCTCGCTGCCGGGCGCTCACGGCTCCAACGCAGCCGCAAAGGACCCGCAGTCATCCTCATTCTGATCGGCATCTCTCGGGCGTCGGCCTCGAATGCCCGAGAGAACCCTCCGGTTACCTCGCCCAATCCCTCGAGTCACGCGTTGACGACATACGTCATTCGTCGCGTGACCCAAGCCTCCTTCACGCGAGCTCGAAACGGTCGAGGTTCATCACCTTGACCCACGCGGCCACGAAGTCGCGCACCAACTTCTGCTCGCCGTCCGCGCTCGCATAGACCTCGCTCAGCGCGCGCAACACCGAGTGCGCACCGAAGATCAGGTCGACGCGCGTGCCGGTCCACTTGAGCTTGCCGGTGTTGCGGTCGCGGCCCTCGAACACGTCCTTCGCCGCCGAGACCGGCTGCCATTCGGTGCTCATGTCGAGGAGGTTGCGGAAGAAGTCGTTGGTGAGCGTTTCGGGACGCTCGGTGAAGACACCGTGCGCGTCCCGGCCCGTGTGGACGTTGAGCACGCGCAAGCCGCCAATCAACGCAGTCATCTCCGGCGCGCTCAGCATGAGCAACTGAGCCTTGTCGACGAGCAGCGCCTCGGCGGACACGGGGAACTCGCCCTTGAGGAAGTTGCGGAAGCCGTCGGCGGCCGGTTCGAGCATGTTGATCGATTCAATGTCCGTCTGTTCCGCCGACGCATCCATGCGGCCCGGCGAGAACGGTACCGTAACGGCGTAGCCGGCTCGCTTCGCGGCCTCCTCGATGGCCGCGCCGCCCGCGAGCACGATCAGGTCGGCGAGCGAAATCTGCTTGCCGTCCGGCTGCGCGCCGTTGAACCCGGCCTGAATGTCTGCCAGTATGCCGAGCACCCGCGCGAGTTGCGCGGGTTCGTTCGCCGGCCAGTCCTTCTGCGGCGCGAGACGGATGCGCGCGCCGTTCGCGCCGCCGCGCCTGTCGGAGCCGCGGAAAGTCGAAACCGAAGCCCAAGCTGTCTGCACGAGTTCGGCGACCGACAGCCCCGAAGCGAGAATCGTCTGCTTGAGCGCCGCCACGTCTTTCTCGCTCACGAGCGGATGATCGAGAGCCGGAATCGGGTCTTGCCAGATCGGGGTCGCTTCAGAAAACGGAAAATAATGCACGTTAAGCGGACAAAGCCCGTCTGGGCTCGGGCTTTGCGCTATCGCGCGGCGAAAGCCTGAGTCATCTGACGTGCCCGCTTGACCTCGTCGCTTTGCAGGTAAATCGAGGTGGTCGCGATCGAGGCGTGGCGCAGGTTATCCCGAACCGTCGTCAGTTCCGCGCCACGGGCCAGCGCATGTGTGGCATGGGTGTGCCTCATCCAGTGCGGGCTGGCGCGTCGCAACTTTTCGGCGGGCGCGGGATGGTCGGCCGCAATGACATCGGCGACCTGACCAAAGAAGCGCCGCATCACGTTCCACAGGCGGGTACCGGTGATGCCGGTCGTGCTGTCCTGCTCGAGGCTCGCTAGCAGCGGCGTCCTTGGATCCCAGCGCGCCGGCGTGACCGGAAGGCGACGCTGTACAAGATACTGATCGAGCGCCGTGCGTGCCAGTGGTGGCAAAGCGACCTTGCCGGGCTTGCCCCCCTTGCCGACCAGATGCAGCCAGTGATCGCCGTGTTCGTCGGTGCGGATGTCGCCCAGCGCCGCTCCGACGAGTTCACTCGCACGTAACCCAGTCGCATACGAGAAGTCCAGCATGAAGCGCATCCGTTGAGCCGCAGGCGCTTCCCAGCCATATGACCATTCGAGGCCGTCTGCAATCGTGCGAACGAGCAGCCATTCTCCTTCGCTAAATCCACGCGACGTGTCGAGCGGCGCGACGCGCGTGCGGCCCCGCACCTTGATGCCGGCAAACGGGTTGGCCAGCACATAGCGCTGCTCGATCAGCCAGCGAAACAGTGCGCCGAGTACCGACAGCGCGTAGGCGGCCGAACGCGCAGACAGGTTGCCGGCGAAGGGCCGCCAGTCCGGTGCAGTGCGTGGTCTCGGCGGTCCAACCCAGCGCTCGCGTGGCGTCGGCCGGCGCAGGAAGGCCCGGTAGGCGATCGCATCTTCCGTGGTGAGTGAGGAAAGCGCCCGTCCGCGCTCGACAATCGCCCACAGGATGAGCCGCTCCGCCTCCTTGCGATACGCACGCTGGGTGGTCGGCGCCTCGTGCAGCGCGAGCCAGGCCTGCACCGCGTCATAGTCGTTTGACGCGTCAAGCGTACACACCTGCCGGGGGGCGCGAAAGCTCCCGTGTGAGCCATCAACTTCATGCGGCAACCGCAACCGTTCCCATGGCACAACCGTGCCCGGCGAGGCACTCGCGATCAGTGCGCGCGCCCGTTGCGTCAATTGCGGATAGGCCTCGAAGAACATCTCGATCTGTCGGGCACTGGTCTGGCCCAGACCGGGGATCGCGGTCCACCAGCGACGCCGGCGAGGCACGCGCACGGTCAGGTCCGCAAGCGTTGTGATGCCGGCCGCACGCAGCACGCGCACGGCGCGGGGGTTCAGCCACAGTTCGATGTCGTCGGCGATCTGCGGCTGCGGTGCAGGCAAGGCGCTGAGTATCTTAAGCGCATGTGCGACCGCACTGGCACGCTCAAGCCGTTCGTTGACGGGATGCTGGAAGAGATCGGCGAGATCGGTGCGCTGACGATGACGGGCAAAGGCGACCAGTTGCCGGCGGATCTGGCCGATGACGCCGCGCGCCGACTGGCCAGAAGTCTTGCCGTGCGGCAGGTAGCGGTCCACCGCGGCCGTGGAGGACAGGCCCGCATACCAGCCGCGCAGCGCCGCTAGCTGGTCGGCATCGGGAATCGTTGGCGCATCGGGAGTGTGGCCGTGCCCGGGATCGGAAGACTGACGTATTTTCATGACCCGAAGTTTAGTGTAAAAATGTGTCCATTACGATAAGAAGGATTATCTGAATAGACGTAAATTTCGTGGCTTTTTGGTACCACAACCATGGTCTCAGTCAGCCGAAATAGCACTCAAAATACCGCCGCGTGAAGGCCTTGCGATACTCCGCTTTCATCGGTTGCCGCGTATTGGGTGTCCAGCCCTGACCGCCGTAGCTCGCGCGGCAATACGCACAGCGATATGGTGCCTCCAGAAGCCGTACGCTCGCCACATATGGCGCTTCATAACCGCAGCGCCGGCACGCCGTTTCCAGTGATCGGTGATGCGCCGGGCAGGCGTAGATGCTTTCCAGCTGATGCAACACGCTGTGGTAGCCGTGTGCCATACAACGGTGACAGTGGCGGAAAACTCCGCTGCAACGTCGCCGCTGGTTCGGCTGCAGCAGCGACGCATGTAGCGTTTTGATTGGTACGGGAAGACTTTCATGCAGCCGACGAATATCAACCAGACCCAGTTGCGGCACGACACCTTCGTAGGGATCGATGTCCGGTCCCATCAGTCGTGCGACCACGTGGCCTGGTAGAGCATTCGCCTTTTCAAACTTCCAGAGAATCGAGATGAGGGACTCACAGGGATCAATCCACTTCTTACTGAAGACGTAGCCCAGCGCGGGCGTTAGCTTGCGCTCGTCAAGTGTGAGGATCGGAAAGCGCGGCGCGCGCAGCAATGCTGCGCTACGCGGCGGCGACGAGAACGCGGCCGGTTGCATGACGGGACTGGACGTAACCGCAGTGATGGACCGCATGTGCCCATAGCGCAGCATCTGGCGTGTATTGAAGCCCGTCCTTCAGTTCACTCTCTTTAAGCACGATCTCGACAGCCCTGGCGAACGATTCCATGGGTATCTCAAGTCTTCCGGGCAGATTCGCCCTATGGTGCGCAGACTCAAACGCGTGCCACAGAACGCCTGCGTCGCTGACCAGACGATATCCAGTCTCGAATGCGCGAGGGACGTAAAAGCGGGTAAAGCTCCAATCGCTGCCCTCCGGGTAAGCCGTCCTGTCATAGCCGTCGAGACAGGTAGCCACGTCCTCCGCGTCGCGTATACCGTAGAAAGACAGTTCATCGACCATCAGTCGCGCGACGATCTGCGTCTTTCCGGCGATCTGCAGGCCGGTCTTCCGCGCGAGAAGCTCCTGCTGACCAACCAGGAACGTGAAAAGCTTGATCTGTTGACGGTCCAGTGCATCGTGGACATCGCGCAGCCACTCATATTCGTTCTCGTTGTAGCGTTGCGCTTCGTCGCAAAAGAGCAGTACGGTACCGCTGCCGGCGCGGGCGGCCGCCTCGCGTATTCTTAGCGAGAGTCGCATCCGCTTCGACGGGTTCGAACCCGCGTTGGGATCGGGGTCCCCGACCGCCTCGAGCAGATTCGCAAAGAATGGGCCTTCGGCATGGCGGGGCTTATGCTCACACTGCGCGTGATAGCTGCAACTGGTTGCTAGTTTTGACGCTGATTTCGTACAGAGCGGTCGAACAAGCCCGAGCTGCAAATCGATATCGGGCACGGCGCGCCGAAGATGCGAAGATATGTTTCGGCATGCGAAGATAAAGGTATCAGCAGGTCGAGCACAATCGCGACGCTGGGCTGAGCGCCGACGATGCTACGCCTCGCCTGGACGTGAGATCAGTTTTGGCAGTAGTGCCGCAGGTTGATCATCGTATAGGCGAGCGTCTTTAATGCGTAGTGCACGTCACTGATGCGTTCGAAGCGCAGCAGCAGACGGCGAAACTTGTCTTCCCAGGCAAAGACGCGTTCGATGGTCCTGAAGCGCTCCTCGAAGATCGCCGGATCAAAACGCTGCTTGCGCCCACGCTTCGGTGTTTTTCGCCCACGCGGGTTTTCGGGGATGTTCGGGGCCATGCCACGATTGAAGATCGCCTTGCGGTTGGCCCGGCAATCGTAGACGCCATCCAGACTGACGGTTGAACCCTGCAGGTCCGCGCCAATGGCGCGGACCAATCCGGTGAGTCTGGGCAGCGCATCGCGCAACAGGGGCGATTCGTTGCGGTTGCCCGGGGCCGTCACGAACGGCGCAATGATGTTGCAGTCGCGATCGCAGAAGGCGACAACCTTGCAGCCCTTGAGATGCTTATGTCCGCTATAGCCGAGGTTATCGCCGCCTTTCTTCGCTGCGGTCGTCGTGCCGTCGCCGTGGATGACGGAAAGCTCGAGCAGTTGGTCCTGATGAAGTTGATGTACCGTGCCCGCAAAGATTCGCTCGATGCTGCCATCGGTCTGCCAGCGCCGCATTATCCGGTAGACGCGCGTGTGGTGGATTTCGGGGCGGCCTTTGTCATTGCTTTCGATTGGCAGCATCATCCACTGACACCCCATATAGAGCGCCGTCAGGATGTAATTGAAGATCTTGTGCAACGACAGCGTCGGCGGCGGTCCGCGTCGGCCACGACTCAGGTGTGGCAAGACAAATTCCTCGAACTGCGCTTTGCTCAATTTCGTCGGAATCGCTTGCCAGCAGGGGTTATCCGTCATTCGATGCGTCCAGAAATCTGGACTCTAACCGATTTTGCCCTGACGCTCAGAAACCCAGCCTGGGCGGGGCTGGCAGACAAATTCGACCATCTCGAAAAACCCGCAACCAGTTGGACAGCCGATACGTTACCGGTGTCCATCCTCAGAGCCGGATAAACGTGTCCCAACGCGACTGGACTGTGTGCGGGAAGCGCTGCAAGGCAAAGGAAGAAGGAACGGTTCACGGCTCTGTTCCATCTGATCGACATTGACCTGCTGGAAACTTCGTTCTTCTGGTTGAAGAAGAAGGCGGCGGCTGCGGTTGATGGCGTGACGTGGCACGACTATGAGCACGACCTGGAGCGAAATCTCAACGACCTGCACGGGCGTCTGCATCGACAGGCCTATCGTGCGCTGCCGAGTCGTCGACACCACTGGCCAGTTTCAGTGCTGTGTGAAGCGCTGGAAGTCAGCCCCAGCGGATATCATCAGCGCCAGCAACGCACCGCCCAGGACAAGCCGCACAGAGGCTGCATGAGCAACGATGCCCTGCTCGCGCACATCAAGGCGATTCACGCGCAGGTCAAAGGCGAATACGGCTGGCCGCGCATGTGGAAGGAACTGCTCGCGCGCGGCGTGCGCGTGGGCAAGGAGCGGGTTCGCAAGCTGATGGCGCAGCATGGCATTCGTGCACGGCACAAGCGCAAGTACATCGCGACGACGAACTCGAATCACAACCTGCCAGTTGCACCAAATCTGCTGGAGCGCAACTTCACGGCGTCGGCCCCGAACCTGGTCTGGACGAGCGATATTACCTATCTGGCGACAGCCGAAGGCTGGGTGTACCTCGCGGTCATCATCGACCTGTTCAGCCGGCAGGTGGTGGGCTGGTCAATGCAGCCGCACATGAAAGCGGAACTGGTCACAGACGCGCTACGCATGGCGTGGTTCCGGCGCCGCCCTGAGGCTGGTGTAATCGTGCATAGCGACCGGGGCAGCCAGTATTGCGGCGGCCTGTTTCAGGACACGTTGAAGGCCTACGGCATGCGCTCGTCGATGAGCCGACGCGGCGACTGCTGGGACAATGCGCCGACAGAAAGCCTGTGGGGTTCGCTGAAGGTAGCACGTATGCATGGACGGCACTTCACCACGAGGCGTGCCGCAATGGATGAGGTGATTGACTGGCTGGGCTTTTACAACGCACGCCGGTTACACTCGACACTCGACTACGTCAGTCCCATGACGTTCGAGAACAACTGGTTCGCAGCTCAGCAGGGACGAGCCGCATAATTCCCTCGGTTATGGGATTCGCGGAACAGGGGCAAGGTCAGTCATCGAGCAATTCGCCCTGGACGGCGAGACCTGGAAGGAGTAACCACCCCGCCCGGCCAGCAGCTTAGCCTATTGAGCTGCTGTGAGCTTGAGTCCCGGCCGCAACGCCTGCGAGGTCTCTGTTTGGCCTTTGCGCTGATCAGAAACCTGCTCGATGCCGTTTTTCAAAACCTCTTCGCAAAAGGCCAGGCGCGTACGGTAGTAATCCGCATGCATCTGCGCGTCCAGAACACGTTGCTCCGCCTGAAAAAGCTCCAGACGCAGTTCTCGCAACGCCCGCTCAGCCTGCTTCTCCGGAGTGGGTGCGTTACGCACAGCCCAGCTTGCAATCCACCGCAGCATAATGAAGCCCTCCTGTCGTCGGGTGCGCTTCCGCTGATGTCAATTCATGCTGTCACGCCGGGGCACGAAACGGCGGGCTCCGGTCGCCAGCAAGACCAAGGCTATCAAAAATAAGGGGAACACCTGTGTGGCATGCACCGCTTTGTTGTGAGAATGACGCACCACCCTTCCTGCGTGCCGGCTTTGACGCTGCAGGGCGTCCGCAAAGATTCGTGAGGAATTGGGCAAGAAGGAGTCTTGGAGCGGCGGGTTAAGTCTTGCGATTCGGCGGAACGCCTGGCGGGCCGGTGACGGCGAACGGTGGTGTGCTTGTGCGGCATCGGCGGGTAACGCAGAAAAGGCGGGCCGCTACCTTACCAGTCTCCCCCCACGCCGACGAAGTGCACCAACGCCCACGCGATACGCTATCCGTGGCGTCGCCCCCCTGCCGAGCGTGCACCGAGGTAGACATTGCGTTCGATGAACGAATAGAGACGGTCGGCAGCAACGTGCGTGATATGGCGCATAGCAGCGCTTCCCGGTTCGTCGACCTGATGCACTTGGGCAACGGCTGGGCGATACGGTCGGCCCGACTTCCCGTGACCGGCCATAAGGTCGATCAGAAAGAACATGGCACAGCCGATCCCGACCGCAGCAAGGATGACGAGCAGCGTGCCGACGAAGGTTTGCAGTTAGTCAGACATGATGGTCTCACTGAGTGGTAAGACTTTATTTTCGAAAGCCTGTCGTGGCCCGGGATCGGATCCTTTAACCCCTCCATGGCTCGCCGGCACAAGGGGCAATTCAAGGGGCCGAATCCCGTTCGTTCGTTAGGCAACACACCGGCATCGAGTAGGCCAAGGCCTCGCGGTTTTCATCCAACGAACTGTGTGAAACTGCTTGCTCGCTCACGCTGTGCAGGAATGCCCGGCGATGGCTCGGACCGACGTCGGCGACGCGCATTGCATTTTGGAAAGAATCTCCGGGGGTGCTTACGGATATCGAACGTAAACCTTGTGAGGTTTGACATGACTACGAATGACGAAGATGGTGTGTCCGCTGGCCCAGTTCCAGTAATCGACCCGGTGAACTCGGGGGATGACTCGCCTGTGCCCGATCCAATAATAATCGACCCGATGGGCCCGATAGTCGAACTGGTAACCCCCGGACTCGAGCCATCGTTATCTGGCGACCCCATGCCGGAACCAGGTGAGGAACCCGTTCCAGTTGTAACTGCACCTCCCCCGCCTGAATTCACTGATGTAACTGATCCGCCCGTTGAGGGTGGTGGTGAAGGTGGTGAAGGTGGTGGTGGTAAAGACGATCCAGATCCCGGCGAATAATAGTCGTAGTCGCCTGAACTTCGCACGTTGTTGAGCTCGGCGTTCAATAATTGAACGCCGGCACTCATTCCGAACTTCACAAACCAGCGCGCTAATCTGCTGATAGCGACGTTGAAGAGCCCTGGATACGGCGGTACGCGTTGTAGTGCCGGAGCGCTCTTGCTTGTCCCCTCGAAGTTCCTTGAGTCTTGCAAGGTTGTAGTGTGCGTCCGCGTAATCCGGCTCAATCGCGAGGCACTTTTCGTAGCCATTCAGCGCATCCTCGGGGCAGTCTAGCTCTTCCATGGCAACGGCGCGGTTGAAGTGAAGCTGGCAATCGTCCGGGAAGTATTCCAAAGCCCTGTCAAATACTGCCAGCGCTTCTTCGCAGCGTCCCGCTTCACACAGGATGGACTGTCAAAAAGCGCGGGGTTTTCGGCAACGCTAGCATTGAACCTCGCCAGTGCCTACGCCGAGGTACGTGATGAAAATCGTCGTTCGCGTCGAATTGATTACCGACTGGGGTGATGCAAAGACGATCGAGGTGGGCCGGATCGACCGGCCAGGCCAATCACTCGATTCCGAATCTATAGGGCTGTCGTTGGCGGACGGAAAGCTACTGCTGCATAACCTGCAACAGGCGTTGATCCCAGCCCAGGCGGACGAGATCTGCGCCTTGCGACGTATCTGTCGATGATGCCATCGGTGGCCGGCGTTGAAGGACTACCGGCAACGCAAAGTGGATACCGTGTTTGGTACCGTCGGCTTCCGCAGCCCACGCATCGTGTCGTGCGCCTGTGAGCCGCCCTGGTATCTGGAAACAGCGTTCTGCCCGCTATGGCCGATCATACCGGAGCGTGCCACGCCGGAGCTGTTGGCCCTCCAGGCGAAACTCGCGGCGCAGATGTCCTATCGACGGGTGGTCGAGACGATGCGCGAATTTCTCCCGGTTAGTGAACAGTGCAATCATGTGGCGGTCCGAAACAGGACGTTACGGTTTGGCGCGCGGATTGACGCGATTGAACTGCTGGTCGCGCATACACGATTAGTGGTGACGTACCGGTGCTGGCAGTGTCGCTGGAACTGGCGGCGGCCAAATGGAAAGTCGCACTTCACGACGGTCGGCGCGAGAAGCCGGCCGTGCACACGGTCGCACAGCCGCAGGCCGCGGCGCGTCTGCAGGCGGTGCTGGACCTGATCGAGGCACACAAGGAGAAGTGGTCGTTGCCTGCAGACGTACGGGCCGTCGTGAGCTATGAGGCGGGGCAGGATGCGTTCTGGATCTGTCGTGCGCTGCAGCCCCGAAACATTGAGTGCCATGTCGTACTTCGCCAATCCCTTTCAGACGCGCCAGCGCATCGCAACGCTGGCGCGCGGGTGCTGGTACGTTTGTCTGTCGCGTCTTCTCAAGCGCCGCAACCAAAACTATGTCACAGGTCTGTACCGTGCCGCTGGCCTGGGTGCCGGTCACAGCAGCCACAGTGGTCCGCAGGACGTTCGCGAGCCGCTTGGTAGCACAGGGCCACTCGCTCGACACCGTTCAGTTGCTGCTCGGCCATTCGCATCTTGATTACGTCTCACCCTATCTGGACGTCACGGCGCGCGAGCAGCGCGATGCGCTACCGGCGTTCGATCAGTTGGAGTGGGACTGAAGAAAACGCTTTGATGTGCCGATACCAGTTAAAGTTGGACGTCGTTTTCGATGATAGCAATGCTTGCAATCCGTCGCCTGAATGATATCATTGATATCAACATCACAGGAGGCATTGCAATGGCAAATCTTTTGGTGCGTAACGTGGACGACGCCTTGGTTCAGAGTTTGCGCGAACTGGCCGCTGCGCATGGCCGCAGCGCCGAAGCCGAGCATCGCGAAATATTGGCAAAGGCGCTGCGAAAGCCCAAGCGTAAGAGTTTTGCGGAAGTGTTGACGGGTATTCCAAACGTCGGTGCGGATTCGGATTTTGAGCGCGTCGATGACGGCGAGGCTTCGCGTGTATTTGGTTGATACGAACGTTATCAGCGAGGTCCGAAAACGGGACCGCGCGAACAAAGGGGTGCGTGCTTTCTTCCGCCAAGCGGTGCGAGACGACAGCGATATTTATTTGTCGGTCGTCACCGTTGCGGAATTGCGCCGTGGAGTTGAGTTGATCCGCCACAGGGGCGACACACAGCAGGCGACAATCCTCGAAACGTGGCTTGAGGCGATCATGGTTGACTATGCCCAAAACGTTCTTTCTGTGGACGAAGAAATCGGCCAACTATGGGGACGGCTCCGCGTGCCGCATCCGGAGCATGCCTTGGACAAACTGATTGCGGCCACAGCCTTGATTCATGACCTCACCGTTGTCACGCGCAACGTCGATGACTTTGCAGGAACAGGGGTCCGGTTGTTGAATCCCTTTGACTAAGGAAAAGCGTATGCGATTCATCCCAACGGATTACTCGCAGACGGGCGGCTCGCTGCCCCGAACCGATCCGCGCGCGAAAGCCGACTTCATCCGGCAGCATGTGAGGCACGGGTGGACCGAAAGCGATGCCACGGCGCGTTATGAATTATGGGCGGCGCAGGCGATCGATACCAACCCCGACTTGAATATCAACTCGCACCAAAGACTGGGCGATGAGGCAATTGCGAGCGCGCGCAATTCGTCGCGCTCGCAGGACTAGGAAACGTTGGCTAATCGGGTATCACCAGCACCAAAACAAAGCAAAGGGAAGAGAAGATGAAATCGAACGGAACGGATCTTTTTGCGCGACGCGATGCTATCCGCGAGCAGTTGGCGGTTTCGATTGGGTCGTTGCAAACGGTCGGCGGGAAAGTCGCATTCGTCGCGGCGATGCAGCCGCACCTGCTGCAGTTCAAGCTCATCGAATCGCTAACAGACCTAGAGCGCGAGTTCAATTATGCAATAGACATGCTGTCGTTGGTTTTGGCGGGCGGGGCAGCCGAACTCGAAGCAGCGGTCGAAGGCGCGAGGAAAGATTTCGATGATGTACGCGGAAGGTTGGAGTCTGAGTATGCTCCTCTTATCGAAAAGCTGACCAACTCAGTCCTGCCCAACGGTTAGTAAACACCGGAAAAGAGCGAACGATGAACAAAGCAACCTATTAGAAATGCGCCCGTTGGAGTTGGTCGACGCCGCTGGACGCGAGGGGCGCGACTATCTGCTCGCCCCAGCGGAACAACTTGATGCTGAAGCTTGTATCGCGCTTGGACTGTTGACCGTTCATGATGGTGTCGCGCTTCTCACTGGCGATGGTCGGCGTTTCATCATTCACCTGAATACCTAACGGAGCGGAAATGTATGGAAGACAATCATCCCATTGGTGCACAACTGGCTGCTCGCGAAAAGGTAGAAGCGCTGGTTACGCGTATTCGCGTCCAGGGAGAAAGTGATCTTCGCGAAGCGAAGGCGATAAGCCGAAAAATCAAATGGACAGCGCGGTTGGTCTTGCTGCTTGCCTTTCTATCGTTCGTTGTCAGCATTCTCGCAACAGGTTTGAAAATACCAAGCTACTACGTAACCATCGCACTTGCGTTGACCGGCGCCTTGGAGTGGCTTCGCCAAAATCGCGGCTGGCGCGAGAAAGCCGGTGCTTTATGGGCGTCACACGATCGGTGCGACGAGTTGGTCCGAGAACTGGAGTTCCAGAACGCTAAGGTTTCATACGATCGCTTGGCAAAGCTTGATCGTGACTTTACGGAACATCTCAGGAAGCGCGGAGGAAGGCTTAGTAGGGCCGACGAAGAAGCGGATAAGAAAAATCTCGCTGGTATTTTTACGTCCGCCAAGCATGACGCGCAGGGTAAATAACTGACCGGAAAAGCTAATGAAAATCACGATCAATCTGACCGATGCGTCGACAGAACAGAAAGCCCGTTTTCAGGGCGCGGCTCTCAATCAAACTGTCTCAGACATTCGCGATGCGGTAGGCGACGATCTGGCTACTATCGAAGTGCATGGCGCAAAGCCCTTTGTTACGTACATCGCCGCCGTCCAAACGACTGCCGATCTCGAAGCCACGGGATTCAACATTGTTGACAAGTATCGCGAGCAACCCGGAATGCTGCTAGGTACGCTGCAAAGCCTCACACCGGTCTCGCTGTCTCAAGATGATGAGGACCTCGCGTTTACCGTCGTGACCGACTTGCTCGCGCGCAAGTCCGACGCGCATCTGCTCGACGTGTACGAATGCCTGCGCACAAAACCATCGCTGGTGACGTTCGCGGACGCGATGCGCGCTGCCTGCATTCCGTCGTAACCATCGGAAAAGCGCTTGCGACGGTCGTGCGGGCCAAACAGGAGAACACTATGTTCAAGAGGCTGCGTGATGCTTTTTCGCCGAAGCTTCCCAATGTCGTTACGTCCCAACCAACGGCCCTCATCGCCGCTTCGGTTGCCATCCGCGACGCTTGGACGAACAACTTGTACGCGACGCAGGATTTAACGCCGGATTTCAAGGAGCAACAAGCGAAGAGGTGGATCGAAAAGTCGATGGAAATTCTCGCATCGCCCAGCCCTGTCCTCGCAAATCGCAACGTGCTTGCCGGTTACGTCGCAGAAGTCGCCGACTTTCAGGTTCTCGTTATGGACCCTGAGCCTGCTTCCGATCCGTCAAGTCTACGAGGAATATTGGGTATCTCCGGTGAGCTAAAGACGCACCTCGATCTGTTATCGCTGCGCTGTCGGAAGTTGGCTGAGTTTCTGCATGAAATTGGGGCCGATCTGAGTCACGACGAGAAGTGGAATGCGGTTGTCTATCGTTACCGCGTCGTTTGGGCGGGTATGAACATCTTCAATGCGTTGAGGAAGTCTCTCGGCGATGCGCACAGCGGGGCTGTGTCGCGCTAAGCACTGGGGTAAAATCGGAGCCCGCCCACCGATGACGAACACATGGCCAAGATGAAGACGCCGCGCAGGACGCTGCCCGCTGGCATTGGCAAGGTGCTGAAGCGGCTGCACTACCCATTCAAGAGCGGCGCCAATCTGGCTGCGCTCGAAGCGCTTAACGCCGAGCGGCCGGCACCGATCAAGGTCCGCCAGAGCAAGTATCTGAACAACATCGTCGAGCAGGATCACCGCGCTGTCAAACGCATCGTCAGACCGATGATGGGATTCAAGACTTTCCGCTGTGCGCGCATCATCCTTTCCGGCATTGAACTCATGCACATGATTCGCAAGGGGCAACTGCAAGATGACGGTGTTGCTAGGACCGCAGCCGGGCAATTCTATTCCTTGGCCTATGCATATTGACCTTGCTCGTCCTACCCTCCTTATCGCGACACAACCGTCTGCGGCTCGTCTGGGCCGTTGTGAACGACGGGTTGAGGATTTGGGTAATTTGGTGCCCACCAAATTATTGCGGACACCAAAGGGGACAAAAATTGAGGGCACGCACTGGGCATTGGTGCATGGATCGCAAAGAGGGCGAACTTCGCTCTTTGATATCCGCCTTTCATTGTCGGCAAATACAAGGGTGAATAGCCTAACCACCTGGAAAGGAAGAATAGCGCGACGCAGAAAACGGCCTGATCGGCCATGCCTGCCCGTGCCCGCCGTCAGCGCAGCCCCCCCGGATGCCGTGCGCTTGTGACGGCGCGGCATGGAGAGTGCGCCGTGCATCTGAGCGCGGTGCGTAAAAATGTTGATGGTCGGCGTGTGACTTCAAACGAACGCGGGTGCGGTTGGCGGTGGTCGGGGGCGTGCGACGGCGGCGGTTTCGGCAATTGGCGCGCGTCCGCCGCGACCATCGAAGAAGCTTTACATCAAGCTCATTGCCAGCTTGCTTTGCTCAACGGCGCGTTGCCAGATAAGAGGTATTAGAAACTCAATGCTCAGCGTTCCATCATCAATCATGGCACCCCCTGCTTTTAATGACTTCGTTGCATCGGGATAAGAAGTCACCAATCTTTGATACATCGGCTCGGTAGGAGAAATTGTATTCCAGCCTGCACCCTGCAACTCGCGCTCCCAAAGACTAGCGGCGAGAGCGTACTGGAGGAGGGAACTCTTGAAGCTAGCTATGGCCTGCGGGTGCTGCACTCCTTCCTTCGACGCGGCGTACAATTTTAGTTCAAGGTTTGCGTCGCCGACGAGTACGTTGTAAACGCGATAATTTATGCCTGTCTTGATCTGTGCATCGATATTCATGAATGCACGTTGCAACTCTCTGCTCGACTGAGCAAACGCCGGTGCTCCTAACGGCAACCCAAGAAAGGCCGGTGCTCCCAACAGCAACCAAAGAAAGGCAACAAGTGCAATTTTAAACTTTGTCATTTTTGATTTCCCTTTCGATGGCGTGTGAGCATTAAGCGTGCCATTGACTCGGACGCAGCGTATGCATTGGCTAAGACCCACAACCCACCTTCTTCAAGCCACGGATTCGGGCGCCAGTGTTTCAAGACTGAGACGCCCCCGGTGGTCCGTACCTGTTTGAGGAAAGTTGCCGAAGGCGGGTTTATCAACTGCGCTCGACGCAAGGTGACTGCCCACACGGGCGCGCCGGGCGGGTGCGGTAATCGGCGTGCATTGTGGTCTGAACCGAAAACATCTCGCAACGGCCTGCCGCACGTCGGACCTCCGGGCACGGTCAACCCGCGGCGCGCACGCCCGTGGCGGGCCGCCTGGTCGCCTTGGCGGGCCTTCCCGCAGGGTGTAGGGGGTATTCCATCTCTACGGGCAAGGCCGCCGAGAACGCGGTCGGGGTGTTTCTTTCATCGCCGCGATTCAAACGATGGTAGGGGTATCGCCCAATGCGTATCAGCGCACAGAAAATGATCGGCAAATGGGTATTGTTGATCCACGGCATGGGGGAAGTTTTTGCCGTGGCCTGAACCGGGCGCGCTACTGCTCGCATAGATTGCAGCGCGCAATCGGACAGACGACCAACAATCACACGCCCGCTTGGACCGGCACGACAAAAATGAAACGGGGACCAAATCATGAAACATGAAACCCTGAAGGGCATCGCGCAATTGCAGTCACGGCAGCGTGAGCGGCTGGCTGAAGACGCCACGCGCACCCTGCGTGACGGGAACCTGACGCTCTCACAGCGCGAGCTGCTGGGTCGCATGCGCCTCGCGCTGATCGACATCGACGTAGGGACGGTGTTCGGACACGATAAGGCGAACTACGTGTCGCGTTACGTGTACGAGGCAGTTCAACAGGTGCTTAACGATATCCGGCTCGTGCTGCTCGAATACGGCTGTCCGTCGGAAGCTACAGTGACCGACTGGCTGCGCGAGCGGCTTGAGGCAACCAAATGAAAACCGACAGGTACAGCTCGGCGATTCTGGCGGTGCCAACCTGCGCGCGAAAATGCGCATCGAGGTGCATTACCGAAGCGAACCGGTACGGCGCGAGCATCGGGCGAATGCTGCGCAAGGTGTGGACGGCGCACTGGCCCCGAAAAAGCTCACCTTAAGGCACGTAGAAATCGCTGGCGGGTCCGGGACACGCGTCGATATCACCCGAGCCCTGCGAGCGGTTTGCAGGCGTCTACCGGATGGCGGGAAGCGGCATTCGCGGCTCGGACCTTCCCGCGCATCACCAGCGACGACAACATCGTCGGACGGCTCCCCGCGCGGCATGCCCATTTCTGAGTTTATTCATCGGATTTGCGCCGCCATGAGCCGGTCACGACAGGCAACAAGCAGCCATTTCTCGCCTAACGATCGGAGGGCCTTCCACGGTTGGATCTGGGGGCTAGACGCGGCCCCACTGTCGCCAGGCATCCCCTACACATTGAACTACGATCCAACGGATGCGGAATTGCTCGCACCTAAGGCCGCTCGTCGTCCTTTGCTCTCAGAGAGGGTTTCCGTCTTCTGACTCCTTTACGATGTAGAAGTGATCGCCCATTGGCCTGATAAGACTTTTCGGGAACGGCCATCTTCTGACATTCACTGACGCCGTCGCGCGGACATTTGAAAGTCGGTTTCACGGCAGAAAGCGGCCCTACGTGGAACGATGCCATCCGGTGGGCCGTCGGTGCGGATTCAACCGGTGGATGCAACACACTAAGACTGCGCGAGCAGAAGGAGTGTTGCAAATGAAGCAGCGAAGTGGGTCCGTCGGGTCAGGAAAAACCGCTCAGGATTGGATAAATAATTGGCAGGATAAAGGACGTCAGAATGCCGTTCAGGCCCATCCCGAGGCCTGCAAATGCGCCGGCTTCTTCGCTCATCTGCAACGCACGAGCAGTGCCGCTTCCATGGGATGCTACCCCCAGTGCGAAGCCACCCAGGTCATGCCTCGACACGCGAATCAACCTCAAAAGGCCGCTGCCAATCACCGCCCCGGTGATGCCGGTCATGATCACAAGGACGGCCGTCAGCGACGGCAACCCGCCGATTTTCTCGGAAATACGAATAGCAATTCCTGCCGTAACGCTCTTCGGAGCAATAGTGGCAAGTATTTGACCCGTGGCCCCCAGGAGCCTTGGGATCAAAACAGCCGATGAGATGCCCGTCGCACACCCCGCCACAAGTGCGCCAGCCAACTGCGGGGCTAGCCGGCGCAATTTAGGCAATTGTCGGTGCATCGGTATAGCGAGCGCGACGATTGCCGGTCCGAGCAAAAATTGAATGGGCTGGGCGCTTTGCATGTAGGTGACATACGAGGTGTTCGATTCACGCAAGGCAAGTATCAAAAGCGCTATTGCAATTAACACGGGATTCGCGAGCGCACTTTTTCTTAGCGAGCCGGGACGACCTGCGCGATTGCGTACGCGAGGAACGTGAGGGTCAGCCAAAGAAGGGTGTTGTTCCGAGAAATCCCCACGCGGACGCGATGTTCTGATGAAAGTTCACGGTGTATAAACCGTCGCAATGTCGGCAGCCGGAGGCGCTGTGTTTCCGTCGGCATGGAACGGCGATGCAAACGGTGTTGTCAGCGGTGCAGCGCGCGGGGGCCATAAAGCGCACAAGCCTTGGCCGACAAGCGCGGTAACGACGATTGTTAGCACCGTACTTACAACAATGGACACGGCTATCGGGAGCAGGTCATGAGCCACTTGGCCGGCAAAGACCATGATGCCCACTCCTGCCGGAACGAACAAAAGAGGCAGAAACCTAAGCAGGGCAAGAGAGTCGCTCATCAATGGCGGATGAAAGGCCGGGGCGGAGACTCAGGGAGGCTAACAACAGGATCATCCCTATCATCGCGCCGGGAATCGGCAGGTTCCCGGCGTATGCGATTAACTCCCGCCGTAGAGCGCGTTCAAGCGATCCAGCGTGCCGTCCTTCTGGGCGCGCTGCAATTCCTGATAGACATCCGCGCGAGTCTTGCCAACGTGGGCACCGCTCATGCTACCGCCCCCGGGCGTGCCGCCGACTGCGGCCGACGTCATGGCTGCGTTGCTGTCGGTTGCCGTACTCGCTATGCTAGCGTCGTCGCCCGCATAGGCCAGCGTGGCGCACAACGCCAATACGGCAATAGGGATCAAAGTCAGAGTTTTCATCATATCCTCAAGCATGGTGTATGACATGCCCAACGCCAATCGAATCATGCAGTTGGCGCCGGGATTTCGTGCCGCTTCGAAAGGCATCGAAGGTTCTTGCAAGGACTCGGCACGCTCTTGCAATACCAGGGCAGAATTTTCTTTATTCGCGAGTTATCTCCTTTTTTGTATCGCGACCGCTCCAGGATAGGACCCGGGCATCCAGCCAGGGTCTATTTTCATCACCTGCAACTGACTTCCTTGGTATTTATGAAAGTTCTGCCGGGTGTTCCAGTTGGAACGATATTGGAATTATTTTTGAGATCTGTAAGTAGGACGTCGGCGTAGCGCACGCAAGCCAGCTCAAGGCTCTGTCTGGATGGACGAGTCCTATTTCCCACGGCCCATCCATAGGGCCAAGACAGTGCGGAATTCAGAACTGTGCCGAATTCAGAACTACAACGTTCAATGGATATTGGTGTTCATGGCGGCGATCCTCGTGGAACCGCTGGGTTTCGACTGCCCAGCCCGTCCACGTGTTGCGGCACGCCGGCAGGTACCACTGCACTGTATGCGCTGACCGCACGCGCCTGAATAAGGCACTGTTCCTAAACGAGGCTAAGGGATTGCCTTATTCAGTGACCGGGCTCCGCCCTATTGGCTCTCGATCCACTGAATTGCGAAGCGAATCAGCTCGTTGCCGTTACGGATATTCAGCTTTTCTTTGATGTTGGCCCGGTGTGCCTCGATGGTCTTGACGCTCCGATTCAGTTTCTCGGCGATTTCGCGGGTACTGAAGCCGAGTCCGATCAGCTGCAGGACCTCGAATTCCCGTTCCGAAAGGCTCGCAATTGGGCCCGCCGGCATTTTTTTGGGACCCGCGAAGGCTCGCGCCAGCTTTTCATGCATGGTGACACTCAAATAAATATTGCCCGCCAGCACTTCGCGGATGGCGCTCACGACATGCTCTGTGGCCTCGAGTTTCATCAGATACCCGTTTGCCCCGGCCCGTAGTGCGCGTTCGGCAAACAGGCTTTCGTCATGCATGCTGAGGACGAGGATTGCCAAATTTGGGTAGCGGTGGCGGAGGGTTTTGACAAGATCCAGGCCGGAGTCCGATTGCAGACTGATGTCCACAATGGCCATGTTGGGCTGGCAGGCCATCGCGACCAGGGCTTCTTCGGCGCTGCCGGCCGCACAGCAGACGTGCAGATCCCCTTGCAGATTCAGCAAGTGCGTCATCCCCTCCCGGATGATGGGGTGGTCATCCACGATAAGGATTTGAGTCGCGCGGCCTGGGCTAGACGAGTTCCCGTGCATGGTCTGGGCGCTCCGGTATCGGATAGCTGATGGCGACCGTGGTGCCACCCAAAGCATTGCGGGTCACGGTGCAGGAGCCGCCCAGAAGACTCGCCCGGTGACGCAGGT
The DNA here is from genome assembly GCF_058782725.1 of Paraburkholderia sp. FW306-02-B. Taxonomy (NCBI): domain Bacteria; kingdom Pseudomonadati; phylum Pseudomonadota; class Betaproteobacteria; order Burkholderiales; family Burkholderiaceae; genus Paraburkholderia; species Paraburkholderia sp. FW306-02-B. Next base: position 148,845 of record NZ_JBYSXZ010000003.1, read on the forward strand.
TTTGGAGTCCCAGTCCTGCGGCACGCTCCATTTGTTCCAGGCCGACGCCCACCCCGTCGTCACTGATTGAAAGCGTCTGCAAACCGCCTGCGCGCCCCAGGTCGATCCAGATGTGGCGGCCTTCGCTATATTTCAGCGCGTTGTTGACTGCTTCCTGTGCCGCACGGTACAGGTTGATCTGAGTAGGCGGATCGAGTAAGTCCACGTCTGGCTCGATCCGGAGCATGCAGTCTATGCCATTCGGCGTGCGAGCCGTTTCCGCCAGCCCATGCAGTGCGGCTGCAAGGCCACCATATTCAATGGCGACCGGGTCCAGCCCATGGGCAATCCTGCGAGTCATCAAGGACGCCTGCTTCACCAATCCGACGATGATAGTGGCGTCGGCGGCGGCTGGGTGACCCTGCGTCCGGAGTTTCTGATTCAAGGCGGCGCAGTACAGACCCAGGCTGGTCAGGTGTTGCCCAAGTCCGTCATGCAACTCCCGGCCGAAGAGTCTCTGCTGCTGATCGCCGACCAGGATCAGTTCTCCTTCCAACAGACGGCGCCGCGCCATCTCCTCCTTTAGTTCATTGTTTGTCTTCTCCAGGTCTTCGGTTCGCTCCTGGACGCGCCGTTCCAATTCGATGTGGGATGCCTTGAGCAGGCTATGGACGCGCTTCTCCTGAGCACGTACCGCCACCAGCAGCAGTCCGGTTACCGCCACAACGTTGGCGAAGGTGCACCACCTCACGAGGCTATCCACCGGAAATTTGGCGGCGAAGGGGCCCGTGCCGTGGGTGGTACCCCAGATGGCCACGACTGAGACCATCAGGGTCGCGAGACTGGTGCCCAGGTGATCGAAGCGAAGAGCCGCCCAGATAATGAACGGAAAGATCGCCAGGGCTGCAGGATAGTAGCCGTGTCCGGCAAGTTGCGGGGCGCCGAAGATGAGGTAGCTCACCCAGAAGGTCGCAATGGTCAGTCCGCACGCCTCCACGGCCTGCTCCGTCGAGCGGATGGGGTTTGGATACGCGAGCAGGCTGAGCAGGGGCGGAGCCACCACCAGCACGCCCATCATGTCACCGAGCCACCATTTCAGAAAGGCTGCGCCGTACTCGGCGACCGGCACCAGGCCCCCTCCGAATAAGGCGGTTGTGCCGATCAGCGCACTCACTGCGGTGCTGAGCACCGCAGCCAGGGCGATGAGGGCTAACACGTCCTTAATGCGGTCGAGGGTGATCTGGAATCGGGCTACGCGGTTCAACAGTATTGCTGCCGTCAAGGCTGCAACTGTACCGCCGGCGCTAATCACCGCGGCCACTGGCAAGGGCACGCCCACCGACACGTTGGCGAGGAAGGAGCCAATCGCAATTCCGGGGGCAACCTCGAAGCCCAGAGCGAGCAGTGCAACCAGGGCGATACCGCTGGAAGGCCACACCAGAGAGACTGCGCCGCCCACTATCGCATAAGCAAGTCCTACTTTTGCGCCTGCGTAGTACGCCAATGCCACAAGCCCGGTGTGCAGGAAGAGTCTAAACCTGGAATTGCCTCGAATAATGACCATTGTTCGCTTCAAACCCTCTACGCGAGCGATGCCCCACGCGTCCCTGCACAGCCCGCAAGCAGCAATCCTGATGAACCTATCAATATGGCGAATTTGATGCCGGGATTACGCAGGTCACACGCCTCATATCAAGACGACCAAAACTACTATGAACCCACGTCAGAATTCTTCTGCGCGCCATCGCACATACGAAGGACGGATCTGGTGCAAAAAGGGGACGCGGCCGAGACGTTTCTTATAGATATGGATACCTTATCGATTGAACAGGACAGCATTCCAGACACCGGTCGTAGCGGTATCGTTGATGCCGAGATCGGAGAAATCGAACTGCCTCTTGCGAATGCGATGCATCAACTCGATACTTGAAATGGTGGTCGCGGCACTCCTGAACCGTTTGAAGCCGAGCATCACGTTCGTTCTGGACTTGATGTGACGGTGGTCCTGTTCGATCAGATTATTGAGATACTTCGAAGACCGCACCTTCGTGTCCTTGGGCAACAGGCCATCAGTCTTCATCTCCCGTACGGCGCGGTGCGATGCGGCATACCCATCGAGCGTGACCGTCTCCGGTGGCTGGCCCTGATGTTTGATTGCCTTGCTGAAAAAGGCTTTTGCCGCAGCCACATCGCGCTTTGCCCTGAGCATGAAGTCTACCGTCTGGCCGACGCGATCCACCGCCCGATATAGATAAACCCATTTGCCCCGAATCTTCAGGTACGTCTCGTCAACCCGCCACGACCGTCCCGCAGGCGTGGCGAAATGGTTCCAGCGCTTGACGAACTCGGGCGTATAGCGCTGCACCCAACGCAGGATCGTCGTGTGAGCCAGCGACAACCCTCGCTCAGCCATCATCTCGACGAGATCGCGCAGGCTGAGTTTGTAGCTCAGATACCAGCGCACACAAAGAATGATCACATCACGGTCAAAGTGACGGCCCGCGAACAGCCCGTCCAGACTCTTCAGTTTGCTCATCGCGGGTCCTCAAATTCCCAGCCTGACACTCTAACCGATTCGTTAACCGCTATTTGCACCACAGCCCCGCAGATTTGGCAGGAGCGCAAGAAAGTCTTCAGGCGGTTGCCACCCGACCAGATAGCGGACTGCAGCCGGGTCGCCGATTTCCGGCCATATGTGAAACGGGAGGTCAGGCGCGCGTTCGGCGAAGATAGCCAGCCAGATGAGGCCGCGTTCCGGGTCAGCCTTGTAGAGAATGGTCATATTGTCGTTCCGGTCTGGCTAACTTTGTGCGGAACTGGCGCCTGAACACACGGGAGACCGGACTTCACGCTGTTCAATAGCCCGCGGCCCAGCGGTTCAGATCGGAGGCAGATTGCTGGCCGTCGAAGCATCCAATCACGCGGGCACCGATAAGTGGGCCGAACTTGAACATCTGGCCGTCGCAGTTCGTGATCACGACGGTGCGTCCCAGTGGGTCGACGCGGAACCGCTCGCTGGCGTCCTTTACGTAGTACCCGACCTGCATGCGGACCGGCCTGTATCGGGCAGCTTGCCGAAGGAACGGGGAAAAATGGCTGATGACCTCATCGCCTTCGGAGGCCAGTGACTGGAATCCATCGCATGGACGCCCGGGCCGCCTATGGCTTCCAGAGCCGAATTTCAGTCCTGTCCCGTGAATGGGCGCGATTGCGTAGTTATCGCCGGGGCCGAGATCGGTGAGACAGGGGCTGTTGCGCCATGCATCGAGATACTCTTCCGGCGGTTCCACATAGCAGACGGCCTGCCGGAATGTTTGCATTCCTCCGTAGTCGGGAAAGAGCTCGGGGAGCCAGGCGCCGCATGCGATGACCACGAGGTCTCCCGACACAAGCGAGCCATCTTCGAGCGTGACCTCGCTGCGCGCTGGGTCGACGCGTACCACCCTGGTATGCGCTCTTTTCGCGGCACCTTTGGCCGAGACCCAACGCGCCAGATCATCGACTATGCGACTGGCAAACAGCGCGCCCCCCGTCGGCGCAAGAAGCCCCCAGTTGTTCTCCGGCAAGCTCAATTGAGGACACATTCGCTCAGCCGCTTCCCGATCGAGGACTTCATGCGCGATGCCTAGCTTGCGAAACGTCGCCAGACTCCTTCCCGTGTAGTCGCCGGGTGACTGCGAAATGCCCATCGTTCCGGTGTTGGAGAAATGCTGAACGCCGAGATCGGCCCATAGACGATCCCACTCTTTAAATGCGTCATCCACCATGCGCGTATAACCCTCAGCGTCACCGTACTGATAGCGGATCATCCGATGCTGGTCGTAGGACGCGGAAGTGGGGTTGGCGATCGCGCCTTGCTCGAGCAGAGTGACCTTGTGTCCGCTTAGCAGCGCCGAACGGGATACAGAGAGGCCGACAATTCCGGCTCCGACAACGACAATATGGCCCATAAGGACAGTACCTCAACTCAATGTGCTTTCAACTGATTCAAGCTTCGGAAGTTCACGTGACTGCTATGCCGGGCGGTCCGCAGGACGAAACCTGACCCTCACACCCGCCGTCGGTAAAATCGCAGCCAGGAGTTTGATCTGGCAACAGTGCGGTGCATGGACAGTCGTGGTTCCAGCCATGACCTCATGACGAGCAACACCGCGAAATTGACGATCAGGTACAGCAATCCAGCCAACGTGAATACTTCGACAACCGCAAATGTCTCGCTCATCAATCGTTTGGCCAGGCCTGTAATCTCAAGAACCGTAACGGTCGACGCAAGACTCGACTCCTTGACGATGACGGTGATCTCGTTCGCATAAGCCGGGAGCGCCTGGCGAAATGCAAGGGGAAACCGGATACGCCGGAAGCATCGCCAGTTCGACATCCCGCACGCGCGAGCCGCCTCGATCTCGCCAGCGGGAATCGCCATGAGGCCGCCCCTGAGGATTTCCGAGGTATAGGCAGCGGTATTCAACGTAATGGCGAGCGTCGCGCAGTTAAAGCCATCGCTGAAGAACCACCAGAGGGCAGTCTGGTCCCTGAGAAACTGTAACTGCCCCAGTCCGAAATAGATGATGAAAATCTGCACCAGCAGCGGTGTGCCACGAAACACCATGCTATAGAGCAGGGCGAATGCGGCGAGGCTGCGGTTTGAAGATAGTCTGGCGAGTGCGAAGCCAAGCCCTAGTGGAAAACCGACGACGATCGCCACGAGACCTATTCCGAGTGTCGTAGCGAGTCCCTTGAGGAGCAGCGGGATGGCCTGTTGAATGAGGTCGATGTCCATCATTACACCACTCTCACGCCGCGATTCAGGTTGCGTTCGACCAGACCGAAAGCAACCTGGCTGAACAGGGTGATGACGAAGAACACGACGGCTGCGATGACAAAGAAGATCAGCGGTTGCCGCGTGGTGCCGGCGCCGATGTAGGCGACACGAATGAGTTCCGCCAACCCTGTCACCGAAACGAGCGACGTATCCTTGATCGTCGCCTGCCAGACGTTGCTGATGCCCGGCAACGCGTACCGGAACATCTGAGGCCCGATGATCCGTGTATAAAGCTTGCCTGTTTGCATACCGACGGCGCGCGCTGCCTCGATCTGCCCGGGATGAATCGCATCGAGGGCGCCGCGAAAAACCTCTGCCGCATAGGCCGCGGCAATGGCCCCAACGGAAACCACACCGACGATAAAAGAGTAAGCACTTTGAAACGCATCGGCATACCCGAAAAACGTACCCACTCTCGCGATGAACTCGACCGATCCGAAGAAGATCAGATACACCACCAGCAGCCCCGGCACGCTTCGCACGATTACCGTGTACACATCGGCCACCTGCGAAACGACCGGAACCCGGGCCCATTTCACAGCGGCCAGCAGAAGCCCGAGTAGCAACCCGAAGCCCATTCCGAGAACGCCAACCGCCACCGTGACGACGCTCCCGCGAAGAATGGACAAGCCCCATCCGTCTTCCCATAGCAGGCGTGAAAGAGCAATGTCCATAACGGCTCCAGAGTTAAATTACTTGCAGGTCAGCGAGTAGTCGTCGCTGAACCACTTCTCGCTCATCGCTTTCATCTGACCGCTCTTGATGATGTCACAGAGCGCGATGTCGATTTTCTTCGTCAGATCCTGATTGTCCTTGCGGATGCCGACGCCCATCCCATGACCCAGGGTGGACGGGTCGTCTGTTGCTACGACCTTGACTGGAACCATTTCAAAACTGGCACCCTCCGGCTTTTTCAGGTAGTCGGTCCATGAAGACCCGTCGTCAAACGCAGCGTCGAAACGCCTTGCACTCAGGTCGCTCTCCATCTGGGTCAGTGAATCGTAGCTCTTGATCGTTGCATCGGGAATGTTCTTCGCGATATATCGCGAGTAGGTCGTGCCTGTCACCACACCGATGGATTTCCCCTTCAGCGCAGCGAGGAGCGGAGGCAGCGAAGCAAGCTTCGCGAGGGGCGAACCCTTGGGTACGATGAAATATTGCGGTGCTGACGCGTAGGGGATCGAGTAACCGATTTTCTTTTTCCGCTCTTCGGTGATACCCAACCCGGAGATGATGATATCGAACCGCTTGGCGTCGAGGGCTGGAATCAATGTGTCGAAAGCCTGGACGACAAATTTGCACGTGACGTCGAGCTTTGCACAAATCGCTCGCGCGACATCTGCGTCAAAGCCCATTACATTGCCGCTGGCGTCGGCCATGCTATAGGGCGGAGCGTCGCCCTCGGTTCCGACGGTCAGGACCCCTTGCGCAGCCACACCGGAAGTGGAAATGGCAGCGAACAACAGGCCAAGCAGACAACTTAAGAGTTTTGCTTTCGACATTTCCATTCTCCAGATTGTTCGGGCTCCCACTATTGGGTGCCCTTGGTTGCATCAAACAGAAAAGGTGTTCGCCCGTAAATCCACGCGGTCCGTCGCGACGAATCAGAATTGTTGCCGCAAGAATCTGCGCGTCTGGTCAGACTGGGGGGAGTCGAACAGGTGGTCCGGTTTTCCTTCTTCCTCCACTCGTCCCTGATGCAGGAATATGATCCGGTCCGACACTTCGCGCGCAAAGCGCATTTCGTGCGTGACGAGAAGCATCGTGCGGCCCTCGTCAACCAGCCCGCGGATAACACGTAGCACCTCTCCGACGAGTTCCGGGTCGAGGGCAGATGTCGGTTCATCAAACAGCATGACTTTCGGCTGCATGGCAAGCGTGCGGGCAATTGCAGCGCGTTGTTGCTGTCCACCTGAGAGGCGACTGGGATAGTGGTCCCGCTTGTCGGAGAGTCCGACCTTTGCGAGTAAATGCAGCGCGTGTTCGGTCGCCTCTTTACGTGGCTTCCTGAGCACGTGAACTGGCGCCTCGATCACGTTTTGCAGCACCGTGAGATGCGACCACAGGTTGAAACTCTGAAACACCATGCCGGCGGTTTGACGAATGCGTTCGATCTGGCGCCGGTCCGCAGGCTCGTTGCGCCCTTGACCTCCCGACCGCAGCCTGACCAGTTCGCCGCAGATCTCGATCTCGCCCGCATCAGGTGTCTCGAGCAGGTTGATACAACGCAACGCCGTACTCTTGCCTGATCCGGACGCGCCGATGATCGAAATCACGTCTCCCTGATTTGCTGCTAGGTCGATGCCCTTCAGGACCGGGACGTTTCCGAAGCTTTTCCTCAGGTCGCGAACGGAGACAGCGGGGATGGGGCTGCACGTTTTTCCGCTACACGCGGTCGCATGGACGGGATCTGAGATCGTGGACACGGGATGCCCTGGCGGATTGGGACTTTCGACGGAGTCTCCAACTCCGGGATGACGCGCAACCCGTTCAAGAATCGAACCAGCAACACCGTCTGATGCGAAAGTCTCGTCTGACATGAAAGCGCTCCTGGAAGAGGGCGTGTGGGCAGGCGATGGGCTTAGAACCTTGCTCCGTCGCGCACCAGTTCGTCGGTTACCTGTCTGATGGCTGCTGCCGTGATCTCCATCATTTCGTCGACTTCACTCTCCGTCATGACCAGCGGCGGCGCAAAGCCGAGGATGTCTCCATGAGGCATGGCTCGCGCAATGAGTTGCCGGTCCCGGGCTGCCCTGGAGATGCGCGCGCCGACTTTCAAGGCTGGATCGAACCGGAGCTTCCGGTCACGATCGGCCACGAACTCTATGGCCGCGAGCATGCCAACGCCCCGAACCTCTCCGACGATCGGAAGGTCTGCGAACCGCTCGTGCATGCGCGCCTGGAGGTATGCCCCGGTCGAAGCTGCCTTTTCGACCAGGTTTTCCCGCTCGACAATGTCGAGAACCGCATTGGCTGTCGCTGCGCCGATCGGATGGCCTGAGTACGTGTAACCGTGCGAAAAGGCTCCGACGCGGCTCGCGCCTGCCTCCATCACCCGATAGACTTTTTCACTCACGATCGCAGCCGACAGTGGGAAGTACGCAGAGGTCAATCCCTTCGCCACGGTAACGAGATCCGGCACAATTCCGTACATGTTGCAGCCGAAGGGCGTTCCGATACGGCCGAATCCGCAGATCACCTCGTCGGCGATAAGCAGGATGTCGTACTTGCGCAGCACCGATTGAATCGCGGGCCAGTAGCCCTTCGGTGGCGGAGTGAGGCCGCCGGTGCCCAGCACGGGCTCGGCGATGAAAGCACCGACGGTATCCGGGTCCTCAGCGAGAATCAGTGCTTCAAGTTCCTGCGCGCGCCGCAAGGAAAAGGCTTCCTCGGTTTCGCCGGGCACGGCGCCCCAGTAATGATGCGGGACGCCGGTGTGCAGGATTCCGGGGAATGGCAAGTCCATGTGATCGTGATAGAAACTCATTCCCGTCATGGATCCGGCTACCACCGTGCAGCCGTGATATCCCCGGTCCCGAGAAATGATTTTTTTCTTTCGCGGCCGGCCAAGCAGATTGTTGTAGTACCAGACCAGCTTTGCCTGAGTCTCGTTGGCGTCTGAACCGGAAAGTCCATAAAAGACCTTGCTCATGGTTCCTGGCGCCATCTTTACCAGCCGGCTTGACAGTTTCGCCAGCTCCTCGGTCGTGTGCGCGGCGTAGCTGTGGTAGTACGCAAGCTTGTTTGCCTGACGCGTAATGGCGTCCGCGACTTCAGTGCGACCGTAGCCCACGTTCACGCAATACAGGCCGCCGAAGCCATCAATGAACTCCCGCCCGGTCGAGTCCTTGATCCTCACACCCTTTGCCGTTTCGACGATCGTCGGGTCTCCGAGGGTGCCATCGGCGAAGTCTTTAAGGTTCGTGAACGGATGCAGGACGCTCGCGCGGTCCAGCACCGCTGTGCTGCTACTGGTTGCCATTCTTTATTCTCCGATGATCTACCCGGCCAGATTGCCGAAGCAGACGTATTTGAGTTCCATGTAGTCATCGACACCGTGGCGCGCTACTTCAGAGTCTGCATCCATTGCGGCATCGATCCACCCCTCATCGCAACGCGCTACTCCGCGATAATCTCGCCCGTCACCGGATCTGTCACGGACATCGAGCCTTCCCCTGCGACTCAGCGTTCTGCCACGAGTGCACCGGTGCCAGGTAGACCGGCATAACTCAACGGCTTTTGCGTGTTTCGGGAGAGACCCGGCACGCCGAGGCTCCGCGAGTGAAGGAGTAGGAGTGGTCGATTGAATTGACATGAGGTAGATTAGCTGGGCAATAAAGCAAAATCCGGCGAAAAAATTCACCTTGACGCAGTATTCGGGCGTATAGCTAGGACAAACGCAGCAAAACTGCGTTCCACAGATGGCGAATATTGACCAGATCGATGCACGTATTCTCAAGGCCGTTCAGGCGAACAATCGCCTCACGTCGGACGAACTCGCGGCAAAGGTGAACCTTTCGTCGACTGCCGTACAACGTCGGCTGAAAAGGCTTCGTGCCGAGGGTGTGATCCAGGCGGACGTTGCGGTCATTGAGCCGAAAGCGGTCGGACGGCACATCTCGATGTTCGTGCTGGTGTCACTTGAGCGGGAGCGCGCGGACATAGTCGACCGCTTCAAGGAATCGATACGTACGACGCCTGAGGTGATGAATGGGTACTACGTGACAGGCGAGTCGGACTTTGCGTTGGTCGTCACCGCCAGGGACATGGAGGACTACGAGAAATTTACCCGCCGCTTTTTCTATGAGAACCCGGACATCAAAGGCTTTAAAACGATGGTCATCATGGACCGGGTAAAGGTGGGATTTTCTATTCCTGTGGGCGTGGTCGACGATCCCGCTTAGGGCGGAGCGTCATGCGCCAGGAGGCGAGCGACCAATTCGAAATAGACCTGACGCATCTCGAACGGATCATTCCGTTACTTGTGCACGGAAATCCCCTCGCGCTAGCGTACTGGCGGCGTCGCGTTTCCTCGCTATCGCCGCAGCAGAGTCTGCTTCCCGATGGAAGCAGGCGCGTAACCCGACTGCTTAATGTATTCGATGAAGTCGAGCGCGCATTGATATCAGGCAAGGCCACCGCCCGACGGTCACCGGAATGACCCGCGACGCGCTTACGTCTCGGTCACAGCGTCTTCAAATCCGGCAACAGGCGCTCGAATTCCCGCTTCATCACGGTGCAGCACTCGCAGACATGCCTGATGTAGCGGGAGGCTGCGGTGACGCCTCTCAAGACCGCGTAGACGGGTTGGGTCCAATGGTACCGGAGTAGCGGAATGGGGTCTGCTCACGATGGCGGGCGAAGTAAATTTCCGCCCGCATCGCATCAGATCACCGAGACCATATCACTCCTTTCCCCCACCGTTGATCCCGCTTCCACTTCGCCATACCTGCTTTCCCCGCTCGGAGAGCTCGCCGCAACTATGCTCCGCGTCGGCTTCCGTCCCTTCTACCGCCATTTCGCCGCCTGCCTGTTCCTGTGCCTTCTGCTTCTGCCTGTGTCGCACTGCCACGGCTTCATCGTGCGACCTGCCTGCGTAATTCATGGTCATTTCGCCAACTCCTCCAAAAAGTAGTCTTTGCAACCTGCCAATCTGCCCAGCGCGTGTCATTTCTCGAGCGACAATCCCAATTGCCTGCGTAGCTTTTCCAATGCATGGTGTTCACCCATCCAACGGATCTCCCGCTTGCGCAGAAGGCTACGCCTGTATCGCCGCAGCGACACGCCGAACATCAGCGCCAGCCCGGCCGCGATGCCCCACATTGCGTACGTCATATCATCCTTTTCAATCTGTTCTCGCTTTACATCAGGCGACAGACCGCACGATAGAGAAATAGCACTCGCACGCCCCAGCGCCTCCAAAAATCATGTTGAATCACTCAGTGCTTATGGCGCAGCCAGTCGCGAATCGGATGCGTGTCTAGCCAACGGGTAACCGGCTCGTCCTTGTGTTCTCGCCTGTACCGTGCCGCTGTGAATATCGCGACGCATAGCAGCACCGCAATCCCGACTACAAAACTGATCATTGACTGGCTCATGGCAGCCTCCTTTGAGGTCGGAACCATGCTTATATATTAGGTGACCAGAGAAATAGCAGCGACCATTCTCATTCACCGAGCCTTGTTTCGCACGCTCCTTTTCTCCCAGCCGCGGTCTGTAGTCAAAGTGCGACGCCCGATCAAAAATCTCCAATCCAAAGTATTCCGTATCCTGGAAATAAAAAACCGGCGCTTCGCCGGTCTCTCCAATTCCACTATGTCAATGCAGGGCAACGTTTCGCTTAACGAGCACCGACCGTCTCCATCGCATAGGTGTGCCTGCTGTTCCTGGCTACATCCTTGCGCTTATGTCCTGAACTTCATCAACGTCTCCCGCCTTGCATGCATCTGCGAGAACCCGACAGGAAGCCGGTCGACTGGACGATGTCTTATCGATTCTTCAGTTCATGCTCGGCAGCCAGTGCGATGAACGCAGAGCGCGTCATGTGACGCTCTTTTGCCGCTGCATCGACTTGCTGCAGAAGGCTCTCAGACAGGTTGAGTGGAAGGCCCACGGCCTTCGAGGTAACCGGCGTCGGGTTGATGCCGACAAACACCCAGATTCCCTCACGTCATCCATGTCGAGCACATGCCATGCCGATGTATTGCAGGTGGGCGCTTTTTGTACGAACGTCATTCGACGAGCTCTGCACGCATGCCCCATTAGACGCTTCGTCTACGAATACGCAACGACTTTCTCGTGTCACGCCGATGCTTCATCAAGGAAAGCCCGAAACCGCATATACACAGCGTGACCTGCATTGTGGCTTTCGCGGAGTCATGACACGCGGAGCGTGCCAAGCCACGATTGTGAGGTTCAATGCGTCTATTCAGCGGTGCCAAGGATTACATCGATAGCGGCCTGGCCGGCAATCTCCGCAACAAGATAGGCCCAGCGACGGGAAAACGGCCCGCCCCGGATCTTGATACGCTCGCCGAGCGCTGCTACGCCGGGAGGCCTGACGGGGCCTTCGATACGAAACCAGACGTCGAACATGTCCTTTGACGTGGACAGCAAATCAACGTGAATTTCGAATCCGCGATATTCGACCGTTCGTTGCATGAAGATCTCCGGTTTCCACACCGCCGCAAGACAGGCAAATCAATGGTCGGCCATTTTGTCTTCAGTCGTCGACGTCAGGCGCCACGCCGCGTCGTTTTCGGCGGCCGCTGTCGCGAACTCCTCCTCAGAAACAATCGATCTCCCGAGTTCGCTGAAGGTAAGGTTCAGGTGCCTTTTGGGTCAGTCGTATCCGTTTCCCAGAGTTAAAATTCACCTTCTGCCAGCGCCTTGTGCTGCAAGGTCCCAAGAAAATTATGGTGTTCATCAGGTTCGATCAGTTGCATCTTCGGCCCCTCCGTCTGTTCGGCAGGGATATCTGTGACCCATTCGCGACGACGTCATGGCCTCAGAGGCATACGCCGCGCCTGAATGCGTTGTTGCTGCGGCTGAGGTTGCGAAAGTTGAGCGCCATGGTCTCATCCGGGCCCGATTCGGTCGCAGTCGGGAACCACCAGCGTACAGCTCTTGTGTGCGCACTCTATGTCAAACCGGGCGGACAGTTTTGTCATATGTCCTGCCATCCTTCATGACCCGTCGCAATTTGCTCGGTTTCGTGAGCGACCGTGAGCGGCCGAGGAGCCGCCCGCAGATGCGGAGAAAGACACACAGCCACGTTCCTGGCATGTCCCTTCTGCGTAAGGTCCTTATTCTCAACCATGTCATTGCATGACGTTGTCCCTGCCGGGTATCGTTTGCATGGCGCCGCTGTCAGCAACGATTGGGCAAAACGCCCTGGGGCATGTATCTGTACCGATGGTAACGTCCGTTCGAGGGACGAGTTGATCCGAATGAACGAATCGGTCGATAGGTAGACCGATAGTTGAGGTCCTTTGACCACAACAGGACTACACTCGAAATCAGATAAGTCCCGGAGGGGTACCATGGCCGACGCTACACCAAAAACCACCTTTCGTGGTCTTCCTTTGACTCCGGAGCAAGACGCAGAAGTCCGGCACTACATGAAGAAGAAAAAGCAGCAGGGCGTGCCGTGGGACACACCGGAGTTGGCGGCCATGCTTAGAGACATGCTGGAGCCCCCGGGCAACGACGACGGAGGACTCGGCGCCACTGTCGACGAAACGAAGGCGGCCACAGAACGCGCGACAGCTTCCATCGACGAGACCATGGAGCCCATTGAGGCCAGCGAAGAACGCAATGCCGCGATGGAAACCGAGGGTATGAGGGGACCGAAGCGTTGAACCCTAGGCAGCGCCCCCACCAGTTGGAAGACGGCGGCCCGCTGTGCATTTCGATGCGCGCTCCCCAGAGATGCCTTTCGGAAGACAGTGAAACACGGTCTATTGATGTACCTTTATCCGTGCCGGGCACAAAGCCGATTTAAAGGTCGGCGTGGAAGCGAGCCGCGGATCTGTTGCAGTCATTGCTCGAAGCCATTCGCGACGAGCACGAAAAAAACAATCACGCACAAGGTGCAGGACGACCCGCGCGGGGATTTTGCCTGGTCGGCTACAACTCCTCTGTCAGATGGAAAGCCCGGTGGCTTTCGTCTGACGAACGTCGATCGTGAACGCACACGGGGCGCGTTGTGCCGCGCCTTCCGCGGAACTGCGCGGAAGCACAAATAGGTGTGCGGCACACCGTACCCGGGATGCTCACGCGGACGCTGTACCCGTGGCGCCCTCTCGACGAATATTCCTATCTACGACAGGAGGAGATCGTGAAACGCGATATGAATCTGGCACTCGCAATATTGAAGACTCTCGAGGAAAACAAGTCCCCGCACCTCAGCGAGTTTGACATTGAAGGTGCGCTCAAGGATACGTTCGATGTTTCAAACCGAGGCGTGTGGTATCAGTTGAACCTGCTGGCCGACGCAGATCTCGTTCGCTCGATGGGTAGCGACTGGCGGCTAACCTGGGATGGCCACGAGTTCTTGAAGTCGGCAGTTCCGAATGCCTTCGAAGACACCTAGAGTACGAGTAGAACGTTGACAACGCCCCCCGGCTTTCGTGGAAACAACCTAAGTGCGGGGCATCGCACCGGAGGCGCCCAAGGCAATCTCCATGTCGGATAGCCATCGAAGTCATCCGCCGCTCACCTCCATGCTGGGCGCCGATTCTCGCTGCCGCGACCTATCGCGATCGGCCTAACCCTCGAGATGGATCGATGCACTTCAATCGATGATTGTTCGCATTGCAAAATACCTTCTTTGAATGCTTGGTTCTCGACGTCTCAAGCGCGCTCACGCCTGCTCCGCACTCTCTTGTCAGAGACGCCGTTGCTCCTGGTGCAATAAGCCCGCGGCACCTCGATGGCACGTTAGGAACCGAGCCTTAGCGCGTGTGGTGCGTATCGCGCGATTCATCGGTGACCACGTAACTCTATGTTCGGATTGCAAAACGTTCAGCCAACCTCGCGAAATTCGCAGCCCTCCTATCAACCAAACAGGACGACTTTAGTACACTTTTCGGACGACTTTGTGTCGTTTGACACTTAGACGCCGGATAGCCTGATCCGACGATCGTAGTTCATCCGGGCGAGCACCTTTTGCATAGCCTTGATTTCTCCTTCGTCGACCTTTCGAACATCCAGCTCGTAGTTCCGCAGGCTGGTTGCCAGGCGCACTACGGCTGATTTTCTGTCAAGGTGGAGTTCTTTGAGCAATTCGTCATCGTCTTCCAGGTACCGTTCAAACGAGACTCTCACTCCTCGCTCCCGATCTTCAAGCAGATGCTCGTACTTCGGCGTGCGCTGAAGGGTGAGACCGTCGATCTCGGTCGGATCCGCCGGCTCGATGACCGCAAAGGACACGATCAAGTCGTCCCCGTTTTGGGTTGAGATAAACGCGACAGTTTCCATAGTCCACGGGTTAACGAACACTGCCCCCTGAGCTGCCGCCCCGCCCGGCGGGCCGAAACTCGGCAAATTACTCGTGCCCGGTTAATGTGTCCGTGCGACGGCCTGGACGAGCCAATCCCCGTCGGTCAACTGAGGACGTTTATTCCCCGACGCGATTCTTTCCAGCGTGACGAACTGACGCTCGAGGAGCGCGTCCAGCTCGGCGCGATCCATTTGAAGTTGATCTGGGGCGTCCTTGACGAGCAATAGAGTAGCGAACTCATGCGGGCTGAGCATTTTCGTCTCCGAATATCAACGATGATGCTGTGGCGGCGGACCTGCATCAGAAGTCAACCGTCGCTAGTCGTATCTCTCCGCAGCGCGTGCCCCCGCGCAAGGGGACGATGGCCAGATGAACGACTGGCGATGTCTGCTGGAGTGTGTAGCCGTAGAGGACGCACTCTATCGAAGAACCGCCGGATGGTTAAAGCGGTGTTAACGCTATGCAGAAATACGTACGCTGTTCACGAAGCATCGGTAAAGATGACGTCCGCCGGCAGAGCAGGTCCGCATGAACGGCACGTGAGCGTTTGCATCCGCGGCCAGACAGTAACGAAAAAGCGCCCGCTGGCCGCTGGCGATTGTCTGTCCGATCGGGTCCGTAAATAGGCTTTTGTCCATGCTTGGCGACACCAATTTCGATGGGACTCCTGCGCGTTGCATCGAGGTATCGCGCGCATACTTGAGGTCCCTCCCCCACCCATCTGTGTCATCGAAAATTTTCAGGTTCACGGAAAAATGGAGAGCCCAAATGAACGAAGATACCTTCAACCTCAGTGTACGTAAGTTCTTAAAAATGGTTGGCGTAAATTCTCAGCGTGAGATCGAGCATGCAGTGGCCAAGGCCATTGCTAGCGGTGCCATCGCAGGAACTGAATCTTTTCCCGCGAAAGTTACGTTGGAAGTTCCGGAAGTCAAGCTGAAAGTCGAATTCGAGGACTTAATCAGGCTCGAATAAGAGCGCGAGGTACGCCACGGCCCATCGCGCCCACCGCCCCAGCGGCCACGCCCCTTTGCATTTCCAATCCGTCTGCAATGGAGGCTGACCAGGAATTCCGGGCTGGTCCGAACGTTTGTGATTCGAAGCCAGGCAGCTACTCCTCGCCGTATGGTGCGCAGCTATATCGGGCGCTTGCGGCCCCGATTGTTTACCGCCTTGAACTTGCTGCCATCAATCGCGACGAGGGCATCGGAGAAAAGATCCAACTGCTCGCATAGCTTCACAAACTGCCGGCAGACCGCCAGGATTGCTTTGCCGTTGTCTTTGCGGAAACGGGCGATCGTCTGGTTCTGTAGCAGAACCCTGCCGGTTCGCGGGAGATGCGTAACGTGAAGTCACCGCCTCAACCCGGCACGAGCCCTTTTTCCATCAGCCAGGCAGGATTGAATAGCCGGGCAAAGTACAGGTCCCCACGATCGCACAGGAGCGTGACGATGGTGTGGCCCGGCCCCATCTGCTGCGCCAGCCAGACGGCTGCCGCTACATTGATGCCGCTGGAGCCGCCCACGAACAGCCCCTCCTCCCGCAGCAGGCGGTACACCATCGTGACGCAACTCTGGTCATCGATCCGCACCGCGTCGTCGATCGGCGCGCCCTCGAGGTTGGCAGTGACACGGCTGGAGCCAATGCCCTCCGTGATCGAGTTGCCTTCCGCCTTGATTTCGCGCGTTTTCACGAAACTGTACAGCCCGCTGCCGTGCGGGTCGGCAAGCACGGTTCTCACCGCCGGATTCTGTTCCTTGAGAAAGCGCGCGACGCCGGCGAGCGTGCCACCCGTCCCTGTAGCGCACACGAAAGCGTCCACCGTACCCGCCGTGTCGCGCCAGATTTCCGGCCCGGTGGTTTCATAGTGGGCCTGCCGGTTGACGAGGTTATCGAACTGGTTGGCCCAGATAGCGCTCTCCATCTCCTGCGCCAGACGGCTGGCGATCTTCTGGTAGTTGTTCGGATCCCTGTACGGCACCGCCGGCACCGGACGCACCTGCGCGCCGAGTACGCGAAGGAGGTCCATTTTTTCCTGCGACTGGGTCTCCGGAATGACGATCACGCAGCGATAACCACGCGTGGCGCAGATATGCGCCAGCCCGATGCCGGTATTGCCGGCGGTGCCCTCCACCACGGTGCCGCCAGCCTTGAGCACGCCACGCCGCTCGGCATCCTGGATGATATACAGCGCCGCGCGGTCTTTCACCGATCCGCCCGGATTCAGGAATTCCGCCTAGCCGAGAATTTCACACCCCGTTTCCGCACTGAGCCTGGCAAGCCGGATCAGCGGCGTGCTGCCAATGCAGTCGACGAAACCATTCTGTACATTCATGATGTTCCTCTGGACGCGCTCAATCGTGACGAACGGCGGATGCTTCCAGAATAGGCCGATCACCCCGACGGGCGCTACCCCTGTTCAGTTGGCTCGGGTGCAAATTTGCAGGCCCTTTCGACACGTCATTTGAACCCGATCAAGGCTTGCCATTGATCGCCGTCAGATACCTCGCGATCGGCTCAACCTCATCAGCCGACAGTGGCGCGCCGTAAACGGTGCGCATCTTGTTCACTTCGGCCTTCCACTCGTCGAACGAAAGGGTGGGTTGTCGCGTCACCATCCCGACGGAATGGCATTGCACACATTGCGAGTTCGCGCGGTCCGCCCCGTCGCCGGGCGGGAACGTCGCCGTACCGCCCGGCATCGTGACGTCGACGGTCCGGGTCGCCGCACTGCCCGGTTTGTCCGGGCCGGCGGCCGCCGCGGACGGCCATGCACAGATCGCGCACATCGACAGGACTACAGCAGCCGCCTTCATGTTCCCCTCCTCACGCGACGACCACAGTCGCCAATTCGACGACATTGCGCATGTAGCCGCCGGCATTCCAGTTCGGGGTGTCCGGTTGAGCGACGCCGTGGTCGTTGACGGCTTTAACCTTCAGCACCCACTGGCCGGCGTGACGCGGCGTAAACTGCGCGGCGGTGAGCGGCCATCCGGCGGGCTTTGGCTCAGTCGCGATCGGCAGCATCAGGATGGTTCTCGCCTGGCAATTCGGCGCCGTGCGCACGGATCGCGGCGATCAATTCGGCCGGCGTGATCTCATAGCGCACCTCGCGGTGGATGCCAGTTTTGCGCGAATCGACGTCGATCAGCAGCAGGCTCTTGCCATCGGGCGTGGCTTCGAGCCGCACGGTACGCCGCACGCTCGCGGTGAGCGCGTCGCTGTCGGTCAACAGATGGACGGTGCCGTGCGCGCCGTTGTGAGAGGGTGGAAAATCGGCAATTTGGCCTTCCGGCCTTATCGGGCGCGGGCCGCAGCCCTTCTTTCGCTAGCAAATGCTGTGAACATGGTTAGCGCAATTAACGAACGTCAACATGTGCAAACGCCAGCAGATGCGCTGGAGCCGGCTAGGTGCACACTGCCTCATCCAGGTTCGAACTGCGCTTTTGAACCAGGAACTCAATGCGCTAGCGCAGCGCCAGTTTCCTTGGCCAGGTGGGCGACGCATTTCCTGGCCTTGGCAGAAAACTTCCCACCCTTTTTAACGGCTTCCACCCAACATCTGTTGGAAGAAACGCGCGCAGCCGCCATTCGCATCGTTCGCTCGCTGCCACGAGATGAGACGACGCTGGAACGTTTCGCCCAGACCGGTCGTGAAGAACCTTTGCTACGCAGTCTTGCCGATGCCTTGAGCAAGCGACCTGCCCAGAGCACCGTCCAGGACTTCACCGCTCTGTCGTCAAGGTTCCGCCCTCGTCCGACCCCGTCTGTGTCTTCTCCACACGTTCAATCTGCACGCGCATCGACCGCGCGTCTGGCAAACCCAGGGCTTCCGCCGCGGCGTAAGAGAGATCGATAATCCGGCCTTTGACGTATGGTCCCCGATCGTTGATGCGAACGGCAACCGACTTTCCGGTAGCCAACGATCTGACGCGCACATAGCTGCCGAGCGGTAATGTTCGATGGGCGGCAGTCAAGGCGCCGCCATCGTAGCGTTCTCCGTTTGCGGTCAGATGCCCCTGGAACGTTGCCGAATACCATGACGCCTCGCCGGATTGCAACATCTCGTGCTCGTGCCGGGGGCGACAGGAATCAGCTCTGCACGCAGCATGCCTGGACGGAATCTGTCCGCAAGCAGTGAACAACGCGCAGATTCCCAAGACTGCCAGATAGCGAAGTGATAGCACCATAGACCACCCGTCAGTCAATGAGACGTGGTTCTAACGGTCTCCAGAAGTTCGCGTTGGCGGCGTGCCCGGGTTACGGAACCCCTAGACAATATTTTAGGTGACACGCGAGCTCATTCGGGAGGTGTCGGAGGCGGACTGGCCCTTCGTCTCACGGGGCGCCGAATTCATCTTCATCCCCTGTTCAATCGTCGCGCACTCATACGAAACCGGCACCTGTCGCCATGGGCGGTTCTTGTTGGGCGATGGCTGCCAGTCGTTGAAAACACGCTGTAATAGCACAATCCGGTTGCTTGCAGCGATTCCACGTCCTGCGCGATTTCGTTCTGTCATACGACACGACAACCTGAATGCCGGTGCGTGTCAAACCTGGTGGCGTCCCGTGACAGCCCGGGCGGACCGCACCCAGGATCCGGTTTGCTTCGCACATTCCGTCCCTGTCGTCATCCGTGGTGACGGCCCCTGATGCGGCCATCGCGCCGGCGGGACGGATCGGGCCGGGCTCGCGGCTAGTCGGGTTCCGACCGCGGTGCGCCGGCGCCGGTCATCCGCTGGTAGTAGCCGGCGAGTTCGCGCCGCACGCGCTTCCTTTCCGCCTGCACATAGATCGTGGTGGTCTGCAGCGACGCATGACCGAGCACCTGCTGCACGACGTCGAGCGGCACGTCGACGGCCGCCTGGGTGCCGAACGTATGCCGGAACGCGTGCGGGGTGGTGCCGGCCAGCTGTCGGCGCTCGACCTCGGTGAGATCGAGCTGCGCGCGGATCTGCCGCACCGCCCAGTTGACCAGCTCGCGGAGCCCGTTGCCCGAATAGCCCACCCCACCCTGCTGCTCCTGCCGACCGTGCCCATCCTGCGCACCGGCATGCCGGCGCTGCGCCGCCGGCGTCGCCGGGATCACGAGCGGCGTGACCAGCGGCGCGGACGGCGGCGGCGCCGCGAGATCCAGCGCGCGATCCCGCCAGTGCGCGGCCAGCGCCTCGATACACGCGCCGCTGACCGGCACGGTGCGCTGTTTGCGGCCCTTGCCGAGCACTTCCAGCTCCCAGCTGGCCGGCACCTCGCCGTCGGCCGGCACGTAACGCAGCTGCTCGCGCCGCGCGAGCGCCGCCTCGGCGTTGCGCAGACCCGAGTCGCCCATCAGCAGCAGCGCCGCGCGCGCGGCGCGCCAGCGCGGCCCCGCCGGTCCCAGGCTCGCGCTGCGGTCTTCGGCGAACCGCCGCACCCGGCTCCACAGGTCGACCGGCAGCGCCCGCTCGATGCGCATCGCGTGCGCGCGCGTGACGGTCACCGGATCGTTGACCGCCTGCCACGGGTTGCCGGCCAGGTAATGCACGTCGACGAACCAGTCGAACGCGGCGCGCAGCGCGCGCACCGCGTAACGCTGGCTGTCCGGGCTCAGGCCGTCCGGCGCAAAGGGTCGCCAGCGTGGCGAATCGCGCCGCGTGCGGGGGCCGACAAAGGCCGCCGACGGCACCGCGAGGAAATCCTTGTAGGCCTCGCAGTCGTCGACCGTGAGCGACGACAGCGCCGTGCCCCGCACCGTGACCGCCCATAACAGCAGGCGCTCGAGCTCGCGCGTGTACGCGCGCAACGCCTGCGGCCGGTCGCGGTAGCGGTGCAGCCAGGCGCGTACCGCGTCGAGGTCATGCTGCGCCTGCAGATAACACAGGCCCGGTGCACGGTTGATGCCGCGCGTGCCGTTTCCCTGCGGCCCCTCCCCGCCGGACAGCGCGTGGGGCAGCGCGACCCGCTCGAGCGGCGCCAGCTCGCCGGCGCGGCCGGCGCCGGCCGGGACCAGCGCGACGCGCGCGGCAGCCGCCGGTGCCTCGAGCGGATCGGCAACGTCGACGTCGTCGGCCACCGTGACGCCCAGCGTGCCGGCGTGCCGGCGCAGCCACGCGACCAACACCCGCGCGCGCAGCAGGCCGATGCGCGGCACGGCCCGCCACCAGCTGCCGCCGCGGCGGTTGCAGAAGTCCACCAGTGCGCCGAGCGTCGGGATGCCCTCCTCCACCAGGCGCCTGGCGACCAGCGGGCGGAACCACAGGCCGACCGGGTGCGCGGCGGCCGGCGCCGCGGCGGCCAGCCGGGACGCCTGTTCGACCATCCTCAGTGTGACGGTGGTGAGCTTCGCGCTGCCGTGGTTGCGGATCGACGCCTTCAGGTGATCGGCCAGCACCGGCGAGCCGTGCAAGGTCGCGAGGTGCACCAGGTCATCGCGCATCGTGCGCAGGTAGCGCTCGAGCGCGTTGGCGCTCGCCGCATGCGGCGCGGTGTCCGGATCGAAGTACAGCCGCGCGACGGTCGGCAGCGGCACGCGCTGCACGAACGCGCGCAGCGCCGTGAAGTCGGTGCGCGTATAGCTGCGCGGCGGCGGCAGCGTCAGCTGTTGCGGGCGGTTGGCCATGTCAGGCTGCCGGTGGACGGGCGCCCGCCACGCCGCGCGCGGAACCGGATGCATGCGTCGGGCACGGCAGCGGGTGCGCCATCAGTGGTCGTTCTCCGTCGGGTCGGCGAAAGACGGTTCCCAGGCCTGTCCACCGTAGAACACGCCAACGATCGACACCGCGTCGGGATCCACGAGGTAGGCAATCACGGCGCGCTGCCGGTAGTGGGTCACGCGCAAGCCAGGCAGCAGGTCATCGCGCGGCACGCCGCGCCCGGGGAAGGTCTGCAGGCGCAGGCAGAAACTCACGATGGCGTCCACATAACGGGCCGCCGTGACGGGCGACCCCGCTTCACTGATGAACCGCTCGATGTCTTCAAGCTGGTCCCGCGCTTCCGGGGCGAACTGCACCCGGTAGTTCATGCAGCGCCCGGGCGCTTCTTCGCCAGATGGGCGCGCACCTGCTCGGGCGAGAGCGCGCGCGCGGGATCCGCGCGCAACGCTTCGGCCGCCGGCACCACCTCGTCACGCAGCCAGGCCTCGATGGCCCGGTCGCGGGCCGCGAGCGTGCGCAGCCCGTCGCGGATCACCTCGCTTTCGGAGGCATATTCGCCACTGGCGACCTTGGTGCGGATGAGCTCGGCCATCTCGTTGGGCAAGGTAATGCTGAACTGTTGGGTGGTGCGCATGGTGCTCTCCTGACTGACAGGATTTAATCCTACTCCGCCGACGGGGTACCGGCAAGGTGAGCCGGGTCTACACAGACGGGGCGGCGACTGCCGCGATTCAAGGGTTAACCCTACAAAAAGCGGGGCTCAAGGCGGTTTCCCCGTATTCTACCGATTAAACGCCATGGTGCTAATACGAGTTATCACCATTGAGCCCGCACAAAAAAAAGCCCGCTTCAGTTGTGTGAACGCGGACCGGTGCGTGGCGGAGCACAGACGGGCGGCCAGTTTGCCCGCCAGCCCCGCCTCTGCTCCGTTTGTAGTCACGTGCGTTTAGCACGGACCACATATACATGATAGTCGCTGTTCCGCCGCCCTGCCGGGCCTGGCTGCCAATAGCAATTAGCAGACAAGGGCCGGCCGCAGGAAGAACCGACGCATCGGCGCCGCAGACCGTCCGGGCCCCCGCCCTGCCCGTGTCAACTCGCCGGCCGGCGCGATTGTCCTGCTGTGTCTGCGGCCGCGCGAGGATCTGCCGGATCGTCGCTAGATTGCGCTCGCCGACGTCCAGGTGCGCCGCGCCGCGGGTGACGGCCGCCCGCACGGGCCACGGCGGTCAGCCGCAGCCCGAGCTGCCGGCACAGCTACGAGACGTACGGCTTGCTCGGCTGGACCGGCGCACGCGTACCCGGTGTTCCGTGCCGGCTCAACACCTGTATATATTAACAGTACTGTTAATATATACAGGTGTGGTAGTGCTTTCAAGCGGGATGCTGGATTGCCCGGACGGTAGTCAGGCAATGACCGACAACAAACGTTTGCCCCGCCGTAGACCAAGTTGGCAATATCGGCACGGTACCGGTTACCTCTGCCCATCTCTGCAACGCGTCTACAGATCCAGACTGGCAGAACAAAATGACCGTCCCTTCTCGGCCCCCGCACGCAGGCATGGCCCGCTGTGACCGCAGCTCCCTCCACCGAAATGCACGCGCTGGAGCCGCAAATTGACCGATGCTGTTCGTCTTCGGCCGACCGGCGCCCCCTAGGCGCACGAGGATGCCAAGTTGGGTGTCGCCGATCCGGGTCAGCAAAGGAGCATTGGGCAGGGTTCTCCGGGAGGCGGCCGCTAACGCGTGGACAGGTTGGGGTTCTGTTCACGACGTCGGGTACCGAACTGCTCTTCGAGCTCGGCAGTCGCAGGCAGGTGACGGCCAGCACGCAGCGCATCGAAATTCTCTTCCCAAGATCGGGCCATGCCGCGGGCTGCGCTTCAAGGACGTCGTGCGTGGTCGATCGATGGGCGGAAATCACGATCTTGCGGGCGCCGGCGGTATCGAAGAAAGTCTGTCCGATGCGACGGGAAAGCACGGCTGCACCTCATGCGCATCGAGTTGAACCTGCTGCGAAGCATCCATCGCGGCCTAGCGGGCAAAGCGTCGGTGAGCAAAATCGGTGGGCGCCATGAACTGATTGCGCAGGTAGTTGATCGGGCGGTTGGAGGCTTTGAGGTGCTTCCAAACCACGGCGACCACATTGGACAGCAACCTGCCATGCCGCCCGGCTTCTTTGATCGGCTTGAAAATCAGGGCTTTATGAGAACCCGGGGACCGCTGGCGCTGAAGGTCCGCTGTCAGCGGCCCATGTTGGCTCTTTTGAAAGGCAGCAGGGGAAAGATCCATATACGGTGCCGTCTGCCACGCTGGCAGGCTGCTGCGCCGGGGAAACGCGGGAATATCGTCAGCCTGTTGCTGGTCCGGTTCGTAGCTGACAGGGGTGGCCGGTGGCTCAAAGAGCCCTAGAAGCTGGGCGGCCTGCTCAGTCAGCCAGAGGTAGGCTCGACCGCAGAGTTCTGCCTCACTGTGGCGTTTCTATGGCGGGCGAGCGATCAGACCGGCGGCTTCGCGATCATCGTGGCCGCAATAGATGCTGCTTATGGATCGCATGGCACGACCGTGCCGGCAACTCGCTGCGCGCGAAGATCGCCGCACACGGACGATGGGCGTCGTTGATTCGGGCGTGGGCCGTGGTGAGGGAACGTGAGCGGGAAAGGAGTCCGTGCAGATGCCCAGGGCAATGCGCGAAACGGGAGATTACCCACGGCAGATTTCGGGCCAAGCCTCGCTCCAAACTATCGCCATTTATACGCGGGCTGAGCGCGCCTGCCGCTCGGAGGAACTAGGAAAGCTATATCGTGACGTCGCGATACGGATCATGTCAATCAGGCCTGGCCGGTCCGCAGAGACCGGAGTCACATTTGCAAGGGGGATTACCATGACCCGGAAGAACGCAGAGGGAACCGCTGTGCCGTCGACTACAGTTCAACGCCTCGCCGGAGAGCGCACCAAGGAGATGGTCGGTCGGACAGCCTAGACCCTGGTCATGCCCACCATTGCAGTCTGTTGATCGCTATCTTAGGAGTTGCCGTGGGACTTGGCTTTGTCGTTCATAGGGCACAAGAGCACTGGACCGAATTACCACAGTGGAAGTTCGCAGCCGGGCAACTTCTCGAAGCCTAGGCCGGTGCTGCGTCGGGCTCGCCCAGTCCTTCGGCAAGCAGGTGTGGGAGCTACTCAAAGGATGCTGAAGTACCGCGGCAAGGTCGTAAGAGCTGGCTTCGCACAGCCATCGTTGATTTTCAGGACCAGGGTATGGTGGGCAAGAACGTTCACTGGTCGCTGCGATAAATGCTTGTCGCAGGTTTTGGGTCCGACGTGAAGAGCATCTTGGGGTCCCACGCTTCTCATATTCATGTTGATCAGGCTGCTGCGCCGTCGCTGACTCCTATGCCAGGCTTCTATATCACAGCTTGGCTCTTGGCTAGCTGTTTCAGTCGGAGGCGTGTCCAGAGTCTAGACATGCTCACCTGTCGTCCACCAGCCTTGACGCTCCGGGAAGCCATGAACTACCGGGATTCTGACAACACTGCTCAGAACCGACAGCGATCCTCGTGCGTGTCTAGACTCTAGACACGCCAAGGATGGTCGCGGCTATTCATTGGTCCCTGCATGCCCGAGCGACGCCCGCTGACCGCTGCCTAATCTCGTGTCTAGAGTCTAGACACGTATGCTCTGGGTGGGACGGCGACGCAGCGGCCGGTGTGTCTAGACTCTAGACACAGCAGGAACGGCTGGACGAAAAAAAACCCGCGCAAGGGCGGGCTCAGTTGAGGACGAAGCGTTCCTCAATTCGCTTTCGGCTGAGCGTGGAACATCTGGCTGATAAGCTCCCGAATCTGCGTCTCCTGCGCGTCGGTGAGCACGCCGGCTTTAATTTTCACCGTGATACCGCTGATGTCCTTGGTAATGGAGCCCGCGTGTTCCTTGCCAGAAAAAAACTTGTCGATGCTCCGCTCGCTTGCAGAATTCGTCGTCGTTCGACGAGTTGCCAACGCCTTAATCGCCGCTGCCATTTTCCCCTGGTCCATGTCGCCCTTCACAACGAGCGGCCAGAGTTCCATTGCCGCGTTCACACCGTCTTCGCCGTGTTTCTTGATGGCCGCAACAATCGCTTGGGCAGCAGTCCCGCCAAGGAGCCTCGGCTGGATGTCGAGGTCCTTCCTAATGAAGTCCGGCAGATTTTCGAACGAGAAGAACTGGTAGAGCCCGCTGCGGGACATACCCAGTGCCTCGGCCATCCGCTTACGTTCAGGAAACTCCCTTTCCGTCTGCCTCATGGACATGGCGACTTCATAGTCGGACAAGCCGTCACGACTAACATTTTCCACGAGAGCTAACACAGCCATGTCTGCGTCGGAGCACTCCACAACGACAGCCTTGATGTCGTCGAGTCCCACCATCTTGTGCGCACGCCACCGACGTTCGCCTGCCACAATCTGATAGATATCGTCGGAGCGGCGGACCACAATGGGCTGCATAAGTCCGACTTCACGAATGGACTCGGCCAGTTCCGACAACTTCGCCTCGTTGAATACCCTTCGCGGCTGCCAGGGATTCGGCACGATGTCGGACACCGATAATTGCGACGCGGCGCCGGTGGACTCCAGCTCTTGCACACGGAGTTGCGCTACCGCGAGCGCACCCGCGAGGCCAGGCGCCGTCTGCGTTCGGTTGCTACGCTTGACCTCATCTTCCTTGATAGATGAGGTCGTCCGGATGCCGGACGTCTTCGCCAGCAGTTGCTCTCGCATGTTGCTCATTGCGCGTTCCTCCATTTCTCTGCATAGATTTCGTCCACCCATCGGCAGTAATCGACAAGGGGCTGTCGTACACGCTGCAACGACTTAGCCGCGCTATGGGTACTGCTTACGTCGAATACCGTTGAAAATGCCAGCGCTCCTGTGCTCATCACAGAACTGGCCGGCACTTCAATCGAATGCAGCCAGCTCTCGTACGCGCTCTGTGCCCATGCGCGCACGATAGGTGCGGAGGAGGTACGCCCGTAATCGACCCTCGAAAGCATCAGTGAGATAAAGTCGTATTTCTTGTCCTGCTCATACTTGATGAAACTCTTGGATACATCTGAAAACAATCGCCAGAACGACAGCGAGCTGATGAAGTCCAGATTTTCGGGGACCATCGGCATGACCATGGCATCCGCCGCCAGCAGTGCATTCAGGTTGAGGTACGACAGCGAAGGCGACGTGTCCATGAGGATATAGTCGTAGCGCTTGCGTAGTGGCTCGAGACCTTGCCGAAGCACCGTCCAGAACCGGAAGCCTGGCCTCATCTTCTGCATCGCCGGCAGATGGAACTCCGCACCAATCAATTCAGTGTGAGCCGGAATCACGTCAAGCCCATCCCAGTAGGTCGACTGAACCCTTGTTTCCAGGCCACCCTCGACGTCCTGGTCGTAGATATACGGCAACACGGTGTCGTCCGGCGTCACATCCTTTTCCGCGTACAAGCCGCACAGTTCGGAAAGCGAGGCCTGAGGGTCGAGGTCGATGACAAGCACCTTGCGCCCGCGCAACGTCAGTCCTTGTGCGAGACACATAGTTGTGGTTGTCTTTGCCGAGCCGCCCTTCAACTGGGCCGTTATGACGATTTTCCCTTCCGGTTCACGCGTTCCCGTGACGAGTGGAGTCTGATAGATGTCGGAAACTTTCTGGACCCAGAGGCGTGCCTCCTCCAGAGTGAATGTGCGGGTCCGGCCGGTACCGGCAGCGGTGCCTGGCGGCAACTCTCCGTCGCTCTTGGTTGCGAGGTATTGGACCTGAGAATGAGAGATGTTGCACATCTCAGCAATTTCCCCTGTTTTGAAAACAGGAGCAGCTTTTCGCGGTCGGGGGGCAAGAATGGTGTTACGCAGCTCATCCGTGAAAATTGAGACCTTTTCAGCGAACTGGCTAATCTGCTCAAGAGGAACTGTTCGGTCTACAGCAGGAAGTTGGCTCGTTTTCACCATTCTGAGGTTTATCCGTAAATTTCGATGAACCTCAGAATACAGGAAACACATGAAAATTGCTCTATAAATGACTGTTTTTTATGAAGACTTTCTGAAAGACCACCCGTCATTGCGCGTTCCCGGTTGACTGGAGTGCGGCCGACAAGCGTAGAAGAGACACTTCCTGCTCTTCCAGACCGCTGCCATTCGGCAGGATTGTCGCCGATAGGGCACGGTAGTTGGCGCGCCGGTCACCAGATGGTCGTTCAAGGTGAGGTCGCTTGTGCTAATTCTGAAAGCAGTATCGCCACGCAAATCGACCTTTGCACAAAAGTACGACACATGGTGAGGTTCATTGTGCAACGAACACATCGGCGCGCTTCGAGTTGTTTCACCCAGCACAATTGACCTCACCTTCCTCTCCGATTTTCACCGCGTCGCACGCGCGGGGGTTTTTATACAGGTGTCTGTGCACACGCCTGCACAATGAACCTCACCTTCACTCGGGTGCTTTACCGATCGAAAACGTGTTTCTGTGGAAACAGAACAGGGGCTGGACCAAAACTGCTGTTCGGCA
Organism: Paraburkholderia sp. FW306-02-B; assembly: GCF_058782725.1. Lineage (NCBI taxonomy): Bacteria > Pseudomonadati > Pseudomonadota > Betaproteobacteria > Burkholderiales > Burkholderiaceae > Paraburkholderia > Paraburkholderia sp. FW306-02-B. The sequence goes on from NZ_JBYSXZ010000003.1 coordinate 176,814, forward strand.
CAATCAACCTCACCATCAGGGACGCTCGGCAAGTTGCTTCCTGGTAACGGGTTGGTTTGTTTTTTTAAAAAAATCAAACAACCCAACAAACCAACAGAGGAACGTGATTTTGTTTATTTTCAACGTCTTAACCTCCAAAAGGTGAGGTCCGTTGTGTCAAAGGTGAGGTCAGATGTGCACAAAGGTGAGTTTCGTTGTGTCGGCAAGGTGAGACCGCTTCCACACGAAGGTGAGGTCAGATGTGCGGGATTTGCTGGTTCGCACCAAGGTGAGGTTGGCTGTGCATAGCGGCGCAGGAGCTAATTCCAATCACACGGAATAAGGGTTTGACGGGAGATGCGGGTCCATCGTGGTGAGGTTGATTGTGCTGCGGTGAGGCTCATTGTGCATGGCGGATGAGCGTAGGCCGCAGACAGCCAGTGCGGCCGGCTGATGGTGAGGTTGTATGTGTTGACAGCTCACCCACGAATGCTACATTCCCGAAAGCGAAAATGAAGAGCGGATGAGAATATGGCGGCGGAGGACATTCCGGAAGAAGGCAAGTCGAAAGTGACGCCGCGACAGATGGCGCTCGCGCTGTTCGAGGATATGTTCGACTTGGGTTTGCCCATCAGCGAAGCCAATCGTGAAATCGGATACCAACGCAACAACTTCTTCACCCAAGTCGTCAACATGGGGCTGCCGGCGCGGCGCTTTCTTGACGCCGCGTATTTCATTGTCGCCCAGGAGCAGGAAGCACGAGACCAGTACGAAGTTGAGCTGAACTACTTCAAGTGGTTGATGCGCTATGACAGCCGCAATCTCAAACACTTGCGCACTATCGCGGAAGAAGCTCAGGACGCGAAAATCCAGGTCACCGATACACCGCTCGATCGGGACCCCAACGAAAACGATCTGTGGGTATCAGTCCAGTTGATGGGCATGGTCGGCTTCCACAGGGGGCGCATTCGATTCGACGTGCATCCTCGCTTGGTCCCGCAAATCCGTGACCCAAAAAAATCCCACTGGTTGAGCCTGCGTATATCGACGGCTTTTACACGCAGCTTGGCGCGCGCGATCTATGACCAGGTCCTTCCCAGTGTCCCAAATGGCCGAACAGAATGGATACCGCTTGAAGACATGCGAAACTGGCCCGGCAGAATGGGAGCGAACGCCGCCATCTTCAAATACTTCAAGCGCGACTGGCTAGAACCGGCTGTGCGAGAAATCAATGAGGTGTCGGACATCGAGCTGTCCTATGAGACCAGGACCGAGTCCAGCACATCGAAGAAAATCGACCGCATAAGGTTCCTGCTCAAGCGCAAGGATACCGCCGACGCTGCGCTGGCCAGCTTGGCTGACGCCAGTCACCTGTACAAAATTCTCAAAGAAGAATTCAACCTGTCTACCAAGCAGTTCAGCGAGATCTCCGAGAACCGCGAAGTCTGGACCGATGCGCACATCCAGCAGGCTGTCGAATACACGCGATTCAAGCTCAATCGTGGACAGATAAAAAGGAGTCCCGCCGGCTACCTGATGCGAGCCCTGCGCGATAACTGGAAGATGTCTGAAGCCGAGCGGAAGATGGTCGAGGTTCAGGCGAAGCTACTTACCGAAGAGACTGAAGCGGATGTCGTAAAAACCGAAACCCAGAGTTCGGTCGCACGCAGCATCGCTTCGCGTGAAGAAGAAGTCCGTGCACGCATGAACGAGGAGTCGCGTAAGGGCCGCGAACACTTCAACGCGGCGGACGCCAAAACCCGCAAGGAACTGGTCCGCGCATGGGTTGCGTCGAGGGAGGGCAAGCTCATGCTGCGTCGTATGAAGCTCGAGGCCGCAACTGTAGCGGAGGAGGACATCGTCGCGAATACGGAACTGGTTTGGTACTTGGGGCAATTCGTATTCGGGCGCATGAATTCGTCTCGCGCATCGGCGTGAGTGTCAGCATGAGCACCTGCGCGTTTCCAAGCGGTTCGCCGTCGCTACCTTTTTGAATCACCTGCGGCCCTGGGAATTTCTGGAGTTAAAGGATGCGGTCCTGTTTGCGCGGATGCGCCGCCGTGCTGTAGGGCGGCGCTACCGGCGGCCGCGGTCCGCGGGAACGGTCTCATGAACACCCGACAGGGATAAACGATGAATAAGCAGGAACTGGTTGATACGGTCGTCGCCGCGAAAAGCGACAGCAAGACGGGCACCGGCGAGGCGATCAACGCGCTTATCGCCGCGGCGGTGACCACTGCGGTGGCAGGGCGCGGAACCGTGCTACTGATCGGTTTCAGTTCGTTTTCGAGCTGTGAGCGCGCCCCACGCGTTGGCCGTAGCCCGGCAACCGGCAAAGCAATCCAGATTCCAGCTGCGAAGGCGACCAAGTTTACGGCCGGCAAGGTGTTCAGGGAGGCGGTGAACGCGTCATGACGAAGTCCGACATTGCGGCAGCCGTTTATGCGGGCCTACAACGCGAAATTGCTGACGTGGTGGAGTCCACGCGCGAAGCGACAGCCCGCAGTATCAACGCGTTGATGACGGCAACTTATTGCGAGATTGGCCGGCGCATCGTGGAATTCGAGCAGGGCGGCGAGGGCTGGGCCGCTTACCGCGAAGCACTGATCAAGCGACTCGGCGCCGATCTGTCCCAGCGATTCGGGCGAGGCTTCGGCTGGCGCAACCTTTCGCAGATGCGGGCGTTTTATCTCAGCAGACCGGCGGAGCAGATTTTGCAGACGCTGTCTGCGAAATCCCCGTCCCCGAGAATTGTCCCGACACCGTCTGCAATTTCTGCCGGACGACACCTTTCCGGACCACCTGCGCGGAACTCTCCTGACCTGGCCGCCGTGGCAAAGGCATTTCCCTTGCCCTGGTCGGCCTACGTGCGCCTGCTGTCGCTCACTGGATGAAGCCTGGTGAAAATCCGCCCGTAGGCCTGATTCTGTGTGCGGAGAAGGGCGCTGCTGAAGCGCACTATGCGCTAGATAACCTGCCGAACAAAATTCTCGCAGCGAAGTACCAGACCGTGCTGCCGGACGAGAAAGTGATCGCGCATGAACTCGAGCGTACGCGGGCCGAACTGGACAGGCGTAGCGTCGGAACCGCGCGCGCTCCTGATGTGGACTGATCTTTTGCGACCGGCACGAAACCTCGCGACTCGCCGACAAACAGGAGTACACAGCCTACGCGCGCCAGACTGAATTGCGCGGCGGCGTTTCCCAATGCCGACCGAAGACGCTTGGAGAACGGTAGCCCAGGTCATGCGGCGCTTCGAACGCAAACGCCTACAGCTGGCGTACGTAAGCCCAAATCCTGACGGCACCGCGATAATGTTGCCACCAGATAAGCGCCTCATCACGAGAACACTTTCAGGATCACAAGTCATGCCCTTGCCACTCCGCCCCATTGCCTTCGTTCTGGCTGCATCCAATCATGGGAGCATGATTGTGAATCGCAATGACCATCACGTTGACTCCAGTAGCCGCCCCTACGGGGTTGGCTTCCAGATATTCGACACTTCAAGCTTTGACGAGAGCGAAGTAAGTTTGGTGCTGGCATTGCTCGACTGCCGTCGCAAACATTTCGGTAACGGCGTTGTCGCGATAGATGGAGGGGCCAATATCGGCGTGCATACAATTGAGTGGGCGCGACACATGTACGGCTGGGGGCACGTCCTAGGCTTCGAAGCACAAGAGGCTTTGTACTACGCCTTGGCGGGGAATGTGGCGTTGAATAACTGCATGAATGCGCGCGTGAGGCTTGCCGCTCTCGGCGTGCAGTGCGGCGAACTTGTTGTACCGCAGCCGGACTATTTCACGCCGACGAGCTTCGGCAGTTTGGAACTGCGTCCGAAGCCCGACAACGAATTCATCGGACAGCGCATTGCCTACGATGCCGCGTCCTGCAACATCATTCCGATGATCAGTCTCGATTCCCTTGGTTTAGAGCGTCTGGACCTGCTGAAACTGGATATCGAAGGAATGGAGCTTGAGGTGTTGGACGGTGGCCGGTCTATGCTGGCGAAGCACCGTCCCATCATGATCGTCGAAGTTCTCAAATCCGATCAGGTGGCAATCGAGAAATTTCTTGTAGGCCTCGGCTACCGTGTTTTTCCGGCCGGTCGCTTGAACATCATTGCCGTGCATACTGCGGACCCGACGCTCAACCAGATCACTGTAAAAGACGATCAGCCAATCGTGGCGACAGAGTAACGACATCTGCACCGTCGTCTCGTCGCCGTGAGTCAACGGCTGCGAGAGCAGCGAATACATCGAGATGTTCTACAACCGGCAATGCGCGCAGGTGTGTGTAGACTACCTGTCGACTGGAGCATTCACCCAGCGCTACTTTCTGAATCAGTCCGCTGCCTAACCCGTGGACGTCCACGGGTTCCGACCTCCTTTTCAGAGTAGGTCGACCGCGCTGGACCGAAGCACGTCCTCGAGCGTTGATCTCAAACTATCGACGCGCACGGGCTTCATCAGGTAGTGACGGAAACTCTCAGCGTCTGACGGCGTAATCGTCTCCCGTGGCATAGCGCTGATCCACACGATCGGAGTGTGCTGATTGGGACCCGGCGTCGTTCGAAGTTTACGTGCAAGCTCGGGGCCGTCCATGCCGGGCATCTGGATGTCAAATAAAAGAACGTCTTGGCGGATAGTCGCAAGATTGGTCATTGCCTCGAAACCATCGCAGGCAACAGTGCATTCGTAATTCAGCGCTACCAGCAAATCACGAATGGCTTCACGCGCGAATTCCTGATCGTCGACGACCATGGCGCGGCGCAGTTTTCCGGCTGCACTCATCGGCCGCACGTGAGCTGGCGTAGTAGGGGCCTGGTGCTCGACATGCGCGACTGGGAACGATGCGGCAAATACTGTTCCGTGTCCGAATTCGCTGGTCACGCTGATCTCTCCACCCATCAGGTCAACCAGACCTTTGACGATGGTGAGACCCATGCCTACACCGTCTTGACGGGCGGCGCCTTCGGGCCTGATCTGTGTAAAGGCTTTGAATACGTCATCAATGCGATCAGCTGGGATGCCTACACCGCTATCGCTGACACTCATATGCAGGACGGAGCAGTCCCGTTTAGAACTCGATGTCATCGCAACATCGACCGTTCCTTCGTGAGTGTATTTGATAGCATTCGAAATGAGATTAACAATGATCTGACGCAGGCGCGTCGCATCCGCCATGTACTCGTCTGCCTCTACGTCGACACCGACTGTGAGCTCCAGACCCTTGCCCGTGGCCAGCGGCAACATGTCGTCACAGACACTGTAGAGAACTTCGGCCGCATCGAAACGCGTCGGGCGAAGCGCCAGTTTTCCCGAATCAAGCCGAGCGTAGTCGGTCAGGTCACGCATCTGTGATTCCAGCTGTCTCGCGGCGCGGTCAAGACGGCTCATTACCCGTGCGTTCGCCTCATCGGGGTTGCTGGCGACCAGCAACTCGATGGATGACGTGATGGACTGAAGCGGAGTCCGCAACTCATGCCCTACCGCGCCGAGAAAAGCGTTCTTTGCGCCGATCGCTTCGGCCGCCGCATGGTTCGCTCGCTGCTCCGCCGCAAGAGCTGCGGATTGCTGTGCGACAAACGCGCGGCGTCTCCTGTCATAGACGAAGGCGAGCACACCCATTATTGACGCCAGCACGGCAACACCAACGCTGGCGATAAAGATGTTTCTGCGTTTGCGGACGAAGTCCCCATAGACGCTATCGCGGTGCGCGACTTCGAGATCGCCGATTTCGTATGCCAGCTGCCCACTATCCGCCTTCATGTTTTCGAACAACGGTATAAGCTCATCTGCCAAGCGGCGATCGGTATGCAATTGCAGCAGAAGCGGCTCCATCTGTCTCAACGCGGTGCCGAGTCGTTCCATGGTCGGTCGGAACGAAGGCAACCCGGCGAGCATATCTGCGGCCTCGGAGCGATGCGCCATGAGCGCATAGCGGGAGCGAAGTACATTGAATTTCGCTGTGACTGCATCGAAGTCTGGTGCGGTGCCCCGCTCGTAAAGGAGCACCTGCTGTTCGGTGTTGAGTGCCGCGATCTGGAACCGCGCAACCGTCCAATAGTGATTCTCCTGCGGACCTAGCGTAGAGATGATACTGCCAGGCGAGAGCAACAGGTCGTACAACGCGTATGTCCATCCAGCAGCCGCGACCAGAACGCAAGGCAACAGAAATGCGAGGACACGATTGCCCCGTCGAACACCGGGCGCCGGTTTCATTTGACGGTTATCCGGGTGACTTGCCAGACGAAGCGTGCGTCGTAGGTTGCAGTGTTTAGTTCGCCAGGGTATTTGTCGCGAGGATAGATAAGCCAAGCCGGTCCAAACGTCGAAGGCGGCAGCGGCCTGCCATCAGCTGTCAGCGCAAGGATAACTCCGTATTTCTCAGCATCTGCTACGGGCACATCGTGACAGTAATCGTCAACCGCACATACTGACAAGGTTGAACCTGCTGCGCCGACGCGCTTCAAAAGCGCGGAGAGCAGAGGGCCGGAAAACGATTCCTTCTTCGTCCAGTTTGTCGAAGTAATGATGGTCGCGGAATCCGTTGACATCAATTCTGCTTGCGAAAAGCGGTAGCCGTGCGTGGCCGGATCGTTGACGTTGGAAACTTTGCCGTTAATGATCAGCGGCATGAATTGGTCGGCCTGCACGGCGCCCACAGTCAGGAGGCCACAGGCGAGAGCGATCGAGAAATACTTCATAAGGAAATGTTCAGCGGCGAACCTGCCACTGGTAGCGGTAACTGAATGTTCTGATCGGACGTTGGGATACAGCTGTCCCAGCGTAACGGCGCGATAACCAATGCGTTGTTGGAAGACCCGTGTTTCAGCCGTACGGTATTATAGGTTCATGAAGTGAATCATCCGGCCCCAAATCAGGATGCAAGCGACGCTCGGCAATCGACTACCAGATTCTGGATTGCCTGCTTTACGTGCATGATTTCCAGAAACTCGGGGTCGGCGTTTTCAGTGCCCTGCGGCCAGAGCGAATGCGCCTCACGCGCGAGTTCATCGATACGCGAAAGCATCGATGATTTCTGAGCGCCGTCTGTCGCGAGGACACCGGACTGGATAACTTCCTGGCACTGGTGGAGCGCCTGAAGAAGGTCGTTTAGGCGCGCTACGGTAGAAGGTTTATCGGTTGCCATACTTGAAAAAAAGTAAATTTGCTTCGACCTGCGGTCGTCACTAAGAGAGAATGATTTTCTGACCTGCAGTTCGAAGAATACCGTAACCGGAGCGAACATTGAGAACGCTGCGACCGATCATAGCAACGCTGGCGCTTGTGTGTATGTCAACTGCTTACGCCCAGGAGATGGATTTCTCTCTCGACGTCAGTGGAAACATCAAGAATTTCACCGATCCGGCAACGCATTCATATCATTTCAAACGGAAGGATCTGCTCGCGCTCGGCAGCAAGACGATCAAAACCTCCACCAACTGGACGCCCGTCAGTACATGGCGTGGTCCGACACTGCAGAGCATCCTCGAAAAGGTCCGCGTGCAAGGAAAGGTACTGCACGTCTACGCTTTAGATGACTACCGCCACGATATTCCCGTGAGCGACGCCGTGCAGTACGGAGTGATCATGGCGTATGAGCGGGACGGGAAGGCCCTGGAACCCAAGGGTTTTGGGCCGCTGATGCTGATCTATCCGCGCGATGACCATCAGGAGGACCTGAACCGGGCGTCGATCGAGGCTCGATTTGTGTGGCAAATTTATAAGATTGTCGTTGAATGATTTTCCTTCGCCGACTTGGCGTCAAAAGAGTCCTCGGCGTCGCGATTGCTCTCCTACTTTCCGTATCCGGGGTATGGCTCTATTTCGCGTATTCGCTGCTCCTGTCGCCAGCGAGTCTCAAGGCGCTGACTGGTCCTCAAGAGAATTACTACTGGCCCGTGGCACAACTGGAAATCGCGGTCAACAAGGCAAAAAACACCCTTCTCCTGTACGGCGCAGGCCGATCGGATTACCGATCGGTGCAACTGCGCTTCGATGTGCTGCAGTCGAAATACGCGGTGTTGGCCGCACCATCCGATTCCACCCAGATTTTCAGCGGTAATGTTTCCTTTCGAGATGCGATCGTCCAAATAGGTGCTGTGATCGAGAAGGTGAAGCCTGCTATCGAACAGCTACCGCAAGATCCTGGCAAGGCTGTGGACCTGTCGCTTCGTCTGGGACAGATAGACGACCCTATGGCAGTCATCACGGATCACGTGAGCGAGGCCGAGATAGCCCGGCGTGATACCGTCTACGACGACTTGATCGAAAAGCGGCACCTTTTTTTCCTGAGCAGCCTGCTGCTGTTGCTACTCTTGGCGGGAGCGGCTGTCCTCGCCTTGATGCTGGGTGTCGATCGTAAGAGGCTAACGCGTCAGCAGGGCGCGGCGATAAAGGCGGAGCAGGATGCGGTACGCGCCAAAAATGCATTCCTCGGGATGATCGGGCACGAACTGCGGACGCCTCTGCAAAGTATCGTTAGTGTGGCCGATACCCTTTTGGATCGGCGATTTGCCGAAAGAGACGCGACGTTGATCAAGCGGCTGGCGGTGGCTGCAAGTAGGCTAGAAACACAGATGAAAGATCTTACCGACTTCGCTCGACTGGACGCCGGAGGCCTCACGTTGAGGGAGCGGGAATTTCAACCCGCCGACGTTATTGGATCGATGATTGACGACGTGACGACGTCTGCCAGGAGCAAGGGGTTGGAGGTCGTCGCGCTGGTCAACAATGGGGATGGCTGGTATCTGTCGGACCCCGATCGCATCAGGCAAATAGTTGGAAACCTGTTATCGAATGCGGTCCGGTATACAGATGCCGGTCGAATTCTTGTGCGTCTCGACGTGACGCCTTCCAGGGATGGGGCCGTCCTTGACATCACCGTTGAAGACACCGGGCCCGGGATACCTGCGGCGTCCGTTAGTCAGCTCTTTCAGCCTTTCACGCAACTGGACCAGTCCAATACGAGGAAACACGACGGCGCAGGCATTGGCCTCGCGATCGTCAAGGGGCTGGTCGATCTGCTCGGCGGATCGATCAACATCGACACTGAACCGGGGCGAGGAACGAAAGTCTCAGTGTCGCTGCCCGTCAAGGCAGCCGCAGCTGCTACAGAGGCCGATGGAACAGAGCTGCAAGTTACGGCGATCATCGAACGGAAGAGGGTACTTATCGTAGATGACCAGGAATCTGCAAGAGAGTCATTTGCGGATGTGCTGTCATCGTTTGGCGCGCATGTGGATGTTGCTGCCGACGCGGGCGAGGCTTTGGCTGCATTGAGTGAGGCTACGTATGACGCCGTATTGCTGGATGTGCAGATGCCAGGGGAAGACGGGATCGCCGTCGCTCGAAAGGTACGAGCGACGCCGGGACCGAATAGGGATGTTCCTATCATCGGCATCAGTGCGTTTTCCAGGGAGCTGCTGAAAGACAGTGGAGCCGAACTCTTCACCCAACACCTGCACAAGCCTGTGCGAAACTCGGTATTAAAGCAGGCGCTACTGGATGCACTTGCAGCTGACAAGCCACACTGAATTCAACCGAACGTGATTGATCAATGACTATCCTTGATGAGGTATCGGCGCTTACGAATGCAGGTTCCCTGCTATCGCGCGATGGTGAGATTGTTGCCTCCTATGACCTTGAGGTATCCGACGTGGCGGCAGAAGGCTTTCGCGCGCTTTCTGCTGTGCAGGCAATCAAGAATGCAAACGTTGCACCGTTTGAAGTCGACTACTCGCGTCTAACGCGCGTTCATGTCATCAACGGAATGGGCGTCACGCTGGGGGACTCGATTATTGGACTCACGGCGCTAGCGGCGATCAAGAGGCGGCACCCGGGAATTTCCTTTGTTATCTACCGTCCGAGTCGCGCTCCTGCGTACGTCAGGCAGCTATACGAACTGGCGGCGCCGATCTTTGGGGCTGTTGTGGATCTTCCCGTCGATGTCGATTCTCTGCCCGACGATGAACTCCGGGTCGATCTGGGTAACCATCTGTTCTGGCCGAACTTCTCGGCGATGCCCATGATAGATTTTTTCCTGTGGGCGCTCGGGATCGCACCGGCTGACGTTGGCCCGGACCACAAGTCGAATGACTGGCTTCAGCGCGTAACTCTTCCGGCTTTGAGCGCGGAGTGGTCATCGAAGGAATATACGTTGCTCTGTCCGACAGCCAGCACGCCAGTGCGCAGCATTCCGCATTCGTTTCGAGCCGAGGCTGTAAATACGCTTTGGGAGAGGTTTCACGTTCCCGTACTTGGCTTTGGCAAGGTCGACCACCAGCACTACACTGATATTAAGAGCCTATCGACGGACACGGCCACCTTTCTTGCATGGGTGAAAAATGCCCGCTTCGTTGTGACGTCTGACACGGCCGCCGTTCACATCGCAGCTGGATTTGACGTGCCTACAGTGGCGTTTTTCACTACGATTGCGTCTGAGTTGCGCGTGCGCGACTATCCGTCGTGCAAAGCTATAAACCTTCCTCTTCCGGAAATTCAGGGAATCCAGGCAAGTGGGCGAGCGGGCGATCTGGAGATAGTCGACCGCGCGTATCAGAAGTTGATCGCGAGCAACTGGGCGCTGCACCTTCGCGATTAGCTCGATGAGCGGCTCAGCTCGTGAGAGATTTCCGAAAATAAGATGGGCATACGGACCGGTTTTTCGATCCACTTGCAGCCAAACTGCTTAATCACCCTGGCGATGTCATCAACGCGGGCTTTGCCGCTTTGCAACTGGCCGGTCAGCAGGTAAATGGGCGCCGTTGCATTTTCTGCCTTCCGGATATCGAGAATCGCGGCCTCGGCGGTGTCATCGTTGATGAGCCAGTCGATTATAAAAGCGTCGAACGCGTTGCTCTTCAGGCTCTCGCGAAAGCTGGCCAGATCGTAAAACGGTGTGGCGTTCAGGCCGTGGTCGTTAAGATAGTCACAGACGTTGTTGGCCGCCTGCGTTTCAGTATCGTCGTCGAGTACCGCGATAGTCGGCTTCTCAAGGTGCGGCAGGTTGGGGCGTATTTCGACCGACAGCACATTGAAGATCCGGCCGGCCGGAGCAATTTCGGCCGGGTAGATATTCCATGCGTTGCCCGATTGGATCGCTACCAGATCGGCTGATCGATCACCGCTCAGTTCGTCGCCAATCCAGACTGAGCAGGGCAGCGGACGCGGGCTCACCATCAGCATCCCTTCTCCCGCAATCGAATCTTCAAAACCTTCGTTGCTTTCCACCAGGACACTCGGCGTTTCGCCGAAGTGCGTAGCAACCGCCCCGAGTTGCTTCAGATCCCATGGCAATTGGCCTTTCATCTTGCGGCTCGCAGCCGAGAAGCTGAGATTAAGTATCCGGCTTAGCTCGCTGGCCTGGGCCCGTTTTGTGACCCCGTGCCGCTCCATCAAATTGCGAACGCGGGTGGCGATGGCCATTGAATCGGTCTGAATGTCGTTATCAGGCATATCTCGATACCCCTCCTTTGGTTGCCGACTTTATCCATAACTGACCTGACACGCAAGGTTTGGGTAATATTTTGCAAAACATGACTTGACACGCGCTATATGGCTAGTAAAGTGACGCGGTAGGTAATCTTCATTCCATTGGATGACGCGCAGGGTTAGGAGTTAAGGCGCGGTATCCGCCTAACCACGAATCACTGAAGAGGCTTGATATGGCAGACGCCGTTGTAGGTAAGAGTGTTGCGAAGCGCCTGTTGTCCTTCATTTGCGAGAAGACGCGCGACGCGCGGGCGGCTTTCTGCAGTGTCGAAGCAAGCACATCGCGGCGCGTGTCATCGCTGATTGCTATGCTGTGCGCAGTTGCTTTCCCTGAATTTGCCTATGCGATGGACTACAGCACAGGCACTGGCCTGGTTCGCGATTTCGTTAGCTGGCTGTTCGTCGACGCGGGTCCCTATGTCTTCATGGCGATTCTCGGCATCTGTGTGCTCGGGGTGCCGAAGGGTTGGATTCCGATGAAGGGTGCCGTGATCGCAGTTATCTGCTCATTTGTATTCTTCGCGGTCCCTTCCATCGTCCGTTATGCGGCGTCGGTCGCTTCCTCGCAGATCTGAGGTGAGGTCATGCGTGAAGTTCACGAAATCCCGAAAGGCATGGTGCAACCCTGGATGATATGGGGCTGCTTGGCTGAGCTGTTCCTCGGCTCGTTCGTATTGCCCGCGGTTGTCTTCATGTTCCTCAAATGGTGGCCGGTGATGCTCGCCGTGCCCTTCCTGGTCATCGGCTCCTATCTGATCACCGCGAAAGATATGTTCGCGTTCTCGGTCGCGTATCAGAGCTTTGGCGCGACGGCGAGGCCACGTAGCCTCAAATACTGGGGCGGAGCGAAGACCTATGCCCCTCGGTGACTTTCTTGATCGTCATTTCGGCGCGTCGCCATTCGTTCAGCGGAGCGAGTCAGACAAAGATGATGCGGCTGATCTGCACGCCTCGCGCGAACTTCCGTTTGGCCTGAACGCGTACTACAACGGCCATACGTTGCGCACGCTCGACAGCGGACTGGTGCAGATTGTGCGTCTGCAGGGGCTCTACGCGGAAATGCTCGATGACACCGGCGTCGATGCGTACAAGCATCAGCGGAACACCGCGCTGGAGTCGATCGCTGACAGCAATGTGGGCATCTACGTGTACGAGATCCGGCGCAAGGCCAACCGGTGGCCCGCCGGCAAGTATTCGAACTGGTTTCCGAATTTCCTCAATGAAAAGCTGAAGGCGCGTTTCCAGACGCGGTCGTTGTATCAGCACGAAATCTATATTGCCATCGTGCGCTACCGGCATTACAGCGGGGTAGTGGGGCGGCTCGATCGCGTATTCAATGCGTTCAATCCATCCGGCGCCAGCGACAAGCTTGAAACGGAGTCGCGGCAGGCGCGTGACCTTGAAGAGAAGGTCAACTCGCTGATGAAATCGTTGACGCACTACGCCCCTCGGCGGCTGGGGCGCGTCGAGACGGAAATCGGACCCTGTTGTGAGATCGCGCGTTTCCTCCGCTATCTGCTTACGCAAGAAGACGGCCCCGTGCTGGCTGACTCATACAACCTGGCCCAGGCGATCGCGAGTTCGTATCTGCATTTCGGGCGCAACCCGATACTAGGGAAAGACGTTTTTGAGGTCAACGGGCTCAACCATCGCCGCATCGGACAGGTGCTGGCCATGTCGCGCTGGCCTGATGGCGCTGTCGCTGGGATGGCAGACCGGTTCCAGCGGTTGCCCGCCGAATTGATCGTCACGCAGAAATTTTTCCCGATCGACAAGCTTGACGCGAGCATGGCGACGTCGACCAGTGAGGCGCGGCTGTCGCACGACCGGACGACTGCCGGTATGTCTGCGGAAATTACGGCACTGCGTATGCGACAGGCTGCCAACAAGGCGGTTCTTGGAACACACCACATGAGCGTCCTCGTTCATGTGCCGGTAGAAGGGCGCTCGCAGGAGGCGGCGTTGAAGGCGCTTGAAGCGCTGGATGATGCCGTGGGCAAGACGGGCGAGTGCTTCAAGAGCTGGGGCGTGAAACCGGTTGTTGAGACGACCGGAATGGAGCGCGCCGTATGGTCGCAGATACCGGGTGCCAGAAAGCGGCACAACGGCCGGGTCGGGAAGGTCGAGACGATCCAGTTTGCCGCTTTTGCATCGCTGCACAGCTTTCCGCAAGGGCGTTTTGACGGAAACCTGTGGGGTGAATGCCTCATGGTCCTGCCGACTGAAGGTCAGACCGGCTACTACCTGAACTTTCATGAGGAACGCGCCGGGATGGTGCCTGGGCATGGCAATTTCGCGGCGAAAACGGGGGTGGGCAAGACGTTGTTTGTAGCGATGGTTACCAGTCAGGCCGATAAGGTGGAGCCCCGGGTGCACTGGTTTGACCGTGAGAACGGCGCGACCGTGTTCATGCAGGCAATGAACGGTGCCGACGTCGTACTAAGCCTGTCACGCTCCCTTGGCAACCCTTGCAAGATGCCCGACACGGAACAGAACCGCGCGATGCTGCGCGAGTTACTGCAGATGATGGCGACGTGCTACGGCTACAGGCTCACCGTCGACGATATCGAACGCATTGCCACGGCGGTCAATGACAACTTCGATGACAGCAAGACCAGGTTCGAGGACCGGCGCCTGCGGAATTTGGCCTGGCGTTTCGGAGCGAAGAATTCGGACCTGTATCGGGCGATTGCCGTGTGGCACGGCGATGGCGCGAATGCTGCGGCTTTCGACAACGAACTCGACACGCTCGATGTGACAACGCATCGTCACTACCGCTACGAAATGCGGGAGCTCATGAAAGACAAGGAGGGAAGGCCAGAGCTTCCCATCCTGCTCAACTACCTGACACACCGTATCGAGCAATCGCTTGACGGGTCGCCCGCGATCATCGTGTGGGACGAAGCCCAGACGTACATTCGCAATCCGTTCTGGCAACAGAAGGTCGAGTTGTATCGCGAGACATTCCGTCGGCGCAACTGCGTAACGCTCTTCATTACGCCCGAGCCGAGCGCTCTCTATCGGCCGGTGGCGGCCGTCAAGAATCAGGCGGTGACGAGCTTCTATTTCGCTAATGACAAGGCCGATCGACGGGACTACGTCGATAACCTGGACTTTTCGCAGAGCGAGTTCGAATTCATCGAGCGCGCAGCGCCCACTGACTACAAGGTGCTTATCAAGAAGGGCAGCGGAGTCAGTGTGCGCGCCTCGTTTGATATGTCGGACATGCCTGAGCTGGTGGCCGTTCTATCGTCGAATGACAAGTCGGTTGAACTGATGAATCGTGTCCGCGCTGAGTTGGGCACAACGGACCCAAGCCGGTGGGTTCCGGTGTTCATGAAACGCGCGCTATCTGAACGGACACACAACGTTTGAGTTGAGAGGGGGGCTTGTGATCGGACAGATTGCAATCGGTGTACTCGGTGCGGCAAGCGTTTTCCTGTCGCAGGACCGACGCGAACACTGGCGGAGGTGGGCCTGCATCTGTGGGCTTGCAGGGCAACCTTTCTGGTTCTGGATGGCGTGGGAATCGCAGCAGTACGGCGTGCTCGCGCTTTGTTTTGTGTATGCGTGGTCGTGGGCGCGAGGCGTCAGGGTGTACTGGATGGGCGAGGAAAGGAGCGCAGCGCGACTGGCGAAATCGACCTTACAACCGGAAGTGGAGGTGCAGAAATGAAAGGACCATTCGTAGCGGCCATCGCAGTGATGGCCATGTCGACAACAGCGTTCGCAACGGGCGTTCCGGTTGGCGATGCCGGGACCTGGACAGCGCTGGCCGCGCAACTCGCTCAGCTCAAGCAGGAATACGACACGCTCAAGCAGCAATATGGCGCGGTAACCGGGTCGTACGGGCGGGGTGGGCAGGGGCTGACCGATGCGATCGACGCGTCATCCATCGTGCCGGGCAGCTGGCAGGACGTTGTATCGCAGCAGAAGAGCGGTATCTACGGCAGCCGACAGGCGACGTATGAAAAGGTGATGAACACGATGTCACCCGATGACTTCGCGAACAAGGGTGAGGGTGCGAACTACAAGATGAGTACCGACTCGGTTCGATCGGCACTGGCCGGCGGAGAGTCGCTGTACGACGAGGCCCAAACGCACCTGCGTAACTTCCAGAACCTGTCACAGCAGGTCGACACGACGCAGAACGTCAAGGATGCGGCCGATCTGCAGAACCGCATGTCGGCCGAGCTTGGGATGGCCCAGTCCGCGCAGACGAAATTGCAGGCCATTAACGCGAATCTGACGGCGAACCAGCTCAACGAGAGTAACCAGGCCACCGCAGAGCGCGAGAAGTTTTTCAGTAACGTTTCGAAGTGAGGATCGACATGCGAAGCATCGTTTTCTACCTCCTGCTCGCCGGCGCCACGTGTCTGGCGGGTTGTGCGCATTCGGGCGCGATATCGAAATCGCCGTGCGCGTGCGATTTTCATCCTATCGGGCAGCAGGCGTGACAGGCGCGCCGTGAGCCTGCGGGCTCACGGGTGAAGAAACTGGAGACAGTCATATGACGTGGACAAGCAAGCTCAGTTGGTTCCTTCTCGCGGTCGCAGTTGTTGGCAGCGGCGGTTTGATCGTTTACGTCGTGCATACCAGTAGCACGGGAGGGGGCACTGTCGAACCCCCTGCGCAGATTGTGCCGGCGTTCGAGCCGAAGACGGAAGCGTATTACCTTGCGCATCGCGCTGAGATGAAAGCGCGCGAAGACGATTGCACAAACCGCGGCATTAGCCCCTTTGCTGACACTCCGGAAGCACGCGACTGCAACGCCGCAGCTGAGGCCTCCAAGCAGATTTTTTTTGGCCCGGGGAAGTGACATGGCTGATCCGGTAGATCAATTCATCCAGTCATTGTTCGACAGCATCCCGTCGCGAACGGAAGCGTTTCTGTCTACCAACTACCCGGTGCTGGGGCACGCAGTCACGCAACCCGCGCTATACCTCGCGATGATCTGGGTGGCAGTTAAGGTAATCCGGGTTCATTCCGGGCGGGATCCTGCGGACGTGTGGCCTCTCGTGAGAATGCTTCTGACGATCATGTTCGTGTTCGCGGCATTGAACTGGGGCGGGCTTGCTGGACAGATTTTTCATTCATTTCAGGAGCTGCGCGACGACACCGTAAATGCGTTGATGGGCGGGCAGTCCATGACGCAATACCTGGAGAACGCCTACAACAAGTTTTCCGATGCATCTGGCCAGATGATGAAGCAGTCGATGCTCAAGATCGGCATCGTGCTTCTTGGGCTCGTGTTGCAGATGGTCAATACAGCGATGGTCCTGGTCGCGCTTGTTCTGAAGGTCGGTTCCGACATGGGCTTTGCAGTCACGATGCTGCTCTTTCCGCTGTTCGTGCCGACGTTGATGTGGGACAGCACGCGTGGGTTCGGCATGAGCTGGTTTGCGGCGATGGCGAAATTTGCACTGGTCGGCATCCTGCTCGGTGTCATCGTGAAATTCAGTTTCGATATCACTGACCAGTTTGTATCGAAGATGGACCCCAACGCAATGACGGCGAACGATGCCTTTTCTGCAATCATCCTTGCAGGCGCCATCACACTCTTCATGGCCTTTACCATTCGCCCCCTGGCGTCCGCGCTGACATCGAGCGGCGCCGCCGGCAGCGGCATGGCGGACATGATCGGCGGCTTCATGATGTCCCAGATCATGTCGAAGTTCTCCGGGGGTGGGCGAGGCGGCGCCGGCGCAAATCCGGGCGCGGCGACTGCGCTGACCAGTATCAGCAACACCCAAACTGCTCACGGCAATCAGCTTGCCCGGATCGAGCGGGCGCTTTCCTCGGGCGGCGCTACGAGCCCTTCAAGCATGTCGAGCCCATCGGGTGCTGGTCAACCGGGCGGCCCAGGCGGCACAGCTCCGTCGAGCGGCACATCTGAGGGAGGTCAATGGTGAGCGCGATTATCCAGAAATCATCCAGGGTGCGTAAGGCGGCAGCGCCTCACGCACCGCCAGCCGAATCCTATGAGGCGATTCGCTTATCCCGGAATCGTGCATATCTGCTCGCGTTGGTAGCGTGGCCGATCGCGGGCCTTGCGCTGGCTTCGATGGCCTACGACAAGGCCAATCAGGAGTATGTGCCACCTGTGGTGCTCACCCTTGACACGCACAACCATGTCGCTAAAAGCGAGATCGGCACACCTGCGGTGCTCAGTTCGAAAGATGCCGTGATCGAAAGCGAGCTTGCCCGTTACGTGACGGAGCGCTACACGCTCGATCGTGCGTTTCGCCAGGACCATATTGATTACGTCAGGCTGCATTCTGCATCAAACGTGGCGGACAGCTTCAACCACGAGATGGACGCGAAGAACAAGGACAACCCGTACTACAGCATCGCCGAGACGACGGTGCGCCGGGTCAAGGAGGTTCGCGTACGGATTCTCGACCGGGACGATCGCAAAGCCGAAGCAACCTTCACGACCTATAACGACGGCAACGGCGACAACAAGACGGTGTACTGGCATGTGCTGTTCCGCTACGACTTCGTGAAGCAGGCGTTAACGCCGCAGAACCGCTACATCAACGGGACGGGCTTCATGGTAACCGGCTTCGAGCCGAACACAGAGCCGGGTGCGCCGGCCCCATCTGGAGGTTGACATGCGAACAGTCAGGAGCGCCTTGACCGCAGTGGCGTTGTCGGACGTGGCGCACGCAGTAACGGCTGCTGATCCTGTCCTGCGTGGTACGGAAGGCAATGTCCAGCGCCTGCCGTACATGCCGGACCAGATCTACGACCTGACGGTTGCTGACAGAACCTTGCTGGCGATTGACTTCCCGAGCGGCGAGCACATCAAGGCCGTCGCGCAGAGCACGGCACCGGTCTTTCATGTTCAACGAACGGGCGACACGCTGCAGGTGACGGCAGATCGGCCAGGCGAAAAGATGGGGCTGAATGTCACGACGACGCGCGGCACTTTCCACCTCCAGATAGCGTCGATAGACGATGCACTGCAGGCTGCGCATATCGTGCATTTCGTGACGCCCTCGGCGTACTAACCAGGAGAGGGAACGACATGAAGACGATTCGCCACGGCATGCTGGCATGGTCAGTGGGTATTGCGTGCGCCTTTATGGGTGTGAATGCACAAGCCGCCAAAAATCCACGCTGCGTGATCACGGACAACCGGGTATGCCAGCTTCAGTTCGATCCGAATCAGGTCTACGAAATCACGGGCGTCTATGGTTACGCGACGACGATCGAATTCGCGCCTGGGGAGAAGATCCTTAACAAGGCGATCGGCGATTCAATTGGCTGGCAGGTCCTGAAGTTTCGCAATCATCTTGTGCTCAAGCCGGTCGAGCCTGATGTGAGAACCAATCTGACGGTCACGACCAGCAACCACGTCTATTACTTCCGCCTGTCCAGTTCGAAGAATCCGGAACGCGCGACCTATGCGGTGCGCTTCCTGTATCCGGCTGACGGAAACGATGGATGGGGCGATGATTCGGGCGGCGTCTCTGACGCATCGTATTCGCAGCCCCGCATGGTCAACAAGAATTATCAGGTGTCGGGTGACGAAAATTCGTTCGGCCTGCAGCGCGTTTTTGACGACGGGCAGTTCACTTACTTTCTGACCACGATCGGCAAGCCCAAGCCGAGCATTTACGTCGTTGACCGGGACGGCACCGAGGCGCTTGCGCCCATGCGCAGGGAAGGGCCATACCTGGTGATCGAGCAGATGGCTGACCGTTTTACGCTGCGCGATGGCGATCGCACCTTGTGCGTGATCCGGTCGCAACAGGGTGCGGCGACGCAGGCGCAGCGGTCACCCTGGGGAGGCGGAAATTGAATACGCCTGATAACCCGAATGATCTGCCTCGTGACAGCGGGCAGCCAGGGGGCGAGCCGGGCAATGCAGGCGACAGCCTGAACGAGCGCCGGCGCGCAGCTGATGCGCTAAGGCAGACGTCGCTCGCGGCCGATCCTGCCCGCGGCCGGCGTCAGACTTTTTTCACGGTCGCCGGCGCGATTCTGTTCTTGTTGTGTGCCGGTGGCTTCTACGCGATGAAGCATGACGCGCCGGCGCCATCGAGCAGTTCCGACAAGCCGAAGATCGACGAAGACACGACGAAGGCCGCGCCGCTGGATGCTGGCCGGCAGAAACTTCCGGCGTCGATGGCGGCAGCTGCGTCGGCACCAGCGGCAAGCTCGGGCGTCGATCCGGACGAAGCGCGACGGGCTGCGGAGCGTCAACGTCAGGCGGCCGCAGCAGCTGAGCAGGCACGCAGAAAAGCCGAGGCAATGCACGAGGCGCGGATGAAGTCGGGTCTATTTGGTTCAGACACGGGCGGCGATGGTTCGGACGACGCAGGCGCCGCTTCCGCTGATGCACAGCCGGGTGAGGCAGGCCTGGGCCGCCGTTCTGGCGGTGATGGCCCGAATGATCCGAATTCGGCCTTCGCGCGCAGTGTTTCGAGCGCCGACGACTCCACGTCCAAGGCGCAAAAGATCGACAACCTGCAATGCAAGATGGAGCCGGGGGCAATCCTCGAGGGCCATCTGGTGCCGCGCATTATCTCGGACCTGCCTGGTTCCATCACGATCATGCTGGATCGGGATGCTTATGGGGAGCAGGGCAGGATTGCGCTGCTGCCGTGGGGCACGCGCATTACAGGCAAACCGAATTCGTCTGTGCGCAAGGGGCAGGAACGAACCTTCATTGCAAGCGCCGTCGCCTTGCGTCCGGATGGCGTCAAGATCCATGTTGACTCACCGGTTGCCGATCAGCTCGGATCGGCGGGAATCGATGCCGACGTTGATAACCACGTTGGCCAGATCCTCGGCATGAGTGCGGCGTTGGCAATCCTTGGCGCGGGCGCATCGAATTACGGGGTGTCGTCCTCGGACCGCAATAACTCATCTGCGATGTACCGCGAGAACGTCCAGTCGTCGATGGCCCAGTCTTCGCAGCAGCTGCTGGGCGGCTACGTCAACATCCCGCCGACGCTCAAAAACGACCAGGGCACGCGCGTGCGCATTCAGGTCGAGCACGAGCTGGACTTTTCCGACTACTGCAAGCCGGACGGCGAGGTGGATTGATGGCAACAGATATCTCGCACGTTCAACGCGAAGTCGCCGCAGGCGAACTGCGCCGCCAGCTGGACGACGCGGTTGCCGATGCGTTGCAGGCACAGATATTCAGGGACTTCGCGCGGGATGGCGGAAGGTACCTGATGCTTGCGCAGGCAAAGCTTAAGGCCGTTGCCCGCCAGTGTTTCGAAGCGCAGGTGTGCCTCGATCGGCCTGCCGTACAACAGGCCGGCGCGGTGGCTCGCGCCGAACGCATCCGGGGGCGCTGACATGTCGATTGTGCCGGCATTCTTCAACCGCACCGAATCCATCCGGCCGCTTTTTGATGACGCCGATGTCTCGGAGATCGCGGTGAATGGTCCAGGCGTCGTATGGGCCGGCCGGAAGGGCATGCGCTTCATGGAGCGAGTGGATACGCCAGTATTAACCGAAAGCACGTTGCGGGACTTTGCCGAGCTCGTGGCGCATCACTCGGACCAGGAGACAGATGCGCAGCGCCCGCTTCTCGCGGCCTCGATCCCTTCGGAACTGACGGGGCCGGGCAACCGCGATTTCCGGATCCAGGTTGTTCAACCCCCAGCGGTGCCGGCCCACACGATCGCGATCGCGATCCGCAAACCCTCGACGCTCGATCTGACGATGCAGTACTACGAGGAGAGTAGGGCTTTTGATCGGGTCAATGAACCGTTAGCGGATTCGGAAGACATCGACAGGAAACTGATATCGCTTTATCGGGATCGTGCGTGGCCGGCCTTCCTGCGACTCGCCGTCAAGGCGAAAAAGAACATCGTTGTGAGCGCACCAACTTTTGCTGGCAAGACGGAGTTCATCAACATGCTTCTGAAAGAGATCTCGCCAGCTGAGCGGATCGTGACGATTGAAGATGCGCGCGAGCTGCGGCCGCCGCAGGCCAATACGGTGAACCTGCTGTATTCGCGGGGGAATCAGGGCACGGCAAATGTGACGCCAGTTGAGTTAATGGAAGCGTCGTTGCGGCTTTCGCCTGATCGTGTGATTCCGGGCGAACTGCGTGGCGCTGAAGCCTACGTCGCGCTCGAAATGCTGAATTCCGGGCACGGTGGCTGGATGACGACGCTGCATGCAACCAGCCCCGAGCACATGTTTGAACGACTCGCGCAGATGGTCATGCGCTTCGGCTCGACCTTGCAGCGTGCCGAGATTATCGACTATGCCCGCAGTCTCATCGACGTCGTGGTGCAGATGCATCGCTATGACGATGGGGTACGGGGAATTAGCAAGGTGCTCTATGTCTCCCATTAAATCACTCGTCGTGCCTCTGGCGCTGAGTCTGATGCTGCTTTGCGCTCGAGCGTCACAAGCGGATATGCAGGTCGCGTCCCCACCTGTTGCAGCGTCCTTCGTCTCGCTGGCCCAGGAGTGCGCCCCTGACGTTCATCACGCGCTGTTGGGGCGCGTGGCGACAGTCGAGAGCAGCGGCAATCCGTTCGCGATCGGCGTCGTCGGTGGCCATCTTGCCCGACAGCCAAAGAACCTTCCGGAAGCGCTGGCCACCGTCAAGGCGCTTGACGCCGGCGGCTGGAATTACAGCATGGGACTGGTGCAGGTCAACGTACACAATCTGGCGCGTTACGGACAGACGACAGAGAGCATTTTCGAGCCATGCACGAACCTCAAGACCGGCGCTGCGATTCTTAAAGCGTGCTATGCCCGCGCGAAGCCGCAATTTGCGCAGGCTGATGACGCGGTACGTGCGGCGCTCTCCTGCTATTACAGCGGCGATCTGACGCGGGGCGCCGCCTATGCCCAAAAGGTGGCGGCTGCCGTCCCGGCGTCCGGTGTGCAGGGGGCGCAGCCGATCGAGGTTGTTCCAGACGTTCGCCCTGCAGGTGGACCCGCACGACGCGCAGCGGCACGGCCGGAGCGCGCCGCAAAGTCTGCGGCCAAAGACGACTGGTTCACGACCTATGGGGACGACGACGAAGACGGTCAGGCCAATGGCCAGGTGAGCGATACGCGCAAGGCAGTGCGGGCAACCGGAGCGGTCGATGATCAATAACCGGTATCGGATGCTGGCTGCCGCCCTGGTGCTGGACGGCTACGCCGTCACGGCGGCCGTGGCTGCATCGCAATGGTGGCATCACCAGCCTGGGGCCGGAGTGCAATTCGCGGCCCTCATGGTGCCTATGTCTTTTTATCTGGTGGCTCGGCTGGCGCGGGAGAGCGGTGGCTGGGTCCTGCTGCCGCCCGTGCTTGCCTTGATGTGGTTGGGCGCGGTGGCCGCGTCGCCGTTCTGTTTGTTGGGTCTGGCCGTGCGCAATACGCGGAGTGCCTGGCGATACATGAGGACCGGGCGCAGCGCGCTTACTTGGAAAGGGGGTGGGGTATGACGATGGAAAACAGAATCCGGCTGATGCTGCTTGTATTTACGCTCGCTTCAGGCGGTCACGCCAACGTAGCCCGTGCCGACGACGACTACGGATGCCGCATTGTGATCTGTCTGGGCAGCCCGGCATCGAATGGCGGGCCGTGGGCACCGTCTACCTGCGGGCCGGCAATGGATCATCTGATGGACGACCTCCGCCACGGGCGCGGCTGGCCCCAGTGTAAAGACTCGGACATGACTGTCCGTCAGAACAACACGCCTTATGACCCATGCCCTGCTGGCACGACGGCCGCGGCGACCGGTGCCTGGGTGGCCGAAGGGCAACGCAAGGCCGGAGCTCGTCCGTACAGCGGCATGAGCGGTTTTGCACTGGTCGGAGCGCCGAAGCCTTCCGTGGCGGATCTCAATAGCGGTTACGCGTATTACGGGCCGCAGGCCTGTGTGGGCAGCCAGGTCGGTGCGTATCAGGTGTATGGCGATCCCTCGGGCGATGCGTTAGCTGTGAGCTCGCGAAACGGGCGGGACGGTGGCGGATACGACGGGGATCCAGTCACCGTCACTGTGTATGACCACATCGTCTGGCAACAGCCGCAATCGCCGAACGCGGTCGACGTGTACGAGGCCGGCCAGTTCCAGACACGAATTCATTACTGACAGGGTGGCGGGGATGACTTACGCGGCAGCGCATGGTTGGACACGGGTTGGTCCGTATGAACTGGTTCATCCGACTGGATGGCGAATTGCTAGCTGCATTATTCAGGGTAAGCCTAGACACATTCTCTGGCACGGTGGCGAGACACAGGGCAATTTTGCGAGTGTTGACGTCGCCGTCGCGAAGCACGTCGAGTTATTGGGTCAGGGCCGGTGAGGGCGAGGATGAGCAGGCTCTATCGCTCTCTCAGATCTGCAGCCGTCACGTCGGTCCTGGCGGTTCTTGCCTTCCCCCTTCTGACCTACTCGAGCAGTGCTCAAGCGGCATGCGTAGCCCCTGACGGTCCCGCAATTGACACGGGTTTTTCGCCGGAAGGTTCTGCCGAGCGGCTTGTGCTTAAAGCCATCTGCACGGCTCGCCACTCGATTCACCTGTCGACGTATAGCTTCACATCGCCGGCGGTCGTTAAGGCGCTGATCGAAGCGCATCGGCACGGCGTTGACGTGGCGGTGGTTGCCGATAGGAAGAGCAACCTGGTTGAGGATCGCAGCGGCAAAGGCCGCATCGCGCTCGATCTTCTGTCGGGTGCGGGCGTCGGTGTCCGGACGATCGACGTGTATCCGATCCATCACGACAAATTCATGGTGATCGACGGTGAATCGGTCGAGACGGGCAGCTTCAATTACACAACGTCGGCGGCCAGGTACAACAGCGAAAACGCTGTGGTGATGTGGCATGTGCCGGTCGTCGCGCAGGCGTATCAGCAGCACTGGCAAAGCCGGTTTAATCAAGGGCGCCCCTGGTCCGGGCAGGCGTCGAACTGACGGAGGTTTTTATGTTTGAAGACACCGTATTGCGGTTTAGCGACAAGGAGCGTCAGCAACAGCTTGCGGAGCAGGAACAGGCGCTCGCGCAGCGTCGCGCGAATCTCGAGGCCCGCCAGAAGAATCTCGCATACCGGCAGGACTGGCTTAAAAGGGAGCCTCACGCAGTCGCGCAGGCAGTCGAGCGCGAGGACCAGCAGCGCCGTGAAGACAAGCAGCTCGCGACCGATGCCAAGGCGCTCAAGACACGCTTCGGCCTGAAAGAGGGTGAACTGATCGACACGGCCGCGATGCGGGGTGCGCTCGAGCAGGCATTAGCCGAAAAAGAAGTCGAGCAGGCACAGCGGGCCGAGCAGATTACCGATCGGGCGTCGCTTCTGTCGGGTCTGAACAAGCTGGCGTTGATCGACGCGAAGAAGACCGCCGAGATCCTGCACGCGAACAAGGATCTGAATTTGCAGCGTGAGTGGAGCCGGCAGGAAGTTGCCGACATGTTCGCGAAAGCGCAGGCGCGGGTCGACGACAAGGGCGCCACGCACACCTACCCCAAGACGCTCGATGGCTGGGCGAAATCGCTGGAAGCCCGCAATCGTGAGTTGGAGCTTGCCGAGATCAAGCTCGATGCGCAGGAGCAGGCACTACGGGCGCAGGTGCGCCGTGCGATCGAAGGGCCGGAGAAGATCGCAGCGCGGCCCGTCGCGGAGCAGGCCGCGCCAGCTGTGCAGAAGGCCGCAGACCGTGTAGTGGAGGTCGCGGCCGGTGTGGCCGTGGCCGCTGATCAGGCGGCGCAAGCAGGGTCATCGGCGACCACCGGAAAGCAGGCCGCGCCGATGGATCTGTCGTTTGAAAGATTGAAGGACCCGGAGCGATTTACGGAAGCGGTCCAGGAGTATGCGGCCAGGACGAAATCCAGCCCCGAGGTGGCGGAGATGGCCGTGGGAAGAGTGCGCGACCGTCTTGCCCGCAAGGAGCAAGGCGCGACCGGTACCGATAGGGCCGAGATTGAACGCGCCCGTGCCGCGTTCTTCGCGGGACCGAATGCGGGAAGGGCGACATCGGCCGGGATAGCGCCGCGGGCAACTGAGAGGCGCGGTGATGTTCGTGCGGCGCGCTCGAACGTAGTCGCGATCGACGCCGCAAAGCGCGGGCCTGATGTGGCAAAGGCCACCAATGCGACGGAAGCTGCGGCGGTAGGGAAGCAGACGTTAGACGCGGTAAAGGGCTTCAAGGTTCTTGGCCGTAATAAGACCAAGGATGCCGCGGAGCGTGGTGCGCCGGAGGCCGGCAAGTCGGCGGAGGCGGGCAGGGTGCAACAGACGGAAGGTGCCAGCGTCGCTCGCGCCGAGGCGGGACCGCGCAAGAAATTTTCCGAGCTGAATGCACACGAAAAGCTCGAGCGTCGCGCTGAGTTCTTCGGAAACCTGCGCGAGTCGGCCGGCTTTACGCGCGACGGCCAGCAGGCAGTCTCTGAGCGGGCCAAGGAGGCCATCAGGCCGGGAAAGCAACGTGAAGGACACGGGATCGGCTGATCATGCAAAAGCACGAGGTCGTGATGATGCAGTGGACGGGCGCAGTGCTCGCGCTTGTCCTTGGCCTTTGCGTGTCCTTCACACTCGGAGGGTATCCGCCTCTGCCGTTTCCTGCGGAGATCATTCACGGTTGCATGGCGGCCGTGCGTGATCCATTACTGTTCTGGGGCGCGGTGCCGGGCGCGGCGCTCGCGGCGGGGGTCGCCTGGGCGTGTTACGAGTACCTGTTCAATGGCTTCGAAGGCTACCGGTACGCCAAATTCATTCGTGGCACGAAGATGGAGAACCGGCACCAGCTCAGCAACCGGATCACGCGACATAACAACCAGTACCGCAAACAGGCCGTGAAGCATGGCGATGCTCCGCGCGCGCCGGTCGCCGTATGTGGCGTCGAGATGCCGACGGATCTCGAAACGCAGAACCTGATAGTCGTTGGTGCGCCAGGGTCCGGCAAGAGTCAGGCGATTAATGGATTGATCGCATCGGCACTGCGCCGCGATGACCGCATGGTGGTGGTCGATCCTAATGGGTCGCTTATGTCGCGCTTCTATTTGCCTGGCGATATCGTGATCAACCCGTACGACGCCCGGTGCGTCGGCTGGTCGCTGTTCAACGAGGTCGATCACGGTTTCGACTTCGAACGGCTCGCACATTCGGCGATTCCACCGCAGAACGGAGATCAGGCCGAAGAGTGGGCGGGCTATGCACGCGCTCTGCTCGCGGACACGATGAACAAGCTCGCGGACGACGACATGCGCGACATGGTGACGCTCACTGATTTGCTGGTGCGCGAGCAGCGCCCAGTGTTGCAAAAGTACCTTGAGGATACGGATTCGGTGGGCTTCTTCGCGAAGGATGCGGATAGGGCGACGGCCAGCATCATCTTTACGCTGAACAAGTACATCCGGCCGCTGCGTCGCATTCCTGATGGCGATTTCTCGATCCGTCACTGGATGAGCGACGAAAACGGCGGGAACATCTGGATTACATGGCGTGAGGACCAGCGGACGGCGTTGGGTCCGACGATCCCCGTCTGGCTTGACCTGATCTACGCGATGATCCTTAGTGAGGCGCCGACGTTCGACCGCCGTCTGTGGGTATTCAAGAACGAACTGGCATCCCTCGGTCGCCTCTACAGTTTCGAGGCTGCGGTATCGAAGGGCCGCAAGCATGGCCTGTGCGTCGTGGGGGACCTGCAGGATCTGGTTCAGTTGCATCAGCAACTGGGAGATCTACCGGCGAAAGCGACGCTTTCGTGTTTCCGCAGTCTGCTTGCATTGGGAGGGGCCAATGCACTGACAACCAAGAACGTTGCAGAGATGATCGGCTGGCACGAAGTGGAGCGCCACCCGATCGGCGTGCAGGGCCAGTGGCGGATCAACACACGCGAGCGTAAGCGCGATCCTGAGCTCGTCGTCACGTCATCGCAACTATCGAACCTGCCCGACCTGAACGGATATCTGAAATACGGCAAGGATTGGCCGCTCGCAAAAATCAGGTTTGGTGTGCGTGACTATCCGGTGCGCGTGCCTGCCTACATCGAGGCGCCTCCACGTGAAGTGCTTCCGTCAATCGCTGTGCCTGAACCTGTTAATCCAGCGCCTGCTCCGCAGGGCGAACCTGGGGCGACTGCAATCATCATCGGCGCGGCCCTCCCTTCAACGCAGTCGTAGCGACATCGGTAGAGGTAACGCTATGAGCGAATTTCGATTCGATGACGTGATTGTTGCGGCTAATGCTGGTGACCTGCAGACGTATCTTGCCGATGCGCACGGCGAGAAGGTTCGGCCGCTGTGTATGTGTACGCCGGTTGGCGTCCCGATGTATGTCGCGAAAGTCGGCGAACACTATGTGATCAAGCGCATGCCGAATACGGGGGGCGCACATGCGCCGGACTGTACGTCCTACGAGCCGCCGGCGGAACTCTCCGGATTGGGCGAGGTGAAAGGTGAGGCTATTCAGGAGAACATCGAGGACGGTATTACCACGCTCAGGCTCGATTTCAGCCTGTCAAAGACCGGTGGTAAAGCGGCGCCGGCACCTTCGGACGTGGCGGCCGACACGGTGCGGACAGACGGCGCAAAACTGACGTTGCGGGGCACCTTGCACTACCTCTGGGAAGAAGCTGGCCTGAATCGCTGGTATCCGGCGATGGAGGGCAAGCGCAGCTGGTACATCGTGCGCAAATTCCTGCTGCAGGCCGCGGCCGGCAAGGTGTCCAAGGGGGAGCCGCTGGGGCGGTCACTGTATGTGCCCGAGTCGTTCTCGTTGGAGCATGCGGCAGGCATTACACAGCGCCGCATCGCTCACATGGCAGAGCTGGCGATCAACAAGAAAGCACGCAAACTGATGATCGCGATTGGGGAAGTGAAGGAGATTGCGGAGTCGCGCTATGGCTTCAAGATCGTCGCAAAACACCTTCCGGACTTTCCGTTCATGCTGAGTGAGGATCTGCATCGACGGCTCCAGAAGCGTTTTGCGAATGAACTGGCACTGTGGGACAGCATCGAGGACGCGCACCTCGTGTTCATTGCAACCTTCGGGCTGAGCCCGACCGGCATCGCGACGATCGAGACGCTGGCCGTCATGGTCGTGTCGTCCAACTGGATTCCATTCGAGCACGCTTACGACAAGCTGATGCTCGATGCGCTCACGGCGCGCAAGCGCCGCTTCGTAAAGGGCCTTCGTTACAACCTGGCGGAGAACAAGCCGCTTGCGTGCGCGGTGCTGGCCGATGTGTTACCGAAGCCCGTCGCGCTGTATGTGCAGCCGCCCGGCGTCGAACAGGAAGACGAGGATGCGCTGTCTGCGCTGATTGATGAAAGCGACATGCCGTCGTGGATCTGGCGTGCAGGCGAGGAGATGCCGGAACTACCGCCGTCGACGTTAAGCCGCGGCGCGAAGTCATTGCAGCGTGCGGACAGAACACTGGATGAGGACAATGCGGCGGCGGGGGATGCGGCGGCTTCGTCAGGCGCACAGGAGTCTGCATGGTGAGGCGAGGTTTACTTGTCCGGCGGCTCACCGTGGTTGTTGCAAACAAATGTCATGAGCCGCTTCGATCGGAAGATTTTTCATTCTCTGTTCAGTAGGACTGCGTAGCGCACGACAAAACCGAACCTACAAAAGAAAAACCCCCGCCTGGCAGCGAGGGTAGTTCTTGATGACGGCCAGCACAGAAGTGCTAGAGACATCGGATTCAGCGAATTGAAGTCGATTCTAGCAACTCCTCACTCTGTGTCAAGCGTCGTCCGTGGGCGTCCGATCGTAAAAAAATGAGTGACCGCATGAATCGACGACTTGCCAACCGGGCAGGACGGCCCGTACCCGTTCCTTCCGCAATATCTGCGCCGCCCTATCTGACAGGGCCATGCAGGCGAAAGCCGTTTCTTTCCTCCGTGTTCCTGATGCCAGCGCCGGCGCCGTAACCTACTCCGGTATGTCCGGTCGGTTGCACGCACGTCGCGTCGCGGCACTCCCGCCAAGACTGCCGAACCCGCCCCGTACCGGGGCGGGCGGACACCCACACGTGCTGACCGAACTGATGCACCGCCTCGGGCGCTATCTCGAGGCGCCCGACGAGTGGTTGCCCAGCCTGAACCGCGCGAACGGTTCGACGCGTCAGCAACGGACAGAACGCAGCGTCGCGTGCATGCAGTTGCTGCGCGCGAGCCTCAAATACCTCGATCTGTTGACCATGCGCGTGGGTGTTCCGTCGACTGGCGGCGGCATGCAGAACCTGACGCTGCCGTTTCTGGCCGAGCAGGCTGGACTTGATCAGCGGCGCGCGGAGCGTGCAATGCGCGACCTGCAGAAGGCTGGGCTGACCTCGGTGCTGCCGCGCTGCGAGCGCATCAACGATGGTAACTACAGGGGTCTGGCCGCGATCAAGTATGTGCCGCCGGCGCTCTTCGGCGCGTTTGGCCTTGGAAAATGGCTGCGGCACGAGCGTAGCAAGGCGGCGCTCCGTCAGCAGATGCGGGCGGCCGCCGACTTCAAACAGCGCCGGCGCGATGCACGTGACGAGCGCGAGCACGCCCGTGGCCAACTCTGGCTGGCAGGCTTGAAAAACGGTGTGGCGGAACGTGCCGACCGTTCACGACCCGACCCGACCGGGGCGTCCCGCGGGAAGGTCGTCGATGATGAAGCCGAGTTCGAGCGGCAGATCCAGATCCGCGCCGGCCAGATCAAACAGGCCGATCCTTCCTTGGACCACGAAACCTGTTTCAGGCTCGCGCGACAGCAGCTCGCGCCTCCGCGCCGCTAGCCTTCTTCTTCTCCCGCATGACCTGCCTATCGCGCCCTGCGAGGCACCGACTCGCCCGGATTTTGCTGGTCAGCGGCCGCCGTGCGCCCCCTAGACCGTTTCCGGCGGATTCGCGCACGCACGGCACCGGCTGAAAGGCAATTTCGCAACCCGCCCGCAGAGTTATCCACAGTCGATGCAATGCCCAATCAAATAAGTGTCGGGAACGCCGCGATTTAACTGTCGGGTCTTAATCACGGTCTCTTTTCACTACCGGCCGGTGAAAAAGCGCCTACCCTCCGGACCTACGGTCCTTCGCCCCGACGCTGCGCGTCGGCCTGCGCGTGCTACGCACGCTTTTATCCAGTCCTCAGAGAGGAAGAATGAACTTAAAACCGTTCGCCGAGGCTGCTACGGGGCAGGCACTAAGGGCTACGCCGGCCTTCAGCCGCCGAATCCCTAAGTGCGCGATAAAAGATTTACGCGCGTGCCTGCGGCACACCCGTAAATCAACGCGCTCGCGTGCTCGCCCGATTGCCCTGCAAGCGTTATTGACCAACAAGGCCCCAAGAAGTCTGCAGAAAAGGCAATAATCCGCCATCGCGAAAATATCAAGTGAATTTGGATATTTTCGCGCCGAACCCGGCAAGAAAAAAGCCCGCACTTAATCAGGTGCGGGCTATAAACAACGCCATTCCGAGGCGGCGATGAGGCATTGGCCCAAACATCGGGCTGTGGGCAAATCAATTGGTTCATTCAGCGTTGGCCAATTATCCCGATAATCGGGGATTAATCGCCGATCTCTGGCCCGCCACGTCCGCGCGTTGCCGTACTCTCACGCGATGGCTTATTCCGCTCGACCGGCTGGCCAGCCGCTTCACGAAGCTGGACCTTGAACTCGTTGCGCCGAACCTGGCGTTCTTCCGGCGTCAGGTCGGCGAAACGCCGGGATGCGGCGGCTGGCGACGTCGCTTGCGGGTGTCCGGCGCCCCCCGCGTCGATGCCGGCGCGCTGTGCCCTGGCCTGCGCTACTTCGTTGACAAGCGCCGTCGCCCGCGCGGCGCCGCTGAGCTCTACGAGCGCACGCCAGGTACGATCATCCCGCTCGACCACGTACCGGATCTCGCGACGCATTGACGGATCGAGCCGGTTCAGTCCAACACTCGCCCGCTTCAGCGCCGCGCGATCCTTCGCCGGCACCGGCTTGCCTGCCCGGTTTGCGGCCGCCGCGGCGGAGAGGGCATCGGCATACTGCTCGACTGAACGATCGAGGGTCTTTTCTGCCCGTCGCGGCCGCGGTGCGTTCGAGAATTCGACGCGGCGCTGGTTCAACGTGTGCCGGTAGCCTAATTCTGGCCGGCGATCACGCTCGGGCCGCAGCTCATGCTGCGCACTGAACGATTTTTCGTCAGCACGCGACAGGCTGCGCATCAGGGCCGCGCCGTCGGCAAACTCGTCCCGCCCGGCCGCCACAGTCAGATTTTCCTTGTGCCGGGTCATCGCGACGTAGGCCAGCTCGGCATGCATGCTCTTCGTGGCCAGTACATACGCACGATCGACCGTCACCCCCTGACTCTTGTGGACCGTGAGCGCGTAGCCGTGATCGAAGTGGCCGTACCGCGCCGTATCGACCGCGAGGCGCCGGCCGTCATCGAGGCGCACATGCAGCACGGCGCCGCCCGTTTTCCTGTCAGCCGGTGCCTCGATCTGCTCGACCGTGCCCAGCGTCCCATTCTTAACCTGCATCACGTGCTCGTTCTGCAGGAACATGATCCGCTCGCCGGCGGCGACCGCGATGTGCCGGTCTTCGGCCCGCATGGTCTGTTCGGCACCCAGCTCGCCGGCGGCCCACCGCAACTCGCGCACGCGCGCATTCAGCGCGCAGCGCTCTTCGTTGGTGTGAGTTAGCAGCAGCTGGGAAGTGCCGGGGCTTCTCCGGCGATCATCCTGCCATTGCGCAATCAGTTGCTCGCGTGCGTCGGCGACGGTCGCATACAGCTGTACGCCACCGCGCTCCGCATACGCGGACACCGCCGTTTGCACATCGTGCCTGGCCAGCGCCGTAGTCGCTTCGCGCTGCCAGGCCTCGTGCTGCCGCTTGATCTCGGTCAGGCTTTCGAGCCGGTTTGCGGCGGCCGCTTCGCGTGACACTGCGCGGAAAGCATCACCCGCGTCGACCGCATGCAGCTGCCACGCATCGCCCACCAGGCGCACACGCGCCCCGGCCGCCTGTGCGTGGCCAAGCAGTTTTTCCATCTGCCGCGAGCCGACCATGCCGGCTTCGTCGATCACCAGAACCGTTTTTGCATCCAGCGCGACCGTGCCGCGTTCGATGCTGGAAAGCAGACTGTGCAGCGTCCGGCTTGCGATGCCGGCGTCGCGCTGCATGTCGTCGGCCGTCTTGCCCTGCAGGGCTGCGCCCAACACGCGCAGTCCGTCCGCCTCGAGCGCTTCGCGTGCTGCGGCGAGCACATAGCTTTTGCCGGTACCCGCCGCGCCATTCACCACCACGAGCTGGCCGCCGTCGGCGAGCGCGACAAAAGCCGCATCCTGTCCCGCATTGAACTTCCGGGTTGCGCGTAGCATTTCGCGCACCGCGGCGTCTCCAGTTGCAGCGTCGCCGGCGCGACTCATCGAGCGCGCACGCTCGACCAGCCGGACCTCGATCGCGCGCAGATCCGCCGACGTGAACCACTCGCCGTTGCGACCGGAATCCTTGAGCGCGAGCAGTTCCTTCGAATTCATCAGCCGCGCGTAAACCTGCCGGAACTGCTCCGCACCATCGGTGTTGCGAAACACGAACTGCTCGACGTCGCGCCGCGAGAAGATGGACTGATTGATGGTCAGTGCGGCAACGCCGATCGCCGGATTGATGAGCAGCCGCTGCCCATTGCGGTAAGCGCGCTGGCGATTCTCTTCCAGCACACTGGCCATCACGCCACGCTCGCCCGCGTACCGCGCGACGCCCACTTTAACGGACGGCTCCAGCTCGATACCCAGCGTCCGGTAACTGCGATGATCGATTCGGGCCTCGATGCCCGCCCGTGCCATGAAGTGATTGGCCGTGACGGCCCATTCTTCACGTACGTCGCGAACAAACTGCCGGCTGCTCAGGTAGCGGTCCTTTCCGGCACCGCCTTTTTCAGGTTCCTGCGCATTCCAGCGTCTGAAATAGTGGTCTGGATCGCGTGCGATGCCGTCGTTCACCCGTTCCGTGAACATGATGTGCGCATGCGGCTGTTCCAGTCCATCACTCGCCGCGGGATTGTGGATCGCCCAGGTGTACGCGTGCCGCTCGCCGAGGGTGTGTTCAACGAACTCGCGCACGAGCGCGACGCGCTGTTCGTCGTCCAGTTCACGCGGAATCGAAACCTCGATCTCCGTGTACGGCCGACCGTTTGCCCGCTCATGGGTGTCCGCTGCCTGCCAGAAAATGCTCGCGTCGTGCGCGGCCCACGCCGGCATGTTGCCGCTCTCGGTCATCTTCAGGTCGCCGCGTTCCTCGAACTTGCCACCGCGAGAAATGTAGGCGTAGTGATCCTCCCGCGCAATGTACTTGGCGTGTTCCCCTGCGGCGGCCTTGCTGCCGGCTTTTACGCTCAGGTGGTACGTTGGCATTGGCGACTGGGCTTTCGTCTTATCATAAGCTGTTTCTATGCTAGCATAGAAACGCGGAAGCGCGCTTTGACTCGCTTTGCTCGCCAGATACTACCGGGCGCCGCCTCCTTGCTGGCCCGCTTTTGCGGTTTTCATAATCCGGAATGGCTTGACAGGAAGGGGGCCGATGGTCGGCCTGCGCTGTCGCTCGATACAACGTGAATTTGATCCAGGAGAAAAATGATGGCAAAAGCCGAATGGCTCACGAAACACGTCCAGTACATCAAGGGTTTGAAGTCGCCCACCGCCACGCAATCGTTGCTGGTCGAACTGGCCGCGATTCCGAATCCGACCGCGCAGGAGTCCCGCCAGCTGGACAAGCTGGTCCGACTTGAAAAGATCAACCAGAAGGCCGACGCAATGAAGGCCGAAGCAGCCCGCATGCTGAGCGCGAGGCGCGAGGATCAGCGTAAGGCCCGCACGCGCGAACTGATCGAACTCGGCGGCATCGTCTCGATGGTCGATTTTCCGGTGGATCGCGGCACACTGACCGGCGCGCTGCTGTGGGCGCTCGATCAGTTCAGGACGGACGACGACCTGCAGTACACGCTCAAGAAACGCGGTGACGCTTTCATCGCTGAGCGCGAAAATGAGAAAAAGGCGGAGTCGCAGGCCAGCGCGGAGGTAGCGGCTAAAGCGGCTGCGGCGGAGAACGTCCCCGCGTAGTGTTCGGGCGCCCAGCCGGATCGCCACTGCGCTGTGCTCCGGGTCGGCGCTCTCCCCGCACCTGCGGCGCGGGTCCCCGTGCGCCTCGATCCGGGCGCGACGGCGCGCGCGATAGTGCAGTGGTCCGCATGGCTTTGGGCCTGCAGAAAAAGAAACAGCGCGTCGTGGGGAACGACGCGCCGAAGGCGTAAAAATGGATTCTGGAAAATGAGCCGGGTATCGATCAGCGCCCCGGTACAGCGTCGTCCGGGGCGCGGCGCTCGGCTCGCTTAGGCGGCTTCTTCTTCCTTGTCTTCGTCGTCATCCCATACGACGGGCGTTTCCCGGTTCACCAGCACCTCGGGCAACCAGTGTGCATCGGCCAGTAATCGTTCTGCCGTCTCTGCCGCTGCGTCTTTCTTCAATTTCTCCAGCGGTGCCGCCGCTTCGGGGGAGAGCGCTTGCACTACCACGCCAACGATACGTGCTTTCGAAACGTGGTTCAGATAGCTCGTTCGCGTCGGCGTCCAGTACTGTGTCATATCGACGTTTAGCAGATTCATCAGCACGTTCACCGGGTGTGCGCCATCCGATTCGCTCACGCCGTTGACGGTCGCGGCCACGCAGAAGGCGAACAGGTTGCTCAGCACGTCTTCGCTCTGCGTCATCAGCCAGGGCAGCACATCACTGAAACGCTTCGGCAGCAGCGCGGCCCACTTTTCGCGCTCGGCCGAAATCTCTTTCCATGCCGCGCTGGCTTCCATGTCGTCCGCTGCCTGCAACAGGCGGTTGTGTGAGCATGTGGCCCGCACGTCGGCGGCATGCTGGTCGTAGACGCAGACATAGCGGTCATCGAACACAACCGGGATCAGCCGGTGCATCAGTACCGCCAGTGCGACCACCGGGTTCCGTGCAAGTTCGATCTGGACAGCGGCGGTGCGGTGTGCCGTCAATCGCCTGCTGAGTTCTTTGCCGTGCAGCGGCTTTTCTGCTGGCGCTGGTAGTTCGTCAGCAGCCGTCGCACCTTCGCGGTTCACGTTGGCCCGGTCCTCGGATTTGACCAGTCCGCGCTCGATCACGGCCTTGCCGTCATGGTCGAGTGTCACGAATGCACCGGCACGCGCCTTCTGGTCGTCGCTCCAGATTTCGAGACGTTCGGCAAAGTCGTCCTGCGCCTAGGAAGCGGCGTCCGCTGCGGTTTCCAGAGCGTCGCGACGGGCGTCGTCCTCGGCTTCGTCTTCGGCGTCGTAGTACGCGTTCAGTTC
This sequence comes from Paraburkholderia sp. FW306-02-B, assembly GCF_058782725.1. Lineage (NCBI taxonomy): Bacteria > Pseudomonadati > Pseudomonadota > Betaproteobacteria > Burkholderiales > Burkholderiaceae > Paraburkholderia > Paraburkholderia sp. FW306-02-B. The sequence continues at coordinate 212,519 of NZ_JBYSXZ010000003.1, forward strand.
CGCTGCGGCCTGTTCGCTCGCCTTCTTCAGCGCGCGAAGCTCGGTCTTTTCCTTCTTCGTGTACTCGCGCGACGCCGACGGCAGCCGGCCAAAGCGGGCCATTTCGGAAAAGTCACGGCGCACACGTGTTTCGACCCAACTCCAGCCCTCGTTGCTCAAGGTCTGCGCGACAGAAACCAGCTTTTCTGCGACCAGGCGATGCAAAAGTTCTGCGTCGGTCACATACCCGGCGTTTTGCTCGTCGCTAAAGAGGTCCCGGCGAACGTGACCGCCTGCCGCCTCATACGCGTCGAGCGTGACGAACGCGACCAGGTTGCTATCGGACACATCGATCTCGCTGTTCGTGATCGCGTCGCGCAGCTGCGCCGGGTTGCGTTGCCACGCCTGGGCGGCGTCAAACCACAGGCGTTCCTGCAGTTCGTGATCGTCCGTCAGTGCAAGCGTGCGGATCTGTTCCAGCGTCATGCCGTCATCGCGAAAGACGTCGATCAGGCGGGGCGACACGTTCGCAAGTTTCAGGTGCCTTTGCACCTGGATTACAGACAGCGAGAAAAGCGCCGCAATGTAGTCCACGGTACGGCCTTCGTTGACCAGCAGGCGGAATGCTTCGCAGGCGTCCGCCGGATGCATGGCTCGCGCTGCTGGTTCTCGATCAGCGACACGGCGACGGCATCGGCTTCGCTCACAACCTTGACCGGTACGAGGTAGCTGTCATCGATCCGGCCAGTCGAGCGCAGCAGTTCCAGTGCGAGCAGACGGCGCTGGCCCGTGCATACGCCCAGCTTGCGCTGCTTGCCGCGCGCCTTCATCTCGTGGGCGACCAGGTTTTGCATGACGCCCGCCGCAGCGATGTTCCCGGCCAGTGTCTCGATGCCGGTAGGCGCTTTGCGGCGCACGTTGTGCGGTGATTTGCACAGCAGTGCGAGCGGCACATATTCGATCTGGGTGTCGTTGCCGAAACTGCTTTCGGGAACGGTTTCGGTTGTACGGTTTTCAACGATTTGATCCACGGTTATCTCCGGTTATGGCCATCGCACCACGCGAGGCACATAACCACTATAAGGGCTTAAAGACCTTATTCAAAGATAATTATCCGGAATTTCAGTTAATATTTTAAATTGATTTTATCCGATGATTTAAAATATAAATAAAAATACATGTTGATTAGGGCTTAAAGCCACTATAATTAAGTTGTGCCTCGCGTGGTGCGATGGCCATAACCGGAGATAACCGTGATTGATAATGAAACCAGAATCTCGTCAAACGTTGTTGTTGATGAGTTGCGTCTGAATTTCCTTCCTCACTACCTGGGCGCGCAATACCTCCAGGGCGAGGCGTTGGTGTACGACTGGGCCGCGCGCCTTTCGAGTGCCTACAACGGCGGTTCGTGGGACTTCTTCCAGTTGTCGAATGGCGGCTTTTATATGGCCCCCTCGAACTGCGGACGGGTGCACGTGCGGTGGCATATGAACGGCTACAGCGACATGATGGGCGCGGACGCGTTCGGGATCGTCGTCACGCTGTTCGCCCTGTGCCACCTGGCGGAAAAGTGTGGCGATGACAGGATCATTGACCACTACCACTCCCTGCGTGCCTTTGCGACGCAGCACGCAGAGGCCGCGAACATTCTCCGCGCTATCGACTAATCAACCAGCCCCGGCCTGCGGGCTGGGGTCTTTCGCCCTACCTGACAATCAGTGAGGAAGAAATGGACATGACGCAAATTCGCCCAACCTGGCTGACCGCACTTCTGCCTTTGCTGGCCGTCTACCAGTACGGGGACCGCGAAATCGTGCGTGCTGAACTGTTCCGTATGGCGCTGTCGGCGGATGCGGCGGCCATGTCGGCCGACGCACTGCGCCGCATCGCCAACATGCTCGACCGGGACGGTCATGCGGTCGACATGCACCGCGAAGAGCTTCGCGCGATCGCGCGTGCCGCGCTTTCGGAGTTTGACCGCGTACCACCCCGCGCGCCTCTGGTAGCGGTTCACGAAGCGGTTCGCCACACTCGCGGGCGTGCCGCATGACGACAGAACTGAAACGGGGTTGCGAACTGAAGCGCGGCGACGTGCTGCGCACATGGTTCGGCAATCAGACGATTCTTGAAATGCTGCCGTACAGCGGCCCGTTCGATTTCATCTGCGGTGTGGCGAAGTTGCAGGATGCCGAAATGTCGATCGACCGGGGCGGACTCTACGAAGTGCTGTTCGCCCGCTAACCTGAACCCTGAACCGCCCGCGTGCATGCGCGCGGGCTTCGGAGTCTGACATGCCAACCTTTACAATTGCCGAGATTGAACAGGCGATCAACGTGTGGCGCAACCGCCAGACGTCAGGAGAAGACGGGGCGCTGTGCCCGAAAGCGCGTCTCCTTGCCGATATCTATGGCGGGATGATCTACACACACGCAACGGCCATCGACGTGTCTTCGCTGTCTGCCGAGCAGGTGGAAGCTGTGACCACTGCCCTTTATCAACAGGAATTGCCGCTATGACCGACGAATCGAAGTTCCCCCCCGAAGTGCTCGAACAGTTTCGCCGCGAGCAGGAGGAAAGCGACGCCCACTTTACTGCCGCGCCTGCGCGGTTTTTTGAGGCGTGGAAACAGGCCGTCATGCTCGCCGGTCCGGTGTATTTCGGCGATGGCACCAGCGAGGCCGTTGAGAAGGCGAAAGACAAATGGGCGCTCGCGCCCAATGGCGCGGTCATTCTCGATGCCTTCGGTGTTCTCAGCAGCGGCGAGCGGACTTTCCTTGCCGCGCTGTATTCGTTCTACAACTCGCACGATAGCGTTCTTCTGTGGGAGAAAGCGGGCATCAGGGGCTTCGCCGACCTGTCGGGGCTGGATCTTGTTCGCCGTGAGCTGATCGCGGAGCTTTTGCTGAACTACGTTGGCTGGTAATGGCCAGGTGTGTCTGTGTTCGAAGCTGACAGGCTCCGGCTCGTCAGCCCGATTGCAGACATCTGTGCCGGGCAACCCCCTTCCTGCTAAACCAGGTCTCGTATTCGCCGGGAGCGCATCGCGCGCGCCTGCACGCCCGGATCGAGGCGCACGGGGACCCGCGCCGGGAGGCGTGGGGAGAGCGTCGGCCCGGAGCGGCAGCGGAGGGACGATCCGGTGAGGCGTCGCGAAGCTATGATCGGGGTCGTCAAGCAGCCGCAGGCTGCGTGATTCCCCCGCGGCGAAGCCGTGGGGGCTGGATCGAGGTCGGACACAGCATGAATCGTTCAGGATCAGGAGAACACCATGTATCGAGTTCAGGTCTGGGATAACGATGCGAACCGCTACGTCGATGTGGTGCTCAGTTTTGACAAGTGGGGCGCGGTCGGATTCCGGCACGCCCAGTTTGGCGATTCGCCGGCGGAATACGACGATCCAGGGGAGGCATGGCGAGATGTGGTTGACCTGCAGGAACGATCCGGCGACGCGATCGTTACGCTGCTCGACATGTCGACCGGGGAGCGACACCTTGATGAGCGCAACCTGCCGGAGGTTGGCGCAGATACCAGCGAAGCTTCGGCGGCGCCCGAAATCTGGACGGACGACTGGATCATCCAGCGTGCCGTGCGTATACGGGCGGGGAGTGCTGGCGGCGACGTGTACGAACCATGGCCGGGCTATACGCACCCGATGACTCGAGATCAGGCAGTCAAGGCACTCGAGGAGTGCGAAGCGCGGTGGCCGGAACATGAGTTCCGCGCGCATCGATTACGGCTGGAAGAAAAGGTCGCGGCGGACGCGATCGACCGGGCGCGAAGATCAGTCCGATCCAGGAAGTACGGCTAAGAGAAAAGGCGATAGAAAAATGACAGTTGATATTCATACACCCATTCGGGCCGAGTGTTTGCTTCCGGCGGATGAGGGATGGGAGCGGCCCTGGGGCGCTGAAGTTCAGGAGGTGGTGCGACGCATCGGCCTGTCGGGTCGGGCTCTTGCCAGGGTGCTCGGGCTGAGTGAGCATGGCGGCCGCCAGGTCAGACGCTGGATCAGCGGAGAGGCGCCGATCACCTATACATCGTGGGCGATTCTCTGCGACATGGCGGGCCTTGGTCGGATCTGGCGAGGCAAAACCCTCGAATTGGGTTTGAGCGGCTTGGCTGAATCAGCACCCGATGACGAATGAACAGGCGTTACGTTTTGCTGTCACCATGTTGCGCGGTAAAAGAAAAGCCGGCGCACCGAAGCGCGCCGGCTGAATGTCCTGACTACATTTCGAGGCCGGCCAGAACCTGAGAGGCTTTCAGGATATCCACTGTCCGGTGCAGGTTTCAGGCGCTTTGCGGCTGATTGAACGGTTGCGCGTCAGCCCGCCGACCAACTGTGGACTCCGTTCGACGCTCGGGCGACGCCTTGCGCTTTTCTTCAGCGTTCGCGATGAAGTCGGACAGTTCGCGCTCCATGGCTGAATCCTTGGCGCCCGGCTTCCACATCGCGGCTCCGTGCTGCCGGCGCGTGGTCCGAGCAAGTGCCAACGCTGCCATCGCAGCCTTCGCACATTCGTATTCAACCTGGCCACAAACGTCGATCGGCTCACCGAATTCGCGGAACGCTTCCACATACTCCCGAGCGGCGTACACCGTTGCCGGGTACTCGCGTAGCCCGGAGATAACTTTGCGGCTCAGGACGCGCCACTGAAGCTTGTCCGGATAGGCAAAGACGGGGATGGACACGCCCTGGCTGGCTTCGCGGCTCATCGGGCCGACCGGCTCCGATGCCGCCCAGGAGGACTTATGCATCATTGTCCGACAGGTTCGAGCGTGGCTTTCCAGCGATAACGCAACCTCCAATGCAGTGTCGCGTCGCTGACGCCTGCGCTCCCTGGCATCCCTTGCTGAGATCCACGCGAGCGTTATGACAGAGCCGACTGCCCCTGACGCCAGCGCCAGAATCATTGGAGTGTTCCAGTCAAGTCGCTGGAGATATTCAAGCCATTCCTGCCGCATACGATGCGCCTCGGAGAAAGAGGTGCATAGAGTATAAGCAATCGTTTGCGGAGTATTCAGAGCAAAAAATGCGGTGGGTGTTTTTGCCACAAACGCTTCGATGGGGCGGTGCGCACCTTGACAGACCGCGCCGAACAGCGGGCTTCCTGCTCGATGACGGTCTCGTCGTCGAACACGGAATTGCAGATCGCCGGCTGACTACCTAAACGGCGCAGAAGATGGTTCCGTGTTGAGAGGTCATCCAGAGATAGAAGGATCGTTATACAGTGTCGCGTATGCAGCCGCACTTACTGCACCCGAGCGATCCGCGGATCAGCGTTGCGGACGATATCATCGGGGCTCGATTTGGCCAAGCCGCTCCGTCAGCGATTGCGGGTGGCCATCAAACAGCGCCGCGTAGTAAACCGTGTTCGACAATACATTCTTGACGTAGTCGCGGGTTTCGTTAAACGGAATTGTCTCCGCGAAAATCGCGCCTTCCACCGGTCGCGGCAGGTTGGCCTGCCACTTACGCGGGCGCCCAGGGCCGGCGTTGTAGCCGGCGGTCGCGAGCACGGCAGAACGGTCAAGCTGGTTGTAAATCATCGATAGATAGTACGTGCCAAGCAGGATGTTCGTGTCGATGTCGTTCATCTTGGCCCGCGAGATCGTACCGAGCCCGATCTTCCTCGCGACCATCTCAGCGGTGTTCGGCATCACCTGCATCAGGCCGCCCGCGCCAACCTCCGAGCGCGCATTGATAATGAAGCGCGACTCCTGGCGAATGAGGCCATACGCCCATCCGACGTCGAACCCGGTGGACCGCGTATCGCGCTCGACAATCGTGCGGAATGGCGCCAGGTAGCGCAGCGAAAAATCATGTTCCGTCTGCGTCCTGTCGGCAGTGCTCACAGCCCGGTCATAAAGCTCGATGCGACGCGCGTACTCGGCGACTGCGAGCAGTTGTCGGTCAGTCATGCCGCGCAGCTGCCAGTTCCACTCACGGTTGCCTTCCGTACGCAGGTGCAGCGCGTAAAAGCGTTCTGCCAGCTCGAAGCCTGGTGTCCGGCCAGCCCGCTCAACTTCTTCGTCGGTCACCTTGGTCTGCGGCGGGATCACGATCTGCCGGCCGAGCGCCTCGGAGGCCAACTGGCCATAGAAGGTGTAGTTACCCGCGATCGTTCGGAATTCCTGGTCGGCTGCCGCCACCTCGCTGCTCTGCTTCAACGCGCGCGCGTACCAGTAGACCCATGCTGGCTGTGCGCGCAGCGCGGCCGGCATCTGCTCGATCGACCAGCGCACCATTGTCCAATCCCCGGCCAGCAGCGCGCTGCGCGTGCGCCACTCGTAGGCCTGACTCGACAGGGGCGCGTTCGCCGACAGCCGGTACCAGTTCACCGCGCCCGGTAGCTGCCTGAGCACCGCCTGATAGGCGATCGTGCCCCAACCGATAGCCCGTTCTGCCAGGGTGAGCGACGGTGCGATTACGGTGAAGGTGGCCTCGGCGGCCTCCGGATCGCCGACCGCCAACTGTGTGATGGCGAGCAGCGCGAGTTGATGGGACGCTGCGTCCAGCTGGATGCCTTTCGCGAGCAACAGGCGTGGCTGGTTCGTCGCCTGCTCGAGGAGCAGCTGATCCGGGCGCGCCGCGCCCAGCGCATCGACCAGTCTGCCGCCCGTCGTCCTCGCGCCCTGTTCATAGGCCTGGCGAATCAGCTGCCACCCATCGTCCGGAGTGAACTGCTGGTTACGGTCGAGCGCGGTGATCAGATCGACGCAGCCGTCACCGTACCAGTTCGGCTCGACGAGCAGCGCCCGCGCCGCGTCGGCCACATTTTCGCCTCGCGTGGCACGGGACTCGAGCGCATAGCACTTCACCTGCGTGTCGTCGTCCAGGACGAACTTTGAATATTGCGAATCGAAATCGTGCCAGTCGTGGCGCGCCCCGAGCACGCGAAGGTAGTCGTTGCGCAGACGGTCGGCAATCGCCTGTCCGTCGTAGCGTTGCAGAAATGACAGCACCGGTGCGTCCGGCGCGTCGAGATTCGCATGCCCCGCGCCGTTGAACAGACGCGGCTTGATCTGGAAATAGCTGAGATAAGCCGGCGCCGGATAATTCGGAATCAAGCTTGCCAGGTGCGCTGCGCGCGCGGGATCGTTGTCGCGTGCAGCGTCATGCAACTTGATGAAAATCTGATCGTCGGCGGATAACGAGGTGAACGGGGTGGGATGTCTGGCTAGCACCGTGCCAGACATGACCAATGTCACGGCGGCAAGGGCAAGGCCGACCGTGCGAGACACCCGGTGAAGTCGTGTGGACATCGCTGTTTTCTCGTTGTTTCAGTGCAGAACATTGAACCAAAGCTTAGGCCGCTACCCGGCGAAGCGAAGCTTCGAAAAACACAGGACTCAACCCGCAATTCAGCTCTTTGCGAGCCGGATGCCTGGGCCACATCGGCACTTGCGTGTCCGCTGTTTCGTAGCGTGGGCCGGGAGCTGGATTCGGCAATGCGATCCAGAAGGTCTTGAACGCGGCGTTGGTCGTTCTGGCCGGGATGCTCGCTTCTGGGTGGTTTTGGAGCGGAGGGTCGTCAAAGAGCAGCGAGGACTAAATGAAACGGGCACCCACCTGGGTGGAGATTCCTCCGCTTATGTCGAGAAAGACTCTTGACTGACCAGCGCGGCTAGAGCTCACGAGTGCTGCGAGTGAGGTGGTTGTTGGACCCAACCACGGTAGCCAGGCAGCGAGCGCGGGGGGCACGGCCGAGACCTTGGCTAGTCGGATGGAAGTCGAGATCGACGAACGTGGCCGAGTTTGTGATTTACATCGTCAAAGGCCGTGACGTTCGAAGCAAATCTTTATACGACCGCTTTGCGCGCTGCGTCAGTATTTAACGGAGCACGGTAGTCGGCGACGATAGACGGCCAATTGCAGCAGTTCGCTCCCGTCGGCGCGTGGTCATTCGACCGGCGATTCAGATTTGGTAAGAGACATTGAGACGGCCGAGCGTCGAGCGGCAGAGAAGGGTCGCGTGCTGACGCTCGTGGCACGCACGGGTCGATCGCACGACGATGGGTAAGGTACGGCCCATCTCCAGCCGTTCGCCCGATACCGTGCGCGTTCCTCGGAAACCCAAGAGGAATCAGTTGCGCACGCTGAATCGCGTTGTTCATCCTGTTCGGCACGCAACCGACCACGGCAGATGACACCGGACGTACGACGTAGTCGTGCGGGAAATGCCCCCGAGATATACTTCCTGCATGGAACTCGACCCCCGCGACCTCGATAAAATCAGTGCCGTCACGTTGCAGCACTACGACGCGCACGCGGAAGATTTCCGCGACGGCACGTACGACCACGACGTCACGCAGAACATCGCGGCGCTGCTGCACCATATCGAAGTCGAGCCCCCTTTTACGATCCTGGATTTCGGCTGCGGGCCGGGGCGAGATCTCAAGGCCTTCACTACACTCGGCCATTGCGCGGTCGGCCTCGATGGCGCCGAGCGCTTCGTTGCAATGGCGCGTGACGCGACTGGCTGCGACGTCTGGCAGCAGGATTTCCTGCATCTCGATTTGCCGGCTGCGCACTTTGACGGCATTTTCGCCAACGCCGCGCTGTTCCATGTCCCGAGTCAGGCGTTGCCGCGCGTGTTGCGGCAATTGCACGCGACACTGAAGCCCGGCGGTGTGCTGTTCAGCTCCAACCCGCGCGGCACGAATCAGGAAGGTTGGAGCCACGGCCGCTACGGCGTCTTCCATGATCTCGAAGCATGGCGCCGATATATGGCGGGCGCGGGATTCGTCGAAATGGAGCACTATTACCGGCCCGCTGGCTTGCCGCGTGAGCGGCAGCCGTGGCTAGCCAGCGTGTGGCGCAAGCCGGTCGCCTGAAACGCCAGGGGTTGTCACCGTATGCCCGCGTTGGGCTTGGTAGATGCTTGCGTTCAAGCCGCTTTGATGCGGCGCAAAGCAGCCGATTTGCAGCACTGTCCATCGCGCAGATAAACGGCCAGTCGTGGATCTCGCACAATCGGCGGAAGCGGGGACGCCTGTCGTCGGCCGCGACAGGCAGCGTGCGGCCATTTGGGGACGGTCGATGCTGCGCGAAAAGGACTATAGCGGCGACCGTTGTCCTTTACGTAGCGGACGTTCAATGCGACAGAGAACGACGGCACGAATCGAACCAAGTTAGCGGTAGTCCCGTAGAGGCGTTACTCCCCGACCCTGCGTGGGGCGGTTCGCAGTAGTTCATGCAACTCTGGCTTGTAGAAGCGAGCCAGTCCGTTCGTACCGTGCCCGCACGTATCCTCGCTGGCAGGGATCAGAAGCAGCCGGCCGTCGCGCACAAGCTGCATCGCGCGCTCCATCAAGCCGGTCTCCGGCGGATAGCGCTCATCGTCGGCGACGTTAATGGCGAGGACCGCAGCCTTCACGTTCCCCAGACCGGGTGCCGGGCTATAACCGCGCGATGCGCTCCACTGGTATATGAAGTCGTTGGCATCCCATGTGAACGGCTGTGCTAACTTGTCGTCGACGTACCTGTCGGCTAGTTCGATCGTCGGCGCCGCCTTTTGGCAGGCGAGGGTGCCACCGTTGGTAGCCAGCACAAAAAAGGCGTTGGAAAGGCGCAACGAACTGGGCTGGCAGGTGTAATCGCCGCCCCGGTACTCCGGGTCGTTTCGGACCATCTCAATGAGCATGCGGCGTAGCATCCAGTTGCGGCCGGACATCTCCGTCGGTTGCGACGCCATTGGCACGAGCGCGTCCATGAAGTCCGGATACCGCACACCCCAGATCCATGCGTGCATGCCGCCCATCGAGTTACCGATCAACAGGCGCAGGTGTCGGATGTTCAGGTGCTCGGTCAGTAGCCGGTGCTGCGCGAGCACCATGTCGTCGTAGTTGTAAGCCGGGAATCGTGTGCGCAGTCCGTCAGACGGCTTGGACGATTCACCGGCTCCTAGGGCGTCCGGAAGGATGATGAAATACTTGTTGGCATCGAGCGGCTGCCCGGGGCCGAACAACTCTCCCGCGAAACCAGGTGTCAGCATGCTGGCGCCAGTGCCCGTCGTGCCGTGCAGGACTAGGACCGGCTCTCCGGAGGGGGCGCCGATGGTTCGGTAGTGCAGCCGCACCTCCAACATCACCTCGCCGGTGTGGAAACGGAAATCTCTCGCGAACCAGTCCCGTTCCTGCGGCGCAGGATAGTCGGCCTCATTGCAATGTCTTGTTTGCGGCATAAGCGTGCGATCCGACAGACACGTCACTTAGAAAATCGGCTCGAGAGTTTGAAGCGCCCCCCCCTGGCGAGCTGACGCGTAGGCGGCATCCATGACTTGCATCATGAGCTCTGCGTCGCGCAATGACGCGATTGGCCTTGCGCCAGTACGGCATTCCGTGAGCACCCGCTTGACGAACAACGGGTAGTAAATATCAGTCTCGAGCTGGAGGCGGCGGCTTCGCGTCCCGGCAGACAGGTTGTTTCTCTCCCGAATCTCGATTCGGTCGGGGCCGGATTTCGCGTACATACGATCGGATGCAAGAGTGAACGAGAATTCGCGCTGCTCGTCGGGTGTACTGGGGAAGCTATATCCCGTTTCCACCAGGCCGATCACGCCGTCTTCGGTTTGCATTGTCAGCAGCGAATAGTCCTCAACGGCCGTTTGATGCGTTCTTGAGTTCATCGTGGCGGAGACTCGGACGATCTCCTTGCCAGTGAGCAATCTGAACAGGTCGATGAAGTGAGTCGCCACATTGATTGTCGATCCGCCTCCGGAATACACAGGATCGAGCGCCCAGCCGGCACCGGCCGCTTCGTATCGACTGGGCGGTCCCACAATGAAACGGAACGACATGTAGTTGAAGTCCGACGGTATGCGCCCCTCCGCATCTTCGAGCGAGCTGAGCAACTCGCTCATTCGGAAGATCAATGGCACTGCGCAATAAAGATTGGCTTCCTCGGTCAGTTTGCGAAGTCGGGTGATCTGCGACATGTTGACGCCGCACGGTTTCTCCAGCGCAAAGGGAATATTACGCGCGATCACGGCCTCAGCGAGCGCCGGCATCTCAGAATGCCGCCCGAACACGAATGCGAAATCGACTTCCTCACGCTCGAGCAGTTCATAGGCCGACGAGTACAGCTTGCTTCCGAATCGTGCGGCAATTGCCTCGCCCTTGACATCCTCCGCATCTGACACGGCAACCACTTCAATCCCGGGCGCTTCCAGCGCATCGAGATAGAGTGGCACATGCCAATGACTGACTTCCAGTAAAGCAACTCTCATGCGTATTCTCCTTTGAAATTTTTACTCATCGCGGGCCGTGTCCGGTGCTGATCGTCCATCGGGGCGGTAATCGAATCCCAGAAACTTAAGTGCATAGACAGCCTGCCCCTGATGCATCGGGCCCCCGTCCTGGGTCCGGCACCCGCGCGCGTGCGCGGCGCGGCGAAGCGGCGTTGGCTCGGACGCATTGATGATGTCTACGACGATGGCGCCAGGCGCGAGCCGCTCAGGATCAACTGGCATGGCATCGTTCGCTTTCATGCCAAGCGGCGTGGCATTGATAACGATGTCGAAGCCTTGCGGATCGGGTGGCCCCGAACGTACGTCG
>NZ_JBYSXZ010000004.1:0-181901 GCF_058782725.1 Paraburkholderia sp. FW306-02-B
TGGCCGCCGCACCTGACCGTCTGCGCGGTTTCCGCCAATGCACCCTCGAGCACCTCGATCCCGCTGTCTGGCGATACGTTCCTCATCCGCCGGCAGCCGGCATCATGAGTCACCCCCAGTTTCGCGATGGCTTCAGGCAACTGGCCGCGCGCGATCTGATTTTCGACGCTGCCGTCTTCCATCATCAATTGCCCGAGATTACACGCCTGGCCGATGATTTCCCGAATACCACCATTGTGCTCAACCACATCGGGCAGGTCGCAGGCACGGCGTTAAAGAATTCCGACCCGACGCAGGCGTTTGCCGAATGGCGCAAAAACATCGCCGAGCTCGCGCGACGACCGAACGTCATGTGCAAGGTAGGCGGCATGGGACAACCGTACTTCGGCTTCGGCTTTGAGCTGCAGGACAGATTGCCCACCTACCTCGAACTCGCATCCGCCTGGCGCCCATGGACCGAAGCCGTCATTGAAATTTTTGGCGTCCAGCGCTGCATGATGGAGAGCAATTTTCCCGCCGACCGACGTTCCTGCGACTACGTGACCTTGTGGAACGCACTGAAGCATCTCGTCGTACAGGCATCGAAAAGCGAGAAGAACGCGCTCTTTCACGACAACGCAGCTCGCGTCTACCGCATCGCGACCTGAGCACCAACCTGCGCGCCCCGCCCGGGTCGTACCTGGTTACCGTGGCCGGCGCGTACAGAACCTGGGACAAATCTGGAGACGTGTCGAAAGCCACGCCAAGGGATACGTACGCGCGTTGCCAGGCGTCTGTTTTTTCGCGACCGCTTCCGCGCAACCCGACGCGACGGCCATTATTTATTGACTCGCGCATCGTTTGCCTTCTCAAGTGGTTTATTCGAGTACTCACTTTCTACGGCTTAATTTTTTGATCTGTACGCCACGTTCCGTTGGAGCGTGAAGCGCCAGCTTCGGCCTGCGACTGATTACAAGTATCACGCACATTGGGACAATAACCCGCGGTTATAGCCGGTTAATGAAGCAGCTAGCCGTGTCGGCGACGCGGGCATATATTGACACGAGACAAAGGATTTAATCCCGCAGCGGTTTTGAAAATGAATTCCAAGGAGTCGTCACATGCAAGTTTCTGATACACCATCATCTTCTCCAGCCGCAGTTGGCACCATGCGCGAAGGAGTGCTCAAGCTCAAGTTTTTGCTGACCGGCAAAGATGATGATCCCAACAACTACGCGATGTTCGTAAGCACCGCAGGTTCGGGCGGCTGGACTACGCCTCGGCACAGACACAATTTCGACCAGCTCCGATATGTCATCAAAGGAACCTATCCGTACGCGAACGGAAAGGTGATGCACGAGGGCTGGGTTGGATACTTTCCGGAAAGCGTCCGATACGGTCCTCAAGACCGGCCGGAAGGGCTTGAGATGATTACCCTTCAGTTCGGCGGCGCCAGTGGCTCTGGATATCTAAGCGTCGAACGACGGGAGGCGGCAAACGAAGCCTTGCAGAAGAAAGGCGAATTCAAGAACGGAATTTTCACCTATTTCGACGAGCATGGCCAACGTCACAATCAGGACGGTTCCGAAGCTTGCTTCGAAGAGGCAACTGGTCAGAAAGTGCAGTACGCGAAACCGAGATATGAGGAACCAATCTTGATGGACCCGTCCAGCTACGACTGGGTGCCTGAATCTACACACGGCGTATCTACTAAATGGCTTGGCTCATTTACAGAACGAGGATTGAGAGTTGGTTTCACCCGAGTCGACGCAGATTCCGCTTTTCAGGCAGGAGAGCAGGCATCGATCGAACTACTCTACCTGACCGAGGGAGAGGTTCAGTATGAGGGACGAAGCTTTGGTCCGGGAACTGCCTTCGAGTTTGCAGCAAACGAGGGGCCGGTCGCGCTGAAAGCACTCACACCGAACACTTTCTACCGTGTGATTCTGCCGGTTTTCTGAACTTCAATTCCCTGGCGGATTGGACCTCCCATCATCCTCTCAATTCGGAACCTCAATGAAATTCGCTAGTTTTATAGAAAATGGGCGCAGTCGAATCGGCGTTGTCGACGTAGCCGCTTCGTGTATCGTCCCTCTGGACCCGGCTATCGGCGACATGCTCAGACTGATTGAGCGATACGACGAAGTCAAATCGCGTATCTCTCAGGAAGAAACGCGCATCCCGTTGAGCGACGTGGAACTCCTTGCGCCAATCGTCCCCCTGCGCAACATCTTCTGCGTTGGGAAAAACTACCGTGAGCACGCGAAAGAGTTTGCGGGAAGCGGCTTCGAAGCTGGCGCCGTAAAAGGGGCCGAGATCGATCAATACCCGGCGGTATTTTCCAAGCCTCCAACAACTGTAATCGGCCCTGGGGGGACTGTCAGCCTGCATAGCAACGTCACCTCTTCAGTCGACTACGAGGCGGAGCTGGCCGTGGTCATCGGAAAAGCAGGTCGTAATATTCCTGCGGACCGAGCCTACGACCATGTATGGGGCTATACCATTGTAAACGACGTAACGGCACGTGACCGCCAACGCAACCACAAGCAGTGGTTCCTGGGAAAGGCGCTGGATACCTTTTGCCCGATGGGTCCGTGGATCACGACTGCCGACGAGTTGAGCCCCGACAACCTCGAAGTTAAGTGCTGGGTAAACGGCGAACTCCGCCAGAATGCCAATACGAAGGATCTCCTTTTCGACGTCCCGACGCTGATCGCGACGATCTCCGCCGGTCTCAAACTGCAGCCAGGCGATGTCATTGCCACCGGAACACCGGCTGGTGTCGGTATCGGCTTTAACCCTCCTCGCTTCCTCGCCGCCGGAGATGAGGTCTTGATTTCCATTTCGGGAATTGGTGAACTCCGCAACCGCTTTGAATAACGTAGCGATTGTGGCCGGGCATGCACCCCTGCGGAGGCGGACTCGAAGCATGCCGGCGCAGTGGTTCTTCTGCCACGAAGCAGCAACACGAAGGAAGTCAGATGAAAAAGTCTGCAAAGGAACTTGTACGAAATGAGGTGAAGGAGAAACTAGGCCGCAATGAACTGGTGCTTTCAATGGCCGTACGACTGGTTCGCACGGTTGAGATTGCTTCAATCGCCTCCGCTGCTGGATTTGACTCTCTGTACATTGATCTGGAACACAACAGCTTCTCCCTCGACACTGCTGGACAGATCTGCATGGCAGCATTGGCAGCTGGCGTGACGCCTTTCGTGCGCGTGCCCTCACATGAACAGATTCCGCGCGTGCTCGATGGAGGTGCACTTGGTGTGATAGCGCCTCACATTGAATCTGCGGCAGATGCGCTGCAGATCGTCCGCGCGGCCAAATTCCCCCCGCTGGGAGACCGATCGATCGCCGGCAATTTGCCCCACTTTGGCTTCCGCACACTGCCCGCTGCCGACGTGGTTAAGGTGCTGAACGAGGCCACGATGGTTGTCGTCATGATTGAGTCGGGCGACGCCCTCAAGGCTGTTGAAGAGATCGCTTCCGTCGACGGCGTCGACATCCTGTTTATCGGCACCAACGATCTTTGCGCATCGCTCGGAATTCCCGGGCAGCTCGATCACGACCTGGTGCTTGAGGCCTATCGGCAGTGTGCAGAAGCGTGCAGAAGGAACGGTAAGCACCTCGGCATTGGCGGGCTTGCGGGACATCCGGAACTCACCGCACAGCTCATCCAGCTCGGCGCACGCTATGTGTCTACAGGGACAGACCTCTCGTTCCTGCTCTCCGCTGCGACCGCGAAGGTCAAGCAGATGCTAGAGCTCTAAGCAAGTAACATCATCCTAACCACTAAAAAGGATCAAATCATGCCTAAAGCCTATTGGGTATGCGCATACCGCGCTATCAACGACGCCGCAGCACTGGCGGAGTATGGGAAGCTCGCGGGCCCCGCACTATTAAAAGCAGGGGGAACGTTTCTAGGCCGCGCTGCACCTTCGATTGTCTATGAGGCAGGCGTCGAACAACGAACCGTCCTGATCCAATTCGACAGCGTCGAGCAAGCGATTGCTGCGCACGACAGCCCCGGCTACCAAGAGGCATTGCGGGCACTGGGCAACGGCGCCGAGCGAGACGTCCGCATCATTGAGGGCGTGAGCTGATCGGCGCGACACTCGTCACGCAGTCATTATCGGCCGTATGGTAGTCGATCCAGTCAGCAGGCCGCGCACGAGGCTGTACAGACTTTAGCATTCCAACCGTCTCACGAACGGCGGCGCCGGCCTCCTGAACGCACGGTCCGTTCGCGAGACACTAAGCCATATCGCACGCGCACCTTCGTCGCCATAATGCCTGTGATGTTACGGCATTGCCGAAACTCTCCGAACGCTTCACCTTCTTATCCAGCGCTTCGTGTTCGTATCTGCGCTTCCAAAATCGCAGAATCTGGCGTGGCTCGACAGACGTCTTCGGACCGCATAGATGCTACGCAGCGCCGAGAGCATGAGGGATAACGAGTGATGCGTAGAAATAGGGAAATTTTGTCGCTAGCGGGATCTGGTCGAACGTCACACGGAGGACGTCTGACACCCTGCATTCCGACAAGGACACCTCGGGCCAATCAATACATCAGTCGAGGTAGACGGTCTCACACCACTGCTACCACCGCTGCATCACGATAACCGGTGGGTGTATCTGTCCGGTCGCGGATTCTCACTTCAAGCCTCCTACTCTCTTTCGAAAGGCGCAGACAAACACCCTGCGGTGCGCGCCCCACGCTAGACGAAAATGAAAGACCCATACCGAGTTGCAACTGTCGTCCTGCCCGAACTGCCGACCTGCATACTAAACACGCAAGCAGTGACAGGTGCCAACCATAACCTACCATCTTGCGCTCGACGGAACCGGCATCCTGCATGCTCGGAATGCGCACTCCGCATTGTGTGTGGCACGAGATGCGGAACCGGTTCAGCGATCGACGCAACTTCCTTAAAACTTATGTTTAAGCCCAACGCGCAGCAGGAGCTGATGGTTGTTCGACGAGTCACCTAAGCTGTCAATATCCGCAACTGCTGGGGAACCGATCGACGATGTGCCCGACGCGTGTTGCCAACCCACCGTGAACCAAACGTCTGTTCGCTTGGAAAACAGGTAGTCGGTCAGCAGCGCGAGCTGATGATAATGCTGATTCCCGACGGTTTGGCCGGCAGAGGTCTGGACGCCTTTACTCGTCATATAGTCGTAGCTTCCTCCGACGAATAGAAACGGCGTGATGAGATAGGTCGCTCCAACGTCAACGTTGTTAAAGTGGACCGCTCCGTTGGAAAACGTTGTCCCTAGATTGGCATACTGGGCGTTCGAGAGCGAGGTCGCGAGGACAAGTTTCCCAATCGTGTAATTCGCTGCCAGAACCACTGACTGATAAGCCTGCGCGCTCACGTACCCTTTGTTCAGCGACTGAGAAAGAGTGGATACGCCGTTTGCATAAGCTGTGAAAAAGCCAGAACCCGGAGTCGACGAAGTCGGATTCTTGAAATACTCATACGCCGCACCAACCTTGAACGGACCGTATGCATAAGCGGTTCCTACGGAATAGCCACTGTTCGCCGTCACGTTTCCAGCGATTCCTCCCACGCTATATTCACCACCAAATGTCAGCCCGTGAAAACTCGGGCTCATATACCGGACGGAATTGTTGATCCGTATAGAATTGGCTGCATTGTCCACATCGCCTGGGTGCACGGGGGCAGGTCCCCCGACTAGCGTTCCCGGGGTCAGAGGCAACGGATAGTAGAAAATCATGTCGTACTGGCGGCCAAACGTCAGGCTTCCCATACGATCACTGCTCAATCCGACAAAGGCCTGCCGACCGAATGCGGTCCCGCCTTGGCCGAATTGTCCGTTGTTCAAATTGATCCCCGACTCGAGTGTGAAGATTGCGCGCAGGCCCCCACCCAGGTCTTCGACACCGGTAAATCCCCATCGGCTGCCGTAAAGGCCGGTAAGAGCATCAAGCGAGACTCTCTTCCCACCCTTTACGTTGCTTTGATACATGACACCATTGTCCAGGACGCCGTAGAGTGTGACGCTGCTCTGGGCATAACTTGTGGGCGAAACGGCACCGAGCATGGCAAGACACAAAATAGACCGCTTAAACTTCGTCTCCATTTCTATGTACTCCTTAATCATTATATTTACACAAAATCCGACGTTTAATCGCGCCGGGCGGCGCATCAGGGGCGAAACCGACCACTAGGAACCCGGTCGAAAAGCCGCCGAGACAGTCGGTCGGCGCCGTGCCGGCATTTGTAGCAACCGCGAGTCTTCCGAACCGCTCTCGAGCAGCCAATCAACCCGACTCGACGCTCAAAATCCGCGTTTAGTTCATTGTTAGTCCACCGTTCGCATCAATCACAGACCCGGTAATGAACGACGCTTCATCTGATGCCAAAAATTCAACCAATGCAGCGATCTCATCAGCAGTGCCATAACGGCCCACGGGAATGGTGCGGGTCAATCCGGCGATGGTTTCTTTCGAAGAGCTGGCCGTCAGCCGGGTGGTCACAGGCCCGGGAGCCACGCAATTGGCGGTAACGCCATCCCCCGCGCCCTCCTCGGCTATGCATCTAGTCAATCCTTCAAGCCCTGCCTTCGAAGCCACGTAGTGTGCGCTCGGCGCAATTGGCCTGTTGCGGGCGCCACTCGATCCGATGTTGATCACCCGGCCCCAGC
Source organism: Paraburkholderia sp. FW306-02-B (assembly GCF_058782725.1). NCBI lineage: Bacteria > Pseudomonadati > Pseudomonadota > Betaproteobacteria > Burkholderiales > Burkholderiaceae > Paraburkholderia > Paraburkholderia sp. FW306-02-B. Next base: position 6,655 of record NZ_JBYSXZ010000004.1, read on the forward strand.
CACGTTCTTTCATTGCTGGTAGCAACGCCGCGCATATCATAAAAGGCACAGTGAGGTTGACATTGATAACCTCGTGCCATTGCTTGGAATCGATCTCTTCAGTCAGATATTTGCCGCCATTCTGTTTCGGATGTATGCCCGCATTGTTGACCACAATGTCGATTGAGCCCAAGCGCTGCGGAGCTTCGCGCAACCAGGACTGCACAGCTGAGAGATCCGAAAGCTCCAGTATCAGACCAGTGACAGAGCCGCCTTCATCGGAAAGTGAACCGGCAATCTCAATTGCGGTGTGAGATCGGCCCGTAATAATTGTCCTGATTCCTGCCTTCGCAAATCTCCGCGCTACCGCGAGACCGATTCCGCTCGACCCACCGGTTACGAGCGCTGTCTTTGGGGGTGTCATCCAGTTGGCTTCCATAGAAATCGCAAGTTAGATGGATGGATCAAGCAACACCTTCAGCACACCATCGTTTCTAGAGTCAAAAAACGCGTATGCCTCCTTTCCCTCGGACAACCCCATACGGTGAGTAATCATTTTCGACAGGGCTGTGCTATCCAGTCTCCCACTCTCCAATTCGCGCAGGAGTGCGGGAACCTGCGCCTGAACCGAACAGATCCCGGTGTGAAACTCCATGTTCTTGTATAGGCCCGCTTTGATCGGAAATGGGATGGTGAGTTGTTCGCTGATACCCACCGTGGAAATGCGGCCGCCTTTCCCAATCAGTTCGACAGCAAGCGCGGTGGTCACTGGGCCTCCATTAGCATCGATCACGACGTCAACGCCCCGGTCGTTCGTCAGTTCCTTCACTCCTGCCGCGACGTCGGGATTCTCTACGCTTTCAGCACCGAGTTCCGCGGCGTGACGCCGACGGTTGGCCAGTAGGTCAATGCCGAGCACACGGCTCGCACCCATCGCAAGTGCGCACATCACCGACGACAGACCGACTGCTCCCAGTCCGATCACGGCCACCACGTCCCCGGGTCCAACTCGCGCACGGCGCGCAGCAAACCAGGCAGTTGAAAGCGTATCGGTCAGCATGAGACCGACTTCATCGGGCAAATTTTCGGGCAGATGGAACATGTTGTCGTCTGCGACCGGGACCGCGACCCCTTCCGCCTGGCACCCGCCAATGTCCGGAAGGCTTTGACCAAACGCACGCAGGTTTCGATGCGTCTGGCAGAACACCACATTGCCTTCGCGGCAGGGCTGGCATTGCCCACATCCGAGCGAGGCGGCCAAAAGAACGCGATCCCCAACAGCAAAATTCTTTACTTCGCGACCTAGTTCGACAATTTCGCCGACTGCTTCGTGGCCAATGCAATAAGTCGGTCGCCCCAGATCGACGTGGTACGGATGCAAGTCGCTTCCGCAGATCGAGCAGGAGGTCGTCTTCACGATTGCCCCCTTCTCGTCGATTAGCGTTGGGTCCGCAACGCTCTCGCAACTGATCATTCCGGGGCCGCTATAAATTAATGCCTTCATGAAACACTCCCGCACAAATTTTGCCTTCGTTTGACAGAGTCAAATCCGCAAGTCTTCAAAACCGCTTGGACTGTTGAATAAATTCTCTGCTTTCGTTTTCAACACATCTGTCCTTTGTTCCCGGGAGGGTCAGCCGATGTGTAAGCCGCAAAGTGTTCTGACGGTATGCCCTCGTCAGCGGCGTTCAATCTCTGCCCAGGTCCGTACTCGAATGCCTAGGTGGTACAAAATAAGTCATCAATTGAGTACTCGCTGCTAGCGTCACGCCAGTGGATCTGGAGAAGCCCGCATACCTTTAGCTTGTTGTGATCGTGAGGATCACGCTGATGACACCTGTCTCGGATCCACCGTGATGCATCTTGGGGTACTGTTTCTTCGTTGTATTCAGGGAATATAGAGCCGCTGACAGACGAGCGCTAGACTTGGAAACCCCTTGGGTATAACTCGCAGTTATCGAGAGGAAGCCTACCGTGGTCAATAGCCGGATCGGCGCAAGGTCGATAGAATCAAATATTTGCATCAGCCCGACTCGGCCGCCTGCGGCTGCGCCTTCGAAGTGGCGCAATCGGCAAGTTGATAACCCCACTTGCCATCACGAAGACCGTAGCCTTGACCCTGGTGCGCGCGCGTCTGCTTCAAACCAGCTAGTGCGCGGATTCCATACACGCGCAACGATGAAGGTAAATTGGTTGGGCTTTGCTTCGGTCAATCAATAGCGCACCGTTTTGATCGTCCCTGGCGTTCTCGCTTCTGGCAGTGGCTCCGCATCCCGGCGGTAGATGCCATTGATTCGGGCGCGCACGGCGAGCGCAGTGAGGAGTGTGATAAGGCTCGCGCCGATCATGTACAGCGCCGGGTAGGTGGCCGTGCCTCCTCCGAAGTCCGTCAGATAAGTCGCGATGAAAGGACTCAGTCCGCCGAGCGCGGCTCCCAGTCCATATGCGAAGCCCGCTCCGCTGTAGCGGAATTCAGCACTGAACAGCTCCGTGAAGATAGGCTGCTGCACCGAAACCATGGCGACGGCCGCGCCGGCGAGCACGACGACGGTGGAGAGGATCACAAGGAACGCGTTGCCGCTGTCCAGACTCCAGAAGAAGGGAAACGCCATGACGATGGCCAGCACGGCGCCAAAGGCAAAAACGCGCAGATAGCCCTTGTTGTCTGCGTACCTGGCAAACAGGGGAACCGTGACGAGGGAAACTGCCGCAGCCGCCATCGACGCAATCAGCAGCACGCTCTTGCCGATGTGGGCGTACACGGTGCCGTACGCGATCGCGAAGGTCAACACGGTGTAGGTCGCGACGTTCGCTCCGAGGTACAGGCCGATGATGATAAAGAACGACGCCGGTTGTCTGGCCACGGCGGAGGCCAGCGGGATCTTCACCACCTTGCCCTCCTGCCTGATCTTCTCGAACTCCGGCGTGTCCTGCGCCTTGCGGCGGACCCAGTAGCCTACGGCCAGGATGACCGAGCTGAGCAGGAACGGAATACGCCAGCCCCAGCTCCTGAACGCCTCATCGGAGAGCAGCCAGGCGAACAGGAAGAACGTGCCGTTAGCGAGCAGCAGACCGAGGAACGCGCCGCTTTGCACCACGCTCCCTCGCAAAGCCTTCTCGCCCGGCGGCGCGGACTCGACCGCCATGAGCGCGGCTCCGCCCCATTCGCCGCCGACCGAAAAGCCCTGAAGAGCACGAAGAGTCACCAGCAGGATCGGGGCAGCAATGCCGATATGAGCGTAGGTGGGCAGCAGGCCGATCAGCGTGCTGGCCCCCGCCATCAGCACCATCGTCAGAACCAGCATGCGCTTGCGGCCGAGCTTGTCACCGAAGTGGCCAAACACAATGCTGCCCACCGGACGGAAGAAAAAGCCCAGTGCAAAGCTGGCGAATGCCGCCAGCGTGCCATGCGCTACGCTGCCCGGGAAGTAGAGCGGACCGATCACGATCGCTGCAGCCGTGCCATAGAGGAAGTAGTCGTACCAGTCCGCAACCGCCCCGATCATGCTCGCCCAGGTTGCGGTGCGGGCGCGCTGCCGGGACGTCGTCCCACGCGCGGCACTATAGAACTCCTGATTCATCTCCGTCTCCCTTCGTCTCTTGTGTCATCTTCGTCTCCCCTAATTCAGGGGCGTTTCACATGCACCGCCAACAGGACTGTGTTGCATGCACGCAAGGAAGAGCCACCCCTGATGCCGACGAAAGCGGATCACTCGTATGCCTCGGGGCTCAAGACGTAGCGATCCATTCCTGACAGACCAACGGCAGTTCAACAGCGGTTGCTCGCACTCCAAAGGCGGTGAACATTCGCGCCCACCGCCTTCATTCACGAGCCTCAGACTCGAACAATTCGAGAGCTGCTCGACCTGCGCACAATCCAGCTGGCCAGCCCGCGTAAAAGGCGACCTGTACGATCAATCCACGTAACTCATCAAGCGAGATACCGTTGTCGACACCGCGACGCATCCAATGTTTGAGTTCTTCTTCTTTCCCGCTTGCAGCGAGCACACCGCAGGTAACAAGAATCCGGTCTCGCGTCGACATCTCGGGTTGTTTCCAGACGTCTCCGAGTAACACCTCCTCGCGCAGTCGGGCTAATTGCGGCACTTGCTCATAGATACGAGCGGATTGGCCGGTGGCTTGTGTGGTCATCAGGTTCCCCAGATTAGTAATGCAGGTATGAAACTACGAGTGCGCTCAACACGAAGGCCATGAAGTGGCGAAGGATCGCAGCTCCATAACCGGGCACCTCTCCTCATGGTGAATCAGAGGGGAACCGGCGACCAATCTCGCGATACGTCCTGCCTGTTTTCCAGATCGTCCGAGCAATCCAGACAGTTCGAACTACGCAGCGAACCATCACGCCGGCGGATCGATAGGCGCGGGCATTCTGGGTGTCGCGGCGATTGACCATTGAAGCGTCGCATCGACGTCGAACAGTCGCACATAATGAAAGATCTGCGCGGGGGATACATCGGACGCCGGACTCACGGAGAAAAAGATTCCGTAAAGGTGATTCAGCCCCCTCGATCCGAACATCCTGACTATCGTAGCTCGCGAAGGCAGGCAGACGCGACAGTCGATCAACGATTGCCGAGCAGCCCCAACACATCAAAAGCGCATGTAGACTGACTTTGTCTGTGTATATGCTTCAATGGACTCCGCGCCCATTTCACGACCAAACCCGGACTGCTTATAGCCACCCATCGACATGACCGCATCCGCCTCTGCGTATGTGTTGATCCACACACGCCCGGTTTTGAGTGACCTTGCGAGCCGATGTGCTCGGCCAATATCGCGCGTCCACACCGCAGAAGCGAGACCATACTCTGTATCGTTGCCCTTCAGGATGACGTCATCTTCGTCTTTAAAAGGGATGATTGAAAGCACGGGGCCGAATATCTCTTCCTGGGCGATCCTCATGTCATTGGCAACCGAGCTAAAGACCGTCGGCTCAACGAAAAATCCTAGATCGCCAACACGGCCGCCGCCGAGAGACAAGTTCGCGCCACCACTCTTACCTATGTCAACGTAGGACAACACCCGCTCCATCTGTCTGGCTGAAATCAGCGGGCCAAGCTTGGTGTCCGCGTCGAAAGGCGACCCAACTTTATAGGTGGCCGCGATTTTTGCGATCCGCTCGGTCGCCTCGTCATGCAGAGACTCGTGGATAAAAAGCCGGGTGCCGGCAGAGCATATCTGTCCGGAATTGCCGCAGAACGTAGCCACCGCCGTTGCGAGCGCCTTGTCGAGATCGGCATCAGGGAAAATGATATTCGGCGACTTCCCGCCGAGCTCCAGCGTCACTTTCTTCATATTGCTCGCTGACGACTGCAGAATCTGCTTGCCAATAGCAGTCGATCCTGTGAAGGCAACCTTGTCGACACCCGGATGGGCGACCAGTGCACCGCCAGCGGTTGCGCCATAGCCAGGAACGACATTCAGCACGCCCGGCGGCAAGCCGATCTGTTCGATCAACTCCGCAAGCCGCAAAGTCGTCAATGGTGTTTGTTCAGCGGGTTTCAGCACCGCTGTATTGCCGAAGGCGAGCGCGGGCGCAATCTTCATCGCGGCCATCACGAGCGGAACATTCCAGGCATTGATCAGCCCGCAAACGCCCATGGGTTCCCGCAACATGTAGATGAAACGTGCGCTATCGGTCGGATTTGTCGTGCCGTAAACCTTCGTCGGCCAACCGGCGTAGTAGCGGAATATCTCGGCTGCCTGAGTGGCCCGGGCGATGCTTGACGAAAGTGGCATGCCGTTGTCGAGTGTCTCGAGAACTGCAAGCTCTTCCACATGCGCGTCGACGGCATCGGCGATTTTCAACAGGTACCTCGTGCGCGCGTGGGGTGAAATGCCGGCCCACGACGGCGACTCAAATGCGCGCCGCGCTGCATTCACCGCGGCATCGACATCTGCGCTGTCTGCTTCAGCCACCAAGGCCAGCCTTTCTTCAGTAGAAGGATTGATGGTCTCGAACGTCTTCCCCGAAACCGCACCAACCCATTTCCCATCAATTAGCATCCGCTTCGGTGCGGATGAATCGAGCCATTCAAGCGCTTTACGATGTCCCCTGCTGACCGGGGGAGCAGATACTGAAGCCGAAGCGGGCGAAGCATTAGACATTACTCATTCTCCGTTGAAAATTAAATCGTGCGCGCGTTCGAAACTAACCGCACGTGCATTCCTTCTGCGGCAGACATAGCGTCTCAGGACAGAAACACGCCCTTACCGCCGCTTTGTCGATTGAACGTTTGATAAGCCAGTTCTGCCTCATCGAGGGTCCAGCGGTCCGTGAATAGCGAATCGAGGTCGATGCCCCTTTCGACAACAAAGCGCGCACAGGCGCTTTGAGCCTGAATCGACATCGTCAAAGACGTCAAAATGCGGACTTGGGAGCGCAGCATATTCGCCACTGAGAAATTGATCTCGGCGCCAATGCCAACCAGGCAGACAGTACCCCATGGCCTTACCGAATCGAGAGCATCCTGAGCCGCCTGTGATGCGCCCGACGTCTCCAACGCCACGGACGCTCCCCGTCCGTCAGTCACCTCCCGGATCGCTTCGGATGTGCGGCCATCCCGTGGGTTCAACACATAATCCGCGCCAAACGATATCGCCGAGCGACGACGATTCTCGTCGATGTCAAGGGCGATCACACGTGCTCCCTGTGCCTTTGCGAGCAATGTTGCAGACAGGCCCACGGGGCCTTGGCCAAAGATCGCGATCGTGTCGCGCCCAGTTAAACCTATCCGTTCAAACGCACCCCACGCGGTGCCCGTGCCGCAAGAAACCGCTGCGCCCGCAGCAAAACTCAGGCGCTCGTCGAGCGGTACTAGCGTAGTAGCTGGCACTTTCATGTAGTTCGCGTGAGCACCGTGAGCATCAAAACCATACACGGTTGGAGGCGCCGTTTGACACAACTGCGGCCAGCCAGAGCGGCACTCGTCGCAGCCGGTGCACCCCTGGTAGTGATGCACCATTACACGGTTGCCAATCTGAGCATGTTTTCCGAAAACGCCAGGCCCTGCCGCCACCACGACTCCACAGGGCTCGTGACCGACAATTGTTGGTGCCACCAGCGCGCTGCGTGGCCGCCTATAAAGATGCAGATCGCTGCCGCACATTCCAGATGCCTTGATCTCGACAATAACTTCGCCAAATCCTGGTGTGGGGTCTGGAAAGTTTGCGAGTTCGAGTGTGCAATCGCCACTAAATACAATGCCGCGCATACAGTCTGCCTCTCTAATGTATTCGACGCTTACCTGAGCGGAACCGTGTTTGGGATCGTATCTTCCGGACCCAGCGACGCCTCTGGCTCGATTGCCTCAAGCGATTGGAGGTTAGTTTCAATACCGGCGACTGCCATGAGCAGTGCCACGGCCAGATACCCCGCCGCGATTGTCAAGACAACTCCCGCGATTCCAAAACGAGCAAACAATGACATCACAATGAATGGCGATCCGATCAGTCCGACTCGACCGACCATCTGCGCGAAGCCACCGCCACGAAACCGATATTCGGTAGGGAACAACTCCGGGCTGCCACCCAAGGCAAAATTTGAAAAGATGGAAACCGCAGAAACCAGCAGAAATCCACACGCAATAATGAGGTTGGCCGATTTGAGGAACGGATAAGTGATCGCAAATACAGCACATAGCACGCCAAACGTCACCATGCCCCAGCGGCGGCCAATCCGGTCAGAAATAAATATCAGCAGCAAGGGGCCTGCAATCCATCCTGCCATCATTGCCGCATTGAACAGCAGCGAATGGGCAACACTCATTCCCTGACTAACAAAAAAAGTGGGCAACCACGCCGAAAGGCTATAGTTTCCGAACAAACAAATAACATTCGCACTGACCGCCAGCAGAGTGCGACGGATTACCGGCCTCGAGAAAAGGACCGAGACTGGCACGAAACGCGGCTCGTCTTTGACCATGTCTTTCACGGGAGGAAGAATTCCCCGAACGCCCGCGTCCTTCTCGATTCCCTGCATCACCTCTTCAGCTTCCGCAAGGCGGCCGACCCGTTCGAGCCAGCGCGGAGATTCAGGCAAATGACGACGCAGCCACCACACCCATAATGTGCCTACCCCGCCGAACACAACCATGGGGCGCCAGCCGAGATACGGAATCACGAAGGTTGCGAGCATCGCTGGAACGAAGACACCGGTCCCCGTAATCAGTCCCATGATTCCCAAATATCGGCCTCGTTGTTTCGGCGGAACGAACTCAATAATGAGGCCGTAGCCCATCACCAGTTCGGCTCCGAGTCCGATGCCCATCACGAAACGGATGGCAATTAGCCATGGCATGGAAGGAGCAAGCGCACATACGAGCGACATCACCCCGAAAATTGCGAGGTTGAATTGATACGCAAAGCGTCTTCCGTACCGGTCACTCATCCAGCCGGCGAGCGCGGCACCGATCGTGAGCCCCACAAACGTGGCCGACATGAAAAGGGAATTCAAATGCAGCGTGGACCAGCCGCTATGAAGCATTGACGCGAGGATCCCGCCCGACAGCGTGTTGTCGAACGAATCGAAGAACATCCCCAATCCGACCAGCCAAAGCACGCGCGTATGGAAAGGCCCGATAGGCAGACGATCGAGTCGGGCGCCAGCGTTAACCCTATTAGTCGACATGCTTCCACCTCCCAACCAGGATCATCCCGAGTAAGCGCGACAATCCGCCATGCGGGACGTGTTGCACGATTGATCTCGCGAGGGCGCATGCCATTGCCACACTCACAGGCAACAGTGGCGTGCCTCTGAAGAAAAACAGAGGTGGTGGGTCCTGGAGAGGCGCGGATTCATAGCTCGAGCGGAATGATGGTTGTGTGCGCGAAAGGCAATCGCAGCTAATGGCCGTCGGCTTTGCCAGATTCTGGACGTGGTCGCCGTTGCCGTGTGCGCTCACCAAAGCGCAAAAACACTCGCCCGTGGTCTGCAAGATTTGTCTCCTGATTTTCTTTGACACGTCGCCCTCAATGTCAATGCCAGTTTGCTTGCCGCCCTCCGTTACGTAAAGTCGCATTTAGTGGCTTTGTCGGTAAGCTAGCCTAACCGTGCTCATCGGGGGGCGACGCGCGTCGCTATCGCCCGCGCGCTCTCCGCGTGAACTGATCCGTGACAGGCTTCTTTAACTTACCTGCTTGGATATAATTGATGGAGAAACTTACGCTCGCTGAAAATAAGAGCCCGGCTGGAGGAGACAGAAGCCATGGAACTACGACACATCCGCTATTTCATCGCGGCAGCCGAGGAAGAGCACTTCGGCCGGGCCGCAGAGCGCCTGCATATCACAAGGCCGGCAGTGTCCCAAATCATTGCTGATCTGGAAGAAGAAGTTGGAACACTACTCTTCGAGCGTCTAGCGCATAACGTTAGGCTCACGGCGGCCGGTCGAATTTTGCTGAGCCACCTCGTTCGCGTTATGGCTGATCTGAACGAGGCGCTCGTCGTCACCCGACGAGTTGGCCAGGGAAAGACGGGTACATTGAATATTGGGTATGGTTCGCTAACGCTGATGCATTCAATTTTTCGTGCGGCCGTTAAGCGGTTTCATGAGACATACCCGGATGTCACCCTGTCTTTGATCGAAGTCGCAACGACGCTACAGCCGAAGGCTCTCGCCGAGGGAAAGATACATGCGGGCTTCATGCACGTGGGCCCAACTCTTGGTGCCGCAGGCAAGCACAGAACGGAGTTTCTGTCTGAGCGCGACGGGACAGTGCTTGACCATATAAGCATCCAAACGGGCGCGCTCGGCGTAGCGGTGCCCCCAGAACATCGATTTGCGCAACGTCGGTCGATTGCGCTGAGCGAGCTCGCCGACGAGAGGCTGGTCGTAGTGCCGAAGTCCAGCAGCAGTCCGAGTTACGGGCAACTCTATACACTTTGCCAGCAAGCTGGCTTCGAACCGAACGTCGTTCAAGAGGTGAGCACGGTCGCATCGCAACTCAACCTTATTTCTGTTGGAATGGGGATCGGTTTCGCTGTTATGGGGAAAAATTTCGTCTACCCTCATCAGCTTTCCGTAGTGCCACTCGAAGACGTCAACTATCCGACCAGCTTTATTTTTGGTTGGGTCAAAGGACACCGAGATCCTATCCTCGACAGGATGATAGAGATAGTGACGGCGTTGGCTGAATAACTGCCGGGCTGCGATTACTACGCTTGAGAAGTGCACCATAGTGCTAATGTGCTAACTCAAGTTAAAGCCCGAGAAATTGCAATGGCGTTGCGTCCCAACAATGGGGCACGGCGCCTTGGAGCAATTCCGTCTATTGGCTCGCTGCGCGTCCTGCATTTGCCTTCTTTTCCGCATTCTGCAGATCCTGCGGATAATTAGGGTCATTCACGGCTGGCTGATAACCGTTGTTTTCCAATTGCTTTAGCTCGGCAGTGTTCTTCGCTCGTGCTTGCTTACGGGCCGCCTTTCGCTGCGCTTTTTTCTCCGCCTTTGTCATGGGCGCTGAAGCAGCCGTGCTATCCGATGTGGACGCACCGCTGGACTGCGCCGCTGCGGGAACGACGTAGCTCAAAATGAGCGCGTTCGCTGCGAGAAAACCCACTAATAGCTTCGCTGGCAGTGACTTCATATTCCTCTCCATTCAAGGATTGCTAACTAGTATTTGGCCATGACGTTTCCAACCTCGCCGATTGCATTGATCAGATCTTTTCCCGTCTCGTCAGGCGGCGAGCCTTCCCGGAAAATAACCGCGATGTCCCGTTTAAGCATGGGCAGTGAAATCGGCAGCGCGGTTATCTTGCCTTCGTCAACATCTGTCTTTGCTGAATGCGCGGGCAACATAGCCAGATGATCGCTCGTCGCGACAAGAGATCGGGTGAAGCCGATTGAGCCGGATTCAACAAGATTGCGAGGAGGCTCAACACCTTCCGATACGACGAGTTTTTCGAGAATGTTTCGCTGCGGCCAACCGACCATAGGGCATACCCAAGGGTACTCGACCAGGTCGGCCCACGTGGGATTTTCAAGGCGCAGTAACGGGTGTGACGACCGAACAAAAACACATAAGCGGTCCCGAAACAAAACACGTTGCTTCAGACCTTCAAAGGAGATGTCAAAGAATTCTGTTCGCGCAGCAATGAAATCGAACTCTCCCCGCAATAGCCCAAGAAGAAGCTCTACCTGTACCTTCTCTACGATTCTCAGCAACACGCCTGGGTGCTGCGCCTTCCAATTACCCACCGCGGTGGCAACAACGCTACTCGCAAGACTTGGCAACGTGCCGACGGTCAACACTTCACTAGGCTTATGTGCCCCCTCGATACGGGTTTTCGCGAGATCCATCTCGTCCCGTATGAATCGCGCATGAGAATAGATCCGCTCACCCGCCTTCGTAGGCGTTACGCCGCCCGCCCCGCGCTCTAACAGCTTCACCCCTAGCTCGGCCTCGAGCCGGTCCATCGATTTCGACAGCGCGGGCTGAGATACCGACAGCTGGACGGCCGCTTTCGCCAAGCTGCCTCGCTCCACCACCGCGGCAAGATATACGAGCTTTCGGGGATCCATGGCGTCTCCTTCACAACCAGTCAATTATTGGAAATATCTGGTCTTTCTATAAAACTGAAAAAGCGTCTTATCGGTCCTTCCCGTAAAGCCAAGGAAAAGAGTCTGGAAGAGTAGATTCGAACTCTTCGATCTTTGACCTGTATCTCAGAGTAAGACTGATCTCGCTGATTCCCTCGACAAATATGGTTTTGATGAAATTATCAATTTCGAAGTCAAATTGCCTACCGTCCGCCAATCTTATACGCTGATCTCTCAGATCAATCTCAACTTCGGACCCCGGATCGCGAAGGAGTGCCTCTCGAATCTCACGCGCGACGTCCTTCTCGACCTGAATTGTCAGAAGACCCGATTTGTAGGCGACCGTTGGGAAAACAGACCCAAAACTTTCAGCAATGATCACGGAAACGCCGTAATCGAGGTGCGAATAAATCGCGCCGGGACGAGCGGACCCACATGCGTAGTTTTTTGACGCAACGATTATTTTTGCGCCACGGTACTGTGGGTTGTTCAAGATAAAATCTTTGTTTTCCTGGCCGGCCTCATTGAACCGCCGATCATGCAGAAAGTAATCACCATACTTCCCGTTCGCACGATCCTTGCTCACAAAACGCGACGGAAAAATTTGATCAGTGTCGACATTGTCCATCGCGATCGGTACAGCGACTGCACGAAGAACTTCGAAATGGCTTGTCATATCCCCTCCAGATTTCGAACATCGGCAAGATGTCCCATCACAGCGGAAGCCGCTGCGGTCGGCGGGGATACGAGATGCGTTCGACTGCCTGGACCTTGTCTTCCCATATGGTTGCGGTTTGATGTTGATGCACAGCGCCCTCCAGAGCGGACCGTGTCTCCATTCATAGCGCTACACATTGAACAGCCCGCCTCTCCCCAAGCGGCTCCCGCAGAACGGAATATTTCGGCAAGCCCCTCTTCTTCAGCCGCTGCCTTGACCAATCCGGAGCCTGGAACCACGAGCGTAGGCACCTTGACCTTACGCCCCCGCAATATCTGTCCGGCCGCCCGCAGGTCTTCTAGCGTCGAGTTGGCGCATGAGCCAATAAACACCTGGTCGAGCTGCACATCAGTGAGTCTGGTGCCGGGCTTTAAGCCCATATACTCCAAGGACTTCTGCATTTGAGCCCTACGCTCGTCGTTGTCCTCGAGTTCGGGGTCGGGTACCGCACTCGAGATGGCGACAGCGTTCTCCGCGTTGCATCCCCACGTTACCATCGGCTGGATATCCGCAACATTGAGCGTCATCTCGCTAGCGTATGTCGCGCCGTCATCCGACAAAAGTGTTCGCCAGTATTCAAGCGCATTCTCCCAATCGCGGCCCGATGGCGCGAAAGGTCGATCGCGAAGGTAGTCGAACGTGACCTCGTCCGGGGGCACAATGGCAAATCGCGCCCCCATCTCTACGGACATATTGCAAAGCGTCATGCGGGACTCGACGGGGAGGCGCTGGATGAAACTGCCGCCGTACTCGATTGCCAGACCTGACGCGCCCGTGGAGCCCAACCTGGCTATGACGGCCATCACCACGTCTTTGGCCGTCACATTCTTAGCGACACATCCTTCGAGTTGTATCCGCAGTGTCCGCGGTTCTTTAATCCATACACACTGTGTCGCGAGCGCATGTGCAAGATCAGTTCCGACGCTGAACGCAAGGGCGCCAACGGCTCCTTGCGTCGGAGTATGCGAGTCTGCCGCAACAATGATCACGCCTGGCTGGGCGAGCGCCTGCTCAGTCGATACGATATGCTGGATGCCTCGCCGCGGATCACCCATTCCGAATACCAGAATCCCCTGTTCTTTTGCTTTTACCTCAACGTCCCGAATCAGAGTGCGCCGTTCATCGTCAACAATATCATCGAATGTTGCGCCTGAACTCGGCGTGAAGTGATCAGGAATCGCAATGACCTGAAGAGGCCGCCTGACCACTCGACCCTCCTTCTTCAACAGGTTAAACGCGGATCGAGCAGTATCGGCAAGGATCACCCGATCAACATAGAGGAGTGTTCGCCCTCCCTCTTTGTGAACAGTGTGTGCATCCAGAATCTTCTGGATAATGGTCCGCGGTGATCCGGTCTTATTCATTGAATACCTTTTCTCGCTATGATCGAGCGCATCCGTTATTACCAATCTACAGGGAATTTGCCAATGCGGATCGTTGGCGGACTTCATTTTTGACGGGTGCGTTTCCTGCAGCGTCTGCTAAAACGGCCGCAGCGCATTTCTCGCCAATCATGATGGTCGGGATAACTGTGTTACCCGACGGCATGCTCGGCATAATTGATGCGTCGGCAACTCTTAGCCCACTGATCCCATGAACCCGCAACTGTTCGTCGACGACAGCCATTGGATCATTGCCCATCTTGCAGGTACCGACCATGTGATGTGTGATCTGGCCGTTTTCCCGAATGAACTTCAAGATTTCTTCATCGGTTTGAACATGCGAGCCGGGTGCGAGTTCTTCCGCGATGAATTCGCCCAGAGGCGCCGCCAATGCGAGTTTGCGCATACATCTGACAGCGGCAATCGCTGCATTCCGGTCATTCTCGGTGTCAAGAAAGCGGAAATTGATACGCGGGGCCGCGAACGGATCCGACGATCGGATATGGACGCTTCCAGTGCTCTCAGGTCGCTGGACGTGGCCGTTTAAATAGAACCCTTCTATCGGCAAGACTTTGCGCAGCTTTCCCGGCTTCATCTCGACAATGAACGGCACGGCAAGCAGCATGATGTCCGGAGAATCAAGTTCGGGGCGTGACCGCGTGAACGCTCGAATACTACCAAAAACCAGCGCGATAAAGCCTGTGCGAAAAAGCGCGAAGCGCACGATCTCTCGAATAAGACCGAACCCTCTGCCACGAGAAGACAGCGACAAATTCGGTCTATTGAACCGCCACTTGGTTGCGGCCGCAAAGTGATCTCGCAGGTTTTCGCCCACTCCCTTCAGCTCGTGCACAACCTTAATACCGTGCTTGTTCAATATGTCCGAATTTCCGATGCCGGAAAGCTCAAGGAGTTTCGGCGTATTCGCCGCTCCGCAAGACACGATGACTTCCCGGGAGGCGCGCGCTTCCCGAGTCAAGCCGGCCTGTACGAAGCGAATTCCAACACAGCGCTTGCCATCCATGATCAGGGAAGTCGCTTCTGCACTTCGCGCGATGGTCAGATTTTTTCGTTTGCTCGCATGCTTGAGATAGTGCGTCGCTGTGCTTACGCGTAATCCCCGGTAAATGGTCTGCTGAGCCATCCCGGTCCCTTCCTGGGTCTCGCCGCTGTAGTCGTCGTTGTAGTTGATGCCGATAGCTTCGGCTGACTTCAGAAACAAATCATAGAAGGCTGACAGCTTAGGCGCGACGGTGACCTTGATCGGGCCAGTGCGGCCACGATACTCATCGGATCCGACATCTGTACTTTCGAGCTTTTTGAAAAAAGGCAGTACGTCCCGGTAACTCCAACCCGGACAACCCAGTCGCGCCCAAGTGTCATAGTCGAGCGGCTGCCCCCGGTTGTAGACCATACCGTTTAGCGAGGTCGATCCTCCGAGCATCTTGCCGCGAGGGACATACAATGGCCGGTCACCGTGAGTCGGGTCGGGTTCCGAGTGGTAACACCAGTTGACGGCGGCGTTTTCGAACATGAACGCGCTACCCGTAGGTGGACGGGACCAAATATAATTAGGGCCGGCCCGTCCTGCCTCTAGACACAAAACATTATATTTCCCGCACTCGGACAGCCGAGCGGCAAGCACTCCGCCTGCTGCGCCCGCGCCAACCACGATAAAATCGTATTCGTTCGATTCCATACGGTACTCATGTCTCCCGGACGACAAGCCGCCCTTCATTTTTCGCCCGGTCTACGCACGGTCGATCTGGTGTTGCGCGTCGCGCGGTAGTCGGTGGGCGCGAGGCGGGAAATGCGACCACCGGCGGCAAAGGCTCACCCGACCTTCCGAACCATTTTCACGCTCTTTGGAGGTAGGGTCCAGTCGACTTTTGTGGCAGCGACGGTAAGTTTCGCTGACGCTCAAGCAAATTCTCCTTTGCCCGACCCCATCTACGAGCGCGCAACCGTAACGATTCACGGGCCAATTCCACTTTGCTGCATTGCTTCACAGCTAAGTGTCCATTTTTGCGTGGACGTGCTCCTACCTCGAGGTCTTGTTGCCTGAATTAGACGCCTGTCAAAGCGCGGCTACCTACCCGACCAATCCGCTAGCGGCAGAGAAATCCGCCATCGGCAACCAGCGCATGGCCGATCATGTACGAGGCGCCGGGTCCGCATAACCAGAGGACCGCAGCTGCAATTTCTTCCGGCTCGCCAAAGCGCCCGATCGGCGCTTGCGCGAGCATCTTCTCCACAATCGTGGGGTCGTAGCCGTTTGTGACTTCACCGGTCATGGGCGTATTGAAGATGCCGGGACAGATGGCATTGATTCGAATGTTCCGTGATGCATACTCGATCGCCGCACTTTTTGTCAGTCCGATAATCGCGTGCTTGCTTGCGCTGTAGGCCGAGCGTCCTGGGCTGCCGACCACTCCGCCGATCGACGAGCAATTGACGATGGCGCCGCTTCCCTGTTTCAGCATTTGCGCCACTTCAACCTTCATGCAGTTCCATATTCCGCGCAAATTCGTAGCTAGAACGCGCTCGAATTCATCGTCGGTCGTTTCCAGGAAATTCGCGGCTTTGCTATTGACACCCGCATTATTGAACGCCGCATCGACCCGACCGTGCACTGCAATCGCCTCGGCGATTAGCTCCCTGACCTGTGCCGCATCGGAGACATCACAAACCAGGCCCACTGCCTGCTGGCCGGACCTGTGTATGTCCTCAACCGCTGCGTCGAGCAGTAACTGGCTTCGATCCACCAGAATCACCGCAGCGCCAGCGCTTGCGAATGCTTTGGCCGTGGCCAATCCGAATCCTCCACCAGCGCCTGTTACGAGTGCTACTGCACCTTCAAAGTGGTTTGTCATCTCATTCTCCTCACGTGAGCGGTGCGCGGCATTCATCATGAGAGGACTGTATGCGGCTCGTCGTCGACTGACTAGAACCAAAAATCCGCAAGCAGCTATAAGCGGTGTTCATCGATGCAAATCCTTATGCAGATCCGCTTTCGGCTGCCTTCATCGCCGAACACTGATTGATGAATGCAGGTTATGTGTCCTTGCGCGTTGCCCGTCTTTATCGTTGTCTCCTTCGCCACTAGTATGGACGATGGACAGTCGGCGCTACGACTGCACGACGCATCTCGCGGGGAGTGTCTCTCGTGGGCCGGTCGCCAACTGTGTCATTTCCCCTAATGGAGAAATCCGTGATCGACCGTATTCAGGCCATGCGCATCTTTACCCGCATCGTCGAAACTAACAGCTTCACCCGTGCGGCTCGATCGCTCGATATGCCACGCGCAACCGCCTCCACGCTGATGCAGCAACTCGAGGCGATGCTCGGCACGCAACTGCTGATGCGCACCACCCGAAGCGTCAGCGTGACGCCGGAAGGGGCAGCCTACTACGAATGTTGTTCTCGGATCCTGGCCGAAGTGGACGAACTCGAAGCGAACCTCAAACAGGCCCGCGAGAATCCGGCCGGCCGGCTGCGCGTGGAAATGCCGGGTGTCGTCGCGACGTCTCTGGTGCTGCCGGCGCTGAACCAGTTCCATGCACGATATCCCGCCATCGATCTGGTTATAGGCGTCGGCCAGGGTAACGTTGATCTCGTCGCCGATGCCGTGGATTGCAGCATCCAGTTCGGCGATTTGCCGGACTCACTGCTGGCCGCACGTCGCCTTGGCGCACTCGAACACGTAACATGCGCAAGCCCGGACTATCTAAGCCGCAAGGGCGTTCCGACGACTCTTGAAGATCTCTCGCAGCACGTCGCTGTCAATTGCATGTGTAGTGTGGACGGACGCATCGCCGATCTCGACTTCGATGTGGATGCCCGGCCATTGACCGTCCGCGTGAGCGGCTTCGTCGCCGTGAACGACGAACATACGTATCTCACCTCGGGCCTGCACGGGCTCGGTTTAATCCAGCCGCCGCGAATCGCGGCGCAGCCGCTGATCGACGCCGGTGACCTGTGCGAGGTGCTGCCGCAATGGAGACCCGTCTCGACGCCCGTATCCGTGGTCTATGTCAAGGGCCGGCATGTGTCGCCACGTCTGCGGGTATTCGTCGACTGGCTTGTCGAACTGTTCGAGACCGCCAGGCATGTAGAGGGGGACCGGTTGCGTAGTCCAGCGCCTACCGCCCAACAGCGACCGGCCAGTGTCAGCATGGTGGTGCCGGGTTCGTCTCACCCAGCACATATCGGACATGCGATTGCACGCGATGTGTCTACCGCACGTTAGCCCTCTTCTCTTTCACTGTTCGCATCCTGCACGCGGCGACACTGGGCCCGCCGGTTCAACACTCCAATTAGTGAATGGGATTTATATGTCCATATCGATTCAACCGTCTAATCGTGCGAACGATGCCCGGATATAGTGGGTTCGACACAAATGA
The DNA here is from genome assembly GCF_058782725.1 of Paraburkholderia sp. FW306-02-B. Taxonomy (NCBI): domain Bacteria; kingdom Pseudomonadati; phylum Pseudomonadota; class Betaproteobacteria; order Burkholderiales; family Burkholderiaceae; genus Paraburkholderia; species Paraburkholderia sp. FW306-02-B. The sequence continues at coordinate 24,698 of NZ_JBYSXZ010000004.1, forward strand.
CGGCACGAGCCAAACGGAAATCCTGACATGCTAGCAACCTATCTTTACGGCCCCCGCGACATACGTCTTGAGGAAGTTCCTTACCCCACCATCGTTGAGCCGACCGACGCGATCATCCGCATCGAAGCAGCCTGTGTATGCGGGTCGGACCTATGGCCCTACCGCGGGATTCAGCAGGTGAACGAGCCGATGCCCATGGGCCATGAATACTGCGGGATCGTTGAGGAAGTGGGTAGCGCCGTGAAGTCGATCAAGCCGGGGCAGTTCGTCATCGGTTCGTTTTTTGCGTCGGACAATACTTGCGCGGTCTGCCAGCATGGCTACCAGTCGTCGTGCCGAAGCTCGGAGTTCATCAACCGTGCGCAAGCGCCTGCGCTGCGGGTGCCGCTAGCCGATGGGACGCTGGTCGCGACGCCGGGTATTCCATCAAAGGAGATGATTCCGAGCCTGCTGGCCACATCCGATGTGCTCGGCACCGGTTGGTACGCCGCGGCGGCAGCCAACGTGCAACCCGGCTCGACGGCGGTGGTGGTCGGCGATGGCGCGGTCGGACTGCTCGGCGTGCTGTCGGCGAAACAGATGGGTGCGAAACGGATCATAGCGATGAGCCGTCACGAAGCACGGCAAAAGCTCGCAATCGAGTTCGGCGCCACCGACATCGTGACCGAGCGGGGCAGCGACGGCGTCGCGCGGATCATGGACATGACCGACGGCCTTGGCGCGGACTCCGTGCTGGAGTGCGTCGGCACCGAGGAGTCGATGATGCAGGCGATTCATTGCGCCCGCCAAGGTGGACATGTCGGCTATGTGGGTGTACCGCATGGGGTCGAGCTCAACGTCGAAGAGCTCTTCTTCGAGCACGTTCACCTTCATGGCGGTCCCGCACCGGTGCGGCAATTCCTGCCCGAATTGATCGACCTGGTCTGGACTGGCAAGATCAATCCAGGCAAAGTCTTTGATTTGACGCTACCGTTCGAACAGGTGGCCGAGGGCTACAAGGCCATGGACGAGCGCCGCGCGATCAAGGCATTGCTAATGGCTTGAGCCAGAAAAGGGGTAAAGCGAGGCAAAGGAGGCTTTCCGCGTTGTCGTCGCTTTACTCTTGCTTGACCTTCTGCGCGCTCGCTTCATCGGGCGCGCCCACCCCGCATCGCTCATCCCGAGCAAACGCATCAACCTTCCCGTGACGAACATCTGCAGCACGAACGTAGTAAGCCAGAACGAGCGCGAACACATCGATCCACGCTCAGGCGAGCGCCTTGGCTTCGCCGGGCCGAACATCGGCGACACGTCGTAATCGCCTTGCGCTCCTACGATCCGCCCGTTTGATTGTCAGCATGGAGAGCGTATGCAATACGGTCGCCGACTGCCGAAGCCTTCATCGCACGGTGTATCCGCCGTCGACCGGCAGTGCATGGCCAATGACGAAGGTTGACGCCGGGCTGCACAACCACAGCACTGCATCGGCAATTTCTTCGGCGCGACCGAGCCGGCCTATCGGCACTTCTTTCATTAACTCGGCCATCGCTTCAGGCTGTGTTTCCAGCATGCCGGAGACCATTGGCGTTTCGATGATGCCGGGGCAAATTGCATTGACGCGAATACCCAGCGGCGCACATTCCAGCCCGACGCTTTTCGTCAAACCGACCACGCCATGCTTCGACGCGTGATAAATGCCGCGCTCCGCGATGCCAACAAGTCCGCCCAGCGACGAATTGTTGACGATTGCGCCGCTACCCTGCTTGCGCATCTGCTGCAACTCAAACTTCATGCAATTCCAGATACCACGTAGATTCACGCCCATCACAAAGTCGTAATCTTTTGGATCCGCATCTGCCGTCGCCGCCACGGGACTCTGCACGCCCGCGTTGTTGAAGGCGGCGTCGAGGCGGCCGAAGGTGGCTACCGTCTGCTTGACCATCGCTTCGACCTGATTCATGTCGGCCACATCGCAGCGAATGCCAATGACATTGTGCCCGGCGCTTGCCAATTCCTCAGTAGCCGCATTGACCGCGTCGGCATTAACGTCGACCAGCGCAACGGCCGCGCCCGCCTGCGCGAATGCGCGGGCAGCAGTCAGTCCCATGCCGGAAGCGGCGCCTGTCACCAGGGCAACCTGATTCTCGAATGAAAAGCTCATGATTTTCTACTCCATTTGAATCGCGACCGACCGGGGCCATCCAGGGCACTTTCAAAGCCTGATGGCCTTCGGCCGGACGCGGGGATTAAAGATTAAGCGCAAAGAATTAAGCCAGCTTCGTGACCGCGGACTCGGTGTATTGCGGCTTGTCGTAAAGATCGAAGTGCGACGCGCCGAGGCCGACCATCAACTCTTTGTGTTCCGTGCCGAACGCATACGCTTGCCGGCTAAGTTTCGGGGTTTCGGCATTGCCGCCCGCGACCAGGAACACCGGACGCGGCAAAATTTCGGCCACATGTCCAAGCGGCGTGGAATCGCGGTTGCCGCCAGTCTCATGGCATAAGTGCGCCGACCGTCTTTCAAGCGGAATATGCTTTAAATTCATAGATGGAACTCTATACGCTCCACCTGCTGACCACTAGCCTGTAGAATCGGCAAGGTCTTATAACGAGGAATCATCAATGCCGCGCGACAACTTCAGCGACCTCTTCGCCTTCATTGCCGTTGCGCGAGCGCGTAGTTTCACGCGCGCGGCAGCCCAACTACGCGTGTCCCAACCAGCGCTGAGCTATACCATTCGCGAGTTGGAGTCGAAACTCGGCGTTCGTCTGCTGATGCGTAGCACCCGCAACGTATCGCCGACGGAAGCCGGCCAGCGGCTACTCGATCGCCTGGCGCCCGAGTTCGATGAAATCGAGTCGGAGATCCAGGCGTTGAGCGAGTTTCGTGACAAACCGATGGGATCGATCCGCATTACCGCGATCGACTATGCGATCAGAAGCACGTTGTGGCCGAAACTGGCGAAGTTCTTGCCGCAATATCCGGATATCAAGGTCGAACTTGTCAACGAATATGCCAGCGTCGACATCGCAGCACGAGGCTACGATGCTGGCGTTCGCTTTGGCGAAGAATTGGCCCAGGACATGATCTCGGTCCGGATCGGTCCGGACGTTCGCAATACAGTGGTCGGTACGCCATCGTATCTCGCGCGACATGCGTTGCCGAAAACGCCGCACGATCTCGTGGAACATGCGTGCATCAATTTGCGCACCTCGACGTATGGCGGCTTATACGAATGGGAATTCGTGAAGGGCAAGCGGTCAATCAATGCGCGCGTGGATGGACCGCTCGTCTTCAATAACGCCTACGACATTCTCGAAGCCGCCAAATGTGGATTTGGACTCGCTTATTTGCCGGAGGACCTGGTGCGTCCGTTCATCGCCAAAGGACAGTTGGTGTCGGTGCTTGAAGATTGGTGCCCGATCTGGTCAGGACTCCATCTCTACTATCCGAACCGCCGACAACCTTCGCACGCGATGACCCTGCTAATCGACGTGTTGCGTCACAGGGCATAAAGGGCGATGGCATGCGCTAACTGTTATTGGTAGTACTGTGCGTCGCTCACCTTCTCCATCCATACGACGTTCTTACCGTCGAGCGTTTCCTGAATCGCGATGTGCGACATGCCGTCCGTGGCCGTAGCGCCATGCCAATGCTTGACGCCCGGCGGGCACAACACGACATCGCCCGCTACGATCAGCTTTTTCTCGCCCCCCCATTCCTGCACCCAACCCTTACCGGAGGTCACGATCAGCGTTTGATCAAGAGGATGCATATGCCAGGCCGAACGGGCCCCTGCTTCGAAGGTGACCAAGCCAGCCGAGGAGCGCGCCGGCTGCGTGGGTCCGAAAAATTGTTGTACGCTGGCGGAGCCGGTGAAATACGCCGCTGGTCCTTGGATCGCGCCTCGCGATGCCTGCGGCGTGATGGTGATCTGCGAAGCAGCGAGTTCGTGGGCAGAGGCCACGCCCGATGACAGCGATACGAGCGTTGTCGCCATCACAGCGAGTTTGTTCATACAGGTGACTCCAGTCATTGCAACAGATCCGGACAGACGACGTGACTTTCAAAGTGAATGTAAGTCGCCTGATGCCGATTTCTACCAGACGATTCGCCAGATAAACAGCCTTCAAAAGCGCATGCGCTTATCAATTTCACTCATCAAACATTTGCCTTAAGCGCTGATCGGCTCTAGCATTCACCTGGGCTCCGGTGCATACGCGGCTGCCCCCTACTAGCAAGTCCAGTCCGTTGTGTAACGGGTGGACCATTCAATCCCGCCGTATCACGGAGTGGCAACCAATATGTCTGGCGAGAATTTCCGGGACATCCTTGCGTTTCTCGCCGTTGCACGCGAGCGAAGTTTCACCCGTGCCGCGGCGCAAGTGGGAGTATCGCAATCGGCGTTGAGCCACACGATCCGCGGACTCGAAGCGAGACTGGGTCTGCGGCTTCTGACACGCACCACCCGCAGCGTCTCCCCCACGGAGGCGGGCGAGCGATTGATCCAGAGCGTGGCGCCACGCTTTCAGGTCATCGCCGATGAACTGGCGGCATTCAACGAATTGCGTGACAAGCCTGTCGGCACCGTGCGTATCACCGCGTCGGATTTCGCGGCCAACACCGTCTTGTGGCCAAAGCTATCGAAACTGCAACCCGAGTACCCCGACATCAAGATCGAGATATTCATGGACCCAGGGCTAACCGATATCGTCGAGGAGCGATACGACGCCGGCGTGCGATTCGGCGACCAGATCGCCAAAGACATGACCGCCGTTCAGATATCGCCGGATATACGCATGACGATCGTCGGCGCGCCATCCTATCTCGAACGACATCCGCCGCCGAATCTGCCGGCTGATCTGTCCCACCATCAATGCATCAACACGCGTTATTCGAATCGAAGCGGCGTGTATCCATGGGAACTGAGGAAGGGCAAGCGCAACTTGCGGGCCCGTGTAGAAGGACCTTGGACCTTCAACTCCGTCTACCCCGTTGTCGACGCCGCTCTGGCCGGATTTGGCCTTGCCTATGTCCCGGAAGAACTTACGCGCGCGCACTTGGCTAGCGGCCGATTGCAGGCGGTACTCAAGGACTGGTGCCCGACGTTTCCAGGTCTACATATTTTCTATGCGAGCCGACGACAATCCTCGCCCGCACTTTCGCTGATCGTCGAGACGCTCAGGTATCGGCGATAATCGTGTAGGGTGCAGTTCAACTTAGCAGCGCATATACCATCACCCTGCTGCCGATTCGCGTCTCGACCGACGCTTCGTTGGCGGCCTTGCAACGGCGCCAGCGTTCCCCGGATCCGAGCCATCGTGGTGTTGGCGGACGCCGACAAGCCACAGCGCATGAAGATACCGAGGTAGGACCTCGCCACTTGCCGTACAAAGCAATGTTGCGGTGGAGACGCTGGTCAAGATGACCTTCAACCGGCCGCTGACGGTTTGGCTGCCCCCACGCAGTTTTTAACTGGGACCGTCATCTGGCTTCCCGCTATCGGCCGCGCGGAGCGGATATCGCCGAGCATCTTGCCGTCGATCGCACGTAGGCGCTAATTCACGGCGAAGCGTTACGCGACCAATGGCAAGCGGTCGAGAAACTTGTCGAGCGTGACTGGATAATCGCGAACCCGCACGCCAGTTGCGTTATAAACAGCATTGGCAATCGCGGCGGCGATGCCAGAAATACCTAGTTCTCCCACCCCTTTGGCCTTCAACGGTGAAATCGTCGGATCAAGTTCGTCGATGAAAATCACCTCCTGATGAGGAATGTCGGCATGCACCGGCACTTCATATCCTGCCAGGTCATGGTTCACGAAGTAGCCGTAACGCTTGTCGACCACAAGAGATTCCATTAACGCAGCACCAGCGCCCATCGTCATGGCACCAATAACCTGACTGCGCGCAGTTTTTGGATTGAGAATGCGACCTGCGGCGCACACGGTGAGCATGCGTCGTAACCGGATTTCGCCGGTTGCGCTGTCAACTGCAACTTCGACGAAATGCGCACCGAAAGTCTGCTGCGCGTATCGCTTGTTGAGGTCGCCGAATTCGATGTCGTCTTCTGCGATGAGTTCCGCTTCCCTAGCTGCCTGCCACAGCGGCGCGCTTCTCCCGGCGGCGCTAACCTGCCCGTCGACGAACTCGGCATTAGATGGCTCGAAGCCAAGACGGAGCGCAACCTGTTCACGCAGTTTCACGCATGCGGCGTACACACCAGCCGTCGACGATGCCGCGCCCCATTGGCCGCCCGAACCTGGAGACTCAGGGAACCGTGAATCGCCGAGCCGTATCACGACGCGATCGAGACCGATGCCCATCATTTCGGCGGCGGTCTGCGCGATGATCGTGTAGCTCCCAGTGCCGACGTCGGTCATGTCGGTTTCTACGGTGACGATGCCCCGCGAATCGAGACGCACCCGCGCGGCCGACTTCAGGACGGGCGCACCGCGAATCGCGGAAGCCATGCCCATCCCAATCAGCCAGCGGCCATCTCGAACACTGCCCGGCCGGGCCGGGCGATTCTGCCAACCGGATCGATCGGCGCCGGTACGAAGACACTGGACCAGTTGCCGGATTGAGAAGGGCCGCTCGGCATTTTCAGGATCCACTTGTGTATCGTTACGAATGCGAAACTCAACCGGATCGAGATTCAGCTTCTCCGCCATTTCGTCCATCGCAATCTCAAGCGCCATCATCCCGGTTGCCTCGCCAGGCGCGCGCATCGAATTACCCTCGGGCAGATCGAGGACCGCGAGACGCAAATGCGTCATCCGGTTCGCGCAGGCGTACAGCAGATGCGTCGAGGTCGTTGCGGACTCGGGTCTGCCACCACGCAAATTGCCCGACCAACTTTCATGCCCGATTGCCGTGAGTTGTCCCTCTTTGGTTGCGCCGAGACGGATGCGCTGAATTGTAGCCGGCCGGTGCGTGGTGATATTGAACATCATGGGTCGCGTAAAGGCGACCTTGACAGGCCGGCCCGCAGCCCGTGCGCCGAGCGCCGCCATCACGCAATCGGACAGGATGGTGCCCTTGCCACCGAAGCTACCGCCGATAAACGGCGCGATGATCCGGATGTTATGCTTCGGCATGCCGAGAATTCTGGCCAGATCGCGCAAGCCCCAGTTGAGCTGCTGAATCGGACTCCAGCATGTCAATTGATCCCCTTGCCACTTCGCAATAGTTGCATGCGGCTCCATCATCGCGTGGGTCTGATCGGGCGTCACATAGGTCTGGTCCAACTGGACCGGGGCCGCCTCGAACGCGCCGTCGAAGTCCCCGAGTGAAGTTTGCGGCGGGGGTCCAAACTGGCCGCGCGGCGGCGTCACCGCGGTGTCTTTCGTTGCGGCGAGATCGAATGATCCACTGGTCCGGGCGTAAGTCACGCGCACCAGCGCCGCGGCTGCACGTGCCTGCTCGAAGGTCTCCGCCACCACCAGCGCAATCGCCTGGTGATAGTGATCGACTTCCGGTCCTGCCAACGGCCGGTCGATATAGAATTCACCGGTCGAAAGCGCACCCGCGTTCTCCGCCGTCACGATCGCGATCACACCAGGCGCGGCTTTCGCCTTCGAAAGAGCCATCGACGTGATGCGCCCTTTCGCAATCCCCGCGCCGACTATGTAGCCATACACGGCGTCGGGCGCGGCCAAGTACTGCTCATAGGCGTAGGTGGCCGCTCCGGTGACCTTCAATGGACCATCGATTCGATCGGTACTCTTCCCGACCACCTTGAGCTGATCAATGGGATTAGTGCTTGCCGGGCTATCGAACTTCATCACGCATCCCCCGCTTCGTTCAGGACAGCCGCCAGCGTCCGTTCGACCAGCGTTAGTTTGAACGCGTTTTCGGCGGTCGGTCTGGCGTCCGCCAGCAACGGTTCCGCTACCGCATGCGCGCCGCGAGGCAACTGCGCGTCCGCCGATTCGATACGCCAGGGTCTGGCCGCAACACCGCCTAATGCGACCCGTCCGGTGCGGTCGGGCTGGACGATCGCAGCGACTGAGACAAGCGCGAACGCATACGACGCACGGTCACGGACCTTGTGATAGATATGCACTCCGCCGATCGGACGAGGCAGCGTGACACTGGTAATCAACTCTCCGGGCTTCAGCACCGTTTCCAGATGCGGCGTATCGCCCGGCAGGCGATAGAAATCCGCGATTGGCAGTTGTCGTACCGAACCGTCCGGCTGAACGGTTTCGATCGTCGCGTCAAGCGCCCGCAGAGCGACCGCCATGTCGCCCGGATAAGTCGCGATGCATGCATCGCTAACGCCAACCACCGCATGCGGCCTGCTGAACCCGCCGATAGCGGCGCAGCCACTGCCCGATTGACGTTTATTGCACGGCTGGTTCGTGTCGTAAAAGTATGGGCAGCGAGTACGCTGCAACAGATTGCCGGCGGTTGTCGCGCGGTTGCGCAATTGACCGGATGCGCCTGCCAGCACCGCACGCGACAGCAACGCATAGTCGCGCCGCACACGCTCATTCGCCGCCAGATCTGTGTTGCGCACAAGGGCTCCGATGCGCAGCCCACCGTCCGGCGTCGGCTCGATCCGATCGAGCGCAAGACCATTCACGTCGATCAAGTGCGTTGGGTTTTCGATCTCCAGCTTCATCAGGTCGAGCAGATTCGTTCCGCCTGCAATGAAGCGAGCGCCGGGATGACGGGAGAACGCGAGCACGGCTTCGACGGGAGAGGTGGCCCGCTCATAGCTGAATGCTTTCATGTGTTGTTCCCAGCGACTTCGGAAATGGCTTCTACGATGTTCGAATAGGCCCCACAGCGACAGATATTGCCGCTCATCCGTTCGCGCAGTTCAAGCGGCGTCACGCGAGGTTGAGCACTCAGATCGGCACTTACGTGGCTGGGAACGCCCGCGCTGATTTCATCGAGCATTCCAACCGCCGAACAGATCTGGCCCGGCGTACAGTACCCACACTGATAGCCGTCATGCTTGACGAACGCTGATTGCATCGGATGCAAACGGCCGGGAGCGCCCAGTCCTTCGATGGTTGTGACGTGGTCGAGGTCATGCATGACTGCGAGCGTCAGACATGAGTTGATCCGGCGTCCATTGACTAGCACCGTGCATGCGCCGCATTGTCCGTGGTCGCAGCCTTTTTTGGTGCCAGTCAGATGCAGGTGCTCACGTAGCGCATCCAGCAAGGTAGTGCGGGTATCCAGTTCGAGCGAACGTTGTTCACCGTTGACCGTTATCGATAGGTTTACGATCGATGGTGCGGCAGAACTGTCGCCGTTGGGCGCAACGCCGAACGCGATCTGCGGCGCGATCGTAGTGGCTGCGGCCACCGTACCGGCGAGGAGGAATTCACGTCGGGTAATTTCTGGTACTACGCGAATTGTCATGGGGACCCTTGAAATTGAAGCCGGGCTGCGATATCAACGCAGGGTATCCAGCGCGAGGGAAAAGACGAATTACCAAAGTCGATGGATCACGACGAGCTCATAGCAGCGCGCGGTTCAGGGCGTGTTATGCGATTTCTATCCAGCAAAACAATCCTGTTCATTGTCGCGCGAGATCGCTCATCTACCATCGGATCAAGGTTTGCTACCACCAACCTGGCACGATATGCCTCATCAATGCGATCCTTGATTGCGCGGTACATGGTTTCGAATCCAAAGCCAAACGCTGCTCCCGCAGTCCCGATCCGGGCCGTCTTTTTGCGCACGACTGGCTTGACAGAACGACTCCTCAGCATGCCAGGCACGCGTAACTGTCCACGGACCCGCGCCTGATCCACGCGAGAGTGGCCGGCAAAACCCCTCCTCCTTCACGGAGGCTAGTGTGGGTCGTCTGCGCGAACTATCTGATGTACTTGGTCGCGCTGCAAAGAAGCATCGCTCCCAGAGCAAAAATATACTCACTCAATGTAATCATCTAATCCGTTTCGCACTAGCTGCGATGGAACGCAAGGACCTATCAAATTCGTTCATGAGTCAACGGACATTCGAGCGTGCGTGGATTCGTGAGCCCGACGCTTCTTGGCTTCATCAAGTCTCACACCGGCAGCCTCTCGAACGGTATCTATGTCATCGCCGCGATAATGGTGGCGGGCGGCCTCACGATACTCTTAGCGCTACCAAAAAGCGCTGTTCGAGTTGGCGCAATAACCAGCAATGAACGGTCGTCGTAAGGAATGCAATATGAGACCCAACGCATCAATCGACTCACGGTCCGACCTGGCAGAGATGGTATCTACCACGATCGACTCAACCTCGGAGTTCGTGTCGGGATTCGCAGCCTGGTGGGCTTGAAATCTGAAAACCGCAAGCTCTATCCTGGCCAGCGAGTCACCGGCGGCGGGGGTCTGGGCTTGCCTTACCCCTATGCGTGAAACCTAAATCCCGACTCGGCCTGTCCAAGACTTATCAAAACAGCGGCAAGTATTCGACGACCGGCTGAAGCCGACGCCGTGGTGACACAGATCGAAGGCTCCGGACGGGGGCTTTCTTTCGGGCCGAATCAAGCCGCCGGTTCAGATCCAATAGCGCCTGGCAAACAGACGTGCGAGCCGGCATCCCCGTCAGTGCCAGTTCAAGCTGGTCCAGCAGCTCCGGTAGACTCACTCCCCCTGCTCTCTTTCGCGCGAACGTCCGCTTCTGCATGAGTCCACTCCCCCTTAGCTGTCGAGATACGCGCTGGCATCGACGTCACCACCAATCGTCAAGCTCCAGCGACATCTGTTTCTTCGCGTTTCCGCCAGGAGCACCGTTGGATACACTTCCCTTCGGCAACGACTGCTTCAGCACGTCGAAATGGAAAACCACATTCACGCCGAGCCGGACAAATCCATCTTTCTCCCGCTTCGGGGCCTCGACACTTCTCGGGATATCGATGCTGCCCGCTAGCTCCTCAGCCCCTCTGTTCACGCTGCGTCGGCCAGCATCGAGTGACGACAGTCCGCCGTGGCGCACCGGCATGCGTAGTGCGCCCGGACGTCTTCATCCAGCGGATCGTCAGTGGCGAGCAGATATTGAATGAACAGTTCCTCACCGGCCCCGATCGACCGGAGCGTGTGGATGAAAATCCGTCCCTCCTCCTCGATGGCCTCGCAGTTGGGCGCGCACGCATGATTGAGCCAGCGCGCGCTGTTGCCGCCACGGCTGCCGTCGATCACCCGCCCGTCCGACAGGCCAAAAAGGAATGTGTGTCCTTCGACGCCTTCATGCTGGTGACGTCGCACCGCATTGCGCCACGAGGTGATTTCACCCTTGTATTCAAGCACGCGTTCGGCCGCCGCGAGCGTCTGCAAGGCGAACACGCCTTTGCCGTGAACTGGAGACCGCCGGACAACTACGCGCCTCATACAATTTCCTTTCCCAATGTTAGCGCCAGTATACGAGTAGCAAATTTCCCCATCCAGAGTGATCGGATGAGCACGCACCTGCCACGATCGGGCGTCGGCGCGTATATCAGAACTGGAGAGTCGAGGTATTTGATCCGCTGGCCTCCCGGAGCGATTCACCGCTCACCCGCGAATACATCCGGCTTCAGAAAAGCTGATCGCCGAGCTCACGCAGGCTGACCCACTTCACGGTGCTCACGAAGGTCCTGCTTGTGGTGTCGAGCGACTCGATCATCGCGCGTTGCCCGCGGGCTTCCGCAATGACGCGCACGATGCGCGTCCGGTAGCGCAGTAAAGCGCCGATCGTTGGGCACGAGATTTCGCGCCCGGTCCGCGATCGTTTCTTTTCCATGCGGCTATCTATATAGATGTGCAGCGAATCGCAAGGGGGCCGCAGTATGTCGCGGCATCTCGCACTGATCCTACCAGGCCGGCTGGCCGGGGTTCAGGCCCCGCCCGATCACGCCGCGCCGTCGCTGCCGCCAGTTCCTGCAGCGGCTACTGCTGGCAGCCGCGCCATCGCGCAGACATCCGGCCGACGGCCTGCGTCCGGTCTCAGGCGCCGTTCACGGCATCCTTGAACGCCTTGCCCGCCGTGAACTTCACCGTCTTTGCAGCCGCGATCTGGATTTCGGCGCCGGTCGCCGGATTGCGGCCGACGCGCGCGGCGCGTGCCCCCGTCGAGAACGATCCAAAGCCAATCAGCTGCACGGTGTCACCTTTCGTGACGGCCGCGGTGACCGTGCCGATAAACGCATCGATCGCCTCGCCGGCGGCCGCCTTGCTTGCGCCGGTCTTCGCGGCGACTGCATCCACCAGTTCCTGCTTGTTCATTGTGACTTCCTCGTTGTGGTTGAAATCTCGTCACCCTACCCGATCGGCGCGCCTTTGCGCAATCGGCACGCAGCGGCATGTGGTCCGCGACAGGCACGTCGTCCTGTCGTGCCGGGCAAGCACCGGGAGAAGTCGTCTGGGGGAATCTGGCCCGTGCACCGGTCCAGGACGCTGACCGCGAAACGTCAACTCCCCGGAGGTCCAGTCGTTCCCGAGGGTCGCACGTCTCTGCGTTTTCAACGTCTTCTATTGCGCGTAGCCGCGCGCTTCGCCGCTGTGGCGACAAATCCAGTCCCGCGTCCTCAGGTTACGCGCGCCGCGTCATCACGCCAGGTCCCATCGGCGACGTCGCCCGCTCGCACAAGCAAATTTGTTATTAGCGGTACGCGACGGACCATTCCCGTGGTGACCTTCGCAGATAGGCGTAGGCGCGCTTTCGACGTCAACCAATTTTGTTACCACTCTGCAGACGGGTTGCAAGCGATTTTGTAACGCAATGTGCGGTCGGGGTTGCCGCTATCGCGGCCCTGAGGCGCTGCGACGCTGCGACGCTGCGACGCTGCACGATGCTATGTCCGCAAATCAGTGGGTAAAACGCGCTCCCCTATCCCTATGTCCGCACCGATGGTGAGACCCAGCGATCGTCGCAGCTGATTAACGGCTGTTTATCGATCGTGAAGGCCCGGCGCGGCTCCCGGTGGCGAGGCACGGCTCGCGGGTAACGTCGCGCGCTCCCGATGGCGGACCAGCACGGCATAGCAGCGGGACAGACTATTCAGCGCAATCACGTTGATCGACGGGCCGCACCGGGCGATAGAAACAAATTTACTTGAAAACTAGTAACAAAATTGGTTGTGTGAGCGCGAAATCCATTGACCCGTCAATTAATGTCCGCAAATGAAGGGGTAGATAGCTCGGACTATCTACCCCTCTCAATTTACTGCCGGCTGTGAGAACGGCTGCGCGTCATTCATTCCGGCGCTTTCCGGTCGTTTCAATGCTGATAAGTCGTATTAGCTGCGTTGCGTTTAATGATCCGGCGGCCCGCCGACCGCTCAGGACGCGCAAAGTCGAAAATATCGCGTCCCCTTGCAACCATGCACATCGGCGACAACGCCGGTTGCCTCCGAAGGCAGATTGAGGCAGAACTCCAGACGGACAAAGCCTCTGGATTATCTGGTCAACCGTGGCCGGTACATTGCAGACCATCTGCGACGGGACGTGAACGATGAAATCTTCCGGCGCCGACCGCAAGCTGTGCTGGTAGGTGACTTGATAGTCCATGCTACGGGTGTTCAGCCCTCTTCTGCTCGTGCCCTGCGTTCCGGCCAACTTCTGCGCCATATCACTGGCAATCCCGTAGGACGAATGCCGGCCGGCTACGCGTTGGCGAGGCAGCATGGCTTTGAATGCGCGGTGGCCAGTCGAGGCGATTCATTTCCATTCGTTCGTCCAATGCGCGCAAACGAAGGTTCGGAAACTGAAATTATCCGACCCTTCACATTTCCACCTCATTCAAAAATCCGGGCTCGTCACGGTTTGTTCATGCCATGAGCCACCAAGGCACGATTATCAAATAATCCTCAGGTTGCGAATTCGACCAATCGACGGGGACCGTTCGAGAATCAGTTTTGTGATGAACTCGGGCAACAAGGCCCGAGGCCCGGACGCGACCGCAACCGCAACCGGGCCGTCGCGGTCGATGTGTGCAAGCTGGTTCATTTTCTTCTCTCAGTTTGATGATTCATCGGTCAATATCTGGCCCACTGTCGGGTGCATCGGGATCAGCAGGCGATGCCGCATCCTGGTCTGGATTGGCCGGATCTTCCGGAGTGGGTGGCGGCGGATGGCGCACGGCATCGCGCAGCTCATTGCGCTCCCATGCGTCGCGCTCACGCTGCGCTGCCCGACGTTCCAGCACCTCGGCATCGAGCTCCGCAAGCCGGACCTGCCGGATACTCTCCAGGTGCGGCTGATCGAACACGATGCGTATGCGAGTGTCGGCTGCTACGCGCGCGGCGGCTGCTTGGAACGCCTCGGGTCCGGACAGCGAGAGCATGGAGCCGAACTTCTGCTGCGCGAAATGCAGCGCAATCTCGATCGCCTCGCGCTCGCTATCCCACAGGCGCAATGTGCGGCCCTCGTCGACGAGGAACGCCACGCCGTCCTTCCGGTAGTCGACCTCGCCACTGGCCCGCACCTCGTACGTGATCGACGGGCCGGCGTAGATGATCTCGTTGCGATCGTGCGCTGCCGGTCGCTCCACAGCACGCGACGGCGTACTGAAAATGACCGCGCGTTCGTCGTCTGCACGTTTCGTCCGCAGGCGGATCTGCTGCATCCGGCGCAACTCACGCAGCGCCCGTTCGTCGCCTCCCTGCGCGCGCTCCTGCAGGAAGTCACGATACTGCTCGGTCAACGGCCGGCTTGCGGCGCCCTTCAGCGCATCCCGCTCTTTCGCAATCTGCACACGCAGCGCGGCCTCTGCCTCAAGGCGCGCAACACGTGCTGCAGACAGCTGCTCGCGGCGCTGCGCGCCTGACAGGTCGATGCGGTCGACAAGCGCGCTGCGGGCACGGTAGAACTCCGATTTGACCGCCCTTCGCCGCTCACTCTCATGATCGGCCTGCGCATCCCACGCGCGACGTAGCTCGTTGCGGTATGCCGATCGCCATTGCTGGAACTCGCCCCATAGGTCCCGTTCAGGCGTACGCCTCGGCGCATGCTCCGGATCACGTCCTGTCTGTGCACGATAGGTCTCGCGCAGCAGCTGCGCAGCGTCCTCCCATGACAGGTTCATCTCTTTGGTGAGGAAGTCAGACACATTCAGATTGCGCGAACCGGCCCGGATTCTGTCACCGCCATTCGCGCCTTTACCGATCGCATACTTTTCGACGATCAGTCCGTGCGAGTGCGCAAGCGCGGCCAGCAGCCGGCCCGCGTCTAGCGTCGCACGGATCTCGGTGAATTCATCCCGCTCCCGGGCACGTCGCGCCGTGCGAGCCTCGGACAGGTCACGTGCGAACTGGTCGCGAACGGTATCGGCTGCCCGGCCCGTCGACGCGTGCGCACTCGCATTGAAATCGACCGACGCAGCGTCCGTCGTCGGCGGCGCATCAGTTGGCCGGACCTCGAACGGCAACGATTCGATCGCATCGAACGATTGCACATCCGCGAGGCTGCGGATTTCCTCACGTGGTCCGAACCCTGCAGGCAGGCGGCCGCCGCTCAGACCAAAAGGCTCGCGTGCGCCGAACGGCCCTCCCGCCCGCATGAACTTCTCGGCACCGGTGCGCGTGAGACGCGTCCGCCCCGCCTCATCTGCCTGGTCCCACGCGACAAACATGCGATCGACCATCACTTTCCACTCCGGCTCGCCGTCGGACCCGTCAACGGCATCGCGAGCGCCGGACGATTGCCAGCGCCCCTCCCTCTCGTCGTAACTTCCGCCGGGTTCGAAGTCGCGGTCGGCACCTTCGCGCCATCGCAGCCGGGGGACCGATGTTTCTAGCTGTTCTCTTCCCGCTCGCTCGCGATCGCCAGACCATCGCAATGCGTCAATTCGTTCGGCTTGCTGGTTTCCCAGCTCCAGTAATGCATCAGGCGGCAGAAGCACTTGACGTCGCGCGGCGTCGCCATCCACACCGCGGCTGGGCATGCCATGCACACGGTGGGTGGATTGGGACGGCGCGCCGGATCGATCGAAGCGAGCGTCAAAGTCGTGATCCGCTCCGACTCGCCATCGCCCCGTGATTTCGCGGTGCGCGCGTTCGAGCTCGTTCCACCATTGCTGCGACTGCCCTGCCCTTTCCGGCTCCCGCCCGGCGCCGCGCTCCCGCGCCCGCCCTCCTGCTCCGGCGGCCCCCAGCCGGCTCCAATCTCGCCAGTGTCCGGATCGATCGTGGAGCTGTTGTCTTCGCTCTCGTGTGCGCTCATTGAACCCTCCTGTTGCATCGTAGAACCGCTGTTCGCGGTGATCGAGAATGCGCCGCTGCTCCGCCGGCGACGCTGCCTGATACGTCTTGTAAAAACTGCTGCCGCTGTTCAGATACTTGATCTCGCGCGCGCGAGTGTCGTGCCACGTCTTGAGCGAATCGAGATAGATCTGCGGCGTATCGCGCGATACGCCTGGCTCGACATACTGCGCATGCACATTCGATTCGAGCGCCTCACGCTTGGCCGTAGCATCGAGCTCGATGAATTCACGCGAGAACACAAACTCCTTCAGGTTCACACCCTTCGCGGCACCGGCCGGTTTGACGTTCTCGTACTCCGACTCCCTGCCCGCATTGCGTGTGCGCGTCTCGCCGTACTCCGTGATCAAGGCCCTGAAGTCGTCATACCTGGACACATCACGCGTCATCACTGCCTCAAGAATCGAGGCCTTCAGCTCGCGGTTAGCGCCCTCGAACACATCGCCCTTGTACCGGCTGATCATCTCGGACGCGTCGGTGAACTGCACACGTCGGTTGTCTTTCGGACTCGCGAGTCCGTACTTCGCGTTGATGTGCTCCTGAAAGGCCTCGAGGTAGCGCTCGTTATGGTCAACCTTCCCGAACGGATCGAGCCGTCGGCCTGTCACAAGATTCATTTCCGGAATCACGATATGCACGTGCACCTTGCGCTCGACAGGCTCCCCCGTCTTGCGGTCCGCATAGCTCTTGATCCGCGGCACATGCGCTTCAGCGTAGAAGTTGTATTCGTCCCGACGGTACGCGGCAAACGCAAACGCCTCGAACTCCCGAACAATCTCACCTAACAGCTCGTGGTCAACCTCGTCTTCCTTGAATGACAGCGTGACATGCAGGTAGCGCTCGGCGTCCGTGTCGATCGACTGGATGATGTCGTTCGTCAGATCGAGATCGCCGGCAAGGATCACGCGGTCATCCATCTCGTCGCGCTCCATCTCGCGACCCTGCTTCTGGCCCTTCTCCAGATAGTCCTTGATCCCGTCGTGATAGCCGCGTACGCGTATGAGCATCGCCCTACCCCTGCGCCTTGCGCTCGGCAAGCCAGCGCTGCTCCCCTTCGATTCGGAACAGTAGCGTGCTGTGCACGATCGACGGCAACAGATGGCCGGCAGCGGAGACCGACGCCCGGGCGCTGTCGCAGTCCGTCTGCGTCAGCGTATGCGCACCGTCATGGTCGCGATCGAAGTGCAGCTTCGTCTCCAGCTCGATCACCGCCATGATGGCCGCCTGCTTTTGATCCATTCCCATCGCTATCAGTCGACCTTGTTCAGGGTTGCCCTGAGGTACTGCCCGATCAGCTGCAGCTGCGTGAGCAACTGCTCGTAAGTCGCTTCCGAAAGCTTCCCGCGAACGTGTTCGGAGTTCGCGCGGTGTGCAATCTGGTTCAGGTTGTTACTGGTCTTGTTGAAGATGTACAGCAGCCGCTTGCGGTCCCCGCTGGCCACCGGCCGCGCGATCACCTGCGTACGGTTGGTCAGCACCGCCTGCCGGAAGAATTCTGATTGCGTCATCCCGCTTTGCGCCACCTTTGCAAGGTATGCATCGCGATCCGCATCCGACAGACGGAACGCGATCGGCTTGCCCAGCCCTGCCCCGCCATTGCTTTTTTGCTTGGGCATCACCAGAGCCCCGTCGAGCGACTACGGTCGATGTCAGCACCGACCATCGCGAACGGCCTGCCATCGTCCTCGATCGGATGCGCGCGAAACTCGTATTCCGGCCAGCGCGACTCGCACTCGCGCAACGCACGCATCGCCTGGTCGCCCGTCATTGGCCGCGTATAGCCCGCCCACGGCAGATAACGCGGCTCGCTGCCACGCTCGTCGGCACGCGGCCCCACTACAAGCTGGATCACCCATTCGCTGCAAGGAATCATGACTGCACCTCCGTATTCATTACGCATACCAGGCAGTGCTTAATGTCGGTGGCGGAGCCACCGACCAGTCTGACGCGGCAGTAGATCGCGTCGGGGTTTCAAAGGGGCTCGCCCCTTTGGCACGAAATATTTTACGGAACGCGTAGCGTTACGTAAACATATTCGACGTGCCTCGCCCCGCTTTCGCCACACATTATTTCCAACGCATATTCTACGGCCCTACTACACCAATACATCACGCATTGCATCGGAATACTACACAATACAACCTTGCCCCTACATGCTGTCGTCATTCATACTACGCCCATACTACATTTATTCGCCATTTCCCCATGAATCACGAACAGCTTGCTTCCGCGCTGCGCCGCCTTGCCAGCACAAGCCCGAAACGCAGCAAGGCTTCCCATCTCAAGACCCTCCTTCCGGACATCGAGGCGGCGCTCGCCGCTCGCGTTCCCGCCGTTGAAATCCTGAATACCTTGCGCGAACAGGGACTCGATATCTCCCTTCGGACGTTTCACGGAACCCTGTACAGGCTTCGAAAGACCGCCTCTACGCCCGGTTCCGGACGCAAATCCGGCGCTGCGGCAGCCCGCCCCAGCGCCCCGGCCCCCGTGACTGCCTCCCGAGCAACACCCCCTCTCGAAGCGCACAAGCCTGCGCCTCCCACGACCGATGCACCGGCACCGGCCCAGACTCGCATCAAAACCTTCGAGCAATTGCAGTCCGAAAATACCCACCTCTCAAGCATGCAGTTGAACCGCCTCTACGCCGAACAGTACGGCGAACCTCGCGTGAGCAATGCCGATATTGATGCGCTCAAGAAAAAATATCCTCGGCACACGAAACCCTGAACCGCATCGCCCCGCCGCGCTGCGCCGGGTCGGGCCGCTCCCCATGCATTCTGCATGGGTCCCCGTGGCCCTCGATACGGGCGCGCGGCGCGCGCGATGCCGCCTTGGTTCGCACCGCGTAGTTACATTCTGTTTCGCAAATCGCGGTCTCATCAGACGCGCGGCCTGGCATATTCGTCGTGCAGCTGCCTGGTCCCCAAAGGCACGCGGTAGGAGCCTCGGAAAGCCGGGCTGCGTACCGGCTTCTTTTTTCCTATGCAGTACTCGTAAAGCAAAAAACCGCCCGGACTTTCACCCGGACGGCGGCATGTGACATGCCTGCACTTACGCAAAGTGCATCAGGGCTCAGGCGGCTTCGGCTTCCTCCGCATCCCCGTCGTTGCACTCATCCTGGGTGCTGTCGGCGTCGCTTTCCTCGTCATCCTCCCAATGGCCGTCCGTGACATGTTTCGGCACCTCACGGTTGCGCAGCACTTCCGGCAACCAGCCCGAGTCCGTCATGCGAAGCTCGGCGGCAGCAGCGGCATCTCCCTTTTTCATCCCGCGCAGTTCGCTTACGGCCTGCGGGGAAACCGTCTCGCCAACAACGGTCACGATACGATCTTTCGGGACGTGCTCGAAATAGCTTCGAGAACGGATTCAGTTACAAGGATTTCAACGACTTCCATTATGGATGCCTCCGGAAATGGGCCGCAGCGGAATGCCCGGCCACATGGATATGATAGGTCTAATTGCCCTTATAAAACACAATGATTTGATTTATATTTTAAATAGGTTTATATTTATAATTGAAAAACAAGATCGTTAAAATCTTGATATAACGGTCAATACGACCTAATATAAAAGCGTGGCCCGGCATTCCGCTGCGGCCCATTTCCGGAGATAACCGTGATTGACAATGAAACCAGAATCTCGTCGGCAGTCGTCGTCGATGAGTTGCGTCTGAATTTCCTTCCTCACTACCTGGGCGCGCAATACCTTCGGGGCGAGGCATTGGTGTACGACTGGGCTGCCCGCCTTTCGAGTGCCTACAAGGGCGGTTCGTGGGACTTCTTCCAGTTGTCGAACAGCGGCTTCTATATGGCTCCAGCGAACTGCGGACGGGTGCATGTGCGGTGGCACATGAACGGCTACAGCGACACGATGGGCGCTGACGCGTTCGGCATCGTCGTCACGCTGTTTGCCCTGTGTCATCTGGCGGAAAAGTGCGGCGATGACAGGATCATTGACCACTACCACGCGCTGCGGGCCTACGCGGCGCAGCACGTAGAGGCCGCCAACATTCTGCGCGCCATCGACTGACGCATTGACCACTCACGGCTCCGGCCTGTGGGCTGGGGCTGATCCTGATATTGGGGAACAGCATGGGCACCACTTACCTGACAAGCCGCTTCGGACGCAACGCAGTTGGCACACGTTCGGATCGCCCGCTGACGAATGACGAGATTGCAGAGGTTGCCCCGTCGATCTTCGCGCCGTCCGCGCACGAAAGCCGCTCGGAACGGTACACCTACATTCCAACCAGCGACGTACTAGACGGCCTGCGCAAGGAAGGTTTTCAGCCTTTCATGGCCTGTCAGACCCGCGTACGCGCCGACGACAAGCGCGCACACACGAAACATATGGTCCGCCTGCGCCACGCCGACCAGATCGCGGGCCGCGAAGCCAACGAAATCATCCTTCTGAACAGCCACGACGGCAGCAGCAGCTACCAGATGCTCGCCGGGATGTTCCGGTTTGTGTGCCAGAACGGTATGGTCTGCGGAGACACCATTGGTGATATCCGCGTGCCTCATAAGGGCGACGTGGTCGGCGAGGTGATCGAGGGAGCGTTCAAGGTGCTCGACAGCTTCGAGGCGGCGACCCAGCAGCGCGAGAAGATGGCCGGTCTCGCGTTGACCGACGGCGAACAGACCGCCTTCGCGCGGTCCGCGCTTACGCTGCGGTACGACGACGACAGGCCCGCGCCGATCACTGAACAGCAACTTCTGACACCGCATCGCATGGAGGATCGCGCACCAGACCTGTGGACAACATTCAATCGAGTGCAGGAGAAAATGATCAACGGCGGCCTGCGCGGTCGTAATGCGAATGGGCGGGCGACCACAACCCGCGCCGTGACCGGCATTGACCAGAACATCAGGCTTAACCGCGCCCTCTGGGTGCTCGCCGACGAACTGTGCCGCCTGCGCGGCTGACAGGTGCGCCCGGCCTTCGGGCCGGGCATGACCTCAACTATGGAAACCGACATGGATACCGCTCACATCCGCCCAACGTGGCTGTCCGCCCTCCTTCCGCTGCTGGCCGTCTATCAATACGGCGATCGTTCTCTGGTCCGCGCGGAACTGTTCCGCATGGCCTTGTCCGCCGATGCCGCAGCGCGCTCCGCCGAAGCACTCGACCGGATTGCCAACATGCTGGACCGCGACGGGCACCCAATCGACATGCACCGGGAAGAGTTGCGCGCGATAGCCCGCAACGCTCTCTCCGAGTTTCATCGTGTGCCACCCCGTGCCCCGCAGCCTGCCCTACCCGAGTCAGGATTTTGAACGAAAGTTATCCTCTGTTTCATTCAAACTTTAAGGAGTACCAATCATGAACAAGCTTTTCTTTACTGGCCGTGTTGCCGCCGCCCCTGTGCTTGCGAATCACGGTGATTCGAAGGTGACGAAATTCACCCTGATTTCCAACGAGTACGCCGGTCGCGACGAAGGCAGCGGTGAAGCGAAAGAGCGTCAGGTGAAAATCCAGTTCACCGCCTTTGGTTCGCGTGGTGAGGCCATCGCCAGAAACGTTCTGAAGGGCGATCAACTGATCGTTGAGGCGAAGCTGTCGAACAACGATTTCACGGACGGTGAAGGCATCGAGCGTTACGGATATAACTTCACGGTCGATAACTTCGACTTCGGCGCGCCTGGCGAACTCAAGCGGGCGCAACTCGCGCGGCGTCAGGAATGATGCATGTCGGCCCCGGTTCATGCCGGGGCTGTTGACCAATACAGGAGTTGACGCTGAGACCCTGGGCTGCGGTGGTTCCTTCCGGCTCATGCCTGCCCGAAATAGCCTCGGCGACATGGGCGTCCCAGCCGTCCGGAAAGGGCACCCCCTTCCTGCCAAACCTTGAGCCCGGATAACCGCAGGCGTCACGCGCGCGCCGACGCGCCCGGATCGAGGCGCACGGGGACCCGCGCCAGTAGGCGTGGGGAGAGCGCCGGCGCGGCGCATTAGCGCCGGGACGATCCGGTACAGCGCAAGCGAACCGCGGCCGGGGTCGTCGAGCAGCCGGAGGCTGCGTGTTTCCTCCGCGGCGAAGCCGTGGGGGCTGGATCCTGGATCGGCTTGCGGCCCGCTGAGGCCAGCGCTGTCGTACGATCCCTTATACGGATTGAATCAACAGGACCTGACATGGAAGGCAGAACGATCTACGCTCGCGCCGACGAACTGAAACGTCTCAAGGCACACATGGTTGTGACCTGGCGCGAACGGCAGCAAGGAACTGGCGTTGGGTACAGTAGCGAATATTTCCGCGGGATGGTTTCCGGGCTTGCATTGGCCGATGCCCTCGATGCAACAGTGTCGTTCAGCATCGCCGCTTTTATTACCGAACGCGGGTACGAGGCCGAAGCCTCCTACTTCGGACCATCAAGGTAACACCATGAACATTCCGCCCCGCCCGAAAACGCACCGGATTACCAGCGACGTGCCCGAGCACCTCCTCGAGGCGTTCCGGAACACCATCACGGAGTCTTTTGCGAACGCGCACGGCGGCCAGACGCCAGCGCAGCGCGCAGCGGAGATCCGCGTTGGCGATCGTGACCGCGGCCTCGATTCGCTCCTGCAGCTCGTTGACGTGGCCGAAGGCGCCACCGAACAGGCGGAGACCGTCGCCGAATTTCTCGCGGGCCTGTACAACGGCACCGATTACCGTTTCGACCTCACGGCGCTGCGGGCGTTAGACGACGATCTGTTCGAGCACTGTCTCGACGTGCTGCGACTCGACCACCGCCCGACTGTTGAAGTGCACGGCTATTTTCCTGGCGGTGAGCAGCGCTGGCAGCAGATAATCACGCGCTGGAATCTGGACAAACGCCCCGCGCCGGAGCCGGCGCCGGTTCATGGCGAACGCTATCAGGCCCGCTCCGTGACGAATCAGGAAGCACCAGGTTATCGCGATATGACGCTCGCGGTGGCGATTGACGGGGACTCTGCACGCCAGCTGCCGATCGAACTACACTTTTCAGCTGGCGACTCGGAGCGTATAGCCGCGATCTTATCGACCTGCATCGCGGGGCGTGGCGGCCGCGTGAGTGGCACGAAGGGCCACTCGACATGAAGGAAGGCGAGCTCCCGCCGCAGTGGCTTTAGATTCCGGGCGCACGCCTTATGCGCCAGTAGTTGAGACGAACGTAAGAGTACCAGGGGAAAAGCATATGGCAGTTGATACAACCACGACAATCCGACGCGAATGCTTGCAGCCCGCGATCTATTGGGCCAAACCGACCGGGGCTGAAATCCAGGAGGTAGTCCGGCTGGCCGGTTTTACCGGACGTAGTGCAGCGGAATTTCTGGACCTCGCTGACAAGAGCGGGCGGCAGATACGTCGTTGGATCAGCGGCGAAAATGAAATCCCCTATTCCGCATGGGCGCTACTCTGCCATGCCGCCGGATTTGGCCACATCTGGGAAACAGAAGAATAGCCTCGATACGCTGATGATTCGCAATCCTGCGGTTCCTGTATCACGCCGGGGGTCGCGACTGATCGGGGTGCCCCTCAAGATCCGGACGTTTACGTACGCGAGGCTGGGGCCATCCCAGTATTTCCGAATCTTCAGATGCCCTCTTCCCTGACGGCCTCCCCGAGTGTGTCACGTAACAAAACGAATAAAGATAAAGAGACCATGTCGGGTTGCAATCGGCCTTGCGACGTGAGCGATCCTCTCCGAGGACCGACACCCGGGCTGGGACCCGACACCTGCAACCATCTGCCCGGGTGAATACGTGCCGTGCAAGGCAGGTTGTGCACATTTACGTTACGCGTAACGAAATATCACATCTATCGTTATGAATAACGTAAAATTGATGTGGTCAACCGCACCAGGATGGATCATGCCTTCACCGGCAAACGACAAGGTAACCGGCAGCACTGAAAAGCGTGGCCGTGGCCGGCCACGGAAGCCGGATGCGATGTCGAACGCCGAGCGTCAGGCAGCGTGGCGAGCCCGACATGGCGCGCGCACAAAATCCGTTACTGTAACGAAAAATATCCCTCCGCCTGCCGACGCCCATGACGCCCTGATGCGGGAGTGCGAGCAGCTGCGTGGTGAACTGGTACAGGCGCGGCGCGAGCTTGAGACTGTGTCACGGGCGAAGCCGTCCGCCCGGGCTCCTTCCGATGCGGCGGCGGTCCTCGGACGGCTTCCGCGTCAGGAAGACGCCGATTCTGGCGAGCGGCGTCTGAACCTGACGATGACTGGCACCCAGTTTTTCGCGCTGGAGCGGCTGGTCGCGCACTTCGGCCTGTCCCGGCGCGCGGTGATCGAGCGCCTGATCGACTGGGCCGACGACACGTTTTCGAGGTCACTTTACGACGACGAAGCCGCATTTAACCGTTACATCGACCGTGACCGTAACGAAAAATAATCCCCCACTGACTGGATCGGCACGAGTCAGTTCAAGATCCTGCAGAACCGGTTCCGCCGGTGGTCCCTGACTGGCTACGTCCCTGAACGCATGATGCAACCGGTTTTGACAACACACAGGCACCTTGAATGGCGGCATCCAGCGAAGCATGTCCGGCGGATTGGTTGATCACACGCCATCGTCCGCTTGCCACCGCCACATGAGATGCCCGTCACGATCCCTTTGCAGCCGCGCGCCGCAATAACCGAGGGTCGGTCAACCACTCATCACGCGGTCCAACCAGGACGAGCGCGAAGTCCGGATGATTGGGATTGAGCAAATAATTGGATTCCGCAGGAACGACCGCACTGGGAACAGCCAGCACGGCGCTGGTTCGCTTCCGCTCCCACGCCGATCCTAGTTGCTGCAGTTCGGCCCGCGCTGAAATGTCCCGCCAGTCGCGAGGCAAACTGGCGGGATCGATACGTTCGACGATTTTCTCCGGGATACTGACCGGGATCATCACATAGCGGGCGCGCAGCGGTGAATCCTGGACCAACATCTCGAGCAGAGCGAGCGATTGCGTCTGCGCCGTATACACCATCGCGACGCCTTTGGGGTTCCACCGGCCACCGTACAATCGCGCTCCTTCCCCAGAAAAAGCGGTATCCGCATATCGTTCAGTTACTACCCGCCATGCCGTGAACATCACGCAAACACGCCATGCTCGATGCGTCCCAGCGTATCCATCACGCTATCGGTGCCAATGTCGGTATCGACAAGACTCAGTGGAGTGGCGTCTTCCAGGGCAGCAACCGGCGTCTTAAGCCAGGCGAGTGCCAGGTCGAGATCGTCAAACACCTCGGCAGCGCGCGCGGCGACACGCGCGAGTCGCAGCAGCTTGGCTGACTCCTCACGGCTCAACACCCCTTCCCGCTTGCGACGCGCCAAGGTACGCTCCGGGATATCGAGCGCCTGCGCCAGTTCTGCTTGCGAAAGTCCGATGGATTTGAGCATCGCGTCCAGCGCCCGCGACGAAATGCCGTGGCGGACCACGTCCACCCATTCAAGGCCGGATCGGGGAGAACGCGGAAATACCGACCGGCCTCCCAGCAATGAATCGGCTGATACCTTCTCGATGACGTTCATCGGTTTCACCTTCTGCCATTTGGCATCCATTTTACACCAAAATGGCAGAGAAGATAGTTGCTGCCAGGGCATCGCCGGTCCGGGCCGGACTGCAGGTTACTTTCAGCGAATGATCGCCCCCAAACCCCCTTTGGGGGGAGATCGACGACCCGCGCAGGCGGGAGTGTGCAAAAGTTGGGGAGGCCGATTTCGTCAGGCCGCCTTGGCGTGCGGCATGGTTGCACGGTCTGTTCTGTTCGTTGGTCGGTGCCGGCCAGGCGATGCTGCGCCGATGCATTTGCCGTGACGCGGGGCGGCTATCTCGAGCGCCGAGATGCGGTGGGGCGAGAATTTCCCGTTCAAAACCGCGACCCTGACCTGCGCCATGCAGTGCGCCCCTTCGTCAGTCCAGCGCATCTTTCGCTTCTTGGCCATGCGGTGGCTGATGACCTGATTCACCGCGGACTCGGCGATGCTGCTGCTGATCGGCAGGCCCTTGCGATGCCGGGCGCTGTAGTTGACCACCGTGTGCGCGTTTTTCCTCAGGTTGGCAACGCTCCCGTTAGTTTTCTGCCGGTCAGGCGCGCGCTCGGGCTGCCTTGGGTTTGTTGCGCAGGTACACGAAATGGTAGAAGGCAAAGGAAAGGTCCGCGTGGTTGAGCACATCTGCTTCGCCGATGGTGGCTATGTCGAACTTGAGACGTTTGATGGCCAGCTTGCCAGAAGGAGACGCAATGTACGCGCGCATGAAGTCTTTCTTTGCCCGCGCGTCGGCGTGGTCGAAAGCTTCGCGACCAGCGCGAACCTCGTCGGCCAATCGCAGCTTGGCTTCTTCCTCACGAGCGGCACTGTTCGCTTCAACCGCGATTCTCGTGGAGGCTCTGGCAGTCACCTCAGCCTGCTCTTCCGTAGCTTTCTGGGTCAGTACCGTTTTCATCCGGCGCTCAGCCTCTGAAAGCTTGTAGCCCTCAGTGATGGCCTTCATCAGATAGCCCGCAGGACTCTTTGTCACCTTCGCGTCATCAATCTTTGCGCGGGTGTATTCGATTGCATCAAGGATGCGTTCATCGGACCAGATGGCGCGGTTCTGCGAGATGACACTGAACTGCTTTTCGGTGAAGGCGAATTCGTTTTTCAACGTGGTGTAGGTTTCCTTCAACCCAATCAAGCTCGCGCGGACGGTGTCGGCCCCTTCTTTCCTGGAAAGCCTGAAACGTATCCGGTCAATCTTCTTGGACTTCGGGCTTTCGGTGCGCGTCTCGTAGCTGAGCTCGATGTCAGAGACTTCGTTGATTTGCTTTACCGCAGGCTCGAGACTGTCCCGCTTGAAATACTTGAAGACTGTTGCGCTGGAGCCCGCTTTGCCGGGCCAGTTTCGGATCACATCGAGTTCAAACCAATCCGTGATGCCGTCCGTCACGTACGCAATGACGTGGTCATAGATTGCACGTGCGTAAGTGAGGGTGAAGGCCGACGTGATGCGAAGGCTCAACCAGTGCGACTTTTCTGGGTCCTTGATGTGGCGGATGAGCGGTTGCGGGACTTCAAACGTTATGCGTCCCTTGTCGATACCGACAATGCCGAGCAGTTGCACGGATACCCATTTTTCGTTTTCAGGTGAGGTGCTACCGTGCGGCGCCGCGGAAACCTGGATGAGTGCCTTCTGTGCTTCGGATACGACTGTTCTCAGATGCTTATAGTTGTAGCTGTCATAACGCATGAGCCACCTGAAGTAGCTCAGCTCGACGTCGTAATATTTCGGAGTGGTCGGCTCCTGCGCCACAATGAAGTGCGCTGCATCGAGCAGGCGACGCGCCGTGACTCCGACGTCGGTGACATCAACGAAAACGTTGTTCCGCTGATAGCCGATTTCCTTGGTTGATTTATGGATCGGCGTGTCGGACGCCAGCATCTCCTCAAACAGTTCGAGCGACATCTGCCGCGATGTTGCGCTTGTCGATACGGCGGTTGACATCGTGGCCCTCTCTTCTTAGTTGTTAGCCGCGGAAACTCTAGCACGCGTAGGTGAGATGTCAAAACAAAAAGGCTCACCATGAAAATACTGTTTCAACAAATCGGCTCACCCACCCTCGCAACTTGATTGATCAAGAACAGAACCTCCATGGCGTCGGTAAGTTGCTCTGTCTGGGAGGCTCGAGTTGTTTGTTTTGTGTTTTTTAAAGTCTTAGAAAAAACAAACTTACCAACTTACAGGGCCTATCAAACTCGAACAAAAACAACGAATTAGCCCTACAAAGGTGAGTGATTTTGTTTAAAAGGTGAGGCCTTTTGTAGGCAAAGGTGGATGAAATTCCTCTATGAAAGTGAAGTGTTTACCCGTTCAGGGTGAGATCTTCTCCTGCGGGCGGGACGATGGTGAGATGAATTGTTGAAGATCGTCTGATCTGCCGACAAAGCCTGATGTTGCGGGGCTCCTGCGACCTAACCCGCGACGGTGGTGAGGCTTTTTGTTGGCGACGGTGAACAAATTTGTATTGGCCAGCGCTATCTACGGCGAAACGAGGAGAAGGAAAAAAGCGTTATGGCCTCGCTAGTTAGGGAGTATCCAGGCAGAACCCGACTTTGCCGGCGCGATGGTGAGGAGAATTGTGGCGGGTGCCGAGTTGCGCTCCCGTGATCGCATGGTGAGAAAGTTTTGTTGGATCGCTGTCGACGCTGCTCACTTATGGTGAGCGGGCTTGGGAGGGCGGACCGACAAAGCGAGCGATGATGGTGAGGAATATTGTGGGGCGCCCGGTTTTGCGCAGTGATTCTCTGCAAGACGGATCGCGCCCGTTTCAAATTGAACCCGCTCGCCTCTTCTCGGTATGTATTCAACAAAACTTCTCACCCACCTTCGTGACCGAGCCGTCACTAATCCAACAATTTCCCTCACCATGACCTTTCAAAATTCATTCGGAAAAACATGTGTAGAACGCCTCACGGGGTTGGCGTTATTCCATATTATGAAATTAGCACGCGTTTTTGGTTGCGGAATAGCCACTTAACGTCGGTTTCTAGGAAACGGGGTTAAGTCACGGGCACATTTTTGTATTTTTCTAGTATTCTACGCTTCGTATCGATTTCGGGCTAAACCTTAAAAACCATGTCCAAAGCAGAATTCCCGGCAATTACGCGAAGAGTGACCTTGGGTGAACTTGCGGGTTTCGCGGAGACGCTCAACACGCTCACGGAAGACTTGCGTAATAGTATCCTCACGCCGAAACCGCGAAAATCGGCTCCGTCATTTACTACGGCGGAAGTCGCCGAACTTTGCGGAATGGACCGTACGAAGATTCATTACCAGGCCACAAGGGAAGGAAGCACGCTGCCTGCGGGTGAGGCATCGGGTACTGGTCGTAGCCGCCATTTCACACTGGCCGAGGCGCGGACGTATGTGCAGCAGCTATCCGAAATATATCAGTCGCCGCTAGTCACCGGGTCGCGCGGTGCGGACGGGAAGGTCATCCTCGTCGCCAACTTCAAAGGCGGTTCGACCAAAACGACGACATCAATGTGTCTCGCGCAAGGATTGTCGCTCCGCGGTCGGCGAGTGCTCGCCATCGACTTGGACCCGCAGGCATCACTTTCCGAGCTTTGCGGCCTGTATGCAGAGAAGGAGGTTGATGAAGATTCAACTGTTTTGCCGTTCATCTATGACCAGACGATCGAAGGCGGACTGTCATCATTCATCAAGCAGACCTACTGGGACGGTCTGGACGTCATCGCAGCCCACCCCTCCTTGTTCAGCGCGGAGTTCTACATCCCGTCGATGCTCAAGGCTAAGCCCAGTTTTCAATTCTGGGCAATCCTCCGGGAAGGTCTCGCGTCGCTACGCAGCCAGTACGACTACATCATCCTCGATACGGCGCCTTCATTGTCCTACCTGACGCTCAATGCGTTGATGGCTGCGGATTCGATGGTCATGCCGCTGGTTCCGGAAAGTCTCGACTTCATCAGTTCTGTGTCGTTCTGGGGGCTGTTCTCCGACATCGCGAGTAACTTCATGGAGAGGGAGGCCAACAAGGCGTACGACTTCATTTCGATCATCCTTTCAAAGGTCGATAACAGCCCTACTTCGTCGGCTTCTGTGGTTCGTCCATGGACACAACGGGCCTATGGCGACTGGCTTACGACAACCGAAATTCCGGCAAGCTCGGCAATGAGTAGCGGCGCGCTTGCATTGTCGACGGTGTTTGACCTGAGCAAGAAGGACGCGAGTTCGAAAACTGTCGAGCGGGTTCGTCAGCCGCTCAGGGAATACTGCAAGTGGATTGACGATATGTATGTCGAACAGTGGAGACTCGGCAAATGAATATCCGTGCTCGAATGGCCGAGCAGACTGCCAATCTGCGCGCTGCTTCAGATATCCCGAAAGACGAAGTTACAGCCTCTAGACAAACGAACGATAAGCCGAAGACCGGGCCGGGGATGGCTGCTGCCCTGGCTGCGGCCAATATCAAAATTCAGGAACTGGAAACGCGCGGCGCGCAATCAGTGCTGCCCGTGTCAGAGATAGTGCCGAACCCTTGGCAGCCCCGGAGGGTCTTCAACGAGGCGAAGTTAGCTGAACTCGCGGAGTCGATTCGCGAGGTTGGGCTGTTACAACCGATCGTCGTTCGTCGAGCGGAGTCTGCCTATCAGATCGTTGCTGGCGAGCGGCGTTGGCGCGCACACAAACTGGTCGGATCTGAGGAGATCAAAGTCCTCGTCGTTGATTGTACGGACCAGGATATGGCGGTGCTGGCGCTGGTGGAAAACATCGGCCGGGATGACCTGGCCGACTATGAGATTTCCATCTCCATTCGCCGCACCGAAAAGGAATTTCCAAATCGCACGCGTTTGGCCGAAGCTGTCGGCATGAGTCGGCGCGGGCTGTATAGATACCTTGCATTCGACAGCCTACCCGCGTTCATCACCAGCGACCTCGATATCAATCCGACGCTTATTGGTGGCAATGCCGCCGATGCGATTGCGAACGTGATCAAGAAGCATGGTGAGAAAGCGGTGGCCGCTGCCCTCGAACTTTGGCCGGACGTCGTATCGGGAAACCTAGACCAAGGTAAGTACGCGCCGGCGATTGCTGCCCTGGTCGGTCGTCGCGCATCTAGCAAGACGGCTCGCGAGCGCTCAATTGAAAAATTTTTTGCGGGGAAAAATCACGCAGGCAGCATTACCAAGGACGTGAACAGCTTCACCGTAAAAATCAAAACGGGTGTCCTGTCAGATGCACAGGAGACCCGGATCCGCCAGGTCATAAGCGAGTTGTTTAACGGCGACCCCTCTTGAGTGGAGGCATTGCCATTAGGTGTGGAGCCCGCCTCGGTGCGGGCTTTTTTTCGGCTGCAAGATTCAGGGTGCTTATACAACTGCCGGCGCACGCGATGCCGATGTGCGCTCACCCGCGTGGTTCCTCGGTGGCAGGCGCGGTTCGCCGTCCACCGGAGGCGCAGGGTGACGAACGGAAGTGTGCTACTAGGCACACTTTTTGGACGAGCCCCGCTTCCGAGGCGACTCACCCGAGTCGAATGAATAGCCGTGAAATCCTTGGGGCCGTACGGCTGGAGTTAGCCCACCCCCGACGGCGCCTCCTTAGCGGCGGGGCGCAGGAAGAGTGTGCTACTAGGCACACTCGCCGGAGGAGGCCCTGCTTGCGAGGGGCCCCGAGTCATGTACCGCGGCGAAAATGCTCCGCGGCCGCATGCCATGGGTGGAGTGTCGCGATCCGAACGCTATTCGGAACGGATTATGGCTGCTACCGCGAGTGCCGATTGGACGTAGCAGCACAGGCCACTTGGGGCCGCATATGGGGCCGAGATGTGCCGACAACTGCCCCAGAAGTGTCCACGTCGATCCGCTGGTCAGCTACGCCCCGCCTCGGACCTTACGACAGCGCACGCGGCCAGTCATGTAGATTTCTCAAAGTTCGAGCCTGCTGGCCAGAATTCGGCCGGATCAGACTGGCGACGCGGCGGCAGCATCCTCCAGCGCCGCATCAAAAAACCGTTCCACCGCGCGGTACTGCCGGGCCGCGTCGCCTTTGGTGTAAAGGGTCGTCGTGCCGAGACTGGCGTGGCCCAGGCCCGTCTGCACGTCCCGCAGGTCACTGCCGGCGTCGAGCGCGTGATTCGCATGCGTGTGGCGCAGCCAGTGTGTGCTGGCCCGTTTCAGATCCGCCGCGGCACCGGGGTATGTGGACGCGAGTGCGTCCGCGGCCCGCTTGAAGATGGCTTTGTACAGCCGGGCCAGCGCATCGGGCGACAGGGGCTTGCCGGTTTTCAGGTGAGCGATCAGCGGCGTGCCGGCGGGCGCGGTCTCGAACGTGCAGGCCGTCGGCCGCAGCAGCAGCGACGCCGCGAGCGCCTCCATCAGCCGGTGCGGCATCGGCACCTGCCGCTCCCGCCGGCCCTTGCCCATAACCCGCAGGGTCCAGGCGTCCTCGAGGGCCGCATCCAGTGCCTTGCGCGATAGCGCGCCGGTGGTGGCGGTGGCCAGCTCGGCCCGGCGCAGGCCCGTCGCATACGCCAGCAGCAGCGCGAAATAGTCGCGCTGGTCGGCGGGCGAGCCGCCGGGCAGGTTCAGCGGCCGGCTGACGGTCTGCAGCACAAACCGCCACTGGGCGTGCGTGAGCGTGCGCCCGGTCACGTCGACCAGCGGCTTCGCACTGTCCACCTTCTGCAGCCCGTGAAACGGGTTGACCAGCAGGTACTGTTCCTCAACCAACCAGCTGCACAGGGCCGACAGGATCTTGCGGGCAGTCTCCCGGCTTGCCGGCGGCAGTTTCTTCGCGAACGGCCGCCAGGCCGGGTCGAACCGCTCGGCCTTGCCGTTGCCGATCCACCGCTCGGCCGGCTGCGGGTCGGCCAGAAAGCCGTTGATGTACTCGCGGCAGTCCAGCGTATTGAGCGACGACAGCGGTTTGCGCCGCACGATGATCGCCCACAGCAGCAGCCGCTCGGCTTCGCGCCGGTAGGCGCGGGCGGTGTGCGCGCTGCGCTCGCCGCGGATCGCAATCCACGCGTTGACGGCGTCCAGGTCGGTGGCGAGTTCCGCCTGGTGGGCGGGCACGGGCGCCCGGTTCAGGCCCTGCGATCCATCCAGTTCGGGCGGCACGCGCAGCGACTCCAGTGGCGCCACGTCAGCGCTGACGGCCGGTCGCGTGAGCACCGGATGGCCCACCGCGAACTGCCTGCGCGGCGTGGTCGCAAGCGGGGAGAGGATGCAGTGCAGCGAACGCGCGTGCAGATCCAGCCAGTCGGTGATGCGCTGCGCGCCCTTCGGACCGAGCCGGGGCACGGCGGTGTACCAGCGCTGCCGGCGGCGCTGGATCAGCGCGAGCAGGTCGGCGAGGGTGGTCAGCCCCGCAGCGGCGAGGCGCGCCGCGACCGCCGGCTCGAACCAGCCGTCGAGCGGGTGCTCTGGCGAAGGGTCTTGAACCAGCGCGCGTTCCATGCGCTCGAGCGCTGCGGCCTGGCGGGCGCGCAGCCGCGCATTGCGGGCGATTTTCCGGTCAAGGGTGGGCGAAGGCGGCGGCGGAAAATCCCCCCGGTAGAGCTCGATGAGCTCCGCTTCGCCGTAGACCACGTCCGGATCGACCTGCGCGCGGTAGTCCTCGAGCGTCGGCACGTCGTCGCGGCCGTGCAGTTCAACGAGGGGGATGCTGCCGGGCTTCAGGCGCAGCAGGTGGGCCGCCTCGATGTCGCGCGCGCGACGGGCCGCCACGGCCAGCG
Organism: Paraburkholderia sp. FW306-02-B; assembly: GCF_058782725.1. Classification (NCBI taxonomy): domain Bacteria; kingdom Pseudomonadati; phylum Pseudomonadota; class Betaproteobacteria; order Burkholderiales; family Burkholderiaceae; genus Paraburkholderia; species Paraburkholderia sp. FW306-02-B. The sequence goes on from NZ_JBYSXZ010000004.1 coordinate 58,070, forward strand.
CGTCTCGCATCGTGGTGATGAGCCGGCGCGTGAGGCGCACGTCACTGCCCGCCTCACCGTAGGCCGAGTGCAGCCCCTCGATCGCGGCGCCTTCCAACCAGCCGCGATACAGCGCGAAGTGCTGACGCGTGAGCCGGCGCGCAGCGGGCTTCATGCCGGCTCCGCTGGCTGTGCCGCCGCGAGCGGGCGACCGGCCGGCCGCGGCATCGTGGCAAGCAGGCGGTCCATGAACGGCGGCAGCACGCGACACAGGCCGATCCGCTCATTCATCTCGACGCGATATGCGTCCAGTTTCGCGGGATCGAAGTGGCCGCCGACGTAGACCATCCCGGGCACGTCGAGCGCGACCCGGCTCGCGATCGTCAGCGTGCCGCAGTGGCTGAACGTGTTGTAGTGCTTCCTGGCGTGACGCAGACGTGCGACCCCGTCGCCGTTCAGCTTCAGTGTGGCGGCGTTCCAGTCCAGCTGCGTGACTGCGAGGTGTCCCTGTGTCCGGCTGTCGCCGCTCCAGACCTTCTCCCAATAGCGCGCCCGGACGGGCGTTTGTTTCTTCTTCATTTCGACCACCAGCAGTTCGTCCGTCGAGCAGAGCATGGACATGGCGATGCCTTCGACCGCTTGACGCATGACATTGCCTGCGGCAGGCGCCTTGCCGGACAGCATGAGTTTGGTAGAGATCACGAGGTCATCCAGCACGCCGAACGCGAAGCCGGCGACGAGCGCACTGCGTTGCGTCTGAAGCCGGTTGGCCGCCTCGTTGATCGCGGGCAGCAGGCGAAAGCAGGCGGCCAGGACCTCGGCAAGCTCGTTCAGCTCGCCGTCGAGGTGCCGCGCGAATTCGTCTTTGACGGCACGGTCGTCGTCGAGCAGTTCGCGCCTGACGGCGTCGGGCTGCGTCAGGTTGATTTCGGGCGGCGTCATCGGGCGGTCTCCGGGTTAAGTCGCTGTCCAGAAAAAACAGGTTCCGGCAAAGCCTTGCCGGGCGGGCCTTCCAGCGAAGTATGGCGGAGCACGCAAAATCTGCCAAGTAAATTCGCCACTCGTGATAACTCCAGTTATCAGATGTGTGCATTTTCTCCCGGGGCGAAAAAGGGCGGGTTTCGCCTAGTGTGTTTTCAGCGGCGCGCCACGCAATGAGCGACGCCTCGTCTATGGTGTTACCCGCGTGTGGGACCCAGCCCACACGGGCCATTCATTCCGATGGCTGGTTCGCCGGCTTCTTGCCATAATTGAAGTTCAATAAGAAAACGCAGGTAAAGACGTGCTGCCACGATTCAACGCCTCGATGGTGTTGCCGCCATTCACCGGAGCCGATCCGACATCACCGGCGACCATGTCACCGTATCGCTCGCAGATGCTTGAGTTCGTCCAACAGTTTGCGACCTCACCTGAGCGGAGCACCATCCTCACCGGATTGCTCGACTATCGCGAAGCACTCCGGACCGCGACTGTCGACACCGCGCGGGCTTTTCAATGGATGGACGGCAGTTTCGTCGAGGACGTCGAACAGGCAAGGGGACGGCCGCCGGGTGATATTGATGTCGTGACGTTTGGACATCCACCGCGGTTTGCCGACAAACCCGCCTTCGATGCGTGGATGACAGCGCACCGCGCGCTGTTTGATCAGCGCGAAAGCAAGAGGCTCTACAGCTGCGATGCCTACTTTGTAGACATGGGCAAGCGACCGGAACTGCTGGTCGATGACACGCGCTACTGGTTTGGCCTGTTCTCGCATCAGCGCGCGACCGCGCTGTGGAAAGGGATGGTCCAGATACCGCTGGTATCGGATGATGATCAGGCGCGGGTCCATTTGCAGAACCTGGTGTTTGACGAGCAGGGCGACGACGATGCTTAGGAAACTCGAAATTGATGCATTGAAAGCCGATCTGTCTGCGGTCGAGGCATTGCTCGCGTCGCGCAGCGAAGCCGACGATCCGATCGGCTGGTATCAGTTCGCCTCGCGCAAGGAAGAAATCGAACAGGCGCTTGGCGAGGTCATGGCGCGCACGGTGACCCATGCCGAGTTAGGCATCTTCTTCGGTGGCGGTCCGGTTCAGGGCTCACGCGGCATCAACGCCGATTTTGCCGGCAGGGCGCTCGAGGACCTGCAGGCGCTCGTCTCGAAACGCTTCTCCGGCCGTGAGTTCGGCCGGCTGGCTCAGCGCGGGCCGGTTCCGCGCGTCGACACGTCACAGATGCTGGTGACAAACATCGTGCGAGGCTCAGTCGGATTCGTACTCGAAGAGTCCGGCAGCAATCCTCAAATGGTTGAGACACCGCTCAAGACTGCCGTCGACGAAATCGCCGACATCCTCTCGCGGGTTGGTGCCGACGATGAAGCCGTATTTGAAGAGGCGGCGACTGAACTGGATGAACGCATCCTGGTCACTCTCAGGCAGTTTTTCCAGCGGCTCGACGAGCAAGGTGCAACGATGCGGGTGGTCGACGGAACCCGGGACTTCCTGCTGGATCGTCGTGCCGTCGCGCTGGCCCGTGAGCGTACCCAGGCCATCGAGATTGTCGAGCGCGACGTCGAGATGACCGGAACCCTCTTTTTGCTGCCGGATTCCAGACGGTTCGATTTCTATACGATGGGTGAAGACGGCGGCCAGCTGGTCCTGAAGGGCGCGGTCAGTCCGGCCGTCATCCGTCAAATCCAGGAACAGATCGACATCGAACATCCGCCGGTCGACCCGCGCACGCTTCCACAGACGCCCTGGCGGGTCGAGATCAGGACCCGCGAGCTGCAAGAGCGCAACCGGGCGCCGAGGCAGGTCCATACGCTGATGCGTCTTGTGGGCCCGGACGGCCAGCCGCACTAGGGGAAACCGGCAGGCCTTCGCTCCTGCCGTGTCGCGCAGCGGCAGGGATTCGCGGCGAAGATTTGGGAGCAGACAAAAAAACCATGCGGACCTGTTGTGCGCCTCCGGCGGCTTGAGACCAGCAGCGCGGGTTCCATCGCGAAAGCGATGGGACGAAGCGGCAAGAACATGCCTTGTGAACCTAAAGATGTTTTCGTGACTCGGCGTCTACCTAGTGGCACTCCTACAGTACAAACTCCAGCCCTTTGGACGTCGGCCTGAAGCACACGCCCCATTGGTGACTAGCGCTGCGTTGACAGATGTTCTCCATCCCCCCGCACGGTGCTCGATCAGGCTCGGCCCGTCGCAACGGAAGAGGAAATCGAGGTTATCGTACTTTCCGTGCAAAATCTGGCGGTAGCCGCGCGCAGCGCCGCTTGCAGCAAGGCTCGGCCGTTCGGCAGTTTTCGCGCAATAGGCGATTGCGCAAGTTCATGATCAATATGGATTTTCATGATCAAACCACCAGATTTCGCACGGAAAGTACGATAACCCCTATATGCTATGCACCCGCTAAATGCGGCTCGGGTGGGAGTGGAACGTGATTGAATAATTGCGATTCTGGCCCACATCGGCCCCGCTGACAGATCAAACGAACTACGAGAAATGAAATGGAAGAAGTCTACCTGCCGACATTGCTGCAAATGAGGATGCTCGTCGGCTTCCTCGGCGAGCGCGCTCAGTTTGCCTGGTGGCCAACGGCGTTCTATGAGGCATCAAGCAGGCTCTTCCTGGAGCCCGTCTTCTCGAAAACGTCCCGGCTCGCGCAGTACCACGGTGTGCTGGAAGCCGCCAGACGATTGCACGACGAGCATTTGAGCGTAGGCAGCTACCATCTATTCCGTTTGCCCGAAGAAATCGAGCAAGACCTGCACGCTATGGTACAAAGCCGCGTGGGTGAAGAAATCGCCAGCCAAGCCACTCAAAGCAAAGATGCGGCTCTGGAAGCGTTGAAGTATTTGGCCGCCAACTGCACCGCGGCCGGCGAGGGGCCGACGGCTGTCGGAAACATCCGGGACCTCGATTCCGCCGATGCCTTAAATGCTATCGCAGGCGCCTACCTATCGGCTTTCATTAAGAACACCAACATCTATCCGTATCTGGCGGTGTAGTCGTGATTAAGCAAGAGAAATATGACACAAATCTGGCAATGGGGTTGGGCCTGATCAATGAGACGAAGATTTTGTTGGAAGCCTGGGTGCCAGATACCAATGCTGACGAACTCTATAAAAAGGTTCTGGAGTTGGGACTTTTTTCGAACGTTTCTGCCTACCGTTTGCGGAACATTGTTGTTAGATGCTTTGCCAACCGGTACCTGGTGAAGAGCGGTGGGGCGGCAGATTTAAAGCGTCTCTTGCCGAATCTGACGCAGCCCGAAATTGCTCAGCTTTTTTTTATTTATACCTGTCGCGCTAATCCGATACTTGCTGACTTTGTTAGAACTGTGTATTGGGGCAGCTACGAGTCCGCAGTCGACGTGATTACTAAAGAAAACGCCGAGGAATTTATTCGGCGCGCGATCGATGATGGCAAGACCCCTTCTCGCTGGGCAGAGGGTCAGATAGTGCGAATGGGCCGCTATTTGACAGGCTGCTGCGCAGATTTTGGTTTGCTCGGCGGAGCGTCAACCAAGGGGCGGCGCATCCTCCCGTTCCGCATGGTACCAAGCGTGGCCGCATACCTTGCCTACGAGCTGCACTTTTCCGGCGTCGGTGATAATGCCCTGCTGACACACGAAGACTGGCAGCTATTTGGGCTGGCGCGCGAAGACGTGCTGGAAGAGATCAAGCGGCTTTCGCTGAAGGGATTGCTCATCGTTCAAGCAGCTGGTGATGTGATCCGGATCAGCTGGAAACGACAAGACATGGAGGCGCTCTGCGATGTCCTCACTCAAAGCTGACTTCGACGAACTGCGCGAGCGCATCCGGCACGGGCGCGAGCTCGGCCATGCGAGCTTCGAGCCGATTTACTACCTGGTCTTTTCCCCCGAACAGATCCTCGAGGTGAAGCGACAGACGCCCGCCTGGGCGGCCAAGCTCCACCAGGAAGGGTGGGAAGTGCACACGTTCTCCATCACAGAACAGATCTGGGCGTTGCTCAAAGATGACCCGTTCTGGTCGCTCTGCGTGATGGAAGACAAATCCGCTCCGCTTGACTGGCCGCGCACCAACAAGGCATTGGCGGACATCCTGACCGCGGATAACGGCCTACTGAAACGCCTGGAGGATGCCCTACAGCCGCTCGAAGGACAGCAGAACGCACTGCTTTTCGTGACGGACCTGGAAGCGCTGCATCCGTTTTTGCGAATCGGCGCCATCGAAAGTCAGCTCCACGGCAAGTTTCACGTGCCGACGATTTTTCTGTACCCCGGCGTGCGAACCGGCAAGACGCGCCTGAAGTTTCTCGGCTTCTACCCGGAAGATGGCAACTACCGCTCCGTTCACGTCGGCGGCTGAACAGATAAAAGAACCTTGGGACAAACCTATGAGCATCCGATCACTCTTCGATCCAAGCAAGGACATCTACCGGACCATCGAGAAGGTCATCACCTATGGCGCCTCGCAAGAGGGCCGCCTGAAGGCTGAGATCTCCGAGTATGTGGTCACAGAGAGCATTGAGGAGCAGTTCCGCAAGCTCCTTGACCGCATGCAGCTGGCGATGGAGTCCGGCGGGGAGAATGAGGTCGGTGTCTGGGTCTCGGGCTTCTACGGGTCAGGTAAGAGCTCGTTCACCAAGTATCTCGGCCTGGCGTTTGATGATCAGCGCACCATCGACGGCACGCCATTCATCAAATACCTGCAGGACCGGCTGCACAAGCCGCAGACCAAGGCCCTGCTGAGCACCGTCGCACAGCGGTTTCCGGCCGCCGTGGTCATGCTGGACCTTGCTAGTGAAATGCTCGCCGGCGCCACGATGGAAGACGTCTCCACCGTCCTCTATTTCAAAGTGCTACAGTGGGCCGGTTACTCGAGGAACCTCAAGGTTGCCGCCTTCGAACGCATGATCGAGAAGGACGGCCGCACCCCCGAGCTTCATGAGCGCATCGCCAAGGCGCTGCCCGGTGCGACCTGGGTTCGCGTCCAAAACAACCCACTGGCCATCGACGGGCTGATTCCGAAGATCGCCCACGAGATGTACCCAGCGCTCTTCCCGGAAGCCAAGTCCTTCTCGTCCAGCACTGAGGGCTTCTTCCAGTTCGAAGACCAGCGTGTGCAGGAGATGATCGACATCGTCCGCGAGAAAAGTGGCAAACAGAACATCATCTTCATCGTCGACGAGGTCGGCCAGTACATTGCCTCGCGCGACAACCTGATCCTCAACCTTGATGGCTTGGCTAAGAACCTCAAGCGGCTGGGCGACGGCAAGGCCTGGATCATCTCTACCGCGCAGCAGACGCTTACCGAAGATGACCCCCGCGCAGCGCTGAACTCGGACAAGCTCTACAAGCTCAAGGATCGTTTCCCGATCCAGATCGACCTGGAATCGAGCGATATCAAAGAGATTTGCTATCGCCGTCTGCTCGGTAAATCGCCGGCCGGCGAGACCGAGCTTGGCAAGCTGTTCGATGCCCACGGCCAGGCGCTGCGGCACAACACCAAGCTGCAGGACGCCAAGTATTACGACACGGACTTCAGCAAGGAGAGCTTCACCAATCTCTACCCATTCCTGCCGGCTCACTTTGACATTCTGCTGCACCTGCTTGGCGCCCTCGCCAAGTCCACCGGTGGCATCGGCCTGCGCTCTGCAATCAAGGTGATCCAGGACGTCCTCAAAGGCGAAGGCGGCTCCAAGGCGATGGCCGATCACCCAGTAGGCTGGGTCGCCACCACGGTCACGTTGTACGACGAACTGGAGAAGGACATCCGCCGTGCCTTTACCTCCATTCATCAGGCGGTTGGCAAGGTTCAGATTCGCTTCCCGGATTCGCAGCTCCATCAGGACATCGCGAAGTCGGTCGCCGTGTTGCAGATCCTCGGCAACTTGCCGGTGTCGGTGCAGAACGTCACCAGCCTGATGCATCCATCCGTCACTGCGCCGTCGCAGCTCGACACGGTACGTAAGGCCGTGGAAGAAATGTTGGGTGACGTGCATGTCCCGCTCGGTGAGAAAGATGGCAGCCTCGTGTTCCTCAGCGAGAAGCTGCGCGACATCGAACAGGAGCGTGGCGCCATTGCGCTGCGCACCGTGGATGTGAAGCGCATCTTCAACGATGCGCTTCGCGAATCCTTCGACCCGCTGCCCCGGGTCAGCCTCCACGGCACGATGGCCGTCGCTACTGGCTTGAAAGTCCAGGCAGGCAGCGCCATCACCAGCCTGGCCGGTGATCAGAGCACCATCCACACCGTCGTAGAGCTGGTGCCTGCCAGCGACTACGAGGCCGCCAAGAACCGCATGCTGGACGACTCCCGCAGCCGCGCGGGTCGTAACATCATCGGACTTTTGGCCCGGTCCAACCATGAGCTGGACGACCTTGCCAACGAAATCTATCGCTGCCAGCGCATCGCCGAACTGCATCGCAATGAGCCGGATCAGGAGGTCAAAGACTATTGCACAGGTCAACTTGATCGCGCCGCCAAGCTCGCGACCCAACTCCAGAGCAAGATCAAGCAGACCCTGCAGTCCGGCTCGTTTGTTTTCCGTGGCCAGGCCACGGCGGTATCGGCGCTGGATGCAGACCTGCTGGAAGCGGCCAAGAAGCTGCTCTCCGATGTGGCTGACCAGGTGTTCGACCGCTATGTCGAAGCCCCGGTGCGCGCCGGCACCGACACCGCCGAGAAATTTCTGAGGGTCGCAAACCCCGCCGCCATCAGCAGCAGCCTGGACCCACTCGGCCTGGTGCAGACGGCTGCGGGTCGCGCCTCGTTCAAGACCGATCACAAGGCGATGATCAGCATCCGCGACTACATCGACAAGCGCGGCACGGTCGATGGCAAGCGCCTGCTCGACGATTTCAGCAGTGACCCCTTCGGCTGGTCGCCAGATACAACGCGCTACATCGTCGCTGCCATGCTGATGGCCGGTGAAGTCAAGCTCAAGGTCTCAGGGCGAGAAGTTACTGCCGCTGGCCAACAGGCGATCGATGCCCTCAAGACCAACAACTCCTTCAAGCAGATCGGTGTCGCGCTGCGCGACGAGCGCCCGTCCATCGAAACCCTCGGGCGGGCGGCGGAGCGGCTCACCGAACTGGTCGGCGACATGGTCATTCCGCTAGAGCAGGAGATCAGCAAGGCAGCAGCCAAGTACTTCCCGCGCTTCCAGCACGATTACGGCTCCTTGGCCGAAAAGCTCTGTGGTCTTGGGCTGGCGGGCAGCGATCGCATCCGCACCTTGAACCAGGACATTGCCGACGTCCTGTTCACCGATGCCTCGGATGCCCCCCAGCGCCTGGGTGCCGAAACCTCCGCCATTTACGACAACCTCAAGTGGGCGCTCGAAGTGAAGCGCGTGCTCGACAACGGACTCGACACCACCCTGCGGGATCTTCAAGCACATCGCCGCGACATCGAGGCATTGCCCGACACCGGAGTGCCGGGTGAGCTGCGCCGCGAACTGAGTGAAGACCTTGGAACCCTGTCAGAGCGCCTGGGCAAAGAGGACTTCTACAAACACACGGCCGACTTCAATTCGCAGCTCACCCACCTGAAGGGCCGTGTGCGTGATGCGGTCATTACCCTGTCAGAGCAGCAGAAGCTGCGTTTGAGGGAAGGCGTCGAGGACTTGCAGCGCATCCCCGAATGGGACGGACTCACCCAAGAAGAGCGTGGCAACGCAGTGAACCGGCTGGACGGGCTCGCTCTGGCAGCCACCCACGATCTGGCCGGACTCAAGAAGCTCCTGGCCCGCGACTACGACATCAACAGCACCCTCGAAGAGCTCAAGCGCTCCATCCAGCGCCAGGGCCAGGAGCGCCTTCGCCAAAGTATGGAGGAAGAGCGGGCCAAGACCGGCGAGAAAGGTCCGGTCAAGCTCTCCAAGTCGATCTCCGTACCAGAGAAGATGACATCGGCCGCGGACATCGACTCGTTGATCCAGCAACTCCACGAAATCAAGGCGCAGCTCGGCCTCTACTCGGAGATCGAAGTGACGTTCTCGGTAGGTAACGGAGGCAAGAAGTAGCATGGCCTTCGACCAAACCACAAGAAATCGCCTGCAGCGCTTTGTCAACGACGCGCGCCGCGTGTTGGAAGAGGAGTTCACCCGTCAACTCCAGAACGACTACGGCATGGACCCGAACGCAGGCAGCGTTGCGGAACTGGCCAACCTGCGCCACATCAATGACGCACAGCGCGAATCCGCGCGCATCTTGCGCGACACCCTGGCGCACTACTGTGCCGGTGGCGACATGGATGCCAGGCAGGGGCTGGACCGTATCGTTCGCGAACAGGCCTTTACTGTGCTCAACCGCTTGGCAGCGTTGCGCATGGCCGAGGCGCGCGGGTTGTTGGTCGAGTCGGTGGGCGATGGCTTCCAGGCCAAAGGGTTTCAGCTCTACGCCCGTCTTGCCGGCACAGGACTGGGTGAAACCGGCGATGCCTATCGCACCTATTTATTCAGTGTGTTCGATGAGCTGAGCCAAGACCTGCCAGGACTGTTCGATCGCTACTCGCCCCAAGGCCGCTTGTTCCCGCGCGAAGCAGCGCTGCTGCAAGCGCTTAACCTGATCAACAATGCCGACATCGCCCCGCTGTGGAGCGAGGACGAAACCATCGGCTGGATCTACCAGTACTTCAACTCCAAGGAAGAACGCAAGGCGATGCGTGATGCTTCACAGGCGCCGCGCAATAGTCGAGAGCTAGCAGTGCGCAACCAGTTCTTCACACCACGCTATGTGGTCGAGTTTCTGGTGGACAACACCTTGGGTCGTCTGTGGTTCAACGCAACGGGTGGACAGACTAAACTGCGCGAGCATTGCCGATACCTGCTGGCAAAACCTGATGAAGAGCCCAGGACTGCCCTCAAGTTGCGCGACCCTCGCACCTTGAAATTGCTGGACCCGGCTTGCGGATCCATGCACTTCGGCCTTTACGCGTTCGACCTGTTCGTCGAGATTTACCGTGAAGCGTGGGATTGGGAGCGGCAGCATGGCCCAGGCTCGCTGGACGTTTCCACCCACGCCTCGGCGGTATTAAAGCCGCTGAGCCAAACCTACGCCGACGAGGCAGCGTTCCTGCGTGACGTGCCGCGCCTGATCATCGAGCACAACATCTACGGCGTAGACATCGACCCACGTGCTGCGCAAATCGCTTCGCTGGCGCTATGGCTGCGAGCACAGCGAGCCTGGCACGAAGCAGGGGTTAAGGCCAAAGATCGTCCCTTAATTGGCCATGGTCACGTCATCGCTGCGACTGCACCGCCGGCGGAGCGCGAGCATCGTCGGCAGTTTTCGGCCGAGCTAGACAAGCGGGATGCTGAACTGTTTGAGAAAGCATTGCAGCTTCTGAAGGGCCTTCCCGAACTAGGAGTACTGCTACAGGTCGAAAAAGACCTTCCAAGGCTCGTTCGGGAAATCTATGTAGGGGAAGGGACCGGTCTATTTGCTGAACAAGAGCAAGAGACTTGGTGGCAGGCCGAAACCAGGTTGCGAGAAGCTCTCGTCGGCTTTTCCCATGCGGCGAAATCGACATATCAAGCACGGCTATTTGCTCAAGATGCCTTGGACGGCCTGCGACTAATTGATCTCTTGCGCGAGCGATTTGATGTCTTGGTGATGAATCCACCATTTGGAGAGCCGGCACGTTCGACAAAATCTTACCTTGAGGAGACTCTGCCGCGATCCAAGGGAAATATTCTTACTCAGTTTATCGAGCGCGCAACGCAATTATTGCGGCCCGGCGGCCGTGTCGGGGCGATAGTCAGCCGCACATGCTTCTTTCTTCAGAGTTTCTCTGCATTTCGCAAGTCGGTGCTGTCGGAGGAGCTCACGCTGGAGAGTTTTGCCGACCTAGGCGAGGGTGTGCTCGATGCGATGGTGGAAACGGCAGCCGTCACGTGGGAGCGGAGCAACGGAAAGGGAGACGAAGCGATCTTCTTTCGGGAACTTAATCGAATCGAAAAAAACGACGGCCTGCTCGAATCAATTGGCTTGCTGAAGGGCGGTTGCAGTGGTCCCAATTTTTTTAGGAGGCGGGTCGAGCAGTTCTCAGTTTTCGAAGATATGCCTTACGTGTATTGGATCAATGATTCGATTGCAAAGAAGATCGCAGCCCATCCTGCAATTGATCCGTCTGCATGTTCCATTCGAGTTGGTCTGCAGACTGGAGACGATTTCAGATTTCTGAGGCTTTGGTGGGAGGTAGACAATGGTCGTATTGTCGTGCCGTCCGAGAAATCTAATCTTCAAACTCTGCGGATCGAGTGCCTTGAGTCTAGTGCTAAAAAAAAATGGGCGTGGTATTCAAAAACTGAGGCTGCTTCGCCAATGCTGTCGTCCATACATGTTTGCGTAAATTGGCTGATGGATGGCGAAGAGATTCGCGCTTTCCACGTAGGAAAAGGCGATTCCCCGTCGAAGTACGTTCGTTCAGAGAGCTCCTATTTTCTGCCAGCATTGAGCTATATGCTGCGTTCGAGTCGCTTGGTTCCGTATTTGGTGCCGGCAGGTGTTATTCCGACCGCAGGTAGGAGTCAGGTTTACCCTGACCTGAATAGCGAGATGTGGTTGGCGGTACTGTTGTCATCAAACCTTGCCACTGCTGTTGCGCGCTTCCGCGGCGAGGCATTCTGGCGGCTAAAGTTCCAAAATTCGATGGTTTCGGCGATACCGTACGTCAAGCCGGATGCGGATGACCTCAGTGAGGCGTCGCGAATTATCTCCGATGTACGTGGTCGTATGGCGGAACGATTTAAACGCGATGAGACTGAAATTTTATTCACATCACCATCGCTCAATGATGAATCTGAAGGACGTCAACCCTTCGATCGTGAAACCCTCATCGGCATGACTTTCGATAGACGTATAGCTGACTTGTGTGGGCTCACGCCAGATGAATTTCGTGTTCTTCAGCGAGATCACAACGAGGCATTGGTACGAACGCCTGGAGCGGTCGACGTCGACGCTGATGACGAAGCGCACGATGAAAATACCGCTGAGGCGGGCGAACTTGTTGATAAGGCATGTGCGCGTCATTCGTGGGCAGTTGGAGTAGCCTTTGGCCGGTTTGATTGGAGGCTTGCGACGGGGGAACGCCAGACCCCGCTTGAGCCCGCATCGTTTGATCCATTGCCGTCACAAAGCCCGGGCATGCTTTGTGACGACGCGGAAGCATTTCATGGCAGAGGCGGCATCTTGGTGGACGACCCGGGACACCCGCATGACCTCGCCCGGCTTATCGAGGAAGTGCTGGCGCGCGTTAACGTGGCGGTGCCGAATGATGTTCGCCGTTGGTTGCAACGAGATTTCTTCGCATTTCATCTACGCCAGTATTCTAAGAGCCGCCGCAAGGCGCCGATTTACTGGCCGCTGTCCACTACTTCCGGTAGCTACACCCTTTGGATCTATTATCACAATCTCAACAGCCAAACGCTGTACACCGCTATAAACGATTTCGTCGAGCCCAAGCTCAAAGACGTTGGTGACGATGTGACTCAGCTGCGTAACAAGGGCGCAGCCCGCACCCGCGACGATGAAAAGCAGTTTGAGGCGTTGCAAGCCTTCGAGTTGGAACTGATTGAGCTGCGCGATACCGTGCTCAGGCTGGCTCGCAACTACAACCCTAACCGAGATGACGGGGTCCAAATCTGTGCTGCGCCACTGTGGCCGTTGTTTCGCCACAAGCCTTGGCAGAAGGTGCTCAAGGACACTTGGGCTAAGCTGGATAAAGGTGACTACGATTGGGCACATCTCGCCATGAACTACTGGCCCGATCGCGTGCGCGAGAAGTCTAAGACCGACAAGTCGCTGGCCATCGCGCACAGGCTGGAGGATCTGTATATTGAGCCCGAGGCCAAACCGAAAAAGGCGCGCGGCAGGAAGATGGACGGGGGTGATGAATGAGTATTGCTGAATTTATCCGAGAGAGCGTGCTGCGGCCGCGCTTGAAGCAAGCCGGCTGCATGGTGGTGTACGACGCTGACGAGCGTTACCGCGAGCAGTGTTTCGATCTGGCGGCAGGCAAGGTGCGGGTAGTGGATGCCTCAGAAAGTAGCATTGAAAGCCGCCAGGCGGCGCTGCTGGCACTACGCGAGGTAGGGCAACCCAAGGCCCCACTGGAAGGGGTGTTGATCTATGTGCCTTTCCGGCGGCCAGAAACCGACGAGCAAAAGCAGGCGGACCCGTTCGCGCTGTATGCAGAATGCGGCGCGGTGTTCCCGCAGGACGATGGTGACGAATATCTGAGCCTTTGCCTGCGTGCCAGGCCGGATCACGCCACCGAGATCCGCCAGGTGTTTGCCGGGTCGCCTGCGGGGCCGACCTTTGCGGTGATCGATGCCATCGGCGGCGGCGTGAGCTGGCCCCAGTTGCGGGCAACCTTGCGGGTGGAATCCGGCCGGGAGATTCTGGCGGCGCTACTGGCGCCGAGCGCAAGCCAAACCGAAGCGCTGAAGGGGCAGGAAGGCTGGGTGCAAGAGGCGCGCGACTTCCTCCGCGCCACATTGGGTCTGAGCGTGAAGACGCGCGGCAAGACGTGGTCCGCCCTGGCGGATGAACTTTGGCGCTATCTGCTGTTCAGCGAGTTCGTTTTTGATTTACCGTTGGCGCTGCCAGAGACCCTGAAAGGGGTGCCATATGCCCCCTTGGAAGCCAGGCCTATCGTCGAGGATGTGTGCGACCGCCTGCGCAGCGACCCGAAGTCACGCGCGGTGTACATCGAGCGAGCCGAGGGCATCGAGACAGTGCTCAATCTGGCGGATCTGTGTGGGTCGATTGAAGACCTGGGGGAGCGCGACACTTTCCCCTTCGAGGAGCGGACCTTCCTGCGCACGGCGATCAAAGGCATCGTGACCGGCGACACTGATGCCACACGCCGTGTGCTGACCCGTCATAAAAGCTCGGTGTGGCTGGGCAAAGGCGAAAGTCAGGCGCAGTGGGAGTTGGTGCGGTCCGGGCTGAGCCTGGTCGAGGCCTGCGAAGACTTTGAACGTCTGCTGCCAGACCACTCACGCTCTCAGGCTGAGCTGATCGATTTCTACCTGGGCAGCCTGCGTGAAGCAGATCGCCTGCAGCGCGAGTTCGAGCAAGCCGCAGGCGACTTCCTCGACCAGCACGGCTTGATGCACGAGGTGATCAACCAGGCACGGGCTCGCTATCGGCGTCTGGCCGAAAAGGTTCAGGGTGTGTTCGTGAAGCACGTCGAGACCGCTGGTTGGCCGCCTAGCGGGCGCCTGGCCAACGCCGATACCTTCGATCGGTTGGTGGCAGATCGGCTCAAAGAAGGCGGCCGCAAGGTGGCCTACCTGATGGTGGACGCCCTGCGCTACGAGTTGGGTGTGGCGCTCGAAAAACTGCTGGTAGAGGACGGCCCGGTCGAGCTGCACGCGGCCTACGCTCAGCTGCCGAGCATCACTTTGGTGGGTATGGCGAGCTTGCTCCCCGGAGCACGCACAGGTTTGACCTTGTCGCTGGAGGGCGACTCACTCGTGCCCAAGCTGGCGGGGGTGTCGGTGGGCAACGTCCCGCAGCGCATGAATGTGCTAGCCAAGCGTTATGGAGACCGCTTCTCGGAAATGCTGCTCAACGATTTCGTGCGTGGCAAACCGAAGATTTCAGAGACCGTCGACCTGCTGGTGCTGCGCTCCACGGAAATCGACAGCCAGCTGGAGAGCAACCCCGAGACGACGCTAGGCTTGATCCCCGGCACGCTTAAGTTGATTCGCGTCGCACTGCATAAGCTGCGTGGCATGGGATTTAAAGAAGCGGTCATCGTGACCGACCATGGCTTCTTCCTCAATGCGCAAGCGGAGGCTGGGGATGTGTGCGTCAAACCCCAGGGCAAATGGCCAGTGAATGCGCATGACCGCATGATGCTGGGCGACGGCTCGGCAGACGGTCACAGCCTGGTGGTCAGCGCGGAGAAGGTCGGCATTCGGGGCGACTTCTCCCAAGTGGCTCTGCCCCGCAGCATGGCGCCCTATCGCTCGGGGCATCTGTATTTCCACGGCGGAGCGTCCCTGGCGGAGGCCGTTGTACCTGTGCTGGTGGCACGCCTGGATACCGCCGCCCATGCGGAACTGCGCAAGGTGGTGGTGGAGCTGAGCTACAAAAATGGCGCCAAACGAATTACTACGATGCTGCCCGTCATCGAAGTGATACTGGTTGCCGACGACATGTTTTCGCAAGACATGAGCGTCGAGATCTTGCTGGAAGCGCAGGACAGCAAGGGTAAGGTGGTCGGTGAGCCACGCCCAGGCGGCGACGTGAATCCCGCCACCCGAACCGTGACCTTGATGGCAGGCCAGCGCAAGCAAATTGCATTGCGCATGGATGACGAGTTCAGGGGCAAATTCTCGGTCAAGGCGCTGAATCCGACCACGCTCGCGGCGTACAGCGCTCTTGCGATTGAAACCGACTATACGGAGTGAACCCTATGGACGAACTGGACCAAAAGCTAAATGCGACGTTCGACGGCAAAGTGCTGCGCAAGGACTTGCTGCATCGGATCAAAAAAGGCACCAACGTCCCGACTTTCGTCCTGGAATTTCTGCTCGCTAAGTACTGCGCCAGTAACGATCAGGCGGAGATGGATGCCGGCATGGAGGCGGTGCTGTCCTCCTTGCAGGAGAACTACGTTCGCCCGGATGAAGCCAATGCGGCTCAGTCCAAGGTGGCCACCAAGGGCAAGCACCGGTTTATCGACAAGGTCCACGTTCGCTATGTCGAGAAAGAGAAGCGCCACTGGGCATCTCTGGAAAACTTCAACTCGCAGCGCATCGCGATCGGCGAGAGGTTCTATCGTGACAACGATCGACTGCTTGAAGGGGGCATCTGGGCCGAGGTGACCCTCGCGCATAACGATATCGACGACGACGACTACGCGTTCTCCATCGAGGATCTCCGGCCGATTCAACTCTCGCGCTTCGACTTCGACCGCTACACCGAAGGTCGTGCGGCTCTCACACGCGACGAGTGGATCGCGGCTGTTTTGAGGTCGGTTGGCTTAGAACCAGGCAAGCTCTCGAAACGCGTACAGATGCACTTCATCGCCCGGCTGGCGGCTTTGGTGGAACCCAACTACAACTACATCGAACTGGGACCGCGCGGCACCGGTAAGTCCTACTTCTTCAGCGAATTTTCGCCCTATGCCACGCTGATCTCGGGCGGACAGGCGACGAAGTCCACGCTGTTCTACAACAACGCGCGTCGCAAGGTGGGCCTGGTCGGCTATTGGGACACAGTGGCCTTTGACGAAGTCGGCGGGATCAAGGTCCGTGATCCAGACACGATACAGATCATGAAAGATTTCATGGCCAATGGCCGTTTCTCGCGCGGCGCCGAGGTCATTGCCGATGCCAGTTTGAGCTTCGTTGGCAACATTGATGTCTCAGTGCAGCAAGTGGTGAATTCTAACGAGTACGACTTGTTTCAGCCACTGCCCCCCGAACTTGACCTGGCGGTGATGGATCGTTTTGCTGCCTATATCCCAGGCTGGGAAATGCCCAAGAACAGCAGTGAGTTTCTGACCAGCCGGTATGGATTTATTACGGACTACCTTGCCGAGGCCTTCCACTACCAATTCAAGCACACGAACCGGTATGAGGAAGTCAGCAAGCGCATTCATCTTGGCAAGTCGATCGAGGGGCGCGACGAAAAAGGCATCAAGAAGACCGTCTGTGCGTTTTTGAAGATCCTGCATCCGAATGGCCCGCCGTCAGACGAGGAGTTCGAAGAGTACGTGGCTTACGCGACCGAGTGCCGCCGCCGCGTTAAGGAGCAGATGAACAAACGCAAGCCTGACGATGAATTTGCGCGCATCAATCTTTCCTATTTCAAGTCCAGCGGTGAGGAGGTGGTGGTCTTCTGCCCCGAATCGAAAGATGCTGCGGCAACACAGCAGCCAGCTCGTCGCAGATTGACTCAGGTGGATCAGCAGCCCAGCGCGGTAGTCGAAGTGCAGCCAGCCGTTCAACCCCCGCCCGCCGTTGCAGCGGAGCCTCCAGTAGCTCCGTCGGCGACTGCTCCGACACCTGCGGTGGTTACGCCAACAACCGTGGAGCTCAAGGAACAGCACTTCAGCATCCTCTATGGCGACACTGGTTACAGCTATGAATCGATCCTTGGCCCCTACTTGCAGGGCGCGAAGGCCGTCGTCATTGAAGACCCGTACATCCGGCTCCAACATCAGATTCAGAACTTCGTTCGCTTTTGCGAGACTGTGTTGAAGGCTGGTACTGTGAAGAAGATCAGCTTGATCACTGGCTACGACGACAAGACGCAGCTGGCCGAAATTGCCGAAAAGCTCGAAGAACTCAAGCAAAGTCTGCTGGAGCTGGACGTCGAGCTGGGGGTGAAACTCAACCCCAACATCCATGACCGCGAGATCCGCCTCGACAACGGCTGGATTATCAAGATCGGTCGCGGCCTGGATTTCTATCAGAAGCCGGGCGGCAGGTTCGAGGTTGGGGCGAACGATCTGAGCCTGCGAAAGTGCCTGGAGACTAAAGTGGATATTTTCCGGGCGTGAGGCTGGCTTTCAGAGGGGACGCCCTACCAAGGGCAGCGTCCCGGCAATCGCGAGGCCCGAGCGATAGGCGGCCAGCGCGCCCGGCGCGTCGCCCTGGGCGAGCAGCACGTCACCGGTCTCGTTGTAGCTGACCGCCAGATCGCGTTGCCAGATAGTGTTGGCCGGATCGCGCGCGACCAGCGCCTCGGCGGTGGCGAAGGCCGCGCGATACGCCGCAAGTGCGCCCGGCGCGTCGCCTTGGGCGCGCAGCACGTCGCCGATCTTGACGTGGCTGTCCTCCAGATCGCGTTGCCAGCCGGTATTGGCCGGATCGCGCGCGGCCAGTGCCTGGGCAATGGCGAGACCCGTGCGATAAGCATGTCCCTGCAGGATCCCATAAGCGGACATGCAAACGCACCGCTGACGCGGCATGTTGGCGTCAAAAGCATGGAGTTGCCAGCTCGTCGCTACATTAGCCGCGGTGTTCCTTGCGGGGTGGGCAAACGAGAAGCGACGATCCGATTGTCATCGGATCGAGGATCGGGCTTGCACTCCCTTGAATGCCTCGGTTTGTTCAAGTGCAGCACTTCTTCGATCGCCAAGGTCGATCAAAGCGTCGAGAATTCGCAACAGACCCTGGGCTTGATCGGGCCGTAGCGGAAAATTGGCGTCCGCGAGCCGTTGCACCGCCGCTGCCGTTCGCGCCGGAAGGCTGGTTCCGACCCAGTTGCCCTTTGCGTTGTCCAACTTCGCGAGTACTGCACTGACCTGTTGAACGAACTGGTCGAGCGGGTACGTGGTCCCGGTGCGTTGACATAGCAGCAGAAACTTCGACATGACGAAAGTTGACCATCCCGTAGCCGTCACCAAGCGAGTAACCGTCGGCATGACCAGACCGATCTCGGACCAATCGCCATTTACGAAGCGGGCGGCTCCGGTAGCCCTTTCGACATTGACCATTAGGAGGGCCTCGATGAGCTTCGGCATATCGTGGCCGGAGACTTCTCCCGCGCGGTATCCGCCCGGCCGAAACGTGCTGTCAGCAACTACGTGGTCAACGCAGAGCCCCAGCAACTCAAAAGTACCGGCCGGTATTGCTGGAGCGTCCAGAACGTGGCGCGTGACCAACCTGTCGGTGAACGCGGAGATAACATCAAGTCCGTCGTCGCTTTGCTTCTGCAAGAAGGGCGCAAGAAGCTCAGTCTTGACGAGGGCAAGATCGAAGAATGGCGCTGCACGAGCCAACATATCACCCAACGCGTCGTTCCAACCGATCAGATCGGTGGTACGGTCGCGCCGCCGTCCCGTGCTTGCCTGCGGGTTCATGCGCAGCACTGTCCAGTTGACGAGGCTTCGGATCAACGCGAGCACAAGCGGCTTTGTCTCATCTGACGCGCACCACTTCTCGATCGGGAATTTCTCAAGGTGTTTCTCGACCCGTTGCGGATCAAACAGAGGATCAGGTTCAGACCATCTACCGTTGTCGTCAGCATCATCCTCGTCGTCCGAAGCTGACGCCAACTTGACCCAAGCGGGCGGCAGCGGGCCAAAAGGTTCAAACTTCTTTGATTTGAGTCCCTCGAGGGCTCGATCAAGCGCGGCTTTCGCCGCCTTTGTTGCCTTACGATTGTCCCGCTCGCCGTCTTCGTTTATCGCCGGTCGGTAGTAGAGCGCCCTTTCCAGCGCAAGTTGAGCCACGACCCACGACACATGTGCATCGGGGTCGGCAAGTAGCGCTGTGAATGCAAAGTCGGCGGCCTCCTCGTGCGGGTGAGCCGTCAACCAGACCAACTGTCGCGCAGGCCCGAGGTCAGACGGATTGGTGCGCCGCAGATGGAGCAAAGCGAAGATCAATTGCCGCACAGGATGCCAGGCGATTTTCGAGCCGTAGAAAAATCCCGCAGGCTCCTTCATCCCGTAGACCCGCGCCAGTACATCCATCGCCCATTTGTAGTCGTCGGACGCGGCGTCGCCGAAACAAATGACACACGCAGCGACGGCCGCGACCACGCTTTGGGGCGTGTGACCTTCGACATCCAAGCGCTCCGCAAAGAGCGTCGAATGGTCCAGCGGGCGAGCAAGCGCGACTGCACCAGCCAACGTCTTGTCGGGGGCGAGCGCGAAAGCACGCAACGATTTCATCGCCCACACCAGGATACTGTTTTGCTGCAAGTACACGCCCGCTGCCTCGCCGCGCTGAATAGTCTCCGACGAAAGCGGGGGCTGATAGACAACCATGTTCTGTTTATCGGGCGTGCGATATCCCTGGTAATTTTCGACGATGGCAAGCGCCGCATATTCTTCCGCCTGTTCGGTGAGCGTTACCTTTGCTGCGGGATTGGAGCGCTGCTCTTCTAGCTCGAAGGGGAGCGCAGTGACAAAATCGGCCAATGCCAGCTTAAACCGTTCGGTGAGCGCGTCATCGCCATTCACCGCGAACTGCATGGCGAGGTGCTTCACGTCGCGGAACCGGCTCAGCCGCTTATCCAGGTAGTCCTGTGCAACTTTCTTGTCGCCGGTTAGCTGATTAATCAGTCCCAGCCCAAACAGGTCGATGTTTCGCGTCGGCTCTTGGCGCACACGCGCAATATCGAAAGGCCAAAGGCGTTGGCATGCCACCAGAGCCAGAGTGACTTCGGAGATATGAAACGTCTCCAACGCCAAGCGAAGCGCTAGGCCCGGGGCGGCGATCGCCTCGTTGCCCTGCACGATGAGCTGGATCACCTCGTCGACGGGGCGGCCGCTTTCGATTTGGCGGAAGGCCCAATAGCTCATGGCCAGAAAGGCACACTCAAGCGGCTGCGCGCCGAGCTGGCCAAGCTGCCAATTGTAAGCGGGCCAATCGCCCCAAAACTGCTGCTCGCCCCACGGAAAAACAATCGTCACCGGGATCGGGGTGCCGTGTTTATGACGGGTGATGTTCGCGATCTGCCGCCAGCCGGTCGTTCCGTGATTGGAGAGATCGCGAACCAGTTCTAGGGCAACATCCGGCTTCCTGGCGAAGAGGCTGGCGAAGGGTTCGTGCGCAGATGAGACCGGGTAATAGAAGTTGTGATGTCGGTCGATCCCGATATCCTCGCGGCCATAACCCTCATAGCTGTGCGGGATGTGGAAGTGCGGATGTTCTAGCGCCCGCCTTTCATTGTCAGTACGTTCGCTTTCCGGCTTGAC
Organism: Paraburkholderia sp. FW306-02-B; assembly: GCF_058782725.1. Taxonomy (NCBI): domain Bacteria; kingdom Pseudomonadati; phylum Pseudomonadota; class Betaproteobacteria; order Burkholderiales; family Burkholderiaceae; genus Paraburkholderia; species Paraburkholderia sp. FW306-02-B. The sequence goes on from NZ_JBYSXZ010000004.1 coordinate 78,699, forward strand.
GCGGATTCGTTGGATCCACTCGACCCTTTCCCGCTGTTCGCGCTCCTCGCGGTCGACGTGATCCTGCGGCAACTCCTGCTGTAGCTCGGCCCTAGTGACAGCCGCCAATCGATCGGGCGACACCTCCGCCATCATCCAAGCCAGCGCCATGAGATCAGAATACGCGTCGCTGCGCATTTGCTTGTCGGTCACCGCCCGATCGAAAAGCGCATTGGCGTGTTCGGGAAACGCTCGCGCTGCCCGCACGACAACGATTCTTAGCGCCGTGGCAAACTGCTTTTGCGCGTCGCGACCAAGCTCGTCCCACCGGCCGCGCTCGAATGCCCGATTTTCCGGATAAGCAGCTTTCTCAAATTCGATCAGCCAGTCGGCGCAGGTCGTAACGATGGCTTTTGTTCGCGCCGCGCGGAAATCTGAAAGGGCGTTCTGCCAAACGGAGAAGACTTCGACGACCCTAGGGAGAAGCCGGACGGGCAGCGTTGCCGCGAGCGGCAGAAGCCAGTCAAGAAAACGCCCCCAACTTGTGAAATCCGAGGGCCAACTCAGAAGCTCGGCAAGGCCGACCCGATCGAGCCCTGATTGACCCGGCGAGGCATGGGCAAGGACAGTCGGGCTCGGAATTGTGTGTTGGGCTTGGAACCAGACCAAAAGTTTTTCGAGCAACGCATAGTCGTTGGGCGTCACAAGCTCAGTGAATTCCTTCCCTTTACTAACGAATGCGCTTGTGAACGGTGGTGCGGTTAGCCATTCCCGACGCCATTGGGGCCTAAGCGCGGATCGATCGAGGGCGGCGTAACTGGTCGACCACTTGCCCGGCTCGGCGATCGAATGCTGGGACAAAAGGCCGACAACGCGGCCGAGTAGCGGGGGCTCGCCCGCCTGCGCCAGACCTTCGATCCACGTGTCGCCAAGTTCGATGAGAAGGCGGAAGAACGTCCACTCAAAGAATATGTCGTGCGTAAACGAATATGAGGCGTCGCCGTTGTTTCCACGCACGAGCAGGTCGCTCTTCAGCGCCGCGATGTGCTCAAACGTGGGTGGTGCCAGCGAGCGGGCCGCGACGTTCTTCCCAAGGTTGGCGACTCCCTTTTCCGCGATATCGAGCAGTGCGCGTTGCCGCTGCGGCACGACCTCCGACGGGGCATCGTGCCCTGCTCGGGCCCACCAAGCGTTGATGAGATCGACCTCTGTCTGCGGTTCGGTCGTCCCATCGCTAAAGCTTCGGGCAAGCACCGCGGCGAAGAACGGACGCCGCGCAATCGCCTTCACTGACGGCGTGCCCATCAAAAGGTGACGAAGCCCAGGTTTTTTCTTCACCAGGGCCTCAGCTTCGTCGTCGTTGAAAGGCTCGACCTGAACGTCACCAATCTGAGTGCCGCTATAGAAGGTCTCTGGAAACCAAGCGCGATATGTTTCAAGCCCTTGGTCGCGCGATGTGGCCAGAACCCGCCAATTGCTGAGGCCAGGGTTAGCTTCGATCGCATTGAGGATGTCAAGAATAATCCGCTTCTGGTCGGGGTTGATACGATCAATCCCATCAATGTAGAGCGTAGCTGTGCCGGTTGAGCCGATCTCTGCGAGGAGGTCATCAAGCTTCCGATGTTTGAGGCCCAGCGCTGCCGCAAACTCGACCCAGCTCTTCCCGGTCAGCCGGTCCGACTTCAGGAAAAGGAGCGGCCCGCGATTCCCGGCCTCTCCCGCTACCCGTTTGAGCACGACAGATTTGCCGCACCCTGGGAGGCCGCTGATGTTCACGACACGGCTGACGCCAAGGCGCTCATTTACGGCTTGTTGAAGAGCAGCCCGGTTCACCTCGAATCCGTCGATGCTCTCGGCAATTTCGTTGAGGCCATCAGTGGAGAACTGAACAAGGGTGTCGATGTCGTCGCGGAAGCTCGGTGAGACCTTTAGCCGGACGAACCCGCGAAGTTGCGCGAGCAGGGTAGCGCGGGTCCATTTGCGGGCTGTGCCAGCGCCATCGCGAACAATGCGGCAGAGGCGATCAAAAAGCAGAACTTCCTGCCCATCCTCGTTGCTCGAAACAAGCTCTTGTAGGCGGTTTGTGATCTCCGTCCAAACGATGCCGGTCTCGTCGAGGCCGTTAAGTCGAGCGGCAACAAACTGTCGGTAGAAATTCCTTTCGTCCTCGGCGCTGCTCGCCCCGATTAGCGGGGCCAGCTCGTCCCGAAGAGCACGTTCGGGTGCTGCGGCTGCGCCACCTTCCGCAAAGCGACGGTCAAAATCTGCAGGGGTGGGACTACTTACCGCCCAGTCGATGAGGCGGTTGAGCGACCGATGTCTGTCCTCAGCTACATTCTCGCCGACGTAACCGTAGACGTCCCGATCGGCTCGAAAACCAGGAGTCTGCCTGGTCTCGCGCGCCCGGTTGAGAACGTCGCGGAAGTCCTTGTTACTAGCGGCCCCGCTCACCGTGATCGTGGACTTCACTTGAAGACCCAGCATTCTCGGGCCGTCGGTATCTCGAAACTCGACGATAAGATCATCCATCGGCTGGTCGTGGCCCGCCTGCTGGACGGCAACGCTGCTTACACTGCCGTGCTGAAGCATCGCCTTCTCACCGCGGAGGAGAGCCGCCAAATAGTAGGCGGCCACCTTGTCTTCGTAGGTGAACCCCGCGCCACCGGTCAGTTCGGTGGATGTTGCCTGTTTTTTTTTCGGCACTCCCTGCTGTGGCGCCGGTTTGTTCTTTGCCGATTTAGTCAAACTTGCCTCTAATCGAATCGTCAGCACTCGTCCGAGCCTGAAATGCGAGGGCCACACCCGACGAGCGCAATCCAACTTGGAGTCGAGTCTAGCTTGGCGCGAACAATGAGGGAACGGGTTCTCGTGCTAGCAGTAGCGCGGATACTTCTGCGATGCACAAGCGACGGAAGCTGGCTTAATGTCGCCGATTCCCGTCTTAAGGCTAACAACGGAATCCGTTGGAGGCCAATTCTACACACTGCCTGTGAGGCTGCGGATGTCCGCTGTTTCACGCCCCGAATACTAGCAGCGGACGGTCCGTTAACGGTCCCGTTTCGGACGTTTAACCTCACACGTGCCAATTTCTGCAATTGGCACGGAGACTTTCGTTAGTGGGCGACGGTCCGACCTGCTTATGTGCACCGAGGCTTGGCCCGATGTCGGTCACGACTCGCGATGCTCAGGCCGCCATTCGATGCTCGTAGTACGGTCGCTCCCGATCATCGAGAATCGCGTACTGTGCCGCAAGATTGCGTGGATCGGGATTGAGCCACGCGTCGATACGCTCCGGCTTGATTGGAATGATGCAGCGATCGTGGCCGGCGGCGGCAACTTCAGGGGGCGGCTCATCAGTGATGGCCGCGAAGGAGAGCAGATCAGGCTCGCCAGGGCTTTGCCAGTGCGACCAGAGGCAGGCAACGAGCATGTCCAGAGCGGGCTGGGGCTTGAACTCCAGGACCACGTTTTCTTCCAGTTCGCCTTCAGCAAGCTCTCGCCCTTCAAGGCGATGTCGTTTCACGTTTTCATAGAACGCATTCGCGACGATAAGTCCGTGCGAATACCCAAAAACGCCCTTCCAGAAGCCTTCAAGGTTGTCACGCCTGGCGTTGTAGGTTCCGGGATATTTCCTGTCATAGAACGCAGGCTTGCCAGCCGGGCGACACTGATATCGCATCGGCTTGATGACGCGCTTGCCGTCTTCCATGACCATCACCGGAGCATAGTTGCCGGGGAAAATTCGCGAATCGCGGTCCTTCAGGTCGGTGCGCCGGAGATCGTCGAGCCCGCGCAGCGCCGACTCGATCTTGCTGGTTGCGATCCGTTTGCTTTCGGAGGCCGCCTTCGTCGTCTTGCTTTGCAGGGCGCGTTCCGCGTCGGCGAGCCGCGCGCGCTGCTTGAACAGTTCCTGCTCCAGCCTGGTTGCCTGCTCGCCGTTGAACCGGTCGATCGCTTCCCTGATCCAGCGTTCGTCGTCCGTCGCGGGAACCGAGAACGCGGCGTCCATCGCCTTCGGAATCTTGATGTTGCTGCCCTCGGCGCGTTCCCAGTACAGCTGCGCGAATTCCCGGATGCTCATGTGTGCGCCAAACATCCTGACGTACTTGCGGTAGTCCGCCTGGATCTGGGCTGAATAGCACATGGTCGCTCTCCTTGAAGGAAGGTGCGCGAATATGGTACGCCGGTTCCTAATGGAAGTTTCGCGTCGACGTGACGAGAGAGCCGAGCAGTGGGGACACGTCGACCAGCCGGTGCGCGACGAGGTGGCGCACTTCACCCCCACGCTGCCAGACGCCGTACACAGCAAGTAGTGACGAGCCGAGCGCTTCGCGTCGCTGCTTTTCGAGCAGGGACGGCCAGATGATGACGTTGACCTGCCCGGTCTCATCCTCCAGCGTGACGAACATCACACCCTTGGCCGTGCCGGGCCGCTGCCGGACCGTCACGATGCCGCAGGCACGCGCGAGCTGTCCGTTCCGGAATCCGGCCAGCGTCGACGCCGGCAGCAATCGCTGGGCGAGCAGGCGAGGGCGCAGCAGTTCCAGCGGGTGCCTGCCGAGCGTCAGGCCGAGCGCCCGGTAATCGCTGACGATCTGCTGCCCTTCGGTCATTGGCGCGAGGACCGGCGTCGCGTCGTCATCAGTCGCGCCGCGCAGCAGATCCCGGTCCGGTACCGCAGCGACGGCATGCCAGAGTGCCGCCCGCCGGTCGCCGGCGAGCGAGCGTAACGCGTCGGCCGCAGCGAGCGCCTGCAGGTCCTTGCGATCAAGTTGCGCACGTCGTGCCAGATCGGAGACATCGGCAAAGGGCCGAACAGCCCGCGCGAGCTCGATGCGCGCGGCGGCTTCCTCCTTCAGCCCGCGTACCAGCGACATGCCGAGGCGCACCGGCGAGCGCGTTGATTTGCCTTCAACCGCCGAATCCCAGTTGCTCAGCGTCACGTCGACCGGCAGTACCTTCACGCCGTGTCGCTTCGCATCCTGCACGAGCTGTGAGGGTGAATAGAACCCCATTGGCTGGCTGTTGAGCATGGCGACGAGAAACGCGACCGGTTCATGGTACTTCAGCCATGCACTCGCATAAACCAGCAGCGCGAAGCTGGCCGCGTGACTCTCCGGAAAGCCGTACTCGCCGAAGCCCTGGATCTGCGCAAAGATGGCCTCGGCGAATTCGCGGTCGTAGCCGCGCTCAAGCATCCCGTTCACGATGCGGTCGTAGTAGGCTTCGAGTCCGCCCTTGCGGCGCCACGCGGCCATCGCGCGACGCAACTGGTCGGCCTCGCCGGCGGTGAATCCGGCCGCGAGCATCGCGACCTGCATTACCTGCTCCTGGAAGATCGGCACGCCGAGCGTGCGCGAGAGCGCCTGCTCCATCTGCGGACTCGGATAGGTGACGGGCTCCAGTCCCTGCCGCCGGCGCAGGTAGGGATGCACCATGCCGCCCTGTACCGGGCCCGGACGCACGATCGCCACCTCGATCACCAGATCGTAAAAGCAGCGCGGCTGCAGGCGGGGCAGCATGCTCATCTGCGCGCGCGACTCGATCTGGAATACGCCAACGGTATCGGCGCGACAGATCATCGCGTAGGTGTCGGGATCTTCGGCAGGAATGTCCTGCAGCTCGAACGGCTCGCCACGTTTTTCCGAGATGACGTCGAGCGCGCGGCGTATGGCCGACAGCATTCCGAGTGCGAGCACGTCGATCTTCAGCAGGCCAAGTGCCTCGATATCGTCCTTGTCCCACTGGATGATCGAGCGGTCGGCCATCGCAGCGTTCTCGATCGGCACCAGCCTCGACAGCTTGCCGCGGCTGATCACGAAGCCGCCGCTGTGCTGTGACAGATGCCGTGGAAAGCCCACCAGCAGCGCCGCGAAATTCGCCCACTGCACGATCAGCGGAGACCCGGCATCGAGGCCCGCCTCGGCGAAGCGGTTGAGCAGATCGCCGCTCGAATCGAACCACTGATGGGCCTTCGCGACGCGATCGACGATCGCCGGATCCACGCCGAGCGCCTTGCCCGATTCGCGCAGCGCGCTGCGCGGGCGGTATGTCGTCACGGCGGCTGTCAGCGCCGCGCGATCGCGCCCGTACTTGCGATAGATGTACTGCACGACTTCCTCGCGGCGCTGATGCTCGAAATCGACGTCGATGTCAGGCGGCTCACCTCGCTCTTTCGAGATGAACCGCTCGAACAGCATCGACGAGCGCGCGGGATCCACCTCGGTCACGCCAAGAGCAAAGCACACGGCCGAGTTGGCCGCCGAGCCGCGCCCCTGGCACAGGATGCCTTCGCTGCGCGCGAACCGGACAATGTCGTAGACGGTAAGAAAGTACGGCTCGTAACGCAGATCCCCGATCAGCGCCAGCTCGTGTTCGATCTGCAGTTGCACCTGATGGGGGACGCCTTCCGGCCAGCGGCGATGCGCGCCGATGTAGGTTTCCTGTCTCAGGTAGCTTGTCGGCGTATGGCCCACCGGCACGAGCTCGTCGGGATACTCGTAGCGCAGCTCGTCGAGTGAAAACGTGCACAGGCGAGTGATTCGCAGCGTCTCCTCGAGCGTGCGTTGCGAATACAGGTTGGCGAGCCGCAGACGCGATCGCAGGTGCTGCTCGGCGTTGGGCGCGAGATCATAGCCGCATTCCCCGACGGGCTTTCCGATCCGGATCGCCGTCAGCACGTCCTGCAGCGGCTTGCGCGAACGCACATGCATGACGGGCGCGCCGGTCGCGACGACGGGAACGCCGTGACGCGCCGCGACGTGTTCGACGGCGCCGCGGTGAATATCGTCCATTGCACGCGCGTGCAATGTCAGTGCGACCCATGCGCGATCGCCGAAGGTCTGAGCGAACCACTCGACCTGCGTATCCAGTCTGTCTTCATCGGCGGGGTAGTCCGGTGACAGGATCGCGACGCACCCGGGCAGTCCCCGCAGGTGTCCAAAGGGCTTTTCCGGGTGCGCGAGATCCAGCGGCGCGAGCCGGTAACTGCCCTTGTGCGCGCGCATGCGGCCGAGCGTGATCAGCTCGGAGAGGTTGCCATAGCCTTCGCGCGTCATCGCCAGTGCGGTGAATGACAGGGCCGGCGAACCGTCGGCGTTGGTCAGGTGGAAGTGCGACCCGACGATGAAAGGCAGCCCGGCCTTCTTCGCCTCGACGTGCGCGCGCACGACGCCGGCAAGTGAGCATTCGTCCGTGACGGCCAGCGCGGCATAGCCGAGCTGTGCGGCGCGAGCGGCGAGATCCTCGGCGTGCGATGCGCCGTGCAGAAAGGAGAAGTTGGACGCGCACTGAAGCTCCGCATAGTCGGGCAGTGCGCCGTAGGTCGGCGCCATGGGCGATCACCCGAACAGGCCGTGCAGGAACCAGCGCGGCTCGCGTTCCTCGACGGCGCTTACGCGCTCCCGGAAGACCCAGTAGTGCAGCGCGTCTTCGGACTCCGCGACAAAATAATCTCGCGTCACCGGGTGCCCATCCTGCCAGCCGACCTCGATCCGTTCTCCCGGCGAGACCATGCGCAGCGGCGTGCCGTAGAACGGGCGGTGGCCGCGCATGATGAGCTGCAGCGGGTTGTCGAGCAGCCACGTGGGTCGCGGAAGATCTGGCGGCGGCAACATGGGCCTGGCGGTCTCGCCGATGGGAAGCCAGCGTGCGGCGACTTCCGGGCGGTGGTCGGCAACCGGAGCCGCCTTGAGCACGTTCTGCGCGCCGAGCCGGGCGACGAGCAGCTCCATCAGGCGCGCGTGATCCTGCGGCGAGCCGCCGGGCTCCGGGAACAGCGATTCGCTCGGCGTGTCCGCTTCGCGGACGTCCTTTGCATCGAGGCGAACGGCGACGACCGGCGCGGCCAGTTCGACGCGGCCCAGCCGTTCTTTCAGCAGGCGCACGAGGTGTTCCTCGCGTGACGTCGGTTCGCCAAGCGCGATTTCGATTGCCGTCGGCGGTACCGCCGCGCGGCCGCGTTCATGCTCGAGCTCAAGTACAAACCGCGCGATCGCCAGCTGTCGCGCCGACAGCCAGCCGGTCATCTGCAGGATCAGCCGCCGCGCCGCGAACAGCACGGCTTCCGCATGCTCGATCCGGTCGGGCAGCTCGAGCCGTGCGCTGAAGGCGGGAGGCAACTCCAGCCATTCGTACACTTCCGGCGCCGCGCCCGTTGCGCGATCGAGCGCATCGAGCAGGGCCGCGCCGCAGCGCTTCTTGAGCCCTGCGCGCGGTAGTCGCCGGACGTCGTCGACCGTTTCGCATCCCAGTCCGTCGAACCATTCGGCGTAGGGGCGCGCAGGCGGCAGGGCAGGTAACGGCACGCGACGCAGCATACGGTCGACGGAGCGCAACGTGAGCGCGATGCCAGCCGATGACCGGGCGAAGAGCCACGCGGCCTGTCCCGTCGGCGCAACGGCAAGTGTCGCGGTCACACCGAACGCGCTCACCGTTTCACCCGCCCGCCGGCGCAGTGGCCGGATGCCACCGAAGAGGCGCAGGCTCGCCGAGACGTCGGCCAGCACGACCGACTCCTCCGCCAGCACCACGTGGGGGGTGAACTGCAGCAGGGCGAACGCCACGCCAAGAACAAGCTCCGCTTCACGGGTGAGATCACGTTCCCGGATGACCGCGTCGGGGGCGAGCGTCAACACGCCACCGCGGCGCATACCGGACACGATCCCGGCCGAGTGCGCCGCGCGGTCGAGCGCGACAACGCGGTCCTTCTCCAGCACGACAAACCCGGCCTCATGGCGTGGCGTCGACCAGCGCGGGCGAAACGACTCGAGGGCGAGGTGCGGCAGATGTACGCCGATCCAGAGTTGCATATCGGCTCAACAGGGCAGGTGAAGGTACGAGAGGAACGAAAACGGGTTCGTCGCGCTGCGGTCCGCGGCGCTTGACGAACGTCACTTCAATACCGCCCCTGGCGGCTCGCAGCGCAAGCCGCAGCGGCGCCGGCGACGTCGCCTGGGCGGCCGCAAGCGGGCGAAACAGAAACAGCAGCGTGTCCGAGGCCTGCGCGGCCAGATGCAGGCGCCGCAGCGCTTCCTGCCGGACTTCGGCCTGCCAGAAGAGCAGGGCGCCGCAGGTGCCGGCACGCAGGATCTGCTCGGCGGCCCACAGCGCATCAGCCGTGCGTGGTGCGCGCAGCACGCAGGCCTGTGCTGCGGGAACGCCCAGCCACGCCAGTCCGGCGGGTTGTAGCCGATGCGGCGGCTGCAGCAGCAGCAAGGGGCGGGACGCGACGGTCGCCAGTGCGGGCTGCAGCAGACGCAGTTCACCGCAGCCCGGCTGTGGTGTGAGCAGTTCGGTGAGCGCGCCCGCGGGCCAGCCGCCGCCCGGCAGCTCGGCGGTTAGCGCGGCGTGGCCGCACGGCACCACCCGATCGAAACCGGCGGCCAGCTGCGAGGCTCGCCAGAGCGCAGGGTGAATTTCTTCAGGGTGACGGGGCAGGGCGCTCATGGGGCAAGAATACTGTATAAATATACAGTGTCTAGTGTAGCGCTTATCCCGGAAAAATGTAAAAGGGGTGGTCCGGGGGCCACGGCCAGTTGCTGGCAAGCCGTTTCCGGCCGGCGCAAGATCATCTTTCTCAACTGGCGCGGCGGCTATGGCCGCTGCTTGCAGCGGTGTGACGACGTGATAGCTGGTGCCGCGAACCGTTGGCTTAACTTCAGGGGTGGGCGCCATACGCATTGTGGTCTTCCGCATAGAAGGATGTTGCTCGAGCGTGCAAAATCCAGCCATAAGTACACGCCCACGTTGTTCGGTTCGTCCGCTTACAAAGACGATACACCCGCGACTTCAAGATAGGATGCCTAACAAATGGCACTTACAATGTACTCGCCGGAGGAATTTCCTGGTCTCCCTTGCACGCACGCCACATCCGCACAAGGCATATGTCTGTATCACGTTTACACGGGGCGCAATGCGTGGCACTCGACCTGGATAAATCGTTACAACAACGAGTGCTTGCACGCGTCACGGCGAGAGGCCGAACTCTATGCTGAAACCTTGCGAAAAGAAGGCACAGTTCTTTACATCCAGGAACTTCCCGCACTCGTGGTTCGAAGCAAGGCAGGATGCTTGATTGCGACGCAAATCAATACAGATTCCCCGTTGCGGGTCTACAAGCCCTATTTCAAGATGGACGGCGGCACCGCGGAAAACCCGGAGTGGGGCATCCACTGGTTGCACAAGGACACAGATCTCAGCAGGATTGCGGATTCCTTAAGGCCGACCAGCAGTTGGTGGAGCGTTAGACCGCCCGCCCAGGACTCCGTGATTGTGCTAGCGTCCGAGAAGCCATTCTGCCGATTTGATCGCATACCCGATCAACCCACGCTTTTTCGCGGTTTTACTATTGGCAGTGGCTATCGGCTTGGGTGGGAAGCAACCAAACAAGCCCTTGACCCCGAGCCGGTTCGATATCTCGAACGAATGTTTTCAATTCCGCACCCAGTCATATTCCCGGCAGGCTTTGATTCAAGAATGCCTCTTGGAGGGAGGCAGGATTGAGTCGCGGTGACCTGGCGCGGGCAACGTTTTGAAATCAAAGACAGGTCCACGACGCGTTGTCGTGTCGCCTCAAAGAGACCTGACGGCACTGATCATAGCTGGCGAGGTAGTTCACGACGCCTCTCGAAAAACCGTCAGGTTACCTTGATTGCGTGTTGTATTCGTCGGTCTGTCGTAGTGAAAGACAGCAAGTATCTGATGCCTTGAATAACCCACGCTGGATGCGGAGAATCGCGGAAAGGACGCTCGATTCGGGAAACCGACTGAGGGAGAGGATTCCTTTGCTCCTTAATGTCGATTGATATTCAGATTGCATTTCTCCGACGCTGCGGTAATGCAGCATGCATCGCGGCACTGTAACAGTTCGTAAAAACCGCTCCTCTAGATAGTCCAGACAATTTATCTTTTGTGAATGGACCTTCACGACCACGAAGCGATCACCTTATTTCGGGCAACGTTTGAAACGCTAAGTCCGCGCTGGCAACTGTCTCATGATAGCAATGCCCTCGAACTTAGCCCGATTACCGGACCGGTCGCTGCAGCCGTTACGCTTTCAACTGAGCAGGCGGCACAAATCCGGGCACTTACTGGCGTCACGTCGAGCGTGACTGTCGACGCGCTGCTGTTTGAAAAGAGGTTTCGCCTGCACCTGGTCGGACGGAAAGTCGATCGGACCAGGTGGGCCGGAACGGCCTCTCCGAGCATTAATGCCGAAGCCATTGCGGGTGATCTGGCGCGCGGGCTGTCATTTGCAGAGACAGTCCTGTCGGAAGTCAATTCGCTTGTTGTGATTCTGAATCGCGATGGCACTATTCAACGGTTCAACCGGTTCGCCGAAGAGCTTTCCGGCCTCAAGGAAGCTGACGTAATAGGAAAAAATGCGTGGGACCTGTTCATGTCCGACGAGGATGGAAGTGAGTCCCGTCAGAACATAGAAAGGTTTTTCCAGCGCGGCGAGGCGTATGAGGTTGAACGGACGGTAAAAACGATCCGGGGTCCGCGGCTATTCCAATTCCGCAACAAGTTCGCCCGAACAAGTGAGCATCCTGATGACACGTTTTTGATTTGTTCAGGCATCGACATCACTGAAGAACGGCGGGCGCGCGATCGTCTGGCCGAGCTGGCCAACACGGATACGCTGACTGGCTTGCGGAACAGAAATTACCTGATGGACCGCCTGAATGCTCTGACAATGACTCAGCAAAGCATTGAACGGCTTGCGCTTCTCTTCATTGACCTTGACAACTTCAAGCGAGTCAACGACTCCCTTGGACATAGGGATGGTGATCAGCTACTCAAACAGGTAGCGAACCGCCTGCAGCGCGTCGCCCGTGGTGAGCAGGAGGTCATTCGGGTTAGCGGCGACGAATTCGTGATCGTCGTTAGGGGTGACTTTGCCCGCTTCACAGCGCAGGAACTGGCAAACCGTGTCGTAGAAGACTTTGAGCTCGCTTATGTGCTGCGCGCGAATAGCTATCGGATGCGGGGAAGCATTGGAGTGGTCGAGCACGTGAGGCACGGAGACAGCGCATTCGATCTTCTGACCCGTGCTGACCTCGCGATGTATGCCGCCAAAGCGGTTGGTAAGGGCAAGGATATCAGCGCGTGTCATGTATATACGCCCGAACTGTCCGAACGCGCTGAGCGCGGACTGGAGTTCTATCAGGCGCTGCAGTATGGGTTTCTCAGGAAGGAATTCGCGCTGGATTATCGAGACTGCTACACCGTCGGCGGAACGGCCCGCGGCCTTCTTGCATCGGTGCAGTGGAATCGGGACGGTGCGCCTCCACTGGAAGGGCGCGAGCTTTTCTCAATGGTCGAGTCGTCGGGATTCGGCGTCCAGCTCGGCGAGTTCCAGCTGACCGAGGCGTGCCGGCAGCTACGCGAGTGGCGTACCGCTGGACAGGGTGTTCAGCACGTCACCCTGAACGTACCCTACGCGCAGCTCGTTGACGGCGATCTCACTGGCTGTGTATCCGAATGCTTACGTGAGCACGCGGTGGAACCATCGACCTTGCGGCTGATCGTTCAGACCCGTCTGGATCAGGCCGCAGCACATGTTCTCGACAAGCTGGAGACGATACGCTCTACCGGTGTGCAGATTCTTGCCGCGCTCACGGCCGATTCTGCGTTCCCGAATTTGTCGAAGCTGCCTATCGATGGCCTTTGCATCGACGAAGAGCTTGTGGATCGCGTACCTTCTGAACCGGTTTCCAGGGCGCTCGTTAAAGGGATAGTCGGCGTCTGTACCGAGATGGAATTGAGCGTCCTGGTTCATGGTGTGGACCGTCAGGAGCAGTTCACGTGGCTCACACAGTTTCCCGGCGCTGAAGTGCAAGGTCGTTTCGTTACCGATGCCTTTTCCGCGACGAGTTCATCGGTGTAGAGGTATGCGGCGATGCAGGAGAAAGTGATCGAGGTGGCTACACCCGCGACACTGCATGAAGATGAACATCACATTTTCAACGAGTGCGTGGAGCTGAGTCTGTCGCAGGACTGCATCCTGACACGAAGGTTGATCCGGAGTGACGGCGCGTCGTTCAGCCAGATTGTCGCGATAGATAGCGTGGACGTTCTGTCGGACTTTGTGACGGCTGATCCATATGAGACCCGCCTGCAGGAGAGTTACGACCGCATCCGGCAGAAGTGCGTCGCAGCGACGGAGGGTGATCGCCCAAGACAGGTCGAAACTGGCGACCCCGTAAGATTAATCGGCGAGCTTTCAATGTGCGCGACGGAAGGTGCGCTGCTGTCCAAGGTGCGCACAATCATTGCGGGTCTGGGCGGAACGCAGTTCACTTACCAATGGATCCGTTTTGACGGTGCGAATCCTGCCACGGGCGATGCCGTGGAGACACGTTACCTCGTTGGTTGCAGACCTGCCTGGACGCAACAGTACATCGCAAGGCTGTGGTACATGAACGATCCCTACGTAACATACGCCAGGACAAATGTTGCACCTGCGCTTACGTCGCACGTGAATGTACATCGCGTCGATCACTGGCTGGTGACAGAGGCGCGTATGCACGGCTTTGCGAGCGGGGTCGTTGTCCCGGCGCATATCCATGGCCATGGTCTGGTCGGGCTACTGCATGTGAGCAATTCGGTCCGGGTGCCCGCTGGTGAGGTCGTGCTGTGGGACAACCGGGTGCTGTTCCGCGCCATGTCGTCGGAACTACTGGACTGGCGCGTGTCGCAGGTGCGCCAGAATGCGCTGGCGAAGTACGAGCTCAGCGAACAGGAGACACAAATCCTGCGGATGCTGCGCGATGGCGCCAGCGCATCCCACGTCGCCGATCGACTGGGAATGTCCAAACATACGGTCTATAAAACGATCTACCAGCAGATCACCAGAAAAACGGGCGCAACGAGAATTACAGATGCCGTCGAAAAGGCGGCCGCCCACGGTCTGCTTGACTGAATCCGTTGCCGTGATCCACGACATCCTTATTGCAGAATAATAATCAGGATCACTGATCATATTGCTTGTGCATACTAATTCGGTGGCTTGAATTCGCCATTGCCCTTGCGCCATAGTGTCACTACCGTTCCAGTGCGATGGCGCGGACCACTCCGTAATGAAATAGTCAGGAAAGAAGGTCGATTGCTTTTTGCGCGACGACCGGATCGACCTGACCAGTCTCGGAGGAGGTTTGATAGAGGAGCGCAACAAGTTTGGCCTTCTTCGCAGCATCAATCGAGCGGCCGGCGCGAGACAGTTCGGTATCGACAGCAACTAACACATTGCAGAGCAGCTCTTCATGGACGGTGCCATAACGAGGAGGGCGTTCGCCACTTAGCATGTACGAGACATCAAAACCATGTTTGAGCAGCTTCATCAGGTAGCCGGCATCGGGATAGCGATGATCCCTTTCGTATGCAAATTGCGTTTTCCTGTTGATGCCTGTCGATTCGCAGATGTCTCCCTGTGTAAGGCCGAGACGGTCTCGCTCCTCTATCAAACGTGCTCCAAAAGAATAAGGCATAAATTGGGTAATTATGTTGAAGACGGGGATAAAATGCCCCATACTGATGATGAAGTGTCTTTTCTCGATCAGTATACGGTCCCTACTTATGCCCCTGAAAACATTGGAAGAGGTACGCGCAGAGTTCGACCGGTGTGGTGTCTCCGTTTCGAGCTGGGCCGTAAGACACGGAATCCCCCGCAACATCGTAAACGGCGTGTTGCAGGGAAGGCTAAAGGGCAAGCGCGGTCACGCGCACAACGCGGCAGTCTTGCTCGGACTGAAAGACGGCGTTGTAAATCGTGAGGAGGCGCGCGAGCCAGATCTTTGCGAGGTACTGCCAGCCAGGGAAGGGTAGGTGAGGGTGTAGGAGCGCTCAGCGTCGATGTAGCGAGCATCGGCGCGGACCTGACCAATGTTGGAACCTGAGAGGTCGACAATGGCTAAAGCCATTATATCGTTCGGGCACAGCCGGCGACATAACGTGGGCGAGGGGGGAAGTCATGCTTGATTTCATCTCGTTAGCCCAGCAATGCGCGCCGAACGTCCACCCCACGACGCTTCAGGCGGTCGTGAGGACTGAGTCCGGCTTCAATCCGTACGCGATCGGCGTCGTCGGTGGACGCCTTGTTCGCCAGCCGCGTGATCGTGAAGAGGCCGTAGCGACGGCGAAGGCGCTCGAAGCGCAAGGCATCAACTTCAGCATGGGGCTTGGACAGGTCAACAAGACCAATCTCGCACGCTACGGACTGACCTACGAAACAGCCTTCGACCCGTGCGAAAACCTGCGCGCGGGCAGCGCCATCCTGCACGACTGCTATCAGCGGGCGGTCGCAGCAATGGGGCAGGGCGCACCGGCATTGCGTGCAGCTATCAGCTGCTACTACAGCGGCGATTTCACGCGCGGCGAGACAGCCGACGCCGGCGGTACAAGCTACGTACAGCGCGTTGTTGCCAACGCTCGGACGGCGGCAGGTTCAACCAATGTCGTTCCTGCGATTCCTGCTGTGATGAACAGTCAGTCCGACAGACCAGCACACGCAGCAGCGCCCGATGCCAAAACATCTTCCGCGCGCCGCAGTGGCCCAAAACAACGGCAGGACGCGCCGCACCCGTCATGGGATGCATTCGGCGATTCCGCTTGTGACAACGACTGCAACTGACTTGAGCCGCGACGACGCGGCCTGATCTCAACCACGTGAAAGGAGAAGACATGAATCGCAATACGAAGCTCGCGACCATGAAATTAGTACCACTGAAAGGTTATTCATATCGCATATCAACGCGGCGAATCGCAACCCATATGCGCCAGACGATGGCCCTCGGCATCGCAATCGGTCCGGAACTTGCATTCGCGGGTGGGGGGCTCGATTCGGCGACGCAGGGCGCGACCACCTTCAAGATCTGGCTTTATTCGTTCCTTGGCGTCGTCGCGGCCTGCGTGCTGATGTGGAAAGGGGCGGAGTGCTGGGCCGATCGCGCGCACTGGAGCGAGTTTGTGACGATGTGCGGCAAGGTGGCGGCGGTGGGCTCGGTGGTCGGCGTGCTCGCACCGTATCTGTGGAACATGTTCAGCTGAGCACGCCATGTCGGACGAAAAAACCCGCTATCCCGGATTCAACGGCCTTGGCCGCACGGCGGCCATCTGGGGCGTTCCCTATATGGCGATGCTGGTTGTCGTCGTCGCGTCGATGTTTGTCGGCGTGCTGATTTCCTTCTTCGTCGGACCAGGCGGTCTGCTGTTTATCTTCCTGGGCTTTCCGGTGCTGCTGTATTTCAAGCACATCTGCGAAACCGACGACCAGGGCCTGCGGATCATGTGGCTGGAATTGCGTTGCCGCTTCTACTTCTGGCAGCTGCGGGTCCGCGCGCGGTTAAATGCCGGGCGAGCCGCCCCGCGCTTCGGCAATACCGCTACGCTCGCGCCGCTGCGATACGGACGGCAGCGCCGCGTCTATCGCGATTTTTTCAAACCGTTGTCCAAGGGTGAGCGCCGGCTGCGTGAGCTCGATCCGGAGGCCTGATGCAAAGCAGACCCGCCGTCACCAGCGAAATCCTCGGCGCGATCGGCGCCGTGGAAGACTGGATTCCGAAGTACGGGCATCCGGTCACGAAACACGTACAGCACCTTGAGGGCAACCGGTTCATGGTGACGCTGGCCATGCGCGGCGTGCCGTTCGAGGTACACGAGAACGTCGCGATGGAGCGCATGTTCGATCGCGATACGGAAGCGTACAGCAAGCTTGGTCGCGACCTGGGTGGCCGCCTTGGCTATCACGCAACGTTCGTGCGACAGCGCGTGAGTTTTGATCGTGTGTACCGGTTCAAACAACGCTTCCTGCAGTGGTTCGTACGCGAGTACATCGGGCGACGTTTCGGAGACGAAAAGTTCTTCGAGAACCGCTACTACCTGTCGCTAATCCTGAAATACGAGGAGTTCGACGACGGGCTGAAAGAAATCGGGTCTCTCGCACAACAGGCGCTGCTGCAGTTCGCCGAGTATGAAGCCGAGTTGCTTGAAGTGTACGAGCGCAAGCACATGAACGGCACGAAGATGCTGTTCTCACCCTTGTATGGGCTCGTCAGCTATCTCATCAATGGGAAGACCGGCGATCTGCCGGTCGCAGCGGAACCCGGCACCGATGTCATCCCGTCGAGCCATTTGCATTTTGGTTACAACACGCTTGAGATCGGGGCGAGCGACGTGCCGGCGTACCGACGCGTTGCAACCTGCCTCGACCTTCGCAGTTGCCCGGAGAAGCCGGGCTGGGGCCAGCTCGACCCGTTGATCACGTTGAACATGGAATTCACGATTACGCATACTTTCAACTGCATGACGGGCTTCGAGTCAAACCGGACCATCGATTCGGTAATCAACAAGCTGGAGTCGGCCGGTGACAAGGCGAAGCATCAGGTCAAGGAACTGCGCGACGCACAGGGTTACGTGAACACGGGTGAACTGTCGTTCGGCGAGTATCACGGCGCGGCGGTTATCTACGGCGAAACAGCGAAAGAGGCGTTGGAGAACGCCGACAGGTTTGCGTCCCGTTCGCGCAACGAGTGTGGAGTTGAATGGTCGCCCGCGACGGGGTCTGCTCCGTTCACGTACTTCTCACAAGTCCCGGGCGCGCGAGTCAAACCGCGACCGAAAGTGCAGTCCTCGCGCAATTTTGCGGCGATGTACACCTGCCATGACTACTCGTCAGGCAAGGCGGAAGGTAACCCGATCGGTGACGGGTCAGCCGTCATCCCGTTTCGCTCTGATTCGGGCGTGTACAACTACAGCTCGCACGCGAGCCGGCTGGGGGACATCAACGTTTCGGAGAAGGTAGCCGGGCATTTTGAAGCGAAAGGCACGACGGGCAGCGGCAAGTCTACGGTCATCGTGGCGGCGACCGGCATGCTGTCCCGCTTCGATCCGATGCTGTACGTGCTGGACAAGGGGCGGGGCTGGGAAGTGTTCATTCGTGCGATGGGTGGCGCCTATGTCTATCTGGAGAAAGGCAAGCCGACCGGGTGGGCGCCGTTCGAACTCGCCGACACGCCAGACAATCGCGAATTCCTGTACGGGCTCGTCGAACTGTGCGGCCGCAAGAACGGTGTCGACCATCAGGGTAAGCCAATCAAGATTGACCTGACGGCCGGCGAGAAGATTCACTGCCGCAACGCCGTCGATGCGGTAATGGGGGTCGATGACGTTCGGCTGCGCCGCTTCAGCCTGCTACTCGACAGCATTCCGGACGAGGGCGACGACGGCCTGCGCGCACGTCTGTCGATCTGGTGCAAGTCGGAGGGCGGCCGGTTCTGGTGGGTGTTCGATAACCCGCCCAATCTCTCATTGAACATGAGCGAGCAACGCTGGATCGGGTTCGATGTTGAGGCGTTTCTTGTCGAGAACTATGAGCCGTCGGAGCCTGCATTTGCCTACCTGTTCCATCTCAAGAAACTGATGCGTCGGGAAGGCACCCTGATGCTGACGGTGATCGAAGAGTACTGGCTGCCGCTGCGCTTTCGCACGATCCGCGAGCAAATCGAGGAAACGCTGGCGAGCGGGCGTAAAGAAGGGGAATTCATGGGACTGATCACGCAACAGCCGGAACAGGCACAGCGTGCGGCAGACCTGTTTCCCGCGCTGCGCAGTCTGGTCGCCACGAAGATCTGGCTGGCCGATCCGGCGGCCGAAGAAGAGGCCTATCTGCGCGATGGCATGACCCGCAAGGAGTTCAAGGAATTCAAAAAACTCACGCCACAGTCGCGCCGATTCCTGATCAAGCAGGGCAACCAGTCGGCCTTCGCCAGCTTTGACCTGAGCGGCCTGGACGATGCGATTGCGGTGTTCTCTGGCGATCGCGAGAACGCACTGATCTGCGACGGGGTGCGCGCCGAGTTTGGCGACGATCCGGACGTCTGGCTGCCCGTCCATCTGTACCGCGTATTCGAACGCAAGATGCGCACGCGGCTCGCGGCGAAGCACGGCGCCGATGAGCGTCTGTGGTCCGCGGAACTGCAGCGCGGCCTCGAGCGCAAGCGCGCCGAGCTTGCGCAGATTTATCCACCGGTTTATCAGCCGGTTGACGACGAAGTTTTTGCCTGATGTGCTGCAACCCAAGGAGGGAACGATGAACAGCACCGATGTCTATCCGGCCGTGCGCCGGCCGGTTGACCCAGCGATCTGGAACCTTCGCGAGGCGCTGCGGGCACGATCAACGCGCGCCGGCATGAGCGCCTTTGCCTATCTGCCGGGAATTACGCTTTGGCCTCGCCGCAGACTGGTCGCGTTGTTGTGCGCGTGTGCGTTTTCACAGGCTCACGCGCAGGGTGTGCCGACCATCTCGCCGGCGGAGCTCGCGCAACAGATGATGCAGGTCGAGCAGCTGGGGCAGCAGATCCAGAATCAGGAAGACCAGTACCGTGCGCTGACTGGCAACAGCAGTTTCGGCAACATCATGAACGATGCGTCGCTGCGTAACTACCTTCCGGAACAGTGGCAAAACATTTACGACCAGGCGAAGAACGGCGGTCTCTCGGGTATCAGTTCGTCGATGCGGTCGATCGAGCAGCAGGAAAGCATGACCGGCGCCAGCACGCCCGGTCAGCAGCGCTATTACGACACGCTCGCGGCCAACAAGGCGATGAACGAGCAGGCGTACAGCGCGACGATGGCGCGCCTGAACAACATCCAGGCGCTGATGCAGCAGTCCAACATGACGCAGGATCCGGCGCAAAAGGCTGATCTGCAGAACCGGATGGCCGCGGAAGAGGCGATGGTCACAAATGACCAGACGCGCCTGCAGCTCACCGCGCAGTTGCAGAAAACAGAGCTGCAGCTTGCCGAACAGCAGCGCGACCGTGAATTCGACAACGCATTTCTGGGGAAAACCAATGGTCAATAAGACACTTCTAGGCTCAATCATCGCTTTGCTGGTCGCGATCGCCGGCTATCTCGGATACCTCGCGTGGGATCGTCACCAGCACAACCTGCAGGAAGAACAACAGCAGCAGCAGGATCTGAAGTTCGATGCGGCGTTTCTCGGCACGACGCCCGAGAAGCTTGCCGCTGAGCGTAAGGCGAAGGGTATCAACGCTGCAAGCGACGATGCCGAAGCCCGCGCGGCCGGGCTGAAGTAATCCGGCTCGTCCATCAATCACTGACCGAAGCAGGAGATATCCGTGGCAGACGTCCAGCTTTTCACCTCAATGACCAATTCGTTCGACAAGAACGTTTTGAACACGATCTCGACCGGTTCGAGCAACATCATTGCGCTGATCTCGCCATTGATGGCCACCTGCTTCAGCATCTATGTCCTGTTGATTCTCTGGACGTACTGGCAGGGGCGCAACGACGAGCCGATCAACGATTTCCTGATGCGCATGGCAACGTGGGCGCTCATCCTGACCTGCGGGATGAACATCCAGTTCTACAGTGAGTACGTCGTTCCATTCTTCAATGGTTTTGGCGAACAGATGGCCGGCGCGTTGACCAACGGTAGCAACCCGGTGTCCGGCCTCGACAACCTGCTCAATGCATACATCAACGCAGCGCAGGCGATTTATGCACAGGCGTCCGGCCTGAAGGTTATTGCGGCCATCTGGACGATCGCGCTGATGATCATTTTCGGTGGCCCGTTCATGGCGATAGCCATTGCGTACATCATTCTGGCGAAGTTTGCGCTTGGGCTTCTGCTCGCACTCGGTCCGTTGTTCATCTCAGCGGCGCTCTTCCCGCCATCGCGACAGTTCTTCTGGAACTGGGTCGGTCAATGCATGAACTACACCCTGCTGGTCGCACTCTTCGCGGCTGCATGTGCACTCGAAGTCAATTTCGCGATGGGTGTGGTACCGCTGAACGGATCCCCCTCTATCGCGCAGGTTATTGACCTGGACATCATGGGGCTGTCCTTCTGGGTTATCTCGCTTAACCTGCCGGGTTTGGCTTCGTCTCTAGCGGGCGGTGTCGGTATCTCGACGATGGTGGGCAAGCTGGGTAGCGTCGCGAGATTTGCTGGCTCGCTTGGAAAAATGGGCGGCGGCGGATCGCCGAAGACCGGCGGTAGCTTGAGTGAGGCCTAAAAAATGATCAGGTTATTCAAGACAATCGCACGTTGGTGGCTTATCGCGGCGGTGGTGGCAACGATCGGCGCGATGGTATCGATCAAGCTGTTTTACTAGATGCCACGCAATACGCCTGTTTTGCTCAATCCAAAGGAGAAACGGAGACCATGAAATATCCTGTCGCTATTTTGCTGATGGCCTTCGCGCTGCAGGCGTGCAGCTCGGCGCCAAAGCCACCCGAGCCGACTGGTCAGTGGGTACCCGTCAACCAGCCGTTGGCCCAGCAACCGGGCCATACGGAACTGAAGTGAGGAACAGGATGGCATCGACTATCAGGCAATGGTTTGCGTCGGGAGCGAACGCGCGCAAACGTAAGGGAAGCCCGGCCGGGTCGACCGCGCGCGCAGACGCGCCGGTGAGCGGTGTTGAGTCGGGTGAGCGCGATGCGGTCAGCTGGTACCTGAAACAGGCACAGGCCTTCGAAAAATCGAAGGTCGAAGCAGCGGAAGAGAAGGCCCGTATTGCGGACCGGCGCTCGGTGTTATCGGGCGTTGTCGCTCTCGCCGCTGTTTCTGGCATGGGGGCTTTAGGACTCCTAAAGCGGCCGAACCCGCCGGCTGTGCTGCGCGTGAACGACACGACAGGGAAGGTGGATGTGTTGCCGACGACCGCGAACGGACACGTTACGTTTTCCGAGAAGACCGATCGCGCGGATCTGCACCGTTACGTCGAACTGCGCGAGAGCTACGACTGGGAGACGATTTCGGACACGCACGCCGCGGTGATGTTCATGAGCGACGACCACGAGAAGGAAGCCTATGACGGGTTCGTGCGCGGCCCGGCGGGCCCACTCAAGCTGCTGAAGGATCAGGCGCGGGTCATTGCACACGTCGGCTCGATCACCTTCGTGGGAACGACGGCACAGGTGTTCTGCTCGCGGCAACTGGTTTGGCTCAACGCGGCCGTAAAGCGTCCGGATCCGACGTACTGGATTGCGACGGTCGCATTCGAGCGTGTGAACGTTCCGGAAAAGCAGGACCAGCAGGATCTCAACGCGGACGGTTTTCGCTGCACCAGCTACGAGGTCACGCGCGACTGGACCCGGGCGCCTGCCGATGCTGCGCCGGCGTCGGGCCCTGCGGCAGCCGGAGGTGGAGCATGAAAGGACGAACGATCCGGATGTCAGCGAGCGCAGCGGCGGTCGCACTAAGCTTCGCGTTGGCGCCGATCCACGCGCGAGCGCTCGAAACGCCGCGCAGCTGCGGTTCAGACCCGCACATCCAGTGCGCGACCTACGATCCGGACCAGGCCTATCGTGTGGCGACCATGCCGGGGCGTGCGGTGATGATCCAGTTCGAGCCAGGCGAACACATCATCAACAGCGGTGAGGGCATCGGAGACGGCAAGGCCTGGCACGTGGCCATCAACGACAGTGGCGCGATGCTCAAACCGGGTGCGCCGCAGCCGGAAACCAATCTTCTGCTGGTCACCAACCGGCGCACCTATCCGCTCTCGCTTGTTGACGTGTCGGCCGCACAGCCGGCGACATGGATACTGCGTTTCGACTATCCGGACACGCGTGCCAAGGCGGCGAGCGCGCAGCTGCGCCGGCAGGAAGCGGTTAGCGCAGCGCTGGGCGGTCAGCAGGGCAATGGGCCAGCGGTTCCAGCATCGATCGCGAACAGCGTTGGCGTTGCGAAATCCACGCCTGTGGCGTCGGTTCCTGCGGCCAATATCCAATACATGATGCGCGGCGACCACGCACTCGCACCGACTGCGCTTTGGGACGACGGCCGATTCACGTACTTCAAGTACTCAACCGCGCGTGACCTGCCGACGATCTTCACGAAGCTTCCCGACGGTGGCGAGGCGACGGCGAACTTTCATATGGAGGGCGATACGGTCGTCGTGCACGAAGTGTCGAAGTCGTTTGTCATCCGCTACGGTCAGTCGGTGCTGGGTATCCGCAACGACGGCTATTCGCCTGATGGTCATTACAACCGTGCGGGCTCGTCGGTACCGGGCAGCGCGCGCGTCGCGCGTGACCATACCGATGCATCGACGAACTGATCAGGGAGCGAACAGGGTATGACTGAACGAAACGAAATGGAACCTGCGGCGTCGACCGACGTCGGCCCGCAGCCTTCGCTCGACCTGCCGGGCCGTCGGAAAACGCGTGTGGGCAAGCTGCGTCTGGTGCTGGTCGCGCTCGCCGTTATTGCGCTGGGTGCATCGGGCGTCACGATCTATCTGCAGCGCCTGTTCCAGCAGCATCAGGACGCGAAACAGGCGGCGCTGACAAAACCGAAAGACAGTGGCGCGAGTGACGCCGGTGCGGATCTGGAGACGCAGAAGGAACGTATCAAGCGCGCGGAAGATCAGGCCCGTGCAACGTCGGAGGCTGCGGCCGCCGCTGCCGCGAATTCCCACCTCGCGACGCCGGCCGGCGCGGCATCGCAGACGAACGGACAGGCGGTGGCCGTGAGCAACCAGCCGCGGCCGCTCACGCCGGCCGAGCGCCGCCTGCAGGGCAGCGTGCTCGTCGCGAGCGGCAACAACGATTCCGGCCAGAGCAACGATGGTCCCGTAGCATCAAATGAAACTGCAGGTGACAGCGGTGGCAACACCGGCGGCGGCAACGCCGGGGCCAGCGGCCATGATGCGTCTGGTCTGGCAGGTCTGGCGAAGTCGATGGGTCTGTCAGCGCTGCGCGGCGGCAGTGCAGGCGGTGCGCCCAGCTCAACCAGCAAGGCAGACGCGGGCGACGGCAAGGGCTCCGCGATCGACCAGTCCTTGCAGCCGTCAAAGCTGCAGCCGATGCAGGCCTCGTTCCGGCCGAACCGGCATTACCTGCTCAGTCGCAACACGATGATCCGCTGTGGTCAGTCGACGGCGATCCGTACCGACCGGCCGGGCCTGATCGGGTGCCCGATCGCGCAGGACGTTTGGTCCGACGATGGCACGACGCTGCTCGTTCGCAAGGGTGCGATGGCGAAGGGCGAGCAGCGCGATGCGGTGATCCAGGGGCAGGGCGTGATCGGCGCGATCTGGGACGAGATCGACGACGGCGACGTACACATTCCTCTGAACTCGCCAGCGACCGATCCGCTGGGTGCCGCCGGTATTCCAGCCTATGTCGACGAGCACTTCTGGCTGCGGTTCAAGGGCGCGCTGATGGTCAGCCTGATTGGCGACTTCGGCCAGGCGCTGGCGAACAAGGCAACCGGGTCTGGCCAGCAGATCACGTTCTCCAACAGTTCGAACGCCACGCAAGATGTGGCCGCGGAGACGCTGCGTAACACCATCAACATTCCGCCGACGGCTTATTCAAACCAGGGCTCTGTAATCAATATCTTTGTGGCGCGCGATATTGACCTGACCGGCGTGTACGAGAACGTCGACGCGCAGGGCAACCCTGTTGGCCAGAACGGGCAGCAATGAGGAGCGGACCCATGAACCTGAAGATCACCTACCCGAACGACTTCCCGTTGCATGGTCTCGATCGCGACATGTTCGAGACCAAACTACGCAACGCTCTGCGTTTCTGTTTCTACGGCAACACGGTCCGCCAGCTGGCCGAGCGGGTCGATGCACGGCGTGCGCGCGAGGTTCCCGATGCGTTGCCACTGCGTCAGATCGCCGACGAGCACGCGTTCGAGGATTGCATGGCGCTCGATGGGTGCTGGATCGACGACATGTCAGCGCCGCTGCGACGCAACCTGCTCCGTAACGTCGGGGCGCGTATCGGGCTGACGATCTCGGAATGGGGCGACAGCGCCTTGCCATCGCTCGATGAACTGGTCAATCGCGCGGCCGCTCACGCAATGGACGTGCACGCAACTAACCGTCAACCCATCGAAACCCCAGCGATTCACGATCACCAGACGCCACGCATATTGCGCATCTGGCTTGTAACGGGGCTATGCGCAGCTGTGGTGATCGGCGGTGCGGCCTGGAAACTGACCCGGCCGGCCGCGCCTTTGAGCGCGACCGTGGTTTCCACGTCGCCGGCGCAAACCCTTCGGGAACTCGCCAGCAGCGTGCCGGACGATCGACGCCCGTATCGCGTGTCAGTGCAGATCGAGCCGCAGGATTCGGGCACCACGCCTCGCTGAACCTGCGCGGCACTTTGATTAACGGATGTGACCCTAAACCAGAAAGGAGTGCGAATGAGCGCAGTCGTAATCGATGTGATCGAGAAGGGCACGATCGCCCGCAGCTTTCTCAAACAAATGGGCATCTCGAACTTCTTCGACGGGAGCCTCACCGAAGTTGCGATCAACCGTCCCGGTGAGATCTGGACAGAGGGCAGTGCCGGATGGCGACGGCACGATGCACCGGCCTGCTCGCTCGATGCGTGCTTCAAGCTCGCCAACGCGCTGACGGTGATGAAGGGCGGCAAGTTCTCGACAAAGGAGCCGATTCATCCGGTGGTCCTGCCCGAGGGCCAACGTGGACACGTGCTGATGCAGCCGGCCTGCGAGCAGGACACGATATCCATAACGATCCGGATCCCGTCAGACGTGCGCTTCTCGGTCGCCGAGTACGAGCGCAACGGCTGGTTCGAGGGCTATCGGGACGGGTCGCCGCGCCGCGACATGTCCCAGTCGCTGGACCTGCAGCCGTTCGAGCTCGAGATGCTCGAGGCGAAAGGTCAGCGCAACGTCACGCGCATGCTCGAGCTTGCGGTTGCCAACCGGTTGAACATTGTGCTCGCCGGCGGCACCGGCTCCGGCAAGACCACGCTGAATAAGGCGCTCTCAGACCTCGTGCCGTCCGACGAGCGGATCGGCACGATCGAGGACACGCCGGAGCTGTCGCTGCCGAATCACCCGAACCGCGTGCATATGTTTTTCAGCGACACGCTGCCGGCGAAGGAACTGGTGCGCTCCACGCTGCGCATGAAGTTTGACCGCGTGTTCCTTGCCGAGCTGCGCGGCGACGAGACGTGGGACTACATGACGCTGCTCAATACGGGCACGCCCGGCGGCATCACGACGGTGCATTGCAACGATGCGCGCTCGGCACCGTCGCGCATCGCGACGCTGGTCAAGCAGAGCGCCGTCGGCCAGACGCTCGACTGGCAATTCATTATGGAACAGGTGCGCGTAACGGTTGATCTGGTTCTCTTCATGCGCAACAAGCGGCTCACCGAACTCTGGTACGACCCGATCGGCAAGGCGCAGCTGCTGGGTTGTGTCTCATGAGCGCCGATGCCGCGGCGCAGATGATCGAACAGATCGCGATCAGCCTGTGCGGTGCGCTCGCCGTGTTTCTGTCGCAGGACCGGCGTGCGCACTGGCGGCGCTGGGCCTGCATCTTCGGGCTGGCCGCGCAGCCGTTCTGGTTCGACATGGCATGGCGAGCGCATCAGTACGGCGTGCTCGCGCTGTGCTTTGTCTATGCGGCGTCGTGGGCGCGCGGTTTCACGGCGCACTGGCTCGTCCGCAGGGAGGACCGTGTATGAACTTCGCGATCAGCGATATCGAGGCGGCGATCGAGGGGTGGCGCATGCGTTCGCCGTCGGACGAAGCATTTGCTGCCAGCACAGAGGCCCGCGCGCTGGCGCGGCTCTACGGCGCCGTGATCGTGCACGGCCGGGAGGGTATCACCGATGCCGGGCTGGACGACGCTCAGCGCGACGCCCTGCGGATCCTGTCCGCCGATCCACTCGGAGAGTTCCCGCAATGAAGGCAGATCTTCCGGTTCCCGCGATTGTCGATGCCGCGGACGCGAACGATGCCAGCCAGTGCAAATGGCGACCGTCCGGCGACTTTGCGCTGGTCCACCCGTCGGGCTGGACGATCGCGCGGTACTCAGTCTATGACGAGTGGCGCTACCTGCTGTGGGAGCCGATCGATCGCTGTACGGCGGCCAGCAGCAACCAGTTCCACGGACCCTTCGATAACGTGCGCGACGCGATGCGCCTGCATCGCGACCAGACCGCGCATCTGCAACAACAGGAGATGGCCGCATGACAACGCATCTGAAATTCCGCATTGGCGAAAAGTGGATCTGCATCGAGGACGGCAACGGTTATGCGCCGGATCACCCGGATCACGTGACGTTCGCGGTGCGCGACGTTAAGGCGAGTGGCAAACCGGGCGGCGGTGTCGCCGCTAACTTTTCGGTCCGTCGACGCACGGTGCTGGAAATCGGGCTGCGGCTGCTCGAGCTCGCCGAGCGCATGACGCCGGAAACAACCTGGCAGAGCAGCCAGACGGTGGGCGAGACCGGCCAGCCGCCGCTGACGTTCACCTTCGGAGAGGACGATCGCGCGGTGCTGGACCGGCTCCTTGCTGACAGACCGCTCAATTTCGCACGCCATGCCTATGCGAGCGCCGAGCGCCTGCGTGCCCGCATGCCGGTCCTTCGCGCCGCGCAGCGCGTACTCGAACACTGCGACGACGAGACGGCCGCAGGCCTGCATGTGCTGATCGCGGCCGCCGATCAGGCCGGCGGGTTCCCTGCGAAGCCGATCGTCGGATTTGACGCGGCCGAATTTGAGGTCAATAGCGATGCAGCCACCCACTGAGGACCGACCATGCCGAAACCGCTTCGAATTCTGATTCCCGTGGTGGTCTTCCTGCTGATCCTGTGCGGCTTCGCGTTCCTCGGCCAGTTCGCCGGCGGCCAGCTTTTCGCGAAGATGCAGAAGCTGCCGGAGGGCAGCGCGGGCATGTTCACGCTGTACGACTACTGGCATGCCTACGGTGACGTGCCTGCGGTAGTGCGTGCGCTCAAGGTGTGCACGCTGCTGTCGGTGGTCATCACCGGCCTGCCAGTGGTCGTGATCACGATGGCGCTCGTGTCGGGCCGCAAGCGCCTCGCCCAGTTTGGCGAGGCCCGGTTCGCAACCCGTAACGACATTGTGAAAGCCGGTCTGCTGGAGAGGAAATAACCATGACCACTGCACAACATCTGTATCCGCCGTTCATTGTCGGCAAGTACAAGGGTGAATACCTGAAGTATTACGGCCAGGATTTCCTGATGACGGCTGCGGGCACCCGCTCCGGCAAGGGCACGTCGCTTGTGATCCCGAATCTTCTCACCTATCCCGATTCGGTCGTGGTCGAGGACATCAAGGAAGAGAACTACCACTATACGTCCGGCTACCGGCGGGCATGCGGCCACGAAACCTACCTGTGGGCGCCTTTCTCGGAAGACGGCCGCTCGCACGCGTACAACCCGCTCGAATACATCGCCAGCCGACCTGCCTATGCGCGCGTTGGCGACGTGATGACGATCGGCGAACACCTGTATCCGTCCAACGTCGACGCGCGCCTGAAGTACTGGAACGACAACGCCCGCAACCTGTTCATCGGGCTCGTGCTGTACCTGCTGGAAACGCCCTCGCTGCCGTGCACGTTCGGCGAGGTGCTGCGGCAGGCCTCCGGCAAGGGCAGGGCGATCCGTGAACACGTCTCGTCGATCGTCAGCACGCGTGCCGATGCAGCGCATGCGACTGACGGGCTGCCGGCGCTCACCTTCGAATGTCTCGATGCGCTGAACCGCTTCCTGTCGCAGTCGAAGGAAGCGTTCGCGAACATCGTATCGACGATGACCGCGCCGCTGAACGTCTTCAGCAATCCGGTGGTCGACGCGGCAACCAGCCGCTCGGACTTCGATCTGGCCGATGTGCGCAAAAAGCGCATGTCGATCTATGTGGGCATCAAGCCGGGCGACCTGAAGGCCGGCGCGCTGCTGGTCAATCTCTTTTTCTCGCAGCTGATCGACCTGAACACGCGCGAGCTGCCTGCCGAGAATCCTGCGCTCAAATACCAGTGCGCGCTGATCCTGGACGAGTTTGCAGCGCCCGGCAAGATCGACATCATCGATACGGCCAACCCGTTCATTGCTGGCTACAACCTCCGGCTGATGCTGATCTTTCAGGGCATGTCCCAGATCGAGGATCCGAAGCTGTACGGCAAGCACGGCGCGGAAACGCTGGCGATCAACTGCAAGATGCGCAGCCTGTATGCGCCGCGTACGGTCAAGGAATCGGAAGAGTACTCGAAGATGCTGGGGACCTTCACGTACATGGCGCGCTCGCGTAACCGCAGTCGCGGGCGGAGTTCGTCGACGAGCACCAATGAGTCGGAGCACGGCAGGGCACTGATGATGCCGCAGGAGCTGCGGGCGCTGAAGCACAACAAACAGATCATCACGATCGAGGGGTGCGAGCCGATCCTGTGCGAGAAGGCGTTTTTCTATGAAGACGCCGAGCTCGTCGACCGGCTCGTGCGGCAGAGCCCTTACCTGCGGGGTGTGATGGCGAAGCTGGAGAAAACCAATCGCCGGCGCGCCTGGTTCGGTTTCGGTCCGAAGTTTCCCAATGAAGTACAGATGAAACACGCCGCGTTCGTCGCGCGCGAACTGTGCGCACCCGTGCCAAAGATCGACGTCGAGCAGTGGTGGCAGACGCAGAACGCGGCCCGCCGCGCGCAGCAGGCCGCGGCGGCCGCAGACGCAGCCACACAGTCGGCCGGTCTGGCGCGTGACGTCCGGGAGCACGAGATCGGCGTACTCGCGCCTGTTCATCTCGCCAACCGTAACAGCATCCGCGCGTCGCTCTTCCAGTTGATGCCTTATCTGCGAGAAGTCCTGCCGGACGCGGCCGCCGCCGTGTCGGCGCAAACCGCAGCACCTCAATCACAGCCTGAACCGCAAGGAGTGACCGTATGAACGAGATCGAATTTCCCGCCGACCGGATCGACTACCGCGAACGCGACGCGGCAAACGCCAACGATGCGTCGACCATTCGCGCGCGCGTCACGCCGCCGGCGAACGAGCCGGACGCGGGCGCCGTGCCCGGCACTCCGGAAACGCCGGTCGATGACGCAACCGAAGAGCGCCTGAAGAAAATCCGTGCGGCCGATCGGGAGAAGGTCGAGAAGCTTCTCAAGCGCGACCCATCGACCAGCACAGCCACCGACGAGGCGGTGAAACCGGCCGCCGGCACCGGCAAGCCGCTCGGGAAGAAGGGTAACGATGCGGAGAACACGATCCGCCCGAAACCGGTTTTCGAGAAGACCGGCTATGACGTGCCAAAGTCGGTCACCAACCGGTACGTGGCGCATGAGGGTAAGTTTCTCGATCGCAAAAGCGAGACGGTGCACTTCGAGGACAAGGGCCGCTCGCTGTCGACGGCCAGCGAGGACCGCGACGTGATCGCACACATGGTCGAAGTCGCGAAGGCTAAGAACTGGGGTGAGCTGCAGCTTAAGGGCAGCGAAGAGTTTCGACGGCAGGCGTGGATCGCCGCCGAACTCGCTGGCGTGCCGACGCGTGGCTTCAAGCCTGGTGCGCAGGATCGGGCAGTACTGACCGCTGCGCGCGAGGCGATGCGCATCGGGGCCGGTGACAAATCCAGTGATACGGACAAGGCGCGCACGAATGAGATGGAGGCAGCAGACGCAGTGGGGCAAAGACCCGCCGCGCCGGAGTCGGCGAAACCGGCCACTCCGGGACGTGAAAACACCGCGCCCAGAGGCAACCCGACGCCCGCCACGCAACCGTCTGCAGCTGCGCCGGCGAGCCCCGTTCAGAGCGCGCCAACGCCGGCCGGTGTCACGGCGGGGGTGCTGGTGGCGCACGGTCCCGCCCCGTTCAACCACGATGAAAAGCAGAACGACAGCTACTACGCGACGGTGCGGACAGAGGATGGCGAGCACACCGTCTGGGGACTGGACATCGAGCGCGCGATCGGCGAAAGCGGTGTGCAGCCCGGTCAGCGGATCGAGCTGGAAAAGGGCGGCAGCAAGACGGTAACAGCGCAGCAGCGCCAGTTCGACGAGAAGGGTACTGAACTCGCGCCAAAGTCAGTCGAGAGCCGACGTAACGAATGGCTGGTGTTCTCGCCCGATGTGCCGGGCCTGCCCACGCGCGAGCAGCGCGAAGCGCTGGCCAGCGCGCGCCGCGACGCCGATGAGCGCCGACAGATCAATGAGGCACGCGAGCGGTTCCTGAACGGAGACTGGAAATACTCGAAGGAACAGCAGAAGACGCTCGATGAGGCACGCGAGCGCATCAAGGCGCAGGCCGCGCGCGAGGTGCTGCGTGACGAGATCAAGGGTCTGCCGGAGCAGCAGCAGGAGAAGCTGATGGGGGAGTTCGAAAGCGCCGTGGCCGAGGCGCGCGCAACTAACCGGCCACTGGACGTGCCTATGCCTCAGGTAAGCGAAGCAACGATCGAGGCCGTGCGCGAGCAGATCGAGCGGGAGCAGCGAGGCCAGGCTCACGCAGCACAGCAGGGCACCCAACAGGCGACGCCGGAGTGCGGACAGGACCTGCAGTCGCAGACCGCCGAACACGACGGGCCGACGCTCGAAATGGAACCATAAGGCGGCGGAGAACAACGGGCGGCCGCAATCACCTCGCGACCGTCATCGTCAAAACGAACAACAGGAGCAAACCATCATGAAGATCGCTGTAATCAACTTCTCAGGCAATGTTGGCAAGAGTACCGTTGCACATCACCTTCTCGCGCCGCGGCTGGAAGGTGCCCAGGTGATTCCTGTCGAGTCGATCAACTCAGACGACAGCGAAAAAGGATCGGCGATGCGTGGGAAGGAATTTGGGGAACTGCAGGACAAACTCATGACCTTGCGGCATGCCGTGGTCGATATCGGGGCATCGAATGTCGAAGACTTTGTCTCGCTGATGCGTGACTATCACGGTTCTCACGAAGACTTCGATGCCTTCGTCGTACCGACCGTTCCTGCGCTTAAACAACAGGTCGATACAATTTCGACGTTGCGCGCACTCACGGGAGAAATTGGCGTGCCGGCAAACCGCATTCGCGTTGTGTTTAACACGGTCACCCCGAAAGACGACGTGTCAAAGATTTTCTCGAAAATTTTCGACTACTATGCGGAAAACCGCAATTTCGTCCTGAATCGCGATGCGGTGATGTATGAGAACCCTATCTACGAAAAGATCAAGGCTTTCGATCGCTCCATCATCGATATTCGCAACGATCCGACCGACTATGTCGCGATGAACGCCGAAGCAATGGAGAGCGGGGAGCCCGAGGAACATCTTGCACAGATTCGCCAACTGGTTGCAATCAAACGTCTGGCCACACGGGTAACAACCGAACTGGACGCAGTCTTCAAACTCGTGGTGCATTGATGGGCGCATCGGACGATTCGATCCGCGAAGAACTGATCGGCGCAGTACTGGGTGAGCTATCGCTGTTGCGACGGGACGTGAAGGGTCTGTCTCAGCTGGTCGATACCACGGGCAAGCAGTTCAAGGACGACGGTGAACTTACGCTGCTGCGCTTCACGTCCCGCTACGAGCAGTTCCTCAACCAGTTCGCAGCATCGAGCACCGATGTGCTGGCCGAAGCGGGACGGTTTTCGGAGGCCCGCGATCAACTGCTTGGCGAGATCTCGCTCAGGCAGTACGACGAAGCCAACGGCCGAAGCCGCGATCTGCTGCGCGATGTCCTGCGCGAAGAGCGCGGCCGCGGTCGTGGTATCGGCCGAATTGAACTGGCTGCATGGACCGTGTGCGCCATGCTTGGCTCAGCGGCGCTCACGGTCGGAGCCCTTGCGGCGCTGCGACTGCTGTCCATCTGACTGGAGACCTCATGAAACGATTGATCGCTGTATTGATCTGCTGGGCGGCGGCCATCCCGACGATGGCGACGGCCGACGACGACACCTCGGCCTGCGGTGCGGTGCTGTGCCTGGCAGGGCTCATGGATGGTGGCAATGGCGGCGGCCAATGCAATCAGTATGAGCGTGACTATTTTTCGATTGTGCGCTATCACCACGGGCATTTCGATCTGAGTGGCACGTCGAGTGCCCGGGGCGATTTTTTGAATCAATGCAAATCTGTCGGGAACGACCAGAAGAGTTCCGTGAATTCGAAATACGGCGGTGTCGAGAACGGCCCCTGAAGTGCGTCTCTCAGCCCGGCACGTCTGCCCTCGTGGATGTCGGGAATTCACCATCGTCGGCACCGTCGGCGACGGCTTTTTTGCAGTGCATGATGTATGAACATTATTCGCCGAATACAACCAACCCTGCAGGAATCGCAGGTCATGCCGGCAACGAAATCCTCGTCAGTGAAAGATCCATCAAAGGGCTGGACACGACGCGCTCCGTATGAATACGCTCATCCAGGGGCGGACAACCGCGAACCCCATGGTTAGTGGCAAGTCGCGGTGGGTGCTCTCATGCGGCGGCAGCCAGTTTGGCAGCTTCGCTATACCCGAAGACGCAATGCATGCACCATGCAGCGCTGTGGGACGTTGGGGGAAACGGCGAATAAGATACGCGCGGCAAACTGCGGGTTGATGTTGAGGAAACGTCGATTAAACTCACTTCCGGGAGCCTGCTCCGGCTTATGGAGCCAGGGAAGAGACCTATCAGGCAAACGAACTCGCGCCCCGTTTCGACGCGTCGACGGCCCAGGTTGCGCAACCCGCGCCTCATTCGCGCAACCCGACGCAACTGCAGATGTCCATCATTGCGTGGCCTGTGCCGCGGGCCAAGACAGGACCCATGACAGGGATTCGCTATAATTTCCCGCGTCCCCTAAAGCCATAACATTCAAAAATGTCATCCAGGCAGAACAAGTCGAGCCGCGGTCAAGGTCATCGATCCCTGACAAAAGCGCATCTGTTGCCGATGGACCGGTCTTCTGCCATTGAACGTTCACTAACGTGCCATCTGGCGCTGGCTGCATGCCGCGACGGCCACGGCAATACCCATCTGATCAATGAGCTCATGCGTGCGGTGTACCTCGGCTGGTACCTGCAGCGGGCCGGCTATGGGAATCTGCCGGACGAGCAGTTCAAAATCGCGGAATATGCCGTCGAGAACACGTTGGCTCACGCTCACGAAACTGGCGAATGGCGGCTCGAGCCTGACGTCATCAGTGACTTTGAAGCGCTGCTGTGCCTGCATGACGCCCAGCTCGCGAAAGCGCGGCTTCACGAGGTGCAGGACGCTGAGCGCCAGTTGCTGCATTTCTTGAAGGGGAAGAGCGACTCTCCGATTCCGGGGTCGCCGTAGCAGAGTCTCTGACGAGCTAGTTGTCGGGTGAAATATAAATAGGATTCCTGCATTTTACATAAAAGAAATGATCAACATTTGAACGATCGTGCTTTTCTGTGCTTATCAGATGCACATCCGCCCGACGGTCAGCCTCAGCCAACGGCCAGTTACCGGGTTAGAAAGTCGTTGACGGTCAGGCACAGCGGCTCGTCGGGCCGCGCAAGTAACTTTCGTTGTGCGACCGCGACGATGCGGTTGCGGCCGTTTTGAAATGTCTTGAGTGTGCGTGCCGCGTCGGCATCGGGAGGAAGCCAGAAGTGTTCTTCGAGTGCGGCACGCGCAACCGCACCTTCGACATCGCGGCCGCGAGCCGACAACATGAAAACCACGGCGCGTCCGTCCGGCGAGACGGCGGGCGCGCGATCAAGAACTTCCATGACCACCTCGACGATATCATTCGCGGTCCTTGTATTTGTACTACGCCGCGGAGCGATAAATTTACCAGAAATCACAAGCCCATCGATCACCTATGACGTAACGATCTGGCGTGCGGCCGCCGCCCGTGGTCGCTTGTCACCATAACGCACTTGCTTGGATCCTCATCGCCTAGGCCTTGGTTGTCAGCGGGCTTTTGTTCTCGGGCATGGGAGGTCGAAACCGCAATAGACAAGTGTCACCTGCCCTGTCGTTGATCGTCGAAACGCTTCGTTACCGTCGCTGACGAGGCAAAGCCATTCATGAATAAAGTTAATAATACTTTGCCATTCTACGGGCTTTATCGCTAGACCGAAACTGCCTATCATTTGTCGATACCCGCTACGGCTCGTCAGCAACGCGCCCGGTCCGCTCGACCGGACGGGCTAGCCAAAGCATCCGCCGCGTATCGAACCGCCGCGTGCATTCCTCCTTTCCCCCCAAGCAACAGCAGGCACTGCCTGCACGGAGAAGATCATGGATTATCGATATCTTGGCCGCAGCGCCCTTAAGGTTTCGCCGCTTTGTCTGGGCGCAATGATGTTCGGCGGTGAAACCGACGAAGCAACGTCCAGGCGAATCATCGATAAGGCCTTCGATCAAGGTGTGAATTTCCTCGACACCGCTGACGTTTATCACGCTGGGCGCTCCGAGGAAGTCGTCGGCCGCGCGATTGCGCAAAAGCGTGACAACTGGGTCATTGCAACGAAGTTCGGCTACCACGCGACCGCGAATCCAGGCCCGAACGAGCAGGGGCAATCGCGCAAGTGGATTTTCCAGATGGTCGACGCAAGCCTGAAGCGTCTCGGCACCGACTACATCGATGTTCTCTACTTCCATCGTGCGCTGATCGATGCGCCGCTCGAAGAGGGTGTGCGCGCTATCGGCGACCTTATTCGTCAAGGCAAGGTACGCTATTTTGGCCTTTCGAATTTCCGCGCATGGCGGGTTGCCGAGGTCGTGCGTCTTGCGGACCAGCTCGGCATCGATCGGCCGGTTGCTATCGAGCCGGTGTACAACATGGTCGATCGCACCGCCGAGACTGAATTGATGCCGGCCGCCGGCCACTATGGTATCGGCGTGGTTCCGTACAGCCCGCTCGCACGTGGCGTGTTGACGGGTAAATATGCGCTGGACGGTACGCCGCCGGCCGACTCCCGCGCCGGCCGCGGTGACAAGCGTATTCAGCAGACCGAATGGCGTCCGGAGTCGCTGGCCATCGTGCAGAAACTCGCGGCTCACGCCGCTGAACGCGGCACGACTTCAATTGCCTTTGCGATTGCATGGGTGCTGAAGAACAAGCTGGTGAGCTCAGCGATTGCCGGTCCGCGGACGGAAGCGCATTGGGACAGCTATCTCGAAGCACTGAAGCTCGAGCTCGGAACGGACGACGAAAAGTTCGTCGATAGTCTGGTGCCTCCGGGTCACGCTTCGACGGCCGGCTACACGGACCCCAACTATCCGGTCGAAGGTCGCAACGTCATCGGCTGACCCTCGGGCGCACCGCGGGGTCACGCTGTACGGTGGCCGGCGCTGCGCGGGGAACCGCAGACGCGGACAGGGGCTCCCGCAATTCGCCGCGAGAACAGTTCACACGCCTCCCTGGAAGAGCGGTTACCGCGAAGCCCTGTTCTGCCTATTGTGTGAGCCCACTATTCGAGCCATGTCCAGCAACGATTTTCCCTCCGCATTATCCCATCCCTCTGGCGCTGGCAATAAAGGCAACGATGCCACGCCGGCGCGGGCCGATGTCGCCGCGCGCCAAACCGCGAACCGGCACAGCATCCGGATCCTCGCGATCCTGAGCCTGCTGATGGTGTTCGCGTCGATCTCGACCGACCTCTACCTCCCGGCCCTCCCAGCGATGGCGGCGACGCTACATGCGAGCGCGGGCGTGATGGAGTTCACGATTTCCGGCTACCTGATCGGCTTTAGCCTCGGGCAATTGATGTGGGGACCAATCAGCGATCGTCGCGGCCGTCGCCTGCCGATCGCTATCGGCCTCGTCATGTTTATCGCTGGTTCCGCGGGTTGCGCGCTGTCGATCAGTGCGCCTATGCTGGTTGCTTTTCGTGGCTTGCAGGCAGCGGGGGCATGCGCGAGCGTGGTACTTGCCAGAGCGATGGTGCGCGATCTGTATGCCGGCCCGGTTGCTGCGCAGATGATGTCGAAGTTGATGACCGTGATGGCCATCGCTCCGCTGATTGGGCCTAGCCTCGGTGGAGCGATCCTGCATCTTGCATCCAGGCGTGCGGTTTTCTGGACGCTGGTGGGCGTCGGCGTCGCGACGCTTGCGGCGCTCTACACACTCCCCGAAACATTGTCGCAGGAGCGCCGCAACCGCGAACCGCTGACACGCGCGTTGGCGACCTACGCGAGTCTCGTCAGTCATAAGAAATTACTGGGCTACATGGGCACCGGCGGATTCTTTTACGGCGCCACGTTTGCCTATATTGCCGGCTCGCCATTCGCTTACATCAGTTACCACCATGTTTCGCCACAGTTCTACGGCCTGCTGTTCGGCGTAGGCATCGTCGGAATCATGGTGATGAATCAGGTGAATGCGCGACTCATTCCGCGCTTCGGCAGCGATCGGCTGATGCGGGCCGCCGCGCTCGTCGCTGCGGTTGCCGGACTCCTGCTTGCTGTGGATGCTTCGACGGGTTTCGGCGGCCTGGCGGGACTCGTCGTGCCGGTGTTCCTGATGATTTCGATGAGCGGCATGATCATCGCCAACTCGATAGCGGGCGCACTCGGTCTCTTTCCCGAGGTGGCCGGGTCGGTGTCAGCTTTGGTCGGTGCGGCGCAGTACGGGACCGGGATCATCGGATCGGCGCTCGTCGCCTGGTTTGCAGACGGCACGCCGTCGCCAATGGGTTTCGTCATAGCGGCGATGAATCTCAGCGCGTTCATTTGCGCCGCGCTTCTGGTGCGGCGAGTGGCCACTCCCGGGGAACACAGGTAACGCGGCCTACCTGCACGGGTTGTCCGCCGCGTAGTGCGCCTACTGAACGGTATCGGCCAACGCCTGGATGAGATCGCAGCAGAAGTCAGCGCATTGAGTGGGCTACGCGACCGGCCCTCGGCAACCATCCGCATAACGGCCGACAAATATGCCGCATCCGCCGTGTTGTGGCCGGTCATCGACCGTTTCCTGCCTGACAAGTCCGGGGGACATTCGAGATTACCGTCGACGACGGTTTGAGCGACATCGCGGCGGACCGCTACGATGACGACGCCGGTTCGGTGATATCGTCGCCAAAGACATGATTGCACTTCCGATCACGCCGGAAACGCGCATGGTCGTCGTGGGCTCGCCGACTTAATTTGCTAGCCATTCGCCCCCTGCGGAAACCTTGGAGTTGACCGGCCAGCGCTGCATCAGTTTCCGTATGGCCACACATGGCAACCTCTATGTGTGGGAATTCAAAAAGGCTGGTCAGGATGTCAAGGTGCGCGTAGAAGGCCAACTGATCTTCAACAGTCTGCGCGTCATACTGGCAGCAACCCTTTCGGGCGCGGGACTCGCCTACCTGCCGGAAGAAGAAGTTCGTCCGAAACTTGCCAGCGGGGCGCTTCAGCAGGTACTCGACGACTGGTGTCCTCTCTACCCCGGCTACCATATCTATTACCCTAGCCGGCGGCACCATCTGCCGGCATTCGAGCGTTTTATCGACGCGCTTCGCCGCCACATGCAGCCGGCGACCTCGCATCGGCTCAGGAAGACCGGCAAGCGTTCTTCCTGAGCGCGCATCCTGTGCGTTGTTTGCGCTGTCGAGTCCGACAAAAAGCTCTCTGTAACCGAAGCGACAGAGAACTCAACAAGGAGTTCTCTAGCCTCTTATTGGAAAACCGGCCGCTCGATCAGCGCGATCATTTTCCGAGCATGAAGTCGAGCATCATTTCCTGCACGGCCTCGACCATCTGCACGCCGTTTGCCGTCTTGCAGCCTGCTGCTTGGGCCGCCTGCAGGAATGGCGTCACGCCGTGCCCCGCGATCACATCGCCGACAAACATCGACGAGTCGAGCAGGTCTGCGGCAACGGGAAGCGGATCGCCTTCCGCCATACCCATCGGGGTGGCATTGCATACCATGTCGCAACCCTTCGGATCTGCCGGCCCGGCAGTGGCGCGGCCACGGCCCAGATCCCCGAGGATTTCCAGCAACTGGCTGACGCGTGATTCGTTGGAATCGTGAATGACCAATTCGCGAACGCCCGCCTCGAGTAGCGCGATGGCAATCGCACTACCCGCCGCGCCGGCACCGATCAGCAGCGCGCGAGCACCTTCGGGCTTCGCACCCTCGTCGACCTGCGCCTTAACGAAGGCCAGACCATCCAGCATGCCACCATGCCAAGTGCCGTCTGGATTACGCCGCATGACGCTCACACCACCCAGCAATCGCGCCGTTTCGGAGCTGGTTGAGCAGTAAGTGAAGGCGGTGAACTTATGCGGCATGGTCACGAGCAACCCGTCGACATTACGCGTGCTGGTCAGACCTTGCATCACGACTTTCAGGTCCCCATCAGGAACCTGCATTGGGATGCACAGACCATTGTGGCCTCGTGCGGCAAAACCACTTGTCAGTCGTGCCGGCGACTTGACGAATACGATTGGGTCACCAATGATCGGAAACAGCCGGGTCTCACCACTCAAATTCTCTAGCATTCTCTAATCTCATCGTTCGTTGAGTTGACACTTCGCGTCACGCACGGAACACAGCGAAGCGGATTCGGCACCATCGCTGCAATTTCGATGCCACCGTACGGCGGACACCCCGTTCGCAAGCCGCATCACGCCTTGACCGTTTCGTCGGCCACGTCGTGCTTGCGGATGTCGCGTAAGCCGGTTTTTCCGTGGTGGCGGTCGGCCAGTTTGTATCCCAACGCGTCTTCGGCGATCATGATTTTCTGCACGTTTGCCGATCCTTCACCGACAAAGAACAGATCGGCGTACGACTTCAGCCACGAGATACGATATTCACGTGCGAGGCCGTAGCCGCCGAAGATCTGTTGCGCCTTGTCCGCGCACAATTTGGCCGTTTGCGACGCGTGGTATTTCGCGATGGCTGCCATGCGGTTGGATGGCTGGCTGTCGTCCATCATTTGCGCGGCCTTATACACGAGTGCCCTGCTAGCCTCGATGGCGGTCGCCATTTCCGCAATGTCGGACTGGATCATCTGCAGGCGCCCGAGCGGCTGACCGCGAAGCGTGCGTTCGTTGGCATAGGTCAGCGCGTCCTCGTAGCATGCTCGGGCAACCCCCAGTGCTTTGCCCGATACCGTCACGCGGCCCGCCTGCAGCGTGCGCATGATGATCTTGAAGCCCTCGCCCTCTTCGCCCAGACGATCTTCCACTGGCACAACGAAGTCGTCGAGAAACAATACGTTGGTACGCAGCGCGTTCGACAAGCCCTGCATTGCAATGGGCTCAGCCTTCCATCCCGGATATTTCTTTGGTTGAACGATGAAAGCAGTCACGCCTTTCGCGCCCGCATCGCGATCGGTCCTCGCAAACAGAATGCCGACATCGGTCTCGTTGGCCATCGACGCCCACATCTTCTGCCCCGTGATGCGGTAGACGTCGCCGTCGCGCCGTGCGAAAGTCTTCAGATTCCCCTCAGCATCTGAACCGCCACCGGACTCCGTCAGCGACATCATGCCGATCGTCTTCCCGGCCACGAGATCCGGAACATACTTTCTGATCTGCTCTGCCGTTCCGCCGAAATAGATACAGCTCGGACACGTGGAACCTTGCTGGTTGTTGCACGAAGAAAAGCGCGCATCGTGACGAGCCATTTCTTCCTGAATTACTGCTGCGGCGAGATAACCCATATTGCTGCCGCCCACCGATTCGGGAAACACGGCGCCATACAGCCCAGTCTCGCCGGCCTTCCGAATCAATTCACGCGGGAACTCCCCGCGTGCCTCATAACCGTCCATGACAGGAACCACTTCATTCTTCATGAAGCGAATGACCATGTCACGCACCGCTTCGATTTCCTCGGATATCGCCGGATCCATGCCTCTCCCCCTTTCGGTATTCAAGACGCTCGCCGCGACGTCGCTCTTCGCAAGAGTGA
The DNA here is from genome assembly GCF_058782725.1 of Paraburkholderia sp. FW306-02-B. Lineage (NCBI taxonomy): Bacteria > Pseudomonadati > Pseudomonadota > Betaproteobacteria > Burkholderiales > Burkholderiaceae > Paraburkholderia > Paraburkholderia sp. FW306-02-B. The sequence continues at coordinate 119,264 of NZ_JBYSXZ010000004.1, forward strand.
TTGGCGAGCTCATTGGAGGCTCTGATCACGCAACATGTATGCCACTGTAAATGAACCATACGACGACGCTGCGGGCCCGTCCGGTCGGGATATGTCCATATGCGCAAACCCCGGGAATACGTGTCCGTGACGCACGCACAAGTGTCCGCTGTGAATACGCCCCGCTACAGTTCTTCACCAGACTGCAGACGTACCGTAGTACAGCAGCACCGGGCCATCACTGGCATAAGTGTTGCAAACGCCATTCACCCAGCATGATCCTCATATCACTGTACGACTTTGCTCGGTGAGCCGATCGCAAAGACTCCTCCAGACAGCGTCTGCTCACGTAAAAAAAACGGCCCGAAAAGCCGTACGCAAAAAATTGAATCTGTCGCCCGTCAAAAGGCGCGTTTACGGAGACGCCATGAAGAGTACTGATCGTCCTGCGATTTCCCCGGAGCAACTGAAGGTGGCGGACCTAGCCGGCCGGACCCAGCTACCGGTTCACGCCAAACTGGATAGCGCGACGTCCTGGTACGTGCTGGGACTTCTCACCCTCAGCTACGCGCTGGCGTATGTCGACCGTCAACTCCTGAATCTTCTGGTCGACCCGATAAAGCGAACTCTGCTCATCTCCGATACGCAACTCAGTCTCGTCCAGGGAACCGCATTCGTTTCCGCATATCTGATCGCTGCCCCGTTGTTCGGGCGTCTCGCAGACATCACGAACAGGCGAAATGTCCTGATCATCGGTATCTGTCTCTGGTGTACGTTCACTGCGCTGTGCGGACACGCGAATACCTACATCGAACTGTTTGTCGCGCGATTCGGTGTGGGCGCCAGCGAGGCCTGCGTGTTTCCCGTCTGTTGCTCCCTTATCTGGGACTACTTCTCGACGAGCAAAGCGCCACGCGCGATCAGCGTTTTCAATGCCGGGCAGTTCATCGGTGCCGGGTTTTCGCTAGTAGCGAGTGGCCTCGTTCTCTATTTCGCCAGCAACATCCGTCGGTCCATCCCGGTTCTTCAGGACTTCGCGACGTGGCAGATCGCATTCGTTCTGGTCGGCCTCACTGGAACAGTATTAGCTGTGATATTGCTAACGGTGCGTGAACCGGCGCGAAGCGTCACCATCCGCAATTCCGCCGACGGCAAACCGTTCACGCTCCTCGAAGGCCTGAGCTATATCTGGCAGCGCCGTTCGTTCTACGGACGCATGTATCTGGGCATAGGCATGCATTCGATCGTGACGCTCGGAACGCCCGCGTGGCTGCCGTCGTTCCTCATTCGGTGCCGTGGTGTCGCCCCCTCGGTCGTAGGCTATCGGCTGGGATTGATTGCAGTGATCGTAGGGACGAGCGGCGTTCTGCTCGGGCCGTTCGTGGTGCGGTTTTTCGAACGTAGAGGCATCCCCGACGCCGCCCTGCGTATCGCGGGCTTCTCGGAACTGTTCGTGTTCATTTCCTGTGTTTCCATTCCATTCGCGCCCGGCGCTGCGGGCGTTTTCATTACTGCGGGCGTTGCCATCTTCTTTTTCAGCTTTCCCGTCAGCATCTTCGCCGCTGCGACCCAGCTCAGCACACCGAGCCGGCTGCGCGGTTTCGTGGCATCGCTGCATACGTTCCTTGCCCAATCCATCGGTTTCGGCGTCGGTCCGACCGCGATCGCCATTCTCACCGACAAGGTGTTCAAAGACCCGCAGATGGTCGGTTATTCGCTGGCTATCGTCTCCGGTATTGCGTCGGCACTCGCTGCCTGCCTGTTCCTTTCCGCACTTCCGCATTTCCGCGCAATGCTCAGGGAACGCAATATCAACATTACCTAGCAAGCGCGTACCCGTCGCAGATCGGGACGTCTGGCTCACGACGTCAGGACCTGCGATGGGTCCGGCAAAAAAGGTAAATGGCAGCTCAGTGCGCCGCCAACGCGCAACCACTTTGCTCGACGGACTCAAACGCCTGGTCCATCGGAATGACCGAGCGGATCTTCAGCAGGTCCCATTCGCCTTTCGACTCGGATGGTTTCTTGGCTTCAGCCAGATACATGTCGTGCTGCATCAATCCGTTCGAGAGAATGCGCCCGTTCTTCGCAAAGAAGTCGTTGATCGGAGTCGCGCGCATTCTGGCCATCACCTTGTCGCTGTCGGAGGTGCCAGCGGACTGAACCGCGCCCAGGTAGTGCATTACGGCCGAATACATGCCGGCTTGAACCATGGTCGGCATCATATGCGTGAGCGCGAAGAACTTCTTCGCGAACGCCCGGGTCTGGTCGTTGTAATCCCAATAGAATGCAGTCGTGAACTGAAGCCCCTGCGCCGTCTTCAGTCCGATTCCCTTCAGGTCGCTGTCGAAAATCAACAGCGGAGCGACGATCTGCTTGTGACTCATCAACCCGAACTCAGAGGCTTGCCGGATAGCGTTCTGCGTGTCCCGGCCTGCGTCGGCCAAACCGATTACCTGCGCTTTCGACGTTTGTGCCTGCAACAGAAAAGAAGCAAAGTCAGAGGCAGACAGTGGATGGTTCACGCTGCCGACCACGTGGCCGCCTAGCGAATTGACGACCTTGGTTGCCTGTGCCTCGAGAGAATGGCCGAATGCATAATCCGCAGTGACGAAATACCAGCTCTTTCCGCCCTCCCCGACGATCGCACGTGCCGTTCCGTTAGCCAACGAGTAGGTGTCGTAGACATAGTGCACTCCGTACGGCGAGCATTGCTTGCCTGTAAGCTCGGTAGTAGCCGAGCCCGCAAAAATGGTCACTTTTTTCTTTTCCACGCCGAGCCGCTGCAACGCCAATGCCGATGCCGAATCGGTCGATTCGATAACCATAGAGACGTTGTCGCGGTCGTACCATTGGCGCACCCGAGTCGACGTGATGTCGACTTTCCCCTGGTAGTCAGCGGACAATATCTCGATCGGCCGTCCTAAGACTTTCCCGCCGAAATCCTGCGCGGCGAGTTTCACCGCCGCGACACCTCCCCGTCCACCGATACCCGAATAGACGCCCGTCATATCGACAATCGCGCCGATCCTAAACGGCTCCTGATTCGTTTGGGCCATAACAGTAGGCGAGCTTACGCTCGCGACGGCGAAGCTACAAAGAGCAACTAGAAATGTTCTCATCAAGGGTCTCCTCCTGGATTATTCGGTGTCAGCGGCGCTTTAGCTCGCAGCAAGTATGCCAGCATGAAACTTGAACCATCATTGCGTGCAGGACGTCACGAAAACTTACCGTCGCTCATAAAAAATGCGACTCGACTCCCGCAACTGACAAACGCAAAATGACCAACATTGCCTAACCAACGAGAGTCGAGTCTTCATGTCAACCACGAGTCCCATGCCGCTGCCTCTCGAAGGCATCAAAGTCGTCGAACTATCTCATCTGATCGCGGGTCCCTACTGCTGCCAAATGCTGGCTGACGAAGGCGCCCAGGTGATCAAGGTCGAACCGCCCGACGGCGAACTAAGCCGACATCGCGAGCCAATCCGCTATGCGGGCGACCGCGAAGTGTCCGCGTACTTCGCGTCGCTAAACCGCGACAAGCAAAGCATTGCGCTAGACCTCAAAAATCCGCAGGGCTCTGCCATTCTGTCGAGTCTGCTGGAGACGGCGGATGTGTTCGTGACCAACATGCGCGTGCAGGCGCTCGAACGACTCGGCTTGCACCCGCGCGTTTTGCAACAGCGATTTCCTCGACTGGTGATCGTCAGTATTTCCGGCTTCGGTATGGAGAATTCCGGCGAGTATGCGGACCGCGCAGGCCTCGCGATGGTGGCCGAAGCCATGGCTGGCGCCACCGGTCTCACGCGGGATCACTCCGGGAACCCGGTGTGGTGCGGTTTCGCGTTGGGCGACATCATGGGCGCCGTATCTGCGCACGCGGCGATTCTCCTGGCGCTGCGCAATCAGGAGCACCATGGAGTGGGCAGACTGATAGATATCGGCCTTGTCGAATGCATGCTGCCGATGGTCTCTGTCGCCCTCAGCCGCGTCCAATTCGAAGAAGAGTCGGCGGCCTCGTTCGCCGGCTCCAATGGCTTCCATGGCGTGCCTTACGGAGCGTTCCCGGCCTCGGACGGATACGTCAACATTGGTTGCAACCGGGACGAATTCTGGCGCCGTCTGTGCGTCGCGATGGGACGCCCGGAGCTCGGTACCGACGAGCGCTACGCCACCTATCGCGAGCGCTCGCGCCGGCAGCACGAAGTGCACGCTATTACGGAGACATTCACCCGGGCGCACACACGCGCCGAAATCACTGCCAAGCTGGTCGAGGTCGATGTCCCCGTTGCCGGGATTCTGGACATGGCCGAAGTGATTCGCGACGACTACCTCGCCAAACGTGGCGCCCTATGCGACGTGGAAGACGGCGTGGGCGGCACGCTGAGCTTGCCGGTCAATCCCGCGTGGCTCGACGAGACATCACGGCAGCGTCGCGTGCCCCTGCTCGGCGAGCATCGCGATCGGATTCTGGGCGACCAGCTGAAATTCAGCGCCGAAGACATTGCGCGTCTCGATCAGGCAGGCGCTTTCGGACTCTCTCGCGCCGCCGCGAGTCGAGCCTCGTAAAAATCTAAACAGGATGGTTTGATCATGTTGTGGGATGTTGGGAAGGTACGTCGACATAGGGCACGCAAGTTGCATTCACGTGGCGTAATAAGTTACCGCGTGCCATCATGGAACTACGACATCTCAGGTATTTCATAGCGGCGGCCGAAGAACAACACTTTGGCCGCGCATCCGAGCGTTTGCATATCACCCGTCCAGCGGTGTCGCAGATCATCTCCGATCTCGAGAGTGAGCTTCGCACGGCGCTTTTCGAACGGATGGCGCACGGCGTCAGATTGACCGCGGCGGGCAAAGCCCTTTTGCCGCGGTTGCAGGACGTGATGACCGACATCGACGACGCGGTGGCCGTCACGCGCCGGATAGGCGAAGGGAAGTGCGGGGTGCTGAACATAGGCTACGGCTCGCTGACACTGCTGCACTCCCTGTTCCGCGCCGCGATCAAGAAATTTCGTGAAACGTATCCGGACGTAACGCTTTCACTGCTAGAGATTCCGACTTTCGAACAGCCCAACGCGCTCTCCACCGGAAGAATCCACGCAGGTTTCATGCACTTTGGACCGAGTTCGGAGTTCTTCTGGAACCGTCAGACCGACAGTGTGCTGGAGCAGGAAGATACGGCGCTCGGCTGGTTGCCGATACAGAAGGGAGGCTTGGGGGTCGTCCTGCCGGTCGATCATGCGCTCGCGGGACGGACCTCGCTTTCGCTCCGCGAACTCGCTGGTGAGCGCTTCGTCGTCGTCCCGCGCTCGAGCAGCAGTCCGGGCTATGGGCCGCTTTACACGCTTTGCCAGAAGGCTGGCTTCGAACCGAAGATCGTGCAGGAAGTACGGTCGATCACGTCACAGATCAACCTTATTTCGGTGGGTATGGGTATTGGCCTCGCGGTAATGGGCCGGGACTTTACCTACCCGCCCGGCCTCGGAGTCATTCCGCTCGATGAGGTCGACTACGTTACGCGTTTCGTGTTTGGCTGGGTGAAGGGTCAGCGAGATCCGGTGCTCGACCGCATGATTGAAATCGTGGCGAGCTTGTCCGCCCCGCGCTGATGCGATTACCGGCGCTGCCTGTCGGCCCGTTCTTCATTGACCTGTGAATCGCGGCGGGCGCTTGTCCTTGAAAGCGCTCACAGCCTCCCTGTGGTCCTCGCTCGCCCGCACGATCGGCAGGTTGGCGGCAACAATTTCATGCGCCGTCGCAAGGTCCTTGTCCAGCCCGAAACGCATGACCCGCTTGATCAACTGCACCGCAAGCGGCGCACCTTCCGCGACGCGCGTTGCAAACGCATAGGTGCGGTCCATCAACTCCGCGTCCGGGAAGACCTTGTTGACAAGTCCGATGCGCTCGGCCTCTTCTGCGCTCACCCAATCGGCGGTCCAGAACATCTCCAGCGCCTTCGACATACCGACAATGCGGGGCAGCAGATACGCTCCTCCGACACCCGGAATCAGGCCCATGCGAACATACGTCTCGGCAAAACGCGCGCTCTGCGCCGCGAAGCGGATATCGCACGCAAGCGCGATGTCCAGGCCGCCGCCGGTGGCGAGACCGTTTAGCGCTGCCAGCACCGGCTTGTCGATCTCCGCGATTTTCCTCGGCAGACGCTGTATGCCTTCAGCTACCCGAGCTTTGATCGCGGCCGGCGATTGCGCCGCACTGGCCGCGAACGTGTCGAGATCGCCGCCAGTGGTGAATGCGCGGCCCGTCCCCGTCATGACGATCACCCGGATTTCCGGATTAGTTCGGCATTCCTCCAGCGCTTCCAGCCAGGTCTCCTGCATGTCGTCCGTGAAGGCGTTGAGTTTTTCCGGACGATTCAGCGTGATCGTGGCAATGCCCCGCTCAATTTCAAACAATAGTTCTTCGGCCATGGACCTCCCTCAACCGAGCACTTCTGCCCGCGAATCATTGATACTCCGACGCGCGGCCGCGCAGTCCGGACGACGCATGTGGAGTTAGATTTTTCCAGCAGCGCTTGCGATAAAGACGTTTGAGCGTGTCGCTGTCTACATCGTTCACACGAGAAAGCACTATTGCGCCGCAAATGCGAACGTCCCCATTCAGGCCGGCACTGCCCTGGCCTGCATGGCTTCGGCCAGAATCAGGTCGGCGCCTTTTTCACCGATCATCACACTCGGCGCATTGGTGTTTCCGGATGTCACCGTCGGCATGATGGACGCATCGATTACGCGCAGCCGCTCGACGCCGCGCACCCGCAGCGCAGCATCGACTACCGACATATCGTCGTTGCCCATCTTGCAGCTGCCAGCCGGGTGAAAGGCACATTGCCCCTCGCGCTCCATGTAATCGATTAGCTGTTCGTCCGTGGCAACGCCGGAGCCCGGGGCGATTTCAGACAGGATTCGCGACGCAAGAGGCTCGCTCGCATAAATACGGCGGATCGTATGCAGGCCCGACAGCATGACGTCGACGTCAGCCGGATCGCCCAGGTAGTTCGGGTTGAAGGCGGGCGCCTGCAACGGGTCGGCTGATTTCAGCGTGATCTGGCCTTTCGACGCGGGACGCATGTTGTAGACCGATGCGCTGACGCCCGGATAGTTGTCAACTTCGACGCTTCCGGTCGGAAGATAACGGAACGTCATCGGGCGGAAGCTGATCTCCAGATCGGCATAAGGCACAGTCGGTCCGCTCTTGACGAAAGCCGCCGCCATAGACGAACCCAAAGCCAGGTAGCCGCCCCGCGTCGTCACGTACCGGGCACCCTCCCAATATTTTCGCCAGCCGCTCAGCGCGTGGTTATAGGAACTCTTCCGAGTGGCGCGCGCCTGCACGCGAACCACGAAGTGGTCCTGCAGGTTCCGCCCCACGCCGGGTGCATGAACCAGCGTGGAAATGCCATGATGCTGCAGCATGGCGCCGTCGCCGATTCCCGAGAGCATCAAAACCTGCGGAGAGCTCAACGCGCCGCCGCAAACGATCACCTCGCGACTGGCGGCAACGGTTCGGGTCGAACCATCCTGTATGACTTCCACGCCGGTTGCCTGCTTTTTGTCGAACACGACGCGACGCACGTGCGTATTGGCCTGTACGACGAGATTGGCACGATGCGCGATTGGCGCGATATACGCGGAGTACGCCGTTTGTCGAATGCCGTTCGCGATCGTTGCCTGCAAAAAACCGGCGCCATGCTCTTCAAGGCCATTGATCTCGTCCAGCGTGGGAATGCCGATACTGCGCGCTGCCTCAAGAAACGCAAAGGCGCTGGGGTGCTTGACCGCAGGATCGCTGATGACGAGTGGGCCCTTCGTACCCCACAGCGGATCGCCGATCCGTTGGTTCGCCTCGGCGCGCTTGAAGTACGGTAGCACGTCGTCCCAGCCCCACCCCGCATTGCCAAGACTCGCCCAGTGATCGAAATCGCCACGGTTGCCGCGAACGTAGACCATTCCGTTGATCGCGCTGCTGCCTCCGAGCGTCTTGCCTCTCGGCCAATAGATCTGTCGGTTGCGCAGGGTCGGTACAGGTTCGGTGAAGAACTTCCAGTTGTACTCGTCGTGTTTGAACAGCCGTCCCATTCCGGCCGGGGTGCGAATCCAGAAGTCTTCCGACGCGGGGCCGGCTTCGAGCAGCAGCACCTTCAAGTTCGGGTTATCCGATAGACGCCGCGCCACTACACAACCTGCTGAACCTGCTCCAATAACAATGTAATCGTAGCTTTCCAATTTCGACACTCTCGACAGTTGCAAGCATGTGAAACCACCATCCTGGTTCGACACGCTCTCCGAAGGCATGGATGGCCTCCACGTTTCCGCATGTCGGAAGGCCCATGCCGGATTCATTTAGTGCGCCGGCTGCGCGTCGGCAGCCATTCCCCTTTAAAGCAAATGAGATGCCAGTTTTCGCTGGAGAAGTGCGATGGTTTTAGCTTCCGGGGCATGCGCATGTTCACGCGCCCGTCCAATCGCGACGGGTGCGCCGGTATCGGCCAATCACAAGCTCAAAAAACGGTGGGGTTGCCTTTATGCCGTTGTCGGATCAAAGGCTTCAGAGGTGGAGTTGCGAAGGGATCGGGAACAAAGCATGTCTTTGCCGACGACAGTCGGTGTAGTCGCCGTGACCCACCAGTTCGGCAAATGAAAGATCGGAAGCCGTAGCCGCAGAGATAGATACTTAGAAGAGAGATTGCTCGATTTGGCGTGCTTATTGCGTCTCCTTTGCTTACGACATTCCAACAACGAGGTCTCCCAATGCCATTGTCGGATCCTGCTCCCCGACGTGAAATACACCACCGTGTGATCGACATGCGCGGGCATCGCCGCGACGACGGCCTCTATGACATAGAAGCTCGTCTCGTCGATACCAAGCCATTTCCCATGGCACTGATCGCCCGTTCCGAACCATTGCCCGCCGGCATGGCGCTGCACGATCTTTCGATTCGCATGACTATCGACGATAAATTTCTCATCCATAGCATCGAAGCCTCGTCCGATGCCACGCCATACGATCTGTGCAAGGAGGCCGAAACCACGCTATCTGGCTTAGTCGGAGAACGCATTGCGGCTGGATGGTCGAGCATCGTCAAGCAGAAACTCCGCGGCGCGGCGAGCTGCACTCATCTGATGGAGATGCTGATTCCGCTGGCCACCACTGCATATCAGGCGATCAATGGCGCGAGAAGAATAGGCCAGACTGCGGTAGACCCTACGACGGTCGCCGTCCGGCCCAACAGTTGTTACGCGTATTCGACACAACGGGCAGTCATCCAGCGTTTCTGGCCAGAACATTTCCACGCCGAAGCGGGCGAACGGGAAGAGTAAAGTGGGCGAATCGAATCGCGCACGCTAATGCCGCTATCAGCGGCTATCGACAGGCCGCCGGACTCCGCCCTCGACGCGTGCGCTCGCCCCGAGGGCGCCACTCTCAGTGAAATGACAGCGGCGCGCGGCCGAAGTCGACCGCGCCCGCACGGAACTCAGAACGTCACTTACTAGCGCCCTGCGCCGCGGCTGCGCCGAAGGCGCCCGCTTCGGCCAGCGTGTCCAGCCGCTCCTGGTTGCAACCGAGCCATTCACCGAGTACGTCGAGCGTGTCCTCGCCGACTCGCGGCGCCGCCACCGGATCGGCCAGCGGCGTCTGCGCATAACGGATCGGCAACGCGATATTCGGCACCCAGCCTAGCTCCGGATGAGGAATTCGCGTCACGATTTCGCGCTCCTGCGCTTCCGGTGAACGAATGGCCTCGCCGACATTGCGCAACTCGCCGCACGGCACGTTCGCCGCGCGCATACGTGTCTGCCAGTACTCCCATGGCTGCCTCGCGAACTCCTCCTGCAAGATACCGAAAAGCGTTTCGCGTCTTGCGACCCGGTCCTTGTTCGTCGCGTACGCGGGATCGCTGGCAACCTGCGGAAGGTCCACCACCTGATTCATCAATCGCTGGAAGATCTGCGTATTCCCGCAATTGATGAGAAAAGAATGATCTGCCGATTTGAACACGCCCGACGGACAGGTATCCGGACTGGTATTGCCGGGCCTGACCGGCCCTTTGCCCGTGTACAGTTGTTGCAGTGGGGCATAACCGGTCATGAGGACCGCCGTGTCGAACAGCGCGACTTCCACTGCCTGTCCTTTGCCGGTTCTCGCCCTCGCCACCAACGCACCGAGAATCGCGTTGCTGGTCATCATCGCTGTGCTGATGTCCATGACCGGCGACAGCGCTCGCACGCCTTCACGGTCCGGGTATCCATTCATGGAGATGAATCCACTTTCCGCCTGCGCAATCGGATCGAATCCCAGCCGGTCGGCAAATGCGCCTTTGCGGCCATACGCTGAGACTGAACAGAAGATCAGCCCTGGGTTGCTTTCACGAAACGTTTCATAGCCGAGACCCAGGCGCTCGATAACGCCTGTGGAAAAATTCTCCACGACGATATCTGCTTTTGCTATGAGTTCGCGCGCCAATGCCAGGCCCTCGGACGATTTCAGGTCCAGCGCGATGCTGCGCTTGTTGCGATTGGTCCACGCGTAGGGAACGCCGCCGCCGAACTCCGGCACCATCGGTGGATATTGCCGGAAATCGTCGCCTTTGCCGGGCGCTTCGACCTTGATCACGTCAGCGCCCATGTCAGCGAGAATCATGGTCGCGAAAGGACCCGCGATGAAATGCGTGAAGTCGACAATACGGATACCCTGAAGCGCCAGTTCTGCGCCCTCAGTGCGTGGTCGATGGGTGGGAAAGTCTGCTTCGAGCTCTTTGAACATGGTAACTTGACTTGAATAACTGACGCTGTGACGGAAGAGCGCTTACTTCGGCTCGCGGAACGCACTATAGAGATTGACGTAACCGTGCTCGATTCGCTTCTTCGCGCGTTTCACGGCATGCTCACGCGTCATGGGGATGAAACCGAACCCTTGAACGAGTCGTTGCATGAAGGCGGCTCGACCCGTTATCGCAACGGCGTCGTGAAGCGCCTGCTCGTCCCACCCTGCCGCGAACACCGAATCAGCATCGGCCTGGCAGATCTCTCCTGGCGTCACACTCAGTTTGCGCACGAAGGCCAACAACGGCTTCAGGCGCTCCGGCTCGACCATGGTGTTGTCTGGATCCCTGATGAGGCGCTCGATCAGACCGTTTTCGATACCGCGCTCATAAGCGACTTCCGAATGCGCCACATAGACGAAGTCGCAACCCGCGACGCCGGCTGCATAGGCAAGAATCAGTTCGCGCTCCGCCTGACTCAGCGGCGAAGGGCCGTTCATCATCTCCTCGCTCATCTTCGACCACGGGCCGTAGATATCCGGGTACTTTGTGAAGATGCTGGGGGGACCCGCATCGTCGGGAAGCGATTTAAAGAATGGCATGTCGTTTGACCTTTCTGCTTGCGTGAAGGGAAACTGATACGTACTTGAAAGATTAAAAAAGCCAGTCGAACCGCTGACGGTAGGACTGCTCGAAAGCGGCGATCTGGCCGTCGTACTGGAAGGTCAGGCCAACTTCGTCGAGACCCAGGAGCAGGCAGCGTTTGCGAAACGGATCGATCCTGAAATCGTATGCGGCACCGTCGGGCGCGGTCACGACTTGCTGGATCAGATCCACACGCAGCATCACGCCCGGATTGGTGCGAAGTTGCTCGCGTATCGCGATGCAGACGTCGATACTCAACTCCACGGGCAGCAACCCGCTCTTCAATGAATTGCGATAAAAGATCTCGCCGAAGTCCGAGGCGATCACACAGCGAATGCCGTAATCCACCAGACTCCAAGGCGCCTGTTCTCGACTCGATCCGCCCCCGAAATTGCGATCCGCGACAAGAATGCGAGCGCTGCGAAACGGTGTCTGGTTCAACACGAAGTCCGCGACCTCGCTACCGTCCTCGCGAAAGCGCATGTCCCGAAACAGGAAATGTCCATAACCGTCCTTGCGCGGCCGGCGCAGGAAACGCGCGGGCAAGATCTGGTCCGTGTCGACATTTGATCGATCCATGGGCGCGGCGATGGCTTCCAGCGTGACGAACGGTTCCATATCAGACCTCGAACTTGCGCACGTCGGTGATGCGCCCTGTCAGCGCGGCGGCGGCCGCCATCGGTGGGCTCATGAGGTGCGTGCGGCTACCGGTACCCTGACGCCCGATGAAATTCCGGTTCGACGTCGATGCGCAACGCATCCCCGGTGCGACACGATCGCCGTTCATCGCCACGCACATGGAACAGCCCGACTCACCCCATTCGAATCCGGCGTCGCGGAAGATGCGGTCGAGCCCTTCGGACTCTGCGGCGAGCTTGACCTGCGTCGAGCCTGGGACTACCAGAGCCGGCACGACCGCACGGCCGCCCTTCACGAGTTTCGATGCAGCCCGCAGGTCTTCGATTCGCGCGTTGGTGCACGAACCGATGAATACCTGATCGATCCGGATATCCGTGAGCGCCATACCGGGCACGAGCCCCATATAGTCGATCGTCCGCGTCTGATAGGCCCGCCGTTCGAGATCGGGCTCCTCGGAAGGATCGGGCACCCTCCCGCCGACCGGCAATGCGTCTTCGGGACTGTTGCCCCACGTCACCATCGGCGCCAGCGTACTGGCATCGAGCGAAACCTCCTTGTCGAACACCGCGTCCGGCTCAGACGGCAGCGTGCGCCACCAGGCCAGAGCCTTGTCCCACTTCGCGCCACCCGGCGCGAATGGGCGGCCCGCGAGATAAGCGTACGTGGTGTCGTCGGGCGCGACCATGCCGGCACGCGCCCCTGCTTCGATCGACATGTTGCAAACCGTCAAGCGCTGTTCGATGGACATTGCCCGCAATACCGGACCCGCGTACTCAATGACATAGCCGGCGGCACCGTTTGCGCCGAGCGTGGCGATGATCGCCAGGATCAGGTCCTTCGCCGTGACGCCGTCGGACAGCGTGCCCTCGACCGAAACCCTCAATGTCTTCGCCTGCCGTTGCCAGATGGTCTGAGTTGCGAGCACATGAAAAACGTCGCTGGCGCCAAGCCCGAAAGCCAGCGCACCCAGCGCGCCGTGAGTCGAGGTGTGCGAGTCCCCGCAAACGAGGAGCATGCCCGGCTGAGAGATGCCTTGCTCCGGGCCGACGACATGCACAATGCCCTGACGCGGATCGTCAAGCCCAAAATGCACGATGCCGAATTCTCTTGTATTTGCTGATAACGCGTGCACCGCGCGTCGTTGGTCCGGTTCCGCGATGTTGTCCATATTGCGGCCTCTGGAGGACACGCCGTGATCCGGCGTCGCGAACATCTGCTCGGGACTGCGCACACGCAAGTTGCGTTGTCGCAGAGCTTCGAATGCGTGGTTGGACCCGTCCTGAACGATATGACGTCCGACGTGCAGCAGTGTCTGTCCATCTTCGCCTTCGAGGACGGCGTGTGCCTTCCAGATTTTTTCGTACAGAGTCTTGCTCATCATGGCTCGTTGCCGACCTCACTGAGTCGGGCCCGTTCGAGTTGTAGCGTCGATCTGCGCGAAAAAAACGGGTAGAAGATCAACGTCGACGCAACCAGAAGCACGCTGCCGGTGTAGAGACTGATGGTGAATCCGCCCGTTGCCGTCTTCATCAACGCAAGGCCATACGGTCCCACGATCCCGGCGCTGCCGTGAATGACAGTGATGATCGCGAGTCCGGTGGCGGCCACCCGCCCGCTGAAGATCCGCCCAGGAAAGGTCCAGAGCATCGCGTAGGCACTCACGAAACCTGCCCAGGTCAGGCAGAGGCACAGCAGGGTCAACAGCGTGTTGGCCGGGAACAATGTCGTCAGCAGCAGCCCGGACGCTGCAGCGAGCGCAGACATGATGTAATGCCAGCAACGCTCGCCGCTCGAATCGGAATGCTTCGCCACCAGCACCGAGGCCACCACGCCACAGATAGCTGGCAATGCCGAATAAATGCCCACCTCCATGACCGTGAGCCCCATCCCTTTGAGCAGAGTCGGCTGCCAGAAGGTCAGGCCGAACTGCGGAATGAGCATCAAAAATCCCGTCAGGCCGAGCACCCAGAGACGCGGGTCGCGTGCGACGGTCAGGAAATCCTGACGGTCGAGCGTGTGATGCGCGACATTGGCGTCCTGGATGAGATGCTGCACGCGGCGGCGTTCGTCGAGGCTCAACCAGTTCGCTTTATCCGGGCTGTCCGAAAGAACGCGATACGCGACGAACGCGAGAGCGAGACAAGGTAGGCCTTCCATGATGAAAAGCCATTGCCAGCCCTTGAAGTTGCCGACGCCATTCAGATAGGTCATGAATCCGGCCGCGAGCGGCCCCGACACGATCCCTGCGCAACTCGGCGCGGTGTAGAACATCGCGCAGGGTTGCCCGCGGCGCTGCGTCGGGTACCAGAGCGTTATGTAGTAGAGCGCGCCAGGCACAAGGCCGGCCTCGAAGACGCCGATCATGAACCGGAGAATGTAGAACTCTGTGGGCGTCGTCACGAAACTCATCGCTGCGCTGCACAGACCCCACAGGATCATGATGCGGAACAACGTCTTGCGCACGCCAATGCGCGCCAGAATGATATTGCTGGGAATCTCGAACGCGATCAGGCCGATGAAGATGAGGCTCGCACCAAGGCCGAAGACTGCGTCGCTAAAGCCCAGATCGTCTCTCATGCGCAAATGCGCGTACGCGACGTTCGTGCGGTCGAGATAGTTAAAGAAATAGACGAGCCAGAGAATGGGAACGATGCGGGTCGTTATCTTGCGGAACAGATGGTTGTCTGAATCCGCCAGCGCGGCGGGCTCTTCGATCCGGTTTGCGTTGCTGTTCATTTACCCATCTCCGTCTCCTGACTTTTTATACGAACTGCTTTGGGCGATACTGTTGATTCGCGTGGCAGCGAACGCAGCCGCCGATCGATGAAGCCGCCCGGTCAGCCCTGCATTTCATAAGGCAAGTCGCATACCATGCGCCGAACCCCTTTGTAGGGCCCGCCATGAAGCGCTGCCGGAAAGAACTGTGTTCGCCAACGACATGGCGTGTGTCCCATACCGACATGCCGTGGTGCGATGCCTAACTTAGAGTGGTCGAACGATCCGGGGTGGCAAGCGACAACGCGAGCTTCGCCCGACGCACTAGCCAGGGCGACGGACGGTAGCGTTGATCTCCGAACGTGGTGTACAAGCCTTCGAGAATCGCTAGCACACGCTTCGGATCGAGTCGATCGCCCCATTCGAACGGTCCGACCGGATAGCCGAGACCGGTTCGAACTGCCGCATCGATATCCTGCGGTGATGCAATGCCCTGTTGGGCCATTTCGCACGCCAGGTTGACGATGCACGCGACGACGCGCGGAGCGACGAACCCCGGCGAATCTGCAATCACGAAGGTGTGGACAGATTGCGCCGCGAAGATCGACCGCGCGGCATCGATGCTCGCGGCGCTGGTCCCCGGAGTGACCATTAGCGTGACACCATTTGCGCCGCCGAACACTGGATCGATGCCGACAGCCTTCGCTGCATCCAGCTGCAGTTCCGCCACTGTCGACGACAGATCCTGTTTGAGCGGCGCAAGCAGCAGAACATCGGCTTCGGTCGGTGTTTCTACGCGGCGGCACTCCCTCAATAGCGCAACGATGGACTCGGGGAGCGCCTCGTCGCCACTGGCCGGCCACCAGACCGCGGGCTGTGCCACGGCTGCCACAGGTGGCCGGACCGTCGCCACTTTCGCCCCCTTCCCGTCATAACGATAGAAACCTTGCCCGGTCTTCCGGCCGAGCAGCCCGGCAAGCAGACGCGTGCGCGCGAGCGTGACAGGCCGATAGCGGTCGTCGCCATAGAACTGTGCATGAATCGACTCCATCACAGGAACCGACACGTCGAGCCCTGTCAGATCCAGCAGCTCGAACGGCCCCATGCGAAACCCCGCACAGGATCGAAGGATCGCATCGAGAACCTCGTGGTCCGCCGTGTTCTCGGCGAGGAGCTTGAGCCCTTCTGTCACGAACGCACGTCCAGCGTGATTGACGACGAAACCCGGTGAATCCGACACGACGATTGCGCGATGACCGACCCGCTCAGACAGATCGACGAGTAGGCGTACCGCCTCGGGTTCGGTACGTGGCGCGCCGATCACTTCCACCAGCTTCATACGTGGCACCGGATTAAAGAAGTGCCAACCCGCCACGCGCCCGGGATTCGCGCACACCGCCGCGATCGCGGTGACGCTGAGCGACGAGGTATTGGTTGCGAGGACGCATTCAGCTCCAACCACGGCCTCGAGACTTTGCAGCAATTGCTGTTTGGCATCGAGTCGCTCGACGATGGCCTCGACGACCATGTCGCAACCTGCCAGATCATCGAGAGCCCGGGCAGTCTCCACCCTTTGCAAAGCCGCGTTTGCGTCGGCCTGAGAGAGCTTGCCACGCGCAACAGCGCTCAGCAGGTCGTCACCGACATGGCCGACCGCAGCGGACACGGCCTCTTCGTTGGCGTCGAACAATTGGACGCTACAGCCTGCCAACGCACAGACCTGAGCAATGCCCCTTCCCATGGCGCCCGCGCCCACTACGCCGACTCTCTGTATTTGCTCTTTCAATCTCTGCTCCTGAATGACACGGGCGCCCTATGGCACGCGAGGTCTATTGATCCGTTCAATGAAAGTGTGTTGGTTCGTCACGGACGAACGCCGACGCTATCGACGGGATCGCTTCCCTCATCGCAAGGGATTTCATCGAGGTAATTCGACGCGGCCGCCAGAACGGCGGAGCTTTGAGGTGCAACATGCATGCCATATGCAAATGCACTTGGTTCGCGTCGGTCGTATTCGTCTTCGGTCTCCTTCGAAGGGCGCAGCGGCGGCCATTGTGCTCAAGGGAGCACCTGCACTGCACACACCGATGGGGCGCGTCGGGTGTCTATCGAAAGGACAGGTGCGTGGCGCGACAACGCGGGTGGCCTCGTCGAATACACATGGGCAAGGTGGGCGATCGCGTTCAACTCGTGAGCGCCGTGCTCTCACGAGTTGAACGCATCATGGTGTCGCATCACGCTAGCGGGCGCTGCGCCGCTACGTCCCGCACTCCGAAGGGTGTTTTTATGGGCACGACGAAAGTAATGGCACGGGACTTGCCATTGATTCCGCCAGACAGAAACCCAACTCAGAGACCATGACCGACTTCGACCATCTGCCGCCTCCGCGCGAAGGCGCCCGCTTGAAACTGCTCGATGGCGTGCGCGTAATCGACCTGACCACCTCAGTGGCCGGCCCTTACGCCACGTTGCTCCTGGCCGATCTCGGCGCGACCGTCGTCAAGATCGAACAGCCCGGTCAGGGCGACGACGTACGCGCCTGGGGCCCGCCGTTTCTCGATGGCGAGTCGCTGTGGTTCCTCAGCGTCAATCGCAACAAGCACAGTCTGACGCTGGACTATCGCAAACCCGCGGGACTGGAGGTGCTCAAACGCATGGTGGCTGGTGCCGATGTCCTCGTGATCAATCGGACTGCTTCCGTACAACGCAAGCTCGGCGTCGATAACGAGAGTCTGCGTCGCATCAACCCACGACTCATTCACGCGTCCATCTCCGGATTCGGACTGGAGGGCGAGCGCAGTGAACTGCCTTGCTACGACCTGATTGCCGAAGGCTATAGCGGCGTGATGGACCTCACGGGCGAGGCGCACACCGACCCGCAAAAAATCGGCACGCCCGCGGCCGACCTCCTCTCCGGCACCGACGCCGCGCTCGCAGTGCTCGCAGCACTTGTCGATCGCAATCGTACCGGCGAGGGCCACTGCATCGACGTGTCGATGGTCGAGAGCATGACGCGCTTCATGACGCCGCGCATCGTGCCTTACCTCGGCTCGGGTGAAGTCCCGCATCGCTCCGGCGGTCGCGACAGCGTCATCGCCGTGTATCAGGTGTTCCAGGCCGTCGACGCGCCACTCACCATCGGTCTCGGCAACAACGGAATCTGGGCCCGCTTCTGGGCTGCCCTCGGGGAGCCGCAGATCGGCAAGGACGCCTGCTACGCGAGCAACAGCGAGCGCCGGCAGCTTCGCACGGAAATCGTCGAGAGAATTCAGGCGATCATCGGTACGAAGCCTCGTGATTACTGGCTCGCAGTGTTCCGGGAGGCACGTATTCCGGCGGGACCCATCAACCGGGTGGACGAGGTCGCTGCCGATCCGGAACTGCATCGGCGCGGGTTCTTCTATGCGGCCACACGCGACGGTGTGCGCATTCCGCAAGTGGGCCTCGGCATCCATGTGGACGGCAATGCGCAGACGTTCCGCAAGGCGCCGCCTCGCCTCGGCGAAGACAGCGACCACGTCCTTCGCACATGGCTCGACATGAACGTCGACGAGCGCGAGAAACTGCGGCACGAAGGGGTAATCTGAAGCGACACGCGCGGCTCGACGGCCGCGCTCGCGACTCCTGCTTGCGTCACATTCAACGTGCAGACAGCAAAGCGGCGATACGGCGGTCTTGTAAGACCGCCGTATCGCCGCCACCGGAAGCGCCCTTCTGTTATGAGGCTACGTACTTCAACCAGCGGCCACCGTCGACGATCAGGTTCTCGCCAGTCACATACGATCCCAAACTCGACGCGAGATAAACAGCGGCATTCGCGATGTCCTCCTTCTTGCCGAAGCGGCCAAGCGCGGTCTTTTTCGCTTCTAGCTCACCGCGGCCGCTTTCGATGTACATCCGCTGTACGCCTTCCGTGTCGCCGATCGGACCCGGTGAGATGGTGTTCACGCGAATGCCGTCGCCGCCCCACTCGACCGCAAGCGTTCGCGAAAGCGACAGAATGCCCCCCTTCGCCGCGGCGGCGTGCGCGGCTTGCGGCCAGCCGGTCACACCGAGCATCGTGATGATGCTGATAATCGAACCGCCGTGCTTCGATTGTCTGAGATGCGGATACGCTGCGTGGCAGCCGTGGAAAGTACCATTCAGATCGATGTCGATCACGGTACTCCAGCCTCGGGGCGACAATTCTGCGGTCGGGCAAACGAAGTTGCCTGCGGCATTGTTCACCAGGATATCGAGCGATCCGAATTTCTCCACTGTCGCCTCGACAGTCGCTTTGACCTCGTCGTAGTTGCGCACGTCCGTCTTGCGAGCGACAGCGATACCGCCCGCTTCGGTAATGGATTGTGCAGCGGCCTGAACACGCTCCTCGTTACGACCGACAAGCATCAACGATGCACCCAGCTTCGCGTACGCCGTGGCGATTTCCAGCCCAATACCGCTTCCGCCTCCCGTAATAAGCGCGACGCGCCCCTTCAGTGTGTCATTCGTAAACATCAAGTCCTCTCCGTTGGTTCAAACCGTCCTTGGGACGCCGCCGTGGCGACCCTGGTCCTCATTCACCAAGGCAAGGTCCGTGCCGATTGATGCGAATGCAGCCATTCGTATGCGGGCTCATTATTCCGTGCGCGCGCCGAGCGACCGAAGTGTTTGCCCAGTGGACGTGACTGTTTTCGGCGAGAACACTTATTCCATCCTGCGCCAGTGACCGAGGCGCGACATGTATTGGCATGGCAGTTGCATAAAGCGGGGTCTATCAATGAGAGACATTCAAGGAGCGATCGATGACAAAACGACTGGTGAGCGCAACGACCGAGGGGCCTGTGCTCGTGATCAGACTGTGCAGTCCGGAGAACCGCAATTCCCTCACGAGCGAGCTTCGGGAACAGCTTGGCGACGCAATCGAACGTGCTGAAAACGATCGGTCCGTACGCTCGGTTTTTCTCACGGCCGATGGCCCCACCTTCTGCTCCGGCGGCGATCTGAAGATGCTGAAAACGGCGTGCGATCCGTGGCCCGTGCATCGCCGCTTCCGCAATCTCAGCCGCTGGTTGACGCCGCTCATCACGCTGGATAAGCCCGTGGTCGTCGGCATTCGCGGCGCCGCCGTCGGAGGCGGGATGGGCCTCGCGCTGACGGGCGACGTGCTGATTGCCGGTGAAGGCGCCAAATTCATCACCGGCTTCTTCCGGATCGGCGCGCTGCCGGATATCGGCACCATGTATCACCTACCTCGTCTGATCGGCATGGCGCGCGCGAAGAACCTGCTGTTCAGTGGCGCGACGATATCGGCACAGGAAGCACTGGAACTTGGACTCGTCGCCAAGGTCGTGCCGGACGACGAAGTTGAGTCGGTAGGACTCGAACGGGCGGTGCGACTCGCCGAAGGGCCCGCAGAAGTCATGGGGCTTGCCAAGACACTGATGGCGCGAAGCTTCGAGACGTCCCTTCACGATATGTTTGCCTTCGAGGGTCTCGGCCAGGCATTGGCCATGTCCAGTCCGGAATTCCGCGAGGGGCTAGACGCGGCGCTGGAAAACCGCCGGCCTGACTTCGTGCATGCGGCAGCCGGGAAGTAAGCGGCGCGCGTCTGAGAAAACCGACGAGCGATCTGGGCGGTATCGTAAATTGACCGTCGAGTCGCCCGTCCCATTCGTCTCGCGCAACGATGTGTGTGTGCGCTCAGACGCCGAGACCCATCTGCGCGAGACGCTTGTACAGATAGGATCGCGAGATGCCGAGACTGGTCGCCACGCGCTTCTTGTTGCCGTCGTACTGTGTCATCGCCTTGCGGATCATCTGTTCTTCGACCTGCTCCACCGCACTGCTGACATTCAGGGATTCCGGCATGGCGGCGGGTGCCGCGATCCGGTCGTGGCTGACAAAACTCCGCGTGGGCATCATCGTCGACAATTCGACAGACGCCGACTCGAGCAGCCCGAAGTCCGCCGTGCCAATCACATCCGACTCGCTGAAAATGGCCGCGCGTTCCACGGTGTGCATAAGTTGCCGCACATTGCCCGGCCACGACTGAGTCTGTAAAAATTCGATTGCTTCGTCCGAAAGGCGTTTAGGTTGATGGCCATGCCGCTCCGCAAAATGGTTCAGCGCGAGATCCGCGAGCAACGGAATATCGTCGAGACGTTCACGCAGAGCTGGCATGCGGATGACCACGGCGCCGATCCGGTAGAACAGATCGAGCCGGAACGTGCCGTCGTCGATCATCGCCTCGAAATTGCGATTGCTTGCGCTGATCAGCCGGAAATTGGAGTGCCGCTGCTCGCTTCCACCGACCCGCTGGAATGAGCCGTCCTGTAGCACACGCAATAGTTTCACCTGGACTTCGGCAGGCATGTCACCCACTTCGTCGAAGAAGAGGCTGCCGGCGTCCGCCTGTTCGATCTGACCGCGCCGGCCTTTGCGCTCCGCACCGGTAAACGAACCGCCTTCGTAACCGAAAAGCTCACTCTCAACCAGCGTGGACGGAAGCGCGGCAGCATTGACCATGACGAGGTTGGCGTCGCGCCGGCCGCTCAGTTTATGAATTGCATGAGCCGCCATTTCCTTGCCGGTCCCACTCTCACCCGTGAGTAGGACGGGTACGTCGAGCGGCGCGACCTTGATGATCTGCTGTTTCAGGCGCTGCATTGTGAGACTTTCGCCGACGATTTGATCGAGACCATAGCTACGGGTTTTCAGATCCTTAAGTTCGCGCCGGTAATACGCCACTTCGGATTTGAGCTTGGCGAGTTCGGTCGAAAACGCCTGCAGTTGCTCAGGGCCTTTGAACATCACCTGGCCAATCGCGCCCACCGTCTCGCCACGGCCATTCATGATCGGATGTCTCGTCACGACGCGTGTCACGCCACGCATTTCCTGCAACGAGCCGATCTCCGCTTTTCCGGAAGCCGCGACCTGATGCAGTTGAGTGTTCTCGATCACTTCGGTCACCGGGCGGCCGATTCCGCTACCCGCTTTCATGCCAAAAAAGCGTTCGTGGACGGGACTCATATATCGCAGGATGCCGTCACGATCGACGACCGTGAGCGCCTCGAACGGGTTCGTTAGGAAGTGCGCCAGAATATCGCTCGCGAAATCCACCGAACCGACGAACTCAAAAAGCGCGTCGCGACCTTCGCGAACCATCGCAATCAGAATGGTTGCATCGGTGGCCGGCAGGACGACGACCACGACGGGCGAAGCGTCAGGGCCTTCCACAGAAAAGAGCCGCCGCTCGCGGCGTCGCGCCTCGTGCCAGCCGGCAATGATGCGCGTGGCCATCTCGCGCTGCTCGACAATACCACTGGCAATCAATTCCTTTCCGTCGGCCGTCAGAATCAATACGCCCCGGAGTGTCGCAGCCGATGCGCGTTGCCGAACCAGTTCTCGTGTCTCCATCATTTGTTCCTGTGTCTGCACCGCGAGCATCGGTGTTTTTGGCTGATTGATCTGTACTCGCCGTGGACACAAGCCTATCACCCTGAAAGCTCCGAATTACCCCCGATTTCCGCTAGGACTTATCTTTCTCGCTCATGAATCATTCAGTTTGGCTGACCGCAACCCCGCCAGTCGGGGGCTAGGGCGATGGTCCAACGGACAGCGTGTGGAAGAAGTGAGGGTAAGCACCGACAAAACCCCGCGTTGACGCGAATGGCATGCACCTTGCAGAAGGGAGGGCATCGTGCGGTCTTGTCCTGAAGCCGACCTGCTACCGCACCTGAACCATCTTAACGGAGGAGATATCGATGCAGTTCGAGGAAATCATTTATCACGAAGAGGGGCCCATTGGCTTCATCACGCTGAACCGTCCTCAGGACGGCAACATGTTCACAGCGCGCATGTGCCATGAAATTCGTGACTGCATCAACGAGATCCGACGCGAAACGCGTACCCGCGTGATCGTGCTTACCGGCGCCGGCGACAAGTTCTTCTGTACGGGTGGCCGCAAGGAAGGGATGGAGGACTCGTTGCTCTATGCCGGAGTACTGCCGACGCTCGAAATGTACGAGAGCATCGACAGGTTGCAAAAGCCAGTGATCGCGTCGGTCAACGGGTATGCCGTCGGCGGCGGCAATGTGCTCCAGATGGTCTGCGACATCACAATCGCGAAGGAAAGCGCCGTGTTCCGCCAGGTCGGCCCGATGGTGGGCAGCTTCGACGCCGGCTACGGCACCTGGTATCTGGAAGACCTCGTGGGGAAAAAGCGCGCCAAAGAAATGTGGTATCGCAACCCGAAACTGAGCGCCCGCGAAGCGCTGGAGTGGGGACTCGTCAACCAGGTGGTGCCGGATGCGGAATTGCCGGAGGCCACTCGCAAGTTTGCACTGGAAATCGCCGAGCGCGGCGCCTTTGCACTCGCATCAATCAAGGCAGCATTCAATGCGCGACACGGTGGCGTGTCAGGGCTTTCGCGCATGGCGCACGACCTTTTGCTGCGAGGCTACCTCGAGACGGACGAACACGCCGAACTCGCGGCAGCCTTCGCCGAGCGCCGCAGTCCCGACGCCGATCGCTTCGGTCATTGAATCGCGAGACTTCGGAGTTCCCACCATGTCGCATCTTCTTACCCTGCATGATCCGGCAGCCGCGCGACGGCACTATCTCAAAGGGATCTGGCAGAACGACACTATGTATTCCCTCGCGAGGCGTCATGCGGCCGAGCGAGGCAGTGCCTACGCCGTGCGTGACGGCTCGCGGCGGCTGACCTGGAGTGCGCTCGTCGCGTGGGCCGACGCGGTGGCTGCCGATCTTCACGACAGCGGCCTGCGTGGCGGCGACCGGGTTTCGATCTGGTTGCCAAACCGGATCGAAACCGTGGTCATCATGCTGGCGTGCTCGCGCAATGGCTATGTCTGCAACCCCTCGCTGCACCAGAACTACACCGTGATGGACATCGTCACGATGCTGGGACGTATCGATTGCCGCGCGCTCTTCGCACAGCCGGGCTGGGGCGCCGACGCCAATACCGCGAACATCTTCGCGCGCGCGACCGACCTCGCGCACATGAAGCGCGTCTACGCTTTGCCGCCGCTGCATGCTGAAGACGTCCAGTTGCCTGCGGGCGGCATCCATCCCATGCCTTATCCCGGCCAGGGATCGCGAATCCCGCTGCCGCCGCCGAGCACCAACCCGGACCAGGTGGTGTACCTTGCGTTCACGAGCGGCACGACCGGCACGCCGAAAGGCGTGATGCACAGCGACAACACGCTGCTCGCAAATGGCCGCGCGCTGGTCGCCGACTGGGGCCAGGATGAGAATACGGTGTTGCTGACGCTCAGCCCGATGAGCCATCACGTCGCCACGGTCGGCCTCGAACAGGTGCTCGTCGCAGGTTGCGAACTTGTGATGTTCGACCCTTCGGCAGGCGTGACGGCGTTCGACTGGATCGAACAGACCGGTGCAACCTACGTCATGGGCGTGCCCACCCATGCGATGGATCTGCTGCAGGAAGCCGAGAAGCGCTGCGCCACACGGCTGGGTGCGGTCAAGGTTTTCTACATGGCCGGGAGTCTCATTCCGACCGAGACGGCGCGCACGCTGCTGGCGTTGGGAGCGAAGCCTCAGAATGTCTATGGCATGACGGAGAACGGCTCACACCAGTACACGAAGCCGACCGCCACCGTCGAAACCATTACCGGCACCTGCGGCAAATCGTGCTTCGGCTATGAGATCCGGTTGTGGCAGCCTGATAGCCCGGACCTCGAGGCGGCGCCCGGCGAGGTCGGAGAGATTGGCGGACGCGGTGGGCTGCTGATGCTCGGCTACTTCAACAACCAGACAGCGACGGAGACCTCTTTCAACAGCAGCGGCTGGTTCATGAGCGGCGATCTCGGCCGTTTCGACGATGCGGGCAACCTCGAGATCGTAGGCCGCAAGAAGGATCTAATCATACGTGGGGGTCACAACATTCATCCGGGCCACATCGAAGAGTATGCTCACCGCCACCCTGCCATCAAAAAAGCCGCGGCATTCGGCGTTGCCGATCCGCGTCTGGGAGAGAAGGTGTGCCTTGCCATCATATGCAACGGCGTGACACCGGACGCGGATGAAATCCTGGCACATCTCGCGCGAGAAGGACTCTCCAAGTTCGACATGCCCGAGTACTTTCTGGCGCTACCGGCCTTTCCACTCACAGCCAGCGGAAAGATTCTCAAGCGCGAGCTGATGTTGCAAGTCGAGAACGGGCAATTGCAACCTATGCCTGTTCGCTATAAGGCGGCCTGACCGACGAGGATCGAGATAATGAAAACACTGAATCGCCTCACGATCTCCCGGGGCCTTTGCACAAGCCATCGTTCCCTGCTGACCTATCTACATCGCCCTGAGGGGGCCGAATGAAACGCGAATGTATTGTAGTGACAGGAGCAAGCAAAGGTATTGGCGCGGCCATCGCGCTCTCGCTCTCCGAGCAGGGTCACCATGTCGTCTGCCTGTCGCGTTCCGGCGCACTGCCCGAGTTCGAGAGCACGACCGGCGACGTGGCTTCACGCCTGATTGCACGTCCGGCCGACGTCACACAGCCCGAAGCTCTGTCGAGGGTATTTAGCGACCTCGCCGAACAAGGCTGGCGCATCTCGGGTCTCGTCAATAACGCGGGCTTGCATATCGACGCACCTTCCGCCGAGCTAGCGCTCGAACAGTGGCACCGCGTGATGGACATGAACGCTACCTCGGTGGTGACAGCCTGCCAGAAGGTCTACCCGCATCTGGTTGCGGCGGGCGGCGGATTGATCGTCAATATTGGCTCGTTCTTTGACAAGCTCGGTGTGAAACGCAACCTTGCTTATTGCGCAAGCAAGGCCGCTGTCGGTGCGATCACGCGCTGCCTCGCCGTCGAATGGGGCAACAAGGGCATCCGGGTGATGAACGTGGCGCCCGGCTATATCCAGACAGATTTGAATGCGGATTCAATCGCCGCGGGCCCCCTCATGGCGTACCTCGAGAAACGCATTCCACGGGGGCGCCCGGGCTCGGCCGCTGAAGTGGGATCGCTGGTGGCGATGCTGTTTGCCCCAGCCTGCAGTTTCCTCACGGGCGAGACCATTTATGTAGACGGCGGCCAAGGGATTGCTCACTGAGCATTGTGCAAACGTTTCAGCCACCCCGCACACCAAAAGCCACGGCCCTTACTGCCTCGTTCAAAGGCGGTAAGGGCCGTTCAGCTTAACGCGATCCCTATGCGTCGACTGCAGTTGACCGGGAAAGATCCTCCCAGCGATCCAGCTCGGTTGAAATGGCGCGGATATCGTCGCGAATGAATTGCAGGCTGTCTTCGCCGAGCGGCAGCCGCAACGGCGGTTCTTTCGCATCGACCAGACGGCACAAAGCGGGGCCGAATTTCGCGGGATCGTTTTGCTGTTTGCCGTGGCGCTGCTCGACGTAGTCGTTGATCATGCGATTGGTTTCCGCATAATCCGGATCTTCGTTCTTCGCGCTTACGAGTGACGGCCCGGCAAAATCGCTGCGGAACCCACCTGGTTCAACGATTGTCACATGAATGCCGAGGTGTTTGACTTCCATCGCCAGCGCTTCCGAATACCCCTCCACCGCGAACTTGGATGCACTGTAAAACGCGAAGCCCGCCGATGCACCGAATCCCGCCTTCGACGACAGGTTGACAATGTGCCCCGATCGCCGACGGCGCATCACCGGGAGCACCGCTCTCGTCATTTCGGCGAGTCCGAAGAAGTTGATCTCAAACATGTTGCGATATTTGTCCGCGGGTGTTGCTTCCGCGACGGCGAGAAGGCCGTAACCCGCGTTATTGACGAGCACGTCGATACCGCCGAACGCCTGGTCAGCCTGCGCAACCACGTCGTCAAAACGCGCGTGATCCCGTGCGTCGAGATGCAACGCCCGCAAGCGGTCGGGATAGTCCTGAGACAGACCGTGACTACCGTCCGGGGCAAATACTGTCACGACCACCTGGTCACCCTGTTCCAGCGCGGCTTTCGCAGTAGCGAAGCCGAGTCCTTTGTCTGCGCCCGTTATTAACCAAGTGCGCGGTATCCTATTCGTCATTACGTATCCTCCCGATCTGATTGCGGAACGTTATGCGGCGGCTTCTTCCGGCGGCCGCCTTTTGTACAGAATCGTCACCTCCATTTCCTGGACGACCGTGCCGTCGTGCCGCACGAAGCGCCGCTCCATTTTGACCGTGCCGCGGTCCGGTTTGCTCGACTCCTTGCGCTCGATCACTTTGGCTTCGCCATGCAACGTGTCGCCGTGCTTGACCGGAACGAGCATGCGCCACTTGTCGATCTGCAGCAGCGCAAGCAGCGTCCCGTCGTTGATGCCGCTTGCATACTGCAAACCGCCGATGATCCCGTAGACCAGCGGCCCGTGGGCAATCGGCTCGCCGAACGGTGTGGTCTTGCAGTATTCCCAATTAGTGTGGACTTCGTTAAAGTCGCCTGTCAGACAGGCAAAATTGACGATATCCGTCGACGTAATTGTGCGAGCCGGCGTCTGAAAAACCTTGCCGATCTCGAAGTCTTCCCAATAAAGCCCTCGCCTGCCTGAAGACATCGCGCTCCTCCTTAATAGATGAACGTTGGCGGTCCGCTGTCGAGCAGCGGTGTCCCCTTGAGTTTCTCTGTGTCACGAAAAGCTTCAGCTAACGGAACAGGCAGTGCGCTGATGACATCGCCGCTCGAAAGCCGGACCTTGTGCTCAAATAAGCCTCGCTGTACGAAGTGTGGATCGGCCACGGCCTGCTCGAGACTGACCACGCGAACCGTACAAGCGTCCACACCCGCGAAGCGTTCGACCCATACCCTCGCAGGTTGACTTGCAATCACTGCGGCAACCTGCTTCTGAATCTCGGGATTCAGCCCGTCCGAGGCCGCCAGATCCGGCGCGCCAATCACCTGTGTAAAGTTTTGCCAGAACTTCTCTTCGAGCGGCGCGGCCGCAAGATATTGCTCATCGAGAGTCCGGTACACCCGATAGCGCGCTGTGCCGCCAGTCACGAGTTCGCCGCCCGGTACGGGCCAGCCATTGCCGGTCCAGCCATTGCCGAGCGCCCAGTACATGAACGTGAACAGGTTATCGGCCATCGATATGTCCAGATGACAGCCGTGGCCGGTCTGATCGCGCTGCCTGAGCGCCAACAAGATGTTCATGATGGCCGGATAGGTACCGCCCGCTATGTCCGCGATCAAGGCGGGAGGGAGCACGGGCGCACCGTTGCTATCGGCGGACAGCCCCAGCATGCCTGTCTCAGCCAGGTAATTCAGATCGTGGGCCGCTGTACCTGACTTCGGTCCGCTCTGACCATAGCCGGTGATCGAACAGTAAACGAGCCGCGGATTGCGCGCTGAAACCGAGTCGTAGTCCAGACCGAGCCGGCTCATCACACCGGGCCGAAACTGCTCGACCACGATGTCCGCCTCGTCGATGAGCGCAAGCGCGGCCTCCCGATCAGCCGTACGCTTCAAGTCGAGCGCGACCGATTTTTTGCCGCGATTCAAAAGCCCGAAATTCACGCTGTCCGCGCCGGATTTCGGCTCGTAACTGCGCATTTCATCGCCCGCGGGCCGCTCGATCTTGATGATGTCCGCGCCCGCTTCAGCCAGTAGTAGCGTACATAAGGGTCCAGGCAGGAGAGTGCTCAGGTCGACCACTTTTACACCGCGCAGCGGTTGCATTGTTACTCCCCGTCCCGGGCACGGCGATACGCCACCTGCGCGCGGCGAGCCGGCGCATAAGCACTGTCGCCGAGCGCCTCGTAAAGCGACTGCGTGACTTCATAGTGATACTGCAGGCCAGTACGCTCGAGCAATGCAATCGGCCCCTCCGGGTAGCCGAGACCGAGGCGAAGCGTCATATCCATATCGGCAGCGCTCGCCAGCTTTTCGTCGAGGCGGCGCAACGCCGCGTTGTAGTAGGGCCGAACGAGCCGGTCAACGATCCGCCCAGGAAAGTCGCCGCAGACCGCCACTGCAAGACCGGCCGCTTCGAATGTCGCTTTGGCCTGTTCCAGCGCGGCGCTGTCCGCCTGTGCCGGCTTGACCAGTTCGATCAGATTGGTGGGCGCGGCATCACCGAGTTTGAAGCGGGCAAACCCGAAGACATTCGGCGCTGCACCGCCTTCGAGATCGGCTCGCGCCGAATCGTCGGTGTACTCGGCGAGGCATTCCATCCCCAGTTCGATCGCGACGAACGGCACTTCCGCCGCGCGCCAACCGCTCCGCACCTCCTCGGCAAAGGCTGCGCCAGCTTTTTCACCGAGATACACCCGCGCCGATGCTGCGTCACGCGCGGCATCCAGGAAGGCATGACCTTCCTCAAACGAGCGGCTTTCACCCTTCCGAATGATTCGATAAGTCATCGTCATGCTCCGAACATCTTCGTGTTGTCGTAGGTGTGGAAGCCACGGCCGGTTTTCTTGCCCAGCCAGCCAGCAGCGATCATTCTGCGAACCAGCGGCGGACAGGCCGCACGGGGTTCGTGCGTCAGTCCATGCATGGCTTCACACAAGAGGCGCTGCGTGTCCATGCCGACCAGATCGAGCAGTTGCATCGGCCCCATTGGATAGCCCAGTGCCGTTTTGATTGCCTTGTCGATATCCGCCGCCTCGGCCACGCCCTGCTCCACGAGCCGGATCGCGTCGTTGTTGAACGGGATCAGGAAGTAGTTGAGGATGAAACCCGGCGTATCCTGCGTTTTGACAGGACGTTGGCCGAGCGCCTCGGCGAACGCCCACGCGCGCTCGAACGTCTCTTCGCTGGTGTTTAGTCCCGGCGACATTTCGATAAGCTTCATCAATTGCGCGGGCAGGCAGAAATGCATGCCCACGAAACGGTCCGCCCGTCCTGAACCGCCGGCGATTTCAGTAATGGAGATCGTCGAGGTGTTCGACGCAAATAGCGTCTGCGTCGGACAGATTTTGTCCAGTGCGCTGAACAGTTGATGCTTGACTTCGAGATCTTCGAACACCGCTTCGATCACGACATCGCAATCCGCCAGATCATCGAGCTTGGTCGTGCCGTGCCAGCGCGACATGATTTCAGGCACGGCATCGGCGGGAATCTTGCCGCGCTCGGCCGACTTGTTCAGGAAGGCTTCGGTCTGCTTGCGGGCGCGCTCGAGTGCGTCCTGCCGCGTGTCGTACACGCGCGTCACGAAGCCGGCACGCGCGGCGACGATGGCAATGCCGCAACCCATCGTGCCGCTGCCGGCCACGCCGACTGTTCTGATTTGCGTCATATGCGTCTCCTATTTCTGAATGAAGCTTCGTCCGATCAACTGGCGGTGAACCTGATTGGTTCCCTCCCAGATCTGCGTGATCTTCGCGTCACGCATCAGCCGCTCGACACGGTAATCGGCGCAGTAGCCATAGCCGCCGAGCAATTGCACGGCGTCGGTGGTAATGCGCATGGCAGCGTCCGAGGCCCGCATCTTCAGCATCGACGCTTCTATGCCGAAGTCGGTCTCGCCCGCGTCGATCATCGAGGACACGCGCCATAGCCATGACTCGCACAGCGCGAGTTCTGCGGCTAGATCAGCCAGCATGAATTGGATACCCTGAAACTCGATGATCTTGCGACCCGACTGTTTGCGCTCGTTGATATAGTCGGTCGCGTCTTCAAAGGCCGCGCGCGCGATGCCGAGTGCGTGCGCTGCGACGCTCGGCCGCGACCGGTTCAGCGAGCCGAGCAGAATGCGCAAGCCATCGCCCGGCTCGCCCACCAGGTTTGCGCGCGGCACACGGCAGTTGTCAAATGCGAGCGCCGCCGTGCCGGAGGCACGAGTACCCATTTTGTGCTCGGTCCCGAGTACCGTGAGTCCGGGCGTCCCTTTCTCGAGAATCAACACCGAGATCGCGCGCTTCGGATCGTCAATCCCCGCCCACTTGCCGAAAAGCAGGTAAAGGTCGGCGACGTCGCCGTTCGTGATGAACGTCTTCCCCCCGTTGATCACGATGTGGTCGCCTTCTTCGCGGAATGTCGTTTGCATACCGGTGGCATCCGAGCCCGCGCCGGGTTCCGTGATCGCCAACGATGCAAGCGCGCCTCCGGCGACCGCCGGCAGGAACCGCTGTTTGCTGGTCGCGCTGCCGTATTCGATCAGCGGTTTGATCGCGTGAAAATTGGTCGCCCAGATGATGCCGGTCGAGGCGCACGCTTTCGAGATCTCTCGCACACACAGCGCATAGCAGGTAAACGACAACTTCGCGCCGCCATACTCTTCTGGCACAAACATCGCGTTGAGGCCGAGCGAGTTGATCGCGTCGATGTTCGCCTGCGGAAAGGTGCCAGTGCGATCGTATTCCGCCGCACGCGGTCCGATCTGTTCACGCGCGAGTGTTCTCACGCTGTCGACGATCATCTTTTCGTCGTCGCTGAGTTGAATACCCAGGTCGATTCTTTCCAGTACGTTCATTGCATTTCCGGTGTCATTGAGACCTTGCGGCCACAGTCAATACAACCCGCTGCGCTTTTACAACCTCGGGGTGCGGTCACGTTGCGAACGTCAAACGTCCTTGAATTTCGCAGAGCGCTTTTCGACGAAGGCGCGCATTCCCTCCGCCGCATCGGCGGTGCGATAAGCGAGCGTGGAAAGATCCGCCTCGATGCGCAAGCCTTCGCCGAGATCGACGTCCATTGCGCGGCGCACGGCGTCGCGCGCGAGGGCGGACGCGCACAGACTGAAGCCCGTGTACTGCTCGGCGTACTGCGCACCTAGCACCTGGGGATCGCCGCCCTCGACGATCGCGTTGACGAGGCCGATACGCTCCGCCTCTTCAGCGCCGACCGTTCGGCCCGACATGATGATGTCGAGCGCCTTGGCGGGCCCGACCAACCGCGGCAATCGCTGCGTACCGCCATAGCCCGGAATCAGGCCCAGCTTGATCTCCGGCAGCCCGACTTTGGCGCGGGCGGTGGCAATGCGGAACGTGCACGCCATTGCCAATTCGAGGCCGGCCCCGAATGCGTAACCGTGAATCACGGCGATGGACGGAATGTGCAATCGGTCAAGCCTCGCGAACACCGCCTGGCCGAAGAGCGCACCATCGCGCTCGGCAACGAGATCTCGATCCATCAATTCCGTGATGTCGGCGCCGGCACAAAAGGCCTTGTCGCCGCGACCCGTGATAACGAGTGCTCGCGCATCCGACTTCGCGACCTGATCGAATGCGTCGGACAGGTCCTGTAGCAGCGAGAAGCTCAGGGCATTGAGCGCCTCTGGGCGATTCAACGTGACGTAGGCAATCGGTCCGTCGACACTCGTCTGAATTGGCATGTTTTTGTCTCCAGCAGGACTTCTAAACTCGGGAACATTAGTTAAGCAAGGACTGCGCCATTTTTTTGGTTTCCACGGCGACGCGTGATTTGAAGGGTGAGGCCGATCGGGCGAATTCAACGCTGTCTTCGGCGAATACACTTTATGTTGCTGCGAGTGACACGAGCTCATGCCGCCTTCAGCATGTCTTCGATCACCTTCTTCGCATCGCCGAACACCATCATCGTCTTGTCCATGTAGAACAGGTCGTTGTCGAGCCCCGCATAACCCGCCGCCATCGACCGCTTGTTCACGATGACCGTGCGCGCCTTGTACGCCTCGATAATCGGCATGCCCGCGATCGGCGACTTCGGATCGTTCTTCGCCGCCGGGTTCACCACGTCGTTCGCGCCGAGCACCAGCACCACGTCGACCTGACCGAACTCGCCGTTGATGTCGTCCATTTCGAAGACCATGTCGTACGGCACTTCGGCTTCGGCGAGCAGCACGTTCATGTGCCCAGGCATCCGGCCGGCCACCGGGTGAATCGCGTACTTCACCTCGATGCCCTTCTCCACCAGCTTGTCGGTCAGCTCTTTCAGCGCATGCTGGGCACGCGCGACCGCAAGACCGTAACCCGGCACGATCACCACGGTTTCGGCATTGCCGAGCATGAACGATGCATCGTCAGCCGAGCCGGATTTCACCGGACGCTGTTCCGCCGACCCACCCGCCGCAGCCGCGCCCGCCTCGTTGCCGAAGCCACCGAGAATCACGTTGAAGAACGAGCGATTCATCGCGCGGCACATGATGTACGACAGAATCGCACCCGACGAGCCCACCAGCGAGCCCGCAATAATCAGCATCGGATTGTTCAGCGAGAAGCCGATGCCTGCCGCCGCCCAGCCCGAATACGAGTTCAGCATCGACACGACCACCGGCATATCCGCGCCGCCGATCGGGATGATGATCAGCACGCCCAGCACGAACGCGATCAACGTCATGATGATGAACGGCAACCACGATTGCGTGAGGAAGAAGATCACGCCGAAGCCGAGCATCCCGATCGCAAGGAACAGGTTGATCAGGTGCTGCCCTGCGTAGACCACCGGTGCGCCCTGAAACAGCCGGAACTTGTACTTGCCCGACAGCTTGCCGAACGCGATCACCGATCCCGAGAACGTGATTGCGCCGACGAATGTGCCGATAAACAGTTCGATCCGGTTACCGTAAGGCAGGAAACCCGGCAGCGTATTCTCCGGATCGACCAGACCGAAGGCCGCCGGTTCCGACACCACCGCGTAGGCGATACACACGGCCGCCAGACCGATCAGCGAGTGCATCGCCGCGACCAGTTCCGGCATCTTGGTCATTTCGACGCGCGCGGCGACGAACGCGCCGATCGCGCCGCCGATCACCAGCGCAACCAGCAGCAGGCCGAGCCCCAAGCCGAGGTTCGAGCCGAGCGCGTTCGCCTGTTTGACGATCAGCGCGATGGTCGTGAGGATCGCAATCGCCATCCCGACCATGCCGAAGGTATTGCCCGTGCGCGCCGTCTTCGGATTCGACAGCCCCTTGAGCGCCTGAATGAAACAGACCGACGCGATCAGATAAAGCAGCGTGACGACGTTCAGACTCATTACGCGTTCTCCTTGGCGGTCTTATCGGCGATCAGCTTCTTCGGCTCTTTCTTGCGGAACATCTCCAGCATTCGCCTCGTCACGAGAAATCCGCCGAACACGTTCACTGCGGCGAGCGCGACAGCCAGCGTGCCGAAGAACTTGCCGGTGTCGCCCACGGTGAGGCCTGCCGCCAGCATCGCGCCGACGATCACGATCGCCGAGATCGCGTTGGTCACCGCCATCAGCGGCGTGTGCAGCGCGGGCGTGACGTTCCAGACGACGTGGTAGCCGACGTAGATCGCCAGCACGAAGATGATCAGGTTGATGACGGTGTGGTTGATGACTTCCATTGTCTTTTTCCTCATGAGCCTTATGCCGCCATGCGCGTCACGGCGCCATCGCGCGTAAGGAGCGTTGCTGCAACGATGTCGTCCGCGAGATCGATGTTGAGCGTGCCTTCCTTGGTGAAAATCAGTTTTAGAAAATCGAGCATGTTCCGCGCGTAAAGGGAGGAGGCATCGGCCGCAGCCATAGCCGGTAAATTCGTGTGACCGACAATCGTCACACCGTGCTTCACGACGACCTTGTCCGGCTCGGTGAGCGGGCAATTGCCACCGACGTAGCCATCAGACGCTGCACCGCGTCCGGCCGCCAGATCGACGATCACCGAGCCCGGCTTCATTGCCCTGACCGTGTCGGCGGAAATCAACGTCGGCGCAGTGCGGCCGGGAATCAGAGCGGTTGCAATCACGATATCGGCCTGTTTGGCGCGCTCGTGGACCAACGCCGACTGACGCGTAAGCCAGGAAGGCGGCATCGGCCGGGCATAGCCACCGACGCCTTGCGCGGCTTCGCGTTCCTCGTCGGTTTCGTAGGGCACGTCGAGAAACTTGGCGCCGAGCGATTCGATCTGCTCTTTCACGGCGGGACGCACGTCCGACGCTTCGATCACCGCGCCCAGTCGTTTGGCGGTTGCAATGGCCTGCAGACCGGCCACGCCCGCACCGAGAATCAACACTCGAGCTGCTTTCACCGTGCCAGCGGCCGTCATCAGCATCGGCATGAAGCGTTGATAGGAATAGGCGGCCAAGAGAACGGCTTTATAGCCCGCGATATTCGCCTGCGAGGAAAGCACATCGAGACTCTGCGCGCGCGTCGTGCGCGGCGCGGCTTCGAGCGCGAATCCAGTGAGCCCAGCGGCCGCCAGCCGTGCTGCGCCCGTGGCATCGAACGGGTCGAGCATGCCGACGAGTACTGCGCCGCGCTGAAAGGCCGCGAACTCGCCTTCTCTGGGCGCGCGCACTTTCAGAACCATCTCGCAGCCCAGCGCCGTGGATTGATCGGTGATCTCCGCGCCCGCTTCCCGATAAGCGTCGTCGGGAATGTTCGCCGCGATTCCGGCGCCGGACGCCACGCACACGGCGTGGCCCTGGGCCTTCAGTTTTTTTGCCGTTTCCGGGGTCACGGCCACACGAGTTTCGCCGGCCGTGGTTTCGGCGGGCACGCCAATCTTCATGGGCGCTGCTCCTTATGATTTAAAGCTGTGATGGCGGACTGGCGCGGGCACGCTAAATCAACCGTGTGAAAAGCAGGCACGAGCAAACCCGCTCGCTCTCGCGAGAGCCAGTACGCAAAGGTTCAAGGGAGACGGGCCGGGCTCAGCGCACAGGACCGTCGCAGCTACGGGCGCGGATCTGAAATCGCACCTGCTCGAGTTCGGTCAGATTCTTTCGAGCACCAGCGCAATGCCCTGCCCGACGCCTATGCACATCGTGCAAAGCGCGAAGCGGCCACCAGATGCATGCAACTGGTTGACGGCGGTCGTCACGAGCCGGGCACCCGACGCGCCGAGCGGGTGGCCGAGTGCGATCGCGCCGCCATTCGGGTTCACGCGTCGGTCGTTGTCTTCGAGCCCCAACTGGCGCAACACGGCAAGGCCCTGTGCGGCGAATGCTTCGTTGAGTTCGATGACGTCCATTCGATCGAGCGTCATGCCGATCAGCTTCAGCACCCGCCTCGTAGCCGGCGCGGGCCCGATGCCCATCACGCGCGGCGGCACACCGGCCGTCGCCATGCCAACCACTCGCGCGCGCGGCGTTAGCCCGTTTCGTTTTGCACTGCTTTCGTCCGCGAGCAACAGCGCACAGGCGCCGTCATTGACACCGCTGGCATTGCCGGCCGTCACGCTTCCGTCGGGCCTGACTACGCCTTTCAGTTTCGCCAGCGCCTCCAGCGAAGTATCGCGCGGATGTTCGTCGCGACTCACGACGACGGGTTCGCCCTTCTTCTGCGCGATGCTGACCGGAACGATTTCAGCGTCGAAGAACCCGCGCCGTTGTGCCGCGATTGCCTTCTGCTGGGACGCGAGTGCCATGCGGTCCTGCGCCTCACGCTCGATACCGTAATCGACGGCAACGTTCTCGGCCGTCTCCGGCATGGAGTCGACACCATACTGTTCTTTCATGAGCCGGTTCACGAAGCGCCAGCCGATGGTCGTGTCGTGCACCGCCGTGGTCCTGCTGAAGGCCGAGTCGGCTTTCGGCATGACAAATGGTGCGCGACTCATGCTCTCGACACCGCCCGCAATCATCAAACCGGCTTCGCCAGATCGGATTGCGCGTGCGGCCGTCCCGACGGCATCGA
This sequence comes from Paraburkholderia sp. FW306-02-B, assembly GCF_058782725.1. NCBI lineage: Bacteria > Pseudomonadati > Pseudomonadota > Betaproteobacteria > Burkholderiales > Burkholderiaceae > Paraburkholderia > Paraburkholderia sp. FW306-02-B. The sequence goes on from NZ_JBYSXZ010000004.1 coordinate 155,519, forward strand.
GACCCGAGCCGCACAGGCGGTTGACCGTTGCGCCGGGCACGCTGTCCGGCAGGCCGGCGAGCAGCGCCGACATGCGGGCGACATTACGGTTGTCCTCGCCCGCCTGATTCGCACAGCCGTATAGGATGTCAGTGACAGCAGCCCAATCGACATGGGCATTGCGTGCGATCAGAGCGCGCAGGGGAATCGCACCGAGGTCATCGGCCCGAATCGAGGACAGTGCGCCGCCGTAGCGCCCGAAAGGGGTACGCACGGCGTCGCAGATAAAGGCTTCTCGTGTCATGGATAGTCTGCTATTCGATTTCAGGATTCAGGGAACAGGTAGTGGGGCAGCACCAGGTTAGCCTTTGGCGTTGGCCAGAATGACCGTGCAATGAGAAGACAGAATGCCCCCCTCGTTATGCACGAGAGCAACTTCCGCCCCCTCCACCTGACGCGCTCCCAATCCCCCTCTCAGCTGACGAACTGCCTCCACGATGCCGAAGAGACCACCCGCCGCGCCAGCATGCGCATGCGAAAGCATTCCGCCATGCGTATTGACCGGTAGTGCGCCGCCTATTCGCGCGTGACCGCCAGCGAAGAAAGCACCGCCCTCGCCCGGTTCGCAAAAACCGAGTTCTTCCAGTTCGATGATGGGCACGATGGTGAAGCAGTCGTATAGTTCAGCCACGTCGATATCACGCGGCTCCAACCCCGCCATCTGGTATGCAATACGCCCCGACTCCGTTGCACCGAACTCGGTCAGACTCGGTGCGCACATCAGATGCTCATGCGTGTGGTACTCGCCGATTCCTTGCAGGTAGATCGGTTTGCACTTGAGGTCCGCGGCGCGCTCGGCGGAGGTGACGATAAACGCACCACCCGCGTCTGAGATCAGACAGCAGTCGAGCATGCCGAGCGGATCGGCGATCGGCTTCGCCGAGAGCACCTCGTCCATTGTCAAAGGCTTCTTCATGTGAGCATTGGGATGTAGCAGAGCGTGCGAGCGCGTATTGACCGCCACCGATGCCATTTGCTCGCGCGTTGTTCCGTATACGTGCATGTGACGCTGCGCGATCATGGCGTAGAAGCTGGGAATCGACGCCCCGTAGGGCTGCTCGAAGTACGGGTGCCCCACCGCCATCAGCGAGGCAACCGCAGCATCCCGCGTCTGACCCGTCGCGCGATTCTCACCTGCGCAAACCAGTACGGTTTCGCACTGACCGGACGCGATCGCCTCCGCTGCATGCTTGAGCATCACGCCTGGGCTTGCACCGCCCGTGATAAGCGACGCGTTGAATCTCGGCTTGATACCCAGGTATTCGCAGATCACCGAACCCAGCATGAAATAAGGCTCGGTAAACGAATACGCAGTCAGTACACCGTCGATATCCGACACTTGCAGACCCGCGTCGTCGAGTGCGCGTTTCGCTGCCTGTGCGTTCAGGCCGAGTCCGGACATGTGAGGAACGCGCCCGATCTCCGATTCACCCACGCCAACAATGGCGACTTTATTCTTGAGCGATGCCGCTGTTTTCATGGATTTAACCTTCAGCCGGTACGCGATTGAATTGTGGGAGCATCGCGCCGTCGCCACGATCCTCGAACGTCACGCTGACACGGTCCCCAATGCGCACTGACAGCGCGTCCTCGCCAATCACGTTGGCCACCATGCGCGGCCCTTCATCCAGTTCGATCAGTGCGACGACATAGGGCACACGGGCAGCGAAGGCCGCCATCGGTGCCCGGCGAATGATCGAAAAGCTATGTACGCTACCCGTGCCTTTGCTGTCGACCCATTCGAGCCGGTCGGACCAGCAGACCGGACACAGATAGCGCGGCATGAAGTGAAGCGATTCGCATGCAGAGCACTTGCGGATCGTCAGCCTGCCTTCCCGTGCCGCATTCCAATAGGGAAGCGAGTCGGCGTTGGGCAATGGCAAAGGCAGCGGTGCGGTGTCTTCCATCGTGATCTCCGTGACATTCAGCACTCGATACTGCAACTCCTATGCCAACAGAATCGCATTGGGAAGCTGTCAGGTCGCAGGGGGCCGTGAGGGTGGGCAGAGACCGGTTGGCGCGGCGTTACAGGTGGCTTGGGGTGTTGCCGGAGGCGCTGCCGTCGGCGTGCGGAAATGTACGCGGCTGTCGTTTCGCTCGACAGCAGTGTCGCTGTCAAACACAACTTCATCACTCGGGTGCCTAGATCAAGATCCTATGCACATCGAGACGATAGGTGAGGGTTTTTGCGCAAGCAGAAGTGGATAGTTATCTTGTCATCCGAGTGCCGGACAAAGCGGGGAGTCCCATGGCCGCATGTGCATATGAAAATCAGTGACGTCGTTTTCACGAACACCTGTTTTCATCATGGACAGATTGTGTGGCAATAAGGCCTCGCCACGACGCACTCCAGCGGAAGAAAAGTTGGCACGACTGTTGCGAATTAGCGCCCAGGCTTGAGCGTCTGCTCAACTACAACATAAAGATGGAGACATACCTTGGAAAGCGTCATTGCGGCCGGAGTAAACGGCCTGACTCTAGGCACTCAGTATGCCTTAATTAGCATCGGGTTTACGCTCATCTTCAGCATCATGGGCGTAGTCAACTTTGCTCACGGCGGCTTCTATATTCTCGGAGGCTATTTCGCGTTTTCGTTGTCGCATTCGCTCGGACTGCCTTTCGTGGTTGCCGTGCTGCTGGCGACTGCGGCGACCGGCGTAATCGGATACGTCATTCAGGCGCTATTCGTCGAGAAATACGTCACCGACCACCTGGCCACCATGCTGATCACGCTGGGCATTTACCAGATCATGACCACTGGCGTGACGTTCGTCTACGGAGCCGAACCCGTCGATTTCAAATTCCCCATTTCGGGTTCGTTGCGCGGCGCGGGCTTTTATATCCCCTATCCGAACCTGATTGTGATGGCGGTTTGCGCGACGGCGATCGTGGGCGTCTACTACCTCGTTTTCCGAACCCGCTACGGCATTGCGCTGCGTGCGATGGCTGACGATGCGCCGGTCGCGAAGGCACAAGGTATCCGACCCGCGCGGATGTTCCCGATGGCATTCGCCATTGCCACGGCGCTGGCCGGCCTCACCGGCGCGCTCGTCACGCCGATGTTGGCTCTCGAACCCACGGGCGGCGAAGCAGTGCTGGGAAAAGCATTTGTGGTCGTGATTCTGGGAGGACTGGGTAGCGTTACGGGCGCCATGATTGCCGCATTCATCGTCGGACTCGTGGAAGCCTATTCGAGTGTCTATCTCGGCGGCTCCCAAGGAGCGCTCGCCCTCTTTCTGCTGGTCGTGCTGATCCTGCTGGTGCGTCCGCAAGGGCTGCTCGGCACAGTCGCACGCAAGGCCTGATTCGCCATTCCCCTACTTCATGCGACCTCATTCTTATGAAATCAAACCGTCATCGCGACTTTAAGCTGGACATCTGGGGTGTGGCACTGCTCCTTCCGCTTGCCGCCATTCCGCTCCTCACGGCGAATACCTTTCTGAATTCGCTGACATACCAATGCGCGATTGGTGTGAGCGCGGCTCTGGCCGTCTACATCACGCTGCGCATGGGTCTGCTGTCGTTCACCGTGCCTGCGTTCATGGCAATCGGCGGCTATGCGTCGGCCATGCTGGCCAAAAGCGGAACGACGGATCTGCTCCTGCTAATGGGCCTCTCGTTCATCGTGCCGGCGCTTTTTGCGGTTCCACTGGGCGCGCTGGTGTTACGACTCAAAGGCGTCTATTTCATCATTGTCACGTTTCTTTTCAACGAGATCCTCCAACTGGTGATCTTTGAGACGCCGACGCTGACCGGCGGCGCGGATGGCATCGCCGGGGTGCCGCCCGCCACCCTGTTCGGCCGAGACCTTGGCTCACCCACTATGCTGATCGTGGTGACCGTGGCGGTGTGTCTTGTTGCAACGCTCATTACGCTTGCCGTGACCCAACGCTTTCGCGCCGAGTTTACTTCTATCGAGGAAAACGAAACGCTGGCCGAAAGTCTCGGCGTTGCAGTCTGGAAGTATCGAACCATCGGGTTCGTGGCGTCGGCGGGCGTGTCAGGACTCGCCGGCTTCGCACTCGTCAACATGCTTTCAACAGCTCATCCGAGTTCGTTCGCGTCATGGTCAATCAACAATTACATTGCCTACGCCTTCGTCGGCGGGCGCGGTTCGATGCTCGGTATCGTCGTGGGCAGCGCGCTGCTTATCGTGATGACGAATATCTTCAGTGGTTACGCTGATCTCTCCGGAGGCATGTTCGGCTTGCTCCTGCTGGTCGTCATGATGGCGGCGCCCGGCGGTCTCGTCGGCACATTTGTCAAGCTGGCTACGAACCGGAAAACCCGGGGCGCGCCGCAAGTAAAACCGGTTCATTGGAGAAAAGCATGAGTTCGGCTCGCGTGTTGCCTCGCGTTCTTCCATCTGCCACCAACGACAGAGTCGGGACGTGCAGCCTGCGCATCGACGGCGCCTCAAAGCACTTTGGTGGTCTAAAAGTCTTCGAAGGCATCTCGTTCGAAGTACCGCAGGGCGAAGTCGTCGGTGTGATCGGCCCGAACGGCGCCGGCAAGACGACCATGATCAACGTCATATGCGGTATGTTGTCGCCGACGTCGGGGCGGGTCTTTCTCGGTGACCGGGAGATCACGGCCAAGCCGTTCCACACCGTCAGCAAGCTGGGTGTGGCGCGCAGCTTCCAGCAAACCAACACGTTTCGCAGTGTGAGCGTCGAGGAGAATCTGTTTCGTGCCGAGCGCTTCGGCTCGCGCACCGATGGCCCGTCACTCGGCATCGACACGCTGCTCGACGAGTTCGGTCTCGCTCCTCATCTACACGAGGCCAGCGACAAGCTCCCCTATGGCTTGCAGAAAATGCTGGGGCTGATCATGGCACTTGCGGCGCGGCCCCGCTTTCTTCTACTCGACGAACCCGCGGCCGGACTCGAACGCCGCGAACGCACGCAGGTGGACCGCTTTATCGAGCACGCGCAAACGGTACTCGGTTGCGGCGTGCTGATCGTCGAGCACGATATGGATCTGGTCCGCCGTCTGTGTCCTCGCATTCTCGTGCTCGAAGCCGGACGTCTTCTCGCCGAAGGACCGCCCGACGAAGTGCTGTCCCGTCGCGACGTGATCGACGCCTACCTGGGCGTTACTGAGGAATGAACATGCTGACAATCGAAAATCTGGGCGTTCGCTACGGTGGTATCGAGGCATTGAACGATGTGTCGATCGAAGTGAAAGAGGGCGAATCGGTGCTGCTGGTCGGATCGAATGGCGCGGGCAAATCGAGTCTCATCAACTCCGTCGTCGGATTGGTGCCGACCGCAGCCGGGCGAATCGTATTCAATGGGCAGGATCTGGCCGGCGTGTCGTGCCCTGCTCGAGCGCGTCTTGGCATCGGCTATTCGCCCGAAGGCCGGCGCGTTTTCAGTTCGCTGAGTGTGACCGAAAATGTGCTGTCGGGCACAATCGGTATTCCGATTGCGAAGGCGAGGGCTAACCTCGAATGGATTCAGAAGATATTTCCGCTTCTGGTCGAGCGCGCCGATCAACCTGCGAATCAGCTAAGCGGCGGCCAGCAGCAGATCGTGGCCATCGCTCGCGCGGCGAGCACGATGCCGAAGCTGCTTCTGCTCGACGAACCGTTCCTCGGCCTTGCGCCTGTCTGGATCGGTCATATCAGCGATGCTATTCGCGAATTGCAGCGACGCGGCACGACCATCCTGATGACCGAACAAATGGCACGCCCCGCTCTCAAACTGGTGGATCGCGCCTACGTCATCCGCAACGGCGAAGTGCGCCGCAGTGGCACCGTGGACGAGATCCGCGACATTGCGCTCGCAGAGGAGTATCTCTAACTCATGAAGCAAACCAACACCCCACCGAAAATCCACCGCCAGTTGTACGAAGGTCGCGACGAGCCCATTCTGGATCCCGAGATCCCGATTATCGATTCGCATCATCATCTGTTCGACCGGCCGCCGTTACGCTACATGCTCAACGACTACCTCGAAGACGTACGCGCGGGACATCGTGTGGTGGCGTCGGTTTATCTTGAGACGCAAGCGTTTGCTCGTCCGGACGGACCGGAGTTGCTGCGCCCGCTCGGTGAAGTCGAGTTTGCCAATGGCGTGGGCGCAATGTGCGCGAGCGGCGTATATGGGGAATGCCGGGTCGCCGCGGCGATTGTAGGCTATGCCGACCTCCGCTTTGGTGACCCGGTTGCGGAACTGCTCGACCGCGCACTCGAACTCGCACCCGAGCGCTTTCGGGGCGTGCGTCAAGTCACGATCGAAGACCCGACCGAAGCACCTTATCGCTTCATCACTCACCGGCCGCCGAGCGGCATCATGAAGCACCCTGGATTCCGGCCCGGCTTCGCACAACTCGTGAAACGCGGGTTGACGTTCGACGCCGCAATGTTCCATCACCAGTTGCACGATCTCACCGACCTCGCGGATTCATTCCCGCAAGCTACGATTGTCCTGGACCACTGCGGACATGCCATGGCGATGGACAAGAACGACGAAGCCCGCGCGGAAGTATTCCGCCAGTATCGCGATGCGATAGTCGAGGTGGCGCGCAGACCGAATATCTACTGCAAGATAGGTGGCCTGGGCATGCCGTTCTGGGGTTTCCGGTTTGAAGAGCGTGAAGATACGATCGGCTACCGGGAACTCGCTGCGAAGTGGCGCCCGCACGTCGAAACCTGTGTCGAAGCCTTCGGCGCGAACCGTTGCATGATGGAAAGCAACTATCCTCCTGACGGACGATCGGGCGGCTTCGTTCCGATCTGGAATGCCTTGAAACATATCGTGCGAGAAGCTTCACCCAGTGAGAAGGCTGCGCTATTTCACGGCACGGCATCCAAAGTATATCGCATCTCACTGTCCCACTTGCCCTGAACCTCGTTCGCGACGAACACCCGCACGGATCCACCGTTCGGGTCTTCATCGCGCCGGTTCGCCGTCGATTCCGCACGTGATGCTCCGCGTGCCCGAACCGATAAAGAACATCGGTTCGAGCCATCCCCTTCACTCGTACTTTCCGTTTCGCACGCGGCCTGCCCGATCGCGCGAAACCCGGTGTACGTGAGGTCACAAAGTGTTCGCAGGATGCACGCCTGCTGTCGCCAGCGGAGACATAACGGTGCTGATCGTTCGGTCAAACCCAGGTAACAACCCCTGATTTCGTAGAACTTCCATTTATAAATATCCACTTATATTGATTAGGTAATCTTACTTCTGTTCTAGACACAATGAGAATAGCGTCTTTGCCCTCTGCGACGCCTGCTTACCAATGACCATCCTAATGATCAATCCATTTTGACTCTCGTTGGCATGGTCGTTGCGTTTAGTGCCCGTCAAGAAGACTTGACGAGTAGGTAAAAAAGCCATTTCAACGTCGTATAACTAATCAAATCCGTTTGGAGACAACCCGCATGAAATTCAATATGAAACGATCGATTCTCTGTTGCGCCGTGGTGGCACTGCCGGCGACCGCTAGCTACGCACAGAGTCAGGTGACCCTGTATGGAGTGATCGACGAAGGCATCATGTACCAGACAAACACCGGTGGTGCGAGCGGTGGCAAGCGAATCTTCCTCGAGTCGCTGAGCGGTCTCATGGGTAGCCGTTGGGGACTGACGGGTAGCGAAGACCTGGGTGGCGGATTGCGCGCCATCTTCACTCTCGAATCCGGCGTCAATCTGAACAACGGCACGGCCGCGCAGGGAGGCGCCCAGTTCGGCCGCCAGGCATTCGTCGGGCTCAGTAGCGACCGCTTCGGAAACGTGACGTTCGGCCGTCAGTACGACATGATCTTCTATTTCCCAGCCCCACTTACCGGATCGAATCTGCTGGGCGGCGACTATGCCACCCATCCGGGTGACGTCGACAACGCCGGCAACGGGTTGCGGGTTAATAACACGGTTCGCTACATGAGCCAGAGTTATCACGGTTTCACATTCGGCGGTGAATATAGCGCCGGCGGGGTCGCTGGAAACGTGACCGGCAACAGTGGATACTCGTTGGGTACGGCCTATGCGTATGGCCCGTTAAAGCTCGGCGCGGCTTTCGAGTACTTCAAGAATCCAACCTCTACAACTCCCGGCTCCGGCTTCTTCACCGGAAATGCCAATGGCGCCACGGTACTCTCGCAGTCGCTGAACAAGGGATACGCGAGTGCCCAAGCCTATCAGGTGGCAATGGCCGCGGCCAATTACACCATCGGATCCATGACACTGGCCGCATCGTTCTCTAACGTTCAGTACGCTAACCTGGGACCCGCGCTATCAAACGGCATGGCCCGCTTCAACAACTATGACGTGGCGGCTCGATACCAGTTCGGTCCTGCTCTCTTCGTTGGCGTGGCGTACAACTATGCGATCGGCAAGGGAGTCACGACTGCGGAGGGCAAAACGGTCGGCAATCAGCACTATCATCAGGTTTCCTTCCTCGCAGACTACTTCCTGTCCAAGCGGACCGATGCCTATCTGGGCGTGGGTTGGCAGCACGCGTCAGGAACGTCGTCGCTCGGCACACCGGCCGTCGCCGATATCGACTCGTTGGGCGACTCGTCGAACAACCATCAAGTCCTGGTCCGGCTCGCTTTACGCCATAAATTCTAGACCGTAACGCTTTTCACGCGCTAACGACAAGGGTCTGGACACTTGACCTGTCTGGACCCTTGTCGCGACTGTCGCGTAGAGACTGGTGAGAATCGGACCGTCTAATCAGGAGCTTCAGAATGAAACGTTTTGAAAACAAATCCGTCATAGTGACCGGGGCCGGAAGCGGTATCGGCGCAGCCTGCGTCAGGAGATTATTCGACGAAGGCGCATTCATCGTCGCCGCCGATGTACACAAGGAAAACGTCGATAAGGTTGTGGCCGAATTCGAAGGAAGCGACCGGGTGAATGCCGTGAGCGTCGACATTTCAGATCGCGAGCAGACAGGCACGTTGGTGTCTGGCGCGATCGAGCGGTTTGGACCTCTCTGGGGACTCGTCAATTGTGCCGGCATCCGTGGCGTAGGCAGCGTGCTGACCGTCGAACCCGAAGCATGGCGTCATGTGCTATCGGTCAACCTCGACGGAACCTTCAACGTCTGCCAGGCCTTTGCCCGTGCAATGAAGGATGCGCAGGCCCCAGGTTCCATCGTCAATCTGAGTTCCGCGGCCGGGATTCGCGGTGTGCCGAATCGACTCGCCTACTCCGCGTCGAAATATGGAATCGTCGGTATCAGTCAGACCATGGCGCTCGAACTGGGTCCCATCGGGATCCGTGTCAATGCAATCGCACCCGGCATGATCCGTACGCCAATGACAGAAGTCATGTTCGAAGATCCAGAAAATGCCGGTCGTATTCGTGCGGCTCACCCAATCGGTCGTGAAGGTCAACCGGAAGAGGTCGCAGCGGCGGTCGCGTTTTTGCTGTCCGAAGACGCCAGTTTCATTACAGGCATTGTTCTCGCGGTTGATGGTGGTAAGACGGCGGGCATTCCTTCGCATTGAACCGTTCGTCCTCTGATCGGCCTGCCAGGTGGCCGGTTCTGCTAGAGACCGTGTTTTCAGATCAAGCTGGACAATCACGCCGCCAAACATTTGCCGGCGTGCTCCACCTGCTGGAGTGAGCTTCAGCGGGCTAGATCGTCTCCTTCAGCGCATTCACCATTTCGGGTACCGCCGCAAACAGATCGTCAACCAGTCCATAGTCGGCGACGCTAAAAATGGGTGCTTCCGGATCTTTATTCACGGCTACGACTACCTTAGAGTCTTTCATTCCGGCGAGATGCTGGATAGCGCCCGAAATACCGACCGCCACGTAAAGCTGCGGCGCGACGATTTTGCCGGTTTGGCCAACCTGATAGTCGTTCGGGACATAGCCCGCATCGACTGCGGCGCGCGAGGCGCCCAATGCTGCGCCGAGTTGGTCGGCCAGTGGGTCGAGTAGCGCCGTGTAATTCTCCGCGCTGCCCAGGCCGCGGCCGCCCGACACTACAATTTCCGCTGCCGTGAGTTCCGGACGATTCAACGTCGCGATCTCACGGCTGACGAACGCCGACAACTGCGCGTCCACCGCCTCAATCCGCTCCAATGTGGCATCGCCGCCCTCGGCCGCCGCTGCTTCGAACGCCGTGGCCCGCACCGTGAGCACCTTTACCGCATCGACCGACTGAACGGTGGCGATGACGTTACCCGCGTAGATCGGTCTCTCGAAAGTATCCGCGCTCAGCACGGCGGTAACGTCGCTGATCTGCGCGACATCGAGCTTTGCCGCAATGCGTGGCGCGAGATTCTTTCCGTACGCCGTCGCTGGAAGGAGAATGTGCGAGTACTCATGCGCGACCTTCATTATCGTAGCTTCGATATTTTCGGCGAGACCTGTCTCGAGTTGCGCGGCATCGGCAAGCAACACTCTGGACACGCCCGCAATCTTCGTCGCGGCCTCGGCCGCACCTTGTGCCCGGTGTCCGGCAATCAGGATGTGGATGTCGTTCTCAGCGAAACGGGCGACAACTGCTGCGGCCGTCATCGTATTGAATGTTCCGCTCTTGAGCGAAGCATTGTCGTGTTCTGCAATCACGAGGATCGTCATGTCTTTTCTCTTCAGATTACTTTTGCTTCGTTTCGGAGCTTTTCGACGAGCGCCTTGACGTCCGGCACGATGACACCCGGGGAACGCTTCGCCGGCTCGCTCACCTTTAGCGTCTTCAGTCGCGGGCTGATGTCGACGCCAAGTTCTTCGGGCTTCATGGTCACGACCGGCTTTTTCTTGGCCTTCATGATGCTCGGCAGCGTCACGTAACGCGGCTCGTTCAGACGGAGGTCGGCGGTAATTACCGCTGGCAACTTCAATTCGAGAGTTTCCGAGCCGCCATCTATTTCACGAGCGACGACGGTCATGCTATCCGCAACCGTCACTTTCGATGCAAACGTTGCCTGCGGCAGACCCGCCAGCGCCGCGAGCATCTGGCCTGTCTGATTCGAGTCGTCGTCGATGGCCTGCTTGCCGAGAATCACCAGTTGCGGCTGCTCCCTGTCGAACAACGATTTCAGTAACTTTGCAACCGCAAGCGGTTGTAGCTCTTCATTCGACTCGACAAGAATGGCGCGGTCCGCGCCGATGGCAAGCGCGGTTCGCAAAGTCTCCTGACACTGGGCAACCCCACACGAGACTGCGACGACCTCCGTCGCCACACCCGCCTCCTTCAGACGCACAGCTTCTTCCACTGCAATTTCGTCGAACGGATTCATCGACATCTTGACGTTTGCAATATCGACGCCGGTACCGTCCGATCTCACTTTTACCTTGATATTCGCATCAACCACTCTTTTGACTGCAACAAGAATTTTCATTGCCTTTCCTAGTGATACCGCCAACACGCCCGGGAGGCGCGCACACGTGCTGCTTCGCGCCGCCGCGCGTATGTAGCAGGTGATTACACACCCGGTTAATGCGACGTTCGAGTAGCGCGGCTTCCTGATCACGCACCGGCGAATTGAATATCCGACATTGACTCGTAGAATCGCGACATCTCGTCGATGTTCCCGGTTTTGCCGAGGATATGGGCGCCCGCCTCGTACAAGTTGCATACCGTCCGTGCAACAAGCATTGGAGCGCCGCATTGAATCGCCATGACACCGGCGAGTTTCAGGTCCTTCACCATCAATCCGAGCTGAAAGCCAGCAGTTGCCGTCCCCTCCGATAGGGATGGCAGGATTCGCTCCGAAGCGGCGCTCCACCCCGTACTTTTATTGATGACGGTCGACACGTCCGCAAGCTTGAGGCCGTACTTGACTGCAAGCGAGGCCGCTTCGTAGGTGAGAAGGCAATTGCACGTCGCGACCGCGTTGTTGACAAGCTTGGCGATATGTCCGTTACCCAGTGCCCCGCAATAAATGACATTTGGACTGATCGATTCGAAAAGAGGCCATACGGTCGCGATAGCATCGGGTACGCCGCCCGCCATGATGGCGATCGTCCCCGCCGCGGCGCCGCGCGCGCCGCCTGCAACCGGCGCGTCGACCAGCTCTACACCGAGTTTCTGCAAATCGGCACCAATCCCGATCGTTACATTCGGATCTCCCGTAGTCTGGTCGACGACGATCTTTCCCGGTGAAAGTCCCGCAGCCAGACCGCCCTCCCCGAAAATCACCTCCCGCACAATCGCAGATGTCGGCACGCAGATAAATATGACGTCGCACTCATGTGCAAGCGAGGGCAAATCTTTAGCGGCAGCGGCGCCTTCTTTTTCGAAAGTGTGTACCGTATCCGCGCTGGCATCGAACACGCGCATGGTACGCGAGAGCATTAGGCGCCGCACGAGTGCGCCGCCCATCGTACCGAGTCCAACATACCCCACTCGCAATTCCCGCCTGCCGGCATCTCTCTGCGGTGCACCGGGTTCAGGCAGTGCCGTATCCGCTGCATCCTTGATCTGCGTTCCAGCCATGTTCTCGATGAGATCGATCACCCTCTCCAACTGCGCGGTCTCGCCCATCATGTTGACACCCGTCTGCAGAATCCCGCGGACAATATTCGTGAGCGTGGTGGGTGCGCCGCAGTCCATGCCGAGTCGAATCACCTGGTTCATGTCCTTCAACATCAGCGCCATCGCGAAATGACTCGAAACCGATCGACCCTCGCTGAGTTCCTGCAAGGTCACTTTGGTGGTGCGGTTCCGGCCCGAGCCCTTATTGATCATTTCGGTCATCGTCGCGAGAGACAGGCCCATCTTTCTGCCCATCGCCACGATCTCGAATGTCGCGACCCGGCAGCCCGCGCTCAGCAAGTTGTTGCAGAGCTTCATGGCCTGACCGTCGCCGACGCGGTCGCCACAATGAAACACGTTCGGGCTGATATCGCGAAGCACCGGCAATGCTCTGTCGCAGTCGTCTGCGGCACCGGAAAACATGATCGATATCGTACCCGCCCTGGCACCCATGACGCCGCCGGAGACGGGCGCGTCGATCATGGCGACACCTTGCGTGGCGAGCCGTGCGGCAATTTCGCGGGTCTGATCTGGCACGCCGCTGGTCTGGTCGATAACCAGTTTTCCGCTGGCCAGACCTTCGGCGAGACCATTCTGGCCGAAGATCAACGCGTGGACGTCCGACGTGCGCGGCAAGCATAGCAAGATGACGTCGCACTGTCGTGCCAGTTCGGCGGCGGAAGGCGCCACGGTTGCGCCGAGCTTTTCAAAAGCCGCCGTGGCCGCGCTATTGATATCCCACACGATGATGTCATGCGCGGCCACGAGACGGCGTGCAAGCGCGGAACCCATCGAACCCAAGCCGATATATCCGATTTTCATGGCGATGTCTCGCCTATTTTTTTTCTGCGGATTCGAACAACTCGAGTGCCGCCTTCCCGGCGCATAATCCGGCCGGCCAGCCCGCATAGAACGTGACCTGCACGATGAGGCCGCGCAACTCGTCGAGCGTGATGCCCGCCTCGACGCCGCGCGCCATCCATGTTTTCATTTCCTCGAGTTTGCCGCCAGCCGCGAGCACGCCGAGCGTCACGAGGATCCGGTCGCGGAATGCCATTTCGGGCTGCTTCCAGACATCGCCTAAGAGCACGTCGGTGCGAATACGTGCGAGTTGCGGAACATGCTTGTAGATGCCGACGGAATCGCCGGTTGCGGTAAATGCCATGGTTCGCTCCTGAACAGAATAGGATGAGGAAAAGTCGTCGAACCCGTGCCCGCAATGCAGGCGGGCAGCCGGGATTGCTTTCGTGATAGAAGACTACTTGGCGGATTCAGTGGGAATGTCGATTTTCTGCTGGGACGTCCGCTTGCCGTCCACGATGAAGTTCATCGCGACCGGGAATGACAGTTCCTGATTGATGCCGTACTGCTTCATTCCTCGCCAACCCGCTTTGCCTACGTAGCGCGACTCAGGCGCCATGTTTCGCAGCGCGGCGGCGATCTTTTCGCCGTCCTGGTCGGTGCCGGCCAGCGAGACTGCCTTGAGCAACATCTCAGCCGCGATCTGTTCGTTGTACCAGAGCGCCATCTCGGGAATCGGGCGTTTCATCAAACGCTGATAGTCGCCATTCAATTTCTTGATGCCGGGATCTTCAGTGGGAACATGGTCGAACCAGTAGAACGCTTTCTGCTGCTGTTCGCCTCCGGAATTGCCGATGACGACATCGCCGCCCGCGCCCAGTCGCCCAAAAGCACCCGCGAAGCCAGCTTCCCGCATCTGCTTGACAAGGATGCTGGCCTCTCCGGGCGGCATTCCGCCCAATTCCACGGCATCGACGTTCATGCCCATCAGGCGGACAACAATCGGCGAGAAGTTCGCCGTACCTCGCTGGTACCACTCGGTGGTGGTCTTGATACCCGTGTCGTTATAGACCTTGGCAAGCGCTTTACCCGGGTCGGTTCCCCCCTGATCGTTCGGACCGACGACGACCGCGGTTTTCAGCTTGAAGCGATCCCTGGCTGCCTTGACTGCGGCCGGCGCCCAGACCGGCGGCGACTGTACTTCGTGAAACGTTCCGGGATACTCCGGGCTTATCACATCCGCCGCGAACGACGGCGTGAAGTTCACCAGGCCATTGCGTTTGGCAACGGGCTTGAAGCCCGTGATTTCCGGTGAGATGACAGGACCGACGACCGCATGGACCCCTTGGCTCGCGAGGTAATTTGCTGCCGCCGCGCCGCCGGCAGCAGTGGACTGCGAGTCGACGCTAATCAGGGAGACTTTGCATTTACGGTTGCCCATCTGCAAGCCGCCGTTTGCGTTCGTCCAGGCAACCTCGAACTCGGCGGCAGCCTTCTCGGACAGCCCCCAACTCGCGCCGCCGCCCGTCATCGGGCCGGTCACTCCGATCTTGACTTCACAGTCCTCGGCGCTAGCCTGAAGACTTACGAGGCATGATGCGGCCACGAGGGTCGATAGAGCAGCCGTTTTTTTTCCGCTCAAACGCGTAAATATCCACTTCAATTTAATGTCTCCAGATGTTATTAGTGAACCGCCAATTGAATCCCGTCTGCGCGCGATTTTTCTGTCTCACCGATTCGCACACATAGTTTCCTTAACGATAAGCATTGTGCGAAGGCGATTTTGACTTCTGCCGATATACCGGGCGCCCAATCTTTCGGATGGCCGGCCCTAGTTTCAACTCCCGTTTACTCAGTCAGCCGCGTCTACAGTCGCATATAAACCGACTTGGTTTGCGTGTAGGCATCGATAGACTCCAATCCCAGTTCACGGCCAAACCCGGATTGCTTGTAGCCTCCAATCGACATCACGGGGTCGCCTTCCGCATAGGTATTGATCCAGACTCGTCCCGCCTTCAGCGAACGGGCGACTCGATGCGCACGAGCGATATCGCTCGTCCAGACTGCGGAAGCGAGACCGTATTCCGTATCGTTGCTCTTGAAGACCGCATCGTCCTCGTCCTTGAACGGGATAATCGACAGCACCGGTCCGAAGATTTCTTCCCTTGCGATCTTCATGTCGTTCGAAACTGAACTGAAGACGGTCGGCTCCACGAAATAGCCCTTGCTGCCAACCCGGTCGCCACCCAGACTCAATCGCGCACCGCCGGTCTTACCCGCGTCCACGTAAGACAACACCCGTTCCATCTGCCGCGACGAAATCAGCGGCCCGAGCTTGGTATCCGCATCGAAAGGCGACCCGACCTTGTACGTGGCGGCGATCTGCGCAATGCGCTCTGTCGCCTCATCGTGCAGGCTCTCCTGGATGAACAGCCGCGTGCCGGCCGAGCAGATCTGGCCGGAGTTGCCGCAGAATGTCGCCACCGCTGTGGCCAGCGCCGTGTCCAGATCCGCGTCGGGGAAAATGATGTTCGGCGACTTGCCGCCGAGTTCGAGCGTCACCTTCTTCATGTTGCTCGCCGACGACTGCATGATCTGTTTACCGATGGCCGTCGATCCCGTGAAAGCGACCTTGTCGACCCCGGGATGAGCCACCAGTGCGCCGCCCGCAGTCGCGCCGAAACCGGGAATGATGTTCAGGACGCCCGGCGGCAAGCCCACTTCGTCGATCAATTCAGCAAGCCGCAGGGTAGACAGCGGCGTCTGTTCCGCAGGCTTTAGCACCGCCGTATTGCCGCACGCGAGGGCCGGCGCGATTTTCATGGCCGCCATGACCAGCGGCACATTCCACGCGTTAATCAGGCCGCAGACACCGATCGGTTCTCGCAACATGTAGATGAAGCGGTGGCTGTCTGTCGGATTGGTCGTACCGTAAATCTTGGTCGGCCAGCCAGCGTAGTAGCGGAATAGCTCCGCGACCTGAAAGACCCGCGCGGAACTGGCGGCAAGCGGCATACCGTTGTCGAGCGTTTCGAGTACCGCCAGTTCGTCTGCATGGCTCTCGACCGCATCGGCAATTTTCAGCAGATAGCGTGTCCGCGCGTGTGGCGAAATGCCCGCCCAAGAAGGCGATTCGAATGCAAGTCGGGCCGCGGCTACTGCTGCGTCGACATCTGCACTATCGGCCTCCGCTACGTAAGCAAGACGCTCTTCGGTAGCGGGATTGATCGTCTCGAATGTTTTGCCGGAGACGGCCTCAACCCATTTACCCCCAATCAACATCCGCTTCGGAGCGGACGACTCCAGCCACTCCAGCACTTTACGATGACCCGCGCTGATCTCGGAGGCGGGGGCGGAAGCGGGCGAAGCATTGCTCATAAATCATTCTCCATTGGGTTGCAGATTCGCGCCCGGCACCGTCCCAAGCTGCGACACGCGCATCATTAGGCAAGTTCGGTGCCAGTCGACGGGGCGATGCAAAGTACCCTACTGAGGAGGCCGAGACGCTGGATGCTTGCCCGTGATACGCGGGAAGTGCGTCGCTATGACGGACATGTGTCGTCGGCGGAGACAGGCGTGTGCAACGGCTGCCTGCAGTCATTGCGGTGGTCCATGGCGAGCGCCCGCGTGCCGGGCATGCTCATCTGCCGGACCGGCACAGCACTGAGGCCTAGTTCGTTTTCGGACGATAACGGAGCGAGTCGATCACCACGGCCATCGCTCGGGAAGACTCGGAACGGCTCGCGTAGTAGGCATGCAAACCCGGAAACGTCGGACACCAGTCGTCGAGCACGCGAACGAGACGGCCTGCGGCGACGTGAGGTTGCACCAGATCGGATGGCAGGTAGGCAAGGCCGTAACCCGCCAGCGCGGCGTCGAGCATGTGATAGCTACCGTTGAATGAGAGCTGGCCTTCTACGCGGACCTGGACCTCACGGCTGCCCTTCTTCAGTTCCCACGCGTAAAAGCCGCCGAGAGTCGGCAAACGTAGATTGATGCAATTGTGTTCAACCAGATCATGAGGCGTCTTCGGTTGCGGCTTGTTGTCCAGATAGGCCGGTGAGCCGACAATCGACATCTTCATGTCGGCGGCAATGCGAACTGCAATCATGTCTTTCGCCACCTGGTCGCCGTGACGAATGCCTATGTCGTAGCGGTCCGCCACGATATCCGAGAGACCGTAATCCGTAATGATCTCGACCTTGATCTCCGGATATTTGCGCAGGACCTTCGACAACTTCGGCCAGAGAATCGTGTTGGTAGTGTGATCGGTTGCCGTGATGCGGATTGTGCCCGCCGGTTTGTCGCGCAACTCGGTCACCGCAGCCAGTTCGGCCTCGATTTCCTCGAAGCGTGGCGCCACGGTCTGCAAGATGCGCTCGCCCGCTTCCGTGGGGGATACGCTGCGGGTAGTTCGCGTCAGCAACCGCAAGCCGAGTCTTGCCTCGAGGCTGCGGATGGTATGGCTCAACGCCGACTGGGAGACACCGAGTTGTGCGGCCGCACGAGTGAAACTGCGCTCGCGAGCAACGGCGACGAAAGCGAGCAGGTCGTTAAAATTTTCGCGTGGCATCGATGAACTGGACTCATAGGCGTGTGCGGAACCTGACCACTAGTCACCCAAGGGCGCTTTGGTTAAATTGTAAGCCCGATATTAGCGTCTATTCAACAGTCAGTCGCGGCGCTGCTTGAGGCCCCCCCTCGTGCACATAACCGTCCTGCAAGCTGATCGACGGAAAGAATGTCCAGTGGATAGAGAAGGTCAGCGACGAGCAGCACAAAGAGTAACGCCCACCGCCCGCGCTCGAGCTGGTCCGGCGATCTGGGCAAGCTCGCCGGAAATGAGTCCGTTAGCCAGGCCGCTTTCCCAACACATCCTTGACGACCGGCAGCGCTGAAAACACATTGGGCCAACCCGTGTAGAAAGCCAATTGGGTCATTACTTCGGACGCCTGCGCCTTGGTGAGACCATTGTCCATTGCACGGTTCAAGTGATAAGTCAGTTGCGCGTACTGCCCGGTTGCGACGAGCGCACTCACGGTCACGAGGCTTCGGTCCCGCGGCGATAGGCCCGGACGCAGCCACAGATCGTGGAACAGCGCTTCGGTCGTGTAGTGCACGACGCCGGGCGCCACCGCACCGAAGTTCGACTCGACGGCAGTGGCGCGTTGCGCCTCCGCGGCCTCATCAATAGGCAGGTATTGGGTTGGAACTGCGGGAACGTCCGATAGCGTGATGCCGCGTTTGTCAAAAACAGGTTTTGCCGCGACCACCGCCGAAGCCGCATTGCCCCAGCCGGCATAGAACGCCAGATGCGCGATGATCTCCGACAACTCGGCGGGCTGCAGGCCGCTGTCGAGCGCGAGGTTCACGTAGTACGGGATCTCGAGGGTCTGGTTGCGTGCAATCAGCACCGACAGCGTAACGATGCTCCGATCGCGAGCCGACAGTTGCGGACGCTTCCAGAGATCGCTGAGGAGCGTGTTATTCGTGTAGTGCGCGAGCGCGGGAGAAACAGTACGCATTTCCTGAAGCGTGGGAGGAGCAGGCAGAGACTGTACGTCTGTCATATCGGTTGTCCTTGTCATTGGCGCACACGCACTAAGTCCCAAAGCGAGCGCTGTCACAGAGAATCCTAAAGATTTCATGCGCCTGTTCGCTCCTGTAGCTGACGTGTGCATTAGATAAAACATCCGGGGCGCAGATGATGGGGTTGTTGCCAATTTAGCCATCTCGCGCGAGCATGACTAGGCGCTAAATTCGGCAAACACTTATAAGCCCGTCTCATCAATTGTTGCCCGGCGGCACTAATCTTTGTTGCCTGTAAAGAACCGAGTCCCATACGGGCAAATGATGCGTAAGCCGTGCTTACCACCATGGCGACAAAAGCCGACTTCAGAGTCGAACCGTCCGGTCTACACTAGGCAATCCGCGTTGGCGAGATCTGCTGACGCGTCTCAGAAGCGGTAACGAGTCTGATAGAAGCGGATGGGCTGATCGTCATGAAAAGGGATCTCATGGTATTGTCATTTCAGCATGTGGCGGCCGAACTACGGCTGATCTGCGGAGAGCACAGTTTGAAAGCGCTCACGCGAGAGCTCGCGCGCGAAGGCTGCAACCGTGCGGTGATCGTCTGTGGACGGTCGGTGAACGAGTCTGCGCCAATGGAAATGATGCGGAAGATCCTCGGGCCAGCGTTAGTCGGAGAATGCGTCACAGCACGGCAGAATAGTCCTTTGCAGTCCGTGATGGAAACCGCGCAACTTCTAGGCGATCTGAAGGCAGACAGCGTCATTGCGGTCGGCGGCGGTTCTGCCGCTGTCACTGCGCGCGCGGCGACTATTCTTCTAGCGGAGAGAGCCCCAGCACAAACATTGAGTACCCGGCGGCTACCTGACGGAAGCTTTGAAAGCCCCCGACTCAATGCGCCCAAACTTCCCCAATTCGTTGTCCCCACAACTCCAAGTACTGCTTTCGTTAAAGCTGGAAGCGCTGTTCTCGACGTGGAAACCGGACATCGTCTGGCCTTATTCGATCCCAAAACGCGAGCCAAGGCACTGTTTGTGCATCCGGATTTTCTCCGCACCGCACCCGCAATGTTGGTCCAGAATTCCTGTCTCAATACATTCTCGACAGCCGTGGAGGCATTGATCTCGCCGAAGTGCGATCCGATCGCGGAGGCCATGCTGTTGCATTCGCTGCGACTGATCGCAAGGCATCTGGATAGCTCAACCCTCGACGATACCGCGGCTCGTAACAGTTTCGTGCTCGCCGCGATTCTTTGTGGACGCGGGACTGAACAGGCGGGCGGCGGCCTTGGTTCAGTACTGGCACACGCTATCGGCTCCCATAGCAGTGTCGCCAACGGTATTGTGAATGCCATTGTGCTTCCGCATGTGCTGCGCTTCAACCTCTCGGAAACGGCCACGAGACTGGATATGGTCCGCGATGTTCTGTATCGTGGTTTCGAGCGCAACTCAAAGTCGCCAGCCCCAACGGGTGTGGTGGTAGTTGAGTCTCTGCTCCGTCAACTGGCGGTCCCGCATCGATTGCGAGACATAGGGATTACCCTCAACGATCTACCCGGTATCGCAAACAATGCGATGTCCGACTGGTTCATCACACGAAACAACCCGCGGGCGTCGAGCTATGAGTCAGTGCTATCTATTCTCGAAGCATGCTGGTAAACGCGGCAGGACGCGGCGGCCTGCCTACGGGACTTTGGTAACCTGCGAGACGCTCGGATTGCCTATACGCGAAGGCGACGGGTTACTCTTCCGGAAAACTCCGCCGCCCACGTGTGTCTGGTGCTTTCAACTAATTCGAGGCTTCAACAGGAACGTCGACTTTCACTTGCTGAGCTCTCTTCCCGTCCACGATGAAATTCACCGCGACCGGAAATGAGAGCTCCTGATTGATTCCGTACTGCGCCTTGCCGCGCCAACCGCTCTTGCCAAGATAGCGTGATTCCGGAGTCATCGTACGCAGTGCGGCGGCAATCTTCGCACCGTCCTGGTCTGTTCCTGCGAGTGAGATAGCACGCAACATCACCTCTGCCGCAATTTGTTGGTTGTACCAGAGAGCCATCTCCGGCACCGGGCGCTTCATCAAGCGCTCGTAGTCCTCGTTCATTTTGCGGATGCCAGGATCATCTGTTGGAACATGATCAAACCAGTAAAACGCCTTCTGCTTCTGTGCACCACCAGATCCGTTGATGATAATGTCACCACCTGCGCCGAGTCGACCGAATGCACCGGTGTAACCGGCCTCGCGCATCTGTTTGACTAGGATTGTCGCTTCCCCCGGCGGCATGCCTCCTGTCTCGACCGTGTCAACGTTCATGCCCATCAGCCTTGTTACCAGCGGTGCAAAGTTTGACGTTCCTCGCTGATACCACTCCGTCGTGGCTTTGACACCGGCATTGTTATAAGTCTTGGCCAACGCGTTGCCGGGATCGGTTCCGCCTTGATCGTTCGGTCCAACAACGACAGCCGTTTTAAGACCAAATCGATCTCTGACGATCTTCACTACGGCAGGTGACCATACCGGCGGCGATTGCAGTTCGTGGAACGCGAGCGGAAACTCAGGGCCGATTGCATTGGCTGCAAATGAAGTCGTGAAGTCGACCTGGTTGTTGCGCTTGGCTACCGGCTTATACCCGGTAATCTCCGGTCCTAGCATAGGGCCGATAATTGCATGGACTCCTTCGCTGGCAAAGTAATTAGCCGCGGCCGCACCACCAGCGGCCGTAGATTGGGCATCCACGCTGACGATCGAGACCTTGCATTTTCGGTTTCCGACTTGCAAGCCGCCATTCGCATTCGTCCATGCCGCTTCGAACTCAACGGCCGCCTTTTCGGACAATCCCCAGCTGGAACCAGTGCCGGTCATCGGGCCAGCCACACCAAGTTTGACCCCGCACTCTTGCGCCGACGCGGAAAAACTTGTCAGGGTCGAACAAATCAATAAGGCCGGCAAAACGGTTGCCCGGATTCTGCTCAGACGTGGATATAGTAGGTTCACTTCAATGTCTCCAATTTTTTGTCGAAAAAACTCTATGCTTTGTAGGCGTCGGAAGACCTCCATTGTTTGCAACTCCAATGCCAGCCCACATCCCTTTCAGGGCGCGTCCGGTTACCCTCTTGGCTATGATCGTTTATTGCGCAAGCCTGAATATCTTCTTCGGTCATGCAGAAACGAGGATCATGGAGTTGACCTTCGCGCTCCAACCTCTCATCGAAATAACAGGCCGTGGCGTCTACAGTGAAGCAGATTGCCATCGCCGGTTCGGACTGACGAATGCCGACTCAGTGGAAGAAGTTGAACTGATGGTGATGCGGCGAATGCAGCATTTCGCCGAACCTCACCTGCCCGCCGCCAAGTGTTCAGGCTACTCCCTCGATAATGCGTATGTCTCGATCAGCACCGTTGCCAAGGACCTTCAAAGCCTGCTGATACGCCGCACTGTCGTGTGCAGCGATAGCCTGCTCGACACTATCAAATTCGACAATCACCGTACGCTGGCTAATCCCGGCTTCGTAAACGGCCGACGGTACCGCACGTGCAAGGATCCGGCCACCCGCTGTTTGAAGCGCGGGGCCCGCGAGCTTTCCATACTCAGTCAACGCGGCAACATCGGCGACCGCTCGATACGCGGTAATCAAATACGCTTTGGGCACGACATTCTCCTTTTTAGGTTAAGAACTTTTAAATATCTATATGCAGTGTAAAAACCGAATCAAATCTCTTTTTTTTGCATGCCCTTCAGAATTCATCTGAGACGAGCGATAAGTCCGTCGTGTCCACAGAAAAGATTGGTGCCGACATTTTCCACTCCTCATCGTCACCAATATTTCGCAACTTTTGTTCCGTCCGGGATCAAGCGCGACCTTGGCAGGGGGAAAACGTTGTATAGGGGCTGCTGCGGGGCACACAAAGTCTCCGCCCCTTCGAGTTGCTGCGTCAAGGTACAAGTTAACCTCAGAGTCGAATGCGATAACCGGGGGTTATACCCTTTATATACTGGCTACACGGGCGGGATACGATGACCGGGACGTTATCGTCAGAACGGCTGCATTGTGCCTCGGAAGCGTTAATGCGATTCGTACCCGCAGGCGACCAATACACTATCCCCGCAACGTGTCATTCAATGTCGATGCTTTTGCGTCGTCTCCAAAAAATCGTGTCCCGCAGGCGGTGCCGTGTTTCGGCCGACAACATGTGTCTGCGAGAAAGACGCTTATGAGGTTGCTGGCGGCACACGGAACGTACCCCCGTTGGAGATGGGTATGGTCCGCCGGGCGCAGCAATCAACTGGCGCAGGAAATGCTCTTTGTGCAAGAGCACTGATCCGCGCTCGGTAAGGGTTTGCGCGTAGTCCCTTCTTTCCAATGAATGAACGACTGTATCTCGCTAATCGGATATCACCAGCAAATATGGACTCGCACACCGAAATTGTTTCCGACGCGCATCCGTTTGCAAAGTCAGAACGTGATCACGTAATTGGCGGCCGTATTGCCATCCAATTTCACGAAGGGTTTTCGAGGCCTTGAATCCAGCAACCCGGTAGAACGTAGCATTGCTGGCTGAAGGCGAAGCGATCGATATCGAGCAGGCAACCAGAGAGAAGTACGTCTACATCAACATCGCTTGATCCACTCGTAAGATCGGTACGTCACCTTCTGAAGCTCCGAGGGCGTATTGACATGAATCTGCGTGGCTGCGCTTGGAGCTGGCGTTCGACAGCTCTACCATGACTAAACCTCTGATTATGAAAATTCAAGTTCGTAAGTTGGGCAAGATTGGCCTTGAGGTATCCGCCTTAGGCTTGGGCTGCATGGGTTTGAGCTATGGTCGAGGGCCGGCCCTCGACAAGCCGCAGGCGGTCAAACTGATCCGTGCTGCGTATGAGCGCGGGGTTACCTTCTTTGACACCGCCGAGGTGTACGGGCCCTTCCGAAATGAGGAGCTGCTCGGCGAAGCACTAGCGCCCTTCCGATCAAGTGCGGTAATCGCCACGAAATTCGGCTACATGTTCGACGCACAAGACCGTGAAACGGGTCTGAGCAGTCGTCCGGAACATATTCGTCACGCCGTCGATAGTTCGCTCAGACGGCTGAAGACCGACGTTATCGATCTGCTCTATCAGCACCGTGTCGACCCAAACACGCCAATCGAAGACGTCGCCGGGGCAGTCAAAGATCTTATACGCGACGGCAAGGTGAAGCACTTCGGCCTGTCTGAAGCTAGCACCACCACCATTCGGCGAGCGCATGCTGTCCAGCCATTGACGGCGGTCCAGAGCGAATATTCTCTCTGGTGGCGAGAACCCGAAGCGGAACTCCTACCAACGCTCGAGGAACTCGGCATCGGATTCGTCCCCTTCAGTCCCCTCGGTAGGGGATTCCTCACTGGCGCAATCAGTGAAAACACAACGTTCCACAGCACTGACCGCCGCAACGCGATTCCCCGGTTTTCGGCCGAGGCACGTCGAGCAAATCAGCCGCTTTTAGAATTGATTGGACGCATGGCAGAACTAAAAGGCGCGTCAACAGCTCAGGTCGCACTTGCCTGGTTGCTAGCGCAAAAGCCATGGATTGTTCCGATCCCGGGTACGACCCAACTGCCGCGATTGGAGGAAAACCTTCGCGGAACCGCCATCGAACTGTCGCCAGACGATCTGGGTGACATCGACACCGCCCTGTCAGCAATAGTTGTGCACGGCGACCGCTATCCGCCGCATTTGCAAAAGCAGGTGGATCGTTAAGCATCAGGAAGCTACTTCCGCACTGCAGCGCAACAGTGCCCCTAGGCGGCACTGTGTGCCGACTCTGTCTCGCAACGGCTCACACGTCGGAGCGGGACAAGCAATCTCCCAACCACTACCACTTGGCCCCCAAATGGAGCTGCATTTCGCTCTGAAGCGGTGACACAGCGGTGACACGCATGATGACATCCGTCTCGTACGAGTCATCGGCCAACAATTTCCCAAGCTGGACTTGGCAATAACCCATGGTTATAGCGGAGGGGAATCCGGGGTATCGGAGACATCCGCACTGCTTTAGCATTGAATCAAGGGCCTCAAACCTGTGATTCTTTGCCCCGCGCACCGTTCAACCAGAAGCGTTCGCGGGAGTAGCGCATGCGACAGGGCAGAAGCCGGTTGTCTCCCGATCAGAGAAGCAAAGCCTGATCGAGAGCAGACAAGACCTAGCCACAGAAGAGAACTGCAATATGGATTACACGCATCTTGGCCGAACCGGGCTCGTTGTGAGCCGCCTGTGTCTCGGAACGCTGGCCTTTGGTCCTGAAGCCGATGAACCGGAAGCCCACGCGATCATGGACCACGCGTTGGAGTTGGGTATCAACTTCTTCGACACTTCGAATGTATACGGCTGGCAGTCGCAAAAAGACTGGTCTGAAAACGTCATAGGGCGATGGTTTGCCAAGGGCGGCGGCAGGCGCGACCGGACGGTCATTGCAACCAAAGTCTACCAACCGTTGAGCGACTGGCCGAACGACGGAAGGCTTTCTGCGCTTCACATCCGACGCGCTTGCGACGCCTCGCTCAAGCGGCTGCAGACGGACTACATCGACCTGTATCAAATGCATCACATTGACCGCAATACTCCGTGGGACGAAATCTGGGAGGCTATGGAGGTCTTGCGCGCTCAGGGCAAGATCCTGTACGTTGGATCCTCAAATTTCGCGGGATGGCACATTGCGCAGGCTCAGGAAGCAGCCCGAGCGCGGCATTTTCTCGGATTGGTGAGCGAACAGTCCAAATATAACCTGGTCACTCGTGATATCGAGCGTGAACTGCTTCCAGCCGCGCAGCAATACGGCGTTGGCGTGATGCCCTGGTCTCCGCTACAACGCGGACTACTCGGCGGCATCCTCGCGGCGGAGAAGCAGGGCCGACTGCAGGGTAATCGCGTTGCACCTGAGTCGCTTGAGCGATACCGGCCGCAGCTCGAAAGGTATGAGGGATTATGTGCCGAACTCGGCACTCCGCCAGCGCACGTCGCGCTTGCCTGGGTCTTGTCTCGTCCGGGGGTGACATCGCCCATCATCGGACCAGTTAGTGTGCAGCAGCTGGACGACATAGCGGGCACGCTGAGCGTGCGTCTTGATGAGAAAACCCTCGCGCAGTTGGACCACATTTTCCCCGGTTATAAAACTGCGCCCGAAGATTACGCCTGGTAGTGTTCCCCTGATCACTCAAGGCGAGAAATAACAAGGAGACGAGATAGTGCAACCCCTTCCCGTAGTCAATCAAACCATTCTGGAACCGGAACTCCGGATCATCGACTCGCAGCATCATCTTCGCGACCGCCGGGATAGCCACTACATGTTCGACGACTACGTTCAGGACGTGCAGCGTGGCCACAATATCGTGGCATCCGTGTACGTCGAGTCGATGTCCATGATCCGCGTCGACGGGCCAGAACTGCTGCGACCAATCGGTGAAATCGAATTCGCCAATGGCGTGGCAGCGGTCAGCGCCACAGGCAAGTATGGTCCCTGCCGGATCGCCGCCGCGATTGTCGGTTACGCCGATCTGCGTTTCGGCGAAGCCATCGCCGAACTGCTGGACCGCGCGC